>CAWGCQ010000003.1:0-3137550 GCA_963821165.1 uncultured Acidobacteriaceae bacterium
TCAGGGACTTGATCTTGCCAATCCCCTCCTGCTTTCCGAGGCTCTTCGCGAAACGAATGCGGAAGAGCTGCTCAGCGGCCTTGGCCTCTTCGTTCTTCAACTCGTCGTCGCTCATGTTGCGGATCTTGTCGATTTCCATAAATAGCTTCTTTCTCGCCTGAACGGCTATTACTTGGCAGCCACTTCGACCTTGAGGCCGGGGCGTACTACAAACGTGGTCTTGAGCGGAAGCTGTGCGCCGCGAGCCTCATGGCCTCTTTGGCCAACTCGACGGGAACGCCTTCCATCTCGAACAGAATCTTGCCCGGGCGAACGACGGCAACCCAGTGATCCGGAGCGCCCTTGCCCTTACCCATACGGGTTTCGGCCGGCTTCTTCGTAATCGGCTTGTCCGGGAACAGGCGCAGCCAAACCTTGCCGCCACGCTTGATGAACCGCGTCATCGCGATACGGCTGGCTTCGATCTGGCGGTCGGTAATATAACCGCACTCCATGACCTTCAGACCGTAGTCGCCGAACGAGATGTCGGAGCCGCGCCACGCCTTGCCGCACATGCGACCGCGCTGCTGCTTGCGATACTTAACCTTCTTGGGTAAAAGCATGAGGAATTCCTTTGATCAAACAACCTGTCAACTTCTCAGGGGAACGGCTTAGGTGCTGACCGGGGTCTCTGCCACTGTATTTCCAGCTTTACGCCTTCGATACGGGCAGACTCGGGGCCAAACCTGTTAAGTTTAGCAAAGATTGGCCACAATGCCAAGCAACGTTGGGCTTCGGGATCAGGAATCAAGGCATTTACACCCTAATCCCTAATCCCTGTTCCCTAATCCCTGGTCTTAGAACGCGCCAGTAGTAATAACCGCCGGCTCGCGACGCTTCTTCTGCTCGTAGATATCGCCACGATACACCCAGGTCTTCACGCCAATGATTCCATAGGTCGTGTGCGCCTCGGAGAACCCGTAGTCGATATCGGCGCGCAGCGTGTGCAGCGGCAAACGTCCCTGCAGATACCATTCCGACCGTGCGATTTCGTTGCCATTCAGCCGGCCCGAAACGCGGACCTTGATGCCCTTGCAACCGAAACGCAGCGCCGAATCCACGCTCTTACGCATGGCGCGGCGGAAGCTGACGCGCTTCTCCAGCTGCAGAGCGATGTTCTCGCTCACCAGCTGAGCGTCCAGCTCCGGCTTGTTGACCTCGAGGATGTCAATAAACACCTCGCGGCTGGTGCGCTTCTGGATATCGGCCTTCAGCTTGTCGATCTCCGCTCCCTTGCGCCCGATGATGATGCCGGGACGCGCGGTGCGGATGATCAGCCGCAGCTTGTTGCCCGGCCGCTCAACTTCTACCGAGCTCACGCCGGCAGCCTTCAGCTTCTCGCGAAGCTCTGCCTTCAACTTCACGTCCTCGACCAGCAGCTTGTCGTAGCCGCGCTCGATAAACCAGCGTGACTTCCAGGGCTTGTTGACGCCGAGGCGGAATCCGTACGGATGGACTTTCTGTCCCATAGCTTCCCTATTCCTGAACCATAGCCGGTTGAGCCGGCGCGGTTGATGTTTCTCACTACCTACTGTAAAACTCGTTGTAACTACCGCCCAACTACTTGGCGACAGCCTTCTTCTTTGCCGGAGCCTTCTTCGCACCGGCCTTCTTCGCGGGCGACTTCTTCGCCGCAGCCTTCTTCGCTGCGGGCTTGCCTGCCGTCTTCTTTACCGGCTCCGTCGTCGCCTCAACCTCAGCACCGGCAGCCTTCTTCTCTGCCACCGTGATGATGATGTGCGCGATGCGGCGCTGGTAACGGAACGCACGTCCCATGGGTGCAGGGCGGATGCGCTTCATCCTCGGTCCCTCGTTCGCGACCGCGGTCTTGACGTACAGGTTGTCGATATCGATGTCGAGTCCACGCTCATCCGACAAATGCTGAGCGTTCTGGACCGCCGAGCGCAGCACCTTCTCCACCACCGGCGCAATGCGCTTGTTGGTGAATGCCACGGTGTTGATCGCCTTCTCCACCCGCAGTCCCTTGATCAGGTCAAGCACCAGCTTGGCCTTCTGCGGACTGCACCGCTGGAAGCGGGCCTCAGCACGAAACTCGGTATTCTTTGTGTCAATTGCCTTATGCATTGCGATGTCCTTCAAACGTACAAATCTGTCGAATCTTGATCATGCGGGTACGGCTTACTTGCCCTTCGCCGTATCGCCAGCCTTCGCCGAGTGGCCCTTGAATGTGCGCGTAGCCGAAAACTCTCCCAGCTTGTGGCCCACCATGTTCTCCGTGCAATACACAGGAATGAACTTGCGGCCGTTGTGCACAGCAATCGTGTGACCCACCATATCCGGGTGGATCGTCGAGCGCCGCGACCAGGTGCGGATGACCTTCTTCTCGTTGGCGGTGTTCATCGCCTCGATCTTGATCATCAAATGGGCGTCGATGAACGGGCCCTTCTTCGTTGAACGTGACATAACTGACTCCGATACTGCGGTGCTGAATACGACGAATCTCTCAGGTACGAGACTTGGTGTAGCTTTTACTTCCCTCAAGCTTCCGCTCCAGCTCTAGTCTTTAGCTAGAAGCTAGGAGCTAGAAGCTGTTCTTACTTGCCCTTGTTCCGGCGGCTAACGATAAACACATCGGTCCGCTTGTTATTACGAGTCTTATAGCCACGAGTCGGCTGGCCCCACGGCGTCACCGGGTGACGTCCGCCCGAGGTCTTACCTTCGCCACCGCCGTGCGGGTGATCGACCGGGTTCATCGAAACGCCGCGGTTAGCCGGGCGAATGCCCTTCCACCGGTTGCGTCCCGCTTTACCAATCGTGACATTCTCATGATCCGTATTGCCAACCTGGCCAATCGTCGCCATGCACTCTACGAGCACCTTGCGCGTCTCGCCCGAGGGCAGCTTCAGAAGCGCATAATCGCCTTCCTTCGCGATCAGGTTCACCTGCGCGCCAGCCGAACGCGCCATCTGCGCGCCCTTACCCGGACGCAGCTCGATGTTGTGCACGATCGTACCGGTCGGAATATTCTTCAGCGGCAGAGCGTTGCCGATCAGGATATCGGCCTCAGGGCCGCTCATGATCTTCTGCCCCACCTTCAGCCCAATCGGCTGAATGATGTAGCGCTTCTCACCATCGGCATAATGAACCAGCGCGATGCGCGAGCTACGGTTAGGATCGTACTCGATCGTAGCGACCGTGCCCGGGATCCCGAACTTGTCGCGCTTGAAGTCGATGAGGCGCAACTTCTGCTTGTGCCCGCCGCCCTGGTGGCGAATTACCAGCTTGCCCATATTGTTGCGGCCGCCAGTGCGTGGCTTTACCGACAGCAGCGGCTTGTGCGGCTGATCGGTCGTAATGTCATCGTTGACCAGCTTCGTCTGAAAGCGAAGGGTCGGCGTGATCGGACGAAATGATTTAATCGGCATGTTGCTATTCCTTTGCCGCGCTTGTCTAAATTTGCAGTTACCACAGCGCGATACGTGATGCGTTTGCTCATCCTGCCTGGGTAGCTCGTCGCGCGGTAGTTGTCTTTCACTACCCGCTACGCTCTACTGTCTGCTCTTAAATCTCTGCTGCGAAATCAGGAACCTTCTCGCCGGCCTTCAGGCGTACATACGCCTTCTTCCAGTCGGGCAGGAAACCTGCATAGCGTCCGCGCTTGCGCTCTTTGCCGACAACGCTTGCGGTGCGAATGCTCGCCACCTTCACGTTGAACAGCGTCTCAACCGCCTGCTTGACCTCGGTCTTGGTCGCATTGGCAGCCACTTCGAACACCAAAGAGCCTTCCACTTCGCGAGTGGTCAGGGCCTTCTCGGTGATCAATGGCCGACGAATTACGTTATATAGGGTAGGCATTTATGCAGCCTCCTTCTCGGCGTGCTGCCGCTTGGAAACGCTCTTCTTCAGCGTCTCCGTCAATGTCTCGAACGCAGCCTTCGAGAAGATGGCGTTCTCATACTTCAGCAAATCATACGGATGAACCTCGGACGAGAGCACCAGCTCCACACCCTGCAGGTTCCGTGACCCGAGATACAGCTTCTCGCTCAACTGCTGCGAGCTTTCGACCAGCAGTGCCGTCTTCTTCGCGTCCAGCTTGTTCAGCGCATCGCGGAACACCTTGGTCTTCGCCTCTTCAACATCGAAGTTCTCGACGATCGTCAGCTTGCCGTCATTGATCTTCGCAGCAATCGCGGAGCGCAACGCACCCAGCAGCTTCTTGCGCGGGAACTGGTACTCGTAGCTGCGCGGCTGAGGTCCGTGGACCGTACCGCCGCCACGCCACAGAGGAGTACGAATCGAACCCACGCGAGCGCGGCCCGTGCCCTTCTGCTTCCAAAGCTTCTTACCCGCACCACTCACCGCCTTACGATTCTTCGTCGCATGCGTTCCCTGGCGCAGGCTCGCACGATAGTGCTTCACCGACTCCCAGAGCAACGCCTCATTCACCTCGCCCGCGAAGATCTCGTCGAGCTCAAACGTCCCGACTTCCTTCCCGCCGAGATTCACTACCTTGATGTTTGCCATCTTCATCTCTCTTCTCGCTCGCGATCGTTGCCGCAAGCCCATCTCTTGTTCGTCTGCGTTCTCGGTCTGTTCCCCGCGCAGAGGTCAGTCTGTTTTCTGGACCCTAAACCCTGGGCCCTGAACCCTTATTTTTTCTTCGGCGAAGCCTTCTTCGAAGCCTTCAACGGATCAAGCGTCGTGCTGCCCGCAAATCCGCGACGCTCTCTCGGTGGCGCCTTCGCCTTGGAAACCAGAACGTAACCGTCCTTGGCTCCCGGAACTGCACCCTCAACCAGCAGAAGGTTGTCTTCGACATCGATGCCGCGAATGCGCAGATTGCGAACCGTTACCTGGTCCGTACCAAAGTGCCCGGGCATACGCTGCCCCGGGAACACGCGCGAAGGAAACGACGACGCACCGATCGAACCCTGGATCTGGAACATATGTCCGTGCGACTTGGGACCGCCGCCGAACCCGTGCCGGCGAACCACACCCGAGAAGCCGCGCCCCTTCGAGTTGCCAATCACATCCACAAACTTCGTCTCAGAAAAAATCTCAACCGTAATACGATCGCCAGCCTTAGCCGACTGATCATCCTCGCTACCAGTCACCGACTCCAACTGAACCTCGCGAATCTCGCGAACCGGCGGCACATTCGACTTCGCAAAGTGCCCAGTCATCGCCTTGTTCACCTTCGACGCCTTGACGAACTCCACAAGCCCGATCTGCGCTGCATCGTAGCCATCCTTGGCCACCGTCTTCAGCTGCGTGATCACGCACGGCCCAACCTTCAGCACCGTGACGGGATGAATGTCGCCGCGGTCGTCGAACAGCTGCGTCATGCCAATCTTCTTACCCAGAATTCCTGTAACGCTCATACTTCCCTTTCCTCATCATGCCCGGCGTTGAGCGCCAGCACTGTAGGTGCTACTCTCTTCGAGCAAGTCAGGCTGTTTTTTCGCCGACTTGCTAACTTGCTAACTCGCTAACTTGCTACTTCGTCACCGTCTTAATCTCTACGTCCACGCCTGCCGGCAGATCGAGCTTCATCAGCGCGTCCACCGTCTGCTGCGTCGGCTCGAGAATGTCGATCAGACGCTTGTGCGTCCGAATCTCGAAAGCCTCGCGCGACTTCTTATCCACGTGCGGCGAACGCAGAACGCAATACTTGTTCTTCATCGTCGGTAGCGGAATCGGTCCCGCAACCTGTGCGCCCGTGCGCTTTGCCGTCTCAACAATCTCGCTCGTGGAAACGTCGAGGACGCGGTAGTCATAAGCCTTCAGGCGGATGCGAATGCGTTGCTGTGCCATGTCAAATCTCTTTCTTGGTGCTCAAAGATCGTTTGGAGTGACTGCCGGCCGTCGTACCTCTAGGCGAACCGGCAGCCCTCGTGTCTAGTCTTCTGGACCCGGGCCCTAAGCCCTGGACCCTCTTACTTCCAGTCCCTGTTACTTCACGATCTCGCTGATCGTACCCGCGCCCACGGTACGGCCGCCTTCGCGAATCGCGAAGCGCAAGCCCTTCTCCATGGCCACTGGCGTGTGCAGCGTAATCGTCAGTTGGATGTTGTCGCCCGGCATCACCATCTCGGTGCCCTCGGGCAGCTTGGCCGAACCCGTTACGTCCGTGGTCCGGAAGTAGAACTGCGGGCGATAGCCATTGAAGAACGGAGTATGACGTCCGCCTTCTTCCTTGCTCAGAACGTAGATCTCGCCCTTGAAGTCGGTGTGCGGGGTGATCGATCCCGGCTTCGCCAGAACCATCCCGCGCTCCACGTCTTCCTTCGCGATGCCGCGCAGAAGAAGTCCCGCGTTATCGCCCGCCAAACCTTCGTCCAGCTGCTTCTTGAACATCTCGACGCCGGTTACAACGGTCTTGCGCGTCTCGCGGAATCCCACAATCTCCGAGTCCTCGCCAACCTTCACCTTGCCGCGCTCGATACGGCCCGTAACCACGGTACCGCGACCAGAGATCGAGAAGATGTCTTCGATCGGCATCAGGAACGGCAGGTCGACCAGGCGGTCAGGCTGCGGCACATACTTGTCCACCGCATCCATCAACTCGTCGATCTTCGCTTCCCACTGGGCCTCGCCATTCAGCGCGCCCAGAGCAGACCCGCGGATGATCGGTGTGTCGTCGCCCGGGTAGTCGTACTTGCTCAGCAGCTCGCGGACTTCCATCTCCACCAGCTCGACCAGCTCTTCGTCCTCAACCGCATCGCACTTGTTCAGGAACACGACGATGTACGGAACGCCAACCTGGCGAGCAAGGAGAACGTGCTCCTTGGTCTGCGGCATCGGGCCATCGGTGGCCGCCACCACAAGAATAGCCCCGTCCATCTGCGCCGCGCCCGTGATCATGTTCTTGATGTAATCCGCGTGGCCCGGGCAATCGACGTGCGCGTAGTGACGGTTCTTGGTCTCATACTCCACGTGCGAGGTCGCGATCGTGATGCCGCGCTCGCGCTCTTCGGGAGCGTTATCAATCGTGTCGAACGAGCGGAAGCTGTTCTTCGGATTGTGCTTCGACAGCACCTTCGTAATCGCCGCCGTCAGCGTCGTCTTGCCATGATCGATGTGACCAATCGTTCCGATGTTTACGTGCGGCTTGCTGCGATCAAATTTTTCCTTCGCCATGACTCTCTCCGTGTTACCAAATTCAAAGGCCCTACGTAGCGCCTGATTCCGTTTTGCGCGCGCCAGCTGACTTCGCTGGCTCCAGCGCGCGGCTGGTAGTTACTTGCTGTCCTTGCCCTGCACCTTCGCAATAATCTCTTCCGAGACCGAGCGCGGTGCCTCCTCGTACTGCTTGAACTCCATCGAGAAGTTGGCCCTGCCCTGCGTCGATCCGCGCATCGCGGTCGCATAACCAAACATCGTCGACAGTGGCACGGTTGCCTTGATCGCCTGCACACCGCCAACCATCTCCATGCCTTCGATCCGGCCGCGGCGGCTGTTCAGGTCGCCGATGATCGTGCCCATGTACTCCTCGGGAACCGTGACTTCAACCGCCATCACCGGCTCGAGCAGTACCGGCTTGGCCTTGCGCGCTGCCTCTTTGAACGCCATCGATCCGGCAATCTTGAAGGCCATTTCGTTCGAGTCGACATCGTGGTAGCTGCCGTCGTACAGGCTCACCTTGATATCGACCATCTCGTAACCCGCAAGCACGCCGCCCAGTAACGCTTCCTGAATGCCCTGGTCGATCGGCTTGATGTACTCCTTGGGAATCGTGCCGCCCTTAATATCGTTCGAGAACTCGTAGCCCTTGCCCGGCTCGTTCGGCTCAATGCGAATCTTCGCGTGGCCGTAGTTACCCGAACCGCCCGTCTGGCGAATGTACTTGCCTTCCGCTTCGGCCTTCTCGCGGATCGTCTCGCGGTAGTTCACCTGCGGCTTGCCAACGTTCGCCTCAACCTTGTACTCGCGCATCATGCGGTCAACAATGATCTCGAGATGCAGTTCGCCCATACCCGAGATGATCGTCTGGCCATTGGTAATGTCCGTCCGCACCTTGAAGGTAGGATCTTCCTGCGCGAGCTTGGCCAGAGCCATGCCCATCTTTTCCTGGTCAGCCTTGGTCTTCGGCTCAACCGCAACCTCGATCACCGGTGCCGGGAAGTCAATCGACTCCAGCAGAATTGGCGACTTCTCGCTGCAGATCGTGTCGCCCGTGTTCAGATTCTTGAGACCCACAGCAGCGCAGATATCGCCGGCCATAATCTCCGTAATCTCTTCACGCTTGTTGGCATGCATCTTCAGCAGGCGTCCAATGCGTTCCGTGCGACCGGTACGCGGGTTCAACACCGAATCGCCCGTCTTCAAAATGCCCGAGTAGATCCGGATGAAGATCAGCTGACCAACAAATGGGTCCGTCATGATCTTGAATCCCAGTGCAGCCAGCGGCTCGGTATCGTCGGCATGGCGGAAGAGCTTCGTCTCCGGCTCACCCGGCTCCGTGCCTTCAATCGGCGGAACATCCAGCGGGCTCGGCAGGTAGTCGACAACCGCGTCGAGCAGCGTCTGCACACCTTTGTTCTTGAACGACGAACCACACAGCACTGGGAACACGTGCATCGCGATCGTCGCCTTGCGAATCGCGGTCTTCAGCTCCGGAATTGTGATCTCTTCGCCTTCGAGATACTTGTGCATCACGGCTTCATCGGAGTCCGCAACCGCCTCGATCAGCTCCGTGCGCAGCTTCTGAGCATTCTCGAGCAGGTTCGCCGGAATCTCTTCCACGTCGTACTTCGCGCCCATGGTCTCGTCATGCCAAAGAATCGCCTTCATCTCGACGAGATCGACGACACCGGCAAACTTCGCCTCTTCGCCAATCGGAATCTGGATCGGAACCGCACGCGCACCAAGCCGCGCGACCAGTGTCGACGTCGCGTACTCAAAGTTCGCGCCGGCCTTGTCCATCTTGTTGATGAAGCAAATCCGCGGAACCTTATACTTGTTCGCCTGCCGCCACACCGTCTCCGACTGCGGCTGAACACCCTGCACCGAATCGAAGCACGCCACCGCGCCATCCAGCACGCGCAACGAACGCTCCACCTCGGCCGTAAAGTCCACGTGGCCCGGAGTATCAATGATGTTGATGCGAATGCCGTTCCACGTACAGGTCGTCGCAGCAGAGGTGATTGTGATGCCACGCTCCTGCTCCTGCTCCATCCAGTCCATGGTGGCCGTGCCCTCGTGCACCTCTCCGATACGGTGATTCACACCCGTATAGAAAAGAATGCGCTCGGTCGTCGTCGTCTTGCCGGCGTCGATGTGAGCCATGATGCCGATGTTGCGGCATTTTTGTAGAGGTACTGTGCGAGCCACGGTGATCCTTTTCTTCCTGCGAGCCAACAGCCCGCGTCTGAAACCAATTCGACCAGGGTTCTGCTCTTCTAATCCCTAATCCCTGTTCCCTAATCCCTGTTCTTCAACTACCAGCGATAGTGCGCGAACGCCTTATTCGCCTCGGCCATACGATGAACGTCTTCCTTCTTCTTCATCGCAGCCCCACGTCCATTCGCAGCGTCGAGCAGCTCAGCGGTGAGCTTCTCCACCATGCCCTTTTCGCCACGCGCGCGGCCGTAGGTCACCAGCCACCGAATCGCCAGCGACGTGCGGCGCTCCGGGTTCACCTCGATCGGCACCTGGTAGTTCGCACCGCCAACGCGGCGGCTCTTCACTTCCAGCATCGGCTTCACGTTCTCAACGGCCTTCTTGAACAGCTTCAGCGCCTCATCCCCACCCTTTGCCTCAAGGTTGGTCATGGCCTCATAGAAGATGCCCTGGGCAGTCGACTTCTTGCCGCCCCACATCATGCTGTTGACGAACTTCGTAACCAGCGTCGACCCATAGATCGGATCGGCTGGAACTTCACGCTTGGCAATAAACCCTTTTCTCGGCATCTCTCTTCTTTCTCTTCTTCCCCCAGCGCGGTGAACCTCTCGCGAGCTGGGCCTGTTAGCGGCAAACCGGTCTAGGCTTTTCTAATCCCTAATCCCTGTTCCCTATAATCCCTGCTGCTACTTGCTGCTCGCCTTCGGCCTCTTCGCGCCATACTTCGAGCGGCTCTGCTTGCGATTCGCCACGCCAACCGAATCCAGTGTTCCACGCACCACGTGGTACCGGACACCCGGCAGATCCTTCACACGGCCGCCGCGGATCAGCACAATCGAGTGCTCCTGCAGGTTGTGGCCAATGCCCGGAATGTACGTCGTAACTTCAATGCCGTTGGTCAAACGCACACGCGCAACCTTGCGCAGCGCCGAGTTCGGCTTCTTCGGGGTCTGTGTGTACACGCGCGTGCAAACACCGCGACGCTGCGGCGAGCCCTGCAGTGCAGGCGATGCGGTCTTGTAGCGGGTCGGCGTCCGGCCCTGCTTTACGAGCTGATGAAACGTAGGCACTGTTACTACTCCTTGGCTTCCCTGGTCTTCCAGGGAAATCCCGAATCTCTTATTCGGGCTCTGTGCAGGGCAGCTCCTCTCGCTCTTCTTCCAGCTCCGATTTCTCAGCCTCGGACGCACGGAAGGCGAAGCATGTCTTCTTCTCCGTTTCAGATTCCAGCGTTCGGAATCCACAGAGAAACACGCTTCGGCGAAGTTCTGAATCCTGCACGCGGCCGTACGACTGACTGCGCACTTACTACCAACTACAACCACTCAAACGAAATAACAGTCGACGGTGGCCGAGGCCTGTCGAACGAACTGTTATCAGCCCGCCCAACCGCTCAACTCCGTTTCGCTGTTCCGGCCCACATAGCCCATCCCCATGGGGTCCCACCGTGGCACAGCGGGGAGGAGGGTGTCGCAGGCGCGATTAGATAGGCATTTACGCCAACCGCAGACTTACCGACTCGACCACAACTACCCGGCCGAATCCTGCGGTGAATCTCTTGTATCCAGTGTATCGCAGGTCAACGGCCTGTGTTTCGCAGACCAAACCCGCCGAGCCTCTTCGTGACGGCACGTTCCGGATACTCGCGGAACCTTCTAACTGTATCAACCCCCACTCGAAACGTCAAGGAATTGGGGCCCACGCTCATAGCGGACACAACCAGACCATCGGGTTGGCAAGCTGCATTCAACTGGAGAGGCGAAGCCGACTCCGCCCACGTTTCAAATTTGACCACCAGCGCAATCATCCCGGCCCCGGTAACTTCAGCGCGGTAACCATCGTGTAATCTAAAAAGTTCGACATTTTTCTCGTATTACGAACAACCGGGATATTTTGCCCCAGCATCTTCCGTCGTATAGGCGGGAAAAGTTCCCCGACTCCGCTCACTCGTATAGGCGGGAAAAGTCCCCCGACTCCCTCTCATACGCCGGAAAAGTCCCCGCGCCCTCCCACACTTGTACTTCATCTCGCAGGAGATCATCCATGATTAAGTGCCTTGTTGTCTTATGTACTTTTACTCTCGCAATCGGCGGCGTTTCTACTGCCTATGCCGACTCCATCAGTGGTTACTTCAATGCCAGCGGGAGCGATTCATTCAACTCCTCAACGATCACCTTCACCCCGAATGAAGCCAGAATCACGCCCGACACGGCAATTGGCGGTACCTTCGCCACCTACCTGACGGACGGCAACTCAATCTCCTTTCTTTCCGGTCCCATCCCCTATTCGCTTGGGGAAAATTCGGTTCCGGCGGGACTTCCCCCTCTTTTCACAACCACCGAGAACGGCGAAACCTTCTCCTTTGACCTGGACACGTACGACGCAAGCTACATTACTGACGGAACAGGCTGCCTTGCGGGCGCCACTTGTCTGCTCATTACCGGAACCGGAGACTTTACCGGATCGGGAGTGGCTGACTACACCGCAACCCCCGCCACCTTCGTCTTTACCTCGCAATACACGCCTGGGGAGCCGATAGGTGACACCACCTCGTTCTCCGCATCCACCTCGACAGTTTCACTAACTCCCGAACCGGCTTCGCTGGCCCTCTTCGGCACTGGCATGCTCGGAATCGCCGGATTTGCACGCCGCAAGTTCGCTGTATAACCTTCGACGAATCCGTCAAAACGGGAGTTGCGACGACCACGACTCCCGTTTTTGCCCTGATAGGCTCCGCACCACCCCAACCCTAGGCCGACACCACGCCAAGCCCTCGCCCTGCGCGCAGCAGTGTCAAGCCCCCCAACACCCTCAAAATCGCCAAACCCCCTATATCCATTGGCGATTTATATTTTCAAAACCTGGCATAATCACCCCCGCCCATTCGCTACAATGGATATAGGGACAAATGGGTGGCGTGAGCAAATGCCCCGGCCTACCAAAGTCTCGCACCTAACCCCTTTAGAACTGCTACTTTGCGTATAACTGCCCTAAATGCAACGGCTTAGCGGCATCCACCCCGCTTCGAGGGGCATACTTTGCCACTTAACCCGTTTCATTGGCCTACTTTACGGGCCAATCTCCCCTCGCAGGGGGATACTTTGATACTTAACCGGCTTGTTTTGACAACTTTATCGGGAAAATACCCAGTAAGGGGGGGAGGGGGGGTGGATAGCTCGGGCCTGTGCTTCTTCGATCTCCGCGCACCGGAACCCCTATACTCCAGCAAATGTCTACCTCATCCCAGACCGCCGCTAACGACGACCCCTTCGCCAACGCCATCTGGAACGCTCTCCACACCACCCACCAGCACCTCGCCCTCACCCACAACCTGGCTCTCAAGTATCCCGCCGACATCGCCCCCTTCGCCTGCCTCGCGGAAAACACACGAGCCGCCCTCAACGACCTCCACACCCTCCTCGAACCCAACGAGACCACCTACGTCCTCGGCGACAATCCACCGCCGCTCATCGACGCGCTCCTCTACCGAGGCTTCATTCCCTGCCTCCAGATGGCCGTTCCCGAAGACTCCCGCCTCCCAGCTATCCAATCAACCCTCCCGATCTCAACCCTCACCTGCGCCGATGCATCCGCGATGGTGGCCCTCACCGACGTCGCGTTTCCCGGCTTCTTCCGCCTCCGCACCTGCCTTATGGGCAGCTACTTCGGCATCTGGAACCCCTCCCATCCAAGCCAGCTCATAGCCATGGCAGGTGAGCGTCTCGTTCTCCATCCCACCCGCGAGGTCAGCGGCGTGTGCACTCACCCCGATCACCGCGGAAAGGGCCTCGCAGCAGCCCTCACCACCCACGTCCTCCACCACCAGCGTGGCCTCCACGCCCGCTCCGTCCTGCATGTAGTCTCCACCAACCACACTGCTATCAACATCTATCACCGCCTCGGCTTCCAGACGCTCCGGGAAGTTCACCTCCACCGCCTCAAGCGCCCCGCCTAGCGATCCACCTGCCCATGACTCGCGGCCCGCGCGCCTGATACGCTGTCCAACATGACATTTCGTGTTCCACGCGCCTGCCTGCCGGTCTTTACAGCAGCCTGTTCCCTCCTCTTCACTGTCGCCCTAACCGCTCAAACTCCCGCAAAGCCGACGCTGGCCGCCGCGCCCGACACTGCCAATCCCAACCAGCAGTTCACCCGAGCCGCGCAGCCCTCTGGCGTCGCCATCTCCCCCGATGCCACCACGGTCGCGTGGACGCTGCGTGGCCACGATGGCGCCCTTCACCTGACCGAGGTCGCCAATCCCGCGAACGACAAGCTCATCAAAGTCGGCGGCGCAACCAACTGCTCCGTCGATAACCCGATCTGGTCTCCCAGCGGCGACACCCTCGCCTTCCGGTCCAACTGCACCGGCGACAAAGCCAAGCCCGATCAGAACCAGATCTTCCTCTGGTCCAAAGCTTCGGGCGAGGTGAAGCAGCTCACCCACCTCGTAGGAGAGATACAGCAACCAGCCTGGTCTCCCGACGGCAAGTCCATCGCGTTCCTGTTCGTAGAAAACGCCACTCGCCGCGCCGGCGCGCTCGACGCCATGCCTCCCTGGAACGGCGTCATCGGCGAAGACGGCGTCGAGATTCAGCGTGTCTACGCAGTCAACGCCACGGATGGTGCTGGGCACTGGCTCACTCCAGACCGCTTGCACGTATACGAATTCAGCTGGGCACCAGACTCGAAGGAGATCGCCTTCATCGCAGCCAATCCTCCCGGCGAAAACAACTGGTGGGTCGCCAAGCTTTACGCAGTCTCCGTCTCAGGAGGCGATCCACGCGTCATCCTGGATCCAGTCACGGTCTCTGGTCCTCTGCATGGCCTGCAGATCGCGGTTCCGCGCTGGTCCCCTGACGGCAAGCGCCTCTCCGTCATCGGAGGCCTGATGTCCGATCAGGGTTCCACCGGCGGCGATGTATGGATCATCAACGCAGACGGCAAGCATCTCTTCGACGCCACACCCAACATCGACGGCACACCAACCTACGCGATCTGGACCCACAACAACACCATCGGGTTCATCGAAGATCGCCGTGGCCATACGCTCATCGTCGATTGGAATGTCGACAAGCGCTCTCTCCTTCCCGATGGTCAAGTCGATCTCGGCGAAGTCTCAGTCTCTGGTGGCCCAATCAAGAATGCCGTTCCCTATGCGCCCGCCAACGGCGGTGTAGTTGCCTTCGCAAGATCGAGCTTCAGCGCCGAGCCTGAGGTCTGGACGCTCGACAGTCACAATGACCTGCACCAGCTCACCCACATCAACGCCAGCCATACACCGCCGCCCTACAAGTTCGAGTCCATCGAGTGGGAGAACGAGGGCTTTCATGTGCAGGGCTGGCTCACCTACCCGAAGAACTACGACCCTGCGAAGAAGTACCCCATGATCGTGGAGGTTCATGGTGGTCCATCCGCCTCCGCTGGCCCTCGTGGAGGCGCGCAGTGGGCAGAACTCGGCTACTTTGTATTCCAGCCCAACCCGCGAGGCAGCTTCGGCCAGGGTGAGAAATTCGTTCAGGCCAACGTAAAGGACTTTGGCTACGGCGATCTTCGCGACATCCTCACGGGCATCGACGCCATTGAGAAGAAAGTCTCGATTGACGACCGCCGCATTGGCCTCACCGGCTGGAGCTACGGTGGCTTCATGAGCATGTTCGCGGAGACCCAGACCAACCGCTTTCGCACCATCGTTGCCGGCGCTGGCATCTCCGACTGGAAGAGCTACTACGGCGAGAATTCCATCGACCAATGGATGATCCCGTTCTTCGGCGCGAGCGTCTACGATGATCCAGCCGTCTACGCCAAGTCCTCGGCCATCGAGTACATCAAGAATGCCAAGACCCCAATGCTGATCATCGTCGGCGACCGCGACGGCGAATGCCCTGCTCCGCAGAGCTTCGAGATGTGGCATGCACTGCGCGCAGAAGGGGTCAAGACCCAGCTCGTGGTTTATCCGAATGAAGGCCACGGCTTTACCAACCCTCAACACATCCGCGACCGGATGGAACGCGAGGTGCGCTGGTTCGCGGAGTACATGCCAGCCAGCAAGTAGCTTCGCAAGACGATCCAACCCACTGCGGCCAGCCCTCGAATCCCGGGGACTGGCCGCTTTGCTTTTCCAGCTTTCCTGCGCCTGATCTGACGATTCCTGTACTCCCTATTTGCTCGTGGACCGTCCAACCCCTAAACTGGAGACTCGAAAGTTTTCGCAGTTGACGGTGTGACCGTTCAGCTTTCGTTCTAGTTGAACGGGGAGGTTCTGAGTGCAGTTGTGTTTTGTAAATAAGGCGCGGTTGGTTTTTGTGAATAAGGCGCGTAAGTTCGTTGGCCTGGTTGTTCTTCTCTTCTTTGCGCTTCCCTTGGGTCTGTCGGTGACAGGTTGCGGACATCACGCGGCCCCTGTCGTCTATTGCTACGCCGGTGACTCCGGTCCGGTCGTCGGCCAGGTAGCCACGATCACCCTGTCGTCAAGCCTTGCCACAACCGGCGAGAGCCTCAATTACGGGCAGATGGGCCAGGCGCTATCGGCCACCGCTACCGATTGCAAAGGCAACGCGGTGTCGGTCAAGTCATTCACCTACGCCAGCACCAGCAGCTTCGGAGCGAACACCAACGGCGGCCCCATCGTCGCTGATATCAACCCGGCAACGGGACAGGTCTGCGGTGGCACCTGGAACCGCAATACCGGCGGCGGCATCGCGGACTACACCACCTGCACCCCACCCTCGACGGCGCCGCCTGCGCCCAAGCCAGTCCTGCTTACCGTTCCCGCGTCCCTTCCCGGGTCCACTACCTCTGACGCCGGCGCGTCGCCCTATGCCTACACGGTGTCGACCTCAGGCCTGGTCACCGTCCAGGGCGAGGGGATTTCCTCCGTCACCACGACTCTTAACGGCGCAACCAACACAGTTTCGACCGGCGTCCCGTTCTTCGTTGTCCCGTCGGAGACTGTCACCGTCACCTACACAGCTGCAGCACAGCTGCCGACGGTTACGTTCGCGCCGGCTTACGCCTACACAGCGAGTGCTCCAGGAACAATACAGATCCTGGGTGGAACGGTCTCTGCGATCTACAATTATGTGGCGTCCAGTGGCGCGATAACGCTGGAGCCGTCGCGATCTGGCATCTTTCCGGTACAGGCAGGTGATATCATCGCCGCTTTCTATACAGGAGCGCCGACTGTCATTTCCACCCCCAACGGCGTCGCTGCCTTCGTAACCGCTTCTGCGAATGGCGCCACCAGCAACGCTATTCCCATCTTTGTGCATCCCGTTGCCACCGGCGTTATCCTCGGCAACGCCACGACCAACTGCACGGTGGATCCTGGCACAGATTGCTGTCCCAATAACACCGTCGGGACGCCTGTCATCGCGCCGCCTTACAGCGGCAACTCTTGCCTGTCACAGAACCAGGTTGGCCAGCTCGTCGCCCGCGTCTATCAGAGCGGTGGCACAACAGGCGATGCCGCCCAGAACATTACTTGCCAGGTTGGCCATTTGACCTTCGGGGCCCAGACTACCGGCGTCGTATCGATCGACCAGAACGGCGCCGCCACGGCGCAACAACCCGGCTCGACGACGATTACCGCGACAATCTCTCAATCGTCGACAGCCACCAACGCGGGTTACTTCTCCACCTGCCCACCGGCATCGATCCAGCTCCAGGACCCGAACTCGCCTGGGTCCAACAGCATCAGCGTCGCGGTCAATACCCTTCAGCCCTTGACCGCAACCGTGCTCGATACCAATGGAAACGTCATCACTGGTCTGAGCCTTGAGTACAACTCCACCACCCCCCAAACGATTCCTGCGGCAGTGGGATCGGTAACCCCTGCCTATCCAGGCTCGGCGGATATTACCGCCGTTTGCCAGCCGGCTACGTGTAATCCGTCGCCCTTCAATCAGATTGGGCTGTACGGAAATGGAAAGGCAATCACCTCGAATCCGATCACGATCAACACTCCCGGAACCAGCAGCACTGTTCTCTACATGGGGAGCACGTCTTCGGACTACATAGCCTTCCGCGACTTCACGACCAACCAGACCAGCACCCTGATCAAGCTTCCCTTCGTGCCAAACTCCATGGTGATGAACCAGGCTGGGACCGAGATCTATCTGGGCAGCCCCCAAGGCCTGATTACGGTGGCCACGTCGAGTAACACAGTTTCGGCGGCAAACCAGCTGATCCCGGGCGTGGTCCTCTCCGTGTCGCCGGACGGGAGCACCCTTGTCGTTACGGATCCCGTACGGCAAACCATCTCCCTCGTCTCCACCTCGAGCAATACGGTTACGACGAGCTATGGAGGCGTTGGTACCAGCGCTTCGTGGTCTCCCGATGACCAGGCCGTCTACATCACGACCACCACAAATGCGGTTCTGACACACTCCAACTTCTCCGACTGGCAAACTGCAACGGCCGACGAGGTTTATTCGGACGTATCGGTAACCGTGCCCAGCGTGGGCGCCTATTTCGCTGGAGCCAGTTCTACCGAAGGCCGAAGCTATTGCCCGGCCAGTACCGTCACCGGAACCGGAAACCCGCCAAACGTCGACAATGAGTTCATACCGCTGGCCGATCGACAGGCTGCGGTCACCGACCAGCTCGCGGCGACGACGGACGGCAAGCACATTCTTGGGGCGCATGCGGTCCTGGGTGGGGTATCTACACTTACCGATCTCGATGTCACGCTGCCGACCAATGCGGGCTGCCCGATTCCTCCCGCGGCTCAGCCGACTGTTGGATACTTCACGAGCACGGTCAACGGTCCGCTGCCGTTGGCGGGCATCAATGCTGCTTCGATTACCGGTGTTGAGCCGGCCAGCAACTCGACAGCGGCCTTTGTTACCTATACTTTACCGGCTGGTGCAACCTCTGGCGGCGGAAAGCTTCCCCTTTACTTCCCTCCTGCAAGCGGAAGCGGGACCGTTCAAGCGCTCACCCTGGGCAATGGTGCTACCGCAGTGGCGGCACCGGTTGCGGGAGTCTTTAGCACGGATAACTACACCTTCTATGTCGGTACGGGTGGCGCAGACGCCACCTCCGCCGACAACGATGTGCATTTGATTACAATGACTTACCCGACAAGTGGACAACCGACAGCTACGGAAGCTCCGGGAAGCGAAATCACTCCTCAACTACCGTGCGCCGTGAGCGCAACCAACGCTTGCCCGAGTGGAAACACCGGCTTTGCGCCAGTGAATCTGATCGCACAACATCCGAAGAAGACAACAACCTAGTGTTTTGAGTACTTTAGACAACACCAAGGCCCTCGATCTTCGAGGGCCTTGGTGTTGAACGCTGCTGATTCGCTAGGGTTTCAGGCGCGCTTCGAGGAGTTCGCGGCCTACCGCGTCGAGGACGCCGTTCAGGAAGTGGATGCTTTCGGGAGCGGCGTAGCGGCGAGCTATCTCCAATGTTTCGTTGATGATAACCGCTGCTGGCGTCTTCGGATATCCGAGCATTTCCGCTATGGCTGCGCGTAAGAGGTTGCGATCAACGACGGGCATGCGTTCCAGGCGCCAGTTCTGCGCGTGCTTCTGGATGAGGGCGTCGACTTCGTCTTCGCGCTGCGTGGCGACGCGGTGAATGTCGTCTGCAAAGCCTTTGGTTTCATCATCTACGTCGTCACGGGCGCCCCAAAAGAGTTGCTCGACCTCTTCCGGTTTCTGTTTACCGAGGTCGCCCTGGAAGAGCATCTGCATGGCTAATTCGCGGGATTTGCGGCGGGTTCCCATCAGGATTTCCTTCCCACGAGCTCGGCGGGCTGGGCAAGTTTCTCCTGGATGGAGGCCATCTCAATGGCGGCTATCGCGGCCTCAAACCCTTTGTTTCCAGCCTTTAGCCCGGCGCGGTCGAGGGCTTGTTCGAGGGTTTCGCAGGTGAGGACGCCGAAGGCGTGGGGGATGCCGGTCTCCTGTTGGGATTGGCCGATGCCTCGGGCTACTTCGTTGTAAATAGCTTCATAATGAGCAGTTTCGCCGCGGAGGAGGACGCCTAGCGTGATAACTGCTGCGTAATCTTTACTTTCCGCGAGGGCACGGGCGGCAGAGGGGATTTCCCAGGCGCCGGGGACTCGGACGATCTTTATATCATTGATTTTGCAGCCACTTCTGGTCAAGGCGTCGAGGGCGCCCTGGAGGAGACGGTCGGTGATGACGGCATTCCAGCGCGCTACTACGATGGCAAAGCGTTTGTTTGCAGCAGATAGATCGCCTTCGATGGCGATGGGGCGGTTGTGCAGGGGGTTTTCGGATTGCCAGAAGCCTACTGCTAAGTCGTTTGTAATCTGTACGGTGAAGAGGCGGGAGTTCCAGTGAGTTGGAGTGGGGTTGGAGAGTTTGGCTGCGTCTTCGCTGCGCTGGTGGCTGAGGATCCAGGCTTTGACGGCGGCGTGGATCTCGTCCAGCTGTGTAACTTCAATCATTAGAGTGGGTTGCGTTGGGGGGTAGCCGGTGGCTAGCTCCAGGTTGCCTAGCGGGGCGAGGAAAGCTGCGCCCTTTCCGGTGGTGTCGGCCCAGCCTTTGCCGGGCTCGAACCCTAGTGTTTGGAGCAGTTCGGCGAGCTGGTTGAAGGCTTCTTCCGAGGCTACGCGCGCCACGGTGGTTATTCCCTTAATCATGACTTGATTGTAGCGCCAGCGCTGGAAACTCGTGATTTTGGTGTAGACATAGCCCCGTTTCGCGTTACAAATCGACTGCTATGGCCGGGTTTCAGGTAGCAGATTTGGGGTTTAGTTGAGTGATCAGTCAGTCATTCATTCCTGACAGGAGAAACAGGCCTGCCTGACGGGGACTTATTGGAGCTTCTTGCGGGTGGCGACGGTCTCGGGGCGCAGGCTGCCGGAGGGGCGGGTGCCGAGGCGGGCGGAGGCGAGGTTGAGGGGTTGGAGGAGGGTGACGATGAGGGCGGTGCAGGGTTGGTCGCCGACGCAGGCGTAGCTGTGGATGGTGGAGGAGTCGAAGTAGACGGAGTCGCCGGCGCGGAGCTCGTGGACGATCTCGCCGTGCTGGATGCTGAGGGTGCCGCTCATGACGTAGAGGAACTCGTAGCCGGCGTGCTGGTGGAAGTTGTCGTCGGGGAATTTGCCGGGCTGGAACTCGGCGAGGTAGGGATCGAGCTGGCGTTCGGCGACGAGGTAGCCGAGGCTCTCGAAGTAGTAGCGCGGGTGCTCGACGCCAGACTGCGGCAGGCGCACGCGGTCGGCGGCGCGGTGGACTCGGAAGAGGGAGAGGGGGATGGGGCTGAAGAAGTAGTTGAGGTCCTTGCTGAAGACCATGGCGATGCGGGCGAGGTTGCGCAGGGTGGGGACGACGCGGCCGGTCTCGAGCTGCGAGAGGAAGCTGGAGGACAGGCCGGTGTGGCGGCCAAGCTCGGCGAGGCCGAGGGAGGATTTCTGGCGGAGGGCGCGAATGCGCAGGCCGATGCGCTTCTCGGCGATGAGCGACTCGACGGCGTCGCTGCCGATGTGAAGGTCGGAATGGTCCGGCGGCAATGCGGGCATCTCCTTCTCTTCGGGAAGGAGGACTTCTTCTTCGGCCAGAGGAGGAGGTACTGGAGCGGACTGCTTGGTAAGGTCTAGCTTTTCTCGCATTGCGATCCCCGTGGAGACATATTTGTTTCTTGACTCGATGTATAGAACGGGTGCGGGGATGCCTCGGATTCAGTTGATTGGGAGATTCGTGGGGTTTTGGGGGGGTCCGGTTCTCAGTTCTCAGTTCTCAGTTGTCAGTTTGCTCAACTGAGAACTTACAACTTAGAACTGACAACTTGGCCGCTACTGGATTTTGCCGCTGCTTAGGTCGTAGACGACTATGCCCAGGTCGTTCAGCTTGCTGATGACGGTTTCCATGTTGCGGCGGACGGCGGGTTCGGCGGAGGCGGGTGTGTTATTGGCTTGTTCGATGGCGACTACGCGGCCGTAGGGCCAGGAAGAGTGGGGGATGGCGCTGATGGCATCGCCTAGCGCGGCGGTGCTGATGTTGAGCTCCTGGCGGCGGGCGTTGACGGGGCGGAACATGCCACCGACGCCGATGGGGGTGGTGTTGGCGTCGGCGAGCAGGACGTGGAGCTCGAGCATGCCGGGCTGAATGGTGAGCACGGGATTCTGCCAGCTGTCGTAGGTGTGCACGGTCATGAAGGTGCTTTTGGTGGGAGGCGGGATCTGGTCGAGCTGCTCGCGCTGGGTCTCAAGCTCGGCGCGTTGGTTGGCAAGCTGGGCGCGGGCCTGCTGCGCAGAAACTTGCGAGGGCTGGCTGTGACAGCCGGAAAAGACGAGAAGAAGAGCGGGGATTAGGCAGAGGCCGCGAAGATTTGACACGGAGACAGGATATCAAGCGTCGCAGAACGTTGCTTAATAAAGACAGCGACGGAGCCAGGTGGCTCCGCCGCTGAAGGATGATGCGCGAACGTCTAGTGAGGCTTGCCGCCACCGCTGCCGCCGTGGCTACCGCCACCTCCGCCGCCGTGGCTACCGCCACCACCGCCGCCGTGGCTACCGCCACCACCGCCGTGGCCACCACCACCGCTGGGAGGCTTGCCACCACCTCCGCTAGGAGGATGACCGCCGCCACCATTTGGGGGCTTGCCGCCACCGCCGCTGGGAGGACGACCACCGTTATTCGGGGGATGGCCGCCATTGTTGGGAGGATGACCACCGTTGTTGGGGGGATGACCGCCGTTATTGGGAGGACGATATCCTGGTGGGTGGCTGGGAGGACGGCCGTTGTAGCGGTAGTGGTCGCCGCCGTGATAACCGCCGCCACGGCCATAGATATTGCCGTGGTAATAGCCGCCGCCCGGACCATGGAAGCGATAGCTGCCCCAGCCGTGGTGGTAGCCCCAGTAAGCCCAGGGTCCTACGCCGAGGAAGATGCCGTTGTAGAAGTAGCCGGAACCGTAGTAGCCATAGGGGGCGCAGACGTAGGGGGGATAGTCATAGTAGCCATACGGGCATACGGGCGGAGGTCCACCGACAACAACCGGGCCTCCGATCTGAACGCCAACGCTGACTTGCGCCGTCGCGGTGGTTGGGGCGAGCGCCAGGCAGGTTAGCAACGCGCCTGCACATAACATCCATTTAAATCCTCGCATTGGGAGCCTCACTTACTGGAGAAGCGGTTGCAGTTGATGGAAAGAGTGGCGCAGTTGACCGGATTGGCCAAGGGGGGAAACGCTGTCAATGTTAACAGTTCCGGGTTAGATGCGAAACAGGCATTCGGGGTATATCTCCTGCTGTCGAAACAAATCCGGTTTGAGCGTTGCGGGGATGAAATGCGAGCGGCGAAGCTGGTGGGCCTCGCCGCTCGGATGCTGCTATTCGTGATTGGTTCGCGATGGTCTAGTGATGTCCGCCGCCGCCGCCGTGGCCGCCGTTGGAATGTCCGCCACCGCCGCCGCCGTGATATTCACCACCGCCGTGGTAGTTGCCGCCGCCGTTGCTATGGTAGCCATAGTGGCCGCTGGGGGGATGTCCGTTGTAGTGGTAGTGGTCGCCACCGTGATAGCCGCCGTGATAGCCGTAGACATCACCGTGATAGTACCCGCCGCCCGGGCCGCGGAAGCGATACGCGCCCCAGCCGTGGTGGTAGCCCCAATAGGCCCAGGGGCCTACGCCGAGGAAGATGCCGTTGTAGAAGTAGCCCGGGCCATAGTAGCCGTAGGGGGCGCAGGTGTAGGGAGCGTAGTCATAGTAACCCCAGGCACATGCGGGCGGAGGTCCGCCGACAACCACAGGGCCGGGGGCGCCGATGCCGATCCCGACACTTACTTGCGCGCTTGCCTTATTTGGCGCGAACGCCAAGCAGACCAGCAACGCACTTGCACAAATCATCCATTTGAATCCACGCATTTGGAACCTCACTTACTGAACGAACTTTGAACCTGATTGATGGTGCCATGAACTCTGCACCGTTATGCGAATTCGGTGAAGGGCGGCATACGATTGAATACCGGCGATGTGCCATTGGATGCACATTGCCTATCCAGCGTACGCTTTACGGTTATGACACGGGCTGCGGCGAGAAGTTGCGAGAGACCGCAAGTACTTGTAGGTGCTGCGCCAATCGATCGGGCTATTGTTTGTGGGATGGGGGCGACGGGGCGCGAATAGCGACAGGACGCGAGACGCGCAGGAGCGAAATCGGCGTGAGAGAAGTTATGCTCGAAGGATGAGATTTGTTTTGGCCCTGCTTTGCTGCCTGCCTGTGTGCGTACTTCATCCGGCGGGAGCACAACAGACTCCGGGCGCGATACCGGATGCGCCCGTGCCGGCTGGAATGCAGGTGCAGGGGGGCGCGCTGGCGACGCGGACGCTGAGCGGCGTGGTGACGGATGTGGATGGGGCGCTGGTTCCGGGAGCGACGGTAACGCTGGTGGAGGCGGGGTCGGTGACTCCGCGGAGCACGGTGACGGATGAGAGTGGACACTTCAACTTCGATAACGTTGAGGTGGGGCCGTACGTGCTGACGATCCTGGCGAAGGGGATGCAGCCGAAGACGGAGCGGGGGACGCTGAATGCGGACGAGTCGGTGGAGCTGCCGCCGATTGCGCTGGGAGTGGCGGCGAGCGAGGAGGTGATGGTGTCGTCGATGACGGACCAGGAGATTGCCGAAGTGCAGATGAAGGAGGAAGAGAAGCAGCGGCTGCTGGGGCTGGTGCCGAATTTTTACGTGGTCTATGTATGGAATGCGAAGCCGCTGACGCCGAAGCAGAAGTTCCGGCTGGCAGCGCGGTCGATTATTGATCCGGCGACGTTTGTGATTGCGGCGGGGTTTGCGGGGATCGAGCAATCGAGCGACGAGTACAGCGGCTTTGGCCCGGGGTGGGAGGGCTATGGCAAGCGGTATGGCGCGCTGCTGGCGGATGGGGCGATCGGCGGCATGCTGGGGGGAGCAGTGTTCCCGGTGCTGTTTCACCAGGATCCGCGGTACTTCTACAAGGGGACGGGAACCAAGTGGCATCGGGCGTTGTATGCGATTTCGACGTCGGTGGTGGCGCGCGGGGATAACGGGAAGTGGCAGCCGGCGTATGCGAGCGTGCTGGGGGATTTTGCTTCGGGGGCGATTTCGAATTTGTATTATCCGGCAGTGAATCGGGATGGCGCGGAGTTGACGATATTGAATGGGCTGCTGTCAGTCGCTTCGGATTCGGCTACGAATTTGCTGCAGGAGTTTGTGCTGAAGAAGCTGAGTACGGGCGTGAAGCATGCGGCGCCTGCTGCGACGCAGAGCGGGACGCAGACTACGCCGTAAGCTTGGGGATCCCAGGTCTCAAAAGCGAGACCTGGGACACCCGGTTTGGTGGCGAGGTTAGTGGCCTTGCCAGACTGCGGGGCGCTTGGCCAGGAAGGCGGTTAGGCCTTCTTTCTTGTCGGCGGTGGCGCAGAGGCGGCCAAAGATTTCGGCTTCGACGGCCAGGGCTTGGGGGAGGGGTTGGTTGGCGCCGCGGGCTACGGATTCGAGGACGCCGGCGATGGCGAGTGGGGCCATGGAGGCGATGGTATCGGCGAGCAGACGGGCGCGGGGGAGGAGGTCGTCGGCGAAGGTAACTTCGTCGACGAGGCCGAGGCGGAGGGCCTCGCGGGCGTCGACGAACTCCGCGGAGAGCATGAGGCGGAGAGCGGCGCTGTGACCGATGAGGCGGGTGAGCCGCTGGGTGCCACCGTAGCCGGGGATCAGGCCGAGCTTGACTTCGGGGAAGCCAAGGCGGGCTTTCTCGCTGGCGATGCGGAGGGTGCAGGCGAGGGCGAGCTCGCAACCGCCGCCGAGGGCGACTCCGTTGATGGCGGCAATGACGGGCTTGCCGGCGGCTTCGAGCGCTGACTGGATGAGGCCGAAGACGTGGTGGCCGCGCTGGGAGGCGGCGAGGCCGGTGGCGGCGTCGGTTTCGGCGAGGGCGCGGATGTCGGCGCCGGCGGCGAAGGCGCGCTCGCCGCTGCCGGTGAGGATGACGGCGCGGATGGCGGGGTCGGCGGCGAGGGTGGTGAAGGCGAGCTCGAGGTCGTCGAACATGGTTTTGTTGAGGGCGTGAAGGACCTCGGGGCGGTTGAGGGTGAGGGTGGCGATGGGGCCGTCGAGCTGGCAATGCAGGGTGGTGAGCGAGGTGAGAGGGGACATGGCGATTTGCTTTCTGGGCGCGAGGCGGATGGCATCTGGTGCAATGCCGGTTGATTTGGGGTGAAGAAACGGGGCGCGATGTTGGCACCGTTGCCAACGCTAACAGATAATCGAGGGGATCTGCTTCGCTGTGGGCGAAGAGAAGTCGTAGCGCGATGTTTTCATATTGAGTTGTTGATTTACGAAGGTTTATGGAATTCATGAATTGTTGAGAGTGGCGTTGGCGGCAATCGAAACTTTTTTTCGTAGTTAACCATCCATAGATGTAGAGATTCCATCGGCGCGGCATGCGCCCCCAACAAATCTTAAGACGAATTTGATCGAAGAGGATAAGAATGGCTCTGGAAGATAGCCGGGATAAGCGACCGCACGCTGATGATCTGGGCCAGTCGTTTGAAGCGCATAGCGGCAATGTGGGATCGGCATTTGAAGAGCGGAACTCTTCGCCCGTGGTGGTGGAGAAGAAGTCGCATGGGATCGTGTGGGTGATCGTGATTGTGGCCGTGCTGCTGGGCGTTTTCCTGGTGTATTACTTCACCAAGCCGAAGGGGGGCGAAGCGGCAGGCGCGGGTGGCCGAGGACAGAATGGGCCGGCAGCGATTACGGTGGGCAAGACCGCGACAGGCAACATCAATGTGTATGTAAGCGCGCTGGGCACGGTGACGCCGCTGGCGACGGTGACGCTCTACAGCCAGATTACGGGCGTGGTCGAGTCGGTGCATTATCGCGAGGGCCAGATTGTGCACGTGGGCGATCCGCTGGTGGACATCGATCCGCGGCCGTACCAGGCGACGCTGACGCAGGCGGAAGGAACGCTGGAGCACGACCAGGGCGTGCTGGAACAGGCGCAGATGGACCTGGCGCGCTACCAGGCGGCGTACGCGCGCAACGCGATCGCGAAGCAGATCCTGGACGATCAGGAGAAGGCCGTCATCCAGTACCAGGGAACGGTGAAGGCCGACCAGGGAACGGTGGCTTATGACAAGGTGCAACTGGGGTACTGCCACATTGTTTCGCCGATCAACGGGCGCGTGGGCTTGCGGCTGGTCGATCCGGGGAACACGGTGTTTTCCGGCAGCAGCTCGACGCTGGTGGTGATCACGCAGCTGCAGCCGATCACGGTGGTCTTCAATGTTTCCGAAGACGATTTGCCGGGAGTGCAGACGCAGTTGAAGAGCAACCGGTCGATGGAAGTGGACGCGTTTGATCGCTCGGACCAGACGATGCTGGAGGCGGGCAGGCTGACGTCGCTGGACAACCAGATTGACACGACGACGGGCACGGTAAAGTTTCGCGCGAGTTTTCCGAACAAGGGGTTCGTTCTGTTTCCCAACCAGTTTGTGAACGCGCGGCTGCTGGAGAAGACGCTGACCAACGCGACGCTGGCACCGACGGCGGCGGTTCAATACAACGGCACGGCTGCGTTTGTGTACATCGTGAACCCGAACAACACGGTGGGCGTGCAATCGGTGCAGGTGGTGACTGGAAACGACAAAGTGACGGCGGTAACGGGTGTGGATACGGGCGTGACGCTAGCGACGAGCGGATTCGATCGGCTGGAGAATGGCGCGCATGTGCAGGTGCACCAGAGCAAGCCGAAGTCGACGACACCGTCAACGGGAATGGGGCCGAGCGCGGGCGGTAGCACAACTCCATGAGTCCTTCGCGCCCATTTATTCTCCGTCCGGTTGCGACGGCACTACTGATGGCGGCAATCTTTCTGGCGGGCGGGGTTGCGTACTTTCAGCTGCCGGTCTCGGCGCTGCCCGAGGTGGATTACCCGACGATCCAGGTGATCACGTTCTATCCGGGCGCGAGTCCGGACGTGGTGGCGTCGGCGGTAACGGCGCCGCTGGAGCGGCAGTTTGGGCAGGTGGCGGGACTGAGCCAGATGACGTCGACGAGCTCGGGCGGGTCGTCGATCATCGTGATGCAGTTCCAGCTCAGCCTGAATATCGATATTGCGGAGCAGGAGGTGCAGGCGGCGATTAATGCGGCGCAGAGCTATCTGCCTGCGGATCTGCCGGCGCCGCCGGTGTACAGCAAATCGAATCCTGCGGATGCGCCGGTGCTGACGCTGGCGCTTGAGTCGTCGACGATGCCGCTCTCGGCGGTGGAGGATCTGGCGGACACGCAGCTGTCGCCGAAGATCTCGCAGGTATCGGGCGTAGGACTGGTGAGCATCTCGGGTGGGCAGAAGCCTGCGGTGCGCATCCAGGCGAATCCGACGGCGCTTTCGGCGTATGGCATCAACCTGGAGGACGTGCGTAACGCGCTAACGGCGAACAGCCTGGATGCCGCGAAGGGAAATTTTGACGGGCCTTCGCAGGATTACACGATCAATTCCAACGACCAGCTGGAGAGCAGCAGCGATTACAAGTCGGTGGTGGTGGCGTATCGCAATGGCGCGCCTGTGATGCTGACGGATGTGGCGCGGATTGTGGATGGAGTGGAGAACAACAAGCTGGCCGCGTGGAGCGATCAGACGCCGTCCGTCATTTTGAACATCCAGCGGCAGCCGGGAGCCAACACGATCCAGGTGGTGGACACGATTGAGAAGATTCTGCCGCAGTTGGAATCGACGCTGCCGAAGTCGGTGCACGTGAAGATCATTACGGACCGGACGACGGACATTCGCGCGTCGGTGGCGGACGTTGAGTTCGAGCTGATGCTGGTGATCGCGCTGGTCGTGATGGTGATCTTCCTGTTCCTGCGGAGCCTGTCGGCCACGATCATTCCTAGCGTTGCGGTGCCGCTGTCGCTGATTGGCACGTTCGGGGTGATGTACCTGGCGGGGTACAGCCTGAATAATCTGACGATGATGGCGCTGACGATCTCCACCGGGTTCGTGGTGGACGATGCGATCGTGATGATTGAAAACATCTCGCGCTATATCGAAGAGGGGATGGCGCCGATGGAAGCGGCGCTGATTGGCGCTGAGCAGATCGGGTTCACGATTCTGTCGCTGACGGTTTCGCTGATTGCGGTGCTGATTCCGCTGCTGTTCATGGGCGATGTGGCGGGGCGGCTGTTCCGGCAGTTTGCGGTGACGCTGGCGGTGACGATTGTGTTCTCGGCGTTCGTGTCGCTGACGCTGACGCCGATGATGTCGGCGAGGATTTTGAAGCATACGCCGGTGAGCCAGCAGGGATGGTTCTACAAGAAGAGCGAAAAGGTCTTCGAGGATATCATCGCGTTCTACGGAAGGACGCTGCGCTGGGTGCTGGGCTACCAGACGATCACGCTGCTGGTTGCGGTGGCAACGCTGCTGCTGACGGTGTTTTTGTACATCGAGATTCCGAAGGGATTTTTCCCGACGCAGGATACGGGAATCATCCAGGGCATCACGCAGGCGTCACCGTCGACTTCGTTTGCAGAGATGGAACAGCGGCAACAGGATATTGCGAAGGTGCTGCTGGCGGATCCGGCAGTGGCGGGAATCTCGTCGTTCATCGGCGCGGATGGAACGAATACGACGCTGAACAGCGGGCGCATTGAGATTAATTTGAAGGCGCTCGGCAGAGGCAAGGACGAGCGCGATCTTTCTGCGACTGAGGTGATCGATCGGCTGTCGCCGAAGCTGGAGAAGGTTCCGGGGATCAAGTTGTACATGCAGCCGGTGCAGGACTTGACGGTCGATGACATGGTTAGCCGCACGGAGTATCAGTACACGCTGGAGGATCCAAACCAGCAGGAGCTGAACCAGGTGGCGGCACAGCTGGTGGCGAAGATGAAGAAGCTGCCGCAGCTGGCGGATGTGGTGACGGATCAGCAACTGGGCGCGGCGGCCGAGCAGGTGGAGATCGACCGCGCAACGGCGTCGCGGTTTGGCGTGACGACGTCGACGATCGACAACACGTTGTATGACGCGTTCGGGCAGCGGCAAGTGAATACGATGTATACGCAGGTGAATCAGTATCACGTGATTCTGGAAGCGGATCCGAATTTTCAGAAGGACCCGCACAAGCTGAACGATATTTACGTGCAGGCGACGACGACGGGGACGGTGCCGGCGACCGCGTCGAATACGGCGGGATCGTCGTCGGGTGCGGGTTCGGGTGGGGGCGGTGCTACCACCTCGCTGTTGACGCCATCGTCGTCGAACGGAGTTTCTTCCGCGTCGTCATCGACTTCGGCGCTGGCGTCGGGGAACACGGCTTCGACGCCGGCGACGTCGAGTGTGAATTCGAGCGCGGCTTTGTCTTCGGCGTCGACTTCGGGAACGACTTCGTCGGTGCTTTCTTCCACGAGCACAACGACGTCGACATCGTCGAGTGCGACGACGTCAGCGAGTGGAACTTCGCGACCGACTTCTACGGGTAGCTCGTCGAGCGGCGGTGGTGGCGGTGGCGGATCGAGCAGCTCGAGCAGCAGCTCGGCGCTGCAGACGCCCGTGCCGTTGAGCGCGTTCGCGCACTTTGTGCCCACGAGTGAGGCGCTCTCGATCAATCACATGGGGCAGTTCCCTGCTGTTACGATCTCGTTCAATTTGAATACGGGCTACTCGCTGGGGCAGGCGCTGACTGCGATCAACAAGGTGATCAAGCAGGACAACATGCCGACCAGCGTGGTTTCGAATTACCAGGGCACGGCGGCGGCGTTTGAGGGGTCGCTGTCGAATCAAGGGCTGTTGATCCTGGCGGCGCTGGTGACGGTGTACATCGTGCTGGGCGTGCTGTACGAGAGCTTCGTGCATCCAGTAACGATTTTGTCGACGCTGCCGTCAGCGGGTGTGGGCGCGCTGCTGGCGCTGGAGCTGTTCCATCTTGATTTAGATATTGTCGCGATCATTGGCATCATTTTGCTGATTGGCATCGTTAAGAAAAACGGCATTATGATGGTGGACTTTGCGCTGGAAGCGGAGCGGCATCATGGACTGGATGCGACGGAGGCGATCTACCAGGCATCGTTGCTGCGCTTCCGTCCGATTTTGATGACGACGATGTGCGCGCTGCTGAGCGGAATTCCTCTGGCATTTGGAAGTGGCATTGGGTCGGAGCTGCGCAAGCCGCTGGGTGTTTCGATGGTGGGCGGACTGCTGTTCAGCCAGGTGCTGACGCTGTATACGACGCCGGTGATTTATATCTTCTTCGATAATCTTGCGGGCTGGTTTTCGGGGCGCTCCAACGCATCCAACGGCGGACCTGAGAGCGATGGAAACCACGAGGCGGCACAGGCATGAACCCTTCGCGCATCTTCATTGAGCGGCCGGTAGCGACGACGCTGCTGACGATCGCGGTGGCGATTGCGGGCGTGATTGCGTTTGGCGTGCTGCCGGTGTCTCCGCTGCCGCAGGTAGATTTCCCGACGATCAGCGTGGCGGCGGGGCTCTCGGGAGCGAGCCCGGACATCATGGCGTCGTCGGTGGCGACGCCGCTGGAGCGGCAGTTCGCGCATATCGCGGGCATCACCGAGATGACGTCGGCGAGCTCGCTGGGCAGCACGAGCGTTACGCTGCAGTTCGATTTGAACCGCGACATTAATGGAGCGGCGCGCGACGTGGAGGCGGGCATCAATGCCGCGCGGACGTATCTGCCGGCGAATCTTCCGCAGAATCCAACGTACCGGCTGGTGAATCCTGCCGATTCGCCGATCATGGTGATCGGGTTGCAGTCGAAGATTTATGACGTGCAGGATTTGTACGATGAAGCGTCGACGGTGTTGCAGCAGCGCATCTCGCAGATCTATGGCGTGGGTTTTGTGCGGGCGGTGGGGGCGTCTCTGCCGGCGGTGCGGGTTGAGCTGAATCCTCAGCAGCTGAATAGTTACGGGATCGGATTGCCTGCGGTGCAGCAGGTGATCGCTGGGCAGAACGCGGATATCGCGAAGGGGCAACTTTCGAGCGGCGATCGGACGGTAGATATTCTGACCAACGATCAGATATCCAAAGCCCGGTATTACAAGCCGCTGGTGGTGGGATACCACAACGGCGGTGCGGTGCGGCTGGAGGATGTCGCCGATGTGATTGATTCGCAGCAGTCGGTGCGGCAGGCGGGATATTTGAATGGCGGCACGTCGGTGAACCTGATTATCTACAGGCAGCCGGGCGCCAATATCATCACGACGGTGGATGCGATCAAGGCGGCGATTCCTTCGCTGCAGGCTTCGATTCCGGCGGGCATGCACATCTTCACGATTCTTGACCGAACACTAACGATCAGGGCCTCGGTCAATGACATTGAGATGACGCTAGTGATCTCGGTGATCCTGGTCATCCTGGTCGTCTTCCTGTTCCTGCGCAATCTTCCAGCGACGCTGGTGCCTGCCGTCGCGGTTCCGGTTTCACTGATTGGGACGTGCGTGGTGATGTATTTATGCGGGTTCTCGCTGGACAACCTGTCGTTGATGGCGCTGGCGATTGCGAGCGGATTCGTGGTGGACGATGCGATCGTGGTGATGGAGAATATCTCGCGCCATGTTGAGGATGGGATGACGCCGCTGCAGGCGTCGTTGCGGGGGGCGCAGGAGATCGGGTTCACAGTATTCTCTATCAGCATTTCGCTGATTGCTGTGTTCATTCCTTTGCTGTTGATGGGCGGCATTATTGGGCGGCTCTTCCGCGAATTTGCGATTACGCTTTCGGCAGCAATTTTGGTATCGATGGTGATCTCGCTTACGACGACACCGATGATGTGCTCGCGGTTGATGCGATCAGAACACGAGGTTAAGCATGGCCGGATGTACAAGTGGAGCGAGAGTATGTTCAACGACGCGCTTCACGGGTACCGGAAGTCGCTGACGTGGGTATTGGATCATCCGGCCCTGATGCTGCTGATATTTGTGGCGACGCTGGTGCTGAATGTGTACCTGATTATGACGGCGCCGACGGGTTTCTTTCCGCAGCAGGATACGGGCGTGATCATGGGCGGGATGCAGGGGCCGCAGGACACTTCGTTTTACGCGATGAACAAAGCGGTGCATGCGGCGGACCTGATCATCTCGCACGACCCGGGCGTGGCTGAGGCGATGGCGTTTACGGGGGGCAACGGGTCGACCAACGGAGGTTTCACGTTTGTGGCGTTGAAGCCGCTGAGCGAGCGCAAGGACAGTGCGGCGCAGATTATCAATCGGCTGCGGCCGCAACTGGCGAAGGTGCCGGGCGCAGCGACGTACCTGCAGGCGGTGCAGGATATTCGCATTGGCGGGCGAAGTTCGAGCGCAATGTACCAGTACACGTTGAGCGCGGAGACGACCCAGGACCTGCAGAAGTATGGGCCTCAACTGCTGAGTCAACTGCGCAAGGCGCCGGGGTTCCAGGATGTGAACACCGATCAGCAGAATGACGGGCTGCAGGCGCTGCTCACGTATGACAGGCCGACGGCGGCGCGGCTGGGGATCACGCCACAGACGATCGACAGCACGCTGTATGACGCGTTTGGACAGGCCGAGGTATCGGTCATCAACACGGAGCTGAATCAGTATTACGTGGTGATGGAGGTTGCGCCGAAGTACTGGCAGTCTCCTCAGGGTTTGAAGGACGTGTACCTGATTCAAAAGAGCGGCGGCGGAGCGATTCCACTGAATGCGGTGATGCACTATGCGCCGTCGACGAGCCCGCTCGCGGTGAACCACACGGGACTGTTTCCTTCGGTGACGGTGAGTTTCAATCTTGCACCGGGCGTGTCGTTGAGCCAAGCTACGAAAGAGATCAACCAGATTCAGCAGAACATGGGCGTGCCGGCCTCAGTGCACGGCGAGTACGCGGGAACGCTGCAGGCCTACAAGCAGTCGCTGGGCACCGAGCCGTACCTGGTACTGACGGCGATCATGGCGGTGTATATCGTTCTGGGCGTGCTGTACGAGAGCCTGGTGCATCCTATAACTATTCTCTCGACGTTGCCGTCGGCGAGTTTGGGCGCTATGCTGGCGCTGCGGCTTACGGGAACGGAGCTGGATGTGATGTCGATCATCGGCATCATTCTGCTGATCGGGATTGTGAAGAAGAACGCGATCATGATGATCGATTTCGCGCTGAATGCGGAGCGGGTCGAGGGCAAGAATACGCGGGACTCGATCTTTGAAGCATCGATGCTTCGGTTCCGTCCGATTTTGATGACGACGATGGCTGCACTATTTGGCGCGGTACCGCTGGCGCTGGGAACGGGCATGGGATCGGAACTGCGGCGGCCGCTGGGTATCACGATCATCGGCGGATTGCTGGTGAGCCAGGTGCTTACGCTGTATACGACGCCGGTGATTTATCTGTTCATGGATAACTTGCGTTTGAAGATCCAGGGAGATAAGCGGGCAAGATTGTTCACCGCTACTCCGGCAACGGCGCAATAGATGCAGGCGGCAGGGAAAGCAGGCCCAATGAGAATGGGAATGAAGAGAAGGAAAAGGTTGGAAGAGACGACGGCAGGTGCTGCAGGCTTCGCTGGCGCGAAGAGCTTTGCGTGCGCGGCTGCGTGCGCGGCGGTGTTGCTGAGCGGATGCAATGTTGGACCAAAGTATGTGAAGCCCTCGGCGCCCGCTCCTCCGGAGTTCAAGGAGTCGTCGCCAGCCGCGTATTCCAATCCGCCAGAAGGAACTACACCGGACAAAACGTGGCAGCCTGCGCAGCCACAGGATGCGACGCTCAAGGGCAAGTGGTGGGAGATCTTCAACGAGCCGGAGTTGAATGCGCTTGAAGATCAACTCGATATTAACAACCAGAATATTGCGGAGTACTTCCAGAACTTTATGGCCGCGCGTGCGCAGGTTCGTGAGGCGAAGTCGCAGTTTTATCCAACGGCAACCGTGGACCCCTCTTATGACCGTGCGAAAACCCCCGCGGCCTTGCACGGGGCCGCTGCATCTGGAGCCGCTGGCGTCACTTCGAGCGAATTGGCACTGCCGTTTGACGTGTCGTGGGAGCCGGATTTGTGGGGCAAGATTCGGAACACCGTGCACGAGGCCCAGTATGCTACGCAGGTGAGTGCGGCCGACCTGGAGAACGAGCGGCTGACCGAGCAGGCTGATCTGGCGGAGTATTACTTTGAGCTGCGCGGACAGGATGCGCTGCAGGACTTGTATAACAAGACGGTGGCAGCCGATAAGAAATCGCTGGAGTTGACTCGGTCGCTGTACGAAACGGGTATCGACAACGATGAGGCTGTTGCACAGGCGGAGCTGACGCTACAAGACGCGGAGGCGACCTCGACGGGCATCGCGACGAATCGCGCGATCTACGAGCATGCCATTGCGACGCTGATCGGCAAACCTGCCTCGAGCTTTTCTATGCCGGTGAAGGCGTTGACGACGCCGGTGCCGGCGATACCCGTGGGTGTACCCTCGCAACTGCTGGAGCGGCGGCCGGATATTGCGGGCGCGGAACGGACGATGGCCGAGGCGAATGCGCTGATCGGGGTGGAGAAGGCTGCGTACTATCCGACGTTGAGTTTGACGGGCGGAGGCGGGGTGGAGTCGTCCTCGATTACGACGCTGTTCTCAGCGCCGGCGCTGTTCTGGTCTTTGGGAGCTTCGGCGGCGGAGACGATCTTCGATGCGGGGCTGCGCAAGGCGACAGTCGCGCAATACACTGCGACGTATAACGCGGATGTCGCGACGTACCGGCAGACCGTGCTGACAGCGTTCCAGCAGACGGAGGATTATATTTCCACGCTGCGTGTGACCTCGCAACAGATTCAACAGGAGGATACAGCCGTGAAGTCGGCGCAGAGGTATTTGGACATCGCGACGGCTCGGTACCAAACGGGGCTGGATCCTTACCTGAACGTGATGACCGCGCAGACGACGCTGCTGAGCAATCAGCAGACACAGGTTACGTTACGGGTGAACGAGATGACTGCGGCCGTGGAGCTGGTGCAGGCGCTGGGCGGGGGATGGGATACTACGCAGCTTCCGGCGGCAAACACGGTGACGACCAATGGCGCGGTGAAGCAGGTCGCGGGAACTCCGTAGTTCGTGGTTGGCGCGGCGCAGGAATTGGCGTGCAAGAGAAAGCGGCATCCGGAGTCAGGATGCCGCTTTTGTTTGGTGTAGGGCTACTGGAAGTTGATCTCGCTCAGCAGCTTTGGGTTGGCTTCATCGACGGCGAGCAGGTTGTGGCAGGCGGCGCAGTCGTTGGTGATGGTCTTTCCGTCTTTGGAGGTGTGGTTGCCATCGTGGCAGCGGAAGCAGCCGGGGAAGTTGTTGTGCCCGATGTTGTTCGGGTAGGTTCCCCAGGTGACCTTCATATCCGGAAAGACGTTGCGCTTGTAGATGGTGGTGAGGGTTGAAGCCGCTTGCTCGATCTGGGCGTTCTGGCTGCTCCAGACTGTGGGATATTGCGAGCGGTAGAACTCTTCGAGGCCACTCTTGATCTTTGCGGCGGCTTCATCCTGCGAGGCATACTTGGCTTGAATCAGGAGCAGACCCTGCTTGTGCACGAAGGGAAGAGACGGGTCGGGCGTGCCGTTGGCCATGGATTCATCGACCGCGTCCTCGGCGGTCTGGTAGGAGTGGGCGGCCTGGTTGTGGCAGTCCATACAATCCATGGTGCGCTTCACACCTTTGATCGGGCCCTTCCAGTCGGAGCTGACGTATTGGGTGGTGGCGCCGTTGGGGCCGGGGGCATCGACTTCGATGATGGTCTGGTTTTCGTCGTCGGTGGAGATGTACTGGATGTTGGTGAGGTGATGGCCGTGGATGCCGCTGAGGCGCGAGAGGGAGTCCACACCGCCGAGGTGCAGCACGAGCATGGTCTTCGTCGCCGCGTTCTTTTCATCGTCGCCGAAGGTGGTCTTGACCAGGAGGCGATCGCCGATGAAGCGATTTGGCGCGTGACATTCTTCGCAGGTGGCGCGGGCGGGGCGGAGCGCAGAGAGCGGAGCGAGGATGGGGCGCGGGAAAGTGTTGAAGGTGACCCCGACCAGCTGCTTCATGCCGGCCATCTTGGCGTGGACGTAGTTGGCGGCGCCGCTGCCGACGTGGCACTCGGTGCAGTCGACGTGGGAGTGGGGGCTGTGCTGATAGGCCACCCACTGGGGTTGCATGGGGACGTGGCAGGCGGCGCCGCAGAAGCCGGGGGTATCCATGTAGGCGACGCCGCGGTAGCTGGCGATTCCGACGATCACGAAGTTGATGAAGGTGGCGACGATGACGAAGTTGAGCGCATGGCGGAACATGGGCTCGTTGAAGTCGATGTCGGGATAGATGGACGGAAGCTGGCCCTGGGCGAGCAGCTTGCGGCGCTGGATCGCGATGCCGATGGGGATAAGGATGAGGCCAAGGATGAAGAAGGCCGGGAGGAAAAGAAAGAGGATCAGGCCGATGTAGGGGTTCGTTGAGCCGCCATGCCCAAAGATATCGACCATCCAGAAGCCAATCAGGACGAAGGCGGAAGCTGTGGCGATGGCGCCACCGACGAGGCTGAGAGTGTTCTTTCCCAGAAAGAAGAACGGTTGGAGCCAATGTTTTCTAAAGTTCTCGAATACGGACACGAAGGACGCCTCGTCGCTGAATTTGCGGTGCTTCCTGGCCCGGTTTTGTGGCGGTTTCCACGATACTACCGGGTCAGGATCCGGGGTGGGACGTTGTTATTCCCGGAAATATGCACTCACTGTCAATACGAGTAACAGAAGCCCAATAAGGACCGCTGTGAAGCCCGTCACTTTACTAAAGTTCAAAAGCCATGTAGGGGGTTTTGTTGTGAGCTTCTGGTTGAGGGTGCCGTTGGCGAGGGACTTGTCATACTCTTCGCCGTGCCGCTCCTTGAACTCTTCCTCGGTCATGGCACCGGTAAAGATGGTGGTGTCCATGGGAAAGTTGTCGGGACGCAGGTGGGAATTGATGAAGTGGATGGAAAAGATGAAGGTGGTGGCAAGCAGGGCTTCTTCGCCGTGCACGATCTGGACGGCGTTGAGCGCCCAGCCGGGCAGGAACCTTCCGAAGAAAGGCCCAAACCACATGACGTAGCCTGAGAAACCAATGATGATCATTCCCCAGAAGACGGCCCAGTAGTCGAACTTCTCCCAGTAGGCATAGCGCCCGATCTCGGGCTTGGGGCCGCGACCGAAGAACCAGCGGAAGTTTCCGATGATGTCTTTGAGGTCCTTGAAGTTGGGAACCATGGAGCTTGGGCCCCAGAGAAGTCCCTTTTCTTTGCGGAAGAGGATGCGAACGGCAATGTCTTTGACGTGATAGAGAAACTCGAGCGTGAGGGTGACGGCGCAGAGTTTATGGATGAACAGGATCGCGCCAAAGCCACCGATGGCGAGGGCGAAGTGCTGTGCCCAGGCGTTGGTGCTAAAGCGGATGGTGAGTCCCGTCGCCGCCAGGCCCAGGAAGGTGGTGAGCATGATGGCGTGCATGTAGCGTTGCATCAGGGTGAAGCGCAGGAAGAAGCGCTCCCCGCTGCGCGGCGCAGTACCTGCTGCGGATGCCGTACTGGGCGATGGGATTTCTGCTGTGACGTTGGTCTGGTCGGGCATCAGTTTTCTCCTCTTGACGGTCCGCCATTGGCCTTTTCGACCAGAGAGCGAATCAGCCATAGCAAGCTGTGAAGCAGGAAGAATGTCATCACGCCGCTAATGAGCAACACCATGAAGATGCGGATGTAATAGAGCACGGGAGAGACTTGCCGGTTGTGCGGATTTGCGTGGGGCGAATATTTCACAAAGCCGGCATTGGCGCCCTGGTGGCACCTGCCACAGGTCTTCACGAGGTTGGCTGGGTTGACGGGCGAACGAGAATCGGAGGCAGGCAGAATCTCATGCTCTCCGTGGCAGTCCGAGCAGCGCGCCACCTCTACATAGCTTCCGAGATTGCTCACCTGGGAGTGGAAGGTGTCGCGGTAGGTGGATAACTGGGCCTGGTGGCAGGAGCCGCACATGGGCGTGGATTGCGCCATCGTAGGTTGGCCGATGGTGTGGGCGGTATGGCAGTCCGTGCATACTGGTGCGTGCAGGTGACTGCTATCGGTTAGTCCTATCTCAGACTTCTCGACACCCAGTGCCTTGCCGTGGATGCCGGCCATGTACTGAGAAAGGATGCCTCCGTGACATTTTCCGCAGGTGGCCGGAATGTTTGTTCGGTAGGTTGGGCTTAGCGGGTTGGTGTGGCTCAGAACATGGTGGGAGCCGTGGCAACTCTCGCAGTTGGCAGCTACCAGCAGGCCTTCCTGGCTGACCGCGTACCCGTGGATCGAATCCATGTATTGCGGATAGACGTTGGCCAGGTGGTGCTGTTTGGCCATGGCTGCGTCCCCATGACATTTGCCGCAGGTGGCCGGGATGTTGAGGGGGTAGACGTCGGATTTTGGATTGTCTTTCGGAAGGATTGCGTGGGCTGTTCCGTGACAGGTGGTGCAGGGCTGGCTCGCAGAATGCTCATGCACACTGCCGACGAGCGCGGCGGCTTCGTCTGCGTGGCACGAGACACACTTTACCGCCTCGGGATGGTCGGGGTGGGGGTACGCCTTGATCGAGGTGTGGCAGGCGCTACAGCCGAGATCGGCGTGCACGCTGGAGTGAAACGTGTTGCCATCGACTCCGACGTTGTGGCCCGCGGCATCCTGCATGGTGACGTCGCCGTGGCAGGAGAGGCAGTCGGTTTGCGCGCGGACGGCAGGGGATAAAGATGCCAGGAGCAGCACTGCGCACGCTGTAATGAAGAGTTTGAAGCGATTGATTCCCTTCGCGATCGCCGGGTTTCCCCTGCCCTGCTTTGAGAGAGCGGAGGAAGACCTGGCGATTGCGATGGGAAAAATTGTGAGGCGAGGGGGCCGATTGGGTTCTGATCGTTCGCTAGGCTGAAGAGATACGCTTGGACCGTTGAGGCAGTTCCTGGCAGGGAGAAGGTTTGGATAATTGATTGAGGGGTTATTTGTTTCTGATTCCGACCATCTCACTTGATTCTTACTGCTGGAGAAAAGGGACTTCGCCCATACTCTCCTGAGCTTGCCCAACGGTGACATGTCTTGCCTCTTTCACCTTGTCACTACTGCAGCGTGCGGACGTACCCCACGACTTCCTTGATCTGGGCGTCTGTGAGCTTACCTGCGTACGCTGGCATTTTATTTTTGCCATTCGTAACCGAAGCGATTAGCGAAGCGGTAGATGCCTTTTTCAACTCAGGTGAGTTGAAGGGCATCGCCTTCATGGACTTGCCAGCTGCCGTCGGCTGGCCATCGGCACCGTGACACATCTGACACTTTGCCTTATAGGTTGCGGCGCCTGCGCCTTGACCAAGGACAGGGGAAGCGGACACGGCGAGAAGTGAAGCTGCTGCGATCGTCAAAAGAAGTTTCATGATTGCTCCTGTTTGGTATTTTGTTTTTCGGAAACGCCCGAGGGCACAGGAATTCTGTATCCCTCGTGCGCTCCATGGTACCGGATACAATCACGCGGTGATGTTTCAGGCAGAGCTATCTTCGAGGGGAAGATAGCTCTGCCTGGTTCGGCTTACTTTTTGAGGGTCTTAATGTAGGCGACAACCGCGCTAATGTCAGCATCCGAAAGCTTGCCAGCATACGCTGGCATCTTCCCTTTACCGTTTTTTGTGGCGGCGATGAGACTGGCCTCTGAAGCACCTGCGGTGAACGCGGGAACTTTCATTCCCTTGTTACCGCTTCCATCGGCGAGGTGACACATCTGGCACTTCGCTTTGTAGATCGTTGCGCCAGATGATTGTGCAAGCAGAGGGGTAGCCATTGACACAGCAACGAGAGATGCTGCGGCGGTCAGTCCATTGAATCTGACCTTACGGAATAGATTGATTTTCACCTTACGCTCCTACTACTTCTGCAATGTGCGTATATGAGCAACCACGTCCTTGATCTCTGCGTCGGTAAGTTTGCCGGCGTAGGCTGGCATCTTCCCTTTACCGTTCTTTGTTATCGCGATGAGATCCGCATTTGACTCCTTTACTACGGCCGGGGAGAGGAAAGACGGAGCCTTCATGGCCTTTCCAGCGGGGGTGGTGCCTGCTCCATCGGCGCCGTGGCACATCTGGCACTTGGAGGTGTAGGTTGCCGCACCGGTGTTCTGGGCGAAGGCGGGTAGGGTGCATGCTGCGATCGCCACTACCATTGCGAGTCTTAGTTGGTTCTTCAAGGTCAATCTCCTTCTAGTGTGCGAATTTTGCTTCTCGTGCGATCCGGCGATTTAGAACTCGTAGTGGATGGAGAGAGTCAGAACATTGCTGTGGAAGTTCCGTGGAGCGGTGAACCCGTAGGACGGTCCGCTCATCGCGGTGTTTGGGATAGTGCTGCAAGGTACGGCCGTCACTGAAGTGGCGCCTCCCGGGACGGCGGTGTTGGTGTTGCAATACTCCGCACCGGATTTGGCCTGACCTTCACCGTAACCGTAGTAGTCGTATTCGGCCTTCCAGATGAGGCCAGGGTGAAGCGTCCAAGCCAGGTTCACGAAAGGAGTCTGGTAGGTGGACACCAGCGAACCGTTCACGTCGCCCGTATCGGTGAAGGCACGGCTGCCGTTGGTAGAGGTCGCGCGATAGCCGAGGTCGGCGTGCACCTTCGGTACTGGAATCAGGGCTACGGCTATCGTTCCGAACTGCGTGGGCGCGTTCTCAAAGTCCTTGAACGGACCAGCTAGCACGGCTGCGCGGCTGCCAGTTGTGGCGGGCGAACAGAGCGCGCCGGTCGGAGTCGCGATACCCGGCAGCACTCCGCCAGGCAGGACGGCGGCCGCACCTTGAGCGCAAGCGTTGGTCGAGGTGTAGACATCCGTGTAGGCGTAGTTCATATCCAAACCGTAGTGCGGGTTCGGCATGAGGTCCGCGCTAACGCTCAGAACCCGGCTGTGATCGACATGATCCAGGGGGCCGGTCGCGGAGGGGACGCCGGTATTGTTGGTGTTGTTGTGATGTTCCACGTCGTTGTAAGCGGCGGACACGGTGGCCCATGCCTTGGGTCTGTAGAGCGTGTGTATCCGATAGTGCTGCGTCTGCCGCGGAGCAACGGGGGTTAGAACGTTGTTGTCGTAGAGGATCTCGATGCTGCCGTTGACGTCCCAGTTATTGCTTGGGCGCAGAGCTGCGTTGAAGATTCCGCCGTTTTCGGTAATGGAAATCACAGAGCTGGCAGTGCCAGTGGCCGCGCCCTGGACGATATCATGGCTGCCATAGCGGTAGGTGAGTGCGAAGGTAGCGCGTGAGGTCGCATCCCAGCTTACGGATGCATTGTTGATCACAAACTTCTGTCCGAAGTAGCCGGGCAGCGGTGTGCCAATCGCCGGGCTGCCTTCAAACGGTGCGGAGCCAGTGGTGACGGTCGTGGAGGTGAGTGCCGTGTTGTTGATTGTGTCCGGACCGGATGCGATCTTTACCGTTGTGCCGCTGGTGAAGATAGCGGATCCAGGCTGGTGGACGTTGGAGAAGTTCACCTGGTCAGAGACGCTGATCGTCTTGGTCGCCTGCCATGTGATGCCATAATCAACTGCGATCACTTCGCGCTTTGCGCTCGCGTTGCCGGCGTAGGTGGTAGAGCGGGTTGTGGTGGTCAGGCCATTGAACGTCTCGAAGTAGTTCGGCAGGTTCATGTTGGCGTTGGTGTAGCGCACGTCGCCGTTCATTGCGATGTTCTTGATGCTCGACGTTTGCATCCTGAAGATCTCGCTGGGGAAGATCTCGCGAGTTGGCTGCGAACGCAGGTAGCTGGTCACGACGTAGCAGGCTGGATCGATGATGGGCAAGCCGCCTGTCGGGTTGTTGTAGAGGATGTTGGCCGGGTTGGCGATGGCGCTGCTGCAGACGCCGCTGCTGGCGGCGGCTCCGGTGGCAGTCGAGGGGGCGTAGGGGACATAGTGGCCCGTGGCGTTATAGCCATACGGCAACGAGGTCGAGTAGCTGCTCAAGAGAGCGACTGGAGTTCCGTCCGCTTCCTGCACGCGGTAGTACTGCGGAGCCACGTTGAAGTAGGAGTCGCCCTTGTAGTGGTCGACCTGCTCCTCGAAGGTAAACTTCGTGCCGTTGACTGGTTTCCAGTCGACCGCTCCCATGAAGTCATCCGTGCTGTTGCGCTGGTACTCTTCCAGAAGCAGTTCCTGGCCGGCGATTGAGTTGCCGCTCGGTGTCATGCTTGGACCCTGGAAGATGTTCTGCGAATAACCGACGCGGAACGTAATCTTTGAGAGCGGAAACAGGGTCAGGTAGGTGTCCGTCATACGGCGAACCGTATTGAACAGGAAGGGCGAGTTCTCCACCTGGGGCCATGCCAACGGGGTCGTGGAACCGCTGACCGGAATGGAATTGCCGCCGGGGATGTTGGGATTGCCCAAGAGGTCGTAGTCAAAATACTGCCGGTCACGCCGGAAGACGCCGGAGAACTCGTACAGCTTGCCTTTGGAGAAGTCCAGTTTCACCACGTTGATCGGGTCTCCGCCGAAGCCGTTGGTATAGGCCGACAGATCATCGAGCAGTGCGTGCTTGCTGCCGGGGACCGCGTGCAGGCTGAACGTCTGGCCCAGCACTCGAGGGCCGGACTGGATGTTCACCAGGGTGTCGTACATCGAGCCGCTGCCGCTGATACCGACGACGTGGCCGCCCAGATCCGCAGACTGGTGAAGGACGAAACCGTCCTGCACGGTGGGTTGGGGCGACTGGGGCACGCTGGCGGAATTCGCGGCAGGAGCAGTTCCCTGCGCACATGCAATTCCGGACATCAGCAGCAGAATGGCGACTCCAATGCTCCCGGCAGCCCGATGGGCTCTGACGCGTGTGGGATCTTCATTGGAAAGCCGATTTAGTTTCATCTTCATCATTTCAAGCCTCACTTGAATAAAACCTCAGTTACCTAAAAGCCTCGAATCCGCGAAACGGTGCGGAGTCCGTGCCGCCCCTGCACGACTGAGCAGGGCGCGGCACAGGTCCAACGTCACTACCGGAGGAATGCCGAATTCATGTTTGAACCGTGGATGTAGGTGTGGCAGGTCGTACAAGGAATGCTGTCGGATGATCCGGCGTTAATTCCATGCACGTTGTCAGCACCGACCGAACTGTGGCACTGGTTGCACAGCACATTGATGTTCGGCATGTTGAGCAGCCGGGCATTGATCGAGCCGTGCGGTGTGTGGCAAGCCATGCAGCCTTGACCCTTCACCGGAGCATGCTCATATACGAACGGTCCACGCACCTCGGTGTGGCACTTGGTGCAGATTGCGTTCTGATCCGCAGTGACCTTCAGGTTGCTGTTCTGGAATGTCCCATGCACGTTGTGACAATCGGTGCAATTGATCAGGCCTTCGTTGACCTTGTGATGGAAGGGCATGGAAAAAGCGGGCCTGATGTCCGAGTGGCAGCTGAAGCAGAGCTTCGGCTGCGCGGCCACTAACAACGTGGTCTCCGGCACCGACTTATGGATGCTGTGGCAGCTGAGGCAGCTTACGCCGGCTTTCGCGTGCGGTGAGCGCAGGAAGTTCGGGTGGGTGTTCGCGTGGCAGCCCAGGCAGGTCTTGTCGACCTCGGTGGGCGTCATCTTAGCGAACACGCGGATCTTGGTGACATCGCCGCCGCCGTCCACGTGCGCCTGACCTGGACCATGGCAGCCTTCGCAGGTTGTTCCGGCTTTGCCATGCTGGAGCGCCAGCTTGTGATGCGGATTGTCGGCCATGGCGTCGACCTTGTCCTGATGGCACGTCGCGCAGGTGTCACTGCCTACATACCCGTTCGCGGGCGTTGCTTCCGCCGTTGAACTCTGCGCCAATGTCTGTGTCCGGGTTTGCGTCTGAGCAGACGCCAAGCCGGCGCCGCACGTGGTCAACATCGCGACCACCGCAACCAGAAGGAAATATTTCGTTATCTTGCGGGGCAATTGTCCCATGTGAAAACACCTCTATTTGGCGCGTTGAGTTTGTTGTTTCCTCTACTCGATTGAAGGCGGCCACACCGTCAACATCGCAACCATAGTCCCGCCCCCAGCCGCATACCGTGACCTTCATCACAGGACTGCCAAAAACAGGTCCCTGGTTTCTGACAGCCAAGAAAGGTGCAAACGCAACTCATTGAAAATACTGATGTTGGATATCGTGCTGCGATCGGAGAACCGGTTCGGTATGCGGTGATATTGTGCGGTAAACGAATCTTGTGACACAGGTCACCGCGTCATGTTCAGGCTTGGCATTTTATGGGGATGCGGGATTATCTGCGCGATGTGATTTCTGATGAGGCTGAATGTCACTGCAGATTCGGCGAGGACGAGGGATGAGAGTGATGCCAGGCCGGGAAGCTCAGTTCGAGATCGGGTGCCGATCGGATCGCTCTGTGCTGATTGAAGCTTCGTGCTTCTGCGAAGACAAACTTGCAGGCCCCAGGGAAGGACGGAACTATCGGGGGAGCTGGGCCGAGCAGAGGGTGGTCGCCAGGTTGGCAACGAACAAGACCAAGAACGCGACAAGGATCACGACGACACCGCCGACCGTCAGCCGTTCCCAGAGATCTGAAGTATTGCGTGCGAGCAACTCCTGTTTTCCTGTCATCACCATTTTCCTCATGACCAGCTTTACAGTGCGTTGCAAAGGATTGCAGTGACCAAGATCACAGGCAGGCGCTCTGCGCTTCGCCGGCGGAGAGTGGTACTCGATCGATTACGTATCCCCAATATTTTTTCCAAGAGAGAAGGATTGCATGACGTATTCCCACCCCAACATGGCTACCGGCTGCAAGAACTGTTCGGACCGCTCACTGCGCATTCTTTGCGATCTTTCCGGGCAGGCGCGCATCGACTTTGAGGCGCTGGGCATGCAGATGAAGCTGCCCAAGCGCGCGATCATCTTCCAGGAAGATGACATCTGCGACGCGGCGACGATTGTGTGCATGGGACAGGTAAAGCTGTCGTGCACGTCACGCGAGGGCAAGACTCATATTCTGAAGATTGCGGTTCCGGGCGATGTGCTGGGAATGGGTGCAGCGATCTCGGGCACGCACTTCGAGGTGACGGCGGAGACGATTGAGCCGTGCGTGGTGAAGAAGATTCGGCGCAGCGAGCTCCTGGCGTTCCTGGAGAAATATGGCCAGGCGAGCATGCTGGCGGCGAAGGCTTTGTCGGAGGAGTACAAGTCGGCGTTCTTCGATGCGCGGCGGCTGGCGCTGTCGGGATCGACTGCGGGCCGGCTGGCTGGCGTTCTCCTGGATTGGGGACGCGCTGCGGCGGGATGCAATGGAACCGACATGCGGTTCACGATGGCGTTGACGCATGAGGAGCTGGCGAACCTGGCGGGCACGTCGCGAGAGACGGTGACGCGCGCGCTGGGGAAGTTTCAGAAGGACGGGTTGATCGAGATTCATGGTTCGTCGTTCCGCGTTGTTTCGCCGACGGGGCTCGAGACGTTGTGTTCGTAAGCGAACAGAACACTCTAACTCATAATCGGCTAACGGGCGGTCTATCACTGTAAAACGTGATGATTGTCACTGCTATCGCGCCTGAAGCGGCATTGAATCAGGCACAACGCAGCACTACGGGATGCCCTAGTGTGATCGGGCAGTCGCGGTGCACACATCCGAGTTCCCTTTCCGAGATCAGCGACGATGCACGCGCAAGACTCGCATGCTGAGCGAGGAGTGATGGACTATGAAGCACCAATTGAGTAAGACAGGCTCACCGTTCAAGCGAGTACTCTTCGCGACAAATTGCGCCGCTGATTATGAAGGCGCTCTGCAGGCAACCTTTAACTTCTGTGAGGCAAACAAAGCGAGCCTGCGCATCCTTCATGTATGCAAGGCAGACACGTCGCTGCGCGTGGAGAGTAGATCATTGACTGACCACAGTGCCGCGTTGGTCCTTCGGCAGATGAAAGAACGGGCTATCGGGCTGGGGCTTAGCTGCACCAGCCAGCTTGAGTGGGGAGTTCCTGGAGAGAGGATTCTGCACACGATTCGCGAGAACCAGACGGATCTGTTGATTCTCGGAACCAGCGAGCTGCGCGGATCGAAGCGCGGCGCATTCGGGCCGACGGCTGAAGAAGTGATGCGCGAGTCAAACTGCCCCATTATGACGGTCGGCCCAGTGGCCGGAGACCTGGTGCCGCAGCAGGCGTCTACAGGGCCCGTGGTGTTTGCCACCGACTTCCACTCGGTGACACGCCAGGCGATCAAATCCGCGGTTTCCTATTGCAAGAGCCTTGATCTGCAGCTGCATTGCCTGCATGTTCTTCCTCGCACGCTGCGATCGAGCCACGACAACACACTGCCCGAGATCCTGGCCAGCGCGCTGAAGCATTTGGTCGCGACCAGTGAGGTGCCGATTGAGAAGCCAGTTTGCAGCGTGACCTATGGCAGCGAGATTTCAAATTCGGTGGTCGACTATAGCCGCCAGCAGGGCGCGAGCCTGATCTTCCTCGGCGTTCGCCGCGACAGCATCGTTTCGCCGGACGACCCGCTGCCGATTGTCTTCCGCATTATTACCGAGGCACCTTGCCCCGTGGTCACGATTCTTTGTGACGCCGAGGCAGATCCGGAGTCGACGAGCCATCCTGCGCCGCCGAAGTCCGCGGTGCCACCGTCGTTTCTGCAATAAGCCGCTTAAAAGCGAGAGCCGAGAGTCGATCGCTGGTGACTGCGATCGACTCTCGGCTGACTTCGCTTCTAGTGGACCGCGGGCTCGTAGTGGCAGAAGGGGTCACTGGCGAGCGCGTCGCCGGTGGCGGCGAAGGCGCGGGCCCGGGAGCCGCCGCAGAGGGCGCGATACTCGCAGTGGCCGCACTTGCCCTTGAACAGGTTGGGGTTGTGCAGCGCCTGGAACATGGGGGCGTTGCGGTAGAGATCCTGCAAGGTGTCGGTGCGGATGTTGCCGATGGTGAGGGGAAGGAAGCCGGCGGGGCAGATGTCTCCCTGGTTGGAGATGAACATGATGCCGTGGCCGTCGCGAATGCCGAAGCCGCGGTAGACGGGCGTGCGCTCGATCTCGGCGGCGACCATGCCGGCCTCGCGCATGCGGCTGAGCGCGACGCGGCGATAGGAGGGCGCCTCGGTGGTCGCCATGGCAAACGGAGCGGTCTTGGACTGGTCGTAGATCCAGTTCATCAGCTCTTCGCCGCGCTCGCTGGAGATCGGCTGCAGGACTTTGCCGCGGCCGACTTCGATGAGGAAGAAGAGGCTCCAGCGCATGACGGGGAAGGTCTTTAAGAGCTCATAGATTGCGGGGATGTCGTCTACGGTTTCCTCGGAGACGAGGGTGTTGATCTGGATGGGGACGTGGAGGAGCGCGGCGGCCTGGGCGGCGGCGATGGTCCAGTCGAAGCAGCCCTCGACGCCGCGAACGGCCTCGTGGCGAGCGGCGTTGGAGCCGTCAAGGCTGAGGCCGAAGCTGTCGATGCCGTGATCTTTGAGTTTGGAGAGGACTTCGATGGTGAGGTCGGCGGTAGCGCTGGGCGTGATGGAGGCGTTGATGCCGAGGGAGCGCGCTTCGTCGATGAGCTCGAAGAGATCGGTGCGGCGGGTGGGGTCGCCGCCGGTGAAGACGAGGTGCGGCGTGGGGTGGTTGAACGCGGCGATCTGGCGGAGGAGGTTCTTCCCTTCCTCGGTGGTGAGCTCGTTCGGGTGAGGCGTGGAGACAGCCTCGGCACGGCAGTGGCGGCATGCGAGGCCGCAGGCTTGCGTCATCTCCCAATAGACCAGCATGGGCTGATCCGAGTAACTGTGGCTGGAGGAGTGCTGCGGGTGCGTGGACGGATGTCCATTACGCGTGGGGGTGGGAGTTGGAATCGAACGAATATCCATAGACGACATTGGTGGTTCTCCTAAGTTGCAACAGGAACAGGTGCGGCGGTGGTGCTGGAGGCGGCGGTGGGCTGCAGGCTCTCGATTTTTGCGGCGGTGTCGAGGCCGCTCTGGATGCAGTCGGGGATGCCCGAGCCGCGGTAGCCTGCGCCAGCTAGATACAGGCCTCGATGCCCGGCCACGATCTGGTCGATTTCGTCGATCAGAGAGCTGTGGCCGACGTTGTATTGCGGGTTGGATTTGATCCAGCGGTAGGCGCGGGCCAGGACCGGGGTTGCGGTGATGCCCATGATCTCGCGCAGGTCGGTGCGGGCGATGTCGATGAGCGTGGCTTCGTTCTGCTCGGCGAGGTCCTCGCTGAAGGAGCCGCCGATGAAGACGCGCATCAGCACGTAGTCGTCGGGTGCGCGATGGCTGAACTTGGTGGATGACCAGGAGCAGGCATTGATCCTGCGGCCTTCGGCGGCGGGCACGATGAAGCCGAAGCCGTTGAGGTCGCAGGTGATTTCGCTGCGGCGGAAGGCCAGCGAGACGGTGGAGGTGGAGACGTAGCGGATGCAGCGAAGTTTTTCCGCGAGCGCTGGATCGAGCTGCTGGAGGATGTCGGCAGTGACGTAGGCGGGGGTAGTGAAGACGACGTTATCGGCGAGGAGGGAGGTGCCGTCGGCGAGGGTGAGGTTGTACTGGTTGCCGCTCGTTGTGAGGAATTGCACGCGGGTGTTGAGCTTAACGTTTTTGGGGTTGAGGCGGGCGGCGATGGCGTCGGGGAGCTGCTGCAGGCCACCGGAGAGGGTGGTGAACATCGATGGGCGGGGGCTGGTCGTGGGCGCGGCCGCCTGGGCTTTTTTGTGCTTCATCAGGCCGAGGACCAGGCTGCGGTGCTTCTTCTCCATGTCGGTGAACATGGGGAAGGTGCTGCGCAGGCTGAGGGCTTCGGGGTCGCCGGCGTGGATGCCGGCCATGAGCGGGCCGGCAATTTTGTCGAGGGTTTCGGCGCCCATGCGACGGCGGACGAAGGCCCCGAGGCTCTCGTCGGCGACGGTGGTGTTGCGGCCGATGAAGATTTCGAGACCCATGCGCAGCTTGCCGCGCCAGGAGATCAGCTTCGAGCGCAGGATGGGGAGGATCATCGTGGGAGCCATGAGCATCATGCCCTCGGGCATGGGATGGAGCTTGCCTTTGCTGAGGACGTAGGTGGACGGCGTGGCGGTGTGGTTGGAGCCGATGAGCTGACCGCCGAGGCCGAGCTCGCGGCAGAGGTCGAGCGCGGCGCGCTTCTGGGTGAGGAAGGAATCGGGACCGCCTTCGATGAGGAAGCCCTGGCCGGCGTAGGTGACGATCTTTCCGCCGAGGTGGTCGGAGCTCTCGAGGAGCAGGTAGTCGGCGTCCGGGCCTTCAGATTTATGGAGGGCGTACGCGGCCGCGAGGCCGGAGATTCCACCGCCGATGACGACTGTCTTTGGCATTACGCTGTCACGCTTTCGGTCAGCATGGTTCCTTACTCCTGGGAGAGGGCTCAGGGTGGAGAGCCCGCGAGTTCGTCATCGCCCTTAAGGTTAGCGGCGGATGAACGGACGCACTGTGACTCGAATCACAGGGCTGCCCCGGCGAGGAGGCGATATCGACAGGAGAATCGCGCCGATATCGCGAAGAGGCCGCTTAATTCGACCGTAAACTCATTGGCGGGGAGGGTCAAGGAGTGCGATTTAAGCTGCAACGCAGCAGAGGTGGAGGGCCTCTGCTGCGTTGCGTTCGGTGGGGTTGTGCGAGTTGTTACGCGACTCGAGTTAGAACGTGAAGATGGGACCGGCCTCTTCGCGTACGTCATTCCACTCGCGTGCGGGAACGCCCCTGAAGGTGCAGACGGTGCCCGGGTTGCAGTGGGTGGTGTAGAGCGACTGCTCGAAGGAGAAGGACGCCCAGCGATTGAACTTGTAGTTGAGCGTACCGATGAACATGGTGCTGTAGCGATCCTGCAAGGCCGTCTGTTCCAGATCGCGGCGCTTGGCCTGGTCCACTCCATAAAGTGCATAGATCGACCAGCCGGCGTTGCGGCCTGCTGGGTCGGCGTTGAAGATGCGGGAGAGCGGGATGCCGAGCTGAGCGAAGCCGCCCTGCGAACGGACCGGCCGCTGCGGAGCAACTACCAGGGTTGTACCGGTGGGCGTGGTGGTTCCCATGACCAGGCTGGGCAAGCCGAGCGGACCGGCGCCGTCGACGTCGCTTACCGCTACGGTGTTGTACAGGCCCTTGGTGTCGTTGTAGTAGGACTGCAGCTGGCCGGCGAAGTAGAAGAACAGATCGGAGCCGCTGTAGAACTTGCCGACGAGGGTGAACCAGCGCGTGGGCACCTGCCACTCTGTATCCCAACCGTCCTGCTTGCTGGTGGTGCTCAAGCCGTTGACGAAGGGATTGATGTAGGGGTACTCGGTGCCGGCGAGGGCGGTTGCGATATTGCCCGACGTCACATCGGTGCCGGTCTTTCCTTCAAAGCCGCTGAAGATGAGCTGGGCTGGTGCTACACCCTTGGCGTGGTCGAGCTGATATTGGAAGACGAGCCGTGCCTGGTACTGGGGCTGGTCAGAGTTCGGGCCGGTCTGCTCTCCGTAGCCGATCTGGTCCTGGAGGTCGGGGACTAAGCCGGATGCTGGAAGATTGATGGAGAACTCGGGCATGAACGCGAAGTCGCCGGACTTGTGGGTGTAGCCAACGCGCATCTGCGGGAGGCGCTCGTAGAGCGTACCGAAGTCGATGCCAAGGCCGGTGGTCTCAAGAATGTTCGGCAGCGTGGACGATCCAAAGGCTGTCCAGTCCTGGCCAAAGAGCGCGGAGAAGGTGTTGTGGTCGTCGAAGTGATAGTCGATGCGGGCGTAGGCGAGGCGCAGCGAAGGAGCGTTCGAGCGGATGCTGGAGAGGTTGCGGTTGTCGACGGCGCTGAAGTTGCCTTCGAAATCAAACTCCACTTTGCCGGTGACAGCCCACCGCGGATTGTGGTCATACCACGAGAAATTGACGCCCATTCGGGTGCTCCGTGCCTTGATGTGGAAGGCGGGGTCGCCGCTGGGATCGGTGGGGAAGATCAGGCCGGGCAGCGGGAAGTCGGCGCCCTGCGGGTTGGAACTATCCCTCACCGCGGTGACCTTGATGAATCCGTAGGGGGTCAAGCCGACGCCATCCGCCTTGAACGAGGGATTTTGGTTGACCTTCACGCCATCGACCGGCAGGGCACGAATGGGGGATAGCGCTTCGTTGACCTGCTTGGTGGGGACACGCTCCACAGTAGATGGAGCGCCGGGCTCGGTGGGGAACGGGGGTGCCTGGACGTTCTGGCTCTTCGCGGCGAACGGGGCGTGCTGCGGTGCAGCCGGTGTGGGTGCTGGGTACGGCACAGGCGTAGCGGCCTGGACGGACGGTGCCGCCTGACCGGTCAGGCGGTCGTGCTCACTCTGGGTGATGACGCCGCGCTGGAGAAGAATGTCGGTGAGCTTCTGATTGGCGGCCTGGGGCGAGCCTGCCTGCTCGATGCTGGCCACGTCGGCTGCGGAGAGAATGCCCTTAGAATGAAGCAATTGCACGAGAGGGTTTGGCGTCGCCGCGGTGCCCTGCTGCGCCAGGGCTGGATTTAGAACAAATGCGAGGAACAGGGCACATAGACTTGCACAGGCGATCTGGAACTTGTGGTGCATCGAAAACCTCCGAACAAATGTTGCTCAGCTATCGGGTTCCACAGGCGCACGGGGTCGGCCTCGTCGCTAGGTCATAGGTGTCCGAGGACTCTTGCTATGGGCCTGTCGGCGCGAGTGGAATCGTTATTTGTTGTGGGAGGTTTCGGTTGTTATTGTGGCAGCATGCTCCCCGTTTTGACGAAGCGGCTATGCCAGGATAGCGACTCGTCGAGCAGGTGAGGGGTATGTTTGCCAGGCGCCAGCTTCTCCGCGCGATCGAGATAATCGCGCAGCGCTGGACGGAAGTCGGGGTGCGAACAGTTCTCGATGATGAGTCGAGCGCGCTTCTTCGGGCTGAGCCCGCGCAGGTCGGCGAGGCCCTGGTCGGTAACCATAACCTGGAGATCATGTTCGGTGTGGTCCACATGAGAGACCATGGGGACGATGGTGGAGATGTTTCCCTTGGCGGCGGTCGAAGGCGCCATCATGAACGAGAGATAGCCGTTGCGGGTGAAGTCGCCTGAGCCGCCAATGCCGTTCTGCATGCTCGAGCCCATGATGTGGGTGGAGTTTACGTTGCCGTAGATGTCTCCCTCGATCATGGCGTTCATGGCGATGACGCCGATGCGGCGGATGATCTCCGGATTGTTGGAGATCTCCTGCTGGCGAATAACCACCTGATTGCGGTAGCTGCCAATCTTGGGCATGATCTTCTCGATGCCTTCAGGGCTGAGCGAGAAGGCCGTCGCTGACAGGCTGCACAGCTTGCCCTTGTCGAGCAGCTGCACCATGCCGTCCTGGATGACCTCGGTGTACGCGGTCATGCCTTCGAACGGAGCCTCTTCGAGACCGAAGAGCACGGCATTGGCGATGTTACCGACGCCGGACTGCAGCGGGTGAAGGGTGGAAGGCAGACGACCCTTCTTCACTTCCCACTCGAGGAAGTTAATGATGTTGCCGGCGATCCTGCGGGAGGCTTCATCTGGGGCCTTGAATGGACTGGCCCGGTCTCCAATGTCGGTATTGACGACCGCAATCACCTTCTCCATCGGCACCTTGAGGTAGGGCGTGCCGATGCGCTGGTCGGACTTGAGCAGCGGGATGGGACGGCGATCCGGAGGCAGGCCAAGGCCGTAGTAAATGTCGTGCATGCCCTCGAGCTCGAGAGGCTGCGCCGAGTTCACTTCCAGGATGACCTTGTCCGCGCGGTTGATCCAAGTGGTGTTGTTGCCGAGCGACGAGCTGGGAACGATGCGTCCATCTTCGAGGATCGCCGTGACCTCGATGATAGCGACGTCCATATGGCCGAGGAAGCCGTAGTCCACCATCTGCGCGACGTGGCTGAGATGGATGTCCATGTAGTCGGCCTCACCGCCGTTGATGCGCTTGCGCATCTCGGGGTCGCCGCTGTAGGGGAGGCGCAGATTGACGCCGTCGGCCTTGGCCAGTGCGCCATCGAGCTCCGGGCCGGTGGAAGCTCCGGTGAACACACTCACCTTGAAGCTCTCGCCCTTCTCGTGCGCGGCCGTGATGAGCCTGGCCAGCGCGGTCGGGACGGCCTTCGGATATCCAGAGCCGGTAAAGCCGCTCATGCCGAGGATGGATCCGGGCTTGATCAGGGCTGCTGCTTCGTCGGCGCTCATCACGCGCTGAGCGAGAGCGGAGTTCAGGATTCTGGAGCTTGTGGGGATCGTGGAGCTTGTGGAGGCCATGGAAACCTTACCTACCTTTTCCTTATCGTTACCTTCGCGGTGCTAGTCGGGATGAGTCTCACAGGCCACTGAGATCCCTCATCGGCCTGCGCGGAATTTTCGTGAGCGCAGGCCGTACAGGGGTATCCCGGGGCCGGATTTCCCGGCGTCGATCATTCTAGCGGGTGGAAACCAGGGACTCTTCCGATGAAGTCCCATACGTATAGGAATCCGGAAGCTTTCTTTGGTCGTAGCCGGTATAAATCTGTCGCGGGCGGGCGATTTTCTGCGCCGGATCGTTGATCAGCTCCTGCCACTGGGCGAGCCAGCCTACTGCGCGCGGGATGGCGAACAGCACCGTAAACATCTTCGGCTCAAGGCCCATCGCCTCGTAGATGATGCCGGAGTAGAAGTCGACGTTGGGATAGAGCTTGCGGGAGACGAAGTAGTCGTCGGTGAGGGCGATGCGTTCGAGCTCCATGGCGAGATCGATCTTGTTGTTACGGCCAGTGACCTCGAAGACCTCCTCGGCCGTCTTCTTGATCATGCGGGCGCGCGGATCGTAGTTCTTGTAGACACGATGGCCGAAGCCCATCAGCTTGTGCTTGCCCTCTTTGACTCCCTGGATGAACGCGGGAATGTTCTCCTTGGAGCCAATCTTCTCGAGCATCTTGAGCACTTCCTCGTTGGCGCCACCATGCAGCGGGCCAGCCAGCGCAGCAGAGGCTGCGGCGATGGACAGGAACGGATCGGCTTCCGAGCTGCCGACGGCGCGCATGGCGTTGGTCGAGCAGTTCTGCTCGTGGTCGATGTGCAGGATGAAGAGGACGTCGAGCGCGCGAGCCAGCACCGGATGCTTGAGGTGCTCGAGCGGGCTGCGCTCCCACAACATGTGCATGAAGTTTTCCGCGTAGCCCAGCTTCGGCTCCGGAGCGATGTAGTCCAGGCCCTTGCTGTGCCGATACCCGTAGGCCGCGATGATGGGAATCTTGCCGATGATGCGATGGATGCTGTGCATCTGATTCTCGTGGCTGCGCACATCCTTGGAATCCGGATAGAAGGTGGAGAGCGCGGCCAGGGTGCTTACCAGCATGCCCATGGGATGGGCATCGTAGCGGAAGCCTTCCATGAACTTCTTGATGTTCTCGAAGATGCCCATGTGGATGCGCAGGGCGGCAAGCCACTCGGTCTCCTGCTCGGGGGTGGGCAGCTCGCCGTGGATGACGAGATAGGCTACCTGCGGGAAGGTGCAGTGCTCGGCCAGGTCGGCGATGTCGTAGCCGCGGTAGCGCAGGATTCCCTTGTCGCCATCGATGAACGTGATCTTGCTCTCGCAGGACGCTGTGTTCATGAAAGCGGGATCGTAGGACATCATCCCGAAGTCATCGGGGGCAACCTTAATCTTGCGCAGATCCATTGCGCGAATGGTGTCGTGCGTGACAGGGAAGGTGTATTGCTTCTCTGTCCGGTTGTCGAGGATGGTGACGGTGTTCTCCATGAGTACGTGCTCCCTTTCGATTGGTAAACAATCCGCTTCCGCGATTATCGTTGGCTGTGATGAATATCACATGCCGCATTAATAACCCGGACACTGATTTTGATGCGTCCATCGCGCGTCGATAGACGTTTGCGGAGTCATCGCTGCGGGGTGTTTTGTTTGAGGTCGATCGTTGCTCTTCGTTCCTGCATGCCTACCAAAGTACTCGTTTTCCCAAGCAAATTCGAGTATTCGATCCGGAATGGCCTGGCGGGGACGATGCCGCATCCGAAGGGGAACCTTCTGCTGCGTTGGTTCCCCGGAACGGCCGGCAAGGATCGCGAGACGTGTGCGCATCGGGAAGAAGGCTGAACGATTACCGAAACAAACAAGGGGAGAACCTCGTATTTGTAACGACCGCGCTTCAATTCGAGAGTAAAAAGGAAGCTGCAACAGGATTCTGCGCGGACGAAACGCCGCAGATGTCAGGGGGCATATCCTCGTGAACAGGACAACCGAGATGGTCGAAGAGAGCGTAAAGGGCGTGCGTGTCGAGTCCGACAGCATGGGGCAGATCGACGTGCCAGCCAACCACTATTGGGGAGCGCAGACAGAGCGCTCGCTGCATCACTTTGCGATCGGCGACGACAAGATGCCGCTGGAGTTGATTCGCGCGTTTGCGATCCTCAAGAAGGCTGCCGCGCTGGTGAACTACGATCTTGGCAAGCTGCCGAAGGAGACGATGCAGCTGATCGTGAAGGCCGCCGATGAGGTCATTGCCGGCCAGCATAATGACGAGTTTCCGCTGCGCATCTGGCAGACCGGCTCAGGCACGCAGACGAATATGAACGTGAATGAGGTGATCTCGAACCGCGCGATTGAGATTGCCGGCGGAGAGATGGGCAGCAAGAAGCCCGTGCACCCCAACGACCACGTTAATATGTCGCAGTCATCGAATGACACGTTTCCGACAGCCATGTATATCGCCGCGGCAACGGCGGTGAAAGAGCGGCTGATCCCCGCAGTGCAGTATCTGCATGATGCGCTCGCGGCCAAAGCGAAGGAGTTTGAGGCGGTCGTTAAAATTGGCCGTACGCATCTGCAGGATGCCGTGCCGATGACGCTGGGGCAGGAGATTGGCGGCTGGGCGGAGCTGTTGTCGCGCGATATTAATCGCATCGAGATGTCGCTGTTTGGGCTGTATGAGCTGGCGATTGGCGGAACGGCCGTGGGCACGGGGTTGAACACGCATCCGGAGTTCGCGGACCGCGCGGCGGCGAAGATTGCGGAACTGACGAACCTTCCCTTCCGCTCGCATCCGAACAAGTTTGCGGCGCTGTCGGCGCATGATGAGCTGGTGTTCGCGAGCGGCGCGCTGGTTACGTTGTCGGCGTCGATGATGAAGATTGCGAATGATATTCGCTGGCTGAGCTCGGGACCGCGCTGTGGCATTGGCGAGCTGAACATCCCGGAGAACGAGCCGGGCAGCTCGATCATGCCCGGCAAGGTGAACCCCACGCAGAGCGAGGCGATGACCATGGTCGCGGTGCAGGTGCACGGCAACAACGCGGCGATTGCCTTCGCTGGCAGCCAGGGTAACTTCGAGCTCAACGTCTTCAAGCCGGTGATGATCTACAACTTCATGCACTCGGTACGGCTGTTGACCGACACGTCACACATGTTTGTCGAGTTCTGCGTTCAGGGCATGGAGGCCAATCTCCAGCGCATCAATGAGTATGTAGAGAAGTGCCTGATGCTGGTGACCGCGCTCAATCAGCACATTGGCTATGACAAGGCGGCCAAGCTGGCCAAGACGGCGCACCACAAGGGGCTGTCGCTGCGCGAGGCGAACCGCGAGCTTGGCTACCTGACGGAAGAGGAGTTCGATCGCTACATGCGGCCGGAGAAGATGACCAGCGCTGAAGGCTGATCGGCTTCAAATGAGTGATGGGTTCCCCAGGCGGCCGCATTCTCGCGGCCGCTTTTTTCGTGGCGTCCTGATGCCTGGCTTGAGGACTATGCGAATTTTCGACTTCCGCGGCGAGCCTGATGAAGCGGTCGCGCTAAAATGATCCAACCCTCCATGTCCATGGCTGCACGCCGACCCACACTCGCCGCTATCACCCTCCCGGCAGTTCTGCTGCTTGCCTGCGCGCTTCGGGTGGATGCTGCGGGCACGCCGGCGACGCCGACGCCCAGCCATCGCGAGGTGCTCGAGTCGCCGGCCGGCCTTACAGAGGTTGGGCTGCTCGACGGCGCCGCCTATCGCATCGATATTCCGGTGCACTGGAATCACTCGCTGGTGGTCTTCTATCACGGCTATGCGTTGCAGCCGATCAGCTTTCACATTGCGGAACGGCTCGTCGGACAGGAGGCGCCGTTCTTCGAGCGCAATTATGCCGTGATCCAGAGCGCCTATTCGCGGACGGGATGGGCGCTGCAGCAGGCTTATCCCGAGACGGACGCGTTGCGGCGCTACTTCATCAAAAAGTATGGGCAACCCAATGAGACGTACGTTGCGGGCGGATCTATGGGCGGCCAGCTGGTTGCGGTCACGCTGGAGATCAATCCCAAGCCTTACACGGGCGGCCTGGATCTGTGCGGCTCGGTCGGCCCGACGTATGTGAATTTCGATCACCGCTTTGCGATGAGGGCGGCGTTTGATTATTACTTTCCGGGCGTGATGCCGCCGCTGGTGCCTGTCCCCTCAAGTTTTGAGGACACCCTGGCCGACCGCGATAAGGTGTGGGACGCGCTGCGTGAGAATCCCACCGCCGCGGCCATCATGCGCAACCTGACGGGGCTGCACACGGACGCGAACCTGGCCCATGACATCGCCTACTGGACGTTCATCGTTAAGGACCTGCAAGAGCGCGCGGGCGGCAACCCCTTTGACAACACAAACTTCGTCTATGCGGGCACCAACGCGAGCAACGCGGGCGAAGACTTCGAGCTCAACGAAAAGGTTAGGCGTTACGCCGCGTCTCCGCAGGCACGCGCGTACATGATGCACCACTACACGCCGACCGGACGGCTGGGTCGCCCCATGCTGGCCTTGCATACGATCTACGATCCGATCGTGCAACTGAGCCAGCTGGAGTTGTACGAGGACGAGGTCCAGGTGGCGGGGGAGGAACAGAACTTCGTGCAGCAAGTGGTCGACCGGGAGGGTCACTGCGACTTCACCCAGGACGAGATTGGCGACGCCTTCGACGAACTGGTCCGCTGGGCAAAGGGTGGCTCCCGGCCCGTGCCCGGGGCCGTAAAACCCTGAGCGGACGGCTCGCCATGCAGCGTTTTGCCGCTGCCAGAGCCTCTTAACGCTCGCGTCACCCCTTCACGACAGCCCTGCATGCGGCCCGTATAATAGAGTATGGAATTTGTGCGGCCGGAGGCATCGGTCTCCAGCGCTCCTGAATCTCGCGCACCCGCTTCCCCCGGTGCGACCCAAACCAGCGAAACCGGCATCGAGCTCGAAGCAGCGCTCCCCGCCATTCCGCATACTTCAGGTGTGTCCCGGGGTTCCACTGCTCTCGATGAACCGACCGGACAGCTTACTCCGGCCTCTCCCAAGCCTACCCCCGCCGTTCCCAGTCCGTCCCCCGATCGCGCCGATCTCGAAGCGCGATTCGCTCATCTGATCGAGACGGTCAAAGCGAATCGCCCCGCCGACGACCTCGACCTCATCCGCTCGGCCTGGGCGTTCTCCATCCAGAAACACGAAGGCCAGCGCCGCGCCTCGGGCGAGGCCTACATCGGTCATCCGCTGGAGGTCGCGCAGGTTCTTGCCGAGCTGAAGATGGATGCGACCGCTATCGCTGCGGGCCTGCTTCACGATGCTGTCGAGGACACCGATGTTACCGCCAGCGATATTGCCAAGCGTTTCGGCGAACAGGTCGCGCACATCGTCGAGGGCGTGACCAAGCTCGACAAGATCAAGTTTGCCAACCGCGAAGATCACCAGGCAGAGAACATCCGCAAGATGCTGCTGGCCATGGTCACGGATTTGCGCGTGGTGATCATCAAGCTCGCCGACCGGCTGCACAACATGCGCACGCTCGAGCACCTGAACCCGGAGAAGCAGCGCCGCATCGCGCGCGAGACGCTCGATGTGTACGCTCCGCTGGCGCATCGTCTCGGCATGGGCAAACTGCGCGGGGAGCTCGAGGATCTTGCGTTTCGCTATATCGATCCCTTCACCTACACGCAGCTCTCTTCCGAAGTCGACGCACTGCGTGGCGAGGGTGAGGCGTTTCTACAGCGCATCGTCACCACGCTCGAGACGCGACTGAAAGAGGTTGGCGTCACGGCACGCGTCGAGTCGCGCATCAAGCGGCTCTTTTCTATTCAGCAGAAACTTGTCGCGCACAGCATTCCGGTCGAGCAGGTGTACGATCTCTTCGCTGTTCGCGTGATCACCGAAACGGAGTCCGACTGCTACGCCGTTCTCGGCCTGCTGCACAGCATCTGGCGGCCTGTGCCGGGGCGCTTCAAGGACTTCATCGCGATGCCGCGGCCGAATCTTTATCAGTCGCTGCACACCACGCTCATAGCCGAGGGCGGCCATCAGTTTGAGGTGCAGATTCGCACCGAGGACATGCATCGCGTCGCGGAAGAAGGCATTGCCGCGCACTGGAAGTACAAGGCCACGGACAATGTCAGCGCCAAGGATGAGCAGAGGCTGGCGTGGGTGCGGCAGCTAATGGAATGGCAGCGCGAAATGAGCGACCCCAACGAGTTCATGTCGACGCTGCGCATCGACCTGTATCCCGAAGAGGTCTACACCTTCACGCCCAAGGGCAAGGTCATTGTGCTGCCCAAGGACGCGAGCCCGATCGATTTCGCGTACGCGATTCATACCGACGTTGGCCACGCGACGATTGGCGCCAAGGTGAATGGACGCATCGTTCCGCTGCGCACGCGGCTGCGCAATGGCGACATCGTCGAGGTCACTACGCAGGCCGGCCATGCGCCTTCGCGCGACTGGTTGAGCTTTACGAAGAGTTCGCGCGCACGCAACAAAATTAAGCACTGGCTCAACGAGAATCAGCGCGCGCGCGCCGTTGAGATTGGCAACAAGCTGCTGCAACGCGAGGCTCGCAAGTACAAGCTCTCACTGGAAAAGTTCAAGAACCCCGACTACGAGCGCATCGCCGCGGAGTACGGTCTCGCTGCTGTGGACGATCTGCTTGCCGGCATCGGCTTTGGCAAATTTTCCGCGCGCCAGGTGCTGAACAAGCTTGAACCCGGCAGCACACTGCCTGCAGAGAGTGCGACGACGGAGCCCGGCGCGCCCGGCAATACGCTGGCGCACATGTCGGAGGCGGTCAAGCGCGTCTTCTTCGGCAAGGGTTCGGACTCGCTGCAGGTGGAAGGCCAGGACGACCTGCTGGTCTATCGCGCTCGATGTTGCAACCCCATTCGCGGCGAAGAGATCATTGGCTACGTGACGCGTGGCAAGGGTGTCGCGGTCCACGCGCGCAGCTGTCCCAACGTGCAGAACCTGCTCTACGAGGCCGATCGCCGCATTGACGTGGCGTGGGCTGAGAATCCCAGCAACACTTCACCGGGCGCGCCGAAGCCCACCACCTATCCGGTCAAGCTGGTGATCCTCGTCGACGATCGGTCGGGCCTGCTGAAGGAGTTCGCCGCCATCATCTCCGAGGACGGCACTAATATCAAGTCCGTCGAAACACGGCCGGCCGACGACGAGGCAGTGTATGTTGACTTCGTGATCGAGACGCTGGACCTGCGACACCTTACCCGGCTCACGCAGAATCTGCGCAAGGTGCCAGGTGTGCGGGATGTACATCGCGTGCAGAAGGTTTAGAGCGCGTCGAGGGGCTACGACAGGACAGGCACGTTGATCTGCTGCCCTACCTTCACGAGATCAGGATTGCTGATGCCATTGGCCGAGGCGATCTCTCCGTATTTATTCGGGTTGCCGTAGAACAGCTTGCTGACCTTGCTCAGGTTGTCGCCCGGCTTGATCGTGTACGGCTGGGCCGCGCCGCCGGTCGTGGTGATCTGGTGTTCGAGGTCGCTATAGGTCGGGTCGACTTGCTTGATCACGTCCCATACGCGGTTCGCGATCACGGTCGACGGAACCTCGCCCTTCACACGGAGCTTGTCGCCGTCGAGATCGACAGAGTCTACCTTTGCTCCATACTCTGAAAAGCTATTGATCGTGTCCAGCACAGGCGCATACTTCTGTTGCAGTGCATTGAGGTCGGCCATAACGATTATTTCCTCCATGACAGTTTCTAGCTCAGCAGATGCAGTTTGCTGGTCTAGAGGATGCTAATTCTCGGAGAAAACTTTATGGTTGCGCCGTCGTTCGCCGGCAGTGAATCGGAGAATGCTGGCACTTATGCCAGTAGCGCCATCCGCTTCGCGGTGCCCGTCAAAATCTCCAGCGCCTTGTCGATCTGCGCCCGCGTGTGCTCGCTGGTCATGATGCAGCGCACGCGCGCCTTGCCTTCGGGAACCGTCGGGAACGCGATGCCGGTCGCCATCACACCCTGTTCGAAGACAGCGCGGCTGAACTCCATGGTCTTTCGGCCGTCACCGATGATGATGGGCGTAATCGGCGTTTCGCTCTTCGGCGTGATGCGGCCGCCGATGTCGAAGCCGGCATGCGTGAGCTGCTCCTGGAAGTAGCGCGTGTTTGACCACAGCCGCTCGATGCGCTCCGGCTCGTTCTCGAGAATGTCGAAGGCGGCAATGCAGCTCGCGGCAACGCTGGGCGGATGCGAGGTCGAAAACAGGAACGGGCGCGCCCGGTGGTAGAGGTAGTCAATGAGATCGCGCGAGCCGCAGACGTAGCCTCCGAGCGCGCCGATGGCCTTCGAGAGCGTGCCGACCTGCACATCGACGCGCTGCGTGCAGCCGAAGTGATCCACGCTGCCGCGGCCGTTGCGGCCCAGCACGCCGCTTGCATGCGCGTCGTCGACCATCATGATCGCTCCGTACTTCTCGCAGAGATACGCAAGCGCACCGACCGGGCCAATGTCGCCATCCATGGAGAACACGCCATCGGTGATCACGAGCTTGTGTCCCGGCTCATGCTGAATTTCTTTCAACAACTCTTCCGCGTGCTCGACATCCTTGTGCCGGAAGACTTTGATCTTCGCGCGCGAGAGCCGGGCTCCATCGATGATGCTGGCGTGGTTCAGCTCGTCGGAGAGGATGAAATCGTCTTTGCCGAGAATGCTCGATACAGTGCCGGCATTGGCCGTGAAGCCTGACTGAAACACTACGCAGGCTTCCACGCCTTTAAATCGCGCAATTTTTTCTTCGAGCTCCATGTGAATGCGCATGGTGCCGGCGATGGTGCGCACCGCGCCTGAACCAACGCCGTACTTCTCGATCGCAGCTGTGGCGGCCTCGCGCAACTTCGGGTGGTCGCAAAGCCCGAGGTAGTTGTTCGAGGCGAGATTGATCACCTCACGGCCATCGTAGTGGCACACGGGAGCCTGCGCGTCTTCGAGCACACGCAGCTTGAAGTAGGTGCCGTTCGCGCGCAGGGCATCCAGCTGCGCGGTCAGGTGCGCCAGCTGTGGGCGCTTCGACGAGGTCTCTTCGAGAAGGGTTGTCGCGATACTCATAATCTTTCGATGTTAAACCTTTCTTCCGCTTTAGGCAGCACGCTCGGCCCGGCGGGGCATCCAACTGCATGCAAGATCGTGGCGCCAGCCATTCTTCGCAAGCCATGCAACTCGCATGGGAGGAGATCTATGAGGATTCAAAACGTACGGCGCGTGCTGCTGGGAGGCGTTGGATTCCTGGCCCTTGCATTGCTCGCGGGTTGCGCGAGCAAGGAACAGAAAGCAATCGACCAGGCGAAGTCGCAAGCGATCTCCACCAACACCCCACAGCAGGTTCAGTTCGTCGACAGCAAGGGCGAGACGGTGACGAAAACCGTTGAACCGCCGGCGGGGCAGGGGCAGCAGCCGGCCATCTCCACGCTGATCACTCCGCCGCCGCCAGGCCCCAAGCCGCACAGCACGGACCCGGTGATTACGCCACTGAACTCTGCGGCACAAGGCACACCGCCGCCGGCTCCGGGCGGGCCCGCTGCCGGCGCATCGCCAGCGTCACAGCCGGGCCAGCCTCCCTCGGTTTCTGTTAATGTCCCCGCGGGAACGGAGCTCGCGATTCGCGTCGATCAACGCATCAGTGTGAAGACCAGCAGCGCCGGTGATCACTTCAACGGCAATGTGGTTGAGCCGGTGTTGGACAACGGCACCGTCGTGATTCCGAAAGGCACGCCGGTAAGTGGCCGCGTGGTCGAATCGCATCGCGGCGGACACTTCCGCGGGCGCTCGGTGCTTGAGCTGCGCCTCACCGCCATGACCCTCAATGGCTACGAGTATCCGCTCGACACGCACGACACCGTGCGCAGCCAGAAGGGCAAAGGCCGCCGCTCGGCCGGCATCATCGGTGGCATGACCGGCGCTGGCATGCTGATTGGCGGACTCGCCACCGGTGGCGTTGGCCTGGCGATTGGAGCCGCGGCTGGCGCAGGCGGTGGCACGGCCATTGCGGGGGCTACCGGCAATCACAACCTCGACATCCCGGCAGAGTCCATCGTTCACTTCCGGCTCGCGGATCCGCTGGTCATCCAGAGCCCATAGGCTACGCCAGCGCCGCATGGATCCCGTACGAGAGACGGCTTGTCCACTGACGAGCCGTTTCTTTTGACACGGGCTGCAACTTGCGCGACGCACTTTCGTCCAACGTTTCAGATCCGCGTAACCGCTACACTGGGTATGTATTGTCCGCTCTGCCGCCGACCATGAAGCCTCTCGCCATTGTGTGCTCCATCGCCTTGCTCGCCGCGCCGCTCGCGAACGCGCAGAGCTCGACGCCCGACGCGCAATCACCGTCCGAAACCAATCCTCCGCCGGCCTCCATCACGGTGAACTCCAGCCTGGTGATTGTGCCAGCGCTGGTTCGCACCAAGTCCGGCGAGCTCGTGTACACGCTCAAGGCGAACGACTTCATCCTCACCGACAACGGTGTTGTACAAAAGCTGCGCCTCGAACAGGACACGGGCAGCGAGCCGCTCGCCATGGTCATCATCGTGCAGACGGGTGGCGATGCCGCCGCGCATCTCGACCAGTACCAGCATCTCACCCCCATGCTAGACAACATGCTTGGCGGCGTCGATCATCGCGTTGCCGTGGTTGGGTTCGACAGCAAACCCATCCTGCTGCACGGCTTCACGTCCAACCTCGACTACATCGGCCACTCGCTCGACATCCTCGATCCCGGCGACAATCACGCTGCCGTGCTCGATGCGATCGTGTACGGGGTCAATTTGCTTCGCCAGCAACCCACCACGTATCGGCGCGCTATCCTTCTGCTCTCGCAGACCACGGACAACGGTAGCCACGTATCGGAGTTGGACGCGCTGCACGCCATCAGCGACACGAACACCGTGATGTACAGCGTTGGGTTCCATACCACCGGGACCGACGAAGGGAAGGAGGCCGCAAAGTTCGGCAGCCCTTACACCCCTCCGCTTCCGCCCGGCCCACAGCATGGCTGCTTCAGCCGCGATATGGGCACGGATGCCGATGGCAAGCCGATCAAGCCAACCGAGAGCGCGGGCTCGCAGGACTTGAATTGCGTGGAGGAACTTCTGCCTCCGTTGCGCCTGGCACACCTTGCCGAAATCGCCGCACGCAATGCGCTGCGCCACAATATATCGGAGTCGGTCGCACATCTCACCGGCGGCGAATCCTTCAAGTTCAAGAATGTGAAGACGCTTGATCGCGATCTCTTTACGATCGCCAACCACATTCCGAATCGCTATGTGCTGAGCTTCCAGCCGCACTCGCCTACGCCGGGTTTCCACTCCATCGTGCTGAAGTTGCGGGATAGCTCGCATCTCTCCGTCGAAGCGCGCGATGGCTACTGGGTCAACACTGACGACGGCTCGGCCGCGCCGCAACCCTGAGTTCCTCGCTGCGTCATCGTCCGGAAAACTTATGGATGAGCCGGCGGTCGCGTTTGGTCGGTCGCCGCGGCGGCGCAGGCTCGGAGGCGAACATCGCCTTGCGTTCCTCGGCAAATTTCGCGCGTGCCTGTTTGCTTTCTTCCGTCTCGCGATAGAGCGTTTGCGCCACTGCAGCAGGACCGCGTACTTCGCTCAGGGTGAGCACCTCGATGACAAAATCGCCACCCTCGTTGCGCACCTGCAGCATGTCGCCGACGCGCACTTCACGCGCAGCCTTTGCGAGCGCGCCATTGGACTGCACGCGCCCCAGCTCGCATGCCTTCGACGCCAGCGCGCGCGTCTTGAAGAACCTCGCTGCCCACAACCACTTGTCGATGCGCACACCGTTCATAGCCGCGTTCCTCCTTCGACCAGGCTCTGCGCGCACTTGAGCGCTTCCCCCTGCACGGCAGCCTCATCGCCAAAGCCGTTGAGCCAGCGCATCGCTTCTACCCTGCGAAACCACGTGCCCTGCCGCTTCGCGTAGTTGCGATGTCCCTGCTGCGCTGCGGCGATGGCTGCATCGAGTGTGCTCTCGCCACGCAGCACCTCCATCGCTTGCGCGTAACCCAACGCACCCAGCGCTCGGCACTGATCACCATAGCGTTCGCGCAGCATTTCCGTTTCGGCGATCAATCCGCGCTCAAACATTGCGGCTGCGCGATCATTGATCCGCGCATAGAGGAGTTCGCGGATGGGCTTCGAGGTCATCGGGGCGAGGCCCATCTGCAACACGCGATACCCGTGCAGCGCATCACGACCCGCCTGCCACTGCTCGGTCTGCGGCTGCCGCGCGGCCAGCGTGACTTCGATGCTGCGGATCAGCTTTGGAACATCGTTCGCGTGGATTAACGCCGCGGCCTTTGGATCGAGACGTTGCAGCACGCGGTGCAGCCACGCGGAGCCACGCTGCTCCACGCGCGCGCGCAGCCGATCGCGCAACGGCTCGTCACGCTTTGGCGCGGGCGCTAGTCCTTCGAGCAACGCGCGTAGATACAGTCCGGTTCCACCGGCAACGATTGGAATGCGTTCCCGCTCGCGAATGCCGGCGATGGCCTCGCGTGCATGCCGCGCGTAGTCTCCGGCGGTGCAGGCTTCGTCCGGCCAGTAGAGATCGATGCAATGATGCGGAACGCGTGCACGTTCTTCGAGCGTTGGCTTAGCCGTACCAATCTCCATCAACCGGTAGACCGCAACGGAGTCGCAGCTCACGATTTCGCCGCCAAGCTCCTCGGCTAGCCGCAACGCCAGCGCGGTCTTTCCGCTCGCCGTTGGGCCGGCCACCACCAGCAGCGGATACTCGTTCTCTCCGCGCGCGGCCATCAGGGGCGCCACCAGCCATGCACAAAGACTCGGTCCAGGCCCGCGCGCGCCATGCTTGCCACCAGCAACACGATGACCAGCAGGATCAGGCCGCGCACCGCGCTGCGACGCTCGGCTTCTTCTCGGACGGCGCGGTAGCGGTCAAACTCCTGGCGATCGCGCTCGAATGCGGGCGTCAACGCCGGTAATTGAGGGGACGCTGCACGATGCTCGACCACACGCTCTGAGCCTTGCATCGTTACTGCTCCTGATCTCGATCCACATTCACCAGGTAATGGATGCGCAGCTCGAGGTTCGGTCCGTGGAACTGCTTGGGCAGCGGTGGGAACTGTCCAACGCCGGTGATCGATCCCCACGCTGCTTTGTCCAGCGCAACGTCATGGGTCGAGCCATCCAGGTGCATCGCCGCAACCGTTCCATCCGGATTGATCGTAAAGCGGACCATGGTCGTACCGCGCTTGTTGAGCGGCGGACGCGCCTCCTCCGGCAGCAGCGGAATCCACTGTGCATAGATCAAGCGAATGATGCGCTGCAGATACGGCTGGAAGTTCACGCCCTGCGTATCCGAGAGGATTTCGGGACCGCCGACGCCAGCCTCAGTGCCCCGGTCGTTGCCGCTGATGCCCGACACTGCGGTCGCTGCCGGCGCTTTGCGAGCCCTGCATCGCCTGCTGCATCTCGTCGCTGGCAGTGCGCCCGGTATTGAAGTTGGGCCGGGTAGACGGCTGCGGTGTGGGAGCCTCCGGCACTGTGGAGCGTGTGGCGGGCCTGGGCGCCGAAGGCAGCGGCAACGTCGGGGACGGAACCGGCTGGGCCGGCGGGGTCATCGCTGCTGGCGGGGCCTTCTCGACAGGCGCTGGTGGCGCGCTTGGGGCAGGAGCCGGCGGCGCGGGGGACGGCCTCGGCTCCATCGCGCGCAGCTTCGCCAGCGTTCCGCGGTCGATCTTCGGCGGAGGCGCCATCGCGTGGTGCGGCATGCGCGGCGCATTCAATTGCACAATCTCCCGCTGATGCAGCGCGTCTGCCGGCGTGATCAGCTGCGGAGAGTGCCACAGATACTTCGGCCCGTAGAACAGGACCCAGGCGATCGCGAGCCAGACAAACAGGGAAATATAGATGGACTCGCGGAACCGGCCCCGCGCGCGCTCATCTTCGATCGTGTCCAGCAGCTTGATGAGCTCATGCTCTTCGAGGTGACCGTAGCGGTTGGTGCGGATGATGTGGACCGGCGCCGCGACGGTGCGGCTCGCGCCCTCGTGCGGGACGACCGACAGGGGGGCGCCGGGCTGCGGGCGGTCAGGGGTAGAAATCTCAGCGTCAGGAGCCACGGAAGCCGGAGGCGCGGATTCCGGAGGCGCGGAAGCCGGGGCCGCGGAATCCTGTGGTGCTTCGGGCTGCATTTCTGGACGCTCTGGATCGATCTGTGGGGGTGTTGTCTGCATTAGGTCGTTAGTCTGTGACGGATGTGCCCCAGTGAAGGTTGCGTATTCCGGGACAAATCGCCAGACCAAAAAGACGCTGGCCCTTCTATTTTCTCATCTTCGGCCCGCTTCCGCGCATCCGCATCTATTCTTGAGACATGTCGTCCCCAGCACCCCTTGCCGGCCGCACCGCCATCGTCCTGACCGTCAGCGACCGCTGCTTTGCCGGAACCCAGACCGACCTCTCCGGCCCTGCAATCGTGCGCGTTCTCACCGACGCCGGCGCCGCGATTGTCGACGCCCTCACTCTCCCCGACGAGCTTGATGGCCTCACCGCGGCGCTGCGCGAGGCAGCCAGGGGCGCCCGCCTGGTGGTCACCACGGGCGGCACCGGCCTGGCTCCGCGCGACATCACGCCCGAGGCCACGCTTGCCGTCTCTACCCGGCTCGTTCCCGGCCTTGCCGAGCTCATTCGCCAGGAGGGCGCGCGTGAAACTCCGTTTGCCTCCCTTGGCCGAGGCGTGTGCGTCGCCGCTGGCAAGTCGCTCATTCTAAATCTACCCGGCAGCCCCAGCGGCGCGGAAAGCTCGCTGCGAGCCGTCCTTCCACTTCTCCCCCACGCCCTCGATCTCCTGGCCGGACGCACCGAGCATCCAGCCGAGCATCAGAATCATCCTACCGGGCGGTAGAATAGAGATTCCGTGAAACTTGGACCCATCGCTCTGCTGCATAAGTTTTCTGCCGTTCTTCTGACCGTCCTCAAGCCCCTCGGGATCTGGGGTGTCGGAGGCCTGGCGCTTATCGACTCCGCGCTGTTCCCCATTCCCGTCTCCATGGACGGTGTCATCATCGGCTACGTCGCGGCCAATCACCACCGGTTCCTCGCCTACAGCCTGATGGCCGCCGCCGCTTCCACCCTCGGCTCGCTGGTTCCCTTCTTCATCGGGCGCGCTGGCGGCGAGTTCTTCCTGCTCAAGCGCATCAACCGCGAGCGCTACGAGAATATTCGCGATCGCTTCGAGCGCCAGGAGTTTCTCGCCATCATGATTCCGGCGATGCTCCCTCCCCCTACTCCGCTGAAGCTCTTCGAGTTCTCCGCCGGCGTCTTCGAGATGAAGCTGGTTCCCTTCCTGCTGGCCATCTTCTCCGGCAAGCTCGCGCAGTTCCTGGTGTGCTCGCTTCTTACCATCTGGTTCGGCCCCACGCTGGTGCACTCGATTCGGCACATGGTGCACGAACATCACGACCTGGTGATTGTGTTCGCGGTAGCCGGACTCTTCTGGCTCGGCTTCTACGCCGTCCGCAAGATCTTCGATCGCCGCAAGGGCGTCGATCTTCCCACCGAAGAGCATTTCTAAGATCCTGAGCAATACACAAAACAAACGCCGCGCATCGAGCGCGGCCTTTCTCTGTGACTTAAAGTTTCGTGTTGTGTTAGACCGCTTCCGGCGTTGATCGCGTGCTCGTCCACCAGCCGCTTCGCCAGTACCGGCAGACCGAAGAACGCCGTCGCGAACAAGCCCGTCGAGAGCAGATCGTTGCCATAGAACGGCAGCGCCGCGGCGTAGCATGCACCCAGCCCGCTCAGCGTATGCGGATACATTGCGGCAGCTCCAAACGAGGCGCTGTTCGCCCACACCGCGAAGTTGCTCAGCAGGAAGAAGCTCGTGGCCGAAGCCAGTACGCCGCCCACAACGCGCAGCACCGTGACCTTGCGCAGGAACGCGCTGCCAATCAAACACACCGCTGCATACCAGGCCCATGTCACCAGGTAGCCGCTTCAGATGGAACGCATAGCCGTACACCCTGGTCGTCAGGTACACGTCCATCAGCGCCATTACGGCAACGGCCAGCACCGTCTGCCAGCGTGGTCTCCGCGAGCCGAAGAACAACAGCCCGGCGCCCACCGCCGTGAAGTTAAACGCGATGTTGTGGAAGATGTGGGGCAGAAGGCGGCTCAACGCAGCGAGCACGAGTACGAGAATGGCAAGCATAATAGGTTGGCCTTCGAAACAGGGGTTCGCGGCATGCTGCCGCTATCCTCGATTGTAGCCTGTGTACCGCGCTCGGTCGTCAAAAAGACTTTCACGCTATCAATAAATGGACCGCCCGACAGAGCAGCAATCTGCCCCTCGGAATCTACGGCTCGACGTGCCCGTCCATGGTCTCGCGCACCACGTGGTTCGACGCGTCCAACTCCACCGTTCCCGTCAGCGGCTGACGGCCCAGGTCTCGCAAGCGGCCACCGAGAAAGCGCGGATCGCGGAAGGTCACCACGGTCGTCGCTGCACCGTTCACCCCGCCCTCTGCCGCCAGCTCACTGTCCGCCTTGGTCACCTCGACAAACGGCATCGGCGACCAGTCCATGTACACGCGCCCAAGCTTGCTCCGCTCCGCAGCCAGGACCGGGGCGCTCCGTCCGGGCTTTGGATACGTCGTCTCGCTGGTCGTCAGCGTTCCGGCCCTGGTGTCGATCTCCGCCAACTGGTACACCGGCCCGAAGTCCATCACCGCCGACCAGCGAAAGGGGCTGAGCAGATCCGGGCTCGCCAACGCGGCGCGGACCGGCAAAAAGGTTGGGACATATGGGGCTTCGTGCATCCGGCGACTGCGTTGTGTTTGCTGCAGCTTGCCGGCGTCGGCGCGACCAGGCTCTGCGTCATCGCCATCTGCAGCGCGCGCTGATGCTCCACCTCCCGCAGTCCCCACCACGCCACGATACCCAGCAGGGCCGCGATCGCCCAGCCTCTGCCTCGGAAGGGCTGCTTCTTCGCTCCCACCTCCGCGTTCACCAGGCCAAAGATCCAGGGCAGAATCAGCGCGCCCAGCAGCAGCAAAAACATTAAGGGATCGAAGATGAACACGATCGACGCGGCATACCAGCGATCATTGAACGGAAAGAACGGGCGCAGCCCATAGTTGTTGGTGTAGTCCAGAAGCAGATGGCTCAGCAGCGCCACGAGCGCAAGGCCGTACAACACACCCCACCGTACCGGCGCAGCGGTCAGCGGTTTTGGACGGACGGCGGGGTGAGCGCCCACTGAGACGGGGTGGGCGCCCGCTCGCTTCACCCGCCATCGATGCCACATATAAACACCCGCAACAATCAGGGCCGCCTCGAAAGGCAGCCCTAGAAATGTATGCGTAATGCCGCGATGATGTTGGAATCCCTCGATCGGTCCGCGCAGACTCCACAAGGTGTCGATGTCAGGAAACTCGGCGGCTACCACCATCGTCAGGGTGGCATAGGCCGCTCGTCGATTGAGCCCGGTGCGCGACAGGCACGCGCCGGTAAGAAGATGCGTTACCGGCTCCATCGCGGTTGACTACCGCTGCATGGCGATCGAATGAATGCCCAGGGCCTGCTGGGTAGCCTGCGTTACCTCAGCTTCACGTTCGGCACGGGCCGCGCTCTCCTGCTCCACCTCGCGCTCACGCGCCCGCTTCGAGCCTGCCGTGAATGCGGTTAGCTCAGCAGGTGCGAGCATCTCCGGCTTGAACCCGGCGATGGCCACAAAACCCGGCTCGTCGCCAAGCGCCTCCGAGATGCGGTTCCAGAGGAAGAACGGCGACGTCGTGGGCAGCAGAATCATCTTGCGTTCCGGCTGTGGCAGAGCGAAGTACGTTCCCCACGTCATGAGAGCTACGCAGCTGCCCAGCGTGCTGAAGACAAAGACCGGCGAATAAACCGTTTGCGCTCCAGCTACGGTCCAGGCGGACTCGATCGAGGCTCACCGTCGCGAATACTCCAAGCCCCAGGGCTCACGCCAAAGATATGGCTTCTGTAGGTAAGGCCCAGGTAGCGCGTGGAGAAGCAGACGAAGAGCAAGAGGCAGAGAATCAAGATGCTGATGCCTTGCTGAACCTGGCTGGAGAACGTTGCCATGGTGTAGGAACCGGCAGTGTGCGGTCCAAGCGCCAGTACAAGAGACAAAGCGAGAGAGACTCCACCAACCCACCGAAACACGATCTTGCCAGCGCGATGCAATCCCTCCAACGGCTTCATTGCCTGGCGGAAGACGCTGTAAATGATAAGCAACAACAAAGCATATTCAAGGAAGTAAAGTACCCAGTGCGAGTAAAAGTAGACCTCGTACGCACTGACCTTCGAGATTCCTAGGTATTTGCGGAAAAAGAGAATCGGAATGGAGATGCCATCTTCGAGAGCAGTTGACAAAAAGGAACGCTGCGAGGAAATGGAAATCGCGCAGTAAACGCCTGCGCACCATCAGTACCAGCACTCCGACGGTGATGATCAGGTCTGCGAAGATGGAATATTCCAGCAGCAGCTTGGTGTCCATGGCAAAAGCCTCCGGTGCGCGATAACCAATATCGTACACAGGAGGCCGTGCCATTGCACTACCTAATTTCTATTTTTCTCTGATTTTTAGAGAGTTAGACCAAGACTAGTCGAGGCCACAGGTGCTGCCAGGCGCGCACATCGTGGTCGGTGTGCTCACGATACCCGGGTGGGCCACAACGACCTTCGCCTGGTTGGCGCGAGCCGTAGATGCCGAGTAGGAGGAGGCCGTGAAGCCGGCAACTGCGAGAGCGACGACGAAAGTGCGGATGGCGAGGTTCTTCATGGGGTAGTTCTCCTTGGCAGTAAATAAAATAGTGAAAGGCTTCTAAAAGATTTCTCTGGACAACCAGATGAGAAGAACATAGGGTGAGTGAGTATGTAAGTCTATGCATATCAAGCACATAACTAATTACTAGTTAGTAAACATTACTAAAGTAATTGGAGCATAGTAACGATATCATCAACAAAACTCAACACTGAAATCAGTTACTTATCGGCTTCGCGCGCCGGAAATCGAGTTACTTTTCCATTCTTTGGTTGTAAACCTGCCCTCAAAATGCGCGTTTTGGGCTCTCCGCGTATGCTCGTCCTAGGCCATGGCCCGCACTCCATACCCACGCGCTGACCGCAATTCGCCCGGACGAAGCGATCGTGACCTGCTCGCCAGGATTGCCCGATCCGCCGGAAGCAAGGCTGGCTACAAACAGCTCATTCGTGAACTTGGCCTCGGTGGTGGGCGCGAGCGTCGCCTCCTTGTGGAGCAGCTCACACGCCTGGTTGCTCGCGGCGAACTAGCCCGCCTGGGCGAGGATATGTGGGCGATCCCCAAGCGGGAAGCCGTTCATAATGAGGGCACATACGACCGCCGGACGGCCGGGCGGCGCTGGCCTGTGGGATGGCATGGAAGCTGCGGTTCGGGGTGGCCGTGAGCGGCTGGTGAGTGGGCGGCTGGATCTGCATCGGGATGGATTTGGCTTTGTGCGGCCGGAAGCCATTGCGTCGCGAAACAAGGCTGACGACAGCGATTTGAAGCCCCAAACCGGGCTGAATGCGCACCAAAAACAGGACGATATCTTCATCCCGCCGAACGAGATTCATGGCGCCATGCAGGGTGACTTAGTCCTTGTAGATGAGGCACTTCCGGGGCGTGACGGACGCCGGTCCGGCCGCATTGCGCGGGTGCTGACGCGGCGCAATCCCACCATCGTAGGGATCTTTCACTACGCGAACCGTCACCATCGTAATGATTCCGAAACACTTAGGGGTAACTTACGTAACTCCGTGGGATGAACGGCTGGGTGGGCCGATCCTGATCCCGGACGGTGCTGAAGCCCTGCCGGACGTGGCGAATTCGCCCCATCGGATGCTTGGGGAGGAGGCTCGCAGGACGCTGCAAGCTGCTGAATTGAAAGATCCTAAGCATCCCCTGGAAGGTATGGCGGTGGATGTCGAGATTACCAGTTTTCCAACACCGGGGCGGCCGGCGCAGGGGCGGGTGATTGAGGTTCTGGGGCCACCCGATGCGTTCGGTGTGGATGTGGAGATTGTGATCCGTAAACATCACATTCCACATACTTTCCCGGCTCCGGTGCTGGCGGAGGCGGAGGATCGGGCGGCTGGAAACGGTTGCCACGCTTGACCCGGAAGTGCTTGAAAACAGGGAGGATTTCCGTGGCCTGCCGATTGTGACCATCGACGGCGAGACGGCGCGGGACTTCGATGATGCGGTGCTGGTACGTCGTATGTCCAATGGAAACAGTGAGTTGCAGGTGCATATCGCGGATGTGAGCTGGTATGTGCGGCCGGGGTCGGCGCTGGATACGGAGGCGCGGCTGCGCGGGACCAGCGTGTACTTCCCGGATCGCGCGGTGCCGATGCTGCCGCATGCGCTCTCGAGCGGCATGTGCAGCCTGCTTCCAAATGAAGACAGGCTTGTACTTAGCTGCATTATGGAGATTGATCCACGGGGCGAGATTGTGGGCTATCGCCTGGCGGAAGGGATCATTCGCAGCGTGCGGCGGATGACCTATACGAGCGTGCAGCACTGTATTAATGCGGGCGATCCTGGCGAAAACGTAGGCGATATAGCCCAGTTTCGTGACGCAAATCGACTGCTTAAGCCTAGTTTGGAGGACATTACGGAGCGGGAGCGGGTGGATCTCGAGGCTCCTGAGCTTCCCCGGGCGTTTGACGCCATGCTCGACCTGGCGCTGCGGTTGAATGCCAAGAGGGTGCGGCGCGGGTCGATCGATTTCGATCTGCCGGAGCCGATTGTGGAGTTCGACCCGGACGGGAACATGAAGGCGATCGTGCGCTCGGAGAGAGGATGGTCCCACAGACTTATTGAGGAGTTCATGCTGTCGGCGAACGAGTGCGTGGCGCATTGGCTGGAGGGCCGGGGGATTGAGCGGGAGGGGATTGCTTCGATCTATCGGATCCACGAGATGCCTGATCCGAAGCGGATTGTCGATTTTGAAGAGACGGCCGCGGGGTTTGGGCATTCGCTCGGGCTGGGGAATCTGCCGGTGCGGAAGCTGACGATGAAGTCGGATCGGCGGGAGTCGCGGCAGCGGTCGGCGCGGGGGAAGGACTCGCGGAGTGCGCCGTCGCATGAGATTCCGGAGAGCATTCCGGTGACGCCGCAGATGTATCAGAAGCTGGTGCGGCGGATCAGTGGGACGCCGGAGGAGCGGATTCTGGCGTACCTGATGCTGCGGTCGTTGAAGCAGGCTCGGTATGCAGAGAAGAATGAGGGGCACTTTGCGCTGGCGTCGCCTTCGTATACGCACTTCACGTCGCCGATTCGGCGGTATCCGGATTTGATTGTGCATCGGCTGGTGCGGGCGATGCTGCGGGAGGGTGCGGATCCGCGGGGTGGGGCGATTCGCTCGGACGATCCACAGCCGTGGGCGGTGAGACAGGGTCCAGGGCCCAGGGCCCAGGGTCCAGGGAAGGTTGGCGAAGGGCCGATCGCTGCGGAGGAGCTGAATGATATTGCGGTAGAGAGTTCGCAGGCGGAGCGGCGGGCGGCGGATGCGGAGCGCGAGCTGATTGAGTGGAAGAAGATGAAGTTCATGGCCGATAAGATCGGCGACGACTTCCCTGCTGTGATTTTGTCGGTGACGAAGTACGGATTTTTTGTCGAGCTCGATGACATGTTCATCGAGGGGTTGGTGCCTATCGGGTCGCTGGTGGGCGACTACTATACGTATCGGGATACCGACCGGACGATTGTTGGCTCGCGCACAGGGCATGTGTTTGCGCTGGGGCAGAAGGTGCAGGTGCTGCTGGATCGGATCGATCGACAGCAGCGGCGGCTGCAGTTTGCGCTGCTGCCGGGGACGGAACCGAAGGTGCTTGCAGGGGCTGACCGCGGGGCGGGGCGGGGCGGGAAGAGCGAGGCGAAGAAGGCCAAGGCGAAAGAGAAGAAGGTGGGTGGGAAGGCCAAGGCCCGGCAGCGGAAGAAACGGTGATCGGTGTTCGGTTGATTTATGTAAGGCGTGGCCTTACACTATACGTCTAAGCTGAACCATGAATGATCAAGTCCTTTAAGCACAGCGGCCTGCAGAAGTTTATGAGACAGATTCGAAGGCTGGCATCATTCCGGCCCATGCGAAGAAGCTTCGAAATCAGCTTTCCGTGCTGGATGTGGCGACCAAGCCGGGTGACATGGATCAGTCGGGATGGAAGTTGCATCCATTGACAGGCAAGCTGGCGGGTTTCTGGTCGATTTCGGTGAACGGGAACTGGAGACTGACGTTTCGATTCATTGGGGTCGACGTGGAGATCGTCGACTATCAGGATTACCACTAAGGAGAGTGTTATGCCGATGTTGAACCCTTCGCATCCCGGTTCAGTTTTGCGCGAGTATATGGGGGACAGGATTACAGTCAGTGCACTGGCGAAGCACCTGGGCGTCACGCGCGAGCATCTGTCCACCATCCTGAATGAGCGCGCAGGGATATCTCCGCTGATGTCGTTGAAGCTGGATGAGGCGTTTGGGACTAGTGAGGGTCTCTGGTATAAGCTGCAGGCGAACTATGATCTGGCGCAGGCACGCCGGGTAAAACGTGCGAAGGTGCGGCTGCTGTTCGATAAGGCGGCGTAGGTTCGTGGAACGGAAGCGTTCGGTGGAATGCGAATCCTTCTACCAGGAGGGATTGGCTGGTTATTGGTTTGCGTCTACAACATCTGGAAGTTCACATCAATATAGAGGTCGACGGCTACCGGCATTCCCGCTAGAGTGGCGGGCTTGAACCTGTACTGGCTGACGGCCTCGACTGCCTTCTCGTCGAGACCCATGCCTACGCCTTTCACTACGCGGATGTGGGTGGGATAGCCGTTCTTATCCACCAGTACATAGACCTGAACGGTTCCTGAGAATTTTGCTGCCTTGGCTTGCTGGCTGTACTCCGGTAAGGCCTGTTTGACAACGACCGGGGGCTTTACGTTACCGCCGATGTGCATGACCTGGTCCGGCATTGCTGAGGACTGCGAGGTCGATGCGGATGGGTTCGGCGAGGGGGACGGATCTGGCGACGGTTCCGGGCTAAGGGCGTAGTTGATGGTGATGGTGGTGTCGACCTCGACTGGGTTTCCATTGAGAAGATAGGGGCGGTAGACCCATTGCTTGACGGCAGTGAGGGCAGACTCACGAAACTGGTCTGGACCGGAGAGGACGCTGAGCTCTTTGATGGTGCCGTCCTTGCCGATGATGGCGTGCAGGACGACGGTGCCGTTGAGCTTCGCGGCCTTCGCGTCAGGAGGATAGACCGGTTCAACGAAGGTGATGCGACTGCCGGCGATTACACTGCCGGAGACGTGGAGCCCGGGCGCGGATGCGGACTGCGCTGCCTCAGCGTAGGGCGGGGTGAGGGCTTTGACGACGGGGTTGGGGCCGGATGCGTCGGCGATGTCGGCTTTGAAGGACTGCGCGGGCTGGCCGGATGTGGGCCGAGGGATCGCAAGCATGACTGTGGACGGCGCGGTGCCTGACGGAGGAACGTAGACTTTGGCCGATGGTATGACATGGCCGAGGTCGGACGTTGGGACGGCGAGATTGACCGTTGGCGGCGGCGTTGTCGTCTGTGGCGCGGCTACTTGCTGGCGGAAGGCGAGGGCGGAGGTGCAGGCGCCGGCGATCAGCGCAATGCTGAGGGCGGCGGGGACGAGGCGGGCGGCGCCGCGCAGCTCGATGGAATGGTGGGTCAGGTTCATAACTCTCCTCTCGAAGTTCTTGAATGGGTGGGCATCGAAGATCCCGATGGCGTGCGGTGTGGGAGCGTGGGCGCTTGCGGAGAACTGCATGGCAAGACGCAGCAGCGAACGGGCGTAACGCTGACGGCCGGCGACGGCGTCGGCGGCCATGGCGTCGCAGACCAGCTCGCGGGTTTCGGACATGCGGCGGCGGGTTAGCCAGACGACGGGATGAAAGGCGATGGGGAGGGAGATGAGTTCGTAGAGGAGATTCTTGACGAAGTCGCGGCGACGCATGTGGGCAAACTCGTGGGCTAGAGCGGCGTCGAGGTCTTCGGCGAGGAGCGCTGCTTCGATGTGCGCAGGGAGAAGGAGCGTGGGGCGGCGGATGCCGAGGGTGATGGGGCTGGCGATTTCCGATGACGCGGCGACGTCGGCGTTGTTGACGCGGAAGAGCTGGCTGAAGCGATGGTAGCTTTGGCCGGCATAGCCGTTGAGTGGGAGGGGTTGGGCTCGGCGGCGAAGGGATGCGGTCTGGTGGAGGCCGGTGGCGAGTCTTGTTGCGAAGTAGAGGAGCGCGGCGAGGTAGAGGATTGCTGCGGCGGCCAGCAGCGTGGGTGGAAGGTGGAGACCTTCCGGCGCGAGGTTTGGTTGCCCCATGGTGATGGTGATGTGTGCGGTCTGCGGCGCGCTGCTTTGGTGGAAGGATTTGAGCCAGTGCTGGATGGTTTGAAGGGCTTGGGTCGGGCTCGCGGAGATGGCGGGGAGAAGGACCTCGGCGAAGAGGGCGGTGGTCCAGAGAGTGTGCTGGAAGGCAGGACCGGCGCGGCGGGAGGCGCGAGACGCGAGCCACGCGGCGGCGAAGACGACGGGGATTTGCCAGAGCGCGTTGAGCACATAGGTGAGGAGCCAGGGTTCAAGCGTTGAGGACGCGAGTGGATGCATGTTAGCTCTCCTCTTCTTCGAGGCGGCGGGTTAGCTCGGCGATTTTTTTTGCGTCGATCTGGCGGCTCTTGATGAGGCTCATTACCAACTCTTCGCTGGAGCCACCGAACATGCGGTCGATGAGATCGCGCAGAGCGTGGGTGGAGGCTTTGGCTTCGGTGACGGTGGCGCTGTAGGCGAAGGCGCGGCCGTGGAGCTCGCGCTTGAGCTTGCCCTTGCGGTGAAGGATGTTGAGCATGGTCTGGACGGTGGTGTAGGCGAGGTCCTGGGGGAGGGCCTGCTGGACAGCGGTAACGGTGCTTGCGCCTTGTTTCCAGATGACCTGCATGATCTGGAGCTCGAGCTTGGTGAGGACGGGCTTGGTTGGCTTCTCGGGCTTGGCAGGTTTGGCCATTGGCGTCTCCTAGTTGATTAGGACTTTAGGACGGAAGGGGCGAGGTTGTCAACTAAAATTTTAGGAGATGAAGGAGGGACGATTCGGCAGTTATGTCAGCGGGCGATGAATTTCAAAAAAGTTTGCGAGGGAACACAATATTCTTCGCGCTCGTACGTTAACGAAGGTAGACCATTACGAATGAGCGCGGGGCGATCGGAAAGGATGCGATGCCGAGCCCGGATTTGACCATCAGCGAGCAGGACCGTTTTATCGCAGAGGCGTTTGCGCGCGATGAAGGGCGGCTGCGCGGGTTCATTCGCAAGCGGGTGCTGGATACTGCTGACGCTGAGGACGTGTTGCAGGATGTGTTTTATGAGCTCATCCAAGCGTATCGGATGATGAAGCCGGCAGAGCAGACTACGGCGTGGCTTTTTCGTGTGGCGCGGAATCGGATTGTGGATTTGTTTCGGCGGAAGAAGGCCGTGTCGCTGAACGAAGCGGTGAGCACGGATGAAGACGCGCCGATGCTGGAGGATTTGTTGCCGTCGTCCGATGCGGGGCCGGAGGCGATCTATGCGCGGAATGTGCTGCTGGATGCGATCGACGAAGCGCTGGAGGAGATGCCGGAGAATCAGCGCGAGGTGTTTGTGGCGCATGAGCTGATGGGGCGGAGTTTCAAGGAGTTGTCGGAGGAGACGGGCGTGAGTGTGAACACGCTGCTGTCGCGGAAGAGGTATGCGGTGCTGTTTCTCCGGGAGCGGTTGCAGGAGCTGAGCCGGGATTTTGAGTAGCAAGGGATTTCGAGTAGCAAAGGATTTTGGGAAGTGAGGTTGAGATGAACAGGTTTCGTTTGGCGAAGGTGTTGAAGATCATCGTGCTGGTGGTGCTGGCGCTGACGGTGTTCGGATTTGTGACTGAGCATCTGTGGAACTGGCTGATGCCGGCGATCTTCGGGTTGAAGAAGATTTCGTTCCTGCAGGGGCTTGGACTTGTGGTGTTGAGCAAGATTCTGCTGGGCGGGTTCCACAAGCATGGCGGCGGCCCGCGGGGATGGAAGCGCGAGATGGGAGAGCGCTGGGCGCGGATGACTCCTGAGGAGCGCGAGAAGTTTCGGGCGGGGATGAAGGGACGGCGCGGTTGCTGGCCGGGCGGCGAGGGCTGGGATGCACGTCGCGGAGGCTGGGGTCCTCGACCAGAGGGCTGGGGAGGACACAACGAGGGGCCGGCCGCGGAGCCGGGACCTGGCGCGGGACGTGGCGAAGGATCAATTTAGAGGGGGCGAAGAGAGGATGTTGACGATGACGATGCGACTAAAGTTTGCCGGCACTTCCGCCGATAAGGACTTCACCGATATTTTTTGGAAACCATTAAACCTGAAGGCTCAGGAACACGTACTGGAAGACAGGACATTGACGCAGCAGGACGTGCGCGAACCGGAACATCGGGCTCTGGAGCTTTGGGCTCACGATTTGCAGGCTCATGATTTGCGGGCGGAAGAATTATCTGCGCCCGAGTTGCCGGTTGCAGCATCTTCTACTGCAGGGAGAGGGTCGCGGTTGATCGAGAAGCGGCTTGAGCAGGACGCGCTGTCGGAGATGTTGGAAGAGATGAGCTTGAGTACGTTGCTGTACTACGTGCTCGTAGGAGAAGGGAGGGACAAGGATGAATCTTCATGATCCAATTCGGATGAATCCTCACGGCGACTGGCGGCTTTGGCTGGTGGTCTCGGTGATTGGGCTGGCGTATTTGCTGACGTAGATTGAAGTGGTGGTTGGGCTGGTAGGTTGGATGGTCGAGGGGTTGGGGTTGTGGGTGGAGCGAAGGCTCCGGTGGGGACTTGAGCGATTTCGGTCGTGGCAGGATTGAAATAGTCTGGGAAAGATTGCGTCGAAAATGTACGGTGGGACGTCTAGCGAGTGTTGCCTTTGCTTGCTCGACGATGCTGCGAAGACTTTGGTTCCGGCGAGGGGGACTGGCACCGGGTTCATCAATGGGCCTTGTCGTTCCTCAAGAAATGCATGCCTGCGGAGGCTGCCATGAGCTGGAAACGCTGCTTGCTCCTCACCGTATTGATTCCAATGAGTTTGGGTTGCGGAGTTCTTTCCGCGCAAACGGCCGCTGAGCCGGCGACTCCGGCTTCGCTGCATCCGAAGGCGGTGTATCCGCAGATTGTGCGGCTGAGCCTGGTGCAGGGCGACGTGCGGGTGGCGGTAGGCAAGCAGAAAGGGCAGCACGATGTGCCGCCGTGGGTGCAGGCGGTGCCGAATATGCCGCTGGAGTCGGGATTCAGCGTGGTGACGGGCAAGGGTCGCGCGGAGATTGAGTTTGAAGATGCGTCGACGATGTACCTGGGGGAAAACTCGGCGCTGACGTTCAACAGGCTGACAACGCAGAATGGGGTTCCGAGCACGGACATGGTGTTGCTGACGGGTGTGGCTTCGCTGCACCTGCGGCCGACGGTGCCGGGCGAGCGCTACGACGTGAGGACGCCCACGGATGCGTTCCACGTTCCGTATGGCAGCCATTCGAACGTCCGAGTGAATAGCTATCTGGACGCGATGACGGTGACGCCGCAGGCTCCGACGGAGATTCACGTGGGGGATGTGAATTCGTCGCCCGGGCTGGTGGGGAAGACGTTCACGTTTAGCAATGGGGTGTTTGTTCCGACGCCGATGACCCCGGCGAATAACTTCGCGGCATGGGATCAGTGGGTGGCAGCACGCATTGCGGCGCGCAGCAAGGCGATGCATGCGGTGATGATGGAGGCTGGACTGAAGGAGCCGCTGCCGGGGATGGCGGACATGAACGCGCGCGGAAGCTTCTTTGAGTGCAAGCCGTATGGAATGTGCTGGGAGCCGACGAACGGTTGGGGGAAGCCTGTTGCGGCGCCGGGACCGGGTGGAGGAGTTGTACCTGCGAGCGCGATCGGCGCGACGCCTCCACAGCAGCAGGCAGCGACGCAGCAGGAGCCAACGACTCAGCAGGCACCGACCGCCGAGCAGATGCAGAATGCGAGATTGGCCCAGCAGGCGCAGGCGGATGAAGAACGGGCGGAGTATCCGCCTCCAGGCGGGGGTGTGGCGCCCGCGCTGTGGACGGAGGATGAAGACGTCTTTCCGTGCTCGCCGTATTCGCTTGAGGACTGGATGACACAGGATCCGATGACCGGCGCGCCCGTGCTGCTGCGAAGCGACGTGGTGTGGGGCGGCGACTACGGTTTTGACTGGGCTGTTTGCCACGCGGGGAGCTGGATCTACTGGCACCATCGGTATGCGTGGGTGGCGGGGGAGCATCGGCACCATCATTGCCCGGTGCATTGGGTGAAGGTGGGCGGCAAGCTGGGATATGTGCCGATCCATCCGCATGATGGCCCGGGCAAGGAGCCGCAAAATCTGAAGCATGGAGTCTTTGTGCCGGCGGATCGGAAGGGTGAAGGGCTGCAGCGCGTGGCCTACGGTCCGGGAGCGCGGGTGAAAGTGTTGGCAGAGACGCCCAAGGAGTTTCGCGCGCCTGCGCTGCCGACGTTGCGCGCGGCCTCGGCGCCTGCGCTCGCGACACATTCCCTGATGCCGGGGCGAGAGGGCAGCCAGGCTGTGAGCATGATCGCGTTCGATTCCAAGGCCAAGGGATTTACGGTTACGACGCAGTCGCATGAAGGCGGTGCGAGCCACACGATGGTGAGCCACTTCAGCAGGGGCGGCGGCGGGGTTCGCGGAGGATCGGGCAGCGGGTTCGCTGGTGGGAGAGCGTCGGGTAGCGGATTCAGCGGCGGAAGAGCCTCCGGCGGCGGCGGCGGGGGTGGCCACAGTTCTGGCGGAGGTGGCGGATCGGGTGGCGGAGGAGGAGGCCACGCGGGTGGTGGCGGCGGTGGCGCGTCATCAGGCGGTGGTGGCGGCGGCGGATCGCACCACTAGACGCGGCTCGGCTAACGTTGCGTGATGGATGGGAGGGCAGAGCTTACGCTTTGCCCTCCACTGGTTCAGACTTTGCCGGCTTCCGGCGATCTTCCTAGACTTTGCCTTCTACCAATAGCTGCTCGATCTTGCCGTCGGGCTGGAGATAGACGCTGAAGAGGAGGGTGGTGCCCCCGGAGAAGGCGACACGGTAGGAGCTGAAGGTCATGCCACCGCGCAGGCGGGCGCGGCCGACGGTGACGGAGGTGACAGTGCCGAGGGGGGCGAGGCTGGACTGGTAGTCGGCTAGGGCGGTGGCGTCAAAGTAGTCGTTGCAGTTGGCGGTGAAGAGGGAGCGGTCGATGTTGCCCTTCTGGAGGCCGGCGACGATGGTCTGCAGGTGAGGCGCGAAGGCCTCGGCGGTGGTGGTGGCGGGGTCGACGGCGGAGGTGGCCGCGGGTGCGGCGGCGGGGAGAACAAGTGGGGCAATCTGCTTGGTGATGTCGGCTGCGGCGCCGGAGGCTTCCTGGTTGGTGAGGACCGCGATCGCGACGTGCTCGTCGGGGAAGAGAACATTTTCAGCGACGAAGCCACCGACTTCGCCGGAGTGCTCGATGACTTTGCGGCCGTTGAAGTTGAGGATCTGTACGCCGAGGCCGTAGTGGGAGTCCTTGCCGTCGGCGAGGATGAAGGGGGTCTCCATCTGCTGGTAGCTGGCGGGGGTGAGGAGGGTCTGGTTGATGATGGTGAGGTCCCACTTGAGGAGCTGGCCGACGGGCATGGCCAGGTCGCCGTCGCCGAAGTACCAGCCCGGGGCCTCGAGTGCGGCAGGGCGGATGGGCGCGAGCGCGTTGCGCATGTAGCCGGTGACCTGGAGCTTGGATTGGTCGGTGTTGAGGTTGAGGACGTCTTCAAGGCCGGCGGGCTTGAGCACGTTGTCGCGGAGGAATTTGGCGAAGGGCTCGCCGGAGACCTTTTGCACGATGAGCGCGGCGAGGACGAAGTTGGTATTGGAGTACTGCCACTGGGTGCCGGGCTCGAAGTCGAGTGGCTTGCCGGCGAACTCATGGACGACGGCGAGGGGGTCGCCGGGGAGCTTTCCAGGCGGGGATGGTGTAGTCCTGGGGCGCGTAGTCCTGATAGCCGGAGGTGTGGGTGAGGAGGTTGATGATCTTGACGTCGTGCGAGCGGGTGAGCTCGGGGAAGTATTTGCTGACGGGGTCTTGCAGGGAGAGCTTGCCTTGCTGCTGCAGGATGAGGACGGCCGTCGCGGTGAATTGCTTGGAGATGCAGCCGATGGGGTAGGCCATGGCGGCTTCGGCGGGGAGGGGCGGCGTGACGCGCGCGAGGCCGAAGGCGTGGGTGTAGACGATGTGGTTGTCCTGCACGATGCCGATGGAGGCGGAGGGAACGCCGCTGTCGGCGAGGACTTTTTGCGCGAGGGTGGCGACTTTGGCGGCGGTGTCGGGCGGGAGCTGCTGGGCTTGTGCGACGGTGGTGGCGGCGAGGAGAGTGGCGGCGAGGAGCAGGCGCATGATGGGAGCAGGATAGCATCGCACAGGTCTTTGCTAGGCTAGGGTTATCCAGATTCACGAGGAGCGAGCAACGTGATTGATGTGCATTCTCCGCATGAGCCGGTGCTTAGCTGGCGAGACTTTTTTGTTCACCTCATCACGATCACCATTGGGCTGCTGATTGCGCTGAGCCTGGAAGGGTGCGTAGAGTGGCAGCATCATCGCCACCTGGTGCATGATGCTGAGGCGAGTTTGCAGGCGGAGATCGAGCGCAATGCCAAAGATATGCCGGGCACACTTGACTCGCTGCACAAGGAGCAGGGTCTGCTCAATCAGGATCTCATTGTCCTGCAAGGAATTCTAAAACAGAATCCTAAGGGTGATAAATCGTCCATCGATGTGACGTTCCGCCTGCATACATTCGAGGATGTTGGATGGAAGACAGCACAGTCTACGGGGGCTCTGGCGTACATGCCCTATGACCGGGCGCAGGAGTACTCGGATATCTATGCGGGGCAAAGCGAGCTGAGTGCTTCCGAACAGCAGGCGGCGCGCGATGCGGTGGTTGCGCTCTCCCCGTTTCTGAGCGCTGGAAAGAATGGTCCGGACTTCACGCCGGCGGCCGTTGCGACGATGGAAGACAGAGTTCAGGTGCTGCAAGGGCAGCTTTTGCTGGTCGACAACTTCATGAAGAATCTGGATGAAAGTTACAAAGGCTTTCTTGCGGCGCACCCACATTAGCTCGCCGTGAAGGCAAGCAGAAAGGCCGCCCTTGCGGGCGGCCTTTGTGCTTTCGCGATGCGGGGCGATTACTCGTCGTCGCTCTCGTTTTCGGACTGCTTCCACTTGAGGAGGTCGCCGAGGGTGGTGCTGCCGGCGTTGGCGCTGGAGGAGGAAGCGTTGCCGCTTCCCTGCCCCTTGTTCGCCCTTGCCCTTGTTGTTGGACTCCTTGTAGCTCTCGACCTCGGCGCGTGTGGCTTCCTCGCCGATGGCCTTGATGGAGAGGCCGACCTTCTTCTCTTCCTGGTTCATCTTGACGATCTTGAACTCGTGCTCGTCGCCGACTTCCAGGGTGATCTGCTTGCCGGTGATCGTCGACCGCTTCGGAGACGTGGCAGAGGCCCTCGACTCCTTCGGCGATCTCGACAAAGGCGCCGAACTGCGCGGTGCGCAGAATCTTGCCCTTGATGACGTCGCCGACGCGGTGCTGGGCGAAGAACGTCTCCCAGACATCGGGCTGCAGCTGCTTGACGCCCAGCGAGAGGCGGCGGTTCTCTGGTTCGACGCCGAGGACGACAGCCTTGACCTTTTCACCCTTCTTGAGAACTTCCGACGGGTGCTTGATGCGCTTGGTCCAGCTGAGGTTCGAGACGTGCACCAGGCCGTCGATGCCGTCTTCGATCTCGATGAACGCTCCGAAGTCGGTGAGGTTGCGCACGCGGCCTTCGATGACTGCGCCGATCGGATACTTCTCCTCGAGCTGCTCCCAGGGATTGTCCTGGAGCTGCTTCATGCCGAGGGAGATGCGGCGGTCGGTGGGGTTGACCGAGAGGATGATGGTCTCGACCTCGTCGCCGGGCTTGACCAGCTTGGAGGGGTGCTTCATCCGCTTGGACCAGGTCATCTCGGAGACGTGGACGAGGCCTTCGATGCCCTGCTCCAGCTCAACGAACGAGCCGTAGTCAGTGACCGAAAGGACGCGGCCCTTGACGTGGGCGCCAACCGGGTAACGCTCCGTGGCGTCGAGCCAGGGATCAGGCGAGAGCTGCTTGAAGCCCAGCGAGACGCGCTGCTTTTCCTTGTCGAACTTGAGTACCTTGACCTGGATCTCGTCGCCAACGTTGACGAGGTCGCGGGGGTGGGTGAGACGGCCCCAGCTCATGTCCGTGATGTGGAGCAGGCCATCGAGGCCGCCCATGTCGACGAACGCGCCGTAGTCGGTGAGGTTCTTGACGACGCCGGTGAAGACGGAGCCTTCTTCGAGGGTGGAAAGCGTGACGGCCTTCTTCTCGTTCTGCTCTTCTTCGAGGATCTCCTTGCGGGAGATGACGACGTTGCCGCGCTTCTTGTTGAGCTTGATGACGCGGACTTCGATCTCGGTGCCGATGTAGCCGTCGAGGTTACGGACGGGGCGAACCTCAACCTGCGAGCCGGGCAGGAATGCCTTGATGCCGATGTCGACAGTCAGGCCACCCTTGACGCGCGAGACGACCATGCCCTTGACGGGGGTCTTGGTGTTGGCCGCCTCTTCGAGCTTGTCCCAAACCTTGTGACGCAGGGCCTTCTCGTAGCTGACGAGATAGCCGCCCTCCTTCTCCTCACGCTCCACCACCACTTCGATGACGTCGCCGACGTTGAACTTGGGCGCGCCGGTGTGGTCGAGAACCTGATCCAGCGGAATGAGACCCTCGGACTTGAGGCCGATGTCGACCACCGCGTGCTTGTCGGTGATCTTGACGACGGTGCCGGTGATGACGGCCTCTTCGGCGGTCAGTGCCTGGGCAGCGTCTTTTTCGGCAGCCTGCTCGCGGTCGAAGCTCTCGAGTGCCTTGGCGAAGTCTTCGGCATCGTACTCAGGCTCGGGAGTGGCGACGTCGACAGCGACGTTGGTCTTCTCGACTGCAGGCTGAACGGTGTTCGATTCAGAGGCAGTGACGTTCTCGGCCGCAGGGGTGCTGGGGTTGGAGGAAAGGTCGTGTGACGCCGTGTTGTCGGTCGTCGCGTCGTTTGCGGTTGATTCCAATGTGGTGTTCAGGGCTATGCTCTCGGGATGGAAAGAATTGTGGTCGATGTCGGCCATGGATAAGACTGCTCCGGGGTCCAGTGACTCAGTCGCTTGCATCAGTCGGTGGACGGCCTTTTCGAGTGGCAGAAGACTGCCTCCCAAAGAGGGTGTGTTCTATTCGATGATGTCAGCGGGAATGAGTGGTGCAAATAAAAGAGAGCCTGCGACTGGATCCCGCGCGCATGTCCTCAATCAAAAGTGTAGCAGCGTGATTGGTGAGGGTCAATGTGCGGGAATGTCTTGACCGAACATCGCGCATTTTGTGCGGGCCGGTGACCGTGGGACTTGCGCCGCCGACGGAGGTGTGTTGGGGCCGGACGGCTGGGAATGTCTCTCGGACGGACTTCCCTGCCGGAAGCGCGGCCTATAATCTGCTGCAATGGACCATCTTTGGACACCGTGGCGCTACGCCTATGTGACGGGCGCGGATCACTCCAGGCCGAAGCTCGGGGTACCCGAGGCGCTGGCTGGCTGGCCAGGCGAAAAACATTGCGTTTTCTGCAACATGATTGCAGCGGTGGATTATGCCGTCGAGCACGGCATGCCGCGGGAGCAGGCGGAGGAGGCAGTGTACCTGCTGGAGCGGGGGAAGATACTGCTTCCTGGTGCTGAATGCCTTTCCGTACAACAGCGGACACCTGATGGTGGTGCCGTACCGGCATGAGCAGAGCCTGGCCGGCCTGACGATCGAAGAAGCGGACGAGCTGCTGCGGATGACTCGGCAGGCGGAGCGGGTGCTGCAGGCGGTCTACCAGCCGCATGGGCAGAACATCGGGTTGAACCTGGGCAAGGCGGCGGGGGCGGGGGTTGCGGAGCACCTGCATTTGCATGCGGTTCCGCGCTGGCTGGGAGACACCAACTACATGAGCGTGCTGGCGGAGACGCGGATTCTGCCGGAGATGCTGGACGAGAGCTGGCGGCGACTGCGCGCGGCGTTGGCGCTGGACACGCTCGAGCGATAACCGGAGAAGCCGGGGGCGGTAGTCGGACAGGCCCCCTCTGGAACCGGGTCGGGCGATAGACGCAAAACCCCTTTGTTTGTGCGGTCGGGATGCGCAATGGATTGCGCAGATCGTGGCCGCGATTCTTGGTTAATTTTTGCGGCGTGCACCGGTATTTCCGCCGCATTGCGTGCAACTCTGTAATGGAGGTAGGTCATCTGATATAGGGAACGAGCTCGCAATCAAATCCAAGGAGGTTTCCCATGACGCAGACGCCACCACCACGGATGAGCTCCTGGATCAACAAAATTGGCGATGTCGTGCGGATGCCGAAGATGGCTTCGCGCAGCGGAGGCCACGGTGGAACGGCCTGGAGCCTGCCGTTCGCCGAGGCGGGGATGATGCAACCGCAGGATGGCGCGGTGGACACGAGGACGCGGCTGGCCAACATCCGCTCGCACCAGCACAGCGATGGATTGCATGAACCGGAAGATGCCCGGCTGACAGGCGGAACGCGGTCACTGGATCGGCGACTTCTGGGGTTGAATGTGCTGAATACGTATGTCAAACGTTCCGCGGCGGCGGTAAAGGCAGTGAAGCCGATCGCGCACGTCGAAGTCGCGTAACGTTCACGGCGGTCTGCCGAGGCAGGCGCGAAGTTCTCACTTGCACCCGGGCCAATGGCCCGGTTTTTTTGTGTCAATTTTCGCGTCAGAGTATTTGGCGGCAGCTAGCCCTGGTTGGCGGCGCCGTGAGGTGCTCGATTGGCGGGAGTGACCTCGAAGTTGGTGACCTTCCAGACGTTGCCGGCGACGCGCTGATAGACGCGGGTATAGCGATAGGCTCCATGCAGGGGCTCATTGTCGCCCGAGGAGCCTTCCACCTGCGCGAGGCAGGTGACGATGGCGATGTTGCCGATGAGTTTGATCTTGGTCTCGGAGATATCGAGCTTGGTGATCACGAGCTTGCGGTCGCGCATGCGATCGAGCTGCTGGGTCTTGGTGAGGACCTCGCCGGTGGCGGTGATGCCGAGGTAGTCGTCGGAGAGGAGCTTGTCCATGGCGGGAATGTCGTCGGTGAGGGCGGCCTTTTGCCATTGGTGCTCGAGCTCGACGATCTGGGCGCGTTCGGCGCGCTTGCGCTCACGATGCTGACTGCTGCTCTGTGCAGAGGCGTGCGGAAGGGCGGCCACGAGCGAGGCAGCCATCACAACGAGCAGCATGCGCATTGGCAGCCGGCGCAACATGGGCGTACCGGATGTTAGACCGGAAATCGAGGCCACGTCAAAGCGCTTTGTGACGATTGGGTGAAAGACATCGTTTCGCCAATACCTTAGGCTTTGGATGCGGGCAGGTTCTGGGCGATGTTCTTGAGCGGGGAGAGGCTCAGGCGATGGCGGTAAGGTTCTCGACGTTGCGCTCGAGCATGTGCTGATAAAGGCCGCCGACAGCGTACTTGGCGAAGTGGGGGGTGGCGCGGTGCGCTTCGGCTGCGGCTTCGTCGCGGTACTGCTCGTAGATGACGATGGTGTCAGGATCGCTCTCGACGATGTGTGGGATGTAGTTCACGCACCCGGCCTCCTGGCGGCTGAGGCGGGTGAGCTCGCGAAGGATCTGGTGAATCTCATCGCGATCGTCGGAACGGAAGGTCAGGCGTACGGTGAAGCTGATCATTAAAGTTCTCAGTTCTCAGTTGTTCGTTCTCAGTTGCTGACTAGCGGACGGCTAGGCGAAGAGTGCGTCGAAGCCGGGTTGGGTCATGGTCTGGACGCGGTCGGGGCCGGTGGAGATCATACCGATTTTAGCTCCGCTTTCGCGCTGGACGAACTCGAGGTACTCCTGGGCGAGCTTGGGCAGTTTGTCGTATTCGGTGATTCCTTCAGTGGAACACTTCCAGCCCTTCAGGGTTGTGTATATGGGATGAATTGACTTGAAGCCGCGAACGTCGGCGGGGATGATGTCGGTGACGTGGCCGTCGATCTCGTAGGCGGTGCAGACGGGAATCTCGTCGCACTCGTCGAGGACGTCCATCTTCGTTACTACCAGCCATTCTGTGGAATTGATCATGTTGGAGTAGCGGAGGAGGGGGATATCCAGCCAGCCGCAGCGGCGGGGGCGGCCGGTGACGGCGCCGTACTCCTGGCCGCGGGCGCGGAGGAGCTCGGCGGAGTAGCCGTCGATCTGGGTGGGGAACGGGCCTTCGCCGACGCGCGTGACGTAGGCCTTGGTGACTCCGATGACGGTGCCGATGCGGGTGGGGCCGACGCCGGTGCCGGTCACGGCTCCGCCGGCAGTCGATGACGAACTCGTCACGAAGGGGTAGGTCCCGTGGTCGATGTCGAGCAACGCGCCCTGGGCGCCTTCGAACATGACATTCTGGCCGGCGGTGAGGGCGTTGTTGAGCATGTAGGCTGTGTCGGCGACGAAGGGAGCAATCTGCTCGGCGGCGCGGGCGTAGTCCTCGTACATCTGCTTGGGGTCGAGAGGCTCGGTGCCGAAGAGGGCGTGCGCTATGGTGTTCTTCTCGTGGCAGGCGTTGTTGATGTGAGTGCGCAGGAGCGAGGTGTTGAGGAGGTCGACGACGCGCAGGCCGTTGCGGTGGATCTTGTCCTCGTAGGCGGGGCCGATGCCGCGGCGGGTGGTGCCGATGGTCTGGCGGCCGGGGGCGGTTTCGGCGGCGAGCTCGATCATGCGGTGGTAGGGCAGGATGACCTGGGCGCGGTTGGAGATGAAGAGGTTGCCGTCGACTTCGACGCCGGCGTCGCGAAGCTTCTGGACCTCGCCGAGGAAGGCCATGGGATCGAGGACGACGCCGTTGCCGATGACGCCCTTGCAGCCGGGGCGCAGCACGCCGCACGGGATGAGCTGCAGAACGAACTTTTTGCCGTGGATGATGACGGTGTGGCCGGCGTTGTGGCCGCCGGCGTAGCGGGCGACGATGTCGAACTTTTCGCGAGAGGACGTCGACGATCTTGCCCTTGCCTTCATCGCCCCATTGGGCTCCAAGGATGACAGCGGATGGGCGGACGGCGGACGGGCGGTGCTCGGCGCGCGGCGAGACGGAGGTTTCGGTTTGGCTCACGAGGAGGTTGCTCCGGGGGTGATGCTCGGGGGGAAGTGCGCGCAGCGTCGTTCCCGAAGGAACCGCTCGCGCCCATGATTCATTTTATACTGATCGGGTATTGAGAAGGAGCTCCTTCATGCTGCAAGTGCAAGATGCCGTAAAGCGCGCGAAATCGTACCTGCCCGGGCTATTGTTCGACACTTCGCATCAAATCGCGGATGTGCGTCTGGAGGAGGTTGAACTTTCTGAGGATGAAAAGTTCTGGAATGTCACCTTCTCGTATCTTCCAGTCGACACGACGGTTCCACTTGTCATTCGGCAATACAAGACAATCCGGATAAAGGCAGCGAGTGGCGAATTCGTGGGCCTGCGCAATGGCATGCTGGCCTCAGTTTGATTGATATACGGAGCGGACGCGTTGCTGTACTCGACACCAACGTGCTTCTACTGCTCCTTGTCGCCAGCGTCGATCTCTCGTTATTACGGACATACAAGCGTGTGTCACAGTTTACGGCTCAGGACGCAATGGCTCTCGAGGATCTGCTGCGCCCGTTCCAGAAGCTGGCGACAACACCGCACGTTCTCTCCGAAACAGATAACTTTGTCGACCAAGCTCCAACCTATCGCCGGCGAGACCTCAAGGACGGATTGATTCTATTTATCGAACGGGCTCCAGAGCGTTATCGACCGGCAAAGGAGCTGGCAACCGTCGATGGATTTATTCCTCTGGGACTTACCGACTGTGGACTGATCGACTTTCAGCAGGAAGCTGTCGTGATAACGACCGATTTCCGACTGGCTGGCCACATACAGGCTCACAATGGCCTTGCAGTCAACTTCAAAGAATACTCTGCTGCCTACCAACGAGACTTCTAGCGCTTGCGGGGGAGGGTGAGGTCGAGGTCGGAGGCGGTTAGTTGCTTGGTGAGCAGGATGATCTGGCCGGTGTGCATGTCGACGTGGGCTACGACCTTGAAGATGGCTTCGAGGATGGTGGGTGGCGCATGGTGCCGGTGGGCTGGGGGTCGATGACAAGGAGGAGGCGGTCGGGGGAGACGGCGGCGATGATGCTGGCGGCTTCGTCGAGGGTGGCGATTGAAGCGGGCGATGGCGTCGGCTGAGGTGGTGGAGGGGGTGAGGGTGAACTCGGCGTCGCGCTGGCGGATGTCGGGCTGGTTGTCGATGCCGTGGAGGATCCACTGGCGGAGTTGCCTTCGAGATGCAGAAGGAGGTTGGCGATGGAGTTTTCGTAGTCGCCGTTGCGATGCCAGATCTGGTCGTCGGTGAGCTTGCCCGAGGCAGGTGGCGATGGTCTTCTGGGACTGGTGCAGGCGGGCGGAGGCGCAGGCGAGGAAGTTGTCGGCGATGGGGTCTGCGCGGACGGCGAGAGGCTTGGCGTGACGCTCGGCGGGGTAGACATGCTGGCATTCTACGGCGGCGCGAATCTTTGCGGGTCGTTGCGTATCCTATGGGACGATGCCGGAGTTGCCCGAGGTCGAGACCGTTGCGAATGGCGTGGATGCGCGGGTGCGCGGACAGCGGATTGAACGCGTGTGGACGAGTGGCAAGCCGCAGACGTTCAAGTCCAGCGAGGCGGAGATTGCCGAGACGCTGACCGGGGCGTGGATTGAGCGGGTGCGGCGGGTGGGCAAGACGATTGTGATGGATCTGAAGAAGGGTCCAGGGTCCGGGCCGAGGGTTCAGGGAAGCGCAAGAACGCGGGGCGTGAGGCGCAGTTCCTGGTGCATTTGGGGATGACGGGGAGGCTGCTGGTGTCGCAGGCGGAGGTGCCGCTGCCGCTGCATACGCATGCGGTGCTGTCGCTAGGCGATGGGCGCGAGGTGCGGTTTGTCGATCCGCGGCGGTTTGGGAGGCTGTCGGTGGTGACCGAGGCGGGCGGGTACGCGGGGCCTGGGTCGGAGCCCACGACGATTTCGGTGGAGGATTTTTCGAAGCTCTTCAAGGGGCGGAAGCTGGCGATCAAGGCGGCGCTGCTGAACCAGTCGATCCTGCATGGGGTGGGGAATATCTATGCGGATGAGAGCTTGTTTCGGGCGGGGATTCGGCCACGGAAGCAGGCAGGGCGGCTGACCAAGGTGGAGCTGGCACGGCTGCATAAGGCGCTGCAGCAGGTGCTGGCGCATGCGATTGAGCTGGGCGGGTCGTCGGTGTCGGATTACGTGGATGCGGATGGGGTGCGGGGGTTCTTTCAGCTGGAGCACAAGGTCTACGGGCGGGCGGGGGAGGATTGCCGGGATTGCGGGACGGCGCTGAAGAAGATCGTCGTCGGTGGGCGCACGACGGTGTATTGCCCGACGTGCCAGCGCTAGCGGCGAGGCTACACTTTGTGCATGCTGAAGTGCGCGATCACGAGCGGCGAAGGCTGGGCGGCGATGAAGCATGTTCGGCGGTGGGCTGCATGAGGGCGTGCAGTATGTGCAGCTGCGCGAGAAGCAGATGGAGACGGGCGAGTTGGTGAAGCTGGCAGTCGCGATGCGGGACGGTCTTGCGGGAGACAGGCAAGACGAAGCTGCTGGTGAATGGCCGGCCGGATGTGGCCGTGGCGGCCGGGGCGGATGGGGTGCATCTGACGGCGCAGGTGGGCGAGCTGACGGTGGAGCAGGTGCGGGAGGTGTTTGCGGCGGCGGGCGCAGGCAAGCCGGTCATCAGCGTGTCGTGCCATACGCTCTACGAGGTTCGGCGGGCGGTGAGCCAGGGGGTGGATTTGATTCTGTTTGGGCCGGTGTTCGAGAAGCGGGTGGACGGCGAGATGGTGGGCCATGGCGTTGGGCTGGGTAAGTTGCAGGAGGCCTGCAACGAGGCTGGCAAGACACCGATGCTGGCGCTGGGTGGGGTGACGTGGCCGCGGGCAGAGCTTTGTATCGAGGCGGGGGCGTGCGGCGTGGCGGGGATTCGGCTGTTTGGGTGAGGCGGGATCAGAGCGCAGGAATAGCCGCTGATTCCCTGCTGTGCGGGGTTTGATTGACGCGGGGGGCGGAGCGTCCTACCGTTAAGGCATGGTCATTTCCCCCGCACAACTTGTTGACGAGCCGCTAAAGCTGGATGAAACGATTGCGCCCGGCGCGATCGAGTATGCGCCGGATATCCGGCAGGTGGGGCCGCTGACGGTGAAGGGGCAGGCCGAGCTGATTGTGGAGCATCGCGGGCCGAAGGAGTTTGTGCGAGGACATTCGGCTGCGGGCGAACTTTTCCGGGAGGTTCGAGCAGCTGTGCGCGCGCTGCCTGGAGCCGGTGGAGAGGCCGTTGAAGGGGACGTTTGACCTGATCTTCCGGCCCGGGGGTGTCGATAATGTGGCTGGGGAGCACGCAATTACGGAAGATGAGACGGAAATCGGGTATTATGAAGAGAGCGGCCTGCTGCTGGAGGACGCCGTGCGCGAGCAGGTGCTTTTGACCCTGCCCGGACGGACGCTCTGCCAGGAGGACTGCAAGGGTCTTTGCCCGCATTGCGGCATCAATCGCAACCTCGGAACCTGTGAGTGCGTAGAGAAGCCGGTCGATCCACGGTTAGCAGCGTTAGCCGGGATCGCTGTTGCGCACAAAGGCTAGGGCTGTTTGAGGTTGAGCACGCCGCAAGTTTATGATTTACAAAGATTTCGGCCGCACAGCTTCGAGCTGACTGGCCCATGAAGAAGAGGGTTTACCATGCCTAATCCAAAGCGCCGGCACTCCAAGCAGCGCACCGCAAAACGCCGTAGCCACGACTTCCTGACGCCCGTGGGCGTCTCCAACTGCCCGAACTGCGGCGAGAAGAAGCTTCCCCACCGCGCCTGCAAGAAGTGCGGCGAGTACAAGGGTCGCGCAGTGGTTGCGGTCAAGGACGCTGCGTAATTCCGTATTCGGGCCAGCGTTATGGCTCGATGCTGCAGTGCGGATGAAGTCTCCAACCCAGTAAGAGAGTTTCGAGCCTACGCGAGCCATGCCGATCGACATCGTTCTCGATGCCATGGGGTCTGATAAAGCCCCGGACCCGGAGATTCGCGGAGCTATTCTGGCCTGTCGCCAGCTGGACGTACGTGTCCACCTGGTCGGGCCGGAGGATTTGCTGCGTCCGAAATTACGCGAGGCGCTCAAGACCTACGCGCGTCCAGCCTTCCCAGGAACTCCTGGTGGCTTTCCCGGCAACAAGAAGCCGCGGCTGCCCGATCTTTATGGTGCAGGCCAGCGAGTGGATCAGCATGGAGGACAAGGCCGCGCAGGCCGTGCGTTCGAAGCGCGACTCTTCCATGCGGGTGGGGCTGAAGATGGTGCGCGAGGGGCGCGCAGCAGGATTTATTACGGCCGGCAATACCGGTGCGGCGATGGCGACGGCCAAGATGGTGCTGGGGTCGCTGGCGGGGGTTGACCGGCCAGCGCTGACCGCGATGCTGCCGACCAGTACGGGCCAGCCCTGCGTGCTGCTCGATGTGGGCGCGAACGTGGATTGCGATCCGGAAAACCTGGTGCAGTTTGCGGTGATGGGGCACATGTATGCCAAGAACGTGCTGCATGTGGCGCAGTCCGCGGGTGGGGCTGCTGTCGATTGGCGAGGAAGATTCCAAGGGCAACTCGCTGACGCGGGACACGCTGCCGCTGCTGCGCGCGCTGGGGCTGAACTTTATCGGGAACGTGGAAGGACGCGATCTGTACAACGGCCACGCCGACGTGGTGGTGTGCGACGGGTTTGTGGGCAATGTGGCGCTGAAGACCAGCGAGGGGCTGGCGAAGCTGGTGAGCTCGTCGCTGCGCGAAAGTTTGAAGTCGACGGTGACGTCGCAGGTAGGGGCGATGCTGTCGCAGAAGGCATTCAAGGCGTTCAAGAGCCGGCTGGATTACTCGGAGTATGGCGGCGCACCGCTGCTGGGAGTGCGCGGAGTGTGCGTGGTGGGGCATGGGTCGTCGAATGAGCGAGCGGTGATGAACGGGATACGGGTGGCGGCGGAGTTCGCGTCGGCGTCGGTGAACTCGGGCATTGAGGCGAAGCTGGCGGCGCGGTAGGCTCGACTGATAATCGACACGCGCTGTGGACGCGGCATGCCATGAGCTGGCGTAAGCTCTAAGGGCATATGTTGCAAATGAACACTGCTGGTCTTTGAAGCGTCAGGAGCGTGTATGGCCACTGCAAAATTTCTCGATCCGCCGCCCGCTGCAAGTCGCGACAAGGCTTCGTTTGAACTGCTGCGGGTGTGGGTGGCTGAGCAGGGTCAGCATGTGAGCCTGCGCAGTGGGGCGTGGGAAGATCCGTTTGCGTGGGGGATCGTGCTGGCGGACCTGGCGCGGCACATTGTGAATGCCGAGTCGTTGCATCGCAAAGACTTCGATGAAGAGGCATTCCTGGAGCGGTTGCTGGAGGGCTTTCAGGCGGAGATTGACTCGCCGACGGATGAGCCCGAGGGTGAGATCAAGCAGTAGGACTGCGTGGGTCCGAACTACATCGCCAGGGCGACGCGCTCGAGCTCGCGCCTGGATGTGCTCCGCGGTGCAGCCGGGAACTTCAATGCGGGACGCGGCGGTGCGGGCCTCGTGGTGGGAGACGCCATAGCCGCGACCGCTGAGAAAGTTCGCGACGATCTCGGCGGCCTGGAAGGAATCGACGCCTGACTGCAGCAGTTCATTGCGCAGCGTCATGAGGTCGGTGGGCGTGAACTGCTCGACGTAGGTGCGGTCATCGTTTTTATTCTCGGATTGGCTCACGGGTCGACCTCCTTTGTTCACGACAGCTATACGTGACTTCAATGGTTAGAACCCAATCGTAGGACGCAGGTTGCAGGGGCGCTGTGATTTATTGCACAAAACTTGTATTTCCTGGTACCGGGGTGGAGATTACATCTTCGTCATCGCACGATATTCTGTATATATGTCTTCTATCGTCTCATCACCGTTCGTGCTTGATGGCATTGCAATTGCCGGGCAGATCAAATCAGAGTTGGCCGCGGAGGTCGAAGCCGCACGCGACCGCGGATACGTGCCGGGGCTTGCCGTCATCCTGGTGGGCGAGGTGCCTGCCTCACAGATTTATGTGCGCAGCAAGGTGAAGACGTGCGGCGAGCTGGGAATCTACTCCGAGATGCATACGCCGCCGGCGAGCGTGACGACGGAGGAGTTGCTGGAGCTGGTGGCTTCGCTCAACGCGCGCGAGGACATTGATGGCATCCTGATTCAGCTGCCGCTGCCTGCGCATGTGGATACGTCCCGCCTGCTGGAAGCCGTGGCGCCGGAGAAGGACGTCGATGGCTTTCATCCGGTGAACGCGGGAAGGCTGCTGAGTGGATTTCCGCTGGAGGAGATTCTTGCGCCGTGCACGCCGGCGGGGATTATGGAGATTCTGCGGCGAAGCAAGATTCCGATTCGCGGCAAGCGGGCGGTGGTGATTGGGCGGTCGAATATTGTTGGGAAACCGGCTGCCGCGATGCTGATCAACGCGTCGGCGACGGTGACGGTGTGCCACTCGCAGACGGCTGACCTGGGCGCGATTACGCGCGAGGCGGATATCGTGGTCGCGGCGATTGGGAAGGCGGGCTTCGTGACGGCGGACATGGTGAAGCCCGGCGCGACGATCATCGACGTCGGGATGAATCGCATTGACGACCGAGGCGGAGCTGCAGCGATTCTTCCCCGGCAATGCGACGCGGCGCGCGGCGTTTGAGAAGCGCGGATCGACGCTGATGGGCGATGTGGATCCTGCGGCGTTTGCGATCTCGGGCGCGTATACACCGGTTCCGGGTGGTGTTGGCGCGCTGACGATTGCGATGCTGATGGCGAATACGGTGAAGGCCGCGCGGCTGCGGCGGAGCTGAGGGACGATGCTGCGCGTAGGGCTTACAGGGGATCTGGGGAGCGGGAAGTCTACGGTGGCGCGGATGCTCGCGGAGCGCGGCGCGGTGGTGCTGTCGTCCGACGAGATGGGGCGCGCGCTGATGCAGCCGGGCGAGCAGGCGTATGCGGAGATTGTGGCGGTGTTTGGCAGCAGGGTGGTAGCCGCGGATGGGTCGCTCGATCGCAAGAAGCTGGCGGCGCTGGCGTTCGATGCGAAGCAGCCGCGGGTGGAGGAGTTGAATGCGATCATTCATCCGGCGGTGATTGAGGCGCAGGCAGAGCAGTTGGCGGAGCTGGAGAAGACGAGCCCGCAGGCGATTGTGGTGGTGGAGTCGGCGCTGATCTTCTCCACGCAGTATGCGCCGCGCGGAAGCTGGCGCGACCGCTTCGATTGCGTGCTGGTGGTGGATGCTCCGGAAGAGGTGAAGATTGCGCGCTTTGTGGATCGCATTGCTGCGGGGCGTCCGCTGTCTTCCGACGAGCGCGAGGGATTCGAGGCGGATGCGCGGCGGCGGCTGCAGGTGCAGCATGCGACGGTCTATCCGGGCGATTGCCTCGTGCTGCATAACGATGGGGACGTGGAGTTGCTGGAGCAGCAGGTTGCCGTGGTGTGGGAGCAGTTGCAGCAGATGGAGCGGACCGGCGGGAAGCGCTGAGGCTGCTTCAGCGAATCAAAGTTGCGGGAGGCGCACATGCCGCGGCATGAAGGCTATGTGCGTCGATGGGCGGTTTTGCCTGCGCGGGAGTTGCCGAGGGTTTGATACCCTTGAGGCTACAGGATTTTTTCAGGAGAACACTATGGCGACAGCGACATTGGAAACAGGTACAGCCGAACTATAAGGTAGCCGACATTGGGCTTGCGGAGTGGGGACGCAAGGAGATCATCATCGCCGAGCAGGAGATGCCCGGGCTGATGTCGATTCGGCGGAAGTATGCCGCGGAGAAGCCGCTGGCGGGCGTGCGCGTGATGGGCTCGCTGCACATGACGATTCAGACGGCCGTGCTGATCGAGACGATGGTCGACCTGGGCGCGGATGTGCGCTGGGCGAGCTGCAATATCTTCTCGACGCAGGACCACGCGGCGGCGGCGATTGCGGCGGCGGGCGTGCCGGTGTTTGCGTGGAAGGGCGAGACGCTGGAGGAGTTCTGGTGGTGCACGAATGAGGCGCTGACCTTCCCTGACGGCAAGGGCGGAGCTGCTCGGACCGCAGCTGATCATCGACGACGGTGGCGACGTGACGCTGCTGATCCACAAGGGCTATGAGATGGAGAACGGCGACAAGTGGGTCGATTCGCCTTCGGGTTCGCACGAGGAAGATGTCATCAAGGCGCTGCTGAAGAAGGTTCATGCGGAGCGTCCGACGCACTGGCATGATGTGGTCAAGGAGTGGCGCGGCGTTTCGGAAGAGACGACGACCGGCGTTCACCGGCTGTACAAGATGCTGGAGCAGGGCACGCTGCTGGTGCCGGCGATCAATGTGAACGACTCGGTGACGAAGAGCAAGTTCGACAACCTGTACGGCTGCCGCGAGTCGCTGGTGGACGGCATCAAGCGCGCGACCGATGTGATGGTGGCGGGCAAGGTTGCTGTGGTCTGCGGCTATGGCGATGTGGGCAAGGGTTCGGCGGCGTAGCCTGCGCGGGCTGGGTGCGCGCGTGATCGTGACCGAGATCGATCCGATCAATGCGCTGCAGGCGGCGATGGAAGGCTACGAGGTCACGACGATCGAGGAGACGCTGGGTCGCGGCGACATCTACGTGACCTGCACGGGCAACGTCGACATCATCACGCTCGAGCACATGAAGCTGATGAAGGACCAGGCGATCGTGTGCAACATCGGGCACTTCGACAACGAGATCCAGATGGAGCCGTTGAATGCGCTACAAGGGCGCCGTGCGCGAGAACATCAAGCCGCAGGTGGACAAGTACACGTTCGAGAATGGCAACGCGATCTTCGTGCTGGCCGAGGGCCGGCTGGTGAACCTGGGCTGCGCGACCGGGCATCCGAGCTTCGTGATGTCGAACAGCTTTGCCAACCAGACGCTGGCGCAGCTTGATCTTTGGAAGAACAAGGACAAGTACAAGATCGGGATTTACATCCTGCCGAAGAAGCTCGACGAAGAGGTTGCGCGGCTGCACCTGGAGAAGATCGGCGTGAAGCTGACGACGCTGACTCGAGAAGCAGGCGAACTATCTGAGCGTGCCGGTGGAAGGACCTTACAAGGCGGATCACTACCGGTACTAAGAAACAGGAAGTAGGAAACAGGAAGTAGGAAATAGCTAAAGACCGTCGAGACTCTCGGCGGCCTTCTGCTTTAACTGCTTCCTACTTCCTGTTTCCTACTTCCTGCATCACTGCGCGTCGGCGTCGTCGGCGACGATGGCTTGTACGCCGGGAGCGGACGCACTATGCTGCGCGGCGGCGGGCGCCTGATCGATCAGGACGACGGTGCGGACAGCGCCCGATGCATAGTCGACCTGGGCTCCGCTGAATAGCGTGACGGTGGAGGAAGTAAGCGGGGTTCCAGCGGGAACGACGTCGATGGCGTAGGTGCCTTCCGGGAGGTCGATGTATCCGGAGTTCGCGCCAAAGCCGAGGTTGATCGCCACGGGCGAGATGCTGGTCCAATTTGCGGCGAATGGAATGAGGTAGACGTCGACGGCTCCCGAACGCGTGGTCTGGTTGATGACGCGGAGCGCGATGCGGCCGGAGGCCGCGGGGGTGGATTGATCGAGGAGGAGGGTCTGCTGGAGGTTGGCGAGGCCCGCGCCAATAATTTCGGTGTACTGGCGGTTGGCGGCGAGGCGTTTCGGTGCTGGCGACCAGGGTCTGGCGGGTTCCGGCTCTCTCAGCGGCGAGGTTGTAGACGCCCGGCGACATGGGAATGTAGCTGGTCATGGTGCCGAAGCCGAGGTTGTAGGCCAGGGCAGAGCTGTTCTGGTAGGAGTCGATGACGCCGGCGTCGGGGGAGGCGTCGATCACGCGGAGCTGCGGCGGAGGTTGAGGTAATCCCCTGGCAACCGGAGAGGCCGACGGCGGCCAGAAGGATGACAGCCCAGAAGGCGCGGCGCCGATCAGACAGGCGACCTGCGCGCGGGAGGCCGGGATGAGGGGTTGACGCCATGGGTAAAGTGCTAGCTTCTAGCTGAAGTTGATCGGTGGGATGGCTGCTCGGAATTCGCCTTACAGCTCACTTTATCGGATTTGCAGACGCTTCGTCGCGTTTGAGGGCGTGCAAAACCGTGGGAGTGCCAAAGGAGGAAAGATGCGGTGGGAGGGTCGGAGCGCTGGGAGGGGAGGGGTGCGGTGGCGGACAAAAATCAGCCCCGAACGCAATGTCCCTTTGGGACATCTGCGCACGGGGCTAGCTCTCTTTCTTTTGCTGCGCCGCCAATACTACGCCGAGGGAGGGATGTTTCGTCAATAGCCAAATTGGTAGGTGTGGATTACCTGGCGACCCGGTGGGCGACGATCAGGCCGGAGACGCGTTCGTAGGCTCCCTGTGGGATGACACCTCGGGTGACGAGCTGATTTTTGGCCGTGTACGGACGGCCGGCGATGACGCGCCGGGTGTAGGCAGGGCCAAAGCCCGGCAGCGCGTTCAGTTGCTGCGGCGTGGCGGTGTTGATGTCGAGGGGGTCCTCAGATGATTGCGAACTGAGCGCGGGTTGCGCATGCGGCGGGGCAGCGGTCTGGGCACAGGCGACGGCGCGCCGAGGAGCGCGAGGGCGATCGACCGCTTGACGGCGCATCCGCTAGACCGCGCGGGGAACGCGGCGGGCGCCCTGCTTCGATCTTGACGATCTGGCCGTCGCGCATGTGCAGGATGCGGTCGGCGATCTGGGCGGCTTCGGGGTTGTGGGTGATCATGAGCACGGTCTGGTTGAGCTCGCGGCTGGAGGCGTGCAGCATGGAAAGAACGGTGTCGGCGTTCTGCGAGTCGAGGTTGCCGGTGGGCTCGTCTGCCAAGCAGGATAGCCGGACGCGTGATCAGGGCGCGGGCGATGGCGACGCGCTGCTGCTCGCCGCCGGAGAGCTCGTTGGGGCGGTGATCGAGGCGGCCTTCGATCTTCAGCAGGCGAGTGAGTTCGTTGAGCAGGGCCTGGTCGAAGGGCTTGCCGGTGGCGGCGATCTCGTGGGCGAGCTCGATGTTCGCTTGTGCGGAGATCGTCGGGAGCAAATTGAAGCGCTGGAAGACGAAGCCGATCTGGGACCGGCGCAGGCTGGTGCGCTGCGGGTCAGAGAGGCGCGAAAAGTCTTTGCCCTGGATCAGCAGGGAGCCGGAGGTCGCGGAGGTAAGGCCGCCGAGGATATAGAAGAGCGTCGATTTACCCGAGCCGGACGGGCCAACGATGGCGACGAATTCGCCCGGCTGGACGTCGAAGGTGACGTCGCGCAGGGCTTCGACCTTGAGTTTGCCGGAACCGTAGATCTTGCCGAGATGCTGGGCCGAGATGATGGGGTCGGCGGAGGTGACCGGGGACGGAAGGACTGCGGCTTGGCTGCTTGATTCCATATGCAGACTCAAGTCTATCGCAGCGCAAGGGACCAAACTGCCACGAAAAGCCTCGAGTGGGATCTCAGGCGCGGCCTATCGAGGTTTGGGCGAGGTCGGAGGGGCAGTCCGGCTCGTCCACGAAGATGAGTTCGAGGCGGACGGTAAGGATGCGGCGGCGCCTGGCGCGGTGCGGATTGTGGTCGCGCACGGTGCACAGGCTCTTCATGCGGGTATGGCTGTCGCGGGAGAGCTCGACGCCGCAGGTGAGAAGCCCACTGTAGAGCTCAAAGACGGAGCGCAGCAGGACCTCAAAGTTGAGCTCGGATGGCGTTCGGAGGGGATTCGCGCCGTTCGAGCAGCCAGCAGCCGCAGCTTGCCATGGTGTTCAGCAGGGTCGGCACGATCTCCTCGCGGTCCTCAAAGGAACGCCCGCGCAGATGGACTAAGGGCGGCTCCGCGAGGAGATTGGGTTGGGAGATATCGATCGGCTCAGGGTTCATGCTGCCTCACTTGCTTCAGGAGTTATCGGAGATCGGCGCCGCGACGTGAGCGGTGTCGCAGGCTGCGACGGCGGAGGGCATGGCGGCTATCGTGGGACGATGTTGCTGGGTGCGTGCCGGGCGAGTCGGAGATGGGAAGAGTGGGTACACTGAGAGCCATAGATCCAGCGGATGGGAGTGGCCCTTGGTCATCGGACTTGGCACGGACCTGATCGAGATTGAGCGGATCGCGCACAGCGTGGAGCGCTATGGCGAGGCGTTTCTGCAGCGCGTCTTTACGGCCGGGGAGATTGAGTACTGCCAGCGCAAGAAGAAAAATTCGGCGGAGAGCCTGGCGGCCCGGTTTGCAGCCAAGGAAGCAGGCGCCAAGGCGCTGGGGACAGGAATCAGCCGGGGCGTGAGCTGGCTGGAATTTGAGGTTCGGCAGGCTTCCGGGGCAGAGGCCGGAGCTGTATCTGAGCGGACGCGCGGACGAGGTCGCGAGGGCCCTGGGAATCCGGAGAGTATCGCTCAGCCTGGCGCATTCGCGGGGATTTTCGATTGCGGTGGTGGTCGCGGAAGACTAGGCGGAGGCTCCGGAAGAGGCCAGGAGCGGTATGGAAGTGGACGTGCAGCATCTTGAAGAGTGGAGGCTGCATCCAAAAGTGAAAGTCTTTGGGCGATTTCTCGGGCTAAGCGCTGTTACGATGGTTCCACAGTGACACGTCCGGTCTTCCCCCACTGATTCGAGATCTTCGAGGAGTTCGATGCCCAGCCAGCAGGAAGTCAAGTGGTCGCAGCTGAAGGTTGGGCTGATCGTCCTGGTGTCGGTCGCTCTTCTGAGCACTCTGCTTTTTCTCATGACGAGCGCCTCGGGAATGAGCGTCTTCAGCCACAAGATTATTCTCTACACCTACTTTGAAAACTCCGACGGCCTGAAGATCGGTGCGCCGGTGAATCTGGAGGGCGTCACCATCGGTGAGGTGACGCATGTGACTGTGACGACGGATCCGGCTCGCAAATTGACGCCGGTGAAGGTCGTCATGAAGATCGACCCGAAGTATAACCACAGCGTGCATACGGATTCGAAGGCGTCGCTCTCGACGGTCGGCGTGCTGGGTGACACGGTGGTGGACATCAACAGTGTGACGGCAGTGGGGCCGGACGTGCAGACCGGGGCCGAACTTGGAACGCTGGAGACACCGAATCTTACGGACGTGGTGAAGGCCAGTCAGGGAACGATCGAGAGCCTGAATGTCATCCTGGCGAAGATGAACAACATTGTGGACAACATCCAGAATGGCAAGGGCACAGTGGGCAAGCTGATCAATGACCCTGAGATGTACAACAAGGCAGTACTGACGATCAACCAGCTGCAAACACTGGTCACAAATTTGAACGAGGGGAAGGGTTCGGCCGGCAAGCTGCTGCATGACGACGAGCTGTACAACCGGCTGAACGACACGTCTGCGAAGCTGGACCAGATGATGACGGATCTGAATAACGGCAAGGGGTCGGCGGGCAAGCTGCTGAAGGATGAGACGCTGTACGACAATCTGAATTCAACGCTGAAGCACGCGAATGATCTGCTGGCGGAGGCGGATGCCGGCAGGGGCGCGCTTGGCCTGCTGACCAAGGATCCCGAAGTTCGCCAAGAAGCTGAACGACACGGTAGCGCAGCTGGATACGTTGCTGGCCAACGTAAACACCGGCCAGGGAACGATCGGCAAGCTGGCCAAGGATCCCAGCATGTACAACAACCTCAACACCCTTCTGACGAGCAGCACCGACCTGGTGCAGGCGGTTCGGAAGGACCCCAAGAAGTACCTCGTCATCCATCTGAAGATCTTCTAGGCAGCTGGCGGATTTGAGGGGGCGCGGCCGAAACTTTTGGCCGACTGACGTCGTATGATGGGCATCGCCACCCAGCTGTGCCCTTTCGCAACCGCGGATCTCTGCTCTATGCTGGCTGCGACACAGTGACGTCCTGTCTGCATTTAAGGAGATTCATGCGCACCTTCCTATCCGCAATTGTGCTGGCCCTCGCCGCACCCGTTTGTATGGCTCAAACCTTCTCCACGCCGGCCGACAATGGGCCGACGACAGCGCCGAAGAAGCCGGTCAGCTTCGATGTGTCGGCGATCGACAAGACCGCCGACCCGTGCACGAACTTTTATCAGTACGCCTGCGGCAACTGGATGAAGGCCAACCCGATACCGTCCGACCAGGTGCGCTGGGGGCGGTTCAACGAGCTCTCGGAGCGCAACAACTACCTGCTCTACACGGAGCTGAAGGCCGCTGCCGACGCTCCCAAGACCGCGCTGCAGCGCCAGTACGGCGACTTCTTCGCCGCCTGCATGAACACAGTCGAGGTCGACAAGCTCGGGGTCAAGCCGCTCGAGCCAGAGCTTGAGGCGATTGCCGCGCTCGACAGCAGCAAAGACCTGGCGGCGTTCAACGCCAAGCAGATCAAACGCAACGGCGGCGGGTTCTTCGGGGTCGGCGTCACCCAGGACCAGAAGGACAGCTCCCAGCAGATTGCGGCGACCGGACAGGGCGGGCTGACGCTGCCGGACCGCGATTATTACCTGAATCCGGACGCGCGATTTGTGACGCTCCGCAAGCAGTACATGGATCACATGGTGAAGATGTTCACGCTGCTGGGCGATACCGATGACAAGGCGGTTGCCGAAGCCAACGACGTGATGCAGATTGAGACGGCGCTGGCAAAGGGTTCGATGGACCGGGTGGACATGCGGGATCCGGCCAAGCGATATCACATGATGAGCGTCGCCGACCTGCAGAAGCTGAGTCCGAATTACGATTGGTCGGTCTACCTGGATGGCATCGGCATGTCGCAGGTGAAGGATATCGACGTGGCGAGCCCGGGGTATGTGACGACGGTGAACGAGGTGCTGAGCACGCAGCCGCTGCAGGCGATCAAGGCTTACCTGCGCTGGCACGCGCTGCATGACGCAGCTCCCTTGCTCTCCAAGCCGTTCGAGGATGAGAACTTCGCGTTCTTCTCGCAGACGCTGCAAGGCCAGAAGGAGCAGCAGCCGCGCTGGAAGCGGTGCACGCGGCTGACGGATCGCGCGCTCGGTGAGGCAGTTGGGCAGGATTGGGTGAAGCAGAACTTCCCGCCCGATGCGAAGGCCAACATGGAGAAGCTGGTGCATGCGCTCGAGGCGTCGATGGCAGCCGACCTGAAGACGCTGCCATGGATGAGCGATGCGACCAAGGCGCAGGCGCTGGAGAAGCTGAACGCGATCACCGACAAGATCGGCTACCCGAGCGCACTGGAGGGACTACTCCAGCGTGGTGGTGAAGCGTGACGATCTGCTGGGAAATGTTGCAGCGCGCCGACTGGTTCGAGCAGAAGCGCAATCTCGATAAGTATCGGCAAGCCGGTGGATCCGACCGAGTGGGGCATGACGCCGCCGACGGTGAATGCGTACTACAACCCGCCGCAGAACAACATCAACTTCCCTGCCGGCATTCTGCAGCCTCCGTTCTATGACAACTCCATGGACGCGGCCGTGAACTTTGGCGGCATCGGCGTGGTGATCGGCCATGAGATGACGCACGGCTTCGACGACCAGGGCTCCAAGTACGACCTGCACGGCAACGTGAAGGTGTGGTGGACGCCGGAGGATCTCGCCAAGTTCAAGGAGCGCACCGAGTGCACGGCCAAGGAGTATGACGGCTTCGAGGCAGCGCCCGGGCAGAACCTGAATGGGCATCTGACGCTCGGCGAGAACACAGCGGACAATGGCGGTCTGCGCATCGCGTACCAGGCGCTGATGGAGACGCTGGCAACGGAAGGAGCGGCAGCGGAGCCGGGTTACGTCGACGGCAAGCGCGACGGCTATACGCCGGCGCAGCGGTTCTTCATCGCCTTCGGACAGGTCTGGTGCCAGAACCAGACGCGAGCAGTCGGCGCGGGTGCTGGCCAAGACCGATCCGCATAGCCCGGGACAGTGGCGGACCAATGGTTCGGTGCAGAACTTCGACGAGTTCGGCAAGGCGTTCGGCTGCAAGGTGGGCCAGCCGATGATGCCGGCGAGCGGAGGCTGCCGCACCTGGTAGGTTCTGCGCAAAAGTGGGACGCAAGGCCTCGGACTTCGGTCCGGGGCCTTTTTTCTGCTCCCCAAACGCCGGGTGAGCCGTCGAAGGCGTATCGGAAACAAGTCTGGTGATGCGAAATGACTGCGTCGAAAATTGGCGTAAAGTCGCTCTACCTTCTACAATCAGACCTAGGTTTTGTACTCCCTCTTATACAGGTTTCCCTGTTCGAACAAGCCATGATGGCTACTCCCGGACGGGGATGAAGGAAACGCATGAAGTTGAGTTTGATTGGCCGGTGGTCGATGGCCTTGTTCGCGTCGTTGGCATTGGGTCTTGGCATGACTGCCTGTGGTGGTGGCACCATCGGTTACATGTGGGTGTTGGGGCAGGAATATAACCAGGTCGCCGGATTCAAGGTAGATCAGTACTCGGGCAACCTGACGGAGGTCCCGGGATCGCCGTTTTCGAGCAATGGCTCGGTACCGGTCTCGATTGTGATCAAGTCGGGCGGACGGTTTGTGTACGTCATTAACCAGGGCGTAGGCGGCAGCGCCAATGGCGCGGGCAGCGCTCAGACGATTGCGCTGTACAGCGTGGGCGGCGACGGCATCCTGGTCTTCCAGATCGCCTACCAGACCCAGGGATATGTGTCGGAGTGGGCCCAGATGGACTCCAGCGGAACGTATCTGTATGTGCTGGACAAGTATTCTCCGGGCCTCTGCACGCCCACGGCTTACGAACAAGGCGTATGCAAGGGCCCAGAAGGCTCTTACACCGCGCCGAACACCGATGGCAACGGCTCGATCACGGCATTTGTGGCAGATCCGAATACGGGCCGCCTGACGCTGCTGACCAACTCGCAGACCCAGGTGGGCCAGGTAAACCTGCCATTCTGGGAGGTTGGACCTGCCCCCGTCATGTCGAAGTCGCAGGCCGGCTGCCTGTACACGGTCAACGGCGGGTATAACGCGTCTGGAAATCAGACGGTCACGCCGTATTCGATTGGAGCGGGCGGACAGCTGGTGTTTACGACCACCGGCAACATCGTGATCCCGCAGTCGACGACCGGCGTAGCGACGAACGTTACGTCCATCAATGGTGCGGGAAGCTACATGTTCCTGACGGATGCGACGAGCAACATCCTGTATGGCTATCAGTCGACGGGTGCGTGCAACCTGACGGCGCTCAATGGCGGCTACACGAACCTTGCGACGGCATTCCCGAACACATCGGATCCGGTGTACTCGATGATCGACAGCACAGGCAAGTATCTGTATGTCGCGAACAATTCGACCACCAGCACGCTGCCGACGACACCGTACAGCTCGCTGTCGGCGTTGACGATCAACTCCACCAGCCAGCAACTGCAGCCCATCATCGGCTCGCCGTATCCTGTTGGTTCGGGACCCGTCTGCATCGTAGAGGACCCCAGTAACCAGTACATCTACACGTCGAACTACAACGATGGAACGGTAACGGGCTTCCAGCTCAACGCCACCTCCGGCGAACTCTCCCAGCTGACTAAGGGTTCGAAGTTCACGGCAGTGGGCAAGGCGAGCTGCCTGGCGATCAGCGGCTCGGTCAATTAGAGACGGTTAACGATTTTCCGGCGGGGCCTGGTTGGCCCTGCCGGCAGACTTCACACTCCGGCCTTCGGGCTGGTATTCAAAGACGGGCCGATCAATGCCCGATGTAAGGGAAACGCATGAAGTTCAACACACATCAGCCGTATTGCCATGGCCGCAGTCGTCTCGGTGGCAATCGCGTTTGGAACCACCGCTTGCATCCGCGACTACACGGCGGACTATGTCTACGCCGTGTCCAACAGCAACGGACAGGTCAGCGCCTATGCGGTCGACTATCAGAGCGGTGTGCTGACCCAGATCAGCGGCTCGCCGTTCGCCACCAACCTTACAAACCCCTCCACGCTGGTGGCTGCGCCCAATGGCAAGACGGTCTACGTGATTGGCGGAAGCCAGCAGGCGCAGGTTCAGGCAATGCCGGTCGGTTCGGACGGAAAGCTCTACGGCGGAACCGGGGCGAACATGCCTTCCGGCGGAACCTATCCGACGGCTGCCGCCATTGACCTGGCAGGTACGTTCCTTTACGTCACCTACACCTACCAGAACGGATACGGTCCGAACTCTCCCGGTCCTGGCGGCGTGGCAATCTTCCCGATCAACTCGGACGGCAGCCTGGGCACTCCGACCAACGTGAATGTGGGCAACGACCCGATCGCGATTGCAGCCTCGGCGCCTACCTGCACGGCTACCCCGGCATTGGGCAGCAACAGCAGCCCGAACTGCGTCATTCTGGGCTCGGGCAGCTCGACCAATAATGGCACCAACCAGTCCTTCGTCTACGTGGTGGATGCGGAGATTACAGACGCTCAACCCACAATTCTCGGCTTCGTCGAGAATCCGAGCACGGGCGCCCTGACGCCGATCGCTGGCACGAACCCGAAGGGTGGCTTCAGCGCAGGCGTCTTCCCCAGCGCCATCGCCATCGACCCAACCGGCAAGTATGTCTACGTGACGGACAAGGCTCAGAACCAGGTCTACGGGTATGGGATCGCCAACAACACCACGGGCGCTTTGACCGGGCTGGTTTCGAGCCCCTACGCGACCGGACAATATCCGGTGGCCATTACCATCGAGCCGCGTGGCAAGTATGTGTATGTCGCGAATTACAACTCGCAGACGGTTAGCTCGTACTCGCTCAACCTGTCGAGCGGAGCGCTCGGCGCGTCGGCGGGAAGCAACTTCGCTACGGCAACCGGTCCGACCTGCGTCACCGTTGAGCCGGCGCTGGGCATTTATCTCTACACGTCGAATTACCTGGACGGGACGGTCTCGGGCGGTCAGCTAAGCCCGAATACTGGAGCGCTTTCCGCGGTCGCGACATCGTTCTTCCCCTCGGTCACTCAGCCGATCTGCGTCGTCTCGGTGCCCAATGGACCGCATGCGTCTCAGTCGACTCAACCCTAACCTCAAAGGCAATTCGCACGAAGAAGAGCCCGGCCAATGGCCGGGCTCTTCTCTTTGAGATCACAGAACACTAAGCGTGCGGACGTTCGACCGGCACTGTCGTCCGTCAGCGGGTCAGCTATCCTACGCCTCAGCTATCCTAGAGGCATGCCTCATTCCTCAAGCTTCAACCTCGGCGACGTCACGGTGGGCAGCGGCGAGCTGTTTCTGATTGCCGGTCCGTGCGTGATCGAGTCGGAACCGCATGCCCGCAAGCTGGCCGACGCGATTCAACGCATCACCTCCGACCTGGGCGTGGCGTACATCTTCAAGGCCAGCTACGACAAGGCGAATCGCACCTCGATCCGCAGCTTCCGGGGGCCAGGGCTGGAGGAGGGTTGCCGCATTCTGCGAGCCGTGGGCGAGTCCCACCAACTGCCAGTGCTCACCGACATCCATACGCCGGAGCAGTGCCAGGAGGTCAGCGACGCGCTGGGTTCGGTCGACGCAATGCTGCAGATTCCGGCTTTCCTCTGCCGCCAGACCGATCTGCTGATCGCCGCAGCGAAGACCGGTCGCGCCATCAATGTGAAGAAGGGGCAATTCGTCGCACCGTGGGACATGCGGCACGCGGTGGAGAAGATTCGCGACTCAGGCAACACGCGCGTCTCGCTGACCGAGCGCGGAGCCAGCTTTGGCTACAACAACCTGGTAGTCGACATGCGATCGCTGCCCGTCATGCGCGGGTTTGCGCCGGTGATCTTCGATGGCACGCATTCGGTGCAGACGCCGAGTGGCGGAAACGGCGTATCGGGGGGCCAGCCGGAGTTTATCCCGGTGCTGGCGCGGGCGGCGGTGGCGGCGGGCATCGACGGTGTGTTTCTGGAGGTCCACGACAATCCGACGGAGGCGAAATCCGACGGCGCCAATGCCCTGCACCTCAATCTGCTCAAGCCGACGCTGGAAAAGCTGCTCGCGATTCACGAGGCAGCAAAGGCCTAGCGTCAGCCCGAAGCGCGCAAAAAAAGGCCCCCATCGCTGGGGGCCAATCTGCCGTGATTCTCTCCTTTGGAGAGACTGGGGGTGCCGATCGACGGAGACACCGAACCTGCGCGGTATCCCGCTGGTGTAAGTACGCCCGTCGGTCCACAGTGGATTTGCAGTCGGAAGATTTTTTTTGCGCAGTGAGCTTCTGATTACTCTTTGGCTAACCGAGAGGGTTAGCGGGTCTCGACATTGATAACCCGAACCGTAGGCAGCTGCTCGTTCCAGTTGCCACTGATGTCGTCGAAGATCAGGCGGAAGTCGCCCTCGGCGCCTGGTGCCAACGGCGAGGCGCTCACCGGACGGGTGTCGATGTATGGCTCCCGCATGTAGATCATGTTGAGCGGCCCGGTCTCGATCTGCGGAGCCATGTGGACATCGTTGGCGAAGACTACCTGCACGGTAATGCCAGTGACGGTTTTGGAACCGTGGTTGGCAATGTGGCCCTCGAGGTACGTCTGCTGGCCACCGGACATGCTGGTTGACCCGCTTAACTGCAGTCTCGTGATCGGAAGATCCTGAGCGTAGGCAGCCAACGGCAGCAGCGTGTTGGGCGGCGGCGCAGGCTGACTCCGCTTGCCCATCAGGACAAAGACCGCAACCAGGATTGCCACCGCGACTGCAGCGATGGCTGCGGTGGCAATGGGAAAGCTCCGTTTCGGCACCAGGTCAGTGAACAGGGTCGAGGAGGGCGGCTTGGGAGCGTCGGGGTCGAGAGGCTGCATGATTGCCGATTCTATACCGCGGGATCGATGGGTATTTAAGAGATGCGAAGGCTACTTAGGCAAATTGGGCGCGCTTGACCTTCTGGCGAAAATCTTCCCCGGTCATCTCGACGACCACGCACATCTCCTGCAGCCGCGAGCGCATGCGTTCGCCAATGCGGTCGCCCAGAGTCTCTTCACGGATGGCAACCCGCGGACCGTTGGCGTCGGCAGCCAGCGGCGCAAGGTTGGTGTAATTGGTCGTGATGATGGTGGTGCGGCGGTCGTTGTATCGGGTGTTCAGAATGTGCGCGACCGTATCCCAGACCCAGTCGGTGGGTTTGGAGGCTCCGAGTTCGTCGAGCACCAGCACTTCGGCCTCGAACACCGGCTGCAGAATCTCGAGTTCGGTCACATCCACGCTGCGGTTATAGCTGTTCTGCACCTGCTTGAGCAGATCGCGATAGTCGAAGAACAGACCCTTGGCGCCACGCTCGCCGATCAGCGCCTGCAGCATCCCGACGGCTAGATGCGTCTTGCCGACACCGATGGAACCGGTCAGCAACAGACCGTTGCCATTGGTTCCAAAGGGGTAAGCGCCGACAAAGCTGCGGGCCTGGACCAGCGCTCCGGTGAGAGTACGGTTGGATGAGGGAAATTGCGTGTCGTAGCTATCCAGCGTGCAATGCGCGTAGCGCTGGGGGATGCGTGCCTGCTGGATCATGCGGGCGGAGCGCCTGGCTACGCGGCAGTCGCAGGGGACGGCGGCGCGGGTTCCGTCGGCGCGCTCGACGACACGCAGACCAACTCCTTCACAGATGGGGCAAAGCTCTTCCGGCATGGGAATCTTTCTCCGCGTGAGGATCAGCGGCACCCTTAGTATCGCAGCCTTCGTTGCGGCAGAGATCCTGTGCGAATCGGGCTTCGAGTGAGGAAAGCGGGTTGGTTCGGGATGGCGGGGTGCGATAGACTCGCAGCCACATATGCGGACTTCTGCCCTCTCCCTTCTTTGCTGTCTTGTTGTTGCAGTTTTCTCGCTGGTTGCCCAGGCCCAGCAGACGCCGATCGCGCTGACCGGGACGCTGGTGATGCCAGAGACCGTGATCGAACACGGGACGGTGCTCGTGCAGAACGGTCGCATTGTGGCGTCGGGCGCGCACGTAACGCTGCCAGCGGGCACCCGAGTGATGCACACCGACGGCATCATCGCGCCGGGGCTGATCGATCTGCATAACCACCTGAGCTGGAATATCTTTCCGCGCTGGAAGCCCAACCAGGAGTTTGGCAATCGCTACGACTGGCAGCAGAAGCCGGTCTACAAGATCCAGATGACCGCACCGCACGAGCTGATCGTGCAGGAAGGCCTGGAGTGTGAAGCCGAGCGTTACGCCGAGGTGAAGGCCATCACCGAAGGCGAGACGAGTGTGGTGGGCTCGATGCATGGGCCGTGCGTGCAGCATCTGACGCGCAATCTCGATGTCGATCCGGAGCTCGGGCCAGGGCTGGGCAAGGTCCTCTACGACGTCTTTCCTCTACAGATTAGCCCGGAGGCGCTGGCCGAGGCGGACGCCGCGTTGAGCGCACATCCGCGTGGCTCGTTGCTGATTCACCTGGGCGAAGGCGCACCCCATGATGCGGCGGCCGCGCGGGAGTTCGCGATGCTGAAGGGCCGCGGATTGCTGAGGCCAGGGGTCATACTCATTCACGGGGTCGCGATCACACCCGAGGAGTTCGGAGAGATGGCGGCGGCGGGCGTGGGGCTTGTCTGGTCGCCGCGCAGCAATGTGGAGCTCTATGGCGATACGGCGGACGTTGCGGCGGCAAAGGCTGCTGGGGTAACAATCGCGCTGGCGCCGGACTGGAGTCCTACGGGCAGCGTTGGATCGCTTGGCGAGTTGAACTATGCGTCGATGTGGAACCAGACGCAGACGCCGCCCCCCTTTACCGAGAAGGAGCTGGTGATGATGGCGACTGCGAATGCGGCGAAGCTGGTAAACCTCTCTGAGGAGATTGGTTCCCTTGCGCCCGGCCACGCGGCTGACCTGATCGTGCTCCGGAACAGCGATCAGGAGGGCCACCATGACGCGTATTGGGCGATCACCCATGCGTCGCCGCAGGACCTGGAGCTGGTGGTGATCGGCGGACGGGCGCTATATGGAGCCGCCGGGTTGATGCAGCCGTTTGGAGCTGCTGCTGGCGAGACGCTACAGATTTGCGGCGTGTCCAGGAACCTCGTGGCAGGTGGGAAGCCTTTCGCGGAGACCGAGCAGCGGCTGGACCTGGCCATGCACCAGGCAGGGCGATATCTGGCTCCGCTGGCGGAGTGCGGCTACTGAGCTAAGCCGCTGTGGTTGTGAGGGTTAGGCCGACTTGACGCTTAGTGGTAAACTAGTAGGAGCGCCTGAAGCCCCGGGAGTCGGGGCCCAAGCTCGCAGCGCGACAGGAACATCGATGTACGCCAGCCCCGCGATTCGGCCTTTCGAGACCAGAATCCGCCCACGGCAGTGTGCAAGCGAACCGTTCTGCGGCGGGAATGCTAGAAAGAAACAAGATGCCAAAGACAGGAATTCATCCCAACTACGAAGAGACCCACGTGAAGTGCGCGTGTGGAAACCAGTTCGACACCCGTTCGACCCACAAGGGCGCGATCGTGGTGGAAATCTGCTCTGCCTGCCACCCGTTCTTTACCGGCAAGCAGAAGCTGGTCGACACCGCCGGCCGTATCGAGCGCTTCCGTCGCAAGTTTGCCGCGACTGACGCCAAGAAGGCCGAGATCGCTGCCAACGACGCGAAGTAAGAGCCGCGAAGTAACTCTCGCGCAACACGAAACCGGGAGGCCTCTGCACAACGCGGAGGCCTTTCTTCTTGCTTCCTCCACTGTTCGAAAATAGGGCACGTGCCAAGCGACGTTTACATGAAGAAGGAATGGGACAACTCGGCGATTACTGCAGCGCGCGCGATGCCGCACACGGCCCGCGTGCCCGCAGAGCTGTTCATCGGCGGCGTGCGCATCGCGCCCGCCACCGTGCTCGCCCCGATGGCCGGCGTCACCGACACCGTCTTCCGCCGCTTCATCAAGAACGCCAGCATGTTCACCGAATCCCGCCGCAGCCTGCGGACGTAGACGTCGAGACGACCAACGAGACCTCCGGCTGCGGTCTCATCATGACGGAGTTCACCTCCGCCGACGGCCTGAGCCGCATGCGCGAGACCAAGCGCAAGCGCTACCTGACCTACTACGAAGACGAGCACCCCATCTCCGCGCAGCTGTTCGGATCGAACCCCGCGACGCTGGCCGACTCGGCGCGCATCTGCCAGGATGCGGGCTTCGATCTCGTCGATCTCAACCTCGGCTGCCCCGCCAAGCGCGTCGTCTCCTGCAACGGCGGCAGCGGCCTGCTGCGCGATCTGCCGCGCATTCGCGACATCTTCGAAGAGGTTCGCAAGGCCGTCTCGATTCCCTTCACCGTGAAGTTTCGCATGGGGTGGAACGACTCCAACATCGTGTGCGTGGAGCTCGCGAAGATGGCCGAAGACTGCGGCCTGAACGCCGTCGCGCTGCACGCCCGCACGCGCGAGCAGGGCTACTCCGGCGACGCGCGCTGGGAGTGGATTGCCGCCGTGAAGGACGCGGTCACGATCCCCGTCATCGGCAACGGCGACATCCGCACGCCCGAGGATGCGGCGGCAATGGTCGAGGCCACCGGCTGCGATGCCGTAATGATCGGCCGCGCCGCCCCCGCCAATCCTTGGATCTTTCGCCAGATCGCGCAGTACACGGCATCCAAGCAAGCCACCGGCACCGGCATCTATGACAAGCCGACCGACATGGATCGCTACCGCATGATTCGCGATTATTTCGAGCGCCTGATGACCGAGGTCGCCGAGCATCCCGAGGTCCTCGGACCCGCCGACGACGATCTGTCCAAGCGGCTGAAGCGCAACCACGAGAGCGCGCAACGCGACGCCATCGGACGCATGAAGCAGTTCGCCAGCTGGTTTACCCACGGCGTCCCGGGCGGCGCCACGTTGCGCCGCGAGATCTTCGAAGCCAGGCGCGGCGCGCAGGTGATCGAGAAGGTGGAAGCGTTCTTCGTCAACCGGGAAGCTCGCGAGGAGAACTTTTCGCCCGAGCCGGATGAGGAACTCGACGCAGCCCCAGCGGCCTGGGGATGATCGCATTCGCGCAATAAAAAGAGCCGCCAGGCTGGCGGCTCTTTCTTCTTAAGCTTGGAATGTTTTAAGCTTGGAATGTTGACGCGGCTCAGCCGGCCTGGCTGCCGTCGTCTTCCTTCTTTTCCAGGTGGTCCGTGATCGCTTCCGTGCCTTCGTAGCCTGCGATGGCTGCGACGCCTTCGGTGAGGATGGACGCATTTGGATCCAGTTTCTTAACACCTTCCACCGCAACTGCGGCGCCAGCTAATTCTTCGAACAGACCCATAATGTTCTCCTTGGCGATATCAACAGACTTGCACCAGAAGTGCTCCGGCAGAATAGCACGACTGGATTCGCCGCGAGGCTGTGGCTTTGCTGTGGAAGTAAAGTTTAACGCGGGCGTTACATTTCGCAGCGGGTCAACTCGTCTTCAGCGCCTCGATGATCTCAGCCGAGCTGCGCACCCGGCCCATGATGGGGAAGATATTCTGCACCGAAAACTGGTGAAACTCCGCGCTGAGCGAGGACATCGCGTCTTCTGCGAAGACCAGCTCGTAGCCCTGATCATGAGCGGCGCGCGCGGTCGATTCGACGCCCATGTTCGTCGCGATGCCCGCCAGGATGATGGTGCGGACGCCGCGGCGGCGCAGCTGCTGCTCCAGATTGGTACCGTAAAACGCTCCCCACTGCCGCTTCGTGATCAGCACGTCGCCATCGCGGAAGCCGGCCTCCGGACACCAGCTCCGACGCCTCGGGAGGAACGGGCCCCGGCGAACGCGGATTGCTGCGGTCCGCCGGAAGCGAGAGGATGTCGGAGACCAGCACGTGAACATAGATCGCGGTTCCACCGCTCGCGCGCACGGCCTCGGCCAGCTTCGCGGAACGCGAGACGACATCGGACGCGGAATGCGGCGCCATCTGCCGTGACACGATGGCGTTTTGCAGATCGATGAGGACCACGGCAGTCGCTTTAGGATCCAGCGTAAGGCTCAAGTATTCCTCCAGTGCTTGGTGAATGATCCAATTGCGCTCGACGCGAGCTACTTCGCTGCTGCTTCCAGCTCCTGCCACTCCTCGTCGCTCAGGGTTACGTCGGCAGCCTTCATATTCTCTTCGAGATGCTCAACGGACGACGTCCCCGGAATCGGCAGCATCACCGGCGAGCGATGCAGCAACCACGCCAGCGAAAGCTGCGAGACAGTAGCTCCGTGCTTCTTCGCCAACTCGTCCAGCTTGCCGCCGGGCTGCGCAAGCTTGCCCGACGCCACCGGGAACCACGGAATGAACGCAATCTTTTCGCGCTCGCAATATTCCAGCACCGCCTCACTCTTACGATTCGAGATGTTGTACTCGTTCTGCACGCTGACGACGTCGATGACCTTGCGCGCCTGCTCAATCTCAGCGACGGAAACTTCGCTTAGCCCAACCAGGCGAATCTTTCCAGCCGCCTGCAGCTTCTTGATCGCGCCAAGCGACTCCTCCACCGGCACCTTCGCATCGATGCGATGCAGCTGCCAAAGGTCAAGCTGTTCGCGCTTGAGCCAGCGCAGGCTCATCTCCACTTGTTGCGTGAGATATTCGGGCCGACCGACGGGCAACCACCTGTCCGGACCCTGCCGCGTAAGCCCAGCTTTGGTCGCGATGACCGTGCCTTTCTCGTACGGCGCCAGCGCTTCGCCAATGAGCCGCTCGCTCACGGCCGGGCCATAGCTGTCGGCCGTGTCGATAAAATTCACACCCAGCTCCACGGCACGCCGCAGAACTTTCTTCGCGTTCTCGCGATCGTCCGGCTCGCCCCAGATTCCCTTGCCGGTAATGCGCATCGCGCCGTAGCCGAGCCGATCGAATCTCCAGCTCGCCACCCAATTTGAATGTCTTGTTAACAGCAGTCGCAGTCGCCATGATGAATCTCCTTCGCTCTCTTGGATGGCGATTCCCGGTCTCAGGTCGCAGAGTTGTTCAACGGCCGCCCTGTTTCCGCCAAACCACGCGAATCTGCTGCCGCCAGCGTTCATCCAGCGCTAACAAATTCCATTCCACGCGCGGCGAAAGATAACGCAACAGCGTTTCGGTCGCAGGATGGATGTGCAGTGAAGGCGCAACCAGGTACAGCCGCGGCGGGAGCGGGGAGAGCTCAACGCCGCGAAAGTAGCCGTGACGCTGAAACTCGCCAAGACCGGTAGCGGTATCTGCAGTTTGCAGGTGGTGCTGACGCACGCGAATCCAGTAGTCGAGCCCCTGCAGCGCGAAGTGCAGGTCGTCATCCACCTTCAGCTCAATCACCGCAAGCCGCCCATCGGCGGTCACGCCCAGCAGATCGAGCAGCCCATGATCGCTGGCTCCAGCAATCGCCGGCACCTGCGAGTACACATGCTGCGCATCGAAGCGCGGAATCACGCGACTTTCTCCGGCGGCCGGACTGAACTTGTTGCCGTCAGCCTCTCGCGCAACGGGAGTCGCGTCCGCGCGGTTGCCGATCGAGTCCGGGTCCACATCATTCGCGAAGCGCTCGCCCGTCACCTGCGTCGAAGTTTGCGGACGAGGTGCGAGGCTGCGCGTAAGCGGCGCGAGATCCTGCCGCAGCATCGACTCCAGCCAGCGCTCTGGCGCGGCGCGATACAGCGGATCCTGCATGGCCGTGCCTTTGCCGCGTTGGCCTCCCTGCATGCGCGCGTGCGCAGAAGCAGTCATGGGTGAACCAATTCTGCGCAGAGTCGGCGCCGGACGCCGCGCAAACACGCCTGAGGGCTCGACCGCCCGCCGCCGCTCGAACAGCTCCGCAACCATCTCGGCCAGCTCCGCGCGATTCTCCGCTGTGAGCGCAGTCTCATTCGGGCCAACGCCGGCCGTGACCTCCAGCATCGTGCGCGAAGCTGTTGGGCGCAAGGCCAATCCGAATGCGCGCGAACTCCATTCCATGCAGAAGGAACGCGAGCTCCGCAGTATTGCGCAACCGTTGCTCCACGCGATCCTCCTGGCTCGGCGGCACTAACTGCATCACCTGCTCGATGCCTGCGGCGAAGCGTTCGCGCGCGGCCTGTTCATCGGGCAGATGAATCAGCCGGGTGCGCAGATTCCCCTGGTCGCTCGGGTCGCGCTGCAGCAACTCCTCGCTGCTCTGCTCGAACTCCCAGAGCTCCCACTTTGCCGCCTCATCGTTCAGCCACGCCATGCGCGAGAGCGTGAGCATCGCCGATGCCGCGCGGCACGATCACCTTCAGCCCCTGGTAAAGACGCCGCCCGCCAGCGTGCTCGCGGCAGTGGTGCAGCCACAGAATGCCCAGCGTCAGAATGCCGTCGATGGTGGTCGCGTTCTCCTGCTCGTTGACGCCGATAACGGCCCACGCCGAGTTGCCCCGCAGCAGAGAGCCGCGCGCATAGGCAGGTCCAAAACTTCGCTCCAGGTCCATCGCGGTGCGAAATCCATCGCAGCCCCAATCCGCGAACTCGCGTGCGAGCGCCCGTTCGAGCGTCTGCACATAGCGCTGCCGGGCAGTCTCGCGGGTAGTCGGAGTTCTGCGTTCGCGCGAGGCCACCAGCTCCAGCAGCTTGCTCTGCGCGTGCCCGAACCGCTGCGTGGCAAGGCGCAAGCGTCTCCGCGCGCTCCGTCACGGAGACAATCTGCCGCACCAGGTTGCGCTCTTCACTCCACAGGTGAAGCGTGCAGCGGTCGTGGTCGGTGTTGAGCGAAGCCTTGGCAAAGCGCAGATCGAAGATCACCTTGCCGTCTTCGAGCACGGCGGCCTCGGGATGGTTCGCGAGGAACTCCTCGATCTGTTGGGCGGTGGCAGTGACCGTCTGGGCGGGTTGCTGATCCGCGGAAGAAGCTCTGGGCGGGCGCATAAGCCGAAGAGTAGCACCATCCCTGCCGCGGCGATGTGAGCCACATCAACCCGCTACCTCACCAGCCTTTACGTGCGCGCAGGTGGGTAATGTGCGCAAGGTGGTGGCGCGCGTGCCAGGCGTAGAGCAGCGCAACCTCTTCGACTGTGCTGGGCCCGCGTGCGCTGTGTTTGTAGCCGCGCTTCCACTGCGGCTCGGTGAGTGAGTGCAGCACGAGCACCCAGCGAGCATGCACGGCCTCAATCAATTCCACCGACCACTCCGCCGGCGCGACGGAATCAGCGAGAGTAGCGAAAGCTTTCTCGTCGTAATCGTGGACGGTAGGCCAGTCCTCGGTCAGCGCGCGGCGCATGCGGTAAAAGGCGATCGCGTGCGAGTCGGCAACGTGATGCACCACCTGCCGGATCGACCATCCCCCCTCTCGGTAGGGGACGTTCAGCTGGACGGTATCGAGATCGCGCAGGGCACTGCGCAGATACTCCGGCATCTTTTCCAGAGCGTTGATCGCCGCCTTGCGGTCGGCGATGGTAATGGTTGCCGGCGGCGTGAATTTGCCGATGGGATAGCGTGGGTCAGCCACTGGGGGCATGTTGGAAATCCTTGGTGTCGAGATGAGAACAGCGAAGCCCAACCCGTGTGTCACAGCGATTGTAGATCGAAAGATATCAATCCGACGGGGTCACCTGCTGTGACCGAAATTACATCCAAGTCCGTGTAATCTGAGGTTCAGGATCTGCGAACAGGCACAATCAAGCAAGAGACAGGGGACAGGAAGATGTGGCTTGCGTTTCGGCATCTCGGTTTTGCATTGGCCGTTATTGCCGCCAGCGGCTGTTCGCGCGGCGGCGTCGCCGTTTCGGCGACTACTGGTCCTCCTGCCGAAAAAGCTGCCGAAATGGCTAGCAGCGCCACGGACCTACAGGTTGGCGCCGTTGCCGGAGGCTTCCGCGGTTTCGACAGCAACGACTACCCCGGCGACCCCACCATGGCCACGCTGCACAAAACCTTCGCCTTCACCGGCTATTGGCTCACCAACCCTCCAGGAGAGACCGCCAACACCTGGAGAGGCAAGCGCGCCGAACTGCGCCAACAGGGATGGGGTTTCCTGGCCCTGGCCAACGGGCGTCTGGATGACGAAATTCTGAAGGCGCAGAAGACAGGCACGTCCCCTGCCGAGCTCGCGCGCAAGGACGCTACCGCCGCCGTCGCAGCAGCACGCAGCGAGGGCTTTCCCTCGCACGCCATTATTTTTCTCGATCAGGAAGAGGGCGGGATTCTGCTCGCCGAACAAGCCGCCTATCTGCTCGCGTGGACCGAGGCCGTCGCCGCCAGCGACTATCGCCCCGGCGTCTACGCCAGTGGCCAGCCCGTGCCCAACGGCCCAGGCCAGACCATCACCACCATCGAGGACATTCGCGCTCACGTCATCAGGAATCGCCTGCATCCCATCGCGATGTTTGACGCGCAGGATGCCTGCCCACCCGCGCCCGGATGCACCGTGCATGCCAAGCCGCTCTCGAGCGCCGGCGTGAAACCGCTGAGCCCCGGCGGCGATCTGGTCGCCTGGCAATACTCGCAGTCGCCCCGTCGCCCCGAGCTGACGCGGGCCTGCGCCGCCACCTACGCGGCAGACGGCAACTGCTATGCTCCCGGCGTTCCCACAGTCTTGATCGACATGGATCTCGCCAGCAGCGCCGACCCCTCGCACGGCCGCTAGAGCGCAGCTCCCAACGTGGCCTAGAGCGCAGCTCGCACCGTGGCCTAGAGCGCCGGTTCCACCAACACTTCCTCATCGACGCTGATCGCCCTGCGTCCCTCGCGGCGATCGCGCAACGCGAGGAATGGCCGCTCGATCGCAAGATACATAAGCCCGGCAGCCGCCATGCAGCTCACGACGAGAATGCAGACGCTCCTCCAATCACGTGCGTCCATCACCTTCGGAAGCCATAGCTCGTCCAGGTGCGCGATCTCCTTGTGCGTGAGGTACAGGCTGTAAGCGAGTGTCGCGACCAGCTTCGCGCCGGGCACGCGAACTCTTCCAAACCACGATCGCCGGTCGGCAGCCGCCATCACCAGCATCCCCATGGCGATGGCCATCACCGGAAACCCGATCACGTTGCCGACCGCGCTGACGCGGTCAGCGAAGGTCCACAGGGCGCAGCCCATCAGCGCTACGCCGCCCGCCAGCACCCAGTTTGCCCGCTGCAATGCGGCCGACCACCAGCCCGGCCGAAAGATCCGCATCAACGCCAGCGCCACGCCCGCCAGCAATCCATCGAGCCGCGTATAGGTCGGATAGTAGATCCGTTCGATGTACTGAACACTGAAGCCGTCGCTGTCCCGGCCCATCGGCAGCAGCACGTGGAAGTACTCGTAGCTGCGAATCGCGAGCCCCAGCGCCACGAAGAAACCCAGCAGCGCGACTGTCTTCCAGGCCGCAGCCCGGCGCGACATCAGGATCACGATCATGGGCAGCAGCAGATAGAAATGCTCTTCCACGCACAGCGACCAGACGTGGGAGAACGCGTGATTAGTAGAGTAGTCGACGAAGAAGTTTTCGGTGAACGTCAGGAACTGCCACAGCGGCGACATCCCCGGCGCCTCGCGCCACAGCGGCCAGAACACATAGAGCGCCAGCACCACCAGGTACACCGGCAGGATCCGATAGGCACGCTTGCGATAGAAATCGAGCATCGAAATGCCTCGGCCCTCGCGCACCGGCTTGAGCAGCTGCGAGCCGATCAGGTAGCCGCTGAGCACGAAAAACAGATCCACGCCCATCCATCCGAAGCGCTCGATGGGACCGAATATGTTCGGTAGTAGACCATCCAAATGGAACGCCATCACCACGACAATCGCCAGGGCGCGGAGCGTATCGAGGCCCGGAAGCCGATTCTGGGAGGCTAATTTCGCCGTCATGGCGTGTCTGATGTCCGATGGGAGCAGGTTTTATGGCTTTCTAAGACTACAATTAGATTAATGGCCTCCGCCCCTAACCTTCTTCCATCTGACGCCCCGGACCACAAGCGTTACTTCCTGACCCATCTCGGACTGACCGAGCGGCTTCTGGAACGCTGCCTCGGCGAGGCGCTTTCAGCCGGCGGAGAGTTCGCCGATCTCTACTTCGAAGCCGTCACCTCCACCTCGCTCGGCATGGACGAAGGCATCGTCAAGACCGCCGCGCAGGGCATCAGCGTCGGCTGCGGCATTCGCGTTCTCTCCGGCGAGCGCACCGGCTACGCCTACACCGACGACCTCAGCCCCGACCGCCTGCTCAAGGCCGCGCGCACCGCCGCGCTCATCGCCAACGGCCCGCAAACCCAGCGCGTGCAGGGCTTCCACGAGGTCCCCGCACCCTCGCTCTACCCCGTCGCCGGCGTCACCGCCGACGCCGAGATCGCCGACAAGCTCGAGCTCATCGAGCGCGCCAACAAGGCCGCCCGCGACTACGACTCGCGCATCACGCAGGTCCGCGCCTGCATCAACGACGAGCTCCGCCGCATCCTCATCGCCGCCTCCGACGGCACCTACGCCTCGCGACACCCAGCCGCTCGCACGCCTCAACGTCTCCGTCATCGCCAAGGACGCGACTAACACCGCGCGCGGCACCAGCGGCGGCGGCGGACGCATCACGCTCGACTTCTTCGAGGGCGACAAGTCTCCCGAGCACTACGCCCGCGAGGCCGCACGCACCGCCATCCTGCAACTCGGCGCCGTCGCTGCTCCGGCAGGCGAGATGGAAGTCGTGCTCGGCCCCGGCTGGCCCGGCGTTCTGCTGCACGAGGCCGTCGGCCATGGCCTCGAAGCCGACTTCAACCGCAAGAAGACCTCCGCCTTCGCCGGCCTCATCGGCCAGCAGGTCGCCTCGTCCAAAGTCACCGTCGTCGACAACGGCCGCATGCCCGGCCGCCGCGGCTCCATCAACGTGGACGACGAAGGCAACGCCACGCAGGAGACCGTGCTGATCGAGAACGGCATCCTCCGCGGCTATCTCTCCGACAAGCTCAGCTCGCGCCTGATGAACATGCCCAACACCGGCAGCGGACGCCGCGAGAGCTATCAATCCATCCCCATGCCGCGCATGACCAACACCTACATGCTCAACGGCGAGGACGATGCCCGCCGACATCCTCAAGTCCGTGAAGCGCGGCCTCTACGCCGTGAACTTCGGCGGCGGCCAGGTCGACATCACCAGCGGCAAGTTTGTCTTCACCGCCAGCGAGGCGTACCTCATCGAGGACGGCATCGTCACCGCGCCGGTCAAGGGCGCAACCCTGATCGGCAACGGGCCCGAAGCGCTCAAGTATGTCTCGATGGTCGGCAACGATCTGGCGCTCGACGAAGGTGTCGGCACCTGCGGCAAAGCCGGCCAGAGCGTTCCCGTCGGCGTTGGCATGCCCACCATCAAGCTCGACCGCATGACCGTCGGCGGCACAGGGCACTAGAAATTTTCACGCTTGAACTGCACACAGGACCAGAACTTCCCACGCACGCTCAACCGCAATAAGAAGGAAGACAATGGCTACCAAAGTTGCAATAACTCCTGAGAAGCTCTACGAGTGCGAAGTGAAACGTCGCCGCGTGCGCGCCGGCGGAGGCTATGAGCCGTTCTGGAAGGTCAAGACCGTCGCCGACGCGATCCTCGATGGCGACACCGAGTTCCGCTGCAAGGAGTGCCACGGCCCGCTGAAGCTGCACAAGCGTCACACGCCCGGCGCGGTCTCGCACGTCGAGCACAAGCTGAAGAGCGACTCCGAGCACTGCCCGGTTGGCGCGCGCTTTCATGCTGCCACGGATGGCCGCGCAACTCGCCTTTCGGGTACGCCCGTAGCTTAAGGAAAGCGCCCGCAGCCTGAGAAAGTTGATGCAATGCACCAGCGCTTGAGGACATCCCGTTGAGCACCACCACAAACGCCACGCACGCTACCGGCCATGCTGCCGATCTGAAGCAACTCGCCGAGCAGGCCGTCGCACGCGCGCTGGCGCTCGGCGCCACCGACGCCGAAGCGGTGGCCGTCGAGAGCGAAGAGTTCCACGTCAACGTTCGCCTCGGCCAGGTCGAGCAGCTCACCGAGTCCGGCTCGCGCGCCCTCGGCCTGCGCGTGCTCTTCGCCGAAGGCACGGGAAGCCGCACCGCCAGCACCTCCACCAGCGACCTCTCGCCCGAAGGCGTCACGCGCATCATCGACTCCGCCGTGCAACTCGCCCGCGTCACCGGCGTCGATCCCTTCGCCGGCCTACCCGACCGCGAAGCCTTCGGCTCCAACGACGTCGCCGCGCTCGCACTCTACTTCAATGACGTCGACGCGATCCCGCCCGCCGAGCGCATCGACATCGCCCGCCGCTGCGAAGCCGCGGCGCTGGCACACGACACGCGCATCCAGAACTCCTCCGGCGCGGACTTCGACGCCAGCACCCTGCATCGCTTCATGGTGAACTCGCGCGGCTTCTCCGGCGAGTACCGCAGCAGCTACTGCGGCTTCTCCGTCACCCCCATCGCGCAGGACGCCAGCGGCGCCATGCAGCGCGACTTCTGGTACTCCTCCGCGCGCACGGCCAAGCTGCTCGAGAGCCCCGAGGCCATCGGCCGCATCGCCGCCCAGCGCGCGCTTCGCCGCCTCGGCGCGCGCCGCGTTCCCACCCAGCGCTGCCCCGTCGTCTTCGCTCCCGAAGATCGCGCGCGGCCTCATGGGCAACCTGCTCGCCGCCGCCGACGGCGACTCCATCTACCGCAACGCCAGCATGTTCTCCGGCAAGCTCGGCGAGCAGGTCGCCGGCGAAAACATCACCATGATCGACGACGGCACCATGGTCTTCGATCACGACCTGGACGACGGCACACACCTCCGCGTCGGCGGCTTCGGCACCTCGCCCTTCGACGGCGACGGCCTGCCAACGCGCCGCACCGTCGTGATCGAGCGCGGCATCCTCAAGCACCTCATGCTCAACACCTACACCGCGCGCAAGCTCAACATGCAATCCACCGGCAAGGCCTCGCGCGGGCTCGCCGGCGCTCCCGGCATCGGCGGCGGCAACTACTTCCTCGAGCCCGGCGTCCTCACCCCCGAGCAGGTCATCGGCGGCGTTCCCTCCGGCCTCTACGTTCTGCAGACGATGGGCCACGGCGTGAACCTCGTCACCGGCGACTACTCCGTCGGCGCCAGCGGCCTCTGGATCGAGAACGGCGAGCTCGCCTACCCGGTCGAGCAGATCACCATCGCCGGCAATCTCAAGGACATCTTCCGCAACGTCGTCGCCATCGGCAACGACCTCGAATTCCGCGGCTCCGGCGCTGTGCCCACGGTACGCGTCGAAGGCATGACCGTCGCCGGCAGCTAACCGCTCACTCCGTCTAAAATCCCGCAACCGTCTAAAATCCAACCTGTGGCCGCGCCCTTCGCTTTCGCTCACCGAGCCGAGTTCCTCCCCGAGAGCTCAGACGAGCTCCTGCGCAGCATCCCCGCGGCGCCCGGCATCTTCGCTCTGCGCGGCGCCGATCCCAGGGCCCGCGGCTCGATAGAAGCCCAGCCCTACCTCACCCGCGCCGCCGACCTTCGCCGCCGCCTCCGCCGCCTGCTCGCCCCGCCCGAAGCCCTCGACGAAAACGGCCAGCCCGTCCCCTCCAAGCGCCTCAACCTTCGCGCACGCATTCACTGGATCGAGTGGACGCGCACCGGCTCCGACTTCGAATCCACGCTGCTGCTCTACCGCGCCGCACGCTCCGCCTTCGGCCCTGAGGACGCCCGCAAGCGCCTCCGCCTCCACGCGCCCTACGTCCTGCGCATCACGATGTCGCAACCGCATCCGCGCGTCTATTCCACCAACCGCCTGAGCAAAAAATCGCTGCGCGAATCCTTCGGCCCCTTTCCGTCGCGCGCCGCCGCTGAACGCTACTGCGACGCCGTGCTCGATCTCTTCCTGCTGCGCCGCTGCTATGAAGATCTCGAGCCCTATCCCGAGCATCCCGGCTGCGTCTACGGCGAGATGAACAAGTGCATGCAGCCCTGCAAGGAAGGCAACCCGCAGGCCTGCACGCCCGAGCAGTACGCGCACGAAGCTGCAGCGAGTCTTCGCCTTCTTCACCACCCGCGGCCAATCCCTGCTCGACGAGGTTGCCGCGCAGCGCGATAGCCGCCAGCGAGGCAATGGACTTCGAAGGCGCAGCCGCGCTGCATAAGCAGTGGGAAAAAGTCCGCGCCGCCTCCCTGCTCGCCGACGAACTCGTCCGCCCCATCGACCAGCTGCGCGCCCTCATCCTCCAGGAAGCTGCACCCGTTGAGAACGAAATTCGCCCCGAAGCCGCCGCCGTCTTCCTCTTCGAGCACGGCCAGCTCTGCGGCCCCGAACGCCTCTCCACCCTCGGCGTTCGCGCTGTCCGCGAGCAGACCGCAGTCGGCAGCAGCCTCTTCGCGCAGCCGCTGATGCTCGCGCCCATCCCACTGGAGCCCGAGCCGGAGGCCGCGATCTCGCTCACCCCCGAAGATCGCGCCCGCGCCGCCATCGACGCGCTCGCCATGCACACCGAATCCGCTCCGGACATGGCCGAGTTCTGCGACCATCTCTCGCTGCTGCGCCGCTGGTACTACCGGCCGGAGAAGCAGCGCGACAGGCGAGGTCTTCCTCCCCAACCCAGACAGCTCCTGGCCGATCCGCCGCGTCCTCAACGGAGCCGCCCGCGTCGCGCTCGGCCCTCCTGCGCCCGTCGCACCGGCCGATCGCGAGGCAGCAAAAACCCTCAAGACGAAGATGATCCACCCCGGCCGCGAAGGCGTCGAACGCGAGGTCCCCGTCCTCCCCAAGCGCACCCGCACCCGCAAGGCCGTCACCCCGGGCGATCTCGCGGAATGATCTCGCTCGCGCTGCTAAACTGAACTCCTGATGATTGAACTGGCATTTTCCATCCTCGCCGCAGACTTCGCGCATCTCGCCGACGAGATCGGCCGCGCCACCGAAGGCGGCGGCACCATCGTCCACGTGGACGTCATGGACGGCCACTTCGTCCCCAACATCACCTTCGGCCCCCCGGTCGTCAAGGCCATCCGCCCCGTCACCACCCTCCCCCTCGACTGCCACCTGATGATCGAGAATCCCGACGAGTTCATCCCCGCCTTCGCCGAGGCCGGCGCCGACATGGTCTCAGTCCACGTGGAGGCCTGCCGCCACCTCAACCGCACCCTGCAGCACATTCTCGACCACGGCATGCTTCCCGGCGTCGTAATCAACCCTGCCACGCCGGTCGAAATGCTCTCGGAAGTCCTTTCGATGGTGCATCATGTGCTCGTCATGAGCGTGAATCCCGGCTTCGGCGGCCAGAAGTTCCTGCCCCGCTCCATCGAGCGCATCGCCCACCTGCGCCGTCTGCGCCACGAGCTGGGCCTGAATTATCGCATTGAAGTCGACGGCGGCATCGCTCACGATACGGTCGCTAGCGTCGTCGAAGCAGGAGCGGACATGCTCGTCGCCGGGTCCGCCATCTTTGCGCCAACGGGGCAACCAGGCAAGACCGAGGAGAATGCACGCGACTTTCTGCGCGTGGCCCGCGCGGCAAGCTAAACGCAGACAAGCCCGAAACCAGGCCAGAGTGAAGAAACGAACCCCGCGGATGCGGCCTTGGCACTTCCCCAGATAGAATAGAAGCTGCTCTTGACGCCGCCGATGGGGAAGATGGAGTTGGTGGCATCCACAGCACCGCAGATGGAATTCGCGGCCACGCCGCAGAGCAGATGGAGTTTTGATGGGCATGAAGATTCGTAGTTTTTTCCCCAGCAACCAGATGGGCCTGCTCGCCGGCCTGACGGTTGTCGCACTACTGGCTGGAACCCCCGCGCTGAGAGCACAGGATGCAACCACCGCACCAGCCGCCGAGCCCGCGCAGGCCGCGCAGACCACCCCTCCTCCCGCCCAGGCAGAGGTCACGCTGAGCAACACCCCGGTCAAAAAGAAGAAGTCTCACATCGCCAAGGCGGACCGCGTCCAGGAAACCAAGGACACCAAGGCCGAGCTCAAGAAGGAAGCCAAGTTCAACCCGCTCATCGGCAAGGATCAGCAGCTGCCCGATAAGCAGCTCTACGACAAGGCCGTCGCGCAGATCGCCAGCGGCCACTACGACATTGGCCGCCTCGACCTGCAGACCCTCCTCGACACCTATCCCGACTCGCAGTACATGATGCGCGCCAAGCTCGCAGTCGCGGATGCCTGGTACAAGGAAGGCGGCAGCGCAGCGCTGACCGAAGCTGAGCAGGAGTATCGCGACTTCATCACCTTCTTCCCCAATGTGCCGGAGGCTGCGGAAGCGCAGCTGCGCATCGGCGACATCTACTTCAAGCAGATGGACGTTCCCGACCGCGACTACTCCAAGGCAACGCATGCTGAGCAGGAGTACCGCACCATGCTCAAGCAGTATCCCGACGCACCGAAGCCGATTCTCGATGACGCGCGCCAGAAGCTTCGCGAAGTCCAGGAGGTTCTGGCGGATCGCGAAGCCGAGCTGGGCTCCTTCTACGCCTCTCACGGCAACTGGCCCGCGTCCATCGCACGCTACCAGACCGTCGCCGACTCCTATCCGCTCTACAGCCACATGGACGATGTCCTGATCGGCATCGGCGACGACTACGAGGCAGAGGCCGCCGTGGTCCGCACCGAAGTTGTCTGCTCCAAGAAGCTCCCGCCCGGGACACGCTGCCTGCCTGAAGGCGCCAAGGGGCGCCTGCTCGAGGACTACGACAGCAAGGCCGCCGAGGATTACCGCAAGGTCGTGATCTATCACTCCGCCGCTCCCCACGTGGAGGATGCCAAAGAGCGCCTGACCGGCATGAACCTGCCCATCCCGACTCCCACCAAGGAGCAGGAAGCGCTCAGCGAGGAGCTCGAGAGCAGCCGCGCGCAGTACAACCTGCAGAAGCGCATCGAACTGCTCTTCCTGCGCGAGCCGGACACCGTTACAGCCGCCAGGATGGGTATGCCAACGCTTGAGGATCCAACGCCCACCACGGCACCCGTGGTGGTCAAGGAACTGATGGCGGACTACCGCGACGCCTTCAGTCCGAATCCTGGTGCCAAGGCGCCATTGGCGGCCTCAGCAGCGCCAGCACCGGCCAGCGGAACCGAAACCTCCGCAGCACCGCCACCGCCGGCAGCGGCTGCGCCACCAACGCTTGAAGACGTGCCCAGCGAGAGCGGCGGAGCAGCAGCGGATAACAGCGATAAGACGGTCACGGAAGTTGAGCCTGCGTCGACTCCAACGCCGACCGACTCCGGCACAGGCACCGGCCTGGGCGCAGAAGTCATCACCCCCGGCAGCGAAGCTCCTGCAACCGGCACGGGGGCCAGCAACCTGCCCGCCGCCACCGGCGCCCAGGATCCAAACTACGGTCTGCCCATGCCCAAGGCAACGGCCACTGCGTTGCCGGCAGTCGAAAAGGCTCCAGACGCTCCTGATCAGGTAAACGAAGCAGAGGGCCACGCAACCGCTCCGGGTGCGCAACCGCCTGCGACCCAAGCCAACGGCAAGAAGAAGAAGACCAAGGCTCCCAAGGAAGACAAGAACGACGAGAGCTCCAGCAAGCACAAGCCCAAGAAGGGCCTGGATAAGCTCAACCCGTTCTAAGAGATTAGGAAATAGAGACTAGAGATTAGGAGGGGCTTCGGCTCCTCCTTTTTCTTTTGCGCCGCCTTTTCTAATCCCTAACCCCTAATCCCTAATCCCTAATCCCTGCCTCACCCTGCTACCCTTAAACCTTATGAGTCAGGAACTACCCAAGGCATACGATCCCTCGCTGATTGAAGAGAAGTGGTCCAAATTCTGGGTCGACGAGAAGATCTTCTCCGTCCCCACCCCCGCCGACCCAGCCACCATCACGCCCTTCGTCCAACTGCTCCCGCCGCCCAACGTGACCGGCCGCCTGCACATTGGCCACATGCTCGAACACACCCAGATGGACATCCTTACGCGTTGGCGCCGCATGTCCGGCGACACCGCCGTCTGGGTCCCGGGAACCGATCACGCCGGCATCGCCACGCAGATGATGGTCGAGCGCCAACTCGCCGCCGAAGGCAAGCCCACCCGCCAGCAAATGGGCCGCGAGGCTTTCACCGAGCGCGTGTGGGAGTGGAAGCAGCAATACGGTTCAGCCATCACCGAGCAGATGAAGCGGCTCGGCGCGTCGGTCGACTGGTCGCGCGAATACTTCACCATGGACGATCGCCTGTCGATCGCGGTCAAGGAAGCCTTCGTTCGCCTCTGGGAGCAGGGCCTCATCTATCGCGGCGCCTACATCGTCAACTGGGACCCATCCATCCAGACCGCCGTCAGCGATCTCGAGGTCGACTCCGAAGAGCGCGTCGGCAAGCTTTACACCATCCGCTATCCGTTAGCCGATGGATCAGGCTCCATCACCATCGCGACCACGCGCCCCGAGACCATGCTTGGAGACGTCGCCGTCGCCGTCAATCCAACCGACGAACGCTATACCCATCTCATCGGCAAACTTCTCAAGCTGCCTCTGACCCAACGCGAAATCCCGATCCTCGCCGACGACTGGGCCAATCCCGAGTTCGGCACCGGAGCGGTGAAGGTTACGCCGGCGCATGACCCCAACGACTTCGCCATCGGCCAGCGCCACCCGGAAATTGACAGCATCTCCATCCTGGATGCAAGCGCCCACATCAAAGTACCCGGTGGATCGTTCTTCGAAGGCCTCGATCGGTTCGAAGCCCGCGAGCGCATCGTTGCTGACCTCGATGCCGCGGGCCTCCTTGTAGAAATTAAAGACCATCCCATGACGGTCCCCATCTCGCAACGCACCGGCGTCATCATCGAGCCGCGCCTCTCCATGCAATGGTTCATCAAGATCCAGCCCCTTGCCGACAAGGCCATCGCCGCCGTCGAACAGGGCCACATCACCTTCACGCCTGACAACAACCGCAAAACCTACATGGAGTGGATGACCAACATCCACGACTGGTGCATCTCCCGCCAGCTCTGGTGGGGCCATCGCATCCCTGCCTGGCACTGCGGCGCATGCGGCGAAATCATCGTCGCTCGCAACACTCCCTCCGCCTGCACAAAGTGCTCCAACACTACGACCCTCACGCAGGAGACCGACGTCCTCGACACCTGGTTCTCCTCCGGCCTTCTTCCCTTCACCGTCTTCGGCTGGCCTGGTTCTTCAACTGACAACGGAGAACTGACAACTGATAACTCCCTCACGCCAGACATGGCCGCGTTCTACCCCACCCAGCAGCTCGTCACCGGCTTCGACATCCTGTTCTTCTGGGTCGCCCGCATGATCATGCTCAGCTGCCACTTCATGCTCGACGTCCCCATGCCCGACGGTACAGCCCGCACCCTCGCCGACGCCGTCCCCTTCCGCAACGTCTACATCCACGCTCTGGTCCGCGACGCCGACCGCCAGAAGATTTCGAAGACCAAGGGCAACGTCATCGACCCCATCGAGATTGTCACCAAATACGGCACGGATGCGGTCAGGTTTACGCTCGCCGCGCAAGCCTCGCCCGGCACCGACATCGCCTTCAACGAAGCCCGCACCGAAGGCTACCGCGCCTTCGCCAACAAGATCTGGAACGCCGCCCGCTTCCTCCAGATGAACATCGACCGCGGCCGCGAAGCCGGCTACAAGGTCTCGCTCAGCGGCCACGACTCCGTCTCGCTCGACCTCCCGGAGACCACGCCGCTCGAAACCCGCTGGATCTTCTCGCGCCTCTCCACCGTCTCCGACAGCGTTGCGCACTCGCTGGCAACCTATCGCTTCGACGAAGCCGCCAACGCCGTCTACCAGTTCTTCTGGGGCGAGTTCTGCGACTGGTACCTCGAACTCGTCAAGCTGCGCCTCAACTTCGACGGCCCGCACAGCGACATCACCGCCCTCACCCTCAACGCCCTCGTCAGCGTCTTCGAAGCCGCCCTGCGCCTGCTCTCGCCCTTCATGCCCTTCCTCACCGAAGAGCTCTGGCACGCCCTCTACGCCAGCGTAGGCACCACATCGCCAGCGAAATCCATCGCCCTCACGCCCTATCCGCGCGCCGAGGATTTCGCCGCTGATACAACCTCCGTGCTGGCGATGACGACGCTGCAAGATCTCATCGTCACCATCCGCGGCCTGCGCAAAGAGCTCGCCGTCCCCGAAAAAGAATCCACCTCAATCCAGCTCCACGCCAGCGCATCCATCTCCGCGCTAGCCCACGCCAACGCCGACATGCTCTCGCGCCTCGCCCGCGTCAGTTCCGTTGAGCTCGCCTCCACGACCCTTACCGGCAACAACGCCCGCTCCACCCCCGCCTTCGACGTCGCGGTCCTCTACGAACGCCAGATCGACGTCCCCGCCGAGCGCGAGCGCCTCACCAAGGACCTCGCCAAATTCACCAAGGGCCTCGAGGCCGCCGACAAGCAGCTCGGCAACGAAGGCTTCATCGCCCGCGCTCCCGCACACATCGTCGAAGGCCTGCGCAAGCAACACGCCGAAACCCTCGCCCTCAAACAAAAGGCCGAAGCTGCGCTCGCGGCTCTGCCGTCCGAGTAGCTTCCATCCGGCCTCTCACCGCGTCAAACTATCTCATAGAACGCGCTTCACCACGCGTCGCCCACATCCCGCCACCCGCGACAAACCTGGAGTACTCCAATGCCCTTCCCCATCAAGACCTGCATCATCTGCGAAGAAGAGTTTGAACTGAGGCCGGACAAGCCTGGCTACGCCAATCGCTGCCCCTCCTGCTCCACACCAGAAGCCGCCGAGCTCATCGCCCAGCACCCCGCTGCCACCACCGACCGCGAGGCCAACGCCGCACGCCGCGACGCCATGCGCAATCTGCTCTATCGCAAAGACAGCTAGGGAGTCACTTCTTCGCAGCTTCTGCCGGCAGCTCCCGCTGTTCCGCGGCGATCGTGACGTTCTCGTGCTTAATATCCAGCCGCAGCAGGTTGAACACGCTCATATAGACGTTCGCGATCCACACGACGGCAAGCCACGCGATCACATACCCGCGCCATCCGCTGTAAAGCAGCTGATACTGGAATAGCAGCAACGCCAGCGCCGCAACATAATGCGAGAAGCAATACTCGCAGGTAAACAAGTAGAAGAATTTTCTCTGCGGCAGCGACTTGCAGCCCTGGCTCATCCGTTTGCAGAAGTCGCGCGGCTCGCGAAAGACCTCCTCGTGCGTAACCGTCCACGCAACGCAGGCGACAGGCAGCGCGATGATCAGCAACAATGCGAATTGATGCACCAGCGGCACGGCCAACTCAGCGGGCATGAACGCGCCTCGTCCCACTGTGATCAGCGTCATTCAAGACCCAGGCCATGAGCGTTAGGATGCAGATATGAGTTCTCGCGAAGAGTTGAATCCAGTCGCGCTGCGGGCCGCGCTGGTCGGCACCCGCTTTCCCGCCCGCCTGCACCACTTCCCCACCGCCGAATCCACCAACACGCTCCTCCTCGACGCAGCCGCCAACGGCGCTCCCGAAGGCACCATCTATCTCGCCGACGCGCAAACACAAGGACGCGGTCGCGGCGGCCACACCTGGCACTCCTCGCCCGGAGACGGTCTCTACCTCAGCGTGCTAGCCAAGCCGCACCTGCCCGCTACGCGAAGCCCTCTGGATCTCGCTGGCCACAGGCCTCGCCGTGCAGTCCGCCATCAAGACAGTAACCGGCCTGAACGCCGACATCCGCTGGCCCAACGACCTGCTTCTCCCCCAACCCTCCGGCCCCGGCAAAAAGCTCGGAGGCATCCTCGTGGAAGCCGCCGTGCACCCCGGCGAAGATGCGCCGCTCCGCTACGCCGTCATCGGCATCGGCCTCAACATCAACCACGAAAGCTTTCCCCCCGAGCTCTCGCCCATCGCCACCTCGCTGCGCATCGCAACCGGCGAGCCGCAGAGCCGCAATGCGCTCATGATCGCCATCCTGCGCGCACTCGATCTCGAGCTGACGCAGCTCGAAGCCCACCAGCGCGATCTGCCAGCGCAGCAACCCGACCTCCTGACCCGCTTCACCGCCGCCTCATCCTGGGTGCGCGGCAAGCGCGTCCAAGTCCCAGAGCAAGGCGGCTACACCGGCACCACTGCAGGTCTCGACCACAACGGCTATCTCCTGGTCAACGCCGACGACCACACCCAACGCACCGTCCTCTCCGGCGGCGTCCGCGAACAGACCTAGCCCCTCACCACACCCGCTGCGTTAACTCTCGCCGTCCGCGCAGGACTGATAAGATAGCTGATTGAGGCGGGAAAGCTCTGCATGCTACTGGCACTCGACGTAGGAAACTCCAACACGGTTTTTTGTCTCTTCGCGCCCGCGACCGGCGCAGAACCCGCACGCATGGTCGCCGACTGGCGCGTCACCACGCCCCACAAGCAAACCGCCGACGAGCTTGGTGTTCTCTTCCAGGCCCTGTTCAGCATGCGTGGGCTGAAGCCGGAGATCGTCACCGGCATCGCGGTCTCGTCGGTTGTCCCGCCACTCGATGCGGCCATTCGCACGCTCTGCGAAACCTTCTTCCACATCCGCCCGCTCTTCATCGAACCCGGTGTAAAGACGGGCCTTCCAGTCCTCACCGACAACCCCAGCGAAGCCGGCGCCGACCGCATCGTCAATTGCGTCGCAGCCTTTGATCTGCTCGGCGGCCCCACCATCGTCGTCGACATGGGCACGGCCACCACGTTCGACGTCGTCTCCGCGAAAGGCGAGTTCATCGGTGGCGCCATCGCTCCGGGCATCGGCATATCTGCAGACGCGCTCTTTGCCCGTGCGGCGCGCCTCACCCGCGTCGAGATCAAAAAGCCCGCCAAGATCATCGGCACCTCCACAACCGACAACATCCAGATTGGCCTGTACTACGGCGCCATCGGCCAGATCGACGGCATCCTCGAGCGCATGATCGCGGAGCTCGGCCCCGAAACCAAAACCATCGCCACAGGCGGCCTCGCCACGCTCATTGCCGCGGACTCAAAGCACATCCAGCACGTCGACGATAACCTCACCCTCAACGGCCTCCGCCTCATCTGGGAGCGCAATCACGACCGCCATCGCAGAAGGTAAAGCAGGGATTAGGGAACAGGGATTAGGGATTTAGAACGCACGCCCTTAATCCCTACTCCCTAATCCCTAATCCCTGTCCTTATGAACTACTTCGAATACTTCTCCGAGATCGAAGAACGGTTCAGCCGCCGCCGCGGCTCCATCCTTCTGCTCAACACACTGGACTGGGCGTTGATTGAAACCTGGCGCGAAGCCGGCATTCCACTGGAAGCTGTTCTGCGCGGCATCGACGCGGCATTCGACAAGTATGACGCCCGCGCCCACAAGGCTCGCGGCCGTCTGCGCAAGGTCAACGGCCTCGCCTGGTGCGCGCAGGCGGTCATGCAATCCGCCGAAGAGCTCGTCGAAGCCTCCACCGGCCTCGCTCCCACTACTCCGCGCGAGCCTCGCGAGTCCGGCTTCGAATCCGAGCGCGTCGCAACTTTCCTCGACCAGAACGCCCACGCCCTCGAAGCCGCCACAACCCCGGGTGCCACACATCTCGATTCTGAGATGTGGGTTTCCACCGCTTCCACCACAGCACACCGCCTCCGCGAACTCTCCGCCACCATGCGCAGCCCCACGCCCCTCCCACTCGACGAACTTGATCGCACCCTCACCGTGCTCGAAGAAAAACTCTTCGCGGCGCTGCACTCCTCCGCCAGCGAACAGGAGCTCGTCGACCTCAAGGCCCAGGCCGATCGCGAGCTCGCTCCCTATCGCGCCAGGATGTCCGCCACGCAGCTTCGCCAGGTGCAGCAGCAGTTTCTCCACAAGCGTCTTCTCGAACTCCGCGCGCTCCCGCGCTTAAGCTTGTTCTATATGAGCCACGCATGAGCGAATCCCTGCACATCGATCGAGCACTCTACAGCGGCAGCGGCCTCGCGCACAGCGATCGCGGAACCCCCGTGCTGGTTCCCTTCACCCTTCCCGGCGAGACCGTCGAAGCGTCGAACCCCAACGCCAGCAACGAAGCCCATCTACTCTGTGTCCTCACGCCCTCGCCCGAGCGTGTCGCACCGCCCTGCCCCCACTTCGGCATCTGCGGCGGCTGCCACTACCAGATGGCGAACTATCCGGAGCAGCTTCGCCTCAAGCGGTCCATCTTCGCCGATCTCCTTCGCAGCGCTGGCATCGAAGCCCCGCCCGAACCCACCCTGCACTCTGCCGAACCCTGGGGCTATCGCAACCGCATTCGCCTGCGGGTCGCGCATGCGGTCGGCGGCGGCGACGAAGCGGGCACCGAGGGCTCGCTGCGCCTGGGATACAACCGGCACGCCACCACGGAATTTCTTCCCATCACCACTTGCCTCATCGCAGCCCCCGTCCTCTGGTCCACAGCGAAGTCTCTGCTTGCCGCCGCAGCAGCAGACCGCGACGTCGCCTACTGGCTCAACGCCACCGCCGAAGTCGAGCTCTTTTGCGACCACACCATGAAGCGCATCCAGATCACCTTCTTCTGCGCCCCCCGCACCAAGGCCATCTTTGGCAGCCTGGACCGCGCGGCGATTACGCTGCAGGCCTACGCACCGCAAAACGTATTAATCACCGCCACAGCTGCTGCTGCATTCGACCCCCGCACGGGCCCTACTGGCCGGATGATCGCGGAAGCGGGCGCCCCTGGGCTCAACTACCGTGTGCTCGATGAAACCTACTGGATCACGCGTGGCGGCTTTTTCCAGACCAACCGCTTTCTGCTGGACACCCTCGTGCAGCTCGTCTGCAACGACGACGACCAGCCGCGCTCCGGCACCCTCGCCTGGGATCTCTTCGCCGGCGTCGGGCTTTTCTCTCGCGTGTTAGCGCGCAGCTTCCACGAAATCACCGCGGTCGAAGCCAACCCCACCGCGGTCGCCGACCTCCGCGCCGCGCTCACCAAACGCGGCACAACCAGCACGGTGCATGAGTCCACCACGCTCGATTTCCTCCGCCGCGCCGTCCTCGACCGCGACCGCCCGGAGCTCATCGTCCTCGACCCGCCGCGTGCCGGAGTAGGCCTCGAAGCCTGCGAGCTGCTCGTCCAAATCGCCGCTCCCCAACTCGTTTACGTCTCCTGCGACCCCACCACGCTCGCCCGCGATCTCAGCGCCCTCCAGCCCTTGTACCGCATCCGCGCTCTGCACCTCGTGGACCTCTTCCCCCAGACCTTCCACCTCGAAACAGTCGCCATCCTCGAGCGCCGAAACTAGACACGGCCCCCGGCACCTTCTACCCTCAACTCACGAACCATTGTTCCTAATCCCTGTTCCCTAATCCCTAATCCCTGTTCTTAGTCAGCGCTTCTCATGCCGGCTGTCGGTGCTGCCACATCCTGGTTGTACGATTCCCCTGTCGTCGAGCCGCTCAGGCTTCGCCGGGTTCCGCTGCTCACTGCGTGCGTCTGCTTCGCTCTCGGCGTTCTCCTCGCCCTCCGCTGGCAGCCGACCCTCCTGCTCGCCGCCGCCACGCTCATCCTCTTCGCGCTGTCTCTCATCAGCCTGCGCAAGGCTCCTCGCGTTGCAATCATTCCCATCTATGCGCTCTGGATCGCAATCGGCTGCTGGTGCGCGCAGATCGAACCCGCAATCCCGCAACAAGCCGCGCTCCATCATCTCGCCGACGGCCTGACGCGCGACGTTCAGGGCACCGTCATCCGCATTCGCACGCTTCCTCCCCCACCGCGCAACTCTCCCCATCCCGCATTCGAGCCCAATGCCTGGGACGCCGACCCCGCTCCCGATACGCAGTCCATCGACATCGACCTCCAGTCCATCGAATACCTCACACCCGACATCTCCGTGATGCAGCCCACCACCGGTGGCATCCGCTTCTCGGTCAATGGCCCTCAGCTCACCCTCCATTGCGGCGATCAAATCGACGTCCCGCTTCGCCTGCGCACACCTGATGTCTACCGCGATCCCGGCGCATGGTCCTACGCCGACTATCTGCTCAGCGAAGGCATCGCCGCCACCGCCAGCACTCGCTCCTCGCGCGTGCAGATCGTCCGCGCCGCGCACCCTACGCTGCGCTGCCGCATCTTCGCCGCGCAAGCGTGGGCATCCGACCGCCTCCAATCCTTCACCGCCTCCGCGGCGATCCACCACCTCCCAACCGTGCTACGTCTCACGCCTGAAGACGCCTCCATGCTCAACGCCATGCTCTTCGGCGATCGCACCCATCTCACCCGCGCCCTGCGCGAATCCTTCGAGCGCACCGGAACTTTCCACCTCTTCGTCGTCTCCGGCCTGCACGTCGCCCTGCTCGCCGGCGGCCTCTTCTGGTTCCTGCGCCGTCTCCGCGTGCCCCAAGCCGCCGCCGTCTTCGTCACCATCCTCATCGCCTTCGCCTACGCCGAGCTCACAGGCTTCGGCATCCCCGCCCAGCGAGCGCTGATCATGACAGCGATCTACCTCGTCGCCCGCTGGCTCGATCGCGAGATCACCGCGCTCAACGCTCTCGGCGCAGCTGCGCTCGCAGTGCTTGTTCTCGATCCTCGTTCCCTCTTCGAAGCCAGCTTCCAGATGACCTTCATGGTCATCCTCGCGATTGCCGGCCTCGCCATTCCGCTCAGCGAGCGCCTCATTCTCCCCCGCTTGCGCGCCCTTCGTCATCTCGACATCGTCCGCGCCGACGCCGCAGTCCCTCCACGCATCGCGCAGTTCCGCGTCCACACCCGCATGCTCACCGACCTCGCCGCCGACGTCCTCCATCCCCGTCTCGCGAACCTACCCGTCTGGTTCCTCCGCGCATTCTTCTGGACCTGCGAAGCCATTCTCATCTCTCTCACCGCCGAGCTCTGCATGGTCCTTCCCATGGCCATCTACTTCCATCGAGCCACGCTCCTCGCCCTCCCGCTCAACTTCATCGACATTCCCCTGCTCTCGGTCCTGCTCTGCGCAGCAATCATCACCTTCCTAGCCTCGCTCATCAGCACCTGGCTAGCCCTCATCCCCGCCGCTCTCACCGCGCTACTACTTCATGTCATGCGTTTCACCGTAGACCGCGTGCAGAATCTCACCATCGCCAACCTCCGCACACCCGAACCCGCACCCATCGCGCTCGCGCTGGCCTGCGCCTGCATCCTCTACTGCTGCTGGGCCCTCCGCGCGCATCGCCGCACTCTCTTCGCGACCGGCGTCGTCGCAGCGCTGCTTATTCCGCTCGCCGTCCTCTACCCAACACCGCCGCACCTCCATCCCGGCGCCCTCGAAGTCACCGCCATCGACGTAGGCCAGGGCGACTCCATCTTCGTCGTCAGCCCAACCGGCGAAACCATGTTGATCGACGCAGGAGGTCCCACCGGCCGCGGCGAAAACGCCCCCGCCGCCACCTGGGACGTCGGCGAGGAAGTCGTCGCCCCCTACCTCTGGTCGCGCCGCATCCGTCACCTCGACGTCGTCCTGCTCACCCACGCGCACTCCGATCACATGGGCGGCATGCCCGCCATCCTGCGCGACTTCCACCCGCGCGAGCTCTGGATCAGCGTCAACCCCGGCGACTCCCCACTTTTCTACGCCTTGCTCGCGCAGGCCCGCGCCCAGCACATGATCATTCGCCACCTCCACGCCGGCGAAGCCTTCTCCTGGTCCGACCTTCATGCCACCGTTCTTGCGCCCGAAGCTCCTTATGCCAACCCCGGAACGCCCATTAACAACGACTCGCTCGTCCTCCGTCTCGACTGCGACCGCGCCAGCGTTCTGCTCGAAGGCGACGCCGAAGCACCCAGCGAAGCGGCCATGCTGGCCAACCATCGCGTCCAGCCCGCAACCCTTCTCAAGGTCGGCCACCACGGCAGCCACACCTCCACCACGCCCGACTTCCTCGCCGCCGTCTCGCCCATCGACGCCGTCATCAGCGATGGTCAGCACAACACCTTCGGCCATCCCAGCCCCATCGTCATCGACCGCCTCGCCGCCGCCCACGTCCGCACCTATCGCACCGACCGCCTCGGCGCCACCACCTTTTTGCTCACGCCCGCAGGGGGAATCTCCGCAGCATCCGCCGCGTCTAATTGGTAGACAGTCCTCAGGACTTGGCCGTAGGTTGGGAGTTGTCAGCCCCCTGTTGCTTCCAGCTTGTCGTCCTCCGCATCTGCCGAACCAACTCTAAGGAGCCGCGATTGCAAAAGCCCGACCCCACCCCCACGACCCCGGCCATCACCCCCAACCCCGTTTCAGCAGATGCCCGGGAAGAGGCACGTCTCATCCGCCGGCTTCAACTCATGATGAACCTCGTGCTGCAGACCATCGCACAAGACCATTCCCTCACCATCGACGACGCCTCGCAGATGATCGCCGACGCGCGCAACGCCGCCCTCGCCATGTTTCCCGGCAAGGAGCTCGCCTACGACCTCATCTGGCGTCCCCGCTTCCAGCGCCTCATGCGCGAACGCTTCCGCATCATGTAGTCGATTGGCTATGGCGTCTTCGCCACAGCTTTGACCGCCAGGTCCACGCCACTCACATCGCCCGTCACCACCAGCGGCTGCTCGGTCGTTCCATACTTCTGCACCACCGTCGTCACGGTATGGAACGGCGGCTCGCTTCCCGGCCCATTCGAGACCACCTCGCGCTTCACGTCCTCCGCGTCCTTCACCTTGATCACGTAGTTCCCCTCCGGCACAAACGGCATCCGGAACACTGGCTCATCGCTCTCTACCTTCACCGACGCAAGCTCCTCGCCATCGCCATCCGGGTAGTACAGCGCCACGGTCCCGCCATTGATCGCGCGGCCGCCCCCTGCCTGCACAATCTGCCCACTCACCATGTGCAGCTTCGACACCGGTATCGTAATGTTCGCCCCTGTCACCTCTTGCGAACTGTCCACGTGGATCGGTTTCGCATCCCGCAACCGCACCGTGTCACCGCTGTAATAATCCAGCGAGAAGTGGGTGGACGACGATATTCCGTCAGGCTGCTCCAGGACGCTCGACACATACATATCATCCAGCGAAAGCGTTGCCTTCAGCAGATATTCCCCCGCCAGCAAACCCGTAATCCGAAAGTTGCCTAGGTCGTCCGTGTACCCGCCGCTCACCAGCGGCAACGTCTGCCACTTCCCCTTCGCATCCTTCTGCATCGCCTGCACGCGCACGTCGGGATACGGCTCTCCGTCGTCGAAGCTAAGCGTTCCACTCAGGCTCGCACCCCGCGTCAAATGAATATCCATCGTAGCCGAGTTGTTCGGCACCACCGTCACCACCGGCAGATACGCATCAATCTTCTGCTGATCATCCGGCGTCGGATGCGAAAGCTGCTGATTCGTGAACATCGCAAACGGCGACAGGTACCCCGGCATCTTCACCACCACGTAATACGATCCCGGCCTCACATGCGCAATGCGGTATCCGCCATCGAGCCCAGTCCGATACACTTCGAACGAACCCAGCTGCCGCGAATCGCCCTTCTTCGCATCGTCGCTCGGCACCTGCACCGGTTGCAGCGCCACCTCTGCCAGCCGCGCAGGCCCACCCGTATCGGCCAGGTACACATGACCCACAATCGTTCCGGTCGTCTCAGGAGTCGCCGGCGTCGCAACCTGTTGCGCCAGCCCACCCGAGCAAGCCGCACCCAGCACCGCAGCTGCCATCCATCGCATCGCGCTCGCTCCAGTTTGAAACGTACTTCATGGACGCTACTATGTGGCCGTGAGTCAACCGCACCTGCAAATTAATTTCCTAAGACGCCCCGCGCGCCGACCGCCCCGTAATCTCCGCCGCCCGAGCCTCCGCAAACGCCGCCGCTCCCAGCAACGCGCAAGCATCATCCAGAATCACCCGCACCGGCATCGCCTCCAGCAGCGGCGACAGCCTTCCCTTGTCCAGGAACGCCTGCGCAAACTCACCACCCTGCAGCGTCTTCAGAATCTTCGGCGCAATGCCACCGCCCAGGTACATCCCACCCGCCGCCAGCACCTTCAGCCCCACGTTCCCCGCCTCCGCGCCAAACGCCGCCGCAAACATCTTCAGCGTCTCCGCGCAAATCTCACTCGATCCATCCTCGCCGCACTGGCCGATCACGGCATTCGGATCTTCGCTCTCCATGCGCTCGCGCAGCCACGCCGGCTCCTCCATCTTCTCGTCATCGCGCAGAAACGCATACACGTTCTTGATGCCGATCCCCGACACCACGCGCTCAAAACTCACCCGCCCATTCAGCGTTCTCCGCAGATACTGCAGCAGCGCGATCTCGCGATCATTGCGCGCGGCAAAGTCGCAGTGTCCGCCCTCGGATGGAATCGGCCGATGCCGCCGCGTCTTCTCATCCCAGATCAGCAGCGCCTCCCCCAGCCCCGTCCCCGCCGACACCAACCCCCTGTGCCCCTCCGCCGCCGGATCCCCTTTCAGCAACGTGAAAATCTTATCCGGCGCCAGCTCCGGAATCCCGTAACCATTCGCCTCCAGATCGTTGATCAGAAAAATGTGCTCGATCCCGATCGACTTCTCGAGCTCGCGCTCATCCAGCGTCCACGGCAGGTTCGTCAGCTTAAGGCGTCCATTGCGAACCGGCCCCGGACACCCGAAACACGCCGCAATCAACTCTTCGGCCGACCCCACACCCTGGTCCAGAAACGTCTTCACCACTTCATCGAGCGAACCATGCTCGCCCGATGGAAACTTGTTCTCCCGCACCAGGCTGAGCCGCCCACCCACAAAGCTATACAGCGCCAGGTGAACCTTAGTCCCGCCAACATCGCCCGCAAGAATCATCCGCAACCGCCTAATCCCTAATCCCTAATCCCTGCCGTTAGATCTCCAGCGACCCAACGCGATACCCATCGCCGGTCGCCTCTCCCGGCGGCAGCTTCGCCGCAGCATCCTCATCCAGCAAGAAGAGAAGCTTACCATTCGCAGGCCGTATCAGTTGCGACGGCAGCCGTTCCGGATCGCGCGGCCCGGTCAACACCTCGGCGAGAATGTCCGTCTTGGACGACCCCTCCACCTCGAACACCACCTCAGCCGCATGATTAATCACCGGCCACGTCAGCGACACGCGCCACACATCCTTCTGCGGCACATGGTTCGCAATCACCAGCCGTCCCAACTCATGCAGCCCCTCGGTGTGCGGAAACAGCGAAGCGGTATGCCCATCCGGCCCCATCCCAAGCGTCACCGAATCGAACGCCGGCGTCTCCGCACCTTCCAGCTTCAGCACATTGCGCAGCGTGCTCTCGTAGCGGCTCGCCGCGACTTCAGGATCCAGCTCGCCCTCCATGCGAAACACATTCTCCGCCGGGATCGGCACCTTGCTGAGCAGCAGGTCGCGCGCCACACCATAATTCGACTCCGGATCATCCGGCCCCACGCAGCGCTCATCCACCCAGAACAGCTGCAGCTTTCCCCACGGAATCGTCTTCGCAAACGGCCCGGCCGGATCAGCCAGCAGCTTGAACGTAGCCTGCGGCGTGCTGCCGCCCGAGATCGCCAGCCGCGCCACGCCGCGCTTCGCCACCGCAGCCTCCACCGTCTCCGCAAACTTCCGCGCAGAAGCCAGCGCCATCTCTTCCGCCGTAGGCCAAACCTCATACGTCACCTTAATCAACCGCGCCATCATCCCCTCCACCCAAAAAATTTCACACCCAACAAAAGAGCGGCCCGACGGCAACCTCACCGCCGCAACCGCTCCTCTGTTCCGTCTTTCCTAATCCCTAATCCCTAATCCCTGCCCTTACAGCTTGTACCACTTCCGTCGATCCCGCTTCAGCAACGCATCCGCAGCCGGAGGTCCCCAGCTTCCCGCATCGTAATTCGGGAAGTCATTCGGCGGACGCTTTGCCCACGCCTCAAGAATCGGCGTCATCAGGGCCCACGTCGCCTCCACGCCCGAGCGATGCGCAAACAGCGTTCCATCGCCCAGCATCGCATCCAGCAGCAGCCGCTCGTAGCCGTTCGCCGAGCTCTTGCCAAAGCTCTCCGCGTAGCTGAAGTGCATCTCCACAGGCATGATGCTCGTCGTAGGTCCGGGAACCTTCGCGCCAAACATCAGCGAGATGCCCTCGTCCGGCTGAATGCGCATCTTCAGCACATTCGGTTGCACCTGGCTCTTCGCGTCATCGGACTTGAACATGTGCAGCGGTGGCTGCTTGAACACCACTGTCACTTCGGTCACGCGCTTCGCCAACCGCTTGCCCGCGCGCAGATAGATTGGCACGCCGGCCCATCGCCAGTTCTCAATCTGCAGCTTCATCGCCACAAATGTTTCCGTATTCGACTCGGGGTCCACGCGATCTTCCTCGCGATACCCAATTACCTTCTCGCCGTCCACGCGGCCCGGCCCATACTGCCCGCGCACCGTGTCTTCCACCTGGATCGGATCGATCGCGTTCCACACCTTGAGTTTTTCCGTCCGCACGGAAGCCGATTCAAAACTGTCCGGTGGCTCCATCGCAACGAAGCTCAGCACTTCCATCACGTGGTTCTGCAGCACATCGCGCAGCGCGCCGGCGCTCTCATAGAACGGCCCGCGCCCCTCAATGCCAATCGACTCCGCCGCCGTAATCTCCACATGGTCGATAAAGTTGCGATTCCAGATTGGCTCAAAGATTCCATTGCCAAACCGGAATACCAGGATGTTCTGCACCGTCTCCTTGCCCAGGTAATGATCGATGCGGAAGATCTGGTCCTCATGCAACACCCGGTTGATCTCATCATTCAACTTGCGCGCCGACTCCAGATCCGTTCCAAACGGCTTCTCGATGATCACGTGCATCCACTGCCCCGGTTCCTTCGAGGTCGTCATCTCATGCTTGCCCAGCCGGTCAGTAATATCGGCAAAATACTCCGGCGCCACAGCCAGGTAGAAGAGCCGATTCCCCTTGGTCCCAACCTTCTCGTCAATCTCCGCCAGAAACCCCTTCAGCCTCTCAAAGCCCTCATCATCATCGAAGTTGGTCGTGAAGTACTCCACCCGCTCCATGAACTGCGCGAGCCTCGGATCATCCGCCTCGACGCCGCCGCCCTTCACAATTCCGTCTTCCATGTCCGCGGCGAAGTGTGCCGAAATATCCCGGCGCGCCACACCCACGACGGCAAACGCCTCAGGCAGCAGGCCTTCCTGCTTCAGATGAAACAGCGCCGGCAGCAGCTTGCGCTTGGTCAAATCTCCGGACGCTCCAAAAATTACGACGATGCAGGGATCAGGAACTCTCTCCTGCCGCTTGATGTGATGCTCGAACCCTGCCTGCATCCCCGCGAGTCTTACTTCGTTAGGCATTTACTGCTCCTTACCTGTCTTTGTTACTCGTTGAACCTGCGTCCATCCCTCCGGCGAATCACAAGGCGATTCGCCACCAACTGACCGGCCGCACTTACGCTTTCTTCACTGCATGTCCGCCAAACTCGTGACGCATCACAGACAGCATCCTGTCGGTAAAGTTATCGTCTTCACGCGAACGCACCCGCCGAATCAACGACTCCGTAATCACCGGCGCTGACACGTTCAGATCAATCGCCTCGAACACCGTCCAGCGTCCTTCGCCCGAGTCCGGCACATAAGGCTCCAGCCCATCCAGCGTCGGGTTCTTCTTCAGCGCGTCGGCCGTCAGATCCAGCAGCCACGAACGCACCACCGATCCATACCGCCAGATATTCGCAATCTGCGTCAGATCAAGCTCCAGCGGCTTCTTCGAGTTCATGATCGAGAACCCTTCCGCATACGCCTGCATCAACCCATACTCAATCCCGTTGTGCACCATCTTCACGAAGTGCCCCGCGCCGCTCGGCCCGGTGCGTCCCCACCCCGTATCCGCCGTAGGCGCCAGCGCCTCAAAGATCGGACGCAGGTGCTCAATCACGTCCTCATCGCCGCCCACCATCATCGAATAGCCTTCGGTGATCCCCCAGATACCGCCCGACGTTCCCACATCCACAAACTCAAAACCCTGAGGCTTCAACTGCGCGTAGCGCCGCTGCGAATCTTTGTAGTTCGAGTTTCCGCCGTCGATAAAAATATCGCCCTTCTGCATCAGCGGCTTCAGCTTCGAGATCGTCTCGTCGACCGGATCGCCAGCCGGGACCATGATCCAGATCGCGCGCGGCGCCTGCAGGTTCTTAACCAGCTCCTCCAGCGAGTTCACGCCCACCGAGCCGGCGTCGTTTAGCTTCTTCACCGCATCGGCAGAAAAATCAAAGCCGACAACCTTGTGGCCGGCACGGCGAAGTCGCTCCGCCATATTGCCGCCCATCTTTCCAAGTCCAATTAATCCGAGTTCCATCTTGCAACCGCCCTCACGCGGAAAGTACCACTTAGAGAGTAAACTCAATCGCTGTCAATGCCCAGCGTCACAGCCTCCTGCAGCCCGCTAAATCCACCTTTTCAACCCTTTACCGGACAGCCCTCTTTTCTCCCGCGTTACAGCCCGGATGCACGCCCCTCACGCATTCCAGCCGCAATTACTGGCTCTTGGGATAGTCCGCTCCAACCGTAGTCGACTCCCACGCGGCGATATCCTTCTCGAGCGCCTCGATCTTCGCTTTCACCCGCGGAAGCGTGCTGCCGCCCAGCAACAAGTGCAGTGGCGGCTGCTCGGCCTCCACCGCCTTCACAATCGCCTCCGCGGCCTTCTGCGGGTCGCCCGGCTGCTTCCCGTCCTGCTCCGTGTAATACACCCGCATCTTGCCCGCGGTCCCGTCGTAAGCCGGAATGTGCGCCGCCGCCTCGCCCCCCGCCTTGCCCAGAAACTTCGTCCGAAACGGCCCCGGCTCGACGATCGTCACCGTAATCCCCAGCGGCTTTACCTCCTGCGCCAGCGCCTCGCTCAAACCCTCCACCGCAAACTTGGTCGCGTTGTACAAACCAAATCCCGGCGTAGCCACCAGGCCGCCAATTGAAGAAACATTAACAATGTGCCCCGACCCCTGCTTGCGCATCTGCGGCAGCACCGCCTGCGTCACCCGAATCAGCCCAAACACGTTGGTCTCAAACATCGGCCGAAACTCTTTTTCGCTCGACTCCTCCACCGCTCCCACCATCCCATAGCCCGCGTTGTTCACCAGCACGTCCACCCGCCCAAACCGCTGCACCGCCGCGCTCACCGCGGCCTCCACCTGCTTCTGATCCGTCACATCCATCGGCAGCACCAACGCGCTCGCCGGATACTTCGCCTCAAGCTCCTTTAGCCCTTCCACCTTGCGCGCCGTCCCCACCACCCGCGCACCCTGCGCCAGCAGATACTCCACCAGCTCGCGCCCAAATCCAGTCGACGCTCCCGTTACCAGCCAAACCTTCTTGCTCACGCTAACGCTGTTCGAATTTTCCATACTCAATCAGACGCCCCCGAAGCCTCGCACGATGCAACCCCGCCTCGCTCCACTTCGCGAAACTTTGCGCCTCTCTTGGCGCCCTTTGCGTCAAAGCTCTTGCTGTTGCCCTTGCCCTTCACACCAGCCCGACGCCTACGCCAGCAGCTCCGTCACGCCATCCTCGCCAGCCACCAGCACCATCGACGCCATACCCAGAAACAGCCCGTGCTCCACCACCCCGACAATCCCGCGAATCTCCGCCGCCGTCTCCTCCGGCTCTGGAATCTCCCCGCAAGCGCAGTCCAGGATGAAGTTGTTCTCATCGGTCAGATACACCGACCCATCCGGATGATGCCGCAGCTTCGGCCGCAGACCAAGCTCATCCAGCTTCCGCTCCACCAGCGGCAGTGCCATCTTCACCACCTCCACCGGCAGCGGAAACCGCCCCAGCACCGGCACTACCTTCGTCGAATCCACCACGACCACAAACTTATCGGCCGCGCTGGCCACAATCTTCTCCCGCAGCAACGCCCCTCCCCCACCCTTGATCAGCGCCAGCTCCGGCCCCACCTCATCCGCGCCGTCGATATACAATATCCAGCTCCGGCAGCTCCGCCAGCGTCACCACATCCATCCCCAGCGACTGCCCCAGCTTCGTGGCTCGCATCGCTCGACGCCACGCACCGAATCTTCAGCCCCGCCTTCACCCGCTCCCCCAGCGCCTTGATGAACATCACGGACGTAGTACCCGTCCCCAGCCCCACCCTCATTCCGTCCTCAACCAACTCCGCCGCCCGCTTCCCAACCAGCGCCTTAGCCTCATCCTGCGTCATCTCAACACCATCCCTCTCCCCTGAAACCAGCGAAGGCGGCGGTCAATAACCCCGCCGCCCGCCTTGACTGTCTACTGTCTACTCTCTACTGTCTGCCCTTCACCAGCCCCTTCGCAGTTTCCACAACATGTGCAACGGAAATCCCCAGCTTTTCCAGAACAATCGGTCCTGGCGCCGAAGCTCCGAAGCGGTCAATCCCGATCGCCACGCCGTCGCGCCCGATGTACTTCCACCAGCCCATCGTCGCTCCAGCCTCAACCGAAATCTTCGGCACGCCATGCGGGAAGATCGACATCTTGTACTCTTCCGTCTGCTCCTCAAAGATCTTGAAGCTCGGCATCGAAACCACGGTCGCATTGATCCCGGCATCCTTCAGTTCCAGCGCGGCCTTCATCACCACCGAAACCTCCGATCCCGTCGCAACCAGCACAACGTCCTTGCCAAACGCCTCGAGCACATACGCACCCTTCCGCGTTCCCTCAGCTGACCTTGTACTTCGCCGCATCGAGCACCGGCAGATCCTGCCGGCTCAGCGCCATGAAGCTCGGCCCGTGCCGCTCCAGCGCCAGCTGCCAGCAAGCCGCTGTCTCGTTCGCATCCGCCGGACGAAAATCCGTCAGCTTCGGAATCACGCGCAGGCTCATCAGGTGCTCAATCGGCTGGTGCGTCGGTCCATCCTCGCCCAACCCCACCGAATCGTGCGTGAAGATGTACAGCGAGTGCGATCCCATCAGCGCTCCCATGCGCAGCGCCGACCGGCAATAGTCGCTGAACGTAAAGAACGTCGACCCAAACGGAATCAGCCCGCCATGCGCGGCCATTCCATTCACCGCGGCCATCATGCCAAACTCGCGCACACCGAAGAACACGTTGCGACCCACAGGATCCACATGGAAGCTCGGCGAGTCCTTGAAGATCGTCTTCGTCGAAGCCGTCAGATCCGCCGCGCCGCCAAACAACTCCGGCACAACCTTCTCAATCGCATTCATCACCTGCTGACCAGCGTTACGCGTAGCCACCGGCTTGTCCGTCAGGGAACACCGGGATCGACTTCTCCCACCCAGCCTCCAGCTTGCGCGCCTGCGTGCGCTCATACTGCGCGCCCAGCACCGGGTACGACTTCTTGAACGCCTCGAACTTCGCCTGCCACGCAGCCTGCGCCTTCTTGCCTTTCTCCACAGCCTGCAGCCAGTTCTTCCCCGCCTCTTCCGGAACGTAGAAGCTCTTGTCCTCAGGGAACCCAAGATTCTTCTTGGTCGCCTTCACGGCATCCGCGCCCAGCGCCTCACCGTGAACCTTGTTCGTCCCGGCCTTCGGGCTGCCGTAACCAATCACGGTCCGCACCCGGATCAACGACGGCTTGGTCGTCTCCGCCTTCGCCGCCAGGATCGCCTTCTCAATCGCCACCAGGTCGTTGCCGTCTTCCACCATCTGCACATGCCAGTGGTACGCGCGGAAACGCTCCGTCACGTCTTCGGTGTAGCTCAGCTCCGTCGGCCCATCCAGCGAGATCAGGTTGTCGTCATACAGCACAATCAACTTGCCCAGCGCCAGCGTTCCCGCCAGCGACGCGCTCTCGTGCGAAATGCCTTCCATCAGGTCGCCGTCGCCACACAGCACATACGTGTGGTGATCCACAGGCGTGTGGCTCTCACACTTCGGATCCTCAAAATGGGTATCGCCGCCGTTGTTGTACACCGCCGCAAGATGCTTCTCAGCGATCGCCTCGCCCACGGCCATCGCAAACCCTTGCCCCAAAGGCCCCGTGGTAACTTCCACGCCCGGCGTATCCCCGCACTCCGGATGCCCCGGCGTCTCCGACCCATACTGCCGGAACTGCTCCAGCTGCGCGATCGGCAAGTCATAGCCGGTCAAATGCAGCACGCCATACAGCAGCGCCGACGCATGGCCATTCGACAGAATGAACCGGTCCCGGTCCGACCACAACGGGTCCTTCGGATTGAACTTCATGATCTTGTGAAACAGCAGGTACGCAATCGGAGCGCAACCCAGCGGCGCTCCCGGATGGCCGCTATTGGCCTTCTGCACCTGGTCGACCGCCAGAAATCTCAAGGTATTAATCGACAACTGATCCAGTTCATCCTGTTGCCGCTGATCTATCGTCTCTTGCTGCACCTGTTCAATCATTCCTGTCCTCGAAAGAAAAATGCGCCTGACTCCGCGCTTCACATCCATTTAGATGCCCAGCCCCAGCCTGCAGGCACCACAATCAGTGTACTCGTGGAATCGTGAATTCCAAGCGAACACTGGATAAGCAGCGTCAATGCCACTGAATGGGACCTTCGCAGAAGCGGACTTTAGCAAATTATATTTCTGCAAGTATTTCGGGTCATTGCGGGCGGCAAGCATTTCTAGTTGGGCGGCACTTGTCCCGGATGATGATGCGCCCCCGCGCAGCTAGGGAGGCGCGGGAGTCGATAGGACCGACACCATCGACCTCTTCTACCAGCACCGCGTCGACCCCAATGTCCCCATCGAAGACGTCGCCGGAGCCGTCAAAGACCTCATCGCCGCCGGCAAGGTCAAGCACTTCGGCCTCTCCGAAGCCGGCGTCCAGAACATCCGCCGCGCCCACGCCGTCCAGCCCGTCACCGCCCTGCAATCCGAGTACTCCCTCTGGTGGCGCAAGCCCGAGCTCGAAGTCCTCCCCACCCTCGAAGAGCTAGGCATCGGCCTGGTCCCCTACAGCCCCCTCGGCAAAGGCTTCCTCACCGGCGCCATCTCCACCGACACCACCTTCGCCGCCACCGACTTCCGCAGCCGCCTCCCCCGCTTCACCCCCGAAGCCATGCAGGCCAACCAATCCTTCGTCGACCTCCTAGCCACCATCGCCAAACAAAAGAACGCAACCCCCGCGCGGATCGCCCTCGCCTGGCTGCTAGCGCAAAAGCCCACTGGCGGAACCCAGATCGTCCCCATCCCCGGCACCACCCGGCTCGACCACCTCGAAGAAAACGTAGGAGCCGTCAGCATCGACCTAATCCCCGCCGACCTCGACCAAATAGAAACCGCCGCCGCCACCCTAACCCCCGAAGGAGCCCGCTACCCCGAAGCCCTGGAAAAGCTAGCCTACCTCTAGGCTGTATCGATATATTCACTTTCGCGCGGTTGAGCCCGCACGTTGGTTTCAATCCCGAAGGGCCAACGGCCCGTTCCATCACAGCCTGGGGCGCAGCCCCAGGTGAACGTGACACCAAGGGTAGAGGGCTGAAAGCCCGACCTATAGTGCGACGAACTTTCGACTCAGGACACCACGGAGCGCCTGACGAATCCGAGTCCTTGCTTCTAGGTAGCCGAAGCTTTCCTTCGAGTGTAGTGACCTAAACGTTCGATTAAGAAACGGTGTGTCATCCTGAGCGGGTGAGCGGATTTTTAGAAATTACTGATTTATTGAGAGATAATACGCCTATTTTTGGCTGTGTAGGAACTGTGCAGGCGATTTCTCGATTTCTGTGCATTTCTTGAATATGAGACACAACGCCGAACGGACGATTCATAGCCTTTTGAATAGCCGCCACGCCTCTGTTCTTCGTTCACCTTGACCAACTGCTTCGCCACTCCCAATTTGGGCGCACGATAGGGACATTATCATGCGTGAAGTCGCGCGTTCCAAAGTAGCGCGCTGCTCACGTCAAGGAGCTTCTTCGATGCTCCACCTATAATTTCGGGATGAGGTTGAACCATCATCGACGTGCAATCTTCGTCAGCGCACTTATTTTTTGCTCAATTTGTTCGCGCTGCCTTAGTCAGCGGAACGATGCGCCAGTAACGGTCCCCATGCAGGTCATCTCAGGACTCGTCTATATGCAGGGCGAAGTCAACCGTTCCGGGCCGTTGAATGTCATCCTCGATACCGGCTCCTCGGTCAGTATTGTCAGCCCTTCCGTGGCACGAACCGCAGGTCTCACTTCTACCCAAACTACTGAAGCTGCGGGAATGGGAAAAGGAGCAAGCGAGACGCTTCACCTTTTAGAGGATTCTGATCTCCAGTGGGGTAGCCCAACAGATCGGCTCCAACTTCTTCACCAAAAGGGAGCCATCCTACCAATCGATTACATTTCGGAAGAGGTGGGCAAACGTGCAGATGCAATCTTCGGCAGCAATCTTTTTTTGCACTATACGATTACTGTAGATTATCAACAGCAGCGCGCAACTTTTACTCCAAGCGGTTCCGAGACGCGACCTCCCGGCACACCAGTTCCTATTCAGATATATGGCGATGTCCCCTTTGTAGAAGCAACGCTTCAGGGTGAAGATGGTGAAAAGGTCACGGGTCTCTTTTTTGTAGATAGCGGGACCACCGGGGCCATGATGCTAAACAGGAAATTTCTGGAAGCTCATCCTCATTTCATAGCGAAGGCGCATTTTGTAGATACGCCCACCGTGACGGCAGTGGGAGGCAAAATCCATTCCTCGCGGGTTCAAATACCACAGGTCGGTATCGGACCGTTTGTTTTCTCAAAGGTGGTCGCAGGAGTGCCAGATACTAGTGTCGGCGTTCTATCCAATGCCTCTGTCTCTGGCATCATTGGAGCTGGAATATTGAGACGCTTCACTGTTACATGGGACTACACAAATAAGCGCATATTCCTTTTGCCCAACAACACTCTGAAAGAAACGTTTGAGACCGATGCAAGTGGGTTACACCTTACAGCTCCGGGACCGGAATATCGAACGGTTAGGATCGACAGTGTGCTTCCCGGTTCTCCAGCGGCTCTAGCTGGATTACAGCCGGGGGATGAGATTCTGGCGGTTGATGGGAATAGCGGACTCCCCCTCTGGAAAGTAGCCGAAGCATTTCGCAAGGCTGGCACCTCTGTCGTCCTCAAAATCCAAAGAAAAACAGCATTTCTGAAGATTACGCTCTCTCTTCGCAGCCCCTTCCAATCGACAAACTGACTTGTAGGCAGAGAACTGCATCTCTGCTCTTGGGTTCATAAATCAAAGATCGTTGTGGTTTGTTTCCTACCTGCCCCGGAATAACTGGCTGATTTTTGCCCAACCGTCAGGTCCGTGTGTCAAGGCTGCCGAAGGCACCGCGTAGCGGCTGCGGCCTTGACACGCGGCCAGGTTGGGCTACGCTCCCACCATTCGGGGCAGGTAGGACTAGAGGCTATGTCCCATGCCGAAGCCGGGTGCCCCATTCATGACATCTCTTCGTCATGAGTGGGTATTCCCGCAGAGCGCGAACCGCCCCAGCCCATCTCTCGGCTGGATGTGGGCGTTATCCGGAACGAGAAGCATCGCCATCCGCGCAGGGCTGTCAACCCCCCAGCCGCTCCAAATCCATCCCAACCCACTGATTCCAAGCCAGATAAAACTTCTCAAAACCTGGCATAGTTACCCCCTCCAAACCGCTACAATTTAACTAGAGCCTCCTTACAATTTGAGCGCCAGCCTCCCTCCCGACGGCCAAAGCTCCGGACGACCCCGTTGACCGCCCAAAAAGCCCCCATAACTCCTTTGGATGGACTACTTTAGCGATCCAGTATCTAGACATGGTACTTTGCACGTAACCCGCATCCTATCAATGAGATACAGCCCAAAAGGGGCTCTCCCCCAGGGGATACTTTGCCACCTAACCCGTTTCGTTTGAGCGGCTTGCGGGAAAAAGACCGAGGCAAGGGGGGGGGAGGGGGGTACCCCAACGCGCCACTTCCTCCATCTCCGGAACCTCCACGGAACATGTCTCATCCAACAAGCAGGATTTAGGAGCGCACCATGAAAATCGGCTTCATCGGATCAGGCATCGTTTCGCAGACGCTCGGCACCGGCTTCCTCAAGCATGGCCACGACGTCATCCTCGGCTCACGAACCCCGGACAAGCTCGCCGACTGGAAATCGAAAAATCCCTCCGGCTCCATCGGCACCTTTGAAGACGCCGCCGCCGCTGACCTGATCGTCCTCGCCGTCAAAGGCCCCGCAGCCTCGCACGCTCTCCGCCTCGCCGGCGCCAGCAACCTCGCCGGCAAAACCATCATCGACGCCTCCAACCCCATCCAGGACATCCCTCCCGATCACGGCGTCCTCACCCTCTACACCAGCCCCACCAGCTCGCTCATGGAGCAGCTCCAGACCGAATTTCCCAGCGCCCACTTCGTCAAAGCCTTCAACTCCGTCGGCGCCGCCTCCATGGTCAATCCCGACTTCAACGGCGTCAGGCCCACCATGTTCATCTGCGGCAACGACGAAGCCGCCAAGAAATCCGTCACCGCCATCCTCGACTCCTTCGGCTGGGAAGCCGCCGACATGGGCACCGCCATCGCCGCCCGCGCCATCGAGCCCCTCTGCGTCCTCTGGTGCATCCCAGGCTTCCTCAACAACCAGTGGACCCACGCCTTCAAACTCCTCACCCGCGACTGAACTCCGTGGCTAAACTAAACCCAGCATGATCACCGTCGCCGCGTTCTACCGTTTCTTCGCACTCGCCGATCCCGCCGCACTCCGCGAGGAACTGCGCTCCACCTTCGCCGCCACCGACCTCCGCGGCACCACGGTCATCGCCCCCGAAGGCATCAACGGCACCATGGCCGCTTCGCCCAAAACCATCGACCACCTGCTCAACTTCCTCGCGGAGCGCACCGGCCTCGACCGCTCCGAAGTGAAGTTCTCAACCGCGGAAGACCCACCCTTCCGCCGCCTCAAGTTCAAACTCAAGCGAGAAATCATCACCTTCCGTAACGCCGCCGTCGACCCCGCGCAACCCGGCCAATACGTCGACCCCGACCAGTGGAATCGACTGCTGGCCGACCCCGAGGTCCTCCTCCTCGATACCCGTAACACCTACGAAACCGCCATCGGAACCTTCGCCGGAGCCGTGACGCCGCCGTTGGACACCTTCTCCGACTTCTCCGATTACGTTCGCGAAAATCTCGACCCCGCAAAGCATCGCAAAGTCGCCATGTTCTGCACCGGCGGAATCCGCTGCGAAAAAGCCTCGGCCTACATGCTCCAGCAGGGCTTCCCCGAAGTCTTTCACCTCAAAGGCGGCATCTTGAAATACCTCGAGCTAGTCCCCGAAGAGGCCAGCCAATGGCAAGGCGCCTGCTACATCTTCGACGAACGAGTCAGCGTCGGCCATGAAGATTTCAGCCGCTAAACCTTAAGTCCGATCAGCCGCATCAACTCAACGCCGTTGCTCTTCATCGCCACGCCATCCCGCAGTGTAAAGTCGAAGCGCATCTGCCCATCCACAATCTGATCCTGGAAGTGCATATTCCGCATCGCTCCCTGCGGCAATCCTTCCATCTCCGCCAGCGCCAGATCATGCGTGGTCACCATGCCAATCGCTCCAGCCTCCACCAGCGCGCGCACCACTCCTTCGGCGCCCACCAACCTGTCCTTCGAGTTCGTCCCCTGCAACAACTCGTCCAACAAAAAGAGGAACCCGCCTCCGCTCTCACTCTCTGCGCAGGAGCAGATGCGCCCCAGCTTCTCGATCTCCGCATAAAACCGCGAGTGCCCTTCCTGCAGCGAGTCGTTCAGCAGCAGGCTCGCGCCAATCCTCAGAGGCGTCAGCCGAAACCTCTTCGCGCGCACCGGAGCTCCGCACATCGCCAGCACAGTGTTCACACCCAGCGTGCGCATCAGCGTGCTCTTGCCGCTCATATTCGATCCCGAGATCAGCAGCACGCGCGTCTCTCCACCCAATCGCAGACTATTCCGCACGCACTTCGCCGCCGCAATCAGAGGATGTCCCATCTCCGCTGCATCAACACAAGCGCCATCGCGCTCCAACTCCGGAAACACGTCCGCCGGATGCTCATACGCATACATCGCCAGCGAGTTCAACGCTTCCATCTCCGCGACCGCTTCAATCCACAGCCGCACCGCGCCTCCATGCTGTCGCCTCCACCGCTGAATCGCCCAGGCTACCTGCACCGAATACATCACCGGCAGATTGATAGCTTTCACAATGAGGTTGTCCATCGACTCACGCCATTGTCCCAGCTTCGCCAGCTTGCCAATCGCCACGGACCCAGCGATCGTATGCGACGCCAGCTTCTGCTCGATCTCCACCAGCCGCTCCGAAGTGAACGTCTCCGCCTCCATCACCTCCAATAGCGACGCCAGCAGCTGCATGTTCTTCACCGCCGCATCCGTGCTATCCAGCACAGCCGTGATCCTCTTCTCGAACGGCCGTCGCACCAACTTCTCCACCACCACCACCGCGAGCAGCAACGCGACAACATCGCCAAACGTCGCAGCTCCCAGACGTCGCCCAAGGCTCCCGCCCAACCACAGCCAGATAGTCGCCGACACCAGCATCGCGTACGCCACAGCCAGCACGCCTGCGACCCAGGGCATCCAGCGCTGCGTCAGCACATCCTCGGCCGCAGCCCACGACCTGAGCGCTTCAGCCTGCACTCCCACTGCAGCCGTCTCGCCCACAACTCCCATCCGCTCCCGAAAGTCGACGCGCCCGCGCAACTCCTCCACGGCCATCTGTCGCCGCAAGATCTCTGGCACCTCTGCCGGCTCCAGCAGCCAGGTAAGCAGTGTCTCTTCGCCCATCCGTGTGCGCGCGCGACACAGCAGTTCGAACATTCCACCGCGACCCACGATGTCCAGGTCACCGGCATACAAGCTTGCGGCGAGCAGCTTCTGCACATCAGCCGAGAGGCCTGCGGAAGTCTCGCGAACCTCCAGACCAATCCAGCGGTCCTCGATCCGCGCCATGCCGCGGCGATACATCTCCGCTGCTCGCTGCGCGGTGCTCAGCCGCCTCGACACCCTTCCCTGCCACACGCCGAGCGCCACAAACAGCACCATGGGCAAGAACACACCCCAGCGTGGACCATGCTTCAGAAAGATAGTGGTCCAAGCGACCCCGAGGAACAGCACAACCGTCGCCAGCCGCAGCCAGCCCAGCAGCAGGTGCAAATTCCTCAGCTTCGATGCACGTTCTTCCCGCGCCAACAAACGCCGCTGGTATTCCTGCAGCGGTTCACCTTCCACACCATCGCTCATCAGTCCATTATGGACGCGCCACGTATCGACACAGCCCGTCCATAAAGACTTAGGGATGCCGGTTCGACGGCGCGCAGGTGTCCGGCACATCTTTCAATCCCATTCCTGTAAATCCATGGAACCATAGGGCTGATTCAGGCGTATCCTCTTGTCGTGTCCTAAACGACCGCGCGCGGCCCTGCCTTCAACGCGCGCCGGAGGATCCTGGAGGATCTATGTCCCGCTCTCTTCGCTTCCTGACCACCTTTGCCATAGCTGCGCCTCTCGCCTGCCTTTTGCTCTCCGGCTGCCACGTCACCGAGGACGATCACGGCGACCACAAGAACGTCAGCATCGGAACTCCCTTCGGCTCCATGAAGGTCAATACCGTGAAGGGCGGAACCGACACCTCGGCCATCGGCATCAGCGCCTACCCCGGCGCCGTGCCCGTCAACGATAAAGATGACGACAACTCCAACAACGCGAATGTCAGCATGAGCTTCGGCCCCTTCCATCTCGGCGTCAAAGCTGCAGACTTCCAAAGCTCTGACCCCACAGACAAAGTCATCGCCTTTTACCAGAAGGATCTCGCGGAGCGCTACGGTAGCGTCATCGAGTGCCGCGGCCACGACACCGTCGGCTCCGTCGACCACACCGCCCAGGGCCTCACCTGCAAGGACAACGAGCACACTCACATCAAGACCCACGATGACCACTCCAGAGGCATTGCCATCATGAGCGGCGATTCCGCCACCGACATCGAACTGCGCTCCGGCTCTCCACAGCATTTGCACATCGTCGGCATAGAGCCCCGCGACGGCGGTACCAAGATCGGCCTCGTTTCGCTGGATCTTCCGTCCGACCTCGCCGATCACGATAGTAAAGACAGTGAATAGCCAGTAAAGACAGCGAAGAGCCAGCAAGGATAGCGAAGAGTCCCGTCGCGTTTGCTACGCGGCCAGCGCTCGACTACCCTTGAAAGTAGTGAGTCCTCGCACCTGTTCCCGCTGTCACGCCCTTCTGCATCGCGAAGATGAGGGCGGCCTTGTCTATTGCTGGAACTGCGGAGCACCGCAGGTGCAGCTCTCCGAAGAGCTTCGCGATCAGATCGATCAGCAGATCAGCGCCCAACAGGCCGCCGCCAATCCTCTCGCCGAACCAGTCCAGCAGACCGTTACTCCGAGCCACGCCATCGTCTGGCGCGGCGCCATCCAAAGTGCCGCTATGGCGGGAGCCATCGCCGCCGCCCTTGGCCTGCTATCCTTCGCCCTTCCCCCCATCACTCTGCTTTCCTTCATCTGGTTCGTCTGCGCACCCATCGTCGTGATGGGCGTCTACAGCTCCCGCTTCCGCAAGACCCGCATCACCGCCGGATTTGGCGCGCGCCTCGGCCTCCTCACCGGCCTCTTCATCCTCATCGTCACCTCCACACTCAACACCATCGGTCTCGTTCTCGAGCGCTTCGTCTTCCATTCCACCGGCGAGCTCGACTCCCAGATCGACAAGTTCTTTGCCCAGGTGCACGCCAACTTCGCCACGCAGTCGCAACAGTCCGTCAAAATCATGACCGACATGCTCGCCATTCCGGAGTTTCGCGCCGGCATCCTGCTCAGCAGCATCTGCTTCGGCCTCGCACTCTACCTCGCCTACTCCGCGACCGCCGGCGCCTTTGCCGGCTACCTCCGCTCCCGCTCGCCCCGAGCCTGACCTCCCGTGCAGTCATGTCCCGATACTCGCCCATCCGCGTCTCGGCCGTGCGCTGACCGTTACCGTCCGCTGCTATCATGAAGGGCAAACCATGAGCGATCTCACCAAGTCCGCCGCAGCCTCCACTTCAGCCTCCAAGCCAAACCTCCGCGAGAAGGGCCGCCTCATGTCCGCCTCCGAGATCGAGCGCACCCTTGTCCGGCTTGCGCACGAGATCGTCGAGCGCAACAATGGCAGCGCCAACTTAGGCCTCATCGGCATCAAGCGCCGCGGCGTCCCCCTCGCCCAGCGCATCGCCAAGCTCATCGAGACCATCGAGAAGTCTCCCGTCGATACCGGCGTGCTCGACATCAGCTTCTACCGCGACGACCTTTCCACCGCCGGCCCTCGCCCCGTCGTCGAAAAAGGCGACATCGGCTTCGACGTCAATGGCCGCGACATCATCCTCATGGACGACGTCCTCTACACCGGCCGAACCATCCGCGCTGCCCTCGACGCTCTCTTCGACCAGGGTCGCCCCAAGAGCGTGCAGCTGCTCGTGCTCATCGACCGCGGCCATCGCGAGCTTCCCATCGAAGCCCGCTTCATCGGTCGCACCGTCCCCACCTCGCGCCGCGAAATCATCGAGGTCAAACTCCGTGAGATCGACAGCGACGAACAGGTTCTCCTCGTCGAGCTAGCAGACTAACTCCCGCTTCCGCTCCACATCGCATCGCGATCTTTTCCATAGCTCACGACCGCAATCAAGAGGCTTCAAATTCCTCGATCGCACGGCTGTATCTCTGCGTCGTTTGCAGTCCGCGCTGCATCTGTACTTGGAACCAAGCCATGAGCCAGGAAACTCTCAACCAGCTCGACGCCCAACTCGACGCCGACACCGTCGAAGCCATTCCCGTGCCTGCGCCCAATGACGGGGTCCCCGGACAGCTTGCTGGCGGGGGTGGAAACGCTCCTGATCCTCTCAGGATGGGCGCCGTACTTCGCCTCGTCACCATGCGCCGCCTCTGGTATGCGCAGATCGTCTCCACCTTCGGCGACTTCCTCGCTCTCTTCGCGGTCATCACCTATATGACCTTCCGCCTGCATACCACACCCCAGCAAAAAACCGGCATCGCGCGCATCCTCGCCGACATGAAAGAAGGCGCAGGCTTCATCCTCCATCACGCTGGCCTGCTCTTCGTCATCGTCGCCCTTGCTGCCGGCATGTTTGTCGTGGGCTGTTTCGGTCCGCTCATCGCCGTTTACGTTCGCGACGTCCTGCACGAGCTCACCAAGACCTACAGCATCGTCAGCGCCATGATCGGCTTCGGCCTGCTCATTGGCGTCAACGCGCTCAACACCTTCGCAAAAAGGATGAGCAACACCCTCCAGGTCTACCTTGGCCTGGGCGGCATCGCGCTTGGCTGCCTTTTTCTCGCAGCCATTCCCACCGTTGCGACCACCATCCTTGGCTGTTTCTTGATCGGCTTCTCTGCCGCTGGCATCATCGTTCCATCGCAGACGCCGGTTCAGCAGGAAACGCCCGCCGAGCTCATGGGCCGCGTCGGTTCCACCCTGCTGTCCGCAATCTTTACCGCACAAATCCTCGGCTTGGTGCTCTCCGGTATCCTCGCAGAGCACACCAGCATCCGCCGCGTCTTCGGCCTCTGCACCGCGATGCTCGCCACGCTCATCGTAGTCGGCAAGCGATGGATGGAGCCCGCCGAACACCCCGCCCTCACCTGATTACTTCTTCGAGAACGACCGCACCAACACAACCATATTCCAGAGATCATCGGTCTTTGCCCGATCACCCTCTGCAGGCATCTGTCCCTCACCATTCTTGATGATGTAAAACAGCTCACCATCTGTCTTGGTCTGCAACGCCGCGGGATCGGTCCAGTCCTTCAGGTCCAACTTTAGCTGGGCGGCCAGGTCGCCTTTTCCGTTGCCGTTGGCTCCGTGGCACATCGCGCAATCGTACCCATACATCTTCGCCGCATGCGCCCTGCCCTCTGCAGTGGACTTCACCGGGTTCGTCATGTGCACTGCTTCTGGAGGAATTGGCGCCGCAGCAGGCGCAGCCGCGGGTTGTTGCCCCGCTCCCACAAAGAAGAACAGGGAGAGCAGCAAATACGGAGGAAACATAGAACGCTCCTGTTGAGTAGCGCCCTAACTATACCCCTGGTTGGGGCCACCCGCCAGCTCAATACAGCCCCAAGCCTCCCACCTTCATCCCTGTCCGTCAGTGACTTCTATCACCTGGCCGCGTCTTCCACCCGCCATCACGCCAAGTCAAACCTTCGACTGCGCCGCACGAGCGATCAACACCGCCGTGTACGCTGCTCCAAACCCGTTATCGATGTTCACCACCGTCACATTCGGGCTGCACGAGTTCAACATCCCCAGCAGCGCCGTCGCGCCCCCAAACGAGCCACCATACCCAACCGACGTCGGCACCGCGATCACCGGCACGCCCACTAGTCCACCCACAACCGAAGGCAGCGCGCCCTCCATTCCCGCGCACACCACCACCACATTCGCCGCAGTCAGCTCACTCCGCACCGCCAGCAGACGATGCAGTCCCGCCACGCCAACGTCATACATCCGCGACACCCGTGCACCAAACGTCTCAGCCGTCACCGCTGCCTCTTCCGCCACCGGCAAATCACTCGTCCCCGCACAAACCACTGCAATGTGTCCCTTACTGGCTTCCGACGCCGCCGTCTGGCGCAGGCTCACCGTTCGCGCCATCGCGTTGTGAACAGCCCCTGGATACGCACTCACCAGCGCCTCAGCCGTTCGCGGCTCAACCCGAGTCACCAGCACATCCACGCCATCCGCCATCAGACTCCCAAAGATCGCCAGCGTCTGCTCCTGCGTCTTACCCGCCGCATAGATCACCTCCGGCAACCCGCTGCGCAGAATGCGATGATGATCCACCCGCGCATGTCCCAGGTCCTCGAACGGCAACGACGCCAGCCGTTCCGCCGCTGCCGCCGGCGACATTCCACCACGCTCAACCTCGGAAAGAATCTTCAGCAAATCATCCTGTTTCATGACGAGACCTTACCCTCATCCTTCGCAGTCTCCGATGCCGTCTGCGCATACGCCGCAATCGCCGCCTGCTGCACTTGTTTCAGCGGAACGTCGCAACGCACCGCGGCAGCGCGACAGTCTTCAAACTCAGGTGCCGCATTCATCACTTCGCCATCGAGCTTGCCAATCTTCAAGCGAATCTCTCCATACGGCGTCTGCACCGGAACATGGTGCCGCTCCAAACAACTGCGCTCGATCGCGCCGAATGCGCATCCCCAAGGTGCTCGTCTCGCGCAGAATCAACCGTTCCAACTTCTGCCGAGTTCTTGTCGCTGCACAAAACCGTCAACAGCGTTCCCGGCCGGCCCTTCTTCATGATCACCGGCGTCAGCATCACATCCATCGCCCCCGCAGCCAGCGCCGACTCCGCTACCCACGCCAGCACCTGCGGCGACAAATCATCCAGCGCGGTCTCCAGCACCGTCACGGTGTCCGCCTTCGTACCTTCTTCCGACTCGCCAACGCTGACCCGCAGCGCATTCGGAAACCCCTTCGGATTGCGCGTCCCTGCGCCGTAGCCGATCCGTTCCACACGCATCGCCGGCTGCGCCCCAAACACCGGATCAAGCGCCCGCACCAGTGCTGCGCCCGTCGGCGTCACCAGTTCCTTCTGCACATGCGCGGAGTACGTCGGATAGCCGCGCAACAGATCCGCCGTCGCCGGAGCCGGCACCGGAAACGTTCCGTGCGCGCACTCCACCATACCGCCTCCAACATTCAGCGGCGAGCAGTACCACGCATCCACCTTCAGATACTCAATCCCGACGCACGCTGCAACGATATCGACGATCGCGTCGACGGCGCCCACCTCGTGAAAGTGAATCGCCTCAATATCAACGTTGTGAATCTTCGCCTCAGACGCGCCCAGCAACTCAAAGGTCCGAATCGCACGACGCTTCACCGCGTCCGGCAGCCGGGCCTTCTGGATCAACTCACGAATGACCGACAGCGAACGTCCATGCGCATGCTTACGCTCATGCGAGTGATCGTGCGTGGGCTCATGTTCGTGCGAGTGGCTATGCTCATGCGTATGCTTGTGATCGTGCGCCGAGTGCGGCGCCAGCTCTTCCGCCACAGCCGCGCCCTCCATCACCCGCACACGCGCGCACGAAATCCCGCTACGATCCACCGTCTCAATCTGCAAGCTCGCCCCCAACTCCAGCGCCGAGGTCGCCTCCACCAAAACCGCCGCCGGAACTCCGGCATCGATCAGCGCGCCGAGAAACATATCGCCGGCAATCCCAGCGAAGCATTCTAAATAAGCAATCCGCATGAACTCTCTTTCAATAGTGGAACGACTTTGGTTGGATATATCCGGAACCCCGCGAAAGATTTCAGCGGCCCTACCCAGCCTGAGCAATCGACGTAACCGGCAATACATCATTCATCGATCCCGAACGATACCCCTGCGTATCCAGCGTGACATACAGAAATCCCGCGCCACGCACGCCCTCCGTCAAGCGATCCAACATGCTCAGCGAAAGCGCGCGCCCAAGATCCTCTCGCGCAATCTCGATCCGCGCAAGATTGCCATGGTGCCGCACGCGCACCTGCGCAAACCCCAGCGCATGCAGCGCCTCTTCTGCGCGCTCCACCTGCGCGAGATTCTCTGCGGTCACCTCGCGGCCATATTCAATCCTCGAAGACAGGCACGCACTTGCCGGCTTGTCCGCCAGCGAAAGTCCCGCCTCGCGCGCCAGCTCCCGAATCTCCCGCTTGCTCAACCCGGCATCCACCAGCGGAGCCAGCGCTCCGTGCAGCTCGGCCGCCCGCTGTCCCGGCCGAAACTCCCCGCGATCATCCAGGTTCATTCCGTACGCCAGATGCTCGAAACCCAGCCGCACCCGCGCCTCTTCCATCTGCGTAAACAGCTCGCTCTTGCAGTGAAAGCATCGCTGCGCATCATTCCGCGCATACTCCGGCTTCTCCAGCTCATGAGTCTGAAGCACGCGGACAGGAATTCCATGCCGCTCCGCGAACGCCATCGCATCCGCCAGCTCCTTGCGCGGCAGCGACGCCGAATCCGCAATCACCGCCAGCATCCGGTCACCCAGCGCCCGATGTGCCGCGTACGCCAGGTACGCGGAATCCGTGCCGCCGGAATACGCCACCAGCAGCGACCCAACCGAAGCAAGGTTCTGCTGCAGCAACTCCGCTTTGTCCTTCAAATCCATCGTGGCTCAGCCTTTGCTGCGGTCAGTAAATCGGAAGAAGAGCGACTGCTTCGCCACCGGCGCCGCAAGCTCGTTGATCGATGCCATCTGAGATGCCGACAGCGGTGTGAAGTTAGCCGCCAGGTGAACGTTCTCCTCCAGCTGAGCGACCGAATCGCAGCCAATAATCACCGTGCTCACCGGATGCGTCAGCGTGAAGTACATCGCCTCGCGCATATTGATCACGCCCGGCCGCGTCGCAATCGCCGAGCCTTCCCACGAGTGCTGTTGCTGCTCCAATGGCGGCGGAGTCCAGTTGGATAACAGCCGGCCACGCGCCGGAACCTTCATCCCGATAATGCCCATCTGCTTCTCTACCGCCAATGGCAGCAGCGCGTCGGAAAAACTATAGATGTGCGAATCCGCAGCATTGAGCGCCAGCAGAATCGTGTCGAACGGATGCCGGTTGATCGCATCCATCAGCGCATCGGGCCGATAATGACCCGTCACGCCGAGGAACCGGACCACCTTCTGGTCCTGCATCTCAATCAGCGCTTCCATGGCGCCGCCCTTCGCAAAAATTGCGTTGACATCCTCCGGCAGCCCGACATCATGCAGCTGCCACAGATCCACGTGATCCGTGTTCATCAGCTTCAGCGACTTCTCAATCATGCGCAGCGAGCCTTCGCGCGTCCGCTCCTTCGTCTTCGTCGCCAGAAACGCCTCGTTGCGGCGGGTCTTCATCACCTGGCCGTAGTACTGCTCACTCCAACGCTCAGGCCCGCCATAGATCGAGGACGTGTCCAAATAATTCACACCCATATCCAGCGCGCGCTCAATGATCGGAACCGCCACATCGAAATTGTTTGCCTTCTCCAGCGCCGCCTGCCCGCCCAGGCTGAAGATGCCAACCTTGTAGCCGGTCTTCCCCAGGTTGCGCGTCGGCATCGCCGTCAGCGTTCTCGGATTGTCCGGAAGCGCCCCGAACTCCTTGCCTGCCTGTGCGTGGGCCGGCATTCCAGCCTGCGCCAGCAATCCAGCGGCAAGCGCTCCACTCTTCTTCAGAAAACTACGGCGATTTCCAGCTTTCGGCGAATTGCCCATCGAAGGAGCCTCCAGGTTCAACTGACTCCTGATTCTATTCCAGCAACAGTGTCCCTGGTTACTGCAGGATTCCAGTGGGGTCCACGGCAGCCACCGGAGTTCGCGTTGCCGGCAGCGGTTGCCGCACTGGTTCCACCGGTGTCGGCGACATAGGCTCCGTCGTCTCCTCGTCCCCGATATTGAAAACCGGCGTGCCCTTAGGCAGTTTCAATCGACCATCCGCCAGGTACGCCACCACCACGCCGCCGGTCACCTCCGGAGCAAAAAAGGTCAACGGAATCACATACTTCTTGCTCTTGATCAGCGACTCCGCCACACCGTCCACTGCGTGGCTGCGCGGAATCGTGCCCGGCACCTGCGGGATCACAAACGCCCGCATGTTCACGTCCGGATACTTCCGGCTGTACGCCACCAGCGACCGCGCCACCTGCTTCGGCGTCATCAGCCCCAAATCCGCAATGAAGTTTCGGTGAATCGCGTGCGGCATATAAATATCGAGCACCACACGCGAGAAGTCAGCGCAGTTATGAAAGAACAGGTTGAAGTGTCCCACATTCTTGCGGTCGTTGAAGATCGCGATGAACCGCTCATCCTGCTCCGGCGTGCTGTCTACCTCAAACCCATGTATTGTCCGGATGTACGACTCGCCAATCAACTCCGTCCACTCCCCCTTGGGAGCTTCACCCTTCTTGTTGTCCGGAGCCAACGCCATCAGGTGCTCCCTACGATACGCATCCTGCAACGCCCAAACCTGCGCCTTGTCCGCTGTCGCTGGAATATCACTCAAATTGTCGACAGCATAGAGGTATCCGACCAGCGGCACGGCAATCCAGTCATAGCCGTCGATCTTGTGATACCGGCTGATCACCACCCCATACTCCCCCTCGTGGCAAACCCGAAGAGACGTTGGCGAATCAGCACAGATGTGATTCAGGTAAATCGCTGCATGTCCTGTCGGATTCATGGCGCCAAATGCACCATAAGGCTCTTCCATCAGCAGCGCGACCGATGCGTGCGCCGTCTGAGCGGTCACCAGAAATAGCGTAACGAGACCGGCGAGAACTACCATCGCCCGTCGAATCATCGCGTCGCTATGCCATGCCACTGCCCTGGATTCGGCCATGCCAATTTGGATGCAAATGCTTGATGTGTCGTCCATTAAATCATCATCACGCACCCTACGGGCAACTCAATCAAAAGGACTTAGCTCCTGCTTAGGGTCAATCGTCGGACTCGCCTCGGCCCGGACTCTTCCAGCGAACCCCGTCCACTGCGCGGGGTTCGCCTAAGACCTACTACGCGTTGTAGGTGGACGACGACACGCGGCCGCCGTGCCCTGTCCAGTTGGTGTGGAAGAACTCGCCGCGAGGCTTGTCCGTCCGCTCATACGTGTGCGCGCCAAAGAAGTCGCGCTGCGCTTGCAGCAGGTTCGCCGGCAGCCGCGCCGTGCGGAAGCCGTCGTAAAACGCCAGCGCAGTCGAGAACGCCGGTGTCGGCACACCCAGCTCAATCGCCTTGATCAGCGCCTCGCGCCAGCTGCCCTGGTACTTGTTCAGCGCGCTTGAGAAGAACTTGTCCAGCAACAAATTCGACAGGTTCGGATCCTTATCGAACGCCGCCTTGATATCGCCCAGGAAGATGCTGCGAATGATGCAGCCGCCGCGCCACATCAGCGCGATGCCGCCCATGTTCAGCTTCCATCCATACTCCTTCTCGGCCGCACGCAGCAGCATGTATCCCTGCGCATAGCTCACCATCTTCGAGCAGTAAAGCGCCCGCCGCACAATCTCGATAAACGCCGCGCGCTCCGCGATCGCAACCTTCTCCTTCGGCCCCTCAAGCACCTTCGACGCCTCCACCCGCTCATCCTTCAACGCCGACAGGCAGCGCGCAAACACGCTCTCCCCAATCAGCGTCACCGGCATGCCCAGGTCCAGCGCAGAGATCGCCGTCCACTTGCCCGTGCCCTTCTGTCCCGCCGTGTCCAGAATCTTGTCCACGATCGGCGTTCCATCCTCGTCCTTCTTGGCAAAGATGATCGCCGAAATCTCGATCAGGTAGCTGTCCAGCTCGCCCTTGTTCCACTCCTTGAACACCTCGGCAAACTCATCCGCGCTAAGTCCCAGTCCATCCTTCAGCAACTGGTACGCCTCGCAGATCAGCTGGATATCGCCATACTCAATGCCGTTGTGCACCATCTTCACGTAGTGGCCAGCGCCGTCCTCGCCCACCCAGTCGCAGCAGGGAGTTCCATCTTCCACCTTGGCCGAGATCGCCTGGAAGATCTCCTTCACATGCGGCCACGCAGCAGGGTTTCCGCCAGGCATAATCGACGGACCGAAGCGCGCACCCTCTTCGCCGCCCGAAACGCCGGTCCCGATAAACAGGATGCCCTTCGCCGCCAGCTCCTTCGTCCGTCGGTTCGAATCCGTAAACAGCGAGTTCCCGCCGTCGATAATAATGTCGCCCTTCTCCAGGTACGGCAGAATCTGCTCGATGTTCTGATCCACCACCTCGCCGGCCTTCACCATAATCATCACCCGGCGCGGGCTCTTCAGCAGGCCACACAACTCTTCGATCGAGTGCGCCCCCTCAACCAGGGTTCCCTTCGCTTCCTGGCTCAGAAAATCATCCACCTTCGACACGGTCCGGTTGAACACCGCAACCTTGTATCCATGGTCATTCATGTTCAGAACAAGGTTCTGTCCCATGACCGCCAACCCAATCAACCCAATGTCACAACTTCCCTTCGACATAAATCGTTCTCCATTTTGAAACGCTGAGATCAAGGCGCTGAGCCCGACCTGCTACTTCCTTCGCTACTGTTATAGACACGCTCCACCGTCGAGCGGCGTCTGGGAGTACAACTTAATTCAATTCGTACGCGACCCCACTTATTATCATATCCGCCGGAACCGCAGCTACGTGACGGCAAACACAGCGAGGTCAGACGAGACGCCCCACTAGCGCGCGATTCACTACAACGCCGCGCCGCACGCCCGCTTCTCCTGCGCCAGGCACTCCAGCCATTCCTCCATCCCAGCCCCACTCTTCGACGACACCGTCAAAATCCGCATCCCCGGCCGCACCGCGCGAATATTCGCCTCTGCCGCCTGCAGATCGAACTCGCAAGCCTCCGCCAAGTCCATCTTCGTTATTACCGCAATATCGGCCGAATTGAAGATATTCGGATACTTCAGCGGCTTGTCCTCGCCCTCCGTCACCGACAACAGCACCACCCGCACATCCTCCCCCAGGTCATAACTCGAAGGGCAAACCAGGTTCCCAACATTCTCGATAAATAAATATTCGAACAACCCAAGATCCCAATCCGCCAGGTGGTCCGAGATCATCTGCGCCTCCAGATGGCAGCGCCCATCCGTATTAATCTGCTTCACCGGCACGCCCGCCTCCGCCAACCGCTTCGCATCATTGTCCGTCGCCAAATCTCCGACCAGCGCCGCGCTCGCCTTGCCCGCCTCGCGCAACATCCGCAGCGTCCGCTGCAGAAACGCAGTCTTCCCCGACCCCGGACTCGACACCAAGTTGATCGTCAACAGCCCGCACGCATGCAACCGCTCGCGCAGTCCGCGCGCAATCTCATCGTTCTTATTGAGAATTCCCTTGCGAATCTCCAGCACTCGCGTTTCCATCGTTTTCTCCAGGCGCGTTTTCGCGCTACTCTCCCGGCAAATCAACTTCGATCGCTTCTACATCCAACTCGCGCCCCTGTCTCAGATCGCCGCTCGGCGTGCCGCACACGGGACAGCAAAAGAACTGCACACTAGCCAACTCGACCTCCCGCTCGCACACCGCGCAGTACACGCGCGCAGCGAGCTCCGTCACCACCAGTCGAGACCCCTCCAACAACGTCCCGGCGCACGCGACCTCGTAGCTAAACTCCAGAGCCCCTCGCACCACGCCCGAAAGCGCCCCCAGCCGCACATGCACCTCCTTCACCCGCGTAGCCCCCGCCGCCTTCGCGCTCTCCGTCGCAATCTCAACCACGCCGTGCGCAATGGAAAGCTCGTGCATCGTTCAACCCTTTCGCTCCACCCCGCGCCCAATCCTACCTGCCTGGCCGTCCCTCGCTCTGTGATTTGCCGCACTCGATACAATCTCCTTGGAGGCATCCCATGGCCCAACTCAGCCGCACCGGCGTTTCGCTCGACGAAGACCTCCTCAAAGAGTTCGACCAGCTCATCACCCGTCGCGGCTACGAAAACCGCTCCGAGGCCATCCGCGACCTCATCCGCGAGGCCCTCCTCGCCGACAACGTCACCTCCAACAAGCCCGTCGTCGGCACCCTCACCCTGGTCTACGACCACCACGTCCCCAACCTCTCGCAGAAGCTCACCGAAGCCCAGCACACCGCCGGTGCCATGATCCTCGCCGCCACGCACGTCCACCTCGACCACAACTACTGTCTCGAGGTCATCATCATGAAAGGCCGCAGCACCGCGCTCCAGGATCTCGCCAACCGCATGCTCGCCATGCGCGGCGTCGAGCTCGGCAAACTCGTCCTCACCACCTCCGGCAAGGACCTCAAGAGCACCAAACACTCGCACCCGCACCCCCACTAACCCGCCACAACAATGGGTGCCCCAGGTCTCGCTTTTGAGACCTGGGTCCGCAGGATCTCCACGCCTGCCGAAGCCGCCCGCCTCAGCGACCGAGGCTATACCGCAACGTAAATCGCGCCTGGATCGGTTCCACCGGGTGCATCACCGGCGTGAACGCCGCGTTAGCATTCACAACACTCGCAACCTGCTCCTGCCCAGCCAACGTGCTCGGCGGCGCATCCGGCAGCCCCAGCCCATCCGCCGGCGTAATCTGCGATACGTACGCGTAATCGATGTCGTGATCCCGGCGGTTGAATAGATTCAATACCTCGCCGACAACGCTCCAGTGCTCGTTGAATTTATAGTTGGCTCCGAGGTTCACCAGCGCCGTTGAGGGTGAAGTATAGATCGCGTCAGACGTCAAAGGGCGCGGCCCAAAGTAGCGCAAGCGCAAACTCGCCGAAAGCCCTTTGTACTCCTTCATCGTCGCGCCTGCAGAAACCACCCACCGCACTGCTTCGGGAACCTCCCTGCCAAACTGATTTTGCAGATAAGTCCCGCCCCCCATCGGAATCAGCCCAAAGCAGCTCGAGTTTCTTGCGCAAAGCTGCGGAGTTCCCGTCGAGGCCGTATAAAACGTCGAATCATACGGATCATCCTGCGTAAAAATCGCCCGCGAGCCCGCAAAGTCCACATCAAAAACCCAATGCTCCGTCGGCATGTAATAGTTTCCAACTTCGATCCCGTAGCGATTGCTCGACTCAACCGAAGGAGTCGTGCCTCCAGTATCCCCATCCTGCAGCAGCTCCGAATTACTGTGCAGATACCACACCTCGACCGTGCTTTGCAGATGCGGAACCGCCGCAGTGCGCACGCCCACCTCCGCGCCTTTGGTCTGCACAAGGAACGGAATCTTGATCGGGTTCAGCGTGTTGTAGTACGGATAGGCCGGCGAGACCGGCTCGTACTTTTGTGTCGACCCACGCACATCGTTGGTGTGGTAACTGAACCCGCCCTGCAGATAGAACTCCGTGTTCTCCCATGGCCCGAAGATCAAACTCGCCTTCGGACTGGGCAAAAACTTGCTCACGGATTGGCCGGTGTTGGGATTGAAGTTCGCAGGAAAAGGATCGTTCGGATAGTTCGGGCTGGTGGGGTTGGTAAAGCTGGAGAGAATGCCTTTGCCGTAGTCGCCGCGCAGGCCAAGGATCGAGCGAAACTTGCTGTTCCATTGGATCGTGTTGGATACCCACGGGCTCGCGATCGTCTCCGTGAACTTATTCAAATCCGTAGCCGCCGGCAAGATCGCGATCTGATCAAGATCGGACCAGCCATTATCGGAATAATTTGCCGTGTAGAAGGTCTTGCTCGTGCGGAAGCGATCCTCCGTCCGAAAAAGCCCGTTGTGAATCCAGTCGTTACGCAGCTGCATCCCGAACGTAGTCTCCGACACTCGCCCAAACACCCTGCCGAAGACCGTGTGACGCAAATCAAACCCCGCCACCCAGCGCCTGTCCTGCTGCTCAAACTGATCGCCTTTGTAAGGGTCCACCAGGTAATAGGTGAAATCGGACAACAGGTCGAGATCGTAATAGAACCCGTATGCCATGATCGCGGTTTCGGAGTTCGCGCCCCTGTGATGCCATTCGCCCTGCAAGCTATAACGCTGAGAGTGGCCGCCGTCCTCCGGATTGAGTGCGCCGTAGAAGCCCACCACCGGTATCGCCGTATAAGGTATCTGGTCAGTCGAGTTCCACCGGGTCCCATCGTAAGCGTGGGCCGTGATGCTGAAACCATTCGCGGCTCCGCCCTGGCTATAGGTGAGTATGCCATTGAACTTGTAGTAGTTATCCGGATGCACCCATGGACCGTTATCGTGATACGCTTCTCCGCCGTACAGCAGGCTGCCCTTGCCGAGCGGCCGCGAAACCCCAAACACGAATCGCGCAAACTGATACATGCCACCGTCCACATGCACGAAGTTCTGAGGCAGCGTCTTGTAATACACCACCTCCGCATTTCCAGCCGAGCCGTAGTCACCCACATCCGCGTAATAAGGCCCCTTCTGCGCATCGATCTGCTCCACCAACTCCGGAATCACCGTATTCATATCCGCGTAGCCTTCGCCATGCGCATGCGAGGGCAAATTCAGCGGCATGCCATCAACAAAGATCGCAAAGTCCGTGCCATGGTCCAGATTGAACCCGCGCAGGAAATATTGATTCGCCTTCCCACCCCCCGCGTGCTGCGTAATGATCAGCCCGGGCAGCGTCTCCAGGATCTCGCCCGCTCGAAGAATCGGACGATTCTTGAGCTCCTCTGCGCCCACCGTAACCTGCCCCGCAGACGAGGCAATCCCGATCAGATCGTCCGCATGACCCTGAACGTTGACTGTCGTGCTCACCGGTCCCACCTCAAGAGCAATGTGCAATGGCGCCTGCGCACCATCGTTCCCCAGCGTGACGACGACGTCTTTGGCTTCAAATCCCATGCTCGAGATCGACAGCCGATACCTGCCCGCGGCAAGGCCTGAGATCACGAAGAACCCGTTTCTATCCGACTGAGCCGTCCTCTCAATGCTGCCGCTTACGTTGCGAACTAGCACGACAGCATCCGCAATCACCGCACCGGAAGTGTCGGCGATCGTCCCCGAAAGCTGACCCTCGCGATTCGAAAGCTCGGAAACCACTGCAATACTAAGACCTGCGCCGCTGATGGCTCGCGGAGTTTGCGCATGCGAGGCGAGAGCACCGATCGTGACCACAGCAAGTCGTGTGAGGATTTGCACATTCGTGCTACGAAGGTACATGATCTTCTTTCATAAAGCTTCGCGGGAGTTGCACCTCGGATGTAGTCGTTTGGACGGATGTACCCGGTCGTTACAAAGACTGACGAAATGAGCGAATTCTGGCTAGCCCGTCTGTCGTAACGTCAAGAAGTAACGAGAGAAAGAGTATTACGATTTTCAAAATCGTATCGTGACGTCCGTCACAGAATAAAACGCTGCTCGCTTCGGTACGCGACTCGTTCTGAACCAGTTCGCAGCCCAACACGTGAGGCGCAGTGACGCGGCGCATAGTTACGTTTTTTAGATACGTGCTACCCTAACCATGCGGCCCGTTCCACGCGACCCCCAAAGGCAATGCCATGCGCCCGTCGCTGCGCTCCCTCTTCAACGACCAACCCGGCAACACCCGCAGCAAGATCATCGCGATCTACGCGCTCCTCGCCGCCTTCAACCTCGGCGCCTGGGCCTGGGCCATCATCGCCTTTCACCGCTTCCCCGTCCTCCTCGGCACCGCCTTCCTCGCCTACAGCTTCGGTCTCCGCCACGCCGTCGACGCCGACCACATCGCCGCCATCGACAACGTCACCCGCAAGCTCATGCAGGAAGGCAAGCGTCCCGTCGCCGTCGGCCTCATGTTCTCGCTCGGCCACTCCACCATCGTCGTGGTGGGTTCCATCGCCATCGCCGCTACCGCCCTCGCGCTCCAACACCGCATTGACCACATCCGCGACATCGGCAGCATCGTCGGCACGCTCGTCTCCACGCTCTTCCTCTTCGCCATCGCCATCGTCAACCTCATCATCATGCGCGCCGTCTACCGCACCTTCCAGTCCGTCCGCCGCGGCGAGCCCTACGTCGACGAAGACTTCGACCTGCTCCTCGGCAGCCGAGGCTTCCTGGCCCGCCTCTTCCGCCCCGTCTTCCGCATGATCCGCAGCAGCTGGCACATGTACCCCCTCGGCCTGCTCTTCGGCCTCGGCTTCGACACCGCCACCGAAATCGGCCTGCTTGGCATCTCCGCCGCCGAAGCCTCTACCGGCCTTCCACTTCTATCCATCCTTGTCTTCCCCGCCCTCTTCGCCGCCGGCATGTCCCTCATCGACACTACCGACAACATCCTCATGCTCGGCGCCTACGGCTGGGCCTTCGTCAAACCCATCCGCAAGCTCTACTACAACCTCACCATCACCTCCGTCTCGGTCGTCGTCGCCTTCGCCGTCGGCGGCATCGAAGCCCTCGGCCTCATCGCCACGCAACTCCATCTCTCCGGCTCCTTCTGGAACCTCATCGCGAAGCTCAACAACAACTTCGGCGTCCTCGGCTACTTCATCATCGGACTCTTCGCTCTCGCCTGGATCCTCTCCGTAGCCATCTACCGCTGGCGGCGCCTGGATGACCTCGAAGCCCACCTCGAACTAGCCGCCCCGCTCCCCACCCCCTCCGAATCCGAGTAGCCTCTGCCAGACCTCGCTGCGCTTCCGTATACTGTCTTCGCTAGAAAAGTACGGTGGCCCAACTAATGAAGACACATTCGCTCAGCAAGTCACTCCGCCTCGCAATCGTCCTGCTCCTCGCGCCTCTCACCGCTCTCGCGCAACAGCAGCGACCGCCCATCACCGGCATCTCCCACATGTGCGTCTACGCGCACGACATGGCCGCCAGCGACAACTTCTACGGCCACATCCTCGGCGCCACCAAAGCCCCCGACCCGCAGGATCCCGCTGGCGCCCGCTACTACTTCAGCCCCACGCAGTTCATTGAAGTCCTTCCCCTCCCTGCTGACCAGGGCATCAGCCGCATGGCCTGCGTCGCCTATACCACCACCGACGCAGCCGCTCTTCGCAGCTATCTCGCCGCGCACAACGTCGCTCATCTCTCCGAACTCCACACCTCCACCGACAGTGCTCACTGGTTCGATACCCAGGATCCCGAAGGCAACAAGGTGCAGTTCCTCCAGTCCGGTCGACGCCAGACCATCACCACCCACCCCATCAGCGACCACATCATCCACATGGGCTATCTCGTGCACAACCGTGCCGACGAAGACCATTTCTACCGCGACCTCCTCGGCTTCCGACCCTACTGGTACGGCGCCATGAAGCCCGACGCCCTCGATTGGATCTCGCAGCAGGTCCCCAACGGCCACGACTGGCTCGAATACATGATGGTAGGCCCCGGCTCCACCACACCCACCGAAAACCTCAGCGCCCAACATCTCGGCGTCCTCAACCACTTCTCCCTCGGCGTCCAGAATATGGAGCAAGCCGTCACCACGCTCTACCAGCAGGACCGCCTTCCCCCGCGTCACGACGGCCCCCAGATGGGTCGCGACGGCAAGTGGCAAGCCAACCTCTACGACCCCGCCGGCACCCGCGTCGAGCTCATGGAGTTCCAGCCCGTCTCCAAGCCCTGCTGTTCGGACTTCACAGCATCCAGCCCCACCCACTAGCATCGTGACCGCGTGATGCCGTAACACGTATGACGAAATGGGTGCCCCAGGTCTCGCCTTTGAGACCTGGGTGCGTACCCATCGAAGCGGCCGAAGTATTGATCACTTTTTCTAACCCGAGGTGCACGTGCGTACAATCCCAACGCTCCCAATCCGCCGCCGCTCCTTCCTCAAATCCCTCGCCGCCGCCGCTGGCGCCTCCACGCTTCCATCGAGCCTCCGCGCCCTCGCACAAGCGCCGCTCTCAGCCACCTACACGGCCCCGCCCATCCTCCTCAACCAGCTAGGCTATCTCCCCAACCACGCGAAGATCGCCACCGTCCTCTCCGCGAATCTTCCGCAAGCAACCACCTTCCGCGTCTTCTCTGAAGATCACTCTGTCCACGAAGGCCACCTCACCACCCCAACCCTCGACCCCGCCTCCGGAGACACCACCGCCCAAGCCGACTTCTCCGCCCTCACCGCCCCCGGCACCTACCATGTCGAAATCGCCAACACGCTCTCCGATCCCTTCACTGTCAGCTCCACCGTCTACGCCGACGCCCTGCGCCTCACCACCCGCGGCTACTACGGTCAGCGCTGCGGTTGTAACGTCGATCTCGGCAACGGCTACAAGCACCCGGCCTGCCATCTCGACGGCGCCTTCGATCCCACCTCCGGCCGCTCCGGCTCCGTTCCCAACGCCGGCGGCTGGCACGACGCCGGCGACTACGGCCGCTACATCGTCAACTCCGGCATCACCACCGGCACCCTCCTCTGGGCCTGGGAGCTCTACCCCGACGCCCTCCACACCCTCAACCTCGACATCCCCGAATCCCACCACCCTCTCCCCGACTTCCTCGCCGAGATCCGTTGGAACCTCAACTGGATGCTCTCCCTGCAGGACAGCGACGGTGGCGTGTGGCACAAACAAACCAGCCTCCACTTCTGCGCCTTCATCATGCCGCAGGACGACCACCTCCCCAGCCAGATCATCGGCACCGGCTCCACGCCCTACAAGAGCACCTGCGCCACCGCCGACTTCGCCGCCGTCATGGCCATCGCCGCGCGCTGCTACAAATCCTTCGACCCCGCGTTCGCCGCACGCTGTCTCGCCGCCGCACGCAGCGCCTGGTCATGGACCCGCAAATATCCAAACGTCACCTTCACCAACCCGCCCACCGTCTCCACCGGAAACTACGGCGACAACGACTGCAGCGACGAACTCCTCTGGGCCTCCGCCGAACTCTTGCGAACCACTGGTGAGCAGCAGTACGAATCCGCCCTCCGCGCATCCATCCATCCCCTCCTACCCAACCTCAAGATCACCGTCCCCTCCTGGAACAACGTAGCCTCCATGGGCCTCTGGACCTACGCCCTCATATCCCAGGACAAGTTCAACCCCACGGTCGAAGCCATTCAGCAAGCCACCCAAACCGCCGCCGCCGAACTCATCGCCCGCACCCACACCAGCGGTTACGGCAACTCCCTCTCCCTCTCCGACTACCACTGGGGCTCCAACTCCAACGCCGGCAACCAGTCCCTCCTCCTACTCATCGCCAACCATTTCCAGCCCAACCCGGACACCCTCGACGCCGCCCTCTCGAACCTCCACTACCTCCTCGGCCGCAACTGCTTTGGAGTCTCCTGGGTCACGCAGCTTGGCCACCGCCCCTTCCAGCATCCCCACCATCGCCCCAGCGCATCCGACGGCATCGCCGCCCCCTGGCCCGGCCTTCTCTCCGGCGGCCCTAACGCCCATGGTGGAGACGCCGTCGCCGACGCCCTCCCCAAAGCCCCGCCCATGCGCATGTGGCTCGACGACCAGCGCGCCTACTCCATGAACGAAATCGCCATCAACTGGAGCGCCCCCCTCGTCTTCCTGCTAGCCGCCGCCAACAGCAACCACCCCTAACTTCTTCCTCTCGCTTCTGCTCTCTGCGTTGCCTTTGCTTTTGCCGTTGTCCTTTTTCGACAATTTCCAAAAGAAATTGTCATTCCGAGCGTAGCGAGGAACCTGCTGTCTCCCGTTCTTGCCTTTGCTGTTATCACCCACGCCCGCTACGCGACCGCGGCCTTCAACGCCCCACGAGCCGCCCCCAACACCATCTCCACCTCCGCATCACCATGCGCCGCACTAACAAACGCCGCCTCATACTGGCTCGGCGGCAGCCACACACCATGCTCCAGCATCGCCCGATGAAACCGAGCAAACATCGCAATATACGACGTCGATGCGCTAGCGAAATCCGTCACCTTCTCCGGCGTAAAGAACCAAGTGAACATGCTGCCCACGCAATTCGTCGTCAGCGCGATTCCCTGCTCCGCCGCCAGCCGCGCCACGCCCTGCGCAATCGCCGCAGTCGTCTTCTCCACCTTCGGATAAATCTCCGCGCGCCCGTCCCACAAAGCGGACAGCATCGCAATCCCCGCAGCCATCGCCAGCGGATTCCCGCTCAGCGTTCCCGCCTGGTACACCGGCCCCAGCGGAGCCAGGCAATCCATAATCTCGGCACGCCCGCCAAACACACCCACCGGCAAACCGCCACCGACGATCTTGCCCAGCGTCGTCAAATCCGGCAAACCGCCCAACTCGCCAGCAAACCGTTCCTGCGCACCCCCCGCCGCCAGCCGAAACCCAACCATCACCTCATCAAAGACCAGCAGCGCTCCATGCTTCTGCGTAATCGCGCGCAACCCCGCAAGATACCCAGGCGCCGGCAGAATCGTTCCCGCATTGCCCACCACCGGCTCCAGGATCACGCACGCAATCTGCTCCGGATGCGATTCAAACGCCGCCTCCACCACCTTGAGATCGTTATACGGCAACGCCAGCGTATGCATCACCGTCTCCTGCGGTACGCCCGCCGACCCCGGAATCCCGAACGTCGCCACGCCGCTCCCTGCCTTCACCAGCAGCGCGTCCGCATGCCCGTGATAGCAGCCTTCAAACTTAATCACGAACGGCCGCCCCGTAAACCCGCGCGCCAGGCGTATTGCCGACATGCAAGCCTCCGTCCCCGAGCTCACAAACCGCATCTTCTCCATGGACGGATAACACCGCTGCACCAACTCCGCTAAATCCGCCTCAGCCGCCGTACTCGCTCCAAACGAGGCGCTCTTCCCCGCCGCCTCCCGTATCGCCTCAACCACGGGAGGGTACGCATGCCCCAGCAACATCGGCCCCCACGACCCAAACATATCCACAAACCGATTACCGTCCACGTCGTACAGATAAGCGCCCTCCGCGCGCTCCACAAACGGCGGGTGCCCGCCCACCGCGCGGAATGCGCGCACCGGGGAATCCACACCCCCTGGCAGAAATCCTTCAGCGCGCAGCTGTAACTGCGCCGACCGTGCAAAAGAAATGCTCATATCCACAAGTATAGAAGTGACTGCAGTCACTATTGAAGTGACTACGAACACGTCGCTTCGAAATCCGGCTGATAAACTTTCTCTGCACCCATCCAGCAAGTGAAGGCGGCCTCTGTGGCAAAACCAAACTCCGGCACCGATGAGCAATCGCCGCGTGAAGGCTCAGCTACCTCGTCGCAACTCTCCAAGCCCTCCACCATCCACAAAGAAGCCCGCGGCCCGCGCAACGACGACCACGCGATCGTCTCCACCGATCGCCACGTCCTAGCCAACGACCGCATCAAGGGCCTCGCCCGCCGCACCTTCAACAAGCATGTGCTCAGCGAAATCGGTGGCTTCGCCGGTCTCTTCCAACTCGACGCCGAACGCTTCCCCGACCCCGTCCTGGTCTCCACCACCGACGGCGTCGGCAGCAAGCTCGAGCTCGCCATTCAGCTCGGCCTCCACTCCAGCATCGGCGCCGACCTCGTCAATCACTGCGTCAACGACGTAGCCGTGCAAGGCGCCACACCCCTCTTCTTCCTCGACTACTTCGCCGCCGGCTACCTCGACCCCGACATCGTCCAGCAAGTCATCAGCGGCCTCGTCGACGCCTGCAAGGCCAACGCCTGCGCCCTCCTCGGCGGCGAAACCGCCGAAACCCCCTGGCTCTACGGAGAAACACAGTACGAGCTCGCCGGCTTCATGACCGGCGTCGTCCCCCGCGCCCGCCTGCTCACCGGCGAAGCCATCCGCGAAGGCGACTGCCTCCTCGGCCTGCCCTCCAACGGCCTCCACACCACCGGCTACTCGCTCGCCCTCAAGCTCCTCCTCGAGACCGCCCACTACCGCCCCGAGCAGTACATCAACGAGCTCGGCGACAAGGTCGGCGCCGCGCTCATGCGCCCCCACCGCAGCTACCTCGCGCCCATCCGCAAGCTCATCCAGGCGGAAGTCGTCACAGGCTTCTCCCACATCACCGGCGGCGGCCTCACCGAAAACCTTCCCCGCATCCTCCCCCGCGGCCTCGCCGCCCACGTCGACCTCTCGGCTTGGGATCCACCACCATTGTTTACGCACCTGAAACAGCTAGGCGGTCTCGAATCACGACGAGATGTTCCGCACCTTCAACATGGGCATCGGCCTGGTCGCCGTCATCCCGCCCGACCTGCTCAAGAAGGCGCGCCTCACCCTCACCCGCATGAACGAGCGCTCCATCATCCTCGGCCGCGTAGTCCGCAAAACTGCGCCCCGCATCGTTTATAGCTAGCTCGCTACTCGTCTTCCCAGGGATTGATCACAGCCACACCCGCCGCGCGGAACGGTGCCCCATCCCGCGTAGCCACCGCAAACCCATGCACCTTCGCAATTGCAGCTATCTGACCGTCCGCAATCGGCATTGTGTATCGCTGCGCCTTCGCCCGAACCCATACGTCCGCGTAAGCCATTGCCGCCTGTCGATCGAAGGGCAGAACAGGTGTCGCAATCGCCGCAATGATCTCTTCCAGTGCCCGCCTCAGCACTTCCTTTCTACGCCCTTCAGGAAGCACCGCAACTCCGCTAAACAACTCGGCGATCGTTATAGCTGTCAAGCACAACGAGTTCGGCGGTTGGCGATCGAACCAAGCCAGCACTCGTTCGTTCCCCCTCGATGCAGCCGGCTCTGACGCCACGTTCGTATCGAGGATAATCAATCGAATTTAGCCGGTTCCAATGGGGTTTGATCACGCTTGATCTCAAGATCGAATCCACCATACTTCTTACCGATCTCCTGCAACCGAGTCCCCAACCCCACTTCCTTCTTCGGCCGCACCGCCTCATCCAGAATCAACCGAATCTCCGCCTCAGTGCTGTTCCCCTTCTTCGCTGCCCGTTGCTTCAACCGGCGATGCGTCTCAACCGATAAATTTCTCACCGTCACTGCCGGCATAGAAGCACCTCCAGTCTGATATCACTTTCCAATCGATGATATCACTTAGCGTCCCGCCGGCGCAGCCATCCCCGCAAACTGCGTCCGATACACAATCACGCCCAGGATCAGCACCAGCGCCTGGAAGTACAGGAACGTCTTTGTGCTCGGCTTCTCCGGCACCGGCCCCAGCGCACGCCACGCCATGCCCAGACCCACAATCAAAAAGATCCACAGCGTCGACGCCCCAAATAAATCTCCGTTCGTAATCGACAGTGCAAACAGCACCATGCACGTCGCCGCAATCAACACCCGCTGCAGCCGCGACAGCGCAAACGCAGCCTGCGCGCCATCCAGCCCCAGCAGCGGAAGCAAATTCAGGAAATTAATCCACGCCCCCACATAGACCAGCACCATGAAGATCGGCGAATGCGTAGCCACGAACAGCCCATAACAAGCCAGCGCTGCAAACAACCCATACAGCGGCCCCGCCAGCGAAATCGTCGCCAAATCCTCCAGCGACACGCCCTGCGAATACCACCGAACATACGCGCCCATCATCGGCACAAACACCGGCAGGTCGGCCTTCAATCCGCGCCGCTTCAGCGCCACAAAGTGACCCATCTCGTGGATGAACAGGCACGTAAGAAAGCCAGCCGCAAACTTCCATCCAAACAGCGCCCAGTAAATCCCGAAGAACGCCAGGAAGCTCAGCAGAAATTTCAACTTGAACGCTAGACAACAGCCATGTCTTGATCTTCAGCAAGAACAGCGCAATCGGCGCAAACGGTCCCAGCCGCTTCGTCCATCGCGCCTTCTGATCCTCAGCCGCCTTCAACCGCGCATCAATCTGCGCGACATGCTGCCGCACACTCGCCGCCTGCGGAGTCTCTTCCGGCAGCCAAGCAAGCGCCGACGCCCATCGATCCCGTGCCTCCACCCATTTCTGTTCCTGCTCCAGTTCCTGCGCCGTCCGCGCAATCTCGCTCAGGTGCACACCATACGTCAGCGTCTGGCAATCAGGACACGCCAGCGTCCCATCCGGCAGCCAGTGGCTGCACGACGGGCAATTATGAATCACCTCGGGCGGCGCGGGTTCGGGCGGCAATACCGCTGCATTCGTAGTAGTCACTGCATTCACATTCTATTGGACGCTCCAAAATCCCACACGACGCGCCCTCCCAAACCGACCGTCTACAATCGCATCCATGCGCCCCAGCCTGCTCCTGCTAACCCTAACCCTGGCCCTCCCTGCATCCACCCTCGCCCAGCAGCCACCCTCCGCCGTCGTCGCAGACCCCGCACCTGACCTCGCGCATCCCCCAGCGATGGACTCCTTCCAGATTCCCAGCCACGGCGACAAGCTCAATGCCCTCTTCTACATCGCTGCCGGCGCCGGCGCCCACCCCACCGTCATCCTCCTCCACGGCTTCCCCGGCAACGAGCGCAACCTCGACCTCGCCCAGGCCATCCGCCGCAACGGCTGGAACGTCCTCTTCTTCGACTACCGCGGCTCCTGGGGCACCTCCGGCAGCTTCTCCTTCAACAACTCCATGCAGGACACCGAAGCCGCCATCGCCTACCTCCGCGACCCCGCCAACGCCGCCCGTCTCCACTCCGACCCCGCCAACATCGTCCTCATCGGCCACAGCATGGGCGGCATGATCGCCGCCTACACCGGCGCCCACGATCCCTCCATTCGCGCCATCGGCCTCATCTCCGCCGCCAACATGGCCACCGGCCGCCTCCGCGCCCTCAAGGCCAGCGAAAGCGTCAACGTCGCAAGGCTGGCCGCGCTTCTCGACGCCAACGGCATCTATCCCCTTGCCGGCTGCACCGCGCAAAGCCTCGCAGAGGAACTCCTCGCCAACACCGCCCGATGGGACTTCACCAACTTCGCCCCGCAACTCAACCCCCGCCCCGTCCTCATCGTTACCTCCGACGACAACCTGGCCGCGCCCTCCGACCTTCTAGCCGCCAACCTTCGCGCCCTCCACGACCCCCACGTCACCACCCTCCACCTCGCCACCGACCACAGCTACTCCGGCCAGCGCATCGCCCTCGCAACCGCCGTCATCGACTGGCTAAACCAACTACCCAAATAGTCACCACACCCGATGAGCCCCATCAAACCAACCCGCTGGCAAGCAACCTTCTCGACATCCACGTTCCCAATCGCTAGAAACTTCACAGCTAGAAGCTAGAAGCGTCCCGCATCCCCGCCACATCTAACCGCCATGCCGCCCACGCCCGACACCCTCTTCACCCCGCTCCCCCAGCGCAGCATCACCCTCCCCAACCGCATCGTCGTCTCCCCCATGTGCGAGTACAGCTCGGTCGACGGCCACGCCAACGACTGGCACCTGGTCCACCTCGGCAGCCGCGCAATAGGCGGTGCGGGGACGGTAATCACCGAAGCCGCCGCCGTCAGCCCCGAAGGCCGCATCACGCCCGCCGACCTCGGCATCTACTCCGACGACCACATCCCCTTCCTCACCCGCATCACCACGTTCCTGAAAGCCCACGGCAGCGTCCCCGGCATCCAGCTAGCCCACGCCGGACGCAAGGCCAGCATGACCACCCCCTGGGTCACGCCGTCCCATACCGCTTCGCCCGCAGAAGGCGGCTGGACCAACGTCGTCGCCCCCTCCCCCCTTCGCTTCCACGACGAGTACCCGCTCCCGCAAGCCCTCGATCGCGCCGGCATGGACAAGATCCTCGCCGACTTCACCGCCGCCACCAAACGAGCCGCCGCCGCTGGCTTCCTCCTCGCCGAAGTCCACGCCGCCCACGGCTACCTCGCCCACGAGTTCCTCTCCCCGCTCTCCAACACCCGCACCGACGAGTACGGCGGAAGCCTCACCAACCGCGCCCGCTTCCCCCTCGAAATCATCCGCGTCGTCCGCGCCGCCTTTCCCGCCAATCTCCCCGTCTGGGTCCGCGTCTCTGCCACCGACTGGGTCTCTAAATCTGAAAGCACGCCAGACGGCGGCCTCACCGTCGACGACATCGTCGAGTTCGCCCGCCTCGTCAAGGCCGAAGGCATCGACCTCCTAGACGTCTCCTCCGGCGGCAACGACCCCCGCCAGCAAATCCCCCTAGGCCCCGGTTATCAAGTCGCCTTCGCCGACCGCATCCGCCGCGAAACCGGCCTCGCCACCGGCGCCGTCGGCATGATCACCGACCCCGCCCAGGCCGACCAGATCATCCGCACCAACCAGGCCGACGTCGTCCTCCTCGCCCGCGAACTCCTCCGCGACCCCTACTGGCCCCTCCGCGCCGCCGACGAGCTCCACCACCCGGCCAGCTGGCCCGTCCAGTACGAACGCGCCGCCAAAGGCAAAGTCCAGCGCCGCGAACCCCTCAAAACCTAGCTCTCCGTTCTTCGTTGTCAATTCTTCGCGGGCGGCGGATCGTGCCGCATGGGAACAAATCGTTGCACGCCTGCAGGAAGAAGGCTTCCTTGAACGGTTTCAGAAGTTGTCAAAGCCGAGCCCGTGCCTGTATCGATGTACCTTCAGCCTGAGCGCTGAATGAGCCGGAGCGGACCAGTGGGACCGCGGTGGCTATTCCCGCGAATCCCGCTGGTGCGGCGCTCCTACCTTTCCGAACAATCCCGAGACTGTCGGCCGCTGTCCGAAGTGAACTCCCGCGTCTCACTCCGAGCGGGCGAAGTGTCGTTTGACCGGCGGGGAAGATGCGAACGGAGCCCGGACACTTGACGATACGAGTGCTTCGCGATATTGTTCATATTGCATTATTCAAACTGCACTATATGGATTGATTCGATGCAGCCTCGCGATTCTCATAGAACCGTTGCCATGGCGGACCAAATAAGGGGTTTATGTTCTGTCGTCACCAAGGTCGCGCGTTCGGATCTCGAATCGCTCTTGAAGCACCACGATGCTGGGATCAGTGCGATTGAGCACGGAGTTCTGCGGCATCTGTCTCACGGTGTTGCCTCAATGGCGGAGATCAGCCGCCTGATGGGAGTTGCACCATCGACGCTGGTGTACGTCGTCGACAGCCTGACGAAGAAAAAGCTTGTGAAGCGGGGCAAGGACCCGAAAGACCGTCGCCGCGAACCCCTTCAGCTCGAGAAGAAAGGAGCCGACCTGTTTGCGCGGTCTCCGAAGATGGACATCGGCAGCCTCCTCGTCAGAAGTCTGGAGAACATGACGGAATTGCGGCGCCGCGAGCTGCTGGCTTTGCTGCAGGAACTGGTGAAGGGATTGACCGGTTCAGAACGGTATTACCCGGGCGCTGAATCCGAAGAGGCAAAGGCGTTTTCCTACGCATCCGGCGATCGGAAACCCGCCTTCACCGAGAAAGCGAGGAGATAAAGGCATGAACAGAGCTCAGTGGACGTTGATGGTGGTCTTCGCCGCCAGCTTCTATGGTGTCGGCAACATCTGGATGACGCAGTTTGGCTGGCGATTATGGCCTTTTGTTGCCCCCAGTGACTTCGCCGCATACCACAATGCGTGGTGGGCCATGATCAAGCCTGTCGTCTTCCCAGTGGCGGCCGTGGCATTTTTTGGAGCCATCGCGCTGATTTGGTGGAGGCCTGCGGGAGTCACCACGACACCTGTATGGCTGAACATCGGTCTGCAGGTACTCATCTACGCCCTGACGGCCGCTTTCTGGGGGCGGTGGCAGGCGCAAACCCACTTCGCGAGACTCCCGGACGGCGCACTCGACCCAACCTATCTGCGCTCGATGAGCACACACTGGATCCGTGCGACCCTGGTTACCCTGAGCGGTCTCGTGGTGTTCTGGATGGTCGTTCAGGACTTGTCGAGCAACCTTCAAAAGGTGCCGTAGAGCATGTTGCTGTTGGAACGGAGCGCTAAAGTTCTCTCGATGGCAGGGGTACTGGCAGTGCTGATCGCCGGGCAGCCGGGTCCCGCCAATTTGAAGCCTGGTGACACCCTGCCGACGCTCGCCGGCCAGACGATTAAGGGCCAAAGTCTTGATCTTCCCGATGCGATCGACGATAACCAGGCTGTGTTGATCTTCTCCTTCAGCCGTGCCGGTGGACGCGATGCGCAGCGGTGGGAGGAGCGCCTCTCGAAGAGTTACCCGCATCTGTCGATCTACACAGCCATTTTTCTGGAGTCGGTTCCCCGGCTGTTTCGGCCCCTGGCGATCAGAGGCATTAGAAGCGGGATGCCTGTTTTCCTGCAGGCTCGGACCATGCTCTTATATCGGGATGAGAGCTTTTGGGAGCGGAGATTGCACGTTGCCGATGAGAGCCACGCCAGCGTCATTCTGCTTGGTAGAGGAGGACAGATTCGATGGATCACGTCAGGTCCATTCACGGACTCGCTCTGTGCCGCGCTCGAAAGACAGATTCGGGCTTCGAACGGAAGCTCCAAGGCCTTCCCAGCCTGCGATTCCACGATAAACAATCCCAGGGAGGCGGCCGAGGCGAATTACCGTCAGGCCGGTCTCTGGCGGCGATTTGGATGCAAGAGAGACCGTAAACCGTCGCTATCAGGCCAAGGCACTCATTGAGGGTTCTCGGTGGTCTTGAAGATCGGCGGCCCTTCTTCCCCTTCCAAAGAACGCCAAATCACCAGTGCGAATTTTGAGGAAAGCCCGGCTCCAAAACGCGCATCGGCCATCACTCCAAATAGGCCTCGGCCATCATTTGGATGAGGTCTTCTGGCCCCCAGTCAGAAACTTCTTCGTAGCCTCAGACGGCGTGAGCAACTCGCCATCCACCAGCATGCGACCGGTATAGCGCCGGTTCGTGCCGAACTCCCACGCCACCTCATGCCCTTTACTTGCAAGTTTCGCCCACGTGGAAGTCTTGGTCGCGTTCTGCTCGAGCCAAAAGTTGCCGTCCCCGTCGGTGAAGGAACGCAAACCATCCCTTCCGGTTCGTTCCGTCCAGGTCGACATGTCGGTGAGCTTAGGGGCCATCATCAGAATTGGATGCGAGAGTGTGGACTTCAGAATAGAGCGAGTGGCGCCCCTCGTCGTTACGCGTTCATCACCCCCGCCGCTCTACTTCGGGAGACTGAACAGCTCGACCAGCAGCCTCACGCGCACTTTTTGACGGCCGGGAGGAAATCGCTTCGTCCTGGTCAGCTCGGCGATCCCATGAAGATTCGCCCAAAACAGTTCGGCTAGAACCTCCGGCTTCGCATCCCGGCCCTCAAACAACTCCAGGAGTTGCGAAAACCCGAATCGTAGCTCCGCAGGAGTGTCAGGCGCGCCAAACGGCACGCTCAAGCCGAGCGAAAACATCACCTCGTACAGCGCCGGGGATGACGCGGCAAACTCCAGGTAGGCCACCGCAACGGATTCAATCGGGTTCCCCCGCTTTACCCGTTTCCGCGCCTTCTCCAGCGCCAGCCCCAGCTCCTGGAACCCCTCAATCGCCACCGCGGCCAGAATCCCCTCGCGGCTTCCAAAATGAGCGTACAAAACTGGCTGGCTATAGGAAATTTCGTCGGACAGCCGCCGGACGGTTACGTTCGACCAACCTTCCAGCTCCGCAATTCGTCGTGCAGCGCTCAAGATCTGTGCCCGCCGAGCCTGCCTGTCGCGCAGCTTTCGTTCCGCAATTCGGTTCGCTGCCGGAGTCTCTGCCATTGATAGAAAGTATAGCATTGCTAGAAAATATCCCCCATCTCCCGGAACCTCCCCCCATTCTCCCGCATCGGATATAGCGTTGCTAGATGTTCTACCAAGGAGATTCTCTGATGCAAAACGCTATCCTGCTTTCCGTTGCCGCCCTCATCGCCGCCGGAGTCATTATCATCGGCTCCTTCTACCTCATCTTCCCCCAGCGAATCTCAGGCTCCTTCGGCCTCAAGTCCCCCGCCCCCGATCCCGACACTCGCGCCTGGTTGCGCCTCAAAGGAATTCGCGACCTCGCCTCCGGCCTGGTCGTCCTGACCCTCATGCTGACCGCGCCCTCCCGATGGGTAGGCATCGCTCTTCTCGCCTTCGCCATCATCCCGTTCGGCGACATGGCCATCATCCTCGCGTCGGACGGATCAAGGCCGAAAGCCCTCTCGATTCATGGCCTTACCTGTGCAGTGATGCTTCTCGTGGGCCTGTTGCTACTTCGTGTCCTTTGAGAAAAGATCAGGCCCGGCCCGAGGGCCACGACACTTTCCAACCGATTATTCCGCGCTCGTGCCGGCTCTCGCGCTCGCCCTCATTGCCACCCATAAATCTCAATCTGAAAACTCACAACGGAGAACTGACAACTCCCCCACCATCCCCACCCAACTCTTCAAGTAAACCTCGAACCCCCGTTAACCAATCTGATACCGGGTGCTACTCATAGGTGAACCATAGGCGGAACCGTGCTAACCACTAGCTCGATACCTCTGCCATCCTATACTTTAGTACTTCAAGATCGTAGTGACGTCACATCATCCAATTCGCAAGGCAGTTACCCCCGAGCCAACCGTCATTCCGGACAAGCTCTACTTCCGCATTGGGGATGTAGCCAAGCTGTGCGATGTCCCCGCCTACGTCCTGCGTTTCTGGGAGACCGAGTTCCCGCAGCTCAAGCCCAACAAGGGTGGCACCGGCCAGCGCCTCTACCGCAAGCGCGACGTCGAGATGGCCCTCCGAATCAAGAGCCTGCTCTACGACCAGGGCTACACCATCCCCGGCGCCCGGCAGGTCTTCTCCACCGAATCCAAAATTAAAGAAGCCCCCGAGACTCCCCAGCTCGCGGCCTCGCCAGCCCCAACCCCCGCGCCCGCAGCCCGTCCCGACAGTCGACGTTGGCGAGACCATCCGCCAGGAGGCCCACCGCCGCGAGCAACTCTCCTCGCTCCGCGCCGAACTTCGCTCCGTCGTCGAAATGCTCTCCAAGCCCGCCTCGCCCCGACCATCCGGAACCGGCCACCGAAACCCCCGCGCCTCTCGCGGCCAAGCCAAAATCCCCGCGGCCCCGCCTTGTCCTCGAGCCCAAGCCCGACGCCAAGGCTCCCCGCCTCCTCGATCAGGGCGACCTCTTCCCCTCCGAGTAACATTCTGACCTGCCCCCACCTCCTGTACCCTGACCCTGAGCCACTTCGAAACGCAACGCATCCAAAGTCTGCGTTTGCCCTTGCCTTTCTTTCTGTCATTCCCATCGGGAATCTGCTTCTCTTGCCCGAGCACGAACACGAGCCTTTAACTCCATGACCGCCTCCGCACCCTCGCTCCCAACTCCTCCTTCTCCGCGGAAGCGCACCCACACCGCCGGCTCAGCCGCCATCCTCCTCATGCTGAGCTCCTTCGGCTCCGGCCTGCTAGCGCTCGTGCGCATCAAGTACGTCAACTACCTCTTCGGTGCAGGCGCCGCGCAGGACGCCTACCGCGCCGCCTTCAAGCTCCCCGACCTCCTCAGCTACTTCCTCACCGGCGGCGCCGTCGCCATCTCCCTCATCACCATCCTCAACCGCTACCGCGAGCGCGGCGACGACGAAGGCGCCGACCGCGCCCTCTCCGTCGTTCTCACCACCATGTTCGTCGTCCTCGCCGCCGGCGTTGTCTTCGCAGAGATCGCCGCGCCCTGGTACGTCTGGCTGGCCAACGCCGGCTTCCGCACCGACCCCCTCCGCGCCCATCTCTGCACCGCTCTCACCCGCATCATCCTTCCCGCGCAGCTCTTCTTCTTCATCGGCTCCTGCATGAGCTCGCGCCTCCAGGTCCGCAAGATCTTCATCTACCAGGCCGGAGCTCCGCTGGTCTACAACCTCGGCATCGTCCTCGGAGCCGTCTTCCTCCATCGCCAGATCGGCATCTACTCCCTCGCCGTCGGTGTCCTCGCCGGAGTCATCTGCGGCTCCTTCCTGCTCAACTCCATCGGAGCCTTCCGCACCGGCTTCCGCTACCAGCCCATCCTCGGCTTCCGCGACCCCGCCTTCCTAGAGTGGTTCAAGCTCACCCTGCCGCTCATGATCGGCGTCTCGCTGGTCATGTTCGACGGCTTCTTCCTCAACTACTTCGCCTCCATCGCCAAAGGCGGCATCACCCTCATCGGCAACGCCAAAGACCTCTTCAACGCGCCCTTCAACGTCATCGGCCCGGCCGCCGGCGCAGCCTCCCTACCCTTCTTCGCCAGCCTCTTCCAGCAAAACCGCGAGTTCGACTTCTCCGCCTCGGTAGGCCGCAGCGTCTCGCGCCTCTTCGCCGTAGGCATGCTGGTCTCCGCCTGGATGATCGCCCTCGCCCCCTGGCTCCTCAACCTCTTCAAGGGCGGTAAGTTCAACCGAGCCGACGTCCTCTCCGTCACCCAACTCTTCCAGATCCTCTCCATCACCCTCGCCATCTGGGCAGTGCAGGGCATCTACGCCCGCGCTTTCTACGCTGCGAGCGACACCAAAACTCCCGCCATCACCGGCACCATCATCACCATCCTCTCCATCCCCATGTACTGGGCGCTGTTCAACGCCCGCGGCCTAACCGGCCTCGCCATCGCGTCCGACATCGGCATCTTCGTCCAGACCGCCACGCTAGCCATCCTCCTCCACCGCAAGCGCCTCGTCTCGCTAGCGCACCTCGAGTACGCCGAGCTAGCCCGAGCCCTCGCCGCCGCCCTCCTCGCCTTCGCCGCCGCCTACGCCTCGGCCAACGCCCTCGTCCGAGCCCTCCCCAACCTCCACGGCCACAAAGCCGACCTCTTCCTCATCGCCATCGGCACCACCGCCTGGGCCATCGCCGCCTTCCTCGTCCTCCTCGCTCTCCGCTCCAAACTCCCCACCCAACTCCTCCGCCGCAAATCCGCCTGAAGAGAGTTGTCTTCCCGACCGACGGGAGGGCCACGCGAAGCCGTAAAAAGGCGTGCAAACGCCCGCCCCGCGCGCAGCGGGAACTTCAACGTCCCCCTTCTCTACCGACGAACCCCAGCGCTCGCCGCCGCTCCTCTCATCCCCCCTCCCTCACCCTTCACCCCGCGTTTCCCCCCACTCGCTGTTCCCGCTTCGTCCCGCCCCCTCCGCACAGGTAGAATAAAAGGGTTCCCCCTGCAACGATTCGCATCGTATGGGTGGAACGACCGGAGACCAATGCTGTCGCCACGCCCGTGGCACTTCGCAGCACGAGGGGCCGGTCGTCGGGTGCTCAGCATTTCCCGAGCGCGTCCGGCTATCTGATCTAAGGAGCTTTCCGCTTTGTCTACCAACACCGACCGTTTCCTCTTCACCAGTGAGTCCGTGACCGAAGGTCACCCCGACAAGATCGCCGACCAGATCTCCGACGCCATCCTCGACGCCTGCCTCGCCCAGGACCCCACCAGCCGCGTCGCCTGCGAGACCCTCACCTGCACCGGCCTCGTCGTCGTCGCCGGCGAGATCACCACCAAGGCCTACGTCGACTTCCAGACTCTCGTCCGCGACACGGTCCGCGAGATCGGCTACGACGACGCCCTCAAGGGCTTCGACTGCAACACCTGCGCCGTCATCTCCACCATCAACCGCCAGTCCCCCGACATCGCCCAGGGTGTCGACACCGGCGGCGCCGGCGACCAGGGCATGATGTTCGGCTACGCCACCAACGAGACCCCCGAGCTGATGCCCACGCCCATCTCGCTCGCCCACAAGCTCGCCCACAAGCTCACCGAAGTCCGCAAAAACGGCAAGCTCGGCTACCTCCGCCCCGACGGCAAGATCGCAGGTCACCGTCGAGTACGACAGCAACAACAAGCCCGTCCGCGTCGACGCCGTCGTCATCTCCACCCAGCACGCCGAGTTCTCCGACAAGGACCCCAAGAGCACCCTCACCAACGACCAGCTCCGCGCCGACATCATGGAGCACGTCATCCAGGCCGTCATCCCCGCCAACCTCCTCGACGCCGACACCAAGTACCACATCAACCCCACCGGCCGCTTCGTCATCGGCGGCCCCATGGGCGACACCGGCCTCACCGGCCGCAAGATCATCGTCGACACCTACGGCGGCATGGGCCGTCACGGCGGCGGCGCCTTCTCCGGCAAGGACTCCACCAAGGTCGATCGCTCGCGCCGCCTACATGGCTCGCTACGTCGCCAAGAACATCGTCGCCGCCGGCTTAGCCGACCGCGTCGAAGTCCAGCTCGCCTACGCCATCGGTGTAGCCGAGCCGGTCAGCATCCGCGTCGACACCTTCGGCACCGGCACCGTCTCCGAGCCCCGCCTCATCGAGCTGGTTCGCGAGAACTTCCAGCTCACCCCCAAGGGCATCATCGAGAGCCTCAACCTCCGCCGTCCCATCTTCAAGCAGACCGCCGCCTACGGCCACTTCGGCCGCACCGGCGACGCCTTCACCTGGGAAGCCACCGACAAAGCAGCAGCCCTCAAATCAGGCGCCGCCGCCGAACTAGCAGCCAAGTAACCTCATCGCACAGACAACACCAAGGGCGAGCCTCAAGGCTCGCCCTAGGTTTGCTCTTGCTCTTGCCTTTGCTCTTGCTTCATTTCGTCATTCCCTCAGGGAATCTGCTTCTTCGTTTGCCGTTGCAGTTCTTTGACAATTTCTCCCAGGAATTGTCATTCCGAGCGCAGCGAGGAACCTGCTGTCTCACCGTTCTTCCTCCGCCCTGCACGTCCCACATCTATCGCGACCGCCCCCTCAAACGTAACCCGCCGAATCACCACCGGCTTCAGCGGCCGATTATGCTCATCCCGCGGCACCCGCCGCAATCGCCTCCGCCACCTTCACCGACGCATCATCGCACTGTCCGAAGATCGTATAACTCCCATCCAGCCGATGATTCGGCGTCACCGTAATAAAGAACTCGCTCTCATTCGTATCCGGCCCCGCATTCGCATACGCCAGCCGCCCCGGCCGATCGAACGTCAGACCCCGGCACAATCTCATTCGCAAAATGAAATCCAATATCGCCATCCCCTGACGGATCGCCCGGCAAGGTCCGCATTCTGAATCATGAAGTCCGGAATCACCCGCCGAAAACTCAGCCCGTCATAAAACTTCTTCCCATGCATCTCCACATGCGTCGCAGGATTCTTCCACGGCTTCGTCCCCTCGGCCAGCCCCACAAAATTCGCCACCCCAATCGGCGCCTCTTTATCGAACAGCCTGCACGTCAGCGTCCCCATCGTCGTATCGATCACCGCGGTAGGTCCCGTAGGCTCAGGCGCTGGAATCTCCGACACCGGCATCGGCACTGGATGCGGCGTCACCTGCGCCAGCGGCACCGCAGCCGCAACCGCCGGCATCGTCTCACCCTCCTTCACCACCGCAATATGGTTGATCGCAATCGCCTGCTGCCGGATGATTATCCGTACTCAGCAGCGCATGCGAGATCGCCGTCACCACCGGCAGCGACGCCTCATCGCACTGCCCAAACACCGTCCCACGTCCGTCATACTCCCTGTCCGCGTGCTCCAGCACATAGAACACCGAACTGCTCGTCATCTCCGGCCCCTTCGGTGTCACCCGGCTGCGGTTTGTACTTCGCCATCACCAACCGCCCCGCGCGCTCAAATCCCAACCCACTCTTCTCCATCGGAAACGGCGCTCCCGCCGTCCCCCGCAACATCCCCAACCGATCGCCACCCATAATCCCATCCGACGTCCCCGCCAATCCCGTCCCGTCATAGAACGGCTTGCCATGCACCATCTGATCCGTCGCAGGATCCTTCCAGTCCTTCGACCCCTCCGCCAAGCCCCACAAAATTCGCCACCGTCACCGGCGCCTGCTTCTCATACAGCTTGCACGTAATCCGCCCCATCGACGTATCGATCACCACCGTCGGCCCCGTCGGCTCCACCACCTTCGCTGCCGCACTCGCCCCATGCCGAGCACCCCCATGCGTCTGCCCAAACCCACCCGGCACCGCAGCCCATCACCATCACCAACCCCATCGCAATCGTCGCCTTCACACCAACACCCCTTTCATCACTGGCGCGATTGTAGCAATCCAAATCAACCCCCTCACGCGCAGATTCCACTAGCCCGCATTGCCGCATCCATGTACTCTCCATCTACCGGGCTCGTCTAATCCCTCAGGAAGCATCTGCACGCCATCCCAGGAGATTCGTTTGAACCTTCGCGGCTTCACTGCACCCATCTGGCTCATGGGCATGTCGAATCTCTCTTTCGGCTTATACGCGGGCTTCATCACACTCTCTCTGCCTCAGCTTCTCGCCGTGCAGCACGTACCGGAAGCGCGAATCGCCACCATCACCGCTACCGTGTTCTCCGGCGGCATCTGGGTCTTCCTCCTCGGCCCCATGCTGGATGTCCGCTTCAGCCGCCGCTTCTACGCAACCCTCTTCGCGGCGCTCGCAGGAATCTGCCTCACCATCGCCCTGCTCAACCGTACCAACCTCACGCTTCTCGAAGTCCTCATGCTCATCGGCTTCGCGTCCGCGCAACTCTGTACCAACGCGCTCGGTGGCTGGCTCGCCACCATCGTCCATCACCACGACGAGAGCAAGCTCAGCTCCTGGACCTGGGCCGCATCCTTCGCCGGCAATGGTCTCATGGCCATCCTCGCCGGAGAGCTCGTCCGAGCGCTCCCCATCCAGCTCGCCGCGATTCTCCTCGGCATCATCGTCTTCATTCCCACCGTCATCTTTCTCGTCATGCCATCGCCCGGCCCGGACCGTCGCCTTGCTCGCGAGAGCTTTCCTAAATTTTTTCGGCGAAGTCCTCGCCGTCGTCCGCCGCCGCGAGGTCCTCATCGCGCTCGCGCTCTTCGCTTCACCCTGCGCCTCGTTCGCCCTCACCAACACCCTCGGTAGCATGGGCAACGACTTCCACGCCTCCGAACGCATGGTCTCGCTCGTCGGTGGCGCAGGTCTCTCTCTCGCGGGCATCTTCGGCAGCCTCATCTTCGTTCCCTTCGCCAAACTCCTTCCCCTGCGGCCTCTCTATCTCGCCATCGGAGCCGCCGGCGCCCTCTTCACCACCAGCCTGCTACTCCTGCACCACACCCCCGCCACCTTCGGCGTCGCGATCGTCGGCGAAAACATCTTCCAGGCCCTCGCTTACACCGGCATCACCGCCATCTCCTTCGAAACCATCGGCCGCAACAATCCCCTCGCCGCCACCACCTACAGCCTCTTCAACGCTGCCTCCCTCATCCCCATCATCTACATGCAGGTCATCGACGGCCGCGCCTATAGCTGGCACGGCGTCACCGGCAGCTTCCTCGCCGACGCCCTGCTCGGCATCCTCGCCTGCATCCTCCTCGCGCTCCTGCTCCGGTTCGTTCGCCGCCCTCAGGCCGTCCTCTCCGAAGTTGTGCCCTAGCCTCTGAAACCCCCATAGCGTACAGTCAGAGCAGCCCCACCGCACACAAGCAGCATCTACAATCACCAGTGCCCGCGTGTCTCTTTCGAGTCCGTGTCTCTCTCAAGTATTGGTGTGTCCCACCGATCTCTGTCCGGCGAAAGGACTCTGTGCTCATCCAGTCCGAGTACGACATCCAGTTCCATCTCCTCCAGCCCACACCCATCGTGGCGCTGCTGCACCTCCATCCCTCGCTCGACGCCCAGCTCACCACCGTCCCCGGCATCAACTCCACCGCCGACGACCGCCTCCACGTCGAACAACTCGGCCCCAACAAAGAGCCCCTCCAGAACATCTCCCCGTCGACGAATACCTCGACTCCTTCGGCAACTGTTGCTCCCGCTTCCTCGCCCCCGCCGGCGACCTCCGCCTCCACGGCCGCAACATCGTCACCGCCGACGACTTCCCCGAGCTCCAGGGCTTCAACCTCCCGCAAACCCCCGTCGAGCTCCTCCCCGCCGAAACCCTCCAGTTCCTCCTCGCCAGCCGCTACTGCGAAGTCGACCTCTTCGGCAGCATCGCGCACGACCTCTTCGGCCACCTCGGCACCGGCTGGGCTCTCGCCGCCACCATCCGCGACTGGGTCCACAGCAAGGTAGCCTTCGACTACAAAAAGGCTCGCCCCACCATGACCGCCATGGACGTCTTCTCCGAACGCATCGGCGTCTGCCGCGACTACCAGCACCTCGCCGTCACCCTCACCCGCTGCATGAAGATCCCCGCCCGCTACGTCACCGGCTACATCGGCGACATCCGCGTCCCCTTCTCCGGCCCCGGAGACTTCAGCGCCTGGTATCAGATCTGGCTCGACGGCCGCTGGTGGGACATGGACGCCCGCCACAACTACCCCCGCATGGGCCGCATCCTCATGGCCACCGGCCGCGACGCCGCCGACGTAGCCATCACCACCAGCTTCGGCCGCGCCGACCTCACCCACTTCTACGTCGACTCCTTCGAAATCGACGCCAACGGCAACCGCGTCCCCCTCCCCCAAACCCGAAGCCCCCACCCCCGCACCACCCACCACCTAGCTTTCGACATTTGGCTCTAGACACAAAGCAAAGGCGCCAGCATCCTCGCTGGCGCCTCCGTCTTTGCCCTTGCTTTTCTTTCTGTCATTCCCTCCGGGAATCTGCTTCTTCTTCTGCCTTTGCCTTTCTTAGACAATTTCCAAAAAGAAATTGTCATTCTGAGCGAAGCGAAGAACCAGCTTCTCGCTCGCGCAGCGAGCGCCCGTTCTTGCCTTTGCTAAAAGCTGACAAACCTACCTCTCCGCCACCACCGCCGGCGCCTTCGCCCCTGCAACCAGCGTAGTCCACGGCCCCGCCTTCATGTCATGCAATATCGGCTTCTCCCAGGCAAACTCCGGATGCGCCTTAAAGAACGGCCCCGCCAGAAAATCCTCTCCACAAGGATGCCCCGCTCTTCCAATAAAGCGTCATCTTCGCCGCCATATCCGAGTCCATCACCTTGCCCGTCACCGCACCGCTCGGACTGAACGGAGGATTACCCCACACCGGCTCTCCCACCGACGACGTCTCCTCATGCCCGCACAAGCTCCTCTTCCCCGCATCCACCTTCTTCTCATACGTATCGAAGTGGTCCGACAGATACGCCTCCGCCAGCGTCGTATCCAGCTTCCCGTAGTGCTCCTTCATAAACTCCAGCGCCCGTATATGCCGCGCGTTCATCGAGCTCTCCGGATCATTCGGATCGAACCCCGGCGTGTCGTCGCGAATCACCATCGGGTCCTGCGAAAAGTTCGCGCTCACAAAGAATCCATCCTTCTTCACCGTCAGCGGAGTATGCCGCAGCCCCAGCTCCAGATACGCAATCTCGTTCGTCTTCCGATCGCCAATCAGCCATGAGTTCGCATAGCCGCCATTATTTCCCTTGCGCATAATCGCCGCGTACTCCGCAATCGAGCTCGCATACTGCATCGCCTTGCGCGACCGCTGAAACTCCGGAATCCCGTTCACATCGAAACCCTTCGCCATCGGCAGCGTCGTCTCGGTAATCATCAATCCCGCCGAGTTCACACCGAAATCATCCTGGCTCGTAATCAATCCCGGCGAGCCGTCCATCAAAAAGTGAAATCCCTTCGCCGGCACCACATCAAACGCCACCGTCCAGCGCTCGCCCTCCGCATACGACGACCAGTTGCTATGCGCAATCACGATCTTCCCATCCTTCGTCGCCGACCCCGTAGCAATAAACGCGCTGCACTTCCCCGGAGCCTTCGCCGCCACCGGTACCGGCTTGCCCTCCTTCGCATCGATCATCGGAAGGTAGTATCCCGTCAGCTCCTCATTGCCATTGATCGCCACCACGTCCCACAGGTCCACCTTCGATCCCTGCGCCTTCAACCCCTCGGCAATCCCCTTCAACTCTGCCTGGTACTCCGGATCCAACTTCGGCCACAACACATTCTTTCCCGCCTGCCGAAAAAACTCCCACGGCCGCTTGTACTCGTTTACACCCTCGACCTCATACACCTGCACGTTCGCCTCAATCTCGCGCGCCAGCAAATACCCGTGCTGAAACCCAATCTCCTCCGGCGTCCCCGCCAGGTGCACATACGTCCACCCACCCTCATGAAACTTGTAGGAATCTCCCAGCCGCGGATCAGGTTTAGCAGCAGAGACAGCGCCAAACGCAGCGACTGACGTGGTCGCAATAAGAAACAGGGTGGCCAAGCGTGCAGCAAGACGCATAAAGATTGCTCCTGAACTTTCTAAAGTTTTCGAAGAAGCCAGCAGTGGAATGTTTCCCAGGAATGTTTCCAAGTGTAAGCCATCCCACGCCCGCCATCGTCAGTGGCTTCAAATTCGCCCGCAAGGTACATTGAGTACAGCATCAAACGGGTGATGGAGTTCACCCCAACCGTTGCAGCCTCCGTGTCGCATCTGATGACTCCTGGCAGGAATCCCCTGCTCCAGGAGCTGTTTCCATGAACTCCAACCCGAGCCAGAACAACCCGCCCCTCACCGAGCCCGGCTTCAACGACGCCCACAAGCTCCATCTCCGCGTCAGCTGCGAATACATCGACAAGATGCTCCAGCGCATCGAGGCCGTCCTCCACACCGAGCAAGGCGCCAGCCCCTTCTCCCGCTACCAGATAGACCTCGCTCCCGCGCACATCCGCGTCCTCGAGGACTACATCCGTCGCCTCCGATCGCAGCTCGTCGCAACCCTCGCCTGGCAACACATCCAGCCTCCGCCGCCAAACATCCCCGCCACCCGCGCCATCGCCACAGACCTCCACTTCATCGAGATCGCCCTCTCCGAACTTCGCCCCCACACCATGCGCGGCTCCGGCGAACTCTTCCCCACAGCGGCCACCGAACTCTCCGGCATCATCAGCGAGCTCTCCTCCATCACCTCGCAGATGATGTACTTCGTAAGGCATGAGCTGGACGACAGCCTTCAGCAGCGTATCGAAAAGGTCACCGCCACCGGCGGCGCACTCAGCCTCCTCCAACGCATCGAGCAAGCCGTCACCGCAAACGGCCTCGTAGAATTTCGCCCCCGCATCGACATCCTCCTCGCGCGCCTCGAAGACCCAACCTTCGAAGTCGCCGTCTTCGGCCGCGTCAGCTCCGGCAAAAGCTCCTTCCTCAACGCGTTACTCCACATCGATGCCCTCCCCGTCGGCGCCAACCCCATCACCTCCGTCCCCACTCGCGTCCAGCATGGCCCCACCGTCGAAGCCAGCATCCGCTTCGGCGATCCCCCATCAACAAACGTCACCCTCGACCGCTTCCGCGCTCTCATCTCCGAGTCAGGCAATCCCGGCAATCGCGAAGGCGTCCGCCACGCTCTCCTCAAGACGCCCTCACCCCGCCTCGCCGAAGGCATCGTCCTCGTCGACACCCCAGGCCTCGGCTCGCTCGCCATCAAAGGCACCCGCGAAACCCTCGCCTACCTTCCCTCCTGCGACCTCGCCCTGCTCCTCATCGACGCCGGCAACACCCTCGCCCTCGAAGACATCGGCACCCTCCGCCTGATCCACGAAGCCGCCATCCCCGCCCTCGTCCTCCTCAGCAAAGCCGACCTCCTCGACGAACTAACGCGCCGCTCCTCCATCGAATACATCGCCACGCAAATTCAAGCCCAGCTCCACCTCAACCTCCCCGTTCACCCCATCAGCGCTCTCCCAACATCCGCGCACCTGCTCGACGCCTTCTACGACGACGAACTCCAACCCCGCTTCCAGCAAAGCCAAACCCTCCGCCTCCAATCCGTAAACACCAAGCTCCTCCGCCTCCAATCCGACGTCCTGTCCGCACTCGAAGCCAAACTCCACCACCTCGACTCCACCGAACCCACACCACCCGTCGACACCCAATCCCTCAGCAAGCTTCTCCTCAGCGCCGCCAGCCGCATCGCCACGCTCTCCCGCACCTTCGACGACCGCATCCTCAAACTCAACTTCGCCGCGCCCCGGCTCCTCCAGCAAATCGCCGACCAACGCATCATCGCTCTACACAACGGAGCCACTCCCCCTGCCCCCAACCTCTCGCCCACCCTTGAATCCCTGGTCCAAACCGAAGCCTCCGCCATCGTCGTTCTCCTCCAAACCACCACCCAACAAGCCATCGCCGAAGTCCAGCAAGTCGGCCGCGCCCTCCAACGCAGCGGCCTTCCCGACGAAAACGAGATCCTCTCCCTCATCCGCGACGCACCCCGCTTCGAGCTCCCACCCATCCCCGCCTCTCCGAGCTCCGCCCCTCTCGACCCCGGCTTCACCCGCTATCTCGGTACGTCGGCCATCCGGCGCCGTCTCCTCAACAATTTGCACTCCACCATCGAACCCACTCTCCGAAAAGAACTCGCCGCTTACAGCGCAACCCTCGGCGTCTGGGCCAAAGCTCTACTCCGCGACATCAACTTCTCCCTCAACTCCTTCGCCGACGCCTATCGCACCTCGCTCCAGCAGAACACCCAACCCGTCACCCACTCCGAAGACACCACCCAACTCCGCGCCGCCATCGCCACCCTCAAGGCCGAGATCTGAGCCCCATGCCAGATGCAACCATCAGCGACCTCTACGAACGCCGCGCCGAGTACGACAACATCGTCACCACCGTCGTCACCCAGCGCCGCAACCTCCTCGTCCACGGCGAAGACCGCTCCGGCAAAACCCGCCTCCTGCAACAGTTCGCCGCAGCCCATCCCAACGCCGCCTACATCTCCCTCGCCCCATCGATTCGCGATGTCCTACTCCAACTCCTCAACACCACCTCCACCACTCCGCAGCGCGCCACCCCAATCGACAAGACCTCCAGCATCCCCTCCCTCACCAATCAACTGGAAGCCCGCCTCTCCCGCGAGTCCCGCATCCTCGTCCTCGACCGCGTGGACCGCCCCTCCGCCAACGTCACCAAGCTCATCAAGAGCCTCCACGACTACGGTCGAACGCCCATCCTCTTCGCCAGCCGCTCCTTTCACATGGAAGACATCGGAAACTTCCGCACCTTCTGCTACGACAAATCCTCACGCCTCGAACTAAAACCCTGGCCCACCGCCCTCGCCCTCGACTTCGCTCGCCACCACGCAGCCCTGCTCCAACTCTCCGCCCCTAACCTCGACGAATCCCTCAAAGGCATCGCCGAACTAAGCGCAGGCCACCCCGGCAGAATCGTCGACATGCTCGGCATGGCAACTCGCAGCAAGTACCTCACCAACGACGGCATCAAATTCCGCAGCCTCTACCTCGACTACATCATGAGCCTCCCCAGCTCGCCCTCGAAACTCTGACCGCTCGATCCCCACAATCAGACACTCGCTTCCGCAGCTCGCCCATGAACATGGACAAACTGTCATCCAGCCTCAACCCCCGTCGCTCGCTCGACCGATTAACATAGAGGCACGCAGCTCTCCCCTCCACCATCAGGGACCCAATCGATGCTCTCGCGCCGCCGCTTCAACCAGCTCTCAGCCCTGTCCCTCGGCGGCCTGTCCCTCCGCAGCCTGGCCGGCAGCGCGCGCACTCCTCTCGCTGCTCCCGCATCCGACATCACCCTTGACATCGCCCCCTACACCCTCGAAGCCTCACCCAAACACCACATCCGCACCCTCGCCTACAACAACCAAATCCCCGGTCCCCTCCTCCGCATGCGCCACGGCCGGCCCACCTCCGTCACCATCCGCAACAACACCCCGGACCCCGAGATCCTCCACTGGCACGGCCTCTTCCTTCCCTCCGAATATCGACGGTGCCATGGAAGAAGGCACGCCCATGATCGCTCCCGGCGTCCAAACCCACTACACTCTCTCCCCTGACCCTACCGGCTTCCGCTGGTATCACACCCACGTCCACGCCGGAAACGACCTCACCAAAGGCCTCTTCAGCGGACTCCACGGCCCGCTCTTCATCGAACCCGCCCACGACCCGGGCGCCTACGACACCGAAGCCTTTCTCACGCTCCACGACTGGGACGGCCAATTCCAAAGCAGCAACGACGGCAACATGGCCCCCGCCTACGACGTCTCCACCATCAACGGCAAGATGCTCGGCTTCGGCGAACCCATCCGCGTCAAGCAAGGCCAGCGCCTGCTCCTCCACATCCTCAACTCCAGCGCCACCGACGTCCACTGGATCGCCTTCGCCGGCCACACCTTCCGCGTCATCGCCCTCGACGGCAACCCCGTCGCCTCACCACAATCCGTCCCCATGCTTTCCCTCGCGCCCGCCGAACGCGTCTGCGCTCTCGTCGAGCTCAACAACCCCGGCGTCTGGATCCTCGGCGAAGTCCGCAAACACATCCAGGCCGCCGGCATGGGCATCGTCGTCGAGTACGCCAACGCCTCCAGCAAACCCACCTGGATCCAGCCCGAAGAGCTCGTCTGGAACTACAGCCAGTTCAGCTCTCCTCCCGATCCCAACGCCTCGTCCACCGACGCTCATCGCATCGACCTCGTCTTCGACGCCAAATTTCATGGCCACGGCGCCGAAGAGCAGTGGCTCATCAACGGCAAGTCCTACCCCGACACCGACCAGCCCGTCCTCACCGCCGGCCAGCGCTATCGCCTCGTCATGAAAAACAACAGCACCGACGCTCACCCCATCCATCTCCATCGCCACACCTTCGAGCTACGCCAGGTCGGGCGCACGCCGAACTCGGACACCCCCGATCTCCGCGGCATCTTCAAAGACGTCGTCCTCGCCCCCCCCAACCTCACCACCGAAGTCGAATTCACCGCCAACAATCCCGGCCTCACCCTCTTCCACTGCCACCAGCAGGACCACATGGATCGCGGCTTCATGATGGTGTTTCGCTATGCCTAAACTCCGCCGCGCGCTCCTCCTCACCACCCTTACCCTCGCCTTCGCCATCACCGCACACGCACAAGGCAACTACGAGATCCAGGTCTACGGCGCCGACACCGTCGCTCCCAAAACCCTCATGGTCGAGCTCCACTCCAACTACACCATCGAGGGCCAGACCCAGACCATCGACGGCGTCTACCCCACCAACCACCAGGAGCACGAAACCCTCGAGCTCACCGAAGGCATCAACAACTGGTCCGAGGTCGGCTTCTACGTCTTCACCAGCTGGCAGGACGGCCACGGCGTCCAGTGGGTCGGCGACCACATCCGTCCCCGCGTCCGCGTTCCCGACAGCTGGCACTGGCCCGTCGGCGTCAGCCTCTCCACCGAGATCGGCTACCAGCGCGCCGTCTACTCGCCCGACACCTGGACCTGGGAGATCCGCCCCATCATCGACAAGGCCGCTCGGCCGCTGGTACTTCGCCTTCAACCCCGCCCTCGAGCGCACCCTCCACGGCCCCGACGTCAACCAGGGCGTCGGCTTCTCCCCCGCCTTCAAAATCAGCTACGACTTCACCCCCGTCATCAGCGCCGGCTTCGAGTACTACGCCGACTACTGCGGCATCACCAACCCCTGCCCCCTCCACGACCAGCAGCAACAACTCTTCGCCGTCACCGACCTCAACGTCTCGCCCAACTGGGAGATCAACTTCGGCGTCGGCATCGGCCCCACCGCCTCCACCGACCACCTCATCGTCAAAGGCATCCTCGGCCGCCGCTTCAACTGGGGCCACCACCCCGACGTCCAGTAGCCTCTGAAGTGCATTTGCATTTGCATTTGCCCTTGCCCTTGCCCTTGCTTTTCTTTCTGTCATTCCATCTAGGAAGCTGCTTCTCGCCGCAACCCGTCCGCCGACGTGGCGAAACTTGGCCACCTTGGCGCCCTTTGCGTCAAAGCCTTTGTCTTTGTTCTTGCCTTTGCTGTTGCCCGTTTTTCGCCGTCATCCTGACCCTCGAGCGCAGCGAAGGGGAAGGACCCCCGTATTGGTTGCTGCTTTTGCTTTTGCTTTTGCTTTTGCCTTTCTGGTTGTCATTCCGAGCGCAGCGAGGAACCTGCTGTCTCCCGTTCTTGCCATTGCCTTAACTAGAAGCTAGAAGCTAGGAGCTAGAAGCCGCCTCTACTTCACCGCCGCCCCAATCCCCTCCAACTCCTTCAGCGTCTCCGCATCCAGCACCAGCTCCGCCGCCGCCAGATTCTCCCGCAGATGCTCCCGCGACGACGTCCCCGGAATCAGCAGCACATTCGGCGAGCGATGCAGCAGCCACGCCAGCGCCACCTGCATCGGCGTCACCTCCAGCCGCGCCGCAATCTCATTCAGCTCGGACGACTGCAGCGGCGAAAATCCGCCCAGCGGAAAGTAAGGCACATAAGCAATCCCCTGCTCCGCAAGCGAATCAACAAACGCATCATCGCCACGCTGCGCCACGTTATAAAAATTCTGGATGCACACAATCTCCGTGATCGCCTGCGCCGTCTTCAGCTGCTTCGCCGAAACAGTGCTGAGCCCAATATGCTTCACCAGCCCCTGCTCCTTCAGCTCCACAAGCGCCGTCAGCGGCTCCTCAAACGGTTCATCCTCAGGCCCGGAGAAACCACCCAGCCGCAGATTCACCACATCCAGCGCCTCAACCCCAAGATTCCGCAGATTGTCGTGCACCGCCTCCACAATCTCCTTACCCGACCGAGCATGTGGCCACGACCCATCGCTCCCGCGCCGCGCCCCCACCTTCGTCACGATCACGAGATACTCAGGGTAAGGATGCAGCGCCTGCCGAATAATTTGATTCGTCACATGCGGCCCATAAAAGTCGCTTGTATCAATGTGATTCACACCCGAGTCCACCGCCTCGCGCAGCACCGCAATCGCCTCCGGCACATCCTTCGGCGGTCCCCACACGCGCTTCTCGCCATCCGCTCCCGCCAGTTGCATCGCGCCATAACCCAGCCGCTTCACCGTCAGCGACGTTCCCGGAAACCTAAAATCCCCACCCAGCTTCTCCATCGTCTTTGTCATAAATCCTCCATGCACCTTGTGCATCAACCCAATCCGAGCTGCATCTGTTTAGATGAAGCTATCTTCAGTTTCGGAGTTCGCATTTGCCCACCCTCCCCCAACCCGTCTCTAAAGCCCCGCAAAACACCCATCCAGGCCCGCTCCGCCACCACCGTCGACGCTATCCTGCAGGCCACCCTTCAGGTTCTCGTCGCCGTCGGCAAGGAACGCCTCACAACCACCCGCGTCGCCGCCCGCGCCGGCGTCTCCGTCGGCACCCTCTATCAGTACTTCCCCAACAAGAGCGCGCTCCTCCAGGCCACCCTCCGCCGTCACATGGACCAGATCCGCACCGCCATCGACCGCGTCTGCACCGAGCAGCAATCGCAGCCCCTCCTCACCATCGCCACCGCGCTCATCGACGCCTTCCTCGCCGCCAAAATGCAGCACGTCAAATCCAGCGCCGCCCTCTACTCCGTCTCCTCCGACATCGACGGCGCCGCCATCGCCAAAGCCGCCGGCCAGCGCAACCGCCGCGCCCTCGTCGAACTCTTCGCCACCGCCCGCGAACCCCTCGCCAAAGACCCCGAAGTCATCGCCACCATCGTCGTCTCCGCGCTCAACGGCTTCTCCCGCAGCCTGCTCGAATCAAAATCCCCCGAGGCCCAACTCGAACCCCTGCGCAACGAACTCATCGTCCTCGTCCACGCCTACCTCCGCACCTGCATCCACTAGCTACGGCACCATCCCAATCGTCTTCAGCCACACATCCGCCAACTGCGGCCAATCCGTAATCGGATACTTCGTATGCCGAAGCCCGAACGCATGCCCACCCTGCGCATACAAATGCATCTCCGTGGGAACCCCGGCATTCTTCAACGCAATGTAATACGACAACGCGTCGTTGACACTGTCCTCGTGATCATCCTCCGCCTGCAACAAGAACTGCGGCGGCGTCTCGCGCGTAACCTGCAAATCAGGATTCAGCGACAAATCCTTATCCGCGCCCGCCGGAATCTGCAGCGCAAACTTCTTCTCCCCCTGCGAAGCATCCCACTCCGCTGCGCTCAACGATAGATGCCCCGGATAAATTGCCACGCCAAAATCCGGCCGACAACTCTCGTCATCCGCCGCATCAACCCTCGCATACAACCGCTTCTCAAAATGATTGCTGATCGCCGCAACCAAATGCCCGCCAGCCGAGAACCCCAACACTCCCACCTTGTGCGGATCGATTCCCCACTCCCTCGCATGCAGCCGCACCAAACCCATCGTCCTCTGCGCGTCCTCCAACGCCATCGGCGACTCCGGATACGGTCCCGACTTCGGATACGCTGCCCCCACGTATGGCTTCTCCCCAGGCACGCGATACTTCAACAGCACGCACGTCACACGCTTCGCCGTCAGCCAGTCACAAACCTCAGTGCCCTCCAGATCCATCGCCAGCACCTGGTATCCACCTCCCGGAAACACCACCACCGCCGCACCCGTGCTCTTTCCCTTCAGCGAGTACACAGTCATCGTCGGCACCGATACATCCTCCACCGAAATCCACGGCCGCCCCGCCACCAGCGACTCTTTACCCGTCGTGATCGCCACCTCCGGCCCCGCCGCCACCTGCGCATCCGGCGCCGCTCCCGGCCATATCGCCACCTGCGTATGCCCGGCCGACGGCTGCCAACCCTGCGCCAGCGCACACCCACATCCCAAAACCACACCCGCCACAATCATCCGACGCATCATCGCAATCCTCAACCGGCAATCCCTCTCCGGCTGAGCCGAGTCTAGGCACACCTCGCGTGACATTCCTGTGCACATCCCCGCGCGTACCGCCTCAGTCAACAAACAGCACCCACCGCTGCTCCCACCGCCTACATAAACTTGATACCGCTCGACCCAATCACCGTGAACACCTTGAACAGATCCGTGATCCCCAGCAGGTGCTGAATCTGCTTGCTCAAATGCATCAGCTCCACGTCGCTCCCCACCGACCGCCCCGCCACATAAAGCCGCACCAACGAACCCAACCCGCGACTGTCCGTATGCTGCAGATCCCCCAGATCGAGAACGATCCTTTTGTTCGCGGGCATCAGCGCACGCACAGTCGCGTAGAATCCCTCCTCGGTGGCCACCACCAATCGGCCATGACACATCACCACCACGCACTCATCCATGCAGAACTTTATCTCGGTCGACAGAACAGGCAAAGCCGCTGAACTCTCAGCCATGGAAGAACTCCTGGACACAACATAAACACCTGGCCCGGAACCCGGCAATTATCGCACGCCGCCTTTACCTCGGCGCGCGTCTTTCTCAACCCTTCCATCGACAGCACCATGCTTTACAGCAATTAATCCTTCATCAAAGCCAACCTCTTTCCCAACCCTCAATGCACTTCAAATTAACACCCCATTCATGCCGCCGAAAATCCCCAACGTAGAAAAACTCGTCTGGCCCTTCCTCCTCATCTACGGCCTCAGCTACTTCTTCACCGAGTTCGGCCCCAACGCCACCACCTTCGTCTACCCCTCCGAAATCTTCCCCGTCAAAGTCCGCACCACCGGCCACGGCATCTCCGCCGCCATGGGCAAAATAGGAGGCTTCCTCGGAGTCTTCACCTTCCCCTTCTTCATGACCTGGCACGGCCTCCCCGCCGCCGAAGGCGCCGCCGCCATCGTCAGCCTCCTCGGCCTCATCGCCACCGTCTTCCTACTCCCCGAAACCAAGGGCAAGAGCCTCGAAGAGCTCTCCGAAGAACCCATGACCCCAGCAGAAAAAGCCGCCGCCTGACAGCCCGCAAACTCCACGCCTCCCAGCGCTTGCCATCAGTAAACACAAGCCGACTTCCCGTTACTAATCCTGCCTTGGATGAGTGCATTGGCGATGATGCTCTTGTTGACCTGCGGGGCAGATCGTGGAATGGAAGGGGGCGCACGTCGCTGTTCAACCGAGCGAATCGGACAAGCCAGTGAGCGCCGGATAGCTTGTGTAGCCGGCTGCGTCTCCCCCGTAGAAAGTCGAGGGATCTGGTTCGTTCAGTTCGGCTCCCAGTTGCAGCCGCTTTGGCAGGTCTGGGTTGGCCAGAAAGGCTCGGCCATATGAGACCGCGTCGGCACGTCCCATCCGTATCGCTTCTTCCCCCCCTGGCCCGTCATATCCTCCATTCACAACGTAGAGACCGTTCCACAGTGTCCTCAGGTGAGCCGAGATAGCGAGATCCTCCGCGCTGCTTCCTTTGCTGCTCTGCGCCGTTTCCACGACATGAAGGTACCCGAGCCCATAGCTGTTGAGTCTTGTCACCGAGACGGAGAAGGTTTCGAGCGGATCGTCGTCGGTCATATCGTTGAAGCCGCTGGTGGGGGAGATGCGCACGCCCACCTGGCCGGGACCCCAGACCTCCAGCACACGTTCAACTGCTTCCATAAGAAAACGCGCTCGATTCGACGCACTTCCCCCATGGTCATCGGTTCGTTGATTGGACCCCGTTTTCAAAAATTGATCGATCAAGTATCCGTTCGCCGCATGGATTTCGACGCCGTCGAAGCCAGCTTGCTTCGCGTTGCGCGCTGCCTTCTGAAAGTCGTCGAGGGTCTGCTGGATCTCGTGCGCAGCCAGCGCAACCGGCTCGGAAACCGGTGCCATGCCTGTGGCGATGAGCGTCTGGCTCCTGGCACGGATTGCGGAGGGAGCTACCGGCTGCACATCGTTCGGTAGCAAGGACGAATGAGAGATTCGGCCGACGTGCCACAACTGCAGGAAGATGCGACCTCCACTCGTATGAACAGCTTCGACGATCCGCCTCCACCCTCGCACCTGTTCAAGGGAATGAATGCCCGGAGTATTCAAGTAACCTTTGCCCATGGGTGAGATTTGGGTCGCCTCAGTCACGATAAGGCCAGCCGAAGCACGCTGTGAATAATAGGTCACCGCGAGTTCGCTCGGCACGCCGTCTGGCTCTGCGCGGTTGCGCGTAAGGGGCGCCATGAAGATACGATTTGCCAGAACCAACGATCCAAGCGGAACAGATTCGAAGAGGGTAGCCATTGTGTGCTCCAGTAATTTTGCAACGTGAGGTCTGCCGCTGATCGGCAGACGGAAAGAACTCACCACCCGTCGACACGCCTGCTTCGCGGTCTGGCCGGAAATGGTTCGGTGCGGGAGGGTTATCGAGTCGGAAGGACGCTGCCCTGGTCGGTTCGCAACTCCTTCCAGACATAGAAGGCAGTGAGCACTCCGAGTAGAAGGACGAAAACCGGAATCACCGGCGGCTTGATTCCGAGAGGAAGAACGCGAGCAGGCACCTGAGGCTGCAGGTGCACATAAATCGCCACGACCATCTGAACAGCAAGGATCGAACAAGCCAACAGGAGGACTTGATACGTGCTCTTTGCGGACAACGATCTTCGCAGCCACGGCAGTAAGAACAGGAAGCCGGTCACCATTTCCCCCAGCTTGCCCGCGAGAATTGCCTCGTGGGGCAGATGGCTCTGTTGAATCTGGATCTCAAACCATCCACTGAATGGTTGAAAGAATTTCAGAAATCCGAACATAAAGATCCAGACTCCGAGCAGCAGCGATAACACCTTCAAACGACGAGACATTGCGATTCTCCACTTCGGATCAGACTGAGACAGACAGGTCTGTCTTGCGCTTATTGAAAGTAGACAGACGGGTCTGTCTTCTGTCAACATGAATCGTATGAAAACCGAAACAAAATCCGATCCGCGCGAGAGAATCCTGCAGGTTGCCGATCGCCTCTTCTATGCGGACGGGGTCCGCGCGACGGGCACCGAGAAGATCATGTTGCTCTCCGAGGTCGCCAAGGCGACGTTTTATCGGCATTTTGCAAGCAAGGATGCCCTTGTGCTCGCGTACCTGGAAATGCGCGATCGCGCTCTCTGGGACTATCTCTCTCATCCCACGCCCGCAAAGGATCTGCGGGAGGCGCTGAGCAAATTCGAACGATACGCGAACCAGCCCGAGGTAATCGGCTGCCCGTTCCTGCGTATCGCATCCGAATACCCGGACACGGCTCACCCGTTCCATTGCAGGGCAATCGAACACCAGGACAAAATTCTTGCCTATCTGATAAACCTGCTCAAGCCGTTCGCAATCGACAGGAGGATGGCAGCCGCGGCGATCCTGAGCGTCATCGATGGAGCCCTTTCCACTCGAATGCTCTATGGGACTTCGAAGAAGATTCCGCTCGTGTCGTCCGCGGAGGCAGTACTCAAGAGCTTCCAGACCGCGTGAGCTCAACCTGTCGCATTCAGGCCAATTCACTCATTGAGCATAGCCTTGGTCGAACTCTGTTCATTAGTCCTGAGAAACGCCGTTCTCGTCACCAATTTTCGTTCTCGGTTGCCGAAAAATAGCCAGCGCGCCAACGACACAGCTCCAACCCTGCCATCCGCCGGGCGCTCCATCTTCGCGACGGCCCTGTCGTCGCAAAGGTGAGGTCCACTCTGCCGAGGGCCAGAGTGGAGCCGCAGGCGCAATGCCTGAATCGCCTTCCCCCGAAGCCGCCCGGAACATTCGCACGAAACCCACCTCTCACCGCCACGCCGAGCCATCCGCCCCAAACCTGTCAAGCCCCCTACCACCCCCAAATCCTCCAAAACCCCTATAAACACTGGCGATTTATATTTTCAAAACCTGGCATAATCACCCCCCGCCATTTGTTAAACTAGAAGTAGCTCTACAAACCACCACACAATTCCCAGCTTTCTTCCCGAGTGGCCGCTAACTCCTTTAGAAAGGGATACTTTGGCACCTAACCCATTTGAATTCAGCGGGTTACAGCGATAAATCGACCCTGCGCAAGGGATACTTTCACACTTAACCCACCTGAATACAATAGCTTAGAGGAGATTTTTGCCCCCCCCGGGGGGGGGTAGCCACCGCCCTTACCGCCGCCCAGTCGCCCGTTCATCACGTGTCTTTTTGCTCGAGGCTGAGTCAGCCCGCCGCTAGCCATCTCCCAAACTTCTCCCGCAATCCCCGGAGTGCGGCCTCCGCAGTCCCCCATGCACCATACTGGTATGGCGACCTCAACCTTCACCCTCACCGAACTCGACCTCATGGCAACCCGCTCCTCAACCCCGTCCGTCTTCGCCGGCCGCGCCTGGCAACAGGTCCTGGCCCGCGACGCCGCCGCCGACGGCCAATTCGTCTACGCCGTAAAATCCACCGGCATCTTCTGCCGGCCCTCCTGCGCCAGCCGCAAGCCCGACCGTAAGAACGTCAGCTTCTTCCCCACCCCCGCGCTCGCCGAGGCAGCCGGCTTCCGCCCCTGCCTCCGCTGCGAGCCCCAGCGTACCACCCCAAAACCCGACCCCCAGGCCGAAGCCATTGCACGCGCCGCCAACTTTCTGTCAGAACATACAGCCGAGCGCACCACGCTGGACCAGCTCGCCGCCGCCTCCGGCCTCGGCAAGTTCGCCCTCCAGCGCGGCTTCAAGCGCGTCCTCGGCGTCACCCCCGGCGACTTCGCCCGCGAGCAGCGCAAAACCCGTTTCCGCGAAAAAGTCCGCACCCCTAAACTCTCCATCACCGACGCAGTCTACGAAGCCGGCTTCGGCTCCTCCTCCCGCCTCTACGAAGGCGTCAGCCAAACCCTCGGCATGAGTCCCTCTGCCATGAAGTCCGGCGGCGCCGGCGAGATCATCCACTACGCCACCACCGACAGCCCTCTCGGCCGCCTCCTCGTCGCCACCACTACCCGCGGCCTCTGCGCCGTCCTCTTCGGCGAGTCCGACACCGACCTCGCCATCCAGCTCCGCGAACGTTTTCCTCAAGCCGTCCTCAGGCTTTCCACCTCCGACGCAGACCTCAGCTGAAGCTGTACGCTTCGTCCTCTCCCGCCTCTCCGAACACCCCACCGCGCAGACCCTCCCCTTCCACGTCCGCGCCACCGCCTTCCAGCAACGCGTCTGGCAGGCTCTCCTCGAGATCCCCCGCGGCCAGACCCGCACCTACACCCAGATCGCCGATGCCATCGGCTCCCCGAAAGCCGTTCGCGCCGTCGGCACCGCTTGCGGCTCGAACCTGCTCGCCGTCGTAATCCCCTGCCACCGCGTCGTCGGCTCGGACGGCAAACTCACCGGCTACCGCTGGGGCACCGACCGCAAGCGCCAACTGTTAGCTCTGGAGCAAATCCCGAACAAGGAACCAGCCACCGCAACCGAACGTACGAAACAGGGTTGAAGCATACGATTTGCAGCTCGAACCCGGGCTTAGTCTGCACGTAAAATAGAAAAAGCAGGTGCTTCTGCGCCGAGTAGGTCTTCGATCAATGAAACTGCGTCCTGTTCTTCTGGTTCTCCTGATCCTGTGCGGCTTCTACTTCCTCACCACCCGCTGGCTCCCCTCCGGAGCCATGGCCGGCCTCATGCACCACACGTCAAACAACTTAGGCGGCACAACCACCACCTCCCCAACCCCCGACTTCTCCCTAACCGAAGCCAACGCTGCCCCTGAATACGATTCCGAAGAGCTCCAGAACATCGCCGTCTACAAAAAAGTTCTGCCCTCGGTCGTAAACATCATCAGCACCGAAGTCGTCTGCTGCGATTTCTTCTTGCGCCCGGTCCCGCAGCAGGGCCAGGGTTCCGGCTTCATCATCGATAACCAGGGCCACATCCTCACCAACTACCACGTCATCGACGACGCCCAAACCGTCCAGGTCACGCTGTGGAACAAGAAGCAGTACAAAGCCACCCGCATTGGCGTCGATCCCATTCACGACATCGCGCTTCTGCAGATCAACGGCGCCCAGAACCTCCAGCCTGCAACCCTCGCCGACTCCACCCATCTCCTCGTCGGCCAGCAGGTCTATGCCATCGGCAACCCGTTTGGATTTTCCGGCACGATGACCAAGGGGATGATCTCAGCCATCCGGTCCGTCTTGTTGCCCTCCGGCAATCGTATTGAAGATGCCATCCAAACCGACGCTTCCGTGAATCCCGGCAACTCCGGTGGCCCGCTGCTCAACTCGCACGGGGACGTCATCGGCATCACCACCATGATCGCATCGAACCCCAACGGTGGCGCCGATCAATCCGCCGGCATTGGCTTCGCCATTCCCATCTCCACCGCGAAGGCTGTCGTCGAAGACATCATGAAATACGGGCACGCACGTCGCCCCTCGCTCGACATCGTCACGCTGCCCATCGGCCCCGACGAGGCACAGCAGATTGGCCTTCCCGCCGACTACGGCATTCTCATCATGCGTGTGTTACCCGACGGAGCCGCAGCAAAAGCGGGATTGCGCGGCGGCAATCAGATCGCCTACAGAGGGAATGAACAAGTGCGGCTTGGCGGCGACCTGATCGTTGGTTGCGATGGCCAGGAGATCACCTCCCCACAAGATCTCTCCAACGCCCTCAACGCCCACCACGCTGGCGATACCGTGGTGCTCACCATCTACCGCGGACAGCAGCGCATGAATGTCAAGGTCACACTCTCCGACGCCAAAGTGGCTTCCAATGGGCAGGAAGCCTAGAGCTCGTCGTGCTGCCTAGCGCTTAGTGCAGCGTCTCCGGAATCACGGCGTACTGGAGCAGGATCTCAAACGGAATAATCTTCAACGTCGCTTCGTGCGTGGCTTCCAGCACTACCGGGCACGCAGCGCCCGCTCGCTGCACCTGTAACCAGCGCGCCGCGCACACGCACCAGCGATCTCCCGGCTTCAGACCAGGAAACCCATACTGCGGCATCGGCGTCGCGAGATCATTGCCCAGCTCGGCGGACACAGCCAGAAACTCCTCCGTGACCAGGCAACAGACCGTGTGCACCCCCAGGTCTTCAGGACCGGTATTGCAGCAGCCATCTCGGAAAAAACCTGTCACCGGCTCTTTGCCGCAAGTCTCCAGCGGCTGGCCAAGAACGTTTTTCTGAGTTGAGATCTTCGGACTGGTATCCATGGCTCGATTGTAATCCTGCATCGCCGGCGGTGAATTGCTGCTACTTCGCCGCCATCGCAAGCTGTTGCTGATACTCCTCGTACGGCCCCTTGTGGTCCGTAATGTGGAAGTCGTTCGGCCCACCCTCGAAGTGCCAGATCCGCGTTCCAGCCTCTTCAATCAGATCCTGATCGTGCGTCACCAGGAAGACCGTTCCCTCATACTTCTGGATCGCCTGGTTGAGCGCATTGATGCTCTCGAGATCAAGATGGTTCGTCGGCTCATCGAGTACCAGAACGTTGGGCTTCAGCAGCATGATCTTGCAGAACAGCAAGCGCGCCGCCTCACCACCTGAGAGCGCGTCGGTCATCTTCAGACCCTCTTCGCCCTTGAACAGCATCTGCCCGAGAATCCCGCGGATGTCTTCCTTCACCGCCTTCGGATCGTACTGATGCAGCCAGTCCTGCGCCGTCATCCCCAGCTGAATCGACCCCTTGTGGTCCTGCGCGAAGTAGCCAATCGAAACCTCGTGCCCCCACTTCACCACGCCCGAGTCGATCGAGACATCCTTCTCCTCGATCCCCGGAGCGTTCGCGAGCAGCGCCTTCAGCAGCGTCGTCTTGCCCTGTCCGTTGCGTCCGATCAGCACCACCTTCTCGCCGCGCTGCACCATCGCGGAGAAGTTGTTGATCACGTGCTCGGTCTTGCCATCGGGCTGCGTGTAGCTCTTGTTTACGTTCTCGAACTCCAGCACCGTCTTGCCCGAAGGCCGCTCCATCTTGAAGCTGATGTACGGCCGCGCAATGTTCGATCGCGCCAGCTCGCTCGTCGCCAGCCGCTCCACTTCCTTCTTGCGCGAGTTCACCTGCGAGCTGCGCGTACCAGCCGAGAAGCGCGCAATAAAATCATTCAGCTGCGCAATCTTCTTCTCGCGCTGCTCATTCTGGCTCTCGATGCGCGTACGGATGCTGGTCTTCTGCAGCACCATGTCGTCGTAGCCGCCGTTGTAGGTGATGATCGTCTCGTAATCGATGTCGGCGATATGCGTGCAGACATTGTTCAGAAAGTGACGATCATGCGAGATCACAATGACCGTGCCGGTATAGCGCGTCGAGAAAATCCTCCAGCCAGTGAATCGATTCGAGATCGAGATAGTTCGTAGGCTCGTCCAGCAGCAGCGCCTGCGGATTGCCAAACAGCGCCTGCGCCAGCAGCACGCGAACCTTCTGCCCGCCCTGCAGCTCGCTCATCTTGCGCTCGTGCAGCTCATCCGGAATATCCAGCCCCTGCAGCAGCACCGCAGCGTTGGCCTCGGCCTCATACCCGTCCTCGTCGCCGACGATGCCCTCGAGCTCGCCCAGCCGCGAGCCGTCCTCGTCGGTCATCTCGGGCTTGTCGTAGATGAGCTCGCGCTCTTCCATCGCCGCCCACAGCGCCTTGTTGCCCATGATGACGGTATCGACGACGCGGAAGGCGTCAAACTCATACTGGTTCTGCTTCAACACGCCCAGCTTCTTCGGCCGGACAACCGTGCCCTTCTGGGCGTCAATCTCGCCCGTCAGCACCTTCATGAACGTAGACTTGCCGGCACCGTTCGGACCCGTTAGACCATAGCGGCGGCCAGCCGTGAACGTCACCGAGACGTCCTCAAAGAGCAGCTTCGCGCCATAGCGCATCGTGACATTAGAGACAGAGATCATCACTACTATTTTCTCATGCGCGCTGTCACCTCTCCGGCGTCAGCAAACCATCTCCACCGCGGCAATGCCGAAAACAAATCTTCGTTCCCTCCCCAAAATCCCTTGACATAGTCTCGCTTCAAGGTTTATTTAACTAATCAGTTACATAACCAAGAGGTTTTATACAACTCATGGACGATTCAATCAGTTCGACCTTCGCGGCCCTTGCCGACCCCACCCGGCGCGCCATCCTCGCTCGCCTCGCGCTCGGTGAGACCTCGGTCACCAAGCTTGCCGAGCCCTTCGAGATGAGCATGCCCGCAGTCTCCAAGCACCTCCGCGTGCTCGAGCGCGCCGGCCTCATCACCCGGGGACGCGAAGCCCAGTGGCGTCCCTGCAAGCTCAAGGCCGAGCCCCTCCGCGAGGCTGTCGGCTGGCTCGAGGAATACCGCCAGTTCTGGGAGCAAAGCTTCGATCGACTGGACGAATACCTGCAAAGGCTGCAAGCAGAAGCGAAACACAACCACGCCAGTGAATCCAAAGGCATTCAATCGCACCATAAGGAGAAGGTTCATGGTCGAAACAACCAGTAACGTAACCGATACTGCAGCGGCGAACGAAATTGTGTTCTCACGATTGTTTGCAGCGCCGCGCGCAATGGTCTGGGGTGCCCTGGCGGACCCCTGGCAGGTAGGCCAATGGTGGGGTCCCAGGGGCTTCACCACCACCATCCTTGAAATGGACCTTCGCGCCGGCGGCAAGTGGCGCCTCATCATGCATGGCCCCGACGGCGCCAACTATCCCAACGAGATGACCTTCTCCGAGGTCGTCCCGATGGAGCGCGTCCGCCTCGAGCTCACCGGCTGCCGTGAAGGAGCACCGCTCATCCACTTCCACCAGACCCTGACCTTCACGGACGAAGACGGAGGCACCCGTTTCACCGTTCGGATCGTCTTTGCCTCCGCAGAAGAGCGCGATCGCAACGTGCGCGAGTACGGCAGCATCGAGGGCGGCAAGCAGATGATGGAGCGCCTCAACGCGCACCTGAATGAACGCAGCGCCCACCCCATCGAGAAGCTCGCCGCAACTCCCGCCACCCACGAGCTCAACATCGCCCGCACCTTCAACGCGCCTCGCGAACTCGTCTGGCGCGCCTGGACCGACCCCGAGATGGCAAAGCACTGGTCAGGCCCAAAGCAGTTCCCAGCCTTCCACATCGAACTCGGCAAAAAGCCCGGCGACCGTTGGCGCATTGGCCTCCGCGGCAACCGCCCCGGTACCAGCATCCCCACCGAAATCTGGCAGGGCGGCGTCCTTCGCGAGTTCGTTCCGCCCGAGCGCCTCGTCTACACCTACGCCTGGGAAAACCGCGCCGCTGTCGGACTGCCTGTAGACGGCGACCCCCACGAAACCGTCATCACAGTACGTCTCGAAGAGCACGGCGGCAAGACCACCATGCACTTCCACCAGGCCTTCTTCGCCACCGCCGCCGAACGCGATGGACACAACGGCGGCTGGAACTCCAGCTTCGAGCGTCTCGAAGAGCTCGTCAACGCGCAAGCCGCAATCGCAAAGGAGGCACGATGAGCTCCACGACACCCGCAGTTCCCATGGAAATGGAGCTCACCCGCCTCTTCCACGCTCCACGCACCCTCGTCTGGCAGGCATGGACGGACGTGGACAAACTCCAGCAATGGTGGGGCCCGCAGCACTTCACCAACCCGCGTTGCGAGATCGACCTCCGCGTCGGCGGCGCCATCCGAATCGACATGCGCGCACCCGACGGCATCGTCTTTCCCATGAGCGGCGAGTACGAGCAGATCCTTCCGCCCGAGCGGCTCGTCTTTCTCACCTCCGCACTCGACGAGCAGGGTGAGCCCATCTTCACCAACCGCAACACCGTCGTCTTTCGAGAAATCGACTGCAACACCGAGATCACCATCCACACCCGCGTCATCGAAGCCAAGGGCGCCGCATGGCAGTACCTCAAGGGCATGCGCGAAGGCTGGAGCAGCAGCCTCGACAAGCTCGAAGCATTCGTTTCCTGAGGAGATCGAATGGTTCCATGTCGATGCTGAATTCCTTCAGCACGGAAGACGGCTAGACTTCCGTTGAAGCTCTCGGGCACCAGGGTCTTCAACTCCGGAGGCGTCGTTCTCAGCTATCAACTCGCCTGACGCATAGCGTTACGCGACAACCAGCACCAAAGGAGACAGCAATGAAAACCGATCTGCACCTGGTATTTTCCGGCAAGTGTCGCGAGGCCTTTGCCTTCTACGAAAAAACCTTCAAAACCCAAGTATCGTTCTGCATGACCTTCGGCGAAGCGCCTGAAGGTACGCCAGTCCCACCGGACGCCGAGGATCTCATCCTGCACACCTCGATGCCGCTCGGCGGCATCAGCCTCATGGGCTGCGACGACCCCAAGGCACGCGAAGCCACGCTAGGTGGATTCCAGATCTCCGTCACCGACCCCAACAGTGACGAGGTCGAACGCCTCTTCGACGAGCTCAAATCCGGTGGCAGCGTGCAGATGCCCCTCGGCCAAACCTTCTGGTCTCCGCTCTTCGGCATGTGCACCGACAAGTACGGCGTCGCGTGGATGGTCAGCGTTCCCGGACCGCAACCAAGCTAGGAACTTTCCCTTCCGAGTCCCTGCAAAACATTGCAGGTTCTCGTCATAGACACGGGCAAGATCGCGAAAACTATGGAGTGTTTGCGGATCATGATTCGGCACGCAGCTTGCTGTATTTTCAGCAAGTTTCATCATCCCTGGGCCATTCGCTTCCGGCAATCGGAGGACTCCACGATGAACCGCTTCATGATCCGCATTCCATCCCTTAAGCTTATCGCGGCGCAATCTGCTCTGGCTGTCGCCGTCTTCGCGCTTTCAACCTCATCTGCAAGAGCGGACGACTTTACCTTCTCCTTCAGCAATACGGTTGGTAATGTACCCGGAACCGTGACAGGAGAAATCCTCGGTCTCACCAACAACGCAACCAGCTCGGCAACCGAGGTCCTCATCACGGGTTACCCGTCGGGATTGGACTCGATCTTTTCGAACCCCATCGATGCAAGTCTATGGGACCAGCAGTTCCAAGACTCCTTTACCGAAGTCGACGGCGAAATCACCGCAGGGTCCTTTTGGGCCCAGGACACAGTCGCAGGCGACGCTATCGGAGCGCAGCTGTATATAAATGTCCCTCTGGGGTACTCGGGAAACACGAATTTTCTGAATATTGACGGAACAGACACTTACTATGTCTGGAACAACGACGGCGTCGACGGCGTCGCCTTCACCCCGGTAACCTCAGAAACTCCTGAGCCTTCCAGCCTGATCCTGCTGGCAACCGGTTTGGCCGGGGCAATTGGAGCCTGCAAACAACGGCTCGCTTCGTAACTTCTTCAGGCAAACCAAATCACCCAAATAGCGTGGTAGGGAGGCTGGCACTTTGCAGCCTCCCTACCACGCTCCATCAGACCCTCGGCTTTTCGGTCAGAGACTGCTGGGCAAGCGGAATTGCGTGGACAGCCACTTCGTAATTCCGCCCCAGCCAACGGTCCTGCTCCGGCCAATGCAGCGTAAAGCCGATGCTGCCGGTCTGTCCGGCGGCAATGGGGATGTCAGCAAAACAACCAACTCGCCCTAGGGATTGAGCGTCAATTTGATTCTTGGTGCCCCAGTTGTCGGTCGTATACACCACGAGCGAATCGCTCCGCATCCACAATGCGAAGCACGCCGCCCTGCACGATCGCGGAGATCGGTCTGCCCAGTTGAAAGATCCCAAGGTAACGGCGGAAATGCCCCCGATGCTGTCCTAAGATGTAGCGCTCCCGGACCACGGAGATGCAGTCAAAGACCTGGTTGTCTGCAACCGAGCGCAGCAACTTCAGATACTCCGCGTGCGCCCACACCAATGGCTGGGCCGACCCGGCCGAACGCCCGAAGTACATACCTTCCGCCGGCAAGTCCTCGCGGTCCCAGATCTGCTCCGGCAGCATCCCGCCGTAAGAACTGAACTGCTCCATCGCCGAAATGTACGGCGTCACGTCGCGGCCCGCAGCCAGTTCATAATGCCCGCGCTCCCCGGTGAGAATAGGCCATGCGCGGCCCTGCCCCCATCCCATGTACGGTCCGCCGTCCTTTCGCTGCCCATAGCCGTCATGGTTATATCGCCGCCAGCACGGGCCGAACGGCGTTTCAATCTTCAACACCGCATCCACCACTTTCAGCGAATCCACAATCAGCGGATCATCGGGCCGGCGAATTCCATACCGCACCAGCTCCAGAAATCCCGCGTCCACCACCGTGCACGCTTCGAAATCCGCCTGCTCACCCGGCCCGCGATTCGCAATGTGAATCATACCCGGAGGTATCTGGCTGTTATGAAACGATTCGCCCACTGCCGGTGGTCGAATCCGCATATAGTGGTACGGAATTCCCGGCACCAGGGTCCCTTCGGTCGTCGTCGTCCATTTGTCCAGTCGCGCCTCAATCCAGTCAGCATACTCTTCAAGAAAGACACCTGCCTCTTCAGAACCGTGATGCCGAAGAATGTCCGCCGCGCAGATCAACGCAGAAATCACCGCGGCCAGCGTCGACGGCGAATAGCCTGCATTCTCCTCCCATCGCTCTTGCTGCGTAATCGGCGCATAGCGCACCAGGAACGAGGCGGCCGCCGTCACGAACGGCACGATATCGAATTTCCCCAGCCCGTCCACCTTCCACAGCCGCCAAGCCAGAATGATCGGGAACGCCACCTCATCCAGTTGAATCCCCGACCAGTACGGAATGCCGTTGATCCAGAAATTCTGCGCAAACCCGCCATCCGGATGCTGCGTACAAGCCAAATACACCAGCGCGCCGCGCGCTGACTCAATCCGTCCGCCACCCAGCAGCGCCGTCGCCGACTGCACCAGGTCCCGCGTCCACACCAAGTGATACCCGCCCAAATCGTCGTCCGATTTCGACGCACCCCACGGAATCGACGCCGACGCAATGAATGCGCCCGAATACGTCTTGTCCTCGTGCGCCAGGATCACCGCGTGCGACGCCCGCATCAGCTTTCCCCCGTCGGTCGAGAACTCCGTGAACCTCACCGGCGCAGGTGCCCGGTGCCACTCTTCAATGAATCTTGTCCGATGCTGCAGAAACGGAATCGACAAAGACTGCATCATGTTCGATAGCGCCGAGTGATGTCCTCGCCCCAGCGCAATCGCCACCGTAAACTCTCGCGTCTTGGCAACATCAATCTCGCCCATGATCGCAAGGTTGCCATTCAATGCCTGGCCAAAGTTCCATGTCATTCGAAGATGCTGCGCCAGGTCCGTGTAGCCGTCGCTCGAACCCACGTAGCCGCAACTCGATCGGGTGAACCCGCAGTCGGCCCCCATCGCCAGCGAAAACTCGTTCTTCCACGCCAGCAGGCAACGTGTACCCGCGATATCCAGTGAACGTGCCGAGTTGTCCGCACCACCTCCATCCAGATGTGGCGCCAGCAGCGCATAGCACTTCAGCCGCGACAGCACCCCCTCATCGCCAGTCACCTTCACATTCATCAGCACCACCGCATGATGCGGATCGGTGATGAACTCCTTGGTCACGGTGTATCGGCCACTCACATCATGCCCAGTCACCCGAATCGCCAGCGCATTGTCGTCGATGTACTGAAAGTCATACGCGATATCGCGCTTGTCTTCGTGGAAGAACGTCTCCTCGTCCGTAAAAAGCAGTTCCATGTCCCGCGTCTGCGGGTGGTCGATCGTTGGGTAGTAGAACTCATTCAGCGTCCCATGCGAGACCGTAAACCAGATCTTCGCGGCCGCTGCATAGGCCGTGCTCACCGCATCCTTCTCGCTCGACGTCCATCGAGGAGGTAGTCCGGGAGATCCAAATGCCGGACCGTCATCGTCGAGCCAGCGATAGTTGCCGTTGGAAGCGCTCATATTGATATTCGACCACAGATTTCCAACCCTGCCGGTTAACCAGCCTCCGCCACACCCGCCCGACTCCGTGATACGCATCACCGAATCCCCAGCCTTCCCAGGTGGATCATCGTGACAGCGCATGAAGAAGCTGCTTCAATTCGTCGCTCTGGTCCTGGTGCTGAGTGTCTCTGCTCAGCCGGCGCTGACTGAAAGCGCCTGTAGCCAAAGAGCTTGCGGCAACCAACGCATGATGGATTGTTGCAGCCAAGCCAAGAGCATGGCCGCAGCCGCCATGCCCATGGACATGAACTGCGGCGAGAACGGCCCGGTCGCCACTTCTCCAAGGCTTTGCGCGGATGTCACATGTTGTCCCGTCTCGGCCACCAGCGTGCCGGCGATCTTAGCGCCAGACACCTCCACAACTGCCATCCAAATTGGTTCAATCCCGTTAGCCATTTGGCTGACGCCCGCCACGCCGGTCGCAAGGAAGAGGCCGCCCCGCCCTGGGGCAACCCTCCCGACCGCTCGCTACATTCTCTTTCGTGACTTCCGAATCTAGACCACGGCCAGTATTCCGCGCCCACACCTGCGGCAGCTCACCGCCCGCGACACGCACTGCCTGTAACCAACGATTCAGGAGATTTTCATGAAGCGCATTCTTTCGACCCTGTTCCTGCTCCCTCTGGCCTTCGCCCTCGTGGCCTTCGCTCAAACCCCAGCCCCAACCCCAGCCCCGGCCGCCGCGTGCTGCCAACACAAGACATCCTGCTGCAAGAAGAGCACCTGCTGCGATAAAGCCAAAGGCAACGACATGACCATGTGCTGCGATAAGACGAAATCCACCGACCAGACCAAGTGCTCTGACAAAGCCAAGTGCTGCGACAAAGCCGTGTCCTTCAACAAAGCCATCTGCTGCGACAAGGCCGACAAGGCTTCCTGCTGCGACAAAATGACCTCTAAACCCGCCCCCGCCAGCGGCGCCAAACTCTAAATCGCGGGCATTAGCTGCCTTGCGGGCCGGGAAGAACCATTCCCGGCCGTTTTTTAACGTCCCCGCCTGCTCCTCCCAAAAGCCCTCTCGCACCGATGCGCTATTCTCATCCAGGCAGCACCGCCGGGCCCACCCCGTGCATCCAAGTCTATTGTCCAAGCGCGTAGCCGGAGCTTCGCGCACCCGTGGCTAAACCTAAGAACGATAAAGGAGTAACTCCCGTGGCCTTCGAACTTCCCCCCCTCCCCTACGACTACGCCGCTCTCGAGCCCACCATCGACGAAGCGACCATGAAGCTGCATCACGACAAGCACCACCAGTCCTACGTCACCAATCTCAACGGCGCCGTCGAAAAGCATCCCGAGCTCGGCAAGAAGACCCCCGAAGAGCTCATCTCCGATCTCGCCAGCGTTCCCGAGGACGTCCGCGCAACCGTCCGCAACAACGGTGGAGGCCACGTCAACCACACCATGTTCTGGCAGATCATGAAGCCCAAGGGCGGCGGCTCTCCCAGCGGCGACATCGCCGCACAGATAGACAAGGACTTCGGCAGCTTCGACGACTTCAAGAAGAAGTTCAACGAGACCACCGCCAAGCAGTTCGGCTCCGGCTGGGGCTTCCTGGTCTACAAGGGCGGCAAGCTCGACATCGTCACCAAGCCCAACCAGGACAACACCCTCTCCGACGGCCTCTACCCCATCCTCGGCAATGACGTCTGGGAGCACGCCTACTACCTCAAGTACAACAACCGCCGCCCCGACTACCTCGCCGCCTGGTGGGACGTCGTCAACTGGGATGAGATCAATAAGCGCTTCGCCCACGCCAAGAAGTAGCAGGTCAACCAATCGCACAAAAGCAAAAGCCCTCCATCAAGGAGGGCTTTTGTCATCTCAGGAACGTACTACTCAAGCGTGCTGCCACCGCGAGTACCCTTCGGCCGCCGATTGACCGCGAGAATCTTCTTCCGCATGCGCAACGACTTCGGCGTCACCTCAACCAACTCATCCTCCGCAATAAACTCGATCGACTGCTCCAGCGTCAGGCTCTTGAACGGCACCAGTCGCACCGCGTCGTCCGAACCCGAAGCGCGCATGTTCGTCAGCTTCTTCTCCCGCACGCAGTTCACATCCAGATCGTTGTCACGCGAGTGCTCGCCAATGATCATGCCCTCGTACACCTCCACGCCATCGCCGAGGAACAGTATCCCGCGGTCTTGGATGCCATCGAGTGCGTAGAGCGTAGTGACACCCTGGCGATCCGAGATCAACGCTCCCGAAGGCCGCTGCGGAATCTCACCCGTATACGGAATGTACTCACCCGCAATCGAGTTCATTACGATCGTTCCGCGCGTCTCCGTCAGCATCTCGTTGCGCAGACCAATCAGCCCGCGCGACGGAACCTTGAACTCCATCCGGACGCGCCCAGACCCGTGATTCGCCATCTTGACCATCTCACCTTTTCTCGGCCCAAGACGCTCAATCACCGTGCCCACAAAGTTTTCCGGAATATCAATCGTCAAAATCTCCGAAGGCTCCATCAGCTGATCGTTCAAGCGCTTGGTCACGATCGTCGGTCGCGACACCATCAGCTCAAATCCCTCGCGCCGCATCATCTCAATCAGCACCGAAAGCTGCAGCTCGCCGCGGCCCAGCACCTTGAAGTTATCTGGCGTGCCCGTATCTTCCACGCGAATGCTCACGTTGGTCAGCAGCTCGCGCTCCAACCGCTCCTTGATGTTGCGCGACGTCACCAGCTTGCCCTCGCGGCCAGCGAACGGTCCGTTGTTCACGGAGAAAACAATCGCAATCGTCGGCTCGTCAATCTTGATAATCGGCAGCGGCTTCGGGTCTTCCAGTGAGCAGAAGCTCTCACCAATCGTGATCCCCGGAATGCCGGCAACCGCAATGATGTCGCCCACCGTGGTCTCATCTGTATCAATACGCTTCAAGCCGTCAAACGTGAACAGCTTCGTCACCTTCACCGTCTGCAGCGTTCCATCAATACGCGAAAGGTTAACCTCCTGGCCGCTCTTAAGCGTTCCATTGAACACACGTCCAATCGCGAGCCGGCCAAGGTAATCCGAATAATCCAGATTCGTCACAAGAATCTGCAGCGGCCCATCCGCCGTTCCGGGCGCCGCCGGAATCGTCTGGAAGATAAGCTCGAACAACGGCTGCAGATCGGTACCCGGGACGTTCAAATCCATCGTCGCCGTGCCCGCTTTGCCGTTCGTATAGATCACCGGAAAATCCAACACGCTCTCATCGGCATCGAGGTCGATGAACAGGTCATACACCTCGTTCAGCACCTCCTGCGGCCGCGCATCCGGACGATCAATCTTGTTCACCACCACGATCGGCGTCAGCTTCGCCTCAAGCGCCTTCGACAGCACGTAGCGCGTCTGCGGCAGCGGACCTTCGCTGGCATCCACCAGCAGCACCACGCCATCAACCATCTTCAGCGCGCGCTCCACCTCGCCACCAAAGTCGGCGTGGCCCGGGGTGTCCACAATATTAATCTTCGACGACTTGTAGTGAATCGCCGTATTCTTCGCGAGAATTGTGATGCCGCGCTCTTTTTCAAGATCGTTTGAGTCCATCACGCGCTCGGCAACCACCTCGTTCGTGCGAAAGGTGCCGGACTGGCGCAGCATGGCGTCCACCAGCGTGGTCTTGCCGTGGTCGACGTGGGCGATGATGGCGATGTTGCGTATAGCTTCGGCGGTCGTGGGAGTGCTCACTGCGTAGGGGTTTCCTGTTCTGGGCTTCTGATTTTTCGATGATGCGCAAAGATGCGGCGCGGAGGTGCGGCGCAGAATTGACTCTCGTCTGGGGCGCGCCGACCGCTGACGATTCCAGCGAAAAATGCGTTAGTCCTAGTCTACCAGTACCCACCCGTTACGCGGTAAAGATTGCGCCATTCGCTCCACCCAAAACCGTCGCTTGCTATCGTCTACGTCTCCCCCGACGACGTGAAATAAAGTGGGTGTACGCTTTTATCTACCATTCCGTCGCAACACCATCTCTCCTTAGGAGTTCCCCGATGGACACGATGAACCGCCGAACCTTTCTTGCTTCCGCAGCCGCGGCAACGCTCATCCCTTCGATACCTGTGGAAGCCCAGGAACCTGCACCCACAACGCCCGACGCAGCTCTCAAAACGCTCATGGATGGCAACCAGCGTTTTGCCCAGAATAACCTCACCAGTTTTGCGCACGACCTGAAGCTCCTGAGAGACCACAACGTCGACAAGCAGGAGCCATTCGCCGCCGTTCTATCCTGTGCCGATTCCCGCGTGCCGGTGGAGCTCATCTTCGACCAGACCATTGGTCACGTCTTCGTCGCGCGCGTCGCCGGCAATATCATCAACGCCGAGATTATCGGCTCGCTCGAGTATGGAGCCGCCGTCCTCGGAGTAAAGGTTCTAATCGTAATAGGCCACTCCGGATGCGGAGCCGTAAAAGCCGCCATTGCGAAGACCGACGTCCCCGGTCAGATCGCGTCGCTCTACCCTCACCTGGAAGCCGCCGTCGAAACCGGCTCCGGCCTGGCAGACACCATCAAGAAGAACGCGAAGATTCAAGCCTCCCTTTTGGAAACGACGTCAACTGTCCTCGCACCCATGGTGAAGGAAGGCAAATTGAGGATTCACGCCGCGTACTACGACGTCGGCACCGGCCTGGTCACGCTCCTTTGATCGTCTTCAACCGTAAGGGCTCAGCGGATCGAAACGCTCACGGCGCGCGACTCATGTAATTCCCCGTACCTCCCCGCTCCCCAGCCCCATCTCGAATGCCTGCGCCCCGTTGCCCTATACTGAAACTCCATGGACGACATCCCGCCACCCTCCACCCGCCAGCCCAAGGCTGCGACGCCGTGGAATTATCAGTTGGATCATGCGTTCGACGAGATGTTCGCCGCACAGAATGAACTGCGCGAGCACTACGGCCCCCTGCTCGAGCACTTCACCGCCCTTCCCCAGGACGAAGTTCAGCGCCGCAAGCAGGCCGCCGACCTCAGCTTTCTCAACCAGGGCATCACCTTCACCGTCTACGGCCGCGAAGAAGGCACCGAAAAAATCTTTCCCTACGACCTCCTCCCGCGCATCATCACCAGCGCCGAGTGGTCCAAGGTAGAGCGCGGCCTCACCCAGCGCATCACCGCCCTCAACCTCTTCCTCAAAGACATCTACAACGAGGGCCGCATCCTCAAGGACGGCATCGTCCCCCGCGATCTTGTCTACTCCTGCCCGCAATTCCGCCGCCAGATGTCCGGTCTCCAGGTCCCGCGCAACGTGTACATCGCCGTCTGCGGCACTGATCTCATCCGCCTTCAGGACGGCACGTTCGCCGTCCTCGAAGACAATCTCCGCGTCCCCTCCGGCGTCAGCTACATGCTCACCAACCGCCGCGTGATGAAGCGCATCTTCCCGCAACTCTTCCGCAACTACAACGTCAGGCCCATCGAACAATATACCCAGCTTCTACTCGGCACCCTGCGCTCGCTCGCCCCCGAAGGACGTCCGGAGCCCAACATCGTCCTGCTCTCCCCCGGCGTCTTCAACTCCGCCTACTTCGAGCACGCCTACCTCGCCCGCCAGATGGGCATCGAGCTCGTCGAAGGACGCGACCTCGTCGTCCACGACAACGTCTGCTACATGCGCACCACCAGCGGCCTCCGTCGTGTCGACGTCATATACCGCCGAGTAGACGACGACTTCATCGACCCGCTCAGCTTCCGCTCCGACTCCATCCTCGGCGCCGCAGGGCTCTTCAACGCCTACCGGGCTGGAAATGTGAGCCTCGCCAACGCCTTCGGAACCGGCGTCGCCGACGACAAGGCCCTCTACGCCTACGTCCCCAGCATCATCAAGTACTACCTCGGCGAAGACGAAATCCTCCCCAACATCAAAACCTTCCTCTGCTCCATCGAAAAGGACCGCAAGCACGTCCTCGCCAACCTCGATAAGCTCGTCGTCAAAGCGGTCGGTGAATCGGGCGGCTACGGCATGCTCATCGGCACCCAATCCACGCCCAAAGAGCGCGAACAGTTCGCCGAAAAGATCAAGGCGAACCCCCGCAACTACATCGCGCAGCCCACCATCAGCTTCTCGCGCGCTCCTTGCCTCATTGGCGACGAGCTAGAGCCCCGCCACGTCGATCTACGCCCCTACGTCCTCTACGGCGACAAGGTCACCATCGTCCCCGGCGGACTAACCCGCGTAGCCCTCAAGCGCGGCTCGCTGGTAGTCAACAGCTCGCAAGGCGGCGGCAGCAAAGACACCTGGGTACTTAGCTAGCGGAGCTGCACCCTATTTCATGTCCAGCGGGTGAAACCCCGTTGCATCCGACACTGCAAGCTCAATGGGCCGAGGTGGACCCTGCTTGGGCACTGTTACCAGTGCCCACAAGCTGTCGCCCGGCTTAAGTTGCGTCGGCATAGCTTCTGCCGAGGGAACATAGAACTTTACGATCTCCAACAAGCGGGCCTCCGTACAAGGCTTGCGGAGGTCCCAATACATCTGCTGCCGGTCATGCACCGCCGGGCTTTCCGCATCAACCACCATCAACTTTCCGTCCCGCGCGATCGTACGGACCTGGTCTCTTCTCACCGGATGGCGCTTGTAAATACCGCGTTGCTCTTCAGCCAGGTTGATATCGCTCTCCTCTTCATGAGTTCGTGCCGGTAACCCGCAAGCGTCAGCCAGGAGTTGCACCTCCACGTACCGGTCATCGGGATCGCGGTCCACAACCTGCAGTCCATTCCGATCAAACAACTCCACCCGCACCCACACCGCCGGGCGCGTATGCCTTTCCCATACGTATTTGCCCGCCGTGCTCAGCACCAGCACGCACTGCACCACAAGCAGCACTATCCCGCGCCTCGACATGTTCATACCTGCACCGCCATACCCGCAATCAAAGTGCGCCGCAGTCGCTCCAGCACCACGCCACCTAAGAGGAACAATGTCCCCAGCCCAATCAGACCCAGCGATCTTCCCAGTTTGTTCATCAAGCTGGAAGAGTAGAACCACAAAATCGTCATACCAAATACCACGACCGCGTAGTTCACTACCGCTCGAGACTTTTGCCGCAAAGCCCACCAAGCCACCACCACACACACGGTCGCCACCAGCGCATACATGATCGCGCCAGGCTCATCGTGTGGATAGGGCTGCTGCACTGCGTAGACCGGTCGCCACGGCAACAGGTATGCTGCCAGCGCCACAGCCAGCACCGGCATCAAGTTGCGTCGCTCCCACAGCCATCCAGCCGTAATGGTCGCGGCTATGATCGCGATCGACGCAAAACGCAACCCAATGGGTAGCGTGGGCTCGTGCTCCCAGGAATTCCATCCCCGTGACAAATTGACAGTCGCGACAATCAACCCCAACGCCCCAATCACGTACAACGACCAGAACACCCCGCGGCGTCGCGAAGCCAGAAAACTCGTTATAAAAACCGCCGCAATCACCGCAGCCATGCGAGCTATATAGATATCTGAGCTGCGGTATCCTTCGGCGTAGTAGCTCCACTCGCAAACGAACCATGCAGGCACCAGCACCATCGTTAGTACCTGCTGCACCTGGTCACGCAACAACCAGCAGCCCGTCCCAGCACAGATAGCCCATAACAGCATCACTGTGGGCCAGTGCTCCTGCATATTGAAGATCTGTCCCACTGTCAGAATGGCAGCTCCCGCTCCCGCCGTTCCCACGCCGTGCAGCGCCGTCGCCATTCCCGGAAATCGCTTGGCGGAAACCACCGCGAGCGCGTGGAAGATCGCCAAAAATCCCATCACCAAACTAAGCTGCTGCCACGGGCTCACTTGGTTCCAGTGCGACCCCACGAACAGCATCGTGCCGCCCACCAGCAGGATCACTCCCAACGACAGCATCACCGCTACCTGCCAGCGATGTTCGTCCGGCATCTCCTGAGTCGATTCATACGCGCGAACGCGTTCCGCCGTCGCCGCGTCAACTACACCGGCACGCATCCAACGCTCTAGATGCTCTTCCCAACTCGCCATAAAGGTGCCCGTAGTACAACACAGGAGTTTTCCCAATACAATCAAATACTCAGCTATCTTCTGGAACAGGATGTCCGGCCATGCGCCTGCTGCTCGCCCTCGCCGTCTCCCTCACGCTCGTTTCCGCTGCCCAATCCCAGCGCCTCGTCCTCATCGATCAGGACGGCTCCGGCCCCGGCGGCTCCAACCAGATGGCCATGATGGTCCTGCTGCAATCCCCGCAAGTCCGCGTCCTGGGCATCACCATGGTCAGCGGCAACGCGTGGGAGCCCGAGGAAGTTCAGCACACCCTCCGCATGCTCGAGCTCATCCACCGCACCGACGTCCCAGTCGTCCCCGGCGCCGTCTTCCCCCTCCTCCGCACCCAGGCCGAGGCCATGCACGAAGCCCCACTCATCGGCAGCTTCCCCTGGTACGGCGCCTGGGGCGACCTCGCCCACCACACCAGCGCTCAGCCCTACCACGGCCCGTTCGTCATACCTCCTCTCGGAGAAGGCGAGCCCACCACCAAGCCGCTCGACGAAGACGCCGCCCACTTCCTCATCCGCCAGGTGCACGCGCACCCGCATCAAGTCACCATCTACGCCGCCGGGCCTCTCACGAACATCGCGCTCGCCATCTCCATCGACCCCCACTTCGCCGAGCTCACCCAGGGCATCGTCATCATGGGCGGCAGCCTCAATCCCCACACCGACGACCCCGAGTTCGCCACCCACCCCCGCCACGAGTTCAACTTCTGGTTCGACCCCGAAGCCGTCCACATCACCCTCCGCGCCCATTGGCCGCGCATCGATCTCACCGACGTCGACATCTCCATCAAAACCATGTTCACCAAAGAGATGCTGCACCAGATCGCCCAGTCGAACTCACCCGCCGCACAGTACATCGCCCACTACACCCACGAGTTCTACTACCTCTGGGACGAGCTCGCCGCGGCCGCCTGGATCAACCCCAGGATCATCACCAAAGAACAGATCCTCTACGTCGACTGCGACACCTCGCACGGCCCCAACTACGGCGACACCCTCACCTGGACCGCAGCCAACAAGCCCACCCTCCCCGGTCCGGAGGGCGACATGCAGCCCGTCCATGTGCAGGAAGACCTCAACGTCCCGCTTTTCGACAGCGACATTTGTTGATCTAATGAAAGCAGAACCGGTAGCCGTGAGCGCCGTAGCCCTGAAACAGTAGGCGTCCAGTAAACGCACATCGAAAGACCGTGTAGAGTGAATTACAACCAGCAAGTTCAATTCAGCAAAGGAACCGACCGCATGCTCTCACGCGTCGCCGATTCACTGTACTGGATGAGCCGCTACCTCGAGCGCGCGGAGCACTCCACGCGCCTGCTGGATGTAAACCTCAATCTCATGCTCGACGAAAGCCCCACCAGCTCCGATCACCGCTGGCTGCGCATGCTCAACGCCCTCGGCAATCCCAAGCGCCTCAAGTGGAACGGCAACCCCTACGAGCTAGCTCGCAACCTCACCTTCGACACCTCCAACAAATCTTCGGTCGTCTCCTGCATCATCGCCGCACGTGAGAACGCTCGCCAGGTCCGCGAACAGATCTCCACCGAACAGTGGCAGAAACTCAACTCCCTCTACATCGAAGTCACGCGCCCCGAAGTAAAACGCGCTATGCAGATCGAAGCCAGCGCCGAATCCGGCGAAGGCCCTACCGCCTTCCTCCAGGAAATGATGGAGGCCGTCCACCAGTTTCAAGGGGTCACCGACTCCACCATGTCCCACGGCGAAGGTTGGCAGTTCATCCAGGTAGGCCGCTATCTCGAACGCGCCTCCGGCATGCGCCTCCTCCTCGAAGCCTACCACGAGGACGTCTGGTCCCACCCTGACCGCGTCCCCGAAGGCAACGAGTACCTCGACTGGATGGGCCTGCTCCGCTCCGCCACCGCCTTCGAGGCCTACTGCAAGGTCTACACCGCCGACCTCACTCCCGAGCGCATCCTCGAGTTCCTCCTCCTCGACGCCGAGTTCCCCCACTCCCTCCGTTTCTCCATCGATAGCCTCCAGTGCGCTCTTCAGGCCATCCAGGAAAAATCCGGCAAGACCCGCGCCGAAGAGCTCAACCGCATCGCCGGCCGCCTCAGCGCCTCGCTCGGCTTCGCCAGCGTAGACGAAATCCTCATGGGCGACCTCGTCGAATATCTCCACAACATTCAACGCCAGTGCCAGGCCATTCATCAAACCATCTACCACCTCTACGTGGACTATCCCATCCAGGCCGCACTCGCTGGATAAATCGATCGACAGGAAGTAGCAGGAATGCCGAAGCCGACCAAGCCATTGCAGGAGGGACCGATGTATTACTCCATCCGTCATCTCACCAAGTTTCTCTACAAGACGCCCGTCAGCGAAAGCATCATGGAGACGCGCATGCACCCGCGCTCGGACGCCCAGCAGCGCTGCCTAACCTTCCATCTCTCCGTCAGTCCGCGATGTCGCGTCTTCTCCCACCGCGACCATCTCTCCAACCACGTCCACCACTTCGACATCCCCGGCCAGCACGGTCAGCTCGTCATCGTCGCCGAATCGCTCGTCGAGATGGCCAAGCATGACGAAATCCCGCAATCCCTCCCCGCTGGCTCCTGGGAAGAGCTCGATCGCCTCGTCCATGAGGGCGATTTCTGGGAGATGCTCCTCCCAAGCGAGTTCGCCCGCTTCACCCCCGAGCTCGAAGAACTGGGCAAACACCTCGACGTCCGCCGCAACGGCGACCCGCTCAGCGCCCTCCACAAGCTCAACACCCAGCTCTGCGAGTACTTCGACTACAAACCGAAATCCACCAAGGCCGACTCCCCCATTGAGCATGCCCTCAGCACCAAGGCTGGCGTCTGCCAGGATTTCTCCCACATCATGATCTCACTGGTTCGTTCGCATCTCCAGATCCCCTGCCGCTACGTCAGCGGCTACCTCTATCACGGCGATGCCCACAAAGACCGCTCCGAAAGCTCCGCCACCCACGCCTGGGTCGAGGCCTTTCTCCCTGAACTCGGCTGGATCGGCTTAGATCCCACCAACGACCTCGTCGCCGGCGACCGCCACATCCGCACCGCCATCGGCCGCGATTATTCCGACGTCCCGCCCACCCACGGCATCTACCGCGGCCGCACCAAGAGCGAGCTCAGCGTTGCCGTCCGCGTAGAACCCAGCGAAGGCACACCGTTCCTCGACCGCGAACTTCCCGTCCCCGAAGACTGGTCCGTACTCGTAGAAAAAGCTCAGGCCCTCCCCGAGCAGCCCCCACCCATGTCCCGCCACGCCCAGCAAGCCCAGCAGCAACAATCCACCACCAGCAGCCCGCGCGTCTCGCCTACAGGTTCATCTTCTTAAATACCCGCTCCGGAATCGCGCGGATCACCGTCATGATCACGCGCCAGATCCCCGGCACGTACACCACATCGTCTCCGCGATCAATCGCCTTCACCAGCGACGCCGCCACATCCTCGACATCCGCGAACTTCGCGCTCCCCTTCATACCCTCGGTCATCGCGGTCTTCACGGGCCCTGGCTTGATCGTCATCACCCGCACGCCTTCGCGATCAATCCGATTGCGTAGCCCATCCACAAACGCCGTCAGCCCCGCCTTCGAGCTCCCATACACATAATTCGACTTCCGCCCGCGCTCGCCCGCCACCGACGACAGCACCGCCAGCGTCCCCGCCTTCCGCTGCGCCGTATAGTTCGCCAGCCACGTCAGCAAGCTCACCGGCGCAATCAAGTTCGTATGCAGAATCTGGTCGGCCGTCGCAAAATTCTTCTCCGCGTCCCCCTGATTCCCCAGCATGCCCAGCGCCATAAACGCCACATCCAGCCCACCCAGCGAATTGATCGCGTGCGCCAGCACCTCCGGATGCGCCGCAGTATCATCCAGATTCGCCACGGCCGCTCCGACATGCGAAGCCCCGCGCGTCTTCGCATCGGCCGCCACCACGGCCAGCTTGTCCGCATTCCGCGCCACCAGGTAAAGCGCATCGCCGCGATTCGCCCACAGCCGTATGCACGCCTCCGCAATCCCCGACGTCGCCCCCAGCACCAGAATCCGCCGCGGCCCATGCGCCTGCTCCGCCGAAACCGCATCTGCTGCCGACTCACGCGGCGTGCGCAAAACCAATGGCTGCTCTTCAACAGGACTGTTCTGCACTGAGTTCATTTGCCCACTCCCCGCACACCCAGTTGTCCGCCAACTACGCGCTCCCAGAATCCCGACGTCAGCGCCGGATCCTTATACCGCGCAAACTTCTCCCACTGCGGATAGAACGCCTGGAACTGCGGCGACGTCATCCGCGCATCCTTCGCCGGATACAGCCGCCCGCCAAACTCATTCGTCATCTCCGCCAGCCGATCAAACAACGCAAAACTCTTCTCCGGCTTAATCGGGAAATCCAGTGCCAGCGTAATCCCCGGCTTCGGAAAACTCATCATCCCCGGCGACGGCACATCGCCAAACGCCTTTAGCACCGCGAGAAAACTTGCCAGGCCCGACTTTGCAACCTCCTGCAAAATCGCCACCGTTCCTTCGCGCGCATGCTCCCAAGGAATCACGTACTGGAACTGCAACAGTCCGCGCTTCCCATACATCCGATTCCACTTCAGCACCGCATCCAGCGGATAGAAGAACGGCTCATAATCCTGCAGCGCACTCACCCGCTTCTTCATCTGCTTGTTGAAGAACAGCGCGTTGAACGCCCCCACCGTCATCCCATTCAGCGCAAACCCCGGCAGCTCCATCGGGAACGTAAGCTTTGGTTTGCCCGAAGCCTTGAGCGGTGCCGGCACCTGTGAGTGATCGCCCTGCATAAAAATCCCGCGGCAAAAGTTCTTGCCCGTCGACGTCACATCCACCCAGCTCACCGTGTACTCGATATTCGCGGCCTGCGTCGTCAGATCAAGAAACTCGTCGATGCCATGAAACTGGATTCCTTGGTAGTCGATCATCCGACTCACAATCGGCTTGAGCCGCAGCTGCGCCCACGTGATCACGCCCGTCAACCCCATGCCCGCAATCGTCGCACCGAAATAATCTGGGTTGCTCGAAGGCGAACAATGCATCCGCTCGCCATTCGACCGCACCAGCTCAAACTGCGTTACATGGCGACCGAACGTCCCCGCATGATGATGGTTCTTCCCATGAATATCATTCGCAATCGCTCCGCCCAGCGTCACATACTTCGTCCCCGGAGTCACCGGCAGAAAATATCCGCGGGGCACCGCAAAATCCAGAATCTGCGCCAGCGTAATTCCAGCCTCCGCCGTCAGCAGCCCCGTCACCGGATCAAAATCCAGCAGCCGGTTCATCGACGTCGTCTGCACCAGCGTCCCGTCCTTCAGCAGGCAGACGTCTCCATAGCTTCGGCCCATGCCCACCGCAAGCGCGCCGTGATGCACCCCATCAATTGCACGAGGGTAATCCCCCTGCCAGTGCAGTTGCTTCACCTCTGCGTTGTATTCGGGATAACGGCCCCACGATTCGAACGGTGGCGGCCCGGCTGGCTTGTCGCCAGCCTCGTCAGGTTGCGGTGCGTTGAAGTCCAGCTCAGCGGACGAGGGCATGACTATAGGATAGTCGATGCCCTCTGCTCCGCGGGAGCATCTTAGTGATTACCGAACGAGTCGTTCAGCCCCTTGAAAACTGCATCAAAGTTGCCACTCGACTCAGCAAACCGCAGGCCATTCACGTTCTTCACACAGTTTTCCAGCGGCGTCGGTTGCGAGTCGAAGATCTCCATCGTCTGCGCAATAAAGTCCTGCAATGGCATCGCCCGCGGATCCTCCGCCCCACCCAGCAAGTCCGTCTGCACATACGGCGGTATGATCTCCAGCACCTCCGTCGCCGTGTCTTTCAACTGGTACCGCAGCGAGCAAGTATACGAGTGAATCGCAGCCTTGGTCGCACAGTACGTCGGCGTAAGCGCCAGCGGAACAAACGCCAGCCCCGACGACACATTGATGATCGTCGACTGCGCCTGCTTCCTCAACAGCGGCAGCAGCGCCGCCGTCAGCCGGATCGGCCCCAGCAGGTTCGTCGTGATAATCGCCTCTGCATCTTCCAACTTCTGCACCTTCAGCACATTCTCCGGCCGCATGATGCCCGCATTGTTTATCAGCACATTCAGCTTCGGGTGCTCCGCCGCTGCCAGCGCGGCAAATGCCTTGATCGCAGCCGGGTCTTCAATATCCAGCGTCAGATACCTCATGCCCGGATTTGCCGCAACCGTCTCTTCCAGCGCTGCCTTGCGGCGCCCAGCGATGATCACCTGGTTGCCCTTTGCGTGCAACGCTTCTGCAAGGCCGCGTCCAATGCCCGATCCGCCGCCTGTAATAAGAATCGTGTTTCCTGAAATGTTCATCCTTTTTCTCCTGAGTCCGTTTGGCCGAGATCTCCCAACTGGTGCCGAAAGACACCATTGCGAAGATCAAAAGCTTCAGCGAAGACTCATCGCTTAGGTTTGCTGTGCTTTCACACCTCGTGGTGTCAGAAGCGCAAGTACGACTGCAACAACAATTAACGCTGGCACATCGCCCAAAAGGTGGCCCCGGTGCGCCGGATCCTCGAAAGCCTGCACCGCCATAATTACGCCATGCACAACGCTCGACCACACCGTGAACCAGATCAAGCTCAGGTTCGCCAGAGGGTTGCGGCTCGCAACCATCAGAAACACTCCTAGCGTCGCGTATATGCCGAGAATCATCTGCAGGTAATCCGACTGACCCATGTGCCACGACCAGCCTGCCGGCCAAAGAATCGTGAGCGGATAAATCCCGAACGTGAAGATCAGGCCCACCAGCAGCAACGCAATACCCAAGTACTTGATGCGAGCAGACTCCGTCATATTCTTCTTCTCCAGGCCAGGATTGGAACCCCGTGTCTCGGACTCTCCTATAGGGCCTCCGTTTCTCCTTGGCCAGCATGGGCCAGAATTACATCACATCGCGCAACAGCGCACAATCACTCTGTAAGCGATCCGAATTTTCGTCCGCTTGGATGTATCCTAAGGCCGTACTCCCGCCTTGGGAAGAAGGCACTTAATAGTTCGGTACGTACCAAATAGAAACCATGACGCGATAGCGGGAAATGATGGAACTGCCATGACAAAGAAAGACAAGAAAAGTAAAAAGCTTAAAAAGAGCGACCACGCTGCGGCGTCCGCCGAGGTCACAGCAAAGCATACTCACGCCGATTCAAAGCCCTCGGCGAAGCCTTCCGCCAAATCAGATGCCAAGGTCGACGCCCTCGTTCGTGAAATCATCGAGCGCATCGCCGACAAGTGGACCATGGTCGTCCTCGACGTGCTCGCCGATCACGGCACCGTCCGCTTCACCCAGCTCGGCAAGCTCGCCGGCGGTGTCAGCCAGAAGATGCTCACCAAAACCGTGCGCCAGATGGAGAGTGACGGCCTGGTCAAACGCACCGTCCATCCCGTAGTCCCGCCGCACGTCGACTACACCCTCACCGATCTCGGCCTAAGCCTCGGCGAAGCCTTCTGCGGTGTCTGGCTATGGGCCGAAAAAAACTATGATGCCGTAGAACAGTCCCGCTCCGCCTTCACTCGCAAAGCCTCAGCCTAGCAACAATCCCAAACGACCCGCAGCGCACCGAGCAAGGCAACGCTTTCACTACTCCTTACTCACTACTCCTTACTCACTACTGTCTACTCTCTACTGTCTGCCTTCTTACCGGCACATCTTCGCCAGCTCATCCTCTGGCTCGGTCGCGTTGGGCAGTGTGACATTGCGCGTCGTGGCCACCAGCTCCATTAACAACCCACCCCCGGGATACGCCACCTTTGGATCGACGCTGTACGCCGGGTCCGACTCCGCCTGCGGCAGCGAAACAAACTCAAAGCCCCGCTTCCGAAACAGCCCAATCAACTCCGGCAGCATCTTCGCATCAAACGCCCCAACGTGCAGCAGCAGCACATACGGAATGTCGCGCCCATACAGCCGCTGCGACAGCGTGCGCGAGTACGTGATGTACTCATCAGCCGTAGCCAGGTAGCTGTCATGCAGCAGCGCAACCGCCGCATTATCCTTCTTGGCCGCGCAGCGCACATACGCGTCGTTCCACATGTAATCGCCGAAATCTAAATTCACCTCAGCGATCCGATAATGGTGCGCGAACAACCAGTCGCGCACCGCATTCCGCTTCGCCATCGTGTCGCCTTCTTCCAGGTATGGGTACCGGAACCAGTGCCAATCTCCTTTGGGATCAATCTTTTGCAGCAGGGGTTCATCTTCGGCGATGTTGTGGATGTAATTCTTCGCTGAGCTCTTATCCAGCGAGGGGTGCGACCATGTGTGGTTTCCCAGAGGATTTCCAGACGCAATCCACTCTCGCAGCAGCTCCGTTTGATACGGATACTCGGCCGTGCGGAAGCCATTGACAAACCCGTAGATCGGAGGCATGTCCTCTGTTTTCAGTGTTTTGATAATGCTACGGATCGGCTCCGGTCGAAACTCCCCCGGCGGCAACGGGCCATGCGCGGGCAGATCGTCAAACGTGAACGCGACCTGCAATGGCGCCTTCTGCGCCCGGAGCAGAGGGGCAGCGCAAATTGTCAACGCGAGGGACGCTACGAGGAGGCGAGCGAACTTCATGGATCCAGTGTAGCGTTCCGCGAATTTCATCCTGCGCTACCCGAAACCGGGCTATAGCAGTCGATTCGTAACCCGAAACCGGGCTATACCGACGCCAAAAACACGAAAAGCGCGGCAAATGCCGCGCTTTTCGCTTAAATTCCAGAATCGGCTTACGCGGTAGCGCGAGCCTTCTTCGCGGCTTCGAGCGCGCCCTTGGCTGAGACGGCGAGGGCTGCGAAGCCAGCGGCGTCGTTGGCGGCAATGTCGGCGAGGATCTTGCGATCGAGGCCGATGCCTGCCTTCTTGAGGCCGTTGATGAACGTGGAGTAGCTCATTCCATTGGACTTGCAGGCGGCATTGATGCGCACGATCCAGAGCGAACGGAACTGGCGCTTCTTCTGCTTGCGGCCGATGTAAGCGAACTTGAGCCCGCGCTCGACGGCTTCCTGGGCGGCCTGGTAAAGCTTTGATTTTGTGAGGAAATAACCGCTTGCGCGCTTGAGGATCTTTTTGCGGCGGTCGTTGCGTTTGGTACTCCGTTTGACACGGGGCATGGTGTAACTCCTTTTGCGTGTATCGGTTAAGCGGCTGGAGGTAAGGGAGCCTCTTCACTCGCTTGCTACTTCGAATCTCAGTGGATTTCCTTCGGAAATCCAGGGGCCTATACGCTTGGCGGCCCGTTGCTTTTTGAGCGTTCTCGACTCGAAAAACTTGCCTGCTGGCTCTAACCTAGAACCCTTCGGGGGCTTTAGGCGTAGGGCAACATGCGTGCGACCTTCGGGGTATCCTGCTTTGAAACCAACACGATACGGCCAAGTTTGGACTTGGTCTGGTTGGTTTTCGAAGTGAGGATGTGGCGCATCTTCGTCTGACCGCGCTTGAACTTGCCTGTGCCGGTCTTCTTGAAGCGCTTGGCTGCGCCCGAGTGGGTTTTTAGCTTTGGCATGGTGATTCCTGATGGAACGTGCTATTTGGACAACGTCATTCAGGATAGCATGTTTCGGGCAAAATCCTGGATTTTAAGCACGCTATAGGTGGGTTTCGGGTTACAAATCGACATCTATAGCTTGGTTTCAGGTAGCAGAATGCGGGAATGACTGAGTGGTCAGTCAGTTATCCGGGCGAGCGGCTACGCGGAGGGCTGGGCGAGTACGGCCTGCCGCTCGTGGGGTTGGGCGATCCGGATGGAGGCCATGCCGGCGGCGGTGGCGGCCTGGATGCCGATGTCGGCGTCCTCGAAGACGAGGCAGGCGGATGGTTCGACGCCGAGGCGCTCGGCGGCGAGGAGGAAGGGGTCGGGGGCGGGCTTGGGGTGGGCGTAGTCGCCGGCGCAGACGAGGGTGTCGAAGAGGGGTAGGATGCCCAGAGTTTCCAGTGAGCGGACGACGGACTCGCGGGTGCTGCCGGAGACTACGGCGAAGGGGATGTTGCCGTGCTGGAGGTGGATCTGTTCGAGGACCTCGGGGACGGGCTGGAGCTGGTGGATGAGGTCGTAGTAGAGGCTCTCTTTGCGGTGGGCGAACTCGGCGAGGGGGATGGAGAGACCATCGCGGCGGTTGAGCTCGGTGACGACGGCGTCGACGGGGCGCCCACCCCAGGCGTAGAAGAGCTCCTCGGTGAAGGAGGTGCAGCCGTACTCGTTGAGGGCCTGGGTCCAGGCGATGAAGTGGATGGGCATGGAGTCGGCGATGGTGCCGTCGCAGTCGAAGAGGTAGGCCTTGAAGTCGCCTGCGGGGAGCGTGAGGGTCATAGAGGTTTAGTTTACTGGGTGCGGGAGTACTAGCGCCCTCACCCCATTCATGACGGTGGTACTGTCATGAATGGAGCACTCGGCGAGCTCAGATGAAGGCTCGTTTCTACAAAAGAAAGAGAGAAACGATGTACCTGTCATACACTGCATGCGCGATGCTGCTGCTTTTCGTCGCATGGATTGTAAAGCTCGCTTATGCAAAAGGCAGGGAAACAGAACAGGGATACGCTGCCGCTTTATTCAATCTTGGCATAGCGTACATCTTCGGCGAAGTTGATTTCGGCGAGGGCGAAGATGTTTTCAGCGAAGACGATGAACAAGCGATTGGCCGAGCGATTGGTTATTTGCGCGAGGCCGCAGAGCATGGGCACGCCAGAGCAGCATACATTCTCGGACTGATGTATTACGGGGACCTGCTCTACGAAGCGAAGGTGGAGAAAGACTACACAGAAGCCTATAACTGGTTCGACTGCGCTGCGTATAACGAACTCGTCAGGCACGAATTCGGCAGGCTCAGATGGCGCGAGAAGAGAGCGCTTGCAAAATACCTGGCCGCAACAAAACAGGAATTTGAGAAAAAACAGGCGGAATCCAATCCAGAATTCGACCCGAAATAGGCACGCAATGACAGAACATTAGCTGCCGCAAACTCCACCAGTCCGGGTACGTACCGATGAAACACTATGTCGTTCGGTAGGGAATTTCTGAATGCTCTATAGAGACTATGCCGGGATAGAACATGTCACCGCAGTCCTTTGCAAAGCGTTGCGCTTTGGGACGATCGGCGGCAGGTCCCACGACAATTCTTTTCAGCGCACTTGGATCAGCGCTTTTCCAATCGAACTCAAGGTACTTGACCAAGGTATAGGGGCGCGCTCTCAATTTCATATCAGTGAGCACCTCCCCTGCCTTATGTACCTGTAAGAATCTATATTCCCGCTCATTCCTATAGTTTTCGTCTTTGAAAAACAACGAGGCATGCATTGCATGCGAGGCGAGCAAAACCGCCAAGTTTGCCATATAGGCGCGGAGAACTGCTTCCGATAGATTTTCTCCGCACGGCAGAGAGATGAGGCTAAACATCTTGTTGACGATCTTCTGATGTATACCCGCCAGCTTGGCATCGTCGTAGGTGACGGGAAACGTAGCGCAGTTTGGTATCCCATCACAATCTTGCGCCGCGAATGGAGTTTCGAGGGCCTGGGCATTAAATCCGAGGGCATAGCCATGGCCATTGTCCGCATATGCGCGCCATTGGCCGAGATCGTCCCCGCTTGCGCTGAACGAACAAATAAAATATTGCGCGAAATCCTGAATGCGGCCCAAAGAGTCCTGCATTAACTTCGCAAACCCTTTTTCCGGTTTAGTGGCGGCCCTCTTATCTAGGATGCTGGTGAGGATTGAAAATCCGTGTCTCAGCTCAGATGGGTCATTGAGACTGAAAGCATCTGATAACCAAATTTTGCCTGTCTCCAGAATACCTTTCAACCCGACATCGTTCGTGTAGTGATAGATGAACTGGGGCGGCGGTTGGGAACCCATGTCTTCTGAGAATGAAGCAACGATCTTTTTCGCCTCTTCCTCAAACTCGTTGAGAGCATTTTGCATATCTGACGGAATTGGTTTTGAAGTCGGCATAGGATCATGCGGAGCCACGGTTTCTTCTCTTGATCGTAGTATGGCTTGTATCTTACGTCACTCAACAAAAATAAGTGTGGCAGCAGGGTGCTGGAACTCTTTGCCATAGGGACGGTCTGCGAACCCATGTCTCAGATGCGAGATCCTTCGACAAGCTCAGGGCAGCCTATGGGGGCACCCGGCAGGACACGAAAGGTGTTGGGAGAAAGGGTGTGACTTCTCTGGTTGCGTGAGCGGTGTCGGGGTCCTTCGGCTTCGTCTGGCGCTGAGGAGCGCACCAGACTGCGCTCAGGATGACAGGGTTGGCCTGGGTGGGTGAGAAGCAGATTCCCAGAGGGAATGACAGAAAGAAAGGCAAGGGGCAAGGGCAACGACCCGGGGCTAAAGCCCATTCATTGGGTTGGGCTTTTCAGGGGGCTGAAGCCCCCTGCTACTCCGGAAGAACAGGCAACGGCGAGAACGGAAGGAAGCAGGGTGCCGGACTCTTTGCCATAGTTATGTTCTGCGAACCCATGTCTCAGAAACGAGACATGGGGCACCCATGATGGTGGTGATTCGAGTGTGGTGGTGGTGTCGGCATCCTGCGAACCCATGGTGGCGGTGATTCGAGTGTGGTGGCGGTGTCGGCATCCTGCGAACCCATGTCTCAGAAGCGAGACATGGGGCACCCGGTTCTTACCCTGTTCTGATCTGTTCTGATCTGTTCTGACCTGGTTCTTACCCGGCTCTGATCTGTTCTGATCTGTTCTGACCTGGTTCTGTGTTGGGTATGAGTGGATGTTTCATTATGGAACTCAGCGTGGATGTCTTCCTGGTGTTGCCTGATCTCCTGATCCGCCTAAGATGTGGGTGCCCCAGGTCTCGATTCTGAGACCTGGGTGTTGGCTGTGGTGCGGTCTCTGCGAGATACCGTCCAGTGCGATTCGATCTCTACTGTGCTGCGCTCTCCCGTTAGGTAGTGACGGAAGCTGGACCAGGGCCAGTCCTGCGGTGCTTCTACCATGCCGCGTTTGACAGGGTTTCGGTGCATGTAGCGCAGCTTCTCGGTCAGCTTGCGGTCGGTAAAGACGTTAAGGTCGTAGTAACGGGGGAGCCAAAAAGGATGACGCGTGCTCTTTACCGAGACCGACAGCTTGAGCGCCTGGATGGCCTTGGCTAGCGGGACTTGGCTTGGCTCGGTGAGGAGAAGGTGGACGTGCTCGGGCATGATCACGTAGCCGAGCACGTAGAACTCATAACGAGTACGCATGGTTTCTAGAGCTTGCTCGAAGAGGCCGCGTCCTGCTCTTGAGCGGAGGTAAGGACGCCTCCCGTGACAACTGAAGGTAATGAAGTGCAGGTGGCCGCTCTGTTGGTATCGCACCAGACCCTTTGCCATTTGGAGATCGTATCGGTTGGGGGGAGGGTGGGATGTGATGGGGATCATCGTTTGGGCGGACGTCCTGCGAACCCATGTCTCAGAAGCGAGACATGGGGCACCCGGTGTGGTGGTTGGTGTGCAGATTTTGCTGATTATTCAAATTTGGATGTGGATTTGGGGGGTTGGGGGGTTGATGCTGGTCGGTAGACTTGATTTGTGAGCTGCGGGACGCGGGGTGGGCTGCTGCAGGAGAGCGAGGGTGTCATGTCCGATATCGCCGAAAGAATGCTTGCGAATTCAGGGATACAGAAGAGCCAGAGGGCGGCGCTGAGCGCGGATGCGCTGGCGGAATCGTTTCTGGAGAACCTGCTGTTTGTGCAGGGGCGGTCGCCGTCGAGGGCGACGGTGAACGATCTGTATATGGCGCTGGCGCATACTGTGCGGGATCGGCTGGTGGAACGGTGGATGTCGACGATTGCGAACTACCGGGCAGAGGATGCGCGGGTGGTGTGTTATCTGTCGGCGGAGTATTTGACGGGGCCGCACCTGGCGAACAACCTGATCAACCTGGATATTCATAAGGCGGCAGCGGAGGCGATGGGGCGGCTGGGGATTGATCTGAATATGCTGATCGACCAGGAAGAGGAGCCGGGGCTGGGCAATGGCGGGCTGGGACGGCTGGCGGCTTGCTTTATGGACTCGCTGGCGACGCTGGATATTCCGGCGATCGGGTATGGGATTCGGTATGAGTATGGAATTTTTGACCAGGTGATTGTGGACGGCTGGCAGGTGGAGACGACGGACAAGTGGCTGCGGTTTGGGAATCCGTGGTCGCTGGAGCGGCCGGAAGATGTGTTCGAGGTGAAGCTGGGCGGGCATACGGAGATGCATACCGATGAGCATGGGCGGATGCGCGTGCTGTGGGTGCCGGCGCGGATGGTGAGGGGGATTCCGCATGACACGCCGATTTCGGGGTACCAGACGAATACGGTGAATACGATGCGGCTGTGGTCGGCGCAGGCAGTGGAGTCGTTTAATTTGGGGACGTTTAATACGGGGGATTTTCTGGGGGCGGTCGCGGATAAGGTGCAGTCGGAGACGATCTCGAAGATTCTTTATCCGAATGATGAAGGAGCGATGGGTAAGACGCTGCGGCTGGAGCAGCAGTACTTTTTTGTGTGTTGCTCGCTGCAGCACATTCTGACGATCCAGATGCGGGAGAAGCGGCCGCTGTCGGAGCTGCATCGTAGTTTTGCGATCCAGATGAATGACACGCATCCGGCGATTGCGGTGGCGGAGCTGATGCGTTTGCTAGTGGATGAGCACGATTTGGATTGGGAGACAGCATGGCATGTGACGCAGCATACGCTGAGCTATACCAATCACACGCTGCTGCCGGAGGCGCTGGAGCGGTGGCCGCTGAGTTTGTTTGGCGAACTGCTGCCGCGGCATCTGGAGATTATCGATGAGATCAACTTTCACCACCTGGAAGATGTGCGGAAGAGGTTTCCGGGGGATGCGGAGCTGGTTCGGCGGATCTCGCTGATTGATGAGGATGGGGAGCGGTATGTGCGGATGGCGCATCTGGCGTCGTTGGGAAGCCACGCGATTAATGGCGTGGCGGGGTTGCATACGGAGTTGCTGAAGAGCGATGTACTGCGGGATTTTTATCACCTGACGCCGCAGAAGTTCAGCAACAAGACGAATGGGGTGACGCCGCGGCGATGGATGGTGCTGAGCAATGCGGGGCTCACAGAGCTACTGACGCGACGGCTGGGGACAGGATGGATTCATGACCTGGATAAGCTGCGGCGGCTGGAGCCGTTGGCCGATGATCCGGAGCTGCAGGCGGAGTGGCGAGCGATCAAGCGGCAGAACAAAGATCGGCTGGCGAGGTATGTGCGCGACCTGCTGCAGATTGAGGCGGACCCGCGGAGCATGTTCGACATGCTGGTGAAGCGGATGCATGAGTACAAGCGGCAGCATCTGCAGATTCTGCATATTCTGACGCTGTATGAGCGGATTCTGAAGGACCCGGGTGTGGCGATGGTGCCGCGGACGTTTGTGTTTGGGGGGAAGGCTGCGCCGGGGTATCGGATGGCGAAGCTGATTATTAAGCTGATTCATTCGATCGGCGAGGTGATCAATCATGATCCGGTGGTGGCGGGGCGGCTGAAGGTGGTGTTTCTGCCGAACTTCAGCGTGCGGCTGGGGCACAAGGTGTATCCGGCGGCGGATTTGTCGGAGCAGATTTCGCTGGCGGGGAAAGAGGCTTCGGGGACGGGGAACATGAAGTTCATGATGAATGGGGCGCTGACGATTGGGACGCTGGATGGGGCGAACGTCGAGATGCGCGAAGAGGTGGGGCCGGAGAACTTTTTCCTGTTCGGGCTGACGGCTGCGGAGGTCGCGGAGCAGAAGCGAGCGGGCTATCATCCGCGCGCTATCTATGAGACGAACGCGAATTTGCGTGAGGTGATCGACTCGCTGGCCGGCGGGAGGTATTCGAATGGAGACAAAGGGCTGTTTGAGCCGCTGGTGAACTCGCTGCTGACGCGCGACGAGTACATGCTGTTTGCGGATTACCAGTCGTATATCGATTGCCAGGACCGGGTGGCGGAGGCGTATGAGGACCAGGAGCACTGGACGCGGATGTCGATCCTGAATGTGGCGCGCAGCGGCAAGTTTTCTTCGGACCGGTCGATACGGGATTATTGCTCGGATATATGGAAGACGTGGCCGGTGAAGATTAAGGTGTAGGTTCCTGCGCGGCGGCGGGGTCTCGAGTCAGCGAAACCAGTTCAGAAGCGAGACCTTCGACGGGCTCAGGGCAGGCTATGGGGCAACTCGATACGTGCATAGACTCGATCCATATGCGCTCTGCATGTCGAATCATTCTGGCCCTCTTGCTGTTCGTTGCCTCTACCTACGCATCGGCGATGACCCCTGCGGAGGCGAAGTTATGGCGCGAAGATCTCCGGGTTATGGCAACGGAGATGGCTGCGAAGCACAAGAACCTCTACCACTCAATCTCGGCTCAGGCGTTCGCGGCAGAGGTCGCGGCGCTTGATGCGAAGATGCCCTCCCTGACGAGAGCGGAAGCGATCGTAGGGATGGCCCAGATTGTGGCCTCCGTTGGCGATGGACACACCAACATCTATCCCACACGTGATCCTAAGATTGGCTTCCACAGCTTACCTGTGGAGTTTACTTTCTTCGGTGGCCAGCTCTACATCCGCGCAACCGAAGAGGACCAACGCTCTCTGCTCGGGGCAAGTGTGGTTCGCATCGGCAATCTTAGTGTGGACGATGCCTATGCTGCCGTAAAGACGATGATTGGACATGAAAATGAAGGCAGTGCGCATTATTGGGCGCAGTACCTGCTGGCCATGCCAGAGGTGCTGGAGGCGCTGCACATTACGTCCCAAGTTGAGGATGTGCCTTTGACACTTGCCACGAAACAGGGCGAGGTGAAGGTGACGCTGCACCCCTCGGAGCCCGAACCTATCATGTCCGGCGATATCTCCACTTTGTTTTATCGCCGTCCGGGTTGGGTGGACGTGCGCGATCTTTTCCCGGGCCCGGACCCCTTGTGGCTCCGCGATATCAATGTGCCATTCCACTTCCAGCTGGTGGGAAAACTGCTATATGTACAGATCAACCAGGTGAACGACGGCCCCAACGAGACGTTCGCTCATTTCGCGCGGCGGCTCCACGACGAGATTGCTGCCGCGAAGCCGGATAAGGTAGCGATCGACCTGCGGCAGAACCGCGGCGGAAACGGAACACTGATCGTTCCACTGATCCGCAGCATCATTCAGTCAGAGAACATTGATCGGCCTGGCCATCTCTTCGGGATCATCGGTCCGGCGACATTTTCTGCTGCGCAGATGTTGACGGATGCTTTGGAGAAGTACACGAACATTCTCTTCGTCGGTGAGCCCACCGGGTCTAAAGGAAATGCCTATGGCGACTCGCGAAAGATCATCCTGCCTAACAGTGGCATCACGGTCCGCGTCGCGATCTATTACTGGCAGGACTGGCTTCCGACGGATATGCGTGATGCGACGACTCCCCAGATTCCCGCTTCGCTGACGTTTGAGGACTACAGTCACAAGATCGATGCGGCGCTGGATGCGATTCTTGCGTATACGTCAGACCGGAAGCCGCAGTGAATATTCGGCATGGGTGCGGATGGCCTGTATCTTACGTCACACCACAGAAATAAGTTTGGCAGCAGTGTGCTGGAACTCTTTTCCATGGTGACGTCCTGCGAACCCATGTCTCAGAAGCGAGACATGGGGCACCCGGTTTGGTGGTGGGGATGGACGCGGGTTAGTCTTCGGGGTCCTCGGTGGGGCGTTTGCTGGTGGAGATGATTTTGTCGGCGATGGCGGTGGGGACGTAGTCGTAGTGGTCCATTTCCATGTGGAAGCTGCCCTGGCCCTTGGTCATGGAGGTCAGGGTGGTGCCGTAGGTGAGCATTTCGGCTAAGGGGACCTGGGCGCTGACGATTGCGCGGCGACCTTGCGTTTCCATTCCCTGGACGCGGCCGCGGCGGCTGTTGAGGTCGCCGACTACGGCTCCGGCGGTGTCGTCGGGGATGTCGATTTCTACGCGCATGATGGGTTCGAGGAGAGAGGGCTTGGCTGTTTCCATGCAGGCGCGGAAGGCTAGGCGGCCGGCGATTTTGAAGGCCATTTCGCTGGAGTCTACGTCGTGGTAGCTGCCGTCGAAGACCGTGGCCTTGAAGTCGACCATGGGGTAGCCGGCGAGGTGGCCGCGGATGGAGGTTTCGAGGATTCCTTTTTCGATGGCGGGAACGAAGCCGCGGGGGATGGCGCCGCCGAAGATGTCGTTTTCGAACTGGAAACCGGTGCCGCGCGGGAGGGGTTCCAGGCGGATCTTGCAGTCGCCGAACTGGCCGTGGCCTCCGCTCTGCTTCTTGTGGCGGCCGTGGCCGGTGGCGGCGGCGCGGATGGTCTCGCGGTAGGGGACTTTGGGGCTCTTGAGCGTGACTTCGGTGTGGTAGCGGCGGCGGAGCTTGGAGACGACGGACTCGATGTGGAGCTGGCCGGCGCCGGCGAGGAGGAAGTCGTTGGTCTGGGGGTCGCGGTAGAAGCGGAGGAGGAGGTCTTCTTCCATGAGCTTGTGGAGGGCGGGGGCTAGCTTGTCTTCGTCGGCGCGGGATTTGGGCTCGATGGCGTAGGTCATGGCGGGTTCGGGGGTGGGGACGGGGTCGATGCGGAGGTCGTGGCCTTTGACGCCGAGGGTGTCTCCGGTTTGCGTGACGCGGAGCTTGGCGACGACGCCGAGGTCGCCGGCATGGAGCTCGGGGACTTCGACCAGCTTGCGGCCCTGCATGACGCCGATGTGGGTGAGGCGTTCGGTCTCGGAGCGGGTGTAGTTTTCGAGCGAGGCTTCGTTGCGGATGCAGCCGCTGATGACTTTGAAGAAAGAGATACGGCCGGCGAAGGGGTCGACGAGGGTCTTGTAGACGTAGAGGGCGGCGGGCTCGGTGTCGGAGAGGGGGCAGAGGATGGTGTCGGTGGCGGCGTCATCGGAGGCGGAGATGGAGGCGCCGTTGCCGTTGGATTTGGCGGCCTTGAGGGCGTGGGCTGGGATGGGCGGGCGCTCGCTGGGGGAGGGGACGTAGAGCTTGAGGAAGTCGAGGAGGTGGTCGGTGGCGATGTTGCCCAGGGCGCTGGTGTAGAGGATGGGGAAGATGCGGTCTTCGCGGATGGCGTCGTGGATGGCCTGGATGAGGTGGTCTTCGGGAAGGGTGCCGAGGGAGAAGAACTCTTCCATGAGCTCGTCTTTCTCTCCGGCGACGAGTTCGACGAGGGCTTCGTGGGCGGCCTTGGCTTCGGCTTCGAGCTCGGCGGGGATGGGGCCGCGGGTGCCGCTGCCGTCGCTGGTGGGGGAATAAAGAAAGGCTTCCATGGTGACGAGGTCGACTACACCGTGGAAGCCTTGATTGTCGATGATGGGGAGCTGGACGGGGATGACGTGGTGGCCGAAGCGCTCGCGGAGGGCTTCGACCAACGACGCTCTGTCCGCGTTACTCGTGGGCTGGGATCCGAATGGGGGCCGGTCGGAGTGATTGATGACGAGGATGCGGGGGATGTTGAGGTCGGCGGCGTAGTTCCAGACGGTGGTGGTGACGGACTCGATGCCAGATTGGGCGTTGATGAGGAGGACAGCGGCTTCGGCGGGGAGCATGGCGGCGCGGGCTTCGTGGACGAACATGTGGAAGCCGGGGGTGTCGATGAGGTTGAGGCGGGTGCCGCTCCACTCGGCGAAGGCCACGGCGTTGGACATGGTGATGCCGCGGGCGATCTCTTCTTCGTCGTAGGCGGTAACGGCGTTGCCATTGTCGGTAGGCATGCGGGCGGTCTTGAGCATGGCGGTGATTAAGGCGGTTTTGCCGCTGTGCGAATGACCGGTGAACGCAATATTGCGGATGTCTGTGTTGGCGTAGCTCTTCATCCTCATCTCCTTATGGAAGACGAGGCGCAGGTGCGTTGTCAGACGACAAGAGCAGCGTGGATTGGGCGCTGCCGACAGCGACAGAAGGCCTGTCTTCAACGACGCCATTCTAGACCGCAAATGGAACAGATTGCATGCGATTTCGGCGGTAAACGGAGGTTGGGGCCGGGATCGGTCGTGGGGACGGTATTCGGCGGCGGAGGGAAGCGGAGATGACAGGTTATTCCGCGCATTTTCTTGGAGCGTTTACATGAGCGCGTACGGGGCGGGATTAGATTTTTCTGCGGAGGTTCTCCCTATGAAAATGCATTGGATTGCGGCGCCGATTTTGTCGGCTGCCGTTGTGGCTGGATTGCCGGTAACAGCAGTGGCGCAGGCGCCTGGCTCGGGTTGGAATGGGCAGGGTTTTGGCTTGGGACAGGGTTTTGGCGATCTGGGTGGGTTTGGTTTCGGGTTCGGGCATGGGGAGTTCCGGTTTGTGCCGGGAACGCTGGTGCTGAGCAAGTCGATTTATGTGGGGAAGGCTTCGACGGTGACGATTGGCGAGACGCTGCCGATTGGTTGCCAGGGCGGCGCGACCGGGCTGACGGTGCAGGTGCCGCTGGTGAAGGGCGGGACGACGGGCGTGGCGGTGCCGTGCGGCGTGGCTTCGGACAATGGCGAGGCGCCGAATTTGTTTGATTCGCATAATGTGTGGAACAACGCGAACTCTGATCCGACGTTCGGCGTGACGTCGCCGGTGTTTCTGGATGACATCACGACCGATGGATTCCTGGTGGGGACGCTGCCGATTCCCGCAGACCAGATTGTTACGAGCTTTAGCTCGAAGTCGGAGCTGGCGCTGAACCGGTCGGTGGACGGGAAGTCGCTGACGTTCATGGCGTACCGGGGAGGAGTGGGTTGCGGCGGGACGACGGTGTCGCCGACGCGCCCGAATTTGCTGGATGTGTCGAATGGCAATACGCCGGGCGTGTGCGATCCGACGAACCCGGTGTTCTCGTCGGACGTGAACAATCCGACGGTGCCTACGGCGTACTATCGCGCGGTGGCCGAAGTGAATGAGGACGGGCAGATCACCTATACCGATGGCAACGCGTATAGCGGAGACAACGGACGCGGTGCGATCAAGGGCGGGAACGGCCTGTACTACATGGTGGGCAACGATAACAATGGGAACCTGTCGAAGTCTCAGATGAGCTCGACGGTGCCCGGCGTGGAGCTGGTGAATGCGACAGGATCGGAGCTGCTGTATCCGGGTGGATCGCCTGCGCTGCCTCCTGACATCAACATGATTGGGCGGCTGGAGTATGGCACAGACAAGCCAGGCAAGGATACGAACTTCCGCGGGCTGACGATCTACAACAACACGCTGTATGTCGCCAAGGGCAGCGGCAGCAACGGGTACAACACGGTCTACCAGGTGGGAACCGCGGGAACGCTGCCGACGGGTTCGGCTGCGACGCTGGCGACAGTTCCGCTGACTCCGCTGCCGGGCTTCCCAGACACGAACGCGAGCACGACGACGTCGTTTCCGTTTGGGCTGTGGTTCGCGAATCCTACGACGCTGTATGTTTGCGACGAGGGAGATGGAACGCTCGTGTCGCCGGCGGTGAACGGGAATATTGCGGACACGCAGTCGCAGCAGACGGCGGGATTGCAGAAGTGGGTGCTGGCGGGTGGCACGTGGACGCGCGAGTACATTCTGCAGGACGGGTTGAATATCGGCGTGCCGTATCGCGTGGCGAATTATCCGGCGGCTCTCGATCCGGCGACGGGCGGCTGCCGTAACATTACCGGCCAGAACAACGATGATGGCACCGTGACGATCTATGCGGTGACGTCGACGGTGAGCAGCAATGGCGACACGGGCGCTGATCCGAACAAGCTGGTGAAGGTGACCGATCGCGTGAGCGACACGACGCTGCCGGCGGCGAACAGCTACCTGGGACGCTTTACGACGATTCGCAGTGCGCGGGCGGGCGAGGTGTTCCGTGGGATCGCGCTGGCACCGACGGGTTCCAACGGCGGCTGGTAAGAGCGGAGTTGAAGCAGAATGGTCCGGGCCGCGAGGATCCTCGCGGCCCGGGCTTTTTTGTTGCGCGGAACCATGAGCCTTGGGAGTGCGTAGCAGAGCGCACGAGGTGATTCTGGCATGAAGATGACGGCGATGCGGTTTGTGGGCGCGGTGTGTTTGGCTGTAGGCCTGGCGGTTCCCTGCTGCGTGCGGGCGCAGGCGCCGGTGCCTGCGGCGGAGCAGGCGGAGTTAACGCAGACGATTTCGGAGCAGGATACGAAGCTGTTCTATGCGTATAACCATTGCGATCTGAAGACGCTGGGGGCGATGGTGTCCGATGACCTGGAGTTTTATCACGACCAGACTGGGCTGATGGTGGGGAAGGCGCCGTTCCTGGAGGCGATTCAGAACAATATCTGCGGGAAGGTGGAGCGGACGCTGGTGCCGGGGACGCTCGAGGTGTATCGGCTGAAGGGGTATGGGGCGGTGGAGATTGGGGTGCATCGGTTTCATCGCGCGGGAGATGACAAGGATCTTGGCGGTGAGGCAAAGTTTGTGCAGCTCTGGCAGAACAAGGACGGCGTGTGGAAGGTGACGCGTGTGATCAGCTATGACCACGAGTCGCTGGCAAAGTAGGTCTTGCGCGGACGCTCGGGTTTCCTGCAAACCCATGTCTCAGAAGCGAGACATGGGGCACCCGGTTTGGTGGGTGTGGCTAATGAATGATGCCGAAGCGATCGAGGAGGATGATGACGGCCAGCGCAGCGAGAATGACGCCTATGCCGATGCGGGCTCCCAGGCGGCGTTGCCCGGGGGTGGGGGGAAGGCGGCGCTGCTTTGGGGGGTCTGGGGATTTGTTCGGGCTAGTCCAAGGGTTTTGGGGAGAGTCGGACAAAGCTGCCTCCAGTTTTCGAACAAGCATACGCCAATTCCCGATTCTGCAAATTTTTTTAGGTGTAGATGGCTGCCTCAAATTGTTGAATTACGTCGTCTTCCCAGGCGTGGGAGGATTTGCGCCAGGTGTCGCCCTGTTCCTGGAGGTAGTTGGGGAAGTTGGTGCGGCAGAAGCTGAGGTGGGCGGCGAAGTCGATGAAGGCCTGGGCGCTGCCGTCGAGGTAGAGGACGCACTGCATGCCGTCGCGCGACCACTGGATGCTGGCGATGCGCTCCTTGTCAGGGTCGGCGAGCGAGGTGCGGTTGTAGATGAGCATGGCGTCGAGGATGCTGTGCTCGTGAGTTTCCTGGGAGCGGTCGCAGGCGTAGAAGTAGCCGGCGGGGCCTTCGTCCTCGAAGACCGCGGTCCAGGGAGGCGCGGGGGAGTTGGAGGAGAGAAAGGCGCGGCCGGGCGTGAAGGTGAGCGAGTCCATATCTACAAAGTGTAGAGGATGGAGGGTAGAGAAAAGCGCGCGCAGCTGGTGGGGGCTGCGCGCGCTTTGGTGGCTGGAGGAGAGCAGGCGCGGGGGCTATTTCGTGGTCCACGCTTCAAAGCCGATGGACGCGACGGTGATGTGGAGGTCGGTCCAGCCGGCTTCGGCGGCCATGCGACGGATGGCGTCGAGCGGGTAGGCGCGCTTGAGCAGGATGCGGCGGAAGATGAACATGTTGAGGCGGCGGTGGAACCAGTTGCCGCCGAGGGACTGGACGCAGGCTTTGATTTCGGCGAGAGAGCTGTCGCGGCGCATGTCGATGAGCAGGGCGGTGCCGCCAGGGCGGAGGACGCGGCGCATCTCGGCCATGGCTTTGATGGGCTGGGTGAAATTTTTGAAGGCGGAGCGGCAGACGACGAAGTCGACCGAGGCGTCGGGGAGCGGGAGGGCGGAGGCGTTGCCTTGCTGGATGTCGACGGTGACGTTATCGGCTGCGGCGTTGCGGCGCACGATGTCGATGAAGGTCTTGCTGATGTCGACGGCGCGGACGTGGAGGCCGCGGCGGGCGAGCTCGATGGAGAGAAAGCCGGGGCCGGGAGCGATTTCAAGCACCTGTGCGGCGGGGGGAACGAGGGCGGCGATGCGGGCGGCGAGGTCGCGGAACTCCGGCATCTCGGTGCGGGTGGTGCGGTCGTACCAGCGGGCAACGCTGCCTTCCATACCCATTCCCTTGTAAGCTTTGAGTGTTGCTGCCATTTGATTCATCCTCCATGTTTCTTATTTTATAAGATACATGGAAAGTAAAACACAAGAGGATTGGCATGTCCAGAGCAGTGAAGAAAAAATCAGTTGGGGTAAAGGGTGCAGGGGGAAAGGCCGGGAAGGGCTCGGCGGGGATGGTGGCGGCTCCGGTGACGGTGGAAGACAGGATTGTGCTGGAGATACGGAAGTTTATTGCGGCGTCGATCTTCTTCAATACGCAGACGGCGGAGAAGGTGGGGATTGGGCTGACGGACATGCAGATGCTGCACATGCTGCAACTGTATGGGCCGTCGACGCCGAGCAGGCTGGCGGTGTGGACGGGGCTGAGCAGCGGGGGTGTTACGGTGGCGCTGGATCGGCTGGAGAAGGCGGGGTATGTGCGGCGGGAAGCAAACCCGGAAGACCGGCGGAGTCTGCTGGTGGTGCTGGTACCGGCGAAGCTACAGAAGATGGCGGGGATGTATGAGGAGGTGGAGAGCGAGACGCGGCGGCTGCTGGGGACGCTGCCGCAGCGGGACCTGGAGGCGGTGGTGCGGTTCTTCGAGACGCTGGGACACGTGCGCGCGGGAAGGAATTCTCTACCGGATGCCAAGGGCTGAGTGGGAGCGATGGGGGTGCGGGAGAGGCTTTCGATACACTGGCTAAGACGATGAGATTGCGTGGGTTTTATATTGGGCGGGCACAGCGGGTTGCTGCGCTGTTGCTGCTGATATTGTTCGGCGAGTGTTTATGGACCATTGGCCACCAGCCGCTGGATGCGAATGACTATCGGTATGCGCACTGCGGGCGGGAGATGTGGGAGAGCCCGTCGGTGCTGCAGGGATACTTTACGACTTGCGGAAATTTGAATGGGGATGGGACCCTGGCGTATCGGCTCGCGGGGTTTCCGTTGACGGTGCAGCGGGCAGTGTTGCTCAGCGTGGACCACTTTCGCAAGCCGGCGGATCGGCTGTATGCGGGTGGCAGTTTGAATGGGACGACGTGGGAGGCTCGGCACGAGCTGGGGTTTGTGAAGTACCTGCTGCGGCTGCCATTTGTGCTGTTTGCGGTTTGGCTGGGGGGCGGGTTGTGGTGGGTGTCGAAACGGCTGTTCGGGCCGGAGGGTGGGGCGTTTGCGCTGGCGATGTATATCTTCTGCCCCGCGATTGTGAAGTATGCGACGCATCCGAACAACGAGATCCTGGCCATGTGGGGGCTGTATGGGCTGATCTATACGGCGATGGGCGTCGCACATGCGCTGCAGGGGCCGCGGAGAAAGTGGAAGCCTCGGATTATTTTGCTGACGGTGGCGCTGGGGCTGACGGCGACTGCGCATGTGCTGGCGGCGATTGTGGGATTTATTGCGGGGATGGTGTTCTTCTATTACCTGGCGGAGCGGCGGCGCGCATATGTGGCGCAGATTATGGTGTTCGCCGCGCTGGGTGCGCTGGTGATGGTGTTTGCCAGCTTCAGCTTTAAGATCACGGCGTTTCTGTATGTGTTTACGGGCGGCAGCGCGCGGAGCTGGTTTGCGTTGGATGCGATGCGGCGCTTTGTGACGACGCCGGCGAATGCGGGGATCGTGGTGGCGGCGGCGGTGGCGATGGTGGTGTATGTGTGGAGCAGGCGCAGCCGGTACTTTGGCAATACGGCTCCGCTGCTGATGGTGCTGCTGCTGTTTCCTCTGTATACGACGCAGGTGGTGAGCGCGCCGTGGGTTTGGGCGCTGCCGTTTCTGTTCACGTTTGTGGGTGGAGTGTTTGCGGATATGCTCGACCGGCCAAGCGGCGGAGATGCGGCCGGCGGTCGCGGCTAAGGCAGAGAGGCAGCGGAAGATGTTCCTGGTGTTGACGGTGGGCGTGGTGGTGACGCAGGCCGTGCTGTGCTGGGTTTGGATGGCGGGGCTGTTGGCGGGGTAGGGCGCGGTGCGCACAACATAGTGGAGACCCAGGTCTCAAAAGGCGAGACCTGGGGCACCCGATGAGGTACAAAGTTTTGCATCGTATGAAAGAGTGCCTCAGTGGGTTCGAGCGAGAGTTAACATCCTCAGGGCCGGGTGCGTATAGGCTCTAAGTACATTCCTTGAGGCCGCGTCGCGTATGAAGTTCCGTGCAACCGTTGTTCGTTCCGCACTCGCCGCTGTGGTGTGCAGCTGCGTGCTGGTCGGGATGACGGGATGCAAGCGGCACCGGCGGACGGCGACTTCTCCTCCAAATACTACGGATTATGCGGGGAACGTGGAGCGGCTGGTGGGCTCGCCGACGTTGCCGGGCTTGCGCTGGCCGAACTATGCGGATGACCAGGCTACGGTGCAGAAGTTTTATGACGACCGCGATGACGAATTGGCGTGGACGCGCGACTTGAAGCCTACGCAGGCTGCGATGCAGTTGCTGCAGTTGTTTCAGGACGCGGAGAAGAAGGGGCTGAATCCTGAAGACTATGACGCCGAGGCGGGCGGGCAGGGACGGTGGGCTCCGCGGCTGACGCGGTTGGCGACGATTGCGAAGACGAAGGACACTTCGGACGCGGCGCAGGATGCTGTCGCGCAGTTTGATGTGGCGATGACGATCGCGGCGATGCGGTACTTCGAGGATCTGCATGTGGGGCGGATCAATCCGCAGTCGCTGAACTTTGATATCGATACGCCGGCTAAACGCGCGGCGTTTGATGTGGCGACGCTGCTGAATGACCAGGTGGTCGATAAGAGCGATGTTGCGCAGGTGGCGGAGAGCGTGGAGCCGGCGAACCCGATGTACAAGGAGACTGAGCAGGCGCTGGCGGAGTACCGGTTGCTGGCGATGGAGCAGGGCGCGGCGCCTTGGCCAGACTTGCCGGCGCTGCCGAGCGGGGCAAAGCCGGTGGGCGTGGGCGGATGGTATGCGGCGTTGCCGCAGCTTTGGGCTCGGCTGCAGTTTGAGGGCGATGCGCCGGCGGAGTCGAAGGGCGATGAGGCGACGAAGGCTCCGCAGTATTACAGCGCGGCGGTGGCGGCTGCGGTGAAGCACTATCAACAGCGGCATGGGTTGCTGGACGATGGCAAGCTGGGACAGGTGACGATCGATAGCCTGAATGTGCCGATGACGGTGCGGGTGCAGCAGCTGGTGGATTCGCTGGAGCGCTGGCGTTGGCTGCCCGATAACTATATGCAGCCGCGGATATTGGCGAATCTGCCGGAGTTTATGCTGCGCGCGTATGAGCCGGACCACACGCTGGCGTTCAAGATGAAGGTGATTGACGGCGAAGCGAAGGGCAATCACGACACGCCAATGTTTGTGCGGCTGATGCGGTACGTGGTGTTTCGGCCGTACTGGAACCTGCCGCCTTCGATCATCAAGAAGGAGATTGTGCCGCATTTGGAGAAGAGCGGGCTGGGGTATCTCGCGGCCAATGACTACCAGGTGTACAAGAACGATGGCACGGTGGTGACGAACTTTACGGTGAATGATATTGCGCATCTGCGCTACAACGTGCGGCAGTTGCCGGGGCCGAAGAATTCGCTGGGGCTGGTGAAGTTTCTGTTTCCGAACGAGTATGACGTGTACATGCACTCGACGCCGGAACTTTATTTGTTTGGACTGTCGAAGAGGGATCGTTCGCATGGTTGCGTGAGGTTGCAGCATGCGGACCAGATGGCGCTGTGGGTGCTGCATGGCGACCAGGCTGATCCGGATGCGGAGAATGGATGGGACGCGGACAAGATCGATCTCGCGATGACTGGCGATATGAACAATCGCACGTACAACCTGAAGACGCCGCTGCCGGTGGTGATTGCGTACTTTACGGCGATGCCGGATGAGGATGGGACCACGCACTTCTTCAATGATCTTTATGGGTATGACAAGGACCTGGAGGCGGCGATCGCGAAGGGGCGGCCGTATGAGCGGGCGGAGATGAAGATCAATCCGAAGCTGGTGCCGGGGGAAACAGAGTAGCGGATTCGCCGGCGGCGAGGCGGGCGAGTGCGACGGCGTGCTCGGCGTGCATGCGCTTGAGGTAGTCGGGGAGGCGCTGGCCGCGGCGCTGCTCGAATGTGCGGTCGAGAACTTCACACTGGGCGATGCGGTCGAGGCGGAAGGTGCGGAAGTCCTTGCGGAGCTCGCACCAGGAGACGAGGGTCCAGGTGCCGCTCCAGCAGTAGAGCGCGAGTGGGCGGACGGTGCGCTGCGAAGGTTCGCCGTTGAGGCGGGTGTAGGCGAAGCTTAGCGCGCGGCGGCCGGCGCAGGCGGCGTGCACGCGGTCGAGCAGACGGCGCAGGGGTTGCGACATCTGGAAGCCGGGAACGTACATGAGGATCGCGTCGAGGCTGGCGGCGAGTTCGGGGGGAAGGACGGCTTCGATGCGGGCGAGGGCGGAGCTGGCGGCGACGGCGTTCTCGGCGCCACCCCAGGCCTTGGCCAGGCGCATGCCTAGGACGAGGGCGGTGAGCTCTTCGGGCGCGAACATGAGGGGCGGGAGATCGAACTCACGGCGCAGGGTGTAGCCGACGCCGGCTTCGCCTTCGATGGGTTGGCCGGAGAGCTGGAGGTCGCGGACGTCGCGATAGATGGTGCGCTCGGAGACCTGAAGACGCTCGGCGAGGGCGCGAGCAGTCTTCAGGCGGCCGGAACGCAGCAGCTGCACGATGCGGAAGAGGCGGTCGGCGCGCCTCATGCGCGAGGCCCGTGATCATTGCGGGGCCGGCGGTTAGAACATTTTGCTGTGCAGGCCAACGTGATTGCCCTCCGAGTCCTGGAGGCAGGCGTAGTAGCCGAAGCCGCCGGGGATCTCCGTGCGTGGGACGAGGATGGAGGCGCCGAGTTTTTCCGCGCGCTTGAGGCTGGCGTCGAGCTTGCCGTCGGCGTTGAGGTAGACGACGGCGCCTTCGCTGGAGGGTTTGTGGTTGGGGCTCTGGACGATGCAGCCGCTGACGCCATCGTCCTTGTGGGGGAAGATGCTGCAGGGCGCGCCGCCGGGATAGGGGATCAGCTTGGCATCGAGCACGGTTTCGTAGAACTTTGTGGCGCGCTCGAAGTCGGCGGTGGGGATTTCGAACCAGGTGACTGCGTTGGTGTCGAACTTGCTCATGATGTGTCTCCTGTGTGGCTGAAGTAAGTACAGTCGCAGGATAGGAGAAGGCTCCTGACAGCATTGTGTCAGGAGGGTGGCAGGAGTGGGGATTATTTTTGCGGGCTGGTCCGTAGGAGGAACGACGGATAGATCGGGCCTCCGGCCCTCGAATCTTCTTCGTGCAGGTACGTGGGGCTACGCCCCACGCTGGTATAGGGTGGGCCTCCGGCCTTGAGGGCGCGGGGCTCCTGTGGAGAAGGGATTGGGCCTGGTAGGCGTCGCCGCCGGAGTCACGCCTCAGCGGCTGAAGCCGCCCCATGGATTGTGATAGTTATGGCACGGCTGAAGCCGTGCCCCTTCGAGGATGCCGTCTTAGTAGGCGTCGCCGGCGGAGTCGCCTAGGTGGGTGGTGTCGAGGTTTTCGAAGCGGGTGAAGTCGGAGAGGTAGGCTAGCTTGACGGTGCCGGTGGGGCCGTTGCGCTGCTTGGCGATGATGATCTCGGCCTGGCCTTTGATGTCTTCGTTCTCGCGATCGTAATACTCTTCGCGGTGGATGAAGGCGACGACGTCGGCGTCCTGCTCGATGGAGCCGGACTCGCGGAGGTCGGAGAGGAGAGGCTTCTTGTCGCCGGTGCGCTGCTCGGATCCGCGGGAGAGTTGCGAGAGAGCGACGACGGGGACGCCTAGTTCTTTGGCGAGGGCTTTGAGGCCGCGGGAGATGCTGCTGACTTCCTGGGTGCGGTTCTCGAATTGTTTTTTCGAGCTGCCGGAGGAGCCGGTCATGAGCTGGAGGTAGTCGATGACGATGAGGTCGAGGGCGCCTTCCTGCTGGCGGAGGCGGCGGGCTTTGGCGCGCATCTCGGCGAGGGTGATGCCGGGGGTGTCGTCGATGAACATCTTGGAGTTCATGAGGCGGTCGAGCGCGGCGATGAGCTTGCCCTTGTCTTCACGGGGGATGAAGCCGGTCTGGAGCTTGCGGCTGCCGACCATGGCTTCGCTGGCGAGCATGCGGCGGAGGAGCGATTCCTTGCTCATTTCGAGCGAGAAGACGGCGACGACTTTGCCGTCTTTGACGGCGCAGTTCTGCGCGATGTTGATGGCCCAGGCGGTCTTGCCCATGCTCGGGCGGGCGGCGATGATGATGAGCTCGGAGTCCTGGAGACCGCTCGTCATCTTGTCGAACTCGATGTAGTGGGTGGCGAGGCCGGTGACTTCGCGGCCCTGCTCGTAGAGCGCGTCGATGGAGCCGAAGGAGCTGGCGACGATCTCGGGGATGTTGGAGAAGCCGCGCTGGATGGCGCTGTCGGCTACTTCGGCCAGGCGGACTTCGACGTCGTTGAGGACCTTGGTGGCGTCCTCGGTCTGGTCGGAGGCGGCGGCCATGCCCTCGTTGAAGATGCTGAGGAGTTGGCGGAGGAGGGATTTGTCCTTGACGATGCGGACGTAGGACTCGATGTTGGGATTGCGCGGGATGCCTTCGGTGAGGAAGGCGAGATAGGCAGGGCCGCCGATGGCATCGAGCTCGCGGCGCTTGGTGAGCGCGTCCATGACGGTGATGAGGTCGACGGCGTGGCCGAGGGCCATGAGGTCGACCATGATGCGGTAGATGCGCTGGTGGGAGTCGAGCGCGAAGTCTTCGGGGCGGAGCTTGGCGGTGGCGTCGGTGATGGCGACGGCGTCGAGCAGCATGGCGCCGAGGACGGTGACCTCGGTCTGGATGGAGGACGGAAGGCCGTCGTTCGGGTTCGGCATTGCTAAAGCGGCCATGGGTTAAGTTTAGGGAGGGGCGTGGTTTTCAGTGGCTTCGGTGGAGAACTGGGACCGGATTGAGCGCTTGCAGGATATTTCCTGACGGACGGGACGACGCGTGGGGCGGCACTTCGTGGGGAGACCTTCGGCTGGGCGATTCCGCTGGTCGCGCGAAACTGTTGACGAACAATGGGAGGCTGCGCGAAGCTAACGAGCTGTAAAGCCGCCAAGCGAGTGTGCCTGTCAGACATTCAGACAGGTCTTAGAGGCGAGGGCTGGCGATGAGCGCGGCGGCGGCTTCGGGGGTGTGGAGGCTGGTGTCTACGGTGAGGCGGGGGGTGGGCATGTGGGAGGCGTCGAAGACTCCGTCGGCGTGGAGCTGGTCGAAGAGGGTGGCGGAGGTTAGTTTCTGGAAGCGCTGGCGGGAGGGGTTGTCGAGGCGCTGCTTTAGTTCGGGGAGCGGGCAAGTGAGTTCGATGAAGTCTACGGTGGCGTTGTGGCGGGCGAGGACGTCGAGGGCTGCGGGGATGAAGGTGGGGCGGACGGTGCGCTCGGGGGCGAAGGTGAAGATGAGGCCGGGGAGGTCGGTGGCGGCGGCGTGGTCGAAGACGGAGAGCCAGATCTGCTCGCGGAGTTCGACGAAGGGTTGGGAGCCGAAGTCGAAGACGGAGAGCAGGAGGTCGACGGCGAGGTGGTTGTGGAAGAGCTTGTAGCCGGTGAGCGCGGCGAGGTGCTGCGCGATGGTGTGCTTGCCGGTGGCGGGGAGGCCGTAGAGGAAGATGACGCGCATGGCTTACTCGGTGACTCGGGCGACTTCGCTCATGAGACCTAGAGTATTGCCTGCGGGGTCGTTGAGGAAGGCCAGCCAGAGGTCGTGAGACTTCATGCGGGCGACGAGGTGCGGCTCCTGGACGAAGACGACGGCTTTGCTTTTTAGGTCGGTGAAGGCGGACTGGAGGTCGGGGACGCGGAAGTAGACGATGGTGCTGCTGGAGGGTGAGGGCTTGTCGGAGGTGCCGATCATGAGGCGGACGGGGCCGCACTGGAAGAAGGCCATGGTGCCCGCGTCGAAGAGGAAGCGCATGCCGAGGGTGTCGCGGTAGAAGGTTCTGGCTTCGTCGAGGTTTTGGACGGTTAGGGCGATCTGGGCGATCTCTTCCAGGTGTACGGTCTGGGTGGTGTCTTCCATTGCCTCCTCCACTATCGTTAGCTCAGCTAATTAATTAGTATAGGTGCGGGGAGATTGTCAATGAAGAAGCTGGCCAGCTCGGAAGCTACTGCGGAGGCGCTGCACGCTGCGGCGATTGGTTTGCTGCGAAGTGTGCGGAGGGTGGATGGGTCGAGCGGGTTAAATTCGGCGCGGCTGTCGGCGCTGTCGGTGATTGTATTTGCGGGATCGATCACGCTGGGCGATCTGGCGGAGGCGGAGCAGGTGAGGCCGCCAACGATGACGCGGATTGTGAATGCGCTGGAGGAGCAGGGGCTGGTGAGGAAGACTCGGGATGACGGGGATCGGCGGAGCGTTTCTCTGTCAGCGACGCTCAAGGGGAAACGGCTGCTGATTGAAGCTCGCAATCGGCGGATACGGCCACTGGCGGATCAGATTGGGAGGCTTGATGAGCGGGAGCTGAAGATTTTGCAGGATGCTGTTGGAATTCTGCGAGAGATGCTGGCGGTGGGTCGACCGTAGAGAAAGATAAGGCGCATGGCGGCTCGCGGCGCTTTTATGAGTCGGGCTTTCAGCCCTCTGGTTTCATAGTCAGCCTACCTGGGGCTGCGCCCCAGGCTGTGATGAGGCGGGCCGTTGGCCCTAGTGGTGGGCGTCGGGGTAGGGCGTAAATCTTTTCGGGACAGTTCGGTGCCTCACCCATGACGATGGAGCTGTCATGCATGGGGCACCCCGGGGCGTAGACCTGGGGTAGACCCATGTCTCAAAGGCGAGACATGGGGCACCCGGTTCGGTGGTGAGTTGCTATTTTGCGTTGGGGTGTTGGAGGGAGCAGTGGCTGGCTTCGCGGCCGCAGAGACACTTGTTGTCGGCGGCGGCGGTTGGGCTGCGTTCGGCGTAGAGTTTTTGGGCGGCGATTAGGCCGTCGCCGAACTTTGCGTTTAGCTGCGGGAGGGATTTGACGACTACTTGTTCGAGGGCGCCGATGAGGGCGATGGTGTCCATGTAGTCGAAGAAGCCGAGGTGGGCTATGCGGAAGATCTGGCCCTTCATCTCGCCCTGGCCGTTGGTGATGATGGCGGCGAAGCGGGATTTGAGCTCTTTGACGAAGAGGCCGGAGTCTACGCCTTCGGGGGCGAGGACGGCGGTGGCTGCTGCGCCGGAGGCGTCGGGGGCGAAGAGCTTGAGGCCGAGGGCGAGGACGGCGGCGCGGGTCATCGCGGCTACGGTCTCGGCGTTCTCGATGAGGCGCTTGCGGCCTTCTACGAGGCTTCCGTCACCCTGCGCGGCGATCCAGTCGAAGGCTGCGCCGAGAGCGGCGATGAGGGCTACGGCTGGGGTGTAGGCGGACTCGCCGAGCTTGGCGTTCTTGCGTTCCTTGCGGAGGTCGAAGTAGTAGCGCGGGTTGTAGGTGGCTTCCATGCGGTCCCAGGCGCGGTCGCTGAGGGCGAGGTAGCTTAGGCCGGGGGGAATCATGACGGCCTTCTGCGAGCCGCCGACGAGGACGTCGATGCCCCAGCCGTCCATGTCGAGGTGGGTGGTGCCGAGGCCGGTGATGGCGTCGACGACGAGCAGGGCTTCGGAGTGGGTGTCCTTGAGCAGCTTGGCGATGGCGGGGATGCAGTGGCGGACGCCGGTGGAGGTTTCGGTGGCCTGCATGAAGACGGCGCGGGTTTCGAGATGCAGCGAGGCTTTGACTTCGTCGAGCGAGAAGGTCTGGCCGTAGGGGGCGCTGACGACGTCGACGTGACAGCCGAAGGCCTTGCAGATGCCGGACCAACGCTCGCCGAATTTTCCGGCGGTGAGCACGAGGACGCGGTCGCCGGGCGAGGTGAGGTTCGAGACAGACGCTTCCATGGCGCCGGTGCCGGAGCTGGAGAGGAGGATGACGTCGTTGGTGGTGCCGACGAACTCCTTGAGCTGGGCGAGGACGCGGGTGTAGAGGGCGCGGAATTCGGCGGTGCGGTGATGGATGTCGGCCGCGGCCATGGCGAACTGGGCGGCGGGGAGCAAGGGCGTTGGACCGGGCGTGAAGAGTCGTGTCTTGCGGATCATGCTTTTTATTTTAGCGGCTGGGGAGGGGGTGACGACTGTGATCGGGCACAGGAGGCGTTTATCGCTTGTTTGTGCGGGGAAGGTGGGAGAGACTGGCTGCATGTGGCTCCATTGGATTGGGAAGACGCTGTATTGGGCATGGATTTTGACTGAGGTGCTGGTGCTGCTGGTGACGCGCACGCGGCGGAGCGGTGGCGAGGTGCGCGATCGCGGATCGCTCATTGTGCTGTGGGTGGTGATCTTTGGGTCGATGTCTGTGGGGTCGTGGCTGGGTGATGTCTATCGGCCGACCATGTTCCACGCCGGGGCAGTGGCTGCGCTATGTGTGCGTTGGGCTGCTGGCTACGGGGCTGGTCATCCGGTGGACCGCGATTTATACGCTGGGGAAATCGTTCAGCGCGAATGTGGCGATTCATGCGACGCAGAAGCTGAACCAGTCGGGGCTGTTTCGGTGGATCCGGCACCCATCGTATACGGGGATGATGCTGATCTTTCTGGCGATCGGGTTGGATACGAAAAATTGGCTGGGGCTGGCGATCATTGTGCTGCTGCCGGCGACGGCGCTGCTTTACCGGATGCATGTGGAGGAGGCTGCGCTGACAGGGGCGTTTGGCGCGGAGTATGTGGAGTATAGCCAGAGGGTGAAGCGGCTGATTCCGGGGATCTACTGAGGCGCGGCTGAGCTCGGCGGGTAGACTGGTGGATGGAGAGTGACCTGAAAGGATTCCGGATGGCTGCGATTGGCGAGAAGCTGGGCAAGGATATTGTGACGGCGATGAAGGCGCGCGAGCAGGAGACGCTGACTACGCTGCGGATGGTGAAGTCGGCGCTGAAGAACAAGGAGATTGATAAGCGCGAGCCGCTGACCGATGCCGAGGAGCAGTCGATTTTGACGACGATGCTGAAGCAGCGGCGCGAGTCGATTGAGCAGTTTACGAAGGGCGGGCGGCCGGAGCTGGCGGCGAAGGAGCAGGTGGAGATTGGGCTGATCGAGGGCTATATGCCGAAGGCCGCCAGCGAGGATGATCTGCGGGCGCTGGTGGCCGGCGCGGTGGAGCAGGTGACGGCGGAGAATGGCGGGACGAAGCCTGGGCCGAAGGAGATGGGACTGGTGATGAAGGCTGCGCAGGCGAAGATTGCGGCTAGTGGGGCTCGGGCCGATGGGAAGGCTGGTGAGTGAGCTGGTGAAGGCGGAGCTGGCGAAGGGTTAACGCAGGTCACGCTTATCGAGAATTGCAGAACCGACGTATACGCCGTCGGTGCGCGTGAAGAATACCGTCACGGCAGCCTGCGGACTGACGAAGCCAAACTGATCGAGTTTGCGCTGTGGGGCAAGCTCTTCCAGGTGTTTGAGAAGGTCCTGGACCCCCTTGAGAGGCGCGTTCGTGTACTCAGTATTTTTCAGGCGAGTACGCCACAGACGAAGAGCTTCGGAGACCGTGACGGTGGCTGGGGCGGCGGAGACAGGGCGAGTGAGGTCTTCGGCCAGGCAGCTTTAACAACACTTTGCGCGACGAGGATGACTGGCTGCTTGACTTCACACGCTCACGAACGGCTTCGCTGGTCATCATAACCGTGTCACCTCTGCCCCAATTCTAACGCCACGCAGAAGGACTTCCTGTTCCAGCCATACATCGGGCGATGGCACCCATTTCCAGGTCGAGCCAGAGGTGGGAGGTCCGATGGGGAGTCGAAGAATGACTCCGCCGGGGCCGCTCGATTGAGCGAAGCTAACGGCGACCTCTCGAAGATGCGTCCAGGAGGTGAAAGGGCTTTGGGCTGCTATATCACGAAGATTATGTTGCTCTGGCGTGACGGTGCCGTTCGTATCTCCGGGAACGACGACACCGGTGAGAGCGGCTGCAAGTGCTGGATGATGGGCGTGAACGCCACGGTACACATAGCTACCCGGGGAACTTCTCGAATCCGGCATAGGCCTTTATATCACTCGTGTTTAACGCAGGCGGAAGCGGATGAAGAGGGTTTCGGCGGTGGGGGTGTTGCCGTAGGTGGGGCGGAGGAGTTCGGGGGTGCGGTAGATTGTGACTTGCGCGCCGGGGGCGATGAGAATGTGGCCGCCGAAGGGGAGGTCGTGGTCGTAGCCGAAGGTGTTTGCGGCTACGTGGCCGATGGGGGTTTCGATGAAGTCGGGTGGGAGCGGGGTGCCGGGGGTTAGGAGGAGTTCGTTGGAACGGCCGGCGTTTTCGAGGCGCGTCCAGAGGTAGTTGGTGGAGGCGAAGCGGAGGAGGGCTTCGGCGAGGTAGCTGTTTTCTATGCTGCTGTTTGGGGCGTCGTTGGTCAGCGAGCGGGTGCGGCCCCAGAGGAAGGTGGTGGCGAGGTCCGTGCGGGGGTCGGGGACCATGAGCATGGGCGGGAGCGCGTGGGCGCCTGCGTGCTGCGACGAGCTCATGTTCATGCCGGGCATGCTTTGCATGGTCGTGGTGTTGGTTGAGGTGGTGCTTTGGGATTCAGTGGAATCCCACATCTCAGAAGCGAGATGTGGGGCACCCGGTTTGTGGCCTGGAGTGGAAGGTGTGGTGGTACATGATGCTGGCGGTTTGGCGCTGCTGGTTTTCGCCGGGGTAGAGGGCTTCGGGGCTGGTGATGTGCGCGATGGAGTATTGGCCGGTGAGGTCGGGGGTGGGCGAGAGGGTGAGGCGGGTGGAGTAGGAGTCGATGGCGTGGCCGTTGGGGCTGGGTTCAAAGGCCCAGCGATGCTCGTCGGGTTCGCCGCCGTGGAAGCCGGAGACTTCGATGCGGGCGAAGCGGTAGGTGAGGCCGCCGGTGAGGATGTTGAAGGCGATGTGGGTGGAGTCTTCCTGGTGATGGCCGAGCGCGGCGATGGGGTCTTCGCTGGCGGACTGGCGGTGGGGGTAGGCGGTGGGGCCGATGGCGGGGTCGCCGATGGGGGCGGCGTAGAAGCTGAGCAGTGTGTGCGGTGAGAGTGGAAGGTCGTAGAGGGCAGCGACTTCCATGAAGAAGTCGTGGGGGTGCTGGCCGTCGACGATGGGATTGCCGTAGGCGGTTTCGCCCTGCTGAAAGAGCTCGGGGTAGTTGCGGCCGCCGACAGTGGCGGGCTCGAACGAGAACATGGCGCGGAGGGTGAGCTCGCCGGCGCCTAGTTCGCGCTGCGCCATGGGCATGATCCAGTTGGTGGAGAAGAAGGCGTCGCGATTGCGGGGGAAGTTCGCTTGCTGCTGCGTGTTCGCAGCGAAGGCGTTGGCGTGGAGCATGAGTCGCCAGGAGCCGTGCTGGGTCATGAGCATGGGGACAGGCGTGGTGGCGGGCTCGATGCTGGTGCCGGAGGTGCCGTGTTGGTGGATGGCTTCGATGAGGGTTTGCGCCGACATCACCACGGGTGTATTCGGCGGCGTGGTGGTCTGGGCGTGCGCGGAAGAGACAAGCGCGATCGCGGTGACGAACGAACGGAAAAGCTGGCGCTGGTTTCTTGATGCGAATCGTTGCAAACGTTCTCCGCCTTCGGGTTGGCTGGTGTTCATTCGATGACGGAACGCGTCTTGCAGACGCAATCGAGGCAGGCGTGGACGGAGCAGGCGCCGCAGGTTCGAGCGAGTTCGCGGCGGAGAGCGGTGCGGGCGCGGTGGGCGCGTACGGCGGCGTTGCCGGGGGTGAGCTTGTGGCGGTGGGCGAAGTCGGCGAGGGATGCGTCGGCGAGATCGACTTCGCGGAGGATCTCGGCGTAGGCGGGGCGGAGGGTGGGGAGGACGACCTCGATGCAGCCGCAGACGAAGGTGCGAGCGGGGATGTCGGCGGTGGAGGGCTCGGTGTTGGTGAGGTTCAACTCGGAGACCCAGCGATCCATCGCGGCGGCCTCGGAGGTGTGATGGCGGTAGTGATCGATGACGGCGTTGCGCAGGACTGTGTAGAACCAGGCGACGGCAGATTCGTCCTGGCGGAGAGTTCCGGATTGTTCGAGCGCGCGGATGTAGGCGACCTGCAGGATGTCTTCTGCAAGCGAGCGGTCGTCGACGCGACTCTGCACGAAGGCAAGGAAGCGCTCGCGGCGGTCGAGGAGAGTTTGGAGGGTGAGATTGGACATAGGGAGGTGCAGCCGGAGAACGTGCGGTCTCTCCGGCTGCGGATGATTAACAGCTGGGGCAGGTTGGGCCGCTGCAGTCGGGACAGGTGCATTCGGGGCCGCAGGGGCAGTTGCATTGGGTGGTCATGGGTGGCTCCTTTCAAAGACCGCGAGAGAAACGGTCATTGGGGAAGACGGATGAGCGGCGAAAATATTACAGGTCCGGGATTAGAGCTTTGGATGCAACAGCTGGAAGCCTGTCTTGAGCTGGTAGGCGTGGGCCAGTGCGACGGCCTTCGCGTCCTGATAGAGCGGCGCTAGGAACGTGAGGGAGACGGGGGTGCCGGGGCCGCCGTAGTCGGGCCAATTGTCTTCGGGGGTGGGAGCGAAGGGTGGGGCGTCGGGACCGCGCAGGCCGTTGGGGACGATGACGGCGGGCTGGCCGCAGAGGTTGGTGGCGGTGAGTTGTGTGCCGCCGCTGGGGGTGACGATGACGTCGAAGTTGGCGAAGAGCTGGTGCATGGCGGCAAGGGCGAGGGTGCGCGCGCGCTCGGCCTGGATGTAGTCGACTGCAGGGATGAAGCGCGCGGCGCGGAACTCGTTAGGCCAGTCGTAGGGCTTCTGGCCGGAGAGGATGGCGTCGCGGCCGGAGGTGGTGAGGTCGTCGAATGCGGCGGCCGCTTCTGCGCTGAGGATGTTGAGGAGTGCGGAGAAGTGGAAGCCGGGCATCTCGACGGGAGTGAGCGTGATGCCCATGCTGCGCAGAACGTCGAGGGCGCGGGTGTTGAACTGGTGGTCGTAGGTGCGCTGCGCGAGGTAGGCGGCACGTTGCTGTTCGTGCTTTGTGAGCTCTGCGGGGGTTAGGGATTTGGTTTCGTCGGGCTGGAGGGTTGGTGCCTTGAAGGCGGACTCGATGTAGCCGACACGGAGGGTGTGGATGCTGGCGGCGAGATCGGCGTGGAAGGGCGCGGGCTGGACGCTTTGATCGCGGCCGTCGGGACCATAGATGGCGTTGAGCACGAGAGCGCAGTCTTCAACCGAGCGCGTGATGGGGCCGATCTTGTCCATGGACCAGACGAGAGCCATGGCGCCGGTGCGCGGTACGAGTCCGAAGCTGGGACGGAGGCCGGTGACGCCGCAGCGCGTGCTGGGCGAGGAGATGCTGCCGAGGGTTTCGGTGCCGATGGCGAACCCGACGCAGCCGGCTGAGGCTGCGCTGGCGCTGCCCGCGGAGCTGCCCGAGCTGCCTTGCTTTGGGTTCCACGGATTGCGGGTACGCGCACCGGGCTTGCCTGCGCCTTCGGGATAGCCCCAAAGGTCGCCTTGCGCGAGCGCGCCCATGGTGAGCTTGGCGATGAGAACGGCTCCGGCTGCGTCAAGACGCTTGACGACTTCGGCGTCCTCGGCGAAGGTTTGGTTCTCGAAGCCGGCCGCGCCCCAGGTGGTGGGGTAGCCTTTGACGGCGAGAAGATCTTTCGCACCCCAGGGAATGCCGTGAAGCGGGCCGCGGTCGTGGCCGGCTGCGAGCTCGCGGTCGGCGGCGGCGGCCTGGGTGAGGGCGCGGTTTTCGGTGAGGGTGATGACGAAGTGGAGCGTGGGATCGAAGCGCTTGAGGCGCGCGAGGTAGAGCTTCGTGAGGTCGACGGAGGTTAGCTTGCGACGGCGAAGGAGTTCTCCGAGCTGACGAATGGTGGCGAAGGCGATTTTTTCTTCTTCGGACGCGGAGATGCCGGCGATGGAGGGTGCGGGGCCAAGGACCACGGGGCGGGCGGGGGCGGGTTGTGGGGCTGGGGTTCCGGCGGGGACGGGATTGAAGACTGCGGTGGGGGCGACGCTGTCGGGCAGATGCAGTTCGCGGACGCGCAGTGCGGAGTTGCGCTGGCCGAGGACGTCATCGAGCAGCATCTTGATCTGTTCGGGCGTGAGCTTGATGGCAGCGATGGTGGCGGCGGCTTCGATCGATCTCGGGCGTGATGGCCGGCCAGCCGCGGAGGTCGGTTTGCGCCGGAGATTGCGATGATGCGGAGTTTGTGACGAGCGCGAGAAGAGCGCCGGGGAAGAGCGTGCTGCCGAGTCCCGCCGCGGTGGAGACGGCGAGAAGGCGGCGGCGGGTGGTGTGGAGGGGCTGAGCAGGGAGGGTCGGTGGCGGCTGGGAACTCATTTCGGCAGGATACATGGAATGGGACGGAGCGCTCGCGGATGGCTGCGACTAGGTTTGTTGCGGGCTCTCGGTCGCGTGGGTTCCGGCGCCCATGAGGATGAGCGAGCGCTGGGCGAAGGGTGAGTAGACGAGGAAGGTGGTGCAGGCGAGAGCTACTCCGGCGTTGATGTGGTGCAGCAGAAGAAAGGGGGCTAGTGACCAGAGCAGGTCGAGGGGAAGAATCAGCAGCCAGAGCTTGCGATAGCTTTCGCGCAAGCGGGGTGCGCGAAACAGGACAGCGAAGCAGAGGAAGGTGCGCACCGGGATCATGACGGCGGCGGTGACGATCATCGCGAGGAAGAGCTGCGCGGCGTGGGGGAGAGACGACATGAGGTCGTTGATCTCGGCGAGATTGGCTAATGCGCCGATGTAGAAGCCGAGGTACATGAACTGCAGCAGGAGGAAGAGGGTTTGCACGACGGTGTGTGAGCTTTGGGGAAGGTCCTGCTCGGAGGCGAGGATGCGGTCGAGGAAGTTCGCTGAGGCGACGGTGGGCGCGGCGGGTGAGGCTGGCGTGCTGGCGAGGGCACCGGCGGATTGGATGCGTTCGACGGGGACGAGCCAGCGGTAGCCGCGGCGGGCGAGGGTTTCGACGAAGCGCGGGTTGCTGGCCTTGTCGCCGAGGGCGTCGCGGAGGCGGTTGATGGCGGAGTTGAGGCCGTGCTCGAAGTCGACGAAGGTGCCGTCGGGCCAGAGCTCGCGGCAGATGGCTTCGCGGGTAAGGATGTCGCCGGGCGCCTGCTCGATCAGCATGGTGAGGACCTGGAAGGGCTGCGCGTGGAGCTTGACGCGGAGGCCGCGGCGGCGGAGTTCGCCCTTGGCCATGTCGAGCTCGAAGATTCCGAAGCGATAGAGCGCGGCTGGTGGTTTGTCCGTCATGGCTGCTGAACAGTGTAACGAATGAGGCGTGCGCGGCGCGGCAATTTGGGCGGTGAGGACTTTTGCGAAGACATTTGTTTACCGAGGCTTACTCCGTGAGGAACGTAGGTGGTTGCGTGAGGCGCGTTGCATTGCTTTTGTGGGCCGGGAGAGGACAGGATGCAGGTCATGAGCTGGCGCTACTTTGCTTCCTTGCGACGAATTTTGATGATGGCCGGGCTGCTGCTCCTCCTGGATGGGCCGTTGATGGCAGAGCCTACTGGCTCGGCGGTCGACACTTTCAATCGGTATTGCAGGACGGTGGAGGTGCGGCTGGCGGAACAGCACCGATCGGGAGACGGTTTCATTGTGTTCGCCGGTGGGGACAAGCAGCGGTTGCGGGGCGGCGAAGTCGTGATTGAGAAGCTGCCGGGAACGGAGGTTTCGGGAGCCATGCTGCACGACTGGCGCGGATCGGCGTATGCTCCGGGTGCGACGGCGGCGGACTTCGAGCGGCTGATGCAGGACTTCGAGGCGTATCCGCAACATTTTTCGCCGCAGGTGCTGGAGGCAAAGACGGTTGCGCGGGAGGGCGATCATCTGCAGGCCTGGATGCGGGTGCGGCAGCGGCATGTGATCACGGTGGTGATGGATAGCCGCTACGACATCACGTATGGACACACGGATGCGCGGCATGGATACAGCATCTCGCGGAGCACGGAGATGGATGAGATCGCCAACGCGGGCACGGCCGAGGAGCGTCGGCTGAGCGGAGGCGAAGAGCATGGGTTTCTCTGGCGGCTGAATACGTATTGGAGCTATGAGGAGCGGGACGGTGGGTTGTATTTGCAGGTTGAGGCGGTGTCGCTGACGCGGGCTATGCCGCGGGGGTTGGGATGGGCGATTGGGCCGTACGTGGAGAGCGTGCCGCGGGAGTCGCTGGAGTTTACGCTGCGCTCGGCGGTTAATGCCCTGCGGAAGTGAGGAGTTATCGAGTGAAAGGAAACGTTATGAGCACACGAGTTGTTCCGATGAAAGAGGATGTTGCGTTTACGCCAGCGTTGCGAGTCAACCGGGCGCTGACGGCTTCGCTGGAGAGGCGGGTGCTGCAATGGATGGCGAGCCGTGCGCCGCGATGGATGAGCTCGGACCAGCTGACTGCGCTTGGACTGAGCGCGCAGATTGGGGCGGGGATTGGTTATGCGCTGGCTCGATACAACCGCTGGGCGCTGCTGCTGGTGATTGCGTGCATCGTGCTGAACTGGTTTGGCGACAGCATGGATGGGACGCTCGCGAGGGTGCGCTGCCAGCAGCGGCCGCGCTACGGGTTTTACGTGGATCACATGGTGGACGTGATTGGAGCGGTCGCGCTGATGTGCGGCATGGGGTGCTCGGGGGTGGTGCACTGGCAGGTTGCGATGGCGATGCTGGTGGCGTTCCTGCTGCTGTCGAGCGAGAGCTACCTGGCGACGTATACGCTGTCGCGGTTTGAGCTGTCGCAGGGGATGTTTGGGCCTACTGAGATTCGGCTGCTGCTGATTGCGGGGAATATCGCGCTGCTGCGAAGTCCGTACTCGGTGATCTTTGGACGCAGGTGGTTGCTGTTCGATGTGGGTGGGATGATTGCGACGGTTGGCATGGTGGGGATGGCGGTGCTGCTGACGGTACGGCATACGGCGCAGCTGTATCGCGAGGAGCCGCTGCCGTGAGCGCGCTGGTGCGCTGGGCGAAGTTCAATGTGGTTGGAGCGATGGGGATGGTGGTGCAGTTGGCTGCGCTGGCGTTGTTGAATCGCTGGATGCGCGGGCATTATCTGATTGCGGCGGCTGCGGCGCTCGAGATTACGCTGCTACATAATTTTGTGTGGCATGTGCTGTATACGTGGCGCGACCGTGGTGGGGAGGGTTCCAAGCTGGAGCAGATGGTGCGGTTTCAGTTGTCGAATGGGATAGTGTCGCTGGTGGGCAACCTGGTGTTGATGCGGCTGCTGGTGCAGGAGGCTCGGCTGCCGGTGGTGGTGGCGAATGTGCTGGCGATTGGTTGTTGCTCGGTGGCGAATTATTGTTTGGGGGATCGATGGGCGTTTGGAGCGAAGGACCGGTGTAGCGTTTGAAGTAGGTTTATCGATCGGGCCTCCGGCCCTCCAGCATTTCACCGGCCGATCCGTGGGGCTACGCCCCACGCTGGTATAGGAGGGAGCCTCAGGCCCTGAAGGGCAAGTAGACTCAGTTGCGAGCTGGCTGTGCGGATGGAGGGGATCGTCCCGTGGAAACCCACATCTCAGAAGCGAGATGTGGGGCACCCGGCGTGGGCGGAAACGGGACGAAGCGTCAGATGGGCGGATTAGTAGGGGCAGCCGGCTGGGACGGCGACTTCGTTCGGGACCTTGTCGGTGAAGGACATGCGGATGCCGTGCTTGGGGCGCAGTATGACCATGGCGCGGGGTTCGATCTTCTGGCCGGGGGGCAGCTCGAGGTCGTACTTGCGGAGCAGCGTGCTGAGGATCATGAGGATCTGCAGCATCGCGTAGTTGCCGCCGATGCAGCCGCGCGGTCCGCCGCCAAACGGAACGTAGGTGAAAGGAGGATGCTGAGCTTCGTTCTCCTTGGAGAAGCGTTCGGGGTCGAAGATCTCGGGATTGTCCCAGTAGCGCGGTGTGTGGTGGGCGCCGTAGACGTAGACGATGACCATGGAGCCGGCGGGGATGATGGTGTCGCCCACGCGGTCGTCGGCTACGGCTTCGCGATCGATCATCCAGAAGGGCGGGTAGAGGCGCAGGGCTTCGCTGATGACCTGGGTGGTGAACTGGAACCTTGGGACTGCGGCGTAGCTGAGGGGCTCGCCGGCCAGGATCTCGTCGAACTCGCGGCGGACGCGATCGAGACAGTCGGGACGGGTGCTGAGGAGATAGAGCAGCCAGGAGAGCGCGTTGGAGGAGGTCTCGTGGCCGGCGACGAGGAGCTGCATGCTCTCGCTGAGGACGAGTTCGTCGGGCATGCCTTCGCCGTCAGCGTAGCGGGCGTCCATCAGGGTCTGGAGGAGATCGCTGCCGGGCTCTTCGTGGCGGCGCTGGCGGATGTATTCGAGGAGAACCTTGTCGGCGGTGGCGCGCAACTCTTCGTGCCTGCGCAGTTCGCCTGTTGCTGCGAACCACGGATTCAGATAGGGCTGCAGCGTTTGCCGAACGATAAATTCCTGGACGGTGGAGATGGTGTGGCTGATGAGGTCGATGTCTTCGTCTTTGAGGCGGGCGCCGAAGAGGGAGCGCGCGACCATGGCGAAGGTCATCTTCATGAGGTGGGGATAGATGTCGACGGGACCGTTGTGGATCTGGCTGTCGAACTGCTTGAGCGACTCGGAGAGCGAGTCCTGCATGATCGAAGACAGGGCTTCGAGCTGCTTGCGGTCAAAGCCCTTTTGGATGAGGCGGCGCTGGGTGCGCCAGGGTTCGCCGTGGGTGGTGAGCAGGCCTTTGCCGAGGAAGTGGCCCATGCGCTTCACCTGGATGTCGGACTTCTTGTAGTTTTCCCAATTCGTCTTGAGGACGTGCTGAATGACGGCGGGATCGATGGTGACGATGGCTTCTTTAATGCCGCCGAGATAGAAGCGGAAGGTGTCGCCGTATTGCCGGGTGTAGCTTTGCAGAACGGGCACTGGATTGGCGGCGGTAGCGCGCGAGTCGGCGAAGGAGCGGAAGCGGGAAACGGCGGGTATTGATGGGGGCAAAGTGATGCCTCGCTGTCCTGAGTGTTGCGGAGAGTCTCGGAGAGCGAAAACCAAGGGAGACTCTCACGAATTTGGCTGAAGCGGCAGGGTTATCAGCGGTGACGGTTAGGGCAATCGGATTCAGGTGCTAGAGAGAATCCTGGTTGCCCAGTTGCTTCAAAAGTATCAGATGGTGAACGATGGCCCGGCTCATCGTGGGGTGTTGCCGATAGGGTACACCAAACTCCGCGGCGGTCTCCTTCACGATGCGGGTGAGCGGCGCGTAGTGAGTATGGCAGACGAAGGGACAGAGGTGGTGCGCGATGTGGTGGTTGAGGCCGCCGGTGAGCCAACTGACGATGGGATTGTCGGTCGCGTAGTCGGCGGTGGTGGCGAAGATGTGATAGACGCCGTTGTCAAACTCGCCGCGCTCGGCGGGGAAATAGGTGCTGTCGACGGTGTGGGTGGTCTGGAAGACCAGCGATACGCTGAGGCCGACGACGAGGTGGACCAGAAGGAAGGCTCCAAGGATCAGCAGCGGTGACTTGTGCAGGAGCACCACCGGGAGAACCAGCATGTAGGTGAGGTAAAACGCCTTGCTGGCGAAGAGGATGACGTATTCGCGCAGGGGATGGCGGGTGCGCCTGAGGTAATCGTGCTTGGGGAAGAAGAAGCACTCGAAATCTCTCACGAAGACGTAATCGAGCGAGAACATCGCGTAGAAGAGCAGGCCGTAGATGTGCTGGAAGCGGTGCCACCAGGAGCGGGGCTCGTGGGGGGTGAAGCGGAAGATGCCGCGGCCGGTGAGGGCGTCGTCTTCGCCGTGGAGGTTGATGCAGGAGTGGTGGCCGCGGTGGTGCAGGATGCGCCACATGTAGGAGTTGATGCCGCAGAGGTCGAAGGCATAGTTGAGGGCCTTGTTGACCAGCGGCGCGGAGGAGATTGCGTTGTGATTGCTGTCGTGGGCGATATTCAGCAGGAGAAATGTCTGGGCGAGGCCTCCCAAGAGGTAGAGCGCGACGAAAATCGAGGAGCTCGGGTGGAGGGAATAGATGGCGATCCAGCTGCCGAATAGGACGGCGGCGCCGGTGGCAATCTTTATCCACATCATGGGATTGGCTTTGGGCGAGACCTTGGCGTCGGCAAAGAACCTGTCTAGGCGGCGGCGCAGGACTTTGGGGAAAGTGGCGGGAACGGCAGGGTCGCCGTGGGGCTGCTGCAGGGCGGCCTCGTGGGGCACAAGATCTTCTATATCCGGTGCTTGAGTATCTGCAGGCAGGTTCATCACCGCTTCGGTGGGTGGCGTCAACGGTTTCTCCGCAGTGCTGTCATGTCGATCCTGTCATAATGGCCCAAGCGGGCGGGAAGCAGCGGTGAGTGATAGATGCGGGACTTTTCTGCGGCCGCCAGCGGTAGACTTGATGGTAGCCCGGGGCATAAGGCTGAATCAAGGGAATTCGGACCATATATCCACCGCAAAGGCGCACCGTTCGGATGAGCCACGGTAGATTCAGGCATATTGACGTGCTTCTGCTCTGCTACCATAACCTTAAGGATCAGACCAGCGAAATGCTCTGTCAGGGGCGCTAGGCAACCCCGACCGAGACCTCGCACGACCTGATCCTCTCGTGCGTTTGATCGCCCGGGGCACTTGCAACCTACTGGATCTACCAATGTATGTATAGAGAGCGATTCCGCCATGTTTCTGAATTCGGGCCTACACTATAGTTCACCTCTCCGGTAGACCAACGTAATACGCGCCAATAGCACACAAGGTGCAGCAAGGCGTGTAAAGTTTGTTGCGAACCGGATTTCTGTATTCAAACTCGAGGGCATTGCTGATCAATTATGGTATCGATTTTGGACCAACTCGATAGGCTGGGGAATGAGCATCCGCACAAACTCCTATATTCGTACCTTGACCTGAACGGCAATCAACTCGAAGGCTACACCTACGCCGAGTTTCTGGAGCGGACCAAGGCGATCGCTTCGCACCTGCTGCGCAATGGGCAGTTTGCGGCGGAAGATCGGCTGCTGCTCGCGTACCCCCCGGGCCTGGAGATGATTTGCGCGTTCTTCGGGTGTGTCCGCGCCGGATTGATTCCTGTACCCGTGTATCCTCCCGGGTCTCGCGGCTTTCAAAGCGCCCTGTACAAGATGGTCCACATCGCCAAGGATTGCCAGGCGGCGGGGATTTTGACCAGCAAGGATTACCACAGTTCCCTGAAGACGAACCTGGCGAGGAGCGGAGTCTCGACGTCGGGTGTCGATGTCGATTACATCTCCAGCCTGCCGTGGATTGTGACGGAAGACTTTCAACATAGTGTTTCGAAAGAGCCGTTCCCCGCGCCTTCGAAGATTTTGTTCCTGCAATACACGTCGGGGTCGACGATGGAGCCGAAGGGCGTCATCGTGAGCCACCAGAACATTTCGGAGACGTGTCCGCTGGTGATTGACCATGTTTCGCCGGTGGTGGTGTCGTGGCTTCCGCAGTATCACGACATGGGACTGATCGGCTGTTATCTCTATCCAGCGCTGCGCGGCGGAACGACCTATGGCTTCGCCTCTATGGATTTCATTCAGCGGCCGGCGCTTTGGTTTGAAGCGATCCATACCTATCGTGCGACCGCGACTGCGGCACCGAACTTCGCGTATGACTATTGCCTGCGCGCGGGAAGGCTCTCCAAGGAGACGATGGAGGGCTTCGACCTCAGTTCCCTGCGCGTTTTAATGTGCGCGGCAGAGCCGGTGAAGCCGGATACGTTCACGCGGTTCTTCGAGGCGTTTCAGCCCTACGGGCTCAAGAAGCATAGTTTCTACGCGGCGTACGGCCTGGCCGAGAATACGCTGGCGGTTTCGCTGGGCGGCCGGTCCATCATTACGGTGAACAAGCACGCGCTGGCGCTGGGCAAGGCTCATACGATTTCTGAGGTCTCAGAGATTGGCGCGTCGACGCAGGTGGTGAGTTGCGGAAAGCCGCTGCCGGGCCTGGACGTGAGGATCGTGGATCCGGATCAGCACAACGTGTTGAAGCCGGGGATGGTGGGTGAGATCTGGCTGGCAGGCAGCGGAAAATGCCAGGGGTACTGGAATAATCCAGAGCTCACGCTGAAGCAGTTTCGCGCGCGGCTGGTGGATGACACCCCGTATGACGATGGCTTCCTTCGCACCGGCGACATGGGCTTCTTCCACGACGGCGAACTGTTTGTTTGCGGCCGGCTGAAGGACATGATCATTCTGCGCGGACAGAACTACTATCCGCAGGATATTGAGAACGTGGTGGAGAAGGCCTCGGGCTTGATCCGCCACAACTGCGTAGCTGCGTTCCAGATCAATGAGGACAGCGAGCCCGCGCTGGCGATTGTGGCCGAGGTGAAGAATCCGAAGGCGCTGCCGGAGGCTCGGAAGATTGCCGCTGCGGTGCGGAGTTTCCTGAACGTGGAGACAGCGCTGATCTCATTTATTGCGCCGCGTGCGATACCGCGCACAAGCTCGGGCAAGATCATGCGCCACAAGGCGAAGATGATGTGGCTCGACGGGCAGTTCAACGTGCTCGAAGAGTTTTCGCGCGAGAAAGACGCGGGAGCCTGCACGCCGGATACAGAGGTCCAGTCTTCGTTCGACGTGTTGAAGTCGCGCTACAACCTTACGGGCATGGAGTCGTACAACCTTGTTGAAGCGGGCTTGGATTCGCTCGATCTGGTTGTGTTCATGCACGAGCTGAAAGAGCTCTTGAAGGACAAGGGCGCCGAGCTGCTCGCGCGGCAGGTGGATATCGGCGTCATTCAGCGGGTGAGCGTTGCCGAGCTATTCCAGTTGGCCGAGCAGTTGGAGCGCGCTCCCGAAGAGGCCATCGATCTGCTGCGCCATTCGCTCGCGGCGTTCCGCGATGAACAGCATGCTGCCGAGAAGGAGATGATGAGCAACGACAAGAAGCTCATCTTCACGCCGGAAAAGCCTGCGCCCATGCCAGAGCATCCGGTTCTCAACCAGGTGTTGCTCACTGGCGGCACCGGGTTCATTGGGCCGTTCCTGATCAAGAGCCTGCTGGAGCAGACGCAGGCGAAGATCCATGTGCTGGTGCGTTCGTCGGATGAAGCGCAGGGCAGGCAGCGACTGAAGGCAGCGATGGAGTCGATGGGACCGTGTCCGGCCGGGCTGATGGAGATGTTCGAGGCGCGAGTGTGGCCGGTGTGCGGCGATCTTGGCCAACCGAAGCTTGGCCTCACACCAGACGTTTGGGATTTCCTCGCGAACGAGATGGATTCGATCTTCCACAACGGCGCGACGGTGAACTACCTGTTCAACTACGACCGGATGCGCGACGCGAATGTGCTGGGAACCAACGAGGTGCTGAAGCTGGCCTTCGAAGGAAAGACCAAGAGCCTGAATTATGTGTCGACGACATTTATTTATGGCTGGGCGGTGAAGAGCGTTCTGTACGAAACCGATTGCAACAAGGATATGGAGCTGCTCGACTTCGGATACAGCCAGTCCAAATGGGTTGCCGAGCGGGTGGTCGAGGATGCGCGCAACAAGGGCTTGTGCGTGCGTATCTTCAGGCCGGCGCTGGTAAGCCCGTCAGTCACCGGCGGCGGCAACAACTTCGATATCGCAGTGCGGCTGGTGGCGTTCATGGTGAACCACGGCATTGGCGTCGATGCGCTGAACCAGGTGAGCTTTGTTCCCGCCGACGTGGTCGCGAATAATATCGTGGCGATTTCAACGACGCCGGGCACCGAGGGCAAGACGTACAACGTGGTGCGTGACGATTACGCGAACATGATGGACATCACGAACCTCATCACCAAGTTGACGGGACGGCAGTTCGAGATCTTCAGCATCACCGACTTCGTTCCGGAGCTGATCCGCCGCTGCCGCAAGGAAGATCTGCTGTTCCCGCTGCTGGACTTCCTGGTCGGCTCGGTGGACAACATCTCTTCGATGGAGTTCAAGCGCTACGACAGCACCGAGTACCAGAAAGCGCGCGACGCAGCCACGTGGGGCGTGCCGGAACCGACGCTCGAGGAGACCGTCAGCGGTATTCTGAAGTTCATGCACCGCAAGGGAATCATCTCGGTTGCTGCGCGAGAAGTAGACACCGCTGTCGCAACGACCGATGCGGTGGTCCCCGCAGCGTCCGCGACGCAGGTTACTGCTTCTTGAAGGTGAGCTTCTCGGTGATGTGCTGACCAGTTTCGAGAACGCCGGTGGTGGTGTCGGTTAGTTCTTGCCCGTTCGGGGATACTACCCACTTGTCCTTCTGCGTCACTTGATCGTCTCGCAGGTAGACCGCGGCGACGGTGTGCGGATCGACGAGTTGCAGCTTGACGGTATCGTTGGGTGAGTTTCTGACGTCATAAGGCTTGCCATCAAAGCGAGCATCGTAGCTGTAATCCCATGCAAAGCGGACGCCGCCATTTCCGTCCGGCTCGATCTTCAGGGTCTGGACCTGGCGCATGCGCGATTGGCTTAGGTCTTCGGTCCATTCGCCGGCAAGGGGATCGTGGGCGACTTTCGCTCCGCCAGTCCGAACCCACACGGTGGCCTGATCGGGTTGGCCTGCGATTGTCCTGATGGTGGTGAGCTCTTTGCCGTCGGCGGAGGGTTTCACCAGAACCGTGGCGACGAGAGCGCCGTCTTTCATCTCCTTCACCTCAGACTGACGCTTATCCATTCTGCGGATCTGAATTTGATTGAAACCGAGGTTTCCGGGCGCGGGCGCGGGATGGCCGTTGGCCTTCGCGGTGAAGTCAAAGTGCCGGTCGCCAGACATCACGACGTGAAGTTCATCCCCCACCGGCGTAACCGAGAGTTTGTTGGGAGGATCGAGGGAAGACTGCGCGGAGGTGAGCGTCCAGGAGCCGACGCGCGGGTCCTGCTGGGCCATGAGGGGAGCGGCGGCAACCAGCCCGAGGATAGCGAGTGTACGAATTGTGGCGTTGAGATTGATGGGATCAATGTAGCAGATTCAAAATCGCTGGTCAGTGAGCTAGGCGAATATAACCCGAACCATTGGCGTTAGAGAATCTGCATATCCTTTCCCTGTTGGTGGCGACGATTTTGTATTATCCAGTGTGTGATGCATCTGCGCCGTTTCTGGGTGGCCGGGCTGGTCCTTATTGCTGTCGTTGCACTCCTTCCCTTCTCCTTTCACGCGGAACGTCATCTTGAGACGGCGACGCGCGTCGAAGGCAGCCAGGACGAGGTGGTGCGGCAGGAACTGGCTACGCGCTTCCATTCCCCATTTGTCGACCGCGTGGTTCTTGTTGCCGAGGGGCTGCCGCCGGCCAACTCGCCCGAGGGCGAGCAGGCGCTGACGACGATTGTGGAACAGTTGCGGCAGCAGCCTGGCGTGTCCGGGGTCGTCTCCTACCTTGAACTGCGCGACCCGATTTTTCTGGGCAAGGGCGGCGGGACATTTGTCCTGATAGGGCTTGAATCCTCTGGCGCGCCCATGGAGTCGCTGGTGCCGGCGCTGCATGAACAGGAGCATTTGCTTGAGAACGAGCTGCGCGGCCGCTATCCCGGGGTGAAGCTGCAGCTCACAGGCGAGCTTCCGCTCAACTTCGATATCCGCAAGGCGAGCGCGGACGACGTGCGCCGCGGCGAGACGCTGGTGATTCCGGCGACGTTGATCCTCCTGTTGATCGCGTTTGGCAGCGTAGTCGCCGCAATCATTCCGCTGGCGGTTGGCGAGCTTGCGATCGCGACCACGCTGGCGATTACGGGCTTGTTGGCGGAGCGGCTGCACCTGTCGATCCTGGTGCAGAACCTGGCGACGATGCTGGGGCTGGGGCTGGGGATCGACTATGCGCTGCTGATGGTCAGCCGGTTTCGCGAGGCGCTGTGCGCGGGGAACGACGGGCACGCTGCTTCGGTGCTTGCCGCGCGGCAGGCCGGGCGCACGCTGTTGATCTCGGCTTCTACTGTGGCCATTGGATTTGTCGCGCTGCTCACGGTTCCCATCAGCGAGATTCGCTCGATCGGGCTTGCCGGGATTTTAGTCGCGGGCACCAGTGTGCTCCTGACCAACACGTTGGTGCCGGCGGTGATGGGCCTGCTGGGACGGCGCATTGATGCGGGCCGGCTGCCATTTACGCCGAAGCTGGACGTGGATCGAGCCGCACACACGAGTAATCGCTGGAGACGATGGGGGCACATAATTGTTGCTCATCCGTGGCTCGCGCTGTTGATCGCGGGCACGCCGCTGGTGCTGCTGGCGTGGCAGGCGAAGCACCTCGACACCAGCATTCCGCAGGGCGACTGGCTGCCGAAGTCGGCGGAGTCGGTACAGGCGCTGCATTCGCTGGAGCGGATGGATCGGACTGGCATCGTGTATTCGATGCGGGTGGTGATCGAGCTGCCGAATGATTCCTTCACGCAATCCGAAGCAGGGTGGGACGCGTTGAATCGGGCGGCGAAGCAGGTCGAGAGCGACCCCCGTTGCGATCGCGCGATCTCCATTGCGACGATTGCCGCGGGCAACCAGGCGAACCTGACCGATATCCCGCGAGAGTCGCGACGAACGTTTGTGAGCAGCGACGGGAAAGCCGCGCTGCTGGAGATTCTGCCGAAGAGCTCCCTTACGTTGCGCCAGCAGGTGGATTGGGTGCGCGAGCTGCGCAAGACGGGCGCGCCTGCACTCACCGGGATTCCCGGCGCCACGATGATGATCGGCGGCATTCCGGCACTCAACGCGGATTACGAAACCATCATCGACAGCCACGTTACACGCGTCATGGGGCTGGTGATTGGCGGCACACTTCTGGCGCTGCTGTGCGGCTTCCGATCGCTCTTTGCCGCGGTGAAGGCGATCGTGCTGAATCTCGTATCGGTGGCTGCGTCCTTCGGTGCGCTGGTGCTGGTCTTTCAGGATGGACACGGGAGCGGCCTGCTGGGAGTTCCGGGTGGCACGGGAAGCATCTTCCCGCTCGTCCCGATTGTGGCGTTCGCGATCGTCTTCGGGCTCAGCATGGACTATGAGGTCTTCCTCGTGGCGCGAGTGCTGGAAGCGCGCAGGGCCGGGCTGGGTGAGATGGATGCGATTCCTGAGGGGATGGCCAGAACTGCGGGCCTGATCACGAGCGCGGCCGCGATCATGATTGTGGTGTTCGCAGCCTTCACCTTCGGAAATTTTCTGGTGGTGAAGATGATTGGCTTTACGCTGGCGATTGCCGTGTTGATTGATGCGACGCTGGTTCGCATTGTGATTGGCCCGGCGCTGTTGCGGATTGCCGGGGACTGGAACTGGTGGCCGGGTGGGCTCCGCAGCAAGGGCAACGCAGCGGGTGCGGAGAGCAGCAAATAGCGACCAATTATTTTTTCGATTAACCACCGTTCATTTCAACTGGCATTCGCTTAACTGGGGGCGATCGATGGAACGAAAATGATCGGCCTCCCATTTTCGGAGATTCTCACGAGGGACATGAAATATCTCTATTTGCGGCTAAACCTCGGTAAGCAATATCCCGTGCTGACGCCAATGGAAGATTAACATGCCAGGAAGCGCACCTTCCAGGGCGTTTCTGAACTTCTCAATTTAGTCCGAACGCGGGGCGTTGGCGGAGGAGAGGCCGGGAACGTTGATTCCGCTGCTGACAGTAAAGGCGGCTGTGATACCTGCCGCGGTTGCTGAAGCGCAAGCGAGAAGTGCGATCAGCCGGAACGCACTCACAAAGGATTCGTCAACCGCCAGACGTCCGAGGGGATCGCTGGTTTCAATCGCACCAAGCCGTCGTGACTGGTTGCCGATTTGGGTTGAGACATCGGCGGTGACTCCATGCTGGACAAGTCGAATGGGGAGACTCTTCGCAAACGCCTGATAGAAAAGTGGCGAACAGATTGCTAAAGCTAACAGCGCCGCGGTCTGGGAAATTGAGTTGTTGATGGCCGAGGCAGCGCCGGATCTGGCGGGTGAAATCGAACTCATAACCGTCATAGTGAGCGGCGCAACGCTGATTACCATCCCGAGGCCAAGCATAATCAGCGCCGGAAGATATGTCTTCCAATAGGGTCCACCGACACCAGGAATTGCGAGCAAGCCATACCCGCAAGCCGTGATGAGAGGACCCATCGTAAGGGGCAGCCGCGGACCGTATCGGGCGATTAGGCCTCCGGCCCACCGCGAGAGCAGGAATAGCGTCAGCACCAGCGGGAGCATGGCCATTCCCGCCTGTGTAGGCGTATAGCCCTGAATTTGGATCAGGTTTAGAGGAAGGTAAAAGAGAGTTCCTGACAGCGCGGCGTAAAGGAAGAATGTGAGAATATTTGCGCCGCTAAACGTGCGGCTCCGAAAAAGCTCAATGGACATCATCGGTTCTTTCGCGCGACGTTCAACGAGCAAAAATGCCGTCAACACCGCAATCCCTGCGATTCCGACTAGGCGCGCCAATATGTGATCGTTGTCCCACTCCATCAACGAGTAGGTCAGTGCGCTCAGCCCCAGGGTGCCCAGGAGTGCCCCTGTCCAGTCGACGGATCTCGCTTGAGCGGGTATGTTCACCTTTGTCGTCTTACTGAGAACGATCCAGACCGCGATTAAAGCAATGGGAAGGTTAATGAAGAAAACCCAGCGCCACGAGCCATGCTGCACCATCCACCCACCAATGACTGGACCAACGGCAGTCATCGCGGAAGCGAAGGCTGACCAGGTCCCGATCGCGCGACCTCGCTGCGCTCCAGCATAACTTGCAGACAGAAAGGCCAGGCTGTTCGGCACGAGCAGCGCGCCGGCGATTCCCTGCACGGACCGCGCGATCAATAGTTGGGTTAGGTTTGGGGCGAGGCCGCACCAAACCGACGCACATGCGAAAAGTACTACGCCGGCGAGGAATGCTCTTCTTAGACCGAAGCGGTCTCCGAACGAGCCTCCGGCGAGCAGGAGGGAGGCGAGAAAGAGTGCATAGGCCTCGACCACCCATTGCACTTGAGTGCCTGTCGCACCAAAGGAGCGTTGGAGGTTCGGCAGAGCGATGTTGACTACCGTTCCGTCGATAAAGTCCATGCTTGATCCCAAAATCGTGGCTGCAAGGATCCATCTTCTATCGCGCTCGCCAAGCGCCCCCAACTCTCCGCTGAGGGATGGACGTTCGGGGCACGGGAGGGGGCCGCAATTCATAAGGGAACTTTACTGCAATACGGCATTTGCCACTGGGGGTCTTCGGGGGTAAACGAATTATTGTTTTACTCGTAGCTTATTTGGCAAAGAGAGGTGATCTGCGATGGAATTGATGACGCGCACGTCATCGACTGGACAGGCCTATTTGGCGATTCATCACTCGTCCAGAACCGGTGCGCCAACGTGAAGGGACTCTATTTCATGGTGCAGAAGGCCCTGCCTCTTCTGAACGATGGCGCAGCGGTCTCCTCTATGGCTCGAATCAACGATTTGCTCTGCCTTGGAAGCCATCAGAACTCGATCCTTCCTTGGAATGCGATCATGCGCGGCGAGGTGTCTCCTCCGAGGCCGACACCAAGTAGACCGGTGGGGGGTGACGTCGTGCTTTGCAGCGTCCCGAATCTTGCTATGGGTGAGCCGGGCACACCTGCCTGGACCGTGCTGGGCAGCGCGAAGTTTGGATGATTGAACGCATTGAATAGCTGGCCGTCGATGCGCAGTTTGACCGCCTTCGTGAGTTGAAAGATCTTAGTGATGAACATGTCCGAGTAGGTGAAGTGCGGCCCGCGCACCGAGTTACGGCCCGAGTCACCGAACTGGCAGATCGCCGGACTGTCATTCTGAACGCCGAGTGAGCCGGTATAGCATGCTCCGGTGGTGGGATCGACAACTGAGACGAAGGCATCGGGATTGAGCCACTGCTTCGTCCCTGACACGGTAACTCCGGGATAAGGAGTCTTGAGATAGAGCGGTTGGCCGGGCACCCTGTTGGCATAGTTCGGTACGGCGAACTGGACGGTCTGCGCAGGGTTCGATGCTTGAAAGAGGCCGTTGCCGTTGGCGCTATAGGGCTGGCTGAGCACGCTGAAGGGCAGTCCGGAATGAAGGAAGGCTGTCTCGGAGAATGACCATCCTCCCAGCACCTGACGCAGCAGCGGACTACCCGAGTGGAACGGCACCTGATACATGCCGTAGGCGGAGACATTATGCCGCACATCGTAGTCGCAACTGGCATATTGTTTGCTTAGCTCTCCAGGCAACGGGGACTCCAACCCCTGCGTCGAGAAGGCGAGCAGGCCGCCATTCGATACTTCATCCAGACAATGGCTGAAGGTGTAGTTGCCGCGCAGGGTCAAGCCGCGCCATTGCTGCGTGTAGACGGTCTGAAATCCGTGGTAGATGCTGTTGGCGCCGGTTTGGAACTCGGTGACGTTTGCAAAGCGCTGGTCGAGTGGCTGCAGATAGGGAAAGGGCGCGAAGCAGTTGTTGCAGACGTTTTGGTAGCCATTGAGCTGGACCTGGTAGGGTTCATGCAGACCACGCGTGCCTACATAGTCGGCGCGCAGGTTGCCGCGGGCGCCTACCTGTTGTTCAATGCCGAAGTTGAACTGATAGTAGTAGGGGGTTTTAAGAGTTCCGGTAGGAAAGGTATTCAGGCTGACGGCGAGCGGACAGGTAGGAGCACCTGGCTGGATACCAACACAAGGCTCACCGCCGGAGCGAAAGATTGTCTGAAACGACTCGTTGGCGCTGACCGTGGCGTCGACGGCGCTGCCGGGCACATTTGGAGCGATGCCAACGCCGCCAACCTGGCCGGCAAGACCGCCCGTGAAGCTGGGATCATTGGGAGCATTCAACAGGCCGCTGTCCGCGATCTGCTGCGGGATGATGTCATTGAAGACGCCGAAGCCTGCATGAACAGCCGTGTGCGGTCGAACCTGGTAGGCAATCGAGGCGCGTGGCTGATAAACGAAGAGCGGCGTCGCGGCAAATAAGTTGTGAACATTCGCCAGAACTACCTGGTTGAGCGGCTGATTGGTTTATGCGAGGCATCCAGGAACGAACCGGCCATGCGGGAGAATCGAGCCTGCGGACTGGTGACGTTGGTATTCCAGGTCGCGCGCATGCCGTAGGTGAGGGTTGCTTTGGGCGAAGGCTTATAGGTGTCCATCGCATAGTATTCGAGGTTGCCGACCCCTACTCGCTCCTTGAGAGAGACAGGAAAGTTCTGCTGTGCGGTGTAGGCGGCCCCGTAGGTGAATTCCGCCAGGTCATTGTAGGCAACGGTGGGCACTATGCCTTCGCCGAGATCGTAATCGCTGGTGTCCACGCGGCGTGTGTTGATGCCGAAGTGCAAGGGTGTGCTTCCCGCGTGTCCAGGTCAGGTTGTCGTTGATTTGCCACTGCGTCACCTTGCGACCCTGCGGGAAGGTATTGTTCAGACCGCCGATGGCTGTGAACGGGACGCTGTCACCGTTCGGCGCAAGCACGATGGGAAACGTCTGTTGTACCTGCGAGTAATTGTTTGGCTCGAAGATGCTGGAGTACCAGCTTGCTCCGGGATTGAACTGATTGACGAGGGTCGGGGTGAACAGATGCGTGTAGCCCACCACCACGGTGCGCTGCGGTTGCGGCGAAAAGGCGTTGAAGATCGAGTTGATGGGATCCGTCCATTCGGCCTGCAGGCCATTATCCTGCTGGAAGCGGTACCAGACGCTGTCTTTGGCGCTGATCGTGTGGTCGATCTTCAACACGATGAGGTTTTCGCTGTCGCTGTTATTCAATGACCGCTGCTGCTGGGTTGCGCAGCCGCTGCCGTCAAGCAGAGTGCCGCTGGGTGGAGGGGGCAGCGAGGTTCCCGGATGCGTCCAGCGGACAAGCCGTGATCGCCACCGCCGAGCCGCCGGGGGCCGGCAGCAGATGAAAACATGTTTTTGTAGAAAGGAATCTCTGCAGGTTGAGCTGGAAGGCTGGCTCCTGTGACTGGATCGTATCCGCCGATAGCCAACTGGCCCAGCACGTATTGCTGATAGGCGGGTGTGGGCAGGGTGGTCGGGGTGACGATCGGCAGAGCAATGCGAATGCCCTCATAGTGGGCAAAGAAAAACAGCTTGTTTCTGAGAATTGGACCTCCCACGCTGACGCCGAATTCGTTCACAACATCGCGCGGCTTTTTGGCGATGTTGCCCGGCGTGTCATTCGCATGAAGGAAGTAGTTCTCCGCGTTGAGCAGCGAGCCATTCCATAACTCGGACACATCGCCGTGAAATGCATTCGTGCCGGACTTGGTGATGTAGTTGACCTGAGCCACGGCGTATCGGCCCTGGTCAACGGAGAAGGAATTCGTATTGACGGTCGCTTCCTGCACGGCGTCGAGTCCGATGACCAGATTGGTGGAGAGACCGATATTCAGACCCAGCCAGGGATCGTTTGAGTCATAACCGTCAAGAATATAGCCGTTGGACGTTGCAGGCAGGCCGTTGAACTCCACGTTGCCGTAGCCGCCCGGCGCCTTGGCATCACTGGATGATCCAGCGGTGTTCATCAACGCGCCCTGCGCAAATTGCGCGAGATAGGTGAGGTCCTGTCCCGGGTTCGGCAGATTCGTGATTGTCTCGGCGCTTAGGGTGGTGGTGGTGTTGGGATTGTCGAGGCTCAAGAGTCCCTGTCGCGCTGTGACCTCTACTGTCTGACTGGACGATGCCGGATGGAGGGAAAAGTTCAATGCCACGTTCCGGCCAACCTCCACCGGCGTCGGCTCGAGAAGATGCGGCCGCGAAACCTGAAGCCTGGACCGTGACCTGATATGTCCCGGGATTGACCTGGGAAAACAGATAGTGCCCGCTTGCATCGGTTATTCCGGTGCGGACTGCCTTTGTGTTCGTCTCTGTTGCGGTCACGGCGGCATTCGGAACCAGGGCTCCACTGCTATCGGTAACTGTCCCCGAAATGGCGCTCGACGTCCCACTCTGCGCCACCGCGGTGACCATAAGCCCGGAAAGGCAAATCATGAGAACCATGAAAACACGCGAAAAGGAGCTAACCCTAATCCATAAATTAGCGTTGGCTAATTTCATCATGAGGTCAACGCTAATGTAGACTGCTCAGGATGTCAACGAGTGTCCTTAATCGTCAGAAAATGCGACGCCCATCGGTCGCGGCCAATTCGCGGTCGGGCGCCACGGAGTCGAGCGACGACTATCTTAAGGCGATTCTGGAACTGAGTGGTGTGGAAAGACAGCTGGTCTCGGCGAGTGACCTTGCCGTCGCCCTGAAGATCAGCAGGGCCTCGGTGACGAAGATGCTGCAGAAACTCTCGGCGACAAAGCCGCCCCTATTGATCTATGAAAAGCATCATGGAGCTCGATTGGCGCAGGCCGGAACCGAGCGCGCTCTCGAGATCGTCCGGCATCACCGGTTGATCGAGACTTTCCTATATCAGGTTCTTGGCTATCCCTGGGATGAAGTTCATGACGAAGCGGAGCGGCTGGAGCATTTCATCTCAGAGCGATTTGAGGAACGCATTGCCGCCAAGCTGAACTACCCTCAGTTCGATCCTCACGGACATCCGATTCCCAGCCTCAATGGGACCGTTGCTGCAACTGGATCTCAAACGGTCGCGCAAATGAGCGTCGATGCGCGCGGAAAAGTCGTCAGCGTTTCTGACCGGAATCCCGAGATGCTTCGATATCTCGGCGCCCATGGCATCAAACCGGGAGTCAAACTGAGACTCGTCGAGCGGCTTCCGTTCCAAGGATCCTACAGAGTCCTAATTGGTCCAACAAAGGAATCCGTCTTGCTGAGTGAAGCTCTCGCAGGTGCGATCTTTGTGGCTGTTTAGACGGCCTGTCTCCGGTCACTCAGACGGGCACGCGGAGGCCGCGGATATATCTGGCTGTAGTCACCCGTCTGCAATCTCTAGATGTCGAGGTTCTTGACGTCCAGCGCATTGTCTTCGATGAACTTGCGGCGGCTTTCGACGTCCTCGCCCATCAGCGTGGTGAAGATCTCTTCGGTGGCGGCGATGTCTTCGAGCTTCACCTGCACCAGCGTGCGGCGGGCAGGATCCATCGTCGTCTCCCAGAGCTGCGGCGCGGTCATCTCGCCGAGGCCCTTGTAGCGCTGCACCTGAGTACTCCTTGCGGCCCTGCTCGATGACGTACTCGAAGACCTCGCGCGGCGTCTTCTTCTCGACCGGATCCTGCGAGACCTTGGCGGAGCGCTTGACGGGCTTGGCGGCTTCGACCGGCGCGGCGCCGGCGTCCAGCGCGCCTTCGAGCTCGACCTCTTCGGTGTCCTCGAGCTCCTGCTCGGCCTGCTCTTCGGCGGTCTTGCGTCGCGGCAGCGGCGGCCTTGCCCGCGTACTCGATCAGGAACGGCCCGACGAGCTGCTCGCGGATCTGCGCGTGCTTGGCCAGCAGCTGGCGGGACTCCGGCGCGGCGGCCAGCGTCCAGTCGATGTGCGCGCGGCGCACCCTGCGCGTCGACGTAGGTGACGGAGTAGGTGCGGTGCTCCTCGTCGAACTCGACGGCAGAGACGCTCTTGAACTGGTAGGTGCGCTCGATGGCCTTGAGGCGCGTGTGCATCTGCTTCGAGCTTGGCGTCGGTCTCGAAGTCGGCGCGGCGGACGGAGTCCTTGCCTTCGCTGGCGAAGATCTCGGCGAAGATGCGAACCACTTCTTCGTTGCGCAGGCGCTTGGCGACCTTGTCGAAGAAGCCGAGGTAGTCGTTGAGCGACGCCATGTACTTGGTGAGCTCTTTGCCCTCGAGCTTCGCGCCGCCCTCGCCGTAGCGAATGATCATGCCGTCGGAGGCGCGCTTCACCATCACCTGCACGTACTCGCGCTCGTCCTTGATGTACTGCTCGAACTTGCCCTTCTTGATGCGGTAGAGCGGCGGCTGCGCGATGTAGACGTGGCCGCGCTGGATCAGCTCCTGTCATGTGGCGGAAGAAGAAGGTGAGCAGCAGCGTGCGGATGTGCGATCCGTCGACGTCGGCATCGGTCATCAGGATGAGCTTGCCGTAGCGCAGCTTGGCGATGTCGAAGTCGTCCTTGCCGATGCCGCAGCCGAGCGCGGTGATCATGGCGCGGATTTCTTCGTGGCCCAGCATCTTGTCGTAGCGGGCTTTCTCGACGTTGAGGATCTTGCCCTTGAGCGGAAGGATGGCCTGGAACTTGCGGTCGCGGCCCTGCTTGGCGGTGCCGCCGGCGGACTCACCCTCGACGAGGTAGAGCTCGCAGAGCTCGGGCTTGCGCTCGGAGCAGTCGGCGAGCTTGCCGGGCAGGCCGCCGCCATCGAGCGCTCCCTTGCGGCGGGTGAGGTCGCGGGCCTTGCGCGCGGCCTCGCGCGCGCGCGCCGCGTCGATCGCCTTGTTGATGATCTTCTTCGCGACCGGAGGGTTCTGCTCCAGGAAGGCGCCCAGGCGCTCGTTGACGAACGCCTGCACGATGCCGGCGATGTCGGAGTTGAGCTTGCCCTTGGTCTGGCCTTCGAACTGCGGCTGCGGCAGCTTGACGCTGACGACGACAACGAGGCCTTCGCGCACGTCGTCGCCGGAGAGGTTCTCCTTGACGTCCTTGAAGAGGCCGAGCTGCTGGCCGGCGACGTTGATGGTGCGCGTCAGCGCCGTGCGGAAGCCGGAGAGATGCGTTCCGCCATCGACGGTGTTGATGTTGTTGGCGAAGCTGAAGACGGTCTCGGAGTAGGCGTCGTTGTACTGCAGCGCAATCTCCATGACGACGCTGCCCTGCTCGGTCTCCATGTAGATGGGCTTCTCGTGCAGCACCTGCTTGCCCTTGTTGAGCAGCTTGATGAACTCGGCGATGCCGCCGGTGTACTTGTAGGTCTGCGACTTGGGCTCGCCTCTTGGCGTCGGCCTGGCGCTCGTCGGTGAGCGTGATCTCGATGCCCTTGTTCAGGAACGCGAGCTGGCGCAGACGGTTGGCGAGCGTGTCGAAGTTGTACTCGGTGACGGTGAAGATGCTCTTGTCGGGAAGGAAGTGGATCTTGGTGCCGCGGCGCTTGGACGGGCCCATCTTGCGGAGCTCGGAGATGGGGTCGCCCTTGGAGTAGTCCATCTCCCAGGTGAAGCCGTCGCGCCAGATCTCGACGTCGAGCTCTTCGCTCAGCGCGTTGACGCAGCAGACGCCGACGCCGTGCAGGCCGCCCGAGACCTTGTAGTTGGAGGCGTCAAACTTGCCGCCGGCGTGCAGCATGGTGAGCACCACCTGCACCGCGGGCATGGTCTCGCCGGTGGGCAGCGTCTTGTTGTCGACCGGAATGCCGCGGCCGTCGTCGACGACGGTGATGGAGTTGTCGACGTGGATGGTGACATCGATGCGCGTGGCATAGCCGGCCAGCGCCTCGTCGACCGAGTTGTCGACGACCTCATAGACCAGGTGATGCAGACCCATCTCGCCGGTCGAGCCGATGTACATGGCCGGGCGCAGGCGGACCGCCGCGAGGCCTTCGAGGATCGTGATATTTTCTGCGGAGTAGCTTCCGGACTCGGCTGGAGCCGGCGATGCAGCGGGCGGAGGAGGGGTCTGACTGGCGGCTGCGGCAGGGGTAATTTCTTCAGGCACGAACGGGACACTCCAATGGGTTCAGGCTGGGTCAGAAAAAGTTGCAAAACCCTTGAAAATACTGGCGATTGACCAGTTTTCTCGACTCCTAAGTATAGCACGTTTGGAGCCCTTTTTGAAGGCTCGCGACGACCCATGCGAGAGCACCTCGTTTGCGGGCTTCCGGGCAGGCGCAGAAAAGGCCCGCAAGCGCTGTGGCTCCAGGGCCTTTATCTGGTGCAGTTAGAGGCCTGACTCAGGCTGAGTAGGTGACGGGCTTCTCCGCGACCGGCGGCGGCAGGTGCTCGGCCAGAACGGCGTTGTAGAAGAGCCCGGCCAGCAGCCCGCCAACCAGCGGCGCCACCCAGAACAGCCACAGCTGCTGATCGCCCAGGGATCGCCTCCGGCCGCCACCACGATCGCCGGGCCGGTGGAGCGCGCCGGGTTCACCGAGGTGTTGGTGATGGGAATGCTGATCAGGTGGATCAGCGTCAGGCAGAGGCCGATGGCCAGCGGCGCGTGGGCCTTGGAGGCGCGCTCGTCGGTCGCGCCGAGGATGACCAGAATGAAGAAGAAGGTGAGCAGCATCTCCGCGACCAGGCAGGCGAGCAGGTTGTAGCCGCCGGGAGAGTGCGCGCCGTAGCCGTTGGAGGCGAAGCCGTTCAGGCTCCAGGTTTCGCGGCCGGTGAAGATGATGTACAGCACGCCGGAGGCAACGATGCCGCCCAGCACCTGCGCGATCCAGTACGGCAGAATCTCCTTTGCCGGGAAGCGCTTGCCTGCGACCAGGCCGAGGGTGACGGCCGGGTTGATATGGCAGCCGGAGATGTGGCCGATGGCATAGGCCATGGTGAGCAGGGTGAGCCCGAAGGCGAACGCGACACCCAGGAAGCCGATGCCGAGTGACGGGAAGGCGGCGGCGAAGAGCGCGGCGCCGCAGCCTCCGAAGACCAGCCAGAAGGTGCCGAAGAATTCGGCGATACAACGTTTCTGAAGAGAGACTTGCATGTTTCCTCCAATGATCCTGAATTTCCAGTGAGATCGGAGACGCAAGTACGGCGAAGCGCAGCCAGTCTACATCGGAAACATGCTGCGGCGATGAAAGAACTTTAGCTATCCTGGCGGAATTCAGCTTCGGCCCAGGCAATTCCTTTCAGGCGACGTTCGCTACCAGACCTTGCAGTTGGGTAGTGTGCACCATCGGCTGGCCGGCCTTGCAGCGCGAAGGCCTTCTGGAACTCGCGGCAGGTTCGAGACCACACCATTGATGCGCGCGAAGGCGGGCGAGTGCGGGTCGGTGGCGGCCTGCACGCGCTCGATTCTCCGGCCGCTCGTTGGCGCAGGCCCACTGCGCCATGCCGACGAAGAACCGCTGGTCGGGCGTGAAGCCGTCGGCGGTCTGGCAGGTGCTCGCCTGCAGTCTGCTTCTTCCAGGCGATGTAGGCCAGCAGCGTGCCGCCGAGGTCGGCCACATCTTCGCCGCTGGTCAGCTTGGAGTTGATGTGGATGTCGTCGACGATGACGTAGCCCGCGTACTGGTCGCGCACGCAGCCGATGCGCTCCTCGAAGCCCTTGGCATCTTCCGGCGTCCACCAGTCGCGCAGGTTGCCCTTGGAGTCGAACTGGCGGCCCTCGTCGTCGAAGGCGTGCGTGAGCTCGTGGCCGATGGTCGCGCCGGTGTTGCCGTAGTTCGGCGCGTCGTCCATCTTCGGGTCGTAGAGCGGCGGCTGCAGCACGCCGGCGGGGAAGTTGATGTCGTTCATCTGCGGATCGAAGTAGGCGTTGACGGTCGGCGGCGTCATGCCCCACTCGTCGCGGTCCACGGGCTTGCCGAGCTTGTTCCACTCGCAGGCCTGGTCGAAGCGGTAGGCGCGGATGACGTCGCCGGCAGTAGTCGTTCGGCTTGACCTCGAGCGCGGTGTAGTCGCGCCAGTGGTCGGGGTAGCCGATCTTGTTGCGGATGGCGTGCAGCTTGCGCAGCGCTTCCTGCCTTGGTCGCGGGGCTCATCCAGTCGAGGTTCTCGATCTCGTGCTGCATCGCAGTCTCGATCTGCTGCGTCATCAGCTCGGTCTTGGCCTTGGTCTCGGCGGAGAAGGTGCGGCGCACGAACTCCTGGCCCAGCGCCTCGCCCAGGTTGCGGTCGACGCGCGCGGGTGCAGGTCTTCCAGCGCGGCGGCATCTGCGGGCACGCCACGCAGGGTGGTCGAGTAGAAGTCGAAGTACGCCTGCTCGAAGGGCTGCGCGAGGTAGGAGGCGCATGCCGCGGTGAGCAGATGGAAGCGCAGGTAGGCGCGCAGCGCGGCGACATCTTCGGTGGAGAGCTCGGTTTGCAGCGCCTTCAGGAACTCAGGCTGCGAGACGTTGAGCTTGGCCACGCCGGGTGCGCCCTGCTCCTTGAAGTAGTCCGCCCAGTCGATGGCGGGCGCCAGCTTCTGAACATCCGCGATCGTCATCATGTGATAGAGGTTGTGCGGATCGCGCTGCTGCACGCGGGTGAGCGAGGCCTTCGCGAGCGCGGTCTCGATGCGCAGGATGCTGGCTGCGTCGGTGTGCGCCTGCTCGGCGCGACTCTCCGCTGAGCGTGAGCAGCTGCGCGATGTAGTCAGCGTACTGCTGGCGCAGCTTGACGCTCTTGGGGTCGGTCTTCAGGTAGTAGTCGCGATCGGGCAGACCGAGGCCGCCGGCGCCGAGCTCGACGATCACCGTGCGAGGAATCGACCGCGTCCTGGCCGGTGCCGGAGCGGAAGAAGAAGCTGCCGGGATCGTCGTGATGCAGCGCGGCGATGGCGGCGAGCAGCTCGGCCGCGTCTTGAGCGCGTCGATCCGCGCAAGCGCGGCTGGATCGGCTTGTCGCCGTCGGCATTGATGGCCGCCGTGTTCATGCAGGCTGCAAAGTAGTCGCCGACCTTCTGCTGGACGGGCGTGCGGTCGGTCGCCTTGGCGTCCTGCTCGAGGATGCCCCAGAGAAACTGCTGGTTCTCATTCGCGAGCTTGGCGTAGACGTCCCATGTGGCCTGGTCGGCGGGAATCGGGTTCATCTTCTGCCAGCCGCCGCAGGCGTACTTGTAGAAGTTGACGCACGGGTCGACGGTGCGGTCCAGGCTGGTGAGATCGAGCGACGGCGAGTAGGGCATCTCCGTGAGAGGCTGCGGTGCGGGCTGCTGCGCCGAAGCAGGTCGAGGCGCGAGCAAAAGAGCGCAGAGGCCAGGGCGGGGAGAACGACACGCAGAAGCTTGATCACAGGGGGAATCTCCTGCGAAACATCGTACAGCAGCGGAGACCGGCGCTCGAGACATTTGCGAGAGCGAAAGATCGTCTTCGCTAAAACTGAAAATCCACGCCAGGTGGGCGTGGATCACGCGAGTAATGACGCGCTGCTTCTGATAAGTTTGGTGCCGAAAAGAGGACTCGAACCTCCACTCCCTTGCGAGAACGTGGACCTGAACCACGCGCGTCTGCCAATTCCGCCATTTCGGCTCACAATCAGAGGCCCCAGCTGTATCCAGCCGCGCGAACTGCGTGAAGTCTTAGTCTCCCAGAGCGGGCGCTGGCTGTCAATGGTGGCGGACCGTCCGGGAAGCTTGCGCGGAGGCGCGGAACGGTCAGGGTACACTTGGCGAATCCTGTGCGCAGGATTCGTCGTCCAACTCACTAACCTTGACAGGAGCGGTACGGAGCCCTATGAGTGAGCCTTCGACCAAGAACCAGCCGGTCGCGCAACAGCAGATTCCGGAAGCACTTGCGCTGGAGATCCGGCGCCTCGCGCATGACCTTTCCAACGCACTCGAGATCATTGTGCAGACCAGCTACCTGCTGAATATGGCCGAGCTGAAAGAGCCCGCCAGCGACTGGCTCCGCATGATGGACTACCGGCGTCACCAAGGCGCTGGACCTGAATCTGCAGCTGCGCGAGTACATCAAGCAACATACACCCCGGTAGTTGTGAGTTCTCAGTTGTCAGTTCTTAGTTGAACGCGGTTCTTACTGAGAACTGACGACCTCTTTCACTGCGTTGCCGCAATCGCCGTGACAATCTTGTCCATGGTGACGCGGTCGGCTGACGTCGCAGGCGTGTGGTCGTCCACGAAGACGGAGAAGATGACGGTGCGGCCGCTGGCGGCATCGAGATAGCCGGAGAGAGCGCGCGATTCGCCGAGCGTTCCCGTCTTCGCGAAGAGATGGCCTTTCACCGGCGGATCGGGAAAGCGCCGGCTCAGCGAGCCGTCTTCGCCGGCGTCTGGCAGCGAGGCCTTCCACTGCGCGAACCACGGCTGCTTCGCAACATACGCCAGAAACGTCACCGTCGCGCGCGGCGCGACGAGGTCGTGATCGCTGAGGCCGGAGCCATCGAAGAAGACGAAGTCGTCCGGATCGAGGCCGGCATGAGACAGGTTGGCGCGAATGCAGCGCGCTCCGGCGAGCGATGGAGCCGTCGCCACAGGAGGCGCTGCAGACCGAGATTGTGGAGCAACAGCTCGGCGTGAAGATTCTGGCTGACCTTGTTGGTGAGCACCACGTCTTCAGCCAGCGGCGCGGAGGTGTGCGAGGCTAGCATCGCGCCCGAGGGCAGCAGTCGGAGGCGAGCAGTCAGCCGTGCAGGTGCCTCCTGCGATGTTCATGGCATCGCATGGGTCGGGCAGCAGCACCTCGGTGCGGTAGCTTCTTGGCGTCGTTCGGCCGCTGATGCTTCGCGCGCACTTTCCCTGTGACCACGATGCCGCGCTGCACCAGCATCGCTCGCAGCGCCATAGCCGCGTACTCGGCGGGATCGGCGATGGCAAGCTCTTCGACGTCGGGATGTGCGTCGGCGGCGATCGAGCCGTAGACGCGGATCACGCGCGAGCCTGGCAGCCGCTCGATCTGGATTCCGTCCGCGTGCGCGCCTGCGGCTACCGTCTCCACCTGCGACTCGACGGTGTAGTACGGAACATTCTGTTCAGCTGCACGTTGCGCCGAACCCTGGTCCGGATGCACCCGGGCGTGACAATGAGCTCGAGCTGATTGTTGTCGATGCTGAGCGCGCTGACCGGAGCGCCGATAGCCCCAGACCTGGTCGTCCTGCGCCCAGGATTCGGCGTACGGCTCATAGGGATAGAGCGTGTCATCGCCGACGATGTCGCCGTTGATGCGCTTGACGCCCTTGGCTACCAGCTGGTCGACGAGCGCTGTGAGATCGGCGAGCGCTGGCGGCTGAGGTGGAGCAGGCGGCTCGGCGGCGTTTGCTCCGAGCGCGGCACATAGGGCAGATCGTCGGCACCGAAGTTCGCGTCCCCGCCGCCGACCAGCGTCAGGTCGCCCGTCACTGTGCCGGTGGCAGGCGTCGAGCTTGCCAAAGATGCGCGTGTCGAAAGTCTTGTCTGGGCCGAGCAGCGCCATCGCCGTCGCGGTGGTGAAGATCTTGTTGTTCGAAGCCGGACGAAAGAGCTTGCCCTCGTCGTGACCATAGAGCGGCGTGCCATCGAGCGTGGTGACCGCAATGCCCCAGTGCGCGCGCGAGACCGACGGGTCGGCGAGCAGCGCTCTCGATCTGCTGACCGAGCGGCGTGGCCGAGCCGTTAGGATAGGCAGGGTGAAGCGAATACAGGCGCAGGCGGGGTAGGCGATGTCGCCTGCGCGCGAACAGACGACCGGCCGCATCGCTGCGACAAAAAGCCACAAAATCAGTGCAATTTGCGCAGAGATTTGCATGGCGCAAGTCTACAGAATTGGTGCAATTTATGTATAGCGCATTGCCTAAGGAGGCCTACAATTGCGCGGTGAAGTGGACGAGCTTGAAACCATACCCCGAAGCTGGATACCGATCCGATGAACCGCAGCAACTACAGACCGCACTTCGAGTGGCAGTTGCGCACGCGCAAGCTGGCGCTGGGGCAACGCACGCTCCTGATGGCCATCATCAACCTCACGCCGGACAGCTTTTCCGGCGACGGCTTGCTGAGCGCGGAACGGAACGCGCAGTCTGGACGCCCTCCGCAGCGCGTCACCAAGCTGGCCGTCGCGACGGCGGTCGAGGCCGTCGATGCTGGCGCGGATATCGTCGACCTCGGTGCGGAGTCGACGCGGCCCGAACGCGACGCCGATCAGCAGCGAAGAGGAGCAGGCGCGGCTGCTGCCGGTGCTGGAACAACTGCTGCGCGAGCGGCCCCAAGCCGTGGTGTCGGTGGACACCTACCATGCGAGCGACGGCGCGGGCTGCGGCGCGGGCCGGCGCGGAGATCATCAACGATGTCTCCGGCCTGACGTGGGATGCCGTCATGGCCGACGTCGTCGCGCAGAGCGGATGCGGCCTGGTGCTGATGCATGCGCGCGGCCGCTCCGGGGAGTGGCAGACGCAGCCCGGACTGGACAGCGACGCGGTCGTGCCGGTGGTCTTCGCAGGGCTGTGCGAGCAGTTGGTGCAGGCCGAGGCCGTGGGAATTCGCACCGAGCGAATCGTCGTCGATCCCGGCTTCGGCTTCGGCAAACGCGGCGCGGAGAACTTTGCCCTGCTGGCGCGACTTGGACGGCTGCGCGAGCTGGGCCGGCCGCTGCTGGTGGGGCTCTCGCGCAAAGGATTTCTGGGCGAAGCGGTGAAGCCCTTGCAGCGCAAGAACGTGGATCTGGCCGAGGCTCGGCGGATTGCCACGGTGGCCGCCAACGTTACGGCGATCCTCGCCGGAGCCCACGTGCTGCGGGTGCATGATCTGCAGGTCGCACAGGAAGCTGCGGCAGTCGCCGATGCAGTACTGCAGCGCATGAGCCTGAGAGCCACGCGAGCAGAGCTGCAGCCCTGCCTATCGCTTCAGATCGTCAGCACTTCTTTTTCTTTGGCGCGGAAGAGCTCTTCGATGCGCTTGATCTCGGCGATCGGTGAGCTCCTGGATCTCGGCGTTGGCACGCTTTTCGTCGTCGGCGGAGATCAGCTTGTCCTTGGCGGCCTTCTTCACCGCTTCGTTGCCTTCGCGGCGGATGTTGCGGATCGAGGTCTTGTGGTCTTCGACCGTGCCGGCCAGCAGCTTGACCGTGTCCTTGCGGCGCTCTTCGGTCATGGGCGGGACGGGCACGCGGATGATCTTGCCGTCGTGCATGGGGTTGAAACCGTGCTGGCTGGTGCGGATGGCCTTTTCGATGGCCGTGACCAGGCTCTGCTCCCAGGGCTGAACCAGAATCAGGTTCGCTTCGGGGGTGGTGATCTGCGCAACCTGCGAAATTGGAGTCTCGGTACCATAGTAGTCAACCGGATACCGTCCAGCATGTGGACCGATGCGCGGCCGGTGCGGACGCTCACGAGGTTCGCGCGGAAATCATCCACCGAGCTTGTTCATGCGCGCCTTAAGTCCGTCATATACGCCCGAAAGGCCCTCCATCCCTGCCATTGCCGATGCCATGGTGTTTACAACCTCCTGAATGACTGCCGGATGCTCCGGTTACAACCCTTGATTTTACAGCCGGATTTGCTGGCCCTGTTGATGCATCCAAAAGGGGTTAGGTTGTAGACGAATGGGTATAGCGAAAGGTGTAGTTCCGACGGAGAGAATCGTTGACTTACCCCCTGCGTCCCCTATATTCTCGGATGAGATATATACCTGTACGCCTTGCACTTGCATCTCGAAAGCTGGAGAGTCGGTGTGGCGGACTCAATTTATTCGTTTACAGCCAAGGGCCCCCGGGTCGCGGCGGAAATAGGATCTCCCAATGAAGAAGACCTTTCTCCTCACTGCTCTCGCATTTGCAATGATCGCGGCGATCCCGGCTCGCGCCCAGGGTGGATGTGATGATTCACCGGAGAATCCCACTCTGATTCTTGGCGGGATTGGCTGGTGGCGCGTACGCCATTTCGTCCGTACGCATGAAGATTCGTGCTCGACGAGGGGCGAAGAACCGTTAGATTTCTTGCTGACGGTAACTTCTGGCGGTAACTTGTAGTCTGGTATCCGATATTCATGTTGCGACCTACCCCCAAAAGGGGTGCTGAGGTTTGTGTCAACTACCCTCTCATCTGAACCGCCGTCCCGCACCCTCCAGTCTCGAACTGTCGTGGTGCTGGCTTCCTTGTGCGCCGCTGCCGGCCTGCTCACCATCTGGCCTTCTGTCCAGTCCCTCTTACGGCATCTGGACGACCGATGACCTCAAGTCCATGGGCATGGTCGTTCCCTTGGTCTGCTATCTGTTGATTCTCCGCGCATGGCAGAGTCTCGATTGGGAGACGGAAGGCTCCTGGTGGGGGTTCGCGGTGCTGGCTGGCTCAGCGGCGCTGATGTTTCTGCGCGATCAGATGCTGTTGATCGTGACCATCAATAAGGACTGGCTGCTGCAGCTGCCACCGCTGCCGCTGGTTGCCGTTATCTATGCCGCCGGGATGGTGCTTCTGTTCGGCGGCATGCGTCTGCTCAAGGCAGCCTGGTTCCCGGTGCTGTTCATGTGGGCGGTGATTCCGGTGCCGCAGACGTTCAGCCGGCTGGTGGATCTGCCTTTGCAGCACGCCTCGGCCACCGTGGCGCGGGCCTGGGCGCATGCGCTCGGCCAGCAGCTTACCCAGGACAAGCTTCGCCTGATGTTTACGCCGGAGTTCGGGATGTTCATCGCTCCCGGCTGCAACGGGATTCGCGGCGCGATTACCCTGGGGCTGGCGGCGGTCGTGGTCAGCTATCTCTACCGCTTCCGCTGGTATGTGTACGCGCCGGTCGTCGCGGGGGCCGTGCTGCTGGGATACCTGTTCAACTTCCTTCGGCTCTGCCTGCTGGTGGTGTACTACAAGATCGCGCTTCCCTACCCCTGGCTGCAGCACCACGCCAAGATCGCCGACTACGTCATCGGCGGGTGCCTGTTCGTGTGCGCGCTGGCGGTCTTCTTTACCGTCGCCAACAAGCTGCGCAACGACCCCGAGCACCACGACAGAACCGCTAACGGTGCCGCACACCGCTCCGATCTGCCCCAGCGAATGCCCGCCGGCTGCAGACTCTCGCTGTTTCTGCGGGTGGCCGCGGTACTGCTGATGGCCGCGATCTTCGGCGTAGACGTGCTGCATGAGCATCGGGTGGACGCTGCCGCGGCTGGCAGCCCAGGTGCCCGCCATCGCTACCCCAACACATCGGCGACTTTACCCTGCGAGCGCACCTGGGATGAGACCCAGTTCGGCGTGCTGGTCTATACCTGGGGCGACTATGCGGAACCGACGGTGAACGGGGTTCCGGGCGCGCACGTGATGCTGGGCGTCTCGCCGCAGACCGTGCATGATGCCGAGGTCTGCCATCTCGCGCGCGGCGAAGATCCGACCTGGCACGGACAGATTGTGGCAGCGACCGCCGGGGGCCCAGTGGAGTTGACGGCCGCGACCTACAACGACGGCGCCACCCAGGAGCTGGAAGCCTCCACTGTCTGCGACAACGGCGCGTGCCGGCAGTACTCCGAGACCACCCAGCACGTGACCCTGATCTATGCGCGCCCGCACCGCGGCATTCCTCTCCAATCCGATACGCACGCGGCCCATCCCGGTGATGCTGAAGGTCGAGAGCCTGGACACGATGACCCCGGCAAGCGTGATGGAGCCGCAGCTGGCGTCCACGCTGACCAGCTTCTTAAAGAGCGCCGACCTGCTTACCCTGACCGCGCCCTACGTCAAACGAGTAATGGCGAAGTAGACAGCTGGTGGCCCGCAGAAGGGGCTTTTCTGTCGATCAGGACAGAGAAAACTTCTGCTGGCAGATCACCGATTAATGGCGAAAGCTCAAGTTTGGCAGCCTGCGGGTTCGCATGGGTTGCCGCTAGTCGCCTATAATCAAAGCTCTCCCTTCGTGTACCGCAGGGCTGGAATCAACAGAAGAATCCAACAAGCTTTGACAGATTCAAAGAGCAGTGAGGGTGTGGTTATCTTTACCGGAATCCGAGTGAGCGCAAGCTCCCTGAAGTGTACGACCCAGCCTGTGCGCACGCGCTCGAGCCGATTGGGCATCCTTGGCTACGGCCAGAACCGCTCCGGCTTGAACCGCTGTTCTCCGCTGGGGCCTTTCGAGCCTGAGCATTCGCTGGCGATTTCTGGCTGACCATCCCAGCCCTGATCTCGACCGCCAGCGCGCAGGTCCAGGCCACGCCGCAGTTCTCCGCGGAAGCGGCGCCGCAGGTCCTTTGCCCGATCCAGGTCATCGGCAACCGGCGCATCCCCAAAGAGTCGATCGTCGCGCGCCTGTTCAGCCGCGCCGGCGACCCCTACGACCCGGCCGTGGTGGAGCGCGACTTCAACTCGCTCTGGAACACCGGCTACTTCGACAATGTGCGCATCGAGAAGGTTCCAGGCCAGGGCTGCCTCCAGCTGGAGGTCTACGTTCGCGAAAAGCCCACCATCAGCGAGATCAACTACAAGGGCCTGAACTCGGTCTCCGTCTCGGACGTGATGGACCGCTTCAAGAAGGAGAAGGTCGGCCTCAACGTCGAGAGCCAGTTCGACGAGACCCGCGTCAAGCGCGCCGAGGTGGTGCTGCAGGAGATGCTCGGCGAGCACGGCCACCAGTTTGCCGTCGATCAAGACCGAGGTCAAGACCATTCCGCCGGCGCGCGTTGCGCTTACCTTCGTCATCAAGGAAGGCCCGACCGTCAAGGTAGGCAAGATCGCCTTCACCGGCAACCATGCGCTGAGCCACCGCGAACTGGTGGCGGCGATGAAGAACCTGCAAGCCGATCGGCATTCCGCACTCCATCATCCTCGAAAACATCTTCCCGCGCACCTTCGACGCCAGCAAGCTGGACGAGGACGCGGACCGCGTGCGCCAGGCCTATCGCGACAAGGGCTACTTCAAGGCCCTCACCGGCGAGCCGCAGACCAACGTCCGCAACGCCGGCGGCATCAATCCGTTCACCCTGCATCCTTCGCACGGCAAGCGCGTCGATATCGTCATCCCGATCGAAGAGGGCGAGCGCTATCGGCTGGGCGGCATCACCTTTACCGGCAACAAGGCCTACAGGAACGTGAAGGCTCTGCGCGCCCAGTTCCCCGAGAAGGACGGCGACTGGTTCAACGCGCCGCTGTTCGGCAAGGGCATCGAAAACCTGCGCAAGGCCTACGGCGAGGGCGGCTATATCAACATGGTGCCGACCCCGATCCCGCGCACCGACGAGGCCAAGAAGCTCGTCTACCTCGACATCGATATCGACGAAGGCAAGCAGTTCTACGTCTCGCGCATCGAGTTCACCGGCAACACCCTCACCCGCGACCGCGTCATTCGCCGCGAGCTGCTGATCGAAGAGGGCCAGGTCTACAACAGCCGGCTCGTCGATCTCTCGCTGCTGCGCCTGAACCAGCTGAGCTACTTCGACACGCTGAAGGCCGACCAGGACGTGGAGACGCAGCAGAATGCGGATGCCGGCACGGTCGACCTGCTGATCAAGCTGCACGAGAAGGGCAAGAACTCCATCGGCGTCAATGGTGGCGTCAGCGGTCTTTCGGGCTCGTTCCTTGGCCTGAACTATCAGACCAACAACTTCCTCGGCCTCGGCGAAACGCTGAGCGTGACCGCCAACATCGGCGACCTCTCGCGCAACCTCAGCTTCGGATTCACCGAGCCCTACCTGCGCAACAAGCCGATCTCGCTCGGCATCCAGGTCTTCGATCGCAAGACCGACTTCAACCCGGCCAAGAGCTACGCGATCACCAGCGGCCAGAGCGCCAACCTGACCAACGCGCAGAAGTCGCTGCTGAACAACTACAACCAGTCGTCCAAGGGCGTGACCGATCTCCACCAGCGAGGCGCTGCGCAAGCTCTTCCGGCGCTCGGGCGTGGCGCGCATCGGGCTCGCCTACTCGCTGTCCAGCTCCGGCATCACGACGTTCAACCAGAACACGCTGAGCGTCTTCCAGACGCTGGCCTTCCGCTCGGGCATTGCAGGCGCAAACTCAGCTGAACGGCATCGTGACGTCGATCGTGACGCCGAGCTTCAGCTTCTCGACCCTGGATCGCGCCGTCGGGCCGCACAACGGCAAGGACTTCAGCGTTGCCTTCCAGTTCGCCGGCGTCGGCGGCAATACGAAGTACTACCTGCCCGTCGCCTCCTGGCGTCAGTTCTTCCCCATGAAGGGCCTGCAAGATCAATAAGGAAGGACACAATGTCCTCGGCTATCGCATCCAGGTAGCGAACATCGCCGGATTCGGCGGCCAGGTCGCTCCTCCCTTCGCCCGTCTCTACGGCGGCGGCGAGAACGATCTGCGCGGCTTCGATATCCGCTCCATCTCGCCCTACACCTTCCTTCCCACCAAGGTGATGTTCAACCTGACCAACCCGGATGGAACCGCTGGTCCCGCGCGATCCCAGCAACCCAACGCTGGGCAATGTGCAGATTCCTCTGCCCATCTATCGCCTCGCCCCGATCGGCGGCGATACCTCCGTCACCTCCAACCTGGAGTACCGCTTCCCGATCATCAACCAGGTCACCTTCGCGTTCTTCACCGACTTCGGCCTGACCATGAACACCGAGGCCAAGCAGCTGCGTGCAGAGCCCCGAGGGCATCTCGACGGTCAACAGCCCGCTCTATGGCTGCCCGGAGGTGGTCAACGGAAACTGCGTCGGACGGCTATCAGCTGCCGCCGTTCTCGGAGTACCTGAAGACGGTTCCGGGAACCAACTATCGTGCCGCGCATGTCGACCGGCGCGTATCTGCAGGTGATCATGCCGATCATCAACGCGCCGTTCCAGATCTACTACGCGTACAACCCGCTGCGCCTCTACAAGGACTCTTCCTCAGCAGATTGTTGCTCCGAGCGGAGCCAGCCTGCTCGGGCACCGCGGCCAACTTGCTTCAAGGACTTCTTCCCGTTCGCGACCTCCCCAGGGGCCGCGGCGTACAGCTACCAGCAGGCGCTGCAATACTACGGCGCGGATTACGTCCTGCGCGAACCGCGCAAGACCTTCCGCCTGACCATCAGCACCTCGTTCTAAATCACCCGTTCCGCAATCGAACGGCCGCAGAAGAAAATGTGGGTTGGCGAAGAACACCTCGCCAACCCACATTTTTCTTGCCTGCTAGTTCGGAGAGGAAGGCGTGCCCGATCCAAGCGCGATGCGGTTCAGATATCTGCTGCGCAAAGACGATGTGAATATGAACGCGCTTGGCGAAGTCCGGCAGAAACTCCGCGACCAGCGGCCCAATCGGGTCCGTGGCATACCCAACCAAAACGCGCTTGGCCGTATCCGGCGCGTTGGTTCCGATACCCGGCACATAGAGATTGGAAATCTCCGCGCTGAGCGGAACATTGATGAGGGTGGCGTAGTTCGGCATCAGCGATCCATCATCATGCTGCGACACCAAGGTATGAATCAGCGCGTGCTCGATCCGTCGCCGCACCGTCGCCTTGGGCATGCGATGGTAGCGCGGATCTTCGTGAAACACGCTGGGAAGCACATAGACTCCCGTGAAAAGTCCCTGCGCATCTTCGGCGAGACTGTAGCCCGCCAGCCGTCCCCAACCAGCAAATCCTGGACCGTACACAGAGTGCGGATCGATCGCGACCGAGATCCCGGAGAAGGTCGCAATCGTCAGCAGATTGAATGGATCCGTAACCGCGCGCGACCGCCAGAACCCCCTTCTGTTTCGAGGTCAGCGGCCGAATGTACCCGGTCACAACGATCAGCTGCAACTGGTCCTCGCAGGCTTGCTTCGCCAGAGGTTCGAGGTCCGAGGGTGAGCCCGTTGTGTGCTTGCCCTTAGGACAGGGAGGGACCTGGCCCGACGGAACGGCGACGCTTGTTTGCGGAGGCACCGCGGCCGGCGAAGGCGTCTGCGACGTCTGCAATTGCTGTACATCCTGCCCGGCAGGATCGCTGCCGAATAGCAGCGCGCTCGGTGCATCTGGAAGCGAGTCTCGTTCCGACTGCGAATGGGCGCTCGGCATTACGAGGCAAAGTGACAGCATCCCCAGCATAGTCAGACCTGGATGCAAGCCGGGAAGTCGCGTTGCGCTCTTCATACCCGGTTGTCCGAGGTCGCACATGGAAATGACCTTGCTTCCTTTCCACCCAGTGGTTCCTTGAGACGTCTCGACCGTCAGATCTATCGGATCGCCCAGCCTTTGCTCGCGCAGGTCCGTGTCGAACCGAAGCTACGGCCGAGGTCTGCGCCTAGCGGCCAAGGTGCAGAACGTGCCAGAAACTGGCGGTAAATTCGATTAGCAGAGAACTCAAGGCAGAGCCGCCGATCGAGCTGGCGTACGCCTTGGCGTTGTCCGCAGCATTGCGGTTGCTGGCGGGATAGAAGGCGTTGTCGAGCGCAGTCGATGAGGCATAGCCGAGCAGCTGAGCCCCGTTGATCGTGCGGCGTCCGCTGTCGCTGCGGGTAATCACCGGTCGGATGAGAGCATAGAACACACGATGGCCGAAACTGTACTGATTGCCCTGTATGTAGTACCGGGGATCCTCATGCAGCAGCGGTGCAAAGACCGAATCGGTGAATACGCCCTGGGTCGTGTCTCGGATGCCGGCGGCCCCAAGCCGCTGGCCAAAGGCGCCTCGGTCGGTGCCGTAGTTCGGCTGGCCATTGCGTAATTGCTCATACCCCGACGCCACAATGATTCCACCGAAGTTCTGCAGGCTATAAGCGCCCTTCAGGCCGATGATCACCTTGTCGCGAGCAGTGATGGTTTGAGCCCGCATATCCGGCATGATGTACTTCCGGTGTATCGGCGCAACCTTATAGCCCCCGGGCTGATTTGCAGGGGCCGCATCGGAGGGAACAGTGGGATCGACCATCGAGGTCCAGGACCGATGGTTGTGGTTGAGGCGCATCGATCTCAGGAGCAGGTGGCGCTGCAGGGGCTGGATGCACCATCGCAGAAGCGCCCGATGCGATCTCAGCCGGCGCCATCACGCTTTGCGCCCCTGCCGGGCAGGCAATCATGCATGCTAACGGTGCAAGCAGCACGAAGGCTCTTTGCGCGCGGGTTCTGCTCTTCGCCAATGCTTTCAGGCATTGGGTCCTGGTCTGGTTTAGGTGCATAGGTGCGCTCAACGCTCTTGTGCCCACTAGTATCGTGCCCTTTTCCGCGTCTTCGCGTTCAGCGCGCCGCGCCTCCAGGAATAAACGCCGTCTTTCTACGGACGCACTCTCGACCCACATGGTTGTTCACGTGATCAAATCCGTCGACGTCTTAGCGTTGGATCCGACCTGCCATCGCCACCCCCGAGCGGTGATAAACCTCGCGAAAATACACCGGAATGCCGCTACCCACCAGTAACCAGTTAGGCACTCAGCGTTGACTCAAGCATCAACAGCACCCAATCATGAAGGTTGGATCTTCAGCGAAAGGAGCCCGTCGTTGCCGAGCATTGCAGAGAAACCGTTGCCGGCCGATGCAGACCGACGGACGCCAGGACATCGCCACACCGCAGCCAACCGCGCTCTACGTCCTCGCGGCGTTGGCCTCGGCTCGCCGGGCTTCCTCTCTTCGCTTTGGCTGCTCACCACAGGCTGCCATCATCAAAAGCACCACCCCTACGCACCGCCTCCCCCGCCGTTACGCACGCAATCCTCAGTACACCCGGCCCGAGCCGATTCAACCCGACGAGACTCTGCCGAGATCGCGAACCCATCCCCGCCCCCGAAGGCCACCCGGAGTTCGTCGAGACGGGCATGGCCAGCTGGTATGGGCCCAGCGGCCATCGCGCCGCGGACGGCTCGGCCTACGACGGTACCGGCATGACCGCCGCACACAAGACACTTCCGCTCGGCACCGTCGCCCGCGTCACCAACCTCGCCAATGGCGAATCCGTCACGGTCCGCATCACCGATCGCGGGCCCTTCTCGCACGGCCGCATTCTCGATCTCTCCGAGAGCGCGGCCAAGAAGATCGACCTCTATCGCATGGGCGTCGCCCAGGTGCGCATCGAAGCCTTCGCCAACGCCGACTGCCAGCGTCGAAGGCAAGTGGTGCGTGCAGACCGGCGCCTTCCAAGACCGAGCAGGATGCGCTCGATCTCAAGAGCGCCCTCGCTCGCCGCTACGTCGGCTCCCGTGTCATCGAGTTCGCCAGCGCCACCGGCTACTGGGTGCGCATCGATCCGGTGCGCCACGATCGCACCGAAGCCGCCGCCATCAAGGACTGGATCGGCACCCCGCTGCCCCAGGTTGTGCCCTACCTCGTTCGCGTCAACTGACGTTCAATCCTTCGGCAGCGCCGGTGGTGGATAGTACGGCAGCTTCTGCTGCTCCTCGTTGGCGCGCTTCACCGTGATGTCGGCAAAGAGCAGCTCCGGAGCAATCGTCGTCTCCGGCACGGGCGCCTACCTGCTGCGCGATGTACGGCTTGCCGCCTGCGGCGAGAATGCCGCTGCGAATGGCGCGCTGATCGAGTTCATCGAAGACCGCACCGCGCACCAGCGTGCGCTTGCCATCCGGAGACACGCGATACAGCAGCCGCGGCGCAAGCTCTCCGCCCAGCGTCTCCACCGAATACACGTCGCGCCCCTGCTCCTTCGCGAGCGCCAGCAGCTTGGCACGCAACGCGTCCGCCGATAGCGGATCAGACGACTTGATGACGATCACGCCCGCACGCGAATGAGCACCCTGCCCCAGCGCCGCGCGTCCGTGGCCGTTCGACTCTGGAAAGTCCTTCACCGGCTGACGGCCGATCAGGTAGTTCATCAGCTTGCCATGCACCACGATATCCACCGGCTCAACCGGCACGCCCTCGTCATCGACCTTGTAGGCGCCGAGCAGCGCGTGGCCTTCAAAGCTGCGCAGCGTCGGATCATCCACCACCGACAGAAACGTCGGCAGAATGGGCGTCTTGTAGCTCGATTGATACGCTCCCTGCGTGCGCGCGGACGTCCCCATGTCGGGACGATCCGCCTCGACGTTCGGCACGAACAGCCGATTGAAGACATCCGCCGATGCATCGCCGGAGAACAGACACGGGCCCGTGGTAATCCTCCGCATCAACAATCGGCGCGTGACGCAGTTCGTTGAAGCTGATCAGGTCGTCGACCACGCGCTTGTTCAGCGCCGCTGCACTCTCCAGGCCAGCCGCAGTGGTCGCCACCGAACCATTGCTGCGGCCCAGGTCCATCCCATCCGTCGGCCTGCCCGCCAACGCTGACTCCCTCCGAATAGCCGGAGTATCCATGCCGCAACATCGTTCCATCGGTGTTCACGGTATAGCGATTCACCACCAGCGCACTGATGCTCGCCGAGCTGTACTGCACCGCCTCCGCAAAGCTTCGCGTCTCCGGCAGACGTCTCAAACAAACCGCTCGCCTCAATCAACCGATGCTTCCAATCATCGCGATCCAGCGTCAGCGTCACCAGCGGCTCAATCAGCGTGACCGCCTTCGCCGGCGTGAAGTCATTCGCCGTAGGCGCGCTCTGGAACGTCTTCAGCGTCGCCTGCTTGGTCGCATAGGCACGCAGCGCATTCTTGTACGCATCGTCGGTCGCCGACCACAGCGCATACTTCAGCGCCGCAGGATCTTCGTCCGCCGGCGCAAGCTCCAGCGATCCATCGCCGCGCGCAGAGCTCGAGTCCGAAGTCTCGCTGCCGATGCGCACCTCAACACGCACCACGCGCTGATGGCTCTCCGTCTCGCGCGTCAGCGCGCCGTAGCTGGCGATTGCGTCGTAGGTATGGATGTCCTCCAGCCGATACTGGATGAAGTACGGCCGCAGCATGCCGGGAATCACCAGGTCAGCCTTCTCGCGCGCCAGCTCCTGCTGCATCGCGGCAAGAATCGGATCTGCAGGCTGCGGCGCCTGCGCCAGCGCAAACGAACCGATCAGCGGGCAGAAGAAGCAGGGCGCGCAGTTTCATCAGCGGCCTCCCTTCGGCGAGCTCGCTGTATTCGGCGCATCATCCAGCGGTGGTGGCGGAACGATCGGCGGTCGCGACGTTCCCTGCGCCTGCCGCTGCGTTTCAATCTGCGACACCAGCATCGCCGGCGCCACCGCGCTCACCGGAATCGTTCCCGACTCCGCACCGCACAATCCGTTGAAGATCTCCGGCTGATCGTCCGTCGCAACGATGCTGCTCAGCGCGGCCTGCGGCGTTCCCACAATCGAAACGCCGCGCACCAGCTCATCCGGCCGCCCATCCACATACACGCGATACACCACCAGCGGAATCACCTGGAACGCCTGTGGCGAGCGCCGCGTCGTCACCGCAAAGCCCGAGCTGATGTCCTCGAAGTACAAGCCCGTACGTCTTGCCCTGCTTCCTCGCCTCTTCCTTCAGCATCTGCCGCAGCTTGGCATCGCTCACCGTCTTGGTCGACGTCACAATCAGATTTCCCTGTCGCCCGGTCGGCATCTTGCCCGTCTCCGCGCGGCCGTGGCCATTCGAGTGCGCGAATCCCGCGATCGGCAGCCGCGACATCAGGAACGTTTGCAGCACGCCATCCTGCACCAGCTGCACGCGCTGCGCCGGCTGGCCTTCATCATCGAAAAGATAGTGCCCGCTCAGCGGATGGCCGTCGTATTGCGTCAGCGTCGGATCGTCCGCAACCGAGAGAAAGTCAGGCAGAATCGCCTTGCCAAGCAGCTTCGTAAACGTCTCACCTTCTTCATCGCCGCGCTGCCGCTGCCCCTCCAGCCGATGCCCCAGCACCTCGTGAAAGAACACCGCAGCCGCACGCCCGGACAGAATCGCCGGCCCGTTGTACGGCTCCGTGATCGGCGCCGTGCGCAGATCGTTGAGCCCCTTCGCCATCGCCTGGGTCTTCGCCATCACCTCCGCCTGGTCCGGCAGATGGCCCGCCGAGTCCGCCTCAAACGTCTCGTCGCGGAACATGTCCATGCCATCCGACGCGCGCGTGCGCGCAGCGACAATCAACCGCGCCACATGATTCGGCGCTGCCACCTTCGAGCCCCATCGCTCGACACAAAATAGTCCGTCTCATGCGTGGCCTGCAGCACCACCGTGTCATAAAAAATATTCGGATACTGGCGAAAGACACCGGAGATCTCACGCAGCCGCGACTCCCACGCGCTGCGGTCCACGCTGAGCGGCGGCTCCGTCGGCAGGATCTCCACCTGCGGGCGCTCTTCGGAGAAGTCCGGCGACGGAGTCCTCCTCGCGCGCCCGCACCTGCTGCTCCGTCTTCACCTTCTCCAGCGCGTCCAGCGCCTTGCCATAGCCGCGATTGGTCGCGTACCAAAGCGTCCGCTCAATCGCCGCGCGATCATCCGTCAACGGCAGCGCCATCGTCGTCAGCGCGCTGGTGCGGTGCGCGTCGTGCGTGTTGTCCAGCGCCGGCGATCCCAGCCGCACCTGCACATCCGCCGTCCGCTCATGCGATCTCGGTCGAGTTCATGATCGCGCCATACTGCGACGTGATCGTCACACTCTCCGCATCGGCCACCGAGTAGCTGATGAAGTACGGCTTCTGCGCTGGCACTTTCTCTTTCGCGTCGAAGCCGACCGGCTCCGTCGCGCTGCCCAGGTCCGCAATCGCGCGATGCAGCTCTGTCGTCATCGCCTCCATCAGCGGCGGCTCCTGCGCAGCGGCGTCGCGCTTTGATTGCGAGCTCGCGCCCTGCGCCACTACCGTCGGAGCAGAGCTGCGAACGCCGGCACGCACACGCTGACAATCAGCGCGCGCCTGAGATACGTTTGCGAACCAGTCAATGCGGGATACTGCGGAGCGGTGCAAGTCGGGTGAGGTCAAGGAGGTGTCAACTTCCAGTCTGTGCGCACCATCAGGCGCGATATGCTCTGAGTGTATCGAATTGCCCGCGTCGTACTGCTCATAGACCAGCCGTCGCACCAGGCAATCCTTGAGACGAGGAACCTTGCCCACTTGGCTACACCAGATGCAGACTTGCGCCATCGGAAATTCTCAGCCGATTCTCCACCAAGGAACCCTATGAACCTGCGCTCGTTTGTCCCTGCTGTTTGTCGCCTGTATCTTCCTTGTTCTCACCGTCGGGCTCTACCGGCTGCGCCAGCGAAACCCCCGCCGAGCACGCCGCCAACGTCTACGCCGCGCAGGAGCTCGCCGCCGCTCCGCCCCACGGCAACTCCCCGACTACTCGCTCTCGCCCGCCGACCTCGCCAAGGCGCAGCATCTCAGCACGGTGCACGAAATCCTGCACTTCGGCGATGAGGCCTGGGGCATCGTCAGCCTCCTTCTTCTGCTGAGCTTCGGCATCATCGCCTGGATGCGCGACACCGCCGTGAACGTCAGCAGCAATCGCTGGGCGCAGGGCTACGTCTTCCTTCTGCTCTATCTCCTCGCCGACACGCTCCTCAGCCTGCCTGTCGATCTCTACGCGCAGCACCTCTCGCTCCAGTACGGCCTCTCCGTGCAAAGCTGGCCAAGCTGGTTCGGCGACCAGGCCAAGAGCCTTCGCGCTCGCCTGGATCATCGGCGGCCTGCTCCTCATGCTGCTCTTCTGGATCATCCGCAAGCTGCCGCGCAGCTGGTGGTTCGCCTTCTGGTGCGTCTCCATCCCCATCGTGCTCTTCGGCATCTTCGTCGCGCCCTACATCGAGCCGATCTTCTTCCAATACGAGCCGCTCGAGAAAACCAATCCCGCACTCGTCGCGCAACTCGAGCAGGTCGTCGAGAAGGGCCACATGAACATCCCGCCCGAGCGCATGTTCCTGATGAAGGCCAGCGCCAAGCTCACCACCCTCAACGCCGACGTCGAAGGCTTCGGCGCCTCCAAGCGCGTCGTCGTCTGGGACACCACCATCGCCAAGATGACGCCCGACGAGATCGTCTTCGTCTTCGGCCACGAGTCCGGCCACTACGTTCTCGGCCACATCGGCAGCACCCTCGTCTTCACCTTCTGCATCCTCTTCGTCACCTTCTACCTCGGCTATCCTCTTCGTGCAGTGGGCCATCGCGCGCTTCGGCATCCGCTGGGGCATCACCTCTCAAAATGACTGGGCCGCACTCGCTGTTCTGCTGCTCGCTTTTTCCCTTTTCGGGATTCTCCTCGAGCCCATCGAGAACACCTACAGCCGCATGCACGAGCACGCCGCCGACGTCTACGGCCAGGAGGCCATCCACGGTCTCGTCCCCGATCCCCAGTCCACCGCGGTCAGAATGCCTTCGACGTTCTCGGCAAGACCTCCTTCGCCGATCCCAACCCCAGCCCGCTTTACGAATTCTGGACCTACAGCCATCCCTCCATCGGCCGCCGCGCCGCCTTCGGCAAAGCCTACGACCCATGGGCTCCCGGAATGGAACCAAAGTATTTCAAGAAGTAGCCGCGCAGGTTTAGCATGCGCACATGGCTACCAACTCCTGACTGCCTCTTCTGCAAGATCGCCTCCGGCGCGATCCCCGTCACACGTCTCTTTGAGAACGATCATGTGCTCGCCTTCCCGGACATCAATCCACAGGCGCCTGTGCATATCTTGATCATCCCCAAGCAACACTTCAGCTCGCTCGCGCACACCACTTCCACCGACGCCGAACTGCTCAGCCAACTCTTCCTTGCCGCCAACTGAAGTCGCACAACAGCAACATCTCGACAACGGTTTTCGCGTCGTCATCAACACCGGCCCCGACGGCGGACAGACCGTCGATCATCTTCACCTGCATCTGTTGGGAGGACGGCACATGCATTGGCCTCCAGGCTAACGCATGCGACCAAAGTCATCGATCGATGGTTACGAGAATGCGCATGACGAGTAACGCTCAACGATCGCGCGAGGTAACTCACTTCGAGCCATCGAGTAACTCGCAGACCCTTAGGGATTACTAACACTTCAAGTGTGGGATGAGGTGGAGTTAACTAGCGTGGTTCACGCTGTCGCAACCCGCTCCACGCGCGGCGCTTAAGCGTCATTGCCGACTCCTGCATGCGTCCAATGCGAAGTGGTAGCGGCAAGACCTGATCTTCGCGCGCCAACATGCAAGATTGCTCTGACCGTTCGGTAATCGTCGCGCTCGTGCCACTGTGGAAATTCACGTTGGAGGAAACAAACATGACAACAACTCTGAAGCAACCAGTTCCGGCTCCACTTCACGACACTGCAATCCCTGCCGGCGGATGGCGCCGCTGGACAGCGCGAGAAAGCCGTCTTCGCCGGCGGATGTTTCTGGGGCGTGCAGTCGGTCTTCCAGCGCGTCAAGGGCGTCGTGAAAACCATCGTCGGCTACTCCGGCGGCGACGCCGCGACGGCCAACTATCGCACCGTCTGCAGTGAAGAGACTGGCCACGCCGAGGCCATCGAGATCGTCTTCGATCCCTCCGATCGTCAGCTACGGCACGCTGCTGCGCATCTTCTTCTCCGTCGTGCACGACCCCACGCAGCTCAATCGCCAGGGCGCGGACGTCGGCACCAGTTATCGCTCGGCGATCTTCTATACCGACGAGTCGCAGCGCGAGATTGCGCAAGCCTACGTGCAACAACTCGACGCCGCGCACATCTTCGACGAAGCCCATCGTCACGCAGATCATCGCCGCTCGTCGCCTTCTATCGCCGGCGAGGAGTATCACCAGGACTACGCCATCAAGAATCCGCACAACCCCTACATCCAGGTCTGCGACATCCCCAAGATCGCCGCGCTCGAGCAGCAGTTTCCCGACCTGTTTCAGGAGTACGTCCGATAAGCAACATGCTCAACGTCATGCCCGAGATCCATCCGCTGCAGTTCATCTCGCGTGCGTCTAACCGCCTATGCTAATAGGTAGGCTCGAGCGTGATCTCGATCTCGCTCCGAGCATCATCCGGAACGGAATGATGGCCGAATGGAAACTGCCTGCACGCTCCAACTGCTCCTGCACGGAACGCACGTTGAAGGAACCGGCACGACACCGCACGCACTACTGCCTGTCAGCGCCATGCCCTTGCGCTCGCAGCCGCTGCGTTCTATCCTGCTCGCTCACGCGCAAACGCGTAACGCAGCCACCCATCCACGCCAGAACAGGCAGCAAAGCAGGCTGGAAGCCAACCATTCCCGCGAAACAACTCGATCTCAAACCGGCAAACAGTCCGAACAGAACCCAAATCGCAACGCAAATTCCCGCAACCAACCGGCGAACAAGCGGCCAGCACCACGCGCCTCGCCCTCGGCCCACTCGATCCTTCCACGCCCCCACCGATCTTCCCACAAATCGCCCCGTCATCGGCCTCGCCCTCGGCGGAGGCGGTGCGCAGGCCATGAGCGAGATCGGCGTCCTGCAGTGGTTTGAAGACCACCACATCCCCGTCGACGTCATCGCCGGCACCAGCATGGGCTCCATCATCGCGCGCGCTCTACGCCACCGGCCACACACCCGAAGAGATGAAGCAGATCATGACCGAGGACTCCATCAACTCCGTCTTTCGCATCGAGCAGGCCTACAGCGCGCAGAGCTTTCGCCGCCGCGAAGACAGCCGCGACATTCCCAACGCCATCACCGATCGGCCTCAAGCATGGCGTCGAGTTCCGCAACAGCCTGCTCACCGAGGCCGGCCTCAACGAGCTGCTCGAAAAAGAATTCCTCCGCTACAACGATCAGATCGACTTCAACCATCTGCCCATCCCCTTCCGCTGCCAGGCCACCGACCTCACCGACGCCAAGACCGTCACCTTCGCGCGCGGCTCTCTGCGCGATGCCGTGCTCGCCTCCGCCTCCATCCCCGGCGTCTTCCGTCCGTTCCAGCTCGACGGCCATGATTACGTCGATGGCGCGATCCTCGAAAACCTGCCCACCCCCGACGTCAAAGCGATGGGCGCGAATGTCGTGCTCGCCGTCAGCCTCAAGCTTGCGCCGGTCGGCAACGGCGATCTCAACAACATCCTCGGCGTGCTGCAGCGCGCCTTCGCCGTCGGCATCGAGGTCAACGAGGAGCGCGATCGCAAACTCGCCAACGTCGTCATCACACCCGACGTCAGCGGCTTCAACGCCGCCAGCTATCTCAAGGTCGTATCAACTCGCCGAGCACGGCTACGCCGCCGCCGAAGCCAACAAGGCCGAGCTGCTCAAGTACTCGCTCAGCCGAAGACGAGTGGCAGCAATATCTCGCGCAGCGCAACGCCCGTCTGCACGGACCTCCGGGCAACGTTCTGCGCGTGGAAGTCGACGCTCCCAACGCCTGCAGTCAAGGCAGTCGCCGAGCGCCTCTTCGCTCCGCTCGTCGATCAGCCCGTGGACACCGAACGCATCGCAGCGCTGCTCTCGCAGCTGCGCAGCGATGGCCGCTATGACGCGGATTACACCGTCGGCTACGACCGTACCGTGCGCGGCCGCCCCATCCTCCTCGTCACCGTGAAAGACAAGCCCACCGGCCCACCCTTCCTCGAAGCCGGCTTCAACCTCGAGGCGCAGACCGGCGGCGTCACCCGCGCCACCGTCAACACCATCCTGCTCTACCAGGACCTCGGCGGCTATGGTTCGAGCTGCGCACGCTACGTCGACTTCGGCTTCTTGACTCGCGCATCGAAACCGAGTACTACCGCAAGATCAACTGGGCAGGCTTCTTCGTCGCTCCGCGCGCCAACATCACGCGCACGCCGTACTACATCTACAGCGGCAACACGCGGCTCTCCGAGCGCCTCGCTCAGATCGCCGGCGCCGGCGCAGACTTCGGCTGGAGCGACGGCACGCACGCAGGAAATTCGCGCCGGCTGGCAGCTCGAGAACGTGCGCTGGTACATCACCACCGGCTTCGATGGCCTGCCCGACTATCGCGGCAACGCCCAGACCGCGCGCGTGCAATACATCTACGACTCGCAGGACCGCGCCCTGGTTCCGCACTTCGGCATTCGCTCGCAGACCGACCTCGGCTATCTCTACGCAACACCCGACAGCCCCAGCGCGCCACAGCTCTCCAGCCAGATCGCCTTCTCCCACACCTTCGGCAAGAAGAATCTCCTCCTGATGAACATGGAAGGCGGCACGATGTTGCAACCGGGATGTCGCCCAACCCTTCCGCTTCACCCTCGGCGGCCCACTGCGCCTGAGCGCCAGCGCCATCGACCAGTACCGCGGCACCGACTACTTCCTCGTCACGCCCGGCTATCTGCGCCGCATCAAATCGCTGCCCGCACCCCTCGGCAACAGCCTCTACCTCGGCGGCTTCTACGAGGCCGGCCAGATGCGCGCACCCGACGCTTCCACCATCACGCAGCAGGACGTCTTCTTCGGCATCTATCGCGGAGACACCCCTCGGCGTCATCTCCATCGGTCCCGCCATCGGCACCCACAACGAGCGCAAGCTGGTCTTCACCATCGGCAAATTCTTTTAGAAGAGGATCGAGTAGACGAAACGTTCTTTCTACCCTCTACACTCTATCCTCTACACTCTGTCTTCACCGCCCTGCGCCGAGCCTCACCGCCAGCCGCTCCGGCAGGTGCGCGTCACGAATCGCTGCTTGCGCCGCGGCCACATCATACGGCGTGCGAAAGAACGTCACCTGCTCCAGCGTCTCATCGTAGATCGCGAACGCAGCGCGCCAGTCTCCATCTCGCGGCTGCCCCACGGCGCCCGGATTGATCAGATGTCGCGAACCCAGCGGCACCTCCATCGTGAACTGCTCAACGCCGTCGCTGTTGTCCGGGTCATACTCTGGAAAATCTTCCGCCCAGTCTTCCTCGCATCGCGAAAAGCCACCTTGCAGATGCGTGTGCCCGAAGAACGCAAGCTCCGATGGCATGCGTTGCAGCGGTGTCCACGCATCACGCATCGAGGCGATGTACTGATCCTCATGCAGCGGCGAACCATGTGCGCACAGCGCGCGCGCCGTCGCCTGGATCGGCCCCATCGGCAGCCCGCGCAGCCACTCCCGATTGTCCGGCCGCAGATGTTGCCGCGTCCACCCGGCAGCCTGCGGCCGCAATCGGATTGAATCCCTGCGAGCTGCTCAGCCCGCAGCACACGCGATCATGATTGCCGCGCACATGAATCGATCGCTCGCGTCTCGAGCGCCCGCAGCGTGTCAATCACCTCATTCGGTCGCGCTCCGTACCCCACCACATCGCCCAGGTTCCAAAGCTGATCGAACCCTCCACCGGTGCGGCTCCGCGCCACTCTCAGCACTGCTTCAAGAGCCTGCAAATTTCCGTGAATGTCCGAAACTACCAGCGCGCGCATAAACAGCCAGTCTGAAGCTCGAAAAGCAACCAGTCCGAAATTGATTAGACGCCCGACCGCACCATCGTAGCAAGCGGACGGCTCGCGCTCCGTACTGCATCGTCGGCGCCGAAGCCAGAAGGTTACGCGTGTACGTCATGCTGCGGCCGCGTCAGCACCTGCTCCACGCTGCCCTGCTCCACAATCTCGCCATGCCGCATCACCGCCACGCGATCCGCCACCTGCGCCACCACCGCCAGGTCATGCGAGATGAACAGCATCGACAGGTTATGCTCGCGCTTCAACGTCCTTCAGCAGCTCCAGGATCTGCGCCTGCACCGTCACATCCAGCGCCGTCGTCGGTTCATCGGCAATCAGCAGACGTGGCTTATTGATCAGCGCCATCGCAATCACGATGCGCTGCCGCTGCCCGCCGGAAAACTGGTGCGGATAATCATCCATCCGCCGCTCCGGATCCGGCAGCGCCACCTCGCGCATCGCCGCCAGCACCCGCTCGCGCACCTCGCGCTCGCGGCGTTCGCGGAGCATGCGCCAGCAGCGCCTCCGCAATCTGCCGTCCCACCTTCATCACCGGATTCAGCGCCGTCATCGGCTCCTGAAAGATCATCGCAATCGACTGCCCGCGATGCCGCCGCATCGCCTCTTCGGGCAAGCGTCAGCAGCTCCTCCACCACGCCATCCGCACGCCGAAATTCAACACTGCCGCTGATCGCCGCACTCGGCGGCAGCAGCCGCAGCAGCGCCAGCGACGTCGCCGACTTCCCCGAGCCCGACTCACCCACCAGCCCCAGCGTCTCTCCCGGCGCAATCTCAAACGAGATCCCCCGCACCGCCTCTTGCCCGGAGAACGCAATCCGCAGATCTTTCACCGAAAGCAAGGGCCCGCCAGCACCGGTGACGCTACGTCTGTCGATCGACACTCACTCTTCGAGCATAGCGGATTGCGCCCGCCAATCTCCTGGCGCCAATCCTTACTGCATCAGCCGGAACGTGCGCCACGGGCTGATCTCCACCGCGCCATGCGCGCCCACGCTCCACACTCTCCATCGATAGCGGCCATTGGCGTCGGCGAACTCCGCCAGCACCTGCGTACGCAGCGTCGGGTTGCGGTCCTCCACCAGGTACAGCCGCGCGTCGGACCAGCTCGCCGCCCTCGCCGCGCTGCCACTCCACCACCTGCAGCCCTGCGCCCCCATGGTTGTCCCACACCAGCTGCGGCATCTGCGCCACATTCTGTCCATCCATGCGGCGAAGCCTGCGCGATACCCTTCACCCCGCGAATTCTGCTCTGCCGCCGTCGGTGGACTGCTCACCATCAACGCCCGCGCGCTCATTGGCTTGCTCGTACTGCGGCAGGTTCAGCGACATCTGCAGCACCTTCCACTGCCCATCCTTGCCGGCGCGCAGCACCACCAGCGGATGCGCCACACCAAACACTCCCGGCGACGACACCACCACGCGCAGCGCAACCGCCGCCAGGCTGCCGTTCACCGAAGCCTCCTCCACCTGCACGTGCGCGCCGTCATTCGCGCCGCCGCCTTGCCTGCGAGCTGCCCATCGATCGCCAGCATCCTCCGCACGCCGCGCGAAGAGTCCATCACCAGCTCCGGATCGGCTTCATCGCCCAGCGGCTCGCCGTTCAGCAACCGCTCCATCGCACTCTTCGCCACCGTCGCCGCAGCAGCCTCTTTGCCCGCAAGACTTGTCTGCACGCATCCCGGGCAGCCCGAGTTCGGTTCGCTCATCCACAACGCGAACGCGCGCGCGGCCTGCATGTGCGGCGCATGCATCAAGAATCGCAACCTCCGGCTCGCCCTCCGGAGTTGTCCGTCACGCCATTCGGATAGAACACCGCAGGCCGCAGCATCGCCAGTCCGAACTCCGTGTCCATGCCATTCCACCACGCGGCGGGCAACATTCCCAGCAGCACATCCGGATAGTCCGCCGTCCCGCGCGCCGCCATCAGCCTCGCCTTCAGCTGGTCCGGATCGACCGCGACGAACCGCATCTGCAGATCCGGAAATGCCTGCCGCAGAGCTCTGCTTCACTTGCTCTGCCTCGGCATTTCTCAACGGCTGCTGCTGCGTGGGCGCACCGGTATTTGCCGCCTCTGCCGGCGCCCCATTGCCATTTCCAGCTCCAAAGTCCGACGCATTCTGCCCCACATTGCTGGCCGCCGTTCCATAGCGGCTTGCCTCGGTGCCATAGCTCCCAGCGTTCTGGCCAGCCGTGCTCGCCTCCTGCCCAACGTTGCTCGGCTGTCGATGCCGTAGCCCCGCGGCATTCTGCCCGAAGTTGCTCACATCCTTCTGCACGATACCCAATACCGTTCGGCTTCGCGCTCGTCGCATTCTGATCGGGTGGTATCGAGGGCGTGCTGATGCTGCGGCTGTCCGCGTCCACGCCGTAACTTGCCGCATTCTGCCCATACGTGGACGCGTTCTGTCCGAAGTTCCCCGTCGTCTTCTCGCTATAGTTCAGAGGTGTCGCATTGTGCAACGCAGCAATTGCATCCAGATTCGATCTGCGGCGGCCTCGTCGATGCCGCCAATACCACACCACCAGCGGCCCATGCCGCAACGCGCCCAGCGGCTCCAGGCCCCATCCTGGGCGCACACCGCTCCGCACGCATACCAGCAGCGTCGCCGACAACAGTCCCGCCATGCGTTGCCTGGCTGATCAAGCCGCTCGTCCTTCAAGCCGAGTACCTTCCAGCCCTTCCGATGCAAGATTGGACGCTGCCTTCGCGCGAATGTTTCAGAGCTCCGCCCGACATCTTGCCTGCGAGATGGTCCCATCCAGAGTCGTCGCTCACCATCATCTAAGATTCATGGGCACTTCCGCCAGCCAATTCCCTCTTCGCCTCTCGGTTCTCGACCAGTCCCCGGTCCCCGCCGGCTCCACACCCTCCCAGGCGCTCGCCAACTCCCTCGACCTCGCCCGCCACGTCGACCGCCTCGGCTACACGCGCCTCTGGTACTCCGAGCACCACGCCATGGATCTGCTCGCCTGCACCGCGCCCGAACTCCTCGTCGCCCGCGCCGCCGCCGAGACCACTCGCATCCGCGTCGGCACCGGCGGCATCATGCTCCCGCATTACTCCCCGCTCAAAGTCGCCGAGGTCTTTCGCACCCTGCACGCCATGTTTCCCAACCGCATCGACCTCGGCATCGGCCGCGCTCCCGGCGGCGGCCAGCTTGAAGCCTACGCCCTCCGCCGCAACCGCGACGCCGCGCAAAAAGACGACTTCCCGCAACAGCTGGCCGAGCTCCGCGCCTTCCTCCACCCCGAGCGCTGGGCTGCGTACGCCGACGCGCGCGGCGACCACCCCTTCGCCCGCATCCGCGTCGCACCTGACGCGCCCGGCGCTCCCGACCTCTGGCTCCTCGGCTCCTCGATGTGGTCAGCCGTCACCGCCGCGCAGGAAGGCCTGCCCTACGCCTTCGCCCACTTCTTCTCGCCCATCCAAACCCGCCAGGCCATCGAGTACTACCAACGCAACTTCCAGCCCAGCCCCGACCGCGCCGTCCCCGAAGCCACCCTCGCCATCGGCGTCATCTGCCGCCGACACCGACGCCGAAGCCCAGCACCTCCACGCCTCCGTCCGCCTCCTCCAGCGCCGCATCCGCATGGACGACCGCCGCCCCGTCGCCACCCCCGAAGACGCGCTCCGCGAGCTCCAGGCACTAGCCCACCGCACCCAACCCACTCATCCCCTTCACCGCCGGCACGCCTCGACGCCCCCGAAGAAAACGAGTGGCCCACCTACTTCGTCGGCACCCCCGACAAAGTTGCCGCCCAGCTCCGCAACCTCGCCGCCGAACTCCACCTCAAAGAAATCATCATCAACACCATCACCCACGACCACGAAGCCCGCAAGCGCAGCTACTCCCTCCTGGCGAATGAGATAAATCTCAACGCCGAAGCAATCGAGACCCGCGCGACTGCGTAAACTGAACTTGCCATGGTTCGCGAAGTGGACATCCTGATCGCCGGTGCCGGACCCGCCGGCTGCGCCGCAGCCTACGACCTCGCGCAGGCCGGCAAGCACGTCATCCTGCTCGACAAGCGCACCTTCCCGCGCCACAAGCCCTGCGCCTGCGGCCTCACCCGCAAGACCCTCAAAGCCCTCCGCTACTCCGTCGAACCCGTCATCGAGCGCGTCTGCCACGAGATCGTCCTCCAAAGCGGCGACACATCGGGTGCCCCACGTCCCGCTTCTGGGACGTGGGATTCCACAAATCCCCCCGCAGCCAATAAGCCCTCCAACGTTCGTGTTCGCACCCGCAATCCCATCTGTGCCATGGCCGTGCGCGAGCAATTCGACAACTTCTGCCTCCAGCAAACACTCCTCGCCGCGCGCCAGGGCGGCAGCATCGAGCTCCGCAAGATCGACCGCATCATCGCACTCCGCGAACTCCCCGATTTCATCGAGCTCGACGTCGCCACGCCACGCGGCCCCGAAACCCTCCGGGCCCCCATCCTCATCGGCGCCGACGGCTCCAACGGCCAAATCCGCCGGCTGGTCCACCACGACGGCGACAGCCTCTCGGAAAACGACGGCTTCGCGCTCGAAGCCACTGTCCCCTACACCGATCTCCCCGCGACCCTCCCCACCGGCGATTCCCCTCACGACCTCGTCTTCGATTTCGCCCCCCTCCCCGGCGGCTACGGCTGGCTCTTCCCCAAGGCCGACCACATCAACATCGGCGTAGGCGCCTTCGCCCCTACCCAGAACAACGGTGCCCCATCTTCGACGGCGGTCTCATCGCCGACTAAGGTGGGATCGCAAAGGCCCAGCCTCAAGCAAGTCACCCGAGCACTGCTCCTCGATTACGCACAGCAAAAACTCGGCGTCACCAACCTTACCCACATCACCGGCCAGCAACTCGGCATGGGTGGCCACACCTACATTCCCATCGGCCGCGCCCTGCTCGTCGGCGACGCCGCCGGCCTCGTCGATCCGCTCACCGGCGAAGGCATCCACTCCGCCATCGTGAGCGGTCAGGCTGCAGCCGCCGCCATCCTCGAATGCGAACTCGCCAATCAGCCCAACGACATCGCCGCAGCCTATGCGCGCCATCTCGCGCCGCTCCAAAAAACGCTGGCCTTCTCTCACCGCGCAGCCCGCGCCTTCTACGCGCAGCCAGAGCGCGGCTTCAAAGCCATGCGTCTCCCCTTCATGCGCTCCCTGATCTTAAAAACCTACGCCGACGGCCTGCCCCACACCGGCCTCATCACAGCCCTGGCCAAATTCACCACCTAGCTAGCGGTTGTACGGATACTCCTGCACCCAATGGAACCCACGCGTCTGCAGCGTGAACGTGTCCGGGCTTGTCTTGTGCATCACCACCTTCGCCGCGGAGCCGTCCCACGTTCCTGTAAGCGTCACCGCACCTGCCTCATCCTTCGTCCAATGCAGATTGCTGCTTTTGTCTTCCTTTGGAAAAGCAATCGTCTGCGTACCATCGTTGTATTGAACCTTCACAACATTCATCTTGCCATCCGGGTGAAAGGTCAGCGCAAACCTATTTTCCAGAATGACTTTGCTCCAACGACCTTCCGGAAACGTTCCCTCGCTGCTGTCGACAGCCCAAACGCCATACAGAGCCGCCTTCGGAGCAGGCTTCTCGAACGCGCGGTGCGCACTCCACGCCGTCGCATACAGCGCAGCAATTAGCACCAGCGCCTGCAATCCATACCCCGCCATGCGCAATGCCCGGCGCTCAGGTCGCGCCACCCAGACTCCCATCAACTCCGCAGATCGACGAAGGATCAGGAATCGCCATAGCGCCGCCACATCCGGAAGCAGCAGGAACAACGCCATCAGGAGAAGATGCGTCGAGTAAAGCTTCACTGGCACGTCGTAACAGAAATTCAGCAGAACGACATTCAGCATGACACCCACAGCCATCAGTGCGCCGACGGTGCTCGTTCTGCGAAACATCAAAAGCATCCCGGCAATCACTTCCATCGATCCGGAAAAAATCGTATAAGCCGCCGACGCGCCCATGAAGGTCCACAACAGGTGCATCGGCGACGAATCGCCATAGGTCCCGGTCAGCTCATACAACGTAAGCGAACTAAATTGCTCCGGGAACACCTTGGCGAATCCATAGGTAAGCAGCGACACGGCAAGGGTGAATCGAAGCAGCAGACGCAGCCACGCATACGCCGTCTGATACTCCCTGCGACGTTCGCTGCGCTCATCGATCGCGCTCCACACAACTGCGCCCACGAGCGCCATAGTTGCCATACAAGCGACCCCAACATACGCAAGCGCCGTATCGCCCGACCCGGTGGGATGAATCGTAGCAGCCACGCCGGTCAGGTGAAAAACGTGTACGCCTGCCCACTTAATCAGCGTCGTCATGGGCCACACGACCCAACTCTCGATGCGCGCGGTACCCCACGGCAGCAGGTCGAACAACGACACGCCTCCCGGGTAAGGAAGTATGTACAGCAGCCAGTAAATAAACGCGAACCGAAACGCCGCACGGCCCCACCACGGCCAGTTCGTTCGAGCCACCGATTGCTCGGACTGTCTCGATTCTGTGGGGTCGGTCATGCGAAAAACTATAACGACTGTCGGTTCGAAAGTCGCCTGCTTTTTTCGAGGATCTAGTCAAACCGCGGCAGATGCTCCACATCCCCAAGCGGCACCGGCTCCGTCTCGCCACCCGCCTTCACCCACGCCTTCATTCCCCCGCGTATCACCTTCGTCGCGCAGTTCTCTTTCTCCAGCATCCGCGCCACGCGCACGCTCGTCGCCTCATGCGCGCAAGAACAATACAGATAAATCTCGCACTCCGGCTGCATGAACTCCCGCAGCGCCTCCAACTCCTCCTTCAGCCGGCTCGGCTCCACGCGTATCGAGTTCTTGATTCGCTGCATGCCCGGATCGTAATACCCATGCGAGCGAACATCCGCGATGACCAGCAGCCGATCGTGCGTCGCCGTGCGCATGCGTTCGAACAGGTCCTCCGCCGCCACCTTGTCTACCGCCGAAAGTCGCGACTCGCGCAGCGCACTCAACACCAGCCACAGCACGTACAGCAAAATGATCGCTGACACCGTTGCCGCCGTGAAGTGCGCCAGGCGCTGCACGTCGGCAATCAGTATCCGAAGAAACGGCGCAAACACGAAGCCGCACAGGCTCCAGGCGCTCACATAGAGCAGCACGCCCAGGCCATCCATGGTCAGGAACCGCCGCAACCGCATGTTCAAACTACCTGCAAGGATCGCCGCGACCGTCGCCAGGCCCGGTATGAACTTCGCCACAATCAGCGCCCGCGGCCCACGCTTGTAAAACTGCCGCGCAGACGCAAACACGCAGACCTCGGGATTCATGCTGAACCTGCAGATATTCGTCAGGAGCCACCACCCTGTGTAGCGTCCGCCCAGGTACATCAGCGTATCGCCCAGCAACGCGGAACTCGCCGCGCACAGGATCACCGCCCCCAGGTTCAGCGAGCCGCCATGTGCCGCAGCACCGGCCGTCAGCAGAACGATCGAGAGTGGCAACGGCAAACCGCAGCAAGCGGCAAAGAGCGCGATCGATGTCACCGTGTACCCATGGTGAGCAATCACGTTCAGCAAATTCATTGTTACAGCTCCCCAGGGGTCGTCGTGTATACGTCGATGCTACCCCGTTGGATGCCACCCGCGCTCAACGCGTCGCACCGCACATCGCACTCTCGGCGCTACCGCATGTTTTGTGTGATTTAACTTCCCGCCACCTCCACCCCTCACCGCCCGGATGCTTCACTCGAATCGAGGCAGGTGTTCCACGTCGTCGTGCGGCACCGGCTCCAATGGCCCACCGGCCTTTACCCACGCCTTCAGCCCACCCCGGATCACCTTGGTCGTACAGTTTTCCCGTTGCAGCATCCGCGCCACCCGCATGCTAGTCGCCTCGTGCGCGCATGAGCAGTACAGATAGATCTCGCAGTCCGGCTGCGGCAACATGAACTCCTGCAATACCTCCAGATCTTCCCTGATCCGACCCGGGTCCACGCGAATCGAGTTCTTGATCCTGTGCATGCCGGGATCGTAATAGCCCCGCGAGCGCACATCCGCAATAATCAGCAGCTTCTCCTGCTTCGCCGTCTGCAGATGCTTTCGGAGGTCCCTCGCCGCGATCTTCTCCACCTTCGGAAGCCGGGACTCGCGCAGCAGGCTTAAGACCACCCACAGCACATACAGCACAATGATCCCACCCAGCATGGTCGCCGTCAGATGACCTACGCGCTCCACCCACCCAATCGCCACGCGCAGGAACCGGGCAAACACAAACCCCGCCACGCTCCAGCTCGTCACATACAACAGGATCCCCAGCCCATCGAGCATCAGGAATCTGCGCGGTCGCATACTCAGGCTGCCCGCCAGCACCGACGACACCTCCGCCAATCCCGGCACAAACTTCGCAACCAACAGCGCCCTCGGACCGCGCTTGTAGAACTGGTGCGCCGACCCAAACACGCACGCCTCCTGGTTCAGGCTGAACTTGCAGATATTCGTCAGCAACCACCACCCCGTATACCGTCCACCGAGGTACCCCACCACATCGCCCGCAAGCGTCGCACTCCATGCGCAGACGATCACCAGGCCCAGATTCAGCGACCCTCCATGCGCCATCGCACCCGCAGTCAGCAGCACCACCGACAAGGGCAGCGGCAGACCGCAAGCCGCGCCGAACAGCACGATCGAAATCACAGCGTAGCCATGGTGAGCGATCAACTGCAACAGGTTCATCGTTCACACTCCCGGGGATTTATCTACCGGGATAGTATGCCCTTACCCGCCACCTTTGCCACCCCAAAATGCCCCCAAATTCCCCTGCCTTAAAACTGCAGCCGCAGCCCCAGCTCGATCTGCCGCTCCCTGCTCGTCCCAGTCGTGGACGAGCTCGGCGTCCCAAACGGCACCTCCGTCGTCAGACCCTCCGTCGCAATCGCCGCTGCATCCTGAAACACCAGCGGCGTAGGCCCCGTCGCGGTCGAATTCCCAATCGTATTCGGCGTCCCCAGCTGAAACGCCCTCGTCTCCACGCTGGAGATGTTCTCTGCATTAAATAAGTTGAACGCTTCAACAAACGCGTTCAAACGCATCCCGCGCCCCATCTTCACCTCCCGCCCAAACCGCAGGTCGACCTTCCCCCGCGGCGCCAGCCGCAACGTATTGCGACCTATCGTGGGAAGATACGTTGCGCCCCCCGACCCGTTGATCGACTCGCGCCCTCCACTCAAATACGTCCCGCCAAAAATCTTGTAGCTGTAAGGCGCTCCGCTGCTCGCCGTTCCAATCGCCGACACGCGCCACCCATCCAGCACCAGCCGCGCCGCCTTCGGACCCCTCCGCTCATGCAGCGGCAGCGCCATCGTCCCTGAAAACCTCTGCGGAAACTGCTGGTTCGATAGCCCCTTGTCATAGCCATTATGAAATGGATCGAACTGCCCATCCTGTTGCGGCGTCGCCGAGCCTTGCGGCGCATAATCGATCGACCGCGAGAACGTGTAACTCCCCTTCAGCTCCAACTCCCGCAATCCAACCCACCGCAGCCCATGCACCCGCGCCTCTGCCGTCACCGCGTGGTACGTCGCATTCGCATTCGACACCAGCGCCGTCACCGCTCCATAGTTCGCCATCGGCCGCTGGTCATACAGCGGCACCTCGAACGTCTCACCCTCCTGCAGACCCTTGTATCGGTTCAGCACTCCATCGACACTCTGCAGCTCATAACTCACCATCCCCGGCGACGGTGAAATATTAATATCCGTGCTGCCCGGCAATTGCGTCGCCATCGCCATCGCATAGCTCAGCCGCACATTCGTGCGATGTCCCAGGTTGCGTTCCACCGCGAGTTCCCCGCGCTGCACCATTGGCACCCTGTAGTTGCTTGCAAACACGGTCGCTGACGTAGTCTGCGCGACCGCTGCCGGTGGCGTCGTAATGTAGGCGCACGGATATCCAAACCCCTGCTGCACCGCAGTAATCTGCGGACAGTCCGTGATGGTCTTCGGCGTAATCCGCACATGCGTCGTCGTCGACGGCAGCGCCGTATCCACCAGCGCCGCCCTCACCGTCCCTCCCGGAATGTGGCTATAGAACACCCCATAGCCAAGCTTTACGGTGAACATCGACCCACTCTTCGGCTGCCATCGCTTGGGCAATCCCCACAGCTTGCGCGGTGACCACACCACCGCCAGCCGCGGCCCAAAGTTATTCCGATCCTCCGGGAACGTCGCAGTCGCTCCATGAATCGGCCCCCCAATCGCAGCAATATCCGCATCAAGCAGCGGATTCGCCGTCTGCGGTTTCGGCAGCAGCGTGTAGTCGTAACGCAATCCCAACGTCACCGAGAGATTGCTCCGTACCCGCACCGCGTCTTCCACAAATCCCGCAACATTGTGCGTCACAAACTCCGTCTCCGTCGCTCCAAAGCTCTGCGTGAAGCTGCGAAAGCAGAAGTAGTGCACCGCCGCGACAATGCTCGGGCATGCACCATTGGGATATGCATTCACGCTGAACGTGTAATCCGTGATCCAATCCACCAACCCGCCGTCCTTGCCATTGGTCGTTCCGCTGTCATAGCTGAACGCTCCCTCCTGCGCGCTCAGCGTGTCGATGCGATCATGAATCCGGCTCCAGTCCGCACCGACCATCAGCAGATGCCGCCCGATGTGCCATTGCAGCGTATCTGCCAGCTCAAATCGCGTCTCGTCCGGATACGCACTTCGTCCACCCGTAGCTCCCGGCGCCAGGCTCGACGGCGTCCCAAACGAAAATCCATTCGGCGCAATCGATACCTGCGGCGCATATCCATACGGCCCAATCGCCGGCTCCTGCGGCAGCGGCGCATGCGGCGTCTCGTAGTCCAGGTCATGCGCGAACTGCGCCCGCACCTCGTTGTTCATGCGCTTCGAAAAGCTGTGCACCCAGCGCCCACTCCCCACATCCACATGCACCACACTATCGCCCAGGCTTCCCAATCCTCGCGCCACCACCGCATCCGAGGCCTGCCCCAGCGCTGCCCCCGACGGCGATTCAAATCGGTTGCCCATGTAGCTCACCGTCACATGGTCTCTCGCCGTCGGCGAAGCATCCATCCTCACCGTCCCCATCACCCGATACGCCTGCCGCTCCGTCGTTCCCGTCAGGCTGTTCAGGTAATTCAGCGCCGCGTTCGTCGCCACTTCATCCACACCGCGATTCGCCAGCAGCGCCAACTGGTCATCCGACAAGCTAAAAAAGTTCGCCAGTGCCGGCGTCGACACAATGTGATCCTCATGCAGCAGCGTTTCGAGCGATGCGAACAGCGACAGCGGCTCGCGGCCCTGCATCGCGCGTTGAAACCGTGACCGCCGGCGCCGAGGCTTCGCCCCACTCGCCGTCTTGCCAATTGGCAATCCCACCGACCCACCGAACAGCAACTGCGAGCCCTCCGGCTTCACCGCCTCGCTCGTCACCACGCCATCGTTGTAGCGCGTCGCAATCGAGAATGGATTGGTTGCCGCCCACGCACTCTCGCGCGCGCGAACGAACGCCTCTCCATGCAGCACCGAGCTGCCCGCCCGCGACACCACCGCCATCCCGCCCACCATCCCATACTGCGCCGAGAAGTTTCGCGGCAACACGCGAAAGCTCCTCACTGACCCCTGGTTATAACTTGCTCCCGAACTCGCGCCCCCCGTCGCCGATCCTCTCGGCCCCGCGCGAAAGCTCTGGTCGCCCGACAACCCATCCAGCGAAAACTCTCCCTGCGTCGACGCCAGCCCCGCATAACTCATCCCCGTTGCCGTCGCTCCATCTCGCGCGCTCACGCGGCTACCCGGATCATCGTCGTCATCACTCGCACTCACATCCGTCTGCGTCACCGAGGTCTCTTCACTCGCCTCCGAGTCCAGTTCCACCAGGTCCTCCCACTGCCGCGACTCCACCGGCAGCGAGTCCAGCTGTTTCGCCAGATTCAGCGACACCGGATCATACGATGCCCCACCGAATCCAGCCAATGACAAACCCGGCACACTCGCCTGCAGGCTATCCCCCACACCCTGTCGCACCGGACCCAGCGTGAGCATCACATCATCAAGATCCCCACCCTCCAGATCGAGCCGCGCAACCGCAATCCCTTCCGTCCCTCGTCCACCCTCGCCCCGCGACGTCGCCCTCAGCTCATACTCTCCAGGCGGCAACCGCAGCAGCAGAAAATCTCCCTCACTGTCCGCCTCCACATCGCGCTCCACGCCCTGGTCCGGAGACATCACATGCACCCGTACATCGCCCGCCGCGCACCTCTGCGAATACGCCCCACATACCGCCGAAATGTGTCCGCGAATCGCACCATCCACCGGCCCCTGCGCCCACCCCCGCACACTCATCCCCATCACGCCAGCAATCAGCAACCGCCGCACGCAGCCACGCAAGCGCACATGCGCACGCAACACCGCGCATACGCAACCGCATGCGCGATAACGACCAGCAGGTTTTTGCGTGGATTGCGCAGCCGAAGCCGCGACGCAGCGAGCCAGAAAAACCACAGCCGAACTCCGCTCCGGGGAATGGCCGGAGCTCCTGAAACGCAGAGGGGAGTGACCGAACAGGTGTGACCGCCCGGGCAGACAGGCGATCAGAAATCAACAAATCCCTGGTCTCTAGACCAGAAAAATCCGTGTACTTCAAGCCTAACGAACTATGACCGATATGGGAAGCAAGCCATGATTCCCATATCGGGAATTCGCCGGCGTCAATGCGCGCATCTGCCTTGACGAAACGCCCTCATCCGTTAAGAGAAATTGGGTGGCAGCCGAAGCTACCACCCTTTTACAGCATGTGAGCAACATTAGAACGTGATGTGCAGCGCCATGGTGATTGCCCGATTACCGCCAATGGTGCCCGTGACCGAACCAAAGTTCGCTCCGTTATTCGGACAATTGGTGCTGTTGGGAAGGTAATTATTAGCCGAACAGGACTGGATTCCATTGGGAAGTTGCGTTGGGATCATGATCGTCTTGCCCGAACCCGTGTAGTACGGCTTCTGATCAAGGTTCGTCAGCGCGGACTGCTGATCGACTGTCGACGGGCTGGTAGCAATCTGTCCATACTGCAGATAACCCAGTGCGCAATTGTTATAGGCGTTTTCAGGCCCCTCGTAAGCGGACGTCGAACAGGCGTCGTTTTGACGGATTTGCGTCTGATTCTGCGGTACATCCAGGCTCGTCGTATTGGTTAAGTTGAAGATGTTGAACTCGTACAGCACCGAGATTTTGTCCGTCACATGGAAGTTCTTCCGGATGGAGATATCCAGACGCTTCTGCATCGCCTGGCGGAAAATATTCCGCTGGTTCTCAGGCGCAAAATTCGTCTCGTAGATGTCCGTGGGATCACCCTCATTTCCCTGCGCCGCCGTCGGAACGCCGTTCGTGCCCGGCGCAACATAGTTGATGGCAATCTCGCTGGGATCGATCGTCGGGATGTACGAACCTCCGGGCCCACGGAAATCACCCGGGTTGCCGGTCAGCGCCTTGCCTTTCGCGTCGCTCGGATTTGCAATCGGCAGCACAGGATTCATCAACGTCGGATAGTTTCCAAAGTTGATGCTTCCAACCGCACCGTAGAACTCATACAGAGAATATGGCTCGCCGCTCTGGATGATCCCCAGCCCGGTCACGCTCCAGTCGTTCGCAAAGTAGGAAAGCACCGAGTGCTGAGCAGCCGCATTGGGCACCAACACCTGGAAGTTAAAGGACGTCGTGTGTGTGCGATCAAAGTCCGCCGACGCATACGAGTCGCGCAGCTTGGCTGGATTGTCACCCGTAAAGAACAGACCGATATCGCTCTGCTCATCCAGCGCATGCCCCCACGTGTAGTTCACGCCTGCCTGGAAGTGATGTGACAACCGCTTTTCCACGTGTACCTGCAGCGAGTCATATGCCGATTGCCCAACCGTCTCGAACAGCGCCGCGTTCGGACTGTAGCCGACATATGGAGCACGGAAATCTGTATTACCACCATCCGGAGTATCCCAGGGCTCGCTTCCAATCGACTCGTAGTCCGCATCGCCGTAGGGATCCGTCACAAGATTATTCTGATTCAACACCTGGAAGCCATAGGTGTCCGTCTCGCCGTGAATCGGGTTAGTCGGCGTCGCGATGCCCGGCTCGTTGAACGGAATCGGGATCACCGCGTGCCGTCCCCGGTTGCCGCTGTAGCCGATGGTGATTGCCAGATCGTTCGTCGGCTGCCACTGAACGTTCAGTGCGAAGTTGATCGTGTAAGGTAACTTATTGTTCTTGTCATACGCGCCAAAGTTTAGCGGCTGGTACGCCAGGCAGTCCGTGTAGTTCGCCTGGTTGTCGACAGCCCCGCAGCTCGGCCCAAACCCCGGGCTCAGCGTGCCGGTCAAACCATTCGCGCCGCCCGGCCCCGAACCCAGCACGTTCTGCAGCGCCGTCGTGATCGTGCTCGGATCGGATGTCGGTCCAATGTACGTTCCGCCCTGCGAAATGGGCGTGAACGCGCCGCCAATCGGATTCTCGAGCTTCGTGCCCGTACCCGTAACATAGCTAGCCAGCGGTGCCGACTCCGTTACACCGAACGGTCCACCATTGCCGCTGCCCGCCGGCTGCGACAGGTACGTAAACAGCTCGCCGCGATCGTAATACATGCCCGCGCCGCCGTTGATGACCACCTTGTTGCTGAAAACCTTCGGTGAGTATGCGAAGCCCAGCCGCGGCGAGATGCCCCACTGCCGCCCCGTCAACGTAGAGTTCGATGTCCCCGGCGTCGGATCATATTTGTTGTTGCCCGCGATCACAAACCCCGAGCTGGCCACGTCGAATCCCGTGTCCGCAGTGCCTGTCACCGAATACTTGCTCGGGTCGAAGTTGAACATGTTGCCATACTTTTCCGTGAGGCCGCCGTGATAGTCATACCGCACACCCGCCGTGATGCTCAGGTTGGGGAGCGCCTGCCACTTGTCCTGCGCGTATCCAGCAATCTCATTCGAGCGATAGTAACGGTTTGCATTATTGCGGCCGCTCTCCGGATCAATCGTCTCCAGCACGCTCGACTTGTGGACCTTGCCCTCCAGGAAGTCGACGAAGTTGGTTGTTGAGACGTCCGCGATTCCCTGGCGATTGTTCTCGATATTCAGCTGCGTATAGCTATAGCCACCGCCCACCACTAACGTGTGCTTGCCCAGCGCAAGAATCATGTTCGTCGACGGGTTAATGCGGTTCTGATAGTACCCCGTGTTCACAAACGCCGACGCAGGTCCCACAGATATCGAAGGCGCCGCAGAGTTGTCTGCTCCAAATTCTCCCAGCGTCAGGCCGGCAAGCGTGTTTGGCTGAATCAGCGTGGGTGAGATCCCGGCGCTAATGCCATAGGTCACGCCAAGCGTGGGATCCGGCGGCAGCGTCTGCCTGTAGTAGCTGTACGATCCCATGCGGTCGAAGCCCAGCCGCTGCTCCCAGTTGATGTTGTTCCCAATCGTGATCGTGTTGTCGATCGCGAATACCTGCGCACCGTTGTTCTGCGTTACCGGGAAGCCGCCGGTATCGGAGAACCCATACGGCTTGTTGACCGGGTCATTCTGGTAGTAGTACTTCAAGGACAGCCGGTCGGTCTTCGTCACGTCCCAGTCCACGCCCGCCGTCGCCTGGTCTGCAACCAGCGTTGAGGTGCCCGGCAGCGTGACGTTCGGGACGCCGTACTCATACGTCGCTGAAGTCTGCGCTGATGGAATGAGATATTGCCCATTCGTCAGCTTCGCGTTCATAAGGGCAAACGCGATGGGATCAATCGTCTTGGTGAATGCATAGCCCTGGTAGCCGGTGGCTGCCGAGTCAAGGCCCGCAACTGAACGATCATCCGTCAATCCGCTCGGAACCGTCAGCTGCGAAAGGCCTGTCGACTGATCACTGTTGTAGCGGTGTTGATACGCGACGAAGAAGAACAGCTTATCCTTGATGATCGGTCCACCCAACGAACCGCCCAGCGTCCAGCGGTGCAGCGCCGGGTTCGCCAGCCACGCCGGAAAGGCGCCCACACCAATCGTTGTAAGCTGCGCCTGCTGGTTGAAGAAGAACGGCGAGGCGTTGATCTTATTATTCGCAAACGACCCATATGCCTGGCCGTGAAAGCTATTCGTTCCGCTATTGGTGTTGGCATCGATCTGCGCACCGCTCGTTGCACCCTGCTGCGCGTCGTACATCGACGTGTTCACGCGCAACTCTTGCAAAAACTCAGGAGGGGGAGAAGGCAAACTGTTGCCGTTCGACCCATACACCGACGTGCCCACACCCGCCGCGCCACCCACAGGCGTGCTCTGCCCGATATTGAACGCATACCGCTGCGAGTTCGATCCGCTCGAGCTCTTGCCGTTGAACAGGTTGGTCGCGTCCACGCCATTCACCTGGAATGTGTTCGACGTATCGCGCTGACCATTGGCCCAGATCGGCTGGTTGCCCAGGCCCGAGTTCGTATCCAGGTTACTCAGCAGCTCAGCGCTCACGCCCGGGCTCAGCACCGCCAGCTGCGTAAAACTGCCAGTCGCCAGCGGCGTCATGGCAATCTGCGATTTGTCCAGCGTGTAACCATTGGTGTCGTCCGTCGCATTCAACAGCGGCGTCGCCGTCACGGTGATAGATTCCGCAGTCTGGCCCACCTTGAGCGAAAGATTCAGCGTCTTCGCTCCGGCTTCCTGTACCTCGACGCCCGCCAACTCCGTAGTCTCGAAGCCCTCATGCGTCGCCTTCACCGAATAGGTGCCCACCGGCAGGTTGAAGATCTGGAAAAAGCCGTTCGGCTGCGCTTTGGTCGTGCGCGTCACGCCGATCGCCGCGTCCGTCGCTGTCACCGTCGCTCCCGGAATCGCAGCACCCGAGCTGTCGAGCACTGTTCCGTTCAGCGAACCTAAGGTTTGCTGCGCCCTCGCCATCAAGCCCGAGGTTAGAAGGCAAGTAAACAACAGCACGGAAAGAAGTTTGCGCATAGTTCTGACTCTCCTGAAAGTGAATACAGCTGGCCCGACACGTTCCGTACCGGTGGCCTTCAATAGGTGCCAACTCTCGTCTGAAAGCAGGGAAACCTCATCCGCGGCACGCGCATGAGCCTGTTGGGGTCAGTACAAGGTCTTTGAATAACTATGACTGTACATCATGTCATTTCTGTAAATGACAACTAAATTGCTCACTCCCATTGAAATATCAACCCCCAACACTCATTTCTGCACAAAAAACAGGGCGATGGCCGAAGCCATCGCCCTCACCATCAGCCAAACTTTCGATTAGAACGTTAGGCGCGCCGCAATCTCTATCTCACGCGGAGTATAGAGGAAGCCGCTGTTATTGGTGCTGGTTGAGCGACCTGACACGTCGGCTCCTGGAAGGACGCAAGTTCTGCGCGGTTACAGTGGCACCGCTCAGCTTGTACGCCGTCGTGCTCGATCGCCGTCGATAGTTCTGGTGGTTGGCCACGTTGAACATTTGCGCAAACAACTCCAGGTCGTACTTGCCGGTGAAGAGTTTGAAGTCCTTCTCCAAGTCGAAGGTCGTCCACATCTTCCGTGGCGTCTTGTAGGTATTGAGGCCAATCGCCGGGAACAATAGCCGAACCGCCGCTCCATTCCAGATCCGAGCACGAATCGCGTCGCCGACGTAGCCCGTGACGGTCGCACTGTACGGCAGGCCATTCTGCATCTGGAAGCGTATCCGACACTGCCATCCGTTGCTTAGGTACGTGTACCAGGCTGACCCGACTGGATCGTCGGGAACTTGTACAGCGCATACCCAACGAACCGGTTTGGAACGTTGTAGCTCGGAGTTCCCGTAGTTGATCCGTGGGTTGGAGTACGGGTCATACCAGCTATTCTGCCAGGTCCGTAGTCGTCGCATTCTGGTTGAAGTCCAGCGCATGCGACCAGGTGTAGTTGAAGTCGAACTGCAGATTGTGAATCGAGCGGTTCTGAATTTCGGCCACCAACGCGTTGTAGCTCGAGTTGATGTTGCTGGTCACCTGCGTGATGTTCTGGTAAGGACTTTCGTGCGCTGGCAACCGCGGCCCGAACAGCGCGGTATTGCCATACCCGGTATAGGTCGGCACCGTGAAGGTAGTACCGACTTCCGCTGCCGGCCCAGAGCGAGCCGCCCGGCGTATACTGGTCGCAGACTGTGATCGTGTATGCGTCGTCACGTGGTCGGGTCCAGGTTCAGATCGAGGAAGTTCGGCAGCTCACGGCCCAGCGCTCCCAGGTAGCTGACCGAGAACACCGTCCCTCGTCCCATCTGCTGCTGCACGATCAGATCGAACTCATGCACCATGCGGGTTCTGCAGGTTCGTCGCCAGGTAGTACGAGCTCGGCGTCGGCGCCGTTCCCGTGCCAACGATGTTCGGCAACACCGGCGCACCGCGATCGACGGCTTGATACGTTCGATCGTGTACTGGCCATTCGGGCTGCCCGTATTCAACAGCACATTCAGCAGAATACCGTTGGTGATCGCGGCCATAGAACATGCCGTAGCCGCCGCGCAGCACCGTCTTGCCATCGCCGATACACGTCATAGGAGAAGCCAACCCGCGGTCCGACGTTGTTCTTGTCGCTCGGATGATTCGTCACCTGCGCATACGGCGTAAAGCCGGTCGGTCGCCGTCGATCAGGCTGTTCGACGGGCGATGGCAGGAACTCGTAGTCATACCGCACGCCGAGCTCCAGCGTCAGCCGCGGATTCATCTTCCAGTTGTCCTGCGCAAAGAAGCTGTAATCCAGCGTGCTGATCGCGAACACCGGGTTCGCTCCAAAGCCCTGGTAGACGACGAGTAGCAAGGGAGCTCCGCTGCCAGCGCCGCTCGTCGTCGCCGACGCTCGTCGCCTGTGCCGTGCTGTGTGCCGCAGCGTCGATGTAGCCGTTTGCCCTTGTTGATCAGATCGTTGAAGTAGTTGCCAAGATAGCTGTAGCGTAATGTACCATTGCTCTCGTACGTGTTGTTGAGCAGATCGTAGTTGTGCACCACGTCCCCGCCGAAGGTGAAGCTGTGGTTGCCCGGCTGTAGTGCAGCACATCGCCGACCTGCCACTTGCGCTCATCCGGCAGCGCCTTGCGGTACGAGTAGTACGGCGATCCGATGTTGGCAAATACGCTCGTGTCCAACGCCACCTCCGGGAACATTGCCGCCGGCTCCCACCAGGTTCGCCAGTCGTGTACGCGCTGTACGGCTGCTGGCGTCTCGTCGTCCAGCTCGCGGCTGTACTGGTACAGCAACTCGTTGCTGATGTTCGCTGACAAGCAGGCTGGTCAGCTTCGCCACGCCATAGTCCAGCTTCACGAAGTCATTGCCCCACGTATCGACGCCGTAGTCGTTCGTGGCAGACGTCTGCACGCCACCCGGCGAATCCCAGCGCAACCGGTGATACAGGAAGCTCGACATGCTCCTTCTGAGTTCACCTGCCAGTCGATCTTCGGCAGTGTTGATCTCCTGGTCGCCGAAACGTGGCACCGTGCCGAGATCCGCAGTTCAACCCGTTGATATCGTTCTGATACAGCGTGAACGCCGTGTCTTGAGCCGCCGTGTTGCCTGCGCATAGGCCAGCCCGGTACGTGCGGCCAGCGTGCAAAGCCTGCTCGTCCAGCGCAGTTCGTGTCGCCCGTCAGCATAGCCGGTCGCCGTGTTGCAAACCGCACCGGCCGTGGGCACCGCATTCGGCAGCGTGTAAGAACGTCGAAGGTGAGCTCGGTACCGCCTGCGCCTGGGAAGATTCGGCTGATGCTGATCGTAGGTGTAGATCCAGAACAGCTTGTTCTTGATGATCGCACCACCCACCGTGAACCCATAGATCTTGCGCAGGTCCTTCGGCTTCAACGGCAATCGACGGGTATGCCTCAGTCGTACCCGACCAGCGTCGGAATGGTCAGCTTGCTGTAATCGTTGTACGCGTTCCAGTTGCTCTCACGATCGAAGAAGTACACCTCGCCATGAAACTGGTTGGTTCCGCTCATGGTCACCGAGTTGATCACCGCGCCCGCTGCGCGGCCATACTCCGCACCGATACACGCCCGTGTTCACCGCAAACTCGCGCACCGCGCTCGCCGACGTCGAATACGCCTCACGCGTGCGTCCGCGCTCTTCCGAGTAGTACGCCTGGTTGTCGTCCGCACCGTCAATCAGCACGTTGTTCAGAATCGGGCTGATGCCGCGCACGCTCACCAGCCCGAATCCATTCGAGTCCGACACCACACCCGGCGTCGTCATCGCCAGGCTCGACCACCGGCGGTTGTTGATCGGAATGTTCTGAATCGCCTTCTTGTTCAGGTTGGACGTGAAGTCCGGGACTCTAAGTTCACCAGCGGCGTCTCCGCCGACACCTCCACCACTTCGTTGGCCGCGCCCGCCTTCAAATGCGGCTCCAGGCTCGTCAAGCTGGCCTACCTGCACAATCACCGAGCTCGACTTGAAGTCGCCGAACCCCGCAGCCGAAATCGTCACCGTATACGTGCCCGGCTCCAACAGAGGCGCGTCGAAGTAACCCGCTGCTATCCGCGGTCAGATGCTGCTCTGCATTCGTACCCTCGTTGTGAATCGTAATCGTCGCGCCCGGAATCACCGCGCTCGTCACATCTTCCACCGTTCCTGCAATCGCGCCCTGGGTCGTTGACTGGCCACTCGCCATCATGCCCGCAAAGCCAAATACAGCGGCAGCGCACCAAGCCGAGAGCTTGGGCGAAACACGTATCCTTAACAACATTCGGTTCCTCCTGAAATTTTGCTGCGACGTAGTCCTGAGGTCTCTAATCTGCGACCCGGCGAAACCCGGTGCCGCGACGATCTCCCAGGAGCGTTCCCCGAGGGGGTGATGGAAAAACAGCCTTGCCTGCTCCTCGCAAACAAGACAGCTGGCGCCTGCTGCCGCCAGCATGGTCGGTGTAATATCCTTAAGTTACCTGAAAGCCTATGGAAATCCTGTGAACACCCTGTAATTTTTGACAGGTGCCCACATTGTCGGTCCAATCCCTTCCGCAACATCGCCCAACACCCCTCGCTTCTGTAAACTTTGATATGAGGCAAGTTAATGTTCATCGATGAAGCACGAATCCGCATCAAAGCCGGCGACGGCGGCAATGGCTGCATGGCCTTCCGCCGCGAAAAATTCGTTCCCCGCGGCGGTCCCTCCGGCGGCGACGGCGGCCACGGCGGCGACATCCTCATGCGCTCCTCGCTCTCCCACAACACCCTCGTCCACTTCCGCTTCAACCCCGAGTAGAAGTCCGAGCGCGGCGGCCACGGCCTCGGCTCCAACTGTCCGGCGCCGCCGGCGAGCCCACCATCCTCAAAGTCCCCGTCGGCACCCTCCTCTACGACGACGACACCGGCGAGCTCATCCACGACTTCACCCACCCCGACGACGACCATCGTCATCGCCCGCGGCGGCCGCGGCGGCCGCGGCAACCAGCACTTCGCCACCAGCACCCACCAGGCCCCGCGCGAACACGAACTCGGCCGCGCCGGCGAAGCCCGCAACTACCGCCTCGAACTCCGCCTCCTCGCCGACGCCGGCCTCGTCGGCTACCCCAACGTCGGCAAGTCCACCCTCATCTCGCGCCTCTCCGCCGCCAAGCCCAAGATCGCCAACTACGCCTTCACCACCCTCGAACCCAACCTCGGCGTCGTCCAGGTCGGCGACTCTCCCCACGACCAATCCTTCACCGTCGCCGACCTGCCCGGCCTCATCGAAGGCGCGCACCTCGGCGCCGGCCTCGGCATCCAGTTCCTCAAACACATCGAGCGCACCAGCGTCATCGTCCACCTCGTCGACGTCTCCGACGCCACCGACTCCACCGAGCGGCAGCGCCCGCCCCGACCCCGTCGCCGACTACAACGTCATCACCGCCGAACTCAAAGTCCTTCGACCCCGCCCTCGCCGCCAAGCCCACCATCCTCGTCGCCGCCAAAGCCGACGTAGCCAACCCCGACAAGCTCAAGAAGCTCACCACCTTCGCCAAGCGCCGCAAGCTACCCTTCTACACCATCTCCGCCGTAACCGGCGAAGGCATCGAAAAACTAAAGTACGCGCTGGCCGACGCCGTAGAAGCCCACCGCACCATCGACCTCACCGCCAAGCCCGACACCGAGCCAGCCGTCTTCAAGCCAGCCAAGCGCAAGCCCAACTACCCACCCCCTGCGCCAAGCGCCAAAACGCGCTCTCGCTGATCCAATCACCCAAGCAAAAATCCCACCCCGTCCGTAATAAAGTGCGCCAGCATATTCGACGGAAGATCGCGCCGCCACACATACAGCAACGCAAAAATAACTCCCCCCGCAAACACCGGAATCAGGTGCACCGCGCCCCACCCCGACAGGTGCATATACGTGAACGCGACCACCGACACCACCACCGCCAGCACCGTGCTTCCCGTTAGCTGCCGCACCTTCTCAATCATGTAGCCGCGAAACAAAATCTCCTCCACCACAGCCGCGCGCAACACCATCAGCACCCGATACCAGAACGGCCTGGCCAGAATCAAGTTTCTCTCAACAACCGCCCTGCTTGCATCCAGGTGAAACATCGGCACGATCACCAAAGATTGAACGACGAACACCAGCAGCAGCACCACCGCCGCAAGCAACGCGAACGCCACCGTCTTCCAGTTCGGGCGCCGCAAGCCAATCGACGACAGCGGCAACCCTTCCCCAAAGCGCAGCCACAAAAGCACGATCGCCGCATACGACCACCACAGGGCCTCATGCACCAGCAGCACCGGCAACGAAGCGCCCTGCGTAATCCCCTTGCCCATCGGCAGCAACGGCAGCACGATCGCCGCCGCCAGCCCGATGCAGGCTTTCAACTTCGATTGCCGATCCTCAGAGTTCGCCGTGGACGCCATTCGCACCTATTTCTACCCAGAGACCTGATGGCGGCTAGCCGCCTTCTACCGCGGCATGCAAAAGCGCCCTAGTACGACGGGTGAAACAACACCAGGATCCCCACACACCCAATGCCATAAATGATCACCAGCAGCGGCCACCACCGGTCAATCCACGAATCCTTCTTCGAGCTCATCCACACACCAACCTTTCCTCCCGAAATTCTAACCGAAACTCATTCCCGCCAGTCTTACTCTTTGCGAGACACTACTGAGAACACAAGTAACCCAATCGCATTGACTTCTGCCCCGAGGTGCCCATGGACGGCTCATCCTCTTCAAGTGCAGCATGCCTCGGGAAATGCCTTTTGTCGGCTCTCCTTCTCTCGGCGACGTCCACCGCATTCGCTCAGGGACGTCAGTCCCTGGAGCTAGGCGTTCTCGGCCAAACAACCTCCAACAAAATTACTGCGCCCTATCACGTAGTCTACGGACCTTCCTCTCTCAGCATCCTCGGCACGCATAACGAACAAGTCTTCGCTGGCCCATTGCTTGATTACACATACGGATTCAATCGCTCCTTCAGCTTCGACGGCCGTGCCTCCTACCTCTTCGGCAAACAGCCAGTGGTTCACGGGAGCGGCGGCAACGCGCTCCTTCTCTCAGCAGGAATTCGCGCCACCTTCGGCCCCCGCCCAGTTCAGTTCTATCTTCGCCTCGAACCCGGCCTCGTCCGCTTTGACCAAGCAGGAACATCGTTTTCCTCCACTGGCTACTACAACACCGGCGCAGCGACTCATTTCACCCTCGATGAGGGTGCCGGCGTAGAAGTCCATCTCGCGCCCACCACCGCGCTCCGCTTTGAGCTCAGCCAAATCCTCTATGTACAAGGGCAGAGTCACGGAACGTTCGGCGATCTCACCTATTCATTTCCAGCCGAGGTCGAAGACCACCTTACCTTTGCTCTCGGCCTCGCACACTACTTTGGCCAGCCCTTCCCTTCCCCTGCGCCAACGTCCTCCCATCCGCCTTCGTTCCGCAACGAAGTTGTCCTCTCCTTCGCCTCGCAGACCCAACTCCATTTGGCATTTGGCGCCGCTACCTTGAGTTCGGACTCAGGCGTCGGGCTCTCCGGCTCGCACAACTTCTCCCGCTACATCGGCGTCGATGCTTCCGCCATCGTTCTACCCGGAGGAGCCGCGCCTAACTATCAGGACGGTGGCACCGAGACCGAACTGCTCGCCGGCCCACGCTTCGGCCTTCAGCACCCTCATTACGGAATCTTCGCCAAGGTCAGAGCCGGTGCCGTCACCTTTAGTTTCACCATTAACCAGGACGTCGTTTCCCCGCCGCCGGTCCGCTCCTGGGACTTCGCCTTCGAAGGCGGCGGCATCTTCGAGTGCTACCCTCGCGCTGGCCACCTTGTCCTGCGCCTCGATGTAAGCCAGCAATACACCCTCTACCACTCTGTTACCGTCACCGAGCCTCCTCCCGAACCAACCGCAACCCAGGGCGGCACCTACACCAGCTCTCCCGTGATCCTGCTGGGAGCAGGTTGGAGATTCTAGCGGAAGCACGCCCCGCCGCAAGCAAACTCCCGCCTTCGCGATCAATCCCGCCACCGGCAGGACCTACTTCTTCATCGCCATCATGGATTGCCCACTCTGGTGCAACATGACGAAAGAAACTCTTCCCTGCGGGTCGGGAAAGAATTCCATCTCCGCACCCACATCGTGCACCAGAAACTTCGTCGTCGACTCTGGAAGCAAGGTCTGCTCCTTTTCCCCCGCTGCATTCCCCACCAGGTGACCGTCTCGTAATGCCACAACAACATCGAATCCAGATCGGATTTCATACGTCCCTACGTACTTCGCAAGAATCTTCGGATCCACTGGCTCGGACAACACCGTCCGCATTTGAGGCTTTAAATCCGGCCATCCATACTCAGCAGCAATACTTCTCATCACTTCCTGGCAAAGCTCCTCGCCACCCTGCGCATTCGTCATCACCACCGCTCCCTCACCATCTTTTTCATACACAACAAAATAAGACTCAAACCCTTCATCCACACCCCCCATGCGTAAAGTACGGGTTCGTCTTGCTCCCGCCAATCTCAACACCCAACCCCCAATCCCCCATGCCCGGCGTCAGCATCTGCTCCGTCATCTCCTTCGACAGCACATGATTCGCCTCACCCACAAGCGACCGCTCCACCTCGATCGCATACTTCGCCAGATCCGTCGGCGTAGTCCACAACCCTGCCGCCGCCATCTCCGGATACGTATGCGCCCCACCCACCACCGCCTTGCCATCTGCCTCATACGGCGTCGCCGCCATCGCCCTCCAATCGTCCGGCAGCGGCTGTTGATACGTACTGTGCGTCATCCCAATCGGCGCCAGCACCGTATCGTGCAGCAGCCTCGGAAACGCCTCTCCACTCGCGTCAATCATCATCTGCTGCATGATCGTGAACCCGCCGCCCGAGTAATTCCACTTCGTCCCCGGCTCCGTCTCCACGCGAATCGCCGGTGTATTCGCCGGCTTCTCTCCGTTCAGCACCTGCACCAATGTCGGCACCGGCTCACCCGTTGCATACCCCGGAAATCCATGCACCGTCGTCCCGCCGGTATGCGTTAGCAGCTCACGCAGCGTTACCACCTTGCCCTTCGCCTCCGGCCCATACGGTAGCTTCCAGCTCTTCAACTCTGTATTCACATCCGCATCCAGATTGAGCTTTCCCTCCTGCACCAGCTTCAACGCCGCCAGCGCCGCCACCGGCTTGCTGATCGACCCCGCCTGGAACAACGTCTCCGCCGTCACCGCAGGCCCGCCCATCTTCATCACGCCAAACCCCTGCGCCCACTCAATCACTCCATGATGAATGACCGCGACGCTCACTCCCGGCACATGTTCTGCCGCCATCTGCTCCTGCAGCGTGTGCGCAGCGTGCGTATCACCCTTCACGATCACCGGCGGCATCAGCCCCGCCACCACCCCGTCGATATGCTTTTGCGTCTCTGCAGATGGTGACGCCGCCACCTGCGCCAACAGCGCAGGAACCCCCGCCCACAACAGGACCACCACCAACCCCTGCCTGCATCCCAAACCCATCATGATCCCTCCAGGCTTCGCTAATCCCTAATCCCTGTTTCCTAATCCCTGCTCTTGAACTTATTCGCCGTGGCAAACTCATCCCGCAGCTCAGGAGTCTTCAGATTTTCCCGCACGTGCGCGAGCCGCTGCTCCAGCGCCGCCAGCGTCTCCGCAATCGCCTTAGGATTCGTCATCGCCACATCGCGCCACATGCTGTACGGGCTAGCCCCCAGCCGCGTCATCTCCCGCAGCGCGCGCCCGCCAATCGCCTGCACCGCAGCCATCCCCTCGCGATCGTCCGCGAACCGGTCCTGCAGCTCCGCCGCCAGCGCAGTCGCCACCATCTGCGGCAGATGACTCACCCACGCGCACACCTCATCATGCCTCGCCGGATCCATCTCGCGCATCACCGCGCCCATCCGCACCACAGCCTTGCGCCACTCCATCTCCAACTCACCCTCAGGAGCCCAACCCTCGCCCCGGCAAAACAGCCACGTAGCTCCGCGAAACAAATCCGCCTCCGCCAGCGCCGCGCCCCCCGACTCTTTCCCCGCCATCGGATGTCCCGGCAAACACCGCGCCTTCCCCGCCTGATTAAACAGCTTCCCCGCCAGCACCGTAATCTCGCCCTTCGTGCTTCCAACATCGGTCACCAGTTGCGTCTCTTTCAGCTTTGGAGCCAGCTGCTGCATCCAGTCCAGAATCGGCAGCACCGGCGTAGCCAGCACCACCACATCCGCGTCCGTCTCCAGCACATCCTCGCGCCGCTCCAGCGCCCGATCGATCGCCTTAATCTCCAGCGCCTTCTTCAACTCCTCAGCGTTCGCATCCCACCCCGCAACCTCACCCTGAAACCCATTCGCCTTCAGCGCCAACCCCACCGAAGCCCCAATCAATCCCGTCCCCACAATCAGGACTTTCTTCATCGCGCCTCCCGCCTATGCGTAAACGCCCGCGCGTTCTCTCCCCGATAATCTCCCGCAACCTGCCCCCGTCCCCGCAGCACATACTTATACGTCGTCAACCCTTCCAGCCCAACCGGCCCACGCGCATGCAGCTTGCTCGTGCTGATCCCCACCTCCGCACCAAACCCATACCGAAACCCATCCGCAAACCGAGTCGACGCGTTATGCATCACGCTCGCCGCATCCACCTCGCGCAGAAACCGCTCGGCTACAGCCCCATCCTCGGCGATCACACTCTCCGTGTGCGAAGACCCATGCGCGTGAATATGCTCCATCGCCTCATCCACCCCAGCCACCACGCCCAGCGACAACTCCAGCTCGCCATACTCCGTATGCCAGTCCTCCACCGCCTCGATCTCAACCCCACGCAACAACTCCCGCACCGTCGCATCGCCATGCAGCTCCACGCCGCGAGCCCGCAGATGCTCGGCCAGCTTCGGCAAAAACTCCGCCGCAATCGCGCGATGCACCAGCACCGTCTCCACCGCGTTACACGCCGCAGGATAATCGACCTTCGCATCCTCGATCACCCGCAGCGCCAAGGCCTCATCTGCGCTCTCGTCGACATACACGTGGCACACCCCCTCCGCATGCCCCAGCACCGGAATTCGCGTATTCGCCTGCACATACTCCACCAGCTCCTTCGACCCCCGCGGAATCACCAGGTCCACCAACCCGTGCATTCCCAGCAACTCCCGCACCCGCTCGCGTCCCACCACCAGCGACACCGCGTCGGCCGGCAACCCCACCCCCACCAGCGCCTCGCGCAACACGCGCACCAACACCTCCGCGGTCCGCTCGACCTCTTTCCCCGCCTTGAGCAGCACCGAGTTCCCCGACTTGATCGCCAGTGACGCAATCTGCGTCACCGCATCCGGCCGAGCCTCAAAGATCACCGCCAGCACTCCCAGCGGCACGCTCACCTTCGTAAGATCAAGCCCCTCGTCCAGCTCAGTCGCATCCAGCACGCGCCCCAGCGGATCAGGCAACCTCGCCACCGATCGCACCTGCTCAGCCATCTCCGCAAGCTTCGCCTCATCCAGCTTCAATCGCGCGCGCACCGCTGGCGTCAGCCCTCCACCCTCAATCGCGAGGTCCTCTGCATTCGCCGCCAGCAACTCCGCGCTCGCCCGTTCAACGGCCTCAGCCATCGCCTCGAGCGCGGCATTGCGCTTCCCTTCATCCAGCGCCGCAAGAACCCGCGAAGCACTCTTCGCCGCCTCAGCCATCGCGCGCACACTCAGCCCGTTAGCCGCCGACGAAGCCGCCGCGCTCATCGCGCAACCTTCTCCCCCACCGGCTCTCGCGCCGGCGCAAACAGCGTTCCCACCTGCTCGCCTGCAACAATCCGCTCCAGCACATGCGGCGTCCGCCCATTCGCAATAATCACCTGCTTGCCCGCATGCAGCACAATGCGCGCCGACTCTAGCTTCGAAATCATCCCCCCGCGCCCGCGCCCGTTCACCCCATCCGCCAGCGCCAGAATCTCCTCGTCCACCGTATCCACCTGCGTCAGCAGCGAAGCCCCAGGCTCTGTCGGATTGCGGTCATACAGTCCATCCACATCCGACAGCAGCACCAGCAGGTCCGCACCAATATGCTTCAGCAGCAGCGCCGACAGCTTATCGTTATCCCCAAAGATCCGCTCGCGCGGCCGCAACTCCGTCGCCCGGTCCAGCTCAATCGTCGACACCGTATCGTTCTCATTCACAATCGGAATCACGCCCATCGTCAGCAACGCGTCCAGCGCCGCCCGCAGATTCGCATGCCGTGTCGCATCGCGGAAATCATCTTCCGTCAGCAGCACCTGCGCAATCGGACACCCCAGCCGATCGAACGCATCGTCATACAACGACATCAGCCGCGACTGCCCAATCGCCGCGCAAGCCTGGATCTGCGCCACCACCGTCGGCCGCTCCAGCAGCCCCAGCCGCTCCATCCCCAGCCCAACCGCGCCCGAGCTCACCAGCAGCACCTCGATGCCCTGCGCGCGCAGTTCGGCAACCTGCTCCACCAGCCCGCACAGCAGCCCCAGCGCAACTTTGCCGTCGTGCCGCATGATCACGTTCGTCCCGAGTTTGACGACGATCCGATGCAACATCTTCTCCCCGCCAGCCCTACGCATGGATCTGCGACACAGCCGGCGCAATCGTACGATCCACAATCGGCGCCAGCCTGCGCAGCTTCTCCACCAGCTTCGTCAACTGCTCCGGATACAGCGACTGCGCGCCATCCGACAGCGCCTTATCCGGATTCGGATGCATCTCCATCAGCAACCCATCCGCACCCGCAGCCACGCTCGCCAGCGCCATCGGCGGCACCAGGTCGCGCTTGCCCACGCCATGCGACGGATCGCCCAGCACCGGCAGATGCGTCAGCTTCTTCAGCACCGGAATCGCCGAGACGTCATACGTGTTCCGCGTATACGTCTCGAACGTCCGAATACCTCGCTCGCACAGCATCAGGTCGTAGTTGCCGCCCGACAAAATGTATTCAGCACTCAGCAGCACCTCTTCAATCGTCGCCGCAATCCCGCGCTTCAGCAGCACCGGCTTGCGCACATGGCCAAGCTCGCGCAGCAAATTGAAGTTCTGCATGTTGCGCGCACCCACCTGGAAGCAATCGATGTACGGCAGCATCAGCTCAATCTGCGAGATCTCCATCACCTCGGTGATCACCAGCAGCCCAACCTCATCCGACACTTCGCGCAACAACTTCAGCCCTTCCAGCCCCATCCCCTGGAAGCTATACGGCGAGCTGCGCGGCTTGAATGCGCCACCGCGCAAAAACTGCGCCGCCCGCCGCCGCCACCTGCTGCGCACTCAGCCGAATCTGCTCGCGGCTCTCCACCGAGCACGGTCCCGACATGATGACGACCTCATCGCCGCCCACCACCAGCCCATTTGGAAACGTAACCCGCGTCCCCTCCGGCCGAAACCCACGTCCCGCCAGCTTGTATGGCGACGAGATCCGATACGCCTGGTGCACGCCCGCCAGCACCTGGAACTCCGTCACCTCAAAGTGCGCCGGCGTTCCCACGCCCGCGAGAATGGTCTGCGTCTCACCCGTTGTCCGGTGGACATTGAATCCCAACTCCACCATCCGCTCAATCACATGCTGTATCTGTTCATCGGTGGCTTGGTCCTGCATCGCGACGATCATCACTAGATCCCTCTTTAGTCCTCAATAAAATTTTCACTGCCCGGCATCACGACCAACTGCCGCAACTGCAACTCTCAAATCACGGATTCTGACGCTGCAGCGAACGCATTACGTCCATCACCCGTTCATAGATGTCCTGCACCTGCGCATCCGTCAGCGGTCCCGGATTCACCTTCCGCACGTGCTCAAACACAACCTGCTCCCGCAGAGGCTCATAGATCGGAACGTCGATCTTCGCCTTCAGCTTCCCAATCTCAACCGCCGCTGCCGCTCGTTGAGAAAGCAGCTGGACAATCTGCTCATCCAGCCCGTCAATCTTGCTACGCCAATCGGCGATATCCATCGGATCCATCCTTCGCTCGCAGTAAATACAGGGTCGTTCTCATCATAATCTTCCATCTCATCGCGCCGACCGCCCACTGAGCTTCGCAACAAACTCCCCAACAGCCCGCGGCGCATCCGCAGCAGGCGTCTTCTCTATCAACCCGACAATCGCGCTCCCCACCACCGCCGCGTCCGCAAACTCTCCCACCGCCCGCACATGCTCCGCAGTCGACACCCCAAACCCCAGCGCAATCGGCAGCTTCGTAAACTTCCGCAACCTCTCCACCAGCCCCCGCGCATCCGACGCCAGCTCCGTCTGCGTCCCCGTAATCCCCACCCGCGAGATCGCGTACACAAAGCCCTGCGAGTTCTCCGCAATCGCCTTCAGCCTCTCATCCGGCGAGGTCGGCGCCGCCAGAAACACTGGCACCAACCCGATCCGCGTGCATCACCCTCAGATACTCCCCAGCCTCTTCCACAATCATGTCCGTCAGCAGCACCCCATCCGCGCCCGCGTCCTTCGCGGCCTTCGCAAACGTCTCCAGCCCCATCTGCAGCACCGGGTTCAAATAGCTGAACAAAATAATCCCAGCCTCCGGCCGCGCCGCCCGAATCTCCTTACAAATCCCCAGCACATCCGTCAGCCGAGTCCCCCGCGCCACCGCCCGCTCACTAGCCCGCTGAATCACCGGCCCATCCGCCAGCGGATCACTGAACGGCACCCCCAGCTCAATCACATCCGCCCCATTGTCGATCGCCGCAATCGCCATCTCCCGCGTGGTCGCAAGATCTGGATCACCCGCGGTAAAGTAAATCACCAGCCCCGGCTTCTTTTTGAACTCAATCGCCATATTCTTTCGGCACCCGAACCCCGGCTTTCGCTCCTAGTCTTTAGCTAGAAGCTAGAAGCTAAGAGCTAGAAGCTGCTCCTTCCAATTTCATCTCGCGCGTCAAAATCCCAATATCCTTATCCCCGCGCCCGCTCACATTCACAACCACAATCTTGTCCTTGCCCATCTTCGGCGCAATCTTGATGAGCTCAGCAATCGCATGCGCCGACTCTCCAGCGCCGGAATAATCCCCTCAGTCCGGCTCAACACGCTCACCGCCATTCAGCGCCTCGTCGTCAGTAGCCGACGTATACGTAGCTCGCCCCGAGTCATGCAGCATCGCATGCTCCGGCCCAACACTCGCATAATCCAGCCCCGCACTCACCGAGTGCGTCGCCGCAATCTGCCCCGCCTCGTCTTGCAAAACGTAACTGTACGTCCCCTGTAGCACTCCCGGAACCCCGCCACCATTGGGCGCAAACCTCGCCGCATGCTCCCCCAGTGCCGTTCCGCGCCCACCAGCCTCCACGCCAATCAGCGCAACATTCGGCTCCGGCAAAAACTCATAGAACGCCCCAATCGCATTCGATCCCCCACCCACGCAGGCAATCACCGCATCCGGCAGCCGCCCTTCATGCTCCAGAATCTGCCGCTTCATCTCCTTGCGAAATCACGCGCTGAAAATCCCGCACCATCGTCGGATACGGATGCGACCCCAACGCGCTCCCCAGAATATAAAACGTAGTCCGAACATTCGTGACCCAATCGCGCATCGCCTCGTTGATCGCATCCTTCAGCGTCGCCGACCCCGCGCTCACGCCGCGCACCTCAGCACCCAGCAGCCGCATCCGGAAGACATTCAGCTCCTGCCGCCGCATGTCCTCCTCGCCCATGTAGACCACGCACTCCAGCCCAAACAGCGCACACACCGTAGCCGTCGCCACCCCATGCTGCCCCGCGCCCGTCTCCGCAATAATCCGCTGCTTCCCCATTCGCCGAGCCAGCATCGCCTGTCCCAGCGCGTTATTAATCTTGTGCGCGCCCGTATGCAGCAGGTCTTCGCGCTTCAAATAAATCTTCGCCCCACCCAACGTCTCCGTCAGCCGCTTCGCAAAATAAAGCGGCGTAGGACGCCCGCAATAATCCTTCAGCAATCCATCCAGCTCCGCATGGAACGCCGCATCCGCCTGCGCCTCCGCATACGCCGCGTCCAGCTCCAGCAGCGCCGCCATCAGCGTCTCCGGAACATACCGCCCGCCATAAGCCCCAAACCGCCCCGGCGTACTATTCGCCGCCACCCCAGCCGGCCGAGTCATCGTCCCTATCGCACTCATCGTCAACCCTCAAAAGCTCTTTCCTAATCCCTAATCCCTGTTCCCTAATCCCTGCCTCTAAAACACAAAAGCCGCAACCTTGAGGGTCGCGGCTCGGGGAATCTAGAGATCGCAGGTTACGCTTCAGTCCCTACGAAACTACTCCACCGATGCCGCTACGTGAGGCCAGTAGCGGTACGACGGGGTAAATCGCGGGCTGAAGAAAAACTTCATGAGTTTCAATCTACACCGGCGGCCACGCCTCTGCAACTAGCTTCTGCTTAATCCCGCCGCCCGCGCCGCCCCCACAAACGCCCGCAGCCGCTCCGGATCCTTCTTTCCCGGCGCACTCTCCACCCCGCTCGCCACGTCCACGCCCCAAGGCGCAAACGTCGCAATCGCTTCGCCAACATTCTCGGCATTCAACCCGCCGGCAACGATCACCCACCCACCCGTCGCCTCCTGCACCTCCCGCACCACCGCCGCCGTCCGCTCCCAATCGAAGGTCTTTCCCATCCCTCCCGACACCCCGCCATGCGAAGCGTCCAGCAACACAAACAACACATAAGGATGCGACAACACCGCCGTCAACGCCATCCGAAGCCTCTCCAGATCCATTCCCACCGGAACCTCGACCACCTGCAACACGCGCAACACGCCGCCACTCCCAACATCGATCGCATCCACCAGCTTCGGATCAAACGCGCCGTGCAGCTGCACCGCAGTCAGCCCCGCCACCCTCGCAGCCTCAATAATCTCCGCCGCGTCCGTTGACGTGAACACCCCCACCTTCGCCAACTCCGCAGGAAGCTCGCGCGTAATCTCTGCCACCTGCTCCGCCGTCACCCGCCGTTTGCTCGGCGCAAACACAAACCCCACCGCGTCCACGCCCAACTCCGCCGCCAGGCGAGCGTCTTCCAGGTTCGTGTTCGCGCAAATCTTAATAAACATTGACTTGGTTCAGACCACCGCGCAACAAGCTCGCCAGCGCCCCACCCGGCTTCGACTCCCGCATCAGCGACTCCCCAATCAGAAACGCCTCATACCCCGCCGCACTCAGCTTGCGCATATCCGCCTGCGAACGGATCCCGCTCTCCGCCACCCGCACTGCGCTCTTCGGCAACTTGTCCGCCAGCTCGCACGCGCGCTCCAGCGACACCTCAAACGTCCGCAGATCGCGGCTGTTCACGCCAACGCACTCGCACTCCAGCTGCAGCGCGCGCTCCAGCTCCTGCGCATCATGCACCTCGCACAACACATCCAGCCCATACGACTTCGCACTCGCCCGCAGCTTCTTCAACTCCGCATCCGTCAGCGCCGCCACAATCAGCAGCACCGCATCCGCACGATTCGCCCGCGCCTCCAGCATCTGAAACTCGTCCACCATAAAATCCTTGCGCAGACACGGCAACCACACCGCCGCACTCGCTCGCCGCAGATTCTCCAGCGACCCCTGAAAAAATCTCTCATCCGTCAGCACCGACAGCGCCGTAGCTCCGCCCGCCTCCAGCTGCAGCGCAATCTCCACCGGCTCAAACATCTCCCGGATCAGCCCCTTCGACGGCGATGCCTTCTTCAACTCCGCGATCACCGCCGGCCCATGGCCTCGCACGCGCCCGCAGCGCCCGCGCGAACCCCCGCGGAACATGCCTCGCCGCCGCCGCCTCCAGCGAACGCATGTCTGCCGCCGCCTTCCGCTCCGCCACCACCTCGCGCGTATGCGCAAGGATCTCCGGCAGATACAGCGTAGGTTGTGAGCTGTCCGTCAGCATCCCCTCCATGCTACGCCCGAAAATCACGCTCCCGAACGGAAAATGGCGAGCCAGAACCTCCGGCTCGCCCTCCGTTATTAACTTACTGGCTCCCTCCACCTGCGCGGTCAAGCCAGCAACTTTGTTCGATTTCCTACTTCCTGCTTCCTGCTCTTACGCCTTCCCCGCCAACTGCCGCAGCACGTACTGCAGAATGCCGCCGTGCTGGTAGTAGAGAATCTCCTGCGGCGTATCGATGCGCACCGTCACCGGGAACGTCTTCTTGCGTCCCATCGGCCGCCGTCGCAACCACCGTCAGCGTCTTGCCGCCCTCAAACTTCGAGTCCAGCATCGCCTTCAGCTCGCCCGGCTTCGTGCCCAGCGTGAACGTCTCTTCGCCCGTCAATCCAAGCGATTCCACGTTCGCGCCTGCCTCAAACTGCAGCGGCAGAATTCCCATCCCCACCAGGTTCGACCGGTGAATGCGCTCATAGCTCTCCGCAATCACAAACCGAATCCCCAGCAAGCACGGGCCTTTCGCCGCCCAATCGCGTGAGCTACCCGACCCGTACTCCTTGCCCGCCAGAATCGCCAGCGGCGTACCGCGCTTCGCATACTCCACGCTCGCGTCGTAGATCGACATGCCCGTTCCCTCGGGCAGCAAGCGCGTCACGCCGCCCTCCGTTCCCGGAGCCAGCTTGTTCCGCAGCCGCACATTGGCGAACGTTCCGCGCACCATCACCTCATGGTTGCCGCGCCGGCTGCCGTACGAGTTGAAGTCCGCTGGCTTCACCCCATGCTCGGTCAGATACTCCCCCGCCGGGCCATTCAGCTTGATCGACCCCGCCGGAGAAATATGGTCCGTCGTCACCGAGTCTCCCAGCACCGCCAGCACCCGCGCGTCGGCAATGTCCTTCACCTCGGCCGGCACTGCAGGCATGCCATCAAAGTAAGGAGCCTTCCGGATGTACGTGGAATCCTTCTCCCATCCATACGTCTCGCCGAGCGGAAACTTCAAGTGCTGCCAGTTCGTATCGCCATCGCTCACTGTCGCATACTGCGTCCGGAACATGGTCGAGTCAATGCAGCTAGCCACCGTATCCGACAACCTCTTTCTGCGACGGCCAGATGTCCTTCAGATAAACCGGCTTGCCATCCTTACCCTTGCCCAGCGCATCCTTCTCGAAGTCATGCGAGATGTGCCCAGCCAGCGCATACGCCACCACCAGCGGCGGACTCATCAGATAATTCGCCCGCACCTCCGGCGAAATCCGTCCCTCAAAGTTCCGATTGCCGCTCAGCACCGACACCGCAACCAGCCCATGCTCTTCAATCGCCTTCGACACATCCGTAGGCAGCGGCCCCGAGTTCCCAATGCAAGTCGTGCATCCATACCCAACCACGTTGAACCGCAGCGCATCCAGATACGGCAGCAGCCCCGCGCGCGTGTAGTAATCCGTCACCACGCGCGATCCCGGCGCCAGCGACGTCTTCACCCACGGCGGCATCGTCAGCCCAGCCTCAACAGCCTTCTTCGCCAGCAGCCCCGCCGCCACCATCACGTAAGGATTGCTCGTGTTCGTGCAGCTCGTAATCGCCGCAATCACAATCGAGCCATCGCTGAGATACTTGTCCGGATTCACCCCAAACCGTCTCTCCACCGAGTGCATCGCTCCTCGTCGCTCTCCGCCTCCGGAGCTCCACGCCACACCGAGCTCTCCAGGTCGCCGTTCTTCGACGCATGTCCGCCCTCGCCCTCCCAGCGCACCATCTGCCGCACCACGCCCTTGTTCGCGTTCGGACCCTGCAGCTCCGGCAGCTTCGACGCAAAGCTCGACGGCGTCTTCGACAGCAGCACCCGGTCCTGCGGCCGCTTCGGCCCAGCCACGCTCGGCTCCACCGTGCTCAGATCCAGCGACAGCGTAGCGCTGTACTCAGCCTCCGGCGCACCCGCCGTGTGGAACAGCCCCTGCGCCCTGTAGTACGCCTCGACCAGCGCAATCTGCTCCTCTGTGCGTCCCGTCAGCCGCAGATACTTCAGCGTCTCCGCGTCCACCGGGAAGATGCCGCACGTCGCTCCATACTCCGGAGCCATGTTCGCAATCGTCGCGCGATCCGCCAGCGGCAGCTCGCTGATGCCCGGCCCATAGAACTCCACAAACTTGCCCACAACACCCATGCTTGCGCAGCGCCTCCGTCACCGTCAGCACCAGGTCCGTAGCTGTAGTCCCTTCCTTCAACTTGCCACTCAGCCGGAACCCAACCACCTGCGGCACCAGCATGCTCACCGGCTGGCCCAGCATCGCAGCCTCTGCCTCAATGCCGCCGACGCCCCATCCCAGCACGCCCAGCCCATTAATCATCGTCGTATGCGAGTCCGTTCCCACCAGCGTGTCCGGATACGCCGTCACGCTGCCATCGGCCTCAGTCTTCGTAAACGTCACCCGCGCCAGGTACTCCAGGTTCACCTGGTGACAGATCCCCATCCCCGGCGGCACCGCCGAAAAATTATGGAACGCCGTCTGCCCCCACTTCAGAAACGCATAGCGCTCGCGATTGCGCGTAAACTCCAGCGCCGCATTCAGGTCATACGCAGTACGCGCTTCCGTACTCATCCACCTGCACACTGTGGTCGATCACCAACTCAGCCGGAACTCAGGGATTGATCTTCTCAATCTCCGCCTGTCCGCCGCCCAGCGCCTTCATCGCATCGCGCATCGCGGCCAGGTCCACTACCGCCGGCACGCCCGTAAAGTCCTGCATCAGCACGCGCGCCGGCATGTACGCAATCTCGCGCGACGGCTCCGCCTTCGGGTCCCAGCTCGCCAGAAAGCGAATGTCGTCCGCGGTCACGGTCTTGCCGTCCTCGCAGCGCAGCAGGTTCTCCAGCAGAATCCGCAGCGAGTACGGCAAGCGCGCGAGGTTGACGCCCTCAAGCGCGCTCAGTTTGAAGTAGTTCACCTTCTTGGCGCCGCTCTCCAGCGTGGCGGCTGCGTCGAAGCTGTTCGGATGCGTTGTGTTCGGCATTGCGTATCTTCTCCTCTTAGGTCCTGTGGGCAATCAATGAATCCTAGGTGCTGAGCGCAACCCTTGGATGTGACGAAAGCACGTGTGCGAAGCACGTTGTGACGGAAAGCACGTTGTCGTGAAAGCTCGTTGTCGGAAAGCACGTTGTCATGGAAAGCACGTTGCGAGTCACCGCACCGCAAACGTGCGCGCGGCTGGAATTCATCTTGTGCGGGAGAGGGTCGCGCTCGACATCCGCGCGTGGTCTTAGCAGGAACGGCCGCGATCATGACGTCCCCGCAGAAAGCGCTTCACCCTGCGTGACCGGGTCACGTCGCATAGGTCGTATCTGGGAGACGCATCGCATCTGGAAGACGCTATCTTGCATGCAACGAATTTTACGCCCACACCCGGCTAACCTTTGGCGTGGTCATCCATCCCATTTCCCCGCAAAATGTTACCAGCAATACAGCCTCCTGCCCCTCTCCCGGCATCTCACCCACATACGCGGCAGCCCCCTCAAGGAACTTTTCCGCCGCCCGGAGTTAGAACGAACTATGACAAACCGACTCGCTAGCTACGTACGTCTCTGGCCTGCATACAGCGCTTGGCCGCGTTGCTCGCCTTCACCTTCGGCTTCATCGGCTGCAAGAGCAGCTCACCAACGCCGCCAATACTGCCGCCATCAACAATGGCACCGCTCCCGCCACCGGCACCGACGCCGATCCCGCAGACGCCAACCTCGCCCCCGCCTCGCAACACCCAGGTCCTCGGCGCCAGCTCCTCCTACACGCCGCAACAGCAGGGCGAAAGCTACCCCCAACAGGCCCCCGCCCCCGTCGTCCAGGGCTACAACGATCAGGATCAGGCCGCCGAATACGCCGGCGAAGATGCCGTCGACTACACCGACCAGGCCCCGCCCCCGCTCCCCGAGTACGACCAGCCCCCCGCTCCCGAACCCAACTACCTCTGGACGCCCGGCTACTGGGCCTGGGGCCCCGGCGGCTACTACTGGGTCCCCGGCGAGTGGTGCCCGCCCCCCTACTACGGCGCTCTCTGGACGCCTCCCTACTGGGGCTTCTACAACGGCCGCTACGGCTTCCACCGCGGCTATTGGGGCCCCTACGTCGGCTTCTACGGTGGCGTCGATTACGGCTTCGGCTACATCGGCATCGGCTACTTCGGCGGCTATTGGCACGGCAATAACTTCTACTACAACCGCACCGTCACCAACGTAGGCCGTGTCGGCTACATCTACAGCCATCCCGTCGTCTACAACCACGTCACCTACAACGGCCGCATCCGCAACACCACCAGCTACAACGGCGGACGCGGCGGCATCAACGTCCGCCCACGCCCGTCGGAGCTGGCCGCCGCCCGCCAAACCCACACCGTCGCCCTGCCAGAGCAGCAGCAAGTCGCTCGAGCCGCCGCGCAGAACAAGCAGCAGTTCTACTCCGACAACCGCGGCAAGCCGCCGAGATCGCCCAGGCCCGGCCCGTCGCCTCCGCGCGTCCCATAGCCGCAACTCCACCAACCGTGGTCCGCAGAAAAGCAGCAGGCCAGCCTGACGCGTGAGAACGCCAACCGTCCCGGCAACCCCGGCCAGCGCCCCGGCACACCCGCCACCGAACCCGGCCGGCCCGCAACCGGAAATCAGCCGCGCCCCGCACCAGCAGACTCGGCCTGCACCAGGAGCTGAGCAGCGCCCCGGTGCGCGTCCTGAGACTCGCCCGGCACCTGCAACACGCCCCGCACCCGAGGCCCGCCCCGAATCCCGGCCCGCGCCCGCTCCTCGGCCTGAATCCCGGCCAGCGCCTGCTCCACGTCCTGAACAATCGCCACGCCCCGCGCCTCAACCGCAATCCCGCCCCGCACCTGCTCCACGGCCAGAGCAGTCGCCACGCCCCGCACCCGCTCCTCGTCCTGAGTCACGGCCCGCACCCGCTCCGCGTCCTGAATCCCGGCCAGCGCCTGCTCCACGTCCTGAATCCCGGCCAGCGCCGCAGCAGCATCAACAGTCTGCGCCGCATCAGGACAACAAGAACCCGCGCTAATCCATCGCTCCAACCCCAACCAGAAGGGCTCGCCACCAAGGCGAGCCCTCCTCATTTCACCCTCAACTTCCCTCAACCACCACCGTCAACCTCAGGTGCCTCCGGCCAGCTCAGCCCTCAAGCTAAAAGCTAAAAAAGGCTTCTCTAACCCATCGCCATCTCCACCAGCAGCACCGCATTCAGCGCCAGAATAATCCCCGCCACCGTCCATCCCGCAATCTTCATCCGCAGCGCGCTCTTGAACTCTCCCATCACCCCCGCCTTATTCGTCAGCAGCAGCAGCGGAATCAGCGCCGCCGGCAACGTAAAGCTCAGCAGCACCTGCGAGTCATTCAGAATCTTCAGCGGATCGCTGCCAATCCCAATCACAATCAGCGCCGGAATCACCGTGATAAATCGCCGCAGAAAAATCGGGAACTTGATATCCAGAAATCCCTCAATAATCACCTGCCCCGCCATCACCCCCACCGTCGAGCTCGACAGCCCCGAGCACAGCAGCGCCACCGCAAACACCACCGCCGCGCCCGCGTCCCAGCAGCGGCCCCAGCGTGTGGAACGCATCCTGAATCGTCGGATAGATACTCCGGCCCGCGATACATCACCACCGCCGCCATAACGATCATCGCGGAATTGATCAGCCACGCCCCGTTCATCGCCACAAACACATCCACCAGCTCAAACTTCAGATACTTCCGCAGAATCCCCGGCCGCCCGTGCTTGCCCGCCGGATGCGACCTTCAACTCGCTCAATCCGCGGCTGCACCAGCGCCGAGTGCAAATAGATCACATGCGGCATCACCGTCGCACCCAGCATCCCCACCGCCGCAAACACGCTCCCGCGCAGCGCCAGCGACCCATGGTGCAGATCAAACGTCGGCAGAATCGTCGCCACAAACGCGCGATGCCAGTCCGGATGCACCAGGAAAACCTCAAACCCGTAGCACAGCCCAATCACCCCGACGAACGCCATGATGCCGCGCTCCAGCCACTGGAACCCCATCAGATCCAGCGCCAGGATCGCCAACCACCGCCACCGTCGCAATCAGCGCCGACACAAACAGCCCGCCCGTCAGCGAGATCCCATGCGCCAGCAGCGCCGGCCCAATCAGCAGATCCAGCCCCAGCGCCGCACCCAGAAACTCCGCCAGGTCCGTAGCAACCGCCGACACCTCCGCGCACAGCCACAGGAAGATCGACGCCCGCTTCGAAAAATGTTTCCTGCAGTTCTGCGGCAGCGTCAGCCCGGTAACAATCCCCAGCTTCGCCGCCAGGTATTGAATCAGGATCGCCATCACATTCGACCACAGCAGCACCCACAGCAGCCGATATCCAAACTGGCTGCCGCCAAGAATGTTGGTCGAAAAATTTCCCGGATCGATATACGCAACCGACGCCACAAACGCCGGCCCAAAGTAACTCCACACCTGGTCGCTGCGAAACGATCTCCGGCCCTCGCCGCCCGCCGTCTTCGGGACAGCCCCGATGTTCCCGCCGCTACAGCCGCCGGAGAGAGACTTGCCTCTCGCTCAGCATCCGTAACGTCAAAGGGTTCCTCACCAGGCATCTGTACTAAGTATAGATGCGGCAGCAAGCTATGCTCTAACACGCTCGCCCGCCAGCGGCGGGAACTTCTTCACCCGCCGCTCAACACCATCTGCTTCTACTTCAGAGGGATGCTCTTGTACGCATCGTTCGCCGACACGCGCATCAACTCCTGGCCGTTCACCTTCGAGTTCGTCTCGCTGTACACAAACACCGGGGTGCCAACTGGCGCATGCACATGAATCGCAGAGAGGCTACGCAACCCTGTACTCTTCGTCTCCAATCACCACTTCACGATCCTGCACGGTCTTGTTCACAAAGCCGATGAACACATCCTGCACCTTCTGGTGGTGCGAGTGGCTCATCGGGTTGCTATACATTGGGGTGGACGCAACTGCGCTGACCGGCGCAGCAAGGGCGAGTGCAAAAATCAATGAACGCATGTCAGTCTCTCCGTGTTGCTGAATTGTGAGAGGGTCTCTGCCATGGTTCAGAGAAGCTCTTAGTGTTCAGGGATACGTGAGCGCCATCACAGTGGTTCCACAAAAATGTTGAAGTTTCGTGAATGAATCCGCGAAGAATCTCCACCCAATTCCCTTGCAATCCGCCTTCCGCAATCGACGCGCCAATCTTCCGCCTACGATCCCGTCGAACCAAACCCCGCAACCCCGCGCGGCGTCTCCGCCAACATATCCGTCTCTTCAAACGTCGCCTGGATTCTCTCCACAATTCGCAGCTGCGCAATCCGATGTCCCGGCGCCACCATCTGCGGCTCGCTCGTCAGATTCGTCAGCACAATCTTCAACTCCCCGCGATACCCCGGATCGATCACACCCGCCAGCGTAGTAATCCCCCTCACCGCCAGCCCCGACCGATCCTCCACCAGCGCACCATGCGTCGACGGCAACTCCATCGCCAACCCCGTCCGCACCGCCACCGTCGACCCCGCCTCCCCCACCGGAGCCAGCACCGCCGCCTCGGCAGCAAACAAGTCCGCCGCCAAATCCCCATAAGCCCCAGCATGCGCATACCGCGGCATCTGCGCCGAAGCCAACAACCGCTGCACCAATATCGTAGGACTCATAAGATGGATTGTAGAGGATTGACCTGTCCACCTTCATCGCAGTGGTTTCAACAGCAAAATTAGCATCGGCCCGCAAGCTCATAATCTAAATAGGAAAAGGAGGAGACCACCAATAGCGGCGGGCTCCTCCTTCGTACTCAAATCGAACGAACTATTACTAAGAGACATCGCGGTCACTTTGGGATGTAGACCCTGAAAGCTCGACGTTTTACAGCAGCGCTGTCACGACTTGGCTCTACGCGGCTCCGCCGATCGGAAAAGGTACACCGCCAGCACTGCAATCAGCGGCTCAATCGGGTGCCGAAACCGCGGCTGCACCGTCACGATGTAATACACCAGCGGAACCAACCCGAAGACCAGCGCAAACAGTCCCGCTCCCTCCACGCGTCGCCGCAGCATCAAACCCAGCCCCAGCAATCCGCACACACTCAAAAAGGAATAGCTCAACTGCCGCAGATACTCATTCACCAAATGCCCATTCGTAGCATGCGGCGTCCCATCCCAAAAAAATAGAAACCGGTCCAGCGTCCACTTCGCAAACTTGCCCGGCCGAGCCTTCAAATTTGCAATGGCCTCCTGTTGTCGCATCTGCGCAAACTTCAACTCACCCATTCGCTCGTACTGCTGGAATACAGGATCACCCTCCCACAGCGGCATCGCCGTGCCCCACGGCAATCCGTCGTTCGATTCGAGCGAAGAGTTATACAGCTCCACCCCAAAATTATCTCGCGTCAACACCGCCGCACCCATCACCCGCACATTCCTCACCACCCAAGGCGCCAGCACCGCCGCAAACGCCACACACGTCAGCACCGCCCCCGCCACCGTCTCCCTTCCCAACTTCCACGCCCGCACTTGCGGCCACGCCACCCAAATCATCATCGCCGGCAGACAAAGCAGCAGCGAAGCATTGGTCAGCGCAATCACCCCCCAGAGGATGCCGAGCACGAACCAGAGGAGCAAAGAGTTCGGCGAGCGAGGCTCCAGGACCCAGGCCCCAGGGCCCGGCCTGCCCGGCCTGCCGGCGTCCCGGTGCCGGCGTGCCCGGCAAAAATGTTCGCCCTTGCCCTTCCGGATTAGGCGAGGGCTTTAGCCCTCGCACTTCACCTCCCTCGATGGAAATCGGCTTTAGCCCCGGGCCCTCCCCCGCCACAACTCCCGCCTTCTGGACCCTGGACCCTGAACCCTGGGCCCTGATTCGCAACGCCACCACCACCGTCCAGCTAAACAAACAAGCCGTCAGCGACATCTCCCAAACCCAATGCACCGCATACTGCAACGCCGCCGGATACACCGCCCACATCCACGCCGACCAAACCGCCACCGGCGCCGCAACCTTCGCCCCCCGCCGGGCAATCCCCCGAGCATCGAAAACCCGCGCCGCAATCTCATACACCGCCGGCACAATCGCCGCGGAGAACGCACTATCCACCACCATCAGCGCCAGCGCAGCCCCCCGCGTATACACCCCAAACACCTTGAACGCCGCCGCCATCAGCAGCGGATACAGCGGCGGCAGCCACGCCGTCGGCCCCGACATCCCATTGAACGGGTTCCCATACCCATGCCCCGTCGCCAGCGACCGCGCAATCCGCCCCGCCTCAAACCCGAAATCAAAGTTCCCCTGCGACGTCCGAATCCGATACGTATGCCCCACCAGAATCACCACCACCCGCAGCGCAAACCCCACCCAGAAGATCATCCACGGCGACTGCCACCAACCGCGCTCCGACACCTCCACAACCGAACGTCTCACCCGCTAAGTCTATCGCCCCATCCAACTCGCTCCCCCGCTAACTTGCTAACTCGCTAACCAGCTAACTAACTCCACGCTGTACGCTGTTCTCATGGCCCCGGAACTAACCCCGCAACCCAAGCTCGACCGCCCACTCACCCCCCATCAGGCCAATCTCTCCACCCTCGTCGCCACCCTCCTCGCCGCCATCGTCATCCTCACCCTCCTCGCCCACAACCGCCTCACCGACTGGGACGAAGGCATCTACGCCCAAGTCTCCCGCCAGATCCTCTCCACCCAGCACTTCAATCCCTCCAACTGGCTCGTCCTCCACTGGAACACCGGCCTCTGGCTCGAAAAGCCTCCCCTCACCTTCTGGATCACCGCCCTCTTCTACAAGCTCTTCGGCGTTTCCGAGTTCACCGCCCGCCTCGGCTCCGCGCTCGCCGGCATCGCCATCGTCAAGCTCCTCCACTACTGGCTACTCCGCATCCGCGGCCTCCTCACCTCCTGGCTCTCCACCTTCATCCTTCTCTCTACCTTCGGCTTCCTCCACATCGCCCGCGTCGGCGAAACCGACACCCTGCTCTCCTTCGGCTGCCTCCTCGCCCTCATCGGCCTGACCGAAGTCCTCCGCAACCCACTACAGCCCGGCCTCTTCTGCAACCCCGCAAACGGCTGGTATCTCTACTGGACCGGCTTCGCCATCGCCCTCATGAGCAAAGGAGCAGCCAGCGGCGGCCTGTTTCTAACCCTCCTCCTTCTCCTCGCCCTCGACCCCATCCTCCGCCGCAGCCTCCGCGCGCCGTTCTTATGCGGCCTTCTCCTCTTCCTCGCCCTCGCCCTTCCCTGGCACCTCTACCTCCTCCACCGCTACGGCAACTTCTTCATCGACGAGTACCTCAATCTCCACGTCATCGGCCGCGTCACCCATCAATACGACGGCCACATCACCCACTGGTGGTACTACCTCCGAGTCCTCCTCTTCTCCGCGCCCCCTTGGGTCCTGCTCTACCCCATCGCCCTCTACACCGCTCTGCGCCCTCGGCCCATGAAGCCAATCACGCCGGGTGCCCCATCTTCGCCGCCGCTTTTGGCGGCTAAGGTCGACTCGCAAGACACCTCCCTCCGCCCCTTGCCCTCTTCGCCCTCATCCAGATCATCTCCTTCAGCTTCGTCCAGACCCGCCTTCCCCACTACGTAGCTCCCGCCTACGCCCCCCTCTCAGCCCTCGTCGCCATCTGGATCGCCATTCGCCTCCACGCCTGGCTCGAAACCCACCCCTCCCCGCGCCCCACAACCATCCGCCTCCAACTCTTCGCCACGCTCGCCATCCTCTGGATCATCACCGCGCTCCTCACCGCCCATCCCCGCAGCCAGCTCCACTCCCCCCGCCTGCCCAACGGCGTTGTCACCCCCAACAATCGCGAAGTAGACGGCTCTCCTCAAGCAAGTCTTCCAACACCCCTCCCCTCTCGTCGCCAACACCCCCGGCCCCCTCCTCGACGCCCGCCCCGGCACCTACAACCCCATCCCCACGGTCATCTTCTACGCCAACCGCCCCGTCCAGCAGGTCGAGCTCCAGCCCCTCGGCCCCAGCGCCCCCAAAAACGCAACCATGGACATCTACACCTTCGACCCCATCCCCCTCACCCAGGCCCTCCCGCCCAACCAACCCCGACTCATCCTCATCGCCCGCTCCCCAATCCCCCAAATCCCCGCCAACTACACCTTCCAGCCCCTCGCCTCCTCCCGCACCCTCGAGCTAGGCCTGATCTCCCCCCACCCCTGACCTTCCATCCCCTCCCCACCCAAACTCTCTCATCTCAACCGAGCGCCAACGGGGCGACCCCATCACAGCCTGGGGCGCAGCCCCAGGAAAAGCGACCCGAAGCCGTAGTCGAGGGCTGAAGGCCCGACCTATCGGCGCGCCCCCCCCGGCCTCCAACAAACCAGCGCCAAAATGTTTGACCCCAACCCCCTTTCCCGGTAAACTTACATAGTTTGGCGATGCGAAGGGATTTCTCCCTCTGCATGGGCAGGCGGAGAGCTACCAGGCGCACCTAACCTACCAGCTACCTCCCCAGCCGGGCAGCCCCCCACTCGACATCTTGCAGAGTCCCTTTGCAAAGAATTTGACCGGCCGACGCGTGCTTTTCCACGCCCTGCCCTGAGGTTTCAAGCTATGTACGCAGTCATCAAGACCGGTGGTAAGCAGTACCGCGTCGCTCCCGGCGATACCGTCCGCATCGAAAAGTCCGCCCACGAAGACGGCGCCATCACCTTCTCCGACATCGTCGCCGTCTCCGGCGAAGAGGGCAAGTTCGAGAGCGATCTCGGCGGCGCCAAGGTCCTCGCCGAAGTCGTCTCCGAAGGCCGTGGCGACAAGATCCTCGTCTTCCACTACAAACGCAAGAAGCAGTACAAGAAGCTCCAGGGCCACCGCCAGAGCTTCGTCGAAGTCAAGATCAACGAGATCGTAGTAGGCGGCAAAAGCTTCAAGGCCGAAAAGAAGTAACCCCGGCACGGGTCGTCTGCCCCCTCAGAATTGTCATCCTGAGGCGTAGCCGAAGGATCTGCTTCACCGTACCACCCAGGATTCGGAAGGGCACGGCGACAGCCGGACTTCTCCTGACGCAAGCAGCAAGGTTAGGCAAGAACCGGAAGGGCACGGCTTCAGCCGGGCCAATCCGCAGCAAGTATGAATTTGGGGCTTTAGCCCCTGGGACGAAATGCTCCGCCGGCCCGCCCGGCACGAAAGAGATAGAACAATGGCACATAAAAAAGGTTTAGGATCCTCCAAAAACGGCCGCGACTCAAACGCCCAGCGGCTCGGCATCAAGCGCGGCGACGGCGAAACCGTCACCGGCGGCAGCATCCTCGTCCGCCAGCGCGGCACACCCCACAAGGCCGGCCTCAACGTAGGCCGCGGCTCCGACGACACCCTCTACGCCAAGGTCTCCGGCGTAGTGAAGTACCAGAACAAGGGCCAGCAGGGCCGCTTCGTCAACATCATCGCCACCGAAGCCTCCGCCTAACCCAAACCTTCGCTCCACCAAAGCCCCGCCCGTCTCCCCGACGCGGCGGGGCTTTCTGCGTTCAACCCTTGCCCTACACGCCCGATCCTCGCATCCCAGAGCTATCGCACGATCGCATGATCCGTCCATGCAGGACTGTGCAGTCCTGGCCAAACGCGAACAGATCGCCGAAATCTGCCGCGCATCATGTCGGCCGCATGCTGCCGTCTTCGGCTGCCGTCGCTGCCGCGACGACTTCGACCCCGCCAGCAGCGGAGCGATCGACATGCCTCCGATCGCCTTCGGCTTCCCTATCGCCGATCCATGGTTCTACGGCGAAGCATCTACTACAGCCTGGCGAGCATGGCCTCTGGAGGCTCTGTTCCACTCGAGACGTGGATTCCTTCCAGCGCGGTGACGGTGTCATTCGAAATCGCTACTTCGGCTTCGGCCCATCGATCGAGGCGACAAGATCGCAGCTCTACGCAGGCGTAGCTCTCTGCGGCCTACCGGCTGCCAGGACATCACTTCGACGCTGCGCAGGCGATCCATGATTTCTCCGATGGCCTCGAATTGCAGTCGTTTCGGACGACGACCTTGTTCGCTCCGCAGTCGAACGGGAGTTCGAGATCATGGCGAGGCCCTACGGCAGGCATCGCTGATTCTTTCCCGCTCCGTCGATTCCGTGCCAGACCTCAAAGATCGCAGTGAACCAGCGACAACCGCATTCTCACGGACAATGCGAGATGCAATCCGAATATCCTATGGCGAACCAAGGCACTGATCTGCTCCTCTAGTCGCTGAGGTCGTAGCGACTCAGCAAATCCACCACTGCGGCAAGCTCTTGAGAGCATCACCAAGCTGCATTCGGACTCATTCTCGTTCATCCGCCTAGTCCTTCCCCTCCAACGGCCAGCTCAACCGATCGATCGTGAACGTATCCCGCGTCGTGCAATACCCCCCCGCCCCATGCATTCTCCCAATCAGCCGCAGCTGCGCCGGGTCCACATACAACTTCTCCCGATTCTTAAACGCCGACTCGCGCACATGCACGTGACACAATCCGCCCCAGCACAATCGTTCCCGTCCCGCCCGTCTCAATCACCTGAAACAGCTTGCACTCCAGCCCCACCGGCGACCCCGCAATCCGCGGCACATCCACCACCTCGCACTTCGTCAGCTCCAACCCCGCCAGCTTCGTCTCATCGGTCCCCCGCGGCGCATTCGTCGCCGTAATATTCATCGCCTGCGCCAGCTCCTCCGGCACCAGGTTCACCACAAACTCTCCGTGCGCCCGAATATTCCCGAGCGTATCTTTCGCCTCCCGATCCGCCGCCCCCGAGAACCCAATCGCCACCAGTGGCGGGTCCGCCGACAGAATATTGAAGAACGAAAACGGCGCCGCATTCAACACCCCCTCCGCATCGCGCGAAACCACCCACGCAATGGGCCGCGGCATAATCACCGACGCCAACAACTTGTACCCATCCGTCTTCGACATCGCCCCTAAATCAAAATGCGCAAACTGATCCGCCATCCAACGCTCCTAACGTCTTTCCTTACTCTACTCTCTACTGTCTATCCTCTGCCTTACCACTGGCTTGCCCTTCTCACTCCACTCCACAAACGCCGCCGGCACCTGGTGGTCATGCGTAAACAGCACCAGCCACTTCTCCGGAATCGCCCTCGCCCAAAACCTCTTTCGCTCCGCAATGCACGTCAGCGGATCAAGGTCATACCCCATCACCCACGTAGCATCCAGGTGATGATGCGTCGGCACCAGGTCGCTTACATAGCAAGCATGCTCCGTCGCTCCCCCATGCGCCCGCGCTTCAATATGCACCCCCAGCAGACTCGCCGTATGTCCCGGAAGATTCTCCACCGTCACTCCCGGCACAATCTCCGCGCCCGTTTGGATCGTCACCGGAGGCAACACCTCCCCGCGCTCACTCTTCAGCCGCGCATCGTCGGCCGTAAACCCGCCCTTCCCGCCCAGGTCAATCAGCGTTAGCTGCCCACTCTCGATCAGCGGATCGTAGTTCGGCGAAAGATAACTCACCCGATCCCGCTCCAGCTGCAACCTCCCATGCGCCAACTCCCCCGCCGCCGCAAAATATCTTGCGTTCGGAAACGTAGGCCGCGAAACGCCATCCGCGCCCAGCGTCGTGTTCCATCCGCAATGATCGAAGTGCAGATGCGTATTCACGACGTGCGTCACCTCTTCCACGCGCACGCCCGCAGCCGCCAGCGACGCCGGCAGCCGCTCCTGGTTCTGAAAGATCTCCCGCATCTTCGCCGTCTGCTTATTCCCAATCCCGGTCTCGATCACCACCACCGCCGACCCCGTCCGCACCACCACCGTATTCAGCCCCAGCAGTATCCGATTCTCCGCATCCGCCGCCGCGCGCTTCTCCCACATCGGCTTCGGCACCACGCCAAACATCGCGCCGCCATCCAGCAGATACGTCCCATCGCTGCAGATAATTAACTCCAGATCACCCAGCGCCCGCCGCGCCCGCACCAACTCCCCGTCTTGCTCCGTGCTCGCCGGATGTACCGTCCCCGCCTCTTGCATCCCGCGAGTATACCGCCCGCAACCCACACCCCACCCCGCGCCCCAGGCCTATAATCGCCCGGTTCGCGCAGCCACCTGTAACTCCAAAAACCCGCTCCCGACAGCCCGCGCTACGAAGCCCGCACTACGAACCTTTGGTCGCGCTGGCCACCAGCTCGCCCGCCGCATCGCTCTCCGCCATCATCATCCCTGGCGTCTCGGCAATCATCTCCATCGTCGCCGCCGCCGACCCCGCGGGAGCCGACACCGTCTCCGCATTCATCGCTCCATCCAGAGCCGCCGCCGCCGCCGCAACCTGCGCCGCCGGAGAGTCCAGATTCGCCGCCGCCGCCACGCCCGAAGGCACGCGCTTCATCTGGAAGCATGACCGGCACAGCACCGGCCGTCCCTGCGTTGGTTTGAATGGAACTGTCGTCTCAATCCCGCACGCCGAACACGACGTTCGCGTCTCCGTCCGCGAGAACGGCAACGGAGACGCGCCGTTTGCACTTGCAGCCCTGCCCAACCCCGCCCGCTTGGCCTTGCACAACTTACATCGCTTGGGATCGTTCTTGAACTGCTTGTCGTAGAAGAAAATCTGTTCCCCGGCAGTAAACACAAACTCGTTGCCACAGTCGGAGCACTTCAGCAACCGATCGTCGAATTGCATGGCACCTTCTCCCAGTCATGCGGGATAAGGATGAATGGCAGCCGGTCCTTCAGCTGGCCCGGTATGCGCGTTCAAACCTGGTCTTGCATCTACAGGGCCCGGTACAGCTGATCCCGTCTGTTCTCTCGCTACCGTCAGAGGAACGTACGGCATTCGACGGGGGGAAAATGCTACCGTGCAGCATTCGCCCCCCGTCGATTATTTCTTCGATTCGCTCAAAGCCACTTCGCCTCAAGCGTCTATCTCGTTGCTACAAACTCAACTCCTCGCGGAGCGAGTTCAGTTCTGCTCAATATGAACTAGTCCTGCTCTTTATGAACTGAAATTAGTCCTGCTCTTTACGAGCCAAACTAATCCTGCTCTTTACGGACCTTCTTTCGGTTCCGTTTGCGTGCGAGTGCTTCCTTCACGCGTTTCTTCTCGCCGGGCTTCAGGTAAAAGGAGTGGCGCTTTACCTCTTTGATAATGTCCTCCGTCTGCACCTTCCGCTTGAAACGACGCAGAGCATTCTCCAAGGGCTCGCCTTCTTGAACACGTACTTCTGCCAAGATTGAATACACCTCCCAACCTGCCTAAACGGCTATCTAATCAGCATACCCCCAACCGTCCGGTTTTCGCACCAGAAAATCGCGTCAACTAAAGGATTTTCACCCTCTTATCGCCCATTTGTGTACGTTGGGCGCGTCTTTTCGTTCGCTGCACGACCCGAAACCCTCCCGCCAGCCACTCTGCGGCGTCCAACCGCCACGTCCGCACGACCTCCGCCCGCCACGCGAAGCCTCTCGCCGTCCGCGCAGGACCCCTCGAAGGGGCACGGCTTCAGCCGTGCCATAAAGAGCAGCGTCGAAGACGCCTACCTCGTTGCCGCAGGCCGGAGTGAAGCCGCAGGCGCAACGACCAAATTGCTTTCCCCACTGCAGCCGAGCTCCCAGTCCGCCCCTGCGGAGCCACACCGTCCGCTCACGACCGTCGAACAATATACTTAACCCATGATCCGCCCCTACCGCGGCATTTCCCCCACCCTCGCCGCCGGCTGCTACATCGACCCCTCCGCCCAGCTCATCGGCGACGTCCACCTCGGCCCCCAATCCTCTCTCTGGATGAACGCCGTAGTCCGTGGCGACACCAACCACATCCGCATCGGCGCCCGCACCAACATCCAGGACTGCGCCGTCCTCCACGGCATGCGCCACCTCCACCCGGTCCTCATCGGCTCGGGCGTCAGCATCGGCCACAACGCCACCGTCCACGGCTGCACCATCGACGACAACGTCCTCATCGGCATCGGCGCCACCGTCCTCAACGGAGCCCACATCGGCGCCAACAGCATCATCGCGGCCGGAGCCCTCATCCCCGAGCGCACCATCATCCCGCCCAACTCACTAGTAACCGGCATCCCCGGCAAAATCCTCCGCACCACCACCGAAAAAGACCTAGCCCTAATCCAAACCGCCGCCAACAACTACCTCGACTACATCCAGACCTACCTCGCCGAACCCCTCCCCTAAGCCACCACTTCGCGGCTAGTCCCCACTCGCGCACACGAAAGGGTATGAATTTGGCCCGACCTTACATCATCATCACGACGAAGATAACCCGCGCTGCTTCTTCTTTGCGGCAGCAAGTTTCTTGACAGATGGCTCCGCCGCATGATCTTCGGGCATCTTTCCACCGATTTTGCGAATGGCGCCTCGCACTTCTTTACCCACGATGTGATGGGTGTCTATAGCCTTCTGCTCTCCACGAATGGCCTCAGACCGAAGCTTCTCCTCTGTTTGTGTGATTCTGAATTCATTCATTGCAAGCTCGGCTCGGCCGATACAGTCGAGCAAGTCTTCGGAGTCACTTATACCCTTAACTCGCTTGATTTGCTTCACACCCTTTCCGCCGTACAGACCTTTGTATCCGGCATCCTGAAAGATGCCGAACATCTGGCTGCGAACGCCGGCATCTTTGGCTGCCCCACCTAACTTCTTGTTTGCCCCCTTGACTCGATCCCGAAGTAGGAGGCGACGTTCCTCTTCACTCAACGTCTCTTCGGCCTCCGCGCGAATAGTCTGACCTGCGAAATACGTTTGCGCAGTTGCAATCTCTGGCTTCTCTGAAGAGCCATTCATCGCTATGAGATAGCAGGCATAACGAGACAAGTGCCAGTTTTCAATCTTTCTTTTCGCCCCACTCCCAATTTCAACCAATTCCGTGAACTCACGGAAATGGTTTGTAGAGAAAACCCCAGAATTGTCACTGGCCGCAATCGCCTTATAGATAACTTCGCGAAAGTTAGTCCAGTCGGAATAGCCCAGAATCGTATAGAGCGTGCGCGCGTCCCATATGTCTGCTCCATTTGCGTGTGTAACTTTCGAACGGTCCAGGGCGTCTACGATGAACCTCAACTGAAGCAGGTCTTTTTCAGGCATCTTGCTCGGCTCCTATTACGAGATTAGCACTATGTGGTTACCAAATTTTCCTTCTTGCCCATCTTTATTTTCACGTTTAGATTATGAAAAGAGGGATGGAAAATGGGTGCCAGAGAAAGCCTGCAAAAACTGATTGATCGGAAGCAAGCAGAAATCGTGCGATTGGAGAAGGAGCTAAGAGACGCCAAAGTCTACATTCAGGCAGTCCAAGATTCTTTTCGCCTCCTCCCAAAAGAGATTTCCGTCGAAACATCCCCGAGGGAGCTTAGGGCTGGCAGCATGTTGGCCAAAGTACAGGAATTTCTCAGGAAACAAGGCAAGCCAGAGCATATCTCGGCAATCCTAGAACACCTTGGAAAGCCGCAAGACAAGCAGAATCGCGTTTCACTTAGTGGCTCGTTGGGGGCATACGCGAAAGAGCTCCGAATCTTCACCCGTGCCGCCCCAAATACATTCGGACTAATCGAGTTTGGCGAAGCCGACGAATATGAATCTGACCCCATCGAGAACTTGCCTGACGGCTTTGGAAAGCCATAAGAGGCCGTCCTAGCAGCTAACACAATACGCAATGTTTGAGCTGATGCTCTCGGATCCCTGGAAGGAAATAGACTGCGGTATCACTGCTTCCGGGCCACCCCACGCGAGGCGAAAAACATATCGCGCAAAGGTGATTGCCTGATTCATCAAGAATTTGGGGTATACGAGCGGACTGCGCTGTGCGGAGGCGCAGGGGCAACCAGAATGAGGACAACTGCCTTCTTCAATTCCTCCCACGAAACAGCCCCGCGAAAGAACCTCGCTGCACTTGACCTCACTCTAAGCCTCCCGCCGTCCGCGCAGGACCCTGTCAAGCCCCCAACGACCCCAAAATCCTCCAAACCCCCTATAAACACTAGCGATAAATCTTTTCAAAACCTGGCATAGTACCCCCACCCAACTTGCTACACTTGAAGTAGAGCCCAAATCAAAACTTCAAACGCTGCACCGGCCCCGCCGCTGCAGCGTTCCCATTTAAGCCCCTAACTCCAACGGACAGAAGATCATACGTGTAACCCATTTAGAATGAGCCGTTTGAAAGCAGCTTTCACCCGCTAACCCGCACATTCCAAACGACTTCACTAAGCAAAAGTGAAACCAGGGGGAGGGGGGTCCCCGGCGGCCCGACGGGGGTCAGAAGAGGGGCCCAACCGCTGGCAAGCCACTGTTCTCCCCCCACCCGCATCCAACCTAGGTCAAACACTCCCACCCGAAAGCGAGAGCCGCATCTCCATGGCAACTCAACCGAAAGACACCACCTTCACCAAAGCAAAGCTCATCGCGCTTCTCAACGAAGACCTCCAGCGCGAATTCCAGGCCATCATCGCCTACGTCAACTACTCGCAGTGCCTCAAGGGCGCGGCCTACATGAACATCGCCGCCGAGCTCGAAGTCCACGCCAAGCAGGAACTCGACCACGCCATCAAGCTCAGCTACTGGGTCGATCTCCTCGGCGGCAACCCCGCCGTCACCGCCAAGCCCGTCAAGACCAGCGGCAAGGCCGAAGACATGCTCCGTTTTGACCTCGAGAACGAGAAGGAAACTATCCGCAACTACCGCCGCCGCGTTCGCCAGGTCGACACCCTCAACGAGTTCGCCCTCGGCGAAGACCTCCGCGAGATCCTCCGCGACGAGCAGGACCACCTCAACGCCCTCGCCACCGCCCTCGGCATCGACACACCCGACCCCGGCATCGCCGACTAACCCTTGGCACCAGGTAAAAAGGCCGTCCCCAGCACCCGGGGACGGCCTTTTCTTTTTACGCAGAATTCACTCAAATCACATCGGCGGAGGTGTCAGCGCAACTGCCAGCGCCTTCGTCTGGCCGCCCGGCTTCTTCTGACGCTCCTCAGCTCTCACCTGCGCCTGGGCAGTCTTCTCATTATTTCGTGCAGCTTTTTCTTCCGCCTTCAGCGTCTTCTTCTGCGCCTTCCGGTCCGCCTTGCACATCGTCTGCGTCTTATTTGCCTGCTGCGCCTGCGTCTTATTCACCTGCTGCGCCTGCGTTTTGTTCACCTGTTGCGCCTGCGCCGACACGCCCACCGGCACCATCATCCCCACACCCAACATCGCTATCCAAAGTCCTCGCATCGAGTCCCCTCTCAGCGCATCAAATATTCTCCACCCTTTACGATGCCGCCTCCGCAGCCCCGCGATGCCATCACCCTACTCCAAAACGAAAAAGGTCCGCAACCCTCGCGGAACCTTTTTTCAATCGTTAGCACTCAACCCCAACAGCTGCTAGCCGTCACCCATCCGACCGCCGCATCCCCAGCCACGCCGCCACCCCCACCAACTCCACCACCAGCACCATCTCCAGGTCAAACGCCATGCTCTCAAAGTTCGGCCGCGCATGTGGAGCCAGCCAGCACAGCGCCAGCACCAACCCCACCGCCGCCACCCCGGCCGCCGTCAGTCCCACACTCCGCCGCTGCCGAACCTTCGGCCGCGCCGGCAACGCCGCCCTCACCTTCGCCGCAAAGTCAGCCGGCACCGCAACCTCCGGCCTCCGATCCAACGCCCGCGTAATCGCGCCCTCGAACTCACTCGCATCGCTCATCGCAACCTCACGCTCCTTCATAGCCCACCCACCATCATCTGCCGCACCACTCCCCCAACCGTCCTGCGCTTCTCCATCTTCTCACCCGCCATCTCGCCCTCCGACCCCGCAACACGCTCAGCCCCGCCACGCGCAGGCCCTCGACGTGCACTCAGCATTTCGCTCAGCCGTTTCCGCCCGCGGTGCAGATGCGTCCGCACCGTATTAATCGGCAACCCCAGCGCGGCAGCAATCCCCTCATAACTAACCTCTTCCTGGTGATACAGCACCAGCACCGCGCGCTCCATCTCCGGCAGCTCGCGCAGCGCAGCCTCCACCGCCGCCTGCACCTCCGCATCCTCCATCCTCTGCTCAGGATTCCGCGCATGCTCGGTCAGCTCATCCCCGGCAAAGCTCTCAATCCAACCCGCGTCACCCTCTTCTTCCGCCGCCGGAGCCGTAGCGATCACCCCACGCTCCTTACGCCGCCGCTTCCACTCATCCTGCGCTACATTCACCACAATCCGATACAAATACGTACTCAGTGCCGAGTCCCCACGAAACTCCGGCAACGCCCTGTACAGCCGCAGAAACACCTCCTGCGCCAAATCCTCCACCTGCGCCCCGCTCCCCGTCAGCCGAGTAAGCGTACGAAACACCATGCCCTGATGCTCTCGCACCAGCGCCTCAAACCCCTCCGGCGATGTCAAATCACCGCGCATCCGCCCTCGTTTTTCTAATCCCTATTCCCTAATCCCTAATCCCTGTTCCCTGCCTCTCAGACTTCATCCTCCTCCAAAAGTTTCACGCCCGCCACTGAAACTTTCGCCCCACCCCGCAGTCGAAGCCCCACAGAAAGCAAGCTGCCGCCCAAACGCCGCAGCCCTGAAAGTTATAAGGAGCACGACATGATTCTAGAAACCTACTCCACCCTCGGCGACGCCGCCAACAGCCCCTTCATCGTCCCCGTCGCCGGTTGCCTCATGATCCTTGGCATCGTCGCGGTCGGCAACTGGTCCGGCGCCCGCAAGCGCGAAATGGAAAGCCAGGAACGCCTCGCCGCCATCGCCAAGGGCCTCGTCCCGCCGCCCACCGCAGCCGAGCTCGCCTTTAGCCAGGGCCGCCCCGCCATCAGCCTCGTCCGCCGCCGCGCCAACATCCGCCTCGCCGGAATCGTCCTGCTAAGCTCTGCCGTCGGCATCGCCTTATTCTTCATCGCCCTCTCCATGATCCTGCAGGAGCGCGACGTCCTCTCCGGAGCCGCCTGCGCCCTCATCCCCCTCGGCATCGGCGCAGGCTTCCTCATCGACACCCGCATCCAGACCCAGGAGATCGACGACTCCACCACCCAACCCCCCACCAACCACCCCTTCACCTCCTAGTCCCTCCCAACCAAACAACGAGCCCATCGAACACCCCATCCGATGGGCTCATTCTTATTGCCCTCGCCTTTGCCGTTGCCTTTGCATTTCTGGCTGCCATCCGCAACCACCCGCCCCAGCCCTATTTCGGCATCATCACCTGCTCATAGACCCGCTCGATTGGCTCAGGCGAAATGCTTACCTTTCCCCGATAGGGGTTATCCAGAACGGCGACAAGATAAATCAGCAGACCCAGCAGGCTCGAAAACAAGATCGTCATCCAGAAGTGCATCCCGAAATTTTCCGTCTGGTAAAACCAACTGACCGCCATGCAGATCAGCGCACCCGCCAGCACCAACGCCCAAAGTGGTCCAGGCATTTCAACCGAGACGCTGGTGATCCGCACTCTTCGGCTTTCCGTTAGTTCGTTGAAGGTTCGATAGACCTCTGCCGCCAGAATCGTTTGTCTCTCGTTCTGAGGCTCAAACGACATAAAGTGTTCCTGAAAGTTGTTCAATACCGCGTCCTCATTGTTGAGGACGATTCCGCGCCGCTGTAACGGCCATGCCACATCGACCACCTGCCTCGCATACCTGCGCAGATCCTCCTGCATCACGCTGCGCTCCGGTTCAGGATAGGCACTGATGTCTCGGTACAGACCAGCCAGCGCGGCCGCCTCATGGTCGACCTTGCCTTGCACATCGGAATACGTTGCCCAGGCTCCAATCGCCAGCAGGCCCACACTCACCGCATACAAGACCGTGACCCCCGCCATGTAGAAACCGACGATGTCGTTGTGGCCATGCTCGCCACTGTGAAGGCGCCGCACCCAGCCGCGTGTGAGGTAAAGGCCCGCCAGCGCCCATTGCCACAAACACCAGCACCGTCAGTATGCCGAAAAGCCAATTCGGAAGGTCATAGACCCAGTACATGTGCATTCTCTTACCCTCTGGGAATCCCCAAGCCTGAGTTCAAACCGACGGACGATTGGCTACGACAATAACAGAAGTCACCCGCCCGCCCCACGCCATGAACGTCTCAGTCGCCATGACGGAGATGGATGATCCCCAGCACCGCGCGCGCCTCTGGCCCTGTCAACCCCCCAACCCTCTCCAGAAACCACCAAACGCCCTATAAACACTGGCGATTTATATTTTCAAAACCTGGCATAGTTACCCCCACCCGCTAGCTACAATAGAGATAGCCCCAACTCACCGAACAGTTCAGGCTTTTCGCCCAGCCGCACCTGCAGGCGGTACCTAAGTCCTTTCGATAGGACACTTTTGTACTTAACCCCTTTGGATGCCCGACTTTAGGCCACTTTTTTCGCACTCCCCCGGGGGGTACTTTGATACCTAACCGCCGCATCATCAGGACTTTATAGAAAATTGAGCCCGAGAGAGGGGGGAGGGGGGTACCTACCCGCCGCAACCCCACGCGAAGCCTCCCGCCGTCCGCGCAGGACCAACTCTGGCAGGCAAACCCCTCACCGTCCACAGGGACCGGAAGGGCACGGCTTCAGCCGGGCCAGAAAACGCCGCCGCAGGGACCGGAAGGGCACGGCTTCAGCCGGGCCAGAAAAACGCTGCCTCCGCGACAGCTTTCCGCTCTGCCGAAGGCCAGAGTGAAGCCGCAGGCGTAACGACCGATTTGCCTTCTTCTCGAACCACCACCAACCCAGGCGCGCCACTCTTCTATCGCCCGCCATCAGGACAAGTAAACTAGGAAGTCTATGACCGAGAGCAAGAAAACCCCGGCCCGCCCCACCCTCAAGGCCGTCCGCGGCACCCGCGATCTCCTCCCCGACCAGACCCCCCTCTGGAACCACGTCGAGGCCACCGCCCGCGCCCTCTTCGCCCGCTACGGCTTCGGCGAAATCCGCACCCCGATCTTCGAAACCACCGAACTCTTCGCCCGCGGCGTAGGCGAAGAAACCGACATCGTCAGCAAGGAAATGTTCACCTGGGAAGACCGCGCCCGCGCCGCATCGGAGAAAGCGCAATCCCTCACGCTGCGCCCCGAATCCACCGCAGGCGTAGTCCGCGCCTACATCGAGCACAAGCTAGGCGAGACCGGCCAACTCCAGAAGCTCTACTACATCGGCCCCCAATTCCGCCGCGAGCGCCCGCAGCGCGGCCGCTACCGCCAGTTCTGGCAGATCGGCGCCGAAGTCATCGGCCCGCAATCCTCAGGCTCGGAATCGCCTCTCCGCGACGCCGAGATCCTCGAGATGCTAGCCAGCCTCCTCGACGAGCTAGGCATCCGCGACTGGCGTCTCGAGCTCAACTCCGTAGGCACCACCGAGGACCGCGTCCGCTACAACGCCGCCCTCCGCGAAGCCCTCGCAACCCATCAAGCACCAGCTCTGCGAAGACAACCAGCGCCGCGCCGACACCAACCCGCTCCGCGTCCTCGACAGCAAGGACGAAGCCGACCAGGACCTCATCAACGCCCTCCCCAAGATCGCCGACTACCTCGGCCCTGAATCCAAGTCCCACTTCGACCAGGTCCTGGCCGCGCTAGACGCCTGCGGAGTCCCATACCACCTCAACCCGCGCCTGGTCCGCGGCCTCGACTACTACACCCGCACCACCTTCGAGTTCACCGTAACCACCGGCCTCGGCACCCAGAACGCCCTCCTGGGCGGCGGCCGCTACGACGGCCTAAGCGAGATGCTGGGAGGCCCCAAAGCCCCCGGAATCGGCTTCGCCATAGGCGAAGACCGCCTAATCCTAACCCTCCAGGCCCAGGCCGAGCAGGACGCCACCAATCCGGGTGCCCCAGGTCTCGCTTCTGAGACCTGGGTTAACGGGCGACCCAAGCTGGACGCCTACATCGCCCCCCTAACCCTAACCCAGAACCCCGCCGCCCTGGCCCTCGCCCGCGAACTCCGCACCGCCGGCCTGAAGGTAGAGGTAGGAGACGGCACCTTCAAGCTCCGTAAGTCCTTCGACATCGCCGACACGCTAGCCCGCCACATCATCCTGCTCGGCGAAGACGAAGTAGCCACGAACACCGCAACCATAAAGACCTTCGCCACCGGCGAACAGGAGAAGGTGGCCCGGATTCAGCTACTCGAAAAGCTGCGGGCTTAGGACGCCTTCTGCCATAGAATGAAATCACGCCGTCCAAAGGAGCCTGGCATGGATTACGCAATCGAATTCGAGCTTGAAGATGATGGCCGTTGGATCGCTGAGATAGCCACTCTTCCCGGTGTAATGGCCTACGGCGCAACAAAGCAGGAAGCCGAGTCGAAAGTGCAGGCGATTGCCCTTCGTGTCATCGCCGACAACTTGGAACGTAATCGCTCCACCACTGATCACGTTCAGTTCGCAACCGCTTGAGTCATTGGCCAAGCTCGAAGGCGAAGAAGGTGCTCCGCGCCTTGCATCGCATTGGCTGGGTCGAGGACGCACGCATCAGCGAAGGCTCTCACACCCAACTCATCCGCGAAGGCTACGATCGCTTTACGTGGGCATTTCACGGCAACGAAGAGATCGGCCCCAAGATGCTCGCGCGCATTGCCAAGAAGACTGGCCTCAAGCCAGAAGACCTCTAGTTCCCTCCTCACCCCGCAAACTTCGTACAAGCGCTGCGGCAAATTACAATAGATAGATTGTGACACTCGACTTTCTAGGCACGCTCCAACGCACGCACACCTGCGGAGAACTCCGCAGCACCAACTCCGGCCAAACCATCACCCTCATGGGTTGGGTAAATCGCCGCCGCGACCACGGCAATCTCATCTTCCTCGACCTCCGCGACCGCACCGGCATCACCCAGGTCGTCCTCGATAAGGAAGTCTGCCCCGAAGCTCACGCCAAGGCCGAAGCCGCGCGCTCCGAGTACGTCATCGCCGTCACCGGAGTCCTCCGCAACCGCGGCGAAGGCCTCGCCAACCCCAACATGCCCACCGGCGAAGTCGAGCTCGTCGCCCACTCGCTCCTCCTCCTCAACGACGCGAAGACGCCCCCCTTCTCGCCCGCTGAAGACGCCATCGCCAACGAGGAAGTCCGCCTCCAGTACCGCTACATCGACCTTCGCCGCGTCGGAGATGCAGAAGAACTTCCTCATCCGCAGCAAGGTCGCGATGGCCATCCGCAACTACCTCGTCTCGCAGGGCTTCCTCGAGATCGAAACCCCGTTCATGACGCGCAGCACCCCCGAAGGCGCACGCGACTACCTCGTCCCCAGTCCGCGTCCATCCCGGCCACTTCTACGCTCTCCCGCAGTCGCCGCAGATCTTCAAGCAGATCCTCATGATCTCCGGCTTCGACCGCTACTTCCAGATCGCCCGCTGCTTCCGCGACGAAGACCTCCGCGCCGATCGCCAGCCCGAGTTCACCCAGATCGACCTCGAGATCAGCTTCCCGCAGATGTCCACCATCTTCGCCGTGGCCGAAGGCTTCCTCCACGCTGCCTTCAGCGCCGCCGGCATCGAGCTCCCCGCCGAACCCTTCATCCAGATGACTTACGACCAGGCCATCACACGCTACGGCATCGACAAGCCTGACATGCGCTTACCGGCAATGGTGGACTTGTCCACCGAGCTGAGCCAGCCCTCCGCGACACCCTCAAGATCGACCCCGCGCTCCCCGTCCTCGGCTTCACCATCCCCAGGGTCGGCGAGATGTCCGGCACCGCGCGCAAGTCGCCTCGTCTCCGAGATCCGCACCTTCTTCGGCGACTCCGGCCTCGACTTCCTCGACGTCGCCCGCCTCCGCACCAACCCAACCTTCGTCCCGCTCGCCGAGACCATCGAAGGCAAGCTCAGCATGGAGATGGCCATCTTCAACGGCGCCTCCCACACCGCCGAAGACCTCGCCGTCGTCATCACGCCGAAGCCCGGCACACCGGCCATGTGGAACTTCGATCCGCAGTGGATCTACAAGCGCGTCGGCGCTCTCCGTCTCGAGCTCGCAAAGAAGTTCGCCGACAAGCACAAGCTCTTCGAACAGACCCAAACCGCAGCCGACTTCAAATTTCTCTGGGTCACCGACTTCCCCATGTACGAGTGGAACGAGGAAACCAAGACCTGGGACGCCGCGCACCATCCCTTCACCTCACCGCATGAGGAAGACATCAAGTCCGGCGCGCTCGTCAACGACAAGGGCTCCGTCCGCGCCCTCGCCTACGACGTCGTCCTCAACGGCACCGAACTCGGCTCCGGCTCCATCCGTATCCATCGCAAAGATGTCCAGTCCGAAATCTTCCGCTCTCTAGGCATGTCGGATGAGGAAGCCAAGGCACGCTTCGGCTTCTTCCTCGACGCCCTCGAGTACGGCACGCCTCCGCACGGTGGCATCGCCCTCGGCCTCGATCGCATCGTCATGATCCTCGCCGGCGCTTCGTCGCTCCGCGAAGTCATCGCCTTCCCCAAGACCGCCAAGGCCATCGACCTCATGGTCGACGCGCCCACCACGGTCAGCGACCTCCAGCTCCGCGAGCTCAACCTCCGCATCGCCCGCAAGAGCTGACACCGCACTCGATCACAGGAGCAAGCCATGCCCAACCCAGCGCGCTGGACTATCCCCAACCGTTTCCTCGCCGGCGCGCTCATCCTCTACAGCGCCCTTCTCTGCGCCGTTAGCTTCCACGTCTTCTTCACCGCCATCCACGAAGGCTCGCCCCTCAACTTCGCCAGCATCACGGTCCAAACCCTCACCACGCTCTTCCTTCCGCTGCTTATGCTCGGCATCTGGAAGCCCCGTCTCGCGAGCGCTCTGCTCTTCGCCGCAGCCGCTGCAATCCTCGCGCTCACGTTCACCAACGCCCACAGCGCCGCCAGCACCACCGCCGGCCTCATCGGCGCCAGCCTCCTCTTCCTCGGCGTCCCCATGCTAGGGTCCGCCATCTTCTTCCACCTCATCTCCCGCAACCCAAACGCCAAGCCTCTAAACCAAAGCTAAAAGCTAAACCATTCTCACAAGACAAGCGCTTGTCCCAAGGCATATCCTGATGCCCCATGCGATCCGACCTCTCCCGCGCTGCCCTGCTCTCCGTTCTGGCCTTCCTCGCAATCCCCAGCGCTCGCCCAAACCCCCGACTTCGGCCCCAACGTCACCGTCTTCTCTCCCTCCACGCCCGCAGCGACCATGCAGGCCGAGATCGATCGCGTCTACGCCATCCAGCAGCACAACGAGTTCGGCCCCCAGCGCAACGCCTTCCTCTTTCTCCCCGGCGACTACCACCTCGACATCCCCATCGGCTTCTACACCGAAGTCGCCGGCCTCGGCGCCACACCCGACGCCACGCACTTCACCGGCAACGTCCACGTCGACGCTGTCCGCCCGCAACAACAACGCCACCATCACCTTCTGGCGCGCCGCCGAAAACTTCTCCGTCACTCCCACCACCGGCACCATGCAGTGGGCCGTCTCGCAGGCCGTCGCCCATGCGCCGCCTGCACATTCTCGGAGACCTCGTCCTGCATCAGCACCGCGGCTGGGCCTCTGGCGGCTGGATGTCCGACACTCTCGTCGACGGCAATGTCGACTCCGGCTCCCAGCAGCAATGGATCTCCCGCAACAGCGACTGGAAGAGCTGGACCGGCGCCAACTGGAACATGGTCTTCGTCGGCGTGCCGCACGCGCCCGCCGGCGACTGGCCCGTCCCTCCCTACACCAAGATTGCGCTCACCCCCATCGTCCGCGAGAAACCCTACCTAGAAGTTGACGCCCGCAACCACTGGAGCATCCACGTCCCCGCGCTCCTCCACGACACCACCGGCATCACCTGGAACCATCCTCCCACCACTCCCGACCGCATCATCCCGTTCTCGCGCGTCTACATCGCTCACCCTGACCACGACACCGCTGCAACCATCAATGCGCAATTGGCCCATGGCAAGCATCTCCTCCTCACGCCCGGGATCTACAACCTCGACGAGCCCATCCGCGTCACGCGCCCCAACACCGTAGTCTTCGGCCTCGGCTTCGCCACGCTGCACCCCACCAAAGGCAACGCCACCATCATCACCGCTGACGCCGATGGCATCATCCTCGCCGGCCTGCTCATCGACGCAGGCGAGCAGCTCTCTCCGGTCCTCGTCCAGATCGGCCCCCACAACTCCACCGCCCGACATGAGCAAGACCCCATCTCCCTCAGCGACGTCTTCTTCCGCGTCGGCGGCGCAGACCTCGGCCGCGCCAACATCAACCTGGAGATCAACGCCAACGACACCCTCGTCGACCACACCTGGATCTGGCGCGCCGACCACGGCCACGGCGTTGGCTGGGACAAGAACCTCAGCAACAACGGCCTCGTCGTCAACGGCGACAACGTCACCATCTACGGCCTCTTCGTCGAGCACCATCAGCAGTTCCAGGTCCTCTGGAACGGCAACCACGGCCGCACCTACTTCTATCAATCCGAGATTCCCTACGATCCCCCCAACCAAGCGGCCTACACCAGCGCGCCCGGCACCGACGGCTGGGCCTCCTACAAAGTAGCCGACACCGTCACCGATCATGAAGCCTGGGGCCTCGGCGCCTACAGCGTCTTCACCTACCCCAACGTCTACCTCTCCCACGCCATCGAAGTCCCAACTACCCCCAACGTCCGCTTCCACGACATGATCACCGTCTGTCTCCTCACCAACGGCGGCATCCGCCACATCATCAACAACGCCGGCGATCCCACCAAGTGCGCTCCCAACCGCATCGACCCCAAACTCACCCTCTACCCCGTGCCCTAGTACGCGCTCGCATCCGTGAGCAGCGCCATCTGCGCCGCCGACAACTTCACGTCCACCGCCGCAAACAGCGCCTCCATCTGCTCTGTACTCGTAGCGCTCGCAATCGGAGCCGTAATCGTCGGCTGCTCCAGCAGCCACGCCAGAGATACCGCCGCCTGCGCTGCACCCGTTTCGTCGCTCACCCGCTTAAGCGCCTTCAAAATCTTCATCCCGCGCTCATCAAAATACTTCTGCACGCGCCCTGCCCGATTCTTCCCCTTCGCATCTTCCGCACTCTGATATTTCCCTGTCAAAAATCCCGACGCCAGCGAGAAATACGGAATCACCCCCAGCCCATACTTTTCCGCCACATCGGCGAGATCCTGCTCATACCCTTGCCGATCATAGAGGTTGTACTCCGGCTGAAGCGTCTTGTACGCCGGCAGCTTCTCGCGCTCAGCCAAATCTTCCGCCTCCGCCAGCCGCGCGCCCTTGTAATTCGAAGCCCCGATAAACCGCACCTTCCCCTCATCGATCAGCTGCGCATACGCCTCGAGCGTCTCCTCCAGCGGCACGCTCGCGTCGTCCTGGTGCGACTGATACAAATCGATGCGATCAGTCTGCAGCCGCTTCAACGACTGCTCCACCTCTTCCAGAATATATTTCTTCGAAAGCCCCTTCCCGCCCGACTTCATCTCCATCCCCACCTTGGTCAGCAGGACCACGCTGTCGCGTTTGCCGGTCTGCTTCAGCCACTTCCCAATGATCGCCTCGGACTCCCCGCCCTGATGCCCCTCGACCCACGTCGAATAAACATCCGCCGTATCGATGCAGTTGAACCCACGATCCACCCAGGCATCCAGTAGCTCAAACGATCGCGCCTCATCCACGGTCCATCCAAACACATTCCCGCCAAACACCACCGGGACAATCTCCAAATCCGTGTCACCCAAACGACGCGTCTTCATCCTCACACCTCCCATGAGTATTGGACACACTCCAAGCCTCCGAGGATGCTAGCTGTTAATTCATCCACCGCTTATCATTCGGATCGCGCGGCTTGCCATCTGGATCAACATACCGCCCATCGTCATCCAGGTTCACGTCCTTGCCCTGCTTGCGCATATACACCGTGAACTTCTTCGCAGCGCGCCGCCGCTTCGCGCGATAGTACGAATTGCGCAGCCGAAACCACCGCTCCGAAATCCCGACGCGCATCCCGCGTCGCGGCGCCCACACTACGAACGCGTAACCCACCAACGCATTGCAAAGTGCCACCAGCGCGCCGAATTTCTCCTGGCTCGTCAGCTCCATCGCCAGGTAAAAAAGCACGTAGATCACCGCGAGATACTTCGCCTTGATCCAGAACAGAAAATTAACATTCACGCGCTCATTCGCATGGAGCTTGCCATACGCAACCATCACGGCGAGGACGAAGGGCCACATACCCGCGGCCGCTACATCCCTGCCCAGTCCTTCAACCCTGTCTCCCACCGCCAGGCTGATCACGGTCGCGATAATTCCGCCGACAACGCTCGTCACCAGGAAAAATTCAAGCAGCCACCGCGATCCGCGATCCTCTTCGAGCGCCGTAGCAAAAAACCATAGCGAGAGCAGCGAAAGCAACACACTGAAAAACGCGTCCTGCACGAACGGATACGTCACCAGCTGCCAGATCTGCGGATGCAAGGCCTGCCCCGCATGAAGCCTGAAAAAACCAACCACCAGCCCCTGGAACTGCTCCGACACCAGCCGCAGCGCCGCCGTGGCAAAGTACACCACAACCGAAATCAGGATGAGCCGCCTCGTCACCCCGCGAAACGGCGGGAACATCAGCGAGATCGGGCTGTCAGACTTAAACGCCATGCAACGCTTCCCTCAACCTCTACTTCCGCAACGGCACCGGTGGCACCGCCAGCGACCTGTCTCCCGCCGCGCTCACCGCGCGCACACCAAACAGCACATTATCCTTACTCACATTTAACGTCAGATGCGTCTCCGCGCCCGCGCTCTGGCTGTGCGTCCAAAGATTCTCATTCGTCGCCCGCCACACCACCTCATACGTCGTCCCAGCAGGGGCAAACGCCGAAGCGTCCCACTCCAGGTTGCTGTTGTTATCCAACTCCTTGGTCACGATCCGCACATGCTGCGGTTCGCTCGGAGCCGCCGCCAAACTCGCCAGCATCAGCGAATTCAGCTGCGCCACCTTCACCACGTACCCAAAGTCCACAAACTTCAGCAGGTCGCCATACTCCACGCCATTCTCCGTGCGTACCGTCTGGTGCTGATGATTAAAATTCTCACGCCACTCCGTAAACCGCACCGCCGCAAATCCCTCGCCATTGAAGCTCGTATGATCCCCGCCGCGCAGATAACGGTCCCGCCGCAAAATCATCACAGGATGAAACGCCGGCACCTGCCGCATCACCTGGCTACGCATCCCGCCCTTAAGCGCCGGCGGGCGCTCTGTTGTCGGCTTGAAGTACGCCGGTGCCAGCTCCACGATCTGCCGCGCCAGCTCGCGCGACGGCGAATCATTCTCTGCGCCCAACGCCAGGATCATTCGCTGTTCCTCCGGAGTCGCCGTCGCCGGGACGCTCTCGCTGAACACCCGGACCACATCCTTATCCTGCCCTGTCTCGCCAGGCGTCGTATCTCCGCCCACGATGTCGTTATTCAGCACCGCCTCCAGCGGCCACCCCTCCTCCTTCGCCAGCTTCGCCAAATGCGCCGACCCGTACAGTCCCTGCTCTTCCCCAGCCACCGCCACAAACACCATCGTGCCAGTCAGCTTCGTCCCCGCCTTCGTCAGCCGCGCCATCGCCCGTGCCGACTCCAGCGATACCGCCACCCCGCTCGCGTCATCATTCGCCCCCGGCGACGTCAGCTTGTCATTCATCACATCCGTCGCGCGCGAATCATAGTGCCCCGTCACCAGCACCCACGGCGCCTTATCCCCACCTGTCCCATGCAGAATCGCATACACATTCACCAGCTTCGTCGGCTGCGGAATCCGGCTGCGTGGATCATTCGATGCCGGCTGCACAAACTCATCCCGCTTCACTTCCAGGCAGCCGCCGCACTCCTTCGAGATCGCCTCGAACTCGCTCGTGATCCAATCCGCCGCCGGCAAAATCCCCTGTCCCGGCGGCAGCTCTGTGTCCATGCTCGAGAGCGTGCTGCGCGTCCCAAAGCTCACGAGCTTCGCAATATCGGCTCTCACCTGTTCCGCGGATATTCCCGCCAGCGCCGCTTTCACCGCCGGATCCACCCGCAGTGGCGCCAGCGTCCCCTGCCCTGTTGTCGACCCCACCGTACCCAACGGCACTTGGGCACACGCACCCGACGCCAGCACCGCCAGCAAGCCACATACTCCCGCGATCCGTCTTCATTTCTGCCTCCGCCTCGTAACATGCACCATAAACACGGCTCCCCGCATCTCAAGGTTGACGAGCCGCCACTGTACCGCTAGAACTAGAAAAGGTGATTGTGGTGCCAGCTCCATGGTACTAGCTCAACCGCTCTAAGCATTAACACCGGCTTCGTGCCGGCAACAGAGGAGATCGTATATGTCAGTCGTTTGCCCAGAGTGTGACAATCCCTTGGACATCGATGTCGACGATGTCGAAGAAGGTGAGATCATTCAGTGCGATGAGTGCGGAACGGATCTCGAAGTCGTCTCCAGCGACCCGTTGGAATTAGCTCCAGTCGATGAGGAAGGCTACGATGATGAAGAGGATGCTTTGCCCGTGGATGAAGAGGATGAATAGTTTCACGCGCCGCCGCAACCTGTTTCTTTCCCTTTTCGCCTTCGCCGCGTGCCTTCTGCTGTTCGCTGCTCCGCTGGCCGCGCTCGCGCAGAAAAACGTTCCCCAGGAACGTATCGTTGAAGGTAAAGTCGTCAATAAGGACGGCGCTCCCATCGGCGGCGCAATTGTCTACCTCAAGGACTCCCGCTCCAACGGCGTCAAGACGTACATCGCCGATAACGACGGCCACTTCCGCTTCGGCGAGCTCTCCCAGGACACCGACTACGAGCTCTGGGCCGAGTCCAATACCGTCCGCTCCAAGTCCCGCGAGATCAGCTCCTTTGATAATGACAACAAGTTTTACTTTGTCCTCAAAGTCAACGCCGTGAAACCCGCTTCACTCGACAGTCCCTCCGTCTCCACCACCGGCATCCCACCTCAACCCTGAGGCCAGCGTTCCAGCCTCGCTCATTCATGATGCATCGCAAGTACCGCGTCATCCATCACTTTGAGTTCCTGCTTTGACTTCGCGTTGCATTTGAACACCAGCAGGTAAGCCCCGACGCGCGTAACAATTGCCGAGCTAAACTCAACCTTTGGAGTCTCGTAATCGAGCTGGTAAAACGTTGGCCCGTCCTTTTGAATCCTTACCTGCTGCCCATCAAGAACCTCTCCGGCATCCCAGCTCTTCTGAACTTTACGCAAGAAATCCTGCTCATCCACAACGTGATTTGGCGCAACATTCAGCTTCACAGCTAACAGGATGATTCCGGATGGACCATCCCCCTCACGCGCCGCCAGCATGAGAAATTCGTTCGTCTGCGGTTGCACATGCACATTCAGCGAAGCCAGATCGACCGCATGAAGATCGGGCGGTAAGGTGAGCGAAATCTTGAAGTAGCGGTTGGAGTAGACATTTCCATGCAAGGACCCATCCGCTGCGGTTTGCCCCGTGCCCAATGGCACTAGAAGTGCCGCAACGATCAGAGCCAATTCAAGACTTCGTCTCATCACAGGCACCTCGACTCAACACCCTCATCCTAGTCGCCGTGAAGCGAAACTTCGGCGAATATAATCCTCGGTAACGCCATGAGCTCCTCCGCTCAACCCGACCTCTTCGCCTTCCTCCACATCGACCTCAACAGCTTCTTCGCGTCGGTAGAGCAGCAGCTCCATCCCGAGTACCGCAACCACCCCACCGGCGTCGTCCCGACCATGGCCAACACCACCTCCCTCATCGCGGCCAGCTACGAAGCCAAGGCCCTCGGCATCAAGACCGGCACCCGCGTCAGCGATGCCAAGCGCATCTGCCCCGACATCATCCTCGTCAACGGCGACCACGCCATCTACGCCGAGTACTCCCACAAGATCGTCGCCGCCGTAGAACGCGTCTGCCCCGTCGCCCACACCCCCTCCATCGACGAGATGGTCTGCCAACTCATGGGCCGCGAACGCAACCCGCCCACCGCTCGGAAAATCTCCCTCGACATCAAGCAGGCCATCAAAGACGACGTCGGCGAGACCCTCCGCTGCTCCATCGGCATGGCCCCCAACCGGTATCTCGCCAAGATCGCCTCGGACATGCAAAAGCCCGACGGCCTCATCGGCCTTCTCCCCAGCCAACTCCCCAACTCCATCTCCCACCTCGTCCTTCGCGATCTCCCAGGCATCGGCGCGCGCACCGAACTCCGCCTCATCGCCAAGGGCATCCGCACCATGCCCGACCTCCTCGCCCTCGACCGCCCGGCCATGCACGCTCTCTTCGACTCCGTCTGGGGCGACCGCATGTATCACTGGCTCCGCGGCAACGATACGGGCGATGACGGCGCGCCCGTCCCCAGCGAACTCCAGAAATCTCTCGGCCACTCCCACGTCCTCGCCCCCGAACACCGCTCCCCCGAAGGCGCCTGGGCCGTCGCCCACAAACTGCTCCATAAAGCCGCCATGCGCCTTCGCATGGAAAAGTTCTTCACCGGCTCTCTCGCCGTCACCATCAAATACTCCCTCACGCAGGCGCAGGCCGCCGAGGTCGCGCGCTCAGAGAAAGTGAAGAGGCACCTAAGCGGCATCACTCAAACCGGCTGGGGCATGGAAGCCCGCTTCCGCCCGTGCCAGGACACGCTCAGCCTCCTCGAAGCCCTGCAAGGCTGCTGGAAACAGTCCCCCAACAGCCCCGAACATCAGAAGCCCTTCTTCGTCGGCATCACCCTGCGCAACCTTATCCCCGAGGCCGACGTCCAGACCTCGCTCTTTGAAGAACCTGGCAACCGCAACCAGCTCTCCGCCACCATGGACAAGCTCAACCTCAAGTACGGCCACACCACGCTGCACTTCGCCGGCATGCTCCCCGCCCGCGACAGCGCCCCCACCCGCATCGCCTTCACCCAGATCCCCGTCCAGTACGGCCACGAATACATGTAGCTCGATCTAATCCATCGCACCGCGCGTCTCCGCCAGGTCCGCAAAGTACTCCACCGCCAGCGGTATCACCTCATCATTAAAATCAAACCGCGACGTATGCAGCCCTTGGCTATGCACCGACCCGCGATCCCCTTCCCCTTGCCCCACAAACATAAACGCCCCCGGCCGCTTCTCCAGGAACGACCCAAAGTCCTCGCCGCCTGTCACCGGAGTCTGCGTCTTCAGCTTCTCCTCGCCATACAGCTTCGCCACGCTCTCGCGACAGTACTCCACGCTCTCCGCATGGTTATACGTCGCATCAATCAGCCGCTTGTACACAAACGTGTGCTCCATCCGAAACATCTCCGCCACATGCCGCACCACCTCGCGCATGCGCGCCTCCATCCGGTCCCGCAGCTCCGGCTTGAACGTCCTCACCGTCCCATTCAGCAGCGCTGTCGCCGGCAGCACATTGCACGCCCCGGTCCCCGACTGAAACGTAGTCACCGACAGCACCACGGCCTCCTGCGGATCCATCTCCCGACTCACCAGCGTCTGCAGCGCCGTCACCATCTGCGACCCCGCCACAATCACGTCCGTGCACACCTGCGGCATCGCCGCATGCCCACCCTTACCCGTCAGCGTCACCTCAAAAAAATCCGCCGCCGCCATCATGTAACCGGAACAAATCGAAAACTCCCCCAGCGGCGCATAGGGATAGTTGTGCCATCCATAGATCTCATCAAACGGATACTTCTCCAGCAGCCCATCCTCCATCATCCGATGCGCTCCGCGCCCACCCTCCTCCGCTGGCTGAAATATAAGCCGAACCTTGCCCTGAAACCGCCGTGTGTCATGCAAATATTTCCCCAGCGCCAGCAAGCTCGCCGTGTGCCCATCATGACCGCAGGCATGCATCTTCCCCGGATAGATCGAGCTCCACTCCAGCCCCGTCTCCTCCGCGATATCCAGCGCATCCATGTCCGCACGAAACGCAATGATCGGCCCCATCTCCGCCGCCTGCCCCTCGATCGTCGCCACCACCCCGGTCCCCGCAAACCCCACCTCATGCGGAATCCCCCACTCCGTCAACCGCTCCACCACCAGCCCCGAAGCAAAGGTCTCCTCATACATGGTCTGCGGATGCCGATGCATCTCCCGCCGCCAAGCCTTCGCCTCCTCCGCAATCGCCCGAATCCGCGCCCGCCGCTCCGTCAATGTCATCGCCACGCCTCCAATTCCGGCCCAGTATAAGCCCACTCCGTCTTGATAAACTTTGACTACTCCGGGGAGGACCATGCTGGCTTCAATCGATGCCTATCGAAAACTCAAGTTTCTTTTCCATTACCTGAGAGAAATTCCCTTAGCCTGGTTCGTCATCGGTCTTGGCATCGCCAGGGTTGGCATCTTTATTAGCAAAGCCTTCCCCGCGGAGCACCGTATTCTCTGGTTGCGCCGCGTCGCATTTGCTGCAGGCTTGTTCGTCCTTTGCGCCTACCTGACCATCACCCTGGATTCTCTGCGCTGCTTCATGATCCAGCAGGACGAGGCCAACATACTTAGCATCTCTGCCGCAACCCTTCGTGGGTTGCCCATGTATCACCCGCCCGTCTCACCCAACTTCAGTTACTCGCTGATGTACGGCCCATTCACATTTCTCATCTATAGCGTTGCACTGGTCGCCGGGGGAGCCAATCACTTCTGGATAATACGCGGTGCAGTAGTCATGGCCGCTCTTCTTCTATGTGCAGCACTGTTTTTTCTTCTCCGTAAATTCGTTTCGGCCGTTACAGCCATCACTCTGCTCGCATTTCCGCTCAGCGTTCTTCTGCAACATCCCGAAATCTCATTGTCGACGCGTTCGGATGTCTGGATCTTCCTCTTTACCGCGCTCGCCATCCTCTCCAGCTTTCTTGACGCGGAACTCTTCGCGGTCCTGCTTACCGGCATCTTTGGTGGGCTCATCATCGGACTCAAGATCAGCGCCGCACCCGCCATCCTGTTTCCTCTTCTTCTGCTCTACCGAAAATTCGGGCTTCGAGCGCCGGCATACTCCCTGCTCGCAACAATTGCAGCTACCTTAGCCCCGTTCGCTCTCCCGAATATCTCCCTGCATAACTACATTGCCTGGATAGTATTCACGCGCTCGGAGGGCCTCAGCGCAGCGAGTGCATTCAGTAATGCTCTGTTTGCGATCTTCTTGATGAGTCCCTGCCTCATCATGGAAGGATACATGCACCGCTTCGGGCTGGCCTTTAGAAACAGAGTTCCCGAGTTCTGTATCATCCTGATCTGCCTTTTCCTGGCTGTCCTCACCTCGAAGAACGGTTCCGGTGTGCATTATTTGTGGCATATTGTTCCGTCCATCGTCATATATATAGCTCTCATAGCGAGAGACATGTCAGACACACCCGGCGAGAAGCGAGCGATTCCTCTCTATTACATCGCCGTGGCATGCGCCCTCTTCGCCTGCGTGAACATTCCGCGCGCCTATGCGCACGTCAAATTGTCCCTGATGCCGCCGAGCGTCGCTGTCGCGCGCCAGTCACTCGACCGATATCTTGATCTATATCGAGACCACTCGTCCATTCAAATGGGCTACGGTTCAGTGGACGCGGATCCTAGTACGCTGATTCGTTATGTGCTCGTCCTCAAAGGCCAGCCCTATCGGATCGAGGGCAATACCGCACGCTTGGAAACCACCCTTCTGCCCTTTCCGGTCAATGTCCTCCACCAGATGTCGAGCTGCAAGAACGATGTCTGGTTGGTGCCACACTCCCAAAGCCCCTTCGATTTATGGGTCTTCCCCAATAGCCTTCGTAGCACATTTCTCCAAAACTACAGTGTCGACAGAACGGATAGAGTCTACGACGCGTGGGTCTGTAATCATGCGAAGGCCCCCTAAGAGCCACCTTGGAACCACTCGAACCGAACAGAAAGCGCCCGAGGGAGCCCAAACGCGCGCCTGACCGCCTGGCGAAACCCGCTACCCCGGGCCATCGAGACGTAGCCGTAGCTTCATCAACCCGGAGCGGCTCAACGACCAAATGAATTCCGCCCTGCCGAAAGCATCTCCGCCCTACTGCGTAAACGCATCCTCGGGCGAACCGTGATTCAGCGTCTTTCGCGAATAATCGAACCGGTGTTTCAAATTCAGGAAGTGCTTCTCATACAGGTGATAGCTGGCATACGCCGCCACAACCGAAATCGCAAAGCACGTCAACCCCGCGCCGACCACCGCCGCCGCCTTATTATGCGTAGCCCCCAACAGTGCCGCCCGCAAAGGCAGCGCAATCGCCGACAGTACCAGCACATGCAGTACATACAGCCCATAGCTGTACTTCCCCAGGAACCGCAACCACCCTCGTTGAAAGATCCAAGAGAAAACTGATCCTGCCTTCAGCGACCATGCCATCAAACACGCATACCCAACGGCCAGCAGCGTGTAACTCATTCCCTCCGACCACAACATCCCCTGCCGCGGAGCGTCGATGAAATGTGTATTCACAATCGTGTTCCCGCTCACGTAGATCGCCATCGCCACCACAAATCCCCACGGCGCCCACTTCATCACTCGTGTCCAACTCGGCGACCGGTACAGCAGCGCCAGCGCTCCTCCCAGCATGAAAGAATCAGCACGGCAGATCGTCGTCACGTGAATCGCCAGAGGCGAAGCTCCGAACGCCACCAGCACCAACCTCAACACCAGCGCCCCCACCGAACCAATCAATGCCGTGTACAGCAGCCCCCTCTTCGTGCGCACAAACAGCACGACAGTTGGCCACACCAGGTAAAACTGCTCCTCCATCGCCAGCGTCGTGAAGTGATACAGCGCTATATGCGGCCCCAGCGAAAACCTCGCGACCCCAGACGGACGCAGGTTCTGCAGATAGAACACCGACAGCCATCCCATTCCGTTCCAATGCAGGTGCAGCGGCCATGTCAGCAGCAGACAGACGAACAGCACTCCATAGTAGAGCGGAAAGATTCTCAGCACCCGTCGCGCATAGAACTTCCGAAAATACCCGCCATCACCCAGAGAATCGTAAAGAATTCCCGTGATCAGAAATCCCGATAACACGAAAAACAGGTCCACGCCTGTATTTCCATAATGCAGCCACCCTCCAATCGTCCGGTAGAAAAATCCCTTGGACTCGTAATCCGATTCAAACGCGTGGCAACCGATCACCATCAAAATCGCCAGCCCGCGCACTCCGTCCAGCGCCAGCAAATGCCCACGCGCGACGTGCCGTTCTCGCCCTGCAACTAAAATGGCTTGAGTGCCCATGGATCTCAGTTTATCAACTGTCTACAGCGCATCGTTCCATGCCCCATCGAATTCATCCTTCCCTTCCTTGCTGCTACCATCGATAAGGAATGCAGACCAGCAGCAACGGCCAGAGTGTACCTGAGGGAAGCCCTTACGCGCGGCACCTCCCCGCGCTCGACGGCGTCCGTGGCTTCGCGGTTCTCGGTGTAGCTTGCTCCCATGTGTTTCCCGCCAACCCACACTCTGCCTTCGAAGCCTTCGTCCACGATGCATTCGCCTTCGGCGCCACCGGCGTCGATCTCTTCTTCGTCCTGTCAGGCTTCCTGATCACTGGAATCCTTTACGACTCGCTCCCCGATCCCGGATTCTTCCGCAAGTTCTATGCCCGCCGCGTACTGCGCATCTTTCCCCTCTACTACGGCGTCCTCGCGGTGTACGCCCTCGCGGCCCTGATCTTCGGCCTCAACTTCCATCACGAGCTCCTCTCCCTCGCTCTCTATCTCCAGAACACCAATCTCATCGCGCAACGCCTGCACGACTACACCGGGCCCACCTTTCTTCCGCTCCCGCACTTCTGGTCGCTCGCCGTCGAAGAGCAGTTCTATCTCGTCTGGCCCATCACCGTTTTCCTGTTGCGCACACGCCGCCGTCTCCTCACCTTTTGCGCTGCCGCCCTTCTCCTGTGTCCGCTCCTGCGCGCCTTCCTTTTCCTGCATGGCGTCGATTACTACATCGTCTCGGCGAATACCCTCTGCCGCTCAGACTCCCTCCTCGCCGGTGCCGCCCTCGCCCTCCTCTTTCGCAGCCGCTTGCACGACCGCGTCCTCCGCGCCGCAGGTTGGATCTTCCTTGCAGGTGTTGCCTCTGGAACTCTACTGTTCTACATGTCCGACCACGGTCCCTTGTTCAATACCGGGACTGGCTACCGCGTCTACCTTGCCTTCGACTTCTCGGCCATCGCGATTGCCTCCGTAGGCATCATTGCCCTCTCCCTTCGCTCGCATCTCGTCTCTCGCTTCTGCACACTTCGTGCTATGCGCTGGCTGGGCAAATATAGCTACGGCATCTACGTCCTGCACCTCATTCTCTTCAGCTACCTCGAGAGGCCCGTGCGTCACTTCTTCAACACCCACCTCTCGTCCAACAAAGGTGTCGACATTCTCGCCACCGGCGTGCTGATCTTCTTCATCAGCACCACCGCCGCCTATCTCTCCTACAACCTTTACGAAAAGCACTTCCTTCGCCTCAAGCGCTTCTTCGACTACCGCCCTCACCCCAATACCGTATCCTGACCCGGTAACAGGAAAGACGCTCTAGTAGTTCCAGCCCCATGTCCACGCCGCCCTACATCGGCCGTCTCGCTCCCTCGCCCACCGGCCTTCTTCACCTCGGCCACGCACGCACCTTCGTCATCGCCCACCAGCGCGCCCGTGCCGCCAACGGCACCCTCTACCTCCGCGACGAAGACCTCGACCCCCAGCGCTCGCGTCCGGAGTTCTCCGCCGCCATGCGCGAAGACCTCCGCTGGCTCGGCCTCTCCTGGGACGCCGAACTCCGCCAGTCCGACCGCCTCCCGCTCTACCTCGCCGCGCTCCAACAACTCGTCGCCGCCGGCCTCGCCTACCCCTGCACCTGCTCCCGCCGCGATCTCGCTCAATCCACGCAAGCTCCGCACGAAGAAGACGACGAGCCCCTCTACAACAATCGCTGCCGCCCCACGGGCCAAGCCGCAGATCTTTCAGACACTCGCCATCCGCGCAGGACCTACCGCTTCCGCACCCCCGACCACACCCCCGTCTCCTTCACCGACCTCCACGCGGGCCCGCAAACCTTCACCACCTCCACCGACTTCGGCGACTTCCTCATCTGGCGCAAGCCCCTCACCTCCAACCCCTCCGACATCGGCCTTCCCAGCTACCAGCTCGCCTGCGTAGTCGACGACGCACTCACCAACATCACCGAAGTCGTCCGTGGCAGCGATCTCCTCAAATCCACCGCTCGCCAAAACCTCCTGCAGCGCGCCCTCGGTTACCCCACCCCCGCCTACTTCCACTGCGATCTCATGCGCGACACCAACGGCGTCCGCCTAGCCAAGCGCCACGACGCCCTCGCACTCCGCACCCTCCGCGCCCAGGGCCTCTCCCCCGCCGACGTCCTCGCCCTCTTCTAGCGCAAAGGGTTGCCTGGAACCCGCAGAAATCCGCGCGTCAACGCGCTTCATCCCCCTTGCATCTCAAGGCAAATAAGGAGCTTTCTGTCCATGAAACTCAACCCGCTCTACAGAACAATTCGGACCACCACTCTGATTGCCAGCGCCCTTCTTTTAGCCGCCGGCTGCAAGAAGACCACCGACAACTCCATCAACTACAAGTCCGCGATCAACGCGTGGTACTCCGCGCATCCCGCCTGCCTCTGGTCGCAGTCCCAGAAATTCCCCACCCAGGTAGCCGCCTCGAACGAAGATCAGACTGCCCCCTACGCCGCCCTCGTCGACCAGGGCCTGCTTACTCGCACCACCAGTGAGAAAAAGATCATCATCGTCTCCAAGCAGGAGGTCAACTACGACCTCAGCGACAAGGGTCGCAGCGACTGGACCCCCGATCCCAACCAGCCCGGCTACGGAAACTTCTGCTACGGCCATCGTTCCGTCTCGACCATCCAGTCCAGCACTCCCAACAACAGTCAGCCCGGTGACACCTCAACCGTCACCTACCAGTACAACTTCTCCGGCGCACCCGACTGGGCCCAGGCTCCCGAAACCCAGAATGCCTTCCCTCAACTCAAGGCTGATCTCTCCGGCAACGGCACCGCCACCGCAACCCTCGTCGATAGCAACAACGGCTGGCAGGTGCAGACCCCGCCACCCTCTTCCATGGCCGCAAGCTCTCAACCCGTCACCCCCGCCGACGGCAAGATCGTGCAGTAACGCGAAGACTCCCGCTAACCGCAGCGGGCGTCGCTCGTCTCTCACTACTCACTAGCTTTCACTGCTCCGCGTAATACGCCCTCACGATCTCGTCATACGACTTCGGCACGAAGTCCATCGCAGGCGTTCCTCCGGCAAGATACCGCACGAAATAATCCCACTTGCGCTTCATCACGTACGGCGAAGCCGCCGCATAGCCATGATGCACATTCGGAATCAGCAGCATGTCAAAGTCCTTATTCGCTTTGATCAAGGCATCCACCACCAGCAGCGTATTGTTCGGCGGAACGTTGTCATCCATCGCTCCATGCGTCAGCATCAGGTGGCCCTTCAGGTTCTTCGCGTAGTTCTCGTTGGCCTGCACGTTGTAGTTATCCGCGCCATCCGGCCCAATCACCTCCAGCCCAGCCCAGCGCTCATCCCAATCATCCTCATACTCCCGCTGGTCATGGTTGCCGCTCTCCGCCCAGCCCACCTTGAAAAAATCCGGGTAGTGGAACATCGCCGACACCGTAGCATTGCCGCCGCCCGAGTGCCCCGTGATTCCCACGCGATCCAGATCAATCCACGGGTACCGCGATGCCAGGTCCTTGATCCCCGACACCTGATCGGCAATCGTGTCATCGCCCATCTCCTGTGGCTTCGACGCATCCGTGTCATGGAAGATCTTTGACCGATGCGGATTCCCCATCCCGTCAATGCACACCACCACAAATCCCAAATCTGCCATCGATTGCAGATCACCGCGCGAAGCCGCAAAACCCGGCGGCCCAAACACCGAGCACGACCCATCCTGCGGCCCCGGATAAACGTAATCAATCACTGGATACTTCTTCGACGCATCGAAGTCCGTCGGCTTGAACACAATGCCATACACCTGTGTCACGCCATCATGCGCCTTCACCTCCACCCGCATCGGCGGCTTCCATCCCGCCGCCAGCAGTTGCGAAATGTCCTGCTTGGCCAGCGCCACCAGCACCTTGCCCGTCTTCCCATCGCGCAGCACCGCAGTCTGCGGCGTATCTACAGTCGAGGACACATCCACAAACGAACTTCCATCCGCCGCCGACGTCACGTCGTGCGTAGCGTCCTCCGGCGTCAACAGCGTCTGGTGCATTCCATCCAGATTCACGCGGAAAAAATTCACATAGTAAGGATCCTGCCCCTTCACCTTGCCCGTAGCAGTGAAATACAACACGTGATCCTTCTCATCGACAGCCTTAATCTCCGCGACCGGCCCATCGCCGTGCGTCACCTCATTCTTCAGCGCGCCTGTCGTCAAATCGTAGAGATAATACTGCGCCCAGTTGCTGCGCTCACTGGCCCACAAAAATTCATTCGAACCCCACAGCACCTTCCAGTCGTTCTTCGCCTGCCAGCCGTAGTAGGTGTCCACGTGCTCGTGATACACATCCCGCACCTCGCCCGTCGCCGTATCCGCCACCTTCACCCACTCATCCTTGTGGTCCCGCGACGTCGACACAAACGCCAGCTTCGATCCATCCGGCGAGAAGTCAACATCGGTCCACTTCCCGTCGCCATCGCAGCTCACGTCATCGCACTCCATGCTGCGATGCTCTAGCGGCGCAATCTTCAGCCGCACCATCTTCCCTGTCGTCACGTCAATCACCACCGGCTCAATCATCGTGACGTCCTTGTCCCCCACCAGCGGATAACGCCACGCCTCGAGTTTCGGATGCCGATTCGTCACCGGCACCAGGTACATCAGCCCCGTCTTCCGCTGGTCCTGCTGAAACGTAGCAATCTTCTTCCCATCGGCCGACCACGTCAGGATCGCCCCATCCGAATGCTGCCATCCCGCATTGTCCGTCGCATACCCAAAGTCCTCGACCCCGTCGGTCGTCAGCTGCCGCTCCTCGCCTGTCGCCACCACCTTCACCCAAAGATTGTTGTCGCGAATAAACACGGCCAGCTTCTTGTCCGGCGAAAGATTCTCATCGCCCGCGTGGCGTCGCGCAATCGCCTTCTTCGCCGCAGGCTTCGTCCCGGCCTTCTCTGGAGTTGTCTCCTCCGTCGGTGGCTTCGGCTCCTCCGTGCAGGCCGTCACTGCCGCGTCGCAATCGAACACGCCCTCACCCGTAGTCACCGAGAACCCGCCGTTCGCCAGCTCCTTATACTCCGCCAACCCCAGCTTGCCCGCCGTCGCCTTCGACTCCGCATCCGCCTTATTCAGCGCCGCCGCCAGCTTCGCGTTATCAAACGCAGGAGCCACCGTCCCCTTCGCCGCGTCAGCGATCATGTACGCCGTCCCGCCCACACCGGGATCGCGATAGAACACCTTACCGTCCGCCAGGTAGTTCACCCCGCGAATCGTGTGGTGCACCAGCGGATTCACGTTGTAAAACATCCAACGCTCCGCCTGCGTATAGTCCTGCTTCGTATAAACCTTCTGCGCCATACCCGGCAGCGCTCCAGCAGCCAGCACAACCACGGCAACCAACGACGTACGAGTCAACATAGTGAGGGAGATCCCATCGTGAGAGTTTTGGTCGAGAAACCAGTGCAATCAGCCTAGCCCAAAACCCCATCCCAACGCGAACCCGCCCAAGCACTTATTAGTGGTTGGACACAATGTCATCGTCAGTAAGCGTCTTGAGAAACGCAATCACATCGTCAATCTCGGCCTCATCCCAGACCGGCCGTTTGTTTTTCCCGGAAAACGGCTGCGTCGTCTTATCGACATTTGCCCGCAACGCAACCGGCAAATCGTCAAACGCATCCACTCGCCGATCGCGTCCATGCTGATACCATTCGCCCGGGTTCGTATCCCTCTCCACATAGAAACGAAGCGCTTCCTTCAGCGTGTGAAATCGTCCGTTATGAAAGAAAACCTTCCGCGTCGCAACGTTGCGCAGCGTCGGAGTCTTGAACATTCCGCAGTAGCTCGGGTCCGGCTGGTTGGTTCGAATCGGCCCACACAATCCCATGTCGTAGAACTTGCTGTCGCGGTTAGCCGGAATCTCCCGATTGCGAGGAACTCCGATCGCCTCAAACTGAAAATCAGTAAAAAGCGGATGCGACCCATTCGCACCTCGTGCTGAAATATGGCAGGAGGCGCAGTTACCGCGGTCAACGTCATTGAACAGCGCGAGGCCGCGCTGTTCCTGCGGTGTCAGCGTTGCCTTTCCATCCAGGTAACGATCGAACTTGCTCGAATACGGATGGAAGCTAGGATCTTCAAGTTCAAACCGCTCCAGCGCCATCAGCGCATCATCGAACGCTTTGTCCGTGCTCGCAAAGCTATCCTGCCCAAACGCCTTGCGGAACGCTTCTGCATAGGGCCCCTGTTCAATCTTCTGCACCACCCGTTCTTTACTCGATGCCATCTCGGAAGGCGCCAGCAATGGAAACGCAGCCTGCTCGTGCAATGTATTGAAGCGCCCATCCCACGCGAAGCCCCCCGCAGGAACATCGTCGTGTTCGGCAACTCGTTCCGCCAGGCTTGTCGGCCGCGGATGCGCCCAGATCGGCGTCCGCGCCAGCGTATAACGCAACGAGGGCACAGCACGCAGACCAGGCGTGCGCAGCGAACGCCCTCCAAGCTGCACCGAGCGCGCATTCGGAGGCCCATATGCATAAGCCGCGCTATGGCAGCTCGCGCAACTCAACTTGCCTGACGACGAAAGCCTCGCATCAAAGAAAATCTCTCGCCCCACCATCGCCCGCTCCGAAAGCGGTTGAGGCGCAGGTGCGTCGACTACAGCGCCGCGGACGCCTGTCGCCGCATGGACCGCATGGCTGTCTGCGCCTCCGCAGAGCGAAGCAACCACGAGACCGATGAACAAGAGTTTGATTGACTGCATGAAAAATTTCTAAGCCAGAAATGGCCTTCATCGACGAAGAAGGCCATCTCCGCTTTGAGGTGCTTCCCTACGGAACATTCGTGAATACATCAGACCCGAATTGAGACAGCCCAGTGGTCTGCGCGTTCCCAAGTAGAGGGAGCTTGAATATATTTTCGACCGTCTTCAGCATCGAGTAGTGGTTGTATGCCACCGTAGAAACGGTCCCCGGCTTGATAAACGGCGACAGCAGGATCGCGCCCGTCTGGTCTCCGCCGTAGTTGTTGTACACCAGGGTGTACCCGCCGGCCGACGTGCTCTGCGGATAAGCAGCCAGGTTCGGACCCAGCGTCTCGCCACAGCAGAAGTCTCCGGGGAAGGTGATCGTGACACCGCTCGCGCTCTCCGAAAGCACATAGTTGCTCTCGTCAAAGTTGATGATCAGCAATCCATCCGCCTGGTATGCCGGCGATGCCAGGATGATCGGCACCCACTTGGACAGGAACGCATTCACACTGGTATACCCGCCCGCCGCCCCGTTCGCGCATGGAGAATCGTGCCCGTCGTCGCAGAGGTTCGGCGTAATAAACGTAAGATTCGCCGTCGTCGAAACGGACTTCAGATCGCTCGCCAGGTTCTGCTCCATGTTCACGACGTGGGTCCCGCAGCTCGCCGAATCAATAATCGAGTGAAAGTACATGAACGGATTGTGGCGGGTTGCATACATGTCGCCGAGCGGAACCGCCGCGCTAGGAGCCTCTGCAACCTGTGTTAGGTCTGGTGTGTTCAAGGTTGGGTGCCCACACGTCGCGCTCTCGCGAGTAGGATCATTCCCCATATCGCCCATGTAGGCCTTCCACGTAAGGCCCGCGGTCGTCATCTGGTCGGCCAACGTCTGAACGCTTGCTGGATACACACACCCGGTGCCCAGAATCTGACCATTCGTCGCGGGCGTCGAGCTCGTCGCCGTAAAGTCCGCATACGTCTGGCAATCGGAGATCGTCTGCGGCGTCCCCGCCTGCCCGCTGATCATCGACACGTAGTTGTCCAGACTCACGTGCCCTGTGCCGTAGTAGTCGCTCAGCTGCGCGCCCTGGCTTGCCAGCGTCTGCGTCAGATACGGAACCGGCGACGTGGATCCGAACGTCGTCGAAAAGCTCTTGTTCTCAAGCACGATCATGAACACATGCTTCACCAGGCCTGTCGCCGGCGAAGGCTCCACCACCGGTGCCGCAGGGTTGGCGCTTGAACAAGCAGTAAGACCACTGACCAGCGTCAGGGCAATCGCTGCACATACCGACAGAATGGGCCTACGGGCAATCAATCTTTCAGACATGAATTCTCCTCGACCCCATTGCTTCAATCAAATGGGGCCGCGCACAGATGAGCGAACACCTACATCATGAGTGTTCTGATAAACTGGAAAGTAACAGCACTGTTGCTGAGCCGGTGTGAACAACCGCCCGCGAGCTCTGATTTTTACGCGAATTTCATCGGCCAAAGACTTCTCATCACTGACATCCCCGCCCAACCGTGCTCGAACCTCCCACCATCAGCACGTTCGATTCGCAACCACCAACCCCTTAAATCAAGCGCGCGCCCAACGATCTCTCGTCGAGCGCGCGCTTCACTGGCCTTCGCCAAACCTTACATGTTCTCAATCATGCGAGTAGCAAACTCACTGGTCTTCGCCTTCGTCGCGCCCTGCATCTGGCGCTCAAAGTCGTACGTCACATACTTCTGCGCAATCGTCTTCTCCATCGACGACTCAATCAGCCGCGCCGCTTCTTTCCATCCCAGGAAGTCAAACAGCATCACGCCCGACAAAATCACCGAGCCCGGATTGATCACATCCAGGTCCGCATACTTCGGAGCCGTTCCATGCGTGGCCTCGAACACCGCATACCCGTCGCCAACGTTCGCGCCCGGCGCAATGCCCAGCCCGCCTACCTGCGCCGCCGCTGCATCCGAGATGTAGTCGCCGTTGAGGTTCGTCGTCGCCAGCACGCTGTAATCCGACGGCCGAATGATGATCTGCTGAAAGATCGAATCCGCAATGCGGTCGTTCACCAGCAGCTTCTTCTTCCACTGCCCGTTGCCATGCGTCGCGCCAATGCTCGCAATCGTGTCCTTCACTTCCTTCACCACGGCCGCCTGGAACTCCGGCGACGCAAAGTCGAGACCCGGCTCAATCATCGCCGCATTCGCCTCGGCCGTCAGGTTCGGATTCGCCTCCAGATTCCCCAGGATCCAGCTCTCACGCTCGGTCACGACATCCTTGCGGAACTCCTGCGTCGCAACCTCGTAACCCCACTCGCGGAACGCGCCCTCGGTAAACTTCTGGATGTTGCCCTTGTGCACGATCGTCACGGTCTTGCGCCCTTCCTTCAGCGCAAACGCAATCGCCGCACGCACCAGCCGCTTCGATCCCGTAATCGAGATCGGCTTGATCCCAATACCCGAGTCCAGCCGGATCTTCTTCTTCGTGCCCTTCAGCATGTCATCGTTCAGGAACGAGATAATCTTCGCCGCACTCCGGCGTTCCCTCCTGAAACTCAATGCCGGCATAAATGTCTTCCGTGTTCTCGCGGAACAACACAATGTCCACCAGCTCGGGACGCTTCACCGGGCTAGGCACGCCCGCGTAATACTTCACCGGCCGAATGCACTGATACAAATCCATCAACTGCCGCAACGCCACATTCAAGCTGCGAATTCCGCCGCCTACCGGAGTCGTCAGCGGTCCCTTGATCGACACGCGGAAGTCCACCGTCGCCTTGACCGTATCCTCAGGCAGCCAGCTCTTGGTCAGCGAAAATGCCTTCTCGCCCGCCAGCACCTCGTACCACTTCACCGAGCGCTTGCCGCCGTAAGCCTTCTCCACCGCCGCATCAAACACGCGCTGCGACGCCTTCCAGATGTCGCGACCCGTTCCATCCCCCTCGATGAACGGAATAATCGGATGATCGGGCACCGTAAATGTGCCATTGCTGTATTGAATCGCTTCGCCGTCTTGCGGCACCGGAATTCCGTTGTAACTTGCTTGCGCGTTAATCGTCGGCATATCTATCAAAGCTCCAAAAGATCGAGATCAGTGGCTCGCAGCTCGACGTCCCTACCGGTGCGCACTCACATCCGCACCAATCCTACTACTCCAATACTTCACTTATCGAACCAATCAGGCGATAACCGGACTGATCGCCTGACCGACAAGCGAACACACGCACGGAGCTCAGGAAAGTCCAAACTGCCTCTTCATAAATTCTACCCCTGACCCTCAAACCCCACATGTATCCCCCATCACACCTGCCCACTCTTTCCATTGCGTTTCCGGGCCGCACTTGCTTCTCAGACAAACGTTTGTCTAGAATGATGCCGCTTCGCATTCCGGCTTTCCCCTCCATCTGATACAAGGAGCTCCCATGAAACTCGCCGCCGCCCTCCTCACCCTTACCCTCGCCACCACCGCAGCCGCCGCCCAAAACGTCTCCCTCTACCTCACCAGCCCCGACCGCTCCGCCCTCCTTTCGCTCCAACCTCCCATCACCTTCGCCACCCCCGCCGCGCCCGCAACCCAGACCATCGCCGTCGACCCCGCCAAAACCTACCAGACCATGGACGGCTTCGGCTTCGCGCTCACCGGCGGCAGCGCCCAGCTCCTCATGCACATGGACGCCGCCAAGCGCGACGCCCTCCTCCACGAACTCTTCACCCGCACCGGTGACGGCATCGGCGTCAGCTACCTCCGCCTCACCGTCGGCTCGTCTGACATGAACGACCACGTCTACTCCTACGACGACCTCGCCCCCAACGAAACCGACGTCGACATGGCCCACTTCTCCCTCGACCCCGACAAAGCCGACGTAATCCCCATCATGAAACAGATCCTCGCCATCGACCCGAAGATCAAGACCCTCGCCAGCCCCTGGTCCGCTCCCCTCTGGATGAAGACCAACGACGCAGCCCAGGGCGGCGTCCTACTGCCCAAATACTTCCCCGCCTACGCCACCTACCTCACCAAGTACGTCGCAGGGCATGAAGGCTGAAGGCATCCCCATCGACACCCTCACCATCCAGAACGAGCCCCTCAACGAAAAGAACACCCCCAGCATGCTCATGCTCTCTCCCGAGCAGGACGTCTTCATCAAGGAAGACCTCGGCCCCGACTTCCGCAAGGCCGGCATCCACACCGGCATCGTCCTCTACGACCACAACCTCGACCACCCCCTCTACCCGCTCTCCATCCTTCGTGATCCCGCCGCCGCCAAATATGTAGCCGGCTCTGGCTTCCACCTCTACGGCGGCACCGTCGACGCCATGACCGAAGTCCACGACGCCTTCCCGAACAAAAACATCTACTTCACCGAGCAGTCCATCACCCAGCGCGACAACAACGGCCCCCTCAACATCGCGCAAGCCCGTCGCCCGCGTCATGATCGGCGTCAGCCGCAACTGGAGCAAGAACATCCTCCTCTGGAACCTCGCCGCCGACCCCAACAACGGCCCCCACACCAACAACGGCGGCTGCACCGGCTGTTCCGGCGCCCTCACCATCGACGGCGACAACGTTCGCCGCAACGTAGCCTTCTACACCGTCGCGCAAGTCTCCAAATTCGTCCCGCCCAATTCCGTCCGCATCGACTCCAACGACCTCGACACCCTCCCCAACGTAGCCTTCCGCACCCCCGACGGCAAAAAAGTCCTCGTAGTCTCCAACATCACCGACACCCCCCAAACCTTCGACGTCCACACCGGAGCCAAAACCTTCACTTCCACCCTACCTGCCGGCAACGTAGGCACCTACGTCTGGTAAGCGGCGCGTACGACTGGATCGGTCAACGTCCTCACAGCGCCAATGGCGAACCAACAGAGCGCCGGAGGGCCAGCAGAGCGCCGGAGGGCCAGCAGAGCGCCGGAGGGCCAGCGGAGCGCCGGAGGGCCAGCAGAGCGCCGGAGGGCCAGCAGAGCGCCGGAGGGCCAGCGGAGCGCCGGAGGGCCAGCGGAGCGCCGGAGGGCCGACGGAGCGCCGGAGGGCCAGCGGAGCGCCGGAGGGCCGACGGAGCGCCGGAGGGCCAACAAAGCGTCGGCGAGCCAACAGAGCGCCGGAGGACCAGCAGAGCGCCGGAGGGCCGACGGCCCGCCAACATCACAGCCTGGGGCGAAGCCCCAGGTCACGGCCCACAACAAACCCAAGGGCTGTAAGCCCGATCCATATCGCCGACCGCGCGCCACGCCACGTCTGGTAATCGCCCACGCCGTTCGACCCCACTCATCTAAAATGGCCAAGCTATGGCATTCAAGTTTCAAGGCGTAGACTTCATCGACTTCGACACCCTCCTCTCCGAAGACGAGCTCCTCGTCCGCACCAACACCCGCTCGCTTCATCGAAGACAAACTCGTCCCCGTCATCGAGTCCTGCAATCGCGACGGCCGCTTCCCCAAAGAACTCATCCGCCCGATGGGCGAACTAGGCTTCTTCGGCGCCACCCTCCCCGACTACGGCTGCGCCGGCATGAACAACGTCGAAGCCGGCCTCCTCTACCAGGAGCTCGAGCGCGGCGACTCCGGCATCCGCAGCTTCGTCTCCGTGCAGTCTGCGCTCGTCATGTTCCCCATCCACACCTTCGGCTCGCCCGAGCAAAAACAACAGTGGCTCCCCAAGCTAGCCACCGGCGAAAAGCTAGGCTGCTTCGGCCTCACCGAACCCGACTTCGGCTCCAACCCCAGCGGCATGCGCACCCGCGCCCGCAAAGACGGCGACGACTACATCCTCAACGGCGAAAAGATGTGGATCACCTCGGGCAGCATCGCCGATGTAGCCGTCATCTGGGCCAAAGTAGAAGACCCCAACGCCGAACCCGGCAAAGAACGTATCCGCGGTTTCCTGGTCGAAACCGACCGCCCCGGCTTCTCCGCCCAGGACGTGCACGGCAAGTGGTCCCTGCGCGCATCCGTCACCTCCGGCCTCTCGCTGCAAGACGTCCGCGTCCCCGCCGCCAACCTCCTCCCCGGATCCGACGGCCTCAAGTCCCCTCTCTCGTGCCTCAGCCAGGCGCGCTACGGCATCAGCTGGGGCGTCATCGGCGCGGCCATGTCCTGTTACGACACCGCGCTGCAATACGCCAAGCAGCGCAAGCAGTTCCGCAACCAGCCCATCGCCAGCCACCAGCTAGTCCAGGAAAAGCTAGCCTGGATGATCACCGAAATCACCAAGGCCCAACTGCTCGCGCTGCAGGTAGGCCGCCTCAAAGACAAGGGCAAAGCCGAGTTCCAGCACATCTCCATGGCCAAGCGAAACAATGTATGGATGGCCCTCGAATGCGCCCGCCTCTCCCGCGACATCCTCGGCGCCAACGGCATCGCCGACGACTACCCCATCATGCGCCACATGATGAACCTCGAATCCGTAAAAACCTACGAAGGCACGCAAGACATCCACACCCTCATCATCGGCCAAAGCATAACCGGCATCCCCGCCTACTAGCAGGACACGAATCGGATTTTCCGCCCTGGCAAAAATCCCGTCATCCTGAGCGCAGCGAAGGATCCCTGTAGTTGCCGTTGCTCTTGCTCTTGCTCTTGTTCTTGCTCTTGTTCTTGCCTTTGCTTTTGCTCTTGCTTTTGCTCTTGTTCCTGCTCTTGCCTTTCTGGCTGTCATCCCGCAGGGATCTGCTTCTTCTTTTTCGCCTTTGCTTTTCTTGCTGTCATTCCCTCCGGGAATCTGCTTGTTGCCTTTGCCCATGCTAGAAGCTAGCTGTGAAGTTTCAATAGGTTGTCCATTCGATCCGGATCATAGAAGCTGATTGTGCGAACAAGAAGCGACTGTGAAGAGGAGAGCGAATGGACAGTCATAAGAATGCCCGACTGACGGTGCGAAGTCGAGAGCTGTTGGCGATCAAGGTGGTGCGACAAGGGGTGACGCTGAAGCTGGCCGCGGCCAGCTTCAGCGTCACCGAGAAGACGGCGTGCAAGTGGGTCAGGCGCTATCGCGAGCAGGGGGTGGCTGGGCTGGCCGACCGCAGCTCGCGGCCGCACCGGCTCTACCGTCCTACCGCCAGCGACCAGATCGAGCGCGTCGAGCAGTTGCGGCGGCAGCGCTGGACCGGCTACCGCATCGCCCGGACCACCGGCCTGAGCCGGTCTACGGTCAGCCGCATCCTCGGCCGGTTGCACCTCAACCGCATCCGCGACCTGGAGCCGGCACCGCCCATCCAGCGCTACGAACATGCCGCTCCGGGCGACCTGCTGCATCTCGACATCAAGAAGCTGGGCCGCATCGTCAGGCCCTCGCACCGCGTCACCGGCGACCGCCGCGACCACGTCAAGCGCGCCGGCTGGGAGTACGTGCACGTCGCCATCGACGATCACTCGCGCATCGCGACCTCGGGCATCTACCCTGACCAGAAGCGCTCTTCGGTCGTCGCCGCGCTGCACGCCGCCATCGCCTGGTACGCCCGCCTGGGCATCCGCTTCCAGGCCGTGCTCACCGACAACGGGCCCTCCTATCGCTCCCTCCAGTTCGCCCAGGCATGCCGCGAGCTCGGCCTCAAGCACCGCTTCACCCGCCCCTACACCCCGCGCACCAACGGCAAGGCCGAACGCTTCATCCAGACCGCCCTCCGAGAGTGGGCTTACGCCTGTTCCTATGACCACTCCGATCAGCGCTCCCAACAGCTACACTCATGGCTGCACGATTACAACTGGCATCGCCCCCACGCCAGCCTCAACCACCAACCTCCCATCAGCCGCGCCGGCCTCGATCGGAATAACCTGTTGAGCCTCCACAGCTAGAAGCTAACAGCTAGAAGCTAGAAGCTAGAAGCTAGAAGCTAGAAGCTAGAAGCTAGAAGCTTCAAAAGCTAACTTCCCTTCTTCAACTCCGCAATCCGCGCCCGCACCCCAGCCGCCTCTTCCTCCTGCAAATCCGGCCTCACACTCTCCTCTATCCCCAGCGCCGTCTCGTAAGCCTGCAACGCCTCAGCCTTCTTCCCATTCGCGGACAGCACATCCCCCAGCGCAGCCTGCACCTGCCCCGACCAAGGCGCCAACCTCACCGCATCCTCGGCCTTCGCCAACGCAGCATCCACCTGCCCCGCATCGGCCAGATTCGACGCATCCCGCGCCTCCACCAGCGCCGCCGCCAGCGGCACCTGGAACGTCCCGTCGTACACATACACACTGTGCTGAATCACCGCCGTAGGCTTCACCTTCCAGAACTGGTCATAAGGATTCAACCTCCCATCCCCAAACTCAATCCCCTCCAGATCCCCCGCACTGATCAACACGGTCCCCGAAATCACCGGAGGCGTCGTCAACGGCACATCCATCCAATACAACAAATCCGTAGTAGGCAACCGCTTGCAATGAATCCCATAGTCCTCCGGATCAATCGACCCATCCGGAAAATAAGCAAACCAGCATTTCGTAATATGCCGCTCATCCAGATAAGCCTTCACCGCCTTCAGCTGCTGACCCCAATCCGTATTCGCATCCCCCAAATACCGATCCACCTTCGCCGGCCCACCCCACGCCTCATTCCCATACGCCATATAAGCCGGCGACACCCTCACCGACGTAACAACCTGCCAGCAAAGCAACACGCCAAGCAAATAGCCCCACCGCACATCGCGCTCCAGCAACACCATCGCGACAGCGCCAATCAGCACATACAAAAACGCCCACACCGGCAACAAATGCCGCGCCCCAATATCCATATCCGAGCTCATCGAGATCGCCAGGTACACCGCCACCGGCACCAGCAGAAACACCATCTCCCGTGCCCGCCCTCGCAATCCCCACCACCATGCCAGCGGCGCCAGCGCCACCAAAATCAAAAACGCCAGCGTCGACTTGATCAGCAGCGCCACCGGAAAATACTCCCAGTTCCCATGCCGCCAAACCTTCCCCCAGAAGTAGCTCGGATCGTCCCACTCCGTCTCCTTCGTGTTCTCGAGCCCCCAAAGATATCCCCCAGGCAACACCCGCACCTTCGCCATCACACGCAGCAACCGCGCATCCCGCTGGTCATGCATCTGCGTCAGATACTTCGCCAGCGGAGGATTAATGTCCAACCCATCCGGCGCCGCCTTGTATCGAAATCCATAAAACGACCACACCACCACCCAAGCCACCAGCCCCACCACGACCAGCGCCCCAACCCGACGCCAAAGCACGCGCCAATCCTTCGCCATCCACCCCTCGAATACCACCACCAGCACCAGCATCGGCACCAGAAAAATCCCCGTATACTTCGCCGACAGCGCCACCCCGAGCGCCACTCCCGCAAGCACCAGCCGCCCCCGCCCCGGCTTCCGGCAATACCGATAGAAGCTATACATCGCCGCGACAAAACAAAATGCCGCCCCCACATCCGTAGTCACCATCGCGCCATTACCCAGCACATTCGGATCGAACACGAACATTGCCAGCGCAAAAATCCCCGCCACAAACCCAAACATCTCTTCAGCCCACAGATAGATCAGCAGCCCCAGCGCCAGCGCGAACCCCGCACACATCATCCGCGCAGGAAACAGCACGCGATCCCCGCCGTTCCCCCAGACAAACGCCTTCCCATCCAGAAACGCCTCCGTCTGGTTCGGCCTTCCCTGGTCCGGTGGCACCTTCAACTGCATATGCAGCAACGGCAGCGCGGCGGTCAGCTTGATAAACGGAGGCACCTCCGGGTTCAGCCGATAGTCACCGAACTTCCAGATCGTGTATCCATCAAACAGATGGTGCGCCTCATCCCAGCTAGCCGAAGTAGCATTCGCCACATGCACCAGCTGCAGCGCCAGCAAGCAAAGCAGCGCCCCCACGCAAACCCCACGCACCCATCGACTAACCCGCAGCGAAAACCCCGCCATCATCGCCCTCGCAGCCAGTATGCACCCAACCCAGCCGCTCTTCCTACTTCCCGCTTCCGATCTCCTCCGCGCCCTGCTCCTCCAGCTCCACCTCGACCTCCGCCGTCCGCCTCCGCAGCCGCGCCATCAGCGCCTTCGGCCGCAGCGACTGCGGGTAGTGCACCATCGCCCCCAGGAACCCTCCCCACGTATCGTGCGCAATCTTCAGCGACGAGGGCAGCACATACACATCCATAATCATCTCGCTCAGCAGCAGCGACGCCGCCGCACCCCACAGCCCATACCTCCGCGCCGCAAAGTACGTCACCACCACCGTAATCCCCGTCGCAAACGAGTACATCATGGCCAGCCGCTCATGCAGATTAATCGCCGCCACCAGCGTCGAGCTAGTCGACCACATCGAATAAAACACCACCACTACCAGCAACAGCCCCACCAGCCCCGGACTCGACGGCACCTTCCCCAGTGTCCACTTATGCAGGAACGTCGGCCCAAATACTGCCACAATCACCACCACGCTCAAGCTCACAAACAACGCAATCTGCACCGCTCGCCGATGCAGCGACCGCACCACCTCCATGTTCCCCGCACCAAACGCAATCGAAAGCTCCGGCCACACCGTGTTCTTAACCATCTCCACCACCTGCAGCGCCAGCCGCGACACCGTCCGCGCCGTGATCCAGATCGCCACCGCATCATTGCCCAGCGCATAGTTCACCGCCAGCTGCGATCCCTGGATGTTCAGCGTATTGCCCAGCGGAAATCCCATGAACGCCAGCGACGGCCGCGTCAGCCGCTTGATCTCCGCAAACGAAGCATGGCTCCATCCATAGCTGATCCACGGAATGTCATGCTTCACCATCGCGCAAAGAATCAGCGTGCCCGCAATATTCGCCAGCGCAAACACCTTCGCCGTCGTGCGTGGCCCATACCCCTCGATGATCGGAACCAGCATCGCCCCAAACGCCAGCAGCGACAAGCAGCTCTTCGCAAAGTTCCCGTACGAGTAGCGCGTGATGCACCGGTACGACGCCTGCAGCAACTGCTCCAGCTGCCCAAACAGCACCGACAGCCCCAGCCAGAACAGCACCCACTTCACATCGGTCTCGCTCAGCAGCTCCAGGTTTAGCAGATGCGCCACCGGCAGAAAATAAAGCAGCGCGCCAAACACCGCCATCGTCGCGCCAATCACCAGCGAGATCAGCCACCAGCAGCTCTGAAACACCCCCAGCGCCTCATCCTGAGCGCCATGCGCCATCAGCATCGTCATCTCATTCCCGGCCACCGACCCGAACCCCACATTCGAGAAGCTCAGATACGTAGGCGTAGCCGTAAGAATGCCCCACACGCCAAACATTCCCCGGCCCCAGAAATGCATCAGCACCGGCACCTGGATCAGCTGGATCACCGTCGACGCAGCCTTACTAATCAGCGTCGTAGCGAACCCAACAAACAACCGCCGTTTGGTCCGATCATCCATTACCAACCACCCGGCCACAAAAGATGCATATCCGCGATTCTACCAACCGCTGTCCCCACCCAACCGGGTGCCCCATGTCTCGATTCTGAGACATGGGTTGGCAAGAATTCCAGCATCCAACTGAGCTCCCTTCGTGCGAGCACTACCTACCGCTTCAATTCGCGATTCAGCCGGATCGTCTCCTGCGCGAGCTTTAGCAACATCTCTTGATCCCCCCGCCGCTGCGCCTCCGCCATTTGCACGCGGACTTCCAACAATCGTCGATTCAGATATCTATCGTGCAGGGTCTCCAGCGCGCTCTGCACCTGAGTCGAAGAGACTGCCTCAGCAGCTTCACCGCCGGATCCTATATCTAACGCGTTGGCGAGCAAAGCTCGAGAGTCATCGTCGGGTGCCGCTTCGAATGGATTGTCTGGTGCCGGTGCGTTGACCAGGATCTCGATCATCCGAGCAGTGGGCAAAGCTGCATACCATTCTGGATTTTCGCTCAATTGCTTCGCCGCCATTGCTCGTGCCGAAGCCGCTTCCGGCAGCACGAGAGCGCGCAATATCACGCACTCAACATCATTCCCAAATCGAGGTTGCGCCGCCTTCACGCTCTCCAGCCGTTGCGCCGCCGCCTGCCGCAGCTCCTGCCGCATCAACGAGCTCTCAATCCCCAGCTTCTGCGCCGCATTCTCCGCAAAGTCACTCCGCGCAATCGCATTCGGCACCCGCCGAATATGCGGCAGCAGCATATTCAGCGCCTTCACCTTGCTTTCCGGAGTCCGCGCCGGAAACAACACCTGCGCCCGCTCAATCAAATAATCCGCATACCTCACCGCCCCCCGCACCGCAGTCGAGTACGCCGCAATCCCCCGCTCCTTGATATACCGGTCGGGATCAAGCCCGCCCTCCAGCGTCACCACGCGAACTTCAAAACCCTCCTCCACCAGCAGCGCAATCGTCTTCTCCGCCGCATTCGCCCCCGCTTGGTCCGGATCAAAATTCAACACCACGCGCTTCGTAAACCGCGACAGCAACCGCACCTGGTGCTCCGTGAATGCAGTCCCACTCGTAGCAATCACATTCGCAATCCCACCCATAAACACGCTGATGCAATCCATCTGCCCTTCCACCAGCAGCGCAATATCCAGCTCGCGTATCGACGCCTTCGCCTTATCCAGATTGAACAGCACCTGCCCCTTCGTATACAGCGCCGTCTCCGGCGAATTCAAATACTTCGGCCCCGCCTTCGCGTCCTGCTCCTGCGTATCCAGCGCCCGCGCCGTAAACGCAATCGGCTTCCCCTGCTCATTCGCAATCGGAAACGTAATCCTCTTCCGAAACCGCGCATACATCGGCCCCGGCGACTCCCATCTTCTTGTTCCTTCCAGGAAAACAAGCCCACTAGCCCGCAGCGCCTCTTCCGAAAAAAACTTCCCCAGCCGATCGCGCATGTCATTAAAACTCTCCGGCGCATACCCAATGCGAAACTTCGCAATCGTCTCCGCCGTCACCCCGCGCAGCGTCAGATACTCCCTCGCCCGCGCCGCCTCCGGACTCTTCAAGCTCTGCTCAAAATACTGCGTAGCCGCCTCATGCGCATCCATCAACTGCTTCCGCAGCCCCGCCTCACGAGCCTCTTCCGGCGAATTAAAATCCCGCTTCGGCAGCGCAATCCCCATCTTCGTCGCAACCGCCCGCACCGCCTCCGGAAAGCTAAGCGTCTCCATCTTCTGCACGAACGTAAACACGTCGCCATGCTCATGGCACCCAAAGCAGTAGTAGCTCGCCGTCGCCGGATACAGATAAAACGATCCCGACTTCTCCTTATGAAACGGGCACAGCGCCGACCAGTTCGCTCCACTCTTACGCAGCTTCACATACTCGCCCACAATCCGGACGATGTCTGCCTGCTGCTTCACGACCTGCGAAAAGTTGTCCGCCATAGCGCTCCCTCCAGTGTAGGGTGTCTTGCCCAATCCCCCTTGCGCGTTTGTAGTTTGTATGCATACAATGTACAAACAATGGCGGCCAGCCTTCAAATCCGCGTCGTCCTCGACTCCCCCACCCCCGTCTATCGCCAGATCGTCGACGCACTGCGGTCCCTTTGCGTCGACGGCCGCCTTTCCCCCGGCACCAGGCTACCCACCGTCCGCGAACTCGCCGCCTCCCTCGGCATCCACTTCAACACCGTCGCCGAAGCCTACCGCGTCCTCGCCGACGAAGGCTTTCTCCTCATCGAAGGCCGTCGCGGCGTCACCATCCTCGACCGCCAGCGCCCGCGCACCCCCAGCGCCAACGCCCAGGCCGAAGCGAGCAGCCGTCTCCGCAACCTCATTGCCGAACTACAGTCCCGCGGTCTCTCCCAGGATTGGATTCGCCACGAAACCGAAGCCGCACTGGAGGCTAAACTCTCATGAACGCCGCAACCGTCGCCCGCTTTCTCCCTCTCCTCTTCATCAGTCTTATCCTGCCCTGGTTCGGCCACTCTCGCCGCGGTATTCTCTTCGGCGTCACCGTCCCGCTCGACTTCGTCAGCTCTCCCACTGCCCGCTCCGTCGTTCGCCGCTATCAACGTAGGATCTATACAGTCATCCTCATCGTGTTCGCCGCCGTCACACTCACCCTCTGGCTGGCGCCATCCAGCCCTCTCGCGTGCACGTCCGCCCCCGCTATCGCCATACTCTTCGAGATCGTCGTCAACTTCTTCTTCTGGCGTAGCGGAACCCGTGCCATCAAGCCTCACGCCATCACCATTCCCCTCGAGCGCCATACCGAACTCGTCCTCGCGCCCACCAGGGGCCCCATCGTCCTAACCGCGCTCAGCCTTCTTCCCCTCGCCGGCACCGCTCTTTGGCTCCGCCTCCGTTGGAACCAGATCCCGGCTCGGTGGCCCCAGCACTGGGACGCATCCGGTAACGTCAACGGCTGGGCCATCCGCTCCATCGGCGGCGTCTTCGCCCCGCTCATCTCCGGTGCCATAATGATCCTGATGTTGCTCGCCGTCGCTCTCTTCCTCGCTCGCGCCTCCGGTCCGCAGACATCGCAACGCCGCCGCGCGCTGGTTCCGTTTGCGGCCATCTCCTGGCTCGTGACCGGCCTTTTCTGCTTGATCGGCTCGCTTCCACTGACCCACTTCAGTTCCGCAAATCTGATGATCGTCTCCATCGTCTATCTCACCGTCATCTTCGCCGCCGCCGTTTGGATGCTCTGGCGCAGCGGCCTCGCCCCTTTCTCCAACGCCACCGATCCCTACGACAGCACGCCCGACGCCCGCTGGTACGGCAGCATCATCTACTACAACCCCAGCGATGCCGCCATCATTGTCCCCATGCGCTTCGGCTGGGGGTGGACCCTCAACTTCGCACGTCCCTCTGCCTGGCTCTACATCAGCGCCGCCCTGCTCGCAGCAGCCGCTATGACACTCCTCCCAAACCTCCTCAAGTAACTCCACGACGCAACCCCCACCAACCGAGGCTTCCGATGACCCTCCGCACCTCTGCTCTCCTTCTCGCTGCCGCGCTACCCATCGCCTACCCCCAAACGCCCGCTCCCTCCACCGTCATCGGAGCCTGGGAAGGCACGCTCCACGCCGGCACCATCGACCTCCGCATCGTCTTCCACGTCGCCTCAACCCCCACCGGCTTGTCCTCCACCTTGGACAGCCCCGACCAGGGCGCCGCCAACCTCCCCACCACATCCACCACCCTGGCCGGCGACACCCTCACCATCACCGCCGACAACCTCCACCTCACCTACACCGCCACCCTCTCCCCCGACCACAACACCCTAACCGGCACCCTCACCCAGAATGCCAGCAACCTCCCCCTCACGCTAACCCGCGTCACCAACCTCGCCGACCTCGCCGCCCCCAAACGCCCCCAGGATCCCGTCCCACCCTTCCCCTACAAGTCCATCGACGTCACTTACACTAACCCCACCGCCGGCGACACCCTGGCCGCCACCCTCACCCTCCCGCCCGGCCCCGGCCCCTTTCCCGCGGTCCTCCTCATCCCCGGCTCCGGCCCTCACGACCGCAACGAGGCCATCTTCGGCCACAAACCCTTCCTCGTTCTCGCCGACTACCTCACCCGCCACGGCATCGCCGTCCTCCGCTATGACGACCGCGGCGTAGGCCACTCCACCGGCTCCATCGCCTCCGCCACCACCTCCGAGCTCGCCACCGACGCCGAAGCTGGCCTCGCCTACCTCCGCTCCCGCCCCGAAATCAACCCCCACCGCACCGGCCTCCTCGGCCACTCCGAAGGCGGCCTCATCGCGCCCATGATTGCAGCCAAAGACCAGCCCGCGGCACGCAATAAGTCCGTCGCCTTCCTCGTCCTCCTCGCCGCTCCCGGCGTCCCCGGCTCGCAGGTCCTTCCCGAGCAGTCTCGCCTCATCGCCCTCGCCGCCGGTATGTCCCCTGACTTCGCCACCAAAGTCTCCGCCGATGAAGCCCACCTCATCGACTTCGTCCTTCAAGCCGAAAAGTCCTCCACCACCCCCGCTGCCTTCGACCAGCAACTCCGCACCAGCTTCGCCACGATGCTCCCCGCCAACCGCGTCGATGCTGCCGCCAAAGCCTTCTCCACTCCCTGGCTCCGCTTCTTCCTCTCCTACGACCCCGCCACCGCTCTCAGCCACGTCACCTGCCCGGTCCTCGCACTCAACGGCTCCAAAGACGTCCAGGTCTCCGCCGCACAAAACCTCCCCGCCATCCGCGCCGCCCTCGCCGCCGCCGGCAACACAAACGTCGAACTCGAAGAGCTCCCCGGCCTCAACCACCTCTTCCAGCCCGCCACCACCGGCTCACCCAACGAGTACGGCAAGATCGAAACCACCATCGACCCCGCAGTCCTCGCCAAAATCTCCACCTGGATCCTCCAGCAACACTGACTCCCCGCCGGAGGCATAAGATCGGAGGCAGAGGTGTTCCGATGCAATACAAGAAAATCAATGTAGAAGTCATCGTCGTTGCAGAGGAAGCCGAGGCCGTGATCGCCCAGCTGAACGCCGCACTCGATCACATCGACGAGAGCCACACCCTCTTCGGTGGCGGCATCGAAACCGTAGCATTCGAGCACTCCGGCAAGCGCAGAAAGTCAGCCCTCGGCCACACCATCGCCGCCGGGAAGACAGCCGCCGGCGCTCTAAAGACCGCCCGTGACGGCATGAAGCTAGCCCTCCGCGCAGTCATCTAACGCAGCCCGTAGCGCGAACCGAAAAGCACGGAACAAGCTGGAGCAAAAAGCTCGCACCAGAAGCCTCGCCGCGAACACCGCCTCAGACGCTTGATCGAATCGCGCTCAAAAAAGCTTTTCAGCAGACCCAACTCCCTGGTGCCGAACCTTCCGAAAAGACGACTTTAGGGGCACTTGTCGCTGGATAGTCGTTGCTGAAGCCCCTGCCATTCGACTTCGTCTACGAAGTACGCGACAAATACTAGCCGTTCCATGTAATCGAGACCTTGAGCTGTCAGCTCACGGAGGTGCGGCCAACTTCCCGTCTGCTCGCGGAAATCAGTTTTCAATACAAACCTCTCGAAGTTCTGGCGAACCTCTGCGCAGGATCGTTTGCAATACTCGCCCCACTCCTCACCCGGATGGCGATCCATTGAATCGGCACTGAGCCAATACATCTCACAGGTTGACTCCTCGAGGCTGAACTGAAACTGACCTCCAAGGCAGGCATACCCCAGCATTTCGGCATTTTGAAGAGCCGGTAAGAAGGACGATAGTTCCCACCCATGCTCGTTCCCGCGCAGGTGAGCCCCAATCAAAACTTCCGATGGCAGAGTGCGTTCCATGGCATCACCAGTATGCAACCGAAGTGCATGTTCGCGAAAAACGGCGTTTTCGCCAACCTCGCACACTCCAGACATTCTCACCTCTTCTGCTTGCATTCAATTGCTCATCCGACCGCACCAAGCCATCTGTCTTCGCGCGCAAGTCCTTGACTAAGCCGAAGGCGAACGCTGGAATCCTCGCCCCCTCCGCTTTTCCTCTATCCTCTACGCTCTACCCTCTACACTCTGTCTTATGCTCTCCACCGCCGCCCGCGCGCGCCTCACCATCGTCCTCGTCGGCGCGCGCAATCCCTCCAACATCGGCGCCGCCGCCCGCGCCATGCAGGACTTCGGCTTCTCCGACCTCCGCATCGTCAACGACTTCGCCGCCCCCTTCGAAGCCGCCCAACTCGAAGCCCGGGAAATCAGCCGCCGTCGCCGCGCAGCACGTCATGACCAACGCCCGCCGCTACGACACCCTCGCCGCCGCCATCGCCGACTGCACCCTCATCGTCGCCACCACCGCCATCGGCGAGCGCCAACTCAAACAGCCCATCCTCCCCCTCCAGCAAGCCGCCCCCCTCCTCCTCGCCGCCCTCGCCACCGCCGACCAGCCCCAACTCTCGCCGTCCGCGCAGGACCCGGGCGCCCCATGTCTCGATTCTGAGACATGGGAAAGCGACGAACCCCAACAGATCATCGCCGTGACCCGCGTAGCCCTCCTCTTCGGCTCCGAAAAGACCGGCCTCACCAACGACCAGCTCTCCCACGCCACCCTCCTCACCACCATCCCCATGTTTTCGCCAAGCGCCGCAGCCCCGAGTCAGCCGCGCGCCACCTCTCCATGAACCTCGGCCAGTCCGTCGCCGTCTGCCTCTACGAGCTCACCCGCTCCGGCTTCGAATCCTCCGTCGAAATCCCTCCCCTCCACGAAGCCCCCGCCACCGCCGAAGACCGCGAGCGCCTCACCCAGCTCCTCCTCGACGTCCTCCACGCCACCGGCTACACCCGCCGCTTCCCCGCCAACGCCTCCGAGCCCCTCGTCCGCCAGCTCGACGCAGCAACTCGGAACCTCGCACCGCGAAGCCATGACATGGATGGGAATCTTCCGCCAGATCCTCTGGCGCGAGCAGCTCCGACAGCAAACCCGCACGTCCCGAAACCAGCAAATGAGATGCGCCCGAACCGTGCTCGAAACCTCAGTTCTCGAGACGCGCGACTCCACGTCAATCGCTTCGCTAATTCAACTTCACCGTGGAATCGTTCAAGATCAGAGCTAACCACCGTCAGCAACACTGCCCTCGGTGTAATGCGTGCTCGCCTCCTGCACCACAATCTTCGTGCCAACCGGCAGCTTCACCGGCACATCTTTCCCCGGCAGCAACGTCATCGTCCGTATCCCCAGCCTTCACCTTGATCGGAGCGTCGGTCGCGTTGCGCAGGTTGAATTTCACCAGCTTGTCCTTGCTAAACATCGCATGCACAGGAGTATGCACGGCCAGCGGGGCTGCAAACATCGCTTCGCTCGTCAGAATCGAAACACCTAGAACCATGGCTGTTACTACGGATAAACGCTTCATTTTAAATTCCTCATTCTCACAAATTTGCGAACGCACAAACCTCCTGCCATGGTTCAGGAAGTTCGTCACATTCATCCCTACGTCGATAGACGCGCCGCGGTTCCATCGCAGCACGAATGTTCTTCAAACCTTCACAAAACACGGCGAACCAGCACGCACAAACTCTCCACTCTCCCAACTGGATAAAATAGACCTTGTGCCCGATCTCCTCGCCAACATGAACCCGCAGCAGCGCGAGGGAATCCTCGCCGTCGACGGCCCCGTGCTCCTGCTCGCCGGCGCCGGCAGCGGCAAAACCCGCGTCATCACCCACCGCATCGCCTACCTCATTGAAGAGCGAGGCGTCTCCCCCGACAACATCCTCGCCGTCACCTTCACCAACAAGGCCGCCAAGGAAATGGGCGAACGCGTCGAAAAGATCCTCGGCCACACCACCCTCGCCCAACCCACCATCGCCACCTTCCACAGCTTCTGCGTGCGCGTCCTCCGCCGCGACATCGAAGCCCTCCGCATCGGCAACAAGGGCCTTACCCGCACCTTCGCCATCTACGACGAGACCGATCAGCAAGCCGTCGTCAAGCAAGCCCTCAAGCGCCTCTCCCTCGACGACAAAACCCTCAAACCCCGCGTAGCCCTCGGCCGCATCTCCTGGGCCAAGAACCACATGATCGACCCCCAGGAGTATTTCCTCGCCTCCACCAACCCCATGGAAGAGAAGATCGCGCACATCTTCAAGATCTACCGCGAGGAGCTCAACAAAGCCAACGCACTCGACTTCGACGATCTGCTCCTCGAAACCGTCCGCCTCCTCAAGTCCTCCAGCGAAGTCCGCGAGCGTTACAACCGCCGCTACAAATATCTCCTCATCGACGAGTATCAGGACACCAACCGCCCCCAGTACGAGCTCATGAAGCTCCTCGGCTCGCACGGCAACGTCTGCGTCGTCGGCGATGAAGACCAGTCCATCTACTCCTGGCGCGGCGCCGACATCAAGAACATCCTCGACTTCGAAAAAGATTTCCCCAACGCCCAGCACCATCCGCCTCGAACAAAACTACCGCTCCACGCAAATCATCCTCGAAGGCGCCTCCGCCGTCGTCGCGCAGAACACCCAGCGCAAGGGCAAGAATCTCTTCACCACGCGCGAAGGCGGCTCGCTCATCGGCTACTACGAAGCCCCCGACGGCGAAAACGAAGCCCTCTTCATCGCCGACCGCATCGCCAAATACTTTCGCGAAGCCGCCGCCGGCACCGACAACCCCGTCGAAACCCCGCGCTGCGCCGTCCTCTACCGCACCAACTCGCAGTCGCGTCTCGTGGAAGAAGCTCTCCGCCGCTATCAGATCCAGTACCACATGGTCGGCGGCTTCAGCTTCTACGACCGCGCCGAAGTCAAAGACATCCTCAGCTATCTCAAGCTCGTGCAAAATCCGCACGACTCCATCGCCCTCGGCCGCGTCGTCAACTCCCCGCCGCGCGGCATCGGCAAAACCACCATGGACACCCTCGAACGCATCGCCCTCACCACCGGCATGAGCTCCTGGGACGCCATCGCACCGCGCCGTCGAAGAGAAACTCCTCCCCGCCCGCGCCCTCAGCCGCTCTCAGCAACTTCCGCAAGCTCATCGAAGACGCCCGCGCCATGCTAGGCCCCGACTTCCTCGCCCACCTCACCACCGACATCGCTCCCACCACAGAACCGGGTGCCCCAGGTCTCGCTTCTGAGACCTGCGTCTCCACCGACGCCGCCGAGCCCGACGCCGCGGACTTCGACTTCGGCTTCTCCGCCGACGACCAGGCCGAAGACCCAACCCCTCTCTCCATCGCCGCCAACGACGCCAACACCACCTTCGACACCAGCTTCAACTTCGACTTCGACTTCGGCCCCACCGAAGAAATCACCACCATCGCCCCCGAAAACGCCACCATCGACGAAGCGGTCGCCGGCACAGTCACCATCAACCCCTTCGCCCCCATCCCCCTCAAGCAAAGCGCCAGCGCCGCAACCCGCGCCCGCCTCGACCGCATCGTCGCCGCCCAGGCAGGCGATCACGCCTCAGCCAACGAAGCCGACGCGCGCGCATTCCGAAAACCCGGCGACCCCGCAACCCTCCCCGAGCTCATCAAGTTCCTCAACGACCGCTCCGGCTACATCCGCGCCCTCGAAGACGAAGCCACCCCCGAATCGTTCTCCCGCATCGAGAACCTGAAAGAACTAGCCAACGCCGCCCAGGATGCGACCTCACGCGGAGAAACTCTCGCCGAGTTTCTCGACCACGCCGCCCTCGTCTCCGACGCCGACTCCTACTCCGCCGAAGCCCGCGTCACCCTCATGACCCTGCACGCCGCCAAGGGCCTCGAGTTCCCACTCGTCTTTCTCGCCGGCATGGAAGAAGGCCTCTTCCCGCACTCGCGCACGCTGCAGGACCCCACGCAGATGGAAGAGGAGCGCCGCCTCTGCTACGTCGGCATGACCCGCGCCATGGACACCCTCATCATGACCCGCGCGCGCTATCGCCGCCGCTACGGCAACGACAGCCCCGAGTCCTCCATGCCCTCGCGCTTCCTCGAAGAAGTCCCCTCCCGCCTCATCGAAGACCTCTCCCCCGCCGCCAGCTACGGCAACGCCTACGCAACACCCTACCCGCAGCGCAATCGCCGCGGCGCCGGCAGTGACGACGACTTCGGCACCGAGCGCCACTACTCCTACGAAGACGAAAACCAGGACTCGGATCGATCAAGCCGCCAGGACTCTTCGAGCAGCGCAAAGTCCTACGCGACCCAGCGTTTCGGCCAGCGCCGTCCGGGCAGCGGCAGCGGCCCGCTCGACAACACCGCAGCCTTCTTCGGCAAGGGCGGAGCCCTCAGCCGAGGCACTCCCGCCTTCAAAGGCCGCCCCCGCATGGACATTCCCGCGCCCACCGGCCGCACCGGCCTCGGCAAAGGAGCCCGCGTCCGCCATCCCAAATACGGCGAAGGCATCATCTTCGCCCGCGAAGGCGACGGCGAAGATGCCAAGCTTACCGTACAATTTAGTAGTCACGGCATGAAGAAGCTGGTCGAGAAGTTCGCCCAGCTAGAACGGCTGTAGCTTTTGAGAGTGCCGCTAGCTTCGAGATAGGTCAGGGCTTTAGCCCTGACACTGACGCGCGAGATCGACTGGGGCTTTAGCCCGAGATCTCTCTGACCGCGAACGACTTCATCGCCACCACACACTTTCAGAAAAGAGAAGAATTCCATCATGGCAAACACCTCCAGCATCACCGACAAGATCGAGCGCAAGAAGGTCAAGCGCGCCGCCCGCAAGAAGGCCGCCCCCAAGGCTCCCCGCACCGGAGCCCGCGGCGAGAACAAGGCCAAGATCAAGAAGGCAGCCCGCGGCCAGTCCAAGCGATAGCGTCATCTCCAAATTAAAGCGGCGAGCGGATTCAATCCGCCCGCCGTTTTTCGGTACCGCCTTCGAAGACCTTAATCGTTACAGCTCGTCAATCGTCTTCGCCGCAGCGTTGATCGCATCCGTAATCTGCTTGATCTGTTCCGGCGTCACGGTTCCGCGCGCCACGCGCGTCATCACAGCCCCGCGTAGATTGCCGAAAGCCCGCATAATCTCCGGCGACCGGCCGCGTTCAAATCCACGCCCCGTCTCTTCCAGCCGCGCAAACAACCCGCTCACCCGCTCCTTGCTCGCTTCGAGAAACGCAGTCCCCTCGGCCGTAACCGAGTAGACCTTCTTGCCGCTCTGCTCAGCCGCAGTAGCCAACCCTTCTTCTTCCAGCAAGGTCAACGTCGGATAGATCACCCCGGCACTCGGCGTGTATCCGCCACCCAGCCGCTGCTCCATCGTCTTGATCAGTTGATACCCATAGCTCGGCTCTTCCGAAAGCAGTTTCAAGATCACCAGCTTGATATCGCCGGCTTCAAACATCCGCTCCCGTCCGCGACCGAAACCGCGCCCAAAACCCTCGCCGCCCCTGCCGCCAAAGCCATCGCGTCCGCCAAACCCGCCGCGCCCACGCCCGCCAAACCCGTGCTCCTGACCGCCGTGTTCGCGTCCTTCACAACCAGGCCGCCCGTACTCGCGCCCTTCAAATCCACCCCGGTCGCGACGTCCGAAAACCCGCTCCCATCGTTCATGCATTTCAAAATGTCTCGTATTCATAATGTTTCTCCTTACCTATAAAGATATATCTTGAGATATATCTTTTGTCAAGCTTAAGCTATTTCTTTTCCCGTCCTGCGCCCGGAATCATCCCTCCGCGCACAAATTGACCCAGCAGTTACAATCAACTCAATCCAACGCATCCCGCTGACGAGGACTGAGCCCTGGCCCGACAAATTTTCGCTACCAAGTCCATCGACAAGCTCATCCATGAGTCCGAAGCACCGGAAACCGCCCTGAAGAAGACCCTGGGGCCTATCTCGTTGACCGCCCTCGGCATCGGCGCCGTCATCGGATCCGGAATCTTCACCGTCATCGGCACTGCCATCGCCGGCGAAAAGTTCGATACCACCTCCATCCTCCACGCGCCCCTCGCCGACTACATCATTCACCACTCTGCGCTCGCCGGCCGCCCCGGCGCCGGCCCCGCCCTCGCACTTTCGCTCATCCTCGTCGCCATCATCTGCGCGCTCACCGGGCTCTGTTACGCCGAGCTCGCCAGCATGATCCCCATCGCCGGCTCCGCCTACACCTACACCTACGCCACCATGGGCGAGCTCGTCGCCTGGATCATCGGCTGGGACCTCATCCTGGAATACGCCGGCTCCAATATGAGCGTCTCCGTTGGCTTCGCCGCGCACATCGTCGACCTCATGGACTGGTTCAGCATCCATCCCTCCGCCCGATGGATCTCTCCCGCCTTCCTTCCCGGAGGCCTCCAGGACCTCGCCGGCCACGACATCTACGCTCCCGGTTGGCACTTCGGTTTCAACATCCCCGCCTTCATCATCGTTCTCCTGCTCACCGTCGTCCTGGTCCGCGGCATCCGCGAGTCCGCCCGCACCAACAACATCATGGTGCTCGTCAAGCTCGGCGCCATCCTCATCTTCCTCTTCGCCGGCGCGCAGTTCATCAAGCCCACCCTCTATCACCCCTTCGCTCCCAACGGCTGGTCCGGAATCCTCACCGGCGGCTCCATCATCTTCTTCACCTACATCGGCTTCGACTCCGTCTCCACCGCAGCAGAAGAGTGCCGCAACCCGCAGCGCGACCTCCCCATCGGCATTATCTCCACGCTGGTCGTGTGCACCATCCTCTACATCGGCGTCGCCATCGTCCTCACCGGCCTCGTCCCCTGGCAGAGCATGGTCGATGACGCTGCCCCCGTGGTCAACGCCCTCAAGAAGCTCTCTGTCCTGCCCGGCCACCACTCCCTCCACTGGATCCGACTCATCGTCCTCATCGGCGCGCTGATGGGCATGATCTCCTCCATCCTGGTCTTCCAGCTCGGCCAGTCGCGCGTCTGGTTCGCCATGTCTCGCGACCGCCTGCTTCCCACCATCTTCTCGAAGGTCAGCCCAAAGTACCGCACGCCCGCCTTCGCCACCTGGGTCGCAGGCATCGTCGTCGCCATCCCCGCCGGCCTCTTCGACATCGGCACCCTCACCGACCTCTCCAACATCGGCACCCTCTTCGCCTTCGCCCTGGTCTCGGTCGGCGTCATCATCCTGCGCTACAAAGACCCCGACCGCCACCGCAGCTTCCGAGTACCCTTCGGCCCCGTCATCCCCGGCCTCAGCGTTATCTTCTGCATCCTTCTCATGGCAGGCCTGCCTATCATCACCTGGCTCCGCTTCTTCGTGTGGCTGGCCATCGGCCTGCTCATCTACGTCTTCTACAGCCGCAAGCGCAGCGAGTTTTATAAGAACTAGCGAGTGCGGTAAGTCTAAAGTTCATCGCAAGCGCCAGGGCGGAAGTCCCCGATATGCTTCTTCGCAAGCGCCAGGGCCAAAGGCCCGCTCGATCACAGCCTGGGGCAAAGCCCCAGGTTATCGCGACCTCCCTGTTGAAGGGCTGAAAGCCCGATCTATACTGCTACGAACTTCCGACTCACGACACTATGGCGTACTGGATCGAAACCGGCATCCCCGCAAAGCTCGCAATCATGCCCGCTCCCTACGGCGGCAAGCGCTTGGAAGACGAAATCCGTAACCTCAAGCGCGAGAGCGCCGATGTCCTGGTCTCGCTCTTGACTCCTGACGAGGAGTTCGAACTCGGTCTAGAGCTCGAGCGCGCCGCCTGCTCCGGCCACGGCATTCGCTTCCGCAGCTTCCCCATCCCCGATCGAGATGTCCCAGCCTCGACCGAAGCCTTCCTCAACTTCATCGACACCCTGCACTACGACCTCCTCCAACGCCGCAGCATCGTAGCCCACTGCCGCGCCGGCATTGGCCGATCCTCCCTTCTGCTCGCCTCCCTCCTGCGCCGCGAAGGCCTCTCCACCGACGACGCTTTTCGCCGCATCACCCAGGCCCGCAAGGCGCTCGTCCCCGACACCCCCGAGCAACTCCACTGGGTCGAAAACCTCCCCCTCGGGCCCTAGCGCCGCAGCTTGTCATCCTTCGCCGCAGGCGGAGGATCTGCTTCTGTCATTGCCTTTGCCTTTCTTCGACAATTTCTTTCAGAAATTGTCATTCCGAGCGTAGCAAGGAACCTGCTGTCTCCCGCTCTTGCCTTTCTGCGAAACACCCCCTGAGCGCATAAACTATTCAGATGGCACGTGCCCGACAGATCCCCAAAGCCGACCAGCCCGACCCCGAAACCTGGCTGCGCGGTCTTCCCAAGGCTGAGCTCCACCTCCACCTCGAGGGCTCCATCACCCCCGAAACCCTCGTCGAGCTCTCCCAGCGCAACGACCCCACTCCCCTCACCCTCGGCGAGGCCCGCGGCGTCTACTCCTATCACGACTTCCCCAGCTTCCTGCTCTGCTTCAAAGCCGTCACCACCCGCCTCCACACCCCCGCCGACTACGAGCTCATCACCTACAACATGCTCCGCGATCTCGCCCGCCAGGGCGTCCGCCACACCGAGGTCTACATCTCCATCGGCATCCTCTACTGGCAAGCCCGCCTCGACGTAGACGAGGTCATGGCCGCCATCGAACGCGGCCGCACCCGCGCCGAAGCCGACTTCAACATCTCCCTCCTCTGGATCATCGACGCCGTCCGCCACTTCGGCGTCGAAGCCTGCGCCCGCGTCTTCCGCAAAGCCGCCGAGCTCCAGCCGCTCTACCCCAGCATCGTCGGCATCGGCATCGGAGGCAACGAGCTCCTCGGCCCCGCCCACGAGTTCCGCGACCTCTACGCCGAAGCCAAAGCCGCCGGCCTCCGCCTCACCTGCCACGCCGGCGAAAACACCGGCCCGCAGAGCATCTGGGCGGCCGTCAACATCGGCGCCGAGCGCATCGGCCACGCCCTCTCCGCGCAGGACGACCCCGACCTCATCGAAGTTCTCACCGAGCGCCAGATTCCCCTCGAGCTCAACATCACCAGCAACCTCCGCACCGGCTGCTGTCCCTCCCTCGACGCCCACCCCGTCCGCCGCTACTTCGAAGAAGGCCTCATGGTCACCCTCAACTCCGACGACCCACCCTTCTTCGGCGCCAACCTTCTCGACGAATATCTCCTCGCCCACCGCACCTTCGAGTTCCCCCTCGACCAACTCCGCGAACTCGCCGCCAACTCCATTGAAGCCAGCTTCCTCCCCCCCGAACGCAAACTAGCCCTCCTCGGCGAAGTAGAACGTTACGGCTGGTAGCCTCGCCTTACCTGTCTACTGTCTACCCTCTACTGTCTGCTTTCACTTCCCTGGAGGCGCCGGCACCATCACCGCGTTCGGATCCACCTTCGGAATCCCAAAGTGCCCGCTCAGATGCACCAGGTCAAGCGGCCGCAACTGCCCCGAAACCTCAATCACGCTCATCTGCCGAGTGCCCCGAATCAGCACCATCACATTATCGATATCTGCCCCCGTAAAGTGCAGCCACAGATCGGTGAGAGGCCGCTGCGGCATCGTCGCCTCCCGCGGCGTCACATTCCGGTCCACCAAATGCTTCCACCCCGCGGCATTGAACGACGCCACCAGCGCACGCATGTTCTCGGGAATATAGAAGGCCGGCTCATGAAACCGGTAGTTCTCAACCGTAATGCTGTTCAGTTGCATCGGAGGTCCTTCGCCGTCGTTCAAAAAACCAGTAGCCGACTGCAGCATGTCGTGGTCGAACGTAAATGACGTGTGGTTCGCTCGCTCCGAGGTCAAATTCCTCAGGGCCTCAGAAACGCCAGCTGGTTCTTGCGCCAGCGCAGCCAGCGGGGCCAACAGCATCACAGCAGTCAGGAAACGCAACGCACACTTCTTCATAAGAACCTCACTAGTGAAGTAGACCGCCCCGCTCCGGGAAAGTTGCGCATCAATCTCACCGGCGCCCACAACCTGGCCATGTTGCCGCTCGAGTCCATTGCAATTACCCTCAACCCTAGAGGTCCTCAAAGTTGGCAGAACCGACCATTCGTAGTGCGTTCGCTCCAGTGAAGAAGCTGTTCCCCAGTTGGCTTTCCAACCCGATACGAAATGTCGTGACCGCCGTCCTCACCCCCATCACCTACAGCTACAGGACAGGGCACTTCCGCAGCAGCCTCAAGATGGCCGCCGTCACCCGCCACGGCGATCCACTCCCCTGGTACACCTATCCCGCCATCGATTTCCTCAAGGACCGCAACTACGCAGGCAAGACCGTCCTCGAGTTTGGTGGAGGCCAGTCGACCTTATGGTGGGCCGCCCACGCCGCCAGCGTCGTAACCTTCGAAGCGGACCGCGCCTGGCATGACCGCATCAAGAGCGGCATGCCCCCCAACGTCGACCTCAATCTCGTTCCCCGCGAACACGGAAAGCAGGACGCCTTCCACGTCTCCAACATGCTGGCCACCAAGCCTCACCAGCAGTTTGACGTCGTCATCATCGACGGACTAACCCGTGGCGACTTATTCGACATCGCCAGCAAATACGTCGCTCCCAACGGCATCATCATCTGCGACAACGCCGAAGGCTACGGCTTTTACGAAGGCTTCAAGGATCGCGGCTTCAACCGCGTCGACTTCTACGGCAACGCCCCCGGCATCCTGCTGCCTCACTGCACATCCATCTTCTTCAACGCAACGTCCTTCGTCTTCGACCCCGCAGTACCCATCCGCAATCTCGCCAAAGAACCCTAGAAGCGTAAATGTCCCGATACACGTTTGTCATCCTTCGCCGAAGGCGGAGGATCTGCTGCTTCTTTCTGCCACAGCGCTTATTCCGGCGGCCTGGGCGCGAAGTAACCCTTCTTGGCCCGCACAATGTATCGAGGATCCAGGCACTGCAAATAAATCGTTCGGAACGATCCATCCTGCTTGAATCCCGCAGGCACATACACCAGCGAATACTGGCTGCGTAATTCAGCCTCGATATTCAGGAAGCCCGCCGCCACGTCTTCCATCCGCGTCGGTAAGAATGTCCTTCCGCCCGTCGCATCCGAGATTCGCGTCAACACATCATCGCCCTTGTCCCGGCTCGGCCCCGTATTCGTGCTGATCGTGTAAACAATCGTCTCCGCACGCTGGCACATCTTAATCGCATCGTCCTGGGTCGCCCGGCTGTAATCATCATCGCCATCGGAAACCAGCACGATCGCTTTCCGAACATCCGCTGTCTGCTGCAGCGTCAGCATCTGGTCGCGGCAGGTCTTGTACAGCGAATCGTACAGCGCCGTGCCTCCCCCCGGCCGCAGCCGGCTGATCCCGCTGTCCAGAAGATCCACGCGGTTGGTGTAATCCTGCTCAATGTCGGTCTGCACGTCGAATCCCTCAACGAATGCGCGATCCGCCGGGTGCATCACCTGCAAGAGAAAATCAATCGCCGCCTGCTGCTCATACGAGAACCGCTGCCGGATCGAGCTTGACGTGTCGATCATGATGCCCACGCGCAGCGGCAGATTCGTCTGCTGCACAAAACGAATGACACGCTCCGGCGGACGTCCATCATCCAGCAGCCCGAAGTTCTGCTGCTGCAGTCCATTCACAAAGTTTCCATGCCTGTCCGTGACCGCAAAGAAGAGATCCACTTCGCGCGAGAACAATTGCAGCGTCTCAGTCGCCTGCGGTGGCTCAGGCGCTTGTTGCTGCGCGTCCGGAGTCTGCTGCGCAGGCGTCGCCGTGTTCTGCTGATTCGCGTTCTGCTGATTCGTCGACGGCTGTGTCGTCGGAGTCTGTGTCTGCTGCGGCTGTGGGCTTTGTGCACCCGCGGCCAGCGCGATCGTGGCAGCACCGAGCAGCATGCCCGCCCATCGCGCGAATTTGCTAAAGTTCATACCCTTTATCCTACCAAGTTGGCGTCTCCCGCGCCCGCCTGCGCCCTACGCCTCTGCTCCCCGAAGCTGCTCCAGCAATACCCCCAGCTCTTCCGGAAGTTCCGCCTCCAGTGACAACCTCTTTCCCGTCCGCGGATGCACAAACTCCAGCGCCGCCGCATGCAGAAAATTCCGCTCCAGCGCCAGGCTTTCGTCCTCCCCATCCCCGGTCGTCGACCCCTTCTTCACGCCCTCCACCCGCCGAATCTGGTGCGGTGCCCCATACAGAAAATCACCCACCACCGGATGCCCCATCGCCTGCATGTGCACCCGAATCTGGTGCGTCCGCCCCGTCTCAATCCGCACCTCCAGCAGCGTGAACTTCCCATACGGTCCGTTCAGCCGCTCCAGCACCTTCCAGTGCGACACCGCGCTGCGCCCGCCCGCCCGCTTGGTCGTCATCCGTATCCGCCGCAGCAAGTCCCGGCTGATCGGCAACTGGATCGTCCCTTCCTCGCCCTTCACCTCGCCATGCACCAGCGCAACATACGTCTTGCGCATCTGCCGTTCCGAAAACATCTCGCCCAGCTGCCGATGCGTCACATCATTCTTCGCAACCACAATCAGCCCGCTCGTCTGCTTATCCAGCCGATGCACAATCCCCGGCCGCAGAGCTCCGCCCACCGAGCTCAGCCCCTCCGCCGCGCCAAAGTGATACAGCAGCGCATTCACCAGCGTCCCGCGATTATGCTCCGCACCACCCGACCCCGCATGCACCATCATCCCCGCTGGCTTGTTCACCACCGCAAGATCGTCATCCTCATACACAATCGTCAGCGGAATATCTTCCGGCGTAGCATTCAGCGGCGCAGGCTTCGGATCGCCCTCAATCTCAATCCACTCGCCACCCTTCAGCTTCTGTTTCGCCTTCCCCTCCTTGCCATCGACCGTCACCTGCCCGCCATCAATCAGCAGCACCACGCGCGCCCTGCTGATCTCCGGAATCGCCTTCGCCAAATACGCATCCAGCCGCATCCCCGCCGCCGCAGCCTCCGCTGCAAAGCTGCGCACACCATCCTCAGCCTCCAGGTCATCCAGCACCGTGATCTCCCGCTCAATCTCCGGCTCCCGATAAAGCCTCGGCACCCCGTACCGCCGCACCGACATGTCCGCCACCTCCTGCGGATGCTTGCCTCCATTCGGCCCACTCGTCACCAACCCCGGCCGCCCCGCAAATGGAGACACGTGAGGCGTAAACTCCGCCGTGTCATAGAGCGCTGGCCCTAACGACTCCACATCTTTCCCCGCCTCCCGGAGAGCTGCCTCGCGCTCCTGCGCCAGCGTCCGCTGCGCCCGATACTCCTGCTTCACGCTCTTCCGTCTCTTTCCTTTGGGCAACATATTCTGCGAGGGCATCAGGCAATCTCCTTCAAAAACATAAGCATCAACCCACCCACCAGCATCGCTCCCACCGCCAGCCATTGCGCCGGATCAAGCCACGCGCTTCCTCTCATCTCCACCGGCTGCGTCACCATGTCGAGCAGAAATCCAACCGCTCCCCCAGCCGCCAGCGCCACACCCGCCACCATCCCATCCCGCATCTTCCGCATCAGCAAACCCATCAGCACCGCCACCAGCACCACCCACGCAATCACCCCGTACACCGCCACAGGATGCACTCGCAACCCCGCGCTCTCGGGCGTCACCATCCCCCAAGGCAGCCTCGTCGGCATCCCCGCCTCGGACCCCTCAAAGAATCCGCCCAGGCTAAGCATCCCCGCCAACACCGCCGCACACGGAGCCCATGCATCCAGCACTTTCAAAACTGGCAGCCGCTTCCACCGCAGATACGCCACCACCGCCGCCGCCGTCAGCAACATCCCGCCATAGGTAAACGACGGCAGCGCCAGCAGCGCCACCGGCGCACGCAAGAACGCATGCACATCCCCCGCAATCAGCAGCAATCGCGAAATCACGAAAGCCGCCATCACCGCAAACAGTCCCGCATCCCAAAGCTGCTCCGCCGCCAGCCCAACGAGCCGCGCCGTCTTCAGGCTAAGCCATAGCGCAGCAATCAAACCGACAGCCGCACAAACCCCATACATCGGCAGACGCACCGGCCCCACCCGCAACACGCGCGGAACCAAAACAGTCGCCGTCTGAAAGAAAACGCTCACCACCTAGAGCATACGCGGCCCCACTCACCGCCCTTGCAACCAAGCCCTGAACCCTGGACCCTGAGCCCTGGACCCTGCATTTAAAGACCGACCCACTGGGCCGTACAGGGAGGCGCAGGTGAACCCGCCTAGTAGCGGTGGACTCCAGCCGTGGCTCTTTAGGCTTTCCGGACTGGCGGACCTAGCACACCGAGCCATATATACGAGCTGAAACCCTGTTCATTAAGTATTGGTTCAACCTGCGGTGTTCCCCGTACCTGCTTTGCAGGCCGGTCTCTGCCTTGGATGCTATCCGCCCAGCGAAGTTTCCGCAACTCAACCAACTTTCCGCAAGCAGGTACAGCTTCCGCGACTCACCCCGCTGCGCCTAGTTCCCCACGGCAGCCGCGCCCTGCACTTTCGCCGCCTCGGCCTTTGCAATCAGCTTCTTCAGCTTCCCCTCAACGTCATTATCCTCGCCCAGCATCTCCGACGTCAGCACGCCGTCCGAATCAATCGTGAAGTAATGCGGTATCGAGTCGATCGCAAACTCTTTCCCCAACGCGTGATCCGCATCCCGGTACTGCACCCACGTCATCCCGTTCTTTGCCACGAAGTCCTTCCACTTCGCCTCGTCGTCATCCCAGCTCACACTGATGATCACCAGCGGATCGTTCGCAAACTCCTTCGCAATCTTTCGCATGTAAGGCAACTCCTCGTTGCACGGCCCGCACCACGTCGCCCAGAAGTCGATCAGCACCACCCGTCCACCCATCGCATCCAGGTTGAACTTCTTTCCATCCATCGCCGTCACCTCGAACGGCGGAGCCATCTTGTGCGTCGACAACTCCGGATCCTCGGCGAAATGCTTCACCCGCAGCCACGCCGAATCCTCTGGCTTCATGTTGCTCAGACACAACTGAAACTCCTTGCGCGCCTCATCCATCCTGCCCAGCCGCGCCAGCACCTCTCCCGCTGCAAATACGGCTGCCGTATTCTGTGGATACAGAGTCGCTGCCTGCTGAAACACCGCCAGCACCTCCTCCAGCTGCTCCGTCTTTGGCTTGTCCCCATCCCTCGCGTTCAGCGCGCGGCCCCGGTTGTACTCCGCAACTGACTTCACCAGCGGCGTGGTCGCCATCGCTCCCATCTCCGTCGCCGTCTTGATCGCGTCTTTATAGCTGCCCTGCAGCATCTGCATCTTGTACACGGCCGCTACGCATTCCACACATTCCCCACCCGCAATCTTGTTCGCCTTCTTGTAGGCGTCTTCCGCAAATCCCGGCTGCTTCTGCCCCTCCAGCTGCTTGGCGTCTTTCACTGCCGCAAGAAACTTTGGATTGGTGTGATAGTCAGCAGGAGCAACACTCTTCGCTTCTGTCCCCTGCGCGGGCGTTATCGTAGCCGCACACGCCAACAGCAAAACCGCGGCCCAAACACCGCTTGTCTTAAAAAGCATGAGAACCTCTCAGCGAACACCCGTGTCCGCGTGCGTCCCATCATCCAACACGACGCCCTAAAGTATCAAGGAAATTTCCCGCAACCGCGCCTACCACCCACGCTCCACCCGTGGCCTAATCCCTAATCCCTGTTCCCTGATCCCTGCTCTTTCACCCCGCCTTGCGCTCCTCGAGCACAGCGTCCAGCATCCCCATCAACGACCCCGCCCGCGACCGCACCATGCTCTGCGCCGCCGCCTGCCGGTGCGCCTCCGCCGCCGAATTCATCAACTCATACTTCGCCCGCAGCGTCACCAGCTCATCCGCCAGATTCAACGCCGCCAGCACCGCCACACGCAGCGAATCCACCGTCGCTCCATGCGCCGAAACCGCACGCATCTTCGAGTCCACGACTCCCGCCAAACGCTCGATATGCTGCGGATCCACACCCCGCAGTTGGTAAATCTGGTCATAGATATCGACGACAACAGCTTCCATGTCGCGCGGTATCAATGGAGGCCGCGACATCTCCGGCGCCATTCTTGGTTGTGTTTCTAACATTGCAACTCCTACTGTTCCGCCCACGTGCGCGCATCTTCGAATCCACGCCCGCTTATATCCTCTGGCTACACAATCTCCCTGTAGCTACGCAATCTCATCGATGCTCGCCAGCATCTTCTCAACCCGAAGCCGAACCGCTTCGCGCTCACGCTGCAGATTCTTCACTTCGGCATTCGCATCGCTCGCAGCCGCCAACTCCTGCCGCAGAGCAACGATCTCCTGGCCCCGTGACTCAAGCTCTTCCTTGCGTGCCGCCAACTCCGTCTTCACTGCAGCCACTTCAGCCTCGGCGGCAGTTCTCGCCTCACGCTCTCTCTTGATCAGCTCGACGGTCTGAAGCACCTTCTGCTCCAGCGCCTGGAACTCATCGACACTGATACTTGCGGATCCCATATACAACTCCTTGCAAGGCGAAAACACGCCGTCTCTTCTCGAAGTATAGGACGCAGCCACGAGGAATTACGTGTGCGTACCGCAAGGGTACCTACTTGAATTCCCCTTTATGCCTTGCGCGCTTCCAGCTCAATGTGCTTCGCCCTCGCACAGCCCTGCTCGCAAGCCGCAGCGCACCCTTGCCTTTGCGATGCTTCGTGAAGAAACCTGCAGTGAGCTCAGCTGTTTCACGTCGCGAAACTTCGCTAACGTTGCGAACGTTGCGTCAAGGCACTTGCTTTTCTTTCCACCTACGCCCGCTGCGTTCCACCCAGCCCCTTAAGCTGCGCCAACCACCCACTCCGTACCCCGCGTAATCTCTTCCTCCGTCAGCGTTCGCTCATTCGACTGGAACACCACCCGCAGCAGCAGCGAATACGACCCCGCTGCAATCGCCTTCCCCTTCGCATCGCGGAAGATCTCCACCGGCCGCACACTTCGCAGCTCCTCCGCCTTCAACCCCGCACCCGCCGCATGCAGCGCCGCATCAATCGCAGCCCACGTCACCGCATCCGGAAACACAAACGAAAAATCTCTCTCCACCGCCTGGAACCGCGACAACTCGCGCGACACCGGCTGTCGCAGCGTCGTCTCAAACAACCTCTGTCCATCCAAAGAAGCAATCACGCAAGGCTGCCGCAACTTCCGCGCCTGCAACTCCGCCGCACGCAACTCCCCAAACACTCCGACCAGCTCTCCCGCCAGCAAGACCCGCGCCCCACGTCCCTCCGCAATCCAGGCCGGCAGCCCACTCGCGTCAAACGACACAGCCCCCTCAAACTTCGCCAGCAGCGCCTCAATCGCGCCCTTCACCTCATAAAACAGCGCGTCCTCCGCCTTATACAACGCAGTAGCCACCGCCCCGCCCGTAGCACCCAGCGCCAGCCCAACCTTCTCCGTCACCTCGGCAGTCGACCCACCGAACACTGTCCCCATCTCAAACAACCGCACGCTGCTCACGTCGCGATGCAGATTCAACGCCAGCATCGTCGCCATCCCAGGCGCCAGCGACGGCCTCAGCATCCCCGCCTCCGCACTCAGCGGATTCCCAATCGCCACCGCACCCCCACCAAACTCCTCCGCCTCTTCCGCCGACACAAACGTACTCGACACCGCCTCCGTAAACCCCAGCGCCCGCAGCGTCTCGCGAATCGTCCGCTCCTGCTCCACGTGCGGCAACTCGACCACCGCGCCCGCAAAGCTCGGCAGCGTATCCGCAAACCGGTTGTACCCATACACGCGCGCAACCTCTTCGATCAAATCAATCTCGCGCTCCAGATCCAGCCGCCAGCTCGGCAGCTTCACCGCATACTCGCCCTTTGCCGTCTGCGTGAGCCCACAACCCAGCGCACTCAAATACTGCGCAACAACCTCTTCGCCAATCCCCAACCCATCCGCAGTCGTTCCCAGATGCCGCGACACCTCGCTCACCTTCAGCGAAATCGCCCCACGCTCCGCAGTCTTCGCCGCCATCGCCGGCACCACCACATCCACCAGCGGCCCCACAACCTCGCCGCCACTCTGCTCCACAACCATTCGCGTGACAAGATGATTCGCAACCGGCGCCGCATTAAAATCCGCACCGCGCTCAAACCGATGGCTAGCATCCGTATGCAATCCATGCCGCCGCGAGCTAGCCCGAATCGCCCCCGGATCGAACCACGCAGCCTCCACCAAAATATTCTTCGTCTCCTCAGTCACGCGCGAATCCCATCCACCCATCACGCCCGCCAGCCCCAGCGCCTTCTCCTCATCAGCAACCACCAGGTCGTCCGCGACCAGCGTCTTCTCCGTGCCATCGAGCAGCGCCAGCCTCTCGCCCGCCCGCGCCCGCCGCACCACAATCCCACCCACAATCTTGTCCAGATCGAACACGTGCGTAGGCTGCCCCATCGCCATCCACCCAAAGTTCGTCACATCCACCGGCGCAGAAATCTGCTTCTGCCCCAGCGCCGCAAAATACTCCGCAATCACCCCAGAGCTAGACCCCACCTGCACGCCGCGAATCACCCGCGCCGTAAACCGCCCACACAAATCATCAGCCTCAATGCGAACCGGAAACCCCGCGGAGTTCCACGACTCAGGCCACGAATCCGGGTGCCCCATGTCTCGCTTCTGAGACATGGGTTTCACCGGAGCCGCCTCCACCAACGGCAACAGCGCAACGTTATAAATCGCCGCCGCCTCGCGCGCCACGCCATAATGATTCATCGCGTCCACACGATTCGTCGTAATGTCCATCTCGAAACGAGATCCGCCAGGCCCACCTTCAACCGCAAAAATCCCCTCGACGGCGATCCCCCGCAGCGTCAGATCTTCCGCAAGCTGTGCATCCGAAACGTCAAGCGCCGGCAGATACGAGCGCAACCACGAAGTCAAAATATCCATTACGAAACGGTACTTTCCTAAGTCCAGTTAGCCCGGCGCAGCAGACAGCACGCGCTCAGGCATATCCCATTTATTGTCTCAGAGCCGCCACCATCCCGGACCCGCCCTTCACCTCTTCTCCGCAAACTGGCTCTCCGGCAAAATCGACGGCCGCGCCGGAGCATCCGCCACCGTCTCCACCAGCCGATAGAAAAACACATCGAACGTCTCCGCCGCCTGAAAATCCACCGGCTGCGTCAGGTCATCCTGCGGCCGGTGATATCGCACCGCGTACCACTCCCGATACCGCCGCTCCGCATCCGTCCCCGGATCGTACCCAAAGATAAAACTGATCGCCGGCACATGAATCTTCAGAAACGGATACTGATCCGCACGCCGCAACAGCCCACGCTCCGGCTCGCGGTCCTCGCGAATCTCAATCCCCATCCCCTTTCCAACCGCCCTCGCCATCGCGCCCAAGGTCGTATCGTTCACCGCCTCCGCCGTCAAAATCTTTAGCGGAAACAGCGGCCGCAGCTGGTCAAGATTAATATCAGCCGCGAGTTCCTCCACCGGCACCGTAGGATGCTGCACAAACCAGCGCGACCCCAGCAGCCCCTTCTCCTCTCCCGTAAACGCGCAAAACAAAATCGACCGCTTCGGCGGCGCCAGCGTAATCCCCCGGTCGACAATCACACCGCCCGCATCGCTCTGCCCACCCCGCACATAGCTCACCTGCGTCAGCCCGTGATGCCCCACTGCCCCCGCCTTCAGGTTATCCGCCATCTGGATCAGCAACGCCACATACGCCGCGTCATCCAGCGTGCCGTTATACAAGTTGTCCCCATGCACCGGCGTCCCATACCCATATCCATCCAGGTGCGCCGACACCACCAGGTACTGCCCCGCCAGCGCCGCGTCCGTCCCCGGCAGCACCGCCAGCACATTCGGCGAGTGGATGTCCTTCTCTGCAATCTCAAACCGCGCTCGAAACCTCCCGGCAATCTCGAAGTTCTTGAGCGGCTCTTTCGCCCCGCCCAGTCTTCAAGAATCGCCGCCGCGTCCTCACCACTTCCGGCGATCACCTTCGCAAACGCCTCAGCGCTGATCCGCATCACCGGTATTGGCGCGTCCGCCACCGTACCGCCACCGACGCCGGGCTCCTTCAGCGTCACCAACCGCGCATAAGCATACGGCCACCGCGGCGGCTCAATCGAGAAGTACGGGTCATCCACATTGATCAACCCCACCGCCCCTCCCAGTCGCGCATTCGTCACGCGTTCGCCACCCGTCGGCAACCCAGCTCGCTGCGTTCCAAAGCAAACCACCACCTCGCCAGCGACGTCCGCCATTGCATCCTTGCCGCAATACCCGCGGAACGTCATCGCCGCATCAACCTTCGCCGGCAGCATCGCCGACGCGCCCACCGTAATCTCCTGCAGAAACTCCAGCGGTCACGGCCTTCCCCCCGCGCTCCACCACAAACCTCGTCCCCGCCGGCACCACGTCCACCTCATGCATCGGCACATTCTGGAAGTACGTCCCATCCTCGCCAGCCGGCATCAACCCCGCAGCCTTGAACCGTCCCGCCACATACTCCGCCGCCCGCTGATACGCCGCCGACCCCGTATCCCGCCCCTCCATCGCATCACCCGACAGCGCCTCGGCCGTGTGCCACCACCGCAGCGTATCCCGATCATGGATCTGCGCATCCCGAGGATGCTCCTGCGCACACGCCACACCCGTCGCAACCAGAAACACCACGGCACAAGAAAGGATTCTCATCGTCACCTCAGCAAGTTAGCAGTTGGCGAGTCAGCGGTTAGCGTTTGACTGCCGTCGGCTTGACCTTCAAAGAGTTCAGCAACCCATGCAGCATACGCGCAACCTCATCACACATTTGCTGTGACTGCATCTCATCGTCGTCCCCGATATAACCGAAGTCCGCCGCCAGCATCAACTGCGTCTCTACCTCATACAACGACCCACGCGCCTGCGCCAGGAACGTCCGAAACAAAGGATCCGACAGCCGCCCATGTCCTTCAGCGATATCGCTAGGCACCGACACAGCGGCCCTCCGAAGCTGTGCCCGCAACCCGAACATCTCTTCCTTGGGAAACGTCTGGCTTACGCGATACACCAGCCGCGCCAACTCCATGGCCCGCTGCCAAACCAGCAATTCCTTGAAATGCCGAGTCCGCACAACCAGCCACCTTTCGCCAACTCGCTTTTCACTAACTTGCTAACTTGCTAACTCGCTAACTCGCTCCTACGCAAACTGCTCCAGAAACCTCATATCGCCCGAGTACAGCAACCCAATATCGCTGATCCCGTACTTCATCATCGCGATCCGGTCCACGCCCATCCCAAACGCAAACCCGCTCACCTTCCGCGCGTCATACACCGGCTCGCGCCCCATCTCTACGCGCCTCTGGTTCACCGACTCGAACACCGCCGGATCCACCATCCCGCACCCCAGCAGCTCAATCCATCCCGAGTGCTTGCACTTCCGGCAACCCTTCCCGCCGCAAAAGATGCAAGAGATCTGCACGTCCGCGCTAGGCTCCGTAAACGGAAAGAAGCTCGGAAAAAACCGCGTCTTCACCGCCGACCCGAAGAACGCCTTCATCGCAAAATCAAGCGTGCCCTTCAGATCGCTGAACGTAATATACGTATCGACGCACAGCCCTTCCACCTGGTGAAACACCGGCGAGTGCGTAGCATCGGCCGCATCATTCCTGTGCACCTTGCCCGGAATCACCAGCCGCAGCGGCGGCGCCTGCTCCAGCATCGATCGAATCTGCACCGGCGACGTATGCGTCCGCATCAGCAGCCGCTCGCGCAGCGGCTTGCCTTCCTGCCCCGCAATCACCAGCGTGTCCTGCGTATCGCGCGCTGGATGATTCGGCGGAAAGTTCAGCGCCTCGAAGTTATAAAAATCCGTCTCCACCTCCGGTCCCAACCCCACCGAATACCCCATCCGCTGAAACACGCTGACAATCTCCGCCATCGTCTTCACCAGCGGATGCTCCGCCCCCACTCTCTGCGCCGCCCCCGGCAGCGTCACATCAAGTTGCGGCTCCAGGATGTTCCCGGCAAGGATGTTCGCCTGTCGCATCGCTGGCAGGCTGCTGTTTCTACGATCTAACTCAACTTCAATTTTCTCCTTAAGCGAATTGAAGCGCTGCCCAATGAGCCGCTTCGCTTCGGGCGGAGCGGCTTTGAGCCACAAGTCGGAAATCACCTTGAGACGTCCTTGCTTTCGACCAAGCCACTCTAGCCGAAACGTTTCTACGTCAAGGGTCAGTGACGAAATATCACGCTCTGCCTCGGCTCGCACAGCAGCGAACGCCGCATCGAGCGATGCTTCTGAAAAATCTTTGAGTTCTGGAATATTCAACGATCTTCCTTACGCCGACTTTGCAAGTTTCCGCCTTCGAAAATCAACGGTCACCGTACCAATGCGTGTGGTTGGTTCAGGTATCGGATCGCCGTCCGCTCTCATGCTGGCTAGATGTATGTCCATCGCCTCGCGCATGAGCTGCTCAGTCTCTTCATAGGTTGATCCCACCGCCGCCAGCCCGGGAAGGTCTGGCACGTAAGCGCTCCAGCCCGTACGAGTTTGTCCGAATACAACCGCATATTCTCTCATCGCTTCAATCCCGCCTGTTTAAGAATACTCCGATACGTACCTTCATCTGGATCTTTTGATGGATGGCCGGCTATCGTAACCTTCCCCGCCTTCACAGGATGAACATACTGCCGATGACTCCCGCTTTGAGACTTTAGCACCCAGCCGTCTTCCTCCAACCTGCGCAGAATATCTCGAATCTTGGGCGGCATCTTTCCATGAGTCTATACGATACCGTCTAAGAACCTGCCACCTACAGCGCCCACAAAATCACAGCCGCCATCAACGCCCCCAGCAGCAGACTCCGCTTATCCGTAATCGCGAACACCACCGGATCATCATGCATCTCGCCGCGGCTCGCCAACATCCACACCTGGCTCAGCCACAGCAGCAGCACCGGCACCACCACCCACAACCGCACCGGATGCGCATAAAGAAAATTCGTCTCAGGATTATTGATATAGATGGTCAGCACCACCACCGCCGCATACATCGCGCCCGTTCCCAGCGCGCGCAGTTGCTCCAGGTCGCTCACAAAATACCCGCGCCCATTGCTCACCGCGCCGCCGCGCTCCCGCAAACCCTCCAGCTCGCTGAACCTCTTCACGAACGCCAGCGACAGGAAGAAGAACACGCCAAACCCAGCCAGCCACGGCGACATCGGAATCCCCGTCGCCGCACTCCCGGCCATAATCCGCACCGTGTACAAGCCGCTCAGCACAAACACATCCAGCAGCAGCTTCCGTTTCAAATACAGCGAGTACGAAAGCGTCACCACCGTATAAAGCCCCAGCCACCCCAGGAAGCTGTAAGGATTCGCCAGCACCGCCGAGCCCGGCAGTGCATTGAAGACGCGCGGCAGTGCCAGCGCCAGCGCCAGCGCGCCAAGCATCAGCAAACCCACCACCACCACCCCCGCAATCGCCGACAAGTCTCCTGCCGCAAACGGTCTCCGCCGCTTCCTCGGATGCCTTCGATCCGCCTCCAGGTCCAGCAGGTCGTTAATGATGTACGTCGCCGACGCGCACATCCCAAAGCTGAAGAACGCCGTGATCGACCCGCCAAACGTCCGCAGATGCCACTGGTGCGCCAGCAGCAGCGGCACAAACAGCAGCGCATTCTTCGCCCACTGGTGCAATCGAATCGCCTTCAGCCAGCTCCGCAGCACCGGACCGCGATCCTCAAACCGCGCCGCCGCCACCGTCCCCGCGCGCTTCATTCCCGCACGAAGCGCACGGTCAGGGTTCGCCACCATCGGCGACTCGCACGCCGCCAGCAACTCCACATCCGGTCGCGCATTCCCGATGTAGCAGAAGTTCTCCCCAAACTTCGCGCGAAACGCCGCCAGCTTATTCCCTCCCGCCAGATTCGTCCCACCCTCCGACGCCAGCACCCCCGCAAAGATCCCCAGGTGCGCCGCACTCTCTCCGCCAGCGTCTTGTCCGCGGCTGTCGCCAGGTAGATCGCCCGCCCCTCGCCATGCTGCTGCACTCAGGTACTCCAGCAGCGGCCGGTTATACGGCAGGTACTCCACGTCCAGCATCACCAGCCCGGTCAAATGCCGCTTGAACGCCGCCTGCCCCTGCGCAATCCATCCCGGCACATGCCGCAACTCCAGCGGCCGCTGCCGAGCCACCACCAGCACCGTATCCAGCAGCGTGTCGCTCTTCACCAGCGTGCCATCCAGGTCCACGCACAGCGCAACCCCGTCACGCAGCACGGGCGCCGCTGCCTGCACGGTCTCCGCGTCCACCGCGGACGCAACCTCTCCCGCAGAAGTCGCGCTCGGCTCTACGACTGGGTCAGCACCATTCATCGTCAGCTACGGCTCTCCCTCTCAATTTGCCTCATCACCATCCCATGGAGAGCTCGTTGCGTCTATTATCTCGTCACTCACCCGTCCGCGCGAGTGCCGCCTCGCACATTCAAAGAACTTCGTCATCGCAATTCCCATAAAATTCTTCGCACCAACCTCGTCTAACATCGCAAGCATGCACCTCCGGCCCTTCATCGGCGCCCTCTTCCTGATCCCCGCAATCCCGCTCTCGCCCATCCACGCCCAAACCGACCACCCCTCATCCACCACCCCAGTCACCCGCGCCATCGCGGTATACGAGTACACCGGAGACCTCACCCACCCCACCGCCGCGCGCCTCATCCCCGTCTCTCTCTTCATCCACGGCCAGCTGCAAGACGCCGGCGTCTATCTACCGCAGCCCATCCCCTTCGCCCTCCAACCCGGCACTCTCTACCTCATCCAGCACGCTGGCCAAACCGTCGGAGCCCTCAACATCCAATCCGCCCACACCAACCCCACTCTCTCCGCACCCTCCTGGGCAGCCTATGGACGCTTCCTCACTCCAACCGAAGCAACAGCTGCCACCACCCCCAGGCCATCAACCACCCCGCTTACTCTCCCGACCGAAGCCGATACCAACACCAACACCACCCCACCCCACCCCAGCCACGGCAAGAAAGAGAAGCAGCCCAAACAGCAAGCCTACGTAACTCCGCCCACCACCCCCATCCTCGACGACCCCGACCGCCCCATCCTCGCCGCCGGCCAACCCGGCGCCCTCGCAACCATCCCCGAGCTAACCACTCTCCCCGCCGACCTCCACCAGGCCGCCGCCGTATCCGACGCCGCCAATCGCCCCCCCGAAACCTTCGCCTACACCTGGCCCTCACCCACCATCCGCGACCAAACCCTGCAAACCCTCGAAGCCCTGGCCCTCCCGCCCCTCACCCACTACATAGCCTTCAACCACCTCACTTCCGCCCCGGACGCGACGCCCACCACCGGCCCCACCTTCGCCAACGCCCCAACACCCACCCTCATCCACGCCCAACTCCTCGCCTACACCCTAACCGCGGGCGCCCCACCCACCTACATCCTCACCGCCGAATCCCCCCTCACCACCAGCGGCCCCATCTACCTAACCCTCATCGCCCAGCCCGACGCAGCCGGTCACCTCCGCCCCAACCTCCTCTCCATCACTGACGCCACCCACCTCGACCGCACCCCCTGGCTCCGCCCCATCGACGCCGTAGACCCCGACGCCACCGGCCGCGCCGACCTCCTCTTCGAACTCCGCTCCCAAACCACCCGCCAATTCGCTCTCTACGACCTCACCACCGCCCAACCCCGACAAACCCTCCTCACCACCCCCATCGACTCACCGCCACGCAAATTAATCTCTGCCATCGCCGCATAGCCGGACTATCCTCTTCAACATGCGTTCGTTCATCCTTACCCCGGTCCTCTGTGCAAGCCTCGCTGTGTCTGCCATTGGACCCTCCGTCGCCCAATCCTCCCAAGCCGGTATCTCCACGCGCACAAGACAAGCCCACCGACTACCAGCTGGAGATGCACGTCAAAATCCCCATGCGCGACGGCATCCACCTCAACGCAACGCTCTATAAACCCATCCCCTCGTCCGGCCCCCTGCCGGTCATCTTCATGCTCTCGCCCTATCCCGCCGCAACCTCCCATCCCAGCGGCTCCTACTTCGCCCGCCGCGGCTACATCTACGCCTACGTCGACACGCGCGGCCGCGGCGACTCTGAAGGCGTCTTCCATCCCATCATCAACGATGCTCAAGACGGCTACGACGCCGTCGAATGGTTCGCCCATCAGCCGTGGTCCAACGGCAAGGTCGCCATGTTCGGAGGCTCCTACGCCGGCGGCGATCAGTGGCAGACCGCATCCCAGCACCCGCCCCACCTCGTCACCATCGTCCCCGTAGCCAGCGTCCGCGCCGCCGTCGACGTCCCCTACCAGGCCAACATCATGTCCAGCTACATGCTCCAGTGGCTCACCTACACCAGCGGCCGCACCCTCAACGAATCGGTCTTCAGCGACGAGACTCTCTGGTCCAACGCCGCCAAGCGCCTCTACCTCGCCAAAGCTCCCTTCAATCAGTTCGACCGCTATGCCGGCAGCACCGACACCGACTTCCAACTCTGGCTCCAGCATCCCGACGTCGACAGCTTCTGGAAGAATCTTGCCCTCACTCCCGCCCAGGTCGCCGGCGTCCATCTCCCCATCCTCGTTCTCACCGGAGCCCTTGACGGCGACCAGCCCGGCACCCTCTCCTACTACGCCGACCACATCACCACCACCGACAAGCCCACGCTCGACAACTACTACCTCGTCATCGGCCCCTGGGATCATCCCGGCACCCGCGAGCCCAAAGCCACCATCGGCCCCGAGCACTTCGGCCCCGCCTCACTCATCGACGTCCTTCGCCTGCACCGCGAGTGGTACGACTTCACCATGAAGTCCGGCCCCAAACCCGCCTTCCTCCAAAACCACGTCGCCTACTACGTCAGCGGCCCCACCGCCGAGTGCTGGAAGTACGCCAACTCCCTCGCCACCGTCAGCAACAAATCCCTCACCCTCTACCTCGACGCCACCGGCGGCGCCTCCAGCATCTACCACTCCGGCTTGCTCGCAACCACGCCAGACCAACGCCACCGGCGCAACCTTCGTCTCCGACCCCAACGACCTCAGCGCCGGCAAGGATTCTGACGACGACCAGCCCCAACCCGGTGCCGACCTCCACGGCGACGGCCTCATCTTCCACTCCGCGCCTTTCACCGAACCCACTGAGATCGACGGCTACACCGACATCTCGCTCTGGCTATCCATCGACGCGCCCGACACCGATCTGTACTCCGAACTCTTCCTCGTCACGCCCGACGGAAAGTCCCACTACCTCACCGACTCCACCATCCGCGCCCGCTATCGCAACAGCCTCGAGCACGCCGAACCCGTCCCCGCCAATCAACCCCAGCAGTACCGGTTCAAGCCCGTATTCTGGTCTGCCCACCGCGCCCCCAAAGGCTCCCAGCTCCGCTTCATCGTCAGCGCCCTCAACACCCCCTACCTCGAGAAAAACTACAACTCCATCAAGCCCGTCGCCGACCAGTCCGGCGCCGATGCCCGCATCGCCCACATCACCCTCATCCAATCCAAAGACCACCCCAGCACCCTCACCCTCCCCCTCGGCGACACCTCCGCCCCCTGCAAAGCCTCCGCCGACTGGTAGCCCGCACCACCCACCCGGCCCAGCCACAAATCCCGTGGCGAGACTTTGCCAACTTCGCGCCCGTTGCGTCAAAGTCTTTGCTGTTGCTCTTGTCTTTCAACCAGCAGGCATCACCCGACGACTAGCCGGCCGCAGCGCCCACGACCCATACAAGATCACGAGGATAACCAGCGGCGCAGCCACATGCCACCACACCGCCCCGTTCGCCGCATTCGCAACCACCGCGCCGCTCAGATCAAAAAATATCCCCGCATACGCCCACTCCTTCAGCAGCGCAAACCTCGGCACCACCAACGCAATCGATCCCAGCACCTTCCACACGCCAAGCAGCACCACCATGTACACCGGGATACCCAGCTGCCTCATCCCCTCAACCGCCGCCGGCGCCCGCATCAGATAAAAAATCCCGCCCGGCAGCATGAAAAAAACAACCAGCACCGTGCACACCCAATACCCAACAGAGTTCGTCTTCATGCCGCCTCCAGTCAGATCTTTTCAACCACACCTTCCAGCCCGCCAAAGAACTTCCGCCAGCCATACATCGCACCCTTGTAGTTCGCCTCCTGATCCTCGCGGAAGCCGCTCTGTTCCATCCGCAGCAGCGTCCCGCCCGCCGTCGGAGTCAACGTCCACGCCACCGCGTTCTCCATCCCCATCGTGCCCCAGCTATACGACAGCCGCTCGTACGGCTCCGCCACCAACACCTTGCAATCGATCACCCCATCCCACCCCGGTACCGGCGTAGACCGCAGCTGAAACCGATGCCCCACCACCGGCTGAAAGTCGTTCTCCATCAGCCACTGCTCAATCAGATCGCCCTCCGTCAGCGCGCGCCAAACCTTCTGCGGCGGATGCGCAAACTCCTGTTCCACCACCACGGAACGCGTCCCCGCACCTGCATCAGTCACGACAACTTCACTCCGAATTTCGCTCATGGCTCCATCCTCTCCAAAACAGCTTCCAACCGGCTGAACTTGTCCCGCCAGAACACTCCATAAAACGCCATCCAGTCCACCAGCGGCGCCAGCGACTTCGGCTGCGCGCTATAGTGCATCTCGCGCCCCGCCCGCCGTTGATTCACCAGCCGCGCCCGCTTCAGCACCGTCAAATGTTTCGACACCGCCGGCTGCGACACCCCCGCCCTCGCCGTCAGCGCATGCACCGTAAGCTCGCCATCCCGCGTCAGCCGCTCAAACAGCGCCCGCCGCGTAGGATCCGCCAGCGCCCTGAACACCGAATTCGCAGCCGCCATCGACATGTCGAAACAATAACCAAACGGTTATGAATTGTCAAGTCGAAATCACCGCGAAAATTCTCCGCCAACAAACTCGCTAGACTATTCCCATGAGCACCGACGACCCCACCACCCCCACCATCGCTCTCCTCTTCCCCGGCCAGGGCTCCCAATCCGTAGGCATGGGCCGCGCCTTCTACGACGCCGAACCCGCCGCCCGCGCCGTCTTCCAGGAAGCCGACGACGCCCTCAACTTCGCCCTCTCCGACATCATCTTCAACGGCCCCGAAGACACCCTCAAGCTCACCGAGAACACCCAGCCCGCTATCCTCACCGTCTCCATCGCCGTCCTCCGCGTACTCGAGCCCGAGCTCGCCGCCCGCAATCTCTCCATCGTCTTACGCCGCCGGCCACTCCCTCGGCGAGTACTCCGCCCACGTCGCCGCCCACTCCTTCTCCTTCGCCGACGCCGTCCGCACCGTCCGCGCCCGCGGCCAGTTCATGCAGTCCGCCGTCGCCCCCGGAGAAGGAGCCATGGCCGCCATCCTCGGCCTCAACCTCCCCGACATCGAAGCCACCTGCACCGGCGTCACTGCCGAAGGCACCTACGGTGTCGTCGCCACCGCCAACCTCAACTCCCCCGACCAGACCGTCATCTCCGGCTCCGCCGCCGCCGTAGCCCGCGCCGCCGACCTCTGCAAAGAACTCGGTGCCAAGCGCGCCGTCATGCTTCCCGTAAGCGGCCCCTTCCACAGCCCCCTCATGATGCCCGCCCAGAAACAACTAGTCGACGAGCTCGACAATGTCGACTTCCAGCTCGCCCGCTTCCCCGTAGCCTGCAACGTCGACGCCAAACTCCTCATGCAGCCCGACGCCATCCGCGACGCCCTCATCCGCCAGGTCACCGGCGCCGTCCGCTGGACCGAATGCATCAACCAACTCGTGCTCCGCAACGTAACCAACTACATCGAAGTGGGCCCCGGCAAAGTCCTCACCGGCCTGAACCGCCAGATCGACCGCACCCTGAACACCACCAACGTAGAAGACCCCGCCAGCCTCGAAAAAACCCTCGCAGCCCTAACCGCTTGACGCACCATCCAGCCTTCACCTCCATTGCAGCGAGTACACCTGCGGAGCTCCGGCAGGAGCCATGATCGCCGGCTGTCCGTCCGTCGTCACGCTCACGTACGGCGAGCCATCCGGCCCGGTATCCGGTATGTCCGAAACCCGCTGCCGCACCCCATCGGGCACTGACACTCGATACATACCCGCATGGGTTTGGGGCTGCGAGAAGTAGATGGCGCGACTATCCAGTGACCACGCATAGAATCCGTCGGGCGCGTCGAACTGCATCAGCGTTCGCCACTGTTTCGTGGCTGCGGAGTAGAGCACCATCCGCAGCGGCTCTCGCGCCATGGCCAGCAGATACCGGCCGTCCGGCGACCAGGCCGGGATATAAAACTTCTCTCCACCGGGCATCCGCGTCGCCTTCCCGCTTGCTACGTCCGCCACGTACAAGCCATCTGGCTCATGGAACCCGTCGAACCGGTTAAAAATAATGGTCTTGCCGTCCGGCGACCAGGTCGGAATGACCTCGTTATCGCCTTCCTGCATTACCTTCTCAGGAGCACCGCCATCGGCTGACACGCGATAGATCTTGCGCCAGTCGGAGTACGCGATCCATTTTCCATCCGGGGACCACGCTTCCATGAAGGCAGGCAACTTCGTGAGTTGTACCGCATCGCTGCCATCCACCCGGCTCTTCCACAAATGCCCGCTCGGATATTCCGTGTACGCCATCCACTGCCGGTCAGGAGATACCACAAACTCCAGCGCTGGCAGGCCTCCGAGAAACGGCACGAGCTTTCCCGCCCGCGGATCGAAGACTTCCATCGTTCCCGAATCCACCCGCCCCAGCACGAAAAGGCTTTTGCTGTCCCGCGCCGGCACCGCGTCCGTGATGTTCAGCTGATTCCCCGTCAGCCGGACCGCCCCAGGTTTCTTCCAGAATTCGAACCAGCGCGGCTTCACCACTTCATAGATATTCCCGCGTCCCTCGCGCCCGGAACTGAAAACAAAATGCCGTCCGTCAGGCGTCCACTGCCCTTGGCTTTCGTCGGCATCGATCGGCCAATCCAGATCCAGTGGATGCGGGTCCTTTCCGTCATTGCCCACCAGCCATATACGCGCTGTCTTCGAGATAAGAGTCACCGAAAGTTGCGTACCATCCGGCGAGACTGCCAGGGCGACCGGCGTCTCCGGCGTCGCCCAAAGAACCCGCGCATGGTCGCCATCCTCATCCATCACCCACACCTGCTGGTTTTGCACGAAGTAGATCGACTTGCCGTCCGACGACCAGCGTGCAATGTGATTGGCCTCCTGCACTGTCCCAATCCTCCGCAAAGCACCGCCGAGGCTCGATCCAACGAGGAACCAACCGCCGTCGGCCTCGTTGTTGAGGTTCTGCGCCCACGCCAGGATCCTCGACCCGTCTGCCGACACATCCACCAGGTACATTCCGCTGCTCAGTCCCGGAATCGGCGCGATGATGCCCCCGCTCACGGACATCGCCGACGGAATATTGTGGCTCTCGAAATAAAGCCGCGCTCCATCGGTCCGCAGCGGGCCAAGTTTCTCATCGTTAGAAAACGAAATCTGCGTCGAATCGAGCGCTCCGGTTGCCGGTGCCGAAGCTCGCAGCAGCAACACCGCCCCAACCAGAACCACCGCAACCGCCAGCAACGCGATCCCCCTAACCCACGTGCGGCGCACCGGCGCGCGCACCGCTGCAACCGCTGAGACCGGCCTAGTCTGCATCCCCGAACCCATCCGCCGTCCCGGCTCCAAATCCCGCAACACCCTCTGCAGATCCGTCGCGAAATCGCTCGCGCGCTGGTATCGCAGGTCCGCATCCTTCTCCAGCGCCCGTTCCACCACCTGCTCGGCCAGTACGGGTATTTCCGGGTGTACCTCCCTTAATGGCTGTACAGTCTCATCAGTGATCGCGCGCAGAATCGCCAGCGTCGACGGCCGGCGAAACGGCTCAATCCCTGTCAGCGACTCGTAATACGTCACGCCCAGGCTCCAGACATCGCTCCGCGCATCCGCCGTGTCTCCAATCGCCTGCTCCGGCGACATGTACAGCGGCGTCCCCATCACCCCCACCGTCTCCCTTGCCGACTGTGTCACATCCGCCGGCCCCAACAGTAGCCGCGCAAGACCGAAGTCCAGAACCTTGGCTCGCCCTTTGGGGGTGATCATGATATTCGCCGGTTTCAAATCCCGGTGGATCACTCCCTGCTCATGTGCCTCTACAAGGGCCTCGGCAACCTGCAGCGCGATGATCGTCGCCTCCTTCACCGGCAGCGCCCCGCGCTGCAACTTCGCCGCCAGCGATTCCCCCTCCACCAGTTCCATCACAATGCAATCTGCGCCGTCCCGCTCGATCACGTCATACACGGCAGCAATGTGCGCGTGATTTAGCTTCGCCAGCGCCTGTGCCTCCCGCCGGAACCGGGCTCGTGCTTCATCGCTTTTCCATAGGCCGCGCTGCAACATCTTGATCGCAATCTCGCGGTCCAGCTTTTCATCGCGCGCCCGGTACACCACGCCCATGCCGCCCGCGCCCAGTCTGCCAGTGATCACATACCGACCCAACAACTGCGCACCGTCGGTCAGCACGACGGTCTGGGATGCCAACCCCACTTCAGCGGCTGCAGCATGCACGTAGGCAGGCTTACTCAGAAAGCCGCTGAGCCGGTCGTTCGAATCCAGCAAATCCTCCACAAGACCACGCAGCCCCGGCTTGCCCGCGCACGCGCGGTCCAGAAAAGCTGATCGCCGATCACGCGGCAGCCCCACAGCCTCGCCAAACAATCGCTCCGCGGCTTCGTTCTGCTTGTCCATGTGGGCGTCCTGGGGTGGTTACACCATCGAACCCGAGAAACTGGCTTCCACAGTACCACGCAAAGTCCGCCACTGGCGCGGCTTTGCGTGCGCCCACCGGGTCACCCACCCCGCCAGGCCCTCGCCGTCCGCTCGAGGACCCTGCTACCCTCATCCCCATGCGCCGCGTTCTTCTCCTCCTCTGCCTCTCCGCATCGATCCTCGCCCAATCCCCCGCCCCACCTACACCGCAAACCCTCACCGTCGACGCCACCCACATCATCGGCCCACACTCGCAAACGCCCCTCAACACCGTAGGCGCCGGCCGCGCCAACGAAGGCCTTCGCGCCGACTGGCAAGCCCAGCTCTCCACCGTCCAGCGCGAAATCGGCTTCCACTACATCCGCTTCCACGGCATCTTCCATGACGACATGGGCGTCTACACCGAAGACCCCCACGGCAACCCCATCTACAACTTCCAGTACGTCGACGCTCTCTACGACGCTCTCCTCGCCCGCCACATCCGTCCCTTCGTCGAGCTCTCCTTCATGCCCCACGCCCTCGCCTCCGGCCCTCAAACCGTCTTCTGGTGGAAGGGCAACATCACCCCACCCAAAGACATGGCCAAGTGGAACGCCCTCATCGAGGCCTTCGTCACGCACCTCCAATCCCGCTATGGCGTCGACGAAGTGAACCACTGGTACTTCGAAGTCTGGAACGAGCCTGACCTCCACAACGGCTTCTTCACCGGCTCCCAATCCGACTACTTCAATCTCTACAAGAACACCGCCGAATCCATCCGCGCCGTCTGTCCCAAATGCCGCGTCGGAGGCCCCGCCACCGCCGTAGGCTGGGAAGCCGACTGGCTAGCCTTCATCGCCAAAAGCCACGTCCCCGCAGACTTCGACTCCACCCACACCTACGGCGTCATCAAAGGCTCATTCGACGCCACCGGCGACGACGGCACCCTCCTCGACACCTCGCCCAACAGCATCGTCGCCCGCGTCCGCGCCTCCCGCGATCGCATCGATCACAGCGCCACCCCCAACCTCGAGCTCCACTACACCGAGTGGTCCTCCAGTTACACCCCCACCGACTTCATCCACGACCAGTACATCGAAGCCGCCTTCATCCTCGAAAAACTCCGCGCCACCTCGCCCCTCGCGCAATCCATGTCCTACTGGACCTTCACCGACATCTTCGAAGAAGGCGGCCCACCCACGCGTCCCTTCTACGGCGGCTTCGGCCTCATGAACCTCCAGGGCATCCGCAAGCCCGCCTACTTCGCCTACAAATTCCTCGCCCAGCTAGGCCCCACCGACATCGCCACCAACCTCCCCGACCACTCCTGGGCCACCACTAAACCCAACCACTCCGTCCAAATCCTCTTCTGGAACTACACCCCCATCGCCCCGCCCGCCAACTCCGACGACCAGATCTTCTACAAGCGCGAGCAGCCTGCCCAACCCGCACCCGACACCCACCTCACCCTCGACCACCTGACCAACGGCACCTACCAACCTCAACGTCTACCGCACCGGCTACCAGCAAAACGACGCCTACACCGCGTACCTGCACATGAACTCACCCACCAACCTCAGCCCCGCACAAGTCGAATCCCTAAACCGCACCGCCAGCGGCGTCCCCACCGAAACCCGCACCATCACCATCACCAACGCCCGCTTCGACGAAACCTTCCCCATGCACCAGAACGACACCGTCCTCGTAACCCTCACCCCAACCCACTAGTCTTCGCCGCGCTCCAACGCTGCGAGTCTCTCCTCCAACCCCCGCACCATTTCCTCCAACGCCGCCACCCGCTCGCGCCAAAGCATCGGGTGCCCCATGTCTCGCTTCTGAGACGTGGGTTTCCACGCCCGCTCCACCGCCCCACGCACCAGAGCCTCACTCACCGCCCCACTCAGCAAGTGCACCCACCTCGCCTCCCGCGCCCCCACCTGCCGCGCCATCAACTGCGTCAGCGGCTCTTCCCGCCCCGCCAATCTCTCCAGCACACTCAGCACCGCAGCATTGTCATCGAACGCATACATCCGCTCCGTCCGAGCCCGCAGCTCCGCACTCGTCTGCGCCCCGCGCAGCAGCAGCAAACAAATCACCGCCACCTCATCGCGCCGCAAATTCAAAACATCCCGCACCCGATGCTCAAACTTCGTAGCCCGAGACTCCGCAATCGTCCGCACCAACCCCAGCTGATCCAGCTCAAACAGCGCCGTCCGCACCTCGGCCTCGCTCAACTCCATCACCGGCTCGCGGCTGCTCTTCTGATTGCACGCGTTCACCAGCGCATTCAAACTCAGCGGATAATACTCCGGCGTATTGATCTCTTTCTCAATCAAAGCCCCCAAAACCCGCGCCTCAACCACATTCAACTCAACCATATATTGAGGCTACCGCAGTGGGTCCGCTAACGACAGCTCCACCGAAACATGCGATACCAGCGACGCCTGCATATCTTTCCCGCTGGATCGGATATCACCATTGGTTCAACCGCCACCGTCATCCGAACAACTCGCACCGAGTTCACAGTAAACGTTGGATCTGAATCAACGATCTCGTTCTTGTCTTCAACGAATCGAAAATCACCAACAACAAGGCTCTGGCAATCCGCGTTCCCTTTCGCATCGGTTCTAATGTGCCAACGCTTGAATTGCTCTTCAATAGAACTGGAGAAGATGGTTGGTCCAGAGACCATCTCCCAGCCGATCACAGATCCGTCGGTGCTGAAGTGGAGGCGACCGATCACCATGCCATCTATATGCGCCACACGCGCAATCGGCGGGTAGTCCAACTTGTCATCCTTACCCACGCCCGTAATAGAGCACCAGCGAGTCTGCGCCCAACAACCCGAGGCAAGGAATAGCGCGCAAACCGCAGCGAGAACTCCTAAACCGTGCAAACGTATGTGGCGCCTTCTCATGTTCGCCATCATCCCAGCACCCCGCGCGAGCCGCAAGATAAATGATGGCTTCTCACCGCTCAAAGGCATTAAACTCAAAGGTGGATGGCGTTCTCCGAACAATTCGACGTCCTCATCGTCGGCGCCGGCCACGCTGGCTGCGAAGCCGCCGCCGCCGCCGCGCGCATGGGCCTGCGCACCGCCCTCTTCACTCTCAACCTCGACCTCATCGCCCAAATGTCCTGCAACCCCGCCATCGGCGGAGTAGCCAAAGGCCATCTCGTCCGCGAAGTCGACGCCCTCGGCGGCATCATGGGCGAAGTCGCCGACGCCTGCGGCATCCAGTTCCGCCTCCTCAACACCTCCCGCGGCCCCGCCGTCTGGAGCCCCCGCGCCCAATGCGACAAGGCCCTCTACCGCGTCCACATGCGCGAAAAGCTAGAGTCCATCCCCAACCTCTTCATCAAGCAAGCCGAAGTCATCGACCTCATCCTCGAACCTGCCACGAATCCGGGTGCCCCAGGTCTCGCTTCTGAGACCTGGGTTTCCACCGAGCCACACCCACCCCGCATCACCGGCGTCCTCCTCCGCGACGGCAGAAAGATCGCCGCCCACGCCGTCATCGTCACCACTGGCACCTTCCTCAACGGCCTCATCCACTGCGGCGAGCAGCAATACACCGCCGGCCGCTCCGGCGAACCCGCCTCCGTCCTCCTCGGCGAATCCCTCAAGAAGCTAGGCCTCCGCGAAACCCGCCTAAAGACCGGTACCCCCCCACGCCTCGACGGCCGCACCATCGACTGGACCAAATTCGAAGAGCAGCCCGGCGACGCCGACCCAACGCCCTTCAGCTTCCGCTCCCTCCAAAAGTTAGCCGAAACCACTCCAGCACCCGAGGCGAACGACGGCACTCTGGACCCTGGACCCTGGGCCCTGGACCCTGCGCAATGGCACCCGCCATTGCGCCAGATCTCCTGCCACATCGCCACCACCACTCCCGAAACCCTCGCCCTAATCCGCGCCAACGTCCACCGATCCCCTATGTTCACCGGTCAGATCGAAGGCATCGGCCCGCGCTACTGCCCGTCCATCGAAGACAAGATCGTCCGCTTCCCCGACAAGACCTCGCACCAGTTCTTCCTCGAGCCCGAAGGCCTCAACACCCACGAGGTCTACATCAACGGCATGAGCACCTCGCTCCCCATGGACGTCCAGCAAGCCATGGTCCGCAGCATCCCCGGCCTGGAAAACGCAGAGATGCTCCGCCCAGGCTACGCCATCGAATACGACGCCATCGACCCCACCGAACTAGACCGCACCCTCCGCGTAAAAAAATTTACAGGCCTCTACCTCGCCGGCCAGATCAACGGCACCAGCGGCTACGAAGAAGCCGCCTGCCAGGGCCTGATGGCCGGCATCAACGCCGCGTTATTTGCCCGCTGGGCAAAGAACGAGGGATTAGGGATTAGGGAACAGGGATTAGAACTACTCCCCACCCGCGCCACGGTCTCTCCCACCCCGCAAGGCCTAATCCCTAATCCCTGTTCCCTAATCCCTTTCACTTTAGACCGCACCGAAGCCTACACCGGCATCCTCATCGACGACCTCATCAGCAAAGGCACCGACGAGCCCTACCGCATGTTCACCTCCCGCGCCGAGTTCCGCCTCCACCTCCGCATCGACAACGCCGACACCCGCCTAACCCCCCACGGCCGCCGCCTCGGCCTCATCGACGACCCCTCCTGGGCCGCCTTCGAAGCCAGGCAAGCCCGCGCCGAAGCCCTAAAAACTCTCCTCGAAACCACCCGCCTAACCGACCCCGACATTGAATTGATTTGTCATCCTTCCCCTGAGCTCGCCGAAGGGGGAGGATCTGCTTCTCCCGCCACAATGCCGGGTGCCCCACGTCTCGCTTCTGAGACGTGGGTTTCCACCGAAGCGCCGCGTGCCCCATCTTCGCCGACGACGCGCCCCGAGCGAGCGGTCTTTGCTCGCTTGGGTGGAACGGTCTTGTCGTCAGCGAAGACCGCTCCGCAAAATCCCCCCACCCGCGGCGATCTCTTCGCCCAACTCCTAAAGCGTCCCGCCACCACCATCGAATCCCTCCTCCCAGCCCTCCTCCCCCGCATGCAATCCAACCCCCTCTTCACCCCCTGGCTCACCGCCCTCCACGCCGCCAACCCCAGCCAGCACGCCTCCGCAACCGCTGAAGATCACCAACCATCCTCGAAGGGGCACGGCTTCAGCCGTGCCATTAGCTCCACCACAGAGCAAGGGGCTTCAGCCCCTGGGGTAACTTCCCTCCCGGCCTGGGTCCGCAACGAGCTCAAGACCGTCGAGACCACCATCAAATTCGCCGGCTACCTCGCCCAGCAACAGCGCAGCATGCAGCGTCTCCGCGACGACGAAGCAAGGGCCATTCCCACCTGGTTCAACTACCGCGCCTGCTCCGGCCTCTCCCGCGAGATGGTAGAAAAGCTGGACCGCGTCCGCCCCCAGACTCTGGGCCAGGCCAGCCGCATCTCCGGCGTAACACCCGCCGCCGTAACCCTCATCCAGTGCTTCCTCGAAATCCAATCCCGCACCCCCCACACCCGCACCGCCTGATCGCACCGGAATGACGCGTGCGTCTATACTGATGCTATGGGAACGTCCGTGCATATCACGACCCCGATGCCTTCTCCAGAAGAAGTGGCCGACAACCTCGGTCTGAGCAAGGAACGCCGGAAATTCCTCGCCGAACTCGCATCGACAGCGAAGGGGCAGCGGTCATTCAGACAAGCCGGCTCAGGCGTGGTGAACAGGTCCCGTTCGGCACGCAAGCGCTCGTCCAAAAAGGCGGCATAGTTGACGGTTCGTCGAGTCAAGGAGGACCATGTATTCCTTAATGTTCCCTACGACCGGCAGTTCAAGAACCTCTATGTCGCTTACATCGTTGGACTGATCGAACTTGGACTACAACCAACGGCCACGCTCGCGATTCCTGGTGGCGAGGCTCGACTGGATCGCATATTCGAACTCGTTCAAACCTGCCGATACTCTGTCCACGATCTCTCGCGCGTGCAGATGAGTCGCACTCCGCCACCAACTCCCCGTTTCAATATGCCGTTTGAACTAGGCATGTCCGTTGCATGGGCAAAGCTCCATCCTGACAGGCATACCTATATCGCCTGCGAATCAGTCAACCGCCGCGCACAGAAATCCCTTAGCGACATGGCCGGAACCGACTTCAACATTCACAACGGCACGCCTCGCGGCGTCATGCGCGAACTGTGCAACGCGTTCGTGCGCCAACGACAGCGCCCGACCGTGCCGCGAATGATGCAGCGCTATGAGATCGTCTCCCGTCTCGTCCCAAAGATGATGAACCAAAATGGCTCCAAAACCCTCTTCGAAGCGCGTGCGTTTGAAGATCTCGTAGCCTTGGCGGCCTACGCCCGCGGGTAAGTTTCATAGCCATTGCCCGTCTCCGGAAGATACAGTTCTTGCTGAATGCGTTTTCCCACTTCCGCAAACCGAAAGACTCTCGTCCCATGAAGCTCACCCGCCGCCAGACCCTCCAGCTCCTCGCCGCAGCCGCCCCAGCCTTCGCCCTCCGCAACGCATTCTCCCAAACCCCCACTGGGAACCAGGGCCAGTCCCCCGCCACCCCTCCCCTCACCATAACCCCCGGCCCCTACACCAACACCCGCGCCTCCCTCCGCGCCTATACTCAGCCCGACTGGTTCGCCGACGCCAAGTTCGGCATCTGGGCCCACTGGGGTCCGCAATCCGCCATCGGCGACGGCGACTGGTACGCCCGCAACATGTACATCGAAGGCTCAGCCACAGTACGACTACCATCGCAAGCGCTTCGGCCCCCAATCCAAAGTCGGCTACAAAGACCTCATCCACCTCTACACCGCCGACCAGTGGGACCCCGACCACCTCATCGGATCTCTACCAAAAGGCCGGCGCCAAATACTTCTTCTCCATGGGCGTCCACCACGACAACTACGACCTCTGGAACTCCAAATACCAGCCCCGCTGGAACGCCGTAGCCACCGGCCCGCACAAAGATGTCGTCGGCCTCTGGGCCGCCGCCGCCCGCAAGCGCGGCCTCCGCTTCGGCGTCTCCGAGCACCTCTCCAACTCCTTCGACTGGTTCGCCCCCTCGCACCTCGCCGACACCAAGGGCCCCTACGCCAACATCCCCTACGACGGCCAGAACCCCGCCTTCGCCGACCTCTACCACTCCTACGCCGACATGCCCGCCAACTTCGCCCACACCATCCTCCCCGACCCAATGGGCCGCACCGCTCCCACCTGGTGGAAGCTCCAATACTTCAACCGCGTCAAAGACCTCCTCGACCAGCACCAGCCCGACCTCCTCTACACCGACGGCGGCATCTCCTTCGACGAATACGGCCTCGCCACCGTAGCCGAGCTCTACAACGTAGGCCCCTACTCCTACGAGCGACAAATCCGAAGCCATCTACTTCAGCAAGACCCCCACCGACTGCCCCGACGGCACCTCCTGCGTCATCGACCACGAGCGCAGCGTCCTCAACCAGATCGACCCCAACCCCTGGCAGACCGACACCTGCATCGGCGACTGGCACTACAAACTCGGCGCACACTACAAGACCCCCAAGAAAGTCATCGACCTCCTCGTCGACATCGTCAGCAAAAACGGCAACCTCCTGCTCAACATCCCCCTCCCCGCCTCCGGCCTCCCCGACCCCGAAGAGCTCCGCATCCTCGAGGCGATCACCCAGTGGACCTCGATCAACGGGGAAGCCATCTTCTACACACGCCCCTGGAAGATCCACGGCGAAGGCCCCTCCACCAAGGTCGTCATCAAGCCCAACGGCAAAGAGTTCGACCCCAACGAAGGCAAGCAACCCGACCTCACCTACCAGGACATCCGCTTCACCACCAAAGGCAAAACCCTCTACGCCCTCGTCCAGGGCTGGCCCACCTCGACACTGGTCATCGAATCCCTCGCCACCAACAGCCCGCAACAACCCGGCAAACCCCTAGACGTCCGCCTCCTAGGCCGCGACGAACCCCTCCGCTTCACGCAAGACACCACCGGCCTCCGCGTCACCCTCCCCCCAACCCCAACCCCCGCCTCCGACCTAGGCATCGCCCTCCGCATCAACTTCGCCTAGCGCCCGCCACAACTCCGGGTGCCCCACATCTCGATTCTGAGATGTGGGTTTCCAGCGCCCCACCCCCGCCACACGACCCACTCGCGAACGTATCGCCCGGATGTCGTGCTTTTGCGAGATGAGTGGTGTAACAACCTATGCCGCTGCCCCCATGAACCTGCTGTTGCCCTTCCTTCAGTCATCCATCGTGGAATCTGCTTCCGCCTCCGCTCATCCGTTGCCCAAACCCGGTGCCAGCGTCTGTGTCCGGAGATATTCCATTTTCCCCGCAAAACGTTGCGACAGCATCGTCTGCACCTCGCGCAATTACGTGATTCCATGTGCACTTGGCTTGGCATCGGAATTGCTCGAATGACTTCGACCAGTCCCCTGAGTTCCCCCCACAGCTTATTGAGGTGCTCCGAATGTCCCTTCGACTTCCTCTATCCGTTGCCATCGTTGCAACCGTCTTCGCCGGTCCATTGATGACCGCACATGCGAGCACGATCACCGAAACCTTCGACTTCACCGCCACTGGAGAAGTCACCGCCAGCGGCTCCTTCACCATCACCTTCGACCCGACGCTGAACTACACCGACGATGCAACCAGCCTGACCGTGAACTCCTTCAGCGACAGCCAGCTTTCGTCTCCCGTACCCACTGGATTCAACTACACGGCCGCTGGCAATCACCCAGGCGAACTGACCATCGGCGGCCTTCTCGAGGGTGTCTGCTGTTTGAGTGAAGGAACCGACGATTTCGGCCTCGTTATCGGCGCCGCGAATACCTCAGACCCAACCTTCATCCAATATTCCTCTTCGATCACCTCAAAGGCATACATATCCGAAGATGATTCAGGCACCGTCACCCTGGTTGGCGGGGTTGGTGTCACGCCCGAGCCTGCCACGCTCGCCTTGCTCGGTACCGGCGTCCTATGCATCGCCGGGCTTGCCCGCAGCCGGTTCGCTCGCGCGGCCTAGCCAACCTGCCGCGCGAAGCGTAGCCGCCCCGTCTCCCGCACGCCCGCCACGCCGCGCCCAACCCTCCGTACGCGCTGTGGCCACATATACGTGCGTCTGCGGACGCGTGCGGCGAGATCCCCATCCCCGCCGCAACCTTCCCCCACGCCAACCATTCCGTCCCCTCTGCTACTCTCATCCCAACATGAGCGCCGCAACCTCCCCCTCCCCCGCCACCACCGTCTGCATCATCGGCGGAGGCCCCGCCGGCATCATGCTCGGCTTCCTCCTCGCCCGCGCCGGCATCCGCGTCACCGTCCTCGAAAAACACAAAGACTTCTTCCGCGACTTCCGCGGCGACACCATCCACCCCTCCACCCTCGAACTCCTCTACGAGCTCAACCTCCTCGACCGCTTCCTAACACTCCCGCACTCCCAAATCTCCGAGCTCTCCGCCAACGTCGGCGGCCAGCAATTCCGCATCGCCGACTTCACCCACCTCCCCACCCACGCCAAATTCATCGCCCTCATGCCGCAGTGGGACTTCCTCAACTTCCTCGCCGCCGAAGCCGCGCACTTCCCCACCTTCACCCTCCGCATGGGTTGGGAAGCCACCGGCCTCCTCGCAGCAAAACGGCATCACCACCGGCGTCCAGGCCAACACCCCCAACGGCCCCGTCGACCATCCCCGCGCACCTCACCGTCGGCTGCGACGGCCGCCACGCCATCTCCCGCGTCGCCGCCCACCTCCCGCTCATCGACTACGGCGTCCCCATCGACGTCCTCTGGCTCCGCCTCCCCCGCCAACCCGGCGACCCCGAGTACGGCCTCGGCTACATCAACTACGGCCGCCTCATCGTCCTCATCAATCGCAACGACTACTACCAGGTCGGCTACATCGTAGCCAAAGGCACCTTCCCCGCCATCCAGTCCGCCGGCCTCGACGCCTTCCAGCAAAGCATCGAGCGCATCGTCCCCTTCCTCGCCGGCCGCACCGCCTCCCTCGACTCCTGGGACAAAATCAAGCTCCTCACCGTAGAAGTCAACCGCCTCCAGCAATGGTCCTCGCCCGGCCTGCTCTGCATCGGAGACGCCGCCCACGCCATGTCCCCCGTCGGCGGCATCGGCATCAACATCGCGCTGCAGGACGCCGTAGCCACCGCCAACATCCTCACCGAATCCCTCCTCGCCGGAGCCGCTACACCCCACGACCTCGCCCGCGTCCAGCACTACCGCGAGCGCGCCGTCCACAACACCCAGCGCGTACAAGTCTTCGCCCACAAAGTCCTCCACCGAGTCCTCCGCAACCCCGGCCCCGTAAAGCCCCCATTCCTCCTCAAGCTCCTCACCGCCATCCCCGGCTTCCAACAACTCCCCGCAAGATTCGTAGGCATAGGCCTCCAACCCCAGCACATCAAAACCCCCAGCGTGCAGTCGCCGCCGTTGTAGAGTTTCCATCCCTGGAGCGGTCCTCCGTTGAGTGGTCATCTCGACCGGAGCGTGCTCGCCTCCGCGAACGCGCAGTGGAGAGACCTGCATCTCGTCGTAATCACTAAGGGCCGAAGGTCCGTTCCATCACAGCCTGGGGCGCAGCCCCAGGTCGACATCTTGACAGTTTTCTGCCGGGTGCCCCATTCATACGCGGCTTCATGCGGATGAGTGGGCTCCGCTCTGCCGAAGAACCGGGCCCCGAGCGAGCGTTTTTTGCTCGCACGGGTGGTAACCCCGGAGTGAAGCCGCAGGCGAAGTCCTGAGCGAAGTCGAATGGACTGAATTGCTTTCCTCCGCCCCCGCCCTAATCCCCAGTGTAGGTCCGTATCAGCAGCGCCTCCTCACTCCCATTCTTCGAGTCAGCAAGCAGTCGCACGTCATCTCCCCTCCCAACATGGAACCGCGCACCCGGAGCAACTCCGTCAGCCGTATCCACAACGGTCTTATCCGACACCTGGACCGTCTCCGTCTTTCCGTCCGCCGTCTTGAGCGTCAGAACGTGATCGTGTTTATTGAACCCCACAACCTTGCCGGCAGACACTTGAAATGGCCCGCTCCCAAGGCTCTGCACCGCAACCGCAGTCCTCGCGTCGCCGTTCCAGAAGTAGTACAGAATCACGTGCTCGCCATTAGCCGTAACCTTCTCCAGTGAGGTAGTACCTGCACGGACTTCCTTGTCGAAGTTCAGGTTCACTTCCGGTTTCGGCGGGAGCTGAAATGACCCGGAAGACCCGTCGTCCGTGTTCAGCGTAAGGTTGTTCGCCGCAGGAGAGATATCCTGCAGCGTTCCCCCCAGTGCGTGTACCACTGCCTGCGCCTTGGCTGCGCCACAGCAGCATGCGAACGTTACCGCGATCAAGCAAGCGATCTTCTTTCTGTCCTGCATCATCGTTCTGGTATGCATGGTCGTTCTCCTCCTCGTTCTCCGACGCCAGCCAGGAGTTCGCACGAGCCTCACCGAACAAGCGCCGACGAAGAAACGGTAGAGGTTCCGTCGCGACATTGTGGATCCGGGAACCTGCTGCTGGAAGCGCTCCCCCTCCACAACCTCAGGACATGCACGTCGCGTCAATTCTATCTCGCACCACGACATCAAACACCGCGCCCCACAGAAATATCTGCGTCGCCCGCAATACAAGCTCTCCCGCCGGGTGCCCCATTCCTACGCGGTTTCATGCGGATGAGTGGGTTCCGCCGTGCCCATGGCCGGAGTGAACCCACAGGCGCAGTCCTGAGCGAAGTCGAGTGGACTAAATTGCTTTCTCCGATGTCGCCCATACCGCTGCCTCCCCGCCAGCGAAGCCTCCCGCCGTCCGCGAAGGACCGCAGGACCCCAAATCCTGTCAACCCCCCAAGCCCCCAGAAAAACGCCAAATCCCCTATCAACACTGGCGATTTATATTTCCAAAACCTGGCATAGTTACCCCCACCCATTCGCTAAAATAGATACAGGGGCCTCGGTAAGACACAGGGACCCGGCGAAGATCCTCGGTTTTGTCGAAGGGGCACGGCATCTGCATTGCGGCTTCAGCCGCTGAGGTACGCTCCACCGCCCCCGCCAATCACCACTCCACGACCCACCTCGGCATCGCGAACAAGCTAAGTCCTTTAGAAAGTCATACCTCGTCCCTAACCCACCCGGAATCAGGTCTTTGCGGAAGCCGGGAGGGGGGATACTTTGATACTTAACCACCCTGCTTTGAGCGACTTACAAGGATTAGTCATACTCCGGGGGGAGGGGGGTAGCAACAGGAGGGCCACCCACATCCAGGCCCCAAACGCTGCCGGGTATATCCTCCCTCTGTACCGCGAAAGGGCACACGCATGCCGGTTGTCTTCATCCTCATCTTCGTCATTGCCATCTTCGTCCTCGTCCTCATCGCCAAAACCTACTACCAGGTCCGCACCTTCACCGCCGGCGTAGTCGAGCGCTTCGGCAAGTTCGACCGCATCACCCGCCCCGGCCCGCACCTCCTCCTCCCCTTCGCCGAGCGAGTCTACTTCGTCGACCTCCAGGTCAAGCAAGCCCAATTTCAAGTCGAGACCAAGACCCACGACAACGTCTTCGTCCAGATCCCCGTCAGCGTCCAGTACCAGGTCCTCGACGACAAAATCTACGACGCCTTCTACCGACTCTCCGCCCCGCAGAAGCAGATCGAGTCCTTCGTCTTCAACTCCATCCTCGGCCACGTCCCCAAGCTCACCCTCGACGAAACCTTCGAGCAGCAGTCCGGCATCTCCGTCGCCGTCAAGAACGAGCTCGACTCCATCATGTCCGGCTTCGGCTTCAACATCCTCACCGCGCTCGTCACCGACATCATCCCCGACATCAAGGTCAAGGCCGCGATGAACGACATCAACGCCGCCCAGCGCGCGCAAGTCGCCGCCCAGGCCCGCGGCGAAGCCGAGAAGATCCTCAAGGTCAAGCAAGCCGAGGCCGAAGCCGAATCCAAAGCCCTCCAAGGCAACGGCATCGCCGCGCGAGCGGCAAGCCATCATCGACGGGCTCTCCGCCTCCATCGAACACTTCCAGCACGGCGTCCCCGGCTCCACCGCCGGCGAAGTCATGGCCCTCGTCCTCCTCACCCAATACTTCGACACCCTCCGCGACATCGGCACCCGCGGCGGCACCAACACCCTCTTCCTCCCCAACAACCCCGGAGCCTCCAACGACTTCCAGACCCAGATCCTCGCCGGCCTCCGCGGCGGCCAACCTCCCGCTCCCGGCCCCGACGCCGCGCGCGCCGTCCTCCCGCCTCGCCCCGAAAACCCACCACCCCCACCCGTAGGAACCCCCGGCACCCCCAACCCCTACACCGGCATATAACTCACCCACGCGGAGGCTGCGCGACGAGCATCACTGCAGCCCCCGCACAATCTCCTGAAACGCCGGATCCATCGCCAACGGTCGCAGCTCTGGATCATCCGTAAGCGTCTTCGGCTGCCGAAGTCCCCGCCGCGCCGCCGCTTGCAGTGCTTTGATTGCGTCCTTCTGTTCGCCCATCCGAACCTTCGCTTCGGCAAGCAAAACCAGCGGCATCGGTTCGTTCGGAGCAACCTCAGCCATCAGCGAAAAATAAGTCGCTGCGACGCTATAACGTCCTTGTTGAAACTGCGCTTCGCCCGCTTCGATCCCTTCCATCCAAAGCTGCGCAAACGCTCGCTCCTCGACAACCTGATCCTTGGCCTTCGAACTCTCCATGCCTTGCAGGTTCGCCATCTCCGAAGCAATTCGAGCCGCCAAATCCGCCTGCGCATCCTCATCGACTGCACCCAACTGACCCAACTCACCACTCACCTTCTCCGTAAGCGAAGTCTGCAGATCAATCTGCTCTTGCTCCTCGCGGCTCGCCTTCTTCCACGCCGACGACGCTCTCACATCAGCAAGCTCACCCTCAAACGGCGCAATATCCTCGAGCCCTTTGAAGTCCCACACCAAAGACCGCAGCGCGTAATATCGCCCCAGAACATCTCCCGCCGTCTCTGCCTGCGACGCATCCGCCTGCGTCTGCGCAAACATCCCCTGCACAAACGCAGCATCCACCTTCTCCACGCCGCCCTGCATAGCCTTCAGTTCCATCCATGCAATCGCGTCCTCCGCAACCGCCGCAGGCGCCCATTGGTGCGAACCGGCATAGACCTCAACCTTGAACTGCGCTCCCTGTTCATCTTTCTTCTTGCGCAACGTCATCACATCCGGAAAATTAAAATCGTGGTCACCAATCGCCGCGTAATAGGCGAAGCGATCATTGGCTGGAGCGATGCTGCTATTCATCACGGGATAACCCGCACCCTGCGCAATCACGCCCGCCACGTGGCACGTTGAACAGTAGAGCGCAAAATACGTAGCAGCCTTCGCACCTCCGGAAAACCCTGTCGCATACACCCGATTCGCATCGATAGAGAATCGTTCGTGCGTATCCCTCCACACCGCCTGTACCGCCGCCAGCTCCGCCGGCGCTGCCGCATTCCTGGAATTGTTAGAAGCCGCCACAATGTAGCCATACTCTTCCGCGGCCGCCTCATAAGCTCCCACCGCGCGTGCTCCATGGCCTCCCGGATCAAACGCATAGATCACCGGCCAGCGCCGCTCAGGAGAATATCGAGAAGGAAGATACAGCGCATAACTCTGCCCCGGCGAATCGCTGCATTCCACTCGGTCCACGACAGTCCCTTTCGCCTTCTCCCATTGCAACTCCCCCAGCGTCACCTGCGAGACCGCTTGCGTCAACGCAAACGGCAAACACACCCACGCAACTAGCCCCCAATCGCAGACCTTCATCCCGTCAGCATAGGCGGCGCGAAAAAGAGAAATCAATCTCCCTTGACGAGACCCACAACCGCCCAGTCAACATTCACTCGAACTCAGCTGGCGCATTGTCTTGCCTTCAGATATAACTCGGTACGCACCGAAGGTCCTATCTGCAAGAATCCAGGCCCCAGAAACATCCGGCCCCCGCAAGGATTCACTCCCCGACAACACAGAATGGAGAAACCATGAAATTCATCAGCACATGGACCCCGCGTCCCGAAACCCGCAAAGTAGCCGTCGAAAACTTCCTCGCAGGCAAAGCAGCCCCACCAGCGGGAGTCACCACCCTCGGCCGCTGGCACAAGGCAGACGGCTCCGGCGGATTCACGCTGTACGAATCAGACTCCGCCGAGGCGATGTTCGAGAGCGCCGCCTTCTGGTCGCAGTTCATGGACGTGCACATTGTTCCGGTCATCGAAGACGCCGCTGCCGGCGCAATCATGACCAAAATCTACAACAAGTAAGCGCGCCTCCGAACCACCCATCCCAACCGCCACGCACCGTGCTCAACCAAGCGCCCGCAAACGCGCGCCCAACCTCTCCCACGAGCTTCGTCGGATCGCCGCCTTGGACGTTGCTAGAAGCTAAAAGCTAGAAGCCCGCAAACCAATCAACCGCTGCCAGCGACACACGTCACATCGCCGCCCCCACGTCTCCGTCTATAGTCATGCTGTATTCGGGAGCAGCCCATGCAGCGCAAGCGCATCCTCATCGCGACCGTACTGGCCCTCATCCTCTTCGCCGCGCTGGCCTACTGGCTCACTCATCGCTCCTCCGCCCTCGCCTACTCCGGCACAATCGAAACCCGCGAGATCAACATCGGCTCCAAGATCGGCGGCCGAGTCACCAGCGTCTTCGTGGAAGAAGGCCAGCAAGTCCCCGCCAATGCCCCGCTCGTCACCTTCGAGGCCGACCAATATCAAGCCCAGCGCGACCAGGCCGAAGCCACCGTCCTCCAGAACCGCGCCGACTACGACCGCCTCCAGCACGGCAACCGCCCGCAGGAAATCACTGAAGCCGACGCCACCCTCCACGAAAACGCCGCTCTCCTCCAGGAAGCCCTCAACGGCCCTCGCCCCGAAGACATCCGCCAGGCCCAGGCCGACTTCGCCGCAGCAAAAGCCAACGCCATCGACGACGCCGCTACATACCAACGCATGGTTCCGCTGGCAGCCAACGACGTCATCTCCAAGCAGCAGTTCGACTCCTACAAGGCTCAGCGTGACAATACCGAGCAACTAGCCGAGTCCGCACACCAACACCTCGCCGTCCTTCAAGCCGGCACTCGCACCGAAGACATCCAGGCCGCCCGCCAACGCTACCAGCAAGCCCTCGCCGCCGATCAGCTCGCCCACGCCGGCTATCGCCACCAGGACGTCACCAAGGGCAAAGGCAGCCTCGCCCAATCCCAGGCCCGCGTCGCCGAGCTCGACACCATCCTCCGCGAAGCCCACCTCGTCTCGCCCGCCGACGCCACCGTCGAAACCGTCAGCGTCCGCTCCGGCGACCTCGTCCCTCGCCAACCAGATCGTCATCACCCTCCTCGAACCCTCGCAGCTCTGGGTCAAGGTCTACGTCCCCGAAACCGACCTCAGCCGCATCCACCTGGGCCAGCCCGCAAACGTCACCGTCGACGCCCTCAACCGCCACTTCACCGGCTCCATCCAGGACATCAACTCCTCTGCCGAGTTCCTCCCCCGCAACGTCCAGACCCGCGACGACCGCGAGCACGAAGTCTTCGGCGTCAAAGTCCACGTCGACAACCCCGGCAACGTCCTCAAGTCCGGCATGTCCGCCACGGTAACCCTCGAATGAGCGCCGCCGCGCAGCCAGCGGTCATCAACGCCGAGCACCTCACCATCCGCTTCGGCGACGTCACCGCCGTCGACGACGTCAGCTTCCATCTCGACCGCGGCGAGCTCTTCGGCTTCCTCGGCCCCAACGGCTCCGGCAAAACCACCATCATCCGAGCCCTCTGCGGCCTCATCCCCGCTCACCTCCGGCGACGCCACCATCCTCGGCATGGACGTCCGCAAGCATGCCCCAGACATCAAGCAGCACGTCGGCTACATGTCGCAAAAGTTCGGCCTCTACGAAGACCTCACCGTCCAGGAAAACCTGAACTTCTACGCCGCCGCCTACGGTCTCTCCACCTCCGCCGCCAAGCCGCGCATCGCCGAGCTTCTCGACCTAACCTCGCTCCACCCCTACTTCACTCGCCGCGTCTCGCAACTCTCCGGCGGCTGGAAGCAGCGCCTCGCCCTCGCCTGCGCCATCATCCACTCCCCCGAGGTCGTCTTCCTCGACGAGCCCACCGCCGGCATCGACCCCGTCGCCCGCCGCTCCCTCTGGGACCTCTTCTTCCAGCTCTCCGGCCAGGGCGTCACCTTCTTCGTCACCACCCACTACATGGACGAAGCCGAACGCTGCGGCCGCCTCGGCTACATCTACATGTCCAAACTCATCGCCCTCGGCACCGTCGCCGACCTCCAGCAACTCCCCGACGCCAACCCACCCAACACCTCCCGCCTGGAGTTGGAGGCTAAGCCCTCGAAGCCTCCAGCCGTCCAGCCCTCGCCATCCGCCCTCCTCCCCCAACTCCGCCAGTTCCCCGGCGTCCGCGAAGCCACCATCTTCGGCCGCGCCATCCACGCCCTCGTCGACACCCCCGCCATCGACCCCCTCCGCGCGGCCTTCCCCCAGCTAACCCTCCGCACCATCCAGCCCTCGCTAGAGGACATCTTCGTAACCCTCACCTACCACATCATGGCCGAGCAAAAATGACGCCACCCGATCCCACTCTCGCCGTCCGCGAAGGACCGCCATCCGCGCAGGATCGCCGTCTGCGTAGGACTGCTTTTTTCGGCCTCGCGCCCGTAGCCCGCAAAGAGTTCACCCACATCTTCCGCGACCCCACCACGCTCTTCTTCGCTCTCCTCATCCCCATCCTCCAGCTCTTCCTCTTCGGCTACGCCGTCGACACCAACGTCCGCCAGGTCCCCACCGTCGTCTTCGACGAATCCCAAACCCAGCAAAGCCGCTCCCTCATCCAGGCCTTCGCCGCCTCCGACGTCTTCCAGATCATCGCCTACGTCCACTCCGAACCCGCCCTGTACGCCACCATGCGCTCCGGCCGCGCCCGCGTCGCCCTCCGCATCCCCTTCGACTACGCGCGCAACCTCCAGCTCCGGCGCCACCGCCAGCGTCCTCGTCCTCGTCGACGGCTCCGACTCCAACATCGCCGGCATCGCCGTCGACACCGCCACCGGCATCGCCTTCGAACAGTCCAGCCTCATCACGCCCACCTCCACCACCCCCGCCATCGAAGTCCGCCCCTCGGTCCTCTACAACCCCGCCACGCGCAGCGCGAACTTCTTCATCCCCGGCCTCATCGCCATCCTCCTCCAGATGATGATCATCCTCCTCATCGCCCTCTCCCTCGTCCGCGAGCGCGAGCGCGGCACCCTCGAGCAGCTCAAGATGACCCCCATCGCCCCCCTCGGCCTCATGGTCGGCAAGATGATCCCCTACGGCGCGCTCGCCTTCGGAGAGCTCTGCATCATCCTCACCCTCATGCGCTTCGTCTTCCAGGTCCCCATCCATGGCAACGTCTTCCTTCTGCTCCTGCATGTCGCTGCCCTTCCTGCTCACCGTCCTCGGCATCGGCCTCATCATCTCCACCCGCGCCCACACCCAGGCCGAAGCCTTTCAGCTCGCCATGGGCACCATCCTCCCCTCCGTCTTCCTCTCCGGCTACATCTTCCAGATCTCCAACATGCCCGCCTTCTTCCGAGCCGTCAGCGCCCTCATCCCCGCCACCTACTACATCCAGGTCATCCGCGGCATCGTCCTTCGCGGTGCCGGCTTCTCCGACCTCTGGCTCAACGCCCTCATCCTCACCCTCATGGGCAGCGCCGCCATCCTCCTGGCCGCCTATGCCTTCGTCAAACAGAACGCCGTCTAGTCCCCCTGAATACTCCACCAATACATGACCGTTTATTCACAGTCATCGAGCGGAATTGTGACAGAAATCACATTTTCCGCGTCGCTTCTTTGCGTACCCTTAGAGCTGTATCCCCTTCAGCCCCAGAGAACTGCGTCGCTGCCAGCTCATACGGAGATTCTGCGCATGCACGTTCTCAGTGGCCCTCCACACCTCATTCCCAAGTTCCTGTTCACCACCCTCAAGATTTTTGCGTACGGACTCGTCGCGCCCTTCGCCCTGGTCGCAGTTCTTGCGGCTCTCTCTTGTGTGGTACTTGACTTTGCCTGGTTTCGCGCCCACCAGATGTTCCTTGGCAGTCACCACCCCAAAGGACTTTGGGAGTTTTAACTCCCCGCGCTCTTCGTCCCGCCTGATCGTCGCTAGAGCCGCCCCACAATCATCGCGACACACGACTTTTCGTTACCTTCTCTTCGACCCCATCCGCTCCACCACCGGCCGCCGCCAGCACTGCATCTCATGGTCATTCACCATCCCCGCGGCCTGCATCCACGCATACACAATCACCGGTCCCACAAACTTGAATCCCTTCCTCTTCAACTCCTTCGACACCCTCTCCGACAACTCCGTCGACGCCGGAATCCTCGCCCCATCACGCTGATCCCAAGAATTCTGCACCGGCCGCCCGCCTACCAGCCGCCACACCCACTCTGCAAATCCCTCGCCCTCCTTCTCCATTGCGCAGTAGATCTTCGCGCCCGCAATCGTCGCCTCAATCTTTGCCCGCGCCCGCACAATCCCCTCATCGGCCATCAGCCGCGCAATGTCCTTCTCCCCAAACCGCGCCACCACCTTCGGCTCAAATCCCTTGAACGCCCGCCGAAAACCCTCGCGTTTGCGCAGAATAATGTTCCACGACAACCCCGCCTGAAATCCCTCCAGCATCAGCAGTTCCCATAACGCCCGCCCATCGCGCTCCGGCACTCCCCACTCCTCATCGTGATACGCGCGCATTCCTTCATCGCTCGCCGCCCATCCACATCGCACCTTCACCGACTTCGCCATAAGCATTCCTCTTCACCACACGCTGCCCATACGCTCCAGAGCAGCGCCGCCTTCTATCCTGAAACTCCGAATCCTCAAGTTAAAACATCGCCCTCCGGGAGTATCTACCCGGATTCCCGCAGTCCATTCCATCTCATTTGTTTCCAAGGACATCCCGTTTTGGGACTAAAGTATGGAACATCGAGGCCGATATATATGAGTACCATGTCACAGCCAATTCAAACCGTTGACGATATAGTGTCTGTTTCCGGCACGCAACGGACCCTCGGCCGCCAGATCAAGGCAAACCAAAGCCGCCTCAAAGGCCTCATTCATATGCTGACAGGCCTGTTTGTCGCCCCTTTGCTCCTCATCCTTGCTGTACTGGGGTTCATCGTCGTACTCGCAGATTTCGCCTGGTTCCGTCTCCGCAACGTCCGGAACGGCCATCCCCAGCCCAAAGGTCTTTGGGAGTTCTAGCTCCACCTCAAACCCCACCGCTCAACCCTCGCAGTACACGCCGTCGAAGCACACCCCTCCCGACACCGCGCTAACCCGCACCACCGCGTCCGCCAGTTCTTATACCCCGCCTACCGCGTCTCCAGCTCCTTCGACACCCTGGCGATCTTTTCCTCCTTCGGCAGCTTAGCCAACTCTTCAGACAGCCGATGCGCCTCGCGCGCGTGTTCCATCGCCAGCATGGACTGCTCATGCGCTCCCATATGGTCGTTCTTATTGTGCGAAGCCGCCGCCGCCTCATGCGCGTGCGCCGCCTGCATATGACGCTCCGCCGCCGCCGAATGCTGTGTAGTGGGCATATCGATATCCTCTACACCTAAGATGCCGCACCCACGCCTCAGGACGCCCACACCCGCCCCTCGCTCAATCCAGGTCCATCGCCTTCCGCCCAGACCTACTCCTGCCAGGTCTCAAGCCGAATATCGTCATAGTAAACGCTGCCTCGATAGTAGTTGTTGTGCGGATCGCCAAACATGAAGAAGTCTGGAATGCCGTCGCCCGCCTGGTATACCAGTCGAGAGGGTATGGTCCCCACATACTTCTGCTGTCCGCCCCACTTAAAGTCGCCAGAGATAGTCAGTACAAAGGCATTATCATTACGCTCAATGCAGGCGGAGTACCAGGTATTGTCCTTGTACGCATCCACCGCGCGAATGGCGCCCGAGGGCTGAAGCGCCCCGTTGGACCAGGAGAGGAATGGCCGCCCCGTGTTGTCGTCGTCCTTCCCATCTTTGTCGATCCCAAACATCATGATCGGATGCTGACCATCCGCTACCCAACCCGTCCCCTCCCAGATATTGGTCCAGGCCTCCTTGTTATTGTCTGAGTCGATCGTCACCTTGCGATGGTGATGAATCCAAACATTGTTATGCGGCCGCGGCGTAGCGTCCAGGATCGTGAGCCAATAGAACCCATTCTCCAGCGTAGCGTCTCCGTTGGACCACGGTTCGTCCGTCTCGCCACCACCATACCCATTCAGACTGCCTGCCCCGGACTTGCCGTCTCCAAAAGAAGCGTAGCCCACCTTCAGGCACACCCGATACTTCTTCGGAAGGGCCTTCGTCGGGCGTACCACGATGCCATCGGTATGCTCAGGCGACGATATCTTCAGCACATGGTGACTAGGGTTCGCCGGGTCCGGAACAACCTGGAACAGATCCTCGAATTTTGTGGCACTGGAGCGGCTGTAAGCTGCAACACTCAGCCACCCGTCCTTGCCAAACGTGCCCTCCGCACGAAACGCCGCCGGCGGCGTTACCCCCAGGCGCTGGAAATGCGCGCCACCATCCGAGTATTCGTCCGTATCTTGATAGCTATCCGGCACCCACCGAGGCGAACCTGCCTCGAACAGCGGCGCTGAGCCGTCAAACTTTTCTTCGTACAGGACCTTCCACGACCCGTGATGCACCGCAACCGCAGCGCCGTTTTGAACAACAGTGGTCTGCGAACTCAACCCTGCGACGGATAGGAAAAGCGACGCGCACGCGAGCCATCGAGCCAATAAGGACATTGTTTCCCAAGTGTAGGAATTGGTTGGATAAGAACACCCGCCAGAAATGAACGACCAAACATATTATGCCTCTCTAAAATATTCCGAAGGCACCCACTCGCATCGCCTGCCAAAATAAAAAGCGCCTGATCGCCAGCAACCCTCGCCAGCGAATCAAGCGCGTTCCAACTTTCCTACTTCCTGTTTGCGACTTCCTGCCTTAGCAGTTGAAGTTGACTTCTTCTTCCTCTTCCACGCCATAGCGCCGCAGCAGGTTCGGCAGGTTCTGCGAGAAGGCCGCACGCGGCATCACCACGTCGCAACCCGCCTCCACTGCCTTTGCCTTCAGATCCCCCTGCAGGTGCGAGAGGAACCCGATGATCGAAGCCGACCGCTTCAGCTTGGCCTTCAGCTTCGGAATCAGCGTCAACGGCTTCGCATTCGCATTGTTCAGGTCGAACACGATCAGCGCCGGCTTGTTCTCTTCGCTCTCCGTCAGCGCCGCCACAGCGTCCTTATCGTTCTTGATGAACGACACCTTCACGCCCAGCTTCTTGGCCGTCTCCTGGATCTTGGCCTGGAAGAACAGCTCCTCGATGAAGAAGTAGATGTGCGTCTGTGCGCCCTCGGGAATCGGAATCGGCCGCGGCATCGAGCGGTCGATCGGCTGCGAGTCTCCCGTATGCCGATGTCCGTTCCTGCGCCCATGTCCCGGCAGTTGAATCGTCGACGGCGGCGCATCGCCAAACTCTCCCGTCGCGCGATAGCTGTGATCCATCGGACCAACAAACCCGCGCTCCCGCGGCTGTCCGCCGCCCTTGCCCTTGCGCTTGAATCCGCCCACCTGGTTGCCAAAGTTATCCGGCCGATAGCCTCCGCCACCGCCGTATCCGTTCCCATTCGACGAGCCAGCTTCCGCACGGAAGTCGTTACCCGGATTCTCGCTCCGGCCACCGCCACCGCCGCCCGGACGCCGTTCCCGGTCTCTGAATTTCTTCTTCCAGCGCTTGCCGCCCTGGCCCTGCTGCTGACCATTGCCCTGTGGCTGTCCCCCACCCTGCGGCCTGCGCGCCTGTTGCGGCGCAGCCGACGCTGCCAGTGCCAGGCTCTCGCCCTCCATCACCAGCGGCACAATCTGCGGGCCTGCTTCGCCATCGCCACCGGCGACCGACGGGCCATCACCCGCAACCTTGTTCTTCCGCTTGCGGCGACGCCGCCGGCTGCTCTTGCTCTGACCCATCCCTGGCCCAGGCTGGCCACCGTCGTTGGCCCCTCCAGACTCCGAGCATTCGAAGTCTGAGTTGCCGTAATCGCCGCCGCTATACTCCTCCGCCGCGTTGTACGACGAAGTGTCTACTGCATTCTGCTCTGACATGGTGCTGTGGTTTCCCCTTGCAATTGGGTGCTTGAGGCGTCTCGGACATGTCTCTGTCTTGGCCCTTCGGTCCTGTGCGGACTCGACCGGGACTGTCTCCGAAACGGGTCAATCGTAGTCTCTCTCAAGCGTTGACTCGAAGATGATCTGTCGTACGTTGCCGGCCAATGTTACCCGTCTGAGCGCCTGTGCGCCCTGACCATTCCCGGCCCGCCTGCCACACCCGGCAAACGGCTTGCTGCTCTTGAAGTGCTCTCTTCCAAATTCATAATGGGCGAATCAAAACCCCGGCTTTGCGCTTCCAACCAAAAGCTTTGCACTCCCAACCCAAAGCTTTACACTTCCAACCCAAAAATTAGCTCAGCCTTCATCGTTCCTGCGGCTCAGCTTCGCTACTGCACTCTCGGAGCGACTCTCTTGTTCGCTAAATTTGATTGAACCTCATCTTGGTCCAGATCTCCGTAGTACGCTATCGGTTGATCTCGGAACTGATCATGGAGTGCTCGGTTACGATCCTCGCAACCTTTAGGATGCCCCATCTTGCGATTCGGGCATCTGCCGGAACCCACGCTATTACTCTGAGAGCTCATCGGGTACGTCAACCCACCGGAATGGACTCACGGTGAGATTTCAACCCCTAAGCCCGCGGAACATCATGATCTTACGCTTGGCAACGAAGAAGTGCAACATTAAATAGGCGCCTGCGGATCACACGGTATCCCTGCGACAGCAAATAGCCCTAATCTCCCGTAGATACAGCCCATTCCCCCCTGAAAGCCGTTGGGCCATCTCCCCTCCCCGGAAGATGGCCCTAGCCCCTAACAGCCAGTCACTGGCCTCCAAATGGTCCTTGCGGTGCCGAAGCTCCCGAAGGCCCTTTGCTTGGTTAGGGTGGAGATTCCTCTATATGGGAACCTCTACATCCCTTTACCCGTGAACTGCGCAGGCTCCAAACATCCGAGTCAAGCTCTTTACCTAAGGCTTGATCTCCTACGCTTGTAACTGCTGCAATCGCCATACCAAACCAAAAACCACCGTTTCCTTGGGAAACGGCGAAATCTCACCTCGAAAAACCACCAAAAACCGGAAATGCCACCCCCCAACCTCCGTTTTTCGGAAGAGTTGCACCCTCTCCTCCCTCCTTCCCATGAGCGCCGTCAATTGACCCGACTCACCCGGTCTCCTATAATTGCCGTCAGCCGACTGTCCTCTCGCGCCCGCGACCCTCTCCTTCATTCTCGATGATGAGAATAGAGCAAGCGGAAAACACTCTCGAGTGTTTCAACGGGCGGAGGAAGGTGCGGCAGCCTTCCCTGCGGCGCTTTGCGCCGGGAGTAACCCAGCCGAAATCTCTCCGGAATCCGGATCCTTATAGGAGTTTCAAACACCGCATGAACCGTACCTTTGTCCTTGCTACTGCGCTGGCAACCGGCCTCGCAGCCTCCTCCCTCCTCGCACAAACTACAACTCACGCACCGGCAACCGCCCGCCCTGCAGCCCCAACCGCTCAGGCTGAGGTCAAGCCCGAAGCCATCCCCGCAAAGGTCGCCGTCATCGCGTTTGAGCAAGGTGTCGTCGCCACCAACGAAGGCCAGCGCGCCGTACTCGATATCCAGAAGAAGTACGAACCCAAGAAGACTGCCATCGACGCTCAGTCCGCTGAGATCGATTCCCTCAAGAAGCAGTACCAGGCTCTCCCCACCACCATCTCTGACGAGGAGCGCGCCGCTCGCCTCAAGACCATCGACGACAAGACCAAGGCTCTCCAGCGCGACGTCGAAGATGCTCAGAACTCCTACAACACCGATGTCCAGGAAGCCTACGGCAAGGTCGCCCAGAAGTTCGGCGGCACGTGCAGTCAAGTACGCCCAGGACCACGGCTTCACCCTGCTCCTCAACATCGGCGGCCAGCAGCAGCTTCCCACCGTCCTCTGGTGGCAGCGTGAAACCGACATCACCCAGGCCGTCATCGATGCCTACAACGTAGCCTCCGGCGTCTCAGCTCCTCCGCCGCAAGCTCCCGCAGCACCTCGCCGCGCACCCGCAGCCGCACCCCACCAGTAAGTCGCAGGAGCGGCAATCAAAAATCTGCAAAAAGAATGGAGGCCTTCGGGCCTCCATTCTTTTGCTCTCATTCCCAGGAAGCTCGTTTTCCCAGGAAGCTCGTTGAAATGCTGCCGCTCGCGTCGAAGGGGCACGGCTTTAGCCGTGCCGTAGATACCATCATTCCGCTGCGGCTTCAGCCGCTGAGGCGAACCTTTGCCCCACCGCTCTAGCTTCTTAACAACTTGCCAAACACCGCCCCAACTACTCCTCGCCCACCTTCAACACCGCAAGGAACGCCTCCTGCGGAATGTCCACCTTCCCAATCCGCTTCATCCGCTTCTTGCCTTCCTTCTGCTTCTCCAGCAGCTTGCGCTTACGGCTGATGTCGCCGCCATAGCACTTCGCAATCACGTTCTTCCGAATCGCCGTCACCGTCGACCGCGCAATCACCTTCGACCCGATCGCCGCCTGGATCGCCACCTCGAACATCTGCCGCGGAATCAGCTCGCGCATCTTCTCCACCAGCGCCTTGCCGCGATCGTACGCAGCATCCGCGATGCACGATGATCGAAAGCGCGTCCACCGGATCGCCGCCAATCAGAATATCCATCTTCACCATCGGCGAAATCCACGATGCCCGCCAGGTGATAGTCCAGCGACGCATACCCGCGCGACACCGACTTCAGCCGATCATAGAAGTCCAGCACAATCTCATTCAGCGGCAGCTCATACGTCAGCATCACGCGCGTCTCGGACACGTACTCGAAGTTCTGCTGCCGCCCGCGCTTGTCTTCCACCAGCTTCAGAATCCCGCCGACATACTCTTCGTTGGTCAGAATCTTCGCCGTAATCACCGGCTCTTCAATCTGCTCGATCTCGGTGCGGATCCGGCCAGCGCGAAGGATTATCCACCTCAATCACCGACCCATCCGTCATCGTGATCTTGTAGCGCACGCCCGGAGCCGTCGTGATCAGGTCCAGGTTGTACTCGCGCTCCAGCCGCTCCTGAATAATCTCCAGATGCAGCAGCCCGAGAAACCCGCAGCGAAATCCAAATCCCAGCGCAACCGAAGACTCCGGCTCAAAATTAAAACTCGCATCGTTCAGCCGCAGCTTCTCGAGCGCATCCCGCAGCAGCGCATGCTCATGCGAATCCACCGTATACAGCCCCGCAAACACCATGCTCTTAATGTCTTCAAACCCAGGCAGCGCCTCGGCGCACGGCCGGTCGACATGCGTGATCGTGTCGCCCACCTTGGTATCGGCAACATTCTTGATCGTCGCCACAAAGAATCCAACTTCGCCCGCGCTCAGTTCCTCCAGCACCACCGGCTTCGGCGTCATCACGCCCATCGACTCCACATCGAACTGCCGCCCATTCGACATGATCTTGATCCGATCGCCCTTCCGCAGCCGCCCATTGATAATGCGCGCCAGCACAATCACGCCGCGATACGCATCAAACCACGAATCGAAGATCAGCGCCTGCAGCGGAGCCTCCGCATCGCCCTTCGGCGGAGGCAGCAGCATCACCACCGCCTCCAGAATGTCCGCCACATTCAGCCCCGTCTTCGCGCTCACGCAAACTGCATCGCCGGCCGGCAGCCCCACCGACTTCTCGATCATCGCCTTCGTGCGCTCAATGTCCGCGCTCGGCAAATCAATCTTGTTGATGACCGGAATAATCTCCAGCCCATTCGAGATCGCCAGATACGCATTCGCCAGCGTCTGCGCCTCCACACCCTGCGACGCATCCACCACCAGCAGCGCGCCCTCGCACGACGCCAGCGAGCGCGAAACCTCGTAGCTGAAATCCACATGCCCCGGCGTATCAATCAGATTCAGCTGATACGTCTCGCCATCCGACGCCGTATACATCATGCGCACGGTGTGCGCCTTGATCGTGATCCCGCGTTCGCGCTCCAGGTCCATCGCGTCCAGCACCTGGGCCTGCATCTCGCGCGAGGTCAAGCTCCCGGTCAGCTCCAGCAGCCGGTCCGAAAGGGTTGATTTGCCGTGGTCAATGTGCGCGATGATCGCGAAGTTGCGGATGTGCTTTGGATCCATGGAGAGTGCGATTAGCCCTAACCTCCATGTTAACACCCGCACCAGCCCGTCGCTCCGCGACGCTCACGGCCACCCACAAAGAACCAGCCGGCCCGTCCAACCCTTACAATGTGTTAGGTTGATGCTGAACCTGAAAACTACCTCTCTCGTCCGGCGCTCCCTCGCCGTGACCTCCTCGCTGCTCGTGCTGCTGACGCTCACCGGTTGCCCGGCCGGCAGCAGCCGTACCGCCGCACCCGGCTCCGCGCCCGCCAACACCACCGCTCCCACTCTGCAGCAGACCCGCAATCAAGCTCAAACTCAGGCGCAAGCGCAGGCACAGCAGTCCGCCAATCTCATCATCGCCGCCCAGCACGCACAAAAAGTGCAGGCCCTCATCGCCAAGACGGAAGCCAGCTATCAATCCGGCGTCGCCAACTACAACGCCAACCGCCTCGACGCTGCGCGCCAGGACTTCGACACCGCCGTCGACACCATGCTCTCCAGCGGCATGGATCTCAAAAACGATCCCCAGCTCTCCGACGAGTTCGACCAGCTGCTCTCCGCCATCAACTCGCTCGAGATGGTCGCCCTCAAGCAAGGCAACGGCTTCTCCGGCCAGATCGAAGAAGCGCCAGCCGATGCCGCCAACGAAGTCACCTTCCCTTCCAACCCCGAGCTGGTCGGTAAGATCGCCGCAGAATTGAAGACCACCCAGTCCGATCTCCCCCTCGTCGTCAACGACTACGTCGCCGGCTGGATCAGCTACTTCACCAACAACCCCACCGGTCATGCTCACCTCGAGCGCTCGCTCGAGCGCGCCGGCAAATACCAGGCCATGATCTCCAAGGACCTCGCGCGACTCAGGGTGTCCCGCAGGATCTCATCTATCTCGCCGTCGCCGAGTCCGGCTTCCAGCCCCAGGTCGTCAACGCCGGTTCAGGCGCCGGCGGCATGTGGCAGTTCATGCCCTTCCGCGGAGCCTACGGCCTCGAGCGCAATGGCTTCTTCGATGAGCGCTTCGACCCCGAGCAGTCCACCCTCGCCTACGCCCGCTACATGAAGTCGCTCTACAACCAGTTCGGCGACTGGTATCTCGCCATGGCCGCCTACAACTGGGGCCCCGGCAACGTGCAGCACGCCGTCGCCAAAACCGGCTATGCCGACTTCTGGGAGCTCTACCGCCTCAACGCACTTCCCGGCGAAACCAAGAACTACGTCCCCAGCATCATCGCCGCCGCCATCATGGCGAAGAATCCCAAACAGTACGGCCTCACCGACGTCGTTCCCGACGCCCCCGTGCTCTCCGACGAAGTCACCACCAGCTACGCCATCGACATGCGTCTGGTCGCGGACCTCACCAACGCAACCCTGCCGGAGATCGTCGCGCTCAACCCCGCCCTCCTGCGCCTCTCCACGCCCAACGACATCCCCTACGACCTGCACCTTCCCCCCGGCACGCGCGACATGTTCCTCGACGCGCCTGAAAAATATTCCCGAAGAAGACCGCACCAGCTGGCGCTTCCACGTCGTGCAGAACGGCGAGACCCTCGACCAGATCGCCGAGTCGCTGCACGCCCACGCCAGCCGAGATCACCTCCTTCAATGACCTCACCGACCCCATCGAGACCGGCGATGAACTCGTCATCCCCATCGCCGCCAGCAGCCGCCTCACGCCCGGTGAGCGCTACACCATGCGCCGCAACGACACCCTCGTCACCGTCGCCGATCGCTTCGGCGTCACCGTCGAGCAGCTCCGCGCATGGAATCACCTCTCCTCCAATCGCGTCGCACCCGGCCATTCGCTCTATGTCGTCGAGCCCATTCGCCTCGCTCCCGCAACGCGCGAACATCATCGTCACGGCGGCCGACACCGCCGCACACAAGCTCGAGCGCAAAGTCCCACACCAGCTCCGGACACAAGACTTCCACACACTCCAGCGGTCACGCACACACCACGCAGCAGCGAAAAAAAGAAGTCGAAAAAGAAGAAGAGCGCGAAGTGATGCCCTCACACGCGGTCAGTCACCTCCGGGACCGCGGGTAGAAAAATATGCACTGCCCCAAAAAAGGTGCTTGCTATTTCATAGCTCCACGCGTAATCCTGTTGACACCATCATGCGACGCATCTGTGTTGCATGACGCGAGATACGGCTTCAAGGAACAGCACAGAGACGCAAGATTGATTTACCGCAACACACGAAAAACGGAGTTGGGGGAGAAAGGTCATGTTGCAGGACGAAGAAACCATCAAGCTCTACGCAGCCGGTTACGATGAAGACGACACGGACGAAGTGATCGATGTCGACTCGCTCGATGAAGAGGATGAAGAAGAGGAATTCAACATCGCTACCGTAATCCACGTCGAGGAAGCTGAAATCTTCGCACCGCCTCCCACTCCCGTCGCTCCCTACGAGCCGCCCACCCGGCTCTCCGTTGAGCCCACACCCAGCGCTCCTCCGCCTCTACCCGCAGCCCCCAAGAAGGCTCCCGCGAAGAAGGCTCCTGCAAAGAAAGCTGTCGCAAAGAAAGCTCCTGCGAAGAAAGCACCCGCCAAGAAAGCTCCCGCGAAAAAGGCCGCTGCGAAGAAAGCCGTCAAGAAAGCTCCAGCCAAGAAGGCCGCGAAGAAAGCCGTCAAGAAGGCTGCGAAGAAAGCTCCCGCCAAGAAGAAAGCTGCGGGCAAAAAGATTTCAAGTTCTGCCGCGAAGTCAACACGTGCTCTGCGCGGCGGTAAGTCTGCCCCTAAAAAGGCAGTCGGCAACAAGAGCACAAGCACCAAAAAATCGACTATGAGAGGTAAGACCTTGGCAACGAAGAAAGCTGCAAAGAAAGCTATAAAGAAGGCCGTCAAGAAGGCTCCTGCAAAGAAAGCCGTCAAGAAGGCCGTCAAGAAGGCTGTCAAGAAGGCTGCGCCGAAGAAGAAGTAACTTCGGCGCACCACAACCGCAGTACAAGGCAAGCAAAAGCGCCCGGCTCCTCTCACGAGGTCCGGGCGTTTTTGCGTCTGCTGCAAATCCTTCACCAGCTACTTCTTCTTCTGCCTCGATCGCCGCCAGCACTTCCGCGCTGTGTCCCTGGATATCCTTCAACCTTCCACTCCTTCACAATCTTGCCCTCAGGCGAGATCAGGAACGTGTCGCGCTCGGCATAATGCATCGGACCATACGACTTCACCGGCACACCATACGCATCCACCACCTTGTGATCAGGATCCGCCAGCAGCTTGAACGTCAGCGAATCCTTCGTGCAGAACGCCTTGTGGCTGTCCGCCGTGTCCAGCGACACACCCAGCACCACCGCATTCAACGCTTCGTACTTCGGCAGATCGCGCTGGAAGTTGTGTGCCTCAATCGTGCATCCCTGCCGTCTGGTCCTTGGGATAGAAGTACAGCACCACCCACTTGCCCTTGTAGTCGTTCAGAGAGACCGGCAGGTTCTCCTGCGAAGGCAACGTAAAATTCGGCGCCTCACTTCCAACCGGCGCTGTATCTCGAGCGCCCGCCGCCGACACATTCTTCGTCAGCGCAAAACTTCCCGCCAACGCCACTGCACATCCTGCTGCAATCCACCGTTTCCGAAGCATGGGAGATCTCCTGGGCGCGGCATCTAGCTGCAATCCGCGCCAACAGCAATCTTATCCCACCATCATTACGCCTCGCCAAACGCAACCACGCTACTTAACCCTCGCCGTCCGCGCCGGACCCAACCATCGAAATCCCCGCAGCATCCGCCGCAGCAATCATCCGCCTCGCGATCGAACACCAGCGTGCGCCCCGCCTCCACGCACAAACACGTCGCACCCGCCGCCACCATCGCCTCAATCGTCGGAACCCCCACCACCGGCACATCGAAACGCATATCCTGATTCGGCTTCGCGACCTTCACCACCGTAAGCCGCCGCATCAACGTGCTCGCCTCCCCGCCCACATCCATCCCCCGAAAAATCTCCCCCGCCCGCGCAATCGTAGCGTCCGTTCCCTCCATCGCCTCCACCGCAACGCAAGCCCCCGCCGCAATCACCACCGTCTGCCCCAAATCAAATCCCGCAATCCCTCGCGCCACCTTCATCCCATACGCAATGTCGCCCAGCTCCGTCTCATCCGGAGCCCGCCGCGTCAGCACGCCCACCGGCGCCAGCATCGGCTCCAAAAACGCCGTCGACGACATCAGCGTGATCCCCTCGTCCTCCAGCACCTTCGCCACCGCCCCCAGCAGCATATCCGTATTCCGAGTCCGCAGATTCAGCAGCAGCTTCGCCAGCCGCCAGTCCGGCCGTATGCTCGAAAAAATCTGCTTATGCTTCACCTGCCCCGCCATCACCGCCCGCGTCACGCCCTCGCGCTTGAACATCTCGATCAGCCGCGACAGCTCCCCCAGCGACATCCAGTGCACGCGCACGCCGTCCGGATCGCGCGCCGCCCGCTCATCCATCTCCGCATCGGTCTCTTCCTTGATCGCCGCCACCACCACGCGCAACCCCTGCGCCCGCGCCGCATCCAGCAGCAGAAACGGAAATCGCCCATTCCCCGCAATCAGCCCCAGCGGATCCAGCCCCGAGTCTCGCTCCGTCGGCATCCATGGTTACTTGATCACTCCACGCTCGCTCTCTGCCACAAACTCCGCAAGATACTTCACATGCTCCCCGCCCGCGCCCTGCGCAATCATGTCGTGAATCATCTCCAGCGCCTGCGTCGTGTTGTGCTTCCCGCTCGTCAGCAGCACGCATCGCCGTCGACAGCTCGCGCAGCTGCTCCGCCGTAAACCCCCGCCGCTGCAGCCCCACCTTGTTCACCCCATACGCATGATTGTTCCGCTCCACGCTCGTCAGCGAGTACGGCATCACATCCTGCGTGATCGTCGTCCCGCCGCCAATGTAGGCGTACCGGCCGATCGTGCAGTACTGATGCACCGGAGCATTCGCGCTCAAGCGTCGCATAGTCCTCCACCGTCACATGCCCCGCCAGCGTCGCACCGTTCGGCAGAATGCATCCGTTCCCGATCAAGCGAGTCGTGCCCGATATGCACATACGCCATAATCAGATTCCCCGACCCAATCCTCGTCACGCCGCCGCCGCCCAGCCGTCCCGCGCGAGATCGTCACATACTCCCGAATCGTATTGTCGTCGCCAAACTCCGCGCGCGTCGGCTCGCCCGCATACTTCAAATCCTGCGGCGCAATCCCCAGGCATGCAAACGAAAAGATCTTGTTCCGCGCGCCCAAACGTAGTATGCCCATCCAGCACCACATGCGACACCAGCTCGCACCCCTCGCCCAGCACCACATTCGGTCCAATCGTGCAGAACGGCCCCACCGTGCAGCTCGCCGGAACCACCGCGCCCTCGGCCACAATCGCCGTCGGATGAATGCTCACTTCGCCTCATCTCCCCGCCGCAGACTTCTTGTTCCCGCGCGGCACCAGCATGCACATAATCGTCGCCTCGCACGCCAGCACGCCCTCCACCGTCGCCCGCCCAGACAGCTTCACCGCCGTGCTCCGCCAGTTCAACACCGTCACCTCAATCCGCAGCTGATCGCCCGGCACCACCGCCTTGCCGAAACTTCGCTCCCTCAATCCCGGTAAACACCATCAGCTTGTCATCGCGATCAGGAATCTCCGTCAGCAGCAGCGCCCCGCCCGCCTGCGCAATCGCCTCCACAATCAGCACGCCCGGCATAATCGGATAATCCGGAAAGTGCCCGGTAAAGTGCGGCTCATTCGCCGTCACATTCTTGATCGCCACAATGCGCTTCTTGCGCTCCATCTCGATCACGCGGTCGATCAGCAGAAACGGATACCGATGCGGCAAAATCGCCATGATCTCGACAATATCCATCGTCGTCTTTTCAGGCGCAGCCACAGCCGTCTCAGACGCACTGGCAGTCTCAGCCATTGCAGCTGCGGAACTCAAAGAAGAATCACTCATAACGAGGCCCAGAATACCACCGCACGCATCCCGCCGCCCTACTTCCCCTTCTTCTCCAACCGCTTGCTCGGATCAAAAACCTCCGCCCCCAGCGGCACGTTATAAACCACCTTCGTCAGGAATCGTTCGCCCGTCGTATCGCCGTTATGCTTCGTCGTAACCGAATACGGCGTCATGATCCCCTGCACCTCGTGATAATCCGCGAACTCCACCGCGTCCGTATTCCAATCCTTGTACACCGGATCCCGCCACTGATAGCTCACACTCACCGGCAGATGCGTGCGCTGATCCAGCTTCACCGTCACCGCATCATCGCTCGCACTCAACACGCTCACCTCATCCACCAGCTCACTCTCCACCAGCTTCGTCCCCGCATACGTCACCACCACGCCCGGCTGCTTCAGCCACTCCTTCACCACCACATCCAGCGAGTGCTCCCTCCGCCGCTCGAAATCCGCCACCTCCTTCGCCGGCAGCGCCGTCGTCCCCTTATACGTAATCTCGTACCCGCCGATCGTCCGTCCAAACCTCCGCAACATCCCGATGATCCGTAGCAACAACCGCCCCATAGTGCGACAACCATCACCACCCGCAGCCCAAACGGATTCATCCGCCCATACTCCTCAAACTGCGGAGCCACCCCATCCGGCTGCGCCCTTGTAAAACGTCGCCGTCCGCCCATCCACCATCCACGTCTGCCGATTCAGCCAGGCCTCTCCGCCCAGCGCCGCAACCATCGCATCCATCAACTCGCGCCCACGCCCAGCCTCATCCCTCTGCGCGACACCTGCACACTAGGCAGCGCCGAAGCCTGCCCCCACGCCGCCCCCAACCCCATCGCCAGCCCCAACCCGACCATCCCTACCCGCCAAGTCGATCTCATCCCAGCACCCTACTCTCTATCCCCTATCCCCTATTCCCTATCCCCTGCATCACCCCACCAGCACCGCGCCGCCATTCACATTGAACACCTCACCCGAAACAAACCCCGCCCACTTCGTGCACAGAAACACCACCGGCCCGGCAATCTCCTCCGGCTCCGCCGCCCGCCCCAGCGGAATCAACCCCAGCGCCTTCTTCGACGCCACCGGATCACTCAGCGTCCCCTCCGACATCTCCGTCCGCACCCACCCCGGCGCCACGCAGTTGCAAAGAATCCCCTGCCCCGCCAGCTCACTCGACAAGCTCTTCGTCAGCGAGATCAGCGCTCCCTTGCTCGCCGCATAGTCCGCATGAAACGCCTCACCCCTCTGCGCCGCCGTAGAAGCAATCAACACCACATGCCCCCGCACGCTTGCGTCTCCTGGACCCTGGTCCCTGGACCCTGATCCCTGCTGCCAGCATCGCTGCAACCGCCGCCTGCACCAGCCCAAACACGCTATCCAGATTCACCCCCAGCGTCCCGCGCCACTGCCCCGCACTCATCGTCGCAATCGGCTGATCATGCGGCGGCCAGATCCCATGATTCACCACCAGGCAATCCAGCCTCCCAAAAACACCTGCCGCAGCCGCCACCAGCGCCTGCCCATCCTCCACCGTCGCCAGCTCCTGCCGCAGCGCCCTGACAAACCTCCTCGCCCCCGCAAGCCTCCACCAACTCCTTTGCCTGCGCCTCCGCACTCCGATAGCTGAACACCACCCGCGCCCCCGCCTGCCGAAACAGCCTCACCGTAGCCGCACCAATCCCCCGCGACCCACCCGTCACCAGCACCACCTTGCCCTCCAGCGAAAGCGACAGCCCCTGCACCTCGGTTCCCTGTGTCATAACCAGAAACTATCGGTTGCAGCCCCCACATGCAAATCCCCGCCGGCCCACTTACGTCATCGCCCTGCGCCATTTTTCTGTCGTCGCGCCCCACGCCAACGCGGTACGCTTACTGCGTCTCATGTCTGCGCTCCACCATCTCACGCAAGGAGTGTCTCCCACCATGAAATAGCTCTACCTCATCTGCCGCATCCTGCTTGGCCTCATGTTCGTCGTCTTCGGCGCCAACATCCTCCATCCCTTCATGCCCATGCAGCCTCCGCCCGCCGGCTCCCCGCCCGCCCAGTTCATGGCCGTCATGGCTCCCACCGGCTGGATGCACCTCGTCGGACTTCTGCCAGGTCCTCGGCGGCCTGCTCGTCCTCATCGGCGGCACCGCACCCCTCGGCCTCGTCATCCTCGGCCCCGTCATCGTCAACATCCTCATCTTCCACTCTCTCCTGTTAGGTGGTCACGGCATCGGCCCAGGCCTCTTCGTCACCCTGCTGGAGATCATCCTGATCTACGCCTATCGCTCCAACTTCGCCGGCATCTTCACCTACAAAGCCACCCCCACCCTCTAGTCGCCTCACGCCAGGGAACTGCGCTCACACCCCGCGCTTCCCTGGCTTCTTCCCCTGGACCTTCTGCCTCCTCCGCTTTCTTCGCCAACACCCTCCTCCGCTCCGCAATCAGCTTCGCCCGCGCGCGCTCCGGCATCGCCAACACCTCACGAACCCCCTTCGGCAACTTCGCCAGCGTAATCTCATGCGCCGCCCTCAGCTCGCTCTCCCATTCCGCATTCCGCAGCACATCCCACCGCTCCACCGCCACCCAATGAATCCGTGCCATATACGGCGCCGGCACAATCCCCTCCCGCTCCACCAGCTCCGCAAACCTCTCCGCCCCAGCCGAATAGCTGACCACCTCATGCGCTCCCGCCGTCCAGGTTCAGCAGGCAGAACATCTTCCCACCAATCGCCTTATCCCCCACCCAGAACACCAGATTATCGCCCCACTGCATCGTCTCCACCGCATGCGGCAACCCCAGCAAAAATCCCCGAGCTCTCTCGACATCCATCCGCGAAGTATAAAGCCTCCGATTACGACACCCCATCCACCACGCGAAGCCTCGCTGCACCTCTACTCCTTACTACTTACCCTCTACTCCTTCTATACTTTCAGCAGCCCCATGCCGACCGAAACCAAACACACCTTCGCGCCCGTAGCCGACCAGCTCGACCTCATCACCAAGGGCGCCGCCGAGATCATCCCCCCCGCCGCCTCCACCGCGCCCGACGCCCTCGCCGCCCGCCTCGAAGAGTCCCGCAAGACCAACATCCCCCTCCGCATCAAAGCCGGCTTCGACCCCACCGCCCCCGACCTCCATCTCGGCCACACCGTGCTCATGCGCAAGCTCAAGCACTTCCAGCAGCTCGGCCACACCGTCATCTTCCTCATCGGCGACGGCACCGCCCTCATCGGCGACCCCACCGGCAAAGACGTCACCCGCAAGCCCCTCACCCGCGAAGAAATCGCCGCCAACGCCAAGACCTATCAAGATCAAGTCTTCAAGATCCTCGACCGCGAAAAAACCGAAGTCCGTTTCAACTCGGAATGGCTCGACAAGCTCTCCTACTACGACCTCGTCAAGCTCATGGCCCAGTTCACCGTCTCCCAAATGCTCGAGCGCGAGATGTTCCACAAGCGCTTCCAGGACGAGCAGCCCATCGCCCTCCACGAGTTCGTCTACCCCATCGCCCAAGGCTACGACTCCGTAGCCCTCGAGTGCGACGTAGAGCTAGGCGGCACCGACCAGAAGTTCAACCTCATGCGCGGCCGCGACCTCCAAAAACACTTCGGCCAAAAGCCGCAGATCATCCTCATGACGCCCATCCTCGAAGGCCTCGACGGCGTCCAAAAAATGTCGAAGTCCCTCGGCAACGCCATCGGCGTCAACGACCCCGCCAGCGAAATGTACGGCAAGCTCATGAGCATCAACGACGAGCTCATGTGGAAGTACTACACCTTCCTCACCGACCTCCCGCAATCCCACATCGACGCCATGCAAGCCGACGTAGCCACCGGCAAGCTCCACCCCATGCAAGCCAAGAAAGACCTGGCCCACAGCATCACCGCCGACTTCCACTCCCCCGCAGAAGCCGACCAAGCCGCCGAATCCTGGGCCACCCAGTTCCAACAAAAGGGCGTAGCCGAAGACGCCGAGCGGGTCGCGGTAGCTCTGACCGACGTCGCGAGACTGGACCAAGTCTCTCTGCAAGCAGCCCAAGCAAATGGCAACGCAGCCGTTCCCATCGACCTCGCCAAGCTTCTTGTACGGCTCAACATGAAGGATTCGAGGCGGTCGGCCGAGACGCAAATCACCAGCGCCGGAATTTTCGTCGACGGAGTCAAGACTCAGAACGTGCTCCACACGGTCCAAGTACGACCGACGAATTTAACGATCCGATGTGGAAGACAGACGAAGATCGCAATGCTGACTTAGAGGGATTTGCGGGCGCCGTCCGCGCAAATCTATCGGCGAAACCCCCACCCTCCGCCTGGGCAAAAAATCCGTCCGCATCCACTGGACGAATTAGCCTCCGCACTTAACTCTCGCCGTCCGCGCAGGACCGGGTGCCCCATTCATGACGGCATCATCGTCATGGGTGGGATAGCACGATCTCCACCCATCACACGAAACCCCCACCCTCCGCCTCGGCAAAAAATCCGTCCGCATCCACTGGACGAATTAGCCTCCGCACTTAACTCTCGCCGTCCGCGCAGGACCGGGGTGCCCCATTCATGGCGGCATCATCGTCATGAGTGGGTGCGCACATCTCCCACCCGGCCCCGAACCCCTGGCGAAACGTTGCGCCTCTCTTCGCGCCCTTTGCGTCAAGGCCTCTCTCAACCTTCCATCCAGCCTCACACCCCGGACCGAAGCCCCAGGTCCCGACCAACCACCCCCAACCCGAAAGCCCCGCCTCATTACCCTTTTACGCGAATGATCTAAAATCATCCCGTTCCCCCGGAAGGTCACATGAGCCGAGTCCTCATCGTCGACAGCCAAAACCCCATCACCCACGAAATCGGAGACCGTCTCGCCGCCGACGACCTCCCCATCGAGTACGCCGCCGGCCACATCGACGCGCTCCACCGCCTCCGCTGCCGGGCCTTCGGCCTCATCGTCACCAGTGCCGAGGGCGTAATCGAAGAAGACCTCGCGCTCCTCGAGGAGATGAGACTCATACGCCCCAGCCTCAAGTGCATCGTGCTCGCGCCTTACAGTACACCGAACGAGATCATCGCAGCTCTGCGTGCGCGTGTCTTCGGATGCTTCACCCCTCCCTTTGACGCGGACGAAATCGCCTCCGTAGTACGCCATGCAGCCATGAGTGACGATTCGAACGAAGACATCGAAGTCGTCTCTGCACGCCCGGGCTGGATTGCCGTGCGAGTCAACTGCCGCCTCGCCACAGCCGACCGCCTCATGTCGTTTGCCAGAGAGTTTGCCGCGCAACTGCCCGAAACCGCGCGCCAGGAGATCATGCTCGCGCTTCGCGAGATCCTCATCAACGCCATGGAGCACGGCGCCAAGTTCAATCCCGACCAGGTCGTCGAGGTGAACGCCATCCGCACCGCCCGCACCATGACCTTCCGCGTCCGTGACCCCGGCGCCGGATTTCGCAAGGAAGACATCCCCCATGCAGCGCACGCCAATCCTTCCGACGACCCCACAGCTCACATTGTCCTGCGCAACCAGCAAGGCATGCGCGCCGGAGGCTACGGCATGCTGCTCGCCGCCGGCACGGTCGACGAACTCATCTACAACGAAACCGGAAACGAAGTCATCCTCATCAAGTATTTAGATTAGGTCGCACCAGGGCCATCATCCTCAACATGCCTCCAGCACTTCGATATCACCACCGGAACCGCCCATACCCTGTCATCCTGAGCGCAGCGCAGCCGAAGAACCCGCCACCCCCACCGCACCACCCATCCATCATCCGGCTTCCGTCCACGAGCCCACCACGACCCGATGACCCACCCATCACGGCCTCATCGTCATGCGCATGTTCGCAAATCCCATCCGCCTGCACGATAAAAGCAGACAACGCCGAGACCGTTTGCCTGCGGGGCAAGCAGCCCGCAACGAAGTCGAAACGTTTCGACTACCGAATGAGTGTCGCCATGCGCGTCTCTCAGGACAAACAATTCAACATACGCCGCGCCCGATGAGCGCGTTGGCCTGATGGCAACAAATGAGAAGCGAACTTGCCAAAGCCCGACTTCGCAGGCATCTCGACAACTGATGGCGACCTACACCTTGCGTCATCGTGTTGTGCGGCGCACGGTGTCGTTTTCCCCGAACTTTCTCCGTCGCGTACCATACTGTAAAGTCAGAGGTTTCACATGACGCCACGGAACAGGACGGCCCATATCGCTGGCCTATGGTACCTGGGTTTCACGCTGGGACCGTTCTACCTGCTCTATGTCCCATCACAAACGGTGGTTCACAACGACGCTGGGGCAACTGCAGCGCGTATTCTTAGCCACGAGACCCTCTACCGTTGGGGAATGTTTGCCGAGACGCTAGGCGCAGTTATCTTTATTGGGCTGGGTCTGGCGCTCTATCGGCTGTTCGAAGACGTTGACCGCCATCGCGCACGGCAGTTGTTGGCTCTGGTGCTGGTGTCTTCCGCCCTCGGACTGGTAACCGTGGTCTTCAGCGCGGCCGCACTGCTCGTCTTTCGCGGGGGCGACGCCTTCGCCGCTTTCGACAACCACACGCGTGAAGCGATCGGGATGGTTCTTATCCGGTTGCATAGCCAGGCGAATGGCGTCAACCAGCTGTTCTGGGGACTATGGCTGCTGCCCTTTGGCTGGTTGGTGGTGCGCTCGCGCTTCCTTCCGCGCTGGCTTGGATACTGGCTCCTGCTGGACGGGATTGCGTGGGTCATCGTCGGCGTAACATGGTTCTTCGCTCCGGATTCCACGGACACTCTATTCCGCTATTTCCAGCCGGTCTTTCTGGCGGAGCTCGCGGCCATGCTTTGGCTGCTGATCGCGGGCATTAAGGAGCGGCCAGTGACTGCTACTGCAACCACGTAGCTTCCGCGTCCCGCTGTCTGTGACAATCTACCGCCTATTCACGCGGAACCGAGATGTACTGACGCTAAGTTGCTCAAACGCCGACTTCACGGGAAACTCAGCGGGTAGACGTTGATCAGTTACGAGAAGAGCGTTTATGAGGACTAATCTGCGGGTTGGTTCTCGGCCCAAGCGGGCCGTCCTCTTCGAGGGATATCGCTGCGAACGCCGTTTCTCATGGGCGCGGGGCATGGGAGCGTAACCACTTTGAATCTTCGCTGCATTGTGTTCCCGAGGATGGGTTCCCGAAACTATGGCTTGTCCGGCGTGACCTCAATGGCGTTGACGAGCGGATAGTTAACGACAGGAACAAAGGCAAGGTTAAGCTCGCCCTGTGCTGTGGGAGACACCCCGTCGATCGTTTTGGTGACCGACTGGCCATGGCCATCTGCGAGAATATCGAAGTCCTGAACTACGCTCTGCCCGTTACAGTAGACATCGAAAACGCGGCTTCCCACACCGCCCGGAGCTCCATTCTCCTGTCCGAACCACGGCTCCCGAAAATACAACGTCACGCGGTACTTACTGCCTGTGGGCGCGGGTACCGAGTATTGAAACGTGCCGATGCGATCCGAGGCGTAGAGCCCAAGACTGGGTCGATGCTCCCGATCAGGAGGCTGTCCGTGACGGCCTCCGCGGAAGTATCGATCAGTAAGCCAGACGTTTCCAGAGGCATCTTTAAATGGCGACGATGCAGCAACAATTCGGACCGGGAGCGGCTGGACCGTTGGCGCAGGAAGGATTTCGACGGCATTTAGGGGCGATACCTCACTCGTGAAATCGAGGTGGATCGTGCCATCGTTCTCCGGACGGATGCCTGGAATCGTGAATGTTGTGGCGGCCCGGTCTGCGCCCGCGCGGTCAACCACATCGACCGAGGTGGTGGGCCCAGCGTTTACGGCCAGGGTGACGACCCGGTGGGCGGGCTCGAGATTGCTCGGCTCGGCAAAATGGAGCCGCAGTTCATAGAGCCCAGGCCGCGCGTGAAACGTGCAACGGACGATACCGCGAATGCCGCCGTCATAGATGGTTGAATCTTCCGTTCCTGAAAACCTTGCGCCAGTGGACCGAACGGTTTCCCCGCCTTCGCACGCCGGTTGCGGTTCCCAACGAATACCGGAGTGGTCTGTATAAGGGCGCCTCCCTTTACCGAAGAGAATGTAGGTTGGTCCGCTGATCGTGACGGGCGATGCGGACGCGAGACTGTCTGTCCAGTTCGAGTTCGACGGGTGGGATTTGCGCCAGACAGTCGCGACAACCAGGCCGACGACGATGACGGCAGCGAGCCAGAACCAGGGAGCGCGGCCACCGGTCGAGTGGGAGGACGGAGATGTAGGCTGAGGAGGTAGCGGTGCTGCGGCAAGACGTACCGCGACTGGGTCGTCTCCTGAAACGTAGGGAAGGGATGTTGTATGGCCCGCTTCCTGCAAGTGCACGAATTGTGGCGCGTATCCGCCAGTTGGAACGACAATCCGCACCAAATGGGAGACGCCTTCGCCGGTTTCGTAGATGTCCTGCAAGCGTTTGCGCAGGGTGTGAAACGTCACGCGGACGATGGTGTCGGTTTGGGGATCGAAGTTTGCCTTGCGCCCCAGGGCTTCTACCGCGATCGAGTATTCCTTGATCTGGTCGCCTCGTCCTGCCGCAGTCTCTTCACAAACGTAACGCAACACCTTTATAAGGTTCGCAGAGCGACCCAGAGCTCCCGATTCCAGCAACCAGTCGAGCTCCGCACGCTCCGTGAAATCCAACCCGGCAGATGCTACAGACGTTCCCATTGAGGTGATTCAAGATACCAGATCGGTAGTCCGCTCGTGAAGGGCGTCTATCACTCCGCGCCAGGGTCTTGTCGCGTTCGCCAAGAACCTTGCCAGTCGATCGCTAACAATCGCTAACAACTGTTAGTGGCGTTCGAAGAACGTGCTGATTCTACTAGCCCTTCGAGCCGCGCGGGGTCGACCTCGTTACAGGGCCCACAGGTAACCTGCATTCACTCCCAATTCACAAGACAAACCAATCTCCACGCCAATAGTGTGGCTGCCATACTCACATCCCCCCGATTGCCAGATAGACACGGAAACCAAACATGCTGGCGGGAGAACGATGTACAGGAATCACCCCTTTGGAGGCAAGATGAAAATCGCAAGCCCAAACCACGCTCTTCGCCACGCAAGATATCTCTTGTGCCTGCTCGGCGTTCTCCTCTTAGCTACGAGCTCTGCCGGTATTCATGCGCAACAAACTACCGGCTCCCTCGTAGGTACGGTCAAAGATCCGACTGGAGCCGTCATCAGCTCAGCCACAGTGAAGGCCACAAACGTGGCAACTGCATTCTCCAGGTCCGTTCAGACGAATGAGCTTGGAGAATACCGTATCGATTTTCTTCCGGTCGGCACCTATGCCGTCGAAGTCACGGCTAAGTCCTTCAAACACTTCACCCAGGAGAACCTCGATCTCACGGTAGATCAAACGCTGTCACTCGACGTCTCCTTATCTGCCGGCGCGGCGACCGAGACCGTGACCGTGACGAGTGCCCCGCCGTTGATCAACACCTCAACCTCCGAACTTGGAAGAGTCGTAACCTCGCAGGAGATCGAGGGCCTGCCCCTCGTCAATCGCAACGCCTACGCTGAACTCTCGCTCACACCAGGCGTGATGGCCAACAGCAGCAGCCCGACCACGAATCCGAGCGGCACCCCGAATATGACGGTTGGACTGCCATCGGCAGACGTTCAGGTTAACGGCTCGCTCGATTCCGGTAACGGAAATGTCGCATTTTATCTGGATGGCGGCAACAACATTACAGGCATGCGCAACTACGGGAACTCGGCGCCCAACCCTTCGGCACTTGAAGAGTTCCGCGTGGAGACCAACGCATTCGGGGCACAATACGGCCAATTTTCCGGGGCTGTCGTCACCGTGGTCACGAAGTCCGGAACAAACCAATTCCATGGCGAGGTGTTTGAATTCAATCGCAACACCGATTTCAACGCCTTCAGCTGGAATCCGGCCCCCAACGCTTTTACCCACACCTTGGTGAAGAACCCGTATCACCGCAACAATTTTGGCGTAACCTTCGGCGGTCCCATCAAGCACGATCGATCGTTCTTCTTCTTTAGCTACGCCGGTCTCCGCCAGATACAGGGAGCAACCGTCTCAGGCGCACTGACTCCGACGGCTGCCGAGCGCATGGGCGACTTTACCGGGGACACGTTCAAGGTTTATATGCCGGGCACCAAGACCCAGGTGGACGGAACAAACAGCAGCCCAAACTGCTCGGTTCCCACGCTGAACTGCATGCCCTCAGGTCTGCTGGACCCGACGGCTGCGAACTTCCTGAACGTGACCAATAAGATCGGCGTTTCCATTCCGTTGCCGACCGGAGCAGCCGCACCATCAAGCGGCGGCGGGGCGTACATCGGTGTATACGACACTCCGACGGACTCAGACGAATACCTCGCCAAGTATGACCAAAACATCGCCAACGCGGACCATCTGACAGTGACGTACTTTTACGTCAACACCACGTCAACTCCCAGCGGAGGTGGCAACGTCAACTGGACTGGCGACCAATCGCATGCAGGTCAGACCAATGCTGTCGTCGCCGATGCTCATACCTTCAGTCCCAGCACGATCAACCAGGCCTGGGTAACCTTCACACGGGCCATGGGCGGACGCACTCTTATCCCTGTGGCCGGTCCAGGCAATCAAACGCTCGGCAGTTTTGGTTCGAACTTCCTCATCCAGGGGCCGGCCGGATTGCCCTATCTGAATATCAGCGGCGACTTCAACACGGGGAACCCGAACGCGGGGCCGGTGACCGGTTCCGACAACTATGAGTTGCGCGATGTCGTCAGCATCACGAAGGGCAGACACAACCTTTCCGTTGGCGGTGAGTTCGCTCTCGACAAGACGATGTTCCTTGCCAACCTGAATAACTATGGCGACGTTGGCTTCGCGACGTCTGCGCCCACCACAACGGGCAATGCGATTGCGGACTTTATCGCCGGCCAAACCAGTTCGTTTGAACAGGATTCGACGTATGTCACGCATCTGAGCACATGGCACATCGCTGCCTTTGCGCAGGATAACTACCGCGTGACGCCGCGCTTCACGGCCAATCTCGGAATTCGTTGGGACATCGATACGCCTCCTGTAGATGCGCATAACCGGACGGCGTCCTTTGTTCCCTACCAGCAGTCCACCGTTACCCCAGCTGCCCCGGAAGGCCAATTGTTCCCAGGGGACAAGGGAATTGGTCGCGGCATTATCAGCACGCAGTTCAATCACATTTCGCCTCGCGTTGGTTTTGCTTTCGATCCGTTTGGCGACGGCAAGACCTCGATCCGCGCTGCGGCGGGCATCTTCTTCGGAAGCCCCAGCGGCAACGAGTGGAACCAGCCCGGCAACGCTGCTCCCTTCTCCATTCGCAACGCGTTTGGCCCCACTCCATCCTTGACAAATGTTTATGGTGGCCCCGCGTACAACTTTCCCAGCACCGCCGCGGGTGGCGGAATATTCCCGTACACCTTTACACCCTCCGCTCCGAAGTTCTACCCGAACACCAGCATTGAAGCCATCGACCCGAATGTTAAGTATTCGTCGATCTACCAGTACAACGTGAGTGTGCAGCGGCAACTGCCTTACAAGATCAGTGTGACGGTAGCGTATGTCGGCACGCTCGGTCGTCACCTGCAAACGTTCGTCGATGCCAACTATGCGCCGTATTCAACGGAGTTCGGCAAGCCCAGCACAGCAGCTTCGAGTACGGACATCCGTCGTCAGTACGATGCCGGTGCGCCCGGTACGCCCGGTACCCTGACGGGAATTACCGAGTTGATCTCAAACCAAACCTCAAACTATAACGGTCTCCAAATCTCGGCGACCAAGACGATGTCACACGGCTTCAGCCTCAGCGGCTTCTACGTTTGGAGCCGCGCTCTGGAAAGCTCGAACCCGGTCGAGAATGGGTTGATGAACGCGCAGGACTTCGGCGTGTTTGGCGGACCCTTCACCCCGCAAAACAATACCCTCGGCGCCGTCGGCGGCGGCCTTCAGGAAGAGTACGGGCTGATGGATCAAAACCATAACAGCAATGCTGCGATCTCCGGCATCTGGAAACTCAACTACTACAACGGGTCGAACAAGGCCGCGAAGGAACTGCTCAACGGCTGGCAGATCTCGTCGGTCGCCTACTTCACCAGCGGCGGACCCTTTACGGTGTCCACCGGATCTAACAAGAACTTCGACAGTTTGGGTCAGAGCCGCCCTGACGCGGTTCCTGGAGTGAGCCCTAAGCTCAACCCGCATCGCTGCCGCGTTTGTGCCACGAATAGTGTTACGAAGGCATGGTTCAACAACGCAGCGTTCATGGCGAATGGACCTGGTGTCCTGGGCGGCATCGGCCCTGGTGGCGCGGACGGCAATGTGGGCCGCGACTCCCTGATCGGGCCCGGTCTGAAGGACATGGATGCGGGCCTGTTCAAGAACATTGCCTTCCCCAAGGGCATAGTGTTTCAGTTCCGCGCCGAGATCACCAACGTGATGAACTGGGTGAGTCTCAGCAACCCATCGTCCGGAAACATCACGTCAGCCTCACAGGCCACCATCACCTCAGCTGCTGGCACCCAGCGAGTTATCCAACTGGGAGGCAGATTGACGTTCTAGTTTCACGCGAGGCAGGCGTTGGCGGCCCCGGAGCGCTGGCGCCTGTACTCCATCTGACTTGTTCGTCAGGTCATATCTTGCGCGAAATTTATTTACCCAATTCCTTAAAGCGACCGGCACAACTTGCCGATCGCCAGTTCTCAGACCAACGGAGCCCGATGCAACCCTACCTTCGCGTACTTCTGTCCGCGGCGTTTGTCGCCGTCTTTACTCTTGGCGCGCGTGGGCAAACCCAGTCCACTACCGTATTGGTCGATGCAGACCATCGAAAGATGGTCAACTTGGATGGAGACTGGCATTACATCGTCGATCCCTATGACGGTGGCCTGTACAACTTTCATCGCGAGATGCGAAAGGATGGATTCTTCCTCAACGGCGCTCCGGAAACGGGCAGCCAGGGGCTGCTCGAGTACGACTTCAGCAAGTCCCCCACGTTGAAGGTTCCCGGGGACTGGAATACACAGCGTGACTCGCTCTTCTATTACGAGGGCCTGTTGTGGTATCAGCGGGACTTCACCTATCAGCAGCCAGCCGGCCACAAAACCTTCCTGCACATTGGCGCGGCCAACTACAAGTCCATCGCCTGGGTCAACGGTCAGAAAGTGTGCAGCCATGAAGGTGGGTTCACCGATTTTGACTGTGACATTTCGAGCAGCGTTCGCCCGGGCAAGAATTTCGTCGTCATAGCGGTCGACAACACGCGCCTGGCCGACGGCATACCTACACTGAACACCGATTGGTGGAACTACGGCGGCCTCACACGCGATGTCTCCCTGATCGATGTTCCGGCCAAGTACATCGACGACTACGATCTGCATTTGAACCGGGACCGTACCGCGATTGTCGGCAGCGTTCACGTGCAAGGCGCCGCCGCTGGAGACGAGGTCACCGTCTCGCTTCCGGAACTCGGCCGCAGGGTGTCGACCAAACTGGACAAAGACCAGCATGGAACCGTTTCGCTCGCTGCGAATGACATTACCTTTTGGACTCCCGACCATCCGAAGCTCTACAAGGTACATCTACAGACCGGCGAAGACTCTCTCGATGACGAAATAGGATTCCGGACGATTGAAGTTCAAGGGACAGACATTCTTCTCAATGGCAAGCCGGTATTTCTTCGTGGCATTTCGATTCATGCCGAAGCGCCACTGCGCGGTGGCCGTGCCAACACCGACCAAGATGCCGCGACGCTCTTAGGGTGGGCCAGGGAGCTTGGCTGCAACTATGTCCGGCTCGCGCATTATCCTCACGACCAACGCATGACTCGGACCGCCGATCGACTTGGGTTGATGGTATGGTCCGAAATTCCTGTTTACTGGGCAGAAGAGTTTGGCAATCCTGCCGTGCTCGCCAAGGCGCAACGCCAGCTGGAGGAGGAGATTCGGCGCGACCGCGACAAAGCATCTGTCGTGCTCTGGTCGATCGCGAATGAGACCCCTCTCACCCCGGAACGAACAGCTTTCCTTAAGACGCTTGCGGGAAGCGTCCGCAATCTCGATTCGACCAGGCTGGTCACGGCAGCACTTCTTGTCCGCTCCGAGGGCCATGACAAGTATGTCGACGACCCGCTGGGCGAGGCCCTCGATGTGATCGGGATGAATGAATACATTGGCTGGTACGAGCAGACACCTGACGGCGCGGATCTTACCCACTGGCACATTGCCTATAGCAAACCATTAATCGTCAGTGAGTTCGGAGGTGACGCAAAGGCAGGATTGCATGGTGCTCCCACACAGCGATGGACCGAGGAGTACCAGGCCAGCATCTTCGAGCACCAGTTACCTATGTTGGCGAAGATCCCTCAGTTCCGAGGACTGAGTCCATGGATTCTCGTCGATTTCAGATCGCCTATGCGACAGCTGCCTGGCTTTCAGGACGGATTCAACAGGAAGGGCCTCATCTCGAACGAAGGGCGAGAAGAAGGAGGCATTCTTCGTCTTGCAGAAGACATATCGAGAATGGGCTGCTCACGGGGGTGGTCCGAAGATCTTTGTTCAGTCCGCCCAGCCGCCGCACGACGGCCCTGGTTCTGATGCACAGTCCGCGGCAGGCACGGGCGATCAATGAATGCCGATCGCCGAACGAAATGTACATCAAGGACCTGGATTGCAAAGGCTTGACGAGCCCGCTGCGAAAGAATGCAAAATGCAAGGAACCACAACGTTTCGCCAAAAGGAAGGCGGACGATGAAGGGAGCGAAAGTTCCTGGTCCGTTCCAGAAACCTATGGGGGCTTGATGCAAACCAGGACGACCAAGTGGTCGACCGCGGACGGTCCGAACGACACCCGCAAGCGTCGACAAGTGGTTTCCACGGTATTCCCAGCGGCCAGTAAAGATAAGCGACGACGCGACTGCGGACAACCGAAGGCCGCGCCTGCTTTCCAAACTCAGAAACTGCGTTGACAGTCTGCCGCAAGATCTTTCCCGAGCGAACCAAACGCTAGACCCGTTCCGCAGCGGGCATGCAAACGCATTTCGCGGCATGAGCGGGCCGAATACGCAAAAGTCGCGGTAATGTAGCAGATCGATGGTCCCGCGAGTTGCGGGGGGCTAATCTCTTGAGCTTCAGTTACAGAAATCGCTCATTCAGATCGGCTTATGATGGTGATGCGCTGAGCACGTTACACTGACTCTTCACTCATATTAAGTATCGGGAGCGCAGGAACTCACAAATCTGGCCAGGATAAAGATGCCAAAGAACCGTGTCACGAAAGCCTCGGTAAAGCCACTTAAGTCACTCAATTATGCGACGCCAGCGCTAGACAAAGGTCTGGATATCATCGAGCTGCTCGCACACAAATCGGAAGGTCTGACGAAGAGCCAGCTTGCTCGTGAGTTGCAGCGAACAGTATCCGAGATTTTCCGCATGCTGCTGTGCCTGGAGCGGCGCGGCTATATTGCGCAAGTTGAAGAGGAGCGATACTCGCTAACGCTAAAGATGTTCAAGCTGGTACAGGAGCATCCTCCTACTGAGCGATTGATAGTCGATGCGCTTCCAGTGATGCATCGGTTAGCTCATGACACGTCGCAATCCTGTCATTTGGGGGTTCTTGAGGAAGGACGAGTTGTCATCCTTGCGCAGGTCAATGCCCCAACAGATTTAGGCTTCTTCGTGAAGCTTGGATCAACAGTCGACCTTATGGAAGCAGGAAGTGGATATGTCATTCTTGCGCACCAGCTCGCGGCTCAGCGGGAGCGGACATTAGCGGAATGGAGCCGGGAGACCGGCAAGAAACCTCCACGCGACCTTGAGGTGCATCTTGAGCGAATTCGGAGAGCGGGCTACGAAGAGCGTGCAAGCTACTTGGTGAAAGGCATCGTCAATATCAGCTTTCCAATCTTTGACGACAGGGGTTCGCCGCTCTGTGCCCTGACCGTTCCGCACATCCAGTACAACGAATCGACTAAGAATAGTATCCAGATTATTCCGCTTCTCCGCGAGGCAGCGGAAAAGATTACAACATCGATTGGGGGGACACGCCCCACTTGATGTTGCCGATCTAAATGGGCGTGACAACGGTGTGTACGTTGGCCGGAGATCGGGCCTTCAAACCATAAATCGCGACAACCAGGTAGCAGACCGCGACCACCATGTAGCCCAATGCATAGCTTCCGGTATGTTTGGCAACCAGTCCTAGCACAGGTGGAATGATTGCGGCGCCAACGACAGACATCACGATCAGAGATCCCCCCAGCTTTGTGTCTGGACCAAGACCCTTGATGCCCATAGCAAATATGGTGGGAAACATAATGGACATGAAGAAGCTTGTGAGCAAGATTGCGCCTGCGCCAAGGTTCCCGGGATGAAGAATGGCGACCATCAATAGCAGAATATTGATGCTGGCATAGGCGCCCATCATGTGGGCTGGATTGATCCATCGCATCAGCCCGGTCGAGATGACACGCCCGAGGGCGAGCGCGATCAGATTGCCCGTCAGCAGCAGGCCCGCGCTGCGATCATTGGAGTGGGTGTACTGCCTTACGTAAGGAATGAATGCAGACCAGGTACTGACCTGTGCCCCGCAGTAGCACGCCTGCGCTAGAATCGCCGCGCGAAGTTTCGACACGCGCAGGAGCAAAACGATTTGACGACCGAGAGAGTCGGTGTGTGTCGTGCTTTGTTCGGGGGGCGCGTCGGGAAATTTTGTGAATCCGATGACGATCGCTAGCAGAAGGACAATGCAGCCCAGCGTTACATAAGTTGGAACGACACGCATCATTTCGCTATGGAGATAGCCGGCATAAGTCCCTTGAGCTTTCATCAGTGCAACCTTTGTGGCGGAGAGCTCGACTCCCGAGAAGATGAAGAAAGTGCCGATCAGGACGCCCGTGATCGTGCCGGGCGGATTGAATGCCTGTGAAAAATTCAGGCGTCGCTCGGAAGTCAGAGGAGATCCTGATTCGGCGATGAATGGGTTGGCAGCGGTCTCGAGTGTGGCCGAGCCGCAGCCTACAACGAATAACGCGACAAGCATTAGCGCATACCGGCCTATGACTGCTGCAGGCCAAAACATAAGAGTGCCAGTTCCAAATAGACATAAGCCGGCCAGGATGCCGAATTTGTAACCCCAGCGGCGCATACAGAACGCAGCCGGAATAGCCATACAGAAGTAACCAAAGAAAACGGCTGTCTGCACCAGCTGCGCCTGCACAGGTGAAAGTTCAAAGGATTTCCTGAACTGCTGCACCAGAATGTCGGTCAAGTTGTTCGACATCCCCCAAACGAAAAACAGTACTGTAACGAGGATGAAGGGAAGTAGGTGACCTCGAGGAAACAGAGCCGGCGTGGATTCATTCGTACTTTGTTGGCGCGCCTGCGATGATTTGTTCATTGCACTATTCAAGAGGAAACCCCGGGATCCCCTGGAAGGCGATAGAATTCAGCGGCATTGGCGCCGAAGATGCGCCGAGTTTCATCGGCACTGAAATCAGCAAAGTAAAGTGTCAGAAGATCCCACCACTGGGCATAAGTAGAAGCCACAAGACACATCGGCCAGTCGGAGCCTGCGAGCAGACGCTGGGGCCCGAAGGCCTCCACGCATTCGTCAAAATACGGGCGCAATGAAGCCACCGTCCAACTCTGCCAATTGGCTTCGGTCAAAAAGCCTGAAATCTTACAAGACACATTCGGCCGCTGCGCCAACAGATGAAGATTCGTCTTCCATGGCTCAAGTTCCCTTTTCGATATTTTTGGTTTCGCCGCATGATCGAGCACAAATCGTTGATTGGGGTGCTGATCGACGAAACGTGTCGCCTCCGTCAATTGTCGTTCGTGGATGAGAATGTCGTACGCCAGGTTCAGCCTCGTTAGCTCGCGGATGCCGCGATTAAACTCCGGGCGGTCCAGGTATCCGTCGGACTGTCCCTGAACGATCTCGCGCAAACCAACAAGATCGCTCGCATTGTTGAAGCGGCTAAGAATCTCTGGAAGGTCGCAAGCGTCAAGCGGAGCCCAGCCCACCACGCCTCGTATGAACGGCGCCGACTGCGCACATTCCAGCAACCATCCTGTCTCTTCGAGAGATTCACGCGTCTGCACCGCGACTGTGGCACCGATCTTTGCCGCCTGCAGTTCTGGCCAAAGATTACTTATCAGAAAGTCGCGTCGCAGAGCCGCCATGTCGTCTCCAATCCATCTAAACTCGGCCTCGCGATAACGCCAAAGATGATGGTGCGCGTCAATGCGCAGCGTGAGCGGCGAGCTGCCCGGTTTGTGAAGAGAAGATGTCTTAGACCACTTGTTCATAAGACCGAGTGCTTAGGCCGATTCCAGAATGACGTTGGAGTAAGGCGTTGTATCTGCAGTACGAATGAGTCCAATCGCAAAGGGCACACGGCGCTTGAGTTCGATATGCTCTTCAAATTCTAAGGAGGGGAGAAGCGTTTTGTAGGCACTCAACATTTCTGGTGAGGTGGCTAGACGAAATTCGGTGGCCATCCAGGCTTTGCCTATGACAAAATTCTGGACTATCGCATGGAGAACGTTCAGCACCGTTGGGATGTCGTCGACCAGGGAGATGTCGATGGTCTCGACCTGGGGCCAGAAAGGAAAGCCTCGGTCAGCGATAACGAACGTGTTGGTATGACGGATGCGACTCAACAGGGAGTTGATGTGCGGATTGAGAATACCGGTCTTGAGCATCGCTGCTTCTTTCGTCCCAGAATGTTACGGTCAGTCTATTCACCCCGAATCATACTGTCGTTACGCCTGAACAAAACGAATTTCATGCGGCCGTTCGCTCCAAACCTCTCCATTCGGATACTCGAACCGTGCAAGCGAACCCGGCAGGATCTCACAGCTGTAGCCGGCCGCCTGAGGCAATAAGTAGTGCCCCTTGCGGATCGTGACAGGATGAAGGAAGTGTTCATGGAGGTGATCTACAAACTCAACCACCCGATTCTCCATGGAACAGGAGACCCCCAGAAAATCAAAGACTGCGAGATGCTGCACATACTCGCATAATCCAACCCCACCTGCGTGAGGACAAACCGGGACGCCAAACTTTGCAGCCATCAGCAGAATGGCTAAATTTTCATTGATTCCCGCAACGCGACAGCTGTCAAGCTGACAGACATCGATGGCCCCGGCCTGAAACATCTGTTTGAACATGACACTATTGTGGCAGTGCTCGCCAGAAGCAATGCGTACAGGAGCGACCTCACGACGAATGCGTGCGTGTCCAAGGATGTCGTCAGGACTGGTAGGCTCCTCCATCCACCAGGGTCTAAGTTCGCTCAGCTGGAGTGTGCGCCGAATGGCCTCCTCGACACCCCATTTCTGATTCGCGTCGACCATCATGTGGCAGTCCCATCCAATCTCCTCGCGCATGAGCTGCCCGCGCCTCAGGTCATCCTTCGGGTCCCCCCCTACCTTTAGCTTGAAGTGAGTCCAACCATCCGCAAGACTCTCGCGGCAAAGTCTCCGAATCTTCTCATCGCTAAAGCCAAACCAGCCAGCTGAAGTTGTATAGGCTGGATAACCGCGGGCTTCCAGAATAGCCAGACGCTCATGTTGCAGATCCTTACCGGCTCGTAGAATGTCTAGCGCCTCGGACGGCGAAATTGCGTCGGCAATGTAACGAAAGTCGATAGCGGCTACGATTTGCTCCGGAGACATCTCTGCGAGCAGCCGCCAAACCGGCTTGCCCTCAGCCTTGGAATATAAATCCCAAATTGCATTTATTAGTGCGCCGCACGCGAGATGAATGACACCCTTCTCCGGGCCCAACCAACGAAATTGCGTATCTCCTGTCAGTTGAAGATAAAACGCATTGAGATCATCTGTAATGGATTGCAGCGTGCGGTTCCGCACAAATTTAGAAAGATGCTCAATGGCGCTGACACAAAGTTCCGTTCCGCGGCCAAGTGTAAATGTGAGGGCGTGGCCCTCGAGGTCTGCATCGGTCTCGAGGATGCAGTATGCCGCGGAGTAATCAGGATCTTTGTTGACAGCGTCTGACCCAATCGACTCACGCGAAGTTGGGAAGCGCAGATCGATGACGCGCACATTGATGATAGTGATCGGTTTCAAAGTTTCCTCAACGCCTCTAAGGCTGCGGGTTGACTCTCACAAGCCGTTTGCGCAAATGTGCGACAGCAACGCAAGTGTAGTTACGTCCCCACTCTTTCGTCAATGAAACTAGACTTCTAAGGGAGAAAACAGGGGGAGGCCGCATATATCAGCTTCTGCGCGCACTCTCTTGCAAATCACAACTCATCTCCTATTTGACAGGAATGGAATGGGGCGATAAAACTCACAACGATGAACAGCGCGATTATAGGAGGAGTTTCCGCTTGTGTTTGAACTCATAGGTAAGCGCGCGGTGATTACCGGGGGTGCCAGCGGGATTGGGTTCGCTATAAGCCAGTTGTTCGCCGCGCAAGGAGCAACGGTCATCTTGATTGATCTGGATTCAGACAGAGTCAACCTTGCCGCCGCGTCGATCAAGGAGAGAACAGGTGCGCCTACCTCAGGCTTCGCTTGCGACGTGGGCAGGGAGGAGGCTGTAGAAAAGACGTTTGCAGAAATCGCGGGGCCTATCGACATCCTGGTCAACTGCGCGGGTCTGGCGCACGTCGGCAATCTGCAGTCGACTTCTCTTGAAGACTTTGAGCGGCTCTTCGCCGTCAATGTCCGCGGCACCTACCTCTGCATGCGCGCTGCGATCAAAGTCATGCTCGAAGCCAATCGTGGCACCATTCTCAATATGGCATCGATCGCCGCGACGGCGGGCCTTTCGGACCGCTTTGCCTACTCCATGACCAAAGGTGCCGTTCTTTCAATGACGCTTTCCGTCGCTAAAGACTATCTCGCGCACGGGATTCGATGCAATTGCATTTCGCCGGCGCGTGTGCACACTCCATTCGTCGATGGATTCTTAGCGAAGAATTATCCAGGGAAAGAATCTGAGCAGGTAAAGGTCCTTGCCAAATCGCAGCCTATCGGGCGCATGGGTACCCCTGAGGAGATTGCCATGCTGGCCTTGTATCTGTGCTCCGACGCTTCCAGCTTCGTTACCGGAGTTGATTATCCAATCGATGGCGGATTTTTCAACCTGCGCTGAATAGTTTTTGCGGAGACATCGTGGATTTGGGACTCAAAGATCGTGTGATTGTCGTGACCGGCGGAGGCGCCGGTATTGGGGAGGCCATTACCCGCGCCTGCATTGACGAAGGCGCCGTTGTTGTCATTGCGAGCCGGAGTTCCGAGAAGGTACAGCATTTTCTCGAGGAGATGCAGCAAACCCGTCGGTGCGACTTCGTGGAAACACAACTGGCGGACTCAAAGCAGTGCCGACATGCCGTCGACACTATCAAGCGAACGCATGGTCGCATCGACGGACTGGTAAACAACGCGGGCGCCAACGATGGCGTCGGTCTCGCCAATGGTGATCCGGAACGCTTTCTCGAAAGCTTACGACAGAATCTGCTTCATTATTATTCAATGGCGCATTTTGCCTTGCCAATGCTGAAGGACTCGCGCGGGTCGATCGTCAATATCAGCTCTAAAATCGCGCTCACAGGACAGGGTGGAACTTCGGCCTATGCCGCCGCGAAGGGTGCTCAGCTCGCACTCACGCGGGAATGGGCGGCTGAGCTGCTCCCGTTCGGCATCCGTGTCAACAGCATCCTGCCGGCAGAAGTGCTTACGCCGCTTTACAAGCGGTGGATCGAGAACCGAGGCGACCCAGCCGCAACCCTCAAGGCGATCGTCAACCGAATTCCCTTAGGTCGACGGATGACCGAAGCAGCGGAGATCGCCGCGACGACTGTTTTCCTCCTCTCGTCGAAACAGTCCGGACACACCACCGCGCAGCATCTTGTTGTCGATGGCGGATATACCCATCTCGATCGCATGCTCCCCTAATCACGCGCGATTCATATCCTCGCAGACAGCCGCAGCCGTGACGCGTCCGGGCCGAGCGAGAACTCGATGCGTCGTGCCTGCGCAGGGAGGACAACCTTCAGTTCTGGCAGGTACTCGCAAGGATCGTCCACGACCAACCGGTTTCGCCGGCCATCCAGCTATACCTCTGAAAGGGCGAGCTCGATGATCGACTGGGTCGCAAGTCAAACCGGTTCGACCTTCCCCCAAAACCCACCCCAGGGAAGGTGAAGCTATACTACGACGACCTCTCCGTCGAGTTTCTTCGTGTCACGCTGGCCTGATCCCAGTCAACTGGGGTGACCGGCTTTCGTTGCGAGTCCTCAGCTTGACCCCTCGCATTTTCATGGGCAAACAGGCTTGATCAAATCCGGAATTGACAAACGACGTACATTTCGGCTATCTCTTCTACGCCATCAAAATGAAATTAATTCGATTTATCCACGTCATTTTGGGCGCGATGAGTACCCTTTGGAGGCCCTCTTGGTCCACAGATTCGTAAGCCGTGTTGGCTGGAGATTAAAACCCTCTCCAGCGCTCAGTCTGCTGCTGCTTGTAGCCTTTTGTGCCCCTGCATTTCTGCCGGTTGCGCACGCCCAGACGACAGGAAGCCTGAGCGGCACCGTATTGGATGCGTCCGGCGCGATCATCCCGGGAGCCGAAGTCACCCTCGTCAACATCAAAAGCAACGCCAAACGCGTTACGGTCTCGAATGGTGAGGGATTCTTCATCATCAACGCGGTCCAGCCGGCGAACTACGACCTGGTTATCACGGAAAAGGGTTTTGAGACCTACACGATCACCGGTATTGAGATGGATCCCGGCGACGCTCGCACGATCTCCAAGATCGCCATGAAGGTTGGTGGCCTCAACCAGGAGATCACGGTCAACGCGACGACCGCGGGCGTCGACTTGAGCTCGGGTGAAAAGAGTTACCTTATCACCGCCGAAGATATCAAGCGCATATCGACCGTAGGGCGCGACGTGACCGAACTGATAAAGTTTCTACCCGGTTTCGCTGTCAACACTGGCGGAAACCTGGCGAACGGACAGACCAGCGCAAACGAACAGACGATGGGTTTTGGCTCGTCGAGCGTATCGAATTTCTCGGCTAACGGCGCTACGGCGCAGACCGGTGCGACAACGGTTATTTCGGATGGCGCGAGCGTCATGGATCCCGGTGACATGGGTGCCTCTATCACGAACGTGAATATGGACATGGTGCAGGAGGTGAAGGTCCAAACATCAAACTTCGGAGCAGATAGCGCCAAAGGTCCAGTCGTAATCAACGCGGTGGGTAAGTCGGGCGGAGCGAACTACCACGGATCTGTATACCTGATTGCCAGAAACGGGGCATTGAATTCGAATGACTGGCTCAACAATAATTCGGGTGTACCTCGGCCACCGTCGGACTACTACTATCCCGGCGCGAACATTGGTGGACCGATTAAGATTCCCGGAACGAGCTTCAACCACAGCAAGAGGATGACGTTCTTCGCAGGCTTTGAGGTCTACGAACAAACGGCTTTCCAGCAGACGCTCCTAAGCTTTATTCCAACACCAAGGATGCTGACCGGCGATCTAACGCCTGCGAGCATCGGCCAGGCTCTCAATGTGGACCAGAGCGTTGTCACGGCTGCGTGCCCTAACTTTTACTCCACAAGCGGTACAGCAACCGTGTCCACACCTGGTGGCGCACAAGCGGGGAGCACCTATAACCTCGGTAATTCCGGAGGATATTGCTACTCGCCAGGGCTCACCAGCGGCAGCTCCACCTATACGCAGCAGGATCAGTTGATCAAGGCCGGCGTGGTCCAGGGTGGAACGGGTCTGTTGCCCGTCGATCCAAGAGCCTTAATCTATGCAAAGTTTTGGCCCGCGCCCAATCGGCAACCGCAAGCTGGGAACGGTTTAGCCTCGGATGGCTACAACTACGCGAAGGCACTTACTGCCACGCACAATGGTTACCAGTTTCATGGACGGGTGGACGAAAACTTCACCGATAACACGAAGCTGTATGTCACATACAACTTGGAGAAGATCAACGACGAACAGCCCCTGGACAACACATACTACGCAGGCTCGGACCAAATTCCCTACCCGACGCCGCTGTATTCGAACGCCAAAGCAAATTCACTTTCAGCCAACTTCACCCATGTGTTCAACTCGACCCTCACCAACGAACTCGTGCCCGCGGGCACTTACTTCTATGAGCCGAATCAATTTGCGAATCCGAAGTTGGTGAGCGATGCGAGCACGGGGTGGACGGGCGGGCGCTACTACAACAATGGTTCCTTGCAGTTACCCGGTTTGGTCGATTACGAAGACGGCGTACCTGACTTCGCGATGGGGTACATTCCTCCAGGATCTGCGTTCCTGCGCAAATATTCCTATGATGTCGCCGACAACGTTACCAAGCAACTTGGCAAACACGCGCTGAAATTCGGCGTGTATTACGAGAAGACCTCGAACGACCAAGTGCCGTATGCGTACTCGCAAGGCTTGAACTCGTTCAACCACTACCAATCGGCCTGTACTACCAATGACGGTTTGAATACTTCGGCGCTGCAGAATAATGTGGCGAACTTTCTTCAGGGTTGCACAGGCTTTAGTCAAGCAAGTAACTCCAACCCGGTGGCTTTGTACTTCAAAACGCTGGACTTTTATGCGTCGGACGAATGGAAGACTACGAGCAAGCTGACTCTGACGCTGGCGATCCGGTTCGATCACCTCGGCCCCTGGACCGACCCGCATGGGGTTGGCCTGGCCGTCTGGAATCCACCGGCCCAACATGTGCTCGATCCTGACGTCACCCAGGATCCTCGAACCTTCCCAGGCATAAGCTGGCATCAGACCGATCCCAGCGTTCCCTTGTCCGGTGCTCCGTCGACCCTTGTCTTTTTTGAGCCTCGCGCAGGGTTGGCATACGACCTCTACGGCGACGGCAAAACTGTGTTCCGTGGTGGCTGGGGAGCGTACCGATTCCACGATTCCTATAACGACTCGGCGGGCCCGCTCGCCACTTCCGATGGAACGCAGAGCTTCTCTGTGCCGTCGAACCTCAGCTGCACCTACGATCAGATTGCGAATACGGCGACGGATCAAGCTGCGGGCACGCCCTATGTTCCCGGTCGTGATTGCTTTTCAGGGGCAGCAGCGAATACGGTTATCAGCCCATTTACGATCTATGCCCTCGACCCTCATGACAATGAACAGCCTGTGACCTATAACTACAATTTCACACTCGATCAGGAACTCGCAGCACAAATGCACCTGCAAATTTCCTACACAGGAAACCAAAGCCACCATATTTTCACGGAAGGAAATCTGAGCAATCAGAACTACATTCCGCTGGGAGGATTGTTCCAGCCCGATCCGATTACAGGTGCTGTCACCGTGGCAGGAAGTACGCAGCAGAACCAGCAGGACTACCGGCCGTACCCGAACTATACGTCCGTGTTTGTTCCCAATCACATCGCGTACGGAAATTACAACGGCTTGCAGGTATCCCTCACCAAGCAGAAGGGTGCATTCATTTTCAATGTGAACTACACCTGGTCGAAGGCGCTCGGTGTGCGCGGCGACTACCGTACGGGCGCCGTCGGCGATCCGTCCAATCTGCGCAATAACTACGGGTTTCTCGGATTCAACCGTCCCCAGATCATGAACTTTGTCTATTCCTACGAGGTGGGTCATGCCTACCACGGCAACAGAATAATCGAAGCGTTACTCAACCAGTGGGAGATCTCTGGGGTCACTGGAATCCAGAGCGGCGCCGATACCGCAGTGCTGAATGGCTCAACCAACTACGGCCTGGGCGGCGGCGTTTCGTATACGCCTCCCGGAGCCACCAACTCGACAGCAATTTCGCTGAACAACACCACGGTGCTGGGAACTCCGGACATTGAGTTGCAACCGGTCCTCACCTGTGATCCGAAGCATGGACTGCATGCTGGGCCGGCGGGACTGCAGTACATCAATGGGAGTTGCTTCGCACTGCCGAAGCTTGGAACCAATGGACAGTTTGAGCTACCAAACATCAATGGTCCCGCTTATATAAGCAGCGATCTCTCGGTGCAAAGGTCATTCAGGCTGACCACGCAGAAGGAGCTTCAGTTCCGTATCGCGGGTTCGAACTTCCTCAATCATCCGCTGCCGCAATTTTACGGGCCTGGCGGCTCCGTCCCAAATCTCACCCTCACCTATGGCTCGCCCACGGTGAATTCAGCGACAAGTGCGGCGGAGGCGATCGCGCAGGCGACGGAAACATCGACCAATTTTGGCTATACGCCGTACAAAGGCGGCTATCGAATTGTTACCTTCACGGCGCGGTTCAACTTCTAGCTGAGTGGCGGCAACGGGTTCGCCCGTTGCCGTTTCGATTTCGACGAGCGCGCAGAAATACGCAAGAGATTGCGAACGAAAATTGTTTCAGGGATTGGCTCAAAGCAGGAGCGTCAACGAAGACGCCAGCAGTTACTTCAGGAGGCTAGGGTAGTGCAAACTCTTATGAATGATCAGATCGTTTCCGGCCACAAGTGCTCGGGGCTTCCGGGATGGAAGATCGGCGTCAGCGTGCGTTGCCTGCTGGTCACGATGGGTGCGCTATTTGCCGCGGGCCTATGCGAGCAATCTATCCAGGCACAGGTGCCGGCAGTTGTCGCGTCAAGCCCGGTCAACCTTACGCCCTCGGGTAACTTTAATCCAGGGCCACAGGTCGTGGATAGCTGCGGCAACGTCTATGTCAATCAGAGCGGAGCGGTTGTGCGGATCCAGGCTGGTACGGGTACCCAGACACCGGTTGCGCCCAACGACCAAGGCTATGGCGGTCCGAATGCTATCGCGATCGACAGCACCAAGACCAACATCTACTTTGCTTATGGAGGTTCCAATCCTTCGAACTCGATCTGGTATTCCTCCACCTTCGGTACAGTTACGTTGAACAGTTGCACCCCGAGTGGCATCACGTCCTTCGGTAACAGTGCCAGTAGCCTCTTCAACTACTACTACGGCACGGCCAACAGCATCGCGGTGGATGGCTACGGCGATGTGTTCTTCACGCCAACCCAGGGTCCCGGCCCCGTCGAGATCGCAGAGATACCCTGCTCCACCAGTCCTGCAACGGCCTGCACCGCACCGCCGACCGGCAACCCGTCACTTGTCCTGTCGACGTGGCCAAAAGCGATCACCTCGTTGGCGGCCGACAGCACGGGAAATCTCTACTTCACCGACAGTAGTCCGGCAGTCTATGAGTTGAAGGCGCCTTATACCGCCGCCCCGGTGCTAATCGACAGCGGAGCCTTCACCGATCCAATCGGCGTCAGCTTTGATCCCGCAGGCAATCTCTATGTTTCAGATGCCGTTACCTACCCCACCAGTATTTACTACGCGACCAACTACACATCCGTTGTGTATGAGATTCCGCTCGAGTCACCCGGGCTCAATCCCGCGGACAAGTTTGTTGTTGTGAATAATGTCGGGCTCGCGTTTCCCGTCGCCGTCGATGCCTCGCAGAGCATTTATTACACTTCCTATCCTCCCTCGACCAACCTGACCAAGCAGGTGATTGGCAGTGTCAGCCTGCCAGCGACGAACCTGGGCCAAACGAGTGCTTCCACTCCCATCAACTACGTCTTCAATGCTTCGGTTACGCCCGCGACAATCAACATCGATACAGGCACAGCAGCCAGCACCGTTTTCGCAAATGCGGGCGGCGGTTGTACGGGGGGCGCCACCTACACAGCTGGGCAATCCTGCTCGGTTAACCTGACCTACAAACCCTCCGCAGCAGGATTGCAGACCGGCGCTGTCGTCCTTGCCGATTCGACGGGTGCCGCTCTCAATACAGCAGCGGTTTCGGCCATTGGTGATGGCTCAGCGGTGACGATCGATCCGGGAACCCTTATCCCGTTCACCGGAACCTTTACGACTCCAAAAGGTGCGACGACGGATTCGCAAGGCAACGTGTACGTGGCGGATGCCGGCAACAATACTGTTACTGAGTTCGTTGCAGGGTCGTCGACCGGAACCGTGCTTTCAACCGGTTCGATTACACTCAACGGTCCGAGCGCCGTTGCGGTGGACGACCTCGGCCAGGTATTTATCTCCGATACCGGCAATAACCGCATCATCGAGATACCGGTCGTGAATGGCGTGCTTTCGCCGGCCTCAGCTGCAGCTCTAAGCCTCTCTCTCAAAAGTCCTGGTGGCCTGTCCTTTGACAGTATCGGCAATCTCTATATCGCGGACAGTGGGAACAACCGGCTGCTGTTTGTGCCGCGCATCAACGGCTCGCTGGACACCTCGGCCCCGCGTGTCTACGGCACGGGCTTCAGTGGCCCTCTGGCAGTTACAGTCGATTCGAACGGCAATGTCTACGTGGCGGATACAGGCAACAATACTGTAGAGGAATTGCCCGGACCGATCGGCAGCCAGCCACAGGTAAAGGTCGTGACGGGGCTGAACGGGCCAACAGGTCTGACCACGGACGCGTCCGGAAGTCTCTATGTTGTCGATGCGGGGAATGCCAGTATCTTCAAGTTCCCAAACCTCAGCGGAACGCTGGGAGCAAAGACCCTTGTCGGCGGGTCGATCGCTGCACCCTATGGCGTATCCATCGACAGCTACGGCAATCTCTATGCGACCGATAATGTAAATGCAGTCGTCAATGAAATTGCGCGCGTTCAGACCTCCCTGCCGTTTGGCTCCTGGAACGTAGACACAACCAGCACGCCGCTCACAGCCTCCGTTAGCGATTCGGGAAACCTGGCGTTGACCTTCCCGTCGCCGTCCTTCACCATCACCGGCGACACCGCGGCGGGCTTCAGTGTCACCAGCGACGGCTGCGCATCGGCTGGGACAGTTTCAACCGGGAACTCCTGCGACATCACCGCAATCTTTACGCCGCCCACAACCGAACTGAACGCACAGGAAACGCTGACCCTGTTGGGCAATGAAACAAATGGTCCCGCTTCGATTGCGTTGGTCGGTACCGGCGCGCACATCACGCCCTCGACGCTCACGCTTGTACTCACCTCGCCCGCACCGGGTACACCCCTGAACGCAGGAGCGCCGGTATCCTTCTCGGCGACTGTAGGGACTGGATCCAATACCGCCGCGCCCGGAGGGACGGTCAAGTTCTACGTGAACGGCACGCAGGTTGGTACGAGCCCCGTAACCAACGGTGTCGCGACCATCACGCTTCCGAATGGCTTGCCGGGCGGGACGGTGGTCATCAGCGCAACCTATAGCGGCGACGAGATCAACTACAGCGGATCGAGTGCGTCGATTACAGAGACGGTGATCGCGCTGCCGGATACGCTCTCACTGGTCGCTGTAACGCCGTTTACCAACCCCGCCAGCGCGAATGACAACTCCGCCAACGCAACCGGTCCCTCCATTCCGCTGGTCGCAACATTGACGCCGTCGACCTCGGTTATCCCCGGGGGCACGGTTAGCTTCTATTCCGGTACCCCCGCAAGTCCTACCTTGCTGGGCCTGGCTTCGGTCGTGGCGGGGGGTGGAGGTACGTTTACGGCGACCTTGAACGAAGACTCTCTGCGCGCCGGAACGACGAATGTGGTTGAGAATAATTCCACCCTCAGTAACTATTCCGTATTCGCCGTCTACTCCGGCGACAACAATTACGGGCCTTCGACTTCGAATAGCACTACCTTCGCGATCGTCGCTCCACCTGTCACGTTACCGGCATGTGCTACGGCGACTCCCGCCACCTGCCAGACCAACACCACGGGCGCGACCTTTACGATTACGCCAACCAATCCGAGCATCACCGTGGCGAGTTCTCCGACCGGTCAGGGTTCAGGTTCAACTGTCCTGACGATCAACTCGTATGGCGGGTGGACCGGTGTTTTGAATTTCACCTGCAGTGGTCTGCCTGCCTATGCAACGTGCGCCCCGTACCCAGGGGATCCGGTAGCGACCGCAAGCACGCCGGCAGCCACAGTCGCTCCCACCACGGTGCAGTTCTTTATCAACACCAACGTTCAGCCGACTCCTCCTACCGCCAGCGGCTTTACCTGGTGGATGAGCGGCATCCTGGCTATGATGCTGCTCATTAGTCGCCGCCGGCTGAAGCGGTTTGGCTTCGGCGGTGTCGGCACGGCGTTGGCACTGACACTGCTGATGATCGCATGCACGGGCGGCGCTATCGGTTGCGGAAACGCTGTCGCCCGCGATACGACGCCTGCCGGAACGTCGAATGTCACGGTCACCCTGCATGCTGCTCAACTAGTCCCCCAAACGACCAACCAGAGTGTGCAATTGCCCGATTCGAATGTTGGTAGCTTTACGATTAATCTGACCGTGCAGTAACCGGTCGTCGCCCTTGAACCGGCCTGCATCGACTCTACGATGCAGGCTCCATTTCCGTTCCGCGATTGATTATGGTTTGCGTGCGCATTACAACAAGCAGCAAACGATTGGTTCGCCCTGAAGTGAGGCCTGATGGCTGCGCTGCTCGTCTAAGTAACGGAACCCCAATTGTTCCATTCCACTCGCTTCGATGGTTCCAGGAAACGGCCATGTTTTCGTTCATGCTCCCCATCATTTCTGTTCGAGGTTGTATCGATTTCTACCGTGGGAGCTACCGAACCTGGCAGCGGTTGATCTGCTGCGCCATGTTCGCGCTTGGGTCTGGAGGGATGGTAGCTGCACAGCAGCCCGCACAGCCGTCGGCCGCCCAGCAGCAGGGCGCGACGCCGATCGACCCAGGCGATGTGGGCCAAACGACCAACTCGCCGACAACAACGCTGCATGTGTCCGTTCGGCGCGTGGTGGTGGATGTGGTGGTGACGGATCAAAAGGGCAAGCCCGTAAAGGGACTGACGAAGGACGACTTCCAGGTGTTGGAAGATGGCAAGCAGCAGCAGATACGTTCGTTTGACGAGCAGATCATCGAGGCGCAGCCGCCCTTACCGAAGGTGGATTTGCCCCCGAACACCTACTCGAATCTTTCAACAGCTCCGCAGAGCGGACCAGTCACCGTGATTCTCTACGATCTCCTCAATACACCGCTGGATGCTCAACCGTATGCGCGCAATCAACTGCTGCAGTTTCTGAAGAAGCGGTCAGCATCCAGCCAGGTCGCCATCTTCGTGCTGAGTGACAAGCTCCACATGCTCCAGGGCTTTACCGATGATGACAACCAGCTGATCGCGGCACTCAATCAGCAGAATGCAAAGTTGTACAAGAGTTCCAACCTACAGGCCCCGGGGGAGGCAACGCAGCAGAGCGACAGCCTTGCGAAGACCGAGGGAAATCAGAGCGCCTCGAATGCGTCGCAGGATGTTTCGTTTCAAGCCGTGTCGCAAATGTTGATGCACATGGAGACCATCGAGTCCAGCGCGATGATGGACCAGCGCGTCTTGATCACAACCGATGCACTGGAGGAGATTGCGAGGTTTCTGGTCGGGCTTCCAGGGCGCAAGAATCTGCTGTGGCTATCTGGATCATTTCCGGAAGGGATCCTCCCCGATGCAAGCCTGGGCGGGCGAGACACCTTCGAAGTAACGCGAAACTACTCGTCAACGGTCGTGGAGGCCACGGACCTGTTGAACCTCAGCCACATTGCGGTGTATCCGGTGGACGTCCGCGGGCTGCAGGTAAATCCCATGTTCAGCGGCAGCAATCGCCAGACCTATGAGCCTGGCACGGGCAAGGATGTGAAGGCGGCTCAGGACTTTTCTCAGCAGAACAATGCCGAGCACGCCACGATGAATGTCATAGCGGACCAGACAGGTGGGCACGCCTTCTACAATACAAACGGGCTGAAGGACGCAGTCGCTGCAGCGATGGAAGACGGCTCGGTGTATTACACCATTTCGTACGCGCCCAGCGATCCGAAGCTCGATGGCGGTGTTCGCCATGTGAAGATAGAAATTTCACCTCACGCCTCACTGCCGAGTGGATATCAATTGTCCTATCGGCGCACATACTTCGCAGACAAGCTCGATGCGGAAGTTGCGCAGGCCGCGGATACCCCGAATGATCCGCTCGCTGTCGCGTTGGAACATGGGGCGCCCGCAGCGCACGAACTCTTCTTCGAGGCCCATCTCCAGACGTTCGGACAGCCGACAGTGGCAACGCCCGAACAGATAGCCGTGTTAAGGCAATATGAGGCGATCGCTTCCGGCAAAAAACATAAAGTGGCGGCTTCGGATCAGAAACCCGCAATGATGCAGCGGTATGTGATCGAGTATGGCCTTCTGTTGCGCCAACTTCAGCTGGCCGTGGGGGACGATGGATTGCGGCGCGGAGACCTGGAGTTGGCCGTGATGTCGTACGACAGAGACGGCAATGCGCTCAATGGCATTCGTTCACAAATACATGACGCCATGCCGCCGGAGCGCTACGAACGCCTGTTGAAGGGCGCCTACCAGGTGCTGCAGACGGTTGCCGTGCCGACACAGGCTGAGTTCCTCCGCTTGGCCGTGCGCGACTCGAATGCAAATCACATGGGCAGCATCGAAGTTCAGCTACCCCTGGCCGCGGTTTCGGCTGCAGCCGCAGGAGCTGCGGCGCCAGCGCCCCAGACTCCCAAGCCCCACACTCCATGAACTGGTTGATGCCTAAAACGACGAACGGCCCGCAGTACCGATCAGAATCTTCCACCCTGGAGATGAACCCATGACACCTCAAAATCGAAGGCACAATCTGGATGCGCGCCTCCCCTGCATCGCGATGGTGCTGCTGGCAGCTGTACTCCCATCCGCTTCCGCGTTCGCGCAGGCAAACGTCGCGATCGATCTCGCCAAGGCCGTCAACATTCTTACGGACGCCTCCATCGGCGTCCCTGCGGTGATGTTCAATGCCGACGCATTTAATCCGGCGGGAGTACCGTATCTGCATGCCGCGGGTGTTACCGCCATGCGCTATCCGGGCAACCATGGTGTCGCCGACCTCTACCACTGGTCGACCCGGGCGGCCACGCCGTATAAGAGCGCCACACCAGCCTACTTCGCTCCGGAGAGTACCTTCGCCAATTTCGCGCAGGTCGCTGAGAAGCTCGGCACCGCCGTTATCGTAGTGAACTACGGCTCCAATATCGACGGCAACCGTGGAGGTGAGCCAGCAGAGGCCGCCGCGTGGGTCGCCTACGCGAACGGCGATCCGTCGGATGCTCGCGTCATCGGCAAAGATTCGACGGGCCACGACTGGCATACGGTTGGCTATTGGGCGGCGATGCGCGCGGCTGCCCCCTTGGGTATCGACGATGGCTTTAACTTCCTGCGCATCCATCATGCCAAACCATTCGGCTTCAAGCTATGGCAGGTCGGCGATCAGATCTACGACAACGGCTATCTCGGCGAAAAGTTTTCGGGTAATCCAGATCTCCACGGTCCCGCCCCAACGAACTCGAAGGACTTGGCCAAGCTAAAGAAGGATCCGAAGCTTTCTCCCGAGGCCTTCGCCGAGAACCTGAAGGTTTTCGCTACTGCGATGAAGACGGTCGATCCTTCGATTCAGATCGGTGTCGGCTTTGCGACGCCCCACGAAGCCCAGCAAAGTCGCCCGCAAGCTGGTGGCAACGAGTATGCTGCGGCGGGGATGGGCGACACGACTGGATCGGAGTGGAACCGCGCTGTGCTGAAAGCCGCCTGCGCGAGTATCGATTTTGTCTCTCTCGACTGGGCGACCGGCAACCCGCTTCCGCCCGACTACAAAACTCTGGATGAGTCCAATCTCTTTCCCGATACCAGGTACCAGATCGACGGCATGATCACTTCGCTGCTCAGCCAATATAAGGAGTCGTGCCCTACCGGCCATGTCCCGCGCATCGCCCTTTCGTCGGCCCAGATTCAAAGCTGGCTACAGGTTGGACATCCCGTGGCCAGGGCGCTCTGGCTCGCAGACACCTACAGTATCCTCGTGGAGTCCGGCTTTCTCAACATCGATTTGCCCGAGGCCTACGGAGACTCCATGCTATCGAGCGATCTTAAGAAGTTTGGCATCAACTACTACGGTTTGCAGATGCTGCACATTGTCGCGCACAGCCCTGGAGATGCGTTGATTGAAGCGACCTCATCGTCACCAACGCTTAGCGTTCACGCCTCGCGACGCCGCGATGGCATTGTCGGGATCATGCTCGTGAATACCGATCCGAAGTCATCAACCACCGTCAGGATTTCCCTGAAAAACGGGGGAGTAGGTACCACGGGCAAGCGCTTCGATTATGGTGCTGTGCAGTCTTCACAGAATTTACCTGTGGCAGCTTCGCCGCTAACCGTGACTGGAAACGACTTCACCATCAACGTTCCGCCCTATACAGTGACCGATCTGTTATTGCCGCTCACCAAATAGCCGGGAAAAAGGCTTGATCGAGCAATCTGCACCTGGTAAGTGAACGAAAACGGTGTTACTGAGATGGTCCGCCGCTTGATTCCTCAGCCACTGTAGAGGGATCGTGGTGGCAGCTTCTAAAGGGAGGATCATCGACATGCAGATTCGCTCCGTAGGGATTGACCTTGGCAAGACGACGTTTCACCTGGTAGCGCTTGACGATAACGGCAAGGTGCTGCTGAAGAAGAAGTTCACGCAGAGACAGCTGATCGCGTTCACGGCGAACCTGCAGACTTCGCTCATCGGGATGGAGGCATGCGGCGGGGCCCACTTCCTGGGTCGTGCGTTGCGAGCACAGGGCCACGATGTGAAGTTGATTCCGGCCCAGTTCGTGAAGCCATTCGTGAAGTCCAACAAGAACGACTTCCTCGATGCCGAGGCCATCGCAGAGGCGGTGGATCGTCAGAACATGCGCTTTGTTCCGATCAAGACGGACGATCAGCTCGACCTGCAGGCGCTGCACCGTGTGCGTGATCGCTTGATCGCACGAAGAACCTCGGTCATCAACCAGCTGCGTGCCTTCCTCCTGGAGCGGGGTTTGGTCTTTGCCAAGAGCCCAGCTAAACTGCGCGAGCGCATGCCGGAGATCCTCGAGAACGCCGACGAAGATCTCACCCCGCGCATGCGCAACCTGCTGGCCATGCTGTGGAACGAGTGGAAGGATCTGGAGCTACAGATTGAAGCGATGAACGATGAGGTCGAACGGATCGCATCGAGCGACGCCGCCTGCATGCGACTGCGACAGATCCCGGGCATCGGACCGCTGGTCGCCACCGCGATCGTCGCCGCGATCGGCAACGGGGCAGCCTTCCACAAGGGCCGAGAGTTCGCTGCCTGGCTGGGCATCGTGCCGCGCCAGTATTCCACCGGCGGCAAGGCAAGGCTTTACGGGATCAGCAAGCGCGGCAACAACTACCTGCGCAAGATCCTCATCCATGGAGCACGCGCGGTCGTGCTGCGATCGAAGCGAGACCGGATTGCGATCGGTGCTTGGATGACCGCCCTTGAAGCCAGAGCCCCACGCAACGTGCTCATCGTCGCCACCGCCAACAAGCTGGCACGGATCGCATGGGCGGTCCTCTCCTCCGGTCAGGATTACCGGGCGGCGCAAGACCCAGTCCCGGCGTAGGCAAGCGTAACCGCCGACATCAAGCTCTCCCACCCAGGTCTGCATCGGACAAGTGAAGATGAAAGAACAGTCAAAACGGCGTGCCTGACACCTGTTTGCTCAAATGGCTTTTATACAGCCGAGGCGTTTTGAAGGACAGGTACGCGGCGTATCTCATCATGGCCAGGAGATTGCTCTCCACCCACAGGCCGCATACATTTACGCAGACTCCCCTTCATTCGAAACTTTTCCCTTGCATTCGCGCGGCGGACCATACATTTCGGAAACTACGACTCGCTCAGTCGCCCCCACACATTGTCAATTGATACATAATCGCCAATGCACTCACCGGCTTTAGATGAGAAACGATACATCGGCTTCAGGTCGAAGAAACCGTCCGACAAAACAACGACAGGTGCGTTTCGCAATCGACCAACCGCCCATGCTTGACCGCTCCATCCTCGCGAGCACGAACCCAAGCCAAATCCGGCGTACCATAAACCCACCACAGGAGACTCCCATGGCCCGCGTCCTCGTCCTCTACGCAACCCCATCCGACCCCGCCGCCTTCGACCAGCACTACACCAGCGTCCACATCCCCCTCGCCAAAAAACTCCCCGGCCTCCAAGGCTTCGACATCAGCACCGGCCCCATCAACTCCCCCGCTGGCCCCTCCCCCTTCCACGCCATCGCCACCCTCACCTTCCCCGACATGCCCAGCCTCCTCGCCGCCCTCTCCAGTCCCGAAGGTCAGGCAGCCGCCGCCGACGCCCAGTCCCTCATGGCTTCCGGCAGCCAGCTCCTCTTCTTCGACACCCACGAGGCCTAGCCCGTACCGCGCGTCCCGAAACTGGGTTATAGCGCCGTCGCGTAACCCGAAACCGGGCTATACCGACATAAATATCACCAAAACTCACGGCAATCTATATTCGTATCTGCTAATATTCATCTATGCAGGACGCCCTCCGCCGCTTCAAAGCCGACATCTTCCAGGCTCTCGCCCACCCCACCCGCATCGCCATCCTCGAGCTCCTCGCCGACGGCGAGCTCTCCGCCGGCGCCCTCATCGACAAGCTCGGAATGGAACAGGCCAACGTCTCCCAACACCTCTCCGTACTCCGCGCTAAACACCTTGTTATCAATAGAAAATCCGGCAACCAGGTCTTCTACTCCGTGCGTGATCCCCTCATCAACCAGGTCCTCTCCCTCATGCGAACCTACTTCCACGCCCACCTCAAAGAGTCCCTCAGCATGCTCGGCGAGATGGAAAATCCGATCGAGAGCACCCCTTGAACACCCCAACCCAGAACCCCTCACGCCAGTGGCTGCCCCGCTCCGTCACCTGCCTGCGCGGCTACACCCTCAACGACCTCACCCACGACCTCGTCGCCGGCCTAACCGTAGGCCTCGTAGCCCTTCCCATGGCCATGGCCTTCGCCATCGCCTCTGGCGTTCCCCCGCAAGTTGGTCTTTACACATCAGTTATCGCCGGCTTCCTCATCTCCGCCCTGGGTGGCTCCCGCGTCCAGATCGGCGGCCCCACCGGCGCCTTCGTCATCATCGTCGCCGGCATCGTAGTGAAATTCGGCATGGCCGGCCTCGCCCTCGTCGGCCTCATGGCCGGCGTACTCCTCCTCATCATGGGCATCACCGGCCTGGGATCGGCCGTCAAATACATCCCTCGCCCCGTCACCATCGGCTTCACCAACGGCATCGCCCTGCTCATCGCTTCCACGCAAATCAAAGATTTCCTTGGACTTAGAACCCCACCCATCCCCGGCGACTTCCTAACCCGCGCCGAAATCCTCATCCACTATGCCTCCACCACCCACTGGCAGACGGTAGCCGTCGGTGCCTCGTCGCTAGCCATCATTCTTCTCTGGCCGCGCATCACCCGCCGCATTCCCGGAGCCATCATCGCCGTGGTCGTCGCCACCGCCGCTGTCACCGTGCTCCATGTCCACATCCAAACCATCGGCACCAAGTTTGGAGGGATTCCCCGCGGCCTCCCACGCTTCGCTCTACCCAGCTTCCGCGGCGTCAGCATCGTCCCACTCCTACCCTCAGCCTTCACCGTAGCCATGCTCGCGGCCGTGGAAAGTCTTCTCTCCGCAGTAGTTGCAGACGGCATGAGCGGCGATCACCACGACTCCAACATGGAGCTCATCGCCCAGGGCTTCGCCAACATCGCCGCGCCTCTCTTCGGCGGCATGCCCGCGACCGGAGCCATCGCCCGCACGGCCACCAACATCCGCTCCGGCGCTCACACCCCCATCGCCGGCATGATCCACGCGCTCACCCTGCTCGTCATCCTTCTCATTGCAGCGCCCCTGGCCAGCTACATCCCCCTTGCCACGCTCGCCGCAGTGCTCTTCGTCGTGGCCTACAACATGGGCGAGTGGCGCGAGATCGCCACCATCTTCCGCCTCTCGAAAACAGACATCGCGGTCTGGTTCACCACCTTCTCCCTCACTGTCTTCGCTGACCTCACCGTCGCTGTCGGCGTCGGCATGTCCCTCGCCGCATTGCTCTACATCTATCGCGTCGCCGCGACCACCACCGTCGCTCCCGTCACCCGCGAGTATCTGCAAGACGGCCAGGCCCATATTCTTCAAGACAAGGAAATTCCCGCCAACGTCACCATCCTCCGCATCCACGGCCCCTTCCTCTTCGGCACCACCGAGAAGCTTGCCGAAGCCACTCGCGACCTCAACACCTTCGGCGATATTGTCATCCTCCGCCTACGCAACATGACCGCGCTCGACGCCACCGGCATCCACGCCATGGAGCAATTTCTCGGACGCCTGCAGCGAACCGGAAGAACCCTCCTCCTTTGCGGCGCGCGCGATCAACCCCGCAACATCATCGCCCATTCCGACTTCCTCAAGCACGTAACTCCCGAAAACGTCCTGCCCAACGTGCAGGCTGCCCTCACCCGCGTCCGCGAACTCCAGGGCAACTTCGACGGCGTCGCTCCCGACCTCGCCCTCGAACTGGTCAAGCAGCCAATCTAGCCGCGAACCATCCCACCCACGTCCCCGACGGCCCTCTTCGCGGTAGCATCACAGTTGACATGCCGCTCCAGACCGCCAACATCATCGGTTCCGGTCCCAACGGTCTCGCCGCCGCCATCACCCTCGCGCAGCGTGGCGTCGCCGTCACCGTCTACGAGCGCAATGCCAACCTCGGCGGCGCCTGCTCCACCGCCGAAGTCACCCTCCCCGGCTTCCATCACGATCTCGGCTCCTCCTGCTACCCCCTCGGCATCGCCTCGCCCCTTCTTCCGCAGCCTTCCGCTCGCCGACCACGGCCTGCGCTGGATCGAGCCGCCCAGCCCCGTCGCCCACCCACTCGACGACGGCACCGCCGTCACCCTCGAGCACGCACTCGAGGCCACCGCAGCCCAACTCACATCTCACGATGGCAACGCCTGGCGCTCACTCCTCGGCCCCACCGTTCGCAACTGGCCCCAGCTCGTCGAAGACTTCACCCAGCCGCTCCTGCGCTTCCCCAGCCACCCCGTCGACATGGCGATCTTCGGCCCCGCCGCGCTGATGCCCGCGCAGCTGCTCGCCACCACCCTCTTCCAGGACGAGCGCGCTCGCGCTCTCTTCGCCGGCATTGCGGCGCACTCCGTCCTTCCCCTCACGCGCATCGCCAGCTCCGCCACTGGCCTCGTCCTCGCCGCCGCCGGCCACACTACCGGCTGGCCCATCGCCGCAGGCGGCGGCCAATCCATCAGCAACGCGCTCGCCAGCTATCTCCACTCCCTCGGCGGCCGCATCATCCTCAACGCCGAGATCCAAAACCTCGCCGACCTCCCATCCGCCGACAGCACGTTCTTCGACACCAGCGTCTCCGCACTCATCCGCATCGCCGGCCCAGCCCTCGCGCCCGCCTACATCCACGAACTCACCAAGTTCCGCCCCGGCCCGGGCATTTTCAAGCTCGACTTCGCCCTCAGCCAGCCCATCCCCTGGCGTTCCCCCGAGTGCGCCCGCGCCGCCACCGTGCACCTCGGCGGCACGCTCGCCGAAATCTCCCAGTCCGAGCACGACGCCTTCTACGGCCGCCTCAACGACCGCCCCTTCGTCCTCGTAGTCCAGCCCAGCCTCTTCGATCCCACGCGCGCACCCGAAGGCAAGCACACCGCCTGGGCCTACTGCCACGTTCCCTCCGGCTCCATCGTCGACCGCACCGCCGTCATCGAAGCGCAAATCGACTCGCTACGCTCCCGGCTTCCAGGACACCATCCTCGCCCGCCGCGCCAGCAACGCGCAGGACCTCGCCGCCTGGAACCCTAACCTCATCGGCGGCGACATCTCCGGCGGCGCCATGACCCTCTCCCAACTTCTCTTCCGCCCCACATCCCACGGCTATCGCACCAGCAACCCCAGCATCTATCTCTGCAGCTCCTCCACTCCTCCGGGTGGAGGAGTTCACGGTATGTGCGGCCATCTCGCCGCCCTCGCCGCCTGGAACAACCTCGGGCCACGCACTTAGCCGTTGACGGCTCCCCTGCCGCAAGCAACAATCGTTCCACCCCAACTTCCCCGCAACACGAAAGGCAGACCTTTGTCCGAGTTGACTCCCGACGCCTCCCCAAATCTGTCTCCAGACTTCTCCCACGAACCGGTCCCCGACCCCTCCTACGTACCCCCCGCCACCACAGACATGCCGATCCTTCCCACCCCCCGGCGCTGGTCCTTCGGCACCCGCCTCGCCTTCCGCTTTGCCTTCTGCTACCTCATGATCTACGCGCTTGGCTGCGCAAACGCGACCCTCTGGGAGATCATCCCCTTCCACATCGGCGAACATCTCGAGGACTGGACCTCCTGGCCCTTCTTCCACGGCGCGCAATGGCTCGGCCAACACATGTTCCACCTCACCGGCGTCGGCGCCAAGCTCCACGGTACCGGCTCCGGCGACACCATCCTCAACTGGATCGCCGTCGGCATCATGCTCGCCGTCGCCATTCTCCTCACCCTGATCTGGACCGCATTCTCCGAACTCCGCAGCCCCGAACGCCGGCCCCAGGCCTACCCGAAACTCTTCTTCTGGTTTCGCCTCACTCTGCGCCTCACCCTCGGCGTCGCCATGCTCGGCTACGGCCTCGCCAAGCTCTTCCCGCTACAAATGTCTCCCCCCTCGCTCGCCGTCCTCAACGAGCCTCTCGGGAACACCTCGCCGATGACCATGCTCTGGACCCTCATCGGCCTCAACCCCGTCTACGAGATGATCTGCGGCGCCGCCGAAGTCTCCGCCGGCATTCTCATCCTCTTTCGCCGCACCGGCCTCCTCGGCGAACTCCTCACCGCCTTCCTCGCCACCAACATCGTCCTCTACAACTTCTGCTTCGACGTCCCCGTCAAACTCTACGCCGCGCATCTCCTGCTCATGTCCATCGCGTTCATCGTTCCCGACATGCCCAGCCTCTTCAACTTCTTCTACCTCCACCGCCCCGCCAAGCCCATCGACGGCTGGGTCAAGCCAGCCCGCCGCTACGGCCTCCGCATCGAAACCATCACTGTCATCATCGTGCTCCTTCTGGCCGTCCTGCCCAACGCCTTCCAGATGAATCAAATCTACGCAAAGCAGCGCGCCAGCCAGCGCAACCCGCCACCGCTCACTGGGCAATGGCATCTCGCCTCCGCATCCAAACCCTTCCTCACCGGCGACGGCGCGCCCTTGGCCAACATCTTCTTCGAGCCCACCGGCCGCGTCATGTACCAGTCCTCCGACGGCGTCCTCTGGCGAGGCGGCTCCCACGCCGACGACAAAAAGCACACCCTGCAACTCTTCTGCGAAGGCCACGACGGTCCACCACCCACCTACGCCGTCGTCAAACCCGATCCCACCCACATGGTCCTCACTCCCACCGGCAAGGACACCAAAAACGACGGCATCCTAACCCTCGTCCGCGTCCCCTTGCCCACTCACTACCCCGTCGAAGAGCGCGGCTTCCACTTCGTCAACGAGTGGGGCCTCGAACGCTAGAATCGCAACCCTCCACAGCAAACAGCAACGCCCGCGAGATCCATCTCGCGGGCGTTACGTTTCTGTTTCGAGCTTTACGCCGTAGGCGCTTCCACGCGGTGCCTTCACCTTCGGCGCCGCCGGTGGCTGCTGCACCTCGGCCTTCTTCGCCGGAGCCAGGATCGCATGCAGCGTCGTGCCTTCCATGCGCGGCATGAACTCCACCGTTCCTGCGTCGCCAATGTCCATGATCAGCCGGTTGATGATCTTGTAGCCGAGATCGCGATGCGCCATCTGCCGGCCCTTGAATCGCAGGCTGGCCTTCACCTTGTCGCCGTCGCCAAGAAACCGTACTGCCTGGTTCTTCTTCGTCTGGTAGTCATGCTCATCGACCGTAACCGAGAACTTGACTTCCTTGATGACGATCACCTTCTGCTTCTTGCGCGCAGCGCGGTCGCTCTTGTCCTTCTCGTAAAGATACTTGCCGTAATCCTGGATCTTGCAAACCGGCGGCACCGCATTGGGCGAGATCTCGACCAGGTCCAGCGACCGCTCGCGGGCCATCTTCAATGCCTCAAACGGAGCCATCACGCCGAGTTGTTCGCCGTTCTCATCAATCACGCGGACTTCGCGCGCGCGGATACGTTCGTTGGTGCGGATAAAGGATTTGGCGGAGCGTTTATCTAATGGTGGAATATTCAGCCTCCACGGCTCGCACTCTCTGCGGCCATGTTTTCAGGGATTGGTTTGGATTTCCGCATCGCTTACAACAGAAACCGAAGCACTCGCGAGTATAGCATTCGCCCAATGCGGTTGATTGTGCCAAACAACACGGACAAGCCAGCACTTCCGCATCGATCGAGATCTGTGATCGCTACACTCAATCATACAGCGCCGGCCCAAATCCATTGCACGAAAACGACTTATCGAAGGTTGCCATCGCCACTTTACGCCAGTCGCCATCCCCCCACAGTCGTTTCACCCCCCACCGACAGCGCCCGTCCTGACCTCCGTTTTATTAATCCACCGTGAACGAAAACGCATCAAAGCTCTCATTCCTGTTCCGTTGGGCCGCTTCGAACGCATGGCCCCCAAGCCGCGCGAGCAGGTCCATGCAGGAAAGGAAATGGGATGCTTTCGCTCACCGAGCCCTCGTCGTCGCGCCAGCGCAACCTGGGCGACACAACAAACCGCATACTCGCCGCGCTGGGACTCGCAACCACTCTGCTCCTGGGTTCAACCGCCCGGGCGCAGATGTCCGGCGAAAACAAGCAAGTCGTCAGCTATATCGACTACCCGCAGATCCAGGGCAAGGTCCAACCCCTGCAGTGGGCCACCTTACCCAAATGGATGACCATCGACATGCAACTGCGCGGCCGCATGGAGAGCCAAAGCTCAGACGACTACATCTCCGGCAACGAGCAGATTTACCTCCTCACTCGCGTCTGGGGCGGCCTCGAAATTCGACCAACTCCCTGGCTCACCGGCTACATCCAGTTCATGGACGATCACGCCCCCGGCCTGCCCGCGCAATACGCCTCACCCAACATGCGCGACACCTTCGACCTTCGCCAGGGCTTCCTCCAGTTCCACAAGAAAAACCTGGCCTTCATCGCCGGTCGTCAGGAGCTGCGCTACGGTGGCGAGCGTCTCGTGGGTATCAGCAACTGGACCAATATCAGCCGCACCTTTGACGCCTTTCTCGGACGCATCGGCGACAAGAACCGCGTCGACTTCTTCGCCTCTTCCGTCGTAACCGTCCATCCAACGTCGCTCGATACGCACGGCGCCGGCCTCACCTTCTTCGGCGCCGTTGGCACAGCCACCACCTGGATCCCGCACACAGTCATCCAGCCGTTCGTCTACGTCAAGGAATTCCCCAGAGTCGAGAGTCAGCAAAAAATCTATGGCAATGAGGTAGAAACAACCCCCGGAGCCGAAGTGTCCTCCACCATCGCCGGAGCCTTTTACTTCGACGTGCTCGGAGCCCTTCAGCGCGGCAGGTATTCTACCGACTCCATCCGCGCCGGCGGCGGCTACGTGAAGGCCGGATACACCTCGCAGAAGATCTTCTGGAAACCCCGCCTGCTGGGCGAGTACGACTACGCCTCCGGAAACCCCCACACCGATCCCCAGCGCATCGGCACCTTCGACCAGCAATACCCGAGCAACCACAACGCCTTCGGCCTCACCGACCTATTCGGCTTCCAGAACATCAAGCAGGAGCGAGCCAACCTCGACCTCACGCCCGCCAAACACCTAACCGTTCTCATCCAGGAGGAGTCGCTGCAAGTCTCCTCCAAAGCAGATAACGTCTACAGCGGATCGGCCGGCACCACCGTCGCGGCCCCTGCCGGTGGCTTCCTCAGCGACGATATCGGCCACGAGTTCGACGCCTCAGGAAAATATGTCTTCCATCAATACCTCGTCCTCAACGCCGGCGTCGGCCACTTCTCTCCCGGGACCTTGATGCGGGAAAATTCCCACGGAGCTCCCCTGACCCTCGTCTACCTCGGTCTCACTTACCGCTTCAAAGTGAACCAATCCAACCCAGCCCAATAACGCATCCTATGGCTTGCCCTTGCGTGGCCCTCGTCAAGCTGCGACCATAACTGGGTTAGTCTGTACCTTGTTTACGTAGTAGCACTATCCTGCCGCGGCAGACGCCGGCTTCTAACGCTCGCCGTCCGCGCAGGACCCCAGGAGAGATACCTTGGCTAAGCGCCGTGTTCTGCTTGTCGACGATGAAGTAACTGTTCTGCTCACCCTCAAAGCCGTCCTCGAGATCAGCGGGTTTGATGTGGATACGGCCGCCAGCGCACGCGAGGCTCGCTCCAAAATTAAGCTACGCGAATACCAGATGGTGATCACCGACATGCGCATGGAAAGCGACGCTGCCGGCCGCGACGTCATCCAGGCCGCCCGCACAGCCGCCTATCACCCCGCAGTCGCCCTGCTCACCGCCTTTCCCGACGACGACTGGGCCGACATCGGCGCCGACAAGATGCTCGTCAAGCCCATGCAGACCAGCATCCTCATTCGCCAGATTGAGAAGCTGCTGGATACCCATGCAGCCAAGCTGCAGCGCCTCGCAAATAGCGCCGCCGCGCCCGCAACCGCCGCCGCTTCCACCCGCACAGCAGCTCCCGCAAAGAAGTCCGTTGCCAAACGGCTGCCCACCAAGAAGTCTCCCGCCAAGACCCCCGTCGCTCGCAAGAAAGTAGCCACCAAGAAGCGCAAACGCTAGCACGTCTCACCAACTACAGAACGGGTGCCCCATGTCTCGCTTCTGAGACATGGGTTGGTAGTCTCTCCGCCGTGTGCCCCATCCGTACGCGCCTTTTTGCGGACGGGTGGGAAAGCGACACCCCAATCCCTCAGCCGCCCTGCATCAGCTCAGCGCCGGATACTTCACCCCCGTCAACTCCTCCGACACCGCCCACAACCGCTCGCCCACCGCCACATCCAGAGCCTGCGGCCGCGGCTGCACCACTACCGGCGCCCCCTTCAGCTCCTGGAACCCATCCGGCCCAATGTACTCGCCGCCATGCGCATCCGGAGACGTAGCCGCATACAGCGTCGGCAGCGCGCCCGCTTCATCATTCTGCATCATCACCGGCGCCAGCACCTTCACCGCAATCGCCTTCAGCGACATCGCCCCCGGCCCGTTCGCAAAGATACTCGTCGTCGAAACCCCCGGATGCACCGCCAGGCTCACCAGTCGGCTATGCGCGGCCCGCGCCCGCCGATCCAGCTCCTTCGCAAACAAAATGTTCGCCAGCTTTGACGCGTTATACGCCTCCCAACCCTTCCCCTTGTAGCTGCGCTCGCTCTGCAGGTTATCGAACTCGATCTTGCCCGTGCGATGCGCCAGCGACGCCACCGTCACCACCCGCGGCGCGGGCGACGCCAGCAGCGCCGGCAGCAGCAATCCCGTCAATACGAAGTGGCCCAGATGGTTGGTGCCGAACTGGCGCTCAAAGCCGTCCTCCGTCAGCTCGCGCTTTGGCAGCGCCATCACGCCAGCATTGTTGATCAGCAGATCCAACGCAATGCCTCGCCCCAGGAACGCTGCCGCAAAGGCACGGATCGAAGTCAGCGAAGCCATGTCCAGCTGCACCACCTCCGCGCTCGCTCCCGGCGCCTCACGTAACAGCCGCTCCAGCGCCGCGCGCCCCTTGGCTTCGTTGCGGCATCCCAACAATACATGCGCCCCATGGCGCGCGAGTTGCAACGCTGCCTGGTAGCCAATCCCGCTGTTTGCGCCCGTGATCAGCGCCGTCTTGCCTGCTTGCGAGGGAATCTGTTCCGCGGTCCACTTTCCTGTTGCCATGCTGCTGCCTCCCTTAAAGGCCGGCCCTGCGCCGGCGTCCCCCCGATCCTATCAGCCCGCATTTAGCCCCTCAGGTTTCCACTTCCGCTGCATCAAACCACTTAGGGGTTCACCGGGCTGGACCAATTTCAAGCCGCTGGTAAACCTGCCTCACTGCCTTTACAATCAAAGGGGCTTGTTGTCCGCGTAGTATCTTGATTGCTGAGCCCTTTTGTGGGCCGAGGGCGATTTCGTTAAATAATTGGGAAGGGTTCACTGATGAAACTTAGTGCACGAATGACCGCAGGTGCAGTGCTGCTACTAACGCTGGCAGGCACAGTGGGATGTACCAAACTCAAGGCTAAGGACCAACTCGTCCGGGGAATCCAGGCCTTCAAGTCCGGCAAGTATGAGGAAGCAGTCGATTACTTCCAGAAGTCGATCGCGCTTGATCCGACCAATCCGAACGGCCACCTCTATCTCGCTACCGCTCTCAGTTATCAGGTCGTCCCCGATCTCACCACGCCCGAGAATCTGGCCCTGGCGCAAAAGGCCATTGACGGCTTCAATACAGTCCTCGCCCAGAACCCCAACGATCTCGACGCACTCCGCCAGATCGCCTCGATCGATCGCAACATCCACCGTTATGACCAGGCCAAGGCAACTGAGTTGAAGATCATCCAGCTCGATCCCAATGATGCTGAAGCCAACTACACCATCGGCTACATCGACTGGACCGAATCCTACAAGAACGCCACCGATATCCTCGCCGCCGCTGGCCTGCAGGATGACGGCCTGGGCAATGTCAAGAAGTCCAAAGCGGTCTGCGAGAAACTCGTCGCCGCCAACACAGACCTGGTCAATGATGCGCAGAAGTATCTCGAACGTGCAGTCCAGATCAATCCCACCTACGACAACGCAATGTCCATCCTGAACCTCACCTGGCGGCGTAAGGCTGACCTGGAATGCGGCGATGATGCCGCCCGCAAAGCCGACCTCGCCAAGGCCGATGAGTGGGTGCAGCGCGGCATGGGCGCCCGCAAGGCCAACGAAGCCGCTAAGGAAAAGATCGCGGCACACGGCGGCATCGCTCCACAGTAGGCTCCGCTCTGAACTTCCTATCGATCAAATTGCGTTACAGAAGGCCTCCCGCAAGGGAGGCCTTCTGCGTTGTACGCACATCACGTCTCTTCGCGGGCACGCTCTGCAACGATCTTTCTTTCACGCAATGTTAACCTAAGCTACCACCGGAATTTCTATGCTTAGGGGATGCCCCAGGACCAACTCGACTACTCGTTTCAGACCTCTGCGAATCCCCGCTGCACCGTTCTCACCCTGAAGGGAGCACTCACTCTGGGCCATATCTTCACCCTGCAGCCCCAGCTGCAAGCCGTCGACGCCGACCTCCTCATCGTCGACTGCACCGGCCTCGAGTACATGGACTCAGCCGGTCTCGGCGTTCTCGTCAACTTCTACGTCTCGCAGTCCAACAAGGGCGCCAGGGTTGCGCTCGTCGGCATCTCCGACCGCGTCTGGGCACTGTTCACCTCTACACGCGTCGACCAGTTCTTTCCCCGCTTCGCGACAGTTGCGGAGGCTGAGGCCAGCCTCTAGCGTTTATTCTGCGCCGCCCGCTGCTGGCTTCTCCGACGCAGCAGGCGCTGCCGCGCGCAACCCACCCTCGCTCCCTTTTCGCCGTCATCCCCGAAGCAACGAAAAGCGCTCCATCCCCACGCAGTGATTGCCGAAGGAATGGAGCGCCTGAGTTTCTAACCTATCTGCGGCTGCTAGCGACAGATCGTGACTAGCCGCCGTTCTCGACGCCCGGCGTAATGATCGCAATGTTCGTCACGTCAGCCTGCTTACCAAAGCCAACTGCTTCAGCAACAGCGCCAAAATTCAGACCCGGATCGCCCTTGATGAACATGATCTTCTCGTTGCGCGTCTCGAAGATCTTGGTCAACTCCGTCGCCATCTGGTCCTTCGGATAAGTCTGCTCGTTGATCTTGTACGTCGGCACAGCACCCGTGTTCAGTACCTGGACCACGATCACCTTGTCGTCCGACTGTGGCTGGTTCTTATCCTTGGGTGGCTGCGGCACCACCGTGTCCAAGCCCTTCGGCGTGGTCGGCTGGATCACCATGAAAATGATCAGAAGCACCAAGAGAACGTCGATCAACGGCGTGACGTTCATGTCCGAAACTGCACCACCTGTTGAACCACCACCCATTGCCATAGTGAAACTCCTTTTGTTACTTCCTTAGGTCCTTACATGCCCGCCGCATTTCATTCCAGCCAGCGGACCTGGCAACAACCGCCCGCACTCGCTTTACTGCGCCTGCGCGTTGTACGTCTTGTCCGTCATCAGATTCAGCGTATTCACGTTGGCGGCGCGCAACGCGTCAATCGCGTCCTCAACTTTGCCAAAGTTCGCCCGCTCATCGGCACTCAGATACACCGACTTGTCGTCGCCCGGGTTAGTCTTCAGCGCCTCGAGGCTCTGCACCCGTTGGGTCAGATCCGCCGTCGACGAAACCTTGTCACCGCGCACGAACATGGAGCCATCGCGAGTCACTGCAACCGTGATCGCGTCTTCCTTGTTGGCTGCATCCAGAATCACTGCAGCGTTCACCTTGGGGAGGGTGACCGTGACCTTGTCCCCCAGCATCGGAGTGATGACCATGAAGATGATCAACAGTACGAGCATCACGTCCACCATTGGCGTCACGTTGATGTTCGAGTTGACCTTCTTGCCCTCGTCCCGCTTTGATATCGACATAAAAATCCACTCCGTTCGGGTCGTGGTCGCCGCCTGCGGCTACCTGCCCTGGCTGTTGTTGCGAGGAGGCTGAGTGCCCGGACGCCGTTCGCTTCGGCGTCCGGTGCATCTCCAGCATGATTCTCGCAAGGTCGTGCGTAATTACTAAAAACTAGCCAACTACAAACCAGCTCCGATCAGGAGCTGGCCAGCAGGTTAGCGGTGCGACTGCTTGATGAAGTAGTCCACCAGCTCCGACGAGCTGTTGTCCATCTCCACGTCGAACGACTCAACCTTGCCGGTGAAATAGTTGAACGTCATAACGGCCGGGATAGCGACCAGCAGACCGAATGCAGTCGTTACCAGAGCTTCCGAAATACCGCCGGCGACTGCCGCCAGACCCTGGCTCTTGGTCGTTGCGATCGCCTTGAAGGCGTTAAGAATACCGACGACCGTTCCAAACAGCCCGATGAACGGTGCCGTCGATCCGATCGTGGCCAGACCGCCCAGGCCCTTCTTCAGCTTGGCGTGAACGATTGCCTCAGAGCGCTCAAGTGCGCGCTTGGAGCTCTCGATCTGCTCCTCCGAGATCGCGCCGCCCGAACCGAACGAACGGAACTCGGTCAGACCTGCCGTCACAACCTCAGCAAGGTGCGACTTCTTGGAACGATCGGCAACCTTGATCGCCTCATCCAGACGGCCTTCCTTCAGCGCGCCCGCAACCTTCGGTGCAAATTCGCGCGACTGCTTGCGCGCCGCAGAGAAGTACAGGGCACGATCGATCATCACAGCCAGCGACCAGATCGACATGATAAACAGCAGGATAACTACGAGCTTGGCAGGAACGCCCATCTGGGCCCAAAGGGCCGCGGGACCGAAGCCGACTTCGGCAGGTGCGTCTTGGAAGAATGTTGCGAGTGCGGCGGGTGCGTGAGCGAAGTTTGCGAGATGAACGAGAATCACGAAGTCTTTCCTCCTGGTGGGTGGACGTGCTGAGAACTGGTTACTGCGGGTACTTACTAACCTTGGTTTGGATCGCGCCGTAAAGCTTGATCAGGGGACCTAACGGATTCGAACAGGAGGCTTCGCCTGTTCTCGCCGAGGATGTCGTCGAGATTATTACCATAACTCAGGTTGAGCCCCGTGGCGCGCTATTGATCAACGGGTTAATAATCAACAGATGTCCGCGCCACGCTGCTCCTGAGGTCTAATCTCCGCCGTTCAATGCGAAGTTCACTGTGATCGTGGTATCCACTTCCGTCGGTTCGCCATTCAGCAAATACGGCCGGTATCTCCACTGCTGCACTGCTTGCAATGCGTAGTTGTTAAACATCGGGTTCGTGCTGCTCGCAACCGACAGCCGCTGTACCGAACCATTCTTCGAGATGATGGCGTGCAACACAACCGTTCCGCTCATGTGAGCGATCTTCGCAATCGGCGGATACTGCGGCTCGACGAACGCAATGCGGTTACCCGCAATCACGCCGCCTGAGATGCGCGCCGGTCCTGTTGGCTTCGGCGGAGCTACGTGAATCGCCGGCGTGCCACCCGTGATGCCGCCGAACACGCCGCCCGGCGCTCCACCGGCCATGCCTTCCATACCGGCAACGCCTGCTCCAGCTGGAGGCGGTGGCGCGTCTTCCTTAATCATCTTGATGTCTTTAGGAATTTTCGTTGGCGCATGTAGACCGTTGTCCACGGTCACCACCTTGATGATCTTCGCCACCGGAGGTGGAGGAGGTGGTGGTGGTGGCGGCGGCGGCGGCGGAGCCGTCAGCGATGCCGTCAGCGAGTTGTGCGGCAAAGCCTCCGGATACAGCAGCGGAATCAAGATCATGAGTCCAACAATCAGCCCGTTGAATACAAACGTGGCGATCATCCAATACTTCGACCTGGTCTTGAGCTTACCGCCAGATTCCATCAGAGCGTCTTCGAACATTTCATCGACCTCCTTCCCCTGAGGGGAAAGCATAAGAACCTTAGACACCGCGTTAACTCAAATTGTTCCCGGCTTCAATTTATTTCTCAAAAAAACTGCGCGCCTGGCGTTGAGTGCCCGCCATTGTTTCGGATGAAGTGATCCGGGGGTTTGAGATGCTGCGTCTTGCAGCTCATCCTATCTCAAATCGCCCGGAATGAGAAAAATGCCCGAGAAATGGTGCATCGTTGTTGATCTAGCGCCGAACCACTTTCGCCGCAGGAAGCGCAACTCGCTTGCCCGCTGGCGCCTTCTTTGCCCGCCAGTCCTGGTACGCGACCAGCATCGGCGCCGCAACCGCAATCGACGAATACGTTCCGATCGTGATGCCCACCACCAGCGCGAACGAGAAGCCACGCAGCACCTCGCCGCCAAAAACAAACAGGCAAAGCACTGTCAGAAATGTCAGCCCCGAAGCAATCACCGTTCGACTCAGCGTCTGGTTGATGCTGCGATTCACCAGATCGGCGAGCTTGTCGCGCCGATTCAACGCCAGGTTCTCCCGAATGCGATCAAACACAACAATCGTGTCGTTCATTGAGTAGCCCACCAGCGTCAAAATCGCCGCCACCACCGTCAACGTGATCTCTTGGTTGGTCAGCGAGAAGAACCCAATCGTGATCAGCGTGTCATGAAACACCGCCACCACTGCCGCCACGCCATAGATCAGCTCAAACCGAAACCACAGGTAGATCAGCATCCCCAGCAGCGAGTACAGCGTCGCCAGCTCAGCCTCATGCGTAAGCTGCTTGCCCGCCGTCGGCCCCACAATGTCCACCTGCTGAATGCTGAAGCCCGAGTCGTGATACCCGGCATGCAGAGCATTCTCAACCTCCGTGCGCCCCTCGTCATGCGCCGTATCCTGCGCCGTCGACATCGGCAGAGAGATGATCTCCTTGTTGCCAAGCGCTCCGCCGCCTACGTCGGAGATCCGCTGAATCGTCGGGTCTTTGATGTGGGCATCGGCCAGCGCCTTGCGGATGTCGTCCTCATGTGGCGCGCTGTCGAACTGAACGGTGATTGCCGTTCCGCCCTTGAAGTCCACGCCCGTCGGGATCCCGTGCCAGAAAAAGATGCTGATCAGCCCGGCAACCGAGAAGATCAGGCTGAAGCCCAGGAAGTACCATTTCTTCCCCAGCCAGTCGATATTTGCGCTTCGAAACAGTTCCACGTTTTCTTTCCTTCAGCTCTAAGCTCTTAGCTCTTCGTACCAATTTGTTGTCGCCGCTCTTCCAGCGAAACGCTGGAAGCTAACGATCGTCGCCGCTACTCAAATCGAAAGCTCTGCCGTGCCGCGTTCCTTCTTGGTCAGCAGGTAGTCGAAGATCGTGCGCGACACAAACACTGCCGTAAAGATGTTCGCAATCAAACCGATCGTCAGCGTCACCGCGAAGCCCTTTACCGGCCCGGTTCCAAACAGGAACAGAATCGCCGCCGAAACCACGGTCGTGACGTGCGTATCGAAGATCGTCGTCCAGGCATGCGCGAATCCATCCTGCACCGCCGCTGCAGCCGTCTTGCCCAGCCGCAGCTCTTCGCGTATGCGCTCGAAGATCAGCACGTTCGAATCCACGCCCATACCAATGGTCAGAATCACGCCCGCAATTCCCGGCAGCGTCAGCGTAGCGCCCGAGTAGCCCATGAATCCCAGCAGGATCAGCAGGTTCAGAATCAGCGCCAGGTCCGCGTTAATCCCCGCGCCCTTGTAATAGATCAGCATGAAGATCAGTACCACCACCAGCCCGGCAATCGACGCCACGACGCCCTGGTGAATGCTGGCCGCGCCCAGCGTCGGCCCTACCGTCCGCGTCTCCAGGTACGTGATCGACGCTGGCAGCGAACCCGTCCGCAGCATCAGGCTGAGGTCGTTGGCCTGGTCCTGGGTGAAACCGCCGTGAATCATTCCCTGGTCGCGTATCGCGCCCTCGATTCCCGCCACTTCCTTCACCTGGCCATCCAGCACGATCGCCATCGAACCCGTGCCCTTGTTCGCGTCCGTGTACTTGTAGAAGCGATCGCCCGCCTCCGTCGTCAGGTCGAATGTAATATCCGGCCTCCCGTTCTCATCGGTCGAGGGCTGCGCGTCGCGGAAGTCCGTTCCCGAAACAATCGCCAGCCGCTTCAGCAGGTAATACTCGTCCGGCCCGCCCGCGCCATTCGACCCCTTCAGCAACTCATCGTCCCCAGGAATTCCGCCCGGATTCGCCTGCTGCGCCTCGGCCTCGCTGCCATACGTTCCCACCACCGCGTGAATCTCCAGCTTCGCGGTCGACTGAATAATGTTTTCCACCCGGCCCGGATCGGACACGCCCGGCAGCTGTACCAGGATCTCGTTGTCGCCTAGGCCATACTTCTCGATTACCGGCTCACTCACGCCCAGCGTATTAACACGCTCGCGGATCGTGTCGATCGACGTATCCAGCGCGCGCTCCTCGATCGCCCGGATCTCCGCCAGCTTCAGCGTCATCTTGTAGCCGCCGCTACCCGTCGACGTCACGTCATAGCCCGCATACTCAGTGCCGGTCAGAATGTCGTGAATCGCGCTCTGCTGCGTCGGCGATCCGCCCGAGATCGTGATCACCTCCGGATGCGCCGGATCCAGCTTCGCCGCCGTCGCTCCCGTCGTCGCCAGCGCGGCGTTCAGCGCCTGCACGTCGCGGTCAGTCGACGAGTTCACAGCCTCCGCCACCTGTCACCTGCAACACCAGGTGCGTGCCGCCCTTGAGATCAAGTCCCAGATTGATACGGTTCTTGAGAGACTGCACCAACCCACCATGCGGGATTCCAAAGATCCCATACGTGAAGAACAGCAGCACTGCGACGATAAAAATTGCTCTAGTGGCGAGATTCTTGCCCATTGTTTTCTTGTTTCCTTCAATGCCTGTATCGAGAGGGTATGTTCGTCCCGGGCGTCTGCCTTACGACGCCTTGCTGTTGTCTTCTTCCGTGGTAACCGCCGCCACAGCGCTCTTCACAATCTCCAGCTTCACGCCATCAGGAGCCGTGCGGACCACCAGCAAATCGTCCTTCACGCTCACAATCACGCCGCGAATGCCGCCGTTTGTGGTCACCCGATCGCCCGGCTTCAATCCCGCCAGCATCGCCGACCACGTCTTCTGCTTCCGCTGGTTCGGCGCGATCAGCAGAAAATACATCGCGACAAACATCAGCAGCAGCAGCGGAAGCCCGCCAAACTGACCAAAAATTGATCCGGGGGCAGCCAGAATTGCAAAACCTAAAGCGTTCACTGCTACATCCTGCTTGCGCGCCGAACGCACGAAACTCGTCGCCGGTCGCGTCTTCCTTGGAAATTTGGGGATTTTCGCTCGCCCATTCGGCAAGCACTGGAACTGTGCGGTGCACCCGGAGATCCCCAGACACACGCCCACGAAAGCCAGCCAATCACACCTGAGGGTTAAGCATCGCGGAATGACCGCGTGATGTCAAGGAAATCGAGGGTTTTCGCTTGCTCCTGCCCTTTCCAGGGAGGAAAATCGACCCTTTCTTCGCCCAATTGCAGATGCGCAGGATTCCCCGTCCACCCGCCTTCCGGGGAACTCTCGCCCTGTCCTCCATCCCATCGAATATTTTCTGAATACCCGTTCGCAAAACCCTCGTCTACCCTTAGAAGGCCTCTTATTTCGATCACAAAAGGCCTAGCATTTGACGGAGTTGCGCAAGCAGTCGCACAATCTGACCCATTCCAACCGAGTCTGCCATGGCTACACCCATTCGCTCGTCGCCCACTGAATCCGTATGGGACTACCCGCGCCCACCCCGCCTCGAGCTCGTCCACAACTACATCCGCGTCGTCCACTGCGGCATCCTGCTCGCCGAGACTGCACGCTCCATACGCGTCCTCGAGACCAGTCACCCACCCGTCTACTACATCCCCCACCCCAACATCGCCATGCACCTCCTCAAGCCCTCCACCCACCCCGCCACCTTCTGCGAGTTCAAGGGCCTCGCCACCTACTGGTCCATCGACCTCACCCTCGATCCCCTCATCCCGCTCCCCAACCCTCAGTGCGCCGTCAGCATGGACGCCGCCTGGAGCTACGTCCAGCCCCTCCCCGCCTACGCCGACCTTCGCAACCACGTCGCCTTCTATGCCAACCGCGTCGACGAGTGCACCGTCGACGGCGAACGCGTCATCCCCCAGCCCGGCGACTTCTACGGCGGCTGGATCACCTCCAACATCACCGGCCCCTTCAAAGGCCCCACCGACACCCAAACCTGGTAGCCTCCCGCGCAACAACATGTCCGGCGAAAATATGGGTGCCCCATGTCTCGCCTTTGAGACATGGGTTCGCAGGATGCCCGAACCCGCTCCTCAGCCGCCCATTGCCATTCCCGACTCGACCCCTTCGCCATCTACCCCATCGACACGCACGCCCCATCCGGCTATTAACTCCCGCCGTCCGCGTTCACGTCTCTGCGATACCCTCCTTCAATGCCCCCCGAACGCCGCCCACACGCCTGGACCGAAATCTTCCTCGTCTTCCTGCGACTAGGTTGCACCAGCTTCGGCGGCCCCATCGCCCACCTCGGCTACTTCCAGCGCGAGCTCATAGAAAACCGCGCCTGGTGCAGCAAGGAAACCTACGCCGAGATCATCGCGCTCGCCCAATCCCTCCCTGGCCCTGCCAGCAGCCAGACCGGCTTCGCCCTCGGTCTTCTGCGCGGCGGACTTCCCGGCGGACTCGCCGCCTGGCTCGGCTTCACCCTCCCCTCCGCGCTGCTCATGTTCGCCTTCGCCTTCGGCCACAGCCTCTTCACCGGTCCCATCGCCTTCCGCGCCCTCCACGGTCTCGAGCTCGTCGCCGTCGCCATCGTCGCCCAGGCCGTCCTCTCCATGCAGCGCTCCCTCGCTCCCAACCTCACCCGCATCGCCATCGCCATCGGCGCAGCCGCCATCACGCTCTTCCTCCCCACGCCCTTCGCCACCCTCATCGCCATCGCCACCGGCCTTTTCGCCGGCTTGCTCTTCTGCCGCACCCCAGACCCATCCCAGTCCATCGAAGCCCCACCCTCCCCCATCTCCCGGACAACCGGCCTAATCGTCGCCACTCTTTTCTTGCTTCTCCTCATCGCCTCCGAACTCCCAGCACGCACACAGGCCGCAACCCTCGTCCCTCTAGCCGCAGCCTTCTATCGCAGCGGGGCCCTCGTCTTCGGCGGCGGCCACGTAGTCCTTCCTCTCCTCGAAAACGCAGTCGTCTCCCCCAACTGGCTTCCCCAACCCACCTTCCTCGCCGGCTACGGAGCAGCCCAGGCCCTCCCCGGCCCGCTCTTCACCTTCAGTGCCTACCTCGGCACATCCATTGGTATCCCTCAACACCACACCGCGCTCTACAGCATCGCTGCCCTCATCGGCATCTTTTTGCCCGGCCTGCTTCTCATCACCGCCATCCTCCCTTTCTGGAGCACCCTCCGCACCCGCCCCAACCTCCGCTCCGCGCTCCGCGGCATCAACGCCAGCGTAGTCGGCGTTCTCTTCGCCGCACTCATCCGACCCCTCGCCACCACAGCCCTCCACTCCCTCCCCGACATCCTCTTCGCCCTCGCCGCCCTCGCGCTCCTCCGCTTCGCCAAAGCTCCCTCCTGGGCCATCGTCCTCGCCGGAGCCATCCTCTGCACCCTCATCCCGGCTCTTTAGTCCGCACATTCACAACCCCTCTGCCCACCCTGAGATACCCTCAAGTATGCGCATCAAGCTAAGCGACATACGCAGCGAGCTGCCCCCGCTCGTCCACCTGGCTCTGCCGCTCATCGCCGGCGAGCTCGGCTGGGTCTCCATGTCGCTGGTCGACACCATCATGCTCGGCCACCTCCCCGACTCCGCCCTCGCCATGAGCGCCGCCGCCCTCGCGCAAGTCCTGTTCAATACCTTCTGCTTCGGCGTCGGCGGCGTCCTCCTCGGCCTCGACACCCTCATCTCCCAGGCCCTCGGCGCCAAACAACAGCACGAAGCCAACCGCTGGCTCCTCCACGGCCTCGTCATGGCTGTCGCTCTATCCGCTCTCCTTATCGCCCTTTTCGCCGTCACCCCCGTCCTTCTCCTCCACCTCCCCGTCGACCGCGCCATCCTCGCCCAGGCCGTCCCCGCCATGCAGGGCCTCAACTACGGAACCCTCCCCCTGCTGCTCTACTTCACCTTCCGCCGCTACCTGCAGGCCCACCACCACGGCCGCCCCATCGCCTTCGCCCTCATCTCCGCCAACCTCGTCAACGCCGCCGGCGACTGGCTCCTAATCTTCGGCCACCGCTGGCAGATCGCCGCGCACAGCTACGGGATCCCCGCCTTCGGCGTCACCGGCTCTTCCTGGTCCACCAGCTTCGCCCGCCTCTACCTCATGGGCGTCCTGGTCATTGCCGTCTGGCGCGCCGACCGCAACCACCAATACGGCCTCCTCATCAGCCTCCGCCAGCGTGCCTGGCTCCGCATCGAGTACCAACACCTCCGCCAGCTCTTCCTCCTCGGCGCCCCCGCCGGCGCCTCCATCTTCGTCGAGATCGCCATCTTCGCCCTCGTCACCTCGCTCATCGCCACCTTCGGCCGCCTCCCCCTAGCCGGCCACGAAGTCGCGCTGCAATGCGCCAGCACCACCTTCATGGTGCCCTTCGCCATCTCCGCCGCCACCTCCGTCCGCGTCGGCCACGCCATCGGCCGCATGCGCATCGGCCTCGGCACCGCGGCCAACGTCATCGCCGCCGGCTGGAGCGGCGTAGGCACCGGCGCCGCCTTCATGCTCTGTGCTTCCGTGCTGTTGCTCTCCATCCCCAGACAGATCGCCCATCTCTTCACCCCCGACCGCGGCGTAATCGCCGCCGCCGTCCCTCTACTCCTCATCGCGGCCGGCTTCCAGTTCTTCGACGGCGTCCAGATCACAGCCACCGGCGCCCTCCGCGGAGCCGGCAACACCCACGCCCCCTTCATTACGCAACTCATCGCCTACTGGGTCATCGGCATGCCCCTCGGTATCCTGCTCGGCTTCCACGAAAAGCTAGGCGCCGCCGGCCTCTGGTGGGGCCTCCTCATCGCCCTGACCTGCGGAGCCTTCGCCATGTGCTACTTCTGGCGCCGCACCACCCAGACCCTGACCATGTAGAAAATCCCGCGCGCCCAAAGCAACTCAACCCATACCCTTGTCTCAGCTGGAAGCTGAGAACTGAGAACGAAGAACTAAGAACTAAGACCCCTCCGCCAACATCCCCACCCTCTCCGTCACCCGCACCCTCTCCCCCGTCCTCAGCGTCAACACCAACGCAGCTCCCACCAGGCTCGGCACCACCAGCGCCACCAACCCCAGCCGATACTCCCCGGTGTGATCTTTCACCACGCCCATCGCCCACGGCCCGATAAACCCTCCCATCATCCCCACCGTATTCATCGCCGCAATCCCCGCCGCCATCGACTTCCCCCGCAAGAACGTCGGCGGCAGCGCCAGCAGCGGCGACTGCAGCCCCGCCATACATCCCGACACCACCGTCAGCGCCCCCGCCACCACCCACGGAACCTTCAGCAGCCCGCTCGCTAAAAACATCACCGCTATCACCATGAACGGCACCGCCACATGCCATCGCCGCTCGCCCGTCCTATCCGAGTGCGCCCCGTTCCCCAGCATCGCCGCCGCTCCCAGCAGCCCGCCCCCCGCCACCACCCATCCCACTCCCGACACCCCCAGCCCCGTAGCCGCTTGCAGAATCGATGGCGCCGAAAGCTGGTACGCGTAGTTCATCGTCAGCATGCACAAAAAGATCCCCCCAATCTGCCACACCCGAGGATCGCGCAACATCTTCCCGACCTCATCTCCATGGCCGCGATCCACCGTCTGATTCGCCATCTCCCGCACCAGCCAATCCCGCTCCGGATCGCTCAACCACGTCGCATCCCCCGGCTTGTCGGCCAGGCATCTCCAGAACACCACGCTGAACAGCACTGCCGGCAATCCCTCCACCAAAAACAGCCACTGCCATCCCGCCAATCCCCACCGTCCCTGCAGCTTCAGCAGCGGACTCGCCACCGCTCCCATCAACGTCGAAGCCAGCGGATACGCGATATAAAACCGGCTCACCACCCGCGCCCGCATATTCGCCGGAAACCACTCCGACAGATAAAAGATCACGCCCGGGAAGAATCCCGCCTCCGCCATCCCCAACAGAAACCGCACCACATAAAACTGCATCGGCGTCCGGACAAACATCATCCCCATCGCCAGCAACCCCCACGTCAGCATGATCCGCGTCAGCCACCGCCGAGCTCCAAACCGGTACAGCAGTAGATTCGACGGCACCTCGCACACCGCATATGCCAGGAAGAACAACCCTGCTCCAAACCCATACACCGTCGCGCTGAAGTGCAAATCCCGATTCATCTGCAGCGAAGCAAAGCTGATGTTGATCCGGTCCATGTACGCAATGCCATACCCCAGCCCCAGCAGCGGAATCATCCGCCAGCTGGCCTTGCGCAGCGCCGACCTTCCAATCAGCTCTGTGCTATCAGGAGATGGAAGTTCTGTAGACCCGGACGCCTCCATAGCGCGCCTTTCCATTGCAGGGAGTAGGAAAGGTCAGTCAGGCCCACCAGCATTCGTGCGAGTGTCCCAAAGCATACCATCCAACCAACTCCCTCAACGGAGAACTCAGAAAGTTAGAAGCTAGAGGTTAGAGGTTAGAAGTTAGAAGTTTGAAGTTTGAAGCTAGAAGCTAGCTTCTAGCAAAGGCAAAGGCAAAGGCAAAGGCAAGGGCAAAGGCAAAGGCTAGGGGCGGGTGGCTAGGGCTATGCGGGGGATTTTGGCGTAGTCGTCTAGGAAGGTCAGGTCTTGCCAGGGGCCGTTGGCGGGCTTCTCGAAGAGGGCTTTGAGGGATTCGAGTTGGCCGAAGCCGAACTCGAGGGCTAGCAGGCCTTCGGGTTTTAGGGCGGCGTGGGCTGCGGGGAGGAGGCGGCGGTAGATGTCGAGACCCTGGGCGCCGGCGAAGAGGGCGGTGTGGGGTTCGTGCTTGAGGACTTCGTCGGGCATGGTGGCGGCTTCGTAGAGGGAGACGTAGGGAGGGTTGGAGACGATGACGTCGAAGGGCGCGAAGGACTGGAGCAGGGAAGAGGCGAGGAGGTCGGATTGGAGGAAGGCGATGTGGTGGGTGAGGCCGAGGCGGGCGGCGTTGTGCTCGGCGATGGAAAGGGGCGCGGGGTAGAGGTCGGTAGCGGTGATGCTGGCGGAGGGAAGCTTGGAGGCGAGTGCGAGGGCGATGGCGCCGGTGCCGGTGCCGATGTCGAGGATGTGGGGCCGGCGGAGAGCGGGGCGGGCAGCAACCCAGTGGAGAACGGCTTCAACGAGGAGCTCGGTTTCGGGGCGGGGGATGAGGGTGTCGGGGGTGACGCGAAGGTTGAGGCCGTAGAACTCCTGGTGGCCGGTGAGGTATTGGATGGGTTCCTTGGCGGCGCGGCGGGCGATGAGGGCGCGGTAGGCGCGAAGGAGGGTGGTGGAGAGCTCGGTGTCGGAGTGGGCGATGAGCCAGGGGCGGTCGCGGAAGAGGAGGTGTGCGAGGAGGGTCTCGGCCTCGCGGCGATCGATGGTGGTGGCGGCTTCGGTGAGGGCTTCGCGGAGAGTCATAAGACAGGGGAAGTAGGAAGCAGGAAATAGGCGCGAAAGCTAAGTGCTCGCTTCTGAGACTTAAAAGGATAGATGGTTTGCGCTAAGCTGGCGGGATGCGGTGGGAGCGGTTGAGGTCGGTCAGGTTTACGTGGGTATTGCCCGTGCTGTCGCTGATGGTGTGGGCGATGGTGGTGATGGTGCCGGCCGTGCAGACATATTGGATGCTGCGAGCGATTGGGGCGCAGGGGAAGAATGCGACGGTGACGGTGGGGGCCTTTCACGGGACGATTGTGCCGGAGAATTTTGGGCCGTTTGCGGTGAATGAGGCGGTGGTGACGCACTCGAATGCGCTTACGGCGATGGAGCTGCCGGGAGCGCTGGTGGAGATGCCGCTGACGGTTGCGCTGACGAATCCGACGCTGTGGTATCCGAAGCAGCTGGACGAGTGGACGTGGAGTCTGCTGGAGACGCCGATCTATTGTTTGCCGGCGTGGTGGCTGGTGGGGCTGGGGATGGAGGGATTGATGGGGCGGCGGAGGGTTCGGTGGCCGCTGCTGCTGCTGGGGTCGGTGGCGTGGGGGACGTTTGTGTTTATGCTGTTTGAATACCTGGCGGGATGGACGCGGCCGGGGCATGCGGTGGAGAGTTGGGCGGTGGCAGGGTTTGGATTGTGGATAGTGCTGTTCGGGGTGCTGTTGGCGGCATGGGTCCTGCGCGGATGTCGAGGGTTGAGAGAGAAGCAGCGCCGGCGCATGAATAAAGTTTCATGACCGGGCGGGGCGAGTGGGAGTCTAAGGATGCAGAGCGATGAAGGCGATGCGGTTGCGGTCGCCCAATTCGGCATCCGATAGGGAACCATGAGGGGTGACTGTTTGGCTGAGGATGGTTCAGGGATTTGGAAGCAGGTGGGTTGGCGGTTGTTGCTGGTGGCGCTGGTGTTTCCGGGGGTGGTATCGCGGGGGCAGACGGCGATGGTGAGCGCGGTGCCGCCTACTCCGCTGCAGGTGGTGAACGCCATGATTGCGCATGAGGATGATACGAATGCGCATCGGGATACGTATGAGTTTTTGTCGAAGGAGCGGTCGGAGAGGACGGGTGGACGGGTGTGGACGGAGCGGGTGGTGGAGACGTCGTTTGGGAGGGTGCGGTTTCTGGTGGCGGTGGATGGGAAGCCGCTGAACGCGGAGCAGGAGGGAGCGGAGAGGGGACGGCTGGCGGGGATTGTGGCGGATCCTGAGTCGTTTCTGGTGAGGGAACGGGCGCAGAAGGATGACGAGGCGTCGGCGCGGAAGATGCTGGATTTGCTGCCGAAGGCGTTCGTGTTCAACAACGTGCGGCTGAAGGATGGGGTTTGGACGATGGACTTTCATCCGAATCCGGAGTATTCGGCGCACGGGATTGAGGAGCGGGTGCTGTGCGCGATGAGTGGGACGCTGGTGGTCGATGCGGCGCAGGAGCGGCTGATGCATGTGGAGGGAAGGCTGCCGCAGGATGTGTCGATTGGGTTTGGGTTGGTGGCGACGGTGAAGGCGGGGAGCCACTTCAGCAGCGAGCGAGCGGATGAGGGTGGGCATTGGCGGACGCTGCATGTGCTGACGGATGTCCAGGGGAAGGCCTTGCTTTTCAAGGCGGTGGGAAAGCACACGGAGGTGACGCGGTACGGAGTTTCGGTATCTGCAGCCGGGGATGACGGTGGCGCAGGCGGTGGCGCTGGCGGAGTGTCCTGCGGGGGATGGGTGCGGGGTTGAAGGCGCCACGGTGGCGTTCGCTAAGTAGCTGATAAGTTGAGACTTTCCAATATGTTACGAGCGGGATGAAGATTTTGCATTCCGGGGCGGGGTTGCGCGCGTATAGGTGAATGAAAGCAATTCTCCCGCAGTGCGAACGGCTTCCAGACGCGGCCGGAGAATGGCTCAGGCGCGTAGATGGCTATGGAAGCAGTGGAGTTTCGGAGGCTGGTGGAGACACACCAACGCATGGTGTTCTCGCTGGCGCTGCGCGTTACGGGCGAGTATGGGACGGCTGAAGAAGTGGCGCAGGACGCGTTTTTGGAGCTGTATCGGGCAGTGGAGCGGCTGGAGAGTGAGGATCATGTGCGCTTCTGGTTGCGGCGGGTGACGGTGCATCGCGCGACCGACGCGCTGCGGCGGAAAGCGGTGAGGCCGGAGGCTGCGGCTGAGGAGTGGATGGAGGAGGCACACGGGCCGGAGGTTGGGGACGGTACGGCTATGAATGCGGCTGTGGTGGCGCGGCTGGAGGAGTTGTTGCAGGCGCTGCCGGAGGCTATGCGGGTGGCGGTGGTTTTGAGGTACCAGGAGGAGATGTCTCCTGATGAGATTGCGAAGCTGCTGGGACAACCGGTGGCGACGGTAAAGAGTCATCTGCAGCGCGGCTTGCAGTTGTTGAGACGGAAGGCTGCGGTGACGATGAAGGAGTATGTGCGATGAGTGAACAGGAACGAGTGGATGGGCCGGAGTTGGTACCGGATTTGAGGCTGGCCGAGTTTGAGTTGCAACTGGCGCGGGCGATGGCTCGCGTGGATGCGCCGGACGGGTTTGCTTCGCGGGTGATTGCGAGTGCGGAGAGTGGCGGTGGTTCGACCCAGGTCTCAGAAGCGAGACCTGGGGCACCCGGTTCTGTGGCGGCCGGAGTCACGGCGATGCGGCGACGGACGGGTTTGTGGCGGATGCAGGCGTGGATGGGCGGGGCGGTTGCTGCGGCGCTGGCTCTGGGTATGTACGGAGCTGAGCAGTTGCATCAGCGGCGCGAGCAGGCGAAGGCGGATCAGCAGTTTGCCGTGGCGATGCAGGTGACCGATCATGCGCTGGCGCAGACGCGGGAACAGTTACAGCGCGCGGGCTTGAAGTTAGGCGAGTAGGGTTGGCGAGAGTTTTGCGATAGGACGGAAGGAGATCGAGATGAAGATGACGAGCGGATGGATGAGGGCGGGAGTTGTTGCGGCGATGATGGTTGCGGTGGCTGCTGGAGCGCAGACGCCGGACGATGCAGCGAAGGCTGCTGACGCGCAGGCGCAGGTGGCGGCGAAGCAAGCGGAGGCACAGGCAAAGATCCAGGCGCAGCAGTTGAAGCTGGATTTGAACTCGGCGGATATGGATGCGCAGATTGCGAAGGCGCTGGCCGAGGTGGATCGGATGGCGCCGCAGCTGGCGCAGCTGCAGTCGGCTGACATGGAGGCGCAAATAGCGAAGGCACAGGTGGAGTTAAAGCTGGCGTCTCCGCAGCTGGAGAAGCTGGGCACGCTGAATTCGGCGCAGATGGCGAAGATGCAGGCGCAACTGGCGAAGATGGCACCGATGCAGGCAGAGATGCAGGCACGGATGGCTCCGATGGAGGCGAAGCTGGAGATGTCGATGCTGCCGCTGCAGGCGGAGATGCTGGCGCGGTCGGCGGCGATGCAGGCGCACATGCTGGCGCGGGGCGCGGTGCTGCAGGATGGGATGGTGTCGGTGGGCGACCCGCAGGTGAAGGACGATTTGTTTGCGGGGACGGAGAAGTTTGCCAAGGGCGCGAGCGATGTGACGGATGTGAATCTGGGGCCGGACATGCTGGGGATGGTGAGCGGCAAGCATGGTGGCGACATGGCGCACAAGCTGAACTTCATGGTGGTGCGGACGTATGAGTATCCGCACGAAGGGATGTACAGCATGGCCGATGTGGACGCGTATCGGCAGAAGCTGCGGTCGGGAAACTGGAACTGCTTTGTGCATACGTATGAGAGCAAGACGGGCGAGTCGACCGACATTTGCAACCGCGCGCTGCCGAATGGTGAGGGCAACGAGATGGTGATCATGACGGTGGAGCCGAAGGAGCTGACGTTCATCCACATGAGTGGCAAGGGATCGTTGGCGGACCTGAGCAGGATGGGAAGAATGGGGGGCATGGGCGGGGTGGTGATTCCGGATACGCCGGACCCTCCGACACCGCCGCCGGCTCCTCACCAGTAATGCGGTGAGATTGGATGGATGATCGAGTGTTGAGACATCACCCCTCTACAATGAGGGGCGATGTCTCTTTTGTTTAAGGTTGCAAAGACGAGCGAGAGTGGGGGGCGGCGGGCGGAGCTGGTGCTGCCGCATGGAGTGGTGCAGACACCGGTGTTTATGCCGGTGGGGACGGCGGCTACGGTGAAGGCGGTGGCGCAGCAGGTGCTGGAGCGGATTGGGACGGTCGCAAAGCCCATGTCTCAGAATCGAGACATGGGGCACCCGGAGTTTGGGCGGGGCGCTGAGATCATTCTGGCGAATACGTATCACCTGTATTTGCGGCCGGGGCATGAGCTGATTCGGCGGATGGGCGGGGTGCATCGGTTTATGAGCTGGGAGCGGCCGATGCTGACGGACTCGGGTGGGTTCCAGGTGTTCTCGCTGGCGAAGCTGCGGAAGATTACGGCGGAGGGGGTGGAGTTCCGGTCGCACCTGGATGGGAGCAAGCATTTCTTTTCGCCGGAGCACTCGATGGAGGTGCAGATTGCGCTGGGCGCGGATGTGATGATGGTGTTCGATGAGTGCGTGGAGACGCCGGCGAGTTGGGAGCGGACGCGGGATTCGATGGCGCTGACGCATGCGTGGGCGGAGCGGTCGAAGCGCGTATTGGATGGAGCATCGACATGAAGTGCCGTGGGCGAGATCCAGGGTCCAGGGTTCAGGGCCCGGGTGCACGATGGGGCTGCTGAGGGTGACTGAGGGCTGGGAGCACGACATCAGGCGCTGTTTGGGATTGTGCAGGGTGGGATGTATGCGGATTTGCGGCAGGAGTCGGCGGAGAGGTTGGTGGAGATGGATCTGCCGGGGTATGCGATTGGGGGGCTGGCGGTGGGGGAGCCGCGGGAGGTGACGCGGGAGATGATTGCGCGGACGCTGGAGATTCTGCCGAAGGACAAGCCGCGGTATGTGATGGGGGTGGGGTATCCGGATGAGATTGAAGAGTATGCGCGGATGGGCGTGGACATGATGGACTGCGTGCTGCCGACGCGGGCGGGGCGGCATGGGCTGGTGTTTGTGCGGGAGGATCCGAAGGACCGGCGGAGTGCGGTGGTGCGGCTGAATGTGAAGAAGCTCGAGAATGCGGAGGATCAGCGGCCGCTGGATGAGGGGTGCAAGTGCATGGTTTGCGCGCGGTATACGCGGGCTTATCTGCGGCATTTGGTGTCGAGTGGCGAGCAGTTGGGGGCTACGCTGAACTCGATTCATAATTTGGCGTTTTATTTGGAGACGATGGAGCGGGTGCGGGGGGAGTTAGCGGGGAGCGCAGCTTCTAGCTCTTAGCTTCTAGCTTTTAGCTGAAGGCAAGGACGGTCGCTCGCTGCGCGAGCGAGAAGCAGGTTCCTCGCTGCGCTCGGAATGACAGACAGGCAAGAGCAAAAGCAAGAGCAAAAGCAAGAGCAAGAGCGAAAGCAGATCCCTGCGGGATGACAGCCAGAAAAGCAAAAGCAAAAACACAGAGTCGAAGCCAAAGCAGAGGCTTAGGTTACAAGGCGGAGAGTTTCTTCTGGACGGTGGCCAGCCATTTGTCGCGGGCGTCGGGGTCCATGGTGTTGATGGTGGCGATGGCGCGGTTGTAGGCCGGCGCGGGCGGCTTCTTTGTTGCCGGCGGCGGCTTCGGTGTCGCCCAGGATGATCTCTGGTTGGACGGCTCCGGGGGCTAGGGATTCGGCGAGGATGGCTTCCTGCAGAGCGGCTGGGTTGTTGTGCGCGTTGGCGAGGGCCCAGGCGTGGTCTACGTGGGGGAGGGCGGCGGCCAGGGGGAGGTTGAAGCGGCCGTTGAAGACGAGGATGCCGTCCTGGATGAAGGCGGTGGGGTGCGACGTTCATGAGGGACTGGTAGGGGTTGAGGACGGAGGAGCCGAACTCGAAGCCGTTGAGGTCGCCGGCGCTGATGAGGATGGGGCCGTCGGTGGCGGTGTCGATGGTGGCGGGGATGTTGGGTAGGTCGCTGAAGCCGAGGGAGTCGGGGGTGGTGAGGTAGGTGCAGGGGATGCCGTAGTCGCTGGGAAGGACGAAGGGGGTGACGAAGTAGGCGAAGTAGCAGTGGGTGATGTGGTGCGCGCGGAGGTAGGCGGAGGTGGCGAGGAGCTGCTGGCCCCAGTCGGTGTTGGAGTCGGATAGGTAGCGGTAGGTGTGGGTGGGGCCTCCCCAGGCTTCGTTGGAGTAGGCGATGTAGTTGGGGGAGGCGTGGAGGGTGGTGGCGATCTGGAAGAGAAGGATGCGCGGCTGCGGGGTAGAGCCAGCGGCGATTGTGCTCGATGAGTGCGGAGAGGCCGGCTCCGGCGAGGACGCAGCAGAAGACCCAGATGGGAAGGATGTGGCGGGCTCCGATGTTGAGGTGCGAGGACATGGCGACGGCGAAGTAGAGGGCGGGCGGAGCGATGAGGAACCAGAGGGCTCGGGGATTGCGGAGGTAGCCGCGGGCGATGGCGAAGACGGTGAGGGCGAGCGCGGCCAGGAGGGCGAGAGTGGATTTGATGAGGAAGACGACGGGGAAGTAGTACCAGATGCCGTGCTGGTAGACGTGGCCGAAGAAGAAGCTGGGCATGTCGTTGGCCATCTTGCGGACGTCGGCGAGGCCGTAGAGGTAGCTTTCGGGGAGGAGATGGAAGTGGGCGGCGAAGAGGAGGCCGCGGGCCTCGAATGCCGGCGAGGGGGCCGACGTAGTCGGTGAGGCGAGGGAGAGAGATGGAGGCCGGCGGGGCGGGCGTTGTAGCGGAAGTCGTAGAAGGCCCAGAGGACGATGACTCCGATGAAGGTGATGACGGCGAAGGCGGCCGCGTAGTGGAGCGCTCGGCGGGCTATTGAGACTTGTGAGGCTTGGTGGAAACCCATGTCTGAAGTTCCAGACATGGGGCACCCGGATTTGTGGGAGGGCCAGAGCTTGGCCAGCCGGGGAGCCGCTAGCTCGCCGAAGAGGAGAAGGACGAGCATGGGGGCGAGGAGGACGGTGGAGTGTTTGGCGGCGAGCGCGAGACCGGCGGCGAGTCCGGTGACGAGGAGGCGCGCGGGGGTGGGACGCTGGAGGTATCGCCAGAGGGCGTAGATGGTGGCGAAGATGGTGCAGGCGGCGGCCATGTCGGTGGTGACGTAGGCACCGAAGGCGAGGAGTGTGGGGTCGAAGCAGAAGAGGGTTAGGGCTATGAGGGCGGCGCGGAGACTGAACATCTCTCGGGCGGCGAAGAAGACGAGGAGTGCGGCGGCGAGGGAGAAGATTAGCGTTGGGAGACGGGCTCGGAAGACGAGGGTTTCGGCGGAGTAGTGGCCGCCGTCGGCGGGGCCGTTGTGGAAGAGGAGCTGGCGGCCGTCGAAGTAGGCCTCTTCTTTGAAGAAGCGGTGTTGCAGGGTTGGGACTTTGAGATGGAGTGGGAGGAGCGGGAGCGTGGCGAGATATTTGACGAGGGGTGGGTGCTCGGGGTTGAGGCCGAAGTCGTGGGTCTTCCAGCTCTCGTAGCCGGCGAAGATGTGGTCGTCTTCGTCCCAGGTGAGGGACTGGCCGTGGATGGCGTGGATGATTTGAGCGGAGAGGATGAAGAGGAGAAGCACGACCGCGGCGGTGACCCAGCGGTTGGTGCGAATGGTTGGGGGAGCGGGGTTCAGGGGCATCGGGCGTGGGGCCATGATATTTCAGGGGACGGGGAAACGTCACGACTTTGCAGGATTTGGGCGTGAGGACGATGGCAACGGGCTCTTGGGGTGGTGCTAGGCGGTGGGGTGGAGGATGGGGGCTACGAGGCGCTGGATCGTGGGGGCGATCTCTTCGGACGGGGGCGTGGTTGGGGGTTTGGACCCATTCGCGGGCGGCGCCGTAGATGGCCCAGGCGGCGGTGGCGGCGAGGAGTTCGGGGGCGGCTGCTGGTGCCGTTGGGTTGGCGGGCGGATTGTTGCGGATACCATCGAGCAGCATGGCGCGGACTACGGCTACGATGGCCGTCTCCATGTGTGGGGGGAGTTGGCTGGCTGAGGGGCAGTCGCCGGGGGCGGTCTGGGTGAGGGACTGGGCGAGGAAGTCGCAGACGCCGAGGACGATGCCGGTGAGGGCGTTGGTGCAGGTGCCGTCGAATACGACGCCGCGCCCGGCGAGGAGAGCGTGGAAGCGGCCGGCAACCATGCACTCGAGGAGCGCGAACTTGTCGGGGTAGTGGGCGTAGAAGGTGGCGCGGTTGACGCCGGCGGCGTCGGTGATCTCCTGGACGGAGAGCTTGTCGAAGTCGCGGGTGCGGAGGAGAGTGGCCAGGGCCTGTTGGAGGTGCTGGCGGGTGCGGCGGATGCGCGGGTCTGTGGGATTCCAAGGGCGAAGGCGCGGATTCCCGGGGCATGGCTCGGAGTGTCGTCTGATTCCACAGGGGTAGACGGCGTCCGGGGTGGATTCGGACGGGGTGGTGGGGTCTGCGGAGATGGCCGGGGGGAGTGCCATGGGATGAGAGTACTAAAAATTCCTCAGATTAATGTTGAAAACGACAGATGTCGTGTTTTCCTTGAATCGACATCTGTTGTTTAGACATCAACTGTTGCAAAGGAGATTCACACCATGGCCACATTACTTCGCATATTGATTCGAGTCCGATGGGAGCGGCGTCGGTTTCGCGCCACCTGTCGGAGACGTTTGTAGAGAGCTGGAAGAAGGCGCACCCGGGCGGGACGGTGGTGACGCGCGACCTGACGAAGAGCGGGTTGGTGTCCATCAACGCGGAGTGGGTTGCGGCGGCTTATACGCCCGCGGAGTCGCGGACGGCGGAGCAGACGGCGGTGCTGGCGAAGTCGGATGAGTTGCTGGCGGAGATTGAGGCGGCGGATGAGCTGGCAATTGGCGTGTCGATGCACAACTTCAACATTCCCAGCGTGCTGAAGCTTTGGCTGGATCAGGTGGTGCGGGTCAATCGGACGTTTGCCTATGTGGATGGAAAGCCGAAGGGTTTGGTTGCGGGCAAGAAGGCTACGTTCCTGGTGGCGACGGGCGGAGCGTATGGGCCGGGGACGGGGATGGAGTCGTTGAACTTTATTGAGCCGTACTTGAAGACGCTGTTTGGGTTTATCGGGATTACGGATGTGACGTTCCATACGGCCGGCGGAGCGGCGGCGCTCAACTATGGCGCGAATCGCGAGGAGTTTCTGCAGCCGCATGATGAGGCGGTTGCGGCGCTGGCTGCCGCGCACGCATGAGTCGTCGCAGGACGGATCGGGCCGGATAGTGACTGGGCAGGTGATTTTTATTTCGAGAGGACGAAAGCGATGAGAGTTGCTGGTTTGATTGCGCGGTATCTGCTGGGCCTGATCTTCCTGGTGTTTGGAGCGAATGGGTTCCTGCACTTTATTCCGATGCCGCCACCGCCGGGTGTTGCGGGGCAGTTCATGGGCGCGCTGTTTGTGTCGCATGTGCTGGTGGTGATTTTTCTGCTGCAACTGATTGGCGGCATCCTGCTGCTGGTGGGACGATATGTTCCGCTGGCGCTGGTGCTGCTGGGTCCGGTGATCGTGAACATCGTGCTGTTTCACGCGTTCATGGCGCCGAGTGGATTGCCGCTGGCTACCGTGGTGGTGATTCTTTGGCTGCTGACGGCGTGGAGTGTGCGGTCGGCGTTTGAGGGGATCTTCAAGTCGAAGGTTTAAGGGTCGTGGCTTCGCAGAAGCGGGCTTCCGGGATATGCCGGGAGCCCGTTGTTGTTGGCGGATGGTAGGCGTTGGAGTAGGCTAGCGGAATCCAAAATCGAATCTGAAGGGGGCGGCATGCATGCAGGCGAGGTCTACGTTAACCCAGCGAGCGGAGAACGAGCCGTTGTTGTCTTAGGGACGGATGAAACAGGCGGGAAGCGTCTTGTCGTGGATGGATACCTTCAGCCTGGGGGCGGGATGGTCGGACGTCACCATCATCCGTCTATTCATGAGCAATTCAAAGTGATCAAAGGCACGGTGTCGTTCACGCTCAATGGAGCGGAGAAGACGGCGAAGCCCGGTGAGACGGTTGATGTTCCTCCCGGGACCTGGCATAGCTTCTGGAATTCAGGATCAAACGAAGCATTGGTTCGGATGGACGTACAGCCTGCTGATCGGTTCGCGATGGTGATCAAGAATGGCTTCTCCCTCGCTCAAGATGGCAAGACAGACAACACGGGTAAGCCAAGCATGCTGCAGATTGCTCTGATGGCGAGAGAGTTTGACGATGTCATCCGATATGACAAGGGGCCAAGGATCGTTCAGCAGCTACTATTTCTTGTCCTGACTCCTTTTGCGAAGCTCAAGGGATTGAAAGGAAGCTATCCGGAATATCTTGCACGGCCCGCATCGGAATCGGTTCCGCTAGACACGTTAGATCGCAGTGGCTTATAGGCGATACACCCCGCGCTTTCGAAGGCAGATGCGTTTGGGATTTGCAGTGGGGACCTGTCGCTGGTTTGGCGGGAAGATGGGTGGGTGGTAGGCTCACGCTGATGAGTCTTGATGGGCAATTGGAGAAGCTTGGCGCGCTCTATGCAGAGAAGAGCGATGGGGAGCTGCTGGATCTTTATGACCGGCGCGATGGGTTGACGGAGATGGCGCAGCAGGCGCTGGCAGGCGAGATGCGGCAACGACGGCTGACGCCGGGTGGTGCGGGCGCTGAGGTCGTCGCTGAGGCCGGCGGCGATGAGGTGGAGGACCGCGTGGAAGCGGGTGAGGTGCTGGCGTACCTGTTTCACGATGCGTTTGAGGCGCGCGAGGCGATTCGGACGATGTCGGAGGCGGGGATTGCGCACCGGATGCTGGACTGGCACGTGGTGAATCCGGAGATGACGGTGTCGCAGACGGGCGTTGACCTGGGGCTGGTGGTGAGCCGCCAGGATGTGCCGAAGACGCTAAGGGTGCTGAAGGAAAATCTCGGGCTGTTTCCAGAGCCGGAGGAGATTACGCAGGAGGCGGGGGAGGCACTGGCGGTGCTGTCGATGTTTGAGCGCGGAGAGGCGCTGGTGGCGGCGCGGGCGCTGGGTGAGGCGGGGATGACGTATCTGTGGCGCGATGGGCGCGACCATCCGGGCGAGATGCCGGATGAGGAGACGGTCGCGATTGAGGTGAAGGCTTCCGATGTGGAGCGTGCTGCGGAGTTGGTGGAGAATGCGCTCGCGGAGTTGTGATGATTCAGGACGTGGAGAGTCGATAGGACGACATGGGATTGTTTGGGAAGAAGCTGAAGCAGGAACACAAGGTGATGCTGCAGGCGGAGCGGGCGGGGGGCAAGCTGCTGCCGGAGTATCACCGGGCTACGCCGGAGTGTCCGAAGCCGGAGCGGTGGAGCATGTACGACTCGATGACGGCGGAGGCGGAGGTGCTGGAGTTTCTGCGCACGCTGGTAACGACGGTGAAGCCGGAGCTGGTGGTGGAGACCGGGGCGTTTCTGGGTGTGTCGACGTTGTGGATGGCGGAGGGGATGAAGGCTAACGGGTTTGGGAAGATTGTGTCGTGCGAGTACGACGCGAAGGTGTTTGCGGCGGCGAAGGAGAAGATTGAGGCGCACGAGCTGGCGGGGTTTATTGAGCTGAGGAACGAGTCGTCGCTGGAGATGAGAGTGGAGGGGACGATTGATATTTTGTTTGTCGACTCGGACCCGGATATTCGGGAGGCGGAGGTGCGGAGGTTTCTGCCGCAGGTGCGGCCGACGGGATTGGTGTTGATGCATGATGCGAGCTCGCACATGAAGACGGTGCGGGAGGCGGCGTTCAAGCTGGAGGGGGAGGGGTTGTTGTCTTGTGTGCTTCTGCCGACGCCGCGGGGGCTGGTGATTGCGCAGCGGCGCGAGGGGCGGGCGTAGTCCGCTGGTGAGCGGCGTCCAATTTCTAGCTTCTAGCTTCTAGCTGTGAAGTTTCAATAGGTTGTCCATTCGATCCGGATCATAGAAGCTGATTGTGCGAACAAGAAGCGACTGTGAAGAGGAGAGCGAATGGACAGTCATAAGAATGCCCGACTGACGGTGCGAAGTCGAGAGCTGCTGGCGATCAAGGTGGTGCAACAAGGGGTGACGCTGAAGCTGGCCGCGGCCAGCTTCAGCGTCACCGAGAAGACGGCAGCCAAGTGGGTCAGGCGCTATCGGGAGCTGGGTGTAGCCGGTCTTGCCGACCGCAGTTCGCGCCCGCATCGGCTGTACCGTCCTACCGCCAGCGACCAGATCGAGCGCGTCGAGCAGTTGCGGCGGCAGCGCTGGACCGGCTACCGCATCGCCCGGACCACCGGCCTGAGCCGGTCTACGGTCAGCCGCATCCTCGGCCGGTTGCACCTCAACCGCATCCGCGACCTGGAGCCGGCACCGCCCATCCAGCGCTACGAACATGCCGCTCCGGGCGACCTGCTGCATCTCGACATCAAGAAGCTGGGCCGCATCGTCAGGCCCTCGCACCGCGTCACCGGCGACCGCCGCGACCACGTCAAGCGCGCCGGCTGGGAGTACGTGCACGTCGCCATCGACGATCACTCGCGCATCGCGACCTCGGGCATCTAGCCCTGACCAGAAGCGCTCTTCGGTCGTCGCCGCGCTGCACGCCACTATCGCCTGGTACGCCCGCCTGGGCATCCGCTTCCAGGCCGTGCTCACCGACAACGGGCCCTCCTATCGCTCCCTCCAGTTCGCTCACGCATGCCGGGCGCTCGGCCTCAAGCACCGCTTCACCCGCCCCTACACCCCGCGCACCAACGGCAAGGCCGAACGCTTCATCCAGACCGCCCTCCGAGAGTGGGCTTACGCCTGTTCCTATGACCACTCCGATCAGCGCTCCCAACAGCTACACTCATGGCTGCACGATTACAACTGGCACCGCCCCCACGCCAGCCTCAACCACCAACCTCCCATCAGCCGCGCCGGCCTCGATCGGAATAACCTGTTGAGCCTCCACAGCTAGCTTCTAGCTTCTAGCTTCCAGCAAAGGCAAAGGCGAAAGCTAGCGCGTTTCAGGGGTTGCGGGTGATGCCTAGTTGGGTGCCTTCGGAGGTGGCGTAGCCCCAGGCCATGCGGGGGGTGTTGTGGGCGATGCCGATGCGGCCGTCGGGGCCGAGGAGGATGATGCCGCCGTGGCCGCCGAGGCGGGTGAAGAGGTAGTCGATGGCTGCGGCGGCGGCGGCTTGTGGGGTTTGACCGGCGGCTACGCGGTCGACGGCCCACTTGCCGAGGACGAGCTTCATGATGGGCTCACCCCAGCCGGTGAGGGAGGCGGCGGCGGAGAGGTTGTCGGCGTAGCATCCGCAGCCGATGAGGGAGCTGTCGCCGACGCGACCGGGGGCCTTGTTGAGGGTGCCACCGGTGGAGGTGCCGGCGGCGAGGTTGCCGTATTGGTCGAGGGCTACGGCGCCGACGGTGTCGTGGGAGTGGAGAGTGGGGTCGTCGATGCGGAGTTCTTCGGGGAGGGCCGCCTCCACTTCTGTGTCGAGGGCAGTTTGCGCTTCCGAGGAGGTTGGGGCCGCTTCTTCCCAGGTCTCAGAAGCGAGACCTGGGGCACCCGGGGTGTTGCTGCCGGAGAAGGTAGTGTCGGGGTGGCCGGCAGCTTCGGCGCGTTGGAAGGCCATGAGGCGGTCGCGCTCGCGGGGGACGATGAGCTCGGTGTTGTCGACGAGGCGCATACCGTTGTGAGTGGCGAAGCGTTCGGCTCCGGTGCCGACGAAGTAGACGTGGGGGGATTTTTCGAAGACGAGGCGCGCGGCCTGGATGGGGTTGCGGAGGCGCTCGACGCAGGCTACGCCGCCGGCGCGGAGGTCGGCTCCGGACATCATGAGGGCGTCGCACTGGACGCGGCCGTCGCGGGTGAGGAAGGAGCCGTGGGCGGCGTCGAAGGTGTCGTCGTCTTCCATGATGGTGACGGCGGCTTCTACGGCGTCGATGGCGGTGCCACCGCGGGAGAGGGTGGACCAACCGGCGGCGAGGGCAGAGGCGATGCCTTGTTCGTGCTTGGCTACGGCTTCGTCAGGCATGGCCCAGGCGCCGCCGTGGATGAGCAGGATGGGGTGGTTCATGGGCGGGAGAGTTCTAGTTTGCGGCGTTCGGTTTCGAGGTAGGTGTAGCGGATGCGATGGATGACTGTGATGGTAGTCATGACGGCCAGGACCCAGAGGGCTGGGGCCATGGCGTTCCAGCGTTCGAACAGGGCGCCGAGGATGATGAGAACGATGCGCTCGGGGCGCTCCATGAAGCCGACCTTGCAGGAGCCGATGAGGGCTTCGGCGCGAGCGCGGGTGTAGCTGACCATGAGGCTGGCGGTCATGACGAAGGCCACGAGAAAGACGTAGAAGAAGCGGTTGCCGCGGGCGTAGAAGACGAGCAGGCCGAAGAAGAGGGCGACGTCGGAGTAGCGATCGAGGACGGAGTCGAAGAAGGCGCCGAAGACGGAGACCTGGTTGGTCTGACGGGCGACGCGGCCGTCGACCATGTCGAAGAGGCCGGCGCCAATGATCACGAGGCCCGCGTAGAGGAACATGCGAACGTAGTTGTCGGCGCGCGCATAGCCGAAGAAGAAGGCGGCGATGACGTTGATGATGAGGCCGATGAAGGTGAGGGTGTTGGGGGAGATTTTGGAGAGAGCCAGGCCGTTAACAATCTTTTGCAGCAGCCAGCCGCTGCCCTTGCCGAAAGCACGTGTCCAGGTCATCGCGTCAGATCAGTTTATCGCGGATGGAGGCAGGGAGATCGTGAGGCGAGGGGAAGGGTGGCACTATTCGTCGACTTTGACGGTGTCGTGAATGGTGGAGAGCTTGAGGATTTCGAGCTCACGCTTGCCGTTAGGGGTGACCACGATGGCAATGTCGCCGAGCTCTTTGCCGAGGAGGGCGCGGCCGATGGGCGAGGTGGTGGAGATGAGGCCCTTGGTGACGTCGGATTCTTCGCTGGTGACGAGCTTGTAGGTCAACTCTTCATCCTTTGTGGAGTCGAAGACGACTACCGTGGAGCCAAAGCCGACCTTGTTGCGGGGGATGTTCTCGAGGTTGACCATGGCAAGCTCGCCCATGCGCTTCTTGAGCTGGCCGAGACGGGCATTTACGAAGACCTGGCGCTGCTTGGCCATGTGGTATTCGGCGTTTTCGGAGAGATCGCCCAAGGCAACGGCCTTTTTGATCTCTGCGGGGAGTTCCGTGGTGAGTTCGTACTCAAGAGCCTTGATCTGCTCTTCAAGAGCCTTTTTGATGTCTTCCATGGGTATCTGCTTTGCTGGCCCCGTACGTTTCAAAAGGGCAGGGGAGTAAAAACTTGATTATACGAAAGGAGACGGGGAAAAGGGCTAGGAGTCTTCAGGGTCGGGGAGCAGCGTGGGATTGGACGCAGATAGAAAGCTCTCGAGGAGAAGCGTTGCGGCTACCTGGTCGATGATGTCCTTGCGATCGAAGCGGCTGGGGCGGCCGGTTGAGCGGGGGATGTGACCGGCGAGATCGAGCACGGCGTGGGCGTCGCGGGTGGTGAGACGTTCGTCGAGGAAGTGGTGGGTGAGGGCGGGATGGGCTTCCTTGAGGGCATTGGCGAAGGCCTGAGCTTTGGCGGCCTGGGGGCTAGGTGTGCCGTCTGCGTGGAGTGGGTTGCCGATGAGGACCACTTCTACCTTGTGCTGACGGATGAAGCGGCCGATGGATTTGAGGTCGGCGCGCAGAGTGGTGCGGTGGAGGGTGAAGAGAGGCTGCGCGGTGACGCCGAGAGGGTCCGTGATGGCGAGACCAATGCGGCGGTCGCCGACATCCAGTGCGAGGGTGCGGGGGTGAGGCACGGAGTTAGTGTACGGGGGAAAGGCAGAGCGTAGAGGATAGAGCGTAGTGGATAGAATTCTGGGTAGAGGTGGCGCTTGTGCGGGTAGTTAAGGCTTTGGTGGCGATCGTAATTCTAGTGGGGGTGGTGGTGGGGTTCTTTGTGTATGTACCGTATGGGCCGACCGCGGAGACGTTTGTCGATATCTTGCCGGGCACTGGGACTCTGGGGATTGCGCGGCAGTTGCACAAGACGGGGATTGTTCGCAGCGCGCTCGCGTTTGACGCGCTCGTGATCTGGAAGACGGTGAGCGGCCATGGCGCGGGGTCGCTGAAGGCGGGGGAGTATCGGTTTGACCACGCGGTGAGGATGGACGAGGTGTATGACCGGCTGCGGCGTGGTGATGTGTACACGGTCACCCTGGTGATTCCGGAGGGATTCAACATCTTCGATATTGCAAGTGCGGTGGCGGCGGCGAAGCTGGACTCGCGGGAGGATTTTCTCAATGCCGAACGGAAGAACACGGAGTTGATCGCGGAGTGGGTGCCTGCGGGGAGCGCGACGTCGCTCGAAGGGTATCTGTGTCCGGACACGTATAAGTTCAGCCGGCATGCTACGCCGATCCTCATGCTGACGACGATGGTGAGGGAATTTGGGCAGGAGGTGAAGCGATTGGGGATCGCACCCGGCCAGGTACCGCGGACGGTGACGATGGCATCGCTGGTGGAGAAAGAGGTGCATATCGACATGGAACGGCCACAAGTGGCGAGCGTGTTTGAGAATCGACTGGCGGCGGGTATGCCGCTACAGACGGACCCCGCTGTTGTGTATGCGTCGCTGCTACGGGGGACTTGGACGGGGGTGATTCACGAGAGTGAGCTGAAGTCGGACTCGGATTACAACACCTATACCCATACAGGATTGCCTCCGGGGCCGATTTGCAATCCGGGGGTTGCGGCGCTGCAGGCTGCGCTGCATCCGGCGAAGACAGACTATATGTACTTTGTGGCAGACCCGACGGGGACGACGAAGTTCGCAACGAGTCTGGAGGAACATAACGCCAATGTCGCGGCTTATCGCGCCGGGATGAAGCCTTAAGTTTTGAGTCTCTTATTGCGGGTGAGGGTTGTGGTGGGCTGGCTACGACCGCAAGGGATTGTGGTTTGCTTGTGGCGTTTATTTTGGGTGTCCGGGAAGTTATTGAGGGGAGAATATTTAGCGAACAACCACAGCCATAATTCCCCCAATATACACCGAAAATAGTGTAGTTATTGCGGTTACGGCACTTATGTCGGGGCCGAAATTAGTGGTTGACACCGAGGGGGGTGGGGGCTACAAACGCAACACTTCAACTACGAGGATTTGCCGGCCGGAGCCCACAAAGATGGAGCTGCGGTAGGTCAAGGTTCCTCGAGGGGAAATAGGGGCGGGCGGGCATTTCCCAGGGCCGAGTTCTGTCATAAGACGATAAACAAGTCGCGACGCGCATGGATTCCGACGCAGAGTGTGAACCACAGGCGAAGCAGACCTCATAGCATCTGAGCGAGCCCATTCGACCGCTGAAAAATGACCGAGGCTCGCCGGGGGAACTGTGTCTGGAGAGATAAAAGAATGAAGTACTTCCGCGTTGATTTGAAAGTGTGTGAAGCTTGCGGGGCGTTATGGCTGCGAGCCATGGGTCACGGAGTTTATTGCCGTGGATGCGCTTTGTGGTTGTCGGAGTTTCCGGCACCGCGGGCGTCAAGCCGGCGCCTAAAAAGGCGCAAGGCTTTGAGCACCGGTACTTGCACAGGGGGTGCCCAATGACACAGCATCAGCTAAGTAGCAGAAAACAGGGAGCAGGACTCAGGCTGGTTCCGAAGTCGGCACGGCGAGCCGAGCAGGTGATCCGGGAGGGAAGTACAGGACGGGTGGTAGGGACGCTGACCAATGTCCTGAAGCTTCGGCGGGTATGGGCGGTTGCGGAGAGTTCTGCTGCCGCGCCACAGGAAGTCATATCGGAGACGGATGAAAACCCGAAGGGGGAACTGGCGTTTTATCGAAAGTACACGGAAGCGATGCTGAGGCGGTATCTGCGGATATCCATACAGAGCGGCCGAGTGCCATCGTTGCTGGGCAGGGAGCTGTTCCGCGGGAATGTGACGAGTTATCGAGTGCATAGCTTTGAGGATGGCGTAATCTTCTGTTTCGACGTGGAGAAGCGTCTTAGCAGACTGACGGTTATGGAGCAGCAACTGATCAAGCGGATCGGTCTGCAGGAATACACGCAGGGTGAAGCGGCCGGGATGCTTGGGCTGAGCCTGCGAAACAGCATTCGTCAGTACGGATATGCGCTGGATGCGTTGACGGAGATGTTTCTGGAGGCCGGAATGCTGGAACCGCTGAAAAGCTGTCAAGGGGGTCAGGAGGACGAAATTGGTAGAAGTGCCTCATTCTAAAGCAAATAATAAATTTGAAAAGTTGGCATAGTTACTATACTCAACTTGGTATTCTAGATAAGTAGAGATAAAGCGGGAGACCTTTCGGGGTCTCCCGTTTTGCGTTTGCGGAAAAGAGCTGAGATGACGCGAAGCAAGGAGCTTGATCAGGTGAAGGATGAGGTAGGTGAGGGGAAGGTTAGGTACATGCGGCCAGGCGAGTGTCGCGCCCACATGCGGCGGACGTTGGCGAAGGAGTTTGAGGAGATTGTGGACGGGTTCGTAGAGGCCGCGAAGAAGGGAAGCTGTCCGCACGTGAAGCTGGCGACGGAGTTGCTTAAGCCGATACGGAAGATGCCGTCGCGGAAGAAGGGAACGGCGACGAAGTACTGGGAGATGCTGCAGCAGGAAGATCGAGAGAAAGAGAAGTTGAAGCAAGAGCAGTTGAGGAAAGAGCAGGTCGCGGCAGGCTAGAACCGGCAAGGCGCGGACGACGGAAATGTTTGACGAGATTTGAGAGAAAGGGCGGATGATGGCCGCCAGGAGAGATCGATGAGTGCTTTCAGTAATGTAATCAAGGATTTGAAATCATTTGGGGCGAAGGTTGAAGCGGCATTCAAGAAGCTGTTCGGGGATGCGCCTGCGTGGATTGCGATTGCGCAGGGGGTGCTGACCTATCTGGGCCCGATCGTCGTGACGATTTTGACGATTGGTGGAGGCTCGGCGCTGGGGGATGAAGCTAACGAGATCATCGGGACAATCAAGACGGATCTCGCGACTGCGTTGGCGACGGTGACTACGGCGAATGCAGCGACCAGCCTACCGAATCTGCTGGCGGATATTCAGACGCAGCTTCCTTCGCTGCTGGCGGCGGTGAAGGTGAGTAATCCGTCAGTTGTGGCGAGCATCGAGAACTACACGAATATCATCGACACGGAAATCACAGCGTTGTTGACTGCACTGCCTGCGGCGGCCTGAGATGAGTCAGGCGAAGACGTATCCGATTTCAGATCCAGCCGCCATTACCGCGAAGGTAAAGGCGGCTGGCGGACCGGCGCTTGACCCGACGCAAGCTGCGGGACAGGCAAGTGCTGATGGCGTGACGCTGAGTTGGAGCGTCAGCCAAGGGCAGATTTTGATCACGATCATTCGAAAGCCGTGGATGATTGCGTATAGCGCAATCTGGAGTCACGTAGATGCGGTTCTGGGCTTGCCCCTGGGTCAGTAGCACGCCGAATTCTGCATCATTCTGCATCCTAGAGGGTAGGACGGGAGTCGATATACTCAGTAATTGCAATTGATGAAGAATTTGAGAGCGTTGTCGGTGATGTTTGTGACGATGACAGGCGGGTTGACCGGCTGTTTTTCGACGACTCGTGTTGTTTTGAAGTCGGAAGTTCCGACGGTCTATCAGACGGCCAGCGTGGAGCAGGTGGAGAAGGATGTTTCTGATCGGGATGCTGCGGTAAAGACGCTCAAGGCGCAGGTCCAGATTACGGCGACGACGGGCGGGTCGAAGGAAGGCAAGCTGAAGGAGTACACGTCGTTTACGGGGTACATCTTTGTGCAGAAGCCAGCTGACCTGCGGGTGATTCTGCAGCTGCCGCTGATTGGATCTCGCGCGCTGGATATGGTGAGCACGGGAGATACGTTCACGTTAGTGCATGCGTCGTCGCACGGAAATGTTTGGATACAGGGAACGGGCAAGGTAACGACGCCGTCGAAGAACGGTTTGGAGAACCTGAGGCCGTCAGTATTTCTGGACTCGCTCCTGGTGCCGGGCGTGGATCCGAATGAGTTGTCACGATGACGGAGTCGTCGCGGGTGGTGCATCAGGATATGCATCATAAGACGGAGACGATTGAGCCGGATTACAACCTGACGGTGCTGAAGACGACCAGCGGAAATATTCTGCACGTGCAGCGGGTGATTCGTATCAATCGCGTGACGATGCTGCCGTATCAGCAGGATATTTACAACGACAAGGGCGAGATCGTGACGCAGGCGATGTATGACAACTACCAGACGCATGGTGGCCAGCAGTTTCCTGCGGAGATTACGATCAGCAGGCCGCTGGACGAGTACTCGCTGAAGATTGACGTGGTGAAGCTGACGCTGAATGAGGCGTTTGAGGCGGACCAGTTTGAGCTGACGATTCCGCCGGGGACGACCGGTGCAGAAGCTGCAGTAGGCGCTTAGAGTGGGGAGCGACTAGAGAAGGCCGGCGCGGTGGGCGTGCGCGGCGATCTGGTCGTTGATGGAGAGAGCGAGTGCAAGAGCTTCGCGGCCCGCTTGAGCGGGAACGCGAGGTTGTGTGCGCGTGCGAACTGCGTTTAGGAAGTCTTCGAGCTCGAGGCGAAGGGGTTCGCCTTTGGGGATGTCTGCCTTGGTGAGGGAGAGGCCTGCGGTGGGGTGCTCACCATGTGCGGACAGAGAGGGCTCGGGGGTGGGGCGCGAAGCGGCGACGTCCGCGGTGGGTGCAGGCGGGGGAGAAGAACCTGCAGCGGGCGTCGTCGTAACTGCCGGCAGCGATTGCGGCGGCGACTACGGATGGATCGACGCTGATGGTCAGGAGTTCCTGGCGGGCGAAGTCGAGAGAGAGGTATTGGTGGGGTTGGAAGAGACGAAGCTTGCGAACCTGCTCGGTCGAGACGCGACTGGCGGTGAAGTTGGCGACGCAGCCGGAGTCGAATTCGACGCGAACGTTGGCGATGTCGGTCTTCGGTGAGAGGATCGGCAGACCAACGGCGCGGACTTCGCGAACGGGAGAGTTGGTGAGGCTGAGGACGATGTCGAGATCGTGGATCATGAGATCGAGAACGACGTCGACGTCGAGAGAACGCGGTGTGAAGACGCTAAGTCTGTGCGACTCGAAGAACATGGGCTGATTGAGCGCGGCGAGGGTTGCCGTGACGGCCGGATTGAAGCGCTCGAGATGGCCGATGGCGACGATACGATCCAGCGCCTGGGAGAGAGACAGGATGTGGTCTGCCTGGGCCAGGGTTGCGGCGAACGGCTTCTCGATGAGGATGTCGAGGCCGGCTAGCAGAAGCTGCTCTGCGACCGCGGCATGTTGGCTCGTGGGGACGCAGATGGACGCGGCGTCGAGGGATAAGTTGGCATCCATCAGCTCGGCAACGGTTGCGAACGCGGGGATGTTGTACGCAGAGGCGAAAGATGAACGGCGCTCGGGAATTGGATCAGCGAGAGCGACGAGCTGGACGAGTTGAGGATGAGAGAGTTCGAGTTCGCGATAGACGCGAAGGTGATTGCGCCCGAAGGCGCCAGCGCCAACAACGGCGACGCGAAGAGGTGGCACGGCTACTTTTGAGCTGCGGCGCCTGGCAGCGGAGATTCAACCGCGATTCGGCAGCGGGTGTAGAGCTCGAAAAGCTGGGTGAGTTGATCTTCGGGCTTCGGAGCGGATGGAAGGCCGAAGCCTGTAGATGGGGCGCCTTTGGTGCCCAGATGAGTATGGGCGGCAACGAACTTGAGGAGATCGAGAGCGATGTCTTCAGAGCGGCGAGGTGCGGAGTTGCTATTGCTGGATTCCATAAGAGCCTTTCAGAGCATGTTGCTAAAGGTGATGGTAGCGGTTTGGCGGAGAGGGTTGCAACGTACTGCCAGATGTGAACTTCGGGACAAAACGGGGCGAGCTTCAGCGATCGGGACGTTTCGGCCGAAATCGGGGTCGGAATCAGAGAATTTGTGATCGTGAACTTTAAGAGGCCTGCAAGGCCGAGGAGAACAAAATGAACAGAGTGGAACTACAGAGGATTCTTGGATACCTGAACATCGGATTGGCAATCGCCCACGACAGCGGGGTGTCGATTGGACACTTTGGGTGCGGCGATTTTATACAGCTTGCGCAGACGGTGAATGGCATGTTGCTGCATTCGATCACGCCCGTTATTGCACCGGATCCTGGGGCTGGAGTTGAGACGAGCGCTGCACCTCTGGGCGCCGCGTTGGCTGTCTAAGAACCAGAAGTGATGTAGCGCGATGAATGCACGAGCAAAGAACAAAGTAGCAGTAGGTGGAGGAGCAATGAGCGAAACAAAACGAGTGTTGATGCTGCTGGTGGTACTGGTGGCGATGATAGCTGGGTGCGCGGGCATGGCAGCGGCCCAGGTACCAACGACAACTGTATCCGACACGGTATACAGCGCCAACGGAACACCGGCGGGCGGCACGGTCCTGGTGAGCTGGAGCTCATTTACCACGGCGGGTGGGGAGGCGGTTCCAGCCGGAAGCACCTCCGTGACAATCGGCCCGGGGGGGCAGTTGTCGATTGCTCTAACGCCGAATGCAGGCGCGTCGCCGATGGGCAGCTATTACACGGCAATATTTCACCTGAGTGACGGTACGACAAGCCGCGAGTACTGGGTAGTACCTGTGACAGTGCCAGGAGGAGGGCCCGCGACGCTTGCGGAGATCAAGAATCAGGTGTTGCCGGTCAGTGTTGCGATGCAGACGGTATCGAAACGGTATGTGGACAATGCAATCGCTGCGGCGTCGACTGGCTTCCCGTTGGACTCGTCGCCCTATGTGCAGAAGGCGGGCGACACGATGACGGGGCCGTTGGTTCTTCCCGCGGACCCTGTGAGCCCGAACCAGGCGGCTGACAAGAACTATGTAGATGAGAGCGTGGCCGCAACAGCTGGAGGGGTGGGACAAAAGGTTAGCCTGTTGCCGGCCGCGAGCCAAACGGTAGCGCAACCAAGCGGGACAAGCCTCACCATCAACGGTGTGTCCGCGAGCGCGACCTTTTCGGGGAGCGGGGTCACCTCGCAAAATACGATCACATCGAGTAATACGGCATCGAGCCCGAGCACGGAGGGATATGCTCTGCTGTCTAACCGGAGCAACTGCTTCCAATCGGGATATGACCTGGGTAATAACGGGACGGCTGCACAGGGATGGAGTGTTTGCGATCTGGGTGCTGACGTTCTAGAGTCTGCGTCGCGAGGTATTTCCCAGTTGCACGCTGGAAACTTCAGCCACTTTGCCCAGGGCGATACAGCGGCGTTTTATACCTATCTGACCTCCTTTGGTGGGAACGTTGCAGCCTCCGATGAGGCCGTGACGCATACGGTCGAACACACCAACCAGATTGGCTATTTCTCGGGGGTGGTGGCGACTGGTGGCATGACGGGATCGAATCTCCTCACGACGACTTCGTTCGCATGCCATGGTTTTTGTGGCACATTGGACAACGATCAATTTGCCGATGGCGGTATATTGCTCGACACGTCCAAGGGAGGAAGCACGGCAACGCTGGGAACGGAAGGCAATGCGATGAACGGCATGTTCTACACGCTTGCTTCCGGCGCGGTGCCAGTTTCTACTGCGTGGGGCAACATCATTCCGAGCTCCTGCACAAACAATGGCAACGGCGAGTGGCAGAACTATACGACGACGACGTGCAACGTAACACTGGGCACGGCTCCGGCGAGCCCGGGTAACTTTGTAGCGGGATCCGATGCGTGTCTCGCCGGACCCTTTCAGGAAGAGGCGGCTGTTACGGCTGTGGGCACTGCGTCCGCGGGGGTGCAATCCATCACGTTCAACACGCGCTACGCGTGGAATAGCGGAAACGCGGCCCTGGTGATGCAAGGGGGAGCATGCGGTGAATCTCTGGTAGCGACCAATACAGCGAGTTCCTGGCCGATAGCGTACGCAGTGGTCGGCGCGACTTCCGCAACGCAGGTGTTCTTCAGCAACTGTCTTACTGGAAACTGCAACATGGGTGGCAACATCCTTCCGGCCGCGGTTGCAAGTGCAACGCCCATCATCGGCAATTATGGGACGAGCGTTGTGCGCAATGGAAATATTGTGACCCTGAACCTTGGTACATCAGGTGGTAATACCGACTCCTTTCCAGTGGGTTCCACAATTATTGTTTCGGGTGCGACACCGTCGGACCTAGACGGTACCTTCACGGTGGCTACAAACACTCTCGATAGCACGAATCCGGTGATGACGTGGTCTCAGGCCGGGGCCAATGAGTCTGCGACAGGAACACTATCGATCTCCTCGCCGCCGCTCAGTGTCACGTTCTATCCATCTGCGTTTATCACGGGAACCAACAATGGCGTGTCTGGCAATGTGCAGCTGGCCAGCAATCGGGTGCCATTCGCGACCGGAGATACCGTTGTTGGCGCTCCAACATCGCAGTTCCAGAATTCTGGTTTGAATATCTACATTGGCCAGACGACGCCGGTAAGCGGTGGTAATGCTTCGAGCGGCGTGAATGTCGCCGACGAAGGGCCTGCCGATTTGTATTGGGCGTTCAGCGCGTCGAATAACATCGCCAACGGAGCGGCACCAGAGGCGTTCAATATCAGCGGGTCTTATGACAACGTGTTCAAGATAGGGTATCGGCCTGCGTATAACGGAACGCTGCTCTATGTGCAAGGTAACGAGCCTGTTTCGGCAAATGCGAAGCCCTACTATATCTTTCAAGACAATCTATCGGGAGGTGGGTGGCTCCGATTCAGTCCAGCGGCGGGAAGTTTCTCGTTTGGCGGACCTGTTATTGCGCCGTCGATTGCAGCGACACTCTCGGCAAGCGCGTTTGCATCGGGAACGACGATTGGCGGGATTCTTCCCTGCCTGCAGAATGGGGCAGACTGCCCAGCCGGGAATGGAAGTGGGGCAGCCGGTGTCACCAGCGTAGGGACCGGGACGTGGCCTAGCTGGCTTACGCCATCGGTAACAAACGCTACGACTACGCCAAGCCTCGCGGTGGTGGCAAGCGCAATACCGAATGTGGCATTAGCTAACAGTGCGACGACCATCAACGGCCAAGCATGCGCGCTAGGATCCTCGTGCAGTGTAACGGTCGCGTCCACGCAAGTGACGGGGACGTTGGGCGCGACCCAGCTACCGGCCGCGACTACATCGGCGCAGGGCGCTGTACAGTTACCCGGTGGGGCGGCGACGAATGTATTGGGAGCCGCTGCGCTGATGCCCGCATCGACGACGGTCAATGGAACAAGCTGCGCTTTGGGAGGAAGTTGCACTATCGCCACCGGAAGCGGGACGCCTCCCCTGACGTACACCTATTTTCCTGCGGCCGTTTCAGATGGAGGAGTCGCTTTTGCGGCGGCATTTACGAGGTACACGAACAATGCACCACCGACGGGATCCGTGGCGCCAGCGTCCAGCTCGCTGGGTTATCTGCTGTTCCAAGCGTCGCCCTCGCAACCTCAATATGCGGAGCTGACTACGACTGCACCGCCCTATTGGACGAGCACGGGAATCTACCTCAATTTCTATTCATCGGCGACGGTGGGAAATGCTGTACTCGACGTAGAGACGGCATGCGTCACGCCGGGGCAGGTGGTCGGATCGCCCACATTTTCAACGGCCGTCGTCACGAGTACGGCGGTAAGCTCGACGGCGAATGGCATGGTGAGGACTGCCATGATATCGGGGGTTGCTACTCCGGGAGTCAATGGCTGTCCGGCTGCGGGGATGACTACACCCACCATGCTGACGATCCGTGTCTTTGCGGATGCGACATCGGCCGTTCCTGTGTATTTCACGGGTGCGACCTTGGTCACGGGAAGGAGTCAATAATGAACAAGCTTTTGATCATGGCGTTGCTGGTCGTACTTCCTGCGGGAGGGAGCACGCAGGCAGTCAATCCGCAAAACACTTTCCCGACTGCGGTTAATGTCAACAATCCTTCTCTGTGGTTGAACTTCAACGACGCCACCGCCTCATTCAAGGACTCGGTATCCGGGCAAAGCTTTACAGAAGTGCCTCAGGTGGTGAGCGAGGGAACAAACTGCTCCTACGGAACGGGCACTACAACTACCTTGTCGTGCTCTCTTGCGGCCACTGCTGGAGATGCAATCGTTATTTACGTCGATCAACCAAATAATTTGGTGACCACCGTTACCGGGGTGACAGATTCTTTAGGTGGAACGGCAACGCCAGTGGCGGCGGCTTCTTCTTCGATAAGTGAATTGTGGGTGATTGGCAATGCGGTTGCGGGAACCCACACCATCACTGTCACTTTGGCAACTGCAACGGGCGGTTATCCTCAGTTGCAGGTTTTGGATGTAGTTGGTGCCGCCCGAGTTGGCAATCCCGTAGATGTCGGCGCCGTGAACACCGTTACTCCCCCCACTACTGCACTGACGAGCGGGCCTATTGCGACAACCGTTGCGAACGAGATGCTATTGGGACACGCCGTCGAGGAAAATGGTGGGTCGGCATGGACGTCGGGCAGTCCCGCATTCACACTTGTCACCGGACATTATTCGGGGTCACAAGTATCTGGGTATCTTCGCTCGACAGGGACTGGAACCTACACTTTCAATGTCACCAATTCCGCGTCCTCGGCATACACAGCGTCAATCATCGCCATCAAGCCCAATACGCCGGGGACCATAACGCCGCGACAGCCCGGATTCGACAATACGAACAACGCGAACTACTCGGCGCAGATTCCATACAACGGATGGATTGCTGCACCCAACTTGACTCTCGGCTCTGGCATGGAATGGGACACACCCTGGACGGTGATGCTTCACATCAACAAACTCAACTGGGACCACACGGGCACGCTCATGCTTGCCAGCAAGGGAGACTTGAACGGGGCAGCGGTCAACAACATCTGGTGGCAGCTGTATATCCAGAAAAATGCGGGAAATGCGGACGCTTCCCAGTTGTGCTTCTCCAGGCAAAGTCCAGCCCCAGATACGCAACTCGGGGGTGGCGCACAATTTGTGGCGGGGGGCGCGTGGTGTACTGCAACTATCGCCGATGCTATGCCGAACACATTCAACTACAACATCATCGTGGAGGACACTGGCAGCGGGGGCGGTGGCGCAATCAGCATTTGGATCAATGGGGTCGCGCAAAGCATTACCGAATACAACCAGACGGCGCAGGGCTTCGGCGGCGTGACAATGGCCGTGACGGCTGGGGGTGCTGGGTACACATCGTCTCCGACTATCAGCGCATCAGGCGGTGGAACCTACTGTACGGCGACGGCTACCCCAACCCTTTCTAGTGGAGTCCTGACAGCGGTAACTTATGTAGCATCACATGGCTGCACGTCTCCGCCAACTATCGCAATAACAGGTGGCGGAGGGTCTGGGGCGGCCATCACTGCGACAACCTATCCGATGACAATGGATTCCCCCATTCAGCCCTTGATTATGGGCGGGTCTGTAAGCAACGGCGTTTTATATGGCCCCGGTGGAACGGATACCTCGGAGAATCCGCTGTACATCGACGAGTTTGCGATCTTTCCTGGTAATCTCTCTTTTTCTCAGATAACGAATATTTTCTACGAGACAAAGTTCTATCAGAATCTTGTTTATCCGGGCCTGACATCGAATCCCCCACTGGTGATTCTCAACGGGTATGGGTGTGGGCCTGACCCTAGTGGTGACCAGACAACAGCAATGGTAATCGGGGCGCACAAAGCCGGGTTGATTCGGCTGATTGGGGTTAATGATGACGATGGCGAGCCTAATGGCAGCAATTCGGCCGGCTGGTGGCGGCAAATGCTCGACCAAGCGGGGCTAGCCGATGTACCTGTATCAATAGGAGCAAACTCCCCGTACCCAAACCTTGGTGGGTGTCCAGCGGCAAACATCACAGCATATAACGCGAACACTCCACAGAACCCGGCGTTGTATGAATCAGCCTTGACGATGTACCGAACTCTTTTTGCTGAATATCCGACGACTCCGATTTATGTGCTGATGACCCAGACAGCAAACGGCTACAACAGCTTTCAGTTGAGCCCCGCCGACGGCATCTCCTCTCTCACCGGATTGCAACTCCAGGCGCAGAACTATGCCAACGGGGGATGGGTCAGTGCCTTCGAAGGCAACTTCGCGACGTCACCGTCTTACTACTTGAGTTTGCTGAACAATATGGGGTCCAATCCGATCTACTTCGAGGGAGGTAATCCTGCTAATGGCGGCCCCGGAGTCCTTGCATCCCGCACTTCGCTGGATCCGATGTACCAAGCTGCGGTCGCCAACACAACAGACACGACCACTGGGTGGACGAATCAAAATCTCGCACAGGTGTTGACCCCGTACTTCCTTGGGGGAGTGCAGATCACCGCGAGCGGAGGAACAGGGTATGCAGCTGTCACGGGATTCACCTCAGTAGGAGGTGGGCCATACTGCAAGGTCTCGGGATTGATGACTTCGAGCGGCGGCGTGCCGTCGAGTTTTCAGACCTCTTGGGGGGTCACTCCAGGCGCCACCTATGATGGGCTCGGCTATGGATGCACACCGGCTGTGTTCACGGCGACTGGGAGCGGGACGAATCTGACAGTGTCGGCGGTCACTCTGGGCACCATCACCATTGGCGACACCATCTCCGGTACGGGCATTCCAACTGGCACGACGATTGTCTCGCAGACTAGCGGGACGACGGGGGGACCAGGGGCCTATGTAACAAGCGTGGCCACGAATGCGGCTGCGGCAACGGTCACGCGCACGCCGACCATTGTGTTGACGGCTCCAAGCGGAACCGGCACAATCCTCACGGTGTCGAATGGAATTTTCCTAAAGACCTACGAGGGATCGGCGACGGCGAGCTATGCTGTCTGGCCGAATCGGTGGGGAGAGTCGCAGGTCTTTACATGGTTCCAGAACAGCCTGATTGATCCGCCGACCACGGGAGCGCCACGTAGTTATTGAATTTGGTGCGCTTAGCAAGAGAACGAGGCGTCGATCCTCCAGAACTGTGGGACATGCAGGACCAGGATCGGCGTCGGGATGGGTGGGACGTGAAGAGTAATACAGAGAGTCTATTGGAGATCGCGCATCGGATGGACCACGATCCCGCCCTAGCGATAAGGACTGCGGCGGACTGGTTGCGGGTACGCGACCGGGATGGATGTGTAAAGGCTTTGGTAGCGAATGCCGCGCAGCGGAAGTTTGAAGAACGGCGGGGAAGACAGAACATTGTGCTGAAGGCTCGACAGATGGGCATCACTACCTGGGTCGCGGGCAGGTTTTTCCTGCGGACGATAAGCAGGCCAGGAACACTTACCCTGCAGGTAGCGCACACTCGTGAAGCAGCGGAGGCGATTTTTTGCATTGTGCAGAGAATGTGGGATGAGCTTCCGGAGGACTTGCAAAAGGGTCCGCTGGTACGAAGCCGAGTAAACGTGGGACAGATGATTTTTCCGGAGCTCGGCAGTGAGTACCGTGTGGCGAGTGCCTGTGACGTAGGAGCAGGGCGGGGACTGAGTCTGCAAAATCTGCATTGCAGCGAGGTAAGTCGCTGGCCTGGAGATGCTGCGGCGACGCTGGCAGGATTGCGTGCGGGGTTGGCCTCCAGCGGCGAATTAGTGCTGGAGAGTACACCGAGTGGGGCGTATGGAGCTTTCTACGAAGAATGGTGCCGGGGAGTCGACGAGTGTGAGGATGGTGGGGCGCTGGTGCGGCATTTCTTGCCATGGTGGTTAGAGCCATCGTATGTAAGAGGGCCTGTGGCTTTGGCAGAGAGGAGCGACGCAGAAGAGGCGCTGGTCGAGCGGTATGGACTGAGTGGGGAGCAGATTGGATTTCGCAGAGAGCTGGAGAGGAGCTATGGAGGATTGCGATCGCAGGAGTTCGCTGAAGATGCAGATACGTGCTTCCGCACGACTGGCTCATGCTTCTTTGATGTCGATGCGATAGAACGGCGCGCCGGGGAGCTTGAGCCGGCGCTGATCAAACGACGCGGTGGCGCGTTGATGGTGTGGTTTCCGCCAAGGCGGGGATGCAAGTACATCGTAGCGGCGGATTCAGCGGGCGGTGGCGAAGAAGGAGACTTCGCTGCGATCCAGGTAATTGATCGGGAGACAGGGCTGCAATGCGCCGAGTTGCAGGAGCGATTGCGGCCATCGGAGCTGGCAAAGGTTACGGTGCAGTTGGCCAAGGAGTATCACGGTGCATTGATTGCTGTCGAGCGAAACAACCACGGCGCCGCAGTTCTGGCTTATATCGATTCGAATGAGAAGTATGCAAATTTGTACTTGCAGGGTCGCGAAGCGGGTTGGCTGACGACGGCGGTCTCAAAGCCTGAGATGACAGCTCGACTTGGATCCTTGCTCGAGCAACGGGCGGACATATTCAGAAGCAAGAGACTGCTAAGCGAATGCAGGACCTTTGTTGGAAGAGAGCGCGGAAAGACTGGAGCGGCCAATGGCGCGCATGACGACCTAGTGATGGCGATGGCTGTGGCGCAGGCGGTTAGGGCGGAGACGTCGATGGGCCGCACCAATGGGAGCTGGGCAAATGCGGTAAGGTGAAAGCGTAGGAGTTGCTTTGGCGGTTACGGCGGTGCAGGCAATTCGGCGGATGCGCGGCGGAGCACAGAGCCAGTTAATGCTGGGTGCGGATGGAAATCTGTGGGTGGTGAAGTTCAAGAATAACCCGCAGCATTTGCGTGTGCTGGCAAATGAGTTAATTGCGACACGGATTGCTGAGGCCGTTGGTCTGTCTGTGCCGAAGACCGACGTGATCGAAGTCAGCGAGTGGTTGATTAAGAATAGTGCGGATATGGTGGTCGATCTAGGGCGTGGGGTCCGCGAGCGATGTGTTGGTGGTCTCCAGTTTGGGAGCCGGTTTGTCGGGGGGTTGATGCCCGGACAAGTTGTGGACTATCTGCCAGAGCCTCAGATGGACGAGGTTCGAAACCTGGCAGAGTTTGCTGGAATGCTAGCGGTGGACAAGTGGACCGGCAACTGCAATGGCCGGCAGGCTGTATTCGAACGTCGACCACGGGAACGGAAGTACCGGGCAACATTTATCGACCAGGGATACTGCTTTAACGCGGGCGACTGGACGTTTCCAGATGCGCCGCTGAGAGGAGTGTTTGCGCGCAACCAAGTCTATGCGCGCGTTCGAGGATGGGAGAGTTTTGAGCCTTGGCTGAGCAGGGTTGAGGAGTTTTCGGGAGACATCTTGTGGAAGGTTGCCGAGGAGATTCCTCCGGAGTGGTACGGCGGGGATCCTGGAGTAATTGAACGCTTGATGGAATCGCTGTTGGAGCGCAGGTCGAGAGTGAGAGAGTTGATTGGACAATTTCGAGAGTCAGATCGGGAACCCTTCCCACTATGGGGAATGGAGAAGAATATCGTAATCGCGAGAGGATTCGACGTGACGGCTAGTGCGAGAAAATTTGTAATGTAGAGTAGGCTGTTGGATCGTTGGGAAGTGTGGAGGTTTCTTTGCGCAAACGGCTACAGTGCGAATTTTCCCTCATTCGGTATGTACCGGATGTGGTGAAGGGAGAGTTTGCGAACATCGGCGTAGTGCTACGCGAGGCCGGGCGGGACGAGACGGCGACGGTGCGGTTTACGCGCGACTGGAGCAGGGTGCGCTGCATGGATCCAGATGCAGATGTGGACCTGCTGGAATCCCTGGAGTCAGAAATTGGGCTGCGGCTGCAAGCTGGGGTGGAGTTGAAGGTGAACGCGAAGCCGATGTTGGATACACTGGAGGACTCGCTATCTAACAGCATTCAGCTGACGGAGATGAAGGGAACGCTGGCGGAGAGTTTCCCCGCAGAGATGGAGCAGCTGTTGCGGATGTATGTCGAACCGTTGAAGTTGCCGTCGTCACGAAGGAAGGCGAGCGGGCGCGGGGCGATCGTTTCGACGATGCGCACCGCATTTGAACAAGCGGGCGTGTGGCGATTGATGCGCAAGAAGATCGCGGCTGCGGCCTATACGCAGGCCGGTGATCCGTTGAAGATTGACTGTGGCTACCGCAATGGCAAGGTGCGGATGTTTCACGCTGTATCACTGGAAAGTGATGTTGAAGGTGCAAAGAGCATGGCCTACTCGGCGGACGCTTTGCGCGCCGGTGTACTGAACAGCGAGGGCGTCGATTTGGAACTAACTGCTGTGGTGGAGAGGATCGCGTCGATTGCGGACCAAGAGCAATATGGCTTCGGTATAAGCGTTTTGGAACGAGAGGCGATACGCGTCTTGACGATCGCGGACTTGGGGAGGGTCGCGGAGACGGCGAAGCGAGAGTTAGGACCGTAGTGTCATAAGAACGGGCGTAATGATGTGGACAAGGCGTGACCTTTGAGGTCGCGCCTTTTGCGTTTAAGAGGGAGATCGGAATGGGTTTGGGATCGACGGTTAGAGAGATGTGGGAACGAGTTGCCGGTGTGGCAGCATCGGCTGACAACGTGGGCGAGCGAAAGACGGCCGTGACTCCGCTGGGGATGAGTTCGATCTTCGCGCCCTTCAGGACAGCGGGCGTGCAGAACGCACTTCCCAAGCCGACAGCAGCGAACCTGCGCAGGTTTGCCGAGACGCCGGTGGCGCGCCGGGCGATCAACTGCATTAAAGACCGGATTGCATGCATGGATTGGCAGATCGAGGTGCGGCGCGGGGCGGGTGAGGATGTCGGGGGCGATCGCGTGCAGCGCGCAGCGTCACTGACCAAGGCGTTGGACCTGCCAAATGAATGTGACAGTTTTCGCACCCTGATTGAGCAAGTGGTTGAAGACACCCTGGTGGGCGGTTTTGGCGCAGCGGAGATTGAGACCGGGGACGCTGACTTACCTGTTCGCCTGTATCCAGTGGATGGAGCGTCGATCCAGGTCAATGCGAACTGGAAGGGCGATCCCAACGATCCTCGATATGCCCAGATTACAGGCAATGTGGGGAAGGATTCTCTGCTGCCGCTGCGCGACGACGAGCTAATGTATGTCCGTTTGAACTCGCGGAGCCATACGCCGTTCGGATTAGGCAAGGTGGAGGTAGCGTTTGAGTCGATTTCACACTTTCTACAGGCCCACCGCTATGCGGGCAGGCTGGCCTCGAACAGCGTAGTGCAGTACGCGCTGTGGCTGAATGAGCGAACACCGGAGCAGCATGAACGGTTGGTTCGGTGGTGGCAGGATGAGGTGGAGGGATCCGGAAGAGTTCCTGTATTGAGCTCAGAGCAGAAGCCCGAGGTGTTGAAGTTTGCGGCCGGCACGGATGCCGATCTGCGGTTGGAGTGGCAGCAGTTTCTGCTAACGATGATCGCGAATGCCTTTGATCTACCGGCGATGATGCTAGGCGTCGCGCAGGACGTGAACCAGTCGACTGCAAGCGAATTAGCGGATGAGGCGTTCCAAAATGCGATCGTCCCGCTGGCAAAGCTGATTGCGGATCACATCACGCGCGATGTGATCGTGAAGCGTCTTGGTTGGGGAGACCTGAGGTTTGCGTGGACGGACCTGGAGAGCAGGGACGAAATGGTGGAGGTCGATATTCAAACGAAGTTGTTGCTTGCGGGAGTTCTGTCGGTCGCTGAGGTGAGGGCGATGCGTGGGCTGGCGCCGGCAGAGTTGGCGAACCCCCTGGTCGGGCCGCACGAGGTGTGACGTGCTTCGGATGGGGATGACATAAGGAGAGATACGAGGAGGTACACGTGGAAAGAGCAGTGCACTTGCGTCGTGCAGGGCGGCGACGTTGCAGCGGACGCGAACTGCGGGCGATGGCAGTTGATTTCCCAGAGGTGGCAGGGCATCCCAATCGGCTGCCATTTGAGGGGTGTTTGACGCTGGTTGACGTACCCAGCGATAAAGCGCCGAGCGGGGCGCGCGGTCATCGCGTGGTGTTGACGAAGGGTGCGGCGGAGTCGGCACTGCCGAGCCTGTTAGGGATGGCAGTGGATTACAAGGCCGGATGGGATGGTCATGACGCGCGGCAGAAGTGCGGCATCATCACGTCCGCGCATCTCGAGGGGAACCGATTGCTGGTGGGTGGCTTTCTGTTTGCGCGGGATTATCCGGAGATGGAGGCCAGGGTCGGTGGGCTCAAAGCTGGAATCGATACCGCGATGGGGATGAGCTACGAACTGGCAGATGCGCACGTCGCCGACATGAGGGACGCGGTGTGGCGGCTCACGCGAGCGACCTTCACGGGTGCGGCCATTCTATTGCGTGAAAAGGCGGCTTACCGGGCCACTTCATTTCACGTGAACCGCGTGAGTGAGTGTCGGCAAACACGAGTGACAGCAACGAAGTGAGGCGTTCCGAGGGACGTCAGAAAGAGGGAGGAAGGCAATGGAAGATAACAACGTGATGGATTTGATGGAAGCAACAGAGCGTTTGGAGGCCGTAGCTGCTGCATTGGAGCAGGCTGCATCGCGACTGGCGGAACGCCAGGTGGCACTCGCTGCCGAGGCTGAAGAGCATGTGGGCCGCATCGTGGCTACCGTAGAGACGGCACGCGAGGCGGAGCTAGAGCGGCGGCTCATCGAAGCCGAAGCAAAGATTGCGGAGCTCACGGCAGCTGCGCAGCCGCAGGCACTGGGGCGAAAGACGTTGCCGTCCGGGATGGCGACCATGCTTGCAAAGCAAGGCGTGACTCTGGAGTTGGGTGCTTCGGGAGGATCGATTGACGCCGCTGCGCTCGATGGTGCCATGGGAAGCCTCGGGATTGAGCAGCGTATTGCCGTGAAAACAGAGCTGAGGCGCGCTGGCTTACTGGGCTAGAGACGGGTCGCTGCGGTCGAAGTGACCGTGCGTGGGTGGAAGGACAGCAAGGTGAAGGCCGGACGAGAGTTCGGCCTTCACCTTTTACAGAAATATCAGGAGATAAGAATGAACGCGAAGTTTACGCACATCAACGCAACAGCGGATTACATTGGGCCGGGTGCAATCGAAGTTCCCATTTACCAGACAGAGATTCTAGACCTGGTGCGACGTCGGGGAGTGTTTGGCCAACGCATTAAGCAGGTGCCGGCGACCGGCCATCCTTCGAGATATTTTGAAGAGACTGCGATTCCTGTGGCTTCGGCTACGTCAGCCTTCGTTAATCCGCGCGCTATCGTTCCGGCTATCGTGCAGCCGACGCGGATCGAGAACAGCGTACCGCTAAAGGCGCTGGTTGCCCAGATCGATTACAACCTCTTTGATCTTGAATTGGGCAAGCAGCAGAGCCAGTTTGCTTATTTGCAAGCGAAGGATCTGACGGACACGGTGGATGGGGTTCTGCGCACGCATGACATTGCGTTGTGGAACGGCACTGACACGAGTCTCAGTTCGCCAACGACGGCGCAATATTTTGGCGCGGTGGGACAGATTGCGGCTGGCGGCAACACAACCAGCATCAGCACGAGTGAAAGCATCGTAGATGGCCTGAAATCGACCATCGCGCAGATGCTCTCGAACTCTAACTTTGGCGTGCGGCCGACGGCGATCTACGCGAACCCGGTGCTGCTGGATCTCATCGACCGCGAGATGAAGACTGAATTCAACGTGGTGTTGAACACCAAGAACATCGAGGGTGGCCTTACGGTGAAGACCCTGAGCACGCAGGCTGGTGATATTCCGCTCATTCCTGAGTGGACACTGCCGTACACCGGCGTTCCAGGATCAGGTTCCGCGGTGCTACCTGCCTACATCGTGACCGAGGACCTGATCGAGTATCACTGGCTGGGCGAGCAGAACCCACGCGTGTTCCAGCTGGGCATGCAGGGTTCCCTGGCGAGCCAGTATGCCGTAGTCAAGTTCGGAGCTGTGGTGGTCAAGGGCGCAAGCTACGCACACTACCAGGTGCTGGTCGATCGCTAGAACCTACGGATGCAAGAAGGTGGCCGGGGCGCGGTGGGCGCTCCGGCTTCGTGCTGGGTTCCAGGTAGAGAGGGAGAAGATCGATGGGATATTTGTTGCCAGCAGACTATGTGGCGTATGGATTGCCGGCCGATACGGCCGATGCGTGGGTGACGACTGCGTCCGCGATGATCGAAGCTTATTGTCGGCGACCGTCGTTGATGTCGGCTAGTTATACGGAGCGGATGAAGGTTCCGATCAAGGCGCAGACGGTACGGCTGAGTTATGGTCCGTTGGTCAGCGTAGATGCTGTGCGGGCGCAGTATGCGCGGCCTGGGCATGGCGAGGAATTTTTTGGAGACTTCGCTTTTCAGACTGGATTTGCAGCAGCATTTGCTTTGCCGGGCCAGTGGGTGGATGTGGATCCAACCACACTGTTTGTGAGCGTGCCTACGGGCGAATTTCGCTTCGCATGGAACGTGATGGGAATGTGCTACAGCGAAGCCGAAGTTACGTACACGGCCGGCTTCACGGCGGTGCCGAATGCTGTCCAGGTAGCCTGCGCACAGATCGTGCGCAATGCGCAGACGACCCCAGGATTGAACGTGAAATCGAGCAAGATGGACACGCTGCAGATACAGTACTTCAGTGACTCGCTCATCGATAGCCAGGTGCAGGCGTTGTTGCGGCCTTACGTGGCAGAGAGGCTTGGCTAGCGATGGGAGAGCTGCTGCAATCGAGTGATGGAGCGATCCGTCTTGCGGACGCGGTGATGCGATCCGGCGGTGGTCGCATGGTGTTGTTGCGTCTTGCCGTTCCGGCCGTACCGAACGACGACGCAGAGCAGTTGGGCCTCGCGACTCCGGGATACCAGGATGTAGCACTGGGTCCGGCGACCTTTCACAAGGCAAATAGTGTGACCAAACTGCTCGTGTCGGCGAGTGCCGTACACGAGGTACTTGGATCGCTTGGGTTTGATTCGGCCGATGTCTTGTTCGAGACCGCGGTGGGTTTGTTTATCGACGGACGTGCTCTACAAGATCACGAACAGTTATTCCTCTCAGGCGATGGGCATGCCTTATTGTTACTGGCTGACGCTGGAACCGCCGGTTCGATAGCGAGGGACGCTAGCTTACAGAATTAGGGAGGTAATTGTGCAGAACGCGAAGGATACGTTCTATGAAGTATTGCGAAATCGGCTAGTCGCGCTCAATCCGGAGCGAACGATCGTGTTGCGTGGCGTGGTGCGACCCGGTGTCTTGGTCGAGGAGAATGAGCTGCTGTCGGCAGTGGCAATTCCTGACTGTTTTCGGTTGCGATGGTCTGCGGCGCAGGTGGATCCCAACGGGACGATGCCATTGGTGATGTTGGAGTGCTGCGTTGACTACGAGACTGCCGGCACCGCGATGAATGGTGGCATGGATCGCGGGAGAGCGCTCGCAGCTATGGATGCCGAGTTGCAGGGCGCGGTGAATGCTTCGCCGAGGAATGTGCTCAAGATGAACTATTCAGGCTTGGCGAACGGCAACGCGGTGGTAGCAATGCACACGAACGTCTGGTGGAGCGAGGCTGCCTTCGGAGAGATGGTGACGAAGGATGACAGGCTAGCTCGAACGGCGACTGTCCAGTTGATGAGTTACCAGGAAGCAGGTGAGCTGTGAGTGACGTGATGGATACGATGTCGCCGATGGTGGGACGTGTAAGCGCATATTTTGCGCCAGTCAATCGCACGGCGCAGCAAGCGACCATCTTCGATGCGGCACAGAATGGGGGATTTGCGCTCAATAGCCCGCCTTCACCGTGGCTCGGTCTAGGATGGATCACCGGATTCACGCGCAAGTGCGGGACCAAGATCGAGCCGGTGCGCGCTGGATCTCCTGCGGTCGCGCAGATGCAGTCCCGCACGGAAATTGAGGCTACGGTGTCCTTCGCGTTTGAGAGCTGGGGGAAATTGCAGCTTGCGCTTTCAGCTGGCACACAGCAGATGAATTTGCTGAGGGTCGCGCCGGGATCAACCGATGAAGGCTCGGGCGGCACCGCAATCTCTGCGGTGCCGTTGCAGGCGGGGTCCACCGCGAGCGTATTGCAGGTGGGCGCGACTGCTGCGAGTGGGTTCTCTGTTGGCGAGCTCATCGCGGTTGATATCGATTACGGCACGCAGACGGGATTTGTAGGTAGCGGCGTGAGTGGGGCGTACGTGCAGACCGCGCTGAGTGATGTGGATTACATCCGCCGAGTGACGTTGAACGTTGGACGCATCACGGCCATCAATGCTGCGACAGGCGCGCTAACGCTGCAATGGCCACTGATTGCCGGAGCTCCCGACTGCGACGATGAAGGTCAGCGGCGTAGTCGGGTTCTGCGATCGAGAGGGTTCGAGCTTCTTCCAGGAGTGGTCTGCGGTGTTCGTGGGCGAAGGACAACAAGGCGAGCGAGTGATCTGGCACTATCCGCGGCTGCAAGCGATGGGTGGTGCGGCCGAGGCGAGTGCGAAGGCTGGCGGTGGATACGAAAAGATTCAGCTCAGCGCGGTCGTTCCGGGCGCTACCGGTGAAGGATCCGGTAGACGGTGAGACGGTTGTTTGTTTTCGGAGTTACGTAGCTGGTTAGGGATGCCATGAAGGAGAAAATGTGCGGATTACGATCGACAATCTTGATGGACTAGGCGCGATCGACTATACCGAAGCAGTCGCCGCAGAAGGGCCGATCACGGTGCAGCGTGCTGCTTAATGAGCCTTCGCGCTGCACGGCTGAGATCGTCCTTGGGGTCGGGGGATTTGCCGTTCCAGTGCGGCGCGGAAAGGTAACGGTCATCGCGGCGGACGCAACGGTACTGTTCACGGGGTATCTGGCGACCGAGCCGGTTAGAGTGTATGCGGGCAATTCGTCTGAGGGCGCTGTCTATCGTGCTCGTGTTACCGCGGTTAGCGATGAATGGCTTCTCGATAATCTTGGTTCGGGTGCAGGTTTGAGAGATGCGGAGTCGCTTGGTCTCGGCGGCACGGCTTTAGTGGCGCAAATGGCGTCGCGCGCGCAGGCCGGAGGATCAGCTGGGGTGACAGTTGAAGGCTCCGGAGTGGTTGCGACGACCGGCGCGTTCTCAGCGCGCGCTTCATCACCCTTCAGTGTGAATGCTGCGAATGCGGCGAGTTCTGCGTATGCAGCTTATCGTGCACTGAACGGCCAAATCCTTATGCAACCGGTGGGGAATGTCACTCATGCATTTAGCGATGCCAGCGGTACTTTATCGGTCTCTGAGTTGCAGACCAGTGCCGTACGTGAACTGGCGAACGATGTGACCCTCACCGGCGCGGAGGAGCCCGCGGCCTACATCGAGGAGAACTTCTTTGGCGACGGCACGACCACTGTCTTCGACCTGAGCGAATTAGCCTATAGGGATACTAATCGTACGTTAGTCTTCGATAACTTCAACGAAGCCGCATTCAATCCAGCACAGTGGATTGTGGCTGACCCAGGCAGTTACCTTTCGCTGACTTCTTCCGGTCTGACGATGAGTGGTGGTAACGGCTCTGATGGCCAGACGACACTCACGGCGATCGATGCAATCGAGATGGGTGGGTCAGTTGTTGTGCAGTTGAGCGGGGTTTTGCTTTCTGCTGCGTGCAGTGGAATGCTCGCGGGCATGTATCAAGGGCTACCGACTCTGGCAGAGTGCTTTGCCGGCTTTCGTGTGCGCCAGAGCGTGAGTGGTACCGGAGGCGTGACGGTTATTGTGCCGGCGGTCAACGGTGTTGAAGTGGGCACGGTGTTTACCCCGATCGCTGGCCATTCCTATACGTTGCGACTGAGACTGCGCTGCATCGAGATGCAGCGCGTGTTGCAACGTTATTACTGCATGGTGGACGGCGTAATTCAAGGATTCGGTAATCCTAGCGGTGTCGCGGCTCCTATGGATGTGGTATTTGAGTTGGTCGATGAGGGCGCCGCATCGAACACGCCGGCGACGGTGCTCTACGACAGTATTGCTGCAGGAGGGACGGTCAGCAACGCACCTGCGACGTGCTCGTTTGTCCTTGCGAACGCGACGCAGATGTTCGGTTCGATTGGCTCGGCAAGTGTGACGCGTACCGGAAGCATCTGGATTGTGAGCACGCTGCCTAGCGGAACGTTGCAAACGCGGCTGATCGGCGTCGCTGGCCAAGGCGTGGACTGCTCGGTAAGTTATGGGGCTGCTGCTGGCTCGCCAGGTAAGGTAACGTTTCTCGCAGGCCGTGTCCCCATTGCGGGCGAGCGTGTGACGGTGAATTACCGCAACCAACAGCGATCGATTGCGCGGCTCGCGGATACTACGAGCGTTGCGTCTGAGGCCGTAAACGGAGCTCCAGGGACATGTCGATGGCTAGGGTCGGTCACTCTTCCAGTGGCACGCAGCAGCGTCGATTGCGAGAGTGCTACGCAAGCGGTCCTGGCGTTCGCGACGAGCCGAACCGCGGCTATTGCTGGGATCTATAGCTCGGTGAACCCATCAGCAGACATCTGGCCCGGTGACGTGCTGGCAATCACCAGCGCGGGAGTGACATCGTCTTTGCTGGTGCGGAGCGTGGTGGTGCAAGATGGCAGCGCTGTACCCGAAATTCGGAAATACAAGCTGCACTTCGCGAACGACTGGGCCGCCGAGTGGGCCGCCGGGATTGGACTCAAGCTGAGTGAAGAGATTGCGGCCGATGCCTATCTGCCGCAGACGGCGTCAAGCGCGCCAGGCCAGGTGCTTGCGAACTTGCAGCAACTGACAGTGACGAGTTTGACGGATACCGCCATGCAAGTGGATGCCGGAACGGCTCCGCCTGCAGGCGGTGGGTTTGAGGTGCGGCTGAAGGACTGGGAGTTTGGAGTTGGCGTGGATGCTGCGGATTTGGTGCTTCGGAGCCCGGTGCGTAGCTTCTCGATTCCGGTTGCGGCGCAAGTGCAACGCATGTATGTGCGGATGTATGACGACGAGTACGCCGCCTCTTTATTCGCGCTTTTCAAGCGCGGTTTTTGTGAATATGCCGGTGAACGAGACGGCTTAGAGGAGAAGTAGCGATGGGTGACGAGGTGGGTCGATGACGGATTTTGAAAGTCAGGTCTTGCAGGAGCTGAGCGTTCTAAAGGTGCAGATGGAGCAACTGCTTGGAATCGGGCAGCCAGGTCGATTGCATGCAACTAGAAGGGCGCGTCGAGGACCATGAGCGCAGTGTGCAGCGGTTGAAGGGCGCGGGGGTAGTATTCGGAGGCCTCTTGACGACACTTCATATCATCATCGGGTATTTAATAGAACACTACGCCAAGTTTTAGGCAAGCCGATCGATTACGAACCAACGCCTTCGATGATCGGGATCTTAGGCATTTCGTAGTGAGCCTTCGCGGTGCGCACACTGATCGAACGAACAAAGGGCTGATTGCACGAGGCGGCCACTCGCTACCCGATGTCTTCGGACCAGTTCTCCAGGTAGGCCTTGAAGTCGGACATAAATTTGCCTGCGTCGGCGCCGTCGATGATGCGGTGATCGAAGCCGAGAGTGAAGTGCTGGATGCTCCGAATTGCGATCGTATCCTGGCCGTCTTTGTCGGTTAGCACCACGGCCTCTTTATTGAGGCCACCGATTCCGAGGATCGCCGACTGAGGCTGCGCGATGATGGGCATGCCGAATTGCTCGCCGAAGATGCCGGAGTTGGTGAGGGTAAACGTCCCGCCGGCAACGTCGTCGGGGGCAAGCTTCTTGGAACGGGCGCGATCTGCAAGATCGACCACGGCGCGGGCGATACCGAGGAAGCTTTTCTCTTCCGCCTGCTTGACGACCGGAACAATCAGTCCCCACTCCAGCGCAACAGCGATCCCGACGTTGATGTTCTTGTTGTAGAGGATCGATTCGCCCTGCATGGAAGCGTTTACGATCGGGTGCTTGCGGAGGGCCTGCACTGCGGCGCGCGTTATGAAGGGCATGTAGGTCAGCTTCACGCCATTGCGCTGCTCGTACTTGTTCTTTTCCTTTTCACGCAGCTTCACAATGCGCGTCATATCCACCTTGAAGACCGTGTGAACATGCGGGCTGGTGGCCTTTGATTCCACCATGCGCTTAGCAATGATGGAGCGCATCTTGGAAAGAGGGACCAGTTCGCCAGGAAGCGGAGCCGTAGTGGGTGACGGCACGACTTTCGCCGCAGCCGGAACTGGAGTAGCTGGCGCGGCAGCGGCAGGTACCGGAGAAACTGCCGGAGCTGTCGCAGTCGCGCCTTCAAGATGACCGAGGATGTCCTGCTTGGTGATTCGACCGGACGCGCCGGTGCCTGGAACTCCTCTGAGGTCAATGTTGTTCTCGGCTGCGATCTTGCGCACCAGAGGCGAGGAACGCAGTGTCTTCGCCCGTTGTAGGCAGATGGTGCAGGGGCCGGGACGGGCGCGCCTGGAGCTGGCGTGCTCGGAGCCTGAACAGGGGCAGCAGGCCTAGGTGTGGACGCGGGAGCTGCCGCGCCGCCGCCAATCACCGCAACCACGGTGCTGACGGTGACGGTCTGGCCTTCCTGCACGCGGATTTCGGAAAGGACACCGGCAGAAGGCGAAGGAATCTCAGCATCCACCTTGTCGGTAGAGATCTCGAAGATTGGTTCGTCACGCGCGACGGTGTCTCCCACCTTCTTCAGCCACTTGGTGAGCGTGCCTTCGGTGATGGATTCACCCATCTGCGGCATGAGGACTTCGGTGCCGGGCCCGGAAGCTTCGGGAGCAGGCGGCGGAACAGCCTCATCATTGGCCGCAGTGTCGACCGCTGCGGGGGTGACCGTCTCCTCCTTGCGCGCTGTGTCTGCCGGTGCCGGGGTAATTGGAGCAGCCTCTGCTACGCTAGCATCGTTGATGGCGCAAACCACGGTTCCGACGCCAACCGTAGCACCCTCCTGCACCTTGATTTCGCCGAGCGTGCCGGCCGCGGGAGATGGAATTTCAGCGTCGACTTTGTCGGTGGAGATCTCAAAGAGTGGTTCATCGCGAGCGACAGTGTCGCCGGGCTTCTTGAGCCACTTGGTGAGCGTGCCTTCCGTGATGGATTCGCCCATCTGGGGCATGACGACGTCGATTGGCATGGGGAAGGGTCTCCGGAAGAGTTTACGGCGCCGATTACGGCGCAATTTCAGATTATACGGGTGCAGCTAATGTCCAGGCGCAGATTAGGCCAGATATGTACCGTATGGTACAGAAGCCGACTCAGGCGACAGCTGGGCGAGCGCCCAACAGTTGGTCGAGGGATTCGGCGGCAATGATCTGTCTTCCGAATACGCGGCCAAAGTTGGCAGCGACACTGTTGGCAGGCCTCGGTAAGTGAAGGCGGAGGAGTACGGGGTGATTCGATTTCCAGCGAAGTGACCGCCCGGTCGGTGATGCCGCAAGGGATGATCCAGTCGAAGTCGCGCAGGTCAGTCGTGACATTCAGCGCAAACCCGTGGGACGTCACGGCCTGTGAAACGTGGACGCCGATGGCGGCGATCTTCTTCTCGCGAACGCTGCCGCCCGGCAATGTCCAGACACCGGTAAGTTTGCAGATGCGCTGTGTTGGGACGCCAAAGTCCTTGCAGGTAAGAATGAGAGCCTCTTCCATCAGCCGGACGAAATCGACCGGGCCAAGATGCGGACCACGTTTGCCAGGAAGGTCGCCGCGGAGGTCGAAGATGGGGTACCCGACGAGCTGGCCGGGGCCGTGATAGGTGACATCGCCACCGCGATTGATCTCATGGATTTCGACACCGCGGCTGGCTAACTGTTCGTCGCTGGCGAGAATGTTCGCGCGGGATGCGTTGCGGCCGAGCGTGAGCACCGGCGGATGCTCCAGCAGGATGAGCGTGTCGCCGATGGCGCCGGCCTTGCGCGCGGCGACCACCTCAGCCTGGATACGGAGGCCTTCGGCATAGGAGATGCGGCCGAGTTGGAGGAGATGCATATGCATACTGAACGCTACAGGCCGAGATCGCTGAGGCCGGGATGGTCGTCGGGACGGCGGCCGGAGGGCCAGTGGAAGAGGCGCTCGGCTGCGGTGATCGCGAGATCGTTGATGCTGGCGTGGCGCGCGGTCATCAGGCCGTTGGAGTCAAACTCCCAGTTTTCGTTGCCATAGGAGCGAAACCATTGGCCGGCGTCGTCCTGCGACTCGTAGGCGAAGCGCACGGCGATACGGCTTCCGGTGAACGCCCAAAGCTCCTTGATGAGGCGATAGTCGGATTCGCGCTGCCACTTGCGCGTGAGAAACGCGATGATCTCCTCGCGGCCATGGATGAACTCATTGCGGTTTCGCCAGCGGCTATCGATCGAGTAGGCGAGCGCGACCTTTTGGGGGTCGCGACCATTCCAGGCATCCTCTGCCTTGCGAACTTTCTCGATAGCCGTTTCGCGCGTGAACGGTGGAAACGGAGGCTTTTGTTCTGCGTTCATAGCTCCCTCCCATTGATCTGCTACTACACGTTGATGGCCATGCCTTCGACGCTGGAGAAGCCGTCCAGCAGGCTCTCGGAGAGCGTTGGATGCGCATGGATGGTGAACATCATCTCTTCGACGGTGGCTTCAAACTCCATCGCAACGACGCACTCGGCAATGAGCTCCGTTGCTTGTGGGCCGATGATATGGACGCCCAGGACTTCGCCGTACTTCGCGTCCGAGACGACTTTCACAAAGCCATCATGCGAGTCGACGATGGTGGCTTTGGAGTTGCCAACGAACGGGAACTTCCCGACCTTTACCTGATAGCCCTTCTCCTTGGCCTGGGCTTCCGTCAAGCCGACACTACCGATCTGCGGGTCGCAGTACGTACAACCGGGAACGCGGTCCTTCCGTACAGGCCGTGCGTACTTGCCGGCCAGCTTGCTGGCTACAACGACACCGCACATCGCGCCGACGTGGGCGAGCTGCGGCAGTCCGGCAACGATATCGCCGATCGCATAAACTCCTGGCTCAGAGGTTTCCATCCACTCGTTGACGGGTACAAAGCCGCGGTCAAGGGTGATCTTCACTTTGTCGATGCCTGCGTCCGCAGTGCGCGGGCCGCGGCCAACGGCGACCAGAACTTTCTCTGCTTCTTTGACCTGTGGCTTACCAGCAGCGTCCGTGAAACTTACCTTGACGCCCACGCCTGTCTTCTCAATCTTTTCGACTTTGCAGCTGACGTTCACGTCGATCCCGCGCTTCTTGTAGGCGCGTGTCAGTTCCTTCGAGATCTCTTCGTCTTCAACCGGAACGATGCGCGGGAGGGCCTCAATGATGGTCACATCGGAGCCGAAGCTCTTGAAGACCGAGGCGAACTCGACTCCAACTGCGCCCGAGCCGATGACGATGAGCGACTTCGGCAGCGCGGGCAGGGTGAGGATCTCCATGTTGGTGAGGATCGTGTCGTCAGCCTTGTAGCCGGGCAGCATGCGCGCGTCGGAGCCGGTCGCGAGGACAACCTTCTTTGCCGAGGACCTGCGTGGGAGCCTGCAGCTCAGAGTCCTGGCCTTTGCCTTTGTCTTCGGCGGAGACGTCGATGGTGAACACCCCGGCTTTGGCCGGCCCGGTAAGCCGCCCATGGCCGCGCACGACCGTGATCTTGTTTTTCTTCATCAGGAAGTCGAGACCCTTGGTGTGCTTCACGATGATGTCGTTCTTGCGCTTGAGCAGGTTGTCCCAGTTGAGCGTCGGAGAGGAGACGCCCTCGATCCCGTAGCTTGACGCGTGCTTCAGGTGGTCCCAGATTTCGGCCGAAAACAGCATTGCCTTTGTGGGAATGCAGCCCCAGTGAAGGCAGGTGCCCCCAAGTTTGTCAGTCTTCTCGATGAGTGCGACCTTGAGGCCGAGCTGTGCAGCGCGGATGCGCGCAGGTATAGCCTGCCGGCCCACCGCCGACGATGACCAGGTCATAAATAGTGTCTGCCAAGAGAGCGTGCTCCATTCGTTGGGCGATCGCGGCCGGCGGCGTCGCGCGTGCCAGCGTCCTCAAGCTCCCTAAGACCCTAGTTTAGCCGTTGCCGCAGCCCACGTCATTCGATGTGCGACGGAGGCTCGCGATTCAAGCGGTCCTTTCTTCAGATCTTTTAGCCAAGGCATGCGCTCGTGGAGGTGCGCTTTCAATGCAGAAATTCAGTTATAGCGATAAGGGTTTAGCGCTCACCAAGAGTTTTGAAGGACTCCACCTGGAGGCGTACCGCGATTGCGCTGGCATCTGGACGATCGGCTATGGCCACGCAGGTCCGACAGTTTCCGCGGGCCAATCCATCAGCGAGGCGGAAGCTGAGAACTTGCTTGAGGCTGATCTGGCAGCGGCCGTTGCCTGCGTGAATCACGCGGTGCAGGTGGCAATTTCTCAAAACCAATTCGATGCAATGGTGGACTTCTGTTTCAACGCAGGCCGCGGGAACTTTGTTCAGTCCACGCTGTTGCGAAAGGTGAATGGCGGCGACTTCCAGGGCGCCGCTGCGCAGTTCGCTCTGTGGGTCCACGCGGGCGGCGAAGTCGTTGCGGGATTGGTGCGGCGTCGGGACGCAGAGGCGGCGCTATTTACCGCCCGAACGTCGTTGGCCCGCACAATGCCCGGTGTGTCGCTCTAGAGTGCTTTGGCGGCGTCTTTCGCGAAGTAGGTGACGATGAAGTCTGCGCCGGCGCGACGAATGCTCAGCAGGCTTTCGAGCATTGCGCGTTCGAGGTTCCAGCCAGCCGCGCTGAAAGGCAGCGTGCAGCATCGAATATTCGCCTGAGACCTGGTAGGCACCCATCGGAAGATCGAATCTGTTGCGAGCTTCGCGGATGACATCGAGGTAGGGCATCGCGGGTTTCATCAGCAGCATGTCTGCGCCCTCGGCGATGTCCTGCTCGATCTCCCGCATGGCCTCGCGGAGATTCGCGCCGTCCATCTGGTACGTGCGCCGATCGCCAAACTGCGGAGCTGAATCGGCTGCTTCGCGGAATGGTCCGTAGAAGGCGGAGGCAAACTTCGAGGCATAACTGAGGATTGGGGTGTTGAGCTTGCCGGCCTCGTCGAGTGCGGTGCGAATGGCGGCGACGCGCCCGTCCATCATGTCGCTGGGCGCGACGACATCGGCGCCGGCTTCGGCAAGGGACGTCGCGGTCCTGGCGAGCAAGGCGACACTCGAATCGTTCTCGACCGCGAAATGGTCGCCGTCGCGCGTTACGATGCCGCAGTGGCCATGTGAGGTGTACTCGCAGAGGCAGACATCGGCGATCACGACGAGGGATTCGGCCTTGGAGGTTTGTTTAATCGCGCGAATGCCGCGCTGTACGATCCCGTCCGCGGCCCAGGCCCCGCTTCCCTGCTTCGTCCTTCTCGTCCGGGATGCCAAACAGCAGCAGGCCACCAATTCCAAGAGCCGCGCAGCCTTCGACTTCCTTCAATGCTTCGTCGATGGAAAGATTGAAGACGCCCGGCATGCTGCTGATCTCCCGCCGCACACCCTCTCCTCCGCAGAGAAACAAAGGGTATATGAGGGCGGAGGGCTCCAGATGCGTTTCGCGGACGAGCGACCGCATGGCTGCGGAGGAGCGGAGACGGCGTAGGCGTGTTGCAGGAAATTCCATGCACACAATTCTATGGCTAACCTGCACTTGGGTTCGTAACACCGGTCACATGCAGGCGGAGTTTCACGATCCATGCTGCGCATAAGCAATGGCCGCATACTCGTCGCCGCTGGCACCGGGCGCCAGTACCCACAGCGTGTAAATTCCAAGGGCAGTACCGAGTGGAAGGTGAATCAGGGCCAGGATGCCGAAGACGATCGCAAGTATGCGACCCCACGGCTGGTGCGTCAGAAGAGCATACCCGGTTAGAAGGATGCAGCAGACGCTGGTCAGGAGCGAGAACAAAGCTATGGGCCACAGACTCGCAAGCCACATGGAACCGAAGGGGCTCCAACCGAGGTTGAAATCCGAGTTGCCAAAGTGACTGCCAAAAAGCCCGTGAAGAATCAGGACGCCGAATAAACCCGAGAAGACGCGCAAGCCTGCATAGACGAGCCAGAGAACACCTAAACCCTGGATGTTTCGTGAAACGCGATTGTAGGGAAGAACCAGTCGGCGTTTGGGGATAGATTGGCCCTGGCTGCGGCTGGGAGAAAGTCTGGGAGCCACAGCGAGGACAGAACCGCGCATCCGGCAACAACACATTTCCGCAAGTCGAACAGTTCATCCTTCCGCCTCCTCAAAACGCACTTTCACAACGATAAAGGTTACGCAAACAGCTTGCGATTGGTTCCGCGAGAGCAACCCGCTCAATGGCCGATTGTAGCGAAGCGAACTGGTCGCGCGTGTCCTAGCGGATTCCTTTCCCCGTATTCTATTGGTGTGGCATTCCTTCCTGAAATCCCGTCCCGATTGTCTGAAACGAGTGCAGAGGCGCTGCAATGGCCTGAACTGGTCCAGCGTCTGTCTCAAGAGGCGCAGTCACCCCTGGGCAAGGAATGGATCAAAGCTCTGCAGCCCAGCTCGAACCCCAAATGGATCGAACAGCAGCAGCAGCGCAACGCTGACATGCAAAAGCTGATTACGGGCGGAGGTTTCAACTTTCGTGGAATTTTTGACGTTACGGAGGACTCTCGATAAGGCTCGGATTGAAGGTGCGGCTCTTGAAGCGATGGAGATTCGGTCGCTGATTGTTCATGCGGAGAGAGTGGAGGCGTGGAGGCAGATCGTCCTGGCGCCCCCGGACGCGGGGCGGGATCAGTGGCCGGGAATTTACGAGCTTACGGCCCCGTTGCTGTCCTGCGATCTGGGCGACCTGTTGAGGGGGTTGAATGGAAAGATCGAGCCTGATGGCAGCTTGAACGACGATGCCTCGCCGGAGCTGCGCCGGATTCGCCGCGCACTGGAGCAGCAGCACCGAGCCATCGAGACGAGTCTCGGTCGTGCGCTTGCCAAGCTATCGGAGGATGGCAGCACGCAGGAGTCGCTGATTACTGTGCGTGGCGAGCGCTTCGTCATTCCGGTAAAGACCGAGTTCAAGCGGAAGGTCGGCTGGCGTGATCCACGGCTCCAGTTCGAGCGGCCAGACGGTATTCGTTGAACCGATGGAAACAATCGAACACAACAACGAGTTGGCGCGATTGCTGGATGAAGAGCAGGGGGAGATCCATCGAATCCTGGTGGCTATGACCCGCGCGATCGCTGCGCAGAGCGACGCGCTCGTGCTGGGGGCAACGATCCTCGGTGAGGCCGATGCACATCAGGGCATTGCGCGTTTTGCGGTCGGAATTGAGCTGCGTGCGTCCGACCTTGGAGGAGTCTGCTCCGGTTCCTGGGGACGAAGTGACAGACGAGTTCAATCTTGTCGCTGCGCGTCACCCGCTCTTAGACATTCGGCTGCGTGCGCAGGGCGAGGCGATCGTTCCGCTCACCATTACGCTCCCTGCGGGCAAGCGACAGATGATCATCAGTGGACCCAATACCGGCGGAAAGACCGTGGCGCTGAAGACCTCTGGTCTGGTTACGTTGATGGCGCAGGCCGGCGTGCCTGTGCCGGCGGAAAAGGCACACCTTCCGTTCTTCACGGCTATCTACGCGGATATCGGCGACGCACAGTCCATCGAGCAAAACCTGTCCACGTTTTCGGCCCACATCGTTCACGTGGAACGCATTGCTCGTAGTGCGGATGCACGATCCCTGGTTTTGCTGGATGAACTAGGGTCAGCAACGGACCCGGAAGAAGGAGCAGCGCTGGCCGTTGCGGTCGCGGAGCACTTTCTTGAACGCGAGGCATGGTGCATCATCACGACGCACCTCACATCGTTGAAGGTGTACGCGGCGAAGCATGACGGCGTGCTCAATGCGGCAGTTGGCTTTGATGAAGTGGCGCTGGCGCCGACGTATGAGCTTCGCCTCGGCGTGCCCGGCGCCTCGGCCGGGTTGAATATTGCAGCGCGGTTAGGGCTCGATCCCGCGATTGTGGCGAATGCGCGTTCGCAGATGACCACGCAGCAGGTGGATATTGGCAGGTTTCTGGACGAACTGCATGCCCAGTTGACCGCCGCCGCGGCTGAACGGGAACACCTTAGCGTGACCGAGCGCGAACTGGCGAAAGAGCGGCTGCGGCTTGAGCAGGACGGGCGCGCCGAGCAGCAGGCACGGACGCGCGAGTTGGAGAGGCAGCTGAAGACTCTCATCGAAGACTTTGAAGCGCAACTGCGAGACACGGTGAAGGCGATCGATGACAAGACCGTTGCGCAAAAGATCGCGCGCGATTCTGCTCTACGCATCGCTCGGCTGAAGCGTGAGTTCTCCGAGCAGTTTCAGACCGACGGTTGATCGCTCACACTGCTCCTTCACAAAGCGAGGCGTGAGAAGAAGGCCGCCGATCGGCAGCGCGAACCGAAGACCGGGTGACCTGGTTCGCCTGAAGTCGCTCAATCGTGAAGGCCGGGTGGTGCGCGTGGTCGACGCGAAGACGCTGGAGGTTGCGGTCGGCTCGATGAAGACGCGCGTTCCGACGTGACGATATTGCCGAGATCACCGGCAGTGGCAGAGAAGCCGCTTGAGGCGGTGAAGCGGCGCGGAGGCATTAGCGTCTCCACGACCTCGAATTCCGAAGACTCTGACTACATGAGTTCGGAGATTAACGTCATCGGCCGAACCGCGGACGAGGCGGAGAGTGAGGTTGAGCGGTTTCTGGAGCGAGCCTTTCTCGCCGGCCTGCCGCGCATACGCGTGGTGCATGGCGTAGGAATGGGTATTCTGCGGCGGACCCTGCGTGAATTCTTGGCCAAGCATCCGCATGTTACTTCAGTATCCGAACCCCCTTATAACGAAGGCGGACAGGGTGCGACGATCGTAGAACTGCGGCAATGAGCATAAATTGGCCGAGCTCCCAGATTCTATTGAGGTTACCCCGCTTGCCGAGGCAATTCCCGTTCAACGGACGATATCCCCATTCGCTGCAAAATTTCGCCATTCACTGCAAGGGCAACGACTTGCAGCTCCGTCTCACCTAACCTGATGGTTGCAAGTTGTAGTTTGACTGGGCACTGATCCAGGAACCAACCTCTTGCCACGCGATCGACCGGCGGGGCAAACCTTCAGGAGAGAATGACATGGGAAAGGCAACAAAGCTCTTTGAGAAAGGCATAGTCCTCGGCGCAAAGGCCGGCTGGGGTGTGTTTAGCAAGCTGAACTCCATTAGCCCGAACGAGAGCTTTACTCCGAAGTGGTCGGATAAGCCCTTGCTGAAGTCGTACCAGAAGGAGAAGCCGCCCCTCGGCTGGCCGCGTACGACCGATTCCCTTTGTCCCAAATGCGTGCCGCAGATCCGTCAGCAGATCGTAGACGGAAAGCTGCCGCACGAGATTCTTTTGAACGAGAAGGTCGGCGAGATCAAGGCGCAGATCGTCGAGCGCGACGGCCAGATCTTGATGGTGAAGGACTGCCCGATCCATGGCCATTTTGAAGACGTCATGTCGATCGACACGGACTTCTTCAAGCACCTCGAAGAGGTTTTCCCGGGCCGCGACATCCGCGCCCACAATGATGGCAAGCTGCATAATCACGGAACCTCGACCGTCACACACGGCCGTGGGTCGGTTTTGACCATTGATCTCACCAATCGTTGCAACATGATGTGCGATCCCTGTTTTATGGACGCGAACCAGGTTGGTTTCGTGCACGAGCTCACATGGGACGAGATCAAGACCATGCTTGATAACGCCATCACCATCAAGCCGAAGCGGCAGATGTCGGTGCAGTTCTCTGGCGGCGAACCCACACTGAGCCCGTACTTCCTCGACGCGGTGGCGTATGCGCGCAAGGTTGGTTACAACTCGGTGCAGGCGGCGACGAATGGTATTGAGTTCGCCAAGTCGAAGGAGTTCTCGAAGGCTGCTGCTGAAGCGGGTCTGCGCTATGCCTACCTGCAGTTTGACGGTATTGGCAACGCGGCGAACTCGCACCGCAAAGTTGGAAACGCGTTCGATGTGAAGCTTCAGGCAATCCATAACCTGCATGAAGCGGGTGTTGACATCGTTCCGGTGACGACGATCGTCAACGGCATCAACAACGAGCAGGTTGGACGCATCATTGAATTTGCTCTCGACAATCCCAAGAAGATCAATTTCCTCTCCTTCCAGCCGGTTAGCTTCACCGGCCGTGATGAGGAAGTTTCTGACGAGCGCCGCAAGGCACAGCGTTATACGCTCAGCCATCTGGCGCATGACGTGAAGAATCAGACCGGACTGGGCGAGCCTGTGCGCGACTGGTTCCCGATCAGCTTCATGTCCACCTTCTCTGACTGGGCTGACCTGGTGCATGGACCCGATCACGACTGGGGCCAGCTCTCTTGCGGCTGCCACCCGAACTGCGGGATCGGCATGGCGCTGATGATCGATAAGGAAACCAAGGAAGCGGTTCCTGTCACGGCCTTCCTGAAGGCTGATCGCCTGGCCAAGGACATCGCGCGGGTCAACGACGCGGCTCGTGGAAAGTTCCTGACGATGCTTGGAGCATCGCTCGCTCTCATCCGGAATTATGAGCCCGCGAAGGCTCCCACCCACTTCAGCATCTTCTCGTTGTTGACGAAGTTTGATAAGTGCTTCGGCGCTACCGGTCGCAACTACGGAAAGGTGACGGCTGACCGCACGATCGATGACATCAAGAAGCGTCGCGCCGATCGTTGGAACTTCCTGTTCATCGCCGGCATGTGGTTCCAGGATCTCTTCAACTACGACTTCCGCCGCACCGAGCAGTGCATCATCCCGTACGCGACCCAGGAGGGCGAGATCAGCTTCTGCGCGTACAACACGGGGGTTGGCTGGAGAAACATCATCGAGAAGATGCACATGACCTCGTCGCTCACCAAGTGGTATGAAGAGCACGGTCGTCACGAGATCTTCGCGGGTGGCAAGAAGGTTGGTCTCGAGAAGGAAGCCAAGTATGACCTGGTGCTGAACCAGGCGCACGTGGAGTCCGCCGCGAACGATACCTTCGACAAGAGCGGCATTGCCAAGAACGCGCGTGAGGAAAAGATTCGCGCCCGCGATCAGAAGCTCAAGGAAGATGCCGATAACGCTCGCATGGCCAAGCTGTATCGCAAGGAAATCCTCAAGGAGCCAGAGCTTCCTGGTGGATTCGTCGCGATCGGTGAGATTGGCGGTCTGGGCGGTATCAAGCCCGCAGCACCGACCACCAGTCAGGCTGAGGTCGTCAAGAGCATCGAAGAACCTGTTGCTGGCGACTAATGTTATTCAGTCAGAGGCACAAGATAAGGCCGCCAGCAATGGCGGCCTTATCATTTGAAACGTGATCGTGGCATCGTCAATCGCCACTAGATAATCACTCGCCATCCAAGAGGCCGCGCGTATTGAGTGAGATAGCCATGTTCCCAAACGGACGTTGGCGAGCCGAATTTGATGACCGGAAAATGACAACTTAGTCACGGGAGCGCTTCTCTTTGCAATCTGGGATACTCGATTAGGAGCTTCTGTGACTCAGGCCTACCTCAACCGGATCGCAACCGCCGTCCCGCAAGATGATGTTCACGAAGCATTCGTCGCATTCGCCGATCAGATGTTGGAAGACCCTCGGGTCCAACCGGTGTTTCGGCGGATGGCTGCGCGTTCCGGAATTCGCAGACGATTTTCAGTGCTGACGCCAAACGCAGCGAGTACAGAATTCACCGTCAACGCCAACGAGTTCTACATGCGAGGAAGCTTTCCGGACACGGCGAAGCGGATGCAAATCTTTGAACGCTTCGCTCCCAGGCTTGCGCAGCGAACGCTGGATAAGCTCAAGCTCTCGCAGGAAGAACGTCGAGGGATAACCCATGTTCTGGTTACGACCTGCACCGGTTTGTATGCGCCTGGACTGGACTTCGACATTCTCGATCATCTTGGACTCGACACATCTGTAGAGCGCACCATGATCGGATTTATGGGTTGTTATGCCGCGATTAACGGCCTAAAGCAAGCGAGGCATATTGTTCGTTCGGAGCCGGATGCCAAGGTGCTCCTGGTCAACCTGGAGCTTTGTACGCTGCATCTGCAGGAGACGCAGGATCTGGAGCAAGTCCTGTCATTCCTGGTGTTTGGTGATGGCTGTGCCGCAAGTCTCATCAGCGCGGAGCCGACGGGCTTTGCCATGGATAGCTTTCGCTCTGTGCTGATTCCGAAGACGCGCGAGCTGATCACCTGGAGGATTCGCGGCGTTGGCTTTGACATGCTTCTTTCGGGTAAGGTTCCGGGAGAGATTGGTAAGGCGTTGGCGGTCTCGGGTGGTGAGGTTCTCGGCAAGAACAGGAAAGAAGACATTTCGCTGTGGGGGGTTCACCCCGGGGGGAAATCAGTGTTGGATGCGGTGGAGCGCGGCCTGTCGCTGGACGAGGGTGCGCTTACGGCGTCGCGGCAGACGTTGGAGTGCTTTGGCAACATGAGTTCTGCGACGGTGATGTTCGTTCTGGAAAAGCTGATGCAGCGTGCATCGCCGGGAGAAAAAGGATGCGCGATGTCCTTCGGGCCGGGGCTGACGGCGGAGACGATGCTCTTCCATGCCGCGTGATCCCGATGTTGATCTGTCGCAGCGTGCGTCGCCGTCACAGTTACCGGAGTGGATGGATGAACCTTGTGCCTACGAGGACTTCCGCCAGTGCCTCCGCGACCTCGGGCATGTGAATCGGCTGACGCTCTCGTATCGACCAACGATCGCATTCCTCGATGCGGTGGCAGCGGCTAAACCTGGCCAGAGTCTACGAATCGTGGACGTGGGCTCTGGCGGCGGCGATATGCTTCGCTGCGTGGAGCGGTGGGCTGGTCGTCGCGGCGTCGCGGTGAAGCTAACAGGTATCGATCTGAACCTTTATGCCGCGCGAGTTGCACAGGAGTTTACGCCGGCTTCGAGTGCTATCCAGTGGATTACCGGCGACGCTTTCACCTATGCAGAGCCTGTGGACGTGGTGTTGAGTTCTTTATTTGCTCACCACCTGGAAGAGCCAGAGATTGTGCGCTTTCTCGCGTGGAGCGAGGCGGTTGCGCAGCGCGGATGGTTCGTGAACGACCTGTGTCGAGAGGCTACGCCGTATCGGCTCTTCGGTTTGCTGGCAACGGGAATGCGATGGCATCGGTTTGTGCAGCATGATGGTCCGGTGTCGTTCCGGCGAAGTTTTCGCGAAGCGGATTGGGAGCGGATGTTGAGCGCAGCGGGAATCCGTGTTGCGGATGTGCAGCTAAAGCGATCATCGCCAGGGCGGTTGTGTGTGGGGCGCCTGAAGTGAATGGAAAGGTGATGCGGCGATGCCGGCGCATGGTCCCCTGCGCCGAATCGCGATCATGTTCCGTCAGCAACCGCTCTGAACCCATCACGCCCTGAACATCCGCCGGGGACCCCCCTCCCCTACCTTCACTTTTGGTTAGCTAAGTCGTTTAGAATGTGGTGGTTCAGCGATCGCGGCTACTTTCAAACAGCTCATTCTAAATGAGTTACACGTATGATCTTCTCTCCGTTGGGGTTACGGCTTAAATTTGAAAGCTGCAACGGCGAGTGCGTTGCAGCGCTTGAATCCGAGTTTGATCTCTACTTCTAGTTTATCAAGTTGGGTGGGGTGACTATGCCAGGTTTTGAAAAGATTTATCACCAGTGTTCATAGGGGGCTTGGCGATTTCTGGCGGGTTTGGGGGGTTGACAAGATTTGGCGGTCCTACGCGGACGGCGAGAGTTCGAAGGGGCAGTTGGGAAGAGGGCAGATGCGTCGCTATACTGGTGGCCTCTTCACCATGTCCTGTTCGAGGTGATCGATGGCTACGGTTGCTGATGGTCGAATTATTGCGGTGGACGCGTACATCAACAAGGCGGGGAAGTTTGCGCAGCCGATCCTTGAGCATCTGCGCGAGGTGGTGCATGCGGGAGCGCCGGGGGTGGTCGAGGAGATGAAGTGGTCGATGCCGTTCTTTGTGTATAACGGCGTGATCCTGGGGAATATGGCGGCGTTCAAGGCGCATTGCAGCTTTGGGTTGTGGGGGCCGGATGTCGTGGGGACATTGCGGGCAGACGGCGTGGCGCAGGGCGGGAATATGGGGTCGTTTGGGAAGATCACGGCGGTGAAGGATCTGCCGTCGCGCGCAAAACTGGTGGGGTATGTGAAAGTTGCGGCCAAGGCGATTGCTGACGGGGAGCGGACGAAGGCGTGGTCGCGTCCAAAGGTGGCGAAGGCTGAGGCGGAGATTCCGGAGGCGCTGGCTGCGGCGCTAAAGAAGAATAAGGCTGTGGCGAAGAAGTTTGAGTCGATGACGCCGGGATACAGGCGGGAGTACTGCCAGTGGATTGCCGAGGCGAAGCGCGAGGAGACTCGGGAGAAGCGCGTTGAAACCGCGCTGGAGTGGATCGCCGAAGGCAAATCACGCAATTGGAAGTATGAGGTCGTGCGCGGACCGCGATAGGCTTCGCGCGGTGAGGCGATGTGTGTTGCGCGGGCCGAGCGTTTTGTAACGCTACACAAATGATCGAATGAACAGGACGGAAATCGTCGATGTGAGGAGTATGCCTTTGAAGTTCGCCGGTGTTTCTCGAATTTTTCTTGCTGGGTGCGCGTTATTGCTGGCTGGGTCGGGCGCAGTCGCGCAGACGTCGGTGCCTCCTGACGAGGTGAGTCATTTTGCGGATACATCGATGCTGAAGCCGCCGGCGGGCGCGAAGGTGGCAATCATCGAGTGGGAGGACCTGGAGTGCCCTTACTGCGCGCACGCATTTCCCTTTGTACATGTGGCGATCAACCACTACAAGATTCCGCTGGTTCGCTACGACTTTCACATTCCGGGCCACATGTGGAGCCATGAGGGCGCGCTGTACGCCCGCTACCTGGAGGACAAGGTCTCGCCCGAGCTGGCTACGGAGTATCGTCGCGAACTGTTTGCTTCGCAGGAGAAGATTGCGAACAAGGACGATTTGGACAGGTTTACCAAGGGGTTCTTTGCTGCGCATGGCAAGCAGCTGCCATTTGTGCTCGATCCAACGAGGCAACTGGAGCGCGAGGTGAATTTGGGGGATACGCTTGGGAACCGATTGAACTCGAGAATGTACACGCCGACGATCATCGTGGCGACACCGACGGCGTGGATCGAGGTCAAAGACGTGGCAGATCTGTACCAGGCGATTGACCAGGCGGAGGCCACGGTGCAGAGGGCATCGCGATAGATCCCTGCGCCGACTGCGACTACTGCGCGTAGGTTGGGAACTTCACTTGGTAGGCTCTGAGGCGAGAGGGAGCTACCAGTGTTTTAGCAGCGGGACGAGAATTGGGGCGAAGATGGCGGTGATGATGCCATTGGCTCCGATGGCTACACCCGCGAAAGCGGCCGAGAGGGTGTGCTGCGGGATGACGCGGGAGGCGCCGATGCCGCTGCCTGCAGTACCGGCGGCGAGGCCTCGGGCGGAGGGCTGGCGAATTGCGAGCCAGTCGAGAGTGGGGTCGATAGAGATGGCGACGAGGATGCCGCCAAGGATTGCGAGTACCGCGGAGAGCGAGGGGATGCCTCCGATGCTGGCAGAGACTGCGATGGCGATGGGCGTGGTGAGAGATTTGGGCGCCATGGAGAGAGCAACGGCCTGGCTGCCGCCCAGCAACCGAACGATGGCGTAGCCGCCGACGAGTCCGACAAGTGCTCCGGCGAAGAGTGCAGAGATCATGGGCCAGAAGCCACGGCGCATGTGTTCGAGTGCACGAACCATGGGGATAGCCAGAGCTACGGTCGCGGGGCCGAGAAGAAAGTGGATGAACTGGGCGCCGGTGAAGTAGTCCTGATAGGAGAGGTGGAGAAGACGGAGGGTGACGCCGATGATCACGATCGCAATGAGAACGGGATTGGCCAGTGGGTTACGCAGGCGCTTCTCGATCTCGACGCCAAGCAGATAAGCGCCAAGGGTGAGGACGATGGCGAAGAGCGGCACGATGCCAGGCGAGAGAGTATGAGGCAGGGTGACCCAGTTCATAGGCCCTCGTCCTCGATTGAGGCGCGGCGGCCGAAGCGGTGCATGATCCAGGCGGTCGTGACCAGCGTGATAAAGGTGCTTCCGAGGAGAGCTACCGAGATGGGAAGCCAGGTGGAACGGAGCAGCGCGAGGTTGGCGACGATACCTACGCCTGCAGGGACGAAGAGAAGACCCAGCCAGCTGAGAAGCCCATCGGCGGCTTGCTGGAGTTCGGAGGATGGCTCGCGGCGGCGCAGGATGTAGAAGGCTGCGAGGAGGATCATGCCGATGACGGGGCCTGGGACTTTGGTGTGGGTGACGGCGCGGAGAGCTTCGCCGGCCAGCTGAAAAAGCAGCAGGATGAGGATGGATTTGATCATCGACATGGGTTGAGGCTACACCAGGACGACGGATAAGACTGTGCCACGGAGGTGAGCCGGTTTACCGGGTGTACATGGTGTGTTCATGTAACAGGCCTAACTTTGTGTCTTAAGTTTATAAACGGAGGCTTCGCGGACGATGGCAATCGAAACAGCGGAACTAGACAAAATGCAAAGCGATTACAAGGCAGCGGTGGACGAGTGGGTCGCGGCCATCCGGAAGGAAGAAGTTTTGGCTTCGGTGAATCATTCGGAGGCGGAGATCGACACATGGGAGGCGGCCGGCTTCGCGGAGGAAGACGCGCGAGAGAAGGCAAAGACCGCGAAAAAGGCCTATGAAGACGCGCTGCGTGAGGAGTTTTTCAACTTCTAGTGGCGGGAGTACCGCGGGGTTTTGGATCTGCGCGCGTTGCCAGCGGCTGGGCCAGATAGACTGTCTGGAGCATGTCGAAGGAAAAGAACGCGGAGCGGAAGACGGCGATTGCGCAGAAAGGCGGCGGCAAGGCTCCGACTGCGCGGGTGCAGGAAGCCGAGGGGCTGGGATTTTCTGCGCTGGCATTTCGGCGACGTCTGAGTGCGTGGTATCGCGAGAGTGCGCGCGCGCTGCCGTGGCGAGGGGTGGGGGATCCTTATGCGACGTGGCTGTCAGAGATCATGTTGCAGCAGACGCGCGTCGCGACGGTGATTGATCGGTACCAGGAATTTCTGCTGCGGTTTCCCACAATTCACGACTTGGCTGCGGCCGAGGAAGAAGACGTTCTGGCGCTGTGGAGCGGCCTGGGGTATTACCGCCGGGCTCGAATGCTGTACCGTGGAGCACAGTTCGTGGATCGGGAGTTTGGTGGAAAGCTTCCGCGATCCGCGGCGAAGTTGCGGACGCTGCCGGGGGTGGGGGAGTATACGGCAGCAGCGATCGCGAGCATCGCGTTTGGCGAGAGTGTCGCGGTGCTGGATGGCAATGTCGAGCGGGTGCTTCTGCGTGTGTTGGGGCGGACTGAGCAGAAGGGAGCGAAGGCGAGAGCGCAGTTGGCGGAAGCGGCGCAGGCGCTGATGCCGGCGGCGAGCCGAAAGTCGTCGGGCGAGAATGCGGCGGGCGATCATAACCAGGCCATGATGGAGCTGGGAGCGACGAATCTGTTTGCCACGGGCTCCGCTGTGCGTGCAGTGTCCTGTCATCGAACTGTGCAGGACACGTGGGGAGCACGAGACTGGAGTGCGCGCAAAGATGCAGAGCCGAACGGTGGCGCATCTGTTGGCGCTCCGCAAACGCGGAGTTGCGACGGAGGTTTTGCTGGAGCGACGGACGGCGGACGCATCGCTAATGGCGGGAATGCTGGAGCTGCCGGTGCTGCCAGCGGGAGCAATACAGGGGCGTGAACCGGTTCTGCGCCTGCGACACGCTATCACCAACACGAACTACTACGTGCAGGTTTTCAGCGAAGGTGCAGCACCCAAGCAAGCGATGAGCGAGGCCGATGGGGGGCTACCGTTGATGGAAAAGGTCTTGGCGGGAAAGGGCGATTTGCGTTGGGTGACCACGACGAAGCTGGCGCAACAACCGCTGACCGGCCTGGCGAGAAAGACACTCCAACGGTTGAACTTAATGGCCTTGCCCCGGATTACGATTTCGCTGTGATTACTGGGCCGAAGGAGTCACTGATGGCTGGAGAACGACTGTGGTGGCGGGGCTCTGGTTTCCCTTGTTGTCGATTGCGGTGACGGCGTATCGATATGCTGTGGCGGGGTTTGCCGTCGCGTCGTGAAATGAGGGCTGGGGGATGGGCGAGGAGTTTAGTTGCACGCGGGGCGCTGTGGGCTGGCCGGCGGAATTGAGGGGCTCGCGATAGAGGTTGTATCCGGCGAGGGGTGTGATGAGACCAGCTTCGTTTACTGGCTGCCAAATGAGGTCTGCGGCGAAGGTTGGGGGGGTTCCGGTGGAATAGCCTGCGGCGGTGAGACCGGTGGGTGTGGGGGGCGGGTAAATTCTTTGCAGTGTGTACTCTACGGGAGTTGAGAGGGCGCTGCGCAGTTCGATGGAATGGTTCGCTAGAAGGACTTTGGTGCGACGCTCGGCACTGTAACTATAGGGGATGTCGGGGAGCGCGGTGGTGTCGAGTGTGTGGTCCTGAGATGTAGTTTGTATATTAGAATCAATGGTTTGCAGCCATTGGACGGTGGGGTTTTTGGGGGTGCTGTGCTCGGGATGGCTGGGTTTGCCAGGTGCCAGATCCTCGCGGCGGAGGATGACTTCGCCGGGGGTGGGGGAGGGGGCCCATTGGAGGATGATGCCCAGGCGGGAGCCTTCTGCCTGGAAGTTTTCTACCGTGGCCGGGGCGGGGCCGGAGGCTGTAAATGCCTGATTCGATGGACCTGCGGAGCGGTTGGCGTTGCTGAAGAACTCTACGCGGTAGGTGAGGAGCTGGGGTGGGCCCTCGGTTAGGGAGGGCGGGAGGGTGTCGGTCCAGGTTACTAAGTTATGGGTATCATTGGAGTTAGGGAGGGGGACGGAGGTTCGGGGGGAGACGGGCAGGCAAGGCTGGTGGGGGAGCTGGCGGCAGAGCTGCCCGGAGAGGGTTGGGCCTCGTAAAGGTAACTTATCCGTGGAGTTAGCGGGCGCGGTGAAGTGGAGTTCGACGGTGTTTCCGATGCGGTTGGCGGTGAGATTGCGGACGGGCTGGGGAAGATTGAGGGAGGGGGCGTGAGGGGGGCCGGGACTGGCGCAGCCGGTCAGGATAAGTGCCGCGCTTAGAGCGAGATAGCCGAGGATTGTCGAGATGCCTAAGCCGCTGCGGCGATACAGGTCCATAGAGATGAGCCTAGCATTTTTGTGTCGCTCTAGCCTTGTTTCGGGTGCAACTCGACTGCTTCAGGTGGGTTTCGGGTTGCAATTGGCACGCATGATTGACTGACTAGTCACTCATTTATAGACTTGGGGTTGATTGGGGAGGGAACGCGTGGCCAGACCGAAGAGCGAGGATAAGCGGAGCGCGATTCTGGTGGCGGCTACGCGCGTGATCGTTGCCCAGGGGTTGGGTGCATCGACGGCAGAGATCGCCAAGGAAGCGGGGGTGGCGAACGGGTCGCTGTTCACGTACTTCGAGACGAAGGCGGACTTGCTGAATGCGCTCTATCTTGAACTGAAGAGCGCGACGGCGACGGCGGCGCTGAAGGGGTTCGTGCCGGGTGGTGAGAGCCGGAGGCAGTACTTCCAGGTGTGGTGGAACTGGACGGCCTGGGCGGTGGCGCATCCGAAGAAGCGGCGGGCGCTGGCGCTGCTGGGGGTGTCGGACGAGATCACGGCGAAGAGCCGTGCGGCGGGGCATAAGACGATGGCGCCGATGCGGGAGTTGCTGGAGCGGATCCATAAGAACGGGCCGATGCGCGATGAACCGATGGGGCTGTTCATGGCGCTGATGAACTCGGTCGCGGAGGCCACGATGGACTACATGGTGCAGGACAAGGCTCATGCGGACAAGCACTGCCGGGCTGGATTTGAGGCGCTGTGGAGGATGATCGCTGAGGGAGTCAAATCGTATCGAGTCAGAGGCCTGGGCGGCGGCGCGCTCGTGGTTGAGGGCCAGGAGGCGGGCGAGGATTTCCTGGTCGGAAAGGTTGGAGGGCCAGCCGTAGGCGGCGAAGACGGCGTGGTCGAGGGTGCGGTGGGCGTTGGCGAGCCATTCCATTTTGCCTTCAGCGCGGGCGTTGTAGAGCTTGGTGAGGGTGCGGTCTTTGAGGTCGGCTTCGGAGGCGTTGGGAGGGTTGAGCCAGGCGTCGCGGAGGCGGACGAGTTCGCGGACGGCGTCGGCGATGGCGCGGACGATGGGGGAGTCGGCTTCGGAGGGTTCGGTGCCGGGTGGGTAGGGGAAGGGGAAGGTCTCGAAACATGTCTCGGGTGTGTATCTAAAGCCGCTTTCCGCTTCCCTAACTTGAGTGCCCGTCGACCTCGCCCAGATTTCGTGAGTTGATGAATGTAGCACCCCAAAGAAGTAGTCGTCTTCACGGGCGAAGACGTACATTGCGTTGCTCGGAAGGACATTAGGATTCATCCAAACGAATAGCCGGTGCTTGCCGTGGCTGATTGTGACGAAGAACCGTCTGAGATTCGCAACGGCTTGTCGCATCTCTTCCCCTGACCGCCTGTGCAGCCACCATTTTTTGCGCGGCTTTGTTCTATTTTCCGGGTCAGCCTCTTCTCTCGCCTCCTGCGCGATTCTTTTCTTCAAAGTCTCGAATGGCCCTTCATACTGCGCAGCGGTTGAGGAGTCCATGTCGTAGAAATCGATAATCCACATATTTCTTGGTCTTCCGGTGATGTCAACTGCGTTGACCCACGGCTTCAGCACATCCGAGTTGGGTCTGCCGTTGACATTCGTCGGCATTGCAATCAACTTCTCTGCGGTGACATTGGTTATGTCAAAAGGCCCACCCTTTTCGTCAGCTCTGAAGCATAGGTGGTCGTTCTCGCGAAGTCTCTTTGCAATGGTTACGTCTACGAGGCACGTAAGGTCTGCGTTGATGTTAGTTACAGCCGCTCCATCTAAATACTTTTGCTCATTGGTGGGCTTGCAAAAGCAAACGATTGAGACGTGAACCATCGCGCCGTCCAGGGGCCATTTCCGATCGCTCCAGGCCAGAAATATATCGCCCGTTTTTTTGATTGCCTCGAGCACCCTCCGGTTGACCCCTCCACGGATGGACTGTGTTGCGATGAGTCCCACTCTTAAGTCGTGGGATTCAGTCAATTGGCGTCGGGCCTTCTCAAACCAATAGGTCACGAGATCGGACCCGCCTGAGATTCGATTCTCGTAAAGAAGGTGAAGACGTCTGACGTTACTTTCCCCCAGTTTTTTCATGATCCTGTTCCCTCCCAAGAACGGTGGGTTGCCGATGATGAAGTCGGCTGGGGGCCAGGTGGGTTCGTAGGGTCTGCCGTTGGGATGTTCGGGGGATTTGTGTTCTTCGTCGTAGCGGAGGATGGCGTCGTTGTGTTCGATGTTGGTTAGTCTTGCGGAGGAGGGGTTGCTTATCGTCTTTGACGCCGTGGTCGTGCTTCCACTGGAGGAAGCCGATCCAGACGACGATGCTGGCGATCTCGTGGGCGTAGAAGTCGGTCTCGATGCCGAAGAGCTGGCTGGGGTTGGGGATGGGATCGAGGGTGAGGGTGAGTCCGTGTTTGATGGCGAAGACGCGGGCGTCGTGCCAGAGATCGAGGAGGCGCTTGAGGGCGACGTAGAGGAAGTTGCCTGAGCCGCAGGCTGGGTCGAGGATGCGGACGCCGGAGAGCTCGGCGGCCCAGTCCTGGAGGAGTGTGAGTGCGGGGCGGTTGAGCCGCAGATGAACAGGAACTTTGGAGACCTTTGCGTCGGCCTCTTCTTCGGCGAGCGCTGCGAGGACGGCGGCCTGGACGGACTGCCAGCGGCGCTGGAGCGGGGCGATGACGACGGGTTCGACGAGCAGGAGGATGTCGTCGGTGGAGGTGTAGTGGGCGCCGATCATGGAGCGCTTGGCGGCGTCGAGGGAGCGCTCAAAGAGGGTGCCGAAGATGGCGGGCTCGATGTGCGACCAGTCGTGCTGGGAGGCGGAGAAGAGGATGCCGAGGTCGGCGTGATTGAGCTCGATGGTGGAGTTGTCGGAGAAGAGTCCGCCGTTGAAGTAAGGGATGTCGTCGGCACCGAAGAATCCGTGTTCCTCGCTCATGGCTGCGAAGAGCACGGGCAGGATGCGATTGAAGCCGCTGGGGGAGTGGCGCTGATTGGTGACGAGCTTTCGAAAGGCGTGGTTGGGAAGAAGCTCGACGGAGTCTGCGAAGAGGCAGAAGACGAGGCGCATGAGAAAGTGCGCGATCTGCTCCTTGGAGGGGCGCTCGCGAGCGATCGCCTTTTCGAGTTCGAGTTCCTTCGCGAGGCGAAGGAAGTCTGAGGCCGCAGCCTCGGTGACACGGGCTGATGCGACGCCGGGACGGAGCTGATTGATGTCCCCGAAGACGTGGCGGAGGACTTCGATGGGTGGAAGAGCGCAGGTGGCGGTGTCGCGGTCGTTGAGAAGGTCGTCGAGGGTGAAGGCGTAGACGCGCGAGGGAAGGTTTTCAAACTTGGTGTGGACTTCGAAGTGGACGAAGTCGCAGACGATAAGGAGGGGCGGATTTTCGAGCGCCTCGTGATATTCGTTGAGCTGCGCGTAGGCCTTTTTTAGGTCGCCACCTTTTGACTTGTACTCCCAGGCAAACCATTTGCGCTTCCAGACGTCTGCGTAGCCGGGTTCTCCGGTGCCTGCTTTGGTGACGCGCTTCTCATAGGTGTAGCTAGCCCCTGTGACGTCCTCTTGCGTGGGGTGGGGGACCCCGAGCGCGTCGCAAAGGTCACGAAAGTGTTGAGGGGCTGCAGAGCGCTCAGTGAGTTGACTGGCGTTCCATTTTCGGACGAAAGAGACGATATCCTGCGACATGGGGTTCTGGCTTATTGTGACAGATGAGGAACGATGGCGCGGAGGAAGAAGCAGATCCCTACGGGATGACAGCCAGAAAGGCAAAGGCGAAAGCAGAGACAGAGCAACAGGAGGGGTGACGGGGATCTGTTGGTTGGCTATGAGGATGGGGTGATGACTTAAATCGCTTTAATTTGGGGTGGGTGGGTATAATTCCGGTTCGACTTGCAGTCGAGTGGAGATGCGCGTGAATGTTCGGGGAGTGGTGGCTGCTGGGTTGGTGGGCATAGGTTTGGGGATTGCGCCGCAGGGGTTGGCGCAGGGTGGGAATCAGGCGGCGGTGCAGGCTGCGGTGCAGGCGCCGTTCAAGACGGCGGTTTATATTCCGGTGAGCGTGGTGCTGAAGATGCGCGATCGGGCCTGGCTGGAGAGTAGCTGGGCGCAGATTTCGGGGCAGGTGCATGTCGATAAGGTTTACATCGAGACGTACCGGAGCCGGGTGGTGGCGGATGGGCCGCTGATTGAGGCGGTGAAGAAGTTTTTCAAGTCGAAGGGCGTGGAGGTGGCGGGGGGAATTTGCTACTCGGATAGCGATCATGGGCAGTTTGTTTCGTTCACGTACTCGAAGGCGGCGGACAGGGCGTATGTGAAGAAGGTGTCGGAGTTTACGGCGCAGCACTTTGATGAGGTGATTCTGGATGATTTCTTCTTTGCGAATACGAAGAGCGCGTCGGATATTGCGGCGAAGGGGAGTGAGAGCTGGACGGATTTTCGGTTGAGGGAGATGGATGGTGTGTCGCGCGAGCTGGTGGTGGGTGCGATGCGCGCGGTGAATCCAAAGGTAAAGGTGATGATTAAATTTCCGAACTGGTATGAGCACTTTGCGGCGAATGGGTATGACCTTGAGGTGGAGCCGAAGATCTTTGATGGGATCTATGCGGGGACGGAGACGCGCGATCCGGAGGAGACGGATCAGAATCTGCAGCAGTATGAGGGGTATGAGATTGTGCAGTACTTCGAGCACGTGGACCCGGGCAAGTTGGGTGGGGGATGGGTGGATACGTATGACGTGCGGTATGTGGATCGCTACTCGGAGCAGTTGTGGCTGACGGTGTTTGGGAAGGCGAAGGAGATGACGCTGTTCAATTACATCGACCTGCTGAAGGAGGCGAAGGCGGGAGAGCGGCCGTGGGCGAGCGAGGGCGGCGACGTTTCGTGGAAGCGGATTGAGGAGCGGGCGAAGGGTGGAGGGTTAGCGGCTCCTACGTTTGCTACGGTGGCGGGCGATGCGCTGGACCAGGTGAAGCCGTTTGTCGGCAAGCTGGGAAAGCCGATGGGGATTGCGAGCTATCGGCCGTATCACGCGGTGGGCGAGGATTTTCTGCACAACTTTCTGGGGATGATTGGGATTCCGGTGGATCTGTCGCCGGTGTTTCCAAAAGAGGCGCCGGTGGTGTTGCTGACCGAGGCGGCGAAGAGCGATCCGCGGATTGTGGAGGAGATGAAGGCGCAGTTGATGGCGGGGAAGACGGTGGTGATGACGTCGGGATTGCTGAAGGCGCTGGAGGGTAAGGGGATTGAGGACATTGTCGGGCTGCGGTACAACTCGGCGCCGGTGGCGGTGACGAAGTTTATTGGGGCGTATGGGCCGGGGGCGGGAACTCCACTGGGGGATGCGGAGAAACCGATACTGATTCCGCAGGTGCGGTTCTTTACCAATGATGCGTGGCCGGTGATTCGCGGGATTGCGGATGGCAATGGGTTTCCGATGGTGCTGATGGACGAGTATGGCGCTGGCAAGTTGTATGTGCTGACGGTTCCGGATAACTTTGCGGATTTGTATGAGCTGCCGGAGGGCGAGCTGAATGCGCTGCGGAGTTATGTGATGGGAGATTTTCCGGTGAGGATTGACGCGCCGGCGAAGGTGAGTTTGTTTGCGTATGACAATGGGGCGATGGTGGTGGAGTCGTTCCGGGATGAGGCGGTGGAGGTGACGGTGCGGGTGAAGGGCGGGTGTGCGCGAGTTGAAGAATATGCAGACGGGGACGGTGGTGGAGGGGACGATGGTGGCGCGCGGGGGAAGGCATGCGGCGCGGCGCCGATGGCGCGGGAGGAGATGGAGTTCAAGGTGATGGTGCCGGCGCACAGTTATGTGGCGCTGAAGGGGGTGGAGTGAGGGGGTGCGTAAGCGAGCCCTCGAGGATTCGTGCCTTCCCAGGTCTCAAAGGCGAGACCTAGGGCACCCAGGTTCGAGGCATCACGAAGGGAAGGGTGCTAGTCGAGAAACATTTCTTCTACGGCTAGCCAGTTGTCTACGCGGCGGTAGTTGGTGATGTGGATGTTGGCGGGGCTGGTGTAGAGGATGCCTTCGCGGAAGGTGTCGCTGTCGCTGGTTGTTTTGAAAGAGTTTAAGTTGGCGGGGGTTGTCGTCGATGAGGTAGTCGGCGCGGAGGATGGATTTGTCGCCGCAGAAGACGATGTGGGAGGTGGGGATGAAGGGGAAGTGTTCGGCTAGCCAGTCGTATTTGGCGACGAAGCTGGTGGGGACTTCCATGGCGGCGGAGGCGATGAAGATTTCGTAGCGGGACTGGAGGCGTTCGAGGACGCGCTGGGCGTTGGGCATGACGCCGAGGACGCGGAAGAAGTCGTCCTGCGCGGAGGTAGTTGTCGATGGTGGGGTGGAGGTGGGCGGGGGCGACCTGCCAGAGGCGGCGGCCGCGGAGGTCGTCGAGGGTGATGGCGGCGTTGTGGTCGGTGGCGAAGTCGCGGTTGTAGCGGTTGAGGTGTTCTCCGAGGGCGTCGGCTATGACTTCATCCATGTCGACGGCGATGACTTTACGTTCGTGCTGGGGGAGAGACATGCGGTGAGAAAGGCTCCGGTGGTTTGATGCGGCGGGAGAGAACCCATGTCTCAGAAGCGAGACATGGGGCACCCGTTGTGTTGGCGGGTCAGTTGGTGGCGGCGGTTAGTTTTTCACCGGGGGTCCAGCGGATGGGGGCGTCGCGGCGGGGGTCGTAGAAGAGCATGCGGCCGCAGGTTTCGCAGGTGAAGATGGTGTTGGCGTATTCGCTGTTGGGGTCGCGGTCGGTGAGGTCGTTCCAGCGCTGGGGGCGGACCATCATCTGGCAGGCGGCGCACTTGTGGTCGAGGGCTTCGGAGACGCCGGTGCCTTTGGCCTTGGCGATGCGGTCGTAGACGGAGAGGCGGGCTTCGTCGATGAGGGCGCGGGTGGCGGCGCGTTCGGTTTCGATGGAGACGATGGCGGCGGTGTTGCGGGTGGCGATGTCGGCGGCGCGGGTGCGGACGGCGGCGAGGGTGGCGGTGGTGACTTCGAGGGTGAGGGTGGCTTTGGCGCGCGCGAGCTCGAAGCTGTCGGTGCGCTCGAGGGAGGCTAGCTCTTCGTCTTCGAGCCTGGCGATGGTTTGTTCGGAGAAGGTGATTTCGTGCTCGAGGGCAGTGATTTGGGCGGCGGAGGTAGCGGTCTCCATCTGCTTGCGGAGGCGGGAGATTTTGCCCTGGCGATCCTTGACTTCGAGTTCCTGAGAACGGCGGAGGGTTTCTTCCTTGGCGAGGGCCTTGGTGGCTTCGGCGAGGGCGACTTCGGCGTGGGCGCGGGCGGTTTGCGCGGCGGCGACCTGGATGGGAGCGTCGGCTAGCTCGGCGCGGAGGCGGCGGAGCTCGAGGTCCTGGGCCTGGAGGATGATGAGGTGTTCGAGGTCAGCATTCATAGGGCAGGGGATGGGGGATAGGGGATAGAGGATAGAGAGAGGCGGTTCACTGGGGGCTCTCCTTTCGTTAACGGCTGAAGAAAGGCTAACACTTTGGGTCCGGCGTAGAGGGCTGGAGTTGGGGTGTGGGGTTTGTGGCGTTCCAGATTGGCGGAAGGATTGGCTGGTTGGCAGGAATGGCTCCTTCTTGTCGGCGATTTGGTGGGCGAAGGTGGGGAAAGTGGTAAATACTTACCACTGTGGCCGTTGGCTTGGAGGCTCTGAAAACTCAGACCCTTTTGTATGTTGGGCTTAGGTGGTCCGCGGGAGGGGAGTATGCGGGGATTGAGTTGGCATCCGAATTGCAGTTGCCAGTGGAGATTCTGGCGAACCATATTTTGGTTTCGACTCTGCGAGGTTTGAGGGAGGTTTCATGCGGATACGGACGTTATTGATTGCTGCGGCACTGGTGTCGGCCAGCCTGGTCGCACGTGCGGACAGTTACACCACCTTTGATTTGAACTCGTCGTATATCTTTGGCGGGACGATTGATGGGACCCTCACGCTGGATACGACGACGGATCTGTTCAGCTCCGCGGATCTTACAGTGGCTGGCTTTCCGTCGTATCAGGATGGGACGCTTTCGATCATTGGGGCCCAGGGACCGAGCTTGCTGGGATATAACGTGGGGATTGGGTCCAATGGTGTTCCGTTTGGGACCGCGACCCTGTTCCTTCCTGTCAATTCGTTGGCGGGATACGATGGCTCGAACGTAGTGTTTCCTACCAATGTGGCGTTTCTGACGTTTCCGAATGTGTATTTCGCGGGCTCGGGGACGCTTGAACCTGTGTCGACGACACCTGAGCCAAGCGGATTGCTGCTGCTTGGGACGGGGTTGATGGGGTTGGCAGGGTTGGCCTGGCGACGGGCTGTTGCGTAGACGGTTGCGGAGGATGCGTGAGAGCCTCGGCTTCGGCCGGGGCTTTCGCTTGTTGTTAGCTCTAGCTTGTAAGTTATGGGCTAATGGGTAGGGGAGAATTGGATGCAATTTATTTTGTGGGGACTTGTCGTGGGGCGAAGGATGAAGTGCGCGTGAATTGGGCGGATTAGTGAATCCGTGGCGGGGGGTGGGGCGTCTGAATAGGACCCAATGGCAGCTGCTGCAACAATGGAACTTGAGGTCGAGGCTACTCGTGTAGCTGTCGAGAGGCCGTGGCGTCCGCGAGTCAATCCGTGGATTGTGGCGTTGACGGTGACGCTGGCTACGTTCATGGAGGTGCTGGACAGCTCCATTGCGAATGTGGCGCTGCCGCACATTGCGGGCGGGCTGGGTGCTACGCAGGATGAAGCTACGTGGGTCCTGACGGCTTATCTTGTGGCGAATGCTGTGATTCTGCCGGCGGGCGCGTACATGACTACGTTCATCGGGCGCAAGAAGTTTTACATGATCTGCGTGGGGTTGTTTGGAATCAGCTCTGCGCTGTGCGGGCTGGCGCCGACCTTGCCGCTGCTGGTGTTCTGCCGGATTCTGCAGGGGATTGGCGGAGGCGGGCTGGCTCCTAGTGAGCAGGCGATTCTGGCGGATACGTTTGAGCCGGCGAAACGTGGGCAGGCGTTTGCGCTGTATGGGCTGGCGGTGGTGTGCGCGCCGGCGATTGGGCCTACGCTGGGCGGTTATATCACCGACAACTTTAATTGGCGATGGATCTTCTTTTTGAACGTGCCGATTTGTTTGTTGAGTTTGTTTTTGACGTCGCGGATTGTTGAGGATCCTCCGTATGTGAAGGAGCAGGTGCGGAAGACGCAGAGTGGTGGGCTGCGGCTGGACTTGATTGGGTTTGCGCTGCTGGGGCTTACGTTCGGGAGTCTGGAGTTTGTGCTGGACAAGGGCCAGGAGGATGACTGGTTCGGGTCGAAGATTATCACGTTCTTTGTGGTGATGATGGTGGTCGCGTTTGTGACGATGATCTGGTGGGAGCTGAAGGAGCTGCGCGAGGGGCGGCGGCCGATTTTGAATCTCACGCTGTTTGGGCGAAGAGTTTTCTCGATCAGCTTTGGGCTGATGTTTGTGCTGGGCTTTGCGCTGTATGCGACGACGCTGCTGATACCGCAGTTTGTGCAGACGCTGCTGGGATACACGGCGGAGCTGGCGGGGCTGGTGCTGTCGCCGGCCGGGTTCATGATGATGTGCATGATGCCGGTGGTGGGTGTGTTGTCGGGGAGGGTCGATCCGCGCAAGCTGATTGGGTATGGGTTTGTGATGCTGACGCTGAGCTTGATGTGGATGGCGAATTTGAGTCTGCAATTGAGCTATGGGCAGCTGGTGTTTATGCGATGCTTCCAGGCGTCGGGGCTGGCGTTTTTGTTTATCCCGATTAATACGATTGCGTATATCGGGGTAAAGCAGAGCGAGAATAACGATGTGTCGGGACTGACGAATTTGGCGAGGAATATTGGCGCGAGTTGCGGCACGGCGTTTGTGGCTACGATGCTGACGCGAAGGACGGCAGCGCATGAGAATGCGGCGATAAGGAAGTTAGTGCCGGGTTCGGCGGCGTTTGATCGCGTGGTGAAGGAACGGGCTGCGGCGTACGGGGCGGGTAACGGAGCGGGTGTTCACAATGGGCCGTTCGGCGGAGCGAGCTGGGGCGCGATTCATAAGGCGCAGGCTTCGATTTATAACCAGTTGCATGCGCAGGCGGCGACACTGGCGTATGTGGATATTATTCGGTACCTGGTGATCTTCTGCGCGTGCATGCTGCCGCTGCTGTTCTTCATTCCGAAGGCACCGAAGAATATGAGCGTGGGGCATTGAGGCAGAGTGTAGAGGGTAGAGGGTAGAGAAGGCGGGGTTGATTCAGGGGGTCAGGAGGCGGGTTAGGTGGATGGCGTTTGCGGTGGCGTTGCCCAGGGCGGTGTTGTCAAAGATTACCCAGAGATTTGTGGTGGGTGGTGTGGCGCGGAGGGTGGCCGCTATCTGGGTTAGGTCGGCGTCGGTGTAGTTGGAGTAGTAGGTGCGTGGGGCGCCGTGGAGACGGTAGTAGTGGAGGTGGTGAAAGCCGCCGGGAGTGGCGGCCCTGGGGCTGCCTTTGGGTGGGTTGGCGGCTACGCGGGCGACGGAGAAGTTGCGCAGGAGTTGGTTGGCGGCGGGGGTGAACCAGGAGGCGTGGCGAGGTTCCAACGCGGCGGGATTTTCGGTGGGGGTTTGGGTCGGGTGAAGCTCGCGGAAGGTGGTGAGGAAGTCGTGGGCGAGGGGCTCGTCGAAGGCTAGTGAGGGTGGGAGCTGGATGAGGAGAGGGCCGAGTTTGGAGCCGAGGCCTGTGGCTTCGTCGAGGAAAGTTTGTAGTGCGGCGCCGCAGTTTTTGAGCTTGGCTTCGTGGGTGATGGTGCGGGGGAGTTTGACGGAGAAGCGGAAGTTGGGCGGTGTGGTGGCGGCCCAACGCTCCCAGGTTTTGCGCATGTGCGGGCGGTGGAAGCTGGAGTTGATTTCGACGCAGTGGAGGCGGTGGGCGTAGCGCTGAAGGTGGGTGAGTTTTTCTTGGCCGGGCGGAGGAAAGGCGTGCGCGTGGTCTTTGGGGAGGGTCCACGCGGCGGTGCCGATGTGGATGTTGCTGAGCGGGGGCGAGTTGGGTGGAGTGGATTTCATGAGGAAACGTGAACGGACGTCTGAAGGATAAGACGCATCTTACTGAGTGCCGCAACCTGCGGTGAAATGGCTTGGATGTTGGGCCAGAGGAGTTGTAATGGAAAAGAATTTAAAGGGAAAGCGGGTCGCGATTGTGGCGACGAATGGATTTGAGCAGAGTGAGTTGCTGGAGCCCAGGAAGAATCTCGAAGACGCGGGCGCCATGGTAACGGTGTTGTCGTTGAAGACGGGAGAGATCAAGGGGTGGAACCACACGGACTGGGGCAAGAGTGTGAAGGTTGACGGACTGGTGAAGGATGCGAAGCCGGACGAGTATGACGCGCTGGTGTTGCCGGGCGGGGTGATGAATCCTGATGTGTTGCGCACGGATGGCGATGCGGTGACGTTTGTACAGACGTTTGTGGAGAGTGGAAAGCCGGTGGCGGCGATCTGTCATGGACCGTGGACGCTGATTGAGGCGGACGTGGTGCGAGGCAAGACGATGACGTCGTGGCCTTCGGTGCGGACGGACTTGAAGAATGCTGGAGCGCACTGGGTGGATGAGCCGGTGATCGTGGATGGCAACCTGATTACGAGCCGCAAGCCGGATGATATTCCCGCGTTTTCGCAGGCGATTGCGGAGGCGCTGAGTCCGCGGAAGCGTGCGGCGGCGTAGAGAAAGGTTTGTTGTCGGCGAGAGGTTTCGTCGACGATATGGGAGAAGGGCAGGGCTTCGGCTCTGCCCTTTTTTTGCGCTGAGTTCTCTTGACAGCGGGAGATGCGGGGCGCAGACTTCCTGTGCAGCCGCAGAGCCTAGACATTTCTCCTGTAGCCGTTTTCCCGGCCCCCTGAAACAACCTTGAAGCCCCCGTTGCCGCTGAAGCGAATTGCGCGCGGCGGGATTGTCCGTGGTGGCCGCTGTGCGGCTGCTTCTGCATTGATGCGAGTTGATTAGCCTGAGGAGGCTGCGAAGATGAAGCGTTCATGGATAGCGAAGCTGGTTGTGGTGGCGGTGGTTATGGGTACGATGGGCGTCGCGCCGCTGGTGGTGAGGGCACAGGACGACGGAGTGAATGGGCCGCCGAAGGTGCTGGTGGTGATTCGGGAGATGGTGAAGCCGGGCAGGGAAGGGATGATGCATGCGAAGACGGAAGGCGAGTTTGCGCAGTTGCTACGGGAGAATCATGTGGACTTTCACTACCTGGCGATGACGTCGCTGAGCGGATTACACAGGGCGCTGTTTTTCAGCGGGTACTCGTCGATGGCGGAGTGGGAGGCGGCGGACAAGAGGATGAACATGAGCTCGGCGGCGGCGGCGATGGACCGGGTGAATGCGGAGGATGGCGATATGCTGTCGGAGTCCGGGGCGAGCGTGTGGATACACGATCCAGAGTTGAGCATGAATGAGCACAATCTGAAGGGCGACCGGTACATGCAGCTTACGCAGTACTTTGTGAAGCCGGGGCATGACGCGGAGTGGGAGCAAGTGGTGAAGATGGTGAAGGAGGGCTATGCGAAGGGCGTTCCCGAGGCGTCGTGGTCGATGTTTGAGCAGAGGTATGGGCCGTCGGGCGGGGCGTATCTCGTGATCACGCCGTTGAAGTCGCTGGGCGAGGTGGATGGGATGCTGGGGTCGGGCAAGGCGTTTGCGGACGCGATGGGCGAAGGCGGCATGAAGAAGATGGCGGACCTGGAGGCCGATTGCGTGGAGTCGTACCAGATGAATTTGTTTGCGTTCGCTCCGAAGATGAGCAATCCGCCAGCGCAGTGGGTGACCGATGAGCCGGACTACTGGGGTCCCAGCAAAGCAATGATGCCGATGAAGAAGGGCGCGAACAAAGGGATGCAGTAGCAGAGGGATGGAGTAGCAGATGACGTCGGCTGCATGGCCGTGTTTTCGACGTAGCCTTTGACGCGCGAGGGTTGAAGGAGGTGGAGAACCGCGGTGATGCTGCGTGGAATGGCTTGACAATGGGGGGAGGAGCATTGAGGATGACTCTGTATCTCCCCCCTGGTATTTGCTGAGACGGCTCGTGTAGCGGTTTTATCGGCCCCCTTTCCAAAACATATTGATGCCCCTGTTGCGATTGGGTTGTCGTGGGCGCAACGGGATCAACCGCATTGGCTGCTGCTGCGCGGCTGTTGCTGACGTTTGAACGAAGTGACAGCCAAGGAGGCTGGCCCTATGAGACTGAGTGCGAATTGTAGAACGATGATGCTGCCAGCTGTGTTGTGCGTTGTGGGTGTTGCGCCGTTGGCGGTGCAGGCGCAGGGTGGTCCCTCGGATGGGCCGCCGAAGGTGCTGTATACGCAGCGGGAGTTTGTGAAGCCGGGTAAGGGCGTGGCGCACATGAAGAGTGAGGCGGCGATGGCGTCGGCGATGGCTGCGGCGAAGAGCTCGCTGTATGCGCTGGCATTGGCATCGATCACGGGGCAGCCGCGGGTGGTATTCCTGAGTGGATATGACAATATGGCGGATGTGGAGAATACGTACATGGCGGCGATGAAGCTGCCGGGGCTGGAGTCGAAGCTGGACGCGATGAACGAGACGGATGGCGCGATGGTCGATAGCGAGGCGTCGGCGATATGGCGGCTGCGCGAGGACCTGAGCAGCACGACGAAGTTGAATATCGCGGACATGAGGATGATGCAGCTGGTCCAGGTTGAGATGAAGCCTGGGCATGGAGTCGATTTCGAGACCGTTGCGAAGCGCGTGGTCGCGGCCTGGGCGAAGACGGATCCGAGCTACAGTATTGCCATTTATGAGATGGCCTATGGACATTCCACGGGCCCTATCTTTTTGGTAATTCTTCCGATGAAGTCGATGGCATTCCTGGACAAGCTGCATGATGAGCACGATGCGTACATGAAGGCCCTGGGCGACGAGGATGTGAAGGGTGATCGAGAGATTGCGAGAGACGACTATCTTGCGAGCCAGTCGAATTTGTTCGTGTTCAGCCCGCGGATGAGCTATATGCCGGATAGCTGGGTGAAGGCGGATCCTACGTTCTGGAATCCAAAGCCGAAGGCGATGGCGATGCCGAAGAAGGCGGCCGAAGGGCAGTAACTGTTGAGTCAAAGGGAACGGGCGACGCTTATGGCGTCGCCCGTTTTGCCGAGCAAATTTATTAGACCTTGGTTCGAGCCCACAAGGGCAAGTTCTGCCATCCGACCGGAAAGCCCATGTGCCTGAGAGAGATGTGAGGAGATTCAGGAATCGTGTCCAAATGAGAATGCAATCTATCGCCCCATGTGCTTGAGGGATGGACGAAGCGCATCAAGTATTGCAAGACTGCGGCGACCGCGTATAGACGCCGCTGTGCGAATTCGTCTCTCGCGAGATGTTCAAGAACACGAATTTCTCCTGGGCTCGAAGGGCTGGGCTGTTGAACGAGGGGACGATTCCAGAGTCTTCCATGATGAGCGCAGATATTCCTGACGAAGTTAATGCTTTGCGCCCAGCTTAAAAGGAAACGTCTCTTGGGTAGGTCGTACAAAAATGAAAGCTTATCTAGATCGGTTGATTTCATTCCGCTAAGAACGGTAGCGAGCGTGCCGAAGTCCCACAACTCGATGGACATCCAAATCGGAAGGTCCGATGAATACTTCAACCGAAAGTGTTCTGCGAATTCCTCCCTTGATCGGCGATAGGCCTCATCTAATTTCTGAATAAACTTCGTATGCGGCGTAATCGCATCTAGACAAGATGTTGAGAAATAACGATTGAATGTGTCGGGATCACGATAAGAGAAGGCACCGCGGGTTCCCAAAATCAAAGCGACTTCGACTCTGAGGCTTACCTCCACACGCTCAATAGCGTCAAGGAACAACAACCGAAGTCGCTTGTCGAAAACATACAATTCCATAATCGCGGAGAAATCCGTGTAAGGACGGAATGTCTCATAAAGATGTTCGGCTTCCGAGCCGTCCAAGTTCTTCCTAATTTCGCGGTGTCGGAAAGGATAGGCATATCCGCTTAATCTGTAATACCCGATTCTGTGGAGGCAAGCTTTCAGCTCGTGGTGTGTCTGAAATAAGCATCCCTCGGCTACGCAACAGCTCTACTTGCTGGGCCACGGAAAGATAAGGTTTTGAATATTCGCTAACGCTCAACGTGGTCTTTCCAATAAAGAAGGCTGGCCCGTGCGCAATCGCGCAGTGGAGCCAGCCGTATAACAATATGATGCTCCACATGGTCCTCAGTGTCCATAAAAAACGGCATCATCGGGTCAAGATGAGCCAGAATGGAACAGATACCCCGTGCACAAGTAGTTGTTGGGCTATGAGCCGTGGATTTGTTTGGTGGGGAAGGGATTGCGTTCGTCGAACTGGACCTGGTGCCAGTAGGGGTAGGCGAGCGGGAGGGCGCTGGCGGCGTCTAGTTTGGCTACTTGTTCGGGGGTGAGGTTCCAGCCGGTGGAGGCTAGGTTGGCGCGGAGTTGTTTTTCGTCGCGGGCTCCGATGATGAGGGTGCTGATGGTGGGGCGCTGGAGGAGCCAGTTGAGGGCTAGTTGCGGGACGGTCTTGCCGGTTTCGGCGGCGAGGGCATCGAGGGCGTCGACTACTTTGTAGACGTGTTCCCAGTCGGGGAGTGGGGCCGGCGTCGATGACGGATTGGTTTTGCAGGCGGGAGGTTTCGGGGAGGGGTTGGCCGCGGCGGATTTTGCCGGTGAGGCGGCCCCAGCCTAGCGGGCTCCAGACGAGGGCGCCTACGCCTTGGTCGAGCGGCCAGGGGCATGAGCTCCCACTCGTAGTCGCGGCCGACGAGGGAGTAGTAGACCTGGTGGCCGACGTAGCGGGCCCAGCCGTGCGCTCGGAGAGGGAGAGGGACTTCATGAGGTGCCAGCCGGAGAAGTTGGAGCAGGCGATGTAGCGGACCTTGCCTTCGCGGATGAAGTTGTCGAGGGTGCTGAGGGTTTCGTCGAGGGGCGTGGTGGCGTCGAATGCGTGGAGGTGGTAGACGTCGACGTAGTCGGTGTTGAGGCGCTTGAGGGAGTTGTCGAGGGCCTGGATGAGGTGGTAGCGGGAGGAGCCGACGTTGTTGGGGCCGAGGTTGGAGCCGCGGAAGGTGGCCTTGGTGGAGAGGAGGACGTCTGTGCGGGGGAGGTGGGCGATCGCCTTACCGAGGACAGATTCGCTGTGGCCGTCGGAGTAGATGTCGGCGGTGTCGAAGAAGTTGCAGCCGGCTTCCATGCAGATGTCGATGAGGTGGGCGGCTTCCTTGTCCTGGGTGGAGCCCCAGGATTTGAAGAAGTCGTTGGCACCGCCGAAGGTGCCGGTGCCGAAGCAGAGCTCGGGGACTTTGAGGCCGGAGCGGCCGAGGGTGCGGTAGTTCATGGGGACCTCGAGTGAGTAGTGAGTAGTGTTGTCAGTTGTTAGTTCTCAGTTGTCAGAAAATGCAAAGGAGCGCCGTAACTGAGAATTGACAACTAAGAACTGAGAACGCTTCTCTCGGTTGGATGCGGTGGGGTGGGGGAAGGTAGCAGGTTTGGTGGGCGGCGCAAAAATTGGTGCGTTGGGACGGTTGGTTCGGATAGACTGCTGGGCATACCAAAAAATTTATTACGCAGCCGGGCCAGTTCGTCTGAACGATTTCTTCCAGGAGCTGATGATGGCCGATCTTGCTGTGGCGCCTTTGCGCGTGAGTGGGCATAAACCTAGCCGTACTGCGGACCGAATTTTCTTTTCTGCGATGCCGTTCGTGATGTTGGCGATGGTGTTGTATGGATTTGCGCGGACGTATTTTCTTGTGGGTATGGTAGCGGCTCCGCTGCCGAACAAGCTGATTCATGTGCATGGCGCGGTGTTTACGTCGTGGATGATTTTGCTGATTGTGCAGACGGCGCTGGTGTCGACCAAGCATGTGAAGTGGCATATGACGCTGGGGCTGTATGGGTTTGGGCTGGCGTGCGCGATGCTGGTGCTGGGGTCGCTGGCGGCGGTGGATGCGCTGCGGCGGGGTGAGGCTCCGCTGGGGCTGGATGCGCAGACGTTTTTTGTGGTTCCGATGACGGATATGCTGCTGTTTGCGCCGCTGGTGTTCTTGGCGTACAAGCTGCGGCGGAATACGGAGGCGCATAAGCGGCTGATCTTGATGGCGACGATGGCGCTGATGGATGCTGCGATTGGGCGGTGGCAGCATCCGGCGATTTTGCAGCGTATTCCGCCGACGCAGGATTTTGTGATGTTGGCGCTGCTGTTGACGCTGGTTTTCTTCGATCTTTTCAATCTGCGCCGGGTGAGCAAGTACACGCTGTGGGGCGCGTTGTTTGTGATGGCGGTGCGGCTGGTACGGGTGCCGATCGGGCTGAGTCCGGCGTGGCATGCGATGGTGCGGCACTTGATCTAGTTGGAGTTGCGGGCTGTGGAACCCAGGTCTCAGAAGCGAGACCTGGGGCACCCGTCTTGTCGTCGGCAATTTAATTCGTGGGGATTGGCGGCGCGATAAGGTTGAGGCCCTGGTGGCGGGCGGCGGCGTCGAGGGCGGACTGGGTGCGGGGGAAGAGTTGATGGGGGTTGGAGTTGGGGTAGAAGTGGATGAGGATTTCGGGGTGGGTGACGGAGTCGTCGATACCGTTGGTGAAGGGGTAGCCGAGGGATTGCAGGAGGTGGAGGGAGCCTTCGTTGCCGGAGGGGTTGCCGTCGTCGCCGATGATGGCGAAGACGGTGCGGTGCGTGCGGAGAGAGGTGACGGTGACGAAGTCTCCGAGGCGGGCTCCTAGTTGATGGGCACGGTCGCCGAGGACGATGTAGTTGATGCGCGTGGCGTCGACGTAGCGGCGGGGGTTGGCGGGGTTGGTGATGGCGGGGTCGGTGAAGGCGGTTTGCGAGATGTAGTAGCCGGGGAAGGGATCGTGGGGGCCCTGGATGATGGGGATGTTGGGGTGGTCGTCGTCGGTGAGGTAGCCGACGATTTCGCCGTGGCGGCGACGGCGGTAGTGGGCGTCGCGGAGGTTGTCGAGGGTGTGGGAGCCGGGCGGGCCGTAGGCGTTGGGCGCGCCGTCGACGTCGACGTCCATGCGATGGGTGAGGAGGGTGAAGTCCTGCGCCGACGGCGGGAGGCGCTGCGCGCTAAGGGCGAGAGGAATAAGGAAGGAAGCGGTGAACGCGAGGATGCGGTGGAATTTCGGCAAGCGCGTGGGTCTCCTTCCCGATGTTAGACGCGGGGAGGTTGACGGAGACTACGGCGTTGTGCGAACCCATGTCTCAAAAGCGAGACATGGGGCACCCGGTCCACTCACTACCCACTACTGTCTGGATTTATTGTGCAGGCGGCCCGTAAGCCGAATTCTGTTTTAGACGATCATTCCTCTAGGCCATGTCTTGCGGCATGGCTCAAGCAACCTACCCGCAGGTTTCGGCTCATGCTTGCGCATGTCTCTTCGCCTGGGCGTGACGGGCCGTCGCGCGCTCGCTGTCTGAAGAGGGACGGCGAGACTCCCTGCCTATTTGGTCTTGCTCCGTGTGGGGTTTACCATGCCGCGACTGTTACCAGCCGCGCGGTGGGCTCTTACCCCGCCGTTTCACCCTTACCGCAGATCGCGTGCATGGGCTTCTCGCTTGCGCTCGAAACTCAATAATCTGAGGCGGTTTGTTTTCTGTTGCACTGGCCGTCCAGTGAGCTTGCGCTCACCGTCCCGGACGTTATCCGGCACACTGCCCTGCGGAGTTCGGACTTTCCTCCCCCTTCGGACTGCTAACGCAGCCGAAGGCAGCGATCATCCAGCCGCCTGCACAGGGTTAAGTGTAGCAGCGCGGGCGAGTTCAGTGCGGCGGGTTGGCCCAGCTTGTATCGCAAAAGACACTCCAAGTGCGGACCTTTCGGGTCGTAATGTCTGCCAGCCACGCGGCGGAGACGTTCCATGCCTGGGGGAGGACACGATCGTCGACGCGCCATTTGCCGGAGGCATGGCCGAAGAGTGCGACCTGATTGGCGCTTTGGAATATTTGCTCGATTACGATGCGGTAGTCGGGATAGATGTGGAGGAAATGCTGCCAGCCGGAGATCATGGTTTCCGCGCCGGAGAAGCGGTTTCCGCGCGCATCGGTAAAGGTGTGGTCGTTGGTCATGAGAGCTCGCAGGGCATCGAGGTCGACGGCGTTGATAGCGGCGACGAAGGCGAGGGCGGTGGTTTCGGAGGGGGTCGGCATGAGCGTCTCCTTTTCATGGGGGGACGGGTGGAGGGGCCGGGATTTGGTGCAAGAATTGTCGCATGACAATCACGCGGAGACAATTTGTTGCTCGGGGTTCGGCGGTGGGGGCGGTTGCGGCGATGGGGCGGCGCGGATTTGCGCAGACGGGCACGGCTGGAGTTTCGATTCGGGTGGCGGGTGCGGGGCGCGGGATTCTGGCGGGATGCGCAGTGAATGTGCGGGCGCTGCGGACGGACCCGGCTTATAAGAAGCTGCTTGAAGAGCAGGTGGGAATTGTGGTGGCGGAGGCGTCGTTTAAGTTTGGGCCGCTGCGGCCTTCGCCTACTACGTTCTTCTTTGATGACGCGGATTATCTTGCGGCGTTCGCAGCGGCAAATGGGATGAAGCTGCGGGGGCATAATTTTGTGTGGCATCGGCAGCTGCCGAAGTGGTTTGACAGCTATGTGACCAAGGAGAATGCAAAGCAGGTGCTGGTGCAGCATATCGAGGTGGTGGGCGGGCGGTATGCGGGGAAGATTCATAGCTGGGATGTGGTGAACGAGGCGATCCAGGTGAGCGACGGGTTGCCGGGTGGGTTCAGGAATTCGCCATGGCAAAAGGTGCTGGGCGGGGATGGGCCGGTGCCGGAGTACATCGAGGTGGCGTATCGGACGGCGCGGCGGGTGGATCCGAAGGCGCTGCTGGTCTACAACGATTATGGGATTGAGGGTGAGGACGAGGGGTCTGAGAAGAAGCGCGCGGCGGTGCTGGGGCTGCTGCGGAAGATGCAGCGGCAGAAGATACCGCTGGATGCGTTGGGGGTGCAGTCGCATATCTCGGCGGTGGATAAAGATGGACGCGTGCCGGTGTATGGCGCCGGGTTGATGCGGATGATTGCGGATGTGCGGAAGATGGGGTTGAAGGTGCTGGTGACGGAGATGGATGTGAATGACCGGTACGTGCCGGCGGAGATTGGGCCGCGGGATGCGGCAGTGGCTGAGATGTATGGGAACTATTTGGGGACGGTGCTGCGGGATCCGGCGGTAATTGCGGTGTTGACGTGGGGGATCACGGATAAGTACACGTGGCTTGACCGAGAGGATTCGCGGGCGGATGGGCAGCCGGAGCGGCCGCTGCCGTTCGATGCGGATATGAAGCCGGTGGCGGCGTTTGCGGCCGAGGTGAAGGCGCTGGAGGGTGCGCCGCGGCGGGCTTAGCCGGAATTGCAGGCGCCGGGGAACTATTGGGCGGGCGCGCGCGTAGAAGACTTCGCACAGTTGCGCCTGTATCTCTGGATGGGCGCGAGATAGACTTGAGGCAGATTGCGCGGTGAGTTCGTGATGGAGTTCGGGATTTTCTGATGGAAATTAAGGAAGCATTTCGGATTGCACTGCAGTCGCTGTGGGCGAACAAGCTGCGCAGCGTGCTGACGCTGCTGGGCGTGGTGATCGCTGTGGCGAGCGTGATCGCGGTGGTGACGCTGATCAACGGCGCGAATGTGTATGTGGCGACGAAGGTCAATAACCAGGGCGCGGATGTGTTTACGATTTCGCAGCAGCCGGCGTTCACGACCAGCTACAAGGATTATCTGAAGTATCAGAAGCGCAAGGTGATCTCGATGGATGAGTACCGCGCGGTGCAGAAGGAGTGCACGGCGTGTGCGGAGGTGGGAGCGTTCCAGAGCACGACGGGTGGGATTGTGTACAAGACGCAGTCGAGCACCGATACGCAGATTCGAGGGTATTCGGCATTGATGCCGGACATGCAGAATTTGAACATTGTGGAGGGGCGAGGGTTTACGCAGGCGGACGAAGACCATGCGGCCCCTGTGGCGTTGATTGGCGCGGACATTGAGGACAACCTGCTGAAGGGAGAGGATCCGATTGGCAAGGAGATCCGCGTGGATGGCGTGCCATACACGATTGTGGGGCTGGGGGAGAAACAGGGAAAGACGCTGGGGCAAAGCCAGGACAACTGGGTGGGCGTGCCGTTGACGTCGTATCAGAAGACGTACGGAACGATGAAGTCGGTGACGATTTATATGAAGGCGCCGAGCGGAGCGGAAGGGATGGAAGCTGCGAGCGACCAGGCCCGGGTGATTATGCGAGACATGCGGCATGATCGGCCAGGCGAGGAAGACAGCTTTACGCTGGAGACGAGCGACACGCTGGCGGGATTGCTTTCGCAGATCATCAACAGCATTGGCGGCGTGGCGATCGCGATTGCGGCGATTTCGCTGGTGGTTGGCGGCGTGGTGATTATGAATATCATGCTGGTGAGCGTGACGGAGCGGACGCGCGAGATTGGGGTGCGCAAGGCGCTGGGAGCGAAGCGGCAGGATCTGTTGATCCAGTTCTTGATGGAGTCGGGAACGCTGTCGTTGATTGGCGGAGCGATCGGCGTGGTGTGCGGGGTGCTGGTCGCGAAGGGGGTGGCGATCGTGGCGGGATTTCCGGCGGCGATTGCGTTGTGGAGTGTGGCTGCGGGGCTGGTGGTTGCACTGTCGGTGGGGATATTCTTTGGTGTGTATCCGGCGCGGAAGGCTGCCGATCTGGATCCGATTGTGGCCTTGAGGAGCGAGTTCTGAAGAGCAGACAGTAGACAGTAGACAGATAGACAGTAGACAGGTAAGGCAGGTAGTAGACAGCTAGGGTCAAGGCAGCGGGTCGGCAGGTAGGACAAAGGGGCGGTAGAGAGGGCGTAGAGCAGATGATGTTATCCGCGGAGAACGGTGCGCTTTATCGCAAATCCATTGCATGGCAGAAGGCGATGGAACTGACTGCGTTGGTTTATCAGGTGACGCGCGAATTTCCGGCTGAGGAGCGATTTGGACTTACGAACCAGTTGCGGCGGGCTTCGGTTTCTGTGCCGAGCAATATTGCGGAAGGGAAAGGGCGAATCAGTACGGGAGAGCTGGTGCAATTTCTTGGCATAGCGCGAGGGTCGGTGCTCGAAGTGCAGACGCAACTCGAGATTGCAGTGATGCTGGGTTTTGGAGATGAAGCGGAGATCGATCATGCGCATCGCCTGGCATCGGAGGTGCTCCGCATCCTTAATGCATCTCTGCTGACGATGCGCGAAAAGCTGACGGCGAAGCGGCAAAGATAACGATGCGGACGTTCTATCTGTCTACTGTGTACCTGTCTACTGTCTATGTTTCTGAGTTGTACTGTTCGAGGTTCCTATGAGAGCAAGCGATCAACGCGAGACGGTTAAGATTGCGCTGGACACGTTGCGCGCGAACAAGATGCGCTCGGGGTTGACAATCCTGGGTATCGTGATTGGCGTGATGACGGTGATTACGATTTCGTCGGTGATCAATGGGTTGAACACGTCGGTCTCGAACATGGTGGCGCAATTTGGGACGAACGTGTTGTGGATGTTCCGGTTTCCGGTGATCGGGGTTCGACCGACGGCGGAGATGCTGGCGCGCAAGCAGTTGACGTATGACGACATGCTGGCAATTGGGCAATTGCCGCACGTGGTGGCTGCGTCGGCATCGCTGCAATATACGAATTATCAATTCAACGAAGGCTCTGTGGTGGCGAAGTTCGGGCAGCGGAAGGCGGACAATGTTTCGCTGGAGGGGGATACGCCGTCGAATGCTGTGGTGTATGACACACCGCTCAGTGCAGGACGTTTCTTCACTCAAACCGACATGAATCGCGCGGCGGACGTGACGGTGTTGGGCCATGATCTTGCGCAGGAGCTGTTCGGGAGCATCGATCCGATCGGGCAAGAAGTGGTGATTGCCGGGCGGACGTTTACGGTGATTGGCGTGTTTGAAAAGCAGAAGACGGCGTTTGGTGGCGGGAAGAATCCGGCAGATAGTTATGCGCACTTCACGATCCCGACGTTCCGCAAGCTGCATCCGGAGATTCTTGATTACTGGATCAGCGCCAAGTTTGACGATCAGAAGAATAAGGAGCTGGTGACGGATGAGATACGCGAGCTGCTGCGGCGGCGGCGCAAGGTGCGCAATGAGCAGCCGGATAACTTTGCGATCTTCAGTTCCGATTCGATTACGAAGCTTTGGAACCAGATTACGGGGAGTTTGTTCCTGCTGATGTTCGGGTTGAGCGCGGTGGGATTGATGGTGGGCGGCGTGGGTGTGATGAACATCATGCTGGTGAGTGTGACGGAGCGAACGCGCGAGATTGGGGTGCGCAAGGCGATTGGAGCGACCAAGCAGACGATTTTGCTGCAATTTACGCTGGAGGCAATTGTGCTGTGCGCGGTGGGCGGGGTGATTGGAATCCTGGCGGGAGCGGCGATTGCGCTGGTGCTGAAGTTCTGGATTCCGAGCCAGGTGAGCTTGCTGTGGGTGCTGGCGGCGTTCTTGTGCTCGTGCGGGATTGGGTTGGTGTTTGGAATCTATCCGGCATGGAAGGCGGCGAATCTGAATCCGATTGAGGCGCTCCGCTATGAGTAGTGGGTAGTGGGTAGTGGGTAGTGGGTAGTGGGTAGTGGGTAGTGGGTAGTGGGTAGTTCATCTATTGTGCTATCACGTCTTGTGCCGTTTGGGGATGCGTGATTGCAGGGTGGCGATTGATGCGTTGAGCAGCTTTAAGACGTCGATGGATAGAGCTTGCACTGCCGCCAAATCCCGAGGGTTGCCGTAACCGAGCCGCAGGGATAGTTCGAGCTGGGTTTGGACCTCCAAGGTTGATCCGCGTGCTATGCCCAGGAACTGAAGGAATTCGCCGGTGGAAAGGCGGCCGGTGCCTTCTGCGATGTTGCTTGGGATGGAGACGGAAGCGCGGCGAAGTTGATTGGTTAGGCCAAAAATCTCTTCTCTTGGAAAATTGCTGGTTGCCGTGTAGGTCGACGTCGACAGGGACATCGCCTTTTGCCACATGATGGAATCGCGGAACGCTGACTGGGCCATTGCCTACTCCTCTGGATGCCGATGGCTTTGGTGTTAGCTCCAGTGTACGCATATCACTACACTGGAGGGATGGAATGGCTTTGGGTGGTTGTGCAGGGCGTGGTGGCTTTGCTTACGCTTTGTGGGGTGGCGTATGGGCTGATTGCGCTTTGGAGTGCTCGGGACTTTGAGCGGGGTACGCGGGTGGGTGGTGTGGGTGCGGGAGTGGCGCCAGGGGTTTCGATACTGAAGCCGGTGAAGGGTGTGGATGCGCGGATGTATGCGGGGTTGGTGAGCCATTGCGTGCAGGAGTATGCGGGGGAGTTTGAGTTGGTATTTGGGGTGAGCTCGCTGGAGGATGAGGCCGTGCGTGAGGTGGCGCGGCTGCGGGTGGAGTTTCCTGCGGTGAGTATTCGGCTGGTGGAGTGCAAGGAGCGGCTGGGTGCTAGCGGGAAGATGTCGAACCTGGTGCAGATGCTGCCGGAGGCTCGGTTTGAACATGTGATTGTGAATGATAGCGACATACGCGTGTCGCCCAAGTATCTGGCGCGAGTGATGGCGGGGTTTGTGGATGAGCGCGTGGGGTTGGTTACGGTGCCGTATGTTGGGATCGCGGAAGGAGGGCTGTGGTCGCGGCTAGAGGCGCTGGGGATAGCTACAGATTTTATGGTGGGGGTGCTGGTGGCTCGGAAGCTGGAGGGAGGGATTCGGTTTGGGCTGGGGTCGACGCTGGCTACTACGAAGATGGCGCTGAAGAAGATAGGCGGGTTTGAGGGAATGGTGGATCAGCTGGCCGATGACTATGAGCTGGGTGCGCGATTGAGTGCGGCGGGATACAAGGTGGCGTTGGTGCGGGAGGTGGTAGAGACTACGGTGCCGGCGTATACGCTGCGCGGATTTTGCGAGCATCAGTTGCGGTGGGCGCGGAGTACGCGGGATTCTCGGCGGTGGGGGTATTTGGGGTTGGGGGTGACGTATGTGCTGCCGTGGTCGCTGGCGGCGATGGTGGCTAGCGGGTTTGCGCTGTGGTCGTTTTCGCTGTTCAGCATGGCGCTGCTGGTGCGGGTGAGCGTGGCGCTGACGGTGGGGGTGGGGATTTTGCGCGATGGGCAGGTGCTGCGCGATATTGTTTGGCTGCCGCTACGGGATTGCTTTGGGTTGTTCTTCTGGGCGTGGAGTTATGCGGGGGATGAGATTGTTTGGCGGGGGGAGAGGTTTCGTTTGAAGAGGGGTGTGTTGAAGAAGGTGTAGACAGCTAATTACTGTGGCAGCCGCAAAGATGCGCTATTCCGACTAAACCGAAGGCCGTGCCGATCCCGACAAATAATAAGCGCCCTGCCCAGCGGGATATCTTCTTATCCGAAAGTGCGCCGTACATTCCTTTCGCAGCGTAGAACTGCTTTATGGTTACTCCGAGAACGATCATTCCGAGGCCGATGATGATCGCGATGGTTGCAGATGTATCGGTCATCTTGATATTCCACGGCTCTGCGGATTACGGCAACGGCAACGGCAACGGCAAAAGCAAAAGCAAAAGCTAGAGCAAAAGCAAAAGCTAGAGCAAAAGCAAGAGCAAAAGCAAGAGCAAAAGCAAGAGCAAAAGCTAGAGCAAAAGCAAGAGCAAGAGCAAAAGCAAGAGCAAAAGCTAGAGCAAAAGCTAGAGCAAAAGCAAGAGCAAAAGCAAGAGCAAAAGCAAAACAACGGCAACGGCAAAAGCAAAAGCTAGAGCTAGAGCGCGTCAACAACAAAGGTTGTTGCTAGGCGGGTTTGTCGTTGTTGGGGGTGGGGGTTTGGACGTGGTCGTGGACGTCGGCTACCAGGTCCGTTAGGTAGTGGAGCTTGCGGCTTAGGGCCTGGATTTCGGCTTCGGCGCGGCGGTTGACGTCGAAGTCGAGTTCGCTGCGGACGCGGTCTTTGTGGTCCTGGCGGTTCTGGCTCATCATGATGACCGGCGCCTGGATGGCCGCGAGCATGGAGAGGAAGAGGTTGAGCAGGATGAAGGGATAGGGGTCCCAGGATTTGCCGTGGAGGGCGACCAGGACGACGCTGAGGATGACGTATCCGGTCATGGCGGTGAGGAAGGTGATGATGAAGGTCCAGGAGCCGCCGAAGCTGGCGACGTGATCGGCGATGCGTTCGCCGAAGGTCTCCTGCTCGTCGATGAGGTCGTTGGCATTGCGGTAGGCGCGGCCGGAGATGACTTTTTGGGCGTTATGGATTTCGCCGGCGAGGACGGTGAGCATGTCGAGACCGGCCTGCGGTTTGGTGGCGAGCAGGACGCTGATGTCGTGGCGATCGACTTCGATGCAGGTGGTGGGTTCTACGGCGACCGCGGAGGTGTGGTGGGGGAGTTGCTGGAGCATGGAGGCGAAGCCGAAGAGGTCGCCGTGGCGGGGCTCGGAGAAGATGACTTCCTGTCCGTCCTCGTCGAGGAGGGTGACGGAGACTTCGCCTTCGAGCATGACGTAGGCGGGGCCGTTGGGGTCGCCGGCTTTGTAGATGCGTTGCTTGGCGGCGAAGGAGCGGAGCTCAACCTGGGCGGCGAGGACGCAGAGTTCGTCGTCGTCGAGGAGACTGAAGAGCGGGATCTGGCGGAGTTCGTTGGGGTCGCAGGGCATAAGGGCAGAGTGTAGAGGATAGAGTGTAGAGCGTAGAGAGAAGCAAAGGCCAAGGCTACTGCTACAGATTAGCGGTTGGGTTGGTTGCTTACGATCTCTTTGCCTCCGGATTTTACGAGAATGTAAACCGGGCCGGGAAGGGCGGGGAGTTGGTCGGGCGGGTCGGTTAGGGATTGCCAGAGAAAGATGCGTTGGGGGCCTTGCCATTTGGCGGCGATGGAGGCCGGGGTTTCGAAGATGGGCGGGGCGTCGGGGAAGAAGCTGCCGTACCAGAGGTTGGAGCTGCGGCCTTCGAGGATGTGGATGAACTGGCTGTCCGGAGCAGGCGCGGTGCCCGAGCCCCAATGCTCCAAGATGGCGTAGGTGCTGGGGCGCTGGAGGTAGAAGGCCAGCGTGCTGCCGGCTTCGTATTCGCCGTGGATGACGATGAGGTCTTGCGGGTGGACTTGCGGGGGCGATGGCTTCTGCTAGTTGGGCGGAGGAGAGGACGGGGGCGAAGGTCTGGAGGCCGAGGTGGGCGGCGAGGAGAAAGCCGAAGGCTCCGGCGGCGAGGGCGAGGTTGGCGGCGTGGGGTCGGGCTTGCTTGCGCAGGATGATAAGCGGCGAGCGGGCCGAGGAAGAGGCTTAGCGCGGCGAGGGTCAGGGGAAGGCGGAAGAGGCCGAGGGCTCGGGTGTCGAGGTCTAGGAAGTGGCCCATGCTTAGGGCGTAGTCGGAGGGGTGCTCGGTGAGGAGGGTGGCTAGATCGGTGTGGGGTGGTGGGGTGTGGGCGTGGAGAAGGATGCAGATTGCGGCGACGGCGAAGAGGGAGCCGAGGACGAGGAGGACGGGAGTGCGAAGCGTTGCGCGGCGCGGGTGGTGGTGGGAACCCACGTCTCAGAAGCGAGACGTGGGGCACCCGGGGTGGTGGCGGCTGTGAGAGCTGAAGAGAGAGTCATGGGCGAGCCAGGCGGCGATGAGGATGGCGAGGGCGGGGAGGGCGGGGAGGACGTAGTACTCCTGGCGTGTGGAGAAGGCGAAGAAGAGGAGGACGAAGGCGGCCCAGACGAGGAGGAGGATGGGCCCGCGGCGCTGTTGGGGGAGATCGTGGCGGCGGAGCTGGCTGCGGAAGGTTTGGGTCTGGGAGGAGTTGCCGAAGAGGGGCGCGGCCCAGGAGGTGGCTTTGAAGACGAAGGCTGACCAGGGCATGAGCCAGATGAGGCAGAGGCCCCAGAAGAGCCAGAGGGGGAGGTGTCGTAGTCGTGGGGGATGCGGAGGTTGAGGTAGCGGAGGAGGTGCTCGTTCATGAAGTAGAACCAGAACCAGCCGTGGACGTTGCCGTCGGTGGGAAGGGGGATTTGCCAGTGGCCGTGTGCGAAGTGGAAGGCTGCGGGATGGCCTTGCGTGGGGTTGGCGAGGCCGGCGAGGATGTGCCAGGGGGCGGCGATGGCGAGGAAGACTAGGGTTGAGGTGAAGGGGTGGAGTTGGCGGAGGCGGGTGATGGCGGGGGTCAGGCCGCGGGTGATGAGGAGGTAGAGAAGGACGATGACGATGGGAAAGACGACGCCGATGAGGCCTTTGGAGAGGACGTTGAGGGCGCAGGCGGCGGCGAAGCTGTAGCAGCAGATACGGAGGCGGTCGCTGGAAAAACCCATGTCTCAAAGGCGAGACATGGGGCACCCGGGTTTGTGGGCGGGATTGGGGCTGATTGTTGAGTTCTTCGGTGCGCCAGAAGAAGAAGAGGGCGAGGGTGGTCCAGAGGCAGACGTCGGCGTCGGGGAGGAGGATGCGGGTGAAGATGAAGATGCCGAAGCTGGAGAGGATGATGAGTGCGGCGTAGAGACCGGCGCGCGTGGTGCGGAAGATGCGACGGGCGAAGGCTTCGACGAGGAGAGCGAGGGCGAGGACGGTGAGCGAGAGCGGGATGCGCGCGGCTACGGTGAGGGCTCGGGGCGAGGTCGCGCCGAAGAGTTGGGAGACGCGCATGGAGATGGCCATCGACCAGTAGAGGAGCGGGGCTTTCTCGAGGTAGCGGATGCCGTTGGCGTAGAGGGTGACGTAGTCGTGGCGGAGGAGCATCTCGCGGGCGACTTCGGCGTGGACGGAGTCGGCGTCGTCGAGGAGCGGGGGAGTGAAGAGGGTGAAGCTGGCGTAGAAGGCGATCCAGAGGAGGAGGATGGTAAGGAGCGTGGAGCGCGGACGTGGGGGCGTTGCGGCAGGCATTGGGATAAGTGTATGCGCGGGGTGTTGAGCCTCCTGCAAACCCATGTCTCAGAAGCGAGACATGGGGCACCCAGATTGGTGGCGTCACGTACACTGGCTGCGATGGCAAAGATGAAGCCCATGAAGGCGGCGGTGCAGGAGAGCCTGGTGCAGTTGGCTGGTGGAGGGCCGCCGGCGGAGATGGTGTTTGGGGATTGGTATCCGGCGCTGCGTGCGGAGGGATTGAAGCGTGGCGATACGGCGGTTGACGACGCTGTTGGGGATTCCGATGCTGGTGGGCCGCAAGAGCGATGGTGCGTTGTTTGCGATGCGGGATCTGTGTCCGCATCGTGGGATTCCTCTGTCGGCGGGGTGGTTTGATGGAGAGACGGTGCAGTGCAAGTATCACGGGTGGAGGTTTGAGCCTTGCACGGGGCGTTGCGAGGAGATTCCTTCGCTGACGTCGTTTGATCATCTGGTGCCGACGAAGATTTTTGCGAATGCGTTTCCGGTGGAGGAGCAGGATGGATATGCGTGGGTGTATGTACCCGCGGCTGGTGCAGGGCGGGTGGAGGATTTGAGTGCGTTGCCACCGGTGCCGGAGCTGCCGAAGTTTGGGACGCGATATCGGAGTGCGCACCTGACGGCGGAGCTGCCTTGCAATGTGGATCACGGGATTATCGGGCTGATGGATCCGGCGCATGGGCCGTTTGTGCATCGGGCGTGGTGGTGGCGGAGCGCGGCTAGCATTCATGAGAAGACGAAGCGGTTTGAACCGCTGGAGGATAGCGAGCATGGTGGGCGGAATGCGGGGTTCCGGATGTCGGCGCATGCGCCTTCGTCGAACTCGGCGCCGTATAAGCTGCTGGGGAAGCCGGTGACTACGATTGATTTTGTGCTGCCGAATCGGCGATACGAGACGATTCGGGCAGTGAATGCGAAGGGGAGAGAACGGTGGTTTGCGTCGCTGACTACGGTGACTCCGGTGACGGCGACGTCGTGCCGGATTGATGTGCTGGCGGCGTGGGATATTGCGTATCGGGTGCCGTTGGTGACGCCGATTGCGACTTATTTTGGGGCGAAGTTCGTGGCGCAGGATCAGCAGACGATGGTGGAGCAGGCGCGGGGGCTAAGGTCGAACCCGGGGCTGATGCTGATTGACGATGCGGACATGCCGGCGAAGTGGTACTTCGCGCTGAAGCAGCGGCGGCTGACGGGCGAGGGGGAGCATCCGCTGAAAGGGCCGGTGGAGCTGCACTGGAGAAGCTAAGCGGGGCGCGTGTGGATGGTCTCGAAGCGTTCTTTGAACTTGAGGATGGGGCGTTCGAAGAAGTGGTAGGAGAGAGCGGCGGTTGCGATGGTGAGACTCAGAGCGATGAGGACTCCGAGTGGCTTGTGCTGGTGGAAGTAGATCATGCGCGGCCAGATGTAGGACGAATCGAAGATAAGCCAGATGGAAAAGAGATGAAAGAGATACAGGCCGTAAGAGATTTTGCCGAGGTAGACGAGCGGCTGGGGTATGTGGATTTGAATGTCCAGTATGGAGATGAAGATCAGGAAGGTACCGACAAGGATGAGTAGATAGGCGCTGACGAGCGGCAGCGGTCTTGCGGCTGCGAGCGTATGCAGAGGAAAGAGCTTGCCGCCCTGAAACCAGCAGGCCAATCCGGCGATTGCGACTGCGGCTCTTTGGACAAGAGATAGGAGAACGGGCCGGCCGTAGAACCAGAGGGCCATGAGACCGCCGGCTGCGAAGAATTGGAATTGCACGAAGCTGTTGACCCAGATGACGCGGCTCGGGGCGCCGTTGAATCCTAGACGAAGCAGGACGATGTAGGCGAACGAGATGGCGGCGATGCCGATGGTGATGATGCCGCGGCGGCCGCCGAGTCGGACGATGGCCGGGATCGCGAGGTAAAACTGCTCTTCGACGGATAAGCTCCAGAGCGGGTCGACGGGGCCTAGCCATCCATAGTGGAGGGTGTAGAGGTTGCCGATCAGGAACGAGAAGTAGAGGACGGCGCGACCGGGGACCGTGGCGCTGCCGTGGACGTAGTGCCCGAGGGCATAGGCTCCGAAGAGGACGAGGAAGTACAGAGGCCAGATGCGCAGGATGCGGCGGATGGCAAAGGCGCGAAGGTTTACGGTTCCTGCGGTTCCTTTTTCGCGCAGGAGGATGGTGATGATGAGGTAGGCGCTGAGCATGAAGAACATGCACATGCCGAAGGCGCCGGCTTCGCATATCGGCTGAAACCAGCGGGCTTTGATGATGGTGAGGTGATCGCAGAAGACGCAGGCGAAGGCGAAGAAGCGAAGGGCGTCTAGTTCTGGCCGGTAGTAGCGCTTCGCCATAGGTCGATTTAGTTTACCGTGGTGCGGAATGAAGCGCGGACCGGCGGTTGGAAGCGCCGGCGTTCTACACTGGTAGAGTGGCTGGAATGACCAAGTCGAAGACGCGGATGCAGGCGATTCTTAAGGGGTCGCTGGTGCTTACGGCGCTGTATATTGCGGCGACGCTTTTCTTTGGGTTGCGGGCGCATTCGCTGGCGCTGATCTCTGAGGCTGGGCACAATGTGTCGGATTTTCTGGCGCTGGGGTTGAGCTTTGTGGCGGTGTGGCTGCAGATGCGGCCTGCTACCGACGAAAGGACTTTCGGGTATCAGCGGGCGGGCGTGCTGGCGGGGTTTGTGAATGCGCTGAGTTTGATGGTGCTTGCCGGGTGGATTGCGGTGGAGGCGGTGGGCAGGTTCTTTCATCCGGTGACGGTGGAAGCCGCACCTGATGATGTATGTGGCGGCGGCTGGCGTGGTGATGAATGGGTTGATTGCGGGGCTGCTGTGGAAGTTTTCGGGGGACGTGAATATTCGCAGCGTGTTTCTGCACATGCTGGGCGATACGGTGTCGACTGCGGCGGTGATTGTGGGTGGGTTTGCGATTACGCTGACGGGGCAGCAGTGGATTGATCCGCTGTTGAGCTTGATTATTGCTGCGATGATCCTGGCTAGCTCGTGGAGTATTGTGCGGGAGACGCTGCATATTCTGCTGGAAGGGACGCCGCGGAGCGTGGACCTGGCGGAGATTCGCGGAGCGATGCAGAGCATTGAGGGCGTGGTGAATGTGCACGATCTGCATGTGTGGAGTTTGACCTCGCAGAGCCATGCGATGGCTTGCCATGTGCAGGTGGTGGAGATGCAGCTGGCGGAGTGCGAGGCGGTGCTGGCGCGGATCAATCAGCAGTTACGTGGGAAGTTCGGAATTGCGCACGCGACGATTCAGATTGAGGTGACGGAGTGCGCTACGGTGGATGGTTGCGTGTCGCCGCCGGAGGTTGCGGAGGTGGATGGGCATTCGCATCATCATCATGGGCCGGGCGGGCACGATCACGCGCATGCGCATTAAGGCAGGGGATAGGGGATAGAGTGTAGAGCGTAGAGAGAACGGAGCCCGCCTTGGTGGCGGGCTTTGGTGCGTTGGTGGGGGAGATTATCTGGGGTGGGTGAAGTTGTAGACGACGCTTAGGGAGGGTTCGCTGGTGAGGGTGATTCGTTTGGAGAGGGTGTCGCCGGTGCGGAAGTCGGGGTTGTTGTAGACGAGGCCGCGGTATTCGGCGCGGAGATCGAAGTGGCGGCTGAGGTGGAGGTCGACGCCTGAGCCGAAGACGCCGGTGGGGCGAACCTGCACGGAAAGGCCGCGGAAGCCGGGTTCGTCGGGAAAGTAGGGGGTGAGGTTGTTGCTGTCGGAGATGGGGAGAAAGGTGAGGAGGCCGGGGCCGATGTCGGCGAAGAGCGAGAAGCGTTGATTGACGCGGGTGTGTGCGACGTAGGTGAGGGAGGTCTCGTACACATTGGAGTTGATATTGAGGTTGTTGGGGTTCCCGACGTTGCTGATGCCATTGCGGTATTGCTCGGAGACGCGGCTGTAGCCGAGATTGACGGAGTAGCCGAGCCAGGGGCTGAAGGTTTGGCGGAGGGTGCCGAACACGCCGGCGGAGGGAGCGGTGCCTTGCAGGAGGTAGGCGTACATCTGGCCGGTTCGGTCGATGGTGAGGAGCGAAGAGGCGCCGAGAGAGACGGAGGTTTTAGGGTGGAGTCCCTTGCGGCAGGGAACGGGCTTGTGGGTGGGCGATGGTTTGGGTTGCGCGGTGAGGGCGGTGCAGGGGCGCGGGGACGCGTTGCGGAGTTGCGGGGTCTGGGCGAGCGCGAGGGCGGAGATGAGGATGGCGGCGAGGGTCAGGGCGACGATGCGGAGCGATTTTTGGGCGAGCGGGGTCATTGGAATCTCGGGGTGGAGTTGTTTGAGGGGCGAGGGGTGGGATTATTCTTCGCGGGATGGATGGAAGCGGTAGGTTAGGCCGATGACGGGCTCGTTGCTGAGGGTTAGGTTGCCCGGATCGGAGGGGACGGCGACTCCGTAGCTGGTGCCGTAGTAGGACGTGGGAGCTTTGTAGAGCAGGGCGCGGTAGCCGGCGTGGAGAGCGAGGTGTTGGGTAAGCGCCAGTTCGCCGGAAATTCCAACGACAGCCTCGGGGCGATACGCATTGAGCAGGGGGGGATTGCCTATATTTGTGCCTGGCGGCAGGAAGGCGAGGAGGCCGATGCCGGCCTCGGCTGAGGTGGAGATGCGCCGATAGCGCGGACCCTTGACGACGTAGGTTCCGGCGACTTCGTATACGTGTTCGTAGACAGTGTTACCGGCGGTTGTCGTCACAGGGGCGTTGGCGTAGGGCGTTGGGACTTGATAGCCGTAGAGGAAGGTGGGTTCGGAGTGGGTTGCGATGATGCGGTAGCCAAGCCAGGGGCGGAACTGCTGATGGAACGATGCGAGCACTCCGATGGCCGGGGTAGTTGACTGCGTGTAGGTGGCGGTGCCGGAGGTGGAAGCATTGGAGAGTGTGAGGTTGCCGATGACGGCTAGTGTGATGTCGGTGGTGTGTTCGTGATGGGGGCGGGGGACTGGCCGCGCGGTCGTGGGTTCGTTGGGGGCGGGCTCGGCGATGGAGTTGGACTGGTGGTTCGCGGCGATGCTGGTGTTGGCTGGCGAGGCTGAGGTTGGTGAGGGCGCCGTGGTGGGTTGACTGGATGTGGGTTGGGCCTGGGATGAGTTCGTTGGAACGAAGGGGTTGGTTTGAGGTGGTGGGCTTGTGGGTGAAGAAGCGATGCTGAGTGAGACGGAGGGTATGGATGTAATGGTCGGTACAGAATTTGAGGGAGATATGGCGCTTAATGGGGGCATGGGGTTGGGAGTGGTTGTGGCCGTGGGTGGAGTCGAGGTGGCGACGGTGGTGGGGGTGGGTTGGGGAGCGCGATGGAGGGTTAGGATCAGGGCGGCGGTGGCGAGGATGGCGGCGGCGGCGGTGGGGAGTGCCCAGCGCATTGCGGGGAGTTTGAAGAGGGCGAAGGGGGTGGGGGTTGGAGGGATGTAGGCGGTGAGGGAGGGGCGGAGGGCTTGCCAGTGGCGGTCGAGGGCGGCGGCGTCGAGGGGGAGCGGGGCTTCGTGCTTGGGGAAGGCACGGAGGGTGGAGGCGATGGCGATGGATTCGGATTGGAGGGCCGGGTTGGTGTGAAGGACGCGGTGGACGGCGCGCTCCTGGGGCGAGGAGAGTTCGTGGAGGTGAAAGGCGATGAGGTCGTTCTGATCGATGGTGTGGCCGGCGTCGTTTTCGAGATCGGGGTGGAAGGGGGTCATTGAGGATCCTTGGTGCGCGCGTTGGAGGAGAACGCGGCGGGGCTTGCGAGAGGCTTGGGGGCGAGTTCGCGGCGGAGCTTGGCGACGGCTCGGAAGATAGCTTGCTTGGCGGAGTTTCCGGGGACACCGAGAGCGTCGGCGATGATCTGGATGGGTTGGTCTTCCATGTGGCGAAGGATGAAGGCGGTGCGTTCCATGGGGGTGAGGGTGAGCATGGCGCGTTCGCGGCGGCGGAGGGCTTCGCGCTGGAGGAGAGAGGCTTCGGGGGTAAGGCCGGGGGAGACGGCGATGTTTTCGGTGGGTGAGCCGGGCTCGATGGTGACGGCGTTCCAGGCGACGTTGCGGGCGCGGCGTTCGACGAGATTGAGGGAGCAGTTCATGGCGATGCGGTAGACCCAGGTGCCGAAGGCGGATTGTTCGCGGAAGCTGGAGAGCTTTTTGTAGGCGAGGAGGAAGGCTTCCTGGGCTGCCTCCTCGGCGTCGACGGCGTTGCCGGTGACGCGGTAGGTCATGCGAAGAACGGTGGGGAGGTGACTGTCCATGAGCACGCGAAAGGCGTCTCGATCGCCGGCGAGTACACGCCGGATCGCGTCTTGCTCCACATTTGCCATTCGCGAGGTTAGACAAGCGGATGGGGGAACGGTTAGGTTGGGCGGGGAAAATAGTGAGTAGTGAGTAGTGAGTAGTGAGTAGTGAAGGCAAAGCGAAAGCCCGCCTGGCGGCGGGCTTTGGTGTGCATTGGTGGTGGGATGGGATTAGGTTAGGGTGGCGTCGAGGGTGATCTCGGCGGATTTTAAGAGGCGGGAGATGGGGCAGCCGTCCTTGGCTTTCTTGGCTAGCTCGTCGAACATGGCTTTTTCGATGCCTGGGATGGTGGCGTGGGTGCTGAGGTGGATTTTGGTGATGGTGGGGCCGTCGTCGGTGGTTTCCATGGTGACGGTGGCGGTGGTTTCGATGGTGCTGGGCGGGTGCTCGGCGGAGGTGAGCTGGGAGCTGAGGGCCATGGTGAAGCAGCCGGCGTGGGCGGCGGCGATGAGCTCTTCGGGGTTGGTGCCGGCGGCGTCTTCGAAGCGGGTGTGGAAGCTGTACGGGGTGTTGTTGAGGACGTGGCTTTGGGTGGTGAGGGAGCCGTTGCCGCCCTTGAGGTCGCCATGCCAAATTGCCGATGCGCTGCGTTCCATCGTGAATCTCCTTGAGGATTCAGATTCGAGATGCGACAGTACGAGATGTAAGATGCGAGATGTGGGGTTGGGGGGAGCGAAAAGGCGCGGACTGAAGTCCGCGCCCTTTTTCCTTTCTTCGTCTTGTGTGGCCTGGCTGAAGCCATGCCCTTCCGTTCGCGCTGCGCGCGCTGAGGGGTAGGACCTGGAATTACCGCGAAAGGGTTTTGGTTCGAAGGGGGTTGCTACAGCATGGATCAGTAGAATCCCAGGTCTCAAAAGCGAGACCTGGGGCACCCAGAGTGTCGGTACTAGAGGAGGGTGGCGTCGAGGGTGATTTCGGCGGCGGCGAGGAGGCGGGAGATGGGGCAGTTGGCCTTGGCGCCGGCGGCTACTTCGTCGAACCTGGCTTTGTCGATGCCGGGGACTTCGGACTTGTTGACGAGGTGGATCTTGGTGACGGTGGGGCCGGTGGGCAGCATCTCGAGGGTGACGATGGCGTCGGTGGCGACGGAGGTTGCGGTGTGGCCGGCCTTGGCGAGCTCGTTGGCGAAGGCCATGGTGAAGCAGCCGGCGTGGGCGGCGGCGATGAGCTCTTCGGGGTTGGTGCCGGTGCCGTCTTCGAAGCGCGAGTGGAAGCTGTACGGGGTGTCGTGGAGGGTGTTGCTCTGCGTGCTGATGGTGCCCTTGCCGGTTTTGAGGTCGCCATTCCAGAGGGCGGATGCTTTGCGGTCCATGATGATTCTCCTTGCAGGTTGAGATGTGGGTTTGGGGTGGGAGGGTTCAGGGGGAGAGTAAAGGCTTTGACGCAAAGGTCGCAAAGAAAGGCGCCAAGTTTCGCGAAGGGAAGGCAAAGCGAGGCGCAAGTGGGCTGCGATTGTGAGGATACATCAGGTGGCGCGGAGATAGATGAAGCGAACGAGAAAGAGGAGGGCGAGGAGGTAGAGCATCCAGTGCTGGCGGCGGGCGCGGCCGGTGGCGAGTTCGAGGATGGCAAAGCTGATGAGGCCGAAGCAGAGGCCGGTGGCGATGGAGTAGGTGAGCGGGATGGTGATGAGGGTGAGGAAGGCGGGGATGGCGATGCGGGGCTCGTTCCAGTCGATGGAGGAGACACCGGCGAGCATGAGGGCGCCGACGAGGATGAGGGCGGGGGCGGTGGCGAAGTCGGGGATGGCGCCGACGATGGGGGCGACGAAGATGGCGGCAAGGAAGAGGATGCCGGTGGTGATGGCGGTGACGCCGGTGCGGCCTCCGGCGGCGACTCCTGCGGAGGATTCGATGTAGCTGGTGACGGTGGAGGTGCCGGCGAGCGCGCCGACGACGGTGGAGGTGGCGTCGGCGAAGAAGATTTTGTCGAGGCGGGGGATGGTGTGGTCGGCGGCGATGAGGCCGGCGCGTTCGGTGACGGCGACGAGGGTGCCGATGTTGTCGAAGAGGTCGACGAAGAGGAAGACGAAGATGATCTCGAAGGCGTTGAGGTGGAGGGCGCCGCGGATGTCGAGGTGGAAGGCGGTGGCGCGGATGGCGAGGGGATTGAAGGTGGAGGGTTGGTATTTGACTTGGTGGAGGAGGATGCCGAGGAGCGAGGGTGCCGAGGACTCCGATGAGCATGGAGGCTTTGACTCTTGTAGGCCTGCAGGATGGCGATGAGGAGGATGCCGAAGATGGCGAGTTGCGGTGGCGTGATTGTGGAGGTCGCCGAGGGTGACGGTGGTGGCGTTGCTGCGGACGATGATGCCGGAGTTGACGAGGCCGATGAAGGCGATGAAGAGGCCGATGCCTCCTGCTACTGCGGCGTGGAGTTCGTGGGGGATGGCGGCGACGAGGCGCTGGCGGATGCCTCCGATGGTGAGGAGGAGGAAGATGATGCCGGAGAGGAAGACGGCGCCGAGAGCGGTTTGCCAGGGGACGCCCATGCCCTTGACGACGGTGTAGGTGAAGTAGGCGTTGAGGCCCATGCCGGGCGCGAGGGCTAGCGGGTAGTTGGCGAGGGCTCCCATCATGATGGAGCCGAAGGCGGCGCAGAGGCAGGTGCTGGTGGTGACGGCGGCGAGGGGCATGCCGGTTTGGGAGAGGATGGCGGGGTTCACGAAGATGATGTAGGCCATCGTGATGAAGGTGGTGAGGCCGGCGAGGAGCTCGGTGCGCCAGGTGGTCTGGTGCTCGGCGAATTTGAAGTGCTGTTCGAGTCTGGCTTTCATGCGCAGAGGAAGGCCCTTCGTGGTGCGGGGGATTTTGGGTGGTGAGGACAGGATACCTGAGGGGAAGCGCAGGGGCTTGAGTTGTCCTATGATCAGTTGCATGGAGACGAGGACGGAAGGCGCGTCGTTGCCGGCCCCGCGGAAACTGAGTTATGGCGGTGCGCGGATGGAGCAGCGTGTCTATTGGAGCCGGAAGAGCATTGCAGAACGGCTGGCGGCCGCGACGGAGTTGACCAGACGCATGTACCGGATGCGGGGGATCGATATCGATGAACGAAAAGCAGATTTCACTCCTAGCCGCGTTCGCCGCAGCCAAGGTTGAATACGCGGTGGTGGGTGGTGTGGCGGTGAATGCGCATGGGTATGTGCGGGCTACGCATGATCTCGATATTTTCATCCGGCCTACGGAGGAGAATGCGCGTGCGGCGTTTGCTGCGTTGATGGCGCTGGGCGTGCCGCTGGAAGGGCTGGAGCCTTGCGATCTGCTGGACGATGAGGAGAATCTTCGGTTCGGGCCGGAAGAAGACCACATCGACATTCTCGCTTCGATTGGAGCGATGGGGTTCGATCAGGTGTGGCGAAATCGCGTAGAGACTGAGGTGCAGGGGGTGGCGGTTCCGTTTATCTCGAAGGCGGATTTGATTGAGAATAAGCGGCAGGTGGGAAGGCTGCGGGATTTGGCGGATGTGGAGGAGTTAGCGCAGATTCCCGATCAGGATTGATTCTGGGTGCGCCGATGGTGGCGATACCGATGGTGGCGATGTGGATGAAGAAGTCGCGCCAGGTGTGGGCGGCGTGTTCGGGCGGGGTGGATGTCGAGCATGGTGGACTCCTGGGAGGGTTTAGTGGTCGAAGGTGTGATCTTCGAGGGCTCCCTGTTCGAAGGCGATGAGGCGTTCGGTGCGGGCGAGATCGCCCTGGGTGGTGGAGATGGCGGTGATGAGCTCGGTGGTGTCCTGGGGTGAGAGGACGCCGTCGGGGGAGCGGGCGGCGATGGCTTTGGCGATCTCGAGTTCGGTCTCCCACTTTTCGGAGGAGTCCATGACGGCCTGGCCGACGGTGAAGGTGTAGTCGTAGTGGCCGAGCTCGGGGTGAGGCATCAGGTCGAGGGCGCCGGATTGCTTGTTGGTGTTCCAGGCGGCGGAGCGCGAGCGGCGGAAGTTCCAGTCGAAGTTTAGCTTGGCGGTAAGGGGTTGGTTGGTGGCGCGGTGGGCGAGGAGGAGGGCCATGTCGGCGCGCAACTCGGTTTGAACCTGGTGAACGCAGTCCAACTGCGTGGTTGCACCGCGGCGGTTAGCGTTGACTTCTTCGCGGAGCTCCTCGCGGGCCTTCTGCAACTGGTGATGGTGGTGGAAGAGCTCGACGGATTGCTCGAGGGCGATGGCGATGAGGAGGCCTACGCAGATGGTAGCTACGTGGATGAAGAAGTCGCGCCAGGTGTGGGCGGCGTGATTCGGGTGGGTGGACGTCGAGCATGGTGTGGTTCCTCAGAAGGTTGGTCTTATCGCTGCGGACCGAGCGCATTCACAGCCTGGTCCTGGTAGGGATACATCTGCTCGAGCGTGTGGGCGTTGGCGACGACGGCCTCGCTCGCGCCGGACAGGATGGCGAGCCGGAAAGCAAAGATCTTTGCAGCCTCACCTACTTCGTCGTACGCAACCAGGAGGTCGTCGCGCTGAGCCGTGGTCAGGTGGATGGGACCGGCGGCCCGGGCAGGAAGATGAGCCTTCAATACGGCCGTCCCCAACCGCATGAGCTTCTGACTCAGGTCGTCCTCCGCGTCCTTTTCAAACTGCGCGGTGAGGTCCACTCGCGCATATACCTTTGCTAGCTCCGGTGGCACCAACGCAATGGTGCCTGCAGCGGTTGCGACTGTCCATGTGCCGCGTGACGGCGAGATGAGGATGGGAATGTAAGGGACAGACGGCGAGTTCGTCGCAAACGTGACTTGCACGCCCTCTCCATCCGCCCGTGCATCTTCGAGGGCCTTCTCGCGGTCGAGGACGAACGCGCTTAACTGCCGGTAATATTCGATTTGCGGCTTCATTACCGCCAGGTTTTCCGCGGCCTCGTGCAACATCTGCTCTTCGAGGAACTCGCGCTGATGGTGGTGATGGATGGCCTCGACGGATTGCTCGAGGGCGATGGCGATGAGGAGGCCGACGCAGATGGTGGCGATGTGGATGAAGAAGTCGGTCCAGGAGTGGGTGGTTTCGTGGGGTGCGTGGACGTCAAGCATTGCGAAGGCACCTGTGTGGTTGGGAGTGACGTACAGGGCCCGAGGATTGGGAATATCGTATCGCTGCGTTTAGATCGGAGTGGTGGGAGGAGGTGGAGGCGGAGCGGTATCGGTGGGGGATTTCTGTGTCGCGGCGGCCTGCTGTTTGCGGGCGCGGCGTCGGCGCAGGAAGAGATCCACGATCTGCTGGAGGCCGAAGGCGATGATCAGGCCGATGCAGATGGTGATGAGGTGAAGGAACATGTGATCGGAATCGAGCATGTGGGCGTGGGGCAATGGTATCGCAGATGTACGAGGGCACGGGTTATGGGTTGGTCAGGCGCTTTTCCAAGGCTAGCCGCTCCTGCTGCAGGTAGGGGAGAAAGTCGTCGCGGTCGTGGACGCCAGCGTCAACAGCTCTGGATGCGCCGAGATAGAAGGCGTCGCGTTGAGCGTCTGCGTAGGCTGCGGCGATGGTGTCGGCGAGGGCTTGCGTGATTGCCGGAAGCTCCGTCGCAGGGAGCTCGATGGTGGCGGCGGAGTCGAGGCGGAGGTTCAGGCGGATGGCCTGGCTTTGCAAGGCGGTCAAGGCAATGTTCTGCCGGTCTTCAGATAAGGATTCACCTTGTGCCTCGGTGTCGAGGCGGTCGTAGATTTCGGCGTCGCGCTCTGAGAGCAGAGCGACCTTGCCGTTGGTCTTGGCAACTGACCAGACGGCGCGCGAGGGAGAGATCTGGGGAAGGAAGGGTTCGTGGGTGGGCAACATCGAGGTGACCACGCCGTTGTGAGGGGGGGCGGCCTGGAGAGCGTTCATGATGGCGCAGTGCCAGCTTGCCTTTTCAAGATCACGATCGATGTCGGTGCGAAGGAGGACGATGTTGCGCTGGGCTTCGGCGCGCATCTCCTGCACCAGGACTTCTCGCTGATGACGATGGTGGATGGCCTCGACGGCTTGTTCGAGAGCAATGGCGATGAGGAGGCCGACGCAGATGGTGGCGATGTGGATGAAGAAGTCGCGCCAGGTGTGGACGGACTCGTGGGGCGTGTGGACGTCGAGCATGGGAGGGTCCTTTGCGGCGATGGGAGGATGCGGCGCAGCGATGCAATGACAGGGCCCGACGGATGTTGGTTTGAGGATGAGTGTATCGCGGGGGGTTGAGGAGTGGGAGTGGCTTAGGATGAAGCCATGACGGCTGATGAGGTGAAGAAGGTTTTAGGGTTGGTGAAGCATCCGCGCGAGGGTGGGTGGTATGTGCGGACGTGGGAGTCGGAGGAGTTTGTTGCGGCTGCGTGCTTCGAAGAAGGGCGATATGAGGGAGCGCGGCGGACTTCGACGGCGATCTATTATTTGCTCGAGCCGGGGACGTTCAGCGAGATGCATGTGCTGAAGAGTGATGAGATTTTTCATCACTACCTGGGTGGCGCGGTGGAGATGCTGCAGCTTTTTGCGGATGGGACGCAGCGAGCGGGTGGTGATTGGGAAGGATCTGGAGGCGGGGGAGCGGCCGCAGCATGTGGTGCGGGCGGGGGTGTGGCAGGGGTCAAGATTGTTAGTGGCGGAGGGGTGGGCGCTGTTGGGGTGTACGGTGAGTCCGGGGTTTGAGTTTGTGGACTATGAGGATGCGAGCGCGGAGGAGCTGGTGGCGAAGTGGCCGGGTGAGGCGGAGATGATTCGGGGGCTGACGAATCGGTAGGAAGAACGGGCGCGCTGCGCGCGAGAAGCAGGTTCCTCGCTGCGCTCGGAATGACAACCAGAAAGGCAAGAGCAGGGCAAACGTTAATCGACGCCGATGTCTTCGTTCCAGATGGCGGGGTTGGCGGCGATGTAGTCGCGCATCATGGTGATGCAGGCGGGGTCGGCGAGGTCGATGATTTGGATGCCGAGGTCGCGGAGCCAGTGTTCGCCGCCGGAGAAGTTGACGCTTTCGCCGATGACGACGGTCTGGAAGCCGAACTGGCGGATGAGGCCGGAGCAGTACCAGCAGGGGGCGAGGGTGGTGACCATGATGAGGTCGCGGTAGGAGCGCTGGCGGCCGGCGTTGCGGAAGGCGTCGGTTTCGCCGTGGAGGCTGGGGTCGCCCAGCTGGATGCGGCGGTTGTGGCCGCGGCTGACGAGGGTGCCAGTGGGGGTGCCGTCCGCGCGGAAGATAGCGGCGCCGATGGGGAGGCCGCCTTCGGCGAGGCCGGTGCGGGCTTCTTCGAGGGCGGTGCGGAGCATGGCGGGGTAGTCGGGTTGCGGGGAAGGCATGGCTTGGTCAGGATACAGGGGGCGCTGAGGGGCGCGCCGGAATCCTGCGAACCCACATCTCAAAGGCGAGATGCGGGGCACCCGGATTATCGCTGGCGTGCCGAGTAAACGATTTCTGGGGTAGAATTTCGGCGTTGGTGTTTCCCTAATTCAATCGTGAGTGAACTCCCCGCTATGCGTTACTTTCCTTGTGCTGTATCTCGCGTGTTTTCCTGTGTTGCTGCTTCTCGTGTTGTTGGTGTGCTGCTTGCTGTTGGGCTGGGTGGCTGCATTGCGGCCTCAGCGCAGATTCACCATGCTGCGGCGAGTCATGCTGCTGCAGCGTCGCAGCCTGTGGCGCATTTGGAAGTTGACACTGGCACGATTGCCAAGCCAGCCAGCAAGGGGTTGTATGGGTTGATGACCGAAGAGATCAACCACGCGTATGAGGGTGGGCTTTATGCGGAGCTGGTGAACAATGGCACGTTTCGCGGGAACTGGATGGGCGTGGATAGCTGGACGGAGGTGGCGCGCGGAAATGCGGCGGTGACGGCGTCGATCGACCGCGAGGAAGGGCCGAGCTCGGCGCTACATAACAGCCTGGAGCTGAAGATTGACGGCGGCGTCGGCCGGGAATGAAGCGGGGTTGAGCAACTCTGGTTATTGGGGAATCCCGGTGCGGGCGAACACGACGTACACAGGGTTCGTTTTATGCGAAGGTGGATGGCGATGTGGGGCCGCTGACGGCGCGGCTGATCAATAACCAGACGGGCGCGGTAGCAGCGACGACCCACGTGGAGATGGGCGGCAGCGGCTGGACGCGGTATGAGTACACGCTGAAGACGGATGAGGTGAAGACGTCGGCGAACAATCATCTGGAGCTGACGGTGGCGAAGCCGGGCACGCTGCATCTGCAGCTGGTGAGTTTGTTTCCGCCGACGTATGAGAATGCGCCGAATGGGAATCGCGCGGATTTGATCGAGAAGATGGCGGCGATGCATCCGAACTTCATTCGGCTGCCGGGCGGGAATTACCTGGAAGGCGACACGCTGAAGGATTGGTACAACTGGAAGGAGACGATTGGGCCGCTGGTGGATCGGCCGGGGCACATGGCGCCGTGGACGTACTGGTCGACCGACGGGTTTGGGTTGATGGAGTTTTTGAAGTGGACGGAAGAGCTGCATGTGGAGCCGGTGCTGGCGGTGTATGCGGGCTACTCGTTGCGCGGGGAGCATGTGAAGCCGGGGAAAGACCTGGAGCCTTATGTGCAGAGCGCGCTGGACGAGGTGGAGTATGTGACGGGCGATGTCTCGACGAAGTGGGGTGCGGAGCGGGCGAAGGATGGGCATGCTGCGCCGTTCCCGCTGCACTATATCGAGATTGGGAATGAGGACTGGTTCGATAAGAGTGGGAGCTACGATGAGCGGTTTGGGCAGTTTGCCGAGGCGCTGCGCAAGAAGTATCCGCAGTACAAGCTGATTGCGACGACGCCGGTGAAGGAGAAGGCGGGCAATGAGCCGGACCTGATGGATGACCACTATTACAAGTCGCCGGCGGATATGTTTGCGCTGGTGCATCACTACGACGATGCTCCGCGGACGGGGCCGAAGGTGTTTGTGGGGGAGTGGGCGACGCGGTCGGGGACGCCGACGCCGAACTTTGGCGATGCGCTGGGGGATGCGGCGTTTATGACGTCGATGGAGCGGAACAGCGATCTGATCAAGATTGCGAGCTATGCGCCGCTGCTGGTGAATGTGAATCCGGGAGCGATGCAGTGGCCGACGGATTTGATTGGGTATGATGCGCTGACGAGTTATGGGTCGCCGAGCTATTACGCGCAGTGCATGTTTGGCGCGCATATGGGCGATGGGCAGCCGCAGAGTTCGATTACTGGTGTTGATGCGAATGCGCGGTTCTATTATTCGGTGACGGAGTCGTCGGATACGAAGGTGCTGCATTTGAAGCTGGTGAATGCGACGACGATGGATCAGCCGCTGGAGATTGCGCTGAAGGGGTTAGGCGCGGGCGCGCATGAGGCGAAGGTGATCTCGCTGCATGGAGCGACGTTCCAGGCGACGAATACGATCACGGATCCGATGGCGATTCATCCGGTGGATAGCGTGCTGCGGTTTAGCGGAGCGATGCTGAAGCATACCGTGCCGGCGTACACGATCGAGGTGGTGGATGTGTCCTGAGTGAGGCGAGAGTCCGGGCGCAGGACGGGCGAGGGATGCAGGCTCAACGCATGACGGTCGCTCGCTCAGGGCTTCGTCTGATCTCGGGTTGGGTTGGACTGAGCGGAGTGGCTTAGACGACGTAGAGGCTTACGTATTGGTCTACGGGGGTGGCTTCGAGGTTGGCCTGGTTGAGGGAGGCTTCGAGGATGCGGTCGCGGACTTCGGGGGAGAAGCGGCGGTCGAGGTTGGTCTTGAATTTTTCGAGGAGGAGCGGGATGCCGTCGGTGCGGCGGAGGCGGTGGCCGATGGGGTACTCGACGACGACTTCGGGGAGGATGGTGCCGTCGGTGAGGTCGACGGTGAGGGCGTTGGCGATGCTGCGCTTGGTGGGGTCGTGGTAGTCGGCGGTGAAGTGCGGGTCTTCGACGCAGGTGATGGTGGCGCGGAGGTGGTCGATGCGCGGGCCCCAGACGGGATCGCGGGCGATGGCGTCGTCGTAGTCTTCGGCGGTGAGGCGGCCGAAGATGAGGGGGACGGCGACCATGTACTGGATGCAGTGGTCGCGGTCGGCGGGGTTGTTGAGCGGGCCCTGCTTGTCGATGATGCGCATGCAGGCTTCGTGGGTGCGGATGGTGACGCTCTTGATGTCGGCCGCGGTTTTGCCGAGGGCGGCCAGCTGGGCGTGGAGGGTGACGGCGGCTTCGACGGCGGTCTGGGAGTGGAACTCGGCGGGGAAGGAGATCTTGAAGAGGACGTTCTCCATGACGTAGGAGCCGTAGGGGCGCTGGAACTTGAAGGGCTTGCCGCCGAAGCTGACGTCGTAGAAGCCCCAGGTTTTGGCGGTGAGGACGGAGGGGTAGCCCATCTCGCCGGTTTGCGCGATGAGGGCGAGGCGGACGGCGCGGGAGGTGGCGTCGCCGGCGGCCCAGGATTTGCGCGAGCCGGTGTTGGGGGCGTGGCGATAGGTGCGGAGGGCCTGGCCGTCGACGAAGGCTAGGGAGACGGCGTTGAGGGTTTGGTCGCGGGTTAGGCCTAGGAGTTGTGACACCACGGCGGTGGAGGCGACTTTGACTAGCAGGACGTGGTCGAGGCCTACCTTGTTGAAGGAGTTTTCGAGGGCGATGCAGCCCTGGATCTCGTGGGCCTTGATCATGGCGGTGAGGACGTCGTGGATGGTGAGTTTCCTGCCGTTGCCCTGGGAATTCCGAGCGAGCCAGTCGGCGACGGCGAGGATGGCGCCGAGGTTGTCGGAGGGGTGGCCCCACTCGGCGGCGAGCCAGGTGTCGTTGTAGTCGAGCCAGCGGATCATGGTGCCGATGTTGAAGGCGGCTTGCACGGGGTCGAGGTCGATAGCTGGTGCCGGGGACGCGCGCGCCGTGGTGCATGGTGAGGCCGGGGACGAGCGGGCCGAGGAGCTTGGTGCAGGCGGGGAAGTCGAGGGCCTGGAGGCCGCAGCCGAGGGTGTCGAGGAGGCAGTAGCGGGCGGTCTCGTAGGCTAGCGGGGAGTTGATTTTGTAGTTGAGGGCGTAGTCGACGATGTCGATGAGGGGCTGGTCGAAGGGTGGGCGGACGTTGGAGATGGGTGCGGACATTTGAGCTTCTAGCCTCTAGCTTTTAGCTTCTAGCTAAGAGCGGGTCGGTGGGGCGTTGGGGTCGTGGGAGGTTGGTGGAGGTGAGGTATTGCGCTGCTTGTGGATCGGGCCTTCAGCCCTCAGGGTATTTATGGTGCATGGACCTAGGCCTTCGGCCTAGGCTGTGATGTGGTCGCGCCAGTGGCGCTTGGCGTGGTGGTCGGCTTTCGCGTTTGGGACCTCCGTGAGTGTTTCCGCGTGGCGATCGACGGCCTCCACAAGGGTCTTGAGTGCGAGCTTAGGTGCGGTTGGCGAGGGGGATGAAGGGTTGGTCTTCGGGGCCGGTGTAGTTGGCGCTGGGGCGGATGATTTTGCCGTCGGCGCGCTGCTCCATGACGTGGGCGGACCAGCCGCTGGTGCGGGCGATGGCGAAGATGGGGGTGAACATGGCCGTGGGGATGCCCATGATGTGGTAGGCGGAGGCGGAGAACCAGTCGAGGTTGGGGAACATGCGTTTGACTTCGTGCATGACGGTTTCGAGGCGGTCGGCGATGTTGTAGATGGCGAGGTCGCCGGCGGTTTGTGCGAGGTCGTGCGAGACCTTCTTGATGACGGCGTTGCGGGGGTCGGAGATGGTGTAGACGGGGTGGCCGAAGCCGATGATGACTTCCTTGGCTGTCGATGCGGCGGCGGATGTCGGCCTCGGCTTCGTCGGGGGAGGCGTAGCGCTGCTGGATTTCGAGGGCCACTTCGTTGGCGCCGCCGTGCTTGGGGCCTTTGAGCGCGCCGATGGCTCCGGCGATGCAGGAGTGGAGGTCGGAGCCGGTGCCGGCGATGACGCGGGCGGTGAAGGTGGAGGCGTTGAACTCGTGCTCGGCGTAGAGGATGAGGGAGATGTGCATGGCCTGGATCCACTCGGGGCTGGCGGGCTTGCCGTGGAGGAGATGGAGGAAGTGTGCGCCGATGCTGTCGTCGTCTGGTTTCGACTTCGATGCGATGGCCGTTGTTGGCGAAGTGGTACCAGTAGAGGAGGATGGAGCCGAGCGAGGCCATGAGGCGGTCGGCGATGTAGAGGGCGGAGTGGTTGGTGTGGGGCTCGGGTTCGGGCTCGACGGTGGCGAGCATGGAGACGCCAACGCGGAGGACGTCCATGGGATGCGCGGTGGAGGGAACTTGCTCGAGGGCGACTTTGACGGGTTGGGGGAGGCCGCGAAGGCTGCGGAGACGCTGCTTGTAGTGAGCTAGCTCGGCGGTGGTGGGGAGATGGCCGTAGAGGAGGAGGTGGGCTACTTCTTCGAACTCGCAGTTGGCGGCTAGCTCGAGGATGTCGTAGCCGCGGTAGTGGAGGTCGTTGCCGTTGCGGCCGACGGTGCAGAGGGCGGTGTTGCCGGCGGGGACGCCGGAGAGGGCTACGGATTTTTTGGGCTTGAAGGTGTAGGGGGCGGTGTCGGTGCTCATGTTCATCCTTGGTGGGGGCGTTCAAACCTACCTCAGCGGCTGAAGCCGCCGGGTGAGTTAGCGATTTCATGGCACGGCTGAAGCCGTGCCGCCTTCGAGATTGTGGACTGCTTTGCAGTCCGATTTCATGTTTGTCTTTGGCGAAGAGTTGGTCGAGCTTCTGTTCGTAGGCGTGGTAGTCGAGGTAGTCGTAGAGGTCGGCGCGGGTTTGCATGGTGTTGACGACTTGCTGTTGGGTGCCGTCGGTGCGGATGTGCTGGTAGACGTTGAGGGCGGCGGCGTTCATGGCGCGGAAGGCGGAGAGGGGATAGAGGGCGAGGAGACGTTGGCGCTGCGGAGTTCGTCGAGGGTGAAGAGCGGGGTGGCGCCGAACTCGGTGATGTTGGCGAGGATGGGGACGTTGAGTGCGTTGGCGAAGGCGCGGTATTGGCGAGAGCTCGGTGACGGCTTCGGGGAAGATCATGTCGGCGCCGGCTTCGACGCAGGCGGCGGCGCGGTCTAGAGCGGCTTCGAGGCCTTCGGAGGCGAGGGCGTCGGTGCGGGCCATGATGACGAAGGCGGGGTCGGTGCGGGCGTCGACTGCGGCCTTGATGCGGTCGACCATTTCGTCGGTGGGGACGATCTGTTTGTTGGGGCGATGGCCGCAGCGCTTGGCCTGGACCTGGTCTTCGATGTGGCAGCCGGCGGCTCCGGCCTTGATGAGGGAGCGGACGGAGCGGGCGAGGTTGAAGGCGCCGCCGAAGCCGGTGTCGATGTCGACGAGGAGGGGGAGGGAGCAGACGTCGGTGATGCGGCGGACGTCGGTGAGGACGTCGTCGATGGTGGAGATGCCGAGGTCGGGGATGCCGAGGGAGCCTGCGGCTACGCCGCCGCCGGAGAGGTAGATGGCGCGGTAGCCGGTGCGCTCGGCCATGAGTGCGTGGTAGGCGTTGATGGCGCCGGGGATCTGCAGTGGATGCTCGGCGGTGATGGCGGCGCGCAGCTTTGCTCCGGGTGTGATCGTACCTCCGGAGGGCGTAGCGGGAGGGGTTGTGCTCATGCTTTGCGATACCTCTTGCGAGAAGAACCAAGGTGGCAGGGTGGGCCCACGATTGGCAGTGACTGCTGTCACCTTCGGACTTTCATCGTCTGGCGGGGTGAGGACGAAAGTCAAATAAGCGGGGTGGGTTGCGCGTTTACCGGTGATCTGGTGCGGATGGGTTAGGGCGTTAGAGTTGCGGGGCAGGCGCAGGAGCGGAAGGCTGCGGCGTCGGTGTGGGTGATGGCGCAGGCGTAGGCGGGCCAGACGAGCTTCATGGCGGCGGCGTTTTTGGTGGCCTTGACGCCCTTGGATGCGCCCGGATCTCCGACGAAGAAGAACTCCTGGTAGGCGTGGCTGGCTTCGGTGCTGCCTGATTTGTCGTCGATGAAGGAGGTGGTGAGTTTCTGGAGTGAGGCTCCGGAGAGGTCGGGTAGATGGTAGGTGGTGGAGTAGCGATATTCCTTGCTCCAGGCTGCGTCTTTGTTATCCCAGGCGTCGACACCGCCGGTTTGAGTGCTGGTGGAGTAGACGGTGTAGTCCTTGAGGGTTGCGGTGGAGGGGTTGATCTGGGCGACGGTGAAGGCGGGATCATTGCCGTTGACTGGGGTGACGGAGGGGACGAGCTTGACGGGGACGGTGCCGTCGGGGGCGGTGATAGTGCGGAACTCGTCCATGTGGGTGTGGCCGAAGAGAGCGAGGCGGATGACATCGGGGAAGTCGGCGAGGGTGGTGGCGAGGGCATCGGAGGCGAGGAACATCACGGGGGGCTGGCCGGTGCAGACGTTGCGGCGGCTGGTGAAGGTGGAGTAGGCGTCGATGCCGGGCGGGATGTGGGCCATGATCCAGACGTGTGCGTGAGCGGCGCGGGCGGCGGTGAGCTGGGCGCGGAGCCAGTCGATCTGCTGAGCAGCGGCGTCGCTGGCTGAGGTGCCGCTGCAGGTGGTGTAACGCCGGGACTCGAAGATGTCCTGGAGAACGATGAGGCGGGTGTTGCGGATGGGTGCGGGGAGGGTGACGGTGTAGTCGCCTAGATGGGGGAACTCGTCGAGGATGGCGGAACGGTTGGCGTGTGAGAGGACGCCGGCGGAGAAGTTGGCGGCGTTGGCGTGGAGGAAGTCGCTGCCGGGGTCTTCGCGGTAGTCGTCGCAGCCGGAGTCGTTATTGCCGAGGGCGAAGTAAATGGGGGTGTGGGGAAAGGTTTCGCGGAGTTGAAGAGCGATGAAGGCGACGGTTTTTGCGGCGAAGGCGGAGTACTCGGCTTCGCTGGCGTGGGGGGTGAGGTTGTGGAAGCGGCAGTCGAATTGGTGGACTAGGAGGTCGCCGGAGATGGTGACCAGGAGCGGGTGAGGCTGCTGCTGGTGGGCGGCGTGCAGGGTAGAGACGAGGAGTGCAGGGGGCGTGTCGATGCCCCTGGCGGCGCAGGTTTGCTGGAGGTGAGCGAAGTCGGCTGGCTGGGTGGGGGAGTCGGGGCCGTAGAGGATTGCGGCCCAACCGGAGGTGGGCGCGGCGATGAGGGCGGGGAGTTTGGCGGGATCGTGGAAGGGATCGAGGTGGATGTCCGAGAGGAGTAGCGCCGGCACGGTGTCGGTGGTGCGGGAGGAAGCCTGGGCTTGCGTGGTGAGAGCGGCGGCGATCGAGAACAGGGCAAGGAGCGAAAGCAGGGGAACGGACTTCACGGCAGGTGACCTCGGTGGACGGGTTGCTGGCCTTTGTGGGGGCGGTTTAAACGCTAGCGTCCTGCTGAGAGTTTATCGCCGATGTGTAGACTGGATGGCACAGACGACCATGGGGAGCAAGGGAACCTATGAGGCGCGTAGCGTATGCGGAGCTGCAGGCACGTATTGAGCTCGTACTGCTGGCGTTGGGGGTAGCGCCCGCGCGAGCGGCTTTAGGTGCGCGGCTGACCGCGGAGACGGATCGTGACGGAGTGCGGACGCACGGAATCGCGCGGCTGCCGCGGTTTGCGCAGTGGGTGCGCAGTGGATTGATCGATCCGCGCGCGGGGCCGCAGAAGCTGGCGGGATTCGGAGCGATTGAGCGGTGGACGGGACGGCGCGGGCCGGGAAACCTGGCGGCATATGGGGCGATGCAGCGTGCGATGGAGCTGGCGCGTGAGCATGGGCTGGGGTGCGTTGCGTTGGCGGACACGTCGCACTGGATGCGTGCGGGGACGTATGGATGGCAGGCGGCGGACGCTGGGTTTGCGGCGATGTGCTGGACGAACACGCTGCCGAATCTGCCGCCGTGGGGCGCAAGTTCGGTGGCGCTGGGAAATAATCCGCTGGTGGTGGCAATTCCCCGGCGAGTGATCTCGAAGGGCGGCGGTGAGGGTGAGTCGGCGCCGATTGTGCTGGATATGGCGATGAGCCAGTTTTCGTATGGGACGCTGGAGGCGTATCGACAGCGGGGGGACACGCTGCCGGTGCCTGGCGGCTTTGATGAGCTAGGCCAGTTGACGAACGACCCTGCCTCGATTGAGCACACACATCGGGCGTTGCCGATTGGGTTTTGGAAGGGATCGGGTTTGTCGTTCGTGCTGGATGTGCTGGCGGCGATGTTGACGGGTGGGATGGCGACGCATGAGTTCAGCACGGATCCGGCGAAGGAGGTTGGGCAGTCGCAGGTGTTTCTGGCGATTGCGCCGGCGTCGGTGGAGACGATCGAAGAGTTGAGCCGATTTGCGCAGGGGGCGAGCGTGGCGCAGAAGGCCATCGATGCGCTGCATGCGGCGACGCCGATTCAGCCGGAGAAGCCGGTGCGTTATCCAGGTGAAGGAGCGCTGCGGTGCCGGAAAGAAAGTATGGAGCTGGGCGTCGCGGTGGAAGAGGCTGCGTGGGAGGCGTTTGTTAGGCTGGAGCAGGAGCTGTCCCATGTGTAGGGAGAGTCTTGCCGACTGAGGATCGATCTTGGGAATCCACATCTCAGAAGCGAGATGTGGGGCACCCACGATGGTGGCGAACCGGACTACATGTTGGTGTGGCCGTGGCGCATGTCTTCGTTGAAGGTGGGTTTGATGAAGGCGAGGGCTTCGTCGACCTGGGCGCGGTAGGCGTCTTCCTGGTTGCGCAGGGTGTCGGTGGCGGTGGACCAGTTGCCGGTTGGATCGAGTTGGATCAGGCCGTCGGTGACGAGGGCGGCGGCGGTGGTCTTGAGGTCGGCGACGGTGGTGTTGAGGTACTGAGCGTCGCGGGGGTCGGTGATCCAGATGGGCTGGGCTTGACCGGATGGCGCGGCGCTACCGAGGATGTGGCTTAGCCAGAAGGTTTTGGCAGCGAGGTAGGCGCGGCGCTGGGTCTCGGTGGTGTCGTTGAAGATGAAGACCTGCTGCTTCATGGAGTAGTAGCGGGTGGTGACGGGGACGGGCTGGCGGTTGCCGGACTGAACGAGCTCGAGCTGGCCCTGGTCGAGGGTCTTGCGAACGGCGTTGTAGATGAAGCCTTCGGCGAACGGCTGTTCGAGGGCAGGGATGACGGTTGCGAAGGTCTGGGTCATGGAAGCGGAGACCTTGGCGTGGAGCTGGCTGCCGCGGCCGTCCTCGAGGCGGATCTCTCCGTGGACGATGAAGGTGTCGGCGCCTGAGGTGGAGCTGTGGAAGGGCCAGGCGAATTTGCCGAAGCTGAGAGGCAGGCCGTGCAGCGAGACATAGGCGTCCGGGCGCGGATTGCGCAGACGCTGTGCGGCCTCGCGAAAGTAGACGGCAAGGGCGGCGGCAAACTTGGGATCGGCCGCATCGAAGGTCTGGCTGAGTTCGAGGAGCTGCTCGCGCGCGGGGTCGGCTGCAAGGGTGACCATGGCGCGGGTGGTGGGAGCGCCGGTGAAGTCGATGCCGGGTTCGGCGGGAGTGAGGTTCAGGCCGGCGTTGTGGGCGGCGGCTTCGAGCGCTGGGGAGGGTGCTTGGATGGCTGTGCTCATGGGGTTCTTTCAGTTCTGGAGGGTTGAAGGAGCGAGCGACCGGCCTAGGGAATGGCGTCACTTCCTTGCAGCTCTGATTTTACCCTGTTTGGCTTGACTGGCGGAGGTTTCCCGCTTGCGGAGCCATCGCTGCGCTTACGGTTTGAGGGTGCGCTGGAAGAAGGCTGCCGTGGCCTGGTAGGCGGTTAGCCAGTCTTTGTGGAGAAGGAAGCCGTGTACCTCGTCGGGGAAGATGAGTTCGTCGACGGGGACGTGGCGGGCGCGGAGAGCTTCGGCGAGGATGGGGGTCTGCGCGTAGGCTACGTCGGGGTCGTTGTCGCCATGGATCAGGAGGACGGGCGAGCGCCAGCTATCGATGGAGGCGATGGGCGAACTGGAGCGGGCTTTGGCGGCGATGGCGTCCTGCTGGGCGAAGGAGCTTTGCTGCGTGCCGGAGCCCAGCTTCCAGTCGGCCGCGTTGTCTTCGAGATTCCAGTCGTGCACGCCGTGGAAGTCGACGCCAGCGGCGAAGAGGTTGGAGTTGCGGGCCAGGGCGAGGGCGGTGAGATAGCCGCCGTAGCTGCCGCCCCAGACGCCGATGCGCTTGGGATCGACACCGGGAAGAGAGCGAAGGTATTTTGCGGCGGCAAGGACATCGTTATATTCCGAGCCGCCGTCCGCGCCTGTGTGCTTGCACTCGCGGAAGTCGAGACCATAGCCAATGCCGCAACGGTAGTTGACCGAGAGCACGATGAAGCCCAGGTTCGGTGAGGTACTGATTCATCGCGTAGGCATTGGAGTAGTAGCCCATGGCCGGGTAGCCGAGGAGCATCTGGCGATTGGGACCGCCATGGAAGAAGAGGATGGCCGCGCGCGAGATATGCGCGGGCTTTGCAACGCCAGGGAGGAAGAGCTGACCGTGGAGGTGGAGGCCATCGACGGTGGGGAAGAGGACCTGGCGGGGAGTCACGAGGGTTGTGGGATAGTCGGCGGCGGAGACGTTGGACTGTACCGGGATGATCCTGCCGTTGTTGTCGATGAAGGCCGGATGCATGGGCACGTGTGCGTCTGAGACGAGAGCGGCGATGGTTCCGTCGGCGTCGACCTGGGGGTGGGTTTCGATACCTTCGCCGTGGGTGATTTCGACGGGGGGGTCGAGGCGAATGAGATCGATGCGCCAGAGGTGGCGGCGGTCTTGATCGAGGGAGGGCGAGTCGAGCCAGCGCGGGCCTGTCAGATGCGGGTCGCTGGCTGACACCTGGTTGGAGCTGTAGACCAGGAAGCGACGGTCGCTGCTGAGGGTGGCGTCCTCGACTTCGAAGGAGCCGGGGGTGAGCCAGTCGACGCAGGGATCGCCGTCGGTATGGATCTGGTAGAGGTGCACCCAGCCGTCAGCCTCGCTGTAGAACTGGACGGCGGTGTTGGTGGCAAAGAAGAGGCGTGCGGCTCCGTCGGCGAGATGGGGAAGGACACTGCCGGGCTTGTTGGCCTGGGGCGAAAAGAGGGTGCGGGTGTGGCCCGTGGTGAGGTCCGCCAACTGGATGGACCAGGGATTGGGCGAGGTGCGGGCGGCGGAGAACTCGCGGGGTTTGACGAAGGGTGAGCGCAGCCAGGCGATCTGGTTGCCGCCGGGTGAGAAGACGGGAGCGGAGTCGTCGCTGGTGGAGGGGTCGAGGAAGCGGAGCTTGTGGGCTTGGAGATCGTAGAGGGCGAGGAAGCTGTGGGGTGGCTCGTTGGCTTCGCTGCGATGGCTGATGAAGGCGAGGAGATGGCCGTCAGGCGAGAAGGTGAGGGAGCTGGCCGAGCCGCGGTCGAAGACGAGCTGATGCGCGGCGGAGGGGTCGCCTGGGTCGGCGCTCCAGATCTTACCGTCGCGGACGAAGAGAAGCGTGTGGCCGTCAGGAGTGAAGAGGGGCTCGTGGCCATCGCCGATGAGGATGGGCTGAGCACCTGCGGTGAGCGGCTGGATGAGGACTTCGAGAGGCGTGGGGCGCTGGAGGTGGGCCGGGTTGGCGGGCTTGCCGTTGGCTCCGGATTCCGCGCCGTAGGTGTAGGCGATGGCGGAGGCGTCGGGCGCCCAGGCGAGCTGGGCGATATCCTGTGCGTCATCCTGAGTGTTGTGGGTGAGCTGGCGGGGGAGCTGGTCTGGTCCCGAAACCCAAAGGTTGTGGTGGCCTTCAGCGTCCTCTACCCAGGCGAACAGGTCGCCTCGCGGCGCGGCCGTGAGTGAGGTTGAATACGGCGCGCTGAGAACCTGTTGCAGCGTGAACGGCTTCGCGTCTGACGGGCGCTGGGCTGTCGCGGCCAATGAGGCCATTAGTAACGTCGTCACGAAAACCATTGGGTGAGGATATCGCATCCGAAGGTCTATAGCTGTGATTTGAGGCATGGTGTCACCAGATAGGGAAGAGTAACGCATCTTACAATGCAGCCGCTCCAAAGTGGTAATTGGGGGCGGGGTGGGGGCAGTGCCGAGTAAATGACCGGCTATGTTGAAGAATCTAAACAAGGAGAGCCGTGTCTCAGAGCCATATACAGGAACAGATTGAACTGATCGCGCGGCAAGGAGAATCTGCCGGGGACGTAAGGCGACTGCAGGTCTCTCCACTTCGCATCACAAAGACAAAGGCGTGATGCTTCGGTCGGGATGACAGGGTTTGGTGGGAGTTCAAAGAGCTTTAGGCTGCTGTGGCTTCGGCTTTGAGACGTTCCGCGGTGTCGTGCGCGATGAGGGCGTCGATTGTGGGCTGGAGCATGCCCTCCATGACCATGCCTAGCTGATGGTTGGTGAGGCCGATGCGGTGGTCGGTGAGGCGATTTTGCGGGAAGTTGTAGGTGCGGATCTTCTCGCTGCGGTCGCCGGTGCCGACCTGCTGCTTGCGCTCCTTGGCCTGTTGCTGGTGGATACGCTCGGCTTCGACTTCATAGAGGCGGGAACGCAGAACGCGCATCGCTTTTTCGCGGTTCTTGATCTGCGATTTTTCGTCCTGGCAGCTCACTACCGTGTTGGTGGGCAGGTGCGTGATGCGGATGGCCGAGTAGGTGGTGTTGACGGACTGGCCGCCGGGGCCTGAGGAGCAGAAGGTGTCGATGCGGAGATCTTTGTTCTCGATCTTGATGTCGACCTCTTCGGCTTCGGGGAGGACGGCGACTGTGATCGCAGAGGTGTGGACGCGGCCCTGGGTTTCGGTGGCGGGGACGCGCTGTACGCGGTGAACGCCGGACTCGTACTTCATCTGGGAGTAGACCTTGTCGCCTTCGATGATGGCGGTGACGTCTTTGAGGCCGCCGACGCCTGATTCGGTTTCGGAGAGGATTTCTACCTTCCACTTGTGCTGCTCGGCGAAGCGGAGATACATGCGGAAGACTTCGGCGACGAAGAGCGAGGCTTCGTCGCCGCCGGTGCCGGCGCGGAGCTCGAGGACGATGTTTTTGTCGTCGTTGGGGTCTTTCGGAAGGAGGAGGACTTTCAGCTCTTCTTCGGTGGCGGCGAGTTTGGGCTCGAGGTCGTCGAGTTCGGCCTGGGCCATGTCGCGCATGTCGGCGTCAGATTCGGTGAGCATGGCCTTGGCGTCGGCGACCGAGGAGCGGAGCTTGCGGTATTCGCGAAACTTCTCGACCGTGGGCTCCATGTCGCGGTGCTGCTTGGCGACTTTGCGATAGTTCTCCTGGTCGTTGACGATTTTGGGGTCGGAGAGCTGAACGCCGAGCTCTTCGTAGCGGGCTTCGAGTTGGTCGAGGCGGTCAAACATTGGGAGCTCCTCCTGCGGAGGCGCAGGGATTAGGAAACAGGGATTAGAGATTAGGAAAGGCGAAGCGGATGGGCGCAGCTAGAGGAAGTCGTGACGGAGGGTCACGCGGGGAGAGGACACCGGGTTTGCGCTGGCGAATACCATCTGCTGATTAGATGGTATCGCGAATGTCAGGGATTCGTGGAAGGGGATATGGTGCAGGTTGGTTCCGGTGCTCCGAGTCCAACGACCTCGAAGTAACGGGTGGTTCCGTCGGAGAACAAAAGTTCGTAGGCCTGAAAGATGTCATGCCCGTTAGGATTCTTAGGTGGTTGAACGCCCGGTTTTGGTTGCGCCTGATAATCGCCAAGTGCAAGGAGGCCGCGGCCTGCTGCCTGGAGCTCGACTTGTTTGCCGTCGATGATGGTTTCCACGTGCTGGTACTGACTCGCGCCTGAACCTTGAGATCCGACGACGTGAACTGTGACCGTGTAATCCGCTGGATTAGGTTTCCCTTTTTCCGCGAATAGGAAGGGCGTGGGGAGCAACAGCAACGTGATGGCGAGCTTTTTCATCGTAAGGTCTCCAGTGAGGTGAACACGGGGATAAGGATACTGTTGCGATGGTACGGAGGTAAGTCTCCGGTGGATGGCTCGCATTGCGTTGGCGCATCTGATCTCAACGAGGGTAGCGATGGCGTTGTTCGGGGAGTTGGCTGCGTTGGCGGAAGAGCTTGCCGGGGAGGCGGGCAGGCTGAAGAAGCGTGGGCTGATTGAGATTGCAGTGGCGCGTGTGGCTGCGGCGTCGGTGGAGGATGCGGGGAGGTTCTGTTTGTATCTGGCGGGGCAGCCGTTTGCGGAGGCCGATCCTCGCAAGCTGAATGCTGGTGGGGCGTTGTTGACGCGGGCCGTGAAGGCGGTGTCGGGGTGCTCGGATGCGGAGTTGACAGCGGCGTATCGGCGGCATGGGGATTTGGGGGCTGCTGCAGCGGAGGTCTGGGCTTCCAGTGATCCCACATCTCAAAGTCGAGATGTGGGGCACCCGCTGTCGTTCCTTGAGGTGGCGGAAGCGTTTGAGACGATGGCGGGGGCGCGAACGACGGCTGTGCGAGCGAATGCCGTGGAGGGATTGCTTCGGCGTGCGAGCGCGCTGGAGGCGAAGTATCTCCTGAAGCTGATGCTGGGGGACATGCGGATTGGGGTGAAGCAGAGCTTGATTGAAGAGGCGATCGCTGTGGCGTCGGGTACGGATGTGGTGGCCGTGCGCCACGCGGTGATGTTGGAGGCGGACCTGGCACGGGCTGTCGAGAGGGCGTTTGGCGGGACGCTGGGCGAGGCGAGGATGCGGCTGTTTCATCCGCTGGGGTTTATGCTTGCGAGCCCGGTGGAGACGCCCGAAGAGGCAGTCGTGCGGTTTACGCCGAAGGACGAGGATGCAGTGGTGGAGGCGTTTCTTGAGGACAAGTATGACGGGATGCGCGCGCAGGTGCACTGCGGCGATTGGGAGCAGCCGGGGCGGGTAGCGGTGTACTCGCGGAATCGGGAAGATATTACGGAGAGCTTTCCGGAGATTGCGGAGGCGTTTCGTGAGGTGAGGGAACCGCTGATCCTGGATGGCGAGTTGCTGGGGTGGAACGTGGCCGAGAACAAGGCGCTGCCGTTTTCTGTGCTGGGGCAGCGCATCGGGCGCAAGCGCGTGGATGGGGCCATGCGGCGGCAGGTGCCTGTGGTGTTCATGGCCTTCGATCTGCTCTTCGAGGGGGAAGAATTGATGCTTCCCTTGCCTCTGCGGGAGCGTCGTGCTCGGCTGGAGGGGGTGGTGCAGCGGTTACGGGCCGTCACGGCGGCGGGATGGGATCCGCCGGTGAAGGCAAAGGCGCAGGCTGGGTTATTCGAGGAGGACGAGGTCGCGAGCGAGGCGCCGTTGCAGCGGCTGATTCTGTCGCCGGCGAAGCTGGTGGAGAGTGTTGAGGCGATTGAGCAGGCCTATGTCGATGCTCGGGCACAGGCGAATGAGGGCGTGATGCTGAAGGCGGCGGGGTCGGCGTACTTGCCGGGCCGGCGGGGGCTGGCGTGGGTGAAACTGAAGCGCGAGCTGGCTACGTTGGACGTGGTTATTACGGGAGCGGAGTTTGGGCACGGGCGGCGGGCTGGATTATTGAGCGACTACACGTTTGCGGTGCTTGGGGATGATGGCGAACTGCTGAATGTGGGGAAGGCCTACTCGGGTGTGACGGACGCGGAGATTGCCGAGCTGACGGAGTGGATGAAGGCTCATACGCTCGAAGATTTCGGGCACTTTCGGACGGTGGAGCCGCTGCGAGTTATTGAGGTGGCGTTCAACAACGTGATGCGGTCGGACCGTCATTCGAGCGGATTTGCGCTGCGGTTTCCGCGGATTTTGAGGCTGCGGGAGGATAAGCCGCTGGAGGAGATCGACACGCTGGAGCGGGTGGAGGAGATCTATGAGGGGCAGCCGGACAAGCCGCCTGCAGAGGTGAAGGAGTGAGTTGGGTTGCCTCGGGAGAACCAAGTTTACAAAGGGATTACGCCCTGTGGGTGATTCGGCAAGAAACTAAAGGGTAAGATTGAGAGACCGAACGGCGGGGTGCGAATGGGATTCACGATTGGCCATTCGTTGTTCGGAATTTCTCTTGGGAGATCGACCTTGATTCTTCGTTTGTCTTCCCCTCTTTTGAACAAGACGTTCGTGAGGCGATGCGCCTGGGCAGGGCTTACTGCCGGGGCGCTTGTGGCAATGGCGACCGCGGGGAATGCGCGTGGGCCGCACGTTCACTTGCATGCGCGACTGTCGCCGACGAAGATGGTGCATGCGGCGCTGCTGGAACCGGGAGTTCTGCCGACGGATGAAGCGGCGATACCCGATGACGGGAAGAAGTATGAGCTGAGGTTGCATCACCTGCATTCGGGCGAGAGCATCGACGTGGTGTACCGGATTGGGGACACTTATATTCCTGCGGCGATGGAGAAACTTGATTATTTTCTGCGAGATAGCCGGACCCAAGATGAGAAGGCGTATGACCCGCGGGAGTTTGACGTGCTGCACAATGTGATGGCGCGACTGGGGCGGCCGGAGGGTGTGATTGACATCGTTTGCGGGTATCGGACGCCCTGGAGCAATAACTTTTTGCGGACGCGGGGCCGGAATACCGGCGTAGCGAAGAACTCGCAACATGTTCAAGCTAAAGCCATTGACATTCGGGTTCCGGGGGTGCGGACGCGGACGTTGCGGGATGTGGCGCTGAGTCTGGATGAGGGTGGGGTGGGATATTATCCGCGCAGCCAGTTTGTGCATGTGGACGTTGGGCCGGTGCGGCGGTGGACATTTACCGGGCGGGGCGAGGATTAGGCGAGGATTAATCGTCGGAGTTATGTTGTACAAAAGGAGCGACTTATGGTCGCTCCTTTTGTTTTGCACGGGTGGTTGTGGTTGGGAGGTGATAATGGGTGAGTGAAGAGTTGGGTTGAGATTTCAAGAGAACGGCTGGTGGAGAATCTGCGCGCTGTGCAGGCGATCGCCAGTGTTGACGCGGGTGCGGAGGTACTTGGGGTCGTAAAAGCCAATGCTTATGGGCATGATGCTGCGATTGTGGCGCGGGTATTGGTGACTGCGGGTGTTCGGTGGCTGGGGGTTGCGGATGTGGAGGAGGGGTTACGGGTGCGGGGGGTGGTTGGGGACGGGGTGCGGCTGCTGGTGATGTGTGTGTTGGAAGAGGCTGATTGTAAAGAGGTTGTGGGGCGCGATCTGACACCTGTCGTTTGGACTTTGGAGCATATTGCGATGCTGGAGCGGGCGGCGGAGGCGGCGGGTAAGGTGGTTGGGGTGCACCTGGAGATCGATACCGGGATGGCGCGGCAAGGGGTTGATTGTGAAGGAGTTATGGCCGTTGCGGAGCGGCTGGCGGGGTCGAGATGGGTGCGTTGTGAGGGGGTAATGTCGCATTTGGCGGCGGCGGAGGTGGAGGGGTCGGCGGTGACGCGGAGGCAGCGGAAGAAGTTTGCTGAGGCGTTGCAAGTAGTTGTGGCAAAGGGAGTTAGGGTGGAATGGGTTCACCTGGGGGCGTCTTCGGCAGTGGATGAGGGGTCGACGCTGGGGTGGATGAGGGAGCTGGCGGCCGGGGTGGGGGCGCGGGTGATGGCGCGGCCGGGGATCGCGCTGTATGGTTATTGTTCTGCGCTAACTGCTGCAAATGAAGGAGATAACTGTAGGATCGGGCCGTTGGGGAAGCTGTTGAAGCCGGTTTTGACTTGGAAGACGCGGGTGATTGGGTTGCGGGAGATTGGGGTGGGGGACACGGTGGGCTATGGAGCGACGTTTACGGCTAAGTCATTGATGATAGTGGGTTTGTTGCCGGTTGGGTATGCGGACGGGTTTCGGCGGGCGGCGTCTTCGGGGGTGGGGGATGGGTGGGTGTTGATTGGAGGGCAGCGAGCGGCGGTGGTGGGGAGGGTGTCGATGAACCTGATTACCGTGGATGTGACTGATATAGAAGGGGTTGCGGTGGGGGACGAGGTGGTGTTGCTGGGTGAGGGCGTGACGGCGGACGATCATGCGCGGTGGAGTGGGACGATTTCGTACGAAATTTTGTGCGGGATTCGGGCGAAGTTTGTTGAAAGTTGAGTGGGTATAGCCCGGTTTCGGGTTGCGCGACGGCAGTCATAGCTGGGTTTCGGGACGCACAGTCGAGGGGTGTCCGGCTGTCGATGGAGATGGGGTTCCTCGGAGCGCTGGCTCCTAGTCTGGTCGTGAACTCGAGAGCCCAGGGCGCTTGAGAGAAGCGACTTCCGGTTACAGATCCAGCCTTGCTTGGAATGCTGTCACTTCTGACAGTAGTCAGCGCCGGGGAGGGGGCGGTACCGTGCCAGTGAGACGACCCGGACGGATGCCTATGCGGAGGATCGCGGGCAAGCGAACCTGGTGTCTTGAACGCCGTCCCTTTTAGTCAGGTATGGTTCCGGTTCTGACCAGCGAGTGCTTCCTAGTCAGTGGGCCTTAGATTCTTCCCCCCAATTTTTACTGAAGTCAGGAGAGCAAAATGTACTTCACCGACGATTCACTGTTACCCGAAAATCAAGCGCCACTGATGATCACCGCTGCGCCCTATGGGCCCGTATGGATGCCCGTGGACTGTACGCCCGAACAGCATCTCCCTGTCACCTGGGACGAACAGGTCCAGGCCGCGGTGGACTGTTATAACGCCGGCGCAACGCTGTTGCACATTCATGTGCGAGATCCCAAGACCGGCCACATCTCCAAAAACTTTAACGAATACAACGACCAGATCGCGCGTTTGCGCAAAGCTGTGCCGAAGATGATCCTGCAGCTGGGCGGGTCGATCTCGTTTGCGCCCGAGCCGGGCGAGGAGGCGCAGTTCCAGAGCTACGACTCTCGCCATAAGCTGGCTGAGATCGATCCCAAGCCCGATCAGGTCACGGTCACCTGTGGCACCCGCCTGTACGATCTGACGGCGTTACATCCCGTCGAAGCCTTTGAAGGAACACGCTTCACCAACCCGGCGATGCTGCACGCGATGGCCAACCTGGTGGCGGACTCGACGCCGGACTTCTATCTCGAAAACATCAAGCGCCTGGTTCAGCACGGCATCCAGCCGTATTTCGCGCTGGGCCACGTGCACAGCCTCGAATTGGTTGAACGCCTCATTCGCAAGGGCTACTACATGGGGCCGATGAACGGGTTCTTCAGCATTGGCGGAGGAGGAATTTGCGGCGCCAATCCCTTCGACCTGATGGAGCTGATCCGTCGCACACCGCACGGCTCCTTCTTTACCTACCAGACCACGTTTCGACTGACCCACCCATTCGCGGCGCTCTGCATCGCGCTCGGGCAACACACCCGCGCCGGCATCGAAGACAACCTGTGGAACACCACCAAGGGCGTGCGCATGTCGACGATCGAGATGATCGAGCGCCATGTCCGCATGGCCAAGGAACTGGGAAGGGCGATCGCCACACCTGAACAGGCGCGCGAGATGCTGAAGCTTGGAGTCACGTACTCCTCTACAGCAGAAACCCTCGCCAATCTGGGCCTGCCGCCGAACCGCCGCCCCGGCAACATGGGGTTCATGGTGCATGAAACAGACGGAAAGTTCCGCCCGGCGGCCCAGGGCGGATGCGGGCATATCCATGCTGGTGAATGGGAAGAAATGGTGGACATTCCGATTAAGGTTGGAGCGCGCAGCTAAGTTGCCAGTCCGCAGTGTGGAGCATAGGCACGTCCCCTCCCTGCATCAAGGGAGGGGACCAACCCTCCGGACGATCCTGACTTTCTCCCAATCACCACGCTGAAACTACAGGCTAAGCCCATGGCGGAGTTCATCGAAGCAACAGGTCTTGAGCAGATTCGCCCCGGTACCGGCTCACGGTTGACTATCGCGGGCAAGGACGTCGCCATTTTCAATGTCGACGGGAACATCTGCGCCATCTCCGACATCTGTCCTCACGCGGGCGGCTCCTTAGGACTCGGAAAACTGGACGGCACCATCGTTACCTGTCCGGTGCATGGAATGAAGTTCGATGTCACCAGCGGATGCTTTGCGGGCACGTCGGACTTCGGTGTTGCGGCTTACCCAGCGGAGATCGTGGACGGGAAGATCATGGTGTCAATTTCTTGAATGAATCGCAGAAATCAGAAAGGGTGAAGCATGGCGACAAATGACGTAACGACGAAGCCTTCTACAGCAGAGCCTTGGGGGTCGTCTTTGGACAAGCTCAAGGAATGGGATCCCAAAGGGGCGGCGCTGCTCTTGCGGGTTGGAACGAATCCGTGGGTTAGCGGCGTTCTGCCGCGCAAGGAGGTGGAGCTGATCTACCTCGGGCTGAATTGCTCTTGCACGACGCTTGACGAAGAAGGCACGCGCCGCCAGATTCGCGCGGCGCTCGATGCGGGAGCAACGCGCGATGAGGTTCTGCTGGTGCTCAAGTGCGGCGTTGGGTTGGCGGTCCATTCCTGCAGCCTGGGCGCTCCGATTTTGCTTGAGGAGATGAAGGCGGCAGGAGTGAAGGCCGCAGGAGGGCCGAAGCCGGAGACTCCAGCGTGCGATGCGATGCGCGCAATCGGCCAATGGAACACCGCGTGGGATCCCTTCTTCGAGCTATCTCCCGCCTGGACCGACGAATTCTTTGGCTTCGGAGCCAGCGTCTACAAGAGCGGTATCTTCACACCAAGGTTCATGGAGCTGATCAGCATCGCTTTCGATGCCTCCATCACGCACATGTATGCCCCCGGCGTACGGCGGCACATCCAGGGAGCACTGAAGGCGGGGGCGACGCCGGAGGAGATCATGGCCGTGCTGCAGATTTGCGTTTCGCTCGGCGTTGAAGCCTGCGCTAAAGGCGTGCCGATCCTGGACGAGGAATTGAAACGCAAGGCAGCCAGCTAAGAGGCTTCGCAGCGAGCGGAAGGTGCTGGATAGCGGACTCTTCATCGGCGCGATGCGATGTGGCAAGTGGTGGGGGATGGAAGTCGTCGATGCGCTGGAGGAGATTAATTCTTGCGGGGGAGTTTTAGGGGTTTGCAGGTGTGGGAGCCTGGTTGCCAGAGGGCTCCTCCAGCGATGCGGAGGCGCGCGACGGAGATTTCGACCGCATGGCGGTCGGCGGCGGGGTAGTCGATCCTGATCCAGGAAACGGTGCTGGGGTAGAAGATGCCGGTTTCGACATGGCAGGCGCCGTTGGGGAGGGTGGTGTGGGCCGGGGGCGAGCAGGTGAGACTGAGTTGCTCGATGGGGACTTTACCCTTGTTCCTGAACTCCAGCTGGATATAGTCTTTTTCGGCCTTGGCGGTCACCAGGGCGACCGGGCAGGGCCCCTGACCATAGAGGTGAGGACAGGACGCAAAGAGGGAGAGTATCAGGGCGAGGACGTTGCGTCCGATACCGGAGTGGCCTTTCATGCGACCGAGGATAGCACTAGTCCGGGTGTCTAATCCTGACGTTTAAGCGCGAAATCTTTGCCGTCGGCGTGCAGCACCATCTTCTGGGCGGCGCTTCCGTCGGCTGGCGTGAAGGTGTATTCGTCGCTGGAGGTTGCGGGGTGGAAGTGCTGCGGGTGTCGGGGCGGGTGGCGTTGAGTTGGGAGCGCTTACGAAGTTGCGAGCAGGAAGCAGGCGGCTGCTGTGAGGATGATGGCGGCGATGAGGGTGTAGAGGCTTCTGATGTTCCTGGGAAGGGGTTGTGTTTCGCGGTGTGTGGCGGCGGAGTTCATTGCGGTCTCCTTGGGTATGTGGCATCGAAGAGCACCTGCACCCCCACTCGTGACGATAGGGCCGTCATGATTGGGGCATGCGGCTTAGGTGGATTCTGTGAGGGGTCTGGGTGGGGCGAGCGCGAGGAGGGCGATGGCGATGGCGAGGAGGATGTAGACGCCGATGAGTTCGCTGTGTTCAACGATGTGAAGGGCGGCCTGGGCTCCCATGACGGCGGCGTGCGCGAGGCTGGACCAGGCGGTGAAGGCTATGAGACTGCGGTGGGCCCAGGGGTCTCGGATGGCGAGCAGGAGAAAGATGCCAAGGGTGACGTAAAGGCTGAGCATCATGGCGACGGCGGGTTCGGCGCGGAGGGTCATCTGAAGCGGGTAGGCGAGGGCGAGGAAGAGGACTCCAACGAGGGCCAGGACGATGCGAAGAGCCAGCAGACGGTTCATGGATGTACCTCCTGCGTATGGATCGAGCTAGAGGGGGTTGCGGTAGCGGCGGAGCTGGATGGCGGCGGCGAGGAAGACGGCGGCGAGGGCGAGGCCGGTCCAGAGGCCGGGGGTTGCGAGGAAGTGGGCTGGGGAGATCTGCATGGCCATCGAGCCCATGGTGTGGGGAGCGGTGAGGTCTGAGCCCTCGGGACCGTGGATGCGGTACTTGAGGAACTCGAAGACATAGCCGCTGTGGAGGGTGATCATCTCGAGGACACCGAGGGCGACGGGGGGAAGGATGGCCCAGAGGAGCGGAGTGCGGCGAGCCCAGGCAGAGACCATCAGGAACCAGCACCAGATGGGCGCGTACCAGAGGGCGTGGATGGCGATGAGGTGGTAGAGCAGCATCATGGAGTTCTGGGTGAGGGGCAGGCCGCTGTGCAGGGGGCCGGTATCGATGCCGCGGGCGTGGAAGACGGTGACGTTGATGAGCAGCATGATGGACTGCGTGACGACCGTGATGCCCCATGTGAGGAGCGGGAGAAGGACGAGGGGGATCGCGGCCTTGGAGAGGACGATGGTGAGGTCGGAGATGGGGAGGGACTTCCAGAAGAGGATGCTGCGGTCGCGGCGCTCGCCGTAAAGCGCGTCGAGGCAATAGAAGATGCCGACGAGGACGGTGGTGCCCATGATGAGGGCGGCGGCGATGGTGTAGGGAAGGATGGGGTCGATGCCGTGCGAGGTGTGGGTGACGACGCCGTTGTTGTCGACGGTGGTGCTGATGAGCATGCCGGAAGGCATGCGGAGGGTGCTATAGAAAAAGCCGAGGAGGATAAGCGCGGCGACGATGAGGGGCGCGAGGTAGATGGAGCGGTTCTCCCAGAGCTCGCGGCGGATGGACCAGAAGAGGCGGCGGGTTTCGGGGATGCGGGGGGCGGCGGTGGCGGCCCAGGTCTCAGAAGCGAGACCTGGGGCACCCGGCGTTGTACCCGGATTTGCGGTCTGGGGGACGGATTCGGGGGTCATTGGGCGGCTCCTGTGTACGAGCTTGGCGTGGAGGTGGGTGGTGGTGCGAAAGGGGAGGGCGGTTGATTGGTGTTGCCGACGAAGGCTACGAAGACGTCGGCGATGGTGGGGGTGCGGAGGTCGCCGAGGGGTGCGAGTTGTTCGCGGGGGACGCGGTCGTAGAGGAGGATGGTGCGGCCGAAGGTCTGTCGTTCCTGAATTGGCTTGAGCGCGCGGGCGGCGGGGAGCTGGCCGGGGTTCACGATGAGCTCGAGATAGCGGGTGTCGAAGTCTTCCATGCTGCAGCCGAAGACCAGGTTGCCGCGATCGATGAAGAGGAGGTCGGTGAGGATGTACTGGATCTCATCGATTTGGTGGGTGGTGATGAGGATGGTGCGGTGGTGATCGAAGTAGTCGTTGAGCAGGGAGTCGTAGAACTGCTTGCGGTAGAGGATGTCGAGGCCGAGGGTGGGCTCGTCGAGAACTAGAAGCCTGGCGTCGATGGACATGACTAAGGCGAGGTGGAGTTGCGCGACCATGCCCTTGGAGAGCTCGCGGACTTTGCTGGTGCGCTTGATGGTGGTGCGGGCGAGGAAGGCTTCGGCCTTGGTGCGGTCGAAGCGGGGATGGATGCCGGCGACGAAGTCGATGGCGTCGGAGACACGCATCCAGCGCGGGAGGACGGCGACGTCGGCTACGAAGGCTACGTCGTTCATGAGCTGATCGCGCTGGGTCCAGGGATTGCGGCCGAGGACGGTGAGGTCGCCCTGGTAGGAGGTGAGGCCGAGGATGGCGTTGAGCAGGGTGGTCTTGCCGGCGCCGTTGGGGCCGATGAGGCCGAGGATGCGGCCCTCGGCTACGTTGAGGTCGATGCTGTTGAGGGCGACGGAAGAACCGTAGGACTTGTGGAGGCCGCGGGCTTGGATGCAGGTCATCTTTTAGCCCTCCTTGTGGTTGGAGTTGGGTGCGGTGGTAAGAAGGTCGGTGGCGGTGAGGCCTAGTCGTTGGATGGTGGCCTGGAGGTGGGGCCACTCTTCGGCGAGGAACTTCTGGCGTTCGGCCTGGAGGAGGAGGTCGCGGGCTCCGGCGGTGATGAACATGCCGCGGCCGCGACGGCTTTCAACGATGCCCTGGTCGACGAGTTCCTGATAGCTCTTGAGGACGGTGAGGGGGTTGACGCGGTTTTCGGCGGCAACGGTTCGGACGGAGGGGAGAGGTTCGCCCTCCTGGAGGAGGCCGTCGAGGATCATGGCGACGACGCGGCCGCGAAGCTGGCGGTAAATCGGCTGACTGTCGTTCCACTCGAGGTCCATAGGGGTAATCCGTTCGTGAAGAATATTACTGTTGTAGTCAACTACAACAGTAATATTCTGTCAAGAGAAATCTTTGGGTGGCGATTTGGTTGGGATCCGGGCTGGTGTCGTGGCACGATCAGCGGGTGTGTGCAAGGATGGTGGGCAGATTCCCGTAGGCATTTGGAGAGGGTGACTGATGTTGACTCGATTAAGGCATGCGTTGGCGTTTGTTTCGGGGTGGGGGCTGGGGTTCTGGCTGGTTGTTGGTGTGGGTATGTCTGGGGGGACGGCTTTGATGGCGCAGACGCAGGGGGCGGGGAGTGTTGCGGGGGATTATGTGGGGATGCTGGGGTCGCTGCATTTGAGGCTGCACTTGAAGGCTACGGCGGCGGGGTTTGAGGGGAGCCTGGATAGCGTGGACCAGGGGGCGAATGGGATTCCTTGCGCGGACATTACGGTGGAGGGACAGAGTCTGAGCTTCTCGGTGCCGGCGGTGCATGGGACTTGGAAGGGGACGGTGTCGGCGGACGGGAAGACGCTGACTGGGACGTGGGACCAGGGACAACCGATGCCGCTGGTGTTTACGCGGGATACGTTTGTGGCGGCGGCGAAGCCATCGCGGGTGGATGGAATCTGGTTGGGGACGTTGGTGGCCGGCGGCGGGTCGTTGCGGACGCAGGTGCATTTGAAGAGCGACGCCGAGGGCAAGGAGTACTGTGCGTTCGACAGCCTCGACCAGCATGCGATGGGGATTGAGTGCGACAACGTCGTATTGAGCGGCGACGATTTTTCGTTTGATCTTCCGCCGGTGAAGGGGCACTACGCGGCGAAGCTGTCTGCCGATGGGAATACGCTGACGGGGACGTGGACTCAAGGGGGTGGAGCGCCGTTGCCGCTGGTGTTCACGCGGCAGGCGAAGGAGATTGCGGCTGCGCCGGTGGCTCCGCCGAAGTTCGATCCGGCAATGGCTCCGGTGACGGCTGCGGGGCTGCAGGCGGTGATGGCTAAGGACCTGGCTGGGGCGCTGAAGGATGGAGAGCTGGCGCCGGCTACGGGTGGGGGCATCACGATTGGAGTGGTGGTGCATGGGGTGCGGCGGGTGTTCAGCTTTGGGACGGCTAAGCCGGATTCGATCTTCGAGATTGGGTCGATGACGAAGACGTTTACAGGGCTGATTCTCTCGCAGATGGTGGAGCAGGAGAAGGTGAAGTTTGATGAGCCGGTGCGCGAGCTGCTGCCGCCGGGGACGGTGGCCAAGCCTGCGGGCGCGGAGATTACGCTGCTGGATCTGGCGACGCAGCACTCGGGGCTGCCGCGGATGCCGGATAACTTTCATCCTGCGGATAAGGACAATCCGTATGCGGATTATCGTGCGGCGAATCTGTATGAGTGGGTGGGGAAGCATGGCGTGGCGAAGGAGGGGACGCCGGGGTTTTTGTATAGCAACCTCGGGTTTGGGTTGCTGGGACAGGCGCTCGCGGACCGGGCGGGAATGGCGTATCCGGAGTTGTTGAAGGCCGAGGTGACGGGGCCGCTGGGATTGAAGGATACCGTGGTGTCGCTATCGCCGGAGCAGATGGGGCGGTTTATTGCCGGGCATGATGGGGATCATAAGCCGGCACATGCGTGGGATTTGGTCGGGCTTGCGGGGGCGGGGGCAATTCGGTCAACGGGGGGCGATATGCTGACGTACCTGGAGGCGAATCTGCACCCGGACGAGGTGAAGCCGGCGCATGGATATGAGGATGGGAAGACGCTGGCCGCCGCGCTGATGCAGGATCATGAGCTGCATGCCGACGCGATGGGCATGCGGATTGCGCTGGCCTGGTTCTATGTGGCCGATACAGGCAATTACTGGCATAACGGAGCTACCGGGGGGTACAGCTCGTTTGGGTTCTTCAATCCCAAGGGGGATTACGCGGCGATTGTGTTGTACAACACCAGCCTTAGCGAGCGCGGGAGTTTTGCGGATAAGGTGGGGGAACACATTAGCGAGAGGTTGGCGGGGAAGCCAGCGGTGTCGTTGGGGGATTGAGGTGGAGTTGTTAGTTCTCAGTTGTCCGTTGGAGCGGTTGGGGTACGGGGTAACAGTTCGGGGTGAGGGCGCTTGGGAACCCATGTCTCAGAAGCGAGACATGGGGCACCCTGGATGGTGGTTTGGGGTTATTGGTCGATGGTGAAGACTACGCGGGGTTTGCCGGTGGAGTTTGCCCAGACAGATTCGACTTCGGAGAGTGGGGCGGTTTGGGTGGCGATGGTTAGGTTCGCCGGGGCTACGGCTTCGAAGGTGCTGCGGATGGATTGGGCGAGGGCTTCGCGGCTGACGCTGCCGATGCCGCTGCCCATGAGTTCGATGGCGGAGGAGCGGAGGAGGGAGGCCGGAAGGTTGATGCTCATTTCGCCGCTGGAGGAGCCTACCTGGACGAAGCGGACGGGGTGGTCGTCGATGGTTTTGGCGAGGGTGGTGAGGATGATGAGGGCGGATTGGCCCCAGAGGTAGTCGATGACGATGTCGATGCCGTGGGAGAAGGTTTGGTGGAGGGCGGCTGCGAAGGCTTCGGAGCCGGTGGGGTTGTCGGGGGTGAGGTTGAAGGGGATGATTTCGTCGGCGCCGATTTGTTGGAGGGCTTCGAGCTCGGCGGGGTTGCGGCCGGTGGCGATGACTTTGGAGGAGCCGAGGTATTTGGCGAGCTGGACGGCGACGCGGCCGGCGGTGCCGGTGGCTCCGTTGATGAGGACGGTTTCGCCGGGGGCGAGGTGGGCGCGGCTGATGAGGGAGGCCCAGGCGGACATGCCGGGGTTGGCGATGGCGGCGGCGGTGATGTCGTCGAGGGAGTCGGGGATTTCCACGCAGCGACGGGGGTGGATGGGGCAGAGCTCGGCGATGGCGCCGTAGGGGGTTTCTGGCATGGCGAAGTAGACGCGGCGGTTGTCGGGGGTGAGGCCGACGCCGTCTGTGCCGGCGATGGCGGGGTAGATGCCGGCGGAGCTGTAGTGGGCGCCGGAGGCTCGGCCCTTGGTGAGGTTGGAGAGGGCGGCGGCACGGACGCGGATCAGGATCTCGTCTTCCCTGGGGGTGGGGGTGGGGAAGTCGGCGTAGATGGGGATTTGGCCTGCGGCGGTGACGATGGCGGCTTTCATGGGCGCTCCTTGGTGCTGTGATGCGGTCGGTTGATGCGGCGGCTGGGAGTATGGGCTCCCTGGCCGAAACTGAACGTTGTTCAATATTATCTAACTCCGTTCAATAATCTGATGTCCAACGCGGTATGCTGGATTCATGAAGATTAATCGCGAGATGGTGACGCGGGCCGGGCTGAAGCTGCTCAACGAGATAGGGCTGGAGCAGTTGACGCTGCGGCGACTGGGTGAAGAGCTTGGGGTACAGGCGGCGACGATTTACTGGCACTTCAAGAGCAAGGAAGAGCTGCTGGATGAGATGGCGACGACGGTGCTAATGGAGGGTACGGGGAATTTGGTGCCGCGAAGGAAGTCTGTGGACTGGAGGGTGTGGGCGACGGCGTATGGGGAGGGGTTGCGGAAGACGCTGATGGGGTATCGGGATGGGGCGCGGATGGTGAGCGCGACTCGGCTGACGACAACGGAGCCGCTGAAGACGACGGAGCGGATTGCGGCGGTGCTGGTGGGGGCGGGGTTTTCCGTGCGTGGCGCGGTGGTGCTGATGAGCACGATCTTCAACTACACGCAGAGTTTTGTGATGGAGGAGCAGGCGGTTTTTCCGGTGGCGGGCGAGCGCGATCCGTACTACTCGATTCAGGGGAGGAATGCGCGGCTGGATGCCGCGGTGTTTCCGGTGCATCGGCAGGCGTCGGGGATTTTGTTTGATCGATTTGACCGGCGGTATAGGGAGGGGCTGGAGTTGATTGTGCGGGGCGCGGAGGTGGGGGTTGGGCGGGGAAGGTCTGTGAGGAAGAAGGGATGAGGGCGATGGAGAGTGGTTCCAACCCACCCGTCCGCAGAAGCGCGTACGGATGGGGCACACGAGATTTCGGCACCCCACTACTGGCGCGAGGTGGGATTGGGCCGGCGATCTGATGAGGTGTGAGTCACAGAAATTTTAATGGGGTGACGGTAGACTGGGAGGATGCTTGCACGGCTTTATGCGAAGTGGATGTACGCGTGGGAGACGGCTCTTACGACGCGGGATGAGAATCGGGTGGAACGGCCTCTGGAGTGGGGGTTCGAGGCGCTGGCGGATGTTGGCGGAGATGAGTTGGGGGACCGGGTTGCTCGCGGCGAGATGTCGGGGCTGGAGGCGATGATTGCGCTGAATGAGCGGATTGTTGCGGAGCCGCATGCGTTTTTCGATTACGCTACGCCTACGGATTTTCGGATTGAGCAGCACTTTCCGGCACTGTATCCGACGAATGTGCGGCCGGAGACGCTGGAGCAGGAGCGGGAGTGGAAGCGTCAGGCTGAGGTGGGGGAGTTGCGGAAGGAGCCGTTTTTGCGGTTTACGTCGCCGGTGGGGACGCCGTATCCGGAGAACGATGTGGTGAATGCGCGGTGGTATGAGGCGCGGCAGGCGCCAGGGATTAGGGAACAGGGATTAGGGATTAGGGAGGACAAGAACAACAGCAAAGGCAAAGGCGTCGGGCGGCGGCCGCGGCAGGCGATGATTGTGATGCCGCAGTGGAATGCGGATGCGTTTTCGCATAACGTGCTTTGCGAGATGTTCAATCGGTTTGGGATTTCCTGCTTGCGGTTGTCGAAGCCTTATCACGATGTAAGAAGGCCGGCGGAGTTGGAGAGGTCGGACTATGCGGTGAGCGCGAATGTGGGGCGGACGATTGCTGCCTGCCGGCAGGCGGTGGTGGATATTCGGAGCTGCGTGGACTGGCTGGAGTCGCAGGGGTATGAGCAGTTTGGGGTGTTGGGGACGAGCCTGGGGAGTGCGTATGGATTTATTGCCGCGGCGATGGATCCTCGGCTGCGGGTGTGCGCGTTTAATCATGCTAGTACGCAGTTTGGGGATGTGGTTTGGACGGGGCAGAGCACTCGGCATGTGAAGGCGGCGTTTGAGCATGCGGGGTTGACGCAGGATGAGACGCGCGCGATGTTTGCGGGGGTGAGCCCGATGAGCTTTATGGAGGAGTATGCGGCGACGGGGGCGTCGCGGGGCGAGGGCGACCTGCCAAGGAAGACGCTGGTGGTGTATGCGCCGTACGATCTGACGTTCGTGGTGAAGTATTCGCGGGAGGTTCTGACGAATTTCGAAGCGCACGGCGTGGATTATGTGGCGAAGGTGCTGCCTTGCGGGCACTATACGACTGGAGAGACTCCTTATAAGTTTTTGGATGGGTGGTACTTGGGGTCGTTTGTTTGGGGGGCGTTTAAGCGGCTTAGGTCGAACGGTGCTTCTAGCTCCTAGCTTCTAGCTTCGAGCAAAGGCAAAGGCAAAGGCGAAGGCGAAGGCAAAGGCAAGCGCAAGGGCAAAGGCAGCGGGCGGTGCGAGGCTGTTGGGTTACACTCGGAGGCTAGAACCTTTGCCCTCGGATGTGTGCCGAAAGATCGAGGTGCGGCGATGCCTGAGCGGCGTTAAATTGCGGGTGGGGTGAGGGAATGTCAGCAAGGACGGCTCGGAGCGCGATGGGGACGGAGATCCTGACACGACGGGAGCGGTGGAAGGCGTTTTGGGGGCGGCGCACGCGTGTGGGCAAGATCACGCTGGTGATGTTTGCGGTGATCTTCGTGTGTACGGCGTTGCTGCTGAAGGATTGGCTTCCGACGCTGGACACGGCGCTGATCACGATCTGCAGTATGGCATTGACGCCGCTTCTGGTCATCCTGTTTTTCCGGTGGTTTGCGTATCGGGTGTTGTGGAGGGTGAGGAACCGGCTGATTTTGACGTACGTGTTGATGGGTCTGACGCCGGTGGTGATGGTGGTGATTCTGGCCTTTATCGCGGCGTATTTTTTGGCGGCACAGTATGCGGTAGACATGGGGACTACGCAGCTGAACCAGGCACTGACGCGGGTGCGGGACGCGGCGGGAAGCGCGGCAATATTTGGAACGCAGGGTGCGGCGAAGGTGGTCACCGCCGCGAAGCTTTCTGCGAAGCCGAAGGGTACAGCAGATTCTGACGATACCGCCCAATCGGACGATACTGCTAAGGCGGAAAGTGAGGATGGGACGCCGCTCTCGCTGATGGAGTTGAAGGGAAATGCGTGGGTGCCTCTGGAGGGGAAGGTGGGGAAGGACAGCCAGGGGCCGCTGACGAGTGTGCCTCCGCCGGCGTGGCTGCATCCTGGTTTCCAGGGAATTGTGGAGCAGAACCATCTGCTGTATTTGCGGCAGAGGTGAGCGCGCCGCGAGATGGAAGGACGGTGGTGGTGTTGGCGAGCCGACCGCTGACGCGTCCGGAACTGGATGTGATGGCGAAGGGGCTGGGCCGGATCATTGTGTCGCAGGGGTTCTCGCATCTGACGTCGGACACGGATAATGACGGTGACGACGTGGGGCCGAACGTTCATATCCACAAGGATGGGGAGACGAACGTTCATGTAGGCAACAACGTCAATGTGAATTTCGTGAGGCCGGAGGCGCTGGAGGCGGATGGGGGAGAGTTCCACTCGATCTCGAGCGGACCGCTGAAGCCGGCGAAGCATCCTTACTTTGATCCGCCGGTGGTGTTTTCGGCCGAGCTACCGGTGAAGGCGTGGACGACGGGCGATGAAGTGCAGGCGATGATTGCGGTGTTCTCGCGGCCTTCGTACTTGTATGCGCTGCTGTTTGCGTCGTCGGTGAAGGTGGGGAAGGTTGTGTGGGCGATCGTGATTGGGATTGGGCTTTTCTTTGCGCTGGTGGAGCTGTTTGCGCTGATGATGGCGTCGAGTTTGAGCTGGACGATTACGCGGTCGGTGTCGGACCTGTACAAGGGGACGAAGGCTATTGATGCAGGGCATTTGGAGCATCGGATTCCGGTGAGGCGAAAGGACCAGCTGGCGGCGCTGGCGGTCTCGTTTAATGGAATGGCGGCGAGTGTGAGCGAGCTGCTGGTGCAGCAGCGGGAGAAAGAGCGCCTGCTGAACGAGCTGGCGATTGCGCAGGAGGTGCAGTCGACGCTGTTTCCGCAATCGCCGGCGTTTATGGGATCGCTGGAGGTGCACGGGACGTGCCTGCCGGCGCGGACGGTGGGTGGGGATTACTTTGATTTTATTTTCGGCTATGGGCCGGGGCTGGGGGCGGACGGACAGACGGCGGGGCATGTGACGCTGGCATTGGGGGATATCAGCGGGAAGGGGATTTCGGCGGCATTGCTGATGAGTGCGTTGCACTCGGCGGACCGGGCGTTCAGCGCGGCGGTAAATGAGGAGGGAGTGCCGGTGTCGCCGGCGTTGCTGTTGAAGCTGTTGAATGCGCACTTGTACCGGAGCACGCAGTCGGCGCGGTATGCGACGTTGTTTCTGGCGACGTATGATCCGGCGACGCGGAGGCTGACGTATTCGAATGGAGGACATTTGCCGCCGCTGGTGATTTCGACGGACGGCAGCGTGCAGCGGCTGGAGGTTGGCGGCGCGGTGGTGGGATTGCTGGACGGGTTGGAGTATGAAGAGGCGACCGTGCAGCTGGAGCCGGGCGATTTGCTGGTCGCGTATACGGATGGGCTGACCGAGCCGGAGAAGAATGGCGAGGACTTTGGGGAGGAGCGGCTGATGGAGTTTGTGCGGGCGCAGAAGGAATGAGCCGCTGACGGTGCTGGCGACCAATACGCTACAGGTGGTGAAGGCGTGGATTGGGGACCAGGAACAGCCGGATGATATGACGGTGGTGCTGGCGCGGCAGGGGTAAATGCAGCTTCTAGCTTTTAGCTTCTAGCTGGTTGGCGCTGCGTGGGAGGTTTGTGCTGTGGCGAGTGTCCTGAATGACCTGAATTCCAGCCGTCCGCAAAGTGCGCGTACGGATGGCCCCCGGCGAGGGTGGGAACAAGTGCGGGGAATGTTGAAGGCCAGTGGGGCTTCGTGGCGGGCGGAGTCAGGAAGGTAGCAGTTGATTCGCGCCGGTTCGCGGTGCACCTGTTATTTCTTACAGTTTACGGCGGTGGTCGCGCAGCGTATTGCTTGAGCTTGTAGATTTACCTGCTTGCCTATGGAGCGGTTGCGGAGATGCAGCCTAGCGCGCTGGCGATCATCCAGTGAATCAACGAAAACAACATTCGATAGAGGAGAAGTGAAATGCAGATGCAGAAGGCACTGGTAGTTCTGGCGTTGGTGGGCGGAATGTCCGTGGTTAGCAGACCGATGTTTGCGCAAGCGGCCGCCGCGGACGCGACGCAGCAGACGAGTCTTGACCAGGATGTCAAGATGCTGCGCTCGGATGTCCGAGCCGCGCGGAAGACGATCACTGCGGAGAATATGAATCTGACTGCGGATGAGGCTACGAAGTTCTGGCCGATTTATGACCGGTATGCAGCGGAAGTTGCGACGATCGGAGATGCACGGGTGCGGCTGATTAAGGACTATGCGGCGAACTACGACACGATGACGGATGATCAGGCGAATCTCTTCATACAGAGGGCGGCGAAGATCGACCGGCAGTTCACGGACACTCGCACGAAATATGTACCGATTTTCGAGAAGGTGATCTCGGCAAAGAAGACGGCGCTGTGGTATCAGATCGATCGGCGGCTCGACCTGTTGATCAACCTGCAGCTGGCGGAAAATATTCCCGTGGTGGATACCGGCAACTAAGCAGCGAGTTCAATCGCGGGCCGCACAGGCTTCGCGTGAACGTGAAGTTACCGTTGCCAGAGGCGATGGTGACTTTCTGTTGTTGGATGCTGGCAGCGTAAAATGTCGGGTATATGCCAATTGACTTGAATGCCCCCCTTGCTATGAGTGACCCCGAGATTGCTGAGCAGATTGAGAAGGAAGTGCTGCGCCAGCATGAGGGGCTGGAGATGATTGCCAGCGAGAACTTTGTTTCGCGTGCCGTGCTGGAGGCCGTCGGGACGGTGTTTACGAACAAGTATGCGGAGGGGTATCCGGGCAAGCGGTACTACGGCGGATGCGAGTTCGCGGATGTGGTGGAGAACCTGGCGCGGGATCGGGCGAAGGAGTTGTTTGGGGCCGAGCATGCGAATGTGCAGCCGCACTCGGGGTCGCAGGCGAATGCGGCGGCGTATATGACGCTGCTGGAGCCGGGGGAGACGATCCTGGGGTTGGACCTGGCGAATGGCGGACATCTGACGCATGGGCACAAGCTGAATTTTTCGGGGAAGCTGTATCGGATTGCCGGGTATAAGGTGCGGCAGGATACCGAGGTGATCGACTACGACGCGCTGGAAGCGCAGGCGATTGCTGAGAAGCCGAAGGTGATTGTGGGCGGTGGGTCGGCGTATCCGCGGCAGTTTGATTTTGTGCGGATGCGGCAGATTGCGGACAAGGTGGGCGCGAAGTTGATGATCGACATGGCGCACTTTGCGGGGCTGGTGGCGGGTGGGGTGCATCCGTCGCCGGTGCCGCATGCGGATGTGGTGACGACGACGACGCATAAGACGCTGCGGGGGCCGCGGGCGGGGATGATTTTGTGCAAGGCGGAGCTGGCGGCGTCGATTGACCGCAGCGTGTTTCCGGGGCAGCAGGGTGGGCCGCTGGTGCATGTGATTGCGGGTAAGGCGGTGGCGTTCAAAGAGGCGCTGCAGCCGGAGTTCAAGGCGTATGCGGCGCAGACGGTGGCGAATGCGAAGGCGCTGGCGTGAGGCGATGCAGGCGGAGGGGTATCCGCGTGATTTCCGGAGGTACGGACACGCATTTGATTTTGGTGGATGTGTTTGTCGAAGGGGATGTTTGGGTCGGAGGCGGAGAAGGCGCTGGGGGAGGCGGGGATTACGGTGAACAAGAATGCGATTCCGTTCGATACGAATCCGCCGATGAAGCCTAGCGGGATTCGGATTGGGACGCCGGCGCTGACGACTCGCGGGATGAAGGAAGGCGGAGATGAAGACGATTGCCGGGTGGATTGCCGAGGCGCTGGAGCATCGGGGGGATGCTGGGAAGCTGGCGGAGATTCGGGGGAAGGTTGGGGAGATGGCGGAGGCGTTTCCGCTGTATGAGTGGTTGCGGGACAGACAGTAGACAGGTAGACAGTAGACAGGTAGGGCGGATGGCGACTTGGTATCTGGTGGCAGGGGTTAGTGGGGCTTGAAGGTTTTGCCGGTTTCTATGAGTGTCTTGAGGCGGGAGAGGATGCGGGGCCAGCCGTCCGCTGAGTGGGCGTATGAGGCGTCGTCCTCTGCCCACTGGTCGTGGGTGACGGAGACTTTGGTGGCTTCGGTTTCGGGAACCAGCTCGATGGTGACACGAGAGAACGTCGTGGAGGCGCCGACGGCGAAGGTGTATTGCAGCAGCCTTGGGGGATCGGACTGAAGCACCTCGCCGTGCACGTAGGCGATGCGTTTGCCGTCGGGGCCGGGGCCTACCCAGTTCATGGGGCCGCCTGGCTTCAGATCGACTTCCAGCTCGGCTCCTCCGAAGATGATGCGGTTGGATTCGGGGGAGACGAAGCCTTGCCAGACTTTGTCTGGAGGAGCGGCGATGTAGAAAACAAAGTGCAGGGGCGTTTGGTCGGCCATGGGAACCTCTCAGGATTTGGAGCGGGCGATTCGGCGGCGGGGTTGTACCGGGAGGCGGAGGATTGCTCGCGTGGATGGATCATAGGCTGGCAGGGTAGAGTATTTGATATGACCTTAAGACGTGTTTCTCCTGCGCTTCTTGTAATGAGCCTTTCTGTTTTGTTTAGCCTGGGAGCGGTGGCGCAGCGGCCGCATGATGCTCCGCCACCTGCTGAGAAGCCGGCAGCGGATGCGGCGAAGCCGGCGGAGAAGCCTGCGGATGTGAAGGCGTTGGAACTGCCTGCCGATAAGTCTGTCGAACAGACGATTACGGTGCATGGCAAGACGCTGCACTACACGGCGACGGTGGGGACGATTCGGTTGACGGATGACAAGGGCAAGCCGACGGGCGATGTGATGTACACGGCTTATACGCTCGATCATGAGAAGGGGGCGCCGGATCGGCCGGTGTTGTTTGCGGTGAATGGCGGGCCGGGGGCTTCGAGCGTTTATTTGAATTTGGGGGCGATTGGGCCGAAGCATCTTTCGTTTGCGAATGCGGGCGATTCGGCCAGCGATCCGGCTACGCTGACGGACAATCCGGGGACGTGGCTGGACTTTACCGATGAGGTGTTCATCGACCCGATCGGGACGGGATTTTCGAAGTCGCTGGTGGATGAGGCGGAGACCAAGAAGCTGTTTTATTCGCCGACGCCGGACATTCAGTATCTGTCGCTGGTGATCTACAAGTGGCTGGTGAAGAATGATCGGCTGCTGGATAAGAAGTATCTGATTGGCGAGAGCTATGGCGGGTATCGCGGGCCGCGGATGACGCACTACATGCAGTCGCAGCTGGGCGTGGCGATGAATGGGCTGGTGCTGGTGAGTCCGTATCTGAATCCGTCGTTTGGGGATGGGCACATTGTCGCCGATGCCGTGGATGATTACGCTGCCGTCGATTACGGCGGCGCATTTGGAGAGCGAGGACAAGCTGACCGATGCGGCGATGCAGGATGTGATTGCGTACACCGAGGGCGAGTATGCGACGACGCTGATCAAGGGACCGAAGGACAAGGCGGCGACCGACGCGATGATTGCGAAGGTGACGGAGATGACGGGGCTCGATCCGCAGTTTGTGAAGTACTCGGGCGGACGGCTGGAGACGGGTGCGTTTCTGCGCGAGGTGCATCGGGAGAAGGGCGAGATTGGGAGTGTGTATGACTCGAATGTGACGCTGCCGGATCCGTTCCCGTACTCGCCGGACCAGCAGTCGAGCGACCCGATTCTGGAGAGCATCATTGCGCCGACGACGACGGCGATGGTGGACTTTATTACGCGGCACGGTGGGATGGAAGACGGACGCGCAGTATTATGCGCTGTCGTATGAGGTGAACCGGCAGTGGGACCGGTCGGGGCCGGCGCTGCGCGAGGGTGCGGTGGAGGATCTGCGCGAGGCGGTGGCGGCTGATCCGAAGCTGAATGTGCTGATTGTGCATGGATGGAATGACTTGTCGTGCCCGTTCATGGGATCGCTGCTGACGCAGAATGAGCTGCCGTTGAAGCTTGCGGGGCAGGTGTCGGTGCATGAGTTTCCGGGGGGTCACATGTTCTATACCCGCCCGGAGAATGGTGCGGGATTGCATGCGTTTGCGGAGAAGATGGTAGAGACGCATTAGAGCAGAGTGTAGAGGGTAGAGTGTAGAGCGTAGGGAAAGAAGAGGGCGGGCTTGGTACTTTCATTTGTGTTGCTGGGAATGACGGTTGGGTTGCGATCGATGACAGCGATGGCGGTGCTGTGCTGGTTCGCGTGGCTGCAACTGTTGCCGCAGCATGGATGGTCGTTCTGGGTGGGGAGTTTGGTGTCGGTGATCGTGTTTACGCTGGCTGCGGTGGGCGAGTACGTGGCGGACACGCTGCCGAAGACGCCAAGCCGGACCTCGCCGGGGCCGCTGATCACGCGGATTGTGTTTGGGGGATTGGTGGGAGCGCTGGCGGCGCGTGCGGTGGTGGAGCCGGCGGCGGGTGGAGCAATCTTTGGGGTGGTGGGCGCGCTGATTGGCGCGTTTGGCGGGGTGCGGGTGCGGCTGTACTGGGCGAAGGCGGTGGGGAAGGATCTGCCGGTGGCACTGCTGGAGTCGGCGTTTGCGCTGGCGCTGGCGGTGGGGACGTGCTGGGAGCTGCACGGTTCGCTGCTGAGCCTGCTGAACTCGCTGCCCCAGGCGGCGAAGTAGCTGCGTCAGATTTTCAGGAAGATGCGGCGGCGGTACATGACGTAGATGGGGAGCCAGCAGACCGCGGCGAAGACGACGCAGAAGACCATCGAGGCCATGGGTTCGTAGGGGATGACGTGGACGATGCTCTCGTAGAACCAGCGCAGGAAGTTGACGCCGGGGTGGGGATGAATCTGGTAGAGGGCTCCGGGGAGGAGTTCGGATAAGACGTAGGCGGCGATGGCGTTGGTGCCGAAGACGAGGAGGACCATGTAGCGGCGGCGCGCTTGTTCGTCAGCGGTGCGGGTGTCGGTTTTGCGGGAGCCGCGAATGTCGATGAGGTAGATGCTGAGGGCGAGGAGGAGCAGGCTCCATCCGGCGGCGTAGAGGACGTAAGAGCTGGTCCAGAGTTTCTTGTTGACGGGGAAGGTGAAGTTCCAGAGGCCGCCGGTGAGGAGGCCCACGCAGCCGGCGTAGGCGATACCTTTGGCCTTCGCGACGATGCTGCGAGTCGAGCGTAGCCAGATGCCGGTGAGCATGCCGATGAGCGTGGTGGCGATGGCGGGGATGGTGCTGAGCAGACCTTCGGGATCGCGGGTGTGCTCGTAGAGGTGTGGGGCGGAGAAGATCTGGCGGTCGAGCCAGGCGGTGAGGTTGGCGTCGTGGTCTAGCAGCGGGATTTGGTGGGTGGGGACGCCGTAGCCGGGGACGGGAACGAAGCGCATGAGGATCCAGTAGCCGAGGAGGCAGGCGGCGGCGATTGCGGCTTTGTTCTTCCAGGAGGGGGAATAGAGGTAGAGGATGGCGACTATGAGATAGCAGATGGCGATGCGCGGGAGGACTCCGTAGAAGCGCATGGTGGCGAGGTGGAAGAAGGGGAAGCTGTTGACGACGAGGCCGAGCAGAAAAAGGATGATGGCGCGGCGGAAGGTGTGGAAGAGGAGTGAGGATTTGGTGTCGCCTTTGGCGAGGCGGGCTTGCGTGGAGAAGACGGTGGAGATTCCGACGAGGAAGAGGAAGGTGGGGAAGACGAGGTCGGTGGGGGTGAAGCCGTTCCAGTCGGTGTGCTTCATGGCCCAGTAGGCTTTGTCGCCGCCGCCGTTGTTGTTGACCATGATCATGAAGCCGATGGTGAGGCCGCGGAGGACGTCGACGGAGAGCCAGCGGTGGACTTTGGGGATCGTGGCGGTGCGTTCGATGGCGGGGAGGACGGCGTCGGTCATGGTGGGCCTCGGGGACGGTTCGTTGTCAGTTGTCAGTTGTCAGTTGTCAGTTCTCAGTTATTAGCTTCTAGCTTTTAGCTTTTAGCTTCTAGCAACGGCAACGGCAACGGCAAAAGCAAGAGGAAGAGCAAGAGCAAGAGCAACGGCAACGGCAAAAGCAAGAGGAAGAGCAAGAGCAACAGCAAGAGCAACAGCAACTACAGGGGTCCTTCACTGCGTTCAGGATGACGAGGTTATGGGCTTGGACGAGATTGAGGTGGGGTCAGGTCGAGGTCGTCGGCGATGGCCATGGCGGCAGCATAGCTGTTTCCGGTGGGAGTTGCAGAGAAGGTGTTTTGTTTGCGGTTCCAGTTGTCGCCGAAGGCGTACCAGTCGATGGGTTTGGGGGACGGCGCGTTCGGCGAGTCGGTTTGGGTGTCCATGGAGAGCTGGAGGGATTGGAAATAGAGTTGCCAGCGGGGAGCGTAGTAGTCGGAGATGAGGCCGGCGTAGTCGCGGTTGGCGTACTCGTGGAGGCCTGCTTCGCTGGCTTTGCGATCGCCCCAGGTGGTGAGGATGGAGCGGGCGTCATAGTCGAGGAGCTTGAGCTCGGCAGGTGAGCTGGACCAGGGTGGGACGTAGCTTAGCCAGCGGCCGAGGAGGAAGTACTGGTTGGTGCGGAGGAGGTTGTCGAGTAGCTGCATGCGGCGGAGCCAATGATCGGTGAGGGCGGTGAAGGCTTCCTGGTCGCGGGATTCGTAGGCGGCCTTGATCTGCGGGAGCATGATGCGGGATTGATTGGCCATGACCTGGCGGGCTACGTCGACGAGGTCGTACTGGTAGGTTTCGGTGGAGCGCAGGGAGGGATCGACCTGGAGGAGCTCGGTGAGGGCGGGCTGGAGGGCGGCGAGGGGGTAGTGCGCGCCGTGGGGAGCCCAGGCGCCGGCGTGGGTGGTGGTGAGGTCGGGTTGGGCGTTGAAGAGGGAACCCTGCGGAGCGTCGGCGTCACCCTCGCCCTTGGCGGTGCCGTCTCCGGCGCGATAACCGTAGGCGGTGTGGAGGAGGATCTGCCAGGCACGCTGGGCGTGGGGATCGGGGTGGTCATCGTGGGTGGGGCTGCCGTAGCGGCGGAGAGCGTAGGCGTCGGTCCAGGTGTCGAGGTCGACGGGATCTTTGTGCCAGGCCATTTCGGTGTAGAGGTCGAAGGCGAAGGGGTTGGTGTCGAGGCCTTCGGTGAAAAGGGCGGTGCCTACGATATGCGAGCCGGGAAGAGCGGCCATGGTGGGGAAGCGGACGGCGTAGTCGTAGAGGGGGGCACCGAGGGTGGTGCGGCCGCCGAATTCCCAGAGGCCGCCGAAGAGCCAGTTGGCGCCGTGGAATTGCTGGTCGCGGTTGTTGCGGGGGATGCGGCCCTGTTCGATGTCGGCGATGAGGACGTGGCTGGTGTCGAGGGCAGAGATGATGGCGGGGAGTGGGTTTTTCTGCCAGGCCATCATGAACCAGAGGGCGTTGGGGTGAGCGGCTTCGAGGGCAGTCTGGATGAGCTGCGCGGCGGGGCCGGGGGGAACGTTGCCGGTGTCGCCGCCTTCCTGGAAGATCTCCATGTCGTAGATGGAGGTGTCGCCGAAGAGGTGGCGTTGGTGGTAGTAGAAGTTGGCGGCGAGCTTGGCGAAGTTGGCGTCGCGGGGATCGATCCAGCCGGGGCGGGTGAAGCCGACCCAGTCGCCCTGGGTGATGACCTGGGCTCCGGGGTGGAGGGTGGCGAAGTCGGCTGGCACGATGCCGTAGTAGCCGGGCAGGACGGGGGTGATGCCGAGGGCGCGGAGGCTGGCGATCAATTTCTTAGCTGAGGCCGCGCGCTTGTGGAGGAGGGCGAGCGAGATGGGCTCGTCGAAACAGCACATGTTGCCCATGAGCTGCCAGTTCTGGTGGGCAGGCTGCGTGATCCAGCGACGGATGGCGAGGTCGGAGTAGCCGGCGTCGCGGAAGGTCTGGTAGAGGACGAGGTCGGCGCCGCGCTGGATGAGGATGGCGTTGGTGCCGGAGAGGGCGAGGGTGTCGATTTCGTGCTGCCAGCGGGCGTTGGACCAGTAGGGCGAGGAGTAGCCGTCCGTGTTTTCGTTGAGGGCGTAGCGGATCTTGTAGAGCGCGGGCTTGTCGATGGGAGCGGGCGGCGCGGGGAGGATTAGGTGCCGAGGTCCTAGTTGGAAACCGTTGGTTGAGATTTGGAGATGGGCTATGTACTTGAGGTACCAGTTGACGCCGTAGAGGAGGGTGGGGATGGTGGCGGCGTCGACGTGGATGTCGCCGGCGGTGCCGGTGATGTGGAAGGCGTCGGGCTGGTTGGGGTGGAGAGTGAGGTGGAGTTGGGAGGCGAGGTGGGGCATGAGGCGGTGGAGGACGGCTTCGGCGGCGGTGACGGAGGGCGCGGGCTGCGCGGGGGCCTGGGCGGCTGCGGAGAGGGAATGGACGGCAAGCAGTACCGTGGCGCAGCGGAGAAGCCTAAGGGGAAGCATGGGAACACTATATCGCCGGAGAGGAGGAGGCCGAAGCGGAGGGTATGCTCAGGCGGCAACGGGGAATTCATGTTCATGGAATGGGGCGTCGATGAGGGTATCATGTTGCCAACATTGGATCGCGCTGGGTGGTGTATGCGACAGGGGATCAGGGCCGGGGTGGGGTGGGGATGCGCGGCGCTGCTCTTGATGCTGCTGGTCGGGGGACGGGCATGGGGGCAGGCGGGGCCTCCGTTTCAGACGGACGATCCTACACCGGTGGACCTGGGGCACTACGAGGCATATGTGTTTGGACAGGCGGATGGGACGCCGGCGGAGATGGATGCGGTGGGGCCGGCGTTCGAGTTCAACTGGGGCGCGGTGCCGAATATTCAGTTGCATGCGATCCTGCCGCTGGGCGGGGTATGGCCTTCGAACAATCCGGCGTATCTGCCTGGGGGCGTGGGGGCGAGTGCGTTTGGGATTACGGATGTGGAGCTGGGATTCAAGTGGGGATTTATTAAGCAGACCAAGCATCGACCGCAGATTGGGTCCTTCACGATGTTTGAGATTCCTACGGGGAGTTATGCGAAGGGGCTGGGGGTGGGGAAGGTGTGGTACAAGCTGCCGCTTTGGGCGGAGAAGGAGTTTGGGCCGTGGAGTCTGTGCGGCGGGATGGGGTATACGGTGGTGCCGCAGGTGGGGTATCAGAACTTTTTGTATGGCGGATTTTTAGTGAAGAAGGTGGTGAATGAGAGGCTGGAGTTGTCGGCGGAGGTGTTCTCGCATGCGCGGGAGGGGTTTGCGGCGGCGCAGACGCAGGCTTCAACGCTGATCGACGCGGGAGGGTATTACCACTTCAAGGCTCCGGGATGGCAGCTGCTGTTTGCGTATGGGCACTCGGTGGTGGGGCAGACGGAGAACTATGCGTATCTGGGGCTGTATAAGACCTGGGGGAAGGATCGGAAAGAGGCGGAGCCGGCGGGGCCTATGGTGCATGGGGGAGCGTTTTAGTTTTAAGAGCTTCTAGCTGTGGAGGCTCAACAGGTTATTCCGATCGAGGCCGGCGCGGCTGATGGGAGGTTGGTGGTTGAGGCTGGCGTGGGGGCGATGCCAGTTGTAATCGTGCAGCCATGAGTGTAGCTGTTGGGAGCGCTGATCGGAGTGGTCATAGGAACAGGCGTAAGCCCACTCTCGGAGGGCGGTCTGGATGAAGCGTTCGGCCTTGCCGTTGGTGCGCGGGGTGTAGGGGCGGGTGAAGCGGTGCTTGAGGCCGAGCGCCCGGCATGCGTGGGCGAACTGGAGGGAGCGATAGGAGGGCCCGTTGTCGGTGAGCACGGCCTGGAAGCGGATGCCCAGGCGGGCGTACCAGGCGATGGCGGCGTGCAGCGCGGCGACGACCGAAGAGCGCTTCTGGTCAGGGTAGATGCCCGAGGTCGCGATGCGCGAGTGATCGTCGATGGCGACGTGCACGTACTCCCAGCCGGCGCGCTTGACGTGGTCGCGGCGGTCGCCGGTGACGCGGTGCGAGGGCCTGACGATGCGGCCCAGCTTCTTGATGTCGAGATGCAGCAGGTCGCCCGGAGCGGCATGTTCGTAGCGCTGGATGGGCGGTGCCGGCTCCAGGTCGCGGATGCGGTTGAGGTGCAACCGGCGCAGGATGCGGCTGACCGTAGACCGGCTCAGGCCGGTGGTCCGGGCGATGCGGTAGCCGGTCCAGCGCTGCCGCCGCAACTGCTCGACGCGCTCGATCTGGTCGCTGGCAGTAGGACGGTAGAGCCGGTGCGGCCGCGAGCTGCGGTCGGCCAGCCCAGCCACTCCCTGCTCGCGATAGCGCCTGACCCACTTGCCCGCCGTCTTCTCGGTGACGCTGAAGCTGGCCGCGGCCAGCTTCAGCGTCACCCCTTGTCGCACCACCTTGATCGCCAACAGCTCTCGACTTCGCACCGTCAGTCGGGCATTCTTATGACTGTCCATTCGCTCTCCTCTTCACAGTCGCTTCTTGTTCGCACAATCAGCTTCTATGATCCGGATCGAATGGACAACCTATTGAAACTTCACAGCTAGAAGCTAGAAGCTCAAAAGCTAAAATCAACGCGAAGCATCCAATCACCCCATGCCGCCCGAACTCTTCACCAACCCGGACGACGCAGCAGCCCCCCACCGCCCCCTCACCCCCGAGCAGGCCGACAAGCTCCCCCACGTCCATCGCCTGCTCCTCGGCTACTACGGCGAACCCAAGCCCCGCGAGCCCTGGGACCCCCTCACCCAGCTCATCTACTCGCTCCTCGCCTCCCGCACCAAAACCCCCACCTCCCATCAAGTCATGCGCGACCTCGAGCGAGCCTTCCACGCCGGCCCCGGCAACTGGGAACCCGTGCGCGACGCCTCCGTCGCCGACATCGAGCGCGCCATCGCCATCGTCACCTTCCCCGAGCAGAAGGCCCTCCGCCTCAAAGCCCTCCTCGAACAGATCACCGCCCGCGTAGGCACCCTCACCCTCGACTTCCTCGCCAAGTACCGCACCGACAAAATCCGCGCCTGGCTTGAACAGTTCGAAGGCGTCGGCAACCAGGTCTCCGCCGCCGTCGTCAACTTCTCCACCCTCCGCCGTCGCGCCCTCTGCATCGACGCCAACCATCTCCGCGTCGCCCAGCGCCTCTGCATAACCCCGCGCGCCGACGCCGCCACCACCGAAGAACGCCTCATGCGCCTCGTCCCCGAAACCTGGGACGCCGCCATGCTCGACCAGCATCACTCCCTCGTCAAGCTCCACGCCCAAACCCTCTGCACCTTCGCCGACCCCAGATGCGAAAACTGTCCGCTGCTAAAGATCTGCCCCACCGGCCAGCGCAATCTAGCTGAACTCCAGCTCATCGCCCCACCCGCCTGAACCCACTACACTGTCTACGATGGATCTCCAAACACTCTCCGACCAATTCACTATCCCCGGCATCCTCGCCTTCTCCCAGACCGAGCAAGGCCTCATCCGCGCCAACATCACGACGCCCGCCTGCGTCGCAGAGTTCTACCTCCAGGGCGCGCACATCACGCAATGGCAGCCCGCTGGCCAGCAGCCCGTACTCTTCCTCTCGGAGCGCTCGTTCTTCACCCCCGGCAAGGCCATCCGCGGCGGCATCCCGATCGTTTTTCCCTGGTTCGGCGCTCGCACCGCAACCCCGGACGACCCGCGCACCGACGGTCCCTCCCATGGCTTCGCCCGCATCTCCGAGTGGACCCTCGCCTTCGCTGCCCTGGCCGGCGACGACCTTCATCTCACCCTCACCCTCGGCCCATCCGACACAAGCCGCGCCCTCGGCTATGACCACTTCGCCCTCGCTTACGAGATCACCCTCGGCGCCGAGCTCCGCCTTCAGCTCACGGTAAATAATCAAGGAAGCAAACCGCTCCACTTCGAAGAAGCTCTCCACACCTACTCCTCCGTCGGTGACTCCCAGCGGATCTCCATCGTCGGCCTCTCCGATACGGAATACCTCGACAAGACCGACAACTTCAGAAAGAAACGCCAGACCGACCCAGTCCTCCATCTCACCGGCGAAACGGATCGTCCCTACCTCGACACCATCAGTCCCGTGAACATCGACGATCCCGTCCTCAAACGCCGCATCACGGTCGACAAAGCCCAATCCAAAACCACCGTCGTCTGGAATCCCTGGACAACCCTCACCGCCACTCTCCCGGATATGAGCCCCGATTGCTGGCTCACCATGGTCTGCATCGAGACCGCCAACGTCGCAACCAATGCCATCACCCTGGCCAGCGGCGAGCACCACACTATGGAAGCCCACATCTTTGCCCAGCATTTCGCTGTAGGCTACAACGCCGAATGACGCTCATCCTCGCCTCAGCTTCTCCCCGCCGCCGCGATCTCCTCGCCCAGGCTGGACTGCGGTTCGACGTCCTCCCCGCCCACATCGACGAAACTATCCACCCCAACGAAACGCCCACCGCCTACGTGCAGCGCCTTGCCCTCGAGAAAGCGCAAACCATCCACGCCTTCCATCCCAAAGCCACTGTTCTTGGCGCCGACACCACAGTGGTATCTGACCGACAAATCCTCAACAAACCCACCGACCTCGCCGACGCTGAACGAATGCTGCGCCAGCTTTCGAACCGCATCCACCATGTCCATACCGGCATAGCCGTCGTCACTCCCACCGACCAGCTCTCGCACGTCGAAACCACCAGCGTCTTCTTCTCCGCCATCCCCGAAGCCGAACTCGCGCACTACCTCTCCACCTGCGACTCTCTCGACAAAGCTGGCGCCTACGGCATCCAGGGCTACGCCGCCCGCTGGATCCCCCGCATCGAAGGCGATTTCTTCAACGTCATGGGCCTCCCCATCGCCGCTGTCGTCCGTCTCCTCCGCGAAACCCATACCCTCTAACCGACCATCACTCTGGGTGCCCCATGTCTCGCTTCTGAGACATGGGTTCGCAGGATCTTCCTTCAAACCCCCGCAATCACTCCCGCCAGCAGCACAGTCCGCTCTACCAAATGTTTCACCTCCGCATGCTCATGCGCAGCATGCGCCCCAGCCCCCACCGCGCCCATCCCATCTAGCGTCGGCACCCCCATCGCCGCCGTGAAGTTTCCATCGGAACCACCCCCGGTCGCCGCCTCCTGCAGCTTCACCCCCATCTCCGCAGCCAGCCGCCTCGCCAGCCGAAACAGCTTCACCGTCCCCGCCTTTCGCTCCATCGGCGGCCGATTGATCCCGCCCGTCACTGTCAATCGGCAAGCCTTGTCCGTCACCTTCAGCCCCCGAAACATCCTCTCCACCCGCAACGCATCCTTCGACTTTGCAATCCGTACATCCACCTCAGCCGCGCATTTCGCCGCCACCACGTTCGAGCGAGTTCCCCCCGAGATCACACCCACATTGACCGTCAACCCCTTGCTCAAATCCGTAAATCCCGACACTGTCTCCACCAGCCTCGCCATCTCCAGCACTGCCGAGTGCCCACTCCCAAAGTCCACCCCCGCATGCGACCCCACGCCCTCTACCAATAGCCCAAGATTCCCCACACCCTTGCGTGCCGTCTTATAGGCCAATCCCTGCGCCGGCTCCAGCACCAACACTGCAGCACTCTCCGCAGCCAACTTCTCCGTGATCGCCCGCGACACGGGACTGCCCACCTCCTCCTCGCTCACCAGCAACAGCGTCACCGGCCTCTCCGCATCCAAGTCTCGCAGCGCCGAGATCGCCTCCAGCGCCATCACCACCCCCGCCTTCATATCCAGCACTCCCGGCCCCCACAGCTTGCCCTCTGCTTCCTTCCACGGCATCTTCTTCAGCGTCCCCATCGGCCAGACGGTGTCCAGATGCCCCAGCATCAACGCCCGCCCGCGCTTAGTCCGCGCCGGCCCAAACCGCAGCTCCAGCACATCGCCAAACGCCTTCTGCCGATGCCGCTTCACCTTGCCCCCCAATTCCTCAGCCCAACCCGCCACCAATGCTCCCGCCGCATCCACGGCCACCTTCTCCTCGCTCGGCGACTCCACCTCCACCAGCTCCCTCAACCGTGCCCTGAGCCGCCCCTCATTCGCCGACACCACCAATCCCAAATCCATCATTCTCATGGCAATACCCTATCGCGACTCGGCTCATCCTCGCATCCCCTCCCTGCACCAAGTTCAAGACCTGTGGCAAATTTGCCACACTTCTCCTCACCCGGTCCCGGTATAACCTTTCACCTGCAGTAGATTTGCGCGAGAAATTCAGCTGTCCACGAATCCACAACTCGAACACACGATCCACACACCACTGGACTTCCACGGCGTGGGTCTGCACTCCGGCGTTGCCGTCTCGATGCGCCTCGTACCTGCGCCCGCCGGATCCGGCATCGTCTTTCGCCGCTCCGACCTCGACAACTTCGAAATCCCCGCCACCGGCCGCAACGTCGCCCGCGTCTCCTACGCCACCTCGCTCATGCGCCAGGGCGTCCTCATCCAAACCACCGAGCACCTCCTTTCTGCCCTCATCGGCCTCGGCGTCGACAACATCATCGTAGAAATCGACAACCTCGAGGTCCCTATCCTCGATGGCAGCTCTCTCCCCTACGTCTCCGCCATCCTCACCACCGGCCTTAAGCGCCAGCGCCGCAAGCGCGAGTACATCCGCATCCTCAAGCCCATCGAAGTCCGCGAAAACTCCCCTTGCGGCGAGAAGTTCATTGGCGTCTATCCCGGCGAAGGCTACTCCATCAACTACTCCATCGACTTCCCCGAGCCCATCGGCCGCGACACGTTCACCGGGGACCTCGAGGCCGGCGCCTACGCCAAACTCATCGCCCCCGCTCGCACCTTCGGCTTCAAAGAGGACGAAGCCATGCTCCGCGACATGGGCCTCATCCGCGGCGTATCCGACGACTCCGCCATCATCGTCACCCGCACCACCCCGACCCACAACGGCACCGTCCTCAACGGCCCCCTCCGTTTCCCTGACGAGTTCGTACGCCACAAAGTCCTCGACCTCATCGGCGACCTCGCGCTCGCAGGCCGCCGAATCTGGGGCCGCGTCGTCGCCGAGCGCGCCGGCCACGCCATGCACACCGCCCTCGTGCAAAAGCTCCTCCACGATCGTTCCGCCTGGGAACTAACCCACCGCAGCGAAGTCATCAACTCATCTTCCGCCTCGAATGCCCTCGCCGCATCCCACTCCCCCGCGTTGCTGCATGCATAACCCTCCCGCATGATCGCTGCAATCGCCCTTGGCTCCAATCTCCCCTCCCCCTGCGGCCCACCAGAAGCCAACCTCCGCGAAGCCCTCCGTCGCCTCGCCGACATCGGTCACGTCACCGCGGTCTCCAGCTTTCACTCCACCGATCCCGTCGGCTATCTCGACCAGCCACGCTTCCTCAACGCCGCCGCCCTTCTCGACACAGACCTCTCGCCCGTAGAACTCCTCCACCAACTCCTGGCCATCGAGCATGCTATGGGTCGTGACCGCTCTACCGCCCCTCCCAAAGGCCCCCGCATCATCGACCTCGATCTCCTCCTCGTCGGCAACATCATCATCCAAAGCGACGAGCTCACCCTCCCCCATCCCGGCCTACACGAACGACGCTTCGTCCTCGCACCCCTCTCCGAGATCGCCCTAGACCTCCAACACCCAACCCTCCACCGCACCATCGCAGACCTTCTCGCCAACCTCTCCGCATAGACAAAGCCCCAGCCAAAACCTCGGCTCGGGCAACCCAAATTTCCCGCAAACTAGAACGGAACCCGTAGCGTAAGAATCGTCTCGTGGTTATACGTATTGAAGTGCGTCACGGCAATCTGTTCACCCACCCCAAGCGTCAACCCCAATCTCTTCCCCGCGACAGTCTGAGAGTGCGGCATCAGCGGAATTCTCCCGGCCACCACCCCCACCGTCACATAGGACGCCGTCTTGCCATCGTTCGTCCCTCCGACATAAAAACTCGTATTCGATTCAACCTCCGGCCAGAACAAGCGTGCCATGCCTGTCTTCGCCACGCGGTACTGCAACGTGTTATTCCACGCAATCGTGTGACCCAGCCCCTTTGAATTCGTGACCGGCAACGATCCGCCCGCCGTCGTGGTAAACGCCCACTGCCCATAACCCTTACCCATCGCCAGCGTCGGAGTCACGATCGCGCAGCAGCTACCATTCCCATTCTTTCCCGTCGGCACCGACGCCCCCAGGAAAAAGGTCACAATCCCGTTCCCATGCTCTTCATTTCGCGAGATGATCCGCTCCTTCGCCAGAAACGAGATATCCCCAAAACCATCCGACTCGCCATTCGATCGGTTAAAGTAAGGCGGCACATTAATGATGATCTCGGTGTGCTTCTCGGGAATAAACTCCAGCCCCTTCCCGTTCCCGTAGTTCCAAATCGCGTATCCCTTCGTGTTGTAGTAATGCAGAAAATCCGTTCGGAACTCCTGCTCCAGCCTCGGTGTCACCGTCACCAGCGGCGTCAACCAACGCGGCTGTTCACTCTGCGTCGCCGTCACCCTCGCCTCGTACCGCTCCCACCACGTATCAGGCTCATTCGTGCTCGCAGTCGTTTGCGCCACAACCGTCCGCGCGGCCCTTGGGTGAGCAGTCACCGGTTCCGCGAAGTCAAGCCGCGCTACCTCCTGTTGCGCCGCAGCACCAACCGCGCTCACAATGACAAAAGAAGAGAACATGAGCATTCGTGCGGCGACAGAGCGACCACACCCTCGAATAGAGAAATACTCTTTGAGAAATTTCATATTTATACGATTTTACATAACGACTTTTGGGATGCCTACAAAAGTTACTCCACCCATTAGAATTTCCTGGAGCCCATCATGCCCACCGTCGACGTCCTGCTCAAACCCCGCGAAGCGGCGGCCGCCCTCAATGTCAGCTATCCGACACTCAAGCAATGGATCCTCGCCGGTACCCTCAAGACCATCAAAACCCCCGGCGGCCACCACCGCATCCCGCAGAGCGCCCTCAACCCCCTCATGAAATCCAAACCCACAGCCGCTCGAAAATCATCCCGTGAGCGATTCCGCAATGTCAGCGGCCGCAATCAACTCGTCGGCACCATCGCCGAAGTCAAAATCAGCGGACTGCTCGCGCAAGTCATCCTCAAAATCGGGGATCAGCAAATCACCTCGATCATCACCGCCGACGCCGCCCGCGAGATGCAGCTCCGCAAAGGCCAGACAGCCGGCGCACTGGTCAAATCCACCGAGGTCATGATCGTCCGTGTGTGAACCCCTCGCGCCTAGCGCAGCGTCACCACCGTATCGCGCCCATTCGCGTCCCGATACTCCACCACCTTCCCCGTCATCGTCGTCACCTTTGCCCCCTCATCCGTAACCACGAATGCCGGTATATCCGCATCCAGCAGGCACGCCACATACGCCACGCAATGCATCTCCGCCGGGGTCCCCACCCGGTCTCCGTGTTGCACCAACGTCACATACATCGGCGCGTTATAGTTCTGCAGCAACACGTCATTCGAGTAGTTGATCAGCACCTGCGCGCCCTTCTCCTTCACCCCATCGCGCGCAACCGACCCCAGCGGATCCCGCACATAGAGCCGTTGCCGATTCCACACTACAAAGGCCACAGCCAAGACCACCAGCAACAAAATTAACTTCTTCACGCAACCTCCCCTACACCAGTAATTCAACCTGAGAACTGAGAACTGAGAACTGAGAACTGAAGCTAGAAGCTAGAAGCTAGAAGCTAGAAGCTAGAAGCTACTTAAGACTAGCTCTTCTTCTCCTCGTGATATTCCTGCTCCGAATTAATTCCCCACACCGCATCCTTATCCACATATCCAGTCGCAATCCCATCCACCACCGCCATCGCCGTTAGCATCGAGTGGTCCTGGTTGTTGTACTTGTGCATCCCATTCCGCCCCACCAGGAACAAATTCTCGAACCGGTCCATCCAAGTCCTCAATTCCTCAAAACGATCATACGTCCCAAAGTACGCCGGATACGTCTTCGGCACTCGCACCACGTGCGCATCCAGCACCTCCGCCGTCTTAAGAATCCCAATCTTCTCCAGCTCGCCGGCCGCGAACTTCTTCAACTCTTCATCCGGCATCGTCCACAGACCGTCCGTCTCGTAACAGAAATACTCCAACCCAATCCAGACCTTCGTTGGGTCCGACACCATGTAAGGGCTCCAGTTATTGAAAATCTGCAACCGCCCCAACAATACGTCCGGCTCCTGGATATAAATCCACGTGTCCCGTATCCGCGTCTTATCCGACTCCGTCACATCAAGCTTATTCGCGAGCACACCCACCGTAATAAAGTCCCGATACTGTAGTCCCTCGCTCACCTCGCGCACATTCACCGGAACGTCTGCCTTCAGGGCCCGAACCAAATCCTTCATCGGCATCGTCGACAGAAAGTAGTCGCCCTCAAATCGCCGCATCTCTCCTGCCGCATTCACCGCCTCAACCGCCGTAACGCGCGCGCCGTCAACGTCCACGCCCACCACGTTCCATCGCATATGAATCTCGCCGCCCATCGCGACCACCTTCTCGGCAACGTGCTCCCACAGCTGCCCCGGCCCAAACTTCGGATACAGAAATCGCTCAATCAACGACGTGTCTGTTCCCTTCTGTGCGATGTCCTTCCCGCCCTCATTCGTCGGCCGTGGCGAAAACACCTTGCGCACAAGATGCTTCAGCGCAGTCGTCAAACTCAACCCCTTGATCCTCTGCGCGCCCCACTCCGCCGAGATCGTATCGCAAGGCGTCCCCCATACCTTCTCCGTGTAGCTCTTGAAGAACGTCAAGTACAGCTCACGCCCAAAACGGTTGATAAGGAAATCTTCAAGACTCTTCTCTTCCTTAATCGGCCGCACGCGGCTCATCACGTAACTCGCGCCAATCTTCACCATCCGCACTGGCCCCAGGTTCGACACCGTCGTCCCATTCAACTTGATCGGATAATCGAAAAACTTTCGCAGGTAGTAAATCCGGCTCTTTCGCGGCCGCACCAGCATCACCAGGTCGTCGCTCTCCGGAGCCGCGGCACCCACGACCGTCACCGTTGGCACATGCTCCGCAAGATCCTCCGCACTCACCTCGTCTTCCTCGTCAGCTGCCTTCAGAGGTCCCATCCCGCGCAACGGAGGCTCTTCCTCCACTGCAACCGGCACAGCCACCGTCCTATGCTGCCCCTGGTAGCTAATCTCCGTCGCAAGCGCTTCACCCGACTCCACCGGCATCAGGTCCATCCACCACTGCATCACCCGGTCGCTCTTCGAAAAAAACCGGTGTCCCCCAATATCCATCCGGTTGCCCTTATACCGAATCGTCCGCGAGATTCCCCCAATCTCCTCAGACGCCTCCAGCACAATCGGCTGCACGTCCGTCCTGCGCAGAAACTCCAGCGCGGCCGTCAGTCCCGCAGGTCCCGCTCCGATCACGATCGCTTTCTTCATCCAACGCACCAACGCGCCGGGCTGTCTACCCAACCCGCTACTCTCTCTTCATCAGTCACACCTGACCGCGACGATGCTCCAGCCGCCACCGTCTTCCCGCAAACGCAGCGCACAGCGCCCGCCCACAGGGATCGATTCATGGTACTAGGTGTTCTTCGCCAGTGGACGGTTGCACAACACGAACCACCTCAGCGCCGAAAGCTTCCCCAACCGGCTCCGCCGTAACCTGTCCGCTTGCGAACGCCTTATCAATCCAGTTCCACCCCCCGTGCGTCAGCACAAACACGCGGCCCGCCGGCTGCTTCATCACACTCTCGTAGGACACGATCGTGTAAGGAGTAAAGGATTTCAAGTTCTCTACGATCCGTGAATCCGTCTCGGACTGATTCCAACGCATCTCCTCATCCACCGAATACACCAGCGCCACATGCTGGAGCACCTTCGCATCGGCATCGTGAAAAGCCAGGAAACCAACCAGGTCAATATCCTGGGTATAGAGCATCTGCGTGGGACTTGCCATGATCGCCGCCATCACCTTCGGCGGCACGACCATCGACGCGAGAGCCTGATCCCTGTAGCTTCGTGATCCTCGAACCCCCATAACGCCGTTCCAGGAAAACCATGCGAAAAGCAATGCGAAGACTATCGAACATGTGACCCGATTCCTCAGCACAGGTATGAGTGCAATCGAGAGCAGCACAGTGATTCCGAGGAGTGCACCCAGGGCGTAGCGGGACTCCATCGCATGCGTCACGAAATGACCCAGCAGGTATGCGAAGATTGGCAGCGCCGCGAGCGTAAGCACAAAGGCAAACTCAGCGTCCGGCAGTCTCAAGGCCTTAGCACGCCTCTGATGAATAGAACCCCAGAGAACGAGCACAACCAAAACCCCCAGCAAAACCGCCAGTAAATGATTCGTCTGTTGCCTGAAAGTCGACTGCCCCAGCACAAGAAAATTGTATGTCTGCGTAATCGACTGATACGGCACGTTGCCCGCTTTGTAATGGCTCCGAAACTCCGCTGCACCCTTCATAAACGGAAGTAGAAAAACTATCCCAGCCAGCCCCGCGCCCAACGACATCAGCATCGGCACATCCAGCCGCCGTCTTTTCCAAACCCGCACCGCCTCCCCGACGCATAGCGGCACCATGATCAGCACGCCGTAGTACTGCGAATTAATCACGGCAGCGATGCTCAACCCGAGCACCACCAAAGCGAGGGTACGACCCTCTTCCCGCCGTGTTGCCGTCTGCCAACTCAGCATCGCCAAACCAAACAATCCCAGCAGTACACCGTAGGGACGAATCTGGAGCGTATACATAAAACCGCCCGTAACCATGGGGAACGCAAGCGCGAACACTGCAACCTGTGCCGAAGCAATGCGTCGAACAAAATGGAATAGGCAGACCTGCATCACCATAAAGCCAAGCAGCGACGGAAGTCTCAGAAAAAAAGGCGTGACTCCAAACAAACGAATCCCGACGAATGTGAGGCCGTGATAGAAGAATGGATCGATTACCAGTGGTGTGTTTCGCTGGATGTGCAGCAGTTGAGCGAGGCTGCCTACCCTGTCGCACCATATCTCCAGCAGGTCGTCGCCATTGATCAGCAAATAATGGCCTATTGAAAGCGAGACCACAGCCGTCAGCACCAGGAATGCGATTGCCCACAAAGGCATTCCAGCGACGTGAGAGCCGCGCGTTTCCTCTTTGCCCTCGCCAGCATCAGAAATCAGCGCTTCATGCATACGTCGTCTTGTTCACCATTGGATTTCCGCGCGCCGGCCCGCTCTCGCAAATGCCATGTCTGCGACAACCATCACCTGCGCCAGTATATCGTCCGTCTTTCACGAGCCATCCCACCTTCTCGGTCGCCCCCTGCAGTCAAGGCATTTGAACCCCTCCACGCTATACTGATGCTGCCAATGCCAGCTGCCACCGCCACACGGGAGTTCCTTGCCGATGTCTCAAAGTGAGAACACCACAGTCCCGTTCGGCGAGCGGCTCCGTGCCCACCTTGCCATCGTCCGGCTCGATCATTCCATCAAGAACCTCTTCGTTCTCCCCGGCGTCATAGTCCCCCTCAGCGTCGATCCCTCCCTCTTCAATCTTCACCTCATCAAGACCCTCGTCCTCGCCTTCATCGCCATCACACTTGTCGCCTGCAGCAACTACGTCATTAACGAAGTCCTTGACGCGCCCTTCGACCGCCTCCATCCCATCAAGAGAAATCGCCCCGCCGCACGCGGCCTCGTCAGCATCCCAGCCGCTTACCTCCAATGGCTCCTCATGATGGTCGCAGGCGTCGCTATCGGCCTCACCATCTCGAAGATGTTCGCCTTTATGGCCCTCATCCTCTGGATCATGGGCTGCATCTATAACTTCCCCCCCATCCGCTCCAAAGACGTCCCATACCTCGACGTCCTCACGGAATCCATCAATAACCCGCTGCGCATGTTGCTCGGCTGGTACGCCGTCACCAGCGTCCTCATTCCACCCGTCTCGCTTCTCATCGCGTACTGGATGATCGGCTGCTACTTCATGGCGCTCAAGCGCTTCAGCGAGCTGTCCGAGCTGCACAAGTCCGGCGACCACGCCCTCGCAGGGTCTTACCGCGCATCGTTCAAGCGCTACACCCCGGAGTCACTCCTCGTCTCCGTCCTCTTCTACGCCTCCACGGCAATGCTCTTTCTCGGAGCCTTCATCATCCGCTACCGCATCGAGCTCATCCTCGGCTTTCCTTTCGTCGCCTTTACCATGGCGATCTATCTCAAGCTTTCCTTCAAACCCGAAAGCGCCGTCCAGAACCCCGAGAAGCTGTACCGCGAACCGCTCCTCATGGCCTCTTTCGCTGCTACTGTCATCGTCATGGGACTTCTGCTCTTCATCCGCATGCCACGTCTCGAACAATTCTTCATGCCCACGCTTCCTCCCTCCTCCGCGCCCACGTCCACCTCATCGAAAATGCACCGTCCTTCCCTTCATATGGTCAGCTTTTCGGAGATCGAACACGCATGAGCCAACCGGCTTCGTCTCCGAAGACCTCCGCAAGTTCCTACCCTCTACTCGCCTTCTTCCTTCTGCTCTCCACTGGCCTCTCGCTAATCTGGTCGCACGTGCGCCTTATGTGGAACGATGAGTTCCTCTCCTTCTACTCGGACGGCGTCGCCACCTTCAAGCAAGTTATCCTCGTCCAGCTCCACCACCCCATCTCCCTCGACCCTCCCACCTACCACATTCTTTCGCATCTCTGCATGGACATCTTCGGGCGCAATGCTATCGCCCTGCGTCTCCCCGCTCTCGGCGGTTTCCTCCTCTTCCAGGTCTGCCTCTTCTTCTTCGTGCGCCGCCTGGCCGGCGACCGCGCCGCCATCATCGCCATAGCCGTGCCCATCCTAACTGCAAGCTTCCGCTACTCTGTCGAGGGCCGTCCCTACGGCCTCCTTCTCGGCCTCTATGCCCTGTCGCTCCTCTGCTGGCAGATCGCGACACTCGACGATGGCATCGCTCGCTCCCGCATCCTCCCCCTCGCCGGCCTCACTCTCTCCATAGCACTCGCGATCACCAGCCACTACTTCGGCGTCCTCATCCTCATCCCCGTCTCCCTCGCCGAGCTCGCGCGCACCCTCACCCGCAAGCGCGTCGATTTCGGCGTTCTTACTGCTCTCGCCCTCGGGCTTGCCTCGATCGTCCTTATCCTCCCCTTTGAGCGCGCCCTCATGGTTTACCGCCAGCACTACTACATCACCGGCGTAAACATCCACGACATCAGCCAGGGTTATCGCGAGCTCTTCCTCCGCTACACCACCTGGTCGATGTCTCTCCAAAAGCTGGCGGCGGCCACCATGGTAATTCTTGCCCTCACCCTCGCCTACGCCGGCTACAAACGCTTCAAGCGCCGCCCCTCCACCGAGCACACCTACACCTGGATCGCCCTCTTATCCATGGCCCTGCTCCCCTTCTTCGGATACCTCTTCGGCCGCTTCGTCACGCACACCATGGAAGTCCGCTACGTCATCGCCGCCCTCATCGCATTCGCCGCCACCTTCGGCATCGTGCTCGAGCGCAGACTCCGCAGCAACGTCTTCTACTACTCCGCTCTCACCGTGATCACAGCCGCCGCCCTCGCTATCAACACGCATAACATCATCCAGGAGCACCGAGCCTCTCTCGCCATCCTCGCAAGCTTGACCCCCTCCCCCGCCCTAGCCGCCGCCCTCGCCGCGAATCCCTCCGCGCCGCTCTACGAACAGAGCCTGGGCAACTTTTTCGTAGATTCCTACTACATCCCCGATCCCGCACTTCGTGCCCGCATTACCCTTCTTTACAACGCTCACCGCGAGATCTTCTTCCTCAAGCACGACACCTACTCCATCTCCGCGCGGAATCTACAACACTTCACCACCTTGCCCGTCGTAGATTACGATCAGGTGATAACAAAGCCTGGTCCACATCTACTCGTCCAGTGGCAGGACGGCTGGAATTGGACCGACAAGGCTGCCACCTTAGAGAACGCAACGGTCACCCCGCTGGGCCCGTCTTTCGGTGGGCAGGCAATCTCCTTTCAGTGGCCGTAGGCCCTCACTCCTCCAGGGACCAATGCTCACCAGGCACGAGGCAATTATGGATCGCACCGGAACGCAACGTCTCCTTAACATCGCAGCTGTTTTACTGCTCGCACAGACCGCCGCCACCTCCGTCCAGAACTTCATGGTCATTCATCGCATGCCGCTTGGCTTTGACGATGCCTACATGTTTCTGCGTTACGCATATAACATCCGCCATGGCTTCGGCTTCTCCTGGAACCTGAACGGCGTCCACACCTACGGCCCCACCTCGCTGCTCTGGAGCTTCTGCACCCTCCTCCTCAGCTATCTCCCCACTGATCCCTGGACGCAGCTTATCCTCGGCTCCTGGCTCTTCTCCTTCGCCGCTGTCATCGCGATGGCATGGGCCGTGGCCGCAAATGCTCAAAGTGAATGGCTACGCAGCCCCTTGCGCGTCCTTGCCCTCATCGCTGTTCCACTCTTCGCCTCCACACTGTTTCAAGGCAATCAGTTCAACGGTATGGAGACCATGCTTGCGACCACCCTCTGCGCTCTCTTCCTCGGGCTTTGTCTCCTTTGGCGCGCCGGACGCATCCACACCGCCGTCGTTTGTGGCGTCGCCCTTCTTTTCTTCCTCGCGCGCCCCGAGTCCGCAATCGTCACCCTGCTGCTCCCTTTTCTCGTCCGCCTTATTCCCGGCAGCCCTCGTCCTACACTCCGATCCCTCTTGTTGTTCGATGCCGGCTTCTTTACCGGCGTGATCATCGAACTCATCCTCTGCCGCTTGTACTTCGGAACCCCCCTTCCTCTCAGCGTCTATATGAAGGGAGGCCACGCCTACCTCGGCTACACCAGCATCTGGTACCCCAGTCTCCTGCTCATCGCCTTTCTCACCATGTTGCAACTGTTTCTCGCGGCTCTAATCCTGCTGGCACGCCGTCGCGACCTTCGCCTCATCCTCGCAGGTGCAATACCCGCGTTCATCATCTTTGCGTACCTCGGCACCGTTACCCAGATCATGGGTTTCGATAGCCGCTACTACGTGCCGTACGCGCCCCTCATCATCGTTCCGGCAATCCTCGTGCTAGATCGCTGGCTTACCTTGGCCCCAAACGACGAAGCGGCTTGGCCCGGTCACGCTCTCCGCAACCGCAGCGTGCTGACGGCAGCCATGTTGTTATTCTTTTTCGTTTTTTCCTCACAAGCGGTCCAGGGAAAGTTTCGCCGTCTCGAACATGGTCACCACTTCGAATACGATCCCGCCCAGCTGAACATCACCGCCACCACCCCTCTCCCCTCTGTCGACTGGCAGCCCATGATGCGCGACATCACCGATGACCTCATCGCGCCACTTCCGCCCGGCACCACGGTCGCCGCCACCGAAGTGGGCTATCTCGGCGACCACGCCTCCCGCATCAATGTCATCGACCTGGCCGGCCTTAACGACACCGATATCGCGCTCCACGGCTTCAACACCAGTCGCTTCCTCGCCCGCAAGCCCGACCTCATCTGGATGCCCAACACTGCCTATACCTATCAGCGAGCCGAAATGTTCTCTGACCCCGCCTTCCAGGCCCAGTATGACGTCTACGCCGATGCCGGTAACTACGGCATCGCCATTCGCAAGGACTCACCCGTGCGCCCGCAGATCGAACACCAACTCGACACCTTCTGGTCAAAGGTTTACCCCGGCACCAAGCCCTCTGACTATCTCGTACACTCCACCACCTGGAGCGGCCTCAAGCACAGCGTCCTCAATAACTAGCACCATCTGCGCATCCCACAACCCCGCGAATCTGGGTGCCCAGGTCTCGCCTTTGAGACCTGGGATTCCACAAACGTTAGCGCCAACACAATGATTCAGCCGCGCCTCACACCGCGACCGCGGAGTGCTGGACCTTGAACTCCAGCCCCTCCGTTCCCACATCCACCACCACATGGTCGCCATGCAGCACGCTGCCGTCGAGAATCTTCATCGCCAGCTTGTCCTGCACCATTCGCTGAATCGCTCGCTTCAACGGCCGCGCTCCATACGCGCGATCGTACCCAGCCTTGAAGATCGCCTCGCGCGCGGCATCCGTCAGCTCCAGCGTAATGTGCCGATCTACCAACATCTTCTGTAGATCTGCCAGCCGCAAATCCACGATGTGCGTAAGCTGACTCTCGCCCAGCGGATGGAATACCACGATATCGTCCACGCGATTGAGAAACTCCGGCCGGAAATGCTTCCGCAATTCTTCCATCACCCGAACCTTCGCATCCTCAAAGCCGTCCTCGCCCTCAGCCCACGCCGTCGCCAACTGGCTCGCCCCAATATTCGACGTCATGATCAACACCGTGTTCTTGAAATCCACGGTCCGCCCCTTCGAGTCCGTCAGCCGCCCGTCATCCAGCACCTGCAGCAGCACATTGAATACATCCGGATGCGCTTTCTCGATCTCGTCGAACAGCACCACCGCGTACGGCCGTCGCCGAATCGCTTCAGTCAACTGACCGCCTTCATCAAACCCGACGTACCCCGGGGGCGCGCCAATCAGCCGCGCCACCGCATGCCGTTCCATGTACTCACTCATGTCGATGCGCACCATCGCGTTTTCATCGTCGAACAGAAACTCAGCCAGCGCCCTCGCCGTCTCTGTCTTTCCCACACCCGTAGGCCCAAGAAAAATAAACGAACCAATCGGCCGCTTCGGATCGCTCAACCCAGCGCGCGAACGCCGAATCGCATTCGCCACTGCTACCAGCGCCTCATCTTGTCCAATCACACGCTCGCCCAGACGCTGCTCCATCTGCGTCAGCTTCTGCACCTCGCCTTCCAGCATCTTTGACACAGGAATGCCCGTCCACTTCGACACGATCCGCGCAATATCTTCTTCGTCGACCTCTTCCTTCAGCAATCGCGACGCACTTCCGCCCGCCTTCGCATCCGCAACGCTAGCGTCCTGCAATGCCGTCAGCTCCGCCAACTCGCGTTCCGTCTTCGGTATCTCGCCGTACTGCAGCTCCGCCGCTCTCTGCAGATCGCCCTTGCGCGTAGCCTCCGTCGCCTCAAAGCGCATCTGCTCCAGCCGCTCCTTCAGCATCGCAATCTCACCGATCGCGCCTTTCTCCTTCTGCCAGCGCGCACGCAGTCCTGCCGCCTGCTCCTGCACCTCCGCAAGCTCGCGCTCAACCTGTATCAGGCGGTCCCGCGAATTCACATCGTCCTCGCGCTTCAGCGCATTCCGCTCAATCTCCAGGCTGGTCGCCCGCCGCTCGAGATCATCGATCTCGACTGGCACGCTCCCAATTTGAATCGCCAGCGCCGCTGCTGCCTCATCCACCAGGTCAATTGCCTTATCCGGCAAAAACCTGTCGCTGATGTAACGATGCGAGAGTTCAGCCGCTGCCACAATCGCCGAGTCCTTGATCCGCACCTTGTGGTGCATCTCATACCGCTCCCTCAGCCCACGCAGAATCGCAATCGTGTCCTCGACATTCGGTTCGCCGACAAACACAATCTGAAACCGCCGCTCCAGCGCCGCATCCTTCTCGATGTACTTCCGATACTCATTCAGCGTCGTCGCGCCAATCGCCCGCAGCTCTCCGCGCGCCAGCGCCGGCTTCAACATATTGCTAGCATCAATCGCACCTTCCGCGGCACCAGCCCCCACCAGCGTATGCAGTTCATCGATGAACAAAATAATCTGCCCGTTCGACTCTTCAATCTCCTTCAGCACCGCCTTCAACCGATCCTCAAATTCGCCGCGAAACTTCGCGCCCGCCAGCATCGACCCAAGATCCAGCGAAATTACGCGCTTGTCCCGCAACACTTCCGGCACATCGCCATGGAAGATCCTCCGCGCCAACCCCTCTACGATCGCCGTCTTACCCACACCCGGCTCGCCAATCAGCACTGGATTATTCTTCGTCCTCCGGCTCAGCACCTGGATTACGCGCCGAATCTCCTCATCGCGCCCAATCACCGGATCCAACTTTCCGCGCCGCGCCAACTCCGTCAGATCCTTCGCATACTTCTCCAGCGCCTGGAACTTCCCCTCAGGATTCTGGTCCGTAACCCGCTGCGACCCACGAACAGCCTGCAGCGCCTTCAGAATCGCCGAGTAGTCCGCACCCTCCGCCGCCAGCGCCATCTGCACCGGCTCATTCTTCTGCTTCGCCAACGAGAGCAACAAATGCTCCGTCGACACGTAGTCGTCCTTAAAGTTCTCCGCCTCTTTGAACGCCCCATCCAGCACCTTCGTCAGTGTGGCACTCAACCCCGGCTGCTGCGCCGCTCCCTGCACCTTCGGCAGCTTGGCTATCGCCGCATGAATCGCGGCCTGCAACTGCGGCACCGCCACCCCCACCTTCTCCAGCACCGGGCGCACCACACCCTCCTTATCCTCCAGCAGCGCCGCCATCAAATGCAGCGGCAGCACCTCCGGATTGCCATTCTCCGCCGCACTCCCCTGCGCCACCTGTAGCGCCTCTTGCGACTTCACCGTAAACTTGTCCCATTTAATTGCCATCACTATCTCCTTACCGGCTCCAGCCGATCATCCAATCCTTTATCTAGTTCTCACTGCATGCCCAACAACTCATCCAACCCGCCCGCAGATTCTTCAACCGCCGAACACCAGGTGTCCGGCTCATTTCTCTTCGCCATCCTTCTTGCTCTCACGGGCGGTTCGCTCGACGCCTTCATCTACCTCAACCACGGCCACGTCTTCGCCGCCGCTATGACCGGCAACGGCGTCCTGCTCGGCGTCGCCATCCTGCATCACGACTACACCCAGGCCCTGCGTCATCTGCTGCCCATCTTCGGCTTCGTCACCGGCGTGTTCCTCGCCAATCTCCTCGACAAAACTCTCAAGCATCACGCCGTCACCGTTGGCCTCGTCTGCGAAATCCTAGCGCTCTTCATCGCTTCATTCCTTCCCATCCACTTTCCCGAACTCGCCTTCGTACCCATCATCGCCATCTTCGCCGCCTACCAAGTCACGAGCTTCCGGAAAGCAGACAGCTACTCCTACAACTCCACCTTCATGACCGGCAACCTTCGCTCCGCAGTCGATGGCTTATATGACGCGCTTACACCCGGGAAGCGCAAAGCTGGTCTGCGAAAATTCCGCGAACTCTCCTGCATCGTCCTCGCTTTCCTGATCGGCGCCATCGCTGGCGCCCTTCTCTCCCCGCACCTCAAGAACCACACCCTTTGGCTGATCGATCTTCCACTCATCGCCGTACTGCTCTTGACCCTTTGCCGCTCTCACCAGGCATCCTTACCGCTCGCGAAAAAAGTGGGCGAGCCCGCTCTTCAATCGGGCCCGCCCCAAGGCACTTCGCTCTAAACCTGCTTACGCCTTTGCGTTCGCCTCAACCTGCTTTTGAGCAGCCGGCGCCACTTGCACCTGGATCTGCTTCGGCTGGGCCTCCGCCTTCTTCGCAAATGAGATGCTTACCACCCCATCGGCGCTCGTCGCCTCTACCTTCTCCGTGTTCACTGTCGAAGGCAGCGTGAAGCTGCGTACAAAGCTGCCGTACCGGCGCTCGATGCGATGGAAGTTCTCTTCCTTCTCCTCGCTCTCGAACTTGCGCTCGCCCTTCACCGTCAGCGTGCGGCCTTCCACCCGAATGTCCAGGTCTTCACGACGGATGCCCGGAACCTCGAGCTTCAACACCAGCTTCTCAGCATCTTCGTACACATCCACCGCCGGAACGAAGTTGCCAGCCATCAACGCCTCAGACGCTTCATCCGGCCGGGCAAAGTCCTGAAATATCGAATTCAGCCGATTCTGAAGCACGGCCACATCATTCAAACCACTACGAAAGGGAACAAACCGAGTCAATGTCATAACCCTATCTCCTTGATTCTGTTAGTAAGGAGTTTGGCGGAATCCAAACCCCGCAGTCCTTTAGACGTAAGTATAGCGCAAGGGTTGCATAAAATGTGATAGAAACTAACTCACTTCTATTCGATTATCGGGCCGCTCCCTTGCCTCCCCAAATTCCCCACGAACGGTATCCTTACTCAATCCTAGGAGGCCCTCCCCCCATGCGTTCCGCTCTGGCGCTCGCCACCGCATCCCTGCTCGTCCTCTCCACCGCCAGTGCCCAACTCCCCGCAACACCCCCCACCGACTACCTCGCCGAGACCCCCGCCCGCGCACCCCACGCCATGGTCGTCTGCATCCACCACGACGCCACCGACGCTGGCCTCGAAATCCTCCGCGAAGGCGGCAACGCCGTCGACGCCGCCGTGGCCGTCGGCTTCGCCCTCGCCGTCGTCTACCCAGCCGCCGGAAACATCGGCGGTGGCGGCTTCATGCTCATCCGCCCCTCAAGCGCCCGCGGCATGGGAAGAGACGCCGCCCTCAAGCACGGCGACCCGGTCTTCCTCGACTACCGCGAGGAGGCCCCCGCCGCCGCCAGCGCCAACATGTACCTCGACGCCCAGGGCAATATCATCCCCAAAGCCTCCATCACCGGCCCTCACGCCTCAGGAGTTCCCGGCACCGTCGCCGGCCTCACCTACGCCGAGCAGCACTTCGGCCGCCTCACCCTCGCCAAAGTCATGGCCCCCGCCATCCGCCTTGCCCGAGACGGCTACGTCCTCTCCGCCGAAGAAGCCGACGACCTCCAGTCCACCAACCTCACCCAGTTCCCCACCTCCCGCCGCATCTTCCAGCGCGACGGCAACTTCTACAAGGCCGGCGATACCTTCAAGCAACCCGAGCTAGCCGACACCCTCACCCGCATCGCCGCCAACCCCTCCGACTTCTACCACGGCAAGCTAGCCGCCCAGATTGCCGCGTTCGAGGCCGCCAACCAGGGCCTCATCACCGCCCAGGACCTCGCCCACTACGAAGTCAAAGAGCGCACCCCGCTCATCGGCCACTACCACGGTCTCGAGGTCCTCACCTCGCCCCCACCCAGCTCCGGCGGCATCGTCCTCATCGAAATCCTCAACATCCTCAGCGGCTACAACCTCCCCAAAATCGGCGCCGACCGCTCCCCTGATCAGATCCACTTCATCGCCGAAGCCTTTCGCCGCGCCTACATGGATCGCGCCGACTATCTCGGCGACCCCGACTTCAACACCATGCCCCTCGCCGAGATGGCCCAACCCTACTACGCCGACGCCTGGCGCAAAACCATCGACCCCATCAAGCCCACACCCTCCGCCAGCCTCGTCCGCCCCGCCGGCTACCTCCCCGACCCGACCACGCCCCTCAACGCCCACCCCGAATCCAACGAGACCACCCACTTCTCCGTCGTCGACGCCGACGGCAACGCCGTCTCCAGCACCTACACCCTCAACTTCGGCTTCGGCTCCGGCGTCACGGTCGACCCCCTCGGCTTCCTCCTCAACGACGAGATGGACGACTTCACCTCCAAGCCCGGCACCCCCAACGCCTTCGGCCTCATTCAAAGCGCCGCCAACGCTATCGCCCCCGGCCATCGCCCGCTCTCCTCCATGACCCCCACCATCGTCAGCGAACCACCCATCACCGACCTCTACGGCCCCATCTCCAAGCCGGGCTCAACCCCCACACCGACCCACCCCGGCAAACTCCGCCTCGTCCTCGGCTCACCCGGCGGCTCCACCATCATGACCACCGTAGCCAACGACCTCATCAGCGTCGTCGACAACCACCTCAACATCCAGTCCGCAGCCGACGCCCCCCGCTTCCACCACCAATACCTCCCCGACATCCTGCAGTTCGAAAAGGCCTTCCCCATCCCCACCGTCGACGCCCTCAAAGCCCGCGGCTACATCACCCGCCGCGCCGCCGAGTTCGACGAAAAGTCCGAAGGCGTCTGGGGCGACAGCGAGCTCATAGAAGTAGACCCCACCACCGGCGAACTCCTCGGCGGCCACGATCACCGCCACTCCTTCGGCAAAGCCGCCGGCTACTAACTCCCCTCCCCTTCACGACAAATTCGGGGTGCCCCACTCATGACGGCTTCATTGTCATGAGTGGGAAAGCACAAATCCCACCAGCCAAAGAGCTGCTTTTGTTTTTGCTCTTGCCTTTCTGGCTGTCATTCCGAGCGTAGCGAGGAACCTGCTTCTCGCTTGCGCAGCAAGCGTCCGTTCTACTTCGCCTCAATCGCCGCCTCCGCCAACGGCTCCATAATCGCGTACCCTGCGGCATTCGGGTGCACGCCATCGATACTGATCCCCGGCTTCATCCCGCCGTCCGGCCCTGCCATCGCAGTCCAGTAATCCAGATACGTCAGCTTCTCCTGCGCGCAATATCCCTTCAGCCACACATTCAGCGCCTCAATCTTCTGCGGCACATCCGCAACCGCCAGCCGCCATGGATACTTCGCCACCGGCAGCACCGACGCCAGAATCACGCGAATCCCATTCGCCTTCGCAATCTCCACCATCCCCTTGAAGTTGTCCTCAATCATCTCCTGCGTCGACGGCCCCGTATTCCCCGCAATATCATTCGTCCCCGCCAATATCACCACCGCCTCAGGATGCAGATCCACCACATCCTGCCGAAACCGCACCAGCATCTGCGGCGTCGTCTGCCCGCTGATCCCGCGGTTCACATAAGGCTTCCCCGGAAAAAACTTCCCGCCATTGTAACACCCACGCATCCGTAATCGAATCCCCATAGAACACCACCCGCCCTGGCTCCGTCGCCGGCAACGCCAAATCCGCCGCGTGGTACCGCCCCAGCTGTGCCCAATCTTCCAACTGCGCCTTCATCCGCGCGTCGTCCAGTTCCATCTTCTGCACCTGCTCCTGACTCAGTGACGGAGTAGCCACCATCGGCGTAGTCACCTGTGCCGCAGGCGGCGGCGGGACACTCGTCTGCGCGCTCAACTTCCCACTCATCACCAGCCATGCCGCTGCCAAACAAACCATCCAGCGCATGCATCTCTCCCTCTTCGCGACATCCCGCACCCTACTTCCCGTCATCCACCAATCCCAGATCCTTCAGCATCGGCGCCACCGTCGGTTGCGCCGCCCAGCCACGTCGAATACATCTTGTCCAAATCCTCCGTATTCCCGCGCGACAACACCATCGTCCGGAACCGGTCGCCATTCGCCCGCGTCAACCCGCCATGGTCCTCGAACCACTGGTACGCGGCATCGTCCAGCATCTGTGTCCACGCGTACGCGTAGTACCCAGCCGCATAGCCGTTCGCCCAGATATGCAAAAAGTAGCTCGACCGATACCGCGGTGGCACGGCCGCCAGATTCAAGTGCACTCTTGATCAACGCGGCCCTCTCGAAATCATCCACATTCTCCAGCGGCGCATTCGCCGGCAGCGTATGCCATTGCATGTCCAGCTGTGCCGCCGCCAGCGCCTCGGTCACCAGGTATCCCTGGTCGAACTTCGCGGCCTTCTTGATCTTCGTCCACCAACTCCTGCGGCATCGGCGCGCCCGTCTTGTAGTTCACCGCATAGTGCTTGAACACCGCCGGATAGCTCGCCCAGTGCTCATTGAACTGCGACGGGAACTCCACAAAATCCCGCGGCACACTCGTTCCCGACAAGCTCGGATACTCCGTGTTCGCGAACATCCCATGCAGTCCATGCCCAAACTCGTGGAACATCGTCGTCACATCCGAGAAGCTGATCAGCGCAGGTTGCCCCGGCGCCGGCTTCTGGAAGTTCGCCACGTTGTAAATCACCGGCAGCGTCCCCAGCAGCGTCGACTGCCCCACGAAGTTGCTCATCCACGCGCCGCCCGCCTTGTTGTCGCGCTTGAAGTAATCGAAATACGCCAGCGCCAGCGGCTTGCCATTCGCGTCGAACACCTCAAACACCCGCACGTCCGGCTGATACACCGGGATGTCCTTGCGTTCCTGGAACGTCAGCCCATACAGCTGATTCGCCGCATAGAACACGCCATCCTGCAGCACGCGATTCAGTTCGAAGTACGGCTTCACCTGCGCATCATCCAGGTCATACTTCGCCTTCCTCACCTGCTCCGCATAAAAATTCCAATCCCACGGCCGCACCTGGAACCCGCCACCCGACATGCCGCTGCCTGTCCCGGCCGTCTGCTTATCAATCAGCGCCTGGATCTCCGCCTGCTCGCTCTTGGCCTTCGTCGTCGCCGGCCCCACCAGCGCGTCCATAAACTTCTGCGCCGCCTCAGGAGTCTTCGCCATCTGGTCCTGCAGCACCCACGCCGCATAATTCGGGAACCCCAGCAGCCCGGCCTTCTGCGCCCTCACCTGCGCGAGCCGCGAGATCGTCGCCCGCGTGTCGTTCGCATCGTTGCGCTCAGTCCTCGTCCACGAATCATCAAACAGCGCCTTGCGCGCATCGCGATCGCTCATGAACGTCAGGTCCGGCTGCTGCGTCGTGTTCTGCAAGCGGGATCACATATCCGGTCGTTCCCCGCCCCTTCGCGGCAATCTGCGCAGCCTGCATCTGCGCATCGCTCAACCCGGCCAGCTTCGTCTTGTCCGTAGTGCTGTAAGCCGCAGCCTTCGTTCCCGCCAGCAGCTTGTTCATGAACGTATTCGAAAGCACCGCCTCCTCTTCGTTCAACTTCTTCAGCTTCGCCTTGTCGGCATCATTCAGCTTCGCGCCAGCCTTCACAAACGCGCGATAGTCCACCTCCACCAGCCGCAGCGACTCCGGATCGAGCTTCAACCCCGCGCGCTCGTCATACACCGTCTGCACCCGCGCAAACAGCTTGCTATTCAGATAAATCGCATCCTGCAGCGCCGGCCAGCTGCGGCGCCACAACTTGCTGCACCTTCTGCAGCGTAGGATCCGTATTCGCCTGCGTCACTCCAAAGAACACCAGCGTCACGCGATTCAGCAACTGCCCCGTCTTCTCCATCGCCACGATCGTGTTCTCGAACGTAGGCGCCGCCGGGTTGTTCGCGATCGCGTCCATCTCCTTCAACTGCTGCGCAATCCCCGCTTCAATCGCCGGCTGATAATCCGAGTCCTTGATCTTGTCGAACGGCGGCGCCTGGAACGGCAGCGTACTCGCCGCATAAAACGGATTCCCCGACACGTCCATCCACGCCACACCCGCTGCTCCATCCACCGACCCACTCTGTGCACTCGCTCCCGCCGCCATCATCGCTCCCGCCATCGCCAACACGCACGCCCTCTCCAACCGCATCCTCATCGCAAAGCTCCTGTCCCCGACCCTACGCCGCACCCCCGCCCCAACACAACCCCTCTCCCGCGTAAACTGTATCTGCATGTCAACTGAATCGACCCCCGCGACCACCCCCGCCCCCATCCTCACCACCATCGCCGACATCGGCAAGCACGAAGGCCAATCCATCACCCTCCGCGGCTGGCTCTACAATCTCCGCGCCTCCGGCAAGCTTCTCTTCCCCATCTTCCGCGACGGCACCGGCACCATCCAGGGCATCGTCCCCAAAGCCGCCGTCCCCGAGACGTCTTCGAGACCCTCAAGTCCCTCACCCTCGAATCCTCCCTCATCGTCACCGGCCGCGTCCGCGCCGACTCCCGCGCCCCCTCCGGCTTCGAGCTCGACGTCGAAGACGTCACCGTCATCCAGCGCGTCCCCGACGAAACCCCCTTCCCCATCCAGCTCAAAGAAGCCGGCGTCGACTTCCTCATGGAGCACCGCCACCTCTGGATCCGCACCCCGCGCCAGTCCGCCATCCTCCGCGTCCGCGCCACCATCATGCGCGCCGCAGCCGAGTACTTCGACACCAACGGCTTCATCCGCACCGATCCACCCATCCTCACCCCCAACGCCTGCGAAGGCACCTCCGAGCTCTTCGAGATGGACTACTTCGACGACGACAAGGCCTACCTCACCCAATCCGGCCAGCTCTACGTCGAAGCCACCGCCCTCGCCCTCGGCAAGGTCTACAGCTTCGGCCCCACCTTCCGCGCCGAAAAATCCAAGACCCGCCGCCACCTCACCGAGTTCTGGATGATCGAGCCCGAGGTCACCTTCCTCGACCTCGACGGCCTCATGGACCTCGCCGAAGCCTTCCTCACCCACATCGTCACCACGCGTCCTCGAACACCACCGCGCCGACCTCAAAGTCATCGGCAAAGACATCACCAAACTCGAAGCCGTCATCGCCGCGCCGCTCCTCCAGACTCACCACAGAACCGGGTGCCCCAGCGTCTCGCTTCTGAGACGTGGGATGCGACCAGCGCACCGCATCCGCCGCAACGGCTTCCCCCGCCTCACCTACGACGAAGCCCACGCCATGCTCGATCGACGCCTACGCCGACGGCACTCATCGAAACCGCCCACAACTACGGCGACGACTTCGGCTCCCCCGACGAGACCTACATCAGCTCGCCAATTCGACCAAGCCCGTCATGATCCACCGCTACCCCGCCGCCAGTCAAGGCCTTCTACATGCAGCCCGACCCCGCCGACCCCACCAAGGCCCTCTGCGTCGACGTCCTCGCCCCCGAGGGCTACGGCGAAATCATCGGCGGCTCGCCAGCGCGTCGACGACTACGACCTCCTCAAGTCCCGCATCGAAGACCACAACCTCCCCCTCGCCGCCTTCCAGTGGTACCTCGACCTGCGCAAATACGGCAGCGTCCCCCACTCCGGCTTCGGCATGGGCATCGAGCGCTGCGTAGCCTGGATCTGCGGCCTGGACCACGTCCGCGAAACCATCCCCTTCGCCCGCACCCTCAACCGCATCTACCCGTAGAGGTAGACGTTCCTTCTTAACGCGGGAAGACTTCAATTAGTCTCACAGCAACTCTTCAAGGCACGCTACAGTGTAGTTCTTACGAGGATTCTTACTCTTTTCAGTCGCATACTCTAAGAGCTTGTAACGACCTGAGCCCTCAGGGTCATCGGAGACAAGTTTGTTCAGGCCTGACGAACCCTTCTTCTTAGCGCCTGTTCTCCATTTCCCGAGACTCCAGACAACTATCAGGTCAACCTGGGAGGTATCTTTATGGGAGAGCCATTCTATTAGAGTTGGCTCCAATTCAACTTTAATCATCTGCATGTTGCCCTTGTCGTAAAAGATACAGTCGAAAGGCGCCTGGTCGTTGTAATCGACCATGGAATAGTTTGGATTAATCTTTCTTACTACTTCGCCGTGTGAAAGGAGGAGCGCCAGTTCTCCATCAGTCTCCGGGCGGAATGTAAAGCCGCCCTTAGGACCAGATACCAATATTGACGGATCTCGCTCAACCCTTTTTTTCGCTAGCTCAAGACGTTGTTCAAGCTTCTTCTGAGAGCCTTTTACAGATTTAATTTCAAGCTTTTTTAACTGGGGTTGAATGAACCTTCGCAACGCATCGAACAAGCAAAGATCTGAATTCCTTTTCTAGCTTCGGATTCGCAAACCGAATCCCTTCTCGAGTAACGAGATCTGATCTCGTAGCCAATCCACACTCAGCTCGACTCTTAGTCCGCTCTCAAACTTTTTCCAGCGGCTGATGTTGTAAGTGAAAGAACTATCTGTAAAGCTCTGCTTTAGTAATCTTCCGTGGATTCGCACGTATATACCACGCAGCCCTCGTTTTAACTGAGAGACTTGCCCAATCTTCATACCAGCGAAGTAGAACTTCGCCTTAATGGCTGAGTCCTCTTTGTCTGTGATCTCAGTAACTTCGCACGCGTCAAGATCAGCTTGAATGGATGTGAAAGCGAATTTGAGCAAACCCTTCTTCTCGAGAGCACGAGCGATCTTAGCTAAGCGACCAAAGTTCGAAAGGATATCGGGAGCGGTCTTTACTACTTCATCGTGGAGACCAACGAAACAGGAAAATTTCGCCCCATCACTTGGTAAATTTGCCAGCACCTCTCCAAACTTGTCCAACTGGTCTCGCGAGGTTGGGTTACGGAGCTTTAATGTCAGGTGTGTGCCTGTATGTCGGTTATCGCGGACTCGATGATCGAAGTCGAATCCCGAAAATGATGGCTTCAGGGCGTCATCCAGTTTGGTCCAATCAAGTGTGCCATCGAATTGACGTGCTCGGAAACAGTTTGAACAGTTACTCTGTCTGCGATATTCAAGCTGCTCTTGAGGCCGTAACCATAACTGCCGAGATAGTGTCTGCGCCCAGCAGAAAATGGAATGGCTTGCTTAGAGCCGCCTCCGAGAATAGCTAGCTGTTCTATAGCTTCCTTGGAGAAGCCGATTCCGTCATCGATAACGTGGAGGAGGCTCTTGCTGGTATCAAGTAGAACGACCAGGTCGTCGAGTCTGCGTCATAGCTATTTGCAGCAAGCTCTTCCAAAACGGTCGGCTCGGTATAGTCCCGGACAGCGGTCCTGTAGCCGCTAGCATCAATGCCTGCCTTAATCTGCACAATAGCGTCCATGCTGTCGCCTCAAGTGTACTGCGCCGGGTATACCGTTCATCGCACTCTTTGCGATGAGTGGGTATCGCGCGACGAGCGCGACCGCCCCGCCCATCTCCACCCACCCAAACCACCTGTCATCCTGAGCGCAGCCGAAGGACCCCGAGTCCCTCCACCCCACCCAAACCCTCAACACCTTTCTCCCACCGCCCCAACCGAACCTCTGAACCGCCCAACCTCTCCCCGTCAACCACCAACCTCGAAGGGGCACGGCTTCAGCCGTGCCATAAACCAGCCCGCGCAAAGCGCGCACCGCTCTGCCGAAGGCCGGAGCGAAGCCGCAGGCGAAGCGACCCAATTGCCTTCCTCTCCACAGCCACAACACCACATCTCCTAGCCCGCGATACCACCCACGCACTTGCACGGCCCCGCCGCCGCATCTATCCCTTCTAGGCACGCAGGAGTGCCGCAAAATGACCGACCCCTTCAACCTGAATCGCTTCCTCGACGCACAAGCCCCCGTCTACCGAGAAGTCCTCGCCGAACTCCGCCGGCAACGCAAAACCGGCCACTGGATGTGGTTCATCTTCCCCCAGATAAAGGGTCTGGGCCTCAGCCCCATGTCCCAACGCTTCGCGATCTCCTCGATCAAGGAAGCCATCGCTTACCTCGATCACCCAATCCTCGGCCCCCGTCTGATCGAATGCACCCAACTCCTGCTCGCAGCCCGCAACAAGCCCATCCGCGAAATCCTCGGCACGCCCGACGACATGAAGTTCCGCTCGTCCATGACCCTCTTCGCCCAGGCCACCACCACAAATCATATCTTCGCCGACGCAATCGATGTTCACTTCGACGGGAAATTCGACGACCTGACCCTAAGCGTCCTGCGCCACCGAGGCGACGCTCAATAGCCGAGCCGCTTAATTTATCGACGAGCCATGCCAAAACCCAACCGTGCCCATCACCTTCTACGCGCTGACCGCCTGCAGCCCCTCACGATGCACGCCGACCCGCACGCTTACGCGCTTCAAGCTCTTCGCCACCTGCCCCAGCATCTCCGACGGATGCATCGGCTTCGCCATCAGCGGAAAGTCATGCCCCGCATCATAGGCCCGCATCAGATCCACACTCCGCGCATGCCCCGAGAACAGCACCACCTTGCACTCCGGCGCCATCGACATCATGCCCATCGCCAACTCCACGCCATTCATCTCCGGCATCGCGACATCGCTGATCAGCAGGTCCGGCGCTCGCACACTCGCCATCTCCAGCGCAGTCCGGGCGTCATAGGCGCGCATCGCGCGGTAGCCCGCATGCCTCAAGATCATCGCCAGAGTATCCGCCACCAGCGGCTCATCGTCGACAACCATAATGATCGGCCGATCTTCTAACATCTCAGCTGCGTCGTCCACCGGCACTTCAGCCATCGAAACCACTTCAGAACCGCACGTTGGGGACATGGACAGATACCTCTACAAAGAACCCTAGGCGTCTCGTTCTGTCATGGGTTAACTCTTTTCCACGATGATTCGTCTATTCCCCTTAGGTCACATCAGGTTGCGTTAGGTTCACATTTTGTTACGCAATACGTCCCATACGTCTCGTTAGACAGCCGTCATGTTTTCTGCTTAAATTTGATCTCAATTTTGCAACGCTTCGTCACGATAAGGCGTCGATTACATGTGCACCTAGTTGGTAAAGGAGGCCAACCATGGACGACAACAAGAATATTGCCCATACACCCATGCACTTCGACTCCATCTCCCAGGTGGACGTCCCCAAGGGTCGCGACGGGAAACACAAGAAAATAATCACCCAATTGCTCGGCGACATCGCCCAGCTCAACGCCGGTTCCGCGCTCAAAATCCCCCTCGCGGAGCTCCCCGACAGCAAGGAAAACATCCGCGCCGCCCTCAGCCGAGCCGCCGCCCAGAAGAAGCTCGCCATCGCCACCTCCAGCAACAGCAGACTTCCTCTTCGTCTGGAAGACCAACGACCCGATCAGCTAGCCGCCCCAGCCAGCATCCGGGCCGCCCCTACCTTAGCCCCGCAGCGTCGGCATTACCTCCGCAGCCCAGCGGTCATCCCACATAACCCGAATCGCGTAAGCTGGTGAACACATCGCTGCGCCCATCCGCGCCAGCCGCGCATCCAACTCCAGCACGAACGAGAGGACACAATGAACATCGCCGCCAACGCCACCGAACTCATCGGCAACACGCCCCTGGTCCAACTGAACCGCGTGGCTGCCGGCTGTAATGCCCGCATCGTCCTCAAGCTCGAGAGCAACAATCCCGTCGCCAGCGTCAAAGACCGCATCGGCAACGCCATGATCTCCGCCGCCGAGCGCGACGGCAAAATCACTCCCGGCGTCACCACCCTCATCGAGCCCACCAGCGGCAACACCGGCATCGGCCTCGCCTTCGCCGCCGCCGTCAAAGGCTACAAGCTCATCCTCACCATGCCCGAAACCATGTCGGTAGAGCGCCGCATCCTTCTGCTCGCCTTCGGTGCCGAGATCGTCCTCACCCCCGGCCCCAACGGCATGAAGGGAGCCATCGCCAAGGCCGAAGAGCTCATCGCCGCCACGCCCAACAGCTTCATGCTGCAGCAGTTCAACAACCCCGCCAACCCCAAAATCCACTACGACACCACCGGCCCCGAAATCTGGAACGACACCGACGGCACCGCCGACGTCCTCGTCTCCGGTGTCGGCACCGGCGGCACCCTCACCGGCGTCTCCGAGTACATGAAGGCTCGGAAGCCCGGCTTCTTCACCGTAGCCGTCGAACCCGCCGACAGCCCCGTCCTCTCCGGCGGCAAGCCCGGCCCGCACAAGATCCAGGGCATCGGCGCCGGCTTCATCCCCCAGATCCTCAAGACCGACCTCATCGACGAGATCATCCAGGTCACCAACGACGAAGCCCTCGCCATGGCCCGCCGCCTGCCCAAGGAAGAAGGCCTGCTCGTAGGAATCTCCTCCGGCGCCGCAGTCCACGCAGCCCTGAAGATCGCCCGCGAACCCCGCCACGCCGGCAAGCTAATCGTCGTGATCATCCCCAGCTCCGGCGAGCGCTACCTAAGCACACGCCCTCTTCGAAGAACTCCGCCAACAAGCCCTCGCTACCCCAACCTCCACCGTTAACCTGTAGCGCGTGTCGGCAGTGCAAGCTTGGCCTAAGAACCACTTGTGCTACCTGTCTGACGCCCGATAGGAGCAGCGATTTATCGCTTGCAGAGTGGCCTGCCACGTGCGGATAGGTGACGACAACGGCGTTTCACAAGACGAATGCTCCGAGGTCGGCTCAAGCCCTTGCTCGAAGAGTGCATTGGCCCGAAGTCGACAATCAAGATCGATAGTTTCCTCGATGGCAGCCCCTAACCATTCGCAGCTGTGTCGAATCGCACCCACAGTTTTTAATGCGCCGATGCGCTTTGCTCTGCGGCGCGAAGTTTCTCGAGGTCGCGCTGCCCATCGAGGTAAGCCTGTGCGCCGCGGTGCATCAATTCGAGGTAAGCAAGTGTCTCTGTGCGGCGGACGCGCTCCTCGAGAAGAAGGCCGAGGTACTCGTCAAGCTGTGCCGTCGTGATGTGAGAGAAGTCGTAGGGACCGGACGGAAAGCCGGTCTGGAAGCGCTGCTCGAACGCGACGCGTTTGGTGGTGGCCTCCTGGGCGCGGTCCTTGAGAGCTTCCGACTTAATGACAGCGACTTCGGCGTCGCCGGTACTGTTGATCTCATCCTCGCTAAGCAAATGAATGAGGCCGCTGGATTTGGCTGCGGCGAGGTTTCCGAGCCGGATTGTCTCGATGGGGAACGCGCGACGATACGTTGGCGGAGGCAGCGGGTGATCGTGCGAGATCGTCTCCCGAACCTGCTGTATGCGAGCCGTGAGATCTTCCACCTGCCGCGCGTTGGCTTCTCGGTTTTGATCGACATCGCGAAGATAGAGCCGCGCGTCGGTGTTGGCGGCCTTGCGCAGCTCGGTGCGCTGATGGCGCTCGTGAATGAGCTCGACGGCTTGTTCGAGGCCGATGGCGATGAGAATGCCGATCGCAATCGTACCGATGTGAATGAAGAAGTCCTTCCACGTGTGATCCGACGTCTGCGGCGGATGAATGTCGATCATGGAGCGTTCTCCGAGGAATGGAAGGTCAGGGTTGGCGGGAAGCGATGTTGGCGCGCTGGATGTCGTCTGCCATGTCAGCGCGGGACTGGACGCCGCGAAGGACACTGATGGAAGCACCCTTCCACCAGGCGATCCAGAGCCTCTCCTGTTCGTACTGCGCAAGGTGATTATCGATGACGGTGGCGGCGTCGTCGCGCTGGGAGAGGGTGAGGTGAATGGTCGCTCCGGTGTTCAGGGGGTATCCGGTGCGATCGCCGAAGCTCTTCATGTGCTGGAAAGCGGTGCTGGCGGGCTGTACCACGTCGCTCCAATGCGCGCCCTCGACATCGACGCGATCGAAGACCTCGGCGAGGTTTTCCGGCAGGAGTTCGACCTTGCCGCTGGTTTTCGCGACGGACCAGACGGAGCGGGATGGCGACTGGAGGTTGTTCTGCGCAGGTGGTTGGGGCATGGTGACGCTGATGTATCCGCCGTGCGGCTGCGCATTGCGCAGGGCTGCGAGCGAGGCGCGGTCCCACGCGATGCCCTGGCGGAGGACGTCGAGATTGAGATCGAAGACTTTCAGGTTGTCGGCACACTCGCGATGGAAACCTTGGATAAGGGCCTGGCGCTCATGGCGATGGTGTAGGGCCTCAACGCCTTGTTCGAGGCCGATGGCGATGAGGATGCCGAGAATGACGATGAAGAGGTGAGTGAAGAATTCGCGGAGCGTCATGGGCGCGTGCTGTGGCGGATGGATGTCGATCATGCGGGCTCCGTGAAATCTATTCGCTTGCGGTGGACTGGTTGGAACTCGGTTGTGTCTGGGGCTTCGGCGTAGCTCCAAAGAAAGTCGTGGAGCCAGCCTCGACACTGGGTTCGTCGCACCGCGGCCTTCTGGAAGGAGTACATCTCATCGAGTGAATGGACACCTGCCAGAATCGCCGCGTCACCTCCTTCGACCAGGGCGAGCGTGGCGATGCTTCTGCGAATGGCGCCGTCAACCTGTCCCAAACGGAAGAGGAGATCGTCGCGATGAGAGAGGCTGATACGCTGAACAGCCGGATTGGCGTGTTCGTATTGGCCACGTACACATTCGCTGATCAGGGCGCGTAGCGTTTCGTGCAGGTCTTCGTCCGCGCTGATCTCCGCTGCGGTGTTGTAGTCGAGCCGGGCAAAGAGCTCGGCTTGGTCAGCGGGAAGGAGCGCAGCGAGGCCCGCCGCCTGGGCGGCCGACCACGTGGCTCGTGAGGGAGATACATAGAGCGCGGACCCAGCGTTTGGAGAGACGCCGTGTACGTCAACGGAATCACCGGAACGTTTTCCGGCGAGCAGCGCATCCTCAAGTGACCGGATGTATGTGGCCTGCACTTTGAGCCTGGCGACGGAGTCGCGTATCAGCGGCAGGTTGCTCTGCGCTTCGGCGCGCATTTGTTCGGTGAGTTGGGCGATCTGGTGGCGGTGGTGGAAGAACTCGACGGCTTGTTCGAGGCCGACGGCGATGAGGATGCCGAGGACGACGATGAAGAGGTGGACAAAGAATTCGCGCTTCGTCATGGGCGCGTGCTGCGGCGGATGAATGTCGATCATGGTTGGGCGTTCCGTTCTGCCGCCTCTTCCGTGGCCATGCCGCCTGAACTCGGAGAGATGTCGATGGAAATAATGACGAAAATCAGCATGGCAAGATAGATTGCGATGGCAGCCGGTAAATAGACGAACGTAAGCGCGCAGAAAACCGCCGACTGCAGGGTGCCGATGGCAGCCACCCGGTTACGCTTACGGCTCCATTCCTTCCAGCCGGGGTCGCGACCATGAATTTTCGATGCGGACCACCTGAACCAGGTCATGCCGGTCATCGCATTCCAGGCAATGATTTGATACACGATATAGGCAGTCGGATCATGCGGGTGTTCGATGATGGAGCGCAGCGTCCATGGAAGCAGGCTGGAGAAGAATAGGGCGCCTCCATTGAACCAGAACATTGCCCGATTGATCTCCCGCACGCGGCAAAACACGTGATGATGATGGAGCCAGATCACCAGCAGCAACGCAAACGTTGCGGAATAGCCGCCAAGGCGCGGCAGCAGATGCCACCACCCATCCCACCCGGGAGTTTCGGGCGTTCGCAGATCCAGCACCATCAGCGTGATGATGATTGCGTAGACTGCGTCGCTGAACAGGGTTAGCCGGTGCTTCATCGTTCTCCTGGTTCCCCGGAGCACAAGTCCAGGAAAACAACGCGCGGCCCGGAATCTCTACTTCAACAACGGCCAGCGGCGACAAGCTCGCTTAGCGCACTAACCGGCGATTGCATGTACGACAGCTCTAATTGGCAGCTAAACCCGAAAATGTTAGCACAAGTCCAGCGGACACCGTTTCGGTCCTCACAAGCCGGGTTGTCGGAAGTCACATCCTTGTTGCGCTCCACGTCACAAACCCAGGCCACGCCCGACCTCGTAAGTTACCCAGTCATTCCGCCCGCGCTATCATCAACCTCAGCCATGAATCTCTTCGACTCCATCAGCGAAGACACTCGCGTCGTTTTCGAGCGCGACCCCGCCGCGACCTCGCGGCTCATGGTGCTGCTCTGCTATCCCGGCCTGCAGGCGGTCTGGGTGCATCGCATCAACCACTGGCTCTGGTGCCGCAACCTCAAACTCCTCGCCCGCCTCATGTCCCAGGTCGTCCGCTTCTGGACCGGGATCGAGATCCATCCCGGCGCCGTCATCGGCCGCCGCCTCTTCATCGACCACGGCATGGGCGTCGTCATCGGCGAAACCGCCATCGTCGGCAACGACGTCACGCTCTACCAGGGAGTCACCCTCGGCGGCACCGGCAAGATCGGCGGCAAGCGCCATCCCACCCTGCGCGACAACGTCTTCGTCGGCAATACCGCCAACATCCTCGGCAACATCACTATCGGTGAGAACTCCCGCGTCGGCGCCGGCTCCGTCGTCCTCCGCGACGTCCCGCCCGACTCCACCGTCGTCGGCGTCCCCGCCCACATCGTCTACCAGGCCGGCAAGCGCGTCCTCATCACCGACCCCCGCGACATCAACGACCCTCTCTCCGACGTCATCATCGCCCTCGGCGACCAGGTCCGTTCCCTCCAGTCCCGTGTCGACCACCTCGAAGGCGACATCCACCAGGTTGTCCTCCACGAACCGGCCAGCGGTCTGGTAACCGAACAGCAGGAGCGCGCCCAGTACCGCACCGACCTCGAATCCCGTCCCGGCTTCGTCGTCGACGGCGAGGGAATCTAGCCCCGAAGCCCTCCAGACGCACCAAAGGGCGCCCGCTGCACGAAACACAGCTATAGCACCCTCTGCGTAACCCGAATCGCGGCTATACCAACCCCAAAACTACTGCTTTGGCGAACCTGACGACGCTGTTTGTGGCAACATGCTCTTCGGCACCGGCGGCGGCGTCACGACGTACGCCACCTTTTCCTTGTCCGCCGGCGAAGGATCAGACAGCGGCCACACATACGGAGCCTGCGTCGTATCCCCATAACCCATACGAGGATAACGGCTTATCGCCAAGGTCGAGGGGTCGAGACGCACATAGACATCCGCCTTGCTCCTCCGCCTGTCCAACAGGCTGGTGCCATCGTTGCTCAACTCCACACTATGACCATCCACCGTAAACGCCAGCTTTTCCCCATCAAACGCATCCGGCACCTTAGTACCATCCGCCAGCGGCGCCATCGAAACCACCGCTGTTCCCACCCCGGGAATGAAGAAATACATAAATCCGCTGCGCTCTATGTCATAGTTCAGTTGGACTTTAGCCACCATCCCATCAATGGTCAACACACCGTCCCGTACCCTCGCCGAAATGAGACGGTCAGGCATGGTGTCATGCCAGCCCTTAGCCGAGCTCGTGTCGCCTGTTGCCGGCGCGGTGGCAGAGGCCGGAACGACCTTCGCCTGTGCATTCGCCTGGCCCGAAGCCACCACAGAGAGCGCCGCCACCAGCGCTAGCGTTGAATAAACTCTTGGTAAAAATTGAGACACGAGTACCTCCGGTCGAACTTCCGTCGTAGATGTGTAGGGAGCACGTACGACGGCACTAGGTGCATCTTAATCACCAAACCCCCTGTGTCTGCAATCATGCAGTTACAAAGGGTCACTCTTTGGTACTGTGCAAACTCTTGCGTGCTTTTGTCTAAATTATTTCCGGCTCAATTCTGAGCGGTCAGATGCACCAGCGGACCCACTGCCGCTCCGAGTAACTCGATCGCATGGAGCATCTTGGCGTGCGGCAGCGGACCACCGCTCATCATGAGTGTGATGCGCGAGACACCGCCGAGGGCATCGCTGATGCTGCGCATCTTTCGAGCTACCGTATCCGGATCGCCAACAAGGAAGGCTCCGTCTTCAGACCGCTGGGCGTCGAAGGCAGCGCGTGTGGTGGGTGGCCAGCCGCGCTCGCGGCCGATGCGCGTAAACGTCGTGGAAAAGGCGGGCCAAAGGATGTCGGCTGCCTCTTGCATGGTGTCGGCGAGGAAGCCGATGCCGTGCACAGCCACGTCGAGCGATTCGGGTACGTGGCCCGCGCGACGGCCCGCTTCGCGATAGAGGTCGACAAGCGCCCGGAACCGGTGCGGCTCGCCGCCGATGATCGCTACTGTCAGCGGCAGGCCAAGCATTCCTGCGCGGGCGAACGACTGCGGCGTTCCGCCGGCGCCGAGGCGGATCGGCAGCTGCTTCTGCAACGGCCGAGGCCAAACGCCCTGGCCTGTGAGCGACGGCCGATGCTTACCTTCCCACTCGATGCGGGTTTCGTCACGGAGCTTGAGCAGCAGGTCCAGCTTCTCGGAGAAGAGTTCGTCGTAGAACTTAGTGTCATAGCCGAACAGCGGATAGGACTCAATGAAGGAGCCGCGGCCAACGATAATCTCCGTGCGGCCCTGCGAGACGAGGTCCAACGTCGCGAAGTCCTGGAAGACGCGAACCGGATCGTCGGAACTGAGAACGGTGACCGCTGAAGTCAGCCGGATGTTCTTCGTGCGCGCGGCTGCAGCGGCCAGCAGGACTGCCGGCGAGGAGGCGATGTATTCCTCACGGTGGTGCTCGCCAATGCCATAGACATCGACGCCGCTGCGATCGGCTAGCTCGATCTCCTCGAGAAGCTGCTGAACGCGTTCCGCGCCAAGTTCGCCGGGCGCGCGGCCGGAGCCGAGAGGTGTCTCTACGAAACTATCAATACCGATTTGCATGATGTTCATTGGATGAGCGGGACGCATATCGCGACTCATGGCGGCGATTGCGTGCGCATGTTCCAATAGAAGAGAAAAGGAATCGTCTGAATCATGCCTCTGAACTGCGGAATTGTCGGGCTGCCGAACGTCGGAAAGTCCACCATCTTTAATGCGCTGACTGCTGCCAAAGCTGCGGCTGCGAATTATCCGTTCTGTACCATCGACCCGAATGTCGGCATTGTGCCCGTTCCGGACACGCGCATGGATCGCATTGTGACCATGGTGAAGCCGAACTCGATTGTGCCAACGACGATGGAGTTTGTAGACATCGCCGGCATTGTGGAGGGCGCGAGCAAGGGCGAAGGCCTCGGCAACCAGTTTCTCTCGCACATCCGTCAGACCGACGCGATTCTGCACGTGGTGCGTTGCTTTGAAGACCCTGAGGTCATCCACGTTGCGGGTGGAGTCAATCCCATTCATGACATCGACATCATCAACACGGAACTTCTTCTCGCGGATTTGGACACCGTAGAGAAGCGGCACAGCAAGGCCGAGAAAGCCGCGAAGTCTGCCTCCGCAACTGCCGCCGCGAAGACCGAACTGAGCACCATCCAGAAACTCCTCGAGGTCCTCAACGCCGGGAAGCCGGCGCGCACGGCTGATCTCGAGGACGCGGAGAAGCTGGTGGCGCGCGATCTGTTTCTAATCACGATGAAGCCCCAACTGTATGTGGCAAACGTGGATGAGGCAGGCATCCTGGACGGCAATGCGTACACGAAGCTGGTGGAGCGGCGTGCAGCCGAAGAGGGCAGCGAGGTCGTGCGGATCTGCGGTGTGATGGAGGCTGAGATTGCTCAACTGGAGCCTGCTGAGCGAACCGAATTCCTGGAAGCTGCAGGTCTCGAGGAGCCGGGTTTGAATCGGTTGATCCATGCAGCGTATCGGCTGCTGGGCTTGATTACGTACTTCACCTCGGGTGTGCAGGAGGTTCGCGCGTGGACGATCAAGCGCGGCACGAAGGCTCCAGGCGCCGCGGGCGTGATTCACTCGGACTTCGAGCGTGGGTTCATCAAGGCCGATTGCTATGCATGCGAAGACCTGTTTCGGCTGGGAAGCGAGCAGGCGGTGAAAGAGGCTGGACTGCTGCGGTCGGAAGGTAAGGAATACGTCGTGAAGGACGGCGACATTCTATTTTTCAAGTTCAACGTCTAGTAAGCGCGACAATGCACTAGCGCCTGTGAGTGCCGCGAATGGTTCCTCGTGTTGGTTCGTACAGACGCACAGGCGATCTGTGGTCGACACTGAAGAATATGGCGAAGAGGAAACTGCGTGTAGGCGTTTTGTTCGGTGGCCGGAGCGGCGAGCATGAGGTGTCGCTGCGCTCGGCGCGATCGATCCTGAAGGCGATCGATCGGAAGAAGTATGACGTGGTGGAACTGGGCATTAGCAAGGAAGGACGCTGGCTGGGGAGTGGCGGCGCGCAGGCGATGCTTACATCCCAGGTCTCAAAAGCGAGACCTGGGGCACCCACTTTGGTGGAAGAAAAGGGGGGGTCGATTGTGCGTGCTGCGGGCGCGCCGGGTTCGGGCACTGGACTGGATGTGGTGTTTCCGGTGCTGCATGGAACGTTTGGCGAGGATGGCACCGTGCAGGGGCTGTTTGAGCTAGCCGACATCGCGTACGTGGGTTCGGGTGTGCTTGGTTCGGCCGCGGCGATGGACAAGGACGCGATGAAGCGGATGTTCGTCGCAGCAGGATTGCCGCTGACTCCGCATGTGACGCTGCTGCGGAGTGAGTGGAGGGCTGATCCAAAGAAGGCAACGCGGGCGATCGAGAAGGCGCTGCGCTATCCGGTGTTCGTGAAGCCGGCGAACCTGGGAAGTTCGGTCGGAATCAGCAAGGTAAAGGTGCGCGCGGAGCTGGCTGCGGCTATGGATCTGGCGGCGAGCTTCGATCGGAAGATTGTGGTGGAGCAAGGCGTCGGCGGACCGGGTGTGAAGCCGCGTGAGCTGGAAGTGGCTGTGCTGGGAAACGATGCGCCTGATGCGAGCGTGGTTGGAGAGATTGTTCCGGCAAAGGAGTTCTACGACTACGAGGCGAAGTATGAGCTGAGTGGACCGGATGAGAGCGTCTGCATTCTTCCGGCGAAGTTGTCGAAGGCTGATGAGAAGAAGATTCGTTCGATGGCTGTGGCTGCGTTCAAGGCCTGCGACTGCGCGGGGCTTGCAAGAGTGGACTTCCTGATGGCTCCTGCTGTGCCCGGTAAAGGCGGGAAAGGGAAGCCTGCGGAGATTGTGTTGAACGAGGTGAACACGATGCCAGGATTTACTTCGATCAGCATGTATCCCAAGCTGTGGGCTGCAAGCGGGCTGCCGTATGCGAAGCTGATTGATCGGTTGATTGCGCTGGCGATGGAGCGGCACAAGGAAAAGATGGAGACGAGCTTCTCGCGATAACGTAGCAGATGCTAAAAGCAGATCCTCCGCCTGCGGCGAAGGATGATAAGTTCATGAGGCTGAAGCCCGCTCAAGGCTTACGATATACAGAATGAGTACGACAACTACCTCTATGACTTTGGCTGACATTCTCGCGGCGCGCGAGCGGATTGGCACGGCTGTGTATCGTACGCCTTGCACGCGGTCGGAGATGCTCTCGCGGATGACCGAGCAGAGCGTATTTCTGAAGCTTGAGAATCTGCAGATGACGGGCAGCTTCAAGGAGCGCGGCGCGCTGAATAAGATTGCGATGTTGACTCCGGAGCAAGCGAGGCGCGGCGTTGTGGCCGCGAGCGCGGGTAACCATGCACAGGGTGTTGCGTATCATGCGACGCGGCGAGGGATTCGCGCGGTCATTGTGATGCCGCTGACGACTCCGCTGGTGAAGGTGACGGCGACGCGCGGATTTGGCGCCGAGGTGGTGCTGCACGGCGGCAACTATGACGAGGCTTGCACCGAGGCTACTCGGCTCTGTGAAGAACAGGGCATGACGTTTATTCATCCGTTCGATGATCCGCTGGTGATGGCAGGGCAGGGAACGATTGGGTTGGAGCTGCTGGAGCAAGTGGAAGATCTGCAGGCCGTGGTGGTGCCAATCGGCGGCGGTGGGTTGATTGGCGGCATTGCTTGCGCCGTGAAGGAGATTAAGCCCAGCGTGCGCGTGATTGGCGTGCAAACGTCGCGACTGCCCTCGATGCGCGATGCGATTGAGGCGCATCAGCCGGTGACGCTGGAGCCCGCTACGACAATCGCCGATGGAATTGCAGTGCGGCGTGCGGGCGACGTTACGTTTCCGGTGGTGGAGAAGTATGTCGACGAGATTGTTACCGTCGATGAAGACGAGATTGCGAGCGCGATTCTGACGCTGCTGGAGCGCGAGAAGACGCTCGCCGAAGGAGCGGGCGCGACGGCGCTGGCCTCGTTGCTGCAGAAGCGGACTAGTCTTGCGGAGGGCACGCGCACGGCCGTGCTGGTGTGCGGTGGCAATATCGACGTGACCCTGCTGAGCAGGATTATCGAGCGCGGTTTGGTGCAGGACGGACGCTTGATTCGCCTGCGCATTCACTTGCTCGACAAGCCAGGTGCGCTGAGGGAGTTGACCACGCTGATTGCGGCGCATCGCGTGAACATTGTGGATACGTTGTATAACCGCGCTTATTATGGTGTGAACCTGGGTGACACGACGATCGACATCACGATGGAGACGCGTGGCCGCGAGCAGGTAGAGCAGCTGCTGGCCGCAATGACCGAAGCGGGGTATAAACACAGCCGCGTGCTCTAGAGGCGAGGGGCCAGGGCCCAGGGTTTAGGGTCCAGTGTGGGTTGTACTACCCGATTGGGTGGTACGGGGGAAATGGGATGGTACAGGTGGGTGGGAGAGCCCGCCTAGTCGTCTTCGTACACGTCGTCGGCTGCGTATTCGTCTGCCGTCTCTTTCCTGCGTTCCTCGATTTCATCGAGTTCGAGCTGGAATTCCAGCACTTCCTGGGGATCTTCGTCGGGTGCGAGGACGGCGCCGGTTTCGTCGCAAACGAACTCGCGGACGACTTTGGACTCGTTATGGTTGAGATTGCGGGCATTCCCTGCGGCGATCTGCAGGTTGTAGAGCATGGCGGCGGCGCGCCTGGGTTCGATGCGATTCTGGCCGAGCACGGTGAGCACCATGGAGAGGGCGAGCTGGACGGAGTTGGGGTCTTCGAGGGGCGGGAAATCGAGGATCACGGGGCCGCGGGCGTTGGCGTAGTACTGGGCAAGGAGAGGTTCGCGGCGGATGCTGTCGAGGTCGTCCGGGGAGGGGTTGTGGAGGACGTTGGAGGTGCCGTCGTCGGGCGGATGGAGAGCGCGGTGGTGGGCGTTGGCGGTGGCGTGGTGGAAGCAGAAGGGCTTGCCACGAAGGGCGGGTGACTGGCAGCGGCGACCGCTGGGGCGAATGTGACGGCAGAATGATGTGGGCATGTTTCTCCTTGGGCGGGGTACCCCCCTCCCCCTTGCTTTCACTTTCTGGAACTAAGTGGTCTGGATTGTTGCGTTTGAACCGTGATATTGCTTTCAAACGGCTCATTCTAAAGTGGTTACGGGTATGATATTCAATCGATTGAGGTTAGACCCTTAAATGTGAAAGCTGCAGCGGCGGGTGCCGATGCAGCTTGGGAAAAATGCGCTCTACTTCCAGTGTATCGAGTGGGTGGGGGTAACTATGCCAGGTTTTGGAAATATTTATCGCCAATGGGCATGCGGGTTTTGGCGATTTCGGGTGGGCTGGGGGGCTTGACAAGGTTTGGGCGGGGAAGATTCGCACCCCCACTCATGCCGATGATGAAGCCATCGGGATGAATGGGGCACCCGGCGATTCGCCGTCCGCGCAGCGCAGGACTTTAGATGAGCGTCAAATTCTCATGGGCATGAGGATGTAGCGGTATTTGACGTCTTCGTTGGCGTCTTCGGGGCGCATCTGGCCGGCGGACTGGGCGTCCTTGAACTCGAGGCGGACTTCGCCTTGAACGCCGGTGGCGCGGAGGAAGTCGACCAGGTAGGAGCTGTTGAAGCCGACGACGAGGGGGTCGTAGTTGTAGGGGGTCTCGATGATGTCTTCGGACTCGCCGGCGTCGGTGGACTGGGCGGAGAGCTTGAGCTCGTTTTGTTCGAGGCGGATCTTGATGGCACCGCTGCGTTCGTCGGCGAACTGGGCTACGCGCTGGATGCTGGCCATGAGGTCTTCGCTGCGCACGATGACGAACTTGTTGTTGTCGCGGGGGAGGACGGCTTCGTAGTTGGGAAACTGGCCGGTGAGCTTGCGGCTGGTGAGGACGCGGCCGGCTACGCGGAAGAAGAGGGTCTGGTCGTCGTCGCCGAACTCGAGGGTGGTGGCGTCGGTGGAGGAGAGCAGGCTGGAGAGCTCGGCGAGGGCCTTGCGGGGGATGAGGGTTTTCTTTTCGCCGGAGATGCCTTCGAGGGTCTCGCCGAGGTTTTCGATGTGGGCGAGGCGGTGGCCGTCGGTTGCGACCATGGCCATGGACTCGGCCTTGAGGACCAGGAGCGCGCCGTTGAGGGTGTAGCGGGATTCTTCGTTCGAGATGGCGAAGATGGTTTTCGCGATCATGTTGGCGAGCGCGGGGGAGGAGATTTTGTAGGCGCCGGCGGAGGGGAACTCGGGGACCTGGGGGAAGTTGGCGCGGGCCATGCCGACCATCTTGGTGTTGGAGCGGCCGGACTTGATCTGGACCCAGTGGTTGTCCATGAGCTTGAGCGAGATGTCGCCGTCGCCGAGGAGCTTGATGTAGTCGTAGAGCTTGCGGGCGGGGATGGTGCAGGCGCCGGGCTTCTTGACCTTGGCGGCGCAGGAGGTGCGGAGGGACTGGTCGAGGTCGGTGGCGGTGATGGTGAGCTTGCCGGCGCCGAGCTCGTCGACGGTGGCCTCGAAGAGGAAGTTCGAGAGGATGGGGATGGTGGTCTTGCGCTCGACGACGGACTGCGCGGCGGTGAGCTCGCGGAGGAGTTCGGCGCGGGAGACGGTGATCTCGAGATTGCCAGTGGGGACGGCTTCGGGGGTGATGGCGGCGGTAGACACGATGGGGGCTCTCCCTTGCTCTTGCGCTGCGGCAGATTGCTCGGCCGGTGATGTGAGGGTGGTTGTGGACATGGGTTGATTCCCTCGGGATTCGCTTGGAGCAACACCTCGATTCTAGGGGTTATGAGGGGTGTCGTGCGAGGGACCGGGCCTGTGAATTTCAGGGGGCATCTTGTGTGATCCTGCGGTGCTGCGGTCCTGCGCGGACGGCGAGGGGCTTCGCGTGGCACACGGAGTGCTGTGAGGAGCTCAAGCTTTCCTGGCAGGGAGAATGCTTCTAACAAACAGAGTGAAAGGATAGATATTTCTAGTAGTAGTACTCGTTGTGGGTGGAAGAGTGGATAAGGGGGTTAAATTCCCATGGGCATTGGGTGAGGGGCTGGTACACGGTTTCCAAAACGGAACGAGCGAAGAGACCGCAACAGGGAAGACGGGACGAGGGGCGTGGATTGGAGGGAGGTTTTCCAATCTACACACAGGTGGTCGGTTGAGGCTGCGAGTGAAACCGGGCGGGTATGTGCGGGGATCGTCCGAAACCGCGTGGATAGGGGCGATTCGTGGGGCCGGGTTTTCTACAGGGATATGGGGGCGCGAGGAAATCGCGGAGCTTTGCGCGAACGGCGAGGGGCGCTCTGTGCGGATACGGAGTTTGGATCGGGAAGGGCTAGTAGCGGTTCGAGGAGTTGCGGCGGGGCGGGCGGCCGCGGCGGTCTCGGCTGCCCTGACGATCATAGGGGCGCTCTGGAGGAATGCGGTAGCCCTCAGGATAGAGGACGACGAAGCGGCGCGGGCCTTCGCCGGAGCTGGCCGTCTGGAGGCCGGAGTCCTTGAGGAACATGTGGAGCATGCGGCGCTCGCGGGAGTTCATGGGCTGGAAGCGGAAGGGCTCGCCGGTGTCCTCGACCTCGTCGATGGCAGCGTCGGCGGCTTCACGGAGAGTGCGGGCGCGGGAAGCCTTGTAGCCGTTGGCGTCGAAGGAGACGCGATCGTGATCTTCAGGCTCGAGGCGGAGCATCTTCGCGGAGACGTGCTCGAGGGAGCGAAGAAGTTCTCCATCGCTGGAGAGAAGGAGGTCGCTGTCCGGGCCCTTGCACTCGACATAGATGTCGCGGCGCTCGAAGCCGTCGGGGTCGACTGCGCCGGCTCCGGCGGTGATGCGGTACTTGAGCCGCAATCCCCCTGTAGTGGTCAGAAGCCTCATGAGGCTCGCAACCTTTTCTGCAGCTACCGCTAAATCTTCCATACTCAATCAGTCCTTCGAAGGGAGAACAGAGTCGACAAACCGAGAAAAGTGAAACAGTGTTTCGGGGGATGGTCCCGCCCATGAACATTATGTCACTTTAAGGACATTTGTTGATGTGATGAACAATCTGCAGGATCGCCAGCGAGAGAGCGTCAACCTTTGCAATCGCTGGGGCCTTACTTGCGGCCCTGGATGGTTTTGGCTGTTACGGGGCGCTGACCGGGCTTGGGAGCAGCCTGCCTTGCGGCGGGCACGCTTGGCGGCGATCTCCTTCATCTCGCGGCCGAGCGAGGTCTGGTTCATCACCAGTTGCGTGCACGATCATGACGATGTTGCCGACGTTCCAGTAGAGGGCCAGACCGGAGGCATATTGCCAGGTGAGGTAGCCGGAGAAGATGGGCATGACGAAGGCCATCATCTTCTGCTGCTGCGGATCGACGCCCGGGGAAGGCGTGTAGAACTGCGCCAGGAACGAGGTGGCGACCATGAGGATGGGAAGGATGTGGTAGGGGTCGGCGGCCGAGAGGTCGGGCAGCCAGAAGAAGTGCGCCTGGCGGAGCTCGACGACCTTGGTCATCATGGTGAAGAAGGCGAAGAGCAGCGGGAGCTGGACGAGCGACGGGATGCAGCCGCCGAGCATGCTGACGCCGTTGGCCTTCTGCATGGCCATGACCTCGGCGTTCATCTCGGCGGCCTTGGGGTCGGTGGCCTTGGGGTTCTTGTACTTGGCCTTGATGGCGTCGATCTGCGGCTGGATGCGCTGCATCTTGAGCGCGGACTTCATGCCCTGAATGCGGAGGGGCAGAAGGACCACGTTGATCATGATGGTGAAGATGATGATGGCCCATCCCCACGAGTAGTTGTGGGCGCCGGTGTCATGCGGCGCGATCCAGGAGTGGACGGCGCGCAGGCCGAGGAAGAGGTACTTGCCGATGGGGCCGAAGAAGCCGAAGTCGAGCAGGGGCTCGAGGTTCCCGCCGTCCGCGGTGTGGATGTTCTTGAGGACCTGGACGGCCTTGGGACCGACGAAGATGCTGGTCTGGGTGTGCCCGGACAGCGTCGCCTAGAGCAGCGCCCAGGACCGGGAGCTCCTTGGAGGCGGGCGCTGCACCCTTGTCGTTGCTCGCCTTCACCTTGGCAATGTCGATCTTGTGCTGAAAGGTGACGACCGAGGCGTCGTCGGGCTTGTCGGGCATGAAGACGGCGCCGAAGTACTGGTCGCCTACGCCGGCGAAGTCGAAGGGGCCGTTGAGGGTGGCGCCACCGGAGATCTTCTTGAAGGAGAGGTGCTCGACCTTGCCGTTGGCGCTGGTATCGACCTGGGCGCCCGCGTAGGTGAGTGCGGTTTCCATGTCGCCGAGGCCGGCGGGCCAGGCGAGCGAGCGCGCGGATGGGAGCGCCGTCGCGAAGGACCTGGGTGTCGGCATGGATGACGTAGGTGTCAGAGAAGGTGAAGGTCTTGGTGACCGAGAGATTGCCCTGGGAGTACTTGAAGGTGAGGCTGTGGGGGGCCTGTAGGGTTCCGGTAGCCGAGGGGACGTAGAGCGCGGTTGCGAGCTGCTGGTTGAGGTCGGAGTCGTAGGTGTAGAGGGAGAGCGGATAGCCGTAGAGCTTGGCCGCGCCCTCGATGCACCATGTCCAGCGGATTCCCGGCGTTGTCCTTGTACTTCTTCAGGATCCAGGAGGTGACCTGGCCGCCCTGGTTGGAGAAGGTGATCTTGTAGAGCGTGTTCTCCACCGTGGTTGTGCTCTGGGCTGCCGCAACGACTGCGGGCGTGGCCTGGGCCCTGGTTGCAGTGGAGGAGGCTGCAGCCGGGGTCGCGGGTGCGGGCGAAGACGTGCTGGCGGCGGGCGCGGACACGGCGGCAGGATGCTCTGGCGACTCCAGCGCGGGATTTTTCTGGGCGCGCCAATACTGCAGGCCGAAGATGACGCCGAGGGCGACGATCATCATGAGAAGAAAGGAGCGGTTGTCCTGGCTTCCGCCACCGCCCTGATTGGGATTACGAAACTCTGGCAAGAGGGATTCCTACGCTTTCCAAGGCCGGTATGGGGTCACGGCCAGTCAACTTCTAATGGTAAATGGTGATGAGCGGCGTTTTTATCAATTGAGGCGCGTATTCGGCGGTTTCAGGGGACGGGGTCGTGGCCGCCGTGGGCGAAGGGATGGCAGCGGGCGATGCGGCGCAGGGCGAGCCAGCTTCCGCGCAGCCAGCCGTGGCGGACGACGGCCACGTAGGCGTACTCGCTGCAGGTGGGAAGGTACTTGCACTGGGTAACGGCAAAGACGTGGAGCAGGGGAGAGATGCCGCGCTTGTAGAACGCGAGCAGAGCGGCGGCGGTCCGCTCGCGGCGCGGACTGGCGGGAGGAGCGGTCATGAGGGGGTGGGTGCGGTTGCCGTGGCTGAAGGCTCGCGTGCGGAGCTGGGGAGAGGTCGCTGCGGTTTGGGCTTGCGATCGTAGGCCGCCTGGACGCTGCGGAAGATGTGGCAACCTCGCGCTTGAGCTGGGCGAAGTCGAGGTCGATGACGGTGCGGCGCGGATGCAGGACGACGTCGACGGGTGCGGTGAGCAGGGGGAGCGCGGCGCGGACAGCCTCGCGCATGCGGCGCTTGATGCGATTGCGATCGACCGCTTTACCGAGCGCCTTGGGCACCGTGAGGCCGATGCGCGGGCCTGTTGTGGCGGAACGTCTGTCTGCCGGACGCGGTGCGTGGAAGTAGGCGAGCTGCTTGCCGAACTGCTTGCGGCCAGCCTTGTAGACGAGCTGGTAGTCGGCGTGTTTGCAGAGGCGGTGGGTCATAGGAGATGCGAGACGCGAGATGCTGAGATTCGAATCCCGGCTCTCGAATCTGAACCCTCGCACACAGAAACGCGGGCTGAACACAGAAACGCGCTCAAGGGGAGTGCTCCCATGAGCGCGCTAGTTGGACGAGCCGCGAAACAGGCGACTAGTCGCGGAAGCCTGCGGAGACGGCGATCTTGTGACGGCCCTTGGCGCGGCGGCGGTTGAGGACAGCGGCGCCGGCCTTGGTGGCCATGCGAACGAGGAAGCCGTGAACCTTGCTGCGACGGCGGCGATTGGGTTGGAAGGTGCGCTTGGGCATGATGTTCGTCCTGTATCAAATTTCGAAGATGTGTGCTGGTCTCGATCGCGTTGGCGAACTGCCGTTATGTCCGGCGCAAGACACTGGAGAGGCCGTAACGGCCAACTCGACAGCAAGTCTTGAGTATATCTGACTTGAGGAAAACGGGCAACGAAATACGGCGCGGGGGTCGCAGCGAGGGTTGACCGATCCGGTTACCGAATGTCGTTTACGGATTCTTCACAATGGATGGTGCAACTCAAAAAAAGTTTCTCAATTTGGTTAATTTCGCTTGCCAGAGAGGACCGTTCGGCATGCTAGTATCGATTCCGTTCCCGTGATGTGTGAATTGATTCACGGCTAAAATATCCAACGGGTCAGGTATTGCTTCACTCCTCCAGCGCGGAGTACGGCGCTGGGTTTCAACAGCATTCCAAGATGGCACGCTTCGCGAGAGGACCGCGAAGACAGACTTTTTTTGCCTCTTTTTCGAATATCGCCGTGCCCCGCATGCAAGAGTGGACGACTACAGGAAAGTAAGGAAGACTTAAGCGATGTCATTTGTTCCAGTCCCGGCAGCCGTTTTGAACCAGTGGGTTCGGATTCTGGGTGCGCTCGAAAAAAAGATCAACCGCCAGAGCTTTGAGACATGGTTGAAGCCGACGCGATTCTCCCACATCAGCGGACGCACACTGCATGTAAGAATTCCCTCCGAAGAGTTCCAGCATATCGGCGACCGATACGGCGATCTGATCGGCGAGGCTATCGATAACCTGGGCCTGGAGATCGACCAGGTGGTGTTCCAGGTGCCTCCGCAGGAAGCTCCTGTGCGGGTGCGTGAGGATGGCGGCTTTGCGCCGCAGCCCAGCCATAGCCAGAACGCTCCACGCCGCGGCAATGGCGCGCCGCATGCCCGCAGGCCCGGAGCAGTCGCGGTTCGACTGGAACACGGCGGCGCAGCTGAATCCGCGCTACCAGTTTGACTCCTTCGTGATCGGCAGCGGCAACCAGTTCGCGCAGGCGGCAGCGCAGGCCGTCGCTGAGCGGCCATCGAAGGCTTACAATCCTCTGTTTGTTTACGGCGGTGTGGGGCTGGGCAAGACGCATCTGATGCAGGCGATTGGGCACTTGGTGAAGGCGCGCAATCCGCTGGCTTCGGTGAGCTATGTGTCGGGCGAGAAGTTCACCAACGAGATGATCAACTCGGTGCGCTATGACAAGATGACCGGCTTCCGCGACAAGTACCGCACGGTGGACGTGCTGCTGATCGACGACATCCAGTTCCTTGCCGGCAAGGAGCGTACGCAGGAGGAGTTCTTCCACACCTTCAACGCGCTGCATGAGCAGAGCAAGCAGATTGTGGTGGCGAGCGATCGACCTCCCAAGGAGTTGAACGATTTCGAAGACCGGCTACGCTCGCGCTTTGAGTGGGGGTTGGTGGTCGACATTCAGCCGCCTGATCTGGAGACCAAGGTTGCGATTCTGCAGCGCAAGGCTGAGCTCGAGCAGACCACCTTGCCAACAGACGTCGCGCTGTTTATCGCGGGCAACGTGCGTACCAATGTGCGTGAGCTGGAGGGTGCGCTGGTGCGGTTGATCGCGTGGTGCTCGCTGCATGGCGTCGAGATTACGCTGCCTACGGCGCAGCAGTGCCTGAAGCAGTTCATCGACACCCAGGTGCGCAAGATCACGATTGAGGCGATTCAGCGGGCCGTTGCCGAGAGCTTCGGCATGCGCGTTGCGGAGTTGAAGCAGAAGAACAACTCGCGGCAGATCGTGGTGCCGCGGCAGATCGCTATGTACCTTGCGAAGCAGCTTGACCGAAGCGAGCTTGCCGGAGATTGGACGGCAGTTCGGCGGCAAGCACCACACTACCGTCATGCACTCGATCGCCAAGATCGATGGGCAGCGGCGGACGGACAAGGATCTCAATCGCACCGTCAACAAGTTGATGGAGACGCTGGGGTAGGTAAGGCAGAGGGTGGAGTGTAGAGCGTAGGGAACAGCGAAGGCCGCCAGGGATGGCGGCCTTTGTGTTGGCGCGCGAGAATTGGCACGGCTAGATTTCGTGCCAGTGCATGCGGCGGAGGAAGACGTCGCGCAGGCGCAGGGCCGGTTGCTCGATGCAGTAGTACGAGACTATCGCCACGCAAAAAATCCAGAGCCAGCTGATGGGGAAGTTGATCCACCAGGCATCAGTCTTGAAGACCTCGACGTTGAGGTGGTGGGTGAAGAACGTCTGCCAGATGTAGAGCGAGTAGGAGAGCCGGCCGACCCACGCGACCACAGGCTGATTGAAGATGCGGCCCTGCAGGCTGGCCGGGTTGCGCACCAGCCACAGTAGCCACATGAGGATCAAAAACCCGTTGATCGTGAAGCCCACGGGAAGATCCCAGTAGTTCTGAAATCGCACCGTGAGTGCGTTGAGGACGAGGAAGATCAGCACCGGCGGAAGCCACGGCCAGCGCGTAACCCTGGTGTAGATTCGCTCGAAGCGATCATGCCCTTGCTGCAGGGCGCCGAGCGCGCCAAACATCAGGCCGTCCGCCTGCATGTGGAACATGCCCGTGTTGGCGAAGCGGGAATGATAGTGGAAGAAGGTCAAGCGAACGAACGGCTCTGCGATCAATAGTGCGAGGGCGATTCGGGTTGCACGACGACGGCCGACGTCGTCGCCGCGATGGAGCAGGCAAAGCACCAGCGTGGTGGGCCAGAGAATGTAGAACTGCTCCTCGATGCAGAGCGACCAGAGGTGCTCCATCGCCCACAGGCTTACGTGGGTGGAGTAATTGCGTGTGAGCGTGAGCGCCGAGATGAGCTCGTGGCGGTTCATGCCGGGCAGGTGCCCTGTTGCGCCGAGCGCGGCGAGGAACAGCACGTAGGCGTATAGCGGCGGAAGGATGCGAAAGGCGCGGCGCAGGTAAAAGCTTCTCAGGCTGATGGCGCCGGTCTTGTCCTGCTCGCGTAGCAGCAGCGTGGTGATGAGGTATCCCGAGATGACGAAGAAGATGAAGACGCCGAGCGCGCCATTGCCCACCAGGCGCAGGGGGAAGGGAATGAACTTATAGAGCGAGTTGCGCAGCAGGGTGTGCAGCACAATCACCAGCATCACGGACAGCGCGCGCAGACCATCCAGGCTGGGAATGTGACGCGGTCGCTGGATGGACGCTGTCGGCAGTTCAGTCATGCAGGGCTCACCCAGGGGCGTGTGGTCGAGGAACGTCCTATTATCCCTCGGGTTATCCTTCGGGGCGATGCGGCTGCATGGGTGAGTTGGCGACTACGCTGTGAGAATGATCTTTCCGCCTCCGCCTTTTTCTGCGAGGGTTTGCGCCGCGGCGGCTTCGGCCAGAGGCATCAGACTGTCGATGGGGAGCTTGAGCTTGCCGTCACGGATGGCCTCGCCGTAATGAACGAAGGTCCTGGGATCGGGCGTAGCCATGATCGGATTTACCTGAACGGTTGGGTGCAGCGCGGCATTGGATGGCGGTCCGAGTACGCTGCCGAAGTTTCCGCCGGACTTTACTTTGGCGATGAGCTTTGCGGCCACGTCGTGATTGACGGTGTCGGCGACCGCATCCACGACGCCTACGGAAGCGATGGACTTGTCGTCGTCGGTGTCAAACGCAGCAAAGGCGCCAAGCGCTTTCGCCTCGTCCATCTGCTTCTTGCGCACACCGGCGATCACCTTCGCGCCAATCTCCAACGCGGCAAAGAGGGCGCAGCGGCCAACCGAGCCGAGGGTACCGGTGAGGATGATGGTCTGGCCAGACTGGACTTTTGCCCCGCGACGAATGAGTTGGTCGCCGGTAACTGAGACTAGCGGTACTGCGCCGGCCGTCGTCATTTCCAGACCTTCGGGGATGAGTGCGAGATCGGGCGCTTTGACGAGACAGAACTCCGCATAGGTGCCGTTGGAGAGACCGAAGACGCGGTCGCCGACTTTGAATCCCTGGACACCTTCTCCGAGTTTGGCGACGGTTCCTGCAACGTCGCGCCCCAGGATGGCGGGTAAGTTGATGGGGAAGCGCTCCTTCGCTGCGCCGGAACGGATCTTCCAGTCGATAGGATTGATGCTTACCGCATGCACACGTACGAGGATCTCTCCGCGCGCGGGAGTGGGATCGGCGAAATCTTCATAGACGAGCCTGGACGGCGGACCATATTCGTGGAGCACGACTGCTTTCATGAAGGCACCTCTGCTGAATTGAGATGCGGGAGGCGGCGTGTGGGCAACCGGGTATCTGCGATCGAGGATGTTGCAGGTGGTGATGCACGTGCGTGCGTGATTGCGGGTCGTGGCCGAATCTAGGGGGCAAGGTTATTTGGCTCCTGGGAAATGCTCTACATGCATGTCGCCATTGCGACCGAAGTAGACCACGCGACGGCCGGTGACGAAGACGCGATAGGCGGCGGTGCCGGCGTTCATGGCGCGGACTATGAATTCGGGATAGCGGACCTCGTCGCGTTGCGCTGCGCGTATAGCGGCAACCAGGCCGTCTTCGGAGAAGATCTGCGGTACGGGGTGTGGCGGGAGGATGAGTGGCTCGGAATGTGTGCGGCCGTCGGAGAGATAGTAGGTGACCTCGCGGCGCAGCAGGTCCTTGTAATATCCTTCGATGTTCTCTGCGACGAGTGCGCCAATCACTTCGGGGAAGGTGGTCGTGCCGGCTTCTGATTTGTGGAGCATGGATTTCATTGCGTCGGTATTCATGGTTCCTTCTGGTTTCCTAGACAACTAATGGAACGTAGGAATTCATTCTGTGGGCAGCGTGTTGAGGTCATTGGCTTCCACCAGTTTTTTGAGGGTGGTTATGAGGCGCTTGCGTTGTTTCGGCGAGAGGGCAGCGAAGAACTCTTCGTCGTTTTCGTCTGCGAGGCGCGCGAGGGTCGGGACCAGGCTGCGGCCGGCCGGGGTGAGCGCCAAAGTCTGGTAGCGACGGTCATCCCTGGCATGCGTGCGGACGAGTAATTGCTTGCCGATCAACCGGTCTGCGAGCTTGGAGACGGCTCCGCGGGTCAGGCCCGTGATTTCCGCGAGGTCACTCGGCGCTGTCCCTTCGCGATCAAACATCTCGCGGAGGATGACCCATTCCGCTACCGTAACGCCGCTGCTTTGCAGCTTCTGGGCAAATGCGTGGGAGACGTGGTTGGATACATAGCGAAGCCAGAAGCCGATGTGGCAGTGAAGGTTGCTGGGCTGGCTGGCTTCTTCGGTTTTCATGCTGCGCCTAATATAGTTGCCTAGGAAACTATTGTCAAGAGAAAGTTGAATCTTGTCTATCGGCTTCCTACTACTACAGCTCCATCGAGTGATCGGCGACGAGTTTCTTTGCGCGGTTGAGGAAGGCTTCGACGGTTACGCTGCCTTCGTCGCCCTTGGCGCGGACGCGGACGCTTACGCTGTCGGAGGCGGCTTCCTTGTCGCCGAGGATGAGGATGAAGGGGATTTTCTGCAGGCCGAAGTCGCGGATCTTGGCGTTCATCTTTTGGTTGCTGAGGTCGGCTTCGACGCGGAGGCCGGCGGCTTCGAGGCGCTGCTTGCACGGACTTGGCGTAGTCGTGATGTTTTTCGCTGATGGGGACGAGGCCGACTTGCACGGGGGCTAGCCACATGGGGAAGGCTCCGGCGTAGTGCTCGATGAGGACGCCGAAGAAGCGTTCGACGGAGCCGAAGAGGGCGCGGTGGACCATGACGGGCTGGTGCGGGTGCGCCGTCTTCGCCGATGTATTCGAGGTCGAAGCGGGCGGGGAGGTTCCAGTCGAATTGCACGGTGGAGAGCTGCCAGAGGCGGCCGAGGACGTCGACGAGCTTGATGTCGATCTTGGGGCCGTAGAAGGCGGCTTCGCCGGGGATGGTTTTGTAGGGGATGTTCTTGCGGTCGAGCACGCGGGTGAGCGAGCCGACGGCGCTGTCCCACTTCTCGGCGCTGCCGATGAACTTCTTGTCTTTCGGGATCCCAGGTGGAGAGCTCGATCTGGAACTTCTCGAAGCCGAAGGTTTTGAGGACGGCTTCGGCGAAGTCGATGCAGGCTTCGATCTCGTCTCTCGATCTGTTCGGGGGTGCAGAAGATGTGGGCGTCGTCCTGGGTGAAGCCGCGCACGCGGAGCAGGCCGTGCATGGTGCCGCTGCGCTCGTAGCGGTAGACGTTGCCTAGCTCGGCGTAGCGCTGCGGAAGGTCGCGGTAGGACTTGCGGCGAGTTCTTGTAGATGAGGATGTGGCCGGGGCAGTTCATGGGCTTGAGGCGGTACTCTGCGTCGTCGAGCTCCATGGGCGGGTACATGTTTTCGGCGTAGTTCTCCTCGTGGCCGCTGATCTTCCAGAGCTCGCGGCGCATGATGTGCGGGGTGAAGACCATGCTGTAGCCGCGGCGGATGCACTCTTCGCGCATCCAGTCTTCCATGGTCTTGCGGATGAGGCCGCCCTTGGGATGCCAGAAGATGAGGCCGGCGCCGGCGACTTCCTGGATGCGAGAAGAGGTCGAGCTGCTTGCCGAGGACGCGGTGGTCGCGGGCCTTGATCTCTTCGAGCTGCTTGAAGTGGGCGTCGAGATCTTTGGCGTTGAAGAAGGCGGTGCCGTAGATGCGCTGGAGCTGCTGATTGTTCTCGTCGCCGAGCCAGTAGGCGCCGGCGATGGACGTGACCTTGAAGGCCTTGACGCGGCCGGTGGAGGGGACGTGCGGGCCGCGGCAGAAGTCGGTGAAGTTGCCGTTGCGGTAGAGGGAGATTTCGTCGCCGGGTTTGGTGAAGCGCTCGATGAAGTGGACCTTCATGAACTCGGCGTCGGATTTGTAGTCGGCGAGGGCCTGCTCGCGGGGCTCGAGGATCTGGACGAAGGGTTCGTCGCGCGCGACGACTTCGGCCATGCGGGCTTCGATGGCGGCGAGGTCGGCTTCGGTGAAGGGGACTTCGCGGTAGACGTCGTAGAAGAAGCCGCTGTCGGTGGCGGGGCCGTGGCCTAGCTTGGTTTCGGGGAAGAGCTCGAGGAGGGCGGTGGCCATGATGTGCGCGGCGGAGTGGCGGGCTACGCGGAGGGCGGCGGGATCGTTCTCCTTGAGGAGCTCGAGGGCGACGTCTTCGTGGAGCGGTGTGGAGAGGCCGACGATGCGTTCGGCGGAGGTGGCGGGGCCGGAGTACATGGCCTCTTCGGAGGCTTCGAGGGCGGTCTCGTTGGCGTTGGCGGCGACGGGGGTGAGAGGGCGGATGCGGGCGACGACGACGGCGGCGGCGAGGCGCGGGGAGATGCTGTTGGCGATGTCGAAGGGTGTTGTGCCGCTGGGGACTTCGCGGATGGAACCGTCAGGAAGCTGGATCTTGATTGGATTGCTCACCTTACAAGGATAGTGCATGGAGCACGAAGGGAGCGCGCTTTCGATACAATGGCAGAGGTCCCCGGCACGCGGTGCGGGGCAGGAGTGAGCCCCGGCAATGACCTGGTTCAAACGCGATGCACACGAGATTTCCCCGACGCCTGACCACGAGGTGCGGACGCAAGGCCTCTGGATCAAGTGTGAGCAGTGCCGCAAGACGCTGTGGAAGGCCGATCTCGACGCCAACCTGCAGGTGTGCCCGAACTGCGGGAAGCACTTCAAACTGGCGGCGCGGGAGCGGATTGAGAGCCTGCTGGAGCCGGGATATGAGCTGGTCGACCTGGAGCTGCGGTCGACCGATCCGCTGGAGTTTACGGACCTGAAGCCCTACAAGGGCCGGCTGGCGGCGGCGCAGAAGAGTACCGGGCTGAATGACGCGATCATGAATGCGATCGGCAAGATTGGCGAGCAGGATGTGGTGCTCTCGGTGATGGAGTATGGGTTTATCGGCGGCAGCATGGGGCCGGTGATGGGCGAGACGATTGCGCGGGCCGTGGACCGGTCGCTGGAGCGGAGGGTGCCGCTGATCATTGTGTCGTCGAGCGGTGGTGGCGCGCGGATGATGGAAGGGATTGCCAGCCTGATGCAGATGGCGAAGGTGTCGGCGGCGCTGGCGAAGATGGATGAGGCGAAGATTCCGTTCATCAGCCTGATGACGGACCCGACGACTGGCGGCGTGACGGCGAGCTTTGCCATGCTGGGCGATTTGAATATCGCCGAGCCGGGCGCGCTGATTGGGTTTGCCGGACCGAGGGTGATTGAGCAGACGATTCGGCAGAAGCTGCCGGAGGGTTTTCAGCGGTCGGAGTTCCTGCTGCAGCATGGGTTCCTGGATGCAGTGGTGGAGCGCAAGGATCTGAAGGCGTACCTGGCCGAGACGCTGAAGTGGATGACCGAAGGAAAGCAAGTTAGCGAGTTAGCGGGTTAGCAAGTTGGCGGGGTCACGAGTCAGGCTTGCATGAGGTGAATCCATCGCGGACGGCGCTGCGGGTGGCGCTGCGGCGGGCGGCGCATCAATTGCATGATGCGAAGCCGCTGGTGTTTGACGATCCGCTGGCGGTGCGGATTCTTGGCAAAGAGCATTACGAAGAGGTGAAGCGTACGCCGGATAGGCGTGAAGCGGCCGTTTTCTGCGGCGCTGCGGGCGTTTATGGTGGTGCGCGCGCGGCTGGCTGAGGATACGCTGGCGGCGGCTGTGCGGGAGTTGGGTGTGCGGCAGTACCTGGTGCTGGGGGCAGGGTTGGATACGTTTGCGTGCCGCAATCCTTATGCGGAGGTGCGGGTGTTTGAGGTGGACCATCCGGCGACGCAGGCGTGGAAGCTGCAGATGCTGGCGGCGGCGGGGATTGTGGCGCCGGAGAGTGCGCGGTTTGTTGCGGTGGACTTCGAGAAGGATTCACTGCGGGCGAGGTTGAAGGCTGCGGGGTTCGATGAGCGATTGCCGACGGTGACGGCTTGGCTGGGCGTGGTGCCTTATCTGACCGCGGAGGGTTTTCGCGCGACGATGCGGCATGCTGGCGCGGTTCAAGGCAGGCAGCGAGGTGGTCTTCGATTACTCGCAGCCGCGGGAGGCGTTGCCGCCGGTGGAGCAGCTGATGCTGGATTCGCTGAGCGCGCGGGTGGCGCTGGCGGGTGAGCCGTTCCAGCTTTTCTTTACGCCGGCGCAGCTGGCGGAGGAGTTGGAGTGGCTTGGGCTTGCGCGTGGTGGAAGATCTGGATAGCAAGGCGCTCACGGCGCGCTACCTGGCTGGACGGACGGACGGGTTGATGCTGCGCGGAAGGGCGGGGAGGATCTGCGTGGCGGCGTCTGTGGAGTCCGAGTTGGGGGAAGTGCGAGACTGATAGACGTGATGACGTACGACGAAGCATTGGAACGGTTGGCGGCGCTGGGGCCGGAGCTGCGCATGGGGCGCGCGGCGGTGGACTCGGCAACTGCCGTGCGGAGAAAGTTTTCGCTGGAGCACATTCGCGCGCTGCTCGGAGCGCTTGGCGAACCGCAGCAGAGCTTCGCCTCGGTGCTGATTGCGGGCACGAACGGCAAGGGTTCGACGGCCGCCACGCTGGCGTCGATTACCAACGCTGCGGGGATCAAGACGGGACTGTATACGTCGCCGCACCTGGTGCGGGTGAATGAGCGCATCAAGATTTCTGCTGGCGGAGCGGAGGGGGCGAGTGGGCTGCGGGAGATTCCGGACGCGGACTTTGGGCGCATCTATGGGCTTGTCGATACCGCGACAGTACGCCTGATTGCGAAGGGCGGATTGCCGCATTACCCGAGCTTCTTCGAGCTGCTGACGGCGATCGCGTTTGCTTGGTTTGCGGAGCAGGGTGTGGAGCTGGCGGTGCTCGAAGTGGGGCTTGGCGGTCGGCTGGATGCTACGAACTCGGTTGAGCCGATGGTTAGTGTGATCACGGATATCGGCATCGACCACACTGAGTATCTGGGCAACACGATTCGCGAGATTGCCGGTGAGAAGGCCGGGATTCTGCGGCAGGATGGCGTGCTGGTTACGCTGGCGCAACATCCGGAGGCGAATGCGGCGATTGGCGAGGCGGCAGTGCGGCTGAATGTGCGCGGGGTGGATGCGGCACGGTGCTTGCCGCGGTCGCAGGGCCCAGGGCGCAGGGTCCAGCATGCGGGAAGGCTCGCCGCTGGCGCGCGAATTGCTATGAGCTCTCTATCGATGGAGAGGTGCTGCAGGTGGATTCGCCGTTGGCGGGGCAGCATCAGCAGCGGAATGTTGCGCTGGCGATTGCTACGGCGATTGAGCTGCGCGCGAATCACACACTCGCGGACGGGCGTGCGTTCGCGATTTCGAACGCTGCGATTGAGCAGGGGATTCGCGAGACGCAGTGGCCGGGGCGGCTGGAGTGGATCGCTTCGCGCGCAGGGCATGCGCCGCTGCTGCTGGATGTGGCGCACAATCCTGCGGGGGCGTGGACGCTGCGTGCGGCGCTGTCGCAGCTGCCGGAGGAGATGCCGCGCACGCTGATCTTCGGCTGCCTGGCGGATAAGCAGATCGACGAGATGGAGCAGGTGCTGCTGCCGCTGTTCGATTCGACTTCGGGCGATCCGGCGCGTGCGCGCGACCAGGTGATTCTTGCGCCGGTGCACAATCCCCGGGCCGCAACGGTGGAGGAGCTGGCTGCCGCTGCGCAACGGCTGGATGTTCCGGTGCACCTGGCGAGTGATCTGCGCGATGCTCTGCAGCAGGCCCAGGCGCTGACGCCGAAGGACGGCGTGATTGTCGCCACTGGTTCGGTGTTCCTGGTGGGCGAGATACGCGCAGCTGGCGTTAACGCAAGCGGGGTAGCATAGGGGAGATGTCCGCAGCCGACCAGACTTGTGAAGACCGAAGAGCCCGCGCCGCCGCGAAGCTGCCGCCGCCAGTGATTTCGTGGCGCCGGCGCTGGGTGAACTATCTCGTCTTCATTCCGCTGGTTGCGCTTGGCGACGGGCTTCTTCGGGACGATTTCGCTGGTGTGCGGGGTCTGGGATAAATCCGGGCGGCAGCAGCACGCGATCGCGCAGGTGTGGGCGCGGATGCTGCTGCGGATCGCGTTGTCGCCGGTGACGCTGGAGCATGCGGAGCGGCTGCCGGTGGGCGGGGCCGCGGTCTACGCGAGCAATCACCTGAGCTACTACGACACGCCGGTGCTGTTTGCGAAGCTGCCGTTTCAGTTTCGGATTCTGGCCAAGGCGCCGCTGTGGAAGATTCCGTTCATCGGGTGGTATCTGCAGCGGTCGGGGCAGGTGCCGATCGATCAGAGCTCGTCGCGCGCCGGCGTGGTGAGCCTGGCGCGCGGGGCGCGGACGCTGCAGGCCGGGATGCCGATGGTGATCTTTCCCGGAAGGCGGGCGGGCGTTCAACGGCGAGCTGCAGCCGATGCTTGCGGGCGCGGCGTGGATGGCGATCAAGGCGCAGGTGCCGCTGGTTCCGCTGACGCTGGTGGGGACGTATGAGCTGCTGCCGATCCATGTGTATGCGCTGAAGCCGCGGCCGATGAAGCTGATTGTGGGTGAGCCGATTTCGACGGTGGGGATGACGACACGCGATGCGGAGGCGCTGACCGAGCGGCTGCGCGCGATCATCCACGAGACGTACGTTGCAACGCATGGCTGATTGACTCGCACGGATTTTGCTCCGCGCTGCAGGGTAAACTCGCTGTGTGATTGCGCATCTTCGTGGACAGATTCTGAGTAAGACTCCCAACGCCGTGGTCATCGACTGCGGCGGCGTTGGGTATGAGCTGGCTATCTCGGTTACTACTTTTACCGAGATTGGCGAGGTGGGCGCGGAGGCGCGGCTGCATGTGCATACGCATGTGCGCGAGGATGCGCTGCTGCTGTTTGGTTTGCGGAGGTGACGGAGAAGCGGCTGTTCGAGAAGCTGCTGACGATCTCCGGCATTGGGCCGAAGCTGGCGATTACGGTGCTGAGCGGGATCTCGGCGGACCGGCTGGTGGGCGCGATTCGCGGCGGGGATCATGCGACGCTGACGAAGATTCCGGGGATTGGGAAGAAGACTGCCGAGCGCGTGGTGCTGGAGCTGAAGGACAAGCTGGATGATCTGGCCGGCTTTACGGCTGAGGGCGTGGTGGTCAGGCCTTCGCTGGGCGCTACCGCGGAAGATGTGCTTGAGCGCGCTGGTGAACCTGGGCTATCCGCGGCCGATTGCGCAGAAGGCTGTTGAAAGCGCGGCGAAGGATGCGCGGTGTCGGGGGACTTTGAGAGGTTGTTTCGGGCGGCGATGGCTGCGGTTCGGTAACGCTTACGCGCGGCGGCGATACTTGACGGCGAACTCGTAGCCGGGGTTCGGCGGGTAGAGCTCGGCTACGACGCGCAGGCGTGCGGCGAGCGCTGCCGGGCTGAGCAGGGGATACTCGCGCTCGCGCAGCTCGCTGTAGTCGAAGTCGAGTGCGAGCGAGAGCAGATAGATGGCCACTGCGTCTGAGAACGCGGCCTCAAGGTACAGGCCGCGGTCTTTGTCGTTGACGACGCGACTGGGCGATTTTGTGTCGCCGCGTTCAATTGGCCCACAGTTGCGCCTGCAGCGTCCTCGCTGGCAAACGCGCGCTGCCGGGCGGAGAAGCCTGCCACGCCGCGGTTACGGCGGGACACGGTTGGGGTGGGCTCGGGCTGTGCGTTGGCGGGGCGACCGAAGGCGAGGTTGCGGGTCTCCCAGGCATCGATGCTGGTTTCGCCGCGCACGCCGCCGAGGGCCTGCTTCCAGACCAGGTCGGCGAAGACTTCGGGGGTTCCGGCCTGGTCGACGAAGGCATGCGCAACGTTGATGAAGAACTCGAAGCTGAGGGCAAAGCGGTCGCCCATGAGGCGGGTGGAGATGAAGACGCCGCGCCGGCCGTGGCCGAGCTCGACGTTGCGATGGCAGATGGCGGCGTCGGAAAACTCGTCGGTGTAGGCGCTCGCGACCATGGTGGGTTCGGCGGCAGCCTCGCTCTTCAATAAGGCCTCGGGTCGCGTCTGCTTCTGGCGTTGTCCGCGACAGCTTCGCGCAGTGCGAGCGGAACAAAATAATAGGTGTTCGCCTTGAGCGCCGCGGTGATGGCCGTCGGCACGGTCTCGAGCATCCGGTCGAGATCGAGGTCCGCGAGGCCGGTTTCGCCAAAGGTGGCAAAGCTGACGCCGTTGGGGGACTGGCGGACTTCCGTATCGTGCGCGATCTGCGCGGCGTTCACCAGGCTGGCGGCGCGCACTAATTGCGGGGTACGCGGCTGGCCGGTCTGTACAGTCTCTGCCATTGGCTTATTCTAAATGAGTATGGCTACTGCAAACGATGTGGAACGCGCGCGACGTGATGGTGAGTTGTTCGGAATCCCACTCGGGGACCTGGGCTGGTTTCAGTCGCTGATTATGGGTGTCGCCACGGGCATGGCGGCGTTCTTCCTGACGACCTTCCTGGCCATCTTGGCGCTTGCTGGTCTACATGATGGTGACGGGCAAGCACCCGGACTTCGCCGAGACGTACCGCGTGGCGGGATTTCCGGTGGGCGTGGTGGTGATGGCGTTCGCGCTGGTGTTCCTTGGCGTGCAGTGGGTGCGACGCATGAAGCGCAAGATGAGCAGGACGTAGGGCCGGCCGCTTTCGGTCAGCTCACTGCAAAATTCTCCGCCAGATCGTGCGCGCGGGCGCGTATTCTAACGCCATCCAGTTTCCCCCCATTCTGCATCCCTCTGAGGAGTTTTTCCCATGGCGAAGTTCGCTTGTACCTTCCTGCGTCGGAGCACGACTGCGGCTCTGTTGACGGTCGCGATCGTTTCGACGGTTTCGTTCGGCGCCAACGCGCAGGACAAGAAGAAGCACGAGGAGGCCAAGCCGGTTCCGTCGTACTACGGGCCGCAGCCTGCGACTGAGACGCTCGATCTCGGCGATGTATCAGCGGATTCGCGACGAAGGCTTTCAGCACGGCAAGGTGATGGAGTTTGCCGAGGCGCTGAACGACGGCATCGGACCGCGCCTTACCGGCTCGCCCAACATGGCGAAGGCCAATGCATGGACGCGCGATACGCTGACGGCGATTGGGCTTGTCGAACGCTCATCTGGAAGACTGGGGCGAGTTTGGCATGGGCTGGTTCCAGGTGAATACCTGGGCGCGCATGGTCTCGCCTGATCCCGAGCCGCTGTGGATGCAGGCTGCGCCGTGGTCTCCGGCAACCAAGGGCCCGGTGAGCGGCGAGGTCGTCTACGTGCCGCTCACGGACGCCAAGGAACTCGACGCGCTGAAGGGCAAGCTGGCGGGCAAGATTGTGCTGCTGGGTTCCACGCGTCCGACGCCCGACATTACCAAGCCGCTGTTCACGCGCTACACCGATGAAGAGCTGAAGGAGATGGAGAGCTACGAGCCGGGCGGCTCGTTCTCACTCACCAACCCCGCCTTCCGCAAGCGCTATGCGGACTACATGCAGCGGGCGGCGCTGCGCAAACAGGCCCTCGCGATGATGAGCAGACGAAGGCGTGCTCGCGATCATCACGCCCAGCCGCGATGGTGGCTGATGGCGGCGGTACCGGCATCATCTTCGACGACAACGGCGCGAACCTCGCGCGCGATGCGCAGAAGCCGGAGAACGCGGTCAAGATTCCCAACGCCGTGATGATGATTGAGCACTACAACCGTCTGGCGCGCATGGTGGAGCATCACGTGCCCGTCACGCGTCGAGGTCAATATCGAGACCAAGTTCACCGGCGACCATGAGCATGGCTTCGATACCGTCGCCGAGATTCCCGGCACCGATCCGGAGTTGAAGGACCAGGTGGTGATGGTCGGCGGGCATCTCGACAGCTGGATCTCCGGCACCGGCGCTACCGACAACGGCGCGGGCAGCGTCGTGGCCATGGAGGCGGTGCGCATTCTGAAGGCGCTCGACCTGCAGCCGCGCCGCACGATTCGCATTGCGCTGTGGAGCGGTGAGGAAGAAGGCCTGTTCGGCTCGCAGGGCTACGTGAAGCAGCACTTCGGCACGTTCGCTCCGCCGGCCACGCCCGATCCCGCGGGCACTGCCCAGCTTTATGGGACATCATGGCGCGTTCACAGCCGACCGCGGAGTGGGACAAGCTGGACGCCTACTACAACCTCGATAACGGAACGGGCAAGGTGCGCGGCGTGTACACGCAGGGCAACTTTGCGATCGCGCCGATCTTCGCGCAGTGGATCGCTCCGCTTGCTGATCTCGGTGTTACGACGATCACGAATCGCAACACGGGCGGCACTGACCACCTGTCGTTCGATGCGGTGGGGCTGCCCGGCTTCCAGTTCATCCAGGACCCGATGGACTATGAGACGCGCACGCATCACTCGGACATGGACACCGTCGATCGCCTGCACCCGGCTGATCTGGAACAGGCCGCTGTGGTGGAGGCGATCTTTCTCTGGAACACCAGCCAGCGCGACGCGATGATGCCGCGCAAGCCGTTCCCGCATCCCGAGCTCGACCAGAAGCTGAGTGCCCCGCTCAAGGGCATCTATCCGAACGCAACCGAGTAGGTCTGGGCGACTGGCAAACCAGCGGCGAAGACTTCGGTCTTCGCCGCTGGGGTTTGTGGGTCGTGCAAGCCGCGTGGCGCAGAGCTCCCTGGGATTGCCGGAGTTCGCGTTATAGTTGCTGGCATGAAGGTGATGCCGCACCCTCGATCGGCAACCCTGCTGCTTGCCATTGACCTGGTCGGTACGGCATTGTTTGCCGCCGAAGGCGCTTCGATGGCTGTCAACGCGAAGCTGGATCTCCTCGGCGTGCTTGTCATTGCGGTGGTGACGGCGACCGGAGGCGGCATCATTCGCGATGTTCTCCTCGGCGATACTCCTCCGAGCTCGGTGCGAGACTGGCGCTATTTCCTGATCGCCCTCGTGGCAGGCGGCGGCGTTTTCCTGCTGCATTCCGACGGGCATCTTGAGAACGTGTCGTTGATTACGCTGCTGGACGCTGCCGGTCTTGAGCTTCTTTGCGGTCGCGGGAGCAGCCAAGGCGGTGCAGTTTGGACTGCATCCGCTCCTTTGCATCATGATGGGCGGAATCACCGCGGTAGGCGGCGGTGCGATGCGCGACGTCCTGATCAACCGTGTGCCGATTATTCTGCGGGGCGATATTTACGCTACTGCGGCACTGCTCGGGGCGACGGTTACCGTAGCCTGTCTGAAGCTGAAGCTCCATCCTGCGATCGCCAGCAGCGCGGGGATTATCAGCTGTTTTACACTCCGCATGATGGCCGTCCATTTCCACTGGAATCTGCCGGGGGCTGTGCCTACAGATCCCGTGTGAAACCAAGCGGCGTGCGCGTTCCGTTTGAGCCTTCGCATGCCCTGCGTACCATCGAAGCATGCATGCCAACCCAGTTCACTCCCGAAGCCATGAAGTTCCTCCGCGGCCTTGCACGCAATAACGACCGCGAGTGGTTTGAAGCTCGTCGAGCGGTCTACGAGCGCGCGGTGAAGGCCCCTATGCTGGCGCTGATCGAGGAGATCAACGCGAGCATGATCGAGTTCGCGCCGGAGCACGTGCGGCCGCCGCACAAGGTTGCGATGCGCATCTATCGCGACATTCGCTTCAGCCCGAACAAGCAGCCGTACAAGACGCATCTGTCGGCGTGGTGGTCGCGGCGCGGCATGGAGAAGACCTCGGGCGGAGGTTTCTATCTGCAGATCAGCCCGCAGCAGGTGATGATCGCGGCCGGCGTCTACATGCCGGAGCGCGAGCAGTTGCTGGCGCTGCGCCGCTGGATGAGCGCGCATCATGAAAGCTATCGCAGCCATGATCAAGCAGCTGCTGCAGGTCGCGAAGCGCCGGCTTTGAGCTCAGCGAGAGCGAAGCGCTTACGCGCATGCCGAAAGGCTTTGACCGCGACGATCCAGCCGACGAACTTAGTCCGCGCGAAGAGCTGGGGTGTGCGCGCGTGGCTGCCCGGAGAGGCCGCGCTCGAGCCCACGCTGGCGCGCGAAATTGTGCGCAGATTCCGCATGGCGACGCCGCTGATCGAGACGTTCAACGAGGCGATTCTGTACGCGGGATGAAGATGCTGCGAGTCGCGCATCGCATGACCACAACGAAGCGTTTCTTCTGAACACGACACGACGAAAAATCCTGTGAAGATGCGCCTCTCAAGGGATCAAATTGGCAAACACCCAGCAAATATCTGTGGAAATGGGAGATTTGACGTTGACAAAGCGCTCAGGAAGGTTGAAGGTGAACATCGGCGCGGTTCTCCGCACCCGCATGAACACTGGCGATTGACCCCTCGTAAAAGCTTCCGGCAATGTTCGGTGGAAGACGGAACGGGAGGCCGTCAGAGGCGGTTGCGGGAGATGAGCCAAGGCTCATGCTCAATCCGCTTTACTCTATTTCTTATTTACTTGAACGAAGGAGATACAACATGGCAAAGGGAATTACAAAGACACAGCTGGTCCGCCTTCTCGCGGAGAAGCTCGAGCTCACCAACAAGCAGACCGCAGCATTCCTCGAGCTCCTGGCCGAGACCGCTGTCAAGGAGACCAAGAAGTCGGGCGAGTTCACCATCCCCGGCATCGGCAAGCTCGTCAAGGCTGAGCGCAAGGCTCGCATCGGTCGCAATCCGCAGACCGGCGAGGCCATCAAGATCAAGGCCAAGACCGTCGTGAAGTTCCGCGTGGCCAAGGTTGCCAAGGACACGATCGCTCCGCCCAAGAAGTAACGAGCGCCTCATAACGAGCGCCCCAGTATTCCGGGTCTTGTGGAGGCTAGTGAGAAGGGCCGGAGAGTCGACGCAGATTGCGTCGGCGCTCCGGCCCTTTTGATGTTGTGCCAACTCGTTATGCGATGGCCGGCGCGTCCTGCGTTGCGCGCGGTAGAAACGCTCGCACCACGAGCGCAAGCCCGACGGAGATAATCAGGCCCTGACGTAGCGGCTGCGCGTTGAAGCTCCATCCGAACGACTGCAAGCACCAGGAAGACGGCGAGAAAATAAATCTCGCCGAGGATCGCCTGCACCCAATGCGGCCGGGCTCCGGCTGACGCGATCTGCGCCTTCGGCGATGGCAGAAAGCGTGGCACGGCTTTCTTGTAGTCGAGATACGCTTGCCCGAATTTCGCGGTGAGGAAAGGCTCTTCGGCGAGCGCCAGACCGCACCTGGAAGATCCACAGCAGCACCACTGCGAAGACTGCGCCGCTGGGTGGCATGAGGATCGTCACGCCGAGGGTGTGCAGCAGCGTGCCGAGGTACAGCGGATTGCGCGTGCGACGATAGGGGCCGTCGGCGAGCATCGCGTCGCCGTGCATGGTCGGCGACTTCACGATGCTGGATCCCACGTACGCCGCGCCCCACACGCGCAGCCACGCGCCGAGGCCGGTCAGCACCAGCGCGATCACGAGCAGCGTAATGGTCGCGGCATCGAACGCCAGCCAGCCCTGCTTGGTCAGCGCGGACGACAGTACCAGCCACGTCGAGCTGGTCGTGAAGCCTGGCACACCCGCCAGCGACGTGCAGGAACAACCACGGCGCCGTGAAGCCGAGAAGTAGATCAGCGCGTGAATCACGAAGCGGAAGCGATACTCAAAGCGTGTAGCCTGCATCAGAAGCTGTTCTCCATGGTGTTGGATTCGGGGGGCGCGGGTGCGGATGCGACCAGCTTGTCGACAGCCGCAGGCTGCGCCTCATCCTTGTAGATCACGCCGGCCTTCATGACGAAGGGCACGTGCTGGAGGATCTTCACGTCTGCCAGCGGATCGCCCTTCACTGCAATCACGTCCGCCCACTTGCCGGGCTCGAGTGAGCCGACCTTGTCGGTCCATCCCATCAGGTCCGCGGCGTTCAGCGTTGCTGTCTGCAGCGCGGCCAGCGGCGTCATGCCAAACTGGTTCACGTAGACATCCAGCTCGTGCGCGTTCAGGCCGTGCGGGTAGACCGCTGCGTCCGTGCCGCAGGCTACCTTGACTCCCGCTTTGATGGCGCGGATCGCATTCTTCTTCTCCACCGCGCTCACGTCCTTCATCTTCTGCGCGTAGAGCGGCGGCAGGTTGCCGTACTGCTGCACCCAGTCGATGAGGTAGGCCGTGGGCACAAAGTAGGTGCCATGCTTGAGCATCATGGCAATGTCGGCGTCGTCCATGTAGCTGCCGTGCTCGATGGAATCGACGCCAGCCTCTGAAGCCCACAGGATGGCCTGCGCTCCATGCGCGTGCGCGGCGACTTTGCGGCCGAGGCGATGCGCGTCCGCCACGATGGCCTGCATCTCTTCCAGCGTGTACTGCGATGCCTGCGGGTCGTCGCCCTTGGAGAGCACGCCGCCGGAGGCGCCGATCTTGATCAGGTCTGCGCCGTACTTGATGTTGTCGCGAACCATGTGCTGCACGGCGGGGATTCCATCGGCCACGCCCTCGCCCTGCACGTGATACTGCTCGGGCAGCAGGTTCTCATCCATGTGTCCGCCGGTGATGCCCAGTGGGGGGCCAGAGACCTGCATGTGCGGCCCCGGGATGTGGCCTGCATTGATCTCGTCGCGCAGGGCTACGTCGGTGAAGTCCGTTGGCGCCGACGTTGCGCACCGTCGTGAAGCCGGCATCGAGGGTGGTCTTCGCGTTCTCCACGCCGATGATCGCTTCCTTCGCGGGCGTCATGGTGAGCTCGAAGTAGGGATCGAAGTTGGTGCGCCATGGTGAGATGGGTGTGCACGTCGATGAGGCCCGGCAGTAACGTGTAGGCCGTCAGGTCGACGACGCGATCGCCAGGTCCTGCAGGCGTGGCACTGGTCGCGGCGATCGCGACGATCTTGTCTCCGGCGATGATGATGGTCTCGTCCGGCGTCTCCTTGCCGGTGTGGACGTCGAGCACGTGACCGGCGCGCAGCAGCGTGCGGCCAGCAGGCGGCTGATACGTCGGTTGGGCGAAGGCGGAAGCAGCAGTAAGGCTTAGAGCAGCGAGTAGGAGAAACATGCGGCGCATCGTGAACCTCTGTCAGTCGGAAGTGGAAGTACGCGGCCCGGGCCGAAGCCAAAATCTCACGCGACGATCGTGGGAATCCTACGCCCCGGGCGTATCGCCGAGCGCCGTCAGGATCGCGTCGAAGTCTTCCACGCCGGAGTACTCGATGATCACGCGGCCCTTGCCCTTCTTGTCCTCGATGGTGACCTTGAGGCCGAGGCGCCGGCGCAGGGTGTCCTGCGCCTCGCGCACATTGGGGTCGACCACCTCTGCGGGCTTGACTGGCTTGGCCCTGGACTCAGGGTTGAGCAGACCCTGGACGTAGTTCTCGGTCGCGCGGACGGACAGATGGAGCGCCAGCACCTTCTGGGCGGCGGTGAGGATCGCCTCGGGCGACTCCAGCGCCAGCAGAGCGCGCGTGCGTGGCCAAAGCTGAGCTCGCCGAGCTCCACGTGACGCTGCACCGATTCTGGTAACTTCAACAAACGAAGGAAGTTAGAGACGCTGGCACGATCCTTGCCGGTGCGTTCCGCCATCTGCTCCTGGGTCATGTGGAAGTCGCGGCTGAGCCGGACATAGGCGTGGGCCTGCTCCATCGGGTTCAGGTCGGCGCGCTGCAGGTTTTCGACGATGGTCATCTCCATCGCCTGGAGGTTCGACACCTCGCGGACGATGGCGGGGATGGTCGCCTTGCCTGCCTTCTTGCTCGCCAGCCAGCGCCGCTCGCCGGTGATCAGCGTGTAGCGGCCATCCTGCCGGTGGTTCACGCCGTGTCGAACGACGATGGGCTGCACCACTCCGGACGCGATGATCGAGGTCGCCAACTCGGCCAGCTTGGTCTCATCGAAGTTGGTGCGGGTCTGGAACGGGTTGCGGTCGATGAGCTCGACGTCGATCTCCAGCGGCTTGCCGGTGGACTCCACGGCTGCCGCTGCGGCAACCGTGATGGGCGTCGCTGCTGCCGGCCTGGACGGCAGAAGCGATTCCAGCCCCTTACCCAGCGCGCGTGGCTTGTTTGCCTGCACCTTACCGTGTTGATCAACCTGATTCGCCATTAACGTATCCAATTCCTTGTCTCTCAAAATAATTCCGTTTGGCCCAACCCATGCTCCGGTGGCGCGGGTCTCAGCTGGACGCCGTGCTACTTCCGAAACGGCCACATTCCCTTCGACTCGCCAATGCTTTCCAGGACCGGGAAGTTCGGCTTCGGCCCCGGCTTCTTCGTCACCTTGATTCCGTTTCGCTCCAGAAGTTCCAGCGCGAGGTTGCGATAGGCTTCGGCACCGCGCGATCGCGGATCGTATAGCGCGACCGGCTTGCCGTGGCTGGGCGCCTCTGCCAGCCGGATATTGCGCGGGATGGTCGTCTTGAAGAGCTTGTCTTCGAAGAAGTTCTGCAGGTTGTCGCGGACCTGCTGGGAGAGGTTGGTGCGGTCGTCAAACATGGTCAGCAGCACGCCTTCGATGGAAAGCTCGGGGTTGAAGCTGGCCGATACGCGGTCGAGCGTGGCCATGAGCTCGGAGATGCCTTCGAGCGCGAAGTATTCGGCCTGCATGGGCACCAGCAGGGTGTCGGCGGCGACAAGGGAGTTGAGGGTCAGGAGATCGAGCGCCGGCGGGCAGTCGAGGAAGATAAAGGGGTAGTCATTCCGGGCCGGCTCCAGCGCCTCGCGGAGGCGATGTTCGCGGCGTTCTACGCCAACCAGCTCGACATTTGCGCCAATCATGTTCTTTGTGCCGGGGATCAGCGAGAGTTTTGGGACCTCGGTGGGGACAATCACCTCGCTGGCCGTGGCATTGCCCAGCAGGAGGTCATAGACGGAGAGCCGCTCCTCATCCCGCGAGAAGCCCAGGCCTCCGGTGGTATTGGCCTGGGGGTCGACATCCAGGAGCAAGACTGGCACGCCTTCGAGGGCGACGGCGGCGGCCAGGTTGATGGCGGTCGTGGTTTTGCCGACGCCACCCTTCTGGTTGACGATGGCGATGACCTTGCTGTGGGGCGGAGGGGGGCGGATTCTGTGCTTGGGTCGATTCGGGCATGATGGGACAGATAAGGTGGGACGATCCCCAGCGTAGCAGAAGCGCGCAAGTGAATGTTCCACGTGGAACATCCGAAGTAGTGTTCCACGTGGAACATCCGGTTGAAATGCTGTGCAACGCATGAGGAACCTGTGCGTTAGCTGTCCGCTACTGGATTTGCTCGGCTGTGACCCATCCTGGAGCGTCTCCGGGAAGCCGAATGCTTTCCGCTGCGTTTGCCGCGGTCGGTCGTGAGCGCAACGAGCCAGCCCCCTGGCTTCACCCGCCGCCTTGCCTCCGCTAGCGCCTGCTCCATGTTGTCGACCGCCCGCAAGGTAACGACGTCGAACTGGCGCGGTACCCCCGCGATTTCGGGCATGGCCTCCACGCGGCTCGGCCAAACCTCGGTGCTCAACCCGAGCGTGCGCACTGCCTCGCGCAGAAACGACGCTTTCTTTCCCTGGGATTCTGCCAGCGTCACGCGCACTTCGGGCAGCAGCAGCTGGATGGGCAGGCCCGGAAAGCCTGCGCCAGAGCCGAAGTCCAGCAGGCTTGCATCCTGTCCCCACGCGTCCAGCGATCTGCACCCCAGCGAATAGACTCTCGCCAAAGTGGCGCCGGACCATCTCTTCAGGTTCCCGAATCGCGGTAAGATTCGTGCGGGCGTTCCACTTCACGAGTAGGTCCAGGTACACCGAGAGTTGCCCATAGAGTCCTGCCGGCACCGGGGTCATGCCTAGGTACGGCTGCACGAGCCGGGCGATACGGTCTTCGGGTAGAGTCGGCACGGTAGCTAGTATGCCGCACTTTCAGGCTGCTCGGTTGCTGGGCTGCGCCTCGGCCACCCGCCGCGCCTCATCCACAAGCTTTCGAAACAACGCCCGGCTTGCCTCGCTGATGTCAAAGCTCCGTTCCGGATGCCATTGCACGCCGAGCACAAACTGCTTCGCCGCTGGATGTTCCACGTGGAACACGGAATCATCCGCGTCCATCTCGACGGCCTCGATTACGCCGTCCTCAGGGGATCTCGCCACGATCCGGAGTCCTGTTCCGGGCGCTGCCACCGACTGGTGATGACTTGAATTGATTGGCAGCCTCCGAAAGCCGTCTACCTCTGGCGCTTCCTCGTCCGTGAGCAATGACGCGAGCTCGCTGTCTTTTGCTACCAGCGCCGTGTGCGCGATGGCCACCTTGCTTCCCGCGCCGTGATTTACGGGCAGCGGCGTGAGGTCTTGTACCAGCGTTCCGCCACGCCACACATTCAGCGACTGCACCCCAAAGCAAATCCCAAGCACGGGCTTGCCCAGCCGTTCGGCCTCGTCCAGCAGCAAATAGTCGACCGACTCGCGGGCAGGATCAGCCGCCGCAGTCGCTGGATCGCGATCGGCTCCGTAGAGCGCGGGATCGACATCCGCCGGACTCCCTGGCAACAGGACGCCGTCGCAACTCGCGATCAGTTCCCGCAGCGTTCCCGTTGGCAAGTCGAGCGCGATTGCCACCGGCTCCCCGCCCGAGAGCGTGATCGCTCGCGCATAACTCGGCCACGACCGCTGGTTATAGGGCAAATCGGTCGAGGTTGGTACCGGAATCGCAATGCGTGGCGTCATAAAATCGTCCCCGCGAACAGGGTACAAGATGCAGGCCGCTTCCCAACGTGACGATATAAAAAGATCGCCTTGTCCGCCGAAAGGATAACCAACTAGATACCCCCCCCACGCAAGCATGCCCTGTGCGCGGCTCCACTTCCGCGCACAGGGCATCGCCTTGTCCCAACGTTCCCCGAGCTAGTGTTTTTGGCCGGGGGCCAACAGCGAATCAAACTCAGGATTCCCGTGCAGCGTGGCGAGTTGCTGATCCTGCTGCAGCTGCTGCCGGTCATGGAACCCTTCATCAATCGCCTTGCGCAGGTACACGATCGCCTGCACCTTCATTCCCGCGTGTGCGTAGATTTCAGCAAACGTCAGGTACAGTTTGGCCAGATCCTGCGGCGACTCATTCTGCTGAATTCCGTTCAGAGCAATCTCCTGGAAGATGTCCGGATCCAGTAAGAAAGCCTTCTCGTAGGCCTCGGCGCCGTCGCTATACTTGCGTTCCGCCATGTAGACAGCGCCCAGGTTGCTCCAGAACGGCGCGGTCTCTGCGTCCAGCTTGATCGACTTCTTATAGAGCTGTTGCGCCTTCTTATTCTCGTTCTCGTGGAAGTACACGGTTCCCAGGTTGTTGTACGGCGCGGCAAACTTGTGGTCCAGTTTGGTCGCCTGGCCGTAGTTCTCAATGGCTTCTTCATCCTTGGCCATGCGCTGGTAGGCAATGCCGATCTTGTTATAGATCTCGGCGTTCTGTGGGCGAATCTTGCGGTATGCCTCAATGGCTTCCGCGTACTGCCCGTGCACCACCATCATGTCTGCCAGCAACTCGGGGGTCACCACGGTTGGCTCGGCGTTGGACGACGGCGGCTGCTGATCTACGTGCCCGAAGTTCAACGTGTTGTGGGTCTGGGCCATGGCGCCACCGGATGCAAGCGTGCCGCACGCGAAGACCAGGCCGACCACTCCTGTCCAACTAAGCAAGTTCATCGCAGTCAACTTCATACTTACCTCCCAGTCGTGCTGACATTTAGCCCCGTGATCTCAACACGTGCTCTAGACCCGGATGGGATCATCGGATTAGCATGATCCCAATTGGTTCGGCTGAATAGGCCCACTTACGTAAAATTCACCAGACCACTTTGAACACAACCCCTTGTCTGGCCCTTGATCCGCGGTCAAACCAAACCGAGGGCAGGAGAACAAATGACCCGTCGTGCCTCAAGCTTCGAACTTGTCCTTCCCCCGCGACCCGAAGCGGTACCCTCGTTTCACTGGCTACGCAACGCTCTGCGCACCGAGATTCTCAATAGCCGGATCATGCCGGGCTCGAAGCTGCCTGCCAGCCGCGAGCTCGCCCGCCAGTACCAACTTTCGCGCGGCACCATCCTGGCGGCGCTCGACGAGCTGCGGGCCGAGGGCTATCTGGAAGGCCGCCGTGGCTCCGGCACCTACGTTTCGCAGATCCTCCCCGAGCATCTTCTGCCCGCGCAGGAGATTGCTGACCAGGAACTCAGCGCCATCGCGCCGGGGCCGCATCTCTCCGCCTTCGCCACGCGGGTGCGTCCGTTTACGCTGCAGGTCAGGCCGGAGAACAGCGCCTTCCGCACCAATCTTCCGGCGCTCGATCTATTTCCCACGACGCTTTGGGCGCAGCTTACGGGCCGTCGTCTGCGCTCGGCTACCACGCGCGATCTGCTGGGGTGTGAGGCGCAGGGATATCGTCCGCTGCGCGAGGCCATCGCAGACTACGCGCACACCTCGCGCGGCATTCAATGCGCGCCCGAACAGATCATCGTCGTCTCGGGCGTGCAGGAAGGACTCGACCTCGCGGCGCGGTTGTTGCTCAATTCCGGCGACAAGGCACTGGTTGAAGATCCCGGCTACCAGGGCGCCTATGCCGTCTTTGGGGCGATGGGCGCACGCATCGTCTCCATGCGGCTGGATGACGAAGGCGCAGCGCCCAAGGAAGCCGACTTCCGCGGGTGCCGCTTCGTCTACGTCACGCCGGGCCACCAGTATCCCGTTGGGATGACGATGAGTCTGCAACGCCGCCTACAACTATTGGCGTGGGCAAAGAAGTATGGCGCGCCCATCTTCGAAGACGATTACGACAGCGAGTTTCGTTTCTCTGGCCGCCCGATTCCCGCCATGCAGGGCCTTGATCACGGCGAGAAGGTCATCTTCTGCGGCAGCTTCAACAAGGTCATGTTCCCTTCGCTGCGCCTGGGGTATTTAGTGGTGGCGCGCAACCTTATCGACGTCTTCGCAACCGCTAAGGCGATGACCACGCGGCATCAATCGCTGCTCGACCAGGCCGTGCTGTGCGACTTTATCGAGCAGGGCCACCTGGGCCGTCATCTGCGCCGCATGCGTAAGATCTACCAGGAGCGCTTCTCGATTCTTCTCGCCTCCGCGCAACAGCACCTTACCGAATATCTCGAGATCGCCACGATCGAGGCCGGCCTCCAGACCATCGGGCGTCTACACAGCAGCCTGGTTAGCCGGGGCATCACCGCCGAGATGGTGGCACAGCGGGCCGCGCTGGTCGACATCGACGTTGTTCCTCTCAGCCGCTACTGCCATACCGCCTCCATCCCCGAGGCATTGCAAATCGGCTTTGCCGCAGTGCACGAAAACGAGATTCATCGCGGGGTTCTCAAACTGGCGAGCGTGTTTGACCGCCTCAAAGCGGAGCGCGCTATCGTTGGCTCGGCCTCTGGCTTGGAGCGGAATTTGGTTTGACGAATTGCGCGAGGTGGCGAATACTGTTGCCACGTCTCCAAAGCGTAGTAGCGGTTGTTCTTCCTGTTCTCGAAGCCAGAAGAGTCAAAGGAGTCTCTACCGAGCCGTCGACAGTTAGGCCCGCGAAGGGTACGCGCAGGAGGGTTTGTCGACCGCTGCTAACAGGCTGGGTTTTTCATCCGAGGCCGGCCAGCAGTAAGCATCCATAGAATTTCCAGATGTCCAGCCGCGCCTGATGGAGCGACGATCCCTCCACCCCGCCCTAACCGCAGGATCAGCTGAATGCTAAAAGGAGAATTGCTATGAGCGCCATCACTGATTTGTTGGTACAGAAGACCGGTCTTAGCCCTGACAAGGCCGTGGAAGTTGAACAGGTCGTTGTGTCGCACGTCATGTCCTGCGTTCCCTCGGAGTTCCAGGGAATGCTGAGTTCCGCCATCGGTTGCGCGGCTCCGGAAGCAGCAGGAGGCCAGCCTGCAGCCGCCGGCACAGGCGGTATTAGCGGTCTGATCGGCGAAGCCACCAGCTTCTTCGGCAAACGCAACGCCTAGTTTTACCGCCCTGTACTGATGCCGCCGTTCCGCAGAGCCGTTCGGTGTTCGTGCCCAACTTCTATGGCCGGGTTCGGAAGAACCCGGCCCCCTACATCCCATTTACGGAGACACGCATGAAGTTCAATCGCCTCACCTCTTCGCTCCTGGTCCTCGCCTCATCCGCGCTGTTCGCTCTGCTGCCCGCTGTGGCCCAGCAGTCCAAGTCAGGAACTCCTCCTTCTTCTGCTGCCTCCATGGGGTTGGTAGACCTCAACACCGCTTCCGCTGATCAACTCAAGGCGCTTCCCGGAGTCGGAGACACGTACGCCAAGAAGATCATAGCCGGCCGCCCTTACGCGAATAAGACCCAGCTCAAGACCAAGGGTATCGTTCCTCCCGCGACCTACAACAAGATCAGCAAGCTTGTGATCGCAGGCCAGGGCAAGTAGCCATCCCATCACGCCGCCGAGTGCAGCGTTCGGCGATCTCGACCTCACAAGAAAATCCTAAGGAGCTCCCCTCATCATGAAGACCAACCTGATCAAGATCCTCACCCTCAGTTCGATACTCTCGGCCAGCTTCGCCTTCGCGCAGCCAGTGCTTGCGCAAACCACTACAACCACGCCCGCTACGACCACCACGACGCAAACCAAGGCGGAGAAGAAGGCCGCAGCCAAGGCTGCTAAAGAAAAAGAAGCGGCAGCCGCCTCGACGACTAAACCCGCTCCTACACCGGCACCGACGAAGGCCGCCAAGAGCGCCCCACCCCCAGCTATGGCGCCCTATTCCAGAGGTAAAGCCGCAGCAATACCGGCGGCCAAGCCGGCGGCGACGTCAACGACGACGGCGAGCACGACCACCACCGCCGCGGAAACGAAGGCACAGAAGAAGGCCGCGGCCAAGACAGCCGCCGCCACTCCAGCCGCGGCGCCAGCGCCGGCAGCGAAGCCAGCCCCCATGCCGGCACCGACGATGGCGAACAAGAGCGCCGCGCCCGCGGCGATGGCGCCCTACTCTAGAGGCACACCTGCAGCAATTCCGGCTGCCAAATCAGCACCCAAACCCGCGCCGACCCCGGTCAACGCCAGCGATATCGCCGCGGCGAAGTCCAAGGGCCTGGTCTGGGTGAACCTCAATACCAAGGTCTACCACGCCGCGGGTGACAAGGAGTACGGCACCACCAAGAACGGCAAGTTCATGACCGAGGCCGAAGCCAAGGCAGCTGGTGCGCGCCTGGCGAAGAACTAACTCTTAGATCATTCCAAAGAAGACGGCCGGTCGCGTTGCCCTAGCAACCTGACCGGCCGTTCTGCTGCATGGCCTCCGCGCGCCGGAGCAGCTGAACGACCTCCGCATCCTCTACCTGCGTAAAGTTGCGATAGAACTCTCCGACCGCTCCAAAAGGCTCCGGCAGAGCCAGGCACACGATCTCATCGACAACGGTGCGCAGCCATTCCGAGGTTGACCTCGGAGCGACCGGCACCGCCAGCACCAGTCGCGCCGGCTGCATCTGCCGCAGCGCCTGGATGGCCGCATAGACACTCGCTCCCGTTGCCACGCCATCGTCCACCAGGATCACCGTCTTGCCCGCAACCTGCAGAGCGGGTCGATCTCCGCGATACACCAGCGCGCGTCGATCCAGCTCTTTCCGCACCTCTGCCGTGATCCACTCGACTTGCTCCGCCGAGATTGCCGGCGGTGCGCAAGATGTATTCATCCAGGTAGCGTCCACCGCTCGCCGATACTGCGCCGAACGCCAACTCCGTCTGCCCCGGCACGCCGAGCTTGCGCGAAAGAAATACATCCAGCGGAACCCCCAGCGCGGCGGCGACCTCGAACGCCACTACCACGCCACCCCGCGGCACTCCGAGCACCACAACGTCTAGCCGATGCGCATAGCCCTCCAATCGATTGGCCAACCGCCTTCCCGCATCTACGCGATCCTCAAAGATCACAGCATCCCCCAAGCCCCCGCCCTGCCTAGTGTGATCCCTGCACTCGATTCTCAGCAACTTCTTAGCCTTTCGCCGGAAGCCCAGAAGCCGTCGCTCGCGCAAAATTCTCAACCTTGATGTACGCTTTTCTTCGATGCCGGCGAGCGCTTCTGTTCGTCGCCAACTTCGTATCACCTCTGGAAAGTTGTCCCATGACTCGTAGGCTCTCGCTGTGCTCCGCCGTCGTCCTCGCCCTTTCGCTCGCTCCCATCGGCTTCGCGCAGGCTCCCGTTCCCGACTCTCCGGCGATAGAACAGCGCATCGACGCGATGCTCGGCAAGCTCACCACGGCGGAGAAAATTCAGCTCATCGGTGGCACCGAAAATTTCTATACCTTCCCTGCGCCCAGTATTGGTCTGCCGCAGCTCAAGATGTCGGATGGCCCGCTGGGCGTCCGCACGTGGGGACCGTCGACAGCGTATCCGGCGGGCGTTGCGCTCGCTGCAACGTGGGATCCCAAGCTCGCCGAGCGTGAGGGCGTCGCCCTTGGTGAAGACGCGCGTGCCCGCGGCGTGCATTTCCTCCTCGCTCCCGGCGTCAACATCTACCGCGCGCCCATGAACGGCCGCAACTTCGAATACTTCGGTGAAGATCCGTACCTTGCCGCGCACATGGACGTCGCCTACATCGACGGCGTGCAGAGCCAGGGCGTCTGCGCGACCGTAAAACACTTCGACGCCAACAACTCCGAGTACGATCGCCACAACATCAACAGCGTCATCGATGAACGCACTCTCCGCGAGCTCTATCTCCCGGCGTTTCAGGCCGCCGTGCAGCAGGCCCACGTCTGCGCCGTCATGGACAGCTATAACCTCGTTAACGGCGAACACTCCACCCAGAACAAGGTCCTCAACATCGAGATCCTCAAGAAGGACTGGGACTTCAAGGGTCTCCTGATGTCCGACTGGGATGCCACCTACGACGGTGTCGCCGCGGCGAACGGCGGTCTTGACCTCGAGATGCCTTACGCCAAGTTCATGACCGCGGACACCATCACTGCGGCACTCAAGAGTGGCGCGGTGTCCGAAGCCACGCTCGACGACAAGGTTCGCCGCCTGCTTCGCGTCACTCTCATGTTCGGCTTCCTCGATCGTCCGCAGCTCGACACCAACATCTCGCTGGACAATCAGCATGGAGCACAGGTATCGCTCGAAGGCGCGCGCGAAAGCCTCACACTGTTGAAGAATGAAGGCGACCTACTTCCGTTGAACCCCGCGCACATCCATACCATCGCGGTCATCGGCCCTGACGCATCGCCGGCCGTCTCCGGCGGCGGCGGCAGCTCCACCGTCACGCCCTTCCAGGCCACCAGCATTCTCGACGGCATCAGCAATGCAGTCGCCGGCAAGGTGAATGTGCTCTACGCGCGCGGCATCCCGTCCATCCAGGACATCTTCTTCCACACCGAGTTCACCCAGCTCAAGGAAGAAGTCTTCGAGGCAGACGACACTACCGGCACGCCCGTCGTCAGCTCGCCGCATCGCATCGCCAGCTGGACGGGCGAGATGTTCAGGCCGCCCGCCAAGAGTGCGCAGACCGTGCGCTATACCGGCGTCTATACACCGAAGGAAGATGGCCCGTACCTCTTCGTTGCAGCCGCTCCCGGCGAGGATCGCTTCGAGCTTCAGGTTGATGGCAAGACGGTGCTCGACCAGCCGCATCGCGAAGGCCACGCGCCCAAGACTGCGACAGTGACGCTGCACGCCGGACAGCCCATCCACTTCACGCTCATCTATCATCCGTTTTCTGCGGGCCAGAGCATCGCTTTGGGCATCCGCAGCGAGCATGACCTGATCGACGACGCCACCCGGAAGATTGCGGCGTCTGCGGATGTGGTTGTCCTCAGTGTCGGCTTTGACGGCCACACTGAGAGCGAAGGCTTCGATCGCAGCTTCGAGCTACCGTGGGGACAGGATGCCCTCATCCGCGCCGTCTCGGCGATCAACAAGCACACCATCGTCGTCATCACCGCAGGTGGCGCGGTCGACGCGTTGCCCTGGATCAACTCGGTTCCCGCGTTGCTGCACAACTACTACCCCGGCCAGGCTGGCGGCACGGCACTCGCCGAGGTCCTCTTTGGCGAGCGTGCGCCCGAAGGCCGCCTGCCCTTCAGCTTCGATCGCTCCTGGGCTACCGATCCAGTCCACAACACCTATTACCCGGCCACGATGCCCAAGAACCCTGAGGACATCATCACCGTGAAGTACAGCGAAGGCCTCTTCAACGGCTATCGCTACTACACCAGCGAGCAGCTTGCGCCCGACCAGCAACCGCTCTTCCCCTTTGGCTTCGGTCTTACGTACACTACATTCCGCTATAGCCACATCAAGGCCACGGTTGAAGGCAAAGGCGATGCCACCACGGTCAATGTCTCGGTCGACGTGACCAACACGGGCAAGCGGGCCGGCTCGGATGTCGTGCAGCTTTACATCGGCGACCCTTCGGCCAAGGTGAAGCGGCCTGCGAAGGAGCTCAAGGGCTTCGAGCGCGTAAGCCTGGCTCCGGGCGCAACGCAACGCGTGCAGTTCAAGCTCACTCCGCGCGACCTCTCCTATTGGGACGTCGGAAGCCATAACTGGAAGATCGATCCGGGTGCGTTCAAGGCCTACGCCGGCGGCAACAGCGCTGACACCCCCGAGGTTGCCGACTTCACCGTAGCGCCGTAGCTCACCTCAATCCCGATCGCATCATCCAGGCCTCGAATTCGCGTGCAGGCAGGTAGCCGGCGAACGAGCTAGCGCATACTGCTGGTCAAGCTGTAGACCAGGATTGCCAGCACGATCGAACTGATCGCGACATACAGCGCGCTCTTCTGGCGTGCGAACCCAATGACGCACAACACGACTCGCGCAACCGGCGTTGCAATCAGGACGACGAGGCCAAGTTGAATGATGCACTGCGGATCCAGATGTATCGCTCCGTGGAATATGCCAGAGATGCTTCGCAGTGTTTCAGAGCCAGCGTGGAAATGGGTGTAATCCGCGGGGGATGAAGGCGGGTGCCACAAGGAAAGCATCCCTCCCGCGAAGACGATAATGGCAGCGAGCGTAACGCCGACGCGAAGCATTGCGGCTACTGAAAGGTCGAGGTCGTGGTCGGACGGTCTGCTCATTAGATTCTCCCGGTGATACCGCTATAAAGCATCTCGCAACCCAGTAACACGATGACCAGGGCGAAGAGGTTCTTTAAGGTTGTGACGCGGGCACGGACGAGGATGCGTGTTCCGATCAAGGAGCCGAGCAGCACCCCGAGCATCACCGGCATGGCGATCGCAGGTTCAACGTATCCGCGAGAAAGGTAGATTCCGGCGCTTGCGGCAGCGGTAACACCGATCATGAAGTTGCTGGTGGTTGTCGAGACTTTGAAGGGGAGCTTCATCGCCTGATCCATGGCAAGCACCTTTACCGCGCCGGAGCCAATGCCCAGCAGGCCTGAGAGTGTGCCAGCGCCGAACATGACGCCGAAGCCCAGCGGAACCCTCTGCGCGGTGTAGGGTTCGGGGCCTTCGGGTCCGGGAAAAGACCCTTTGAGTTCGAGCTTATCGGCAAGAGTGTTGGCCTGTTTTGCGGCGACTGGTACCGTCTCCGGTTTTTGGCGGAACGATGCGAACGCTGAGTAGAGCAACACCATTCCGAAGACAATCGCGATCCAGTGGGTCGACACCTTGGCTGTGAGGTAAGCGCCTAGGAGAGCTCCAAGGGTCGTCGCTACTTCGAGGAACATTCCGATCCTGATGTTCGACAGGCCTTCGCGAACATAGGCTACGGCCGCGCCGGAGGATGTCGCGATGACCGAGACGAGCGAGGCACCGATGGCGTAGCGGATGTCTACTTTGAAGAGCAGCGCAAGCACCGGAACGATAACGACTCCGCCGCCCAGTCCGGTGAGAGATCCAAGAAGGCCGGCCGCCACGGAGGTGATGAAGAGCACGCTGGTAAAGAGGAGGGGACTCATGGTGAGCGTTTTACAGTGCCGAACGCAACTGGAGCTCGGGAACACGTTTGACCATCGATCGCAGTAACAGGGTGTTTCTTCTGTTTGAGAGTGTACATGCTGTGCAATACGAACGATGCCGGGGAGGCCCTCGTCGCTGCCTGCGTTGCCTGACACTTTTGCCAGTAGCCTCAATCCGGAATCCCGCGTATTTTCAGGGGGCTAGGGTCAGACCCGACGCGCCAGGCTCTCGAACACTGCAAAATCGGAAACCACCCGCTATCGTGCGAGCCAACTAACGTTTAATCGCCAGCTCCCGGAGCCGAGCGTTGCGCGATAAATATCAGGCACCCCGGGGAATCACCGCCGTTTCGCGTGCATACACTTATGAGAGGTCCTGCGACCAGCAGTTGCCGACCCATGGTCGCAGTGGTTGGAGCTTCTCAGGAGGGAAATAGCACGTGAGTTCACGTCGACTGGCGCTAATCCTGGGCACCTTCCCACCTGCACTCGCGGAAGCAGAGCCATCCGTATCGCTGGCTCCATCCGCATCGTCAGCCATACTGACGGACCTCCTGCACAGCATTCGCTCCGACGAAGACCTTGCCGAATCCCTCCGCGAGGGCAACTCCGACGCGCTCACCGTCTTATTCAAACGTCATAGCCGCATCGTCTTCGGGATAGCCCGCCGTATATTGCGCCATGATGCAGAGGCCGAAGACTGTGTTCAGCAGATTTTCATCGATGTCTTTCGTTCAATCGACCAGTTCGATCGCAACAAAGCCCCATTCAAAACCTGGCTCGTCCTATTCGCCTATAGCCGCACGCTGAACCGTCGCCGTTCACTGATTTCTGCCCGGGTGTTTCGTACGGAGTCGCTCGAAGACTTCCTCCCAGAGCCGTTGGCCTGTACCTTTGCCATTGAGACGCAACTGAACGACAGGCTGCTTTTGAAGAAGGCCCTCAGCAATCTCCAGCCTCGCCAGCAACGCACTATCGAACTCACCTACTACGAAGGCCTCACCGCCGAGGAGATCGCAACGCGCACCGGAGAAACCGTCCGGGTCGTGCGTCACAACCTTTACCGCGGCTTGGAAAAACTTCGCCACCACCTCTGCTCCCCCGGTGCTTCGATTGGCAAAGGAGGACCGCGATGACGGACCAAGAACCCTACCAAGTCCTCTGCACGCTTGCGGCTACTTGCCAACTCGGCGCCGCCGAGCGGGCCGACTTCGACGAGCACTGCCTGCGCTGCCCCGCGTGTCGCGATCAACTTCGGGATCTAATCTCCATCGGGGCGGGATTGCAGTTCGATGCGGCGATCCATGCGACTCCGGCTTCCATGCCCGCAGGCTCTCTTGAAAGATTCCGTGCCCGGGCCATCCGTGAGGGTGTAGCGCCGCGCCCCAAATCGACGAGATCTTCACCTTCGTACGCGCCGGCATCGGCCGCGGCAGTTTTCAGCATCGTCGTAGCGCTGGTCCTTGCGGCTAATGGAAGAAGAGCCGCTGAAAGCTTCCGACCATCCGCCGTCGCACCCATCTCCAGCCGGCAAAGCCTTTCGGCATCTGTCGCCGGGCCGACGCTTATTCCGCAACCTTCGAAGGTTGTCCATACACGCTTTGCGCGACACGGCCGTCTGCCCGCAGACATAGAGGTGAATGATGCAACACTGACAGCTCAGCGATTCCCGCACGCGATTACAGCCAGCTATCCGTTCTTTGGTCCGCAGAGCGCACCGAAGTCGTCACTCACGAGCTATCCCGCGCTCAGCCGAGCGCAGATTTCCCGCCTCGATCCCTTTCGTAACCGCGGCGACTCGAGCAGCCTGAGCGCGGCGGCTATCGTTGCGCCTGATCCGCCCGTCGACATCGCATCGACGGGCAATGGCTTCGACTTCGCAGCCGATATACACCGGCTGCACTTCCGGCTCCCAACCGCTCAGTAGCCCCATCCCCCTCCAAGGAGCATCGCCATGCAGCGATCACGCGGCCTCTTGTCTCTATGTTCATTTTTCGTAGTGGTTGCAACCTGCTTCGCGCAGTCGCCCACGTCGTTGTCAGCGCCGGCCTATGTCAGTGTGGCCTTTAACGCAGCAGTTCTTCAGACTGCCGAGGCCCAACGCGTTTTCAAGGATCTCCAGGCAAGGTTCACTCCGCGTCAGACACATCTGCAGCAGCTGAACACACAGATTGAATCTCTCAAGAAGCAGCTCAACGACAACGCCGCCACGTTGAGCGAGGCGGATAAATCAACCAAGCTGCGCACTCTCGATGCCGAGCAGCGCCAGCTACAGCGCGAAGCGGACGACTTCAAAGCCGATACAGACAGCGCCTCGCAACAGGCATTTCAATCCGTGGCACAGAAGCTTTACGTCTTCCTGCAAGGCTACGCAAAGCAGCACAATTACACCCTCGTCATCGACCGCGGGTCTGACGCCGCACCGGTTGTCTGGTACGCGGCCGCCAACGCCGATATCACTGCCGACCTCATCAAGGCTTATGATCGCAAGGCCGCAGCGACGCCTGGCGACAGTATCGACAACAACTCGCATCTGCCGTCGGCTCCCCCGCCACACTAACTGCGGGCGGTGGGATGAAGTTGCGGCAAATGCGCGAGCGTTTGCGCATCACTCTGATTCGACCGCAGAGGTCGTTCGCGCAGAGGACATCAATGCTCTCCGAGCCAGGAGATCCGCCAGCACGACTCTGCGTCAAAGTCGACTGCTTAGGACCGGCCGTGAGGAGCCAGCTCAGCAGCAGGTCGGCGGTTCGCCGCCAACGATCACTTCGATCGGGCATGAATCGTCACAAGGGTCGGTCACCACGATTACGGTTGCGCGATCCCGCCAGGCCTTGTGGAGCACCTGGGCCAGTCGGGCTTCCCCGCTTCTGAAGCGTCGCACCTGATCGCATCCTTCTTCCAGGAGGAACCCCTCGAAATCGCCAAAATGGTCGTAGACCAGGCCTGCAACTTTACCTGCGATTCGAGGCAGGCGGTTTCCGTCACATGGTCCGGTACTCAGGCCGGTTCCCGGCAAAGTTCCGGTTCCCGAAGGAAGGATGGTGGTTGGATCACCGCCGAATCCTTTCACGCGCCCGGCCACTTGCTGCAGATACCGTTCGAAGACCGGGAACCAGCGACTGGCGGTCGGAATCGCTTCCGCGATGAACTGGAGAATGGCGTAGTACTGCTCCTCGGTGTTCCGAAGTTCAGTCTTCACGTCCACAGGAATGGCCAGCTTGAAGATGCCGATGGTGTGGCGCCAGGCGTATCCCGAATCAGGAGCTACGCCGCCGGCCTGTGTTTCGTTCACTTGCTCGCGGACCTGCAGGATCGTCGTGTTCTGGTAGTCGTCGCTCGTGATCTGACGCACAACAACCTCGTAGGTGTCGCCCTTCTTGACGCCCGCTGGCAGTTGAATCGAAAGCAGGCCGGCCAGGTTGACAGGGCCGCCCTTCGGAATCGGGATGTAGGTCGTCCCCCCTGCGTTGACTTCGATCGTGTGCGGATCGAATGCCTTCAGGTTGTGCGTCGTGTAAAGTTTCCCTGCCCAGCCTAAAATAGCAGCCGAGGTGGTTCCGGGCAGGTAGACCTGGCAGACGCTGCCATTGGGTATGTTGCCCCAGTCGATGACGAGTTCGTCCGGTTTCTGATCCAGTTTCAGGGCGGTCGCCGAAGGTTTCAACTCGAATGTCTGCGGGATCAGGCGAGACGGCTCGACTCCTGGGTTGGCAGAGGACACGAATGCCAGGTTGCGCTGAGCCAGTTTGTCGGTGTCGGAGGGGTCGTCGCCAACGGTGATCGGATCCGGAGCAAAGGAAACTTCGCAGACCAGGCACTGATGTTGGCTGCGCACGAGTTGGAGAATTGAGACCAGGTTATTGAAACTGCCGTACGGGCCGTAGGGATAGTCCGCGGGCGTGTTGGCAACCATCCTGTCGGGGAATCGCAAGTCGCCAGGCTGGTTGATGTCCAACCAGCATCCGTAGAACGTATCCACCACGGCGCCAAGCGGATCGGGATTGATGCTGTGAGTGTTCTTGGGGTCGGTCTGTGCGCTGAGTGCTTGCGAAGCGTCTACCCGAGCGTTGGCAAAGCACGGAATGGTTACGATTTCGTCCCCTTGCAGGCCCAGCACAGGAACCACGGGTGAGCCGCCCGTGTAGCTGCGGTACGTTGTCGTTGGGTCGTATGTTGTGGCAACTTGCTGGGCGGCAAAGATGCGGAAAAACACGCTTACATTTGGCGCTGCCTGCGTATCCTGGTATCGTACCCGCGCCAAGGCGAAGTTATAGATGTTGTTTCCGGAGCTGTCGGTCTGAAGCAGATTCAAGGCCGCTGTATCCTCGTCGGATGGCAAGGCATCAAACGCCGGCCCAAGACCGGCAGGGTCGCCGTTTAGGTTGTCGATCGTCTTCTGAATCCACGTTGTCGCTCCGTCCTGTGGACTTGTTCCTTGCCCGGCGGTAAGGCCGAACAACTTATCCCCGGCTTTCAGCTGAAACACTTTGATGTCGACGCTGAGATACCACTCCGCGCCCGGACCGCTGCCACCGTGGAACATGTACGGGTTTGGCGTCTCCTGCAATACGATCTGGGCATTATTGGAAATGGTCTTGCCGTTCGCGGTGAATTTAGCGGACACAACGAGCGTCTGATTGGCAGTGGTGAACATCCCCGTCCCGCTGAACTGTGCCTGGAACGGAAACGTGAACCTTTGCGGCTGGCTGGCCGATAGTGTGGGGTCGGTTGGCGAGCCCGGACCCGTCGAGACATACGTGAGTCCGTTGATGGGTGACGGCACGGTCGGCACCGCGCTGCCAATGTCGTTCTGGCTAAATCCCTCTACCTCTACGTAGAGCGCATTGGCGAAGTTGCCGGCTCCCAGGAGGTCCTGCTGAGCAGTGACTTGGCCGACGGTGAAATTAGATATCTCCAGGCGGATCACAAGGTCCTGCGTGCCAACGGTGACGGGGAAGGACGCGGACGCGATGCCGTTGGCCACGACAAACAGGTCATACGAACCGGGCGGAACATTCGTCGGCACGGAAACAAATGTGCTGACCTGCGCCGTGCCGGTCGCCACCGCCATGGTGGAGTGGTTTGCGGTGCGGAGGTAATAGACGTTTCCGTGCGTATCCTGCAGACGCACGATCGGATAATTGGTGGCCATCTGGGCGTCGTCGCCATAGCTGCAGGCTTGCGACAGCCCGTTGAACTGGGTGCCGAAGATCTGGTAGGTGTGCCCAAGAATGAGCGAAGTCGGGCAGTTGGTAATCGTGGGAGCCCACGCCGCCTGGGCGCCGCCGGCCGACGGGAGGATGGACACCGTCCCGGACTGGTTCGAAAACAGGACCTCGCCAGACGGAAGCAAGAGGAAGCGGCCGGTGAAGCACGCTCCACCATTGTTCGAGGGGCCTGTTGTAATCGTTGCCTTGTTGGTCGCGGGGTCGTAGAGGAAGAAAGTCGTCGGGCCCGGGTAGCTGCACGGTGGAGTCGGACTTGCAGTGAGCAGGACTTGCCCGTCGGTCAACAGCACCCCGGGCGCATCCATCGGAAACAGCGTGTTGTTGTGCGTATCGACCAGCGTCGGCCCATTCGACCAGGTTCCCGCCACTCCCGCAGCGCCCGGTGTATAGATGGCTGTGTTGCCGCTGGCGCCGATTGCGAACACAGTTCCGTTGGGCAGCAGCAACGCTGGTCCAATCTCGCTCACCTGGCCCGAGCACGGCTCAGGCAGACTGACGCCGGTACTGCCCATCTGCAACCATGTGTCGGTGGACGGTGTGTAGAGCTCCGCGTCGGTCCCGTTCGAACATTGGGCGGTTAAGACATCACCGGTGGGCAGCAGCGTAAATGTCTCTTCCGACGAATTGTCTTTCTTGGCTGAAGTAAAGAAATAGGCCTGGGTCTGCGGGTCGAACAGTGCCATGGCATTGTTGTTGGGGTTCCCGAACAAGACCCGCCCATCCGCCAGCACCGCGGATGCCGGGTCGCCGATATTGGTCCAACCCGGGGGTGTGGGCAGAACGGTCCAAGAGTCCGTTACGGGGTCATAGAGTTGAACTTCAAGTGCGTCAACCGAACAGCCATTGCAGAACTTGACGTTGTACTCGCCGCCAAACACCAGGAGGGTCCCGTCCTGCAGGACGGCCGAGCCAAAGAAGAGTGGTTCATAGCTCGGCCCGTTCATAGTCGCTGTCAGGTTCGAATCCGTAAGCATCGGACTCGTGGCTACCCAACTACCGTTGGCGTAGGATCCGCTTTTGTCCGGAATGAGTCTGTACCATTTTGAAGTACCGTTGCCATGGGCGATTACGCTGCCGTCTGTGAGCAAAAGCATCGTGTCGATGCTCGCGGGAACATTGTTGACGTTCGACCAACCCATCTTGGACTCCTTTGCATCCGCCCGAATGGACGCTTGTTGCGGGAACGCGAATCACATGATCAAGCGCGACGAAAGAAACGTGTGTTCAGAAGAGCTGAGGCGTCTCTGGGATCCACTTGCTGAACGGGGCGAGCGCTCGAAAACTCATAGCTCGCACCGCTTACGAGCCCGAGCACTCGAATCGGCGAGCTGTCCAGATAGCGAAGCCCAATCGAAGCCTGCGGCGTTGAAGTCGTCGACGCGGTCTGAGTCCAGACACCTCCGGTCTGTGCCTGGGCAAGCTGGTTTGGCGAAGCTGCCTGGTTGGCGGGTGGCGCAGAAGGTTGGGTCCGCACAGCAGGAGCCCGGCTATGGGCGGGGACGCTCGGCATCGTCCGCTGCATCTGACTGTTGCGCAACTCGGTTCGTTTCTGGCCGCAACACATTGTTGATGTCCCCTTCTGACGGGTGTGACATGGGTTGAATCACGACCGGCTCCTGTCCGATGCGTTCGAACAGACAAGCGGCTCCGGAAATTGCCAGCCAGCAGAACAACCACTCCACTGGCCTTCGTGAAACAAAGAGAGCGGCAAGAGCCGCGATCCACAGACTGAGGCAGTTGAAGCAATCCATCAGCTTGCCAACGATGCTTTGGCCTAACAAGGCGCGAAATCGAACAATGATGTCAGCCGGGCCGTCCTCGCTGGCGAGCAGATGAGTTACCCGCCAGGTTGCGAGAACGGCCAGGAGGAACCTCCACATCAGCGTTTCTTTGCCTGTAACTCTGCGCCTGGAGCCGGAAGGCTTCCGTGTCCGCAGATACAGAAGGTCAACAGGTTAGGTCCGGGATTATTGTCGGACAGACCAGTCGTAAGTCCTGCCCTCGCGGTCAACTCGACTTTATAGGAGCAGTTAGTCCAATTCTGCGTGTCCTCGACGATTGTTCCTGAAGCACCTCGAGTAGTGACGGTCAGTCCTGGATAGGTTGCGGTCGCGCCGGCCGGAGCTGCAGCTGCGGTTCCGTTCTCGCCACGAACCACCGTGAACGCGCCCGGCGAAGCGCCGGTTACAACCATGGTTTCGGTACCGACAACCAGGATGAACGGCGCAGACGGGAAACCGGCGATGCTAGCCACCGGAATGGACGTCACCGAGTTGTTGATCGAAGCAGTCAGCGTTGTGCTTACGGCGGATATGGTGGTCGTAGGATCGAGGGGGTTGGTAAGTGGAGGTATGGCGGCGCAACTGTCAATACCCAGCGACCACCCACCGGAGTACATCATTTCGTGGTCGGTGGTGAACTGTATCGAGAGGTCGGAATTAATTGGCGTACAGCACGTGGTCCCGGGGGTTTCGAATTCGACCAAATACAAGTTGTTGACCTCCGGCAAGTTGTTGATGTGAATTCTGCAAAGCGAGTTGGAGTAGTCCACGGGTGAGGGCACTGTTTGGCGAGTGGCCTGGAAGATTATGGCTAAATCGGTCCCGACTCCCTGGTTTCCCGGAAGCACGGCGGTTCCAGCTGGGGCGCTACCCGGCTGGGCGAAGCATGGGGGAGGAATTTCGCACGATGCAGTAGTGACATCGGCCGAGTCGAAGTTCAGAAAAATCGAAACGCCTCCGGCCACAAGGTTCTGGTCAACGTTCACCCAGCCGGTGACTGGGTCGGGCGCGATGTAGTGTGCTGGTGCGTACCACGGCAACGCGGTCGGGGGAGGAGGATCCGTTCCCGGGCCGACGTAAACGTTCTCAAGCGTAGGAGAAGAGCCGATTAGCGAAGGGTTGGGCCAAGTTATTGTCCGCTGCCCAACCAGGACCGGTAGGTCAACCTCGCTGATCATTGGCGTGGGGTTAATTGCAATGGTTGCGCCAGCGGGGACAAAGGCGGCCGCCGCAGTGCCGTCCACGCCGCGAGTGACGGTCCAGGTGGTCGTTGAGACGGCAGTCACCGTCATGATCTCGGCTGTCTCATACGGCGAGTCGGAATAACAAACCGAAATGTTGGACCCTATGGCGGGAATGCCGGCGCTGCTCGGGACGACAATGCTCGTCTGGGTGGCGGATGTTATCGGGCTCGCAAGCGTTGTCAGGTTCGTCGCATATAGGAACCGATACATCATCGGTTGCCCTGGGAATGCCGGCGAGGTGGCCGGGCAATGCCCGCCCAATTGGAGTTGATTGTAGAACGCAAAATTCGGACCGCCGCCGAAAGGCATCTTAATGGGGAAGGGATGTGGGACTTGCGTGTTGGTCAGTCCCGAGGTGGGATCAATCTGGCTGTAGATGTCGAAGTTTCCGACTTGAGTGAATAGCGGTGGGAACGCCGACGGCGGGCACACGCAATAGCAGAATTCGTGGCACGTGACCGATGTCACCCAGGCGCAAATCTGATAGCAGTACGGTTCGAGGCCAAAGCGTCCAATGATTGTGCTATAGGCCTGGGCATCCCGACTCTGTACCGCGCTTACCAGGTCGGCGAGTGCGCGAGGCTGGGCGGCAAGCTGGCGCGATGCCAGCGCGAAATTCCGCGCTTCCTCGACGCCGTAGAAGCCCGTCGGCACGGGGGTGCGAAGCGTGCAGATCTCCCGACAGACCCAAACGTGCCGCCAACTGCAAATCAGCCTGCAGATGTGTCTGCATTGCGACGCGATGCCGAACTGGTCAATCGCAGATTTCAAGGTCTCGCAGTTGGGGGCCACCGCAGCCTGGCCAATGACGTCCAATGCCTTCTCGTTCTTCAGGAGGGCGGAAATCTCCTTCGCGGCGGCCTGTATCTCGCTCACGGCATCCCCAGGGAGAGGGCGATCAGGCGAGCAGACAACGTGACAGACACGGTCGTAGATAATCGAGTAAACCCAATGGCACAAGAGGTAGCAGAAGGCGTTAAGTTTGAGTTCGGAGATGGCGGCGCGGTATTCCTCGCCGTCGCCGCAAGCAACGGAATCGACGACCTGGCGCAACAACTTATCGTTGGAAGCAAGCTGGACGATGGCTCGCGCGAACGTCTGCAGGGAGGGGGTTTCCCCTTTTTCGACAGGTGTGCCGCAGACCTCCTGGCAGCGCAACACACCGAACTTGATCCGCACCCACTCGCAGATCAATTCGCAATAGGGAAGCATCTCGAGGCGATCCAGAACCCAGCGAAAAGCGTTGGCGTCCTTTGACTCGAAGGCGGCTACCACGGCGGAGAATCCGCCAGTGTCCTGTGCAAGACGTCCGATGGCGTCGGACTGCGAAGCTAAGCGGCTAGCGGCGTCCTGGTTCGTACTAACATTGCTCATGATTTCCCTCCAACGTCATGCGAACATGGCAAGCCACGACAGACCCCAGAGTTGCCAGGCGCAACCACCTCCGATCGAGAGACCTCACTACGGGAGTCTCCTCTCCTTGCAACGAAGAGGAATCGTGGTGGCATTCTGGAAAGCAGATTAGTCACGGCGCTTGACGGCGTCGGTGCGAAAACTCACATATAGCGCGAGGAATTAACACTCATAGGGCGCGAGGAATTCGCAGGCATCCGAATCCGCGACCGCACCCGGCCGGGCGAAGGAGTTCCGACACCAGGGTTCCGTGTCAGACCTGGATGAGAGTGCTGAAGTGCCGTCGGGTGCGAGGTTCATGTGATGCGGGGAAGCAACTTTGATCAGCTGAGAGTCTCGCTCATCCCACTGCTTCGAAGGCAGTCCCGACGTGGCTGAACTGAGGATTCTGCTTTCTGCCGAACAATCGATCGACCTCGTCTTCGACAAGGCGGTAGCATTCGCAGACGTTTGACTCGAGCCCAGTGCGATCGAGAATGCTGATACGGCCGCGGCAGTAACGGATCAACCCAGCGTCCTGGAGGTGTCCTGCGGCTACCGTTACGCTCTCGCGGCGGTCACCGATCATGTTCGCAATGAATTCCTGGGTCATGAAGAGATCGGAACGATTTCTCCGGTCGTGACACATGAGCAGCCAACGGCAGAGCCGTTGCTCCACAGAATGCAGGCTGTTGCACACCGCGGTTTGCGAAACTTGTGTGAGGTGCGCCTGTGTGTATCGCAGAAGCAAATGTCGAAGATGCCCGTCGTGCGCGAACTCTCTCTGCAGCAGCTTCGCCGACAATCTCAATGCGTCGCCAGCTAATGCGACCTGAGCTCGGCTGCAAGTGGACTGTCCTCCCAAAAAAATGGCGATACCGAGGACACCCTCATTTCCCACGAGCCCCATCTCGGCAGTGGATCCGTTTTGCATGGTGTACAACAGCGAAACAACAGAGCTTGTTGGAAAGTAACAATACTCGATGCGTTCGCCCGGCTCGAAGACTATCTCGCCTAGCAGGAAGGTCACCGGCTGCAGGTGTGGGAACAGGCGGGTACGCTCCGCTGGCGGTAGCGACCACAAAAGAAGATTTGGAGTTGCGCTGGATGGTTCTAGAAGGCGAGGCATAGAAGGCGCTCCCTTTCTGCCCGTACTGCATGACCCCGAAAGGATGCGCATCCTTTGTTCTCGGAATCCAGCCGTGACATGAAGTGGGTAACCGTTCGCCTGGGAGTGCAACATGCCCTGCAACAAAGGGCGGGAGATAAAGTCAGTCGACTAATGGATCGAAGTGCCAGAAAACATTGCCAGAATAGCACGCTCACGAGAATGAGTGAGAATGTCCCAACACGAGATAGAATCAGCGGTCGCGCACCCAGGCACGCCCGTGATCTGGAGCAGCGTGCGAAGTTCACGGTATCCATGGCTCAGCCGAAATTCAGTTGCGACTTGACGTAAGCAGGTGCAAGGCGGGCTCCAGCGGTGGGCTCTGTTTCGCGTGATAAGCAACTTGCTATCGTCAATCCGGAGAGGCGAACCGATGACTCCCAGAGGTGAATGCCACCTGGCTACTTCCAGTGAACTTGGCGAGCTGCGGCTTGTAACTACTGGATGCGTTCATTCAAAGCAATGATCTTCTGGCTCAGGGGAAGAGTCGAATCGGCATCCTTCCATAGCGCGAGGAGGGGGTTAAGTGCTGCACGCGCCTGGGCAGGATTTCCCATGGCAACGTAGTCCGAAGCCAGGATGTAGTGCGCGTTTAACCAGCGTTGTTGCGGTTCCCATAGAACCCCGTGATCTGGACTTGCAAGGTATCTCTCATACTGGCTTACGGCCCTGGTCATGTCTCCCGATTGCTGGTAAGCGCGTGCCAGCCCCTCCATGCTGAAGGGCGTGCTCTTCTCTTGATCCGAAAGACTGAAAAGCTGAATCGCCTTCTGGTTATCACCGTGCGTGAGTGCAACCTCTGCTTGTAGCAGATGGCCGTACGCACGTTGTTCCGGGCTCTTTCCGTCGATGAGGGGGGTAATGGTTGCTTCGATCTTCCCTGCCTGTTGAGGAAACCCATCGTACGCATACTCGGATCCGATCCAGGCTCCAAGAATCACCTTCGGCGATAGCGTGCTGAAGTTCATCATCGCGGAATCAAGCTGCTGCCGCGCACCCGGCGCGTCATTCTGACCCGCCGCGAGGATACCCAGCAGCAGACGCTCCCGCGCCACACTTACGGGCTCAGACTTCAGACTCTCGTCGATCGCCAGCGCCTCCTCCAGCAGCGGGCGTGCACTCGCGTACTGCCCGCGATAGAGGTCGAGCATCGCAAGTGATCGCAGTCCACTCTCGCGCATCTTCGGATTGGAGAGGAGGGAGGTGAACAAGGCTTCCGCTTTCGGTATTTCGCCATTCTGAATCAACACAATGCCATATTCGCGGCTCACGTCGCCTGAGTTCAGATAGGCTGGGTCGATGCGAAACCCCTCGTTATAGGCGTCGATCGCATCCTGGAAGCGGCCCAGCGTCTTATAGGCGGTCGCCATCTCCACCTCGGTTCTGGCGTCATTGGGGGCCTCGCGAAGCATCTGCTGGTATTGGGCAATCGCGTCCGCGGCGTGGCCATTCCTGCGCAGCAGGCGCGCATAGTTTGCGTGCATGGCCCAATCATCCGGGTAGCGCTGCAAATAGACTTGGTACAGCCTCTCTGCCTCCTCGACGTGTCCCTGGCTGTCCGCGTAACTGACCTGAATATTCATCCACTCGCGTTCTGTGGTTCGCGATCGTAGCGAGAGCGCCTTCTGATACTCCTCGTCTCCTTTTTGAGATTCGTTATAGATGAAGCTGTAGTAGGCGCCGCCCAGCGCAGCATGAGCCATGGCGAAGTCGGGATCCGCCTCAATCGCCGCGCGGAACAGGGTGACAGCGTCCTGATATTTTGCCTGGTGCCAGAGCAACGTTCCATCCGCATAGGACTCGAGCGCTGCCAGCGACGACGTCGTCACTTCCGGCAAGGGCCGCGTGTCCTTGTGGATCTGATACAAGGATTCGCCCAGGTCGCGACGCAGGTCGGCAGCCATCACATCGAGCGCCTCAAGAATGTGCCCCTCCCCATACGAGCGCTCCTGGTACGAGCGCACCGCTTCGCCCGTCTGCGGATCGATCAACTGCGCGGTCAACCCGTACTCATCCCCGGTCCGCGTAATTCCCACGCTGATCAGGCCGCGAATATTTTCTCTCTGGCAAATCTCTCTGCCGACGGCTGCTGTAATCGGTTCGTTCGGGGGCTTACCCATCAGCGCCAGCACCTGCGGCACGCGCGCCCGCGGAAAGACATTCAAGTGCCGCGACTGCGCCATGCTTACCGTAAACGCCGTCTGCAGCGCATGATCGAACCGCGGATCGCCTGTCTGGTTCTCAAAGTCCGCGATCAGCACGGAGTCCCGCGCATTGAACGAAAAGACCGGGCGCCCATACACCAGCCAAACCACGATCGCCCCCACCGTCACCAGCGCCCCAACCATTAGCAGCGCCATCTTCCTCAACCCGCCGCGCGCAGAAGTCTTCGTCGCGCCAGACAGCGAAGCAGCAGCCTCAACCGGCGCGCCGGCATCCGGCCTGTCGGGGTCTGTCAACTTCTCCCAAACCACCCGCGGTCCGGCAATCTCCGTCTGCACAATCTCTACCGGCGCCAGAAACCGATACCCCAGCCGCGGAATCGTCTCCAGGTACTGCGGCGAATCCGACTCATCCCCCAGTGCCAGACGCAGCTTCCGCACCGCGGTATTCAACCCATTGTCAAAGTCGCCAAATGCTTCGCCCTGCCACAGGAACTGCTGCAGCTCAGCGCGTGTGACCACCTCACCCTGGCGCTCGGCAACCGCGGCCAGCAATCGCAACGGCTTCCCCTGCAGCGGAACCCGCACTCCATCCCTGCGCAGTTCTCCCTGCGTAAGGTCCACCTCATAAGGCCCGAACCTCAGGATGGGACGGCTGACCATGGTGCCCGCTCTCTGCTTCGGAAACTAGCCCTCGGAGAAACGTCAGATTCTGTGGCATCAGGCTACACCGCAAATCCTACGCCAGCAATCTCTAGCGCGCGTCCTCACCCGGAGTTCAGCAACAGTACAGCTAAAGTTCAGCCGCAATCCATTGTTCTTGAGGCCCCCCCGGTCCAAAATTTCTGCCAGGTTCCGCCACATACGGGCGGCATGTACAAGGGAGGTCCCATGCAAGCTCATCGTCTCGAACGCCTCGCCGGCCACTGCGCCCGTGTGGCGCTTGTGTCCGCAATCCTGCTCAGCCTCGCGGTGCTCTCCCAGGCGCAAACTGCGACGCCGCCGCCGCCCGCGCCTCATGCCGCGGCCTCCCCAACGAAACCGGCAGCCCATCCACGTGGCAACCACGAAGGCATCAAAGTCCACGGCCACTGGACCATCGAGGTCAAGAACCCGGATGGCAGACTCGTCTCCCACACGGAGTTTGAGAACGCGCTCGTGCAACCAAGCGGTGCGGCGACCTTGGCCCAAACGCTACTTGGCAAAATCGTTCCGGGCGGGTATCTGGTTACCCTGGCCGGCAGCAACAGCCAGTTTTCGCCCCCGGGCCCGTGCGCAATGCTCGGCAAAAACGTCACCACGGCATGCTATCTCGTGGGCTCACTCATCAGCCCGGAGCCGGCTGGGTTCGGCGACTCCTTCTCAGAATGCGGTGGCACTGGATTTTCAAATCAAATCTCCGCCGCAGGACCTTGTTTCCCGCTCAACATAAGCGCGGGTCCGACGGGCCTTGTCTTCACTGGCACCGCGGTGGCGAACACCGCGACGCCGATCACGGACGTATACCTCAGTCCACTCAACTGCCCGCAGAACCCCGCGGCGAACCCTGGAAGCGCCACAAGTTCGCCCAACGCTTGCGCCCAAGGCTCGGCAGAGAGGTTTGACGGAACCCATGCCACGCTGCCGACACCGGTCGCGATCACGTCGGCGGGTCAGTCGATCGCGGTTACCGTGCAGCTCAGCTTCCAGTAGCCCATCCCTTCACCCACCCCAAGCAGGCATCCAGGGCGCAGGAGGCTGCACCATGATCCGCGGAGCCCACATCCTCATCCCCATCGAGCGACCACGCCGAGCCCTCGCGGCCGCCATCCTCCTGCTCACCGCTCTCCCGGCCATCGCGCAAACTCCTCGCACCTCCCTCACGGCCTACCCCAACCTGCCCATAGCCTTCGAAGCCAACGCAGGCCAATCCAACCCACGCGTAAAGTTCCTCGCGCACACCCCCGGCTACACCCTCTTCCTCACCGGCGACGAAGCCATGCTCTCACTCCCGTCGAACGCGATACATCTCAAGTTTCTCGGCGCAGGCCAGCCCTCCATCGCCGGCCGCGCTCCACTGCGCAGCAAGACCAACTACTTTATCGGTCACGATCCTGCGCAGTGGCACGCCAACGTCCCCAACTACGCGGCCGTCGAATACCATGCCCTCTACCCTGGCATCGACGCTCTCTTCCACGGCGACAACCATCGCCTCGAGTTCGACTTCAATCTCGCCCCCGACGCCAATCCCCAGGCCATCACGCTCGAAGTCGATGGCGCACACCATCTCCGCCTCAACCATTCCGGCGACATCGTCCTCACCATCGACCACGCACCCAGCGTCATCCTCGGCAAGCCCCACATCTATCAGCCGACGCCCACCGGCCCGCGCGAAATTCCCGGCCACTACATCCTCACCGCCGCCAACCGCATCACCTTCGCGCTCGCTCCTTACAACCACGCCGAGCCCCTGGTCATCGACCCTACCCTCACCTACGCCACATACCTAGGCGGTGGCACCAGTGAAATCTATGCCAATGCCATCGCCGTCGACACCACGGGAGCGGCCTACGTCACCGGAACCGCCGACGCCAGCACCGTCGCCTTTCCCACCACTGCTGGCTCCTATAATCCCGGGCCTGCTCCGGCCAACGGCTGGTTCCCATTTATATCCAAGCTCAGTCCCGACGGCTCCACCCTCGTCTATTCCACCTACTTCGGTGGCAGCTATCAAGGCTACGGCACCGACCAGATCTTAACTATCGCCGTTGACACCACCGGGGCGGCCTACTTCGGCGGCATCTCCGGCACTGAGGACGACACTCCTACCACCCCCAACTCCTTCATGCCCACGCGACCCTCCGTGGAACCCGTGCCCTTCGCGGCCAAGCTCAGCCCCGACGGCTCTGCGCTCGTATACTCCACCTTTCTCGATGGATCACCGCGCGAATCCGACGATGATGTGCTCGGCGTCGCGGTTGATTCATCGGGCAGCGCCTATCTCACCGGCGTGACCACTGCGCTCAACTTTCCCACCACCGCGGGTGCACTCATTCCCACTGCGCCATCCACTACATACATTGGCTCCGCTTTCGTCACCAAGCTCTCTCCCGATGGCTCGTCGCTCGTCTACTCCACTTATCTTGGCGGAAGCACCGGCGAAGACGATAGCGGTCAAACCTACGGCACCGGGGCCATCGCCGTGGACACCTCAGGCTCCGCCTATGTCACCGGCGTTACCCTGTCCTCCAACTTCCCCACCACACCCGGCGCCTATAGCAACACCTGCAACAGCCCCTGTGATTCAGCCTACGTCGCCAAGCTCAATCCCGCCGGGAGCGCTCTCGTCTACTCCACGCTGCTTGGCGGCACAGGGAACAAATACAGCGTCGGTTGGTCCATCGCAGTGGACAACTCGGGTTCGGCCTTCGTCGGTGGCACCACCACCTTCACCAACTTCCCCGTCACCTCCAACGCGTTGCAAGCCACTACGCAGCCCGGCTTTGTCACCAAGCTCTCCGCAGACGGCTCCAGCCTCGTCTATTCCAGCTACTTCGGCGGCGAGGTCAAATCCCTGGCCGTCGGCTCGGATGACAGCGTCGTCCTCTTCGGCCTCGGCAACACTGCTTGGGACTTCCTCACCACACCCGACGCCCTTACGCTTCCCGCCTGCGTCACCAGCCCCACTATCACCTCCTGCTTCTACGCCTTCCTCTCCAAGCTCTCCACCGACGGCTCGTCTCTCGTCTTCTCCACTCCCTTCGGCGGCAACCAGGAATGCTGCACTGTAGCCGGCGCGCTCGATCCCTCGAACAACGCTTACATCACCGGCTCCACCGCCTCCCACGCTCTTTCCACCACCACGGGCTCCTATGAGCCCACGTTGCCCGGCACCGACACCGGTTTCACTCCCTTCATCGCCAAATTTACCCTCGCCGCCACCACCACAACGCTCACCCTCTCACCCACCACGTTGCCCTCCGGCACAGCAGGAACTCCCTACGCCCAAACCATCACCGCCACTGGCAACACCGGCGCGGTTTCGTTTACGTCGTCCGGATCGCTGCCCACGGGCCTCACGCTTTCTACCTCCGGCGATCTCTCCGGCACGCCCACCCAAACCGGAACCTTCCCTCTCACCGTCACCGCCACAGACACCAGCAACGACACCGGCAGCCAGGCTTACTCGCTCCAGATCGCCTGCCCCACGATCACGGTCTTGCCCACGTCCATCCCGACAGCCACGGTCGGCATGCCGTACGGCCCCATCACCTTCACCGAGACCGGCGGCATCGGCGCCGTCACCTTCGCCATCACCAACGACACCATCCCCGCCGGCTTCACCTTCGTCAACGGCGTCCTCAGCGGCGAAACTGCCAACCAGGCCGGTACCTACCCCTTCATCGTTACCGTCACCGATTCCAACGGCTGCATGGGCACCGTCAGCGACTACCTCATCATCAACTCACCCGTCGTTCCGCCTCCCGCCGTGGTAAACGACCCGGAAACCATCACCGTCACCGACGCCGAAACCTTCCCCGACGTTTTCGATAGCGAGAAGATCACGGTAGCCGACAGCGAAACCGTCGTTGCCTACAACCCCATCACCATCCTCCCCACCCCCGCATCCTTCAACGCCAGCAGCGGCACAGCCTACCAGACCTACCCATATCCTTCGGTAGTCTTCAGCGCGACCGGCGGCATAGGAGCGCTAATCTTCACGGAGGCCGGTACGCTTCCTCCAGGCCTCACCTTCACCAACGGCACGCTCAGCGGAACGCCCACTACTGCCGCTGCAGGGAACTCTTACCCCTTCTCCGTCACCGCAACGGACACCAACGGCGACAAGCTCACCGTCCCCGGCTACACCGTCACCGTGAGCGTGTCCACTGCTCCTCCCGCCGCCGTCAAGGATGTCGAAACCGTTACTGTCACGGATACGGAAACCTTCCCCGACATCGCTGACAACGAAACCATCACCGTCACTGACACCGATACCGTCGTTGCCTACAACGCCATCGCCATCAGCCCAACCGCAGCCACCTTCAACAGCACGGACGGCAGCGCCTCTGCGGGCGTCGCGTACTCGCCCCTCCAATTCGCCGCCAGCGGCGGCATCGGTACCCTTCAGCTCACTGAAACCGGCACCCTCCCGGCAGGCATCACCTTCGTCAACGGACTCCTTAGCGGCACACCCGCCGCATCCACGGCAGGCAACTCTTACCCCTTCTCCGTCACCGCCACAGACACGAGACAACGATCAGCTCACCATCACCGGCTACACCCTGACCATTGCCGCTGCCGTCGGCCCCGCACTTAACCTCGTCGCCGTCCCAGACACCCTCACCATCGCACAGGGCCAGATCGGTCAATCCAACATCACCTTCACGCCCTCCGGTGGTTACAAAGGAACCCTCGCACTCTCCTGCTCCGGCCTGCCTTACAACTCCCTCTGCCTCTTCAGCAAGAACGGAGTGCCCATCACCTCCCTCACCCTCCCCGGCAACAACCAACCGGCAACCGTGCTCTTCACGATCGTCACCGACGTCGCCGCGGCGCCGTCCGCCCTCGATTCGACCGCAACCAGCTCGTCCTCCCCGGCGCTCATCCTCTGGCTGCCTGCCTTGCTCCTCGGTCTTGCTGCCTTCACCCGCAACCGCCATCTCCGCCGCCGTCTTTCCCAACCGCAGCTGGACCTCTGTCTTCTTCTGGTCACCGCAGTCATAGCCATCAGCCTCACAGGCTGCGCCTCGGAACTTGCTGGCTACCTCACTCCTGTCGGCACCTCCACCGTGGCCATCTCTGCCAAACCGTCTACCGGTCCCGCAGGCGCCGTGAACATCAGCGTGACCATTACAAAGTGAACTGGGCTGATCGAGAACTGACGGGAACACCATCTCTTGCTCCCTCGTCCCCTCTTGGGGCTGATGTCATCTTATTTTCGCTGGCGCCACGGATGCCCGCGGCTCAGACGCGTACAGTCCACGTGGAGATCAATCGTCGAAGACCGGACCGTTCAGTGTCTGCAGCTCCGCGCAGATCTCCTTGCGCTCGGCCGCGGGCAGCGCTGCGACCCCGCGTCCGGCAATGCCTTCGAGACGGCCAATGATGAGATATACCTCGTGGAATCTTCCCGCGTAAGCGATCGTCGATAACGCGATATCATTGCTCGTGTCCTTCAGGTCCTCGATTCATGTCATCGACTCGCACACCCAGGGTGAGCCAACCCGGGTAGTTGTGTCCGGTGGCCCCGATCTCGGCAAAGGCACGATGGCAGAGCGCCTGCAGCGATTCAGCGCGGAGTTTGATCATTTTCGCTCGGCCATCGTCTGTGAGCCGCGCGGCTCCGAGGCGGTAGTGGGGGCGCTACTGCTTGAGCCAGTGCAGCCGGAATCCACCGCCGCCGTGATCTTCTTCAACGATGTAGGGTATCTCGGCATGTGCGGGCACGGAACCATCGGCGTGTTGACGACATTGGCACACCTGGGCAAAGCAGGCGCGGGCCCGCACGCGATCGAGACTCCTGTAGGAATTGTGCAGGCGACATTGCACGAGGACAGGACGGTGACGGTAGAGAATGTGCCGAGCTATCGTTACCGATCGGATGTCTCGATCGATGTGCCCGGTCACAGGAGGTTCACGGGTGATATCGCGTGGGGTGGTAACTGGTTCTTTCTGGTAGGCGAGCCGCCCTGCGATCTAACGCTCAAGAATCGCGCTGAATTGATTGCCTCCGCAACGGCCATCCGCACGGCCCTGCAAGGGACGGGAATTACCGGTGCGAACGGCGCATATATCGACCATATCGAGTTCTTTTCGGCACCCCATAACACCGCCAATTCCTCGCGGAACTTCGTACTCTGTCCAGGCGCCTCGTTCGATCGCTCGCCGTGCGGGACCGGCACCAGCGCCAAGATGGCCTGTCTGTACGGCGAAGGCAAACTGCTGCCGGATACGCCGTGGAGGCAGGAAGGCATTCTCGGAACCGTCTTCGAAGGCTCGATCCGCGAAGGTCAGAACGGTGAGGTGATCCCCAGTATTCGCGGCCGTGCCTGGGTGATCGGCGAATCGAAGCTGCTGTTTGAGGGCGACGACCCATTCGCAGCTGGCATAAAGTTCTGACATGAAGGCGTTCGATGTTCTCATTGTGGGTGCAGGCATCGTCGGCAGTGCCGTGGCGAGAGAGTGCGCCTTGCTGGGATGGCGCGTCGGCATTGTCGGTGGCGGCGGCCTTTCGGGTAGCGCGACCGCTGCCGGTATGGGGCACCTCGTCGTGATGGACGATTCGCCAGCACAGCTCGCGCTCACAGCGTACTCGCGCTCGTTGTGGCATCAATTCGCGATCCATTTGCCGAAGTCCGCAGAGTATGAGCGCTGCGGTACCATCTGGGTTGCAGCGGACACGGACGAGATTGCCGAGGCACACGCGAAGTGCGAAGTGTACGCCAGCCTCGGGATTGAGGCCCGCATGCTGTCTGCGGGGGAGCTGGCGCAGGCTGAGCCAAATCTGCGCTGCGGCCTTGCCGGTGGCCTGCTCGTTCCGGCCGATGGTGTTATCTATCCACCCGCTGCTGCTGCGTATTTTCTCGATGAGGCGAAGCGGCTGGGTGCAGAGCTTTTTCCGATGCGCGCAACCGCTGCAGGGAACGGCGAAGTTCACCTGAGCGACGGCACGGTGCTGAACACCGAGCGCATTGTGCTGGCCACCGGTGTGAACTGCAATCTATTGCCCGCGCTACCCATCCAGGAACGCAAGGGACACCTGGTCATCACTGACCGTTATCCCGGCTTTGTGTCGGCACCAGCTCGTGGAGCTTGGCTATCTCAAGAGCGCCCATACATTCACAACCGATTCCGTTGCATTCAACGTTCAGCCACGACAGACCGGGCAAATCCTCATTGGCTCTTCGCGACAGTACGGCAGCGCCTCTCCTGAGATAGAGCCGACAATGGTGAGCCGCATGCTCGATCGTGCAAGGGAGTACATGCCCGGTCTCGGCGACCTCTCTGCGCTGCGCACATGGACGGGGTTTCGCGCCGCGACGCCAGACAAGTTGCCGCTCATCGGGCGCGCAACGGGCTTATGGGACGACGCCACGCTATGGCTTGCAGCCGGCTTCGAAGGCCTCGGTATTACCAGCGCACCCGGCGCGGCACGTCTACTGGTGGCTGCCATGACGGATCGGAAGGCTGCAATCGACGCCACGCCGTACCTTCCCGCGCGGCTGAAGCAGCAGGAGAATATGGCCTGTGCCTGAGACACTTTCTTCCCAAAAGGTCACCGTCCAGATTAACGGCAAACCGTTGGAGGTTGCGGGCGGCACGTCGGTCGCGGCAGCACTACTGCTTGCGGGGCAGCCATCGCGCATCTCCGTTACAGGCGAGCCGCGCACTGCACTCTGCGGAATGGGAATCTGCTTCGAGTGCCGAGCAATCGTGAATGGATTACAACATCAGCGAACCTGCCAGCTCGTGTGCGAGGACGACATGACGGTGGAGACGAACCAATGAGCCCGGCGATCGTCACGGAAGTCCTGGTGATTGGTGCTGGGCCGGCGGGCATCGCTGCAGCAACAGCAGCAGCAGAGCACGGTCGCGAGGTGATCGTACTGGACGACAATCGCAAGCCAGGCGGGCAGATATGGCGTGAGGCCTCGCTGGCAAAGCCCTTTCCGCCGCGGGAAAAGGAATCGAAGAGACAGCGCGCACTCGATCGGCTCCATCGGTCCAGCGCGCAGCTGCTCGAGGGACGTACCGTCTTCAGCGCGTCTGCGGATGGTTTCGTTGACGCTTTGCGAGAGAACACGGCGAACAGCGAAGTGGAGCGGATTAAATACGGACAATTGATCCTGGCTACCGGCGCACGCGAGCGCTTTCTGCCATTCCCAGGGTGGACGCTGCCAGGCGTCTTTGGCGCGGGCGGCCTCCAGGCGCTGGTGCGCGCAGGATATCCGGTAGTGGGCAAGCGCGTCGTCGTTGCCGGTACCGGACCACTGCTACTGGCTGTTGCAGCGCACCTTGCGCACGATGGCGCAACCATCAGCACAGTTGCCGAACAGGCACCGTTCTCGAAGCTCGCGACCTTTGCTGCATCATTGTGGCGTCAGCCTGCGAAGCTGGTGCAGGGAGTGCGCTATCCGTTCGAGTCTGCATTCGACGAAGTATCGCACCGGTTGTTGGGTGGTGGAGGCGCTTGCATCTGACGGTCACTCCCTCTCTGCGGTGCGCTTGACCGATGGCAGTCGCATCTGGACCGAGCCTTGCGATCTGCTTGCGTGCGGATATCACCTCGTGCCGAACACCGAGATCGCGGAGTTGCTCGGCTGCGACTTCGAGGGCAGCTTTGTAAAGGTAGATGCACAACAGCGCACCTCGATTCCCAACGTCTTCTGTGTGGGCGAGCCAACCGGCATCGCAGGGCTCGATGCAGCGCTTGTGCAGGGAGAGGTTGCCGGCCTAGCGTGCGCAGCAAAGAGCACGGCGGCGTTGCGTGGCCGTGTGCTCAAGGAGCGCGCCTTCGCAAAGCGGATGGAGCGCGCCTTCGTCTTGCGTGAGGAACTACGCTCGCTTGCAAAGCACGACACGATCATCTGCCGCTGCGAAGATGTACCCTTCGCGAGCATCCAGGGACGAACCCGGTGGTCAGAGATCAAGCTACAGACGCGCTGTGGCATGGGCCCTTGCCAGGGACGGGTTTGCGGCCCAGCCATCGAATTCCTTCTAGGCTGCAAGCCCGAATCCGTTCGGCCGCCTCTGTATCCCATCCCGCTGCGTGCGCTTTGCTCGGCACCAGAGCCCATTCCGAGCGCTGCCTTCAATCAAATTGAGAAGCTCGACAACCCTGAGGAGAGAGTATGAACTGGTCTGGCGTAATGCCCGCAATGACAACACCCTTCACCCCTGAGATGAAGGTCGACCACGCGTTCCTGGCGCAACATGCAGCATGGCAGCTAGGAAACGGCTGCGTGGGGCTCATTATGCTCGGTTCTCTCGGCGAAGGCGCGACGCTAGAGCACGACGAGAAGATCGCTATCCTTAAGACAGCCGTGCGAGTCGCGGGCAAGCTCCCTGTCGTTGCATCCATCTCCGCGCTTTCCACTGAGAGCGCTGTGAAGCTCGCGAAAGAGGCGGAGGATCTTGGGTGTTCCGGCCTGATGGTGCTTCCGCCATATGTCTATACGTCGGACTGGTTCGAGATGAAGGCCCACATCACTGCCGTTCTTCGCGCAACCAAACTCGGCTGCATGCTATACAACAACCCGGTCGCCTACAAAACGGACTTCCTGCCGGACCAGATTGCGGAACTCGCGGGCGAGCACCAGAACCTGAAGGCGGTGAAGGAGTCGAGTACGGATGTTCGTCGTGTAGCCGCTATTCGCGCTCTTCTTGACAACAAGCTCAGCATCTTTGTCGGTGTGGATGATGTCATTGTGGAAGCGCTCGGCGGCGGTGCGGTGGGCTGGGTTGCGGGCTTGGTGAACGCTTACCCGACGGAGTCAGTGAAATTGTTCGACCTCGCAAAGCAGCGCAAGCAGGAAGAAGCATTCGAGCTATACCGTTGGTTCCTGCCGCTGCTTCGCCTGGATACAGTTCCGAAATTTGTGCAATTGATCAAATGGGTGCAGCAAGAGGCAGGTGTCGGCTCGGCGCGTGTGCGCGCGCCGCGACTGGAGCTGCAGGGAGAGGATCTCGCAGCTGCGAAGGCCGTGTTCGAAAAGGCCAAGGCCACCCGCCCTGCCATCGCCGAGAGGCCTATCGCAGAGTTCGCAGGGGCTTAGCGCAAGAGCTGAAGCCTGCGCAGCAAACTGATTCGCTGGTGCAAGCCCGGCAGTTGACAGTGACGCCGCCAGGAAGTAAACCAATCGTGTTCGAGATCGTATTCGCTAAATTTGCTTTCGATACGAGTATCCGAAGAAGCTATATAAGTGAGGGCCCTCCCGATGGATCTCAGACTGACCCGTAGGCATTTTCTTGGCGGCGCGGTGGCGGCCGGCACGGCAGCATGGCTGCCGCCGTCCGCGGATGCTGCTCGAGCGGGCGCAGGCCAAAAGCATGCCGCGGATGCGAACGATGTCGCCATCGCCAGCCTCACCAACGCGTCAGTAGCCAAAGTGCAGTGGAAGGCGGAACCGTTCGCTATGACTGAGGTCCGCCTCCTGCCCAGCTTCTGGAAAGACATGATGGAGCTGGATCGCAGCTATCTGTATTCGTTGCCAAACGATCGCCTCGCCTATAACTTCCGTGTCACCGCGGGTCTTCCCACCGGCGATGCCGATCCGCTCGGTGGCTGGGAGGCTCCAGATTGCGAACTGCGCGGCCATTACGTCGGCCACTATCTTTCGTCCTGCGCTCTGCTCTATGCGAGCACGGGTGATGAGCCGATCAAGGCGAAGGCTGCCGACCTCGTGACGATCCTCGCTCAATGCCAGGCGAAGGACGGCTATCTTGGCGCCTATCCCGCCACCTTTTACGACAAGCTGCGCAACCACGAAGAGGTCTGGGCGCCCTTCTACACCTACCACAAGATCCTCGCCGGCATGATCGACATGTACCAGCACACCGGCAACAAGCAGGCTCTCGCCATCGCTCTAAAAATGGCCGACTGGGCAGACGCCTACAGCCGCTCCATCGCCGACGATCAATGGCAGCGTGTGCTTCTCACCGAGCACGGCGGCATGAACGAAGCCTCTTTCAATCTCTACGCAATCACGGGCAACGTAAAGTATCTCGACCTCGGCTACCGCTTCGAGCACAAGAAAATCTTTGACCCGCTTGCGGCGAATGAAGACCAGCTTGGCTGGCAACCACGCCAATACCAACATCCCCAAGGTCATCGGCGCCATTCGCGGCTACGAACTCACGGGCGATCCCCGCTATCTTGCAATCGCGCAGAACTTCTATCGCATCGTCACCGACCATCATGCGTACTGCACCGGCGGCACGAGTAATGGAGAGATGTGGCACAAACCCGATGCGATTGCCTCCGAGCTCGGGCCGGATGCAGAAGAGTGTTGCTGCTCCTACAACATGCTGAAGTTGTCGCGACATCTCTTCGGACAGGGACCGGAGGCAAAGCACTTCGACTACTACGAGCGTGTCTTGTTCAACGTGCGCGCAGGCACGCAGGATCGCAACGGCATGCTGATGTACTACGTCTCCCTCAAGCCCGGACTCTACAAGACCTTCGGCACGCAATTCGACGCCTTCTGGTGCTGCACAGGCACGGGCTCCGAGGAGTATGCGAAGCTAAACGACTCCATCTACTTCCACGATGCGGATGCCGTCTACGTCAACCTCTTCATCCCATCCAGACTCGACTGGACGGAGCGCGGCCTGCAACTGCGACAGACCACCAAGTACCCCAATGAAGAGCGTGTAATGTTCACCGTCGACGCCGCGCCTTCCAGGGCGACAGCCCTGAAGGTACGCGTGCCCTACTGGGCAACCGCCGGCGTAACAGTCGCGATCAATGGCCAGCCAGTAACAGTGGACGCGACGCCTTCGACCTACTTCACGCTGAATCATCCATGGAAGGCTGGCGACGTTATAACGGTCGACATGCCGATGACGCTGCACATCGACCAGGCGCCGGACGACAAGCAGGTGCAGGCCGCGATGTATGGCCCGCTAGTCCTCGCGGTGCGCCAGGGAACCGAAGGTCTGACAACTTCGATGATCTACGGTGACTCCGGTCCATGGAAGTCGGATGAAGGCTACCCATTGCCCACGGTAAAACTATTTAGCGCAGGCGAGAAGACCGGAGCAAACGCGATCTGGTTTGAACGCGTGGAAGGCAATCGCCGCTATCCGTTGCAGTTCCGCAGCAAAGGACAGGGGCCCATTCACACCCTCGTGCCGCTCAACCTCATCATGGACGAGCGCTACTCGGTCTACGTGCGCAACGAAGGTGTGGCCTAGCGGACGGCAGAAACCCAATTTCGCAAGGCGCTTGGCCTCGTCGATTCGGTGATAATCGTGGCCGCCATTATGGTCGGCTCCGGCATCTTCATCGCTCTCGGCGACACGCCTTCTACGGAGCGATAGAATTACACTGATTCAGCCCGGAAACGGAGCGTTTCGATCGAAGATCGTTCAGCCGATCCAGAGGGGGTCCAGCCGAGCCAATAGGCGGCACCGCGAAATCCGCTCGCCGAATGGAGCCAGGCGGCGTTGAGCGATTGAAGCGCAGCAAGCGAGTCTATACCCACCAGTCACCCATTGCTTATGTAGGAGATCAAACCGTGAGTGTCGAAGTGCCAGCAAATCCCGGGTTGCAAGGCCGTTCTCTCATAGCGGGTTCCGTCGCCGCCGAAGTTGGCGGGAGTGCCTTTCATGCCTATGATCCGCGCGACGGCCGTCCGCTCGAAACGCCGTTCTACTCTGCGTCGATCGAAGACGTCGATCGCGCGGTGGTCGCGGCGACAGATGCCTTCGCTACGATTGCAGCGACCACGGGACAAGAGCGCGGCCAGCTCCTGCGTGCGATTGCCGATCGGATCGATGCCTCGGCAGAGGTGCTGATCGAACAGGCACATCGCGAGACAGCGTTGCCTCGGCCGCGGTTGACGGGAGAGGTGGCGCGCACCAGCAGCCAACTACGGTTGTTTGCGAGCGTGGTGGAAGAAGGTTCGTGGGTAATGGCGCGAATCGATACCGCTGATCCTGCCCGCACGCCGCCTAAGCCGGATGTGCGATCCATGTTGAGACCGCTCGGGCCGGTAGCGGTTTTTGGTGCAAGCAATTTCCCGCTGGCATTTTCGGTTGCGGGGGGCGATACGGCATCTGCGCTGGCAGCAGGAAATCCCGTGGTGGTGAAGGCTCATCCCGCACATCCAGGAACCAGCGAGCTGGTGGGGCGCATGGTCGCGGCCGCGATCCAGGCAAGTGGTCTGCCTGCGGGATTGTTTTCGCTGCTCTTCGACGCGGGACATGAGGTGGGATCCGCGCTGGTGCAGCACCCGGGAATTCGCGCCGTGGGTTTCACCGGATCGCTCCGCGGCGGTCGCGCGTTGATGGATCTTGCGGCTGCGCGTCCCGATCCCATTCCGGTATATGCGGAGATGGGAAGCACGAACCCGGTCTTCGTCCTGCCGGGGGCGTTGCGGGAGCGCGGTGCGAAGCTTGCTGAAGGCTTGCATGGGTCGTTCACCCTGGGCGGTGGGCAGTTCTGCACCAAGCCGGGAGTAGTGTTTCTTCCGAAGGCAGAAGCTGCAGGGTTCGTTGAGCGGTTGAGGGGTGCGACCGAGGCCGGCGCTGCATTCCCGATGCTGACAGGAGCAATCGCCTCGGCCTACAAGAAGGCGCTGACCCATCGCGAAACACTGCGGACGGCAAACGGTGCGACGGCCGAGAGCGGCTTTTTCGTTCAGCCGATCTTGCTCGAGACGACGGCGGCGGAATTCTTCGCCGATCCCTCACTCGCGGAAGAGGTGTTTGGGCCGACCACGCTGGTGGTTCACTGCGACGAATCTGACGCCATGCTGCGGGCAGCGCAGTCGCTGCAAGGGCATCTGACGGCGACCATCCTGGGCACGGATAAGGATCTGGAAGAGAATACCGAACTGCTGCAGGTGCTGGAGTCGAAGGTGGGGCGCGTGATCTTCAATGGCTTCCCAACGGGAGTTGAAGTGTGCCACGCGATGGTGCACGGCGGACCCTACCCGGCAACCTCCGACGGACGTTCTACCTCCGTGGGAAGTCAGGCGATCTTTCGTTTTGCCCGTCCCGTGGCGTACCAGGGCTTGCCGGAGTCGGCGCTTCCGGATGCGCTCAGAAGTGCGAATCCGCTGAAGATCCTGCGACTCTGGAACGGTGCCTGGAGCTCTGAGGCGAAGGGTTAGCGTCCAACGGACCTGCACTCTGCCCTTGCTAAGCGACCGTATTGCTGAGCGTGCCGATGCCATCAATAGCAATCGCCACGACATCGCCGTGCGCGAGAGTGAAATCGTCTTCGGGAACAACGCCCGTCCCGGTCATGAGGCAGGCCCCGGTCGGGAAGGTGTTATCGCGGAAGAGGTAGCTGACGAGCTCGTTGAACTCGCGCTTAATCTCCGCAATGGAGGTTGAGCCATTAAAGACAACGCTTCCCTCGCGCCTGATGGTGACGCTGATGGTGGTGGTCTTAGGCAACGGGACATCGGCGAGCAGGACGCAGGGGCCAAGTGCGCAGGAACCGTCGTAGACCTTGGCCTGGGGAAGATAGAGCGGATTCTCGCCCTCGATGTCGCGCGAGCTCATGTCGTTGCCGATGGTGTACCCGACAATCTCGGCGCGCGGATTGATGACCAGGGTGAGCTCAGGTTCGGGAACGGACCATGTGGCGTCGGTGCGGATGCGGATGTTGCCGCCGGGCCGGATGACGCGGCGCGCGGTAGCTTTGAAGAAAAGCTCGGGGCGATCGGCAGAGTAGACGCGGTCGTAGAAAGTGCCTCCGCCGGCGTCTTTGGATTCTTCAATCCGTGCGCTGCGGCTACGATAGTAGGTGACGCCGGCAGCCCAGACCTCCTGCGATCCGATCGGCGCGAGCGATTTCGTTAGCGGCAGGCGGCGCTACAGACGGTCCGGCGAGAGCCTTCTGCGCACGATCGAAGAGGTCGGTTGCTGCAATGAGTTCGTCCCATCCGATAGAGCCAAGTGCGGCGCAATGCTGGCTCTGATCGTCGGTGACGAGAATGCCTCGCGTGGTGTTGTAGAGCTTCATGCGCCTTCCTTTCGAGCGCGGTCCAGTTTGGCCAGGATGAGATCGGTGTCGTAGACGCAACCACCCCAGACACCACCGGAAGCTTGCACCAGTGCGGCCCAGAGACGTGTGTCGTTGGGAAGCTCGGGGTGTGGTGCGAGGTCGGTACGCTGTGGGCGGGATGCGAGCAGGGCAGCGGCTTCGCCAGTGGTGAGAATTCTATCGTTCGATTCCCCAATGAAGTTAACCGAGCCGTGGAGCCGCTCGCGATCGACAACGATTTCGATGATGTCGCCTTCCTGAATCCGACCTATCGGTCCGCCGGCCAGCGCTTCCGGCGAGATATGGCCGATGCAGGCACCGGTGGAGACACCGCTGAAGCGCGCGTCGGTGAGGACGGCAACGTGCTTGCAGAAGGGCAGCCCTTTGAGCGCGGAGGTGACCTGGTAGATTTCCTGCATGCCGGCACCGAGCGGCCCTCCGCAGATGAGCACGATGACGTCGCCCTGGCCAACCGCACCCTTCTTGATCGCGGCGATGGCAGCGGCCTCCAAAGTGAAGACGCGCGCAGGTCCGACATGACGATAGGTATTGGACGCGTCAACCAGACTCGGGTCGATGGAGGTGCTCTTGATCACGCTGCCTTCAGGAGCGAGGTTGCCGACAGGAAAACAGACGGTGGGTGTCAGTCCGGCGGCCCTCGCACGGTCGGGCGAGAAGATAACATCGCTGGCGTCAATGCCGTCGAGAGTGTGAAGACGATCGCGCAGACTGGCGCGGCGTTCGCTTGCTTCCCACCAGTCGAGCGAGGCATCAAGAGTGTCGCCCGTTACAGTGGTAACGCGCGTGTCGAGCAGCCCGGCGCGGCGCAGATGCAGCATCACTTCCGGCACGGCGCCGGCGAGGAAGACCTGGGCGGTGGCGAAGTTGCGCGGCCCGTTCGGAAGCGCGTCGACCAGCCGCGGGACTTCGCGGTTGATTTTCGTCCAGTCGGCAACGGTGGGACGGCGAAGACCGGCGGCATGCGCGATTGCCGGGATGTGAAGCAGGAGGTTTGTCGAGCCACCGAACGCTGCGTGCAAGACGATGGCATTGCGGAGCGCGGCGTCGGTGAGAATGTCGCGAGTGCCCAGGCCGAGTTGACTGAGACGAAGCAATGCACGTGCGGAGCGGGCTGCGGTATCGAGCCAGAGGGGCTGACCGGAGGGCGCGAGTGCGGAGTGTGGCAGGGAGAGGCCGAGAGCTTCGGCGACTACCTGTGAAGTGGCCGCGGTGCCGAGGAATTGGCAACCACCGCCGGGAGAGGCGCACGCTCGGCAACCCACTTCTGCAGCGTACTCACGCGTGATTTCCTGTTGCGCGAAGCGTGCGCCGATGCTCTGCACGCGACCTGCGTCTTCCGCAGGGTGGGACTCATCGCCTTCGGGAAGGAGCGTAACGCCGCCGGGCACGAGGATCGAGGGATAGGCGCCGGAGGCAGCGAGCGCCATCATCATTGCCGGCAGGCCCTTGTCGCAGGTCGCGATGCCGAGGACGCCGCGACGCGTGGGGAGCGATCGCATGAGGCGGCGAAGAACCATGGCCGCATCGTTGCGATACGGCAGCGAATCGAGCATGCCGGCAGTCCCCTGGGTGCGGCCGTCGCAAGGGTCAGTGACGGCTCCGGCGAAGGGCGTGGCACTGCAGGCTGCGGAATTCGCGCGCGGCTTCGGCAACCAGCAGACCGACTTCCCAGTGTCCGGTGTGGAAACCCAGCGCGATCGGCGTGCCATCAGCCGCGCGAAGGCCGCCGTGGGTGCTGAGGATGAGGAATTCGGGGTCGAGGAGTCGCTGCGGCTCCCAACCCATGCCGGCATTTTGCGAGAGGCCGAACAGATTGCCGGAAGGCGCAGTGAGAAGCATCTCGGCGGTGATGGGGAGATGGCCCTCGGGACCCCGCGCGTGCGTGGTGGCCGAGGCAAAAAGATCGGACGGCGAGTCGAGAATGCTTTGCAGGGTGAAAGGTTCAGGCATGGCTCGTCTCCATCGTAGCGGAGGCGACCTGTGTGGGGAGCGCCAAGGTGATCAGCGCGGCGACGAGAAACGAGAGCGCCATGAAGAGGTAGGAAGCCTGAGAGCTGTGTGTGACGGCCTGCAGTAGGCCGACCAGGTACGATCCGACAAAGGCGCCGAGGGCTCCGCTGCTGTTGACCATCGCGAAGACTTCGCCTGCCATCGCGGGCGGTGTGCGCTCGGGGATCATGGCGAAGAACGGGCCGTACGGTGCGTACATTGCTCCGCAGGCCACCACCATGCACACGAACGCCAGAGTGAAACTCTTGCCACCGAAGAGGAACGAGCCCATCATGGCGATGCCCGCGATCAACATGCAGGGCCACACGAATTCTTTGCGGCGCATAGTGCGATCGGATAGCTGCGCGACGATGATCAGGAAGAAAATGGCGAAGACATACGGCAGCGCGGAGAGCAGGCCGGTCTTGCCCATGGATAGCGATGCACCATGGCGAACGATGGTGGGCAGCCATAGAACGAAACCGTAGATACCAACGCTCCACCAGAAGTATTGCGCGGAGAGCATAAGGCAATTCTTGCTCAAGCAGCACCCGAAGGAGGCTGGTTTCTTGGTCACTTCCGGGGACGGGTGGCCGTTGGGCGGAAATGGCAAGCTTCGAGTTGCCGGACTTCTTCTCGTGGCATCCAGCTTGCTTGCGCCGGCCGATCGCGGACGAAGGCAATCCAGACAAAGGCCCACAAGACTGCAGGCAAGCCTTCTACGATGAAGGTACGCTGCCAGCCGAATCGCTGGATAAGATAGCCCGTGACGACCGACATCCAGAGCACCGTGATGGGATTGCCGAGCATGAGGATGCTGTTGGCGCGAGAGCGCTCTGAGCGAGTGAACCAGTGCGTGAGCAGCAGCAGCAGCGCGGGAAAGATGATGCTCTCGGCGACGCCAAGCAGAAGACGGTCGACGCACAGCCAGAGAAAATTGCGGATGATGCCCAGTCAGGGTGGCGAGGCATCCCCAGGCGACGAGCGCGATGAAGACGAGACGCGTAGAACTCACACGCCGCGCCAGAAGCATACCCGGGATCTGGCAAAGAAAGTAGCCGAGGAAGAAAAGCGCGCCCAGCAGTGCCGTGCGCTGCTCATCGATGCCGAGCGTGGTCGCAAGTCCGGCAGCCGCACCAAAGCCGTAGTTGGCCCGGTCAAGATAAGCCAGGCTATAGGTGACGAAGACCAGTGGCAGTAGCAGGATGCGGCGCAACGTCAGTTCTCCTTAGCCCGGTGATTGATAAAGGTACAGGTACCACTCACTTTCCAATGCAGAAGGTAGCATCACGTCCAGACCAGGTGTTTATGCTGGTTTCTCCGCATAGGGCTCTTTCTGGAGACTCACTGGAGACTCGAAGTTGCTTTGCGTCGCTCGCTCTCTTGCTTCAGCAACTTGGCAAGCAAAGTAGGCTGGGAGATCATGATCGCTCGTGCAGCAAGCCCAACGGATGGAGATTCCAAACGCACCCATCGCTCTATTTCGATAGAGCTGAAAGTCTCTCAAATTCGAAGCGGACCGCCGCTGCCGTCCGGTCGACGACTTGCTGCTCTGTAACTGCGGGCGCCAACTCGCGCACGACGAAACCGTCATCTCTCAATATCCAGCACCGCGAGGTCGGTGATAACACGCTGTCACCACGCCCTTTCCTGTCAGTGGCAGCGTGCATGCACGGAAGCAGCTTGGGTTTACCATTGGTGCGGTGTGTTCCATCAGCACGAGCACGCGGTTCACACCGGCGACAAGGTCCATCGCGCCCCCCATGCCTTTCACGCGCTTGCCGGGAATCATCCAGTTGGCGAGATCGCCGTTTTCGGAAACTTCCATCGCACCAAGAATGGCCAGGTCGATGTGGCCACCTCGAATCATCGCAAAAGAGTCAGCGCTCGAGAAACAGGACGCGCCCGGAGTGAAGGTCACCGTCTCCTTGCCTGCATTGATGAGGTCTGCATCGACCTCGCTCTTCGAGCGGAAACGGTCCGATGCCCGAGCAGCCCATTCTCCGACTGCAGCACTACTGGAAATGTCGGCAGGGATGTAGTTTGCGACTAGTGTCGGCATGCCGATGCCGAGGTTGACGTAGAAGCCATCGTGTAACTCGCTTGCGGCGCGCGCGGCCATTTCGTTTCGTCGTCCAGGCCATGGTCTACTCCTTCCGAGTGGTTCTGCGCTCGATGCGGCGCTCCGGCGTGGGATTGTGCACCACGCGATTGCACGTAGATACCGGGCGTGTGGATGGCGTCCGGATCGAGTTCGCCGGGCTCGACAACGATCTCCGCTTCCGCAACGGTGATGCGGCCGCACGTGGCAGCCACGGGATTGAAGTTGCGTGCGGTCCGGCGATAGATGAGGTTTCCGTGCGTATCCGCTTTCCAGGCCTTGACCAGGGCCAGGTCGGCGTCGAGATGCCGCGCTCCAGAATGTAGTTCCTGCCCGTCGAAGGTCGCGGTCGGCTTGCCTTCGGCGACCGAGTGTGCCCACGCCTGTGCGCGTGTAGAAGCCGGGGATCCCGGCGCCCCCGGCGCGCATGCGCTCAGCCAGCGTTCCCTGCGGGGAAAACTCGACTTCCAACTCGCCGTGAAGGAACTGCCGCTCGAACTCGGCGTTTTCGCCCACGTAGCTGGAGATCATCTTGCGGATCTGCCTGCTCTCCAGCAGAAGGCCCAAGACCCCATCCGTCCACGCCCGCGTTGTTGCTGGCCATCGTTAGATTGCGCGACGCCAGTGTCACGGAGCGCCTCGAGCAGCTTTTCCGGAATGCCGCACAGCCCAAAGCCGCCGACGGCGAGCAGCATGCCGTCCCGCGTGATTCCGTGCAGCGCTTCTTCCGCGGACCGTAGAGCTTGTTCATAGGTACTTTCTTTGCTTCCAGCGTCGGCCACTCCTCTGGACGCGCGGGTTTGTTCGTCAGAAGTGATAGCCGCCGCCACAGATCAGTACTTCACCGGTGACGTAGTCGGAGAGCGGCGAACAGAAGAAAAGCACGGCCCCCGCTGCCTCCTCCGGCGTACCGAGACGTCCCAGCGGGCATGCGGCCACCATGAAATCGAGCAGCGGCGGGTTGGACGCCGATCGGAATTTCTTTTCCTCCGATGCTGAGTTCGCCTGCGGGCTTAAGCGGTTGTGTCATGCGAGTCTGGATCAAGCCAAATCCCACCGCATTCACATTGATGTTGTAGCGACCCCATTCCTTCGCCAGCGTCTTCGTAAGTCCAATGACTCCGGCCTTGCCAGCGGCGTAGCCCGCCTGGCCGGCATTTCCATCCGTGCCAGAGATGGAGGTTATATTCACGACCTTGCGCATAACACGCTGGCCGCTGGCTATCTCCTGCTTGGCGGTCTCACGCAGATACTCGGAAGCGGCACGCAGCAAACGGAACGGCGCCATAATGTGGATGTTTAGCATCGCCAGGAACTGCTCGTCCGACGTCTTCTGGATTACGCTGTCCCAACTGAAGCCAGCGCAGTTCACGATGATGTCAATGGAGCCGAAGGCTTGCAGCGCGGCATCCACGATCTGCTGCGGAACGTCAGGCTCCATCAGGTCGCCACGGATAATTGCGACACGCTCGGAATTCCCGAGCGATGCCCTCATCTCCTGCAATGCGTCCTGATCTAGATCGCACACGAAAGCACTCGCTCCCGCGGAGACGAGCCGTTCGACGATTGCTTTGCCGATCCCTCGTGCCCCCCCCGTTACGATCGCCGTCTTGCCATTTAGCGTGAACGGAGATTCCGATGAGACAGCGTTGTTTTCTGCCATCGTTGCGCCTACCCCTTAGCTAAGCCAAACCTTGAGGAGCTCGTCTACCCGGCTTCCTGAACAGCTCTGTAAGTCAGCTTAGAAAAAACATTTCCCAAACCGAATCCTAATGATGCACAATTGAGCCGCAAAGGTTCGATTCGGACATAACAGTGTTCTTTTAGGACAGGCTTTGGTAAATGGAACTACCTCTCTGGAACGAAAAACGATACGCACCTTACAAAATAGCGGCCCTCGTTGAGGTTCTCGCGGAACAGGGAATTGCGCCCGAAGCGAGCTTGTCCGGTACAGGCCTATCGCCTGAGAGCCTTGCGGATCCTGAGACCCTCACCTCCGTTCGCCAGTACATTACGGCATGCCACAATGCTCTCCAGCTGTCCAAGAGCCCCGAAACACCCGTTTCGCACAGGCAGTCGAATTCCCCTGTCCGCCTATGGAATGTATGGATTCGCGCTGGTATGCAGCCCCACGATCCGCGAGTACTTCCAAATGGCAATCAAATACCATCGGCTGGCGACACCGCTTCTCTCGATGTCGTGGCGGGAAGAAGGGGACTACGCTTCATGGATCTTCCCCATGAATGCAGCCGTCACGCATCCCGACTCCTTGCTGCGTTTCCTCATTGCGCAACAGTTCACCCAGCTTTCGACGCATCTGAGAGGCGTGGTCGAGAGCGACGCGTACCTGCCTGTTCGCGCTACGCTTTCGTATTCTGCCCCGGACCACAAGGAACTCTACGAGCGCTATCTCGGCTGCCCAGTATGCTTCGGTCAGCCGATGTCTGCACTCATGTATCCGAAATCGATCCTCTCCGCCAAGCCACGCATGGCGCACGGACTCACCTCGAAGATCCTGCAAGACACGTGCGATCGTATTCTCGGTGAAGTTAAGACATCGACCGGCGTCGCTGGTGAGGTCTATCAGATCATTGCGTCCACCCCGGGACATTCGCCAAGTATGGAGGGGGTCGCCAGCCAGATCTGCACAACCGTGCGAACGCTCAATCGAAAGCTCAATGCCGAGAGGACTTCGTTTACCCAGATTCTCGATGACGTCCGCTGCAACCTCGCGAGCGAGTATCTACGAACCACGAAACTTAGTATCGACGACATTTCAGAGCTCGTAGGATTCAGCGACGCAGCGAACTTTCGGCATGCGTTCCGGAGATGGACCGGCAGCACGCCGGCGCGTTATCGGGCCTGACCGCAAGGCTCGCCGCAAAGGAAAAGATGCCAAGCTTCGAAACGCTGGTCAGTGGCCTGTCTTTCACCGAATGTCCGCGCTGGCACGACGGAAGACTCTACTTCTCGGACTTTTACACGCGGCGCGTTCTGGCTGTTGGCCTGGACGGCGCGGTAGAAACAATCGCCGACGTGCCCGGCAGGCCCTCCGGGCCTTGGGTTTCTGCCGGACGGCCGATTACTGATCGCGTCTATGCTTGATCGCAAAGTCCTGCGCCTCGAGCGCGATTCTTCCCTGATCGAGCATGCTGATCTGTCTAGCCTTGCTCCCTGGCATTTGAATGACATGCTTGTCGATCATCACGGGCGAGCCTGGGTGGGCAACTACGGATTTGATCTGATGGGTGGCTGCGAAGGTCACCTCGACGAACTTGATTTGCGTCGATCCCGACGGTCGCGCCAGGATCGCCGCCGAAGGTCTTGGTTTTCCCAATGGTATGGCGCTCACTGCGGATGGCACCACCTTGATCGTTGCCGAGACCCTGATGAATCGCCTCAGCGCTTTTGATGTTACCTCCGGCCTGCTCGGTGAGCGACGAACATGGGCGGTCTTTGGCGATCTGCCCTCCTCTAGTAATGTTGCCGAGATTCTTCGTCAGGTGGATGTTGCGCCAGATGGAATTTGTCTCGATGCCGAAGGAGCCATTTGGGTGGCTGATGCAATAGGAAGCCGCTTGATTCGGGTGGCCGAAGGTTCTGGCATCCTTGAGGAACTCGAGATCGATGGACTGGGGGTATTCGCGTGCATGCTAGGGGGGGACGACGGGCGCACCCTGTTCACCTGCGTCGCCCCCACATTCAATGAAGCTGAAGCATCTTCAAACCATCGAGCCGAGATTTGGATGACCCATGTCGATGTGCCGAGGGCTGGACTGCCTTAGCGTTCTGCGATGCCAAAATTGCCGCACTGTCTGCCCTCGCACCCAAACCTTATTTGGACAACTGCGATGTCAGAAAGGGACACACGAATGTCCGCTCTGAACCTGTCGCATCTTGTCTTCCGCTTCTTATGATCGTTCGGTATCGACCATCGAGACCGAAGATGGCAAAAAGCAAATCGCAAAATCATCATTAGCTGCGCAATTACCGGTTCTGTCCACACTCCGACCATGTCGGAGTATCTTCCCATCACTCCATCCCAGATCGTTGACAGCGCCGTTGAAGCCGCCGAGGCTGGGGCTGCGATTCTCCATCTCCACGCCAGAAATCCGGAGGATGGCAGGCCCACGGGAGATCCGGCACGCTTCCGGGAGATTTGTTCTGTTCTGGCGGAACGCACAAGACGCGATCATCAATATCACGACCGGCGGCAGTTCCGATATGACGATCGAGGAACGACTCGCTTATCCTCTGCAGGCCCAACCCGAGATGTGTTCGCTGAACATGGGATCGATGAACTTTTCCATTCATCCCGTAGCCGAGCGGATCACGAACTGGCGTTATGACTGGGAGAAGCCGAAGATCGAGGGCATGAAAGACGGTGTCTTCAAAAATACCTTTGCCGACATTGAATACATTCTTGGCAATCTTGGAGAAAGCGGCACTCGATTCGAACTGGAGTGCTACGACGTCGGGCACCTCTACAATCTCGCCTACTTCGTCGATCGCGACATCATCAAGCCGCCGATTTTTATTCAGGCTGTCTTCGGAATTCTCGGCGGGCTCGGTCCGGACCCGGAAAATCTCTTCGTCATGCGGTCGACGGCGGACCGCTTATTCGGGCGAGATTCCTATCACTTTTCGGTGCTCGGCGCAGGACGCCATCAGATGTCCCTTCTGACCATGGGAGCCATCCTGGGCGCGAATGTGCGCGTGGGGCTGGAAGACAATCTCTATCTCGGCCCTGGCATCAAGGCGACGAGCAATGCCGAGCAGGTGAGGAAGATCCGCCGCATTCTTGAAGAACTCTCCTTTGAAATCGCCACACCGGCGGAAGTGAGAGAAATGTTGCAGCTGAAAGGTCGCGGAGAATGTCCATTTCGCCTGATGATCAGGAATGGTATCCGTCATCGGAAAGAAGTTCAATGAGAGGTGAGTCAAGAATGACGTTCCAGGATCGACTTTATCCTCCACAGGGATTGCGGGTCTTGGTGACTGCTGGCGCCTCCGGCATTGGAGCCGCGATTGCATCCGCATTCGCGGAAACGGGCGCCGAAATCCACGTCTGCGATATCGACGACGCTGCCTTGGCCGCATTTCAAAAGCGCTTTCCTTCCTGCCAGGCGACCCACGCCGATGTGGCCGATGAAGCGCAGGTCGCAGCGCTTTTCGAGACACAGCGCGCCAGATTCGACGGCCTCGATGTCTTGATTAATTGCGCCGGCATCGCGGGCCCGACCGCTGGAGTGGACAAGATCACCGAACAGGAGTGGAAACGCACGATCGACGTAAACCTGAATGGCCAGTACCGCTGCCTGCATCATGCTGTACCGATGCTGCGGGAGTCGAAGAACGGCCAACATCGTCTGCATTTCGTCCGTTGCCGGTCGCATGGGCATTCCGTGGCGCACGCCGTACGTGGCGACAAAGTGGGCCATCGTGGGAATCGCGAAATCGCTGGCCATCGAACTCGGCCCCGACAACATCAGGGTGAACGCAGTGCTGCCGGGCATTGTCGAAGGACCAAGAATGGATGGCGTCATCAGTGCTCGCGCCAAGTTGGAAGGCGTGGAAGAGACGAGCGATGCGCGAGGATTATCTCAAGCATATTTCCCTGCGCCGCATGGTGACTGCGGACGACGTAGCGCTCACGTGTCTCTTTCTCTGTTCGCCTGCAGGTCGAAATGTTACGGGGCAGGCGATCAGCGTGGATGGCAATTATTTCTAATCGCAACTTAAGAAGGTGCGCAGCATGGGCCGTGATGCAGTGATTGTTTCCGTAGCGCGGACTCCTATCGGCCGCTCCTACAAGGGTGCGTTCAACGCCACCGCCGCCCCAACCTTGGCTGCACACGCCATTCGCGCCGCCGTCACGCGTGCGGGCGTTGCGCCCCAGGAGATTCAGGATTGCATCGTCGGATCAGCCTTGCCCCAAGGCCAACAGCATACGATTGGGCGGACCGCGGCCTTGGCCGCCGGACTGCCGATCACCGTTGCCGGACAGACCGTTGACCGGCAGTGTTCGTCGGGCCTGATGAGCATCTCCATGGCGTCGAAACAGGTTGTCATGGACCGAATGGACGTTGTGGTGGCCGCTGGCATGGACTCGATCTCGCAGGTGCAGACCGCGGAACTCCGTCTCGGTTCCGACCCGGAGCTACTTGAGATTCATCCACACATCTACATGCCCATGATCGACACCGCTGAGGTTGTCGCCCGCCGCTACAACGTTTCGCGAGAGCAGCAGGATGAGTACGCGCTTCAGTCGCAGCGACCAACTGCCGAAGCTCAGGCAGCCGGCCGCTTCGATGCGGAGATCATCCCGGTAACGACGCTAAATGCAGTGACCGACAAAATTACCGGTGAGACCTCGATGCAGGAGATAACGTTGCTGCGCGACGACGGCAATCGTCCTGACACCACCCTGGAAGGCTTCGCCTCGCTCAAGCCGGTGCGGCAGGACGGCTTCATCACCGCAGGCAATGCGAGCCAGCTATCCGATGGCGCCTCTGCCTGCGTGGTAATGGAGGCAGGCGTCGCCGCTTCCCGTGGCCTTGAGCCGCTCGGTCGCTATTGCGGCATGGCCGTCGTTGGCACAGAGCCTGATGAAATGGGAATAGGACCAGTCTTCGCGGTTCCAAAACTCCTGCAACGCTTCGATCTCAAGATGGACGACATCGGCCTCTGGGAATTGAATGAAGCCTTTGCGGTACAAACCGTCTATTGTCGCAACCGCCTGGGTATTCCCGATGACCGCTTCAATGTAGATGGCGGCGCGATCTCCACCGGCCACCCTTACGGTGTGTCCGGCAACCGCCTGGCGATGCATGCCCTGATTGAAGGGCGTCGACGCGGAGTCCGGTACGTCGTTGTGACCATGTCCGTAGGCGGCGGCATGGGCGCGGCGGGCCTGTTTTAGGTTCTCTGATGGCTGGAAGGTGAGCATGGCAACAGAAACATCCGCATCGCCGATTGAGCAAGAAGGGACGGTGGGAAAACCGTCCGAGGCGCAACTTGCACCGCCCGGACCGCGTGCCTGGATCGCGCTCGGCATGCTGTGCCTGGTGTATGTCCTGAACTTTCTGTCGCGGCAGTTGCCGATCCATTCTCGCCAAGCCGATCCAGGACAGTCTGCACGTCATCGGATGGACAGCTTGGGCGAATTGGCGGCCTTTATTTCGCGCTTTTTTATTGCTGCATCTCGATTCCTGTGGGGTGGCTCGCCGACAAGACGAACCGGTCGAGCGTTCTGGCGATCGCGTGTGCAATCTGGAGCGCGGCGACCATGTGCTGCGGTGGCGCGGGCAGCTATCTGCAGTTCGCCATCGCGTACATGACGGTCGGCTTCGGCGAAGCCGGCGGAGTTCCGCCCTCGTACTCCATCATCTCCGACTACTTTCCGACCGGCCGTCGCGGTAGAGCGCTGGGTCTCTATAACATCGGGCCGCCGATTGGCGCAGCACTGGGAATCGCCTTCGGCGCTTCCATCGCTGCTGCTTTCAGTTGGCGCTACGCGTTCGTCGTGCTCGGCGCTGTCGGTCTCTTCGCAGTGATCGGCGTTCTCTTTCTGGTGCCAGAGCCCCGTCGCGGCGGCCTCGATCGCGTCTCGGACCAGGAGTCGCTGCGAAGAACGCAGGATTCCGGCAGACGCTGGCGATGTTCGTCTCCCGGCCTTCGCTGATGCTGACCGCATTCGCCTGCGGCGCCAATCAATTCATCACTTACGGTCTGATTAACTTCGCTGTTCTGTTTCTGATGCGCGAGAAAGACATGAAGCTAAGCCAGGTCGCCATCTACTACGCGCTGGTCGTGTTGATCGGGATGGGCGGCGGCATGCTCGCCTCCGGCCCCGTGATCGATCGGTTCACGCGGCGCTCGAAACGGGCCTATGCCCTGGTGCCCGCTGCGACGCTTACGCTTGCCGTCCCGTTCTATCTCGCGTTTGTGTGGACGCCCGCGTGGCATCTCGCGTTGGTCTTTCTGGCGTGCAACGATGTTTCTGAATTACTTCTATCTCACATCGGCCGTCACCCTGGTGCAGGAGGAGGTGCGGCCAGACCAGCGTGTCATGTCCGGCGCTCTGCTTCTGCTGATCATGAATCTGATCGGTCTCGGCCTGGGCCCAACGTTTGTGGGCGCGGTCAGCGACTTCTTCCGCGCAAACCATCCCCATCACTCATTGCAGATTCGCACTTTACCTGCTCGCGCCGTCGTACCTCGTCGCTATATGTTGTTTCTGGCGTTGGCGCGTGTGCTTCGAAACGAAGATCGTATCGTTGGAGAAACCAGTCTTATGATCTCACTCCCTCGCTTGCTCGCCTGGTCGGTTGCATTCGCCGGTGTTGTTCTGGCTTCATCGGAGTTTCGCTCAACAAAGTTCTGCCGAGCGCGACTCCGCCGACGCCCAGCACGGCTCCGATGTAAAGGCTCCAGCAGGCGCGCTTGAGGGGACAGGTAGAAGGCGACTTGCGCGTCTTCAAGGGCATTCCCTATGCGCTTGCCGCCGGTGGGCTCGTTGCGTTGGAAACCGCCCGTCCCGATGCCGCCTGGGCAGGCGTCAGACAAGCAACGGACTTCGGCCCCGCATGCTTCCAGCCGAGCAGTCCGAGCTCTCAAGTATCTACGCAGGCCCACCCATGCCGATGAGCGAGGACTGCCTCACGTTGAACATCTGGGCTCCCGTCAAGGCACGCAATGCGCCAGTCTTTTTCTGGATCTACGGCGGCGCACTCACGTGACGGGCTCAGAGCAGAGACCCGCTCTATGACGGCACGAAGATTGCCGCACGAGGCATCGTCGTGGTCTCGATCAACTATCGGCTGGGAGTCCTGGGCTGGCTGGCGCATCCCGAGCTCAGCCGCGAATCGCCGCTGGGCATCTCGGGCAATTATGGCTTGCTCGATCAGATTCAGGCTCTGCAATGGGTCAAGCGCAACATCGGGGCCTTCGGCGGCGATCCTTCGAACGTCACCATCGCGGGCGAGTCGGCAGGAGCCCTGAGCGTCATGTACCTGATGGCTTCGCCTCCCGCGCGGGGTCTGTTCGCGAAAGCCATCTCCGAGAGCGCGTACATGATCTCGACGCCGGAGTTGAAGCAAGCGCAGTTTCGGCTCTCCGTCCGCTGAAGAAAGCGGCAGCCGCCTCGCTGCCGCGCTCAAGGCGCCAGACATCGCGGCGATGCGAGCCATGGATGCAGCGACGATGACCGACGCCGCACCGGCGGCCGGATTATGCGCCGTGGGGCACCGTCGACGGACACGTGTTGCCGCGCCAGTTGGTCGATGTCTTCGATCGGGCGAACAAGCGCCGTCCCGCTGCTCGCGGGTTCGAACAGCGGCGAGATCCGCTCGCTGCGAGTGCTCGCCCCGAAGCCTCCCGCGACCGCCGCGGAGTACGATGCCATCATTCACGACCGCTACGGCGATCTGGCCGATCGAATTCCTGCGGCTCTATCCCGAGCACGATACATGGAGGAGAGCATCCTGGCCACGACGCGAGATGCCCTCTACGGTTGGACGGCGCAGCGGCTTGTCAAGAAGCAGACTGCGGTGGGACAGCCCGCGTTCCTCTACTTCTTCGATCATGGCTATCCGGCGGAAGACGCCGCGGATCTGCACGGCTTCCACGCCAGCGAACTGCCATACGTCTTCGGTACGTTCGACAGTACGCCGCCGCTCTGGCCGAAGGTTCCGGACACGGCGCAGGAAAAAGGAGTCTCCAACGCCATGATCGGTTACTGGACGTCCTTCGCGCGAACGGGCAAGCCGCAGGCTGCGGGCGAACCGGATTGGCCATCGTACGGAACGACGGCGCCTACATGGCATTCGAGGAAGCTCCGCAGCCCGCCGATCATCTGCTGCCCGGCATGTACGAGTTCAACGAAGAGGTCGTTTGCCGGCGACGCGCGCAGGGGGATATCGCCTGGAACTGGGATGTCGGCTTGTGGTCACCCAAAAACCCTCCCCCGCAGCCGCAATGCAAACCATGACGTCGTTGTTGCGGCGAGCAGCCGCGGGTGTGGCTTGCTTCTCGGCACGCGCGGCGTAACAACGAATCCCACGCGAGGCTGCGCGCCGGCATCTCGCGCGCGTCCAAAACTTGCCCTCTGCTTTCGCGATCTTCTGGTGTCAGTAAATGACATGAAAATGTCTGCTCAGAACCTATCGCATCCTGCATGTTTCTTCCTACGATTTCGCATCGGTTTTCAGACAGTTCGCCAGCTTCGAAGAGGAAAAACAGATGCTTCATTCCGAACAGATGCGACCCGCTCGCAAACAGATTGTTTCGACCTATCACGCATTCGTAACCCTCGTCTCTGTGCGTACTGCTCACACCCTGCGGGCTGCTGTCTGCGCAGACAGGCGGAACCGGCGCCATCGGCGGCACGATCACGGACCCCTCCGCTGCCGCGGTGGGTGGCGCTGTGATTAAGATTACGGACATAGCCACAGGCGACACGCGCAGCGCGCGTACCAATGGCGAGGGAGCGTTCCTTCTGACCCTGCTGCAGCCCGGGCAGTACACGCTCGAAGTCACGAAAGCAGGGTTCAAGCTTGCCTCGTCGCCGGATGTGAAGGTGGTGGTCGCGGAGACAATGGTGGAGAACATACGCATGGAGGTCGGCGCGGTGACCGACACCGTGACCGTGACTTCCTCGAGCGTTGAACTGGAGACGGAATCGAGTGTCCTGGGGCGCGTGACAGATTCTGAAATGGTGGAAGGCCTTCCGCTGGTCACACGCAACTTACACGCAGATCGTCGGCCTGAACCCGGGCGTGTCGCAGGAGGTCAACAACGCCGGACAGGAAGGCAGAGGCGGCGGCAGCAGAACGCCGGAAGCCCCGGGGGTGGAAGCATCTCCAGCAACGGAGCCACCTACGTCGATAACAACTTCCAGATGAACGGACTACCAGTGAACGACATCCAAAGTTCGGCGGGCTTCACCGGCGGGAATTCCAGTCCCCAATCCCGACGCCATCCAGGAGTTCCGGGTGCAGACCGCACTCTTCGACGCTACCTCCGGGCGCGATGCCGGGGCGACCGTCGATGTCATTACCAAGGGCGGCTCCAACGACTTTCACGGGTCGGTATTTGAGTACTTCCGGAACGAAGACCTCAATGCCAATGAATGGTTCGCTAAGCGTCAGGGCCAGGTCCGCGTCCCATCCTGCGGCAGAATCAGTATGGTTTTGCTCTGGGCGGCCCCGTGATCAAAAACAAGCTGCTGTTCTTCGGTTCCTACCAGGGCACGAGGCAGCTCAACGCCACGGACCCAACCAACAGTAAACTGGATCAGCTTCCTCCTCTTACCAACGACCGCTCCGCCGCGGGACTGGGCGCGGTCTTCGCCGGCGACTACGGCTACCTCGGCTATCTTGTGGCACCATCGCGCCCGATGGCTCGAACATCGCTCCGCAGGCTTTGGCGCTGTTCCAGATCAAGCTCGCCAACGGTCAGTATCTGATACCGACACCGCAGACGATCGACCGCTCCAAGGCGCTTGAGATTCAGGGCTCTCGCTTCTGAGCAGTCCCGGCTTCTTCAATGAAAACCAATTGGTGATCAATAGCGACTACGTGCGCTCCGATCGCGACCGCATCTCGGTTCGCTATTTCTATGCAGGTCAGCAACCAGGAATCGACGACTTTATTCAGTACGTTCGGCTTTCCGCTCCTGACAGCCAGAGCGATTCGACGTTGGATCCGTCGGAGACACGCACACCTTCAGTGCCAACCTCGTCAATCAACTCGAGGCTGGTATGCATCGGACTACCTCCAATCAGAAATACGATAATGCGTTCACCTTTTCCAGCCTCGGCATGAACGTGCCACCCTCAGGACAACTTGTATCCCAACATCGACATCGTCGATGACGGCTTTGAAGTGGGAACATCTTCAGCGCTGGCCTTCCTGGAGGAGGAGTACAACCTTACCGACACGCTGTCGTGGGTGAAAGGAAAGCACCGTCTCATCTTCGGTGGGGGATTTACCTATGGACGAGACAACATGGAGAAGTTCAACTTGAGGGCTATCTCTCTCCGCTCACCTGGGCGGATTTTCTGATTGGACAGAGTTACGCGGCCTATCGGTGTTACGCTTACAGCAATATCTACGAGATCATTCGAGGGCCTTGGAGACCATACTCGCGACTGGAGATACAAGAATGTCGACGGGTTCATCCAGGACAACTACGCAATGACAAAACGCCTGACGCTCAACCTCGGCCTTCGCTACGATCACATCGGCGACCTGGGGGCAGCCAATGGCCGGAAACGTGGATGTATCTCAGCTCGATCCCAACCCGGGCCCGCATGGGAAGCTATAACGGTTACCTGGTTGCTTCCAACTATCATGGTCCCGCCATCCCGACCGGCGTCATCCAGGGGAAAAATACCTTTGGCTTCAATGGCGACGGCCAGAATACATGGAACCCGCGCCTCGGGTTTGCCTACGTGCTGCCTGGCGGCGAGGACTTCGTTCTTCGCGGCGGCATCGGCGTCTATCACAGCACGACCGAGGGCCAGATGAACCTGCAAACCTTTCCGCGGAACAGCCCTTCGGTCTCTCAGTCAAACGCTTGGACCGGCCTATAACGGCGAATGCAACCGATGCCAATCCTTTCCCGGTCCCTCCCACATTACCCGTCATTCACGCCTTACTCCCCCACCACCGAATTCACCATGGATGCGCTGACGATGGATTGCCGTCCTCCTACCACCTATCACTACAGCCTCGGCATGCAGACGAAGATTCCCGGCGGCTCAGTGCTGGACGTAACCTATGCTGGAGCCCGCGACCTGCATGACGATCCTGGGCAGCTCGATCAACCAGGCGAACCTGGCATCTCCGGAACAACCCGATTCGCGGGTCGACCACGAATACCGTTGCGAACACCCCGTGCGCGCACCCTATCTCGGCTGGACGACGAACACGATGTATCTACTTCGCGACCGCTGGCGAGGCCTGGTACAACTCGATGCAGACAATCGCTTACGCAGAGAATAAAACGGACCTGCAGTACCAGGCTGCGTTCACCTGGTCGCATTTGCTGAGGCCCGTCCCGGGCTTTACCATTGGCACGAACGAGTTCGGACCGACCGGCGATCAGAACGATCTGACCACGCACAGCTCCGGCTATGGACCCGACCACAACATCCGCCCGCAACGGTTTGTGCTTTCCGCTGTTTTAGCATCTCCCCAGCCCCTCGAAGCCTCATTCCTTCCTGACCGTACGCTGGCGTGGCTGGACTGTCTGCAACCGCCACCGTGTTCCAGGACGGCCATCAGGGGAGCATCGGCTACAACAACATCAACAACGTCTACGGCATCACCGCCGATCGGCCAAGCTTTGCCGCAGGTTGCACCGCGAAGGATCGTACCGACCGCGGGATCGATGAGTCAGCGAGTGAACAATTACATCAACACCGCTTGCTTCACGACACCCGCGGTGATCGGCGACGACGGCGTTGCCACCGGGTTTTGGCAACACCTCCAACGGCATCGTGCGGGACCCTGACCAGATCGACGTCGATCTTTCGCTGAACAAGAACATGCCGGTTCATTGGCCCAAGGACGACGCCAGCGTCCAGTTTCGGGCGGACTTCTTCAACGCCATCAATCACCCGAATTTTGCTGGCCCGGACAACACCTTCTCGACCACACCCTCTGCCTTCGGAACCATCACGTCCATGAGCACCAATCCGAGAGTGATTCAACTCGCATTGAGGTTCTCGTTCTAACATGCCACCACCGCTGCGCCGCTACGCAGGAGTGAAGAATGTCATTACAGCTTGTTTGCCACCAGCGAAGCGCTTTTCCGTTCTTCGCGGCAAACGGTGTCTCTGGCCACTACGAATAGTTGTGTCCACGCGCGACCCATGTCAACTGGTGCATACTCGCCAAAATGCCCTCATTGACCTTGGTACAAGCTCAACACTTCCGCGCTGCTCGAAAGGAACGGACAGTTCGAAGGCAATCCGCGAACGGCCTGCAAAAGCCGTCTTTGTGTACTTTTCTTGCGTGTCCAATTGATGGCGATACACGATATGACTTATTTTCCGATGCAGAACGTGATATTACGTCTATACCAAGTGTTTATGCTGGGTTCAGCGTGATCGACTGTTTCTGGAGACTCGCTGGGGACTCAAAATCACGTGACGAAAACCTTGGGGACGCAAGCTCGCGCGGATGCGCCACCGCGTGAAGCTGCCGATGGCCCTAAGTCTAGAAGGCCATGAGCCGACCCGATCTTCAATTAATTGATTGTGGGTTGAGATATTTCCCCCAATCACGGCACTTTTTCGGAATCTGCGCGGTCGAAGGATCTCAAGGATGCTTCCGCGCCACGACGACGACTTTGGCGCGGAAGCAAGACGATGAAATACGTTCACTGAATATTCAGTCGCCAATTCTGCGGTGCTTGCCCATTCGCGGTATCCAGCCACATTTGAAGTCCTTGTGTCGCTTCGCCGTAGTAGTCATCGATGACCATCGCAGAACCGTTGTTCGTCGTGGCCGCCTGGTTCTGCACAACGAAGTAGCCGTTGCTCTGCGGAATGAACTCCCAATTCTGGGCGGCATTCCCGTTGCAGGGCTGCTGCCAGAGCATCGTGCTGGTCCCTTGAGTTTGAGGAAGCATGCGGGAGGGAGTTCCATTGCCCCACGGGTCGTCGAGACACATGCCACTTTGCACGCTCACCATCGTGAAGTAACCATTGCCCTGCGAGTGGAGCGTCCACTTCTGCGTCGACAGACCGTTCGCCGGATACTGGATGACCTGTACGCCATTAGTGGCTCCGCCCGAACAGCCATCGCAGTAGTTATCCAGGAGCATCGAGCTAGCCTGGTTTTCCAGGGTATAGGTCGCGCCGTCACTGATCGTTCCGGAGGGGCTGCCTGACGCCCCCGGAGGCAACGAAGCGAGCCAGTTCTGCGGCGCCTCGCCATTTGCGGTATCAAGCCACATTTGAAGTCCCTGCGTTGCCTCGCCGTAGTAGTCGTCAACCACCATGGGAGTTCCAGCTGCTGGATTATCAGCCGTTGCTGCTTCGTTCATAATGAGAAAGTAGCTGTTGCTCTGCGGAACGAATTCCCAATTCTGAGCGGGATTCCCGTTACAGGGTTGTTGCCAAAGCATCGTGCTAGTCCCCTGCGTTTGAGGAAGTGTGCGCGAGGGAATTCCATTGCCCCACGGGTCGTCCAGACACATGCCACTCTGCACGCTCACCATGGTGAAGTATCCATTACCCTGCGAGTGAAGTGTCCACTGCTGGGTCTCCAGGCCATTCGCCGGATATTGAATGACTTGAACTCCATTCGTGGCTCCGCCAGAACATCCATCGCAGTAGTTGTCTAACTGCATTTGGCTCGCCTGGCTTTCAAAGGTGTAGGTCAAGCCGTTAGTGAGCGTTGGTGCACCCTGATATCCAACCGATACAATGTTCGCTTGTACATTGCTCATCGAGGTAGTGCTTGGAGTTCCGGTCGTCATCACTCCTTCGAAGAAGTATCCCGAATCGATATGGGTATTGTCTCCTCCCATCCCCAAAATGATCGCCCCCTGCTGGTTCATCGGGGAATATCCATTGGGAAGAGTTAACGTACCTGATGACGAGAGAGTTCCCGATTGTGAATTTCCCCCATAGACCTGGTAGTAATGTTGACCATCGTTCCACGCCATCGCCGTGACAAATTGAGTACCGGATACCGTAAAAGGCGTGCTGGTGTTGAAGGGGTAAATGCCATTTTCCATATCTAACCCAACATCCGGATTCGTACATGGCATGGAGGGACAGATGATGTTTATGGCGTCCATATCACTGGCTCCCGTGTCATCGTTGCTCGTTTCGGCATTTCCAAAGTCCAGACAACAAAGGGTATTGAGATTATTGGCGGAACTCACCATATAAACTCCTTCGGGCTCCCCGTTCTTTGCGATGCCGGTCGTGGTGTCGTTGCGGTAACCGGTTCCCGAAAAAATGTAGATACCGTACACCTTATGACCGCCGGCAATTACAGGCAAAGCGCTGGCCGACGCCGGAAGATCGTAGCCGTTTGGGCCAGGACCGCTGGATTCGCCCCCAGGAGGAGCAGGGGTTAAATTGTTATGGTCGGAAGTCTGATCGTAGATCTCAGTAATCGTACAAGTCGTGTTTGCACAGAACGCGTCCTGTATAGCAGCATTGGCGTACCCGTCCGATAGAACTCCGATATTGGATGTGGTTCCGTCGGATTGTCGGGTAACTTGGTAGAGCGATCCGGTATAAGAGGCGTAGAGTGCTCTCGTTGTACTGTAGGCAGCTACGCACGGAGTCGCCGGTGAAGCGGCCGCATAGATATCGCAGGGTCGAGTCGACTGAGCGTACGCGGCGGGTGCGCCGGTTAGACCGATGGCGGCGGCAATCGCAACTGCCGTCAGCAACTTTTTAAAGGTAAATCGCGAGTGAAGATTAGCTTGGGTTTTCATTGGATTGTCCGTGGCTCCTTAGCCTCATGCGTTTGGGATTGTGAAACGCCTGGGATCTTGTTTGCCCGAAGATCAAGCGGAACAGTGCAATCGTCGCTCTACAACTCGCCGGTAAGAGCCCTTCAAAACACCAAACAAGGTCTCGCGAGATTGACAAATCTTTTATCTATAATCTACAAATGTGTCAAGTCCCGAAGTTCGACTCACCAAAGGGGCTCATTCGAAAGGCCATTTCATGCATCGTCGTCAGTTCCTGCGGAACGCCGCAATGGCAAGCTTCGCGTCCACATTCGTTTCGCGCGGCAAAGCCGCACCGCAGGCTGACGCATTGATCGAGCTCCTGGCGGAAGAGAGTCCTGGCGTCATCTCGCCGCTCCTTTATGGGCAATTTACCGAACACATCGGCGGCGTCATCTATGACGGCGTATGGGTCGGCGAACGCTCGAAGATAAGAAATTATCACGGCATCCGCGCCGAACTTGTCGATCGCCTTAAGGAGATCCAGGTTCCGATCATTCGGTGGCCCGGCGGCTGCTTCGCTGATAGCTATAACTGGCGTGACGGCGTCGGCCCGGCAGCAAAACGACCGCGACATACAAACTTTTGGGAGGTGGATCCGGATGCTCAACGTCTCCACGAGCAAGGCGCACAAATCTTTGAGACGAATGAGTTCGGTACCGATGAGTTTGCGCGCTTCTGCAAATTGACAGGAGCAGAACCGTACCTCGCTGCAAATGTCCGCAGCCTGCCTGCGCTGGAGTTTGATAACTGGGTCGAATATTGCAATTCGCCTGCCGGTTCAACGTCTCTGGCAGAGCTCAGAGCAGAAGGCGGCTCCCGCGACCCGTTTAACGTGCGTTGGTGGGGTGTGGGGAACGAAAGCTGGGGATGCGGAGGAAACTTCCTGCCTGAGGATTATGCGTCAGAGTTTCGACGATACGCGACGTGGATCCCAAGTTTTGGGTTAGATCTTCAGTTGGTCGGGTCCGGCCCGAACGACAACGATTTGGACTGGACGAATCGGTTCTTCGAACAGATCTTCGCGTCGCCTCATCCATATAGCAATCCACATTTCAAAGGCTGGTCCGTCCATCATTACTCCGCGCGCCATGAACAGGCCCTGCGTTTCGAGGACTCCAATTGGTACCAGGTCTTGAAAGAGTGCGACCAAATAGAACAAATCATAGAAGACCAATGGGCTGCGATGGGCCGATACGATAAGGAGCACAGCGTCCGCTTGGTGGTGGATGAGTATGGCCCCTGGTATGTGGAAGGGACCGAAGTAGACCCAACCCATATTTTCGGTCAGCAGGTAACGGTCCGGGATGCCTTGGCTACGGCATTGACGCTAGACATCTTTAATCGGCATCCCGAAAAAGTGTGCATGGGAACCAACGCGCAGTTGGTCAACAATATCAACGCGTTGTTCCTCTGCCATGAAGAGAAGTTTCTCGCTACGCCGAACTATTACGTCTTCGGGATGTATGCCGGCCACCAGGGAGGAAAAACACTGCGCGCCAACTTTTCCACCCCCAACATTCACTACGTGTACGAAGGCGAGAGCGCCGGCCTATGGGGAATGAATGGCTCGGCCTCGCGCAAAGAAAATGTAATCACGGTCACGGCTGTAAACCCCGATGTGCATTCTCCCAAGTTGACCCGCGTAAAGCTGAGAGGAGCGAATATCCAGCAAGCATCGGGAACCGCACTCTTTGCGGCCGATATGCATGCCCATAATACGTTTGAAGAGCCCACGAACGTTCAGCCGAGCTCGCTGCGCACGGATCTGCGCGGAGGTGAAGTTACTCTTACTGTCCCGCCAGGGTCCGTCATAAAACTTCAACTGACGGTGGAATAGTGGATGTCTTCAATATCCACTTTGCCAACCAGAGCGACGGTTCCGCGCTCCCTCTAGAGTCTAAATTCGAACGGCATGGGGAACGCCCGATCGAGGTCAGGCGCATATGCATAGGTCGGTAGCTCGATTGAAGGATTCAGCCCAGAAATCGCAAATGCAGCCCGAGGCGCCCACGAAAATCGAAGGGCATGGCGGTCGTTCTGACATACACGACGTAGCGCGTCTGGCTTGCGTGTCTATCGCAACAGTCTCTCGAGTCACAAGCGGGGTCACGAATGTCGATCGAAAGCTTGCTCGACGTGTATGGAAGGTGATCGAGGAACTCGGATACTCGCCCAGTCGTGCCGCGCAGGCACTTGGGTCGGGAAGGACAAGACTCATTGGATTGATTGTTCCCGAAATCAATAATCCATTTTTTTGTGAACCTATTCAGGGATTCGAAGATATCGCCCTTGAGCATGGCTACGAGATGATGTTGGGATCGACTTATAGTAATCCGGAGCGTGCTCTCTCATGGCTCCAACGTATGTTGCAGCATGGCGTTCACGGGATTGCCATGATGACGTTTGCAACCGAGCCCGACGATATATACCGCATCGCTCGCGGCGTTCCCATCGTGAGCATTCAATCAAGCATTCCAAGAGAGCCACATACCAGCATCCAGATCGACTTTCTTGCAGGCATTCGGCAGGCTGTGCAGCATCTAGCTGCGTTACGGCACCGTGAAATTGGCTTTGCAGGTGCAGACACCGGAAACTACACGGCCATGCTTCGCCGAAATGCCTTCATCACTGCCATGCGCGAACTCGGGCTGGTGGTCAGGACGGAATGCCTGTTTGAGCAACACCACACCTTCGAGGGTGGTAGCGAAACAGCACGGCGAATCATCGATCTCAAAGATCGTCCAACCGCACTTGTTTGCTCCAATGATCTCATCGCCATCGGCGTGATGGGAACTTTGCAGCAAAGTGGATTGAACGTGCCCAGTGACATATCTGTCATCGGACTCGATGACATTAAGCTCGCCCAACTGACCTCGCCCCCTCCGACGACAGTGGTCCTGCCCCGACGGCAATTGGTTGAAAGCGCTTTCGATTCACTGCTATGGCAATTTGATCCTTCGGGCAAGCAAAGCGATCTCTCGGATCACATCACAACGTCGCTGGTAATTCGCAAATCAACGACATTTGCTGCTCCATCGTCACGCTAGCTGCGGCACATTCCACACGACACTTGGTTCCTGACGACTTTTCCTTGATCGAATTTCCGCTTGACTTTTCTATGATCTATTATTTATAAACTGTCGCGACTGCTGAAAGATGGATTGGAGGCGTGTGAGTAATAACTCAACAACAAGGGGGTCGCTTCTTTGTGCCGTCCCTTCTCGTTCTCTTGTCAATGCCCGTCATGAAATCGTCGAACCCCAGGGCTCGACCGATCGGCAAGCCATCCATAGCTATGCCCGGGGCCGAGCGACGGTTCACGTGTACACACTCCAGGAGGCAACACAATGAAGAAAATAAACACGACGATCACGATGCTGGTTGGGCTCTGCGCGATCCTGGCTCTGGAGGGAACCCTCTACCCCTCCAACGTGGCCGAAGCCCAATCGGTGCGTGGTTCTTTGGCAGGAAGCGTCCTGGACCCATCCGGAGCAGCTATCCCGGGAGCGAAGATCATCGTCATCGATCCCTCCACAGGAGTAACACGGGCCGCGGTATCGAACGCGGAAGGCTCGTATCGCTTTCCAGAATTGAACCTTGGCTCCTATGACGTAACAGTGTCAGCGAATGGCTTTTCTACGACCGTCCAGCATGGCGTCCAGATCACGATCGGCAATGTCTCCGCACTGGACGTCACACTCACCGCTGGCAGCGCCTCGGAAACCATTAATGTCGACGCCTCCGCACCCAGCGTAGAAACACAGTCATCTGACGTTGGTGGAACGATTCAGGCCCGGCAGATCATCCAATTGCCCCTCGCGTTGGGCGGCGTCGGGGCGCTCCGTTCTCCTGAGTCCTTCATATTCCTGCTGCCGGGAACCACCGGGCCCGGGTCGGCCAATAGCTTCAACGGCATTTACACATTGAAGATCGCGGGTGGCCAGGCTTTCGGCAATGATGATCTCCTTGACGGAGCGAGCCAGACAAGAAGTGAAAACGGCTCTTCATTTGACGAAGAATCCCCTTCCGTTGAGGCACTGCAAGAGTTCAAGCTCATTACCGGCATCTTTGCCGCGGAGTACGGACGCACCAGTGGTGGAATTGAGTCGTTCGTCACCAAGAGCGGGACGAACCAATACCACGGCTCCGTCTTCGACATTTTCCGCAACGAAGCACTGGATGCAAATACTTGGTTCAACAACGGCAACCTAGCTCTCAATTGCTCGGGTGCAAACGATACGCCGCAGTGCACCAGCGCCTATAGTAGGCCCGACGACAAGCAGAACGACTACGGTGTCAGCCTGGGTGGTCCACTGAGCATCCCGCACTTGTTCGATGCAAAGAACAAGCTGTTCTTTTTCTTCTCGTGGGAACAGCTTCGCCGAACCATCGGAGGGACGCAGGTAAGTACGGTGCCTACTCTTGCCGAACGTGGAGGAGATTTCACCGATCTTTACAATCCAGCGGCGCCACCAGCCGGTGGCAGCACTGCAACGAATCCCTGTGATGGCCTGCCTGTGTATCCTGGTGAGATCTTCGACCCCAGTACCCAGCGGGTCGTAAACGGCACACCCTGTCGGTCTGCGTTTGCCGGCAACGTGATTCCGCAGCAGGAGTTCAGCGCAGCTGCGAAAAACATCCTTAGTTACATTCCTCCGCCTACCACGTCCGCACTCTTCAACAACTACTTTTATCCGAGCTCATTTCCCGTCTTCAACACCACCTACACTGTCCGGATTGATGTCAATCCTTCGCCCCGGCAGAAATTTTTTGCCTCGTACTCGACACGCGACAACCTTCGAACCTGCTGCGCAACGGCCCTACTTCCGTATCCCCAGGACTCGGGAACCTGGCAGCAAAACTTCACAACCCATTTCGGTCGCGCAGGGTGGGACTTCGTTATCACCCCAAACCTGTTGAATCATTTCAACTTCGGCTACAACCGCTCCAATAGCGCAAATTTCCCATTTGCAGTTCTAAACAATATTGATTACACCCAACAGATTGGAATCCCTAACTCCCCAGCATCGAAAGTCTTTCCCCAAATCAATTTTGACAGTCGGGACCAGTACCGCAACCTGGGCAATCAGTATCAACTGAACAACGATTGGATCGATAACGGGTTCCGCTTCAACGACAGCCTAAGTCTTACAAAAGGACGCAACAGCTTTAAGTTCGGAATGGATTTCCGCATTCAGCAATTCTCGCCGTTGAGCTATCCCACCCCGTCTCTTATTTTCGACCGCGCGCAAACCTCGTCGGATCCTTCGAATTCGGAGCTGGACGGCAATAGTCTTGCCAGCCTCTTCCTTGGCCAGGTCTCCAGCGGCAACTTTGGAGATGGCGTTCTCTCAACGCAATCGCGATGGACGTCCTTCTACTATGCCTTGTTTGCGCAAGACGACCTGAAGGTAAGCGATAAGCTAACTCTCAATTTGGGTATCCGGTGGGATGTCGATGTTCCCCGCACGGCTGCACACAATGCAACATCGAACTTCAGCCTTTCCGCAACAGATCCTGAGTACGATATCCCGGGCGCTCTCGTTTTCGGGACCCAAACGAAAGGGAACACGCGTTGGGCTAACACCTACTACAAAGACATTGCACCAAGAGTGGGCTTCGCGTTTTCTCCCTATACCAATGGAACCACCGTGTTCCGGGGTGGTGCGGCCATCATCTACGGCCCATTGCAATATGCCGACGACGGCAATGGTATGAATGCCGGTTACGCAGTCAAGCCCCAGTTCACAAGCGCCGACGGATTTTCGCCGTCGTTCATTACTGACGCAGGGTTCCCCACATATGCTCACCCACCCAATCTTGACCCCGGCATCTTCAACGGTCAGCCGGTAAGCGATAATTACATCGCAACCTCCGGAAAACCACCAGTTCTTTACGAATGGAGTTTCGGGGTGCAACAGCAGTTGGCCAAGGACTTGATCCTTGAAGTCGGCTACCTGGGGAATAAGGCACAGAATCTGCGATCGAGTGTCCAGAACATCAACAATATTCCTCTCAGTGCGTTCAACCTTGGCAACGATCTGAATGCTGCAGTAGCAGGGAACGATGTCGGAGTCACTGCCCCCTTCCAGGGGTTCTACTCGCTGTGGGGTACTGGAGCGCCGATCCAACGTGCTCTCCGGCCCTTTCCTCAGTATTCCGCGATCGACACGGGTTGCTGCATCCAGAACGTAGGCATGTCAACGTACAACGCACTACTTGTTTCGCTGACCAGGCGCTTTCGGAATGGACTATCGCTGCAGGCGTCCTATACCTGGGAGAAGAATCTGACGGATGCGGACAGCGCAATACCAGGCAACGTCACCGGCCAGCCCGTGCAAAATCCTGCCAATCTCCATCAGGAAAAGGCTCTGAGCGCGGAAGATCTCCCACAGACGTTCGTGGTGGCTCCTCTGTATCAGCTTCCCTTCGGACCGGGACAGAAATACCTTACGCATGGATCCACGAGCTATTTCGCCGGGGGATGGGAGGTTGGAGGGATTCTGCGTTACGAGTCCGGACAGCCGATTTCATTTTGCTGCGCCACGTCGATCCCAGGTTGGGATAACAGCATTCGCTACTCGCGCAATCCAACCCAGTCCTTGGCGAGCGCGGCCTATCGCGCCGGCCAGCTGAACCCCTTTATCGCGAGCCAGGATAGCTACTTCAACCCTGCTGCCTTCATTGATCCCAACAGCACCGCCGTTCGCGGTACTGGACCCTATACCTTCGGCAATATACCTCGAGTTACAGGAGAGGTCAGGTCCCAGAATTTCTACAACGAAGACATAAGCATCTGGAAGACTACGCCCATCCACCGAGGTGTGCTGTTCATCTTCAAGGCGGAGTTGCTCAACGCCTTCAATCGGCATCAGTTCGCAGTACCGGATACGAATCCAACAGATTCCTCCTTCGGTATACCAACCTCAACAGTTTCAAACCCAAGGAACATCCAATTCACCGGTCGCATCAGTTTCTAATTCCGCTAGGGGCGTGTCAGGCGGTTGGATCCGCCTGGCACGCGCGCTTCCGGGAGCTGAGAGCCGAATAGGTCAGTGTTGTCCTGATTCTGTTATCGTCATTGTTTTCTCGATTTCAATCTGCAGGGAAGAAGAAACAATTGAACATCCAGGGCCTCGAAAGATTGCCACCAGCGCTCATCAGGTTGATGAGCCTCCTTTTGTTGGCCGGATCGGCGGCGCCCATCGCTCGGCCTCAGATGTCGGAGTCTTCGCCCAGGCCACAGGGCGAGCCCATCATGATTCGGGTCAGTCGCCCCGACAAGCAGCAAGAAATCCCGGCCACTCTTTTTGGAAGTTTCCTGGAACCCATTGGTCAATCCACCTACGGCGGCCTCTGGGCCAACGTTGTGCAGAACCCCTCCTTTGAAGAAGGCCTGTGGTCGGCAGAGAATCTCGAGGCAAAGTGGAACTCCAATGCGGGACTTAGAGCCGCCTCGTCTCTCGGCTTACCAATGCCATGGGAACCTCTCTACCCAGCTCAAGGCAGTCGTTACGCTCCCGTGCGCGGAAACGCGGCAAATTCGGCGCAATCCATTCTCCTGATGTCCCTACCGGACAAGGAGACAGGCATCCTGGAACAGGTTTACCTTCCCGTTCATCGCGAACTGAAGTACACAGGCAGCGTTTGGCTGAAGCATGTTGAGGGGAATCCCACAGTAAAACTCTCCTTGCGACGCCACGCGCATCCTGCAGAGGTGCTAGCAGCGAGTGTCGTACAGGCGTCGTCAGACGTTTGGGCCAAGTCAATCTTTCATCTTGTGTTGCACCCTGGCCAGGTGGCGCCGCTCGAACCTGTAGACCTAGTGATCTCTCTCGAAGGTGCTTCTCGAGTCCTCGTAGACAACATCGACCTGGACCCCGACGACGCGGTCGATGCCATGGACCCTGAAATCCTTACGTTGGCAAGGGAACTCCATTCCCCGGTGGTTCGCTTTGGGGGGAACTTTACCTCCGGGTATGACTGGCAAGACGGTGTCGGCCCTCGGGATACTCGTGTCAGCAAATTAAACCTTGCTTGGGGCATACCTGAGTACAACACCTTCGGTACCGACGAGTTCCTTCGCTTCTGTGAGCTCATCGATGCAAAGCCACAGATTGCTTTGAACCTGGGTACTGGCAAGCCGCACCAAGCCGCCGAGTGGGTCCGCTACGTCAACGCACGCTGGGCCGATCATCACGGCGGCCTCACATGGGAACTAGGAAACGAACTTTGGGGAAGCTATCAAATCGGCTATCCTGCGCCGCAACTTGCCGCAGCTACGACCCTGGCAACCAGTGACGCCGTTCGCAAAGTTGACTCCGGTGCCCGCCTGATTGCGACCGGCGGCGACGGAGGCCTCTTCCATGATTGGAATGCGCAACAGCTTAGCAATCCCCCCGACAGTTTCAATTACCTTTCCAGCCACTTCATCGTGAACGAAGATGTGCTTCTTCCCGACGCGTCAAATGACTTTCGCACGATGGCCATGCTCGCTGCGCCTTGGGGTCTATCAGACCGGATCCACGCCATGAAACAGCAGGCAATCGATGCTCATCGTCCAGATGTGAAGTTCGCGTTTACCGAGTGGTTGATGATCGCCACCCACTCGCATTCCGTGCCGAACTACAACAACATGGGAGGTGCCCTGTTTGCTGGCGGATTCTTGAACGCAATGATTCGTAACTCCGACGTGGTCTCGATTGCCAATATGACGGGGATCCTCGAGTTTGGCGGAATATGGCAGAGGCGTGGGCAGGTATATGCCTCTCCGGCTTACTGGGTGTTGCGGAGTTATGCCAATGCGAAACCGCGCACCTTGCTAAGAGTCGATTCCACTTCACCAACATTGAACATCTCGAAGGGACTGATCCAGTTGCCAGAGATCGTCGCGGCTCCCTACCTGGATATAGTCGCAGCGCAGTCCGAAGATAAGAGCAAGCTCGTACTGTTTTGCGTCAATCGCAATCTAAGCCGCCCGGAATCCGCTGTGATTGATCTCAGTTCCTTCGTCCTCGAACCGGGGCCGGCCCGTGTGACCACCATTGCCGGTGACGGAGTACTGGCCGAGAACGACGAACACACTCCGAATCGCCTCATCGCTGCGATGCGTACCCAAAGATTCACTTTGAAACAGCCGTATGTTTTCCCGAACGCCAGCGTAACCGTAATAGAAATTCCTCTCAGAAAGTAACACCCCCCCCGAACACGAAGAGAACCTGGATGCAGGGATTACAGATCTAGCTACTATGAAATTCCAGTTTTCGCGAGGCAATTAATGCAGGTAGCGAGCGTCTCATCTTCCTCACCGGCAAATCTTCACAAGGTGCGCCTGAATCGCACGGTTGTCGCGGCCAGCATCACTGCCGCCCTTGGAGGCTTGCTATTCGGCTTCGATACCGCTGTAATTTCGGGTGTCACCAAGGACCTCAACACGCAGTTTCATCTTTCTGCAGCCAGCTTCGGTTCCGCTTTCACAGTCGCGGTAGCGCTTTGGGGAACCCTCGCTGGTGCAGCTGTCGGCGGATTTTCAGGTGATCGATTCGGCCGTCGCTACAGTCTGCGGATCCTTGCCTTGCTGTTTATAGCTTCGGCTGTCGGCTGCGCCATCGCCTGGAGCTGGTCCGCATTCATTGTCTTTCGATTTATCGCGGGGGTCGCCATCGGTGCGTCTTCCGTTGTTGGTCCAATGTATATCGCAGAAATTGCCCCCGCTTACTGGAGGGGCCGCATGGTTGCATTGTTCCAACTGAATATCGTTTTTGGGATCGTCGTTGCCTACTTCTCGAACTATGTCATTGGGACTTTGAATCTTGGAAGCCTGGAGTGGCGCTGGAAATTAGGAGTGTCAGCATTTCCTGCGTTGTTGTTCTTGCTGACGCTCTTTCGCATTCCCCGCAGCCCACGCTGGCTAATGGAAAAGGGCAAGCTGGAAGAGGCTAGACAAGTGCTGATTGAGGTCGCCGGCGCCTCTGCCCCCTTCGAGTACACGGCCATCCAGGAGTCGCTTCAGCTCGATAAGGAAGCTGGCAGACAGCCGCTGTTTTCACGTCGCTTTCGCATTCCAGTTATCCTTGCCGTTACGCTCGCTCTGTTCAATCAATTCTCGGGCATTAATCCAATTCTGTATTACCTTAATGACATTTTTGCCAGCGCGGGCTTCAACAAAGTATCGAGCGATCTACAGGCTGTAGCTGTTGGCGGGACAAACATGTTGTTCACCATTGTCGCAATGTCGGTGATTGACCGAGTCGGGCGCAAAAAGCTTCTGCTTCTAGGCTCAGTGGGCACATTCTTCTGCTTAGGTACGATGAGCGTGATGAAATACACGGGTAAACATCAAGAATTGTTTCTCTGGCCACTGATAGGATTTGTTGCCTTCTTTGCCGTCTCTCAGGGATCAGTGATCTGGGTTTACATCAGTGAGATATTCCCGAATTCGGTTCGAGGTAAGGGTCAGAGCTTAGGAAGCTTTACGCATTGGATCGCGTGTGCGAGTCTCGCGAATGTCTTTCCACTAGTCGCCAAGCGCTCTCCATCCGCTCCGTATTTCTTTTGCGCTTCCATGATGCTGGTGCAGCTGATTGTGGTTGGAAAGTTTTTCCCGGAAACGAAGGGATACACACTTGAAGAACTCCAGGCAAAGCTCGAGACCCCGTAGCAAACGAAGGTTGGATGGCGCCGTAGGAACCACGGACCGCGCCTTGCTGTATCCCGCACCACCTGGTTCCTCCAATGCAGCAGAACGCCGTTTGCACTCTGGACGCAAATTTCGCCTGTACTATAGAGTAAAGATAGTCCACGGCTGGGAGCACTTACATAAGTGGAAGATTCATGGACGAGACGCGACGGCGGAGTGCTCCGCCCACAAACCACCCCGCAGTTGGCGGCTCAGACGCTGAGGACTGCGATCATATCCGGAGAGCTTAAACCCGGTGACCGGATCTTAGAGCAGAAGTGGTCGACGCGTTTGGGGATCGGGCAGCCGACACTGCGCGAAGCAATGTTTGAGCTGGAGCATCAGGGTCTCCTTCGAAAGCAGCCGCAGCGCGGGACCTACGTCGCTCAGCTCAGCCCTCAGGACTACCAACAAATCCAGGAAGTGCGCATCCCGTTGGAAGCCATTGCAATAGGGCGGGCGGCGGAACAATTGACAAATGAGCAGGAGCGAAAGCTTGCGAAGCTCGTCAGGGAAATGCGGGGCACTGATGCGAAAGACGATGTAAAACACTTTCACGACTGCGATGTACTGTTTCATCGCACCATCTGGGAAATCGCTGGCAACCCCTACCTCGCGGAGATGCTGGAGACCATTACATTTCGGCTATTTGTATTTTCGATCGTGGGTCGATGGGACAACAAGCCAGGCTCGGCAGGAGAACGTGCCGCGGCCGTCAAACAACACGAGAATATCCTGCGGGGGCTGCGCACGAAGGATGGAGTGCAAGCCCAACAGATTTTCTTGGAAAGCACGGTCAACTACTGGAACAAACAATATGGGTTGACCCTGAAGGCGGAACACCTGTTCGCAAAAGCATAAGGGATTAAGCTCAAGACTCTTCGGAACCGTGCGATTCGAACAATCGGATTTGCGCCATACGCCACAGGTTGTTAGCTGCGGCTCAGAACGTGGCGAGCCAACCTCCGTCTACATAGATCACCTGGCCAGTCACAAAATCAGAGGCTGAACTCGCTAGAAACACGATCGGCCATGCGATATCTTCTGGAGTTCCCCACCGGCCAAGCGGACACCGGCACTTCACCCACTGGTCGAAACTCGGGTCGGCAATGAGTGCCGCATTCAGATCTGTATCAATGTAGCCGGGGGCAATGGCGTTGACATAAATTCCGTACTTCGCCCACTCAACAGCGAGCGCTTTGGTCAGTTGGCCGACAGCACCCTTTGAAGCGGTATAGGGTGAAGTATTCGGGCGCGCTGCGGACGTCATCAAGGAAGCTAAATTGATTACTTTGCCCCCGCCTCCGGCAGCAATCCGGTGGCGAGCAAATGTGCGGCTTACTTCGAACAGTGCTGTGACATTGATACCGAGCACCTCGTTGAAATCCCTCAGCGAGATATCTATCGCCTCGCCCCTGCGCTGAATGCCCGCAGAATTGACGAGAATGTCGGGAATTCCGTGTTCGGCAAAGATGCCATCGAGGAACGGCCTGATCCTTCCGGTCTGCATGAGATCGAAGCATAGGCTTAGCGTTTCGCAGCCAAATTCTCGAAGCTCCTCTCCACAGCGTTCCAATTCCTCTTTATCGCGCCCGAGCAGCAGGATGTTGGCCCCGCCTTGCGCAAGTGCTCTTGCTGCGCCGAGCCCAATCCCCCGCGTTGCCCCTGTAATCAAAGCGGTCTTGCCGCTCACGTCGAACGCGTTCACTGTGCTCCGTTGGAAGGAAGAACTAGAATTTTGCATGCTCCTCCTTCCTGGAAAAGTCGGAACGCGTCTGAGACATCACGGAGAGAAAATTCTGCGCTGATGATCGGGGCCAGAGGCAGGCTCATGGCGATGTCGATGGCAGTCTGAAAATCCCTCCGTTCGTACACCCGTGAACCCAGCATCTGCAGCTCTTTGAAGTTCACGGCTTGCATGTCGATCTCGACGGGGCCTTTGAACACACCAAGGTTGACGATCACACCACGCGAACGCGCAAGCGCGATCATCTCATTTGCAGAAGACGGATGACCTGCGCATTCGTAAACGATGTCCGCGCCGTTTTGTGCGGTTAGCTCCATTGTGCGTGCACGAAGTTCCAGTCCTGCAGACACGGCTTCGAGCCCAAGACTTAACGCCAGTTCAACTCTTGAAGGACGCACATCGCTAATCAGCACGTGGGGTATGCCGCGCTGCTTGGCAACAAGGGCGGTGAGTAGTCCGATCGGGCCGGCTCCCAGGACAGCGGCGACTTCTACATCGCGAGTTCCCGCCCGGTCGACACCATGCACGGCGACCGCAAGAGGCTCGATAAGCGCGCCGATACGCGGCGGCATGTCCGGCGGCAGCTTTATCAACGAGGCAATGGGCAGCTTCACAAATTCAGCCATACCCCCGTCCACGTCGAACCCAAACAGTCGAAGCTGGCGACATACGTGCGCATTGCCGCTGATGCAGGCGTGACAGATCCCACAGGAAATCAACGGAAACGTTGTGACTCGGTCGCCGACTGCCAGTGCTGAGTGTGGCTCCGACAATTCGACGATGATTCCTGATAGCTCGTGCCCGATGGTAAGCGGGGCTCGTGCACGGGGATGCGTTCCGGCAACGATGTTCAGATCAGAGCCGCAAAAGCCGCACGCCTCAACTTTGATGAGCGCTTCCCTGGGACCAATTGAAGGAAGCGAAACCCGAGAAGCTTCGATCTGATTTGGCCCGAGATAACGCGCTGCGAGCATCGTTTGCATTGGTCTCCTTACTGTGCGGTGTATCCACCATCCAGCATCAGGATGGCGCCGGTGAAGAAGCTGGCAAGATCCGTAGCCATATAGGCGTAGAACGATGCAACCTCTTGAGCGCTGGCAATGCGTCCGATGGGATGAGCATCCTTGAGCATCTTCCAATATCCCTCTGGATCACCGGATGATTTCGCCGACTCATGCACGATGGGGGTGTCAACGGTGCCACAAGCAATGGCGTTTACGCGGATGCCATATTTGGCATACTCCGTCGCCATTTGGCGCGTCATCTGATGCAACGCCCCTTTGGAAGGCGCGTAAGCCCCCTGTGTGGGGATTCCAACCTCGCCCGAGATGGACCCACTGACAAGGATCAGACCGCTGCGCTGCTCGATCATCACGGGAATGATGTACTTCGATGCCCAGTAAAGGCTCTTTACGTTTGCGTTGATCACGGTGTCCCACTCCTGCTCCGTGTGCAGGTGGATAGCCTTTACTATGCTGATGGCTGCGTTGCTAACAAAGATGTCGATTTTTCCGAAACGTTCGATTGCTGTTTGGGTGAATGTGATCGCCGTCTGTTCGTCTGCTACATCTCCATGGATCACCGTGAGTTTCGGTCCGTACTCACGCTGGAGCTTGACAAGCTCGTCAGGGATTTCGTTTCGACGAAAAACCGCGATGACCCCATCAGCTCCGCAATCCAAATATGCCCGCGTGATGGCAAGCCCGATTCCCGACGAAGCCCCGGTCACAATCGCAATCTTGCCTTCCAGAGAAATGTTCATAAGGTTACCCCGCGTTCATGACGGCAGAAGTTTTGGTGTAAAACCAAGGCTGGTAGTAGCTGAGCATACGGAAGCGATCTTCCATGCCTTCGCGCGCAAGTGCTGCCCGGAACATGCTTGGCGAGCCCACGTTATTCACCATCATGTCGTAGTGGCAGGGAATCGCGACATGTGGATTGACATCCCTGATGATGAGTGCAGCCTGCTCGGGAGAGAGATTGTGGTAGCCACCATTAATACAGATGGTGCATATATCCACATCACGCGGAAGCAATAACGAAAGCCGATCAGACCATGCCGTATCGCCCGAGTTGTAAAAGGTAATGCCCGATCCAAATGTGAGAAGAATCCCCGTATGGTTGAGGTCAGTCGCATCCGTCGGAAAAGCGAACGTTGCTTGCAGCTTGGTCGATCCCAGCTCTATCGCTTCCCCTGGATGAAACACGCGGCAATTGGACGGTTGGACTCCATACTGCGTGAAAATTCCTGCTGCATCGAATGGACCGAGGAACAGCGTCTTGGCGTCTCGCGACATACGGCTGATGGTTTTTGGATCCGCGTGATCACGATGCGAATGGGTGGAAATGAAAACATCGATGTCAAGATCCTCGGGCTCGATAAAAATGGGGAGTTGCCGATCGACCCGGTAGGAATAGCTATTGGGTGTATCTGCACAACTGTTGGTCAGGTACAGATCGATTCCTATCAACAAGCCGCCCTCATCTTTGACAAGGAATCCATTCTGTCCGAGATACCAGACCGCAAGGCTCCCGGAAGGCGTACGTAGATCACGTATAGAGCGCATGTATTCCTTACTCGATATAAGCTGAGGAACAACCAGCGCGATTGGCGCCGAAAGATCGAACGGATCATTCTGATGAAATCGGTATGGCGCGGCTTCTTCCAGAACAGGCCGATCAGGCATAGCTACCTCGACAATTGAGTAATTATAGATTATCTTTCCTAGATGAAAGCTCTTGTGCTAGAAAATGTTCGAGACCTTCGTCTCAAGGAGGTGCCGGAGCCTGACCTGGCTCAAAACGCCGTGCTTATTCAAGTGAAGGCCTGCGGAATATGCGGAAGCGACGTTCACGGATACGACGGCAGCTCCGGTCGGCGGATCCCGCCCATAATTATGGGCCACGAAGCCGCGGGTGTTGTTGTCAAAGTCGGTCCGGACGTTGCAACCCTTAGCGTGGGCGACCGGGTCACGTTCGACTCCACCGTAAGCTGTGGTGCGTGCGGCTTCTGCGCGACTGGGGACGTGAACCTCTGTGACAACCGTCAAGTCCTCGGAGTTTCTTGCGGTGACTACCGTCGGAACGGCGCCTTTGCCGAATATGTTGCAGTTCCTGCTCACATTGTTTACAAGCTGCCAGCCGGTTTTCCGTTCGCCAAGGCAGCGCTCATAGAAGCCGTGTCGATTGCGGTGCATGCCGCGAAAATTACAGGGATCAAGGCCGGAAGCACTGCGGCAGTGGTTGGTGCGGGGATGATCGGCGTTCTTGCTGTCCAGGCGTTTCGCCATTATGGCTGCAGCAAGATCTTCGCGATTGATCTGGAACAGGGTAAGCTCGACCTGGCACGCCATCTCGGCGCCGACGAGACCTATCTTGCGAGTGATCCCGATCTACTGCAAAAGCTTAATCAGGCTGCAGGAGGACGGGGGATCGATATTACCGTCGAAGCGGTCGGAATGCAGAGCTCAATTTTGACGGCTATCAATGCCGTACGACGTGGCGGCACGGTAACGCTCATCGGCAACCTCGCGCCTAAAGTTGAGATACCGCTTCAGGTAGTTGTCACGCGACAACTTCGCCTACAGGGTTCCTGCGCGTCCGCCGGAGAATACCCTGAATGTATCGAGTTGATGGCAAACGGCTCAATCAACGTAGACCCGCTTGTGTCCGCCGTTGCTCCCTTACATGAGGGAGCGGCCTGGTTTGACCGGCTGTATAACCGAGAGCCAGGCCTAATAAAAGTGATACTGGAACCTTCAAGATAGACGTGATACTGGAACCTTCAAGATAGACGTGATACTGAAACCGCAAAGGAGCCCTTTCGCATGAACAGGGAGAACCAGTTTGACCTTTCCGGGCGTGTAGCGGTCGTCACCGGTGCGAGTCGCGGTCTGGGCCAGTATTTAGGGCGTGCACTCGCAAACGCCGGTGCCGATCTAGTAATCACGAGTCGCAAGGCAGACGACCTCAAGCAATTCAAAAATGAAATCGAAAAGCTAGGGCGACGCGTCCTCGCGCTGGAACTCGACGTACGCGATGAATCCAGCATCCGCTCCATAGCTCCTCGCGCCATCGAGCATTTCGGAACGGTCGACATCCTCGTCAATAATGCAGGCTGCAATGTTCGCAAACCCGCGGTAGACGTTTCTTGGAGCGACTGGAATCTCGTGCTGGACACGAACCTCCGCGGCTCCTTTTTCGTTGCGCAATCCCTCGCACCGCACATGATCGAGCGAGGATACGGAAGAATTATCAATATTGGTTCCGTGACGAGCGTCTTCGGCTATGCCGGCATCGGTCCGTATTGCGCCAGCCGCGGAGGCATCAAGCAGCTGACGATGAGCTTGGCGGACGAATGGGGAGTGAACGGCATCACCGTAAACTGTCTTGCCCCCGGCTGGTTCAAGACAGCTCAGAATGCGACCCTGTATGAGAACGAGGCGTGGGTTGAGTATCTGAAAGACCGCATTCCATTGAAGCGACCGGGCGAGCCTAAGGACTTGAATGGCGCAATCGTGTTTCTCGCCTCCGAAGCCAGCGCCTACATTACCGGCCAGACACTGCTAGTGGATGGCGGTATTTCAACTGGGGCTACCAAGGCCACCGTTCGAACGTGAATGCCGTAACTCCTAACGCGAGGCACTCGGCATCATGGGCTCGCGGATGACTTGGGGTAAGTAGATGTCAGGACGACTCGTCAGCTCTGGTGGCGAAAACGTATTGCACACGTAGGTGAAGACGATATCGCCGGGAACCTCGAGCTCGGGGTGCTCCTTGCCGGCGTAACAAAAGATGTTCTTGTCATGCTTCGGCCCTGCTTGCATTTCAGGAACACGGTAGAGCGTGGTAGCGTCGTGCGGGTCGGTCCATGGGCCGGTGAGATTGGGCGCGGTGCGCAGGATGATCCGGTCAGAAAAGGCGGCGGGATCGAAAGAGACGGCGAGCCACTCTTTCAGCTCGGGATGGTACCGGATGGAGAGCTCGGAGCTTCCTTGCGCCATAACCTGTTTGGCATGGGCGGGGTCGAAGCCGGGGTGCCAGGCGTCGTCGTCGCCCAGGTATTCGAGGTGGGCGGCCGGGCTCGTTGAGGCCGGTAAGCGGAATGCGCGTGGCCAGCAGTGGACGTGTGCCGTTCTCGTAAAGGGCAAAGAGGTAAGCATAGCCGTTCTGCACGACGGTGGTGGCGGAAGGGTAGGCTTTGACGCCATCCGGCACCAGCGGATGAACGGTGACCTGCCAATGCTCAGGATCGCGGTTAAGCCAGGAAATCTGCGCTAGATCAGAGCCACACGTTTCAAAGTCCATGCCGGCCGGTACAGACTTGGTGGTGTGGCGTATGCAGAGCAAGGTGACCCATAGGTCGCCGTTGGCGTAGAAGCCGTCGAGCGCCCAATACCAGTGGGCAGGGTCCGCGGGTGAAAAGAAGCTGAGAGGATCGCCGTCGGCGCCGTGGCGGAGAATGTAGTGGAGCTTCCAATGGCCGCCGATACAGGTGGAGATGCCGAGGGAGTTGTGGACCATGAGGGGGTCGTTGCCGTGTACAACGCGGTGGGTGCCGTAGAGTGTGTCGCCGAAGATCCAAACGTCGCGCCCGTCAGGGAGAGGGATGGAGTAGGCCGCGTCCGCGCCTTGCCAGCCGAAGCTCTTGCCGGTCTCGGGCGCAAAGGCAGCCTTGCACGGGGTCGTCGACCCATGCGCGCGTGCCGTGACAAGAAGACCAGCGACGACAGCGAGAAGCAGGCGTGTGCAGGGGCGCTCAGGACGCATGATGGTCCGTACCTTTCCGGACGTAGGCGAGCATGGTGGCACACTCCTTGCCGACCGACGGACCATGAGGACGAATGGTATAAGACCCGACTGCAGCGGGGACGATGAAGGTCTCAGCATAGTGGATGATGAAGGGCTCGAAGGCATGGTGCGGGCTTTCGACGATGGCTTCTTCGCCTTCGACGAGATTGAGGACGTGCACTGTGCCCGCGGTTTGATGCGGGACAGTGCCGGTGAACCAATGGCGGCGGGTTTCTATGAACTCGAGCTCGTGCAACCCGGTGCGCTCTTCACGCCAGCCTTCGCCGGCAGCTACGGGCACGAACTGATTGACTAGGTTGTTGCGCACCCATTCCGTCGTGCGGTCCCACTGGATGTTGCGCACGCCATGTTCGAGATGGATGGGCCGGGGTGTGCCATCGAGTCCGACGCGTCCCCAGTCCCAGAGCTTGAAGGTGAAGATGTAGGGCGTGGCGCTGATTTCGAGCACCATGGAATCAGCGCCGCTGCAATGGATGGTGCCGGCGGGGATCAGGAAGTGGTCATGCTTGCGCGCGGGGAAGTGATTGACGTAATCGGAGGCGGGAAAATCGAAATCGCCGTCTTGGCGCGGTCGAGATCGGCGATCATGCGTTGAGAGTCGATGCCGCTTTTGAGGCCGAGATAGACGTGCGCGCCGGGCAGGGCGTCGAGCATGTAATAGCTTTCGTCCTGCGTATAGGCCATGCCAAAGTGTTCGCGGATGTATGCGGTGAGCGGATGCACCTGGAGCGAAAGATTGCCGCCCCCAACGGTGTCGAGGAAGTCGAAGCGGATAGGAAACTCGGCGCCAAAGCGAGCGAAGACGTCGTCACCGAGCAACTCGCGCGGATGCTGCGAGGACGAGATCGAGTGCGGGGATCTCGACGCGACGATCGCCGAAGCCGAGCAGAAGGCTGTTCTCTTCGGGAACGCAGTCGAAGCACCACGCGTGGTTGGGTGCGTCGTCGTCGGGAAGATTGCAGACGCGCTCCATCCAGTGGCCGCCCCACGGACCTGGATCGAAGAACGGGACGACGCGAAACGGTTGCGAGGCTGCTTTGCGGAGGCCGCGGCGGAAGGCGTCGCCGGAGATCATGTTGGGCGCGCCGGGCTTGTTGGTGTCGAGCAGGAAATCGATGCTCGAAAGCAGAGCGGTCTTCGTGCGGTCGGCGGCGCGCCAGTCCAGGAAGAAGGCGCGCTTGTATTTGAGCGCAGGCCGCTCGGTGTAGTTGTGGAGTCCGAGGTTCGGAATGAGATTTTCGCGCTGTCGAAGCTGGAGCTCCCAGCGCGCCATGTCGGCGTAGACAAGCCAGGACGGCTCGGGCAGGACAAGCGTTGCGCCGGTACCGAGCACGATGGTTTTGCGGTCTGCGCCGGCCTCGCTACGCAGACGTTCGAGAGCTTCAGGATCGAAGAAGTCAGCGAGCGTGGTTTGACTCATGCGGCCAAAGACGGGGTCGTCGGTGAGGAGCTCGGCGAAGCGGGCCTCAAGCGTGGATTCCGGCAGCAGAGCGTCGCCGGCGAGGATGACTTGCCAGTCGGGCATGTACTCGGCGAGCGCGTGTTGCACCTCGTCGAGGAATACACCCGGATAGCACTCGATGCAGATGGGGCCTGGCGCTTCACGTAGAACGGATGTGATCGCGGACCAGCCGGCGAGACATTCTTCGGGCTCGCCGGCGGCGATGAATGGAGCCCTGTCGTACATAGCTAGCGTGCTCCTTCCGCGAAGAGTGTGGGAACACCCAGGGCGGCGGCATGGTCGTCGAGCTGCGCGCGCACGATCCTGGCTTTGCCCCAGGGCGACCAGGTGCACTCGTCGACGTACTTCTGCAGAAACGGCAGGATGCGATCCGCGGAGCGCATGACGCCACCGCCGAAGACGATGAGGTCGGGGTCGAAGGAATGGACGGCAGCGACCGTCATCATGCCCCAGACGGTAAGGCAGTGGTCGAGGACTTCGGTGGCGACGGTATCGTTCGCGGCGGCGGCTTCGAAGAGGGTCTTGAAATCGAGCGGGACCTCGACGCTGCGTGGCAGGAATTTCATCGCAGGGAGCGCCGTTTCGGCGGCGCTTCTCCAGCAACCCTGTAATGTAGGATTTTTACCTTGGAGCACCCGCGCCTCTTCACCCACATGAAACAGCCTGACCCTGTTCGCCGAATCCGATTCTGGCTCGCCCTCTTTATCACCGGTCTGGTGCTGAGCGGGATCACTGCCTTTCCCCTACAAACGGAGCTAACCTGGCTTCTATCCCTCTTGCACGCCAGCCCATTCCGCCCCATCGCCGAAGCTACCCACCTCCTTCCATGGATCACACGCGTCAACGACGCACTCCATGCAACCAACGACACCTATCCCTTCCTTGCCTACGGTACAGACTGGCTGGCGTTCGCCCATCTCGTGATTGCGGTTGCCTTCGTTGGTCCCTTCCTTGACCCGGTCCGTAACAAGTGGGTCATCACGTTCGGCCTCATTGCCTGCGCCAGCGTTATTCCCCTCGCCCTCATCGCAGGTCACGTCCGCGGCATACCCATTGCCTGGCGGCTCATCGACTGCAGTTTCGGAGCATTTGGTGCGATACCTCTACTTATATGCAGAAGCCTCATTGCCAAACTCGAGTCTAAGAAAGCCTCACATTGACAACTCCTACACGCTTTCACAGGTCTCGGGACCGCGCCCCTCCGGCTCGCCTCCTTCATCGATGGCACAAATCATTCCGCTCCTACCGCCCTTAAACCTGCCGCGACAGCGCCCGATGCAACCACCGGAGAAGACCCCACCGCCCCAGCCTTTTTCTCCCAGAACCTCGGATCCCTCTTCACCACGTTCGCCGATCTCCAATCCGAGCGCCTTGTCGACTCCAACCTCCGCCAAACTATCATCTACGCCTGGAACACCCATTGATTGACACGTCTTTACGCGCTTGCTTCAAGTCCACGCTTCCGCAACGCGAACCGTAACGGATCCCTCCGGTACACTCAGATGAACACTATCAATCTGCACGCTCCCGATCCCGTAACCGGGTTAGGAGTGCATCGAGATATTTCGAACGTCGGACTGCAATTTGTCGTTACGAAGTACGAGATCAACGAGCAGTTCCCTTAAGTGGGCATTTTCGCTACGTAAGAGATGGAGTTGCTCCATCTCACGGGCGGCCGTGGACAATGACTTGGCTTTCACAACAACCAAAGTCGCCCCTCGGACCACATCAAAATCACTTTGGAGCGGAGGCGCGTTGGACTCTCTATCGACGGCCTGTTCAGCATCTCGTGCAGGATCCGCGGCTTTGCGCCTCGAGACTTTTGAAGCGCCAACAGAAGCAGTCGCGAGTATTCCCAGAGTGGGGGACGGCGTTTTCTTTGCGGTGCCGCGGATGCCGTTCTCTTTCGCATGTTTCACCGGACGATTGCGTTTCCACTCGATGACTTCATCCGTGCGCCAGCCGACAGCACGAGCACCCAAGGCCACCTGAAGAGGGAAAGTGCCTTCCCGGATGAGCTGATACAGCCTTGTTTTGCATAGCCCGGTAGTAGCCAGCACCTGCTCGATCCGGAGAATATCACCCGGATCCACGTTCGCCGACATGCTGTAGAGGTCTAGCATCAACATAAATGCTAGACAAGGTGCTTCCTTAGCGGAAGGCCACCAGAAAGAAACTTCGCAGCTAAATGTTTTTGGTGAACTATGGCACGGTGCGGGCTGAAATGGAGCCAAGCTATAGGTTGCGGTACCGACGTCGAGTGGGATGATGCTGAGGTCCACCATGTCAAAATCCACTCAAAAGGCGGGGAGACAACACTTGCGAACGGTGCTCTCGTTCGCAAAAGGTGTCACCCTAAGGGAGATTCCGCAGTCGCAAAATTTGCGATCCACTGGGCCGGTAAACAGGCTTGGAATCGGCTTAAGGCGAAATGGCGAGCGTGCTATCGTCCGCATATCCGGTGCCGGTCCAACCCCGCGATCAATAAAAGCGCTCTGGCCGACCAAATATTCTATCCATAGTAAGTTCCAACCCTTAATCATGTGCCGGCATTCAGTGGATGGGTCGGGAGTGGCCGCAGAAAACGCTAGCGTCACTTGCCGTTGGGCTTCGCGCCAGAATGAGACTGCCCATCCAGATGCGAGAATTCATTTCCGCCAGTAGCAGGAGGTAGTTTTGGATCTGAAGGAGCACGCGACCGCCAACGACGTGGAGAAGTTGGCCCGTTTCATAATCATCAACCTGCGAGAGCAGGCAAATGTGCTTTCCATCGGGCATCAGCATCCGCAAGGGCGAGAGGTCTGGACAAAGGCCCTCTGGACCACGTTTGAACGTCTGCGGGAAAAGCTCGGAAACGGCTGGATCCTCTATCCCAAGGTCATTGGCAAAGGGAAAGGCCGCGCGCGAGGTGAGTACCTGGTGGACTTTATGCTCATGGATGACAAGCTGGGTCCGAGAATAGCCTGTGAATCGGAGTTGGGCGGCCTCGGCGCGGTCGACTGGGCTTTCGACAAGCTTCGTGGCGTGAAGTCAGACATCAAAGTGCTGTTCTTCGAAGGTGACTTCGCGCCTGAAGGCGGAATGGTGCCACGAATAGAGACCTTTATTAGGCAATATCTCGCACCGAACGGCCAAGTGTATGCGGGGGAGCATTACCTGTTCCTGCAGTTCGCTCACGATGACTTCCGCGCGTTCGCTTGGGAGTCGCCGTCTCGCGGTCCCTTGAAACCCGAGCAAATCCAGTTCAGGCTGCTGAACAATCGTACATAGAAACCACAATCTAGATTTGGCGTTAGTGCGTGACAATTCTGTCCCGGCGCGGATGCCCTCCAGAATCGAACGTCAGTTACGCGATGGACATGCGCCATATTCAGCGCGCTGACCCCTCAGGGTATTTGCCTTGCTTTGGTTGTAGCCTTTAGGCTCTCCGGAGCCACTGGTTGAAAGTACTCTCTCAGCTGCAAAGTTCAAAAACGGATTTTCTGGTTGAAACAGGGTCGATCCCGAAAGATCCCAAACAGCCATAAAGACGTCCGAGTAGGGTGTAGTCCAACGCCACAATGGAACTCCTGACAGAACGCCGCCAACGGCTGTTCAGATAGAGTTCCTTTCTTATTTACTGACACTTTTACCAAGGGGTCTTAACCCCAACCTGACAACCCAGAGGAAATGAACATGACCGGACAACGGATCGGCTACAAACGTGTGTCTACGATCGACCAAAACACTGCCAGGCAACTATTTGAAATCCAGATCGACAAGTCGTTTGAGGACAAGGCCAGCGGCAAAGACACCCAGAGGCCGCAGCTGCAAAGCGCGATCGAGTACTGCCGAGAGGGCGACACCCTCGTTGTGCACAGCATGGACAGGCTTGCCCGCAGCCTGGTCGATATGCGCAGACTCGTGAAGGACCTTACAGCTCGTGGGGTCACCGTGGAGTTCGTCAAGGAGGGCCTTCGCTTCACGGGCGACGATTCCCCCATGGCCATTCTTCTCCTATCGCTTCTTGGTGCTGTTGCTGAGTTCGAGCGCTCGCTCATCCTCGAGCGGCAACGAGAGGGCATTGTTTTAGCGAAGGCTGCCGGAAAATATAAAGGCCGTCGTCGTATTCTCAACGCCGTGCAAATCCACGAACTTCGCGGACGCGCCGCTGATGGAGAACGCAAGACAGCATTGGCACGGGAGTACGGCGTCAGCAGGGAAACCCTTTATTGCTACCTTAGAGCGGCCTAGCGGAAACCCGAAATGCAGACCACTGGTAGGGAATGGGGCGTTTCTTGACCCCATTCCGGAACTGTCCATGTCGTTTCTGCTCCTTGCATACACCCCTTGTCAGCCCCGGCTCCGGACAAACGCTTTCAACCAATGGCACCCCAAAAGTCCTAATCAGAATGGCGCCGTTTTCAACCACTAACTCCGAGGGGCCAGTAAAGGGCAAACGATTGCACCCGTAAACGGGCGGTACATTAGCCGCGCGCAAGACGAGCGCGCTCTCTTTTAGCTCTCCTAAAACGGTATGTCCGGATCTTCAGGATCCAGTTCGGGCAGCAGAGCATGTGAAGATCCTTTTATTGAGCTATCCCCCAAAACGCCGGCCTCTTGTAACGATTGAGCCGTGTTGCGGTCATTATCCCGGCACGTATGGCAGATCATTAAGATTTCATGTCCCTTAATCCGATCAAAGGACCCCTGGCCGGTGCGGAATTTTCTCCCGCATGACAAGCAGCTGTGTTCAGAAATCGCTAGCCTAGCCGACTCAGCCAAAGAAGGATCAAACATGGGAGAGAGAAACTGATCGAGGTTCCACTTTTGAGACGGAGAAAGCTGGGTGTGGCTCTCAGCGATCGCCCGCCAACTCGCAGGAGGAGGATCAAAGAGGGCCCGCGCTCGCAAGACTTTGAAACTATACCCTCTCCCTTGTCGATTTTCTGACTTTGATTCGGCTGTTGGCCCCCTCGGTGTAGGCATTCGTTCTTCTGTGATCGAAGTAAGCCAGAATCTCCGTTCTCCAGGACTCGGTCGCGGTGAATATCCGTTCAAAAGGTTGATCTTTCACACGCAAGTGACGTGGAATAGATTTACGCCACTTGTTGAAAGCCTTCTCGGCTTCCTCCCTTGTACTACCCGGTTCGAAGATGCACGCGATCGCCTCCTTGAGATCGTAGGCCTCCTTGATTTCAGGCTCTCCCTCGAGCCAGCTATTGAGCTGCATCAACCCGGTCGCCTTAGGGTTACCCGTCAATCCTTGAGCGAGTCTGTATGGGCGCTTTCGAAGTAGGTGCTTGTTGCGCATCCACTGTCTACCCACTGCTTTCGCTACATTTTTCGCTTTTTTGCCTTTTGCTTCTGCAATCCGTCTAGCTGCGAGTGCGGTCCTCACGCTGTCCACTGCACGATTGGCCATTTGCAAGACATGGAACTTGTCTATGACCACCGGAGCGTTCGAAAAAACCGTATGGACAGCGTTCTTATAGTGTCTCCACATATCCATCGTGACGCCTTGAAGGTGAGAGCTATTTCTGAAGGAATAGAGCCAACCAACAACTGTCTCTTCTTTGCGGTCGGTGAGCACATCGATGATTCTACGTTGGCCAACATCAGTCAGAACAAGACGATTCACTCCTCCAAGCAAAGTTTCATCGATGCCTAACCATTCAGGCAGATAGGGACGGTAAACGTCGTTCAATTCATCAATATAGGCATCGGCGATCTCTCGCACAGTCTTCTCGTCGCATCCGATTTCCTCGGCAATATGCGAATAGGTTTCGCGCAGGCAGCGCGCACGGATCCAATCCACACACCTGGTCGTCATGGACTTGGCGGGGTCCATCCCCTCTACTGGTTGAACAAATGTCGCTTTGCAGTTTCGACAACGGAAGCGCCGGGCATGCAGCCATATGACAACCCGGTATTCGCGAATAGGGCTATCCCGGTAGGATCGTGCCCGTCCGCCATGCTTGTAGAGACTACCTCCGCAATGCTCGCAGACTTTCTGATCCTCTGTGGGCACGGCGTAAAAGATACGCGTTCCTTGGCCGTCATCAAGCGGTTCGTCAACAGCGGTCAGCCCGGGAAAGTCCAGAATCTCGATAGAACAAGGTAAGTCGGCAACCCTCCTGTACCGCATTTGGGACTGTCCGCCCAAGTGATGCGAGACAGTACTCAATGGAATTTACCGTCGTCAGACGAGTGACGAGGATGCGAGCCCGCAAAGCACTCGAAGTAGTAAAACGGTCGCCTCATAACTGGCCCCAGAAATTGGATAAACACCCCTCAGCAGGCCAAGGCACATCCTCCTGCGCGCTCCTCACGGGCTGCATAAATTCACAACTCTTTGCTTATGTCGGCACTTTAGGAGAAAGGCTTTAGAACCCCCGAAGCCGGTCGGTGCCCTGTGGAGGTTCCGATTGTTGTAAACCACACAGCGCGCGACGCTAATCCGACCTAACTTTTCTACGCCGCGAGCCTTTGCGTGGTCATCATCAACGGGGCGCCTCGGCGCCCCTCAACCGTATAAGGAAGAAGGAGTCCACCAATTTGAACATGTGCATACACCTCGTCCGGGTCGAGCACCCGGACATCAGCGATGAACAGCAGTTGGATCCAGAGGAACTGAGCGGTGTCACTTACGTGGGCAACTCCAGGATGGTTACAGATCTGGTCCTGGTGAACGGACGCTACGTCGCTATTGAGCATTTGGACGATGGGGACGGTCCACTCCTGGATGAGGACTGATCACCTGATTCAGACCCGCGGGCCATGCAGTCACCCACATCGCTATACAGCCCGTGCAAACAAGGGAGTCGGCGAGGCACTTGAAACCGCCCCGGCCCGGCGCGCACCGAGAGAGGATCCGCAATAGCTTCTCCGTCACGTACCTGCGCTCTCGAAGGGACAAATATCAGGGAAAAGATCCTGCGGCTTCCGGAGCTGCAGAAGGCCGTCCCCACCGTGCCGCCGGCGGGGTTGTAGGTCCAGCGCGACCCTGATCTAGAGCAGGGGGCCGCGCCAAAAGTACCCGCGCCATGTCTTAGTGGTGAGCCTCATGCTGCTATCCAGCGGTGGCGTGAACGGATATGGACGACGGAGAGGGCCCAATCCTCGATTCAGGGGACTGATTCGATCCCTCAAAACCGCCGAGCCGGGTAGTCAGCCGATATCGCGATCCAGCGTCGGCGTCAACATAACCCCACAACAGCCGGTTGCGTCGTTGCCCACAGGGCAACAGCGCAGCCGGCCTTTTCTTTTTGGAAGGAAAATCACATGAAACTTGCAGAAGCATTCGTTGCCGCGATTCAGCAGGGGTTAAGCCCCGTTGAAGCGCTTCATTCTCTCCCGGAGTACGAGCCGCGCTATATCGACAGGGTTCCTGTTGAGGTTTATCGGGCCGCCCAGCGTAATGGCAGGCGGTTTTTCCCGGTATCCTCCGGCGATTATCGCGTCGTGACGCCTGCGGACCTCTTTCAGGCAACGGCTCATTTGCAGCAGTTGAGGATCTGGGCGCGCGAGTCGTCAAACTGGGCCCTAGCCACTGGGCAAAATTCCGGCGTGTTCATTCTCGAAGTTGACGGCGACGCAGGATTGGCCTCGCTCCTCGACCTCTGCAACGATGACTGGAGCTGGCTCGACACGCTTCGCTCCGCTGTCGGGGGGAAGCGCTGCCTCTCCTTCGCCTGGCCTAGCCTCCGGAGGCAAATCGGCAGGAGCCGGCAGATCGCCAAGGGTCTGAGGTTTCTCGGTGAGGGCGACTGGGTCCTCATCCCGCCCTCTCGCGAGCCGCATGGTGCACAGCACGCCTACATGAACCCGATGGCCGAGATCGTTGCAGCTCCTGGCTGGCTTCTCGATCGTGCCTTCGAACCCGCCGACACGGTCGATCCTTCTCGACCGTTCCCACCATGCAGTTCCATGCCTAATGCGTGGCCCAACCTTGTCCTGGCGGAGGGAACCCATGACCAAAGCTAGGCGAAGGGTAGCCCGACTCGCTCTCCAGCTCCATGTCGCCTGCACAGAACCGGTTTTCACGGGCTCCACCTATTTCGAACAGGAGGCCGGCCTGCGGCAGCAATGGTCGGAACTTACACCCAGTCGACGCAAGGCAGCGCGGCGCCAGGCTCTCCGCCAGATCTCAGAGGCGGGGGGTCTGGAGCGCGCAGTTGAGCAGTGGGTACCCCGCCCGCGTCAGCAGGGAAGTATGGGAAGGGAACCGCTCGGCCTACCGTCTCTTCAACAAATGCCCCGCTGGCCGCCGTGTCCCGTATGCAGAATGCGCTTCGGCAGACCCAAGCGCAGTCTGCCCAACCAAGTGGCGGCTCAACAATTGTGCGCGATGCAGAGGGACCCGGGGCTAGTCCCCTACGCTTGTCCGGCGGGTGCCGGCTGGCACCTGGGCCACATTCCGGACACCAGGCCCGCGATGTCTAGTCATCCGCCCACCACCGCGCAGCAACAAGGGCCGCATAGCGTCAACGCACACGTTGCGTCGCCAATGTTACCCAACCCACTCCACAAGGAATCCCCCATGAAGATGCAAGCCACCCTCGGTCACCCGATCCTTATCGCCTTATACAGCGCGGCGCTTTTGCTTTTCGGCTGTAGCGTGGGTGTGCGTTTTAACCACTCGCTTCCAACCGCGCTCTGGCTGTGTGTTGCGGGCGGGGTTGTTATGGCGGCTCATGACCTGGCCACAGGCTTTGTTTGGTTCTGGCTCACCGCAACTTGGGTTCGATCGGTGACGATCCAACGCGATAAGCGCGGCTGATCTTCGAACTCTCCTCTCACCTGCACAACCAGCCGACTCGCCGCGTAGGGACGACCGGCTCGCAGGTCCTCTAACTTTCTCCGCCAAATTCACATGTGAATGCGGGAGCCCTGCACTGGGGTTCCTGTATTTGTGCGCTTGAGCGTTGACCAGCGGACAAATCGCTGGCTTTGACGGCATCATGCAATGCGCCCGTGCCACCCTGCCTGACCCATCGCGGCAAGCAAGCGCAACGTTTCAAAGGAGTTATCAATGCACCCCAACGTAGTATGGACCTCCACCCTGGACGGCAAATACGTGCTCACCATTACCAGGATCGACGATTACCTTGGTGAACTCACCCTCTCAGAAGGCGATCTGGTCCTTCATCGCGAAGTAGTAGGCCTATCCTACGGCGTCCTCTTCGGACCGGACGTGGCCGATGTAGCTGATTGGCAGCGGATCGCGGTCGAGTTCGTGGACGGGAAGACGTCTTAGTCAAATTTGCCGACGCATCGATCGGATGGCGTCGGCTTACCTCATAACCCTGATAGTGAAGGATTCGTGCGGCCATGCTTCCGTCTTGACCGTGCACCGGCGATCAACCCCGGAGATGGCAGGCCGCACTATACCCGTCCAGATCGGCCATTTAAAGTTATTACCCACAACGAGCACTTCAGCCTGGTGCACATGTGCCCAGACAGTCGCGGCTCTTCGGTGGCGAAAAGGCGAACTTGGCCCATCTGCTGGACCTGGTTGAAGATTCCCAGTACGTAAGCCGTCTAGGAGTTGGCATCACTCTAGGGCGCAAGAAGTTTTGTAATTACCGTGGCTGGATCAATCGCAGCCGTTGTCGAACCGGGGTTCCGCTCAAGAAACTTCAGCGCTGTGACCGTGCGTTGAAGTTCGATCAGCTTGTCTTCAAGTCGTGATGTTCGTCTTTCGAGCAGTGCCGATCGAACCAGTTGAATGATGCTCAGGAGACAAAACGCGGCTGCTGCGGCCCATACATACAGCCAAGCATGGCCGTAATAGATGAAGGAAGTGTGCGTTCCTAAGAGGATGAGGTTTGCCAAGCTCACGCTGATGCCGGTAATAAGAAAAAATAGAAATCCTTGGTAAGCACCCTTCGCTTGGTCCCGAACCGCGCTGCACGTAGAGTTGAGACCATCTATTCCGAAGTCTTCTAGGTTGAGCAGACTGCTCTTTCCCGCTGGCAGTGCTGGAGCCGAAGGAGGATCTGGGGCTTTCGGTGGAGCAAAGGTCACACTGTGGTCGGGCCCTGATACCACCGCCATCCAGAGCAACACTGGGCTTACGAACCAAGCGCTGATAGCAGGCAATAGTGCAAAGCTCCACTTGAATCCCCCGAACGATAATAGCCAGCCAAACATCCAAACGAGACCCAGAATGGCCGTAGCCGCGCGCATCCTAGGACGCTTACGTAAGTATTCAACTATGCCGTACTTCACGACGTTCCAATCGCCGCCTTGAATGGTGTGAGTCCAGTGAACGGGCTTCTTCTCATCTGCCATAGGGAGACAAGTTTACGACCTCGGTGGGGCTGCCTCATCGTGTTAATGGCCGATGTAGTAGCAAAGGATAGGTCTGAGAAGGAAAACTGCACCGCGACTACCGCCATATTCGATCTCTCGAATCGTATGTAGCAAACGCTTCCACCGCTTCACTGCTGATACGGCCTTCGAATCTCCCTCTGGCGCGTCGGCGGCGTTGTCTATGACGGCAGCGTCAACGGACGGCGCTACCGGAAGCATCTCGATAGTGGGCAAGTTACGGCGACTGGCGTAAGGCGCGCCTAGAGAGTTTGTCGGACCGGCTTGATATTGTCTACTGCGCGTGCATCTGTAACTCGACGCTGACGCCTTCGGCCATCTGCAGCGCGGCCAGGACGCCGAACAGGTCCCGTCCGTTCGGGGTGGTGTCGCGAACAATCCTTGGTCAGATGTCATTCTCCCTGGCGCTTCCCACCGCCGCCGAGGACTAACTACGAAATCTCCCAGTCCCTCACTCCTCAAACAGCCGCCAAACAGCCTTTGACCCATTTCGTAAAATCGCTTATTTCTTTCGTTTCGTTTATTTCACCTACTGCATCTAATTTCCGGTATAAAGGTGTACAGGGTAGCGGAGGACATTATGGCAACCACAGTACTGGATCCCATCTCGCTTCCTGCCGCTGAAGAGGCGCAGGTGCAGGCACTCCATGACCTTCTTCGGAAGGATGGGAAGGCGCGCCTGGTCGGTCGTGGCGGCGAACCGGCATTAGAGCTGCCGGATGCAGTGTACGATCTGCTGCTCAAGATTGTGGGTGGGCTGCAGCAGGGCAAAGCGATCTCGGTTGTGCCCGTGACCCAGGATCTGACCACGCAAGAGGCCGCGGAGTTTCTGGGAGTTTCCCGCCCATTCTTCGTGAAACTGCTCAAAGAAGATGAGCTACCCTTCCATCTCATCGGTACGCACCGGCGCGTCTATCTCAAAGATCTGCTCGATTACAAGCACCGCCGCGATCACCAACGCAGGGAAGCGCTCGACACCATGGCCAGGGAGGCAGACGAGGCAGGACTGTACGATAAGGTTTTGCTTCCTGACGCGTGACCTCTGGCTACCAAGTCGTTCTGGATGCCTGTGTTCTTGTGAACGCGGCGCTCCGCGATACGCTGCTGCGCATTGCGGAGCCGCCTCGTCTCTATCTCCCGCGATGGTCGACCGACATCATGGAGGAGACCACGCGGACGCTGGAGAACAAACTGGGCTGCTCGCGGCAGCAGACCGCCCATTTAGTTGGACAACTCAGGGCTTACTTCGAGGATTGCTGGGTCGAGGGTTATGAACAGTTGGTGCCGGCGATGACCAACGACTCCAAGGACAGGCATGTCCTGGCAGCTGCGGTGCGCACCGGTGCTCAAACGATCGTCACCTTCAACACCAAGGACTTTCCGAATGCGGCCGTGGAGCCATGGAATGTCGTCGTCCAAACTCCAGATGAGTTCCTGGTGCATCAATTTCATCTGAATCCCGAGGTCGTGCTGGCGAAGCTGACCGAACAGGCACATGCCAGGCAAGGTATCGCGCGACTGCTCGAGATCCATGAGAAGTCCGTCCCCGCCTTTACCGAGATCGTCCGGCCCTATCTGCTTCGGGATGTCCTGGTCTGAATTTCCTGCAGGGAGCAATCAATTGATCGTAGGCGGAGCGCGCCCGGGATCGGCCACTGCGTGTTGGAGGTGTCCAACAGCCAGGTGTCTGCGCTGCCCACACATGGGACGACCAGTCGATGCGGCAGCGCACCCGCGACTCCCGCCTTGCCGACCCACGTGCTACCTTGCCCTTGGACACCCATGAGCCTCTTTCCGCTGAAACCGACGCACGCCCCCGTCAAAAACTACTATGCCGCCCTCGCCCAATTCCAACTTCACGGTCATACCACCGAAGGCAACACCCGCTCCGCCTTCGCCGACCTCCTCAAGAGGTGCGCCTCACCCTACGGCTGGCACCTCGTCGAAGAGCTACCCTTCAAAGGAACCGGCAAGCAGCCCCTCCGCGCCGACGGCGCACTCGTCGACGACCTCACCCTTGTCCACGGTCTTTGGGAGGCCAAAGATTCTAGCGACGACCTCCAGCGTGAGATCAAATCCAAGGTCGCAGCAGGTTACCCACTCACCAACATCCTCTTTCAGTCACCTGATCGTGCCGTCCTGTACCAAGACAACCGCATCGCCCTCGACTGCGACCTCAACAAGCCTGAAAGCCTGATCGAAGTCCTCGACCTCTTCTTCGAGCACCGTCAAGCCCACGAGGTCGACTGGGAAGAGGCCGTCACCAAGTTCGCTGAGAAGATTCCCGATCTCGCAGGCGGCGTCACCACCATCCTCGAAGCGGAAGACAAGAAGAATCCCGCCTTCCGCGAGAACTTCCTTGCCTTTGCCGAACTCTGCCGCCAATCCATCAACCCCGACCTCACCGACGACGCCATCCGCAAGATGCTCGTCCAGCATCTTCTCACCGAGCGTATCTTCCGCAAGGTCTTCAACAATCAGGAATTTCTCTCCCGCAATGTCATCGCCGTTGAGATCGAAAAGGTCATTCGCTCCATCACTGCCCGCCACTTCTCCCGCGACGAGTTTCTGAAGCCTCTCGACCGCTTCTACACCGCCATCGAAAAGGCTGCCGAATCCCAGACCGGCTATACGGAAAAGCAGCACTTCCTCAACGCCGTCTATGAGAAGTTCTTTCAGCGCTTCGATACGAAGCAGGCCGACACCATGGGCATCGTTTACACCCCCCAGCCCATCGTTGACTTCATGGTCCGCAGCGTCGACGAAATCCTACAACAGGAGTTCGGCAAAACTCTCTCCGACAAAGACGTTCACATTCTCGACCCCTTCACAGGTACCGGCAACTTCATCACCCGGATCATGCAGCAGATCAAACGCTCAGCGCTGCCGCACAAGTACGCCGAGGAACTCCACTGCAACGAGATCATGCTCCTCCCCTACTACATCGCCAGCATGAACATCGAGCACTCTTACATGGAGCGGCTTAGTAAAGGAGAAGAGCTGGGAGAGTATCGACCGTTCGAGGGAATCTGCCTAGTGGATACTTTTGAACTAGCCGAGCCACAGCAGGCTGGCTTCTCTTTCATGTCTGAAGAGAACACGGAGCGCGTGAACAGACAGAAGAATTCCCCGATCAGGGTTGTGATTGGAAACCCACCGTATAACGTTGGGCAAACTGACGAGAATGATGACAACGCAAACCGGCCGCACAAAGCCCTCGACGAAAGGGTTGGAACAACATATCGTGCGCGTTCCAAGGCGTCGAGCACCACTAAGCTGGGAAACATGTACGTCAAGGCGTTTCGCTGGGCGGCAGACCGTGTAGAAAATAATGGCTTGATCGCCCTAGTTACTAACAATGGCTTCTTATCCAAGCGCGTTTTCGACGGAATGCGGATGTGCCTAAACGAAGAATTTAGCCGCATTCTGATCATGGATTTGGGCGGAGACGTTCGGGATAATCCGAAGCTGTCCGGGACGACACACAATGTTTTTGGTATCCAGCCGGGCGTGTGCGTAAGTTTCCTTGTGAAGTCAAAAGGTCACGAATTACACAGAATCGAATACGCCAGATTGGACGAGTATTGGCGCAAAAGTCAAAAGCTGGCCTTCCTAGAAGAGAATCACGACATCCTCAGAGTGAATAGAGAGGTTCTAACACCCACGGAAGATGGCACTTGGGTTGAAGACGGCTCCTCGCAAGGGGCGGAGGAGCTTATATCTTTCAGCGCCGGAACCAAAGGAATCTTTTCAACTCATAGCATGGGCGCGAACACGAATCGAGATGATTGGACGGTCTCATTCAATCGGATTGCCCTCGTTAGCAATGTTCAAAGGCTTTTGGGGACATACAATCTGGAGCGCTCCCGTTACCTCGGTAGCCCGAACAAGAAGACTTTTGCTTGGACTAATGACCACAAGGAAATCAAATGGAGCAGTAGCCTCAAAGCGTCCGTGCTTCGCGGAACGATAGGAGAGCTCGATGAAGAGGACGTGAGAATCACAACCTATCGTCCGTTCACGCAGGAGCACATCTATTTCAATAAGCTCCTCACCCACCGGCGTGCGAATCTGCCAAAGATTTTCCCCTCAGCCGCGAGTGAAAATGAAAACATCACCATCTGCGTGCCGGGCCCCGGGAATCGCAAGCCTTTCGGCACCCTCGCGGCCAACCGGATCCCAGCTCTCGATCTCGCTTTTGAAAAAGCGCAATGCTTTCCCTTCTATACCTATGCGCCTGATGGCACTAAGCGCAGCGAAAACGTCACGGATTGGGCTCTCGCCGAGTTTCGCACCCACTACGCCGACATGAAGATCACCAAGTGGGACATCTTCAACGCCACCTACGCCGTGCTCCACCACCCCGAGTACCGCACCCGCTACGCCGCCAACCTCAAGCGCGAACTCCCCCGCATTCCCTTCCCTCCCGACTTCCACACCTTCGCCGCCGCCGGAAAGCGCCTCATGGAACTCCACATCGACTATGAGAAGCGGCCCGAGTTCCCACTGGAGCAGATCGAAGACCCCAAGGCTGAAGTCACCTTCCGTGTCGAGAAGATGAAGCTCTCCAAGGACAAGACCGAACTCCGCTACAACGAATTCCTGCTCCTGCGCGGCATCCCTGCCGCCGCCTTCGACTACCGCCTCGGCAACCGCTCCGCCCTCGAGTGGGTCATCGACCAGTACCGCATCTCCACCGACGCCCGCTCCGGCATCGTCAACGACCCCAACCGCGAAGACGACCCCCAATACATTCTGCGCCTCATCGGCCAGGTCATCACCGTCTCTCTCGAAACCCAGCAGATCATCGGCAGCCTCCCCTCCCTGAAGTTTGACTGAGAGCGCAACAACTGTCTCGGTACGAAGTGACGACGGAATACCGAGAGAGCGCCAGACTCGATTGGGAGAGTTTTCCGGAGGCAGGTCATTAGCACAAAGACTTCTAAGCCACCGCCTTCAATGCTTCGTACTCCGCCATATCGTCCGTGAAATCAAGGACGAGTTGGATCACCTCGCCGGTGTTTTGATTGTCGTTATAGCTATCGACATCTGTCTTGAGTTGACGGCAGTCTCCGACGATCCCTTGCCGCCGTTGCTGGAAAGACCGCTCCATGTGCTCCCGAGTAGCTGCTCGCAGATCAGCCCAAAGAGCGAACTGCTTACCTCCCCGTTCATACATAGCCACGTGCTTTGTGCGGACGCGTCGTCCCTGAGCATCGACATGAAAATCGGCTCGCATGGCCCGCGAAAAATCTTCCGCCATGCGGGTTACGATCGTGGACCTCTGAGGTTGGCACAGGCCGTTGTCATAGGCCCAGGCGGCGAGCTCATGCATGGTGAAGGGCTGCATATGTCCGTCCTTCTCATAGCGACGGTAGAGGCTTTGAAGCTGTTCGTAATAGGCCATATTTTCTCCTAATGTGCGTTTGAAAGAATACTGCCGAAACCGTCGGTGAGTGCGACTTCCGTGAGGATAGGCCGAATTCTGGCCAGCATCTCTCGGCTATGCGAATACGGAATCATCTTGCGGTGCTGAAGCTGTCCAACAACCAAGCCCGGATGAACGTTTAGCTTTGCTGCAAACGCCTGGATGCGAGTCTTTGAAAATAGGGGACGGACCCTAGCGATGAATCCATCCATCTCCGACTTTGGGATAGAGAATCCTGAGGCGAACTCATCTGCCTTCAACTCAGCTTCCGGCTTTGCGACAGAGGAGTCGGCCGCCTCGCCAACCAGGTCGAAGTCAACGATATCGCTGGTCAGTCCATCCTTATGTTTTACGTGGGCGCACTCGTGCAGCAGCGTATGCCAGAAGGCGTCGATACGGTCATAGCGCAACGAAAGCGCGATGACCGGCGCATCTGGTTTTAGCCAGAGACATACACCATCAATTCTCGTAGAGGGCAAAGTTTCCACGATCAGAAAACGCACACCAGCAGTTGCTAGAACCGCAGGAACTTGGCGAACAGCATCCGGATCCCGAAGCATCGTTCTGAGTTGACCAAGTGCCGCCGCAAAAGACATTTCAGAGAACGATGTGACTTCCATCCCCTCCGCAAGCTGTCGCACACGGTATAGCCACGCCGCTTCAGGCGCAGTCAGCTGTTCATACGAAGAGCTTTTCCGAGCGGCATGAGCGAGCTGCGGCATCGGTGTGTCCAGTGACGGCTTACGATAAAAATTACACACGCTCTTCTCGAGTACGTCGATGTTGTCCGTGGGCTGGATCCAGGATCGCCGTGTCATCTCTTTTACCGGCGCCATTTCATATAGTTTGGCGCGACGGGCGACAGAGTTGCTGCTGTCGCCCGTCACCTTGGAGAGCTGATAGGAGCTCTCCATGTTTAGCCAAAACTGTGCGCCCGTCCCAAAGGCCTGACCAAGTCCCTTTGCCGTCTCCGGGGTTATGGCCCGCTTGCCGGCAATGAGTTCACTCACAAGGCGACCAGGGCGACCGAGCACTTCAGCGAGCTCAATCTGGCTCCAGCCGCGTGCTTCAATCTCATCCTTGATTAATTCTCCCGGCGAGAAGACCTCAGCCGGCATTCTGTCCACCATTTCCATAGTAGCTACCCCTCCTAAAGGTCGCTCCCCACTGCAGGTCAGTGGTAATCCTCTATGCTGATCACCGCAACAAGCTTGTTGGGTGCGATCCCCTCGAGCTCGATGACCAGCCGCCATTGCTTGTTCAGTCGCATGGAGTGCTCATGACTCCGGGCGCCCTTCAGTTTTTCGAAGTGCAAAGACTTCAAGTTGTAAAACACCCGCTCATCCGGCGCCGATCGGATGATCTGCAGACATTTGCGATAAGCGCGAACGATCTCGCGTGAAAAACCAGCGTCGAATGCGGCATCAACTTCCAAGCGATCGAGCTTCTGCTCTTTAAACCGAATCTCCACGCTGACATGAAACTCCCAAGCATTAGTATAGTACAATTACACAAGATGTAACTAGTAATCTTTATGATCAAAGGAGTCAATATGCGTGAACCAGGGTTAGATGGTCGTCAACGCGACCAATCGCCCCCAAAAGCTGGAGAAATTCGCCAGAAGCGGGGCGACACCCTCAATAAGAATTTACCTTCTCCCATCCCTCAGTTCTCGCCGAACGCCAAGCTAAGCACGATGCGCAAGGAAACCGGGAAAACGAGCGAACGAGCAGTGAGGCAAGCAGCGAAGAAACGCTAATCAAGGATGCCTGTCATGGCAGCCCTGCCAAGCGTTGGGTCATCTATTAGGACCTTCTGGCATCGACGGTGCGCTTGCGATTGCGGCCGGGATAGTGGATGCGGATTTCGCTCCGCACCAAAACGTAGATGACGGCGGCTGTAGCAACGGCCGCCCAGCCGTAGTCCGAAATCAAGCTTGCCAAGACCGTCATTTCTTTTTCCCTCCAGAGACAAGCTCGAGCTTCATATGCTCGGGCGTGATCTTCTTCCTGCGCCGCAGGTTCACCTTGTCCTCTTCCTGGGCCTTGCGCAGATCGATCGCGGCCTTCGCGTGCGGCAGCATTTTCTCAATCAGACCGTCGAAGCTATAGAAGTTCGATTGCTGACCGCCCTTCTTGTCGTGCCGCTCGATGCGCTTTATCAGGCCTTCCTCTTCCATACGCTTGATGTGCCGGCGGATAGTGCTGGGATTCACGCCGATCAACTCGCTTAGTGTTTCCTTCGATGGATACGGCAGATCGTCCTTTTTCCACCAGTACTTCGCCAGTTGCAGGAGGATATTGAGATCGAGCGAGTCGATGCCAAGCGCCGGCTGTTTGTCGAGAATGAGTGAAGGAAGAGCCGTCCACCCGGCAGCTGCCATGAGAGCCGGCGTCCACTTCTCTTCATTAGCCCGAAGGCTTTTTTGTTGGGCTTCCTTGAGTGCTGCGGATGTGTTTGCCATGATGTTATTAAGAGCCCTTTGTAGTGGTTTAGCAAGCATATGGCCGAGGCATCGGAGGCTCCCTCCCTGCGCCGCTAGTGCCCTAGGCGGGGAGACCCCATTATCCCCGTCCCCGGGCCTCTCCAGCCCCCCAAAGTAGATTCACGCCATACAGAATCACATAAAGCAGATCCACGGAATGCATGACACATAGATAATTTAGGCCCGGGACGCCAGTGCCTCCCCCTACCGGTCCGGATAGGCTTCTTTGTAATGCTTGGCCTGCGCCCGCCGCGCTCGCTCGGGATCGCTTTCCCGATATCGCCGACTCTTGTTGCGACCGCGGCACCGCTGACTGCAATACAAACGGCTCGAAGTGGTGCGCTCAAAGATTGCGCCGCATTCAGCGCAGGTACCGCGCCCGGTTGCCGACAGGTCACAGTCCCACAACGCAGGCCCCTGTTCCGCGACGAGAGCGAACAGCTCATCCAAGCGGTACTTTTCATGGAGCTCCTTGTAAGCGTCAGGGGAAAGTGGGCTCAACAGCTCCAGCCCCCTTTCTGTCAGGTTGAAGTCCGGCGTCCGCAGCGGAAAGGCTTTGCCTTCGTTCCGCGTTCCCTTGAAGCGCTCCAGCGTGAAACACCAGTCGATGTTTCTGAAGGTGGTCTCGCTGAAGCTCTTGGTCTCCCAGCCCCGGAACGTGACCTCGATACTGTATCCCTGTTCGATTTGCGCCTTATACGGTTGCGCCATCCAGATGCGCGACATTTCATCGCTAAATCTGACCTCGTGAAGGCCCTTACGCCACCCTTCGCGTTGCAGAGGCTTAGAGATCAGCATCGGACCGCACTGCGAAATAGTCCCGCATCCTCAGCCATTCTGAATGCTGCTTCCGCGCGTCCGCCTTGTGCGACTCGAGATGCTCGGCTGGCACAGGGCAGAATCCGTCCTCCATCCGGACAATGTCGTCTGCAAAAAAGTCGGTCATTTCGCGCGTACGCCTGCGCCAGCTTTCGTAATCGTCAACGTCCATGTTGTCGTAGGCGAAATCATCTGCGGAAAGCATCTCGAGAAAATCATTCCATTCGCTGAAGATGTGCTGCAGCTCGGCATCGGTGTAACGGCCGGTCGTCTGCATTTCCTTCGCGAGACGTGCCTGCTGTTCCGTATAGAGCAAGAAGCCTTCCTTGCCCGCGCCGTCTTTCACGCGCCGAAGCAACTTCCCGGCGATCATCGCATCCAGCTCTCGCCGCGTGACGCCGTGCGACTCCACTGCATAGGCTAGCCAGTCTTCCTGCAGCTCGCCGCAGATTGGGGATCGAACAGCCAGAATTGCAAACGCGTCTCCATGTCGAAGCCTGGCGCGGGAATCGGGTTGAAGGGATTTACCCGCTCGGTTTCCTCCGCCTCGCTCATCTCGGTGTGACCCAACGTAGCCATGGTTAGACAATAGACCCGTTTGACCTCCACTAAAACGGTCTTCAAATGACCACTTCCGCTACCATACAGCAAACTATCTCATTGACTAGACGGTAACTCGCTCGCATAATCCCTGTACCACCAAGTTCAGCAACTGACACTCGTTATCACCGGCCTGTCCTTTCAGCGTTTATCCCAATCCCTGGAGCTCCTATGGGAAATCCTCGCAAAGTGGCCGTCATCGCTGTGCATGGGGTCGGCGTACACCCCGCGGGCGAAACCCAGAACGACATGGCCGACCTCTTGCTTTCGCTTCCGGCCCGCGAGTACACCTCCGAGCGCGACTATGGTCCCTTTCGTTCCTTGTCCATCCAAATTCCGCTCGCGCCGTTGAAAGCCTGCCCGTTCGATCCGCCGAGCTCGCCCGAGGGCACCCAACCAGTCCCGCCGCCCAACCTTGGCACCCGTATCTTCAATTTATACAAAGAGAAGAGCGCCGATTTCGCCTCCGTCACCAACGCACGGATCAACCTTCAACAGAAGGACATCGCCACCAACCATGTTTCCTTGGCAGCCACAGGTGAGGCCGGTCGCCGCTACACCCAGATGCTGCTCGAAGACTACCAAGGTGGAAGCGAAGTCGCCGGCAACAAGTATTGCACCGCCCGCCTTGAGGGCACGCGCCTCGCAGACAAGACCCAAGTCCATATCTACGAGGTTCTTTGGGCCGACCTCGCCAAGCCGTCGAACGGCATGCTCAAGTTCTTCCTCGGGCTGTTCCAGGTCCTGCTCCATGTGGCCAGCCTCAGCCGCATTACCCTCGATACGGGAGCTGCCGAGGGCACTAACTACGTGTGGCGCAGATACCGGCAGTGCCAACGCTACGCGATCCGCCTGCTGCAGATCTTCGCACCGCTCCTGCAGCTTCTGATTCTGGTTGCCTGTGGAAGCTGCCTGAGCACGGCCTCCGGTTACACTCAGGACAGCGCCGCCCTACCGCTAGCACTCGGCGGAGTGAGTGGTATTCTCGCGGGCCTGTTCTTCATTCTCAGCGTCAAGAACAAAATCGCTATCGGACCCTGGCTCTGGTCGCTGCTCGCGATCATGCCCGCGCTCGTTGGGATCGCCGTCCCTTTGGGCTTTATGAAAATCCTCGGACTCCGTCTCACGCCTGCCGATAGCGCGAACGTCACCGCGGCGCTTGCTTTCTGGCTTCTGCCCGGCGTCGGTCTCTTCGCGTGGATTCTCAGTTACTACGAGGACGTCCGCAAAGGGGTTCGCGTCACAGGTTTCGTGCTCTTCGGCGCGGCGTTCCTGTACTTCGTCGTCGTCCTCAATCTCGCCCCCGGGGCTCTTCATCTATTACATTCTGCTCCGGTAGCGCCGCTCAGTCGCACGTTCGTGCCTCTCGGCGCCTTCTGGACCGCTAAGGTACTCCTCGGGTGGCTCCGTTTCTGCTGGTTTCTGATCATCTCTCTCGCGTCTGCCGCGCTCATTCTGGGCAGCATCGCCTGGCGCTCCGAGCGTGATCCGGACCGGCGTGCACGGGCGCGCGCAGCCGTCCGCACCAGCCGCTTCGCCTTCGCGCTCCCTTGCATTTCCTTCTCGCTGATCACGCTCGCGATCTGGGCCAGCCTAATCCACTTTTCCAGCAGCATCTCCGAGAACGCCCTCTTTCCTGAGACCGTCATCAATGCCCCTTTCCCTCAGTTGCCGGGCTTCGGTTCGCATCCTCATCTCGCCTGGGTTCACGACGCGTGGCAATCCTTCTCCCATCAAACCTACGCACAGGGCGATGACCTCAACGTTGACGACCAGCATCAGGTAACCCCAGCCAAGTTCATCTCCGCCGCGCTGGCCTGGAGTGTGGGCTACCAACTTCCGGTTTCGCTCGCTCTGATCGCGATCGCCGGGTTTCTGCTTACCTGGTGGGCTCTGCCGAGTGCCCTCACGGAACGCTTTCCCTATCGCAATGACGCCAAGAACAGGCAACACTCCGGCAAAGCCCCGCGCGACACCGACAACGCCACCTCTCTCCATATGGGCACTTGGCTTTCCCGCGGACTCGACTCTACCTCGGTGATTACGTTCTTGCTCTGGTCCTCCATCTTCCTTGCCCCCGCCGCCTGGATTTTGCTCTTCGACCTTACCTGTTTTCACCCGGAAGGGCTTTCATGGTTGAGAGCCGGTCTGCTTGCACTGCAGGATCGGACTATCGCGATTGTTTACTCCGAGGTACTCGCCGCCGCGGTCATCCTCGCCGCCCTCGCCCGCAGTGGAAGCGTGGTCTTGGGCATCGTCCTCGACGTCGACACCTATCTCCGAGACACGCCACGCGAAGCCCCTCCACGAGCCCGCATCTTTGAGCGTTACATGTCCACATTGCGCTACATCGACACATTCAAGGATCCTGCCGACGGCCGAGGCTACGACGAGATCGTCATCGTCGCCCACTCGCTCGGTGCCCTCATCTCGGGCGACCTTCTACACTTCCTGCAATCGGATTACGCGCGTGAAGAGAAGATCTCCATCCCCATCAAGCTGCTCACGATAGGCAATCCCGCCCGCCAGCTCCTCAACCGTTTTTTCCCGTATCTCTACGACTGGGTGAGAGCCGAGCCCGATAACGGAGCCCACCCCCTGCCCGCGCCGCGGGCGGCAACACCGGCATCCATCCCTAGTGCGCAGCTTCCGCATCCAGACCCATCTGGGGCTGCGCTATTGGGTAAGCGCCTATCGCAGCGGCGACTACGTCGGCCGCTCCCTCTGGCTGGACGAGTGGTACTTGCGCACCCCCCACGACGCTGATCCCGGCACCACTGCACCCCACCTGGTGGAATCCGATGACGGCACACATGCTGAGATGTGCATCGGTGCCGGCGCTCACACCCACTATATGGACGACACCGCTCCCGACATCGCCTGGATGCTCGACCGACTTATCTGATGCTAGTTAGTGGGTCGGCAAAATGAATCGTCTTGTGGTCAGTGCTGACTCGGAAACGGCGTTTGAATCGTATAACGGCAGTAGTCACCTGCAGACCACTACTTACAAGCATGCGAACAGGTCCGTAGACGGCTGATCGAGGAGTTGCGATCAGCCTTTCTCGAACATTGAAGGTTCCGCTTGCTTTCTTGCTTACGCTTACGGCCATCAGGTCGGTTATGCGTAAATGAAATCAGAATCTGCTAATTATTTTGGCTCTCACCCCGGGCACAAATCACCCCAAGTGCTATTCTCGCTTATCCAAGATTTTCCAAGTAGTCGCAGCAGAGATATTCGCTCTATTTGACGTATCTCGGAAGTCCTGCCGCCATCCCAGGCCGAGGTTATTCCAGGGCTCCTGAATTTGCCAATATATCGGCCGCCTTTACGCGGCCTCGCTGGAACTCCACTGTACCGCTAACGCTCGCGAAAGTGAACTTTCCTATGAATGCTCTTCGTGCCTTGCGTCCGTCGTGCGTCGCCCTCCTGCTAATTCTCCTTTTTGCCTGTGATCGGGGTTTGAGCCAGACTATTCATGGTAACCCAGCCGGCACTGCTTCTTCAGCCACGGTACCCAGCACTGAAAGTCGTAAATGGGTGAACCCGTGTTCTTCTAACGCCACCGCCACACAGGCATTGCCGGGCAGCGTGTGTTCTTTCCTCATCGAGACCTACGCTGAGATAGACAAGCGCTGCGGCCTGATTCCGGCTCACCGCTTCTGGCCGCCATCTCACTGGCATACCTATCCGGCCTACGAGATCATTCCAAATGAAGTCGCGATGGACGTGAAAGGACATATGGGCATGGCCACAGACCCATTCGTCTTCTCTGACAAGATCTCTCTCGCTACGCTCCTCACCTCTGTCACGACAATTTCTGGAAATGCAGCTCTCAAAGCGCTGATCGATAACGAAAATGCCATTGTTGTCGTTCCTCCGGGTGAAATAACCTCCAATCTCTACAAACTCGACTTCGATCCGAGGATTGATCCCGCAATCCTTAATATGGACCGATATTCCTCGGCCACCCGCACCGTCTCTTGTGACAATGCTTTGAAAGCCAGTGAAAATGGCAGCGTGCAGGTTGCGATTGCCAAAGCGTCGGAACAATTCTCCGCCCAGTCGGACGATGCGCAAAGTATGAAACTTACAAGCGGCACATTCCGATCTTCAATGGATTGGCTGGCACGAGAACATCCCAATGCGTTCTATTACGAAGCGCTCGACCTTTACCGGCGCCAGATTCAAGCCAATATTGCGCCACCCTCAACGCTCTACTACATCAGTCAGGTGGATGGCATTGTGCGTTACTTATCGGATAAAGGAAACGCCCAAACGGACGTTACGGCTAGTGCAGATGCTTCATATTCTGCAGGGATCGGCGGTATCTCGGGCTCCGTCTCAGGAGATCATTCCACCCAGAACAACAGCTCTGCCACCATTTACACGGTCATGCTGCGCAATGCAGTCACAACTCAGCTCCCAACTCCTGCCCAGGTGCTGGCATACTTCGCCGCTGCGCCTTCAGCGATGTTTGATCCTCATTCTCCTCTAAGCAGCGAGCCCACGTTCGACAAAACAACGAGCAAGGTCCAAATGTCGCGCGCTATGCCCGGCGTTCCCTCGTCGCTCTGCAAAAATGAATTGTGGAGTTTCCCAAGCGGATCGATCTTCGATCTGTCAATGTCGATGAAGGAAGACATGTCCACATCCGCGGCTCCGTCCGCGACTACAACGACTATAAAAAAGCCCCGCAAGGTGTGCGTCGCCACCATCGCCACCTCGCCTGATGCATTCTCGACGTCGTCGGATTTCATTGCAAATCTACAGTTCAATGTCGATCCAACGAAGGTAACGCCAACGCCTTTTGCTTTCGGAACGGCGAAAGGAACTTACACGCAGCCTAATCCTCAACTATCAGTGCTGACGAATACACCAGCGCCATTGTCCGACCAGGTTTGGTACCAAATCGGCGACCCATCTCAAGTGGACAAGACACGGTCTCCTGCATTCGACCCAACGGGAACAGGACAGGGACTTAGCTGTGACAAGCCTGTAACAGTTCCGGTGTACACAGTTGCATATTCCGACAGCTATACGCCGTCCGGTGGCAGTAAGGTGACGGGAACTTTCATCACGATCCTAGTGAATTTTGCGGCGCAAAACGCGCCGACATCCTGTCAGTTACTTGGCAAACTCAAATTGATCGGCGCAAACGGAGCCCCTATCACGGTGGTGGTACCTAAGTGAATATTGTGAAGTCTGCAGTCTGCTGTTGAGACTCGGATTGCACGTTCCGTTCCGCAGCCATTCATCCATCCGTTCGTACTATCTTGAAATCCAGGACGACTCTCGGCCCCCTGAAGTTCCGTGCACTGGTTGCGCCCTTCAAGCCATGTCTCTGGTAGCCGAAATCCACCCCCACCAGCACTATCCGTCCGCTCGGCGGACCGGTGAGATGCCAAGAACGATTTCGTCTTTGGGCGGGTACTCCTGACGAACGCACTTCCATTTACCTACAAGTGGGTGTTGTCCGCAAAGTTTAAGCAAGTTCGCGTTCCGTCACCGGCATCAAACGACGACTTCCACAGGATATTTGCCTTGCGTTCGCCTATAGTCTTTTATGGGTGGAGAACGATCTTCCACGACGCGGCAGCGATCAGCGCGCAAAATTTGTGCTCTGTGTCATCGACTATTGGATAGTGCTCCGCGATCAGCAGGCGAACGCGTTTGTGACCGGTGCGCCGGTCGTCGCCATGTCTATATGACTTTCTTTGAAAGTCATGGTTGGATCGTTCAGTTTCTAGAATCTGACTTAAAAACGCCGATCGGACGAACCAGAAAATTCAATCGTGCTGTCCGGGTAACAGAATTGATAGGTCGCACACCGACGTCGATGAATTTGGAGGCCCGCAACGTGCTGGAACATGCGCTGTCTGGTGGTCGAGGTGGCATGTATTTGGACGTAACAGGCGAACAATATCGAAAGTTGAAGTGGGGCTAGTGCTCGGTCGCTTAGTTTCCGGTCCTGCCGTAGACTGCTGCCATGTGCGGACGGTATGCAACCAAGCGCGACAAACAGAAGATCGCTGAGGCTTTCCATGTTGGGAAGGTCTTCGATGAGCCCTATGCACCGAACTTCAACGTTGCGCCCTCAACGTTTGAGCCAGTCATCCGCGTAGAGAAGGATTCGACTGAGAAAGAGATGGTGCTGATGCGCTGGGGGCTGGTTCCGTTCTTTGCAAAGTCGCTTACGGACTGGAAGGGCTTCTCCACGATCAACGCCAAAGCCGAGACGATCACGTCCAGCGCGACGTGGCGCGGCCCATTCAAGTCCCGACGGTGCATCGTGCCTGCGGATTACTTCTATGAGTGGAAGACTCTGGACGACTCGAAGAAGCCCAGGAAACAGCCTTACGCCATCAGCCTGAAAAGCGGCGAGCCTCTCGCGTTTGCGGGACTTTGGGATGCGTGGCATGACAAGGGTGGAAATACCTGGCTCCAAACGTTTTCGATCATTACGACCGAGGCTAACGAACTGATGAGTCAGATCCACACTCGAATGCCGGTCATTTTGCACCAGAGAGATTGGGCGCGTTGGCTTGATCGTACACCGACGGATCAGCCTCCCGTTGACCTGCTGAGGCCCTACGAGTCTGATGCGATGGATAGCAATCCTTCCTGCCACCGAACTGACAGATCATAGCCACGGCGGAGACCACCCTATCAGAAAGTTGCCTTCGCCACTTCTGCTAATCCCATCCGGCTTACGGGCGACCGAAATTTCCGTTGATCACCTTCTGTTCGGTAATGACGGAATCCACATAATCGGCCCACCATTGCAACATAGCCTTGCGTTGCTTCGCGTACTGCGCACGGTTGTAGATTCCGGCCACCCCGTCCAATTCATGGCTCAGAGCCTTTTCCACCACGGGTTTTTCCCAACCATTGTCGCTGAGCAACGTCGCTGCTGTCCTTCGCTGGTCATGAATCGTGAACGGCTCCATATCGAACGTCAATCCATCGAGTGCCTTGTTGAGCGCGTTTTTTGCGAATGGCTTGAGTTGCGTGCCTCGTCCCGGAAGAACAAACTTGGATCCTCCCGCTAGCGCTTTCAATTCAAGTAGCATCGCTACCACTTGTCTTGACATGTATACGACGTGTTCGTGTTCCTCACCTTTTTTTGCTTTTACGTGTTCCTTGGGGATGTTCCATTCGCTTGCCTCGAAATCGAACTCATCCCAAGTGGCCAAAAGCAGCATGGACTTTCGCACCATGGTGAGAAGAATGATGTGTAGAGCGAGCTTGAATTGCCGCCGAATATTGCTCCGATAGATCACCTGTAGAAATTCGCGAAGCTCCGGACGGGTCAAGTTGCGTTTTCGTCTGACAGCCTTGCCGATGAACTTGGTGGCAACCATGGTCGCTGGGTTGATCATCGTGAGGCGCCGCTCAACTGCATAGTCATACATTCGCTTGATCGCACTCCGCAGCCGAAGCGCAGTTGCCGAATGACCATTGTTCTTTTTCCGATATACCACAGTCTGAACATCGAGTACCGTGATGTCATTCAAAGGCCGGTCACCAAACTCGGGGAAGAACTCCTTTTCTAAATAGCGTCGCTCGTTGCTGGGATCCTTCCAGTTCACGTCGACCTGCTCGATCAAATAGCGTTCCCCGAACTGTCGAACGGTCAGTTTTCCTACCGTTTGAGCGGTCAACTCGGCCCGTCGCTTTCGTTTTCTTCAGCGGGTGACATTCCGTTCGCGACATTGACGGCCAATTGTCTCGTTCTCTCGCGCCTTCTTTAACTCAAGCTCGGGATAGGGACCGATTTTGATCTTTTCTTGCTTGCCGTTCAGCCGATAACGGAACACCCAACTCATTGATCCATTAGGGGTTATATCAAGAAAAAGACCGCGCCCGTCGCAACCGTGTATCATTGCAGCTTTTTCCGTAAGTCGTTTATTTCTATTACAGTTAAGCTCATTGTGAGTCTCCGACCTAAGAAGTTATTATACAACCATGCCGGAGACTCACAGGGGACTCAAAAAATGACGGCTGTCTCCGACCGTCCCTGACCGTCTATGGTTTTTATATCTCTTATTTTCAAGTTATTTAAAGGTTAGTGGCGGACCTCACCGAACGTCTCCGAACACCCTATCACTTTGCCGATGCAGAAGGTCGAAAAGATGCGCGCCAGGATGTCATCCGGCGTTGTCGCCCCGGTCAGCGAGTCCAGCGCCTGCAACGCGCGGTGCAGGTCCATCAGAATCAGCTCATGCGGCAGCCCCGAATCATTCGCCGCGGCCCCCGCCGCCAGCGCCGCCAGCGCCGACCCCACCGCCTCCTGCTGCCGAAAGTTGTTCAGCGCCCCACTCTCCGCCAGCGATCCCGCCGCGCCCAGCTGCGCCAGAATCGCCTCCCGCAGCGCCTCCAACCCCTCGCCAGTCAGCGCGCTCGTCCGTATGGCCGCGCCCTCCCCCAGCTCCGCCTCATCCACTCGATCGCCCTCCCCCAACAGCAGGTCCACCTTGTTATAGACCACCAAACGCGGCCGCCCCGTGAGCGACGCCTCCAGCCGCAGCTCTCCCACCGTCACGGCCAGCGTCGCATCATGGATCAGCAGCACCAGGTCCGCATCCGCCAGCGCCTCGTGCGACCGCGCAATCCCCTGCATCTCGGCCACGTCAATCTCACCCTCATCCAGACCCACCCCGCAGCCCCGCCGTATCAATCAACCGCAGCGGAATCCCGCCCAGCGCCAGCGACTCCTCCACCGTGTCCCGAGTCGTTCCCGGCACCGGCGTCACAATCGCCCGCTCGCGCTCCAGCAATCTATTAAATAGAGAGCTCTTCCCTGCATTCGGCGGCCCGATTAGCGCAATCGCCGCCCCATTCCGCATCAACTGTCCTCGCCGAAAGCTAGCCGCCAACTCCGCCAGCGGCCGTTCCACCCTCTCAATCGCCCCTGCAATCACCACCGGCGGCACAATCTCCACGTCGTCCAGCTCCCCCGACGCGAAATCCATCCCCGCCTCCAGCAGCGCAATCAGGTGCAGCAACTCTCCTTTCGCCGGAGTCACTCTCCGCGCAATCGCCCCACCCATCTGCTGCGCCGCCACCCGAGCCTGCTCCAGCGTCTGCGCCGCAATCAAATCCCCCACCGCCTCCGCCTGCGTCAGATCGATCCGCCCCGCCAGAAACGCTCGCTGCGTAAACTCTCCCGGCCGCGCCAGCCGCACCGCCAGCCCCAGCCGAACACCCTCCGCCAGCGCCCCCCGCACCAGCGCCTCCAGCACCACCGGCGACCCATGCGCCGCAATCTCCACCACAGTCTCCCCGGTATACGACCGCGGCGCGAGAAACGCAGTCACCACCGCATCATCTATAGTCTTTGCGCGGCCAGCCGCGTTCGCCTCATCCCCCAGATCCACCACCCCTACCCGCCGCGCCCTGGCGTGCTCCAGCGGCTGCCCAACGGTCACCAGCCGCCCAGCAATCTCGAGCGCGTCCGGCCCCGACAGCCGCACAATCCCTATGCCGCCCCGCCCCGGCGGCGTAGAGACAGCCACAATCGTCTCAGCTCCCGAACCATCCAGCGCCATCCTTAAACAATGACACGAAACAAACCCTTCCCCTTCTCCTCACCCCCTTGGAAACCCGCATCGATCCGAGTGCCGCGATTTCTCCAGGAATCGAGCCAGTCACCTTCTATTAATCATAGATAGATTTGCCCTGTCATACACTTCCAGTCGCCAAAGCCTGATATCTTGAAGAAACTAAACCACATTTCGGTACTTTCTGTTTGGCATACCAGTTGCAGCTAGCTGCTTTGCGTCTTCCCTCGACCTATCCCAAATTTGAATAGAATTCCCTTCCGTTTAGATAAGGTTTAGTTTCCCAGCTTCACAAAATCACAGTGCATGTTGAAATTGGAGGAAGTTTGATGCGTCCTTTCCGCGTTGCATCCCCTTTTCTGCTGGTGTTTGCTCTTTTAATCGCAGCCGTCCTTCCCGGAGTATCGTTTGCCCAGGTAACCAAGGGCTCCATCTCCGGAAGCGTCACCGACCCGACCGGCGCCCTGATCAGCGACGCCACCGTGAAAGCAACCAACACGCAGACAGGCGCCGTCACTCTAACGACCGCCGATAAGTCCGGCAACTTCCATTTCAGCCTGCTCGATCCAGGTTCCTACCGCGTCCAGATCCAGAGGCCCGGCTTCAGCTCCAAGATCCTCAATAACGTGATCGTTCAGACCTCGCAGGACACTGGCCTCGGCGCGGTCGCTCTGGCCGCAGGCGGCGCCACGGAAACGGTGGAAGTCTCTGCCACCTCGACGCCCTTGATTGAGACCACACAGTCTCAGATCACCAACACCTTCTCTTCTCAGAACCTTGAGATGTTCACCAACGTGAACGAAAACCAGGGCCTCGATAACCTCGCCCTCCTCGTCCCCGGCGTCAACGCCAGCCGCGACCTCAACTTCGGTGACACCAACGGCGCCGCCGTTGCCTCCAACGGCAGCCGCGGCCGTAACAACGACCAGCAAATCGACGGTCAGAATAACAACGACAACTCCGTAACCGGCCCGGCACTCGAAGTCAGCGACGCGGAGTTCGTCAGTGAGTATCAGATCATTACCAACAACTTCGGCCCTGAGTACGGCCGCAACGGTGGATCGGTCATCAACGTCGTCACCAAGTCCGGTACCAATCACCTCCACGGCAGCATCTACGGCTACTGGACAAACAGCGACCTGCAGGCTCTGAGCACCTACCAAAAAACCTATGAAGGCCTCACCGTCCAGCCCCGCTCCAACACCGAGTTCAGCGGCTTCACCGTCGGCTTCCCCATCGTCAAGGACAGGCTCTTCTTCTTCAACGGCTTTGACGAACAGCTCTTTCATCAATCCGAGGTCTACACCTCGGGCTCGGTGTCGCCGACCCCAACCGGTTTGGCCCAGGCCGCGGCCTGCCCTTACGTCAACAGCGCCGCTCTCAGTGCGTTGCAGACCTACGGCCCGTTTGCCTTCACCACCGGCAATCCAATCGTCTATGGCTCGCCCCTCACGATCAACATCGCGCCTGCGGGCAGCGACACCCTCTGCAACGTTGAGTTTGGTGCTGTGCAGCGCGCGGTTCCTGAGAAGCAGCACTTGTTCAACTGGCTGCCCCGCACCGATTACTCCAACGGTCGCGATACCTTCGTCGCCCGCTATATCCTGTCGCGCAATAACTTCTTCGACATCGGTGACAACGGCCCCGGCGGCTGGTTCTACAACGAGCCTTCCTTCGCCCAGGCGGTCAAGCTCGGCTGGACCCGCGCCATCACCCAGCACATCGCTAACGAACTGTCCGTCGCCTGGAGCCGTGAGAATACGCAGTTCGGCGGTAGCAGCAATAACTCTGATCCCTCCGTCGCCAACATTGAACAGGGAGTTGCCAACATCAGCATCGGACAGACCGGGCAGGGCGCTTCCAGCCTTGGCTACGGACCCGCAGACAATCTGCCCCAGGGCCGCATCGTCAATACCTGGCAGATTCAGGACAACTTCACCTGGCAGCTGGGCAATCACCACCTGAAGGCTGGCGTTAACTGGACCTACCAGCGCTCACCCAACGTCTTCCTTCCCAACATCAACGGCACCTTCGACTTCAACAACTGGTCCGCCTACTTCCAGAGCCAGCCCTACCAGATCAATATCGCCGACGGCAATTACAAGCTGGACTTCCGCGAGCACGATACCTTCCTCTATGCCGGCGATGACTGGCAGCTGAGCCCGAGCCTGATCCTCAATCTCGGCATCACCTGGACCTTCTATGGCCAGCCCGCCAATCTGTTCAACAAGATCGATACGGCGCAGCAGACCGGTCCGAACCCGCTCTGGGATCCAACGCTGCCTCTGAGCGTCACCACTTCACCCGCCCTGCCCAGCCATTACAACCTGTTTGGACCCGAGCGTCGGCTTTGCCTGGAGCCCCGGCTTCCTCGGCGGCCTGCACAAGACGACGATCCGCGGCGGCTATCGCCTCGCCTACGACCCGCCGTTCTATAACATCTACCTGAACATGGCCGAAGCCGCTCCGCAGGTTCTCTCCCAATCCCTTACGGCGCCCTCGCAGGTCAATGGGGTGCTGCCTTCCAATCCGATCGGTCCCAATGTGCGTAGCGCGCTGGCGCCGTACCTGGTCAGTGGCGTCGCCGATCCCCGTACCTATACCGAAATCACCGTGGCTCCCAACTTCACGGCGGATTATGCTTCCAGCTGGTCACTTGGCATTCAGCGCGAGATCACCAATCAACTGGTCGCCGAGGCCCGTTACGTCGGCAACCATGGTGGCAACCTCTTCCAGACCATCAACGCCAACCCCTACCTGGCCGGCCTGCAAGCCAACTTCCCCGGCCAGATTCCAACTGGAACTCCGGTCTCTCCCATCAATGGACGTGAAGATGGCACGCATTATCTCGTCCGCGAGCGTACCAATACGGCGTATTCCGACTACAACGCTCTCCAGACCGAATTGCGCGCCAATAACCTGTGGCACCAACTCCTGCTGACCGCTTCCTACACCTGGAGCAAGACTACCGATAACGCTTCGGAAATCTTTAGCAACGGCGCGGCCGGCGTCACCTCGGCTATCTCACAAAATCCCCTGAACTATACAACCGGTGAGCATGGTCTGTCGGGTCTCGACTTCCCGCAGAACTTTACCATCAACTTCGTCGAGCAGGTCCCGGCCTACCGCGAGCAGCACGGTCTCACTGGTCGCCTCCTCGGAGGTTGGGCTTTCGCGGGAACCTACTTCCTCGCCTCCGGCCAACCCTATACGCCCATTCAGTACAACTTCGACTACTACAGCAGTGGTGCCTATGCTGACCCAACTCTGGGTGTTACCGACTACACCTTCAACGGAGCCTATGGTGCCGGCCCGGACGATCTTCGTCCGTATCTCGGCAGCCGTAGTGCACCTGCAACCCAGGTAGGCGCGTATGCCGGTGACGTCTGCAACTACTACGGCGGCGCGTCCTGCGGTGTTTCACCCACCCAGCTCATCAGCTGGAACAACACCAATGCAACCGGCGACGGAACCGTTGTCAATGTCACACCCGCCAACGTGCGCTACATCATGAATGGTCCCGTCTCCGAAGCCGCAGCCGGTAATCCCTTTGCTACGGTCGCCCGCAACGATGGCCGCGATGCCTGGACCAACACCGGTAACTTCTCGATCATCAAATCGATTAAACTGCGCGAGCGTCTCACTGCTTCGCTCAGGGTCAACTTCACCGACGTCTTCAACCATCCCAACTACTCCAGCGTTGACCCCTACCTCGAAGATGCTGGCTTCAACGGGGCCTACACAGGTTTTGGCAACCCCAAGGTCACCAACTCCAGCAGCCGGCTGATCACCATCTCAGGCAAGATCTCCTGGTAGTCTGGCAACCGAACAACCGAAGGGCTGCGGCAATCTGCCGCAGCCCTTTTTCTTTTCCCGCACCCTGGTCGCTCTCGTCGCCGCGAAAATTCTCCCCGGATCAGGCTCCACAGGCCCGCGCGTCCCGAAACCGGGCTATAGCAGTCGATTCGTAACCCCAAACCGGGCTATATTGCACCAACACTCTAGAACTCAATTCCCCGCTGCGCGAGAATACCCCTTTGATATGCGTGCTTTACCTCGCGCATCTCCGTAACCGTGTCCGCCATCTCCACCAGCAGCGGATGCGCATTTCTGCCCGTCAAAATCACGTGCAGCATCTCCGGCTTCCGCCGCAAAACGCCCGCAACTCGTTCAGGATCAAGCATTTTGTACCCAATCACATAATTGATCTCATCCAGCACCACCAGGTCCCAATCCCCCGAAAGAATCGCCGCCTCCGCCTCCAGCCACCCCTCCTCCACCATCCGCAGATCCTCGGGATCGGCCTCCGCTCCCCCCACCTTAACGAACCCACGGCCCAGCTTGCGCATCACGTAAGTGAAACCATCTAAACCATTTAGCGCGCTCAGCCGAATCCATCTCGCCATACTGCCAGGACCCCTTAAGGAACTGCAAAACAAGCACCCGCAACCCATTACCAGCCGCCCGAAACGCTGTTCCCAGCGCCGCGGTCGTTTTTCCCTTCCCAGCGCCCGTATTAATGAGAATCAGCCCCCGCCGCGAATCCTCCGCCGAATCCTGCATCGATGTCATGCGCCTAGACTACCTGAGCAGCGGCGCAGATCGAACCAGAATTTCTAGTGGCCGCTATGGTAAGGATGACCCGCTCGAATCGTGAGCGCACGATAAAGCTGCTCGGCCGCAACCACCGCCGCGAGCTCGTGCGGCAGCGTAATCCGGCCAAATGCGATAATGCGCGTCGCGGTGGCAAGAGCAGCGTCAGACCAACCGTCGGCTGGGCCGATCGCGAGAATGAGTTGTTGGGTGCCATTGTCCTGAAAAGAGCCGAGGAGCCCCGCGAACTCCTCGGAGGAGAGTTGCTGACCCCGGCTGTCTGCGAGCAGCAACGCAGGGCGAGTCCGCGCGGTCGCCTCCTTGACGAAGGTCAGGATTGCGTCTTCGGACGAAAATGTCCTTGTGGCGATGGAGCTGTAGCGAGAAGCGCGGTGCAGGTAGAGTTTAGCTAACTCGGCGGTGGGGCCGGGAGTTGTGCGACGCGGCGAGATCAGGGCGAGGAGAATCTTCATAGTTCGAAATGGGGGATACTTTCCTATTATTATTCATATTCATATACATCCAACCGGACGTTGATGGGACGTCGGCCACGCCTTTCTGGGCGTAACTTCAGGCATTTATGAAGTTCTAGTGTTTGGCACCCGGAATGCAATGCTTTTACGTGAAATTGACAATCATGCCCAGCTTTCTGCGAACGATGGACCGACCTCGCCGATCAGGATGCCTGGATTTTGGTTTGACTAAGCCGTATATAGGAGTTTCGATGCGATTTTTCCGTTTGACCGCTTTGGCGGTAGCACTATCTCTGCCAACAGCCGCTTTTCTGCTCGACAACGCAGCTACGGCGCAATCAGTAACCGCCGGAGATATTGCTGGTACTGTAACGGATCCGACCGGCGCGGCGATTCCTGGCGCAACGGTTGTGGCAACGTATGCTGCCACGGGTGCCGCGAAGACAGCGAAAACCGGCACCGCCGGTAGCTACCGCTTCTCGCTGTTGACCCCCGGAACCTACCACGTTACGTTTACAGGCCCGGGCTTCAATAAAGCCGAGACGGACATTGTGGTGAGCGCCGGTGTGGTTGCCGCAGGCGACGCCAAGCTGCAACTGGGCAGCAACAACGTGACGGTTGAAGTGACGGAAGCCTCGCCCCTTCTGCAGACGGAGAACGCCGAGATCACGACTGAGTTCAGCAAGGAGCAGATCTCCAGTTTGCCGAACCCTGGCAATGACCTTACGTTTATCGGTCAGACGACCCCGGGTGCGGTTATGAACACACAGGGCGGATACGGTAACTTCTCCTCTTTCGGTCTGCCAGCTACTTCGAACACCTTCACAATCAACGGCGGCTACGAGAATGACCCGTTCCTCAATGTGAACAACTCCGGCGCCACCAACCTGCTGCTCGGCAACAATGACATCGGTACGGTAACGGTGTTGAGCAATGCGTATGGCGCGCAGTACGGCGGACTTGGTGGAACACAGGTCAATGAGATCAGCCGCAGCGGCGGCAATCAGTTCCACGGTGATGCCACCTACTATTGGAACGGCAGCGCTATGAATGGCAACGACTACTTCAACAATCAGCAGGGCATCAAGCGGCCGCGCAGCAATGCAAATCAATGGGCGGGCGCCATCGGCGGACCGATCTTCAAGGACAAGACCTTCTTCTTCTTCAACACGGAAGGCCTGCGCGTTATTATCCCGGTTCGCGGAAATGTCTATGCTCCCAGCCCGTTCTTGATCTCTACGACAGAAGCCAACGCAGCGCCCCAAGGTCCGGCGGCTGTCGCCTTCTACCAGTCGTATTTCAATGTGTACACGTCCCTTCCCGCCTATCAGGCGGCAGCTCCCGACCCCAACGACCCCAATGTAGTGATCTTCGGAGCGAACTCGGCGAACTTCGCGCATGAGGCGCAGTACACTGGACGCGTTGATCAACGATTTGGTTCGAAAGACAATGCCTTCGTTCACTTCACGTACGATACGGGCGTTCAGCCAACCTTTACCAGCCTACTCAATCCGGTCTTCAACACCGACAGCCCCCAGCCTCAGTATGAGGGCCAGTTCAACGAGACCCATATCTTCAACTCGAACACGACCAATCAGTTTGTGTTTGCGGAAATCTACTACAAGGCGGTCTTTCAAAACACGACCGCAGCTGCGGCCAACGCAATCTTTCCGGCAAGCATCGATCTTCCTTAGTGGCGATCTAGCCAACAATGGATTTGCTACGACGCCGGGTGGCGAGAACTTTGCTTTCCCACAGGGACGTAAGGTCAATGGCTACCAATTTGCCGATGACTTCAGCCTGACTCACGGGAAGCACACCTTCAAGGCTGGATTCTATCTACGCCGGGACGACGTAACTGATCTTAGCCCCCAGGTACTCACGACTCCGCTCGTTGTCAGTCTATGAGTCGGATTTCGAGGCAGCCACGACAACCTAGTATATTCAACAGTTCCCCACCCGCCTGGAGCAGCCAGTTTCTGTATATAACCTTGGCATCTACGTTCAGGATCAATGGAAGCCTACTCCGGACCTCGTCGTGACGGCCGGCATGCGATTCGAGCACAACTCCAATCCTGTGTGCCATACCGACTGCTTCGACACATTTCCCGGTAGCTTTTACTGGCTACCGACGTCGCAGCCGACACCCTACAGCAATGCCTCGGGGAATGGTCTCATCAATAGTGGAGAGAACATACGGCTTTTCAGGACTTCCAGAAGGTCGGTTACGAGCCTCGCCTGGACTTCGCCTGGACTCCGCCGTGCTGGGCACTAAGACGGTCGTTCGTGGTGGCTTCGGTATCTTCGCCGATGCCTTTCCCGCGCAGATTGCCGATACTTTGCTGAATAACGCACCGACAAATGTCGGGTTCACTCTTTGGTGGCTCCGGGCGCGGGTTCGGTACTTCAGTAGCCCCTTGTATCCTGGAGCTGAAGGTAGCTTCTACAGCATCGCCTCTCAATCCAGCGCGGCATTCCAGTCGGGCTATCACACTGGCGGCAGCTTCAATTCGATTTCGGCCGCTGTACCGGCCTTTGCGGCTCCGAACTTCGCAAGCCCAACGACCAAGATGTCCTATCCGACGTATGAGGAATGGAACCTTATGGTCGAGCAGCAGGTTGGACAGACGTTGACCTTCGGGATCGACTACGTCGGTAACCACACGTACAAACAGCCTGTGAACAACAACAGCGTCAACGCTTTCAACGCGACGGAGCAGCGGGTTTCCCAAGCCTTTCCACGACGGGGCCGCTCAATCCCAACTTCGCGCAGGTGACGCAGGTCTATAGTGGCGCCTCTTCCAACTACAACGGAGTTGTGTTCACTGCTACCAAGCGGTCTACGCTCCTGACCTTGCAGTTCAACTACACCTATAGCCATGCACTGGATGAGATTTCCAACGGTGGCTTTGATGGTTTCAGTTCGAACTCAGTCAATCCGACGAACCCGAACCCTGCGCTGCTTCGCCAAAACTACGGCAACGCAGATTACGACACGCGGAACTACATCAGCGCGAACTACGTCTTCAACCTCCCCTACTGGGGCGGACCGAAGGTCCTGACCAAGGGGTGGCAGATTGCGGGCACGGTGTTCCACAGCAGCGGACTACCGTTTACTTTCACAGACGGAACGACAGCTGGTGCATTCGCGAATTACGGTGGCGCACTGTACGCCCAGCAAACCGTTCAGCATCTTCCCACGAAGTGCTCGAGCATTCAGAACTTCGTGACGGGTACGAGCAATCCATGTTCCGCCGCCTTTGATTTCGCTCCGGCTACGGACTTTGGACAACAAGAGCGTAACCAGATCTTCGGCCCCAGCTACACGGACACGGACATGTCTGTGTACAAGACCTTCGCGATGCCGAAGTACGACTCAGTTCACCTGAAGCTCGGCGTTCAGTTCTTCAACCTGTTCAACCACCCGAACTTCGGCCAGCCTTCTCACGATATCGCGCCTTGCTATCAGGCTGACGGAACATTCGATTGCGCCGGTACTACTGTGGGCCAGAGCAGCTCAACCGTCAACCCGCCAACCTCCATCCTGGGCTCCTTCCTTGGTGGCGATGCTTCACCCCGTCTGATCCAGTTGAAGGCGAATATCAACTTCTAACCTGCATTGATTCGAAAAAGGGGCGACCCCATGGGGTCGCCCTTTCTCGTTGTGGGTGTTCCGCGGTGTATCAAGCAGCGGAACCCGGAACATCCCTTACTTTCTTTTCGCGCTCGATGGAGCCTTGGCGGGCCTTGACGGCCTAGCCTTTGTAGCCGGCACCTTTTTCCCCGTCGGAGTCGTCTTCGCCGCGGTCTTCTTTACAGCGAGTTTCTTTGGAGAAGTTTTACTCGCCGCCTTCTTCGGTGGAATCGGTCTCGTCGGACTGGCGGCGGAAGGTGCCTTCTTACGGGTCGCGGTGATAGCGGCCTTGATCTCGGCATTGAGCTCGTCGATGCTGAGTACAGTTGCCGACTTGCGTAAACGCTCCAGCCCATAAAATGCGCGCTTCTCTGCCGAGAAGACATGGACGATGAAATCAACATAATCCATCAGGATCCACTCGCCCTGGCGACGCCCTTCGACCGAATTGGGGTAGGTTCCAAAGTCCCGCTTGAGACGAATCTCGATTTCATCCGTGATCGCCACATTCTGACGATCGCTGAGACCGGTGCAGATGAGAAAGTAGTCTGTCAGACCACTCTCGGATGGGTCGAGCGCGAGAATGCGAATATCTTCAGCCTTCTTGTCCTCGCAAGCAGCTGCTGCTACAGCCAGGAGCTGTTGAACCTGTGTTTTCTTGGTGCTTGCCATGGGCCTCCTTGTGCAACCTCAATGGTAGCGCAGGAAGGCCGACGCGAAAGACCATCCGCCTCAGGTTCCATAGAGATGATGGGCGCGGATGTAGTTCAGAATGGAAGCAGGAAGCAGGCCAGAGCAATCCGAACCAGCGCTTAGAAGTTCGCGGACAGAAGTGGCGCTCGCAGGTTCATTGACGCTCTCAAGCAGGTGTACCCGCGATCGCTGGCCTGGCGTGAGATCGAGAGCCTGCAAAGACTGTAGCGAAACGCCAGGACGGCTTACGACAATCCATTCTGCGAGCTGGAGCAAGCTGTGGGGAGACTTCCAGTTGGGCAAACCAAGAAACGCATCGGCGCCCACAAGGACAAACAGTGTGTCATTCGGAGAGCAATCGCTACGCAACTTGGACAGAGCGTCGACCGTGTAGTTTGAAGAACCATCCGCATGCGGCGCATCGACAGAAGACGCTTCAAAGCACAGGCGAGCGCTCGGGGGCTGCAGCTCGCAGAGCAAGGAAACCATTCTTAGACGATCTTCAAATGAGGCAAAGGCCCCGTTCGTTTTGAGTGGTTGGCGGCCCGTCGGTGCGAAGAGGATGCGACTAAGCGAAAAAGCCTCAGCGGCAGCTTGCCCAATTGCGAGATGGCCCAGATGGGGTGGATCGAAGCTGCCGCCAAAGAAGCCGATTCGCATGATGGCTGATTGTATCCGGCAGGCCGACAACGATTCTCCGGGAAAACTCCCTTAGATAGGCAGCGGACGCTGACGGTCGCCCGGGCGATTATCGAACAAAGAGGGCGGCCGGAGTTTCCGGCCGCCCTTAGGTGTTGCAATCACTTGGGTTAGTGGTGTCCGCCGCCGCCTCCGTGGCCACCGCCGCCGCCACCCCAGCCGCCGCCTCCGTGGCCGCCGCCCCATCCACCGCCCCAGCCGCCGCGGTAGCCGCCGTAATAGCCACCACCCCAGCCCCAGCCGCCACCCCAGCCCCAGCCGAAGTAGTAGGGATAACCCCAGTAGTAGGGATAGCCCCAGTAGTAGGGGTACCCGTAATCGTAGTAGGGATAGCCGGCATACGGCCCGTAGTATCCGGGGCCGGGGCCGGGAGTGTCCATGCCCTGGCCGGGGTAGGGAATCAGGTCGGCGCGGGCTTCGAAGGGGTCAAATTCGAAGGAGCGGATATCCGGGCCGTTGAAGATTACGGCGTGGTTCTCCTTTATTTTTATTGGTTTAGCCTGGGCGTTGTTGGTGCCGGGATAGGCGTAGGCCTCGCCCTTGAGGACGCGGACGGTGTTGGTGTTGGCGTTGAAGGTGTAGAAGCCGTCCTTGATGAGGTTGGTTTCGCCGCCGGGGAGGACGACGATGATCTGGGCGTGCTTGATGGCGCTGTGGACGCTGATGTTGGCTACGCCGCGCTCGACCTTAAGTTCTGTGTTTTCATTGGTTAAGGTGATGGCCCGGACGGCGCTGCCGCGGCCTACACGGAGGAAGACGCCGGGGGCGGCTATGGCGCTGACGGGGGTACGGCCGGCGGTGAGGACCTGGCCGGCAGTGAGTTGGGTCGGGGAAGTGTTGTAAGCATTGGAGTTATCCTGGTATGCGTCCGGCGCGCGCTCGATGGGGGCTGGCTGGGACTGCATGGGGGGAGTGCTCATTTGGGGGCTCTGTTGGTCATCATTCTGCGCGAATGCGGCGGATGTGGACGGCTGTCAGGGTCAGAGCGAGGAGAATTGCGGCGAACTTGGACATATCCTAAACCTCTATCGTAGTAGACGAGATTTTAGGCTTAAACGTTGCGGTTTTACAGGACGGGCGCGGATTGGGCGTCGATTGTGCGGGAAATTGAGGGGGTTGGGGGCGGTGAATTTGGTGTCGCTATAGCCCGGTTTCGGGTGCACGGCGACATGTATAGCCGGGTTTCGGGACGCAAATTTGGGGGTTAGATGACTGACTAGTCAGGCATCGGGTCTGCGCGGACGGGTCCTGCGCGGACGGCGGGGGAGAAGAGGATTTGGGGGGTTGGAGGCGGGACGTGCTCGGGCCCGAATCAGAGGCTAGGCGTTTGCGGTGAAGGGGGCCCGGTGAAGGTTCTGGTTAGGAGGGTTTACTTACGGGAGCCGGCGGGCTGCCGGTTGCGGGCTTCGGTGGAAGCCTGGTGGGCCTTGGTGGATTGCTCGAAGGCCTTGTCGGCGTGTTCGTTGCCCATGGCGTCGTTGCCCCGGCTGAAGTAGTCGGCGGCGGTGCGGTGGGACTTGGCTGCGTTGTCGTGATGCTCTGCTGCTTGGTTGTGTGCGTTTTGAGGCATTGTTTACAACTCCTGTTCCGGGTTTCCCCTGATTGAATAGGAGTGGGGGCGCGGAGGTGGAGGTTGTCTTGGTCCTGCGGTCCTGCGGTCCTGCGGTCCTGCGTGGACGGCGTGGCGCGGCGTGGGGATGGGGCGCCAGGGAGGAAGGCGATTCAGTCACTTCGCCTGCGGCTTCGTTCCGGCGTGACCACCCATGCGAGCAGAGAACGCTCGCTCGGGGCCCGGTTCTTCGGCAGAATGGAGCCCACTCGTGACGCAAAAGGCCGCGTCATGAATCGGGCACCCGGGCTTGCGTGGCATGGCTGAAGTAATTGGGCACCGGGGTGTTGCGGCTTCGCTCGGGCCTGGTGGCGTGGTATCCCATGCTTGACGCAAAGGCGCGTCAAGCATGGGGCACCCGGTTCTATGCTTGGCGAGATCTGTGGTGGGGGCTTAGTGGGTGAGTTCGTGGGAGGATTCGTGGGCGTGGGCGGAGTGCTGGTGGGCCTCGCTCGGAGTGCTCGTGGGCCTTGGCGGAGTGCTGGTGGGCTTCTTCGTGGTTGCCGGCCTCGTGGTGCTCGGCGGCGGCGTGGTGGGCCTTGGCGGCTTCTTCGTGGTGGGCGGCTGCGGTGCGGTGAGCTTCGTGTGCCATGGAAATCTCCTGTGACCGGATGACCGGTGAGGGAGATGCTAGGGCTGGGTGTGTTTCATTGGCATGAGGGATGGGTGAATTGATGGTGTCTTGGGTTGTAGTACCTACAGGAATGTATATACATTCTTGTAGAGGCCCACGTTGAGATTTGATTGGGACGAGACGAAGGACGCGAACAACCTGCGGAAGCATGGAGTTGGGTTTGAGGCGGCTTCGCTGGTGTTCGATGACCCGCTGCAGTTGTCGGCACAGGATCGCGAGGTCGATGGCGAGGAGCGGTGGCAGACGATTGGGATGGCGGGTGGAGTGTTGTTGCTGCTGGTGGCGCATACGTTTGAGGATGAGGACGGAGAAGAAGTGGTGCGGATTATTTCGGCGCGCAAGGCCAATGCCCAGGAGAGGAGACGATATGAGGACGGTTACTAAGCGGAAGCCGGGAGCGCCGGTGACGGTGGAGCAGAAGCGCCAGCTTGCGGCGCTGGCAAAGATGCCGGAGAGCAGGATCGACGTGTCGGATGCGCCGGAGCTGGCGGCGGCGAGGTGGAAGGACGCGGTGCGGGGGCGGTTCTATCGTCCGGTGAAGAAGGCGGTGAGCCTGCGGCTGGATGCGGATGTGATTGCGTGGCTGAAGAAGGATGGCGAGGGGTATCAGACGCGCGCGAACCAGATGCTGCGGGAGCGGATGCTAAAGGATTTCGGGCTGTAGGTCCTGCGCGGACGGCGAGGGGCTTCGCGTGGTGGGGCGAGGGTTTGTGGGCGGGGTGGTGTAGAGGAAGGCGATTCAGTCGTTTCGCTGCGCTGCACTCCGGCCTGCGGCAGCGCGGTATCCCACCCATGCCGCAAAGGTGCGCTGCGGTGTTGGCAACGTTTTGGCGTCTATACTGTGCTCTAAGGACCCACATGCCGACCGTCATCTCCGACGCAGCCATTGCGACAAGAAAACATTGGATCGCCGAAATAAAAAAGATAAGCGGCAATTTTGGCGCTGATGCGACACGTCTCGAAACAGAGCTTGCGGAAGAGTTTAGGATTTCAGGCGGCATGGGATTGAGGAATCACTTGCGCCTTTGTGGTGCCATTCCCGAGACTTATAGCCATGACTCGAGCGAAGAAAAGTTGTACTCAAAATACACAGACGTTTTGGCCAGCTTAGCTTTTGCGCATTTAGGGATTCGTTCGGTGGTATTGGTTGAACGAGCAGATGCGGCCGATGTTGAGTGTTTTGCGGACGATTATGAGTTTGTTGCCGATGCCAAAGCCTTCCGCCTTAGTCGAACCGCTAAAAATGCGAAAGATTTTAAGGTTCCATCTATGCACAAATGGAAGTATCACCGTCCACATGCGATGGTGATATGCCCTCTATATCAGGTTCCTTCTAGTTCTAGTCAGATTTACAGGCAGGCAATCAGCGACGATGTCTGTATTTTCTCCTTTTCGCACCTCTCGCTGTTGACAGCGTTCGCTGACGCGGTTTCGCCAGATGACGCAAGACGTCTCCTGAAGCAAATCTTCAAAGTGGTGATCACGCTCCATCCATCAAAGGATGCAAATGCTTACTGGCGGTCGATCAACAAAACGATTCTTGAGTTCAACGCCTGTCTAAAAGATCTCTGGAGAGAAGAAAAACTAGCGTTCGTCGAAGCAATTGCCGATGCTAAGAAAGAGGCATTAACCTGTCTCTCCTTTGAGAGGAGCCTCATTCTTAGAATGAGTCACACTGAGGCTCTTCAGGCGCTCGTCAAGTGTCGGAAACTTGACGCTCGCGAACGACAAATCAATAAGTTTTCCGATAATGGCTTAATGGAGATCGTATGACCGCGCCAAATAACACTGTTATTGAGGGTGACTCTCTCTCTCTTCTCAAGCAATTGCGCAATTCAAGTGTCGACCTAATTCTCAGCGACATTCCTTATGGAATTGGAGCGGATGATTGGGATGTTTTGCACAGCAATACAAATTCCGCCTACTTAGGGTCGAGCCCGGCTCAGGCTAAGGCGGGCTCGGTTTTCAAGAAACGAGGTAAACCTCTCAATGGTTGGTCGGAAGCCGATCGGGCCATCCCAAAACAATATTACGATTGGTGTTCAACCTGGGCCCCCGATTGGTTGAGGATTTTGAAGCCCGGCGGGTCGGCAATTGTGTTCGCTGGTAGACGGCTCTCGCATCGGTGCATTTCCGCCATGGAGGATTCTGGATTCACATACAAAGACATGCTTGGTTGGGTACGTGATCGGGCCGCTCACCGCGCACAGCGTTTGAGCGTGGTGTTTGAGAGGCGCGGCGACACAGACAATCGTGACAAATGGGAGGGTTGGAAGGTCGGCAATTTGCGACCAACATTTGAGCCAATTCTGTGGTTCGTTAAGCCATATCCGATAGGCACAACCATTGCAGATAACGTTCTTACGTTCGGTCTAGGTGCATTCAACGAGCAGGCGCTACTCCGATATCAAAACCAGCCAAATAATGTGATCGTTTGCGGTATGGAACCTGGTGAAGGCGGCCTTCATCCTACACAAAAGCCCTTGCGTCTAATGCGAGCCTTAATAGAACTAACAACGGTCAAGGGACAGCTGGTTGTCGATCCTTTTTGTGGCAGTGGGACGACGCTAGTAGCGGCACAAGCGTGCGAACGTGAATTTTTGGGCTTTGAACAAGACCCCATTTTTTGCGAAACTACCCGCGACAGACTCGACTGCGCTCCTCTCTTTAGAAACGCAACCGCTTGAGCGAGAGCTATAACAAGGGCGCGGACTTAAAGTCCGCGCCCTTGTTATTTATTGGTGGCTTAGTTGTATGGGCTAAAGCCCATACCTATCTCAGAAGCAACAGCAAAAGGGAGAAGCAGATCCCTGCGGGATGACAGCCAGAAAAACAAGGGCAAAGGCGTGAAGCAGATTCTCAAAGGGAATGAGAGAAAGAAATGCAGCTGCAACCGCAAAAGCAAATACAGGGGTCCTTCGCTTCGCTCCAGGATGACGAGATCAGTGGGAGCACGGAAAAGGGCGACGAGTTTGGTGGTAGGGAAGAGAAAGGGCGCGGACTGAAGTCCGCGCCCTTGTTTATTTATTGGTGGCTTTGGTTGGCCTGGCTGAAGCCATGCCCTTCCGTTCGTGGTCTGCGTGGAAAAGCCATGTCCTTCCGGGTGTGAGCTTCGAGAGAAGCTATTGCAGGAGGGTGCCGTCTCCGCCGTTGACCTTGGGGTCTTCTGGGGGGATTACGGTGGCGCTGGCTACCTTGTCGTCGGTGTCGAGGTTGAGGAGGCGGACGCCGGAGGTGCTGCGGCCGGCGCTGCGGACGGACTTGGTGTCGATGCGGATGATCTTGCCGAATTGGCTGATGACCATCATCTCGGTGGTGTCGTCGACGAGGTTGATGCTGGTGACCTTGCCGATTTTGCTGGAGGTCTTCATGTTGATGACGCCCTTGCCGCCGCGGGACTGGAGGCGGTAGGCGTCGACGTCGGTGCGCTTGCCGTAGCCGTTGTCGGAGACGGAGAGGATGAGGCAGGGGGTGAGGCCGAGTTTTTCGTCGAGCTTCTGGAGCTTGGCCTGTGTCTCGGGGTCCAGCTCGAGGTTCGAGCCCAGGACCTCCTGGCCGTCGGGGGCGGTGTCGCGTGCGGCGACGGCGGAGATTCTTGGCGCTCCGACCCGGGTCTCAGAAGCGAGACCCGGGGCACCCAGATCGGTGGTGAGACCGGCTTCGTCGAGGACGCGCTCAACCTGACTGGTGAGGCCGGCGGCGGCGGCTCGGGCGAGGCGCTGCTTGTTGCGGGCTTCGTTGGAGGGCGTGACGGCGGCGCCGATGACGTAGTCGTCCTTCTTGAGGGAGATGCCGCGGTTGCCGAAGGCGGGGCGACCCATGGGGCGGAGGTCCTGCTCGTTGAAGCGAATGGCCATGCCGTCGTGGGTGGCGAGGAAGATGACTTGCTCGCCGTCGGTGATCTTGGCGGTGATGAGCTCGTCGTCCTTGTCGATGCCGATGGCAATGATGCCGCGGGCCATGACGTTGGAGAAGTCCTTGAGCGCGGTCTTCTTGACGGTGCCGTTGCGGGTGGCGAAGAGGACGAACTTGTTGTCTTCGTTGAGGTCGCGGACGGGGAGGATGGTGACGACCTTTTCGCCGGGCTGGAGGTCGACGAGCGAGGCCATCGCTTTGCCTTTGCCGGCGGCGCCGACGTCGGGGATCTCGTAGACCTTGAGCCAGTAGATGCGGCCGGAGTTGGTGAAGCAGAGGAGGTAGGCGTGGGTGCTGTCGATGATGAGTTGCGAGACGAAGTCTTCCTCGCGGGTCTTCATGCCGAGGCGGCCCGTGCCGCCGCGCTTTTGCTGGCGGTAGATGGTGATGGGCGTGCGCTTGAGGTAGCCGGTGTTGGAGACGGTGACGGCTACTTGCTCATCAGCAATGAGGTCTTCGAGGGTTAGCTCGGTGGACTCGTCGAGGATGACGGTGCGGCGGGCGTCGCCGTACTTGTCGCGGATGTCTTCGAGCTCCTTGATGATGACGCGGCGGAGTTTCTTCTCGCTGGCGAGGATCGATTCGTACTCGGCGATGTTGTCGCGGATGGTGCGGAGTTCGTTGAGGAGCTCGTCGATGCTGAGCTGGGTGAGGCGGTAGAGCTGGAGTTCGAGGATGGCGTCGATCTGGCGGTAGCTGAGGATGAGCGTGCCGGCAGAGTTGTTGGCGAGCTGGGCGGAGACGCTGCCGCCGGCGAGGTCGATGGCGTACTTGGTGGGGTCGAGGGTGACGCCGGCCAGCTCGGTGCCGTTGAGGTTGATGCGGCGGTTGCTGAAGTAGTTGAAGAGGTTTTCGCGGGCGGCGACGCGCGAGGCTGACTGGCGGATGATCTTGATGACCGTGTCGAGGTGGTCGAGGGCGATCTGGTAGCCGAGTAAGACGTGTTCGCGCTCGCGGGCCTTGTTGAGGAGGAAGGCGGTGCGGCGGCGGACTACGTCGATGCGGTGGTCGATGAAGGCGTGGATGGCCTGATCGAGGGGGAGCTCCTTGGGCTGGCCGTTGTGGACGGCCAGGAAGATCATGGAGAAGCTCTCCTGCATCTGGGTGTGCTTGTAGAGCTGGTTGAGGACGATTTCATTCTGGGCTCCGCGCTTGAGCTCGATGACGATGCGCATGCCGTCGCGGTCGGACTCATCGCGGACGTCGGAGATGTCGTCGATGACCTTTTCGTTGACGAGCTCCGCGATGCGCTTGATGAGGTTCGATTTGTTGACCTGGTAGGGGATCTCGGTGACGATGATGGCCTGACGGCCGCCGGTGATGTTTTCGAGGCCGCACTTGGCGCGCATCATGAAGCGGCCGCGGCCGGTCTTGTAGGTTTGCGCGATGTTGGCGCGGCCGTAGATAAAGCCGCCGGTGGGGAAGTCGGGACCCTTGACGTGCTCGAGGACTAGCTCGAGGTCGGAGCGGGTGTCTGTCTTCTCTTTCTGGAGGATGGCGATGGTGGCGTTGAGGGTTTCGGTGAGGTTGTGGGGCGGGATGTTGGTGGCCATGCCTACGGCGATGCCGGTGCCACCGTTGATGATGAGGTTCGGGATGCGGGCGGGGAGGACTGAGGGCTCGGAGGTGGACTCGTCGTAGTTGGGGACGAAGTCTACGGTGTCGTTGTCGATGTCGGCGAGCATTTCCGATGCAATCCGCGTGAGGCGCGACTCGGTGTAGCGCATCGCGGCGGGTGGATCGCCGTCGACGGAGCCGAAGTTTCCCTGGCCGTCGATGAGGGGGTAGCGCAGACTGAAGGGCTGGGCGAGGCGGACCATGGTGTCGTAGATAGCGGAGTCGCCGTGGGGGTGGTAGTTGCCCATGACGTGGCCGACGACCTTGGCGGACTTGGTGTACTTCTTATTGAATTGCAGCCCCATCTCCTGCATGCCGTACAGGATGCGGCGGTGGACGGGCTTGAGGCCGTCGCGGACGTCGGGGAGGGCGCGGCCGATGATGACCGACATGGAGTAGTCGAGGTAGGACCGACGCATCTCCTCTTCGATATTGATGGAGAGCATGGAGAGGGCGCCGGGGCCGGTGGGGGCACCTGGGGCGCCGGGAGCTCCGGGCTCGCCAGTGGGGGGCGGATTATTGGAGTTCGCTTGCTGCGGAGAGGGAGGATTCTTATCGGGATTCTGATCGTCGGGGAAGAGGGTTTCGTCAGCCATGTCTACCCTTCATTATAGCTGCTTAAAGGGGCGAAAAACAGGCTGCGGGGAGGGCCTTGGGAGGTGCGTATTTATTGGGGATTCAGTGGTTTCTGGCGTCAAGAGGGTTGTCAGTTCTTCGTTCTCAGTTGTCAGTCCCCTGCTGGCTGAGTCCTGGCGGGTTCGGTGTAGGGTGTGGCGGTGAAATCCCCGGAAACTCCGAAGGGATCCACGTCTACGCTGCCAGAGAAATTCGGGGCGCCTGTGAGGGTTGCGGTATAGGTGAGGGTTATGGGCGTGCCGTTGTATTCGGAGTCGTAGGTCCACATAATGTTGGCGCCATCGACGGTGCCGGTGAGGGGGTGTGTCTTGTCTTCGCTCTTGCAGCTGCCGGTTAGCTTGTTGTCGGCTTGAACGAAGGTGCAGACCTGGTCGTGCTCGTTTCCGTCGACGCTGCTGTGGACGGCCCACTGGCCGGAGAGGCTGGGGAGTGTGGCGGCAAAGGCGGTGGAGGCGAGCGCGAGGAGGGCAGATGCAGCGAGAGATGCGGAGCGACGTGTCATAGGGGCTTCTCCTTTGGTTGGTTCAGCGCGGTTCTGAGAGAGCACGGTTCAGGGTGCCAAGTATAGCTGCTGCGTTGCGCTGCTATGCTGTTATTCACCCAGCCCAACCGGGCAAAACAGGACCTGCCATGAAACGTCTCGCCACCGCGCTTGCTTTTTCGCTTTTCTTGATCGCCACTTACGATGCTACGCACGCCATCGCGCAGGAACAGGATCCGGCGAAGACGGTCACGGACGAGCTGAATCCTAACTTCAAGCCGCCTGTGCTCGTACCCTATGCGGTGCCTGACTACGAGAAGCGCGTCGTGATGATTCCGATGCGCGACGGGGTGAAACTGTACACGGTGATCGTGATTCCCAAGGGCGCGAAGGGAGCGCCGATTGTGCTGACGCGGACCTGCTATAACGCGGCGGGACGCGCAGAGCGTTCCAACTCACCGAAGATGATCGAAGCGCTGCCGCTGAGCGACGAGGACTTCGTGAAGAACGGCTACATCCGCGTGTACCAGGACGTTCGCGGCAAGTATGGCTCGGAGGGCGTGTACCTGATGACGCCGCCGCCGGTGGGCTCTGGCTTCAATAACTCGGGCGCCGATGACACGACCGACGCGTATGACACGATCGACTGGCTGGTGAAGAATGTGCCCGAGTCCAATGGGCGCGTCGGGATGATTGGGTCATCGTATGAAGGCTTCACGGTGGTGATGGCGCTGCTGCACCCGCATCCGGCGCTTAAGGTCGCTGCGCCCGAGAGCCCGATGGTCGATGGGTGGATGGGCGACGACTGGTTTCATTACGGCGCCTTCCGTCAGACGAACCTCGACTACTTTACTGAACAGATGACGAAGCGTGCTGGCGGTTACATCATCCTGCGCGGCGGACGTGACGAGTATGCGAACTTCCTTCACCTGGGCAGCGCCGGTGATGCCGCACGGGCGATGGGCGAAGACCAGCTTCCTTTCTGGAAGATTATCGAAGCGCATCCTGCGTACGACGCGTTCTGGCAGTCGCAGGCGCTCGATCATCTGCTGGCTGCGAAGGGCCTGACTGTTCCAACGCTTTGGGAGCAGGGCGAGTGGGACCAGGAAGATATGTGGGGAGCGATCCATTCTTATCGCGCGCTTGAAGCCGTGCACAAGAATGATCCGCTTAACCACATTGTGATGGGTCCGTGGTTCCACTCGCAGATCAACCGCAGTGGGCGCGGGCTTGGGCCGTTTCAGTGGACGACGGACACGGCGGAAGAGTGGCGACGCGATTATCTTGTTCCGTTCTTCAACACGTATCTGAAGCCGGGCTCTCCGAAGTTTGAGCTGCCCAAGGCGCTGATCTATGATGCCGGCGGCGAGACGGTTGGAGGCATGGGCACCGACCACTGGGATACTCCGAAGGTGTGGCCGACGGTGTGCGAAAAGGGCTGCCCTGAGACGTCGAAGCCGCTGTACCTGAGCGCGAATGGGACGCTCTCGTTCGACGCGCCTGCAGCCAGTGCGCCGGATGAGTATGTTTCCGATCCGGCTAATCCTGTGCCGTTCTCGCCGCGTCCTTATGATGGCTCCAATTGGCGGACGTGGCTGGTGACGGATCAGCACTTCGTGCAGAATCGGCCTGACGTGCTTACTTATATTTCGGAGCCGCTGAAAGAGCCGATGAAACTTGCAGGCGAGCCTGTTGTGCATCTGTGGGCTTCTACTTCGGGTACGGATTCCGACTGGGTGGTTAAGATTATCGACGTGTATCCCGATATGCCTGAGATTCACGGCCCGGGAAGCGGGGGCGGAGGCGGCGGTCGGGGCGAGACCGGCACGTTCGCGGACGTGCTTGGCACACCGTACAACATGAATGGGTACGAGGCTCCGATCGGCATCGATATTTTTCGGGGACGGTATCGTACGAGCTTCGAGCATCCGTCGGCGCTGACGCCCAATGTGCCCGCGGAGTATACGTTTGGCCTGCCTATGATCGATCGCACGATACCTGCAGGGCATCGGCTGATGGTGCAGGTGCAGTCGACGCTGTTCCCGCTGTATGACCGCAACCCGCAGACGTTTGTGCCGAACATCTTCGACGCGAAGCCTGGTGACTATATCAAGGCCACGCAGAAGATCTGGCATGAACCGGGGAAGGCAAGTTACATCAGCCTGCCTGTTGCGACGGAGTAGACGCACAAACGCCAAGACCATTCATCGAATGATGTTGGAGAAAAGCTGCGTCTTGCGGCTCGCGGATTGGGTGGGCGTGCGTCTTATAGGAGATCTCGTTAACAGGACCATGGATGAGGCCGCGTTGTTGGATGTTGCAGCGCAGGGAACCAGTGGGTTGCGTTGAGCGTATCTGGTGAGAGATGAAGATTTTGGTGAATTGTTTTGGGCGACCACGACATGGGGAGTGCGGTCAGTGAAGTTTCGGGCTCAGAAGAGGCTGTTGTTGTCGTGCGTTGCGACGCTTGGGTTGCTGTTTGCGGGGCGGGGCGCGTGGGCGCAGGTGACGCAGGGGAACGTGCAGGGAAAGCCGACGGTGTCGAGCGAGGCGAAGCCGACGTCGCAGCCGCTGCCGGATGCGAAGGTGCCGCTGCTGAGCGGGCCGCTTTCGCTGCAGGATTTTCCGGACATGGAGCCCAAGCCGGGGTTGAAGGAACAGCTTGGGCACGCGAAGCAGTTCATCCAGGACACGCCGGTGGATGGGGCTCCAGCAACGGAGCGGACAGAGGTGTACCTGGGGCGGACGAAGACGACGCTGTATATCGTGTTTTTGTGTTTCGATCGGCACCCTGAGTTGATCCGCACGCATTTGGCGCGGCGCGAGAATATTCTCAACGACGATTATGTGACGGTGAACCTGGATCCATTTCAGGATCGGCAGCGCGGGGTGGTGTTCCAGGTGAATCCTGCGGGTGTGCAGGCGGATGCTTCGTGGACGGAGACCAATGGTCCGGACTACAGCTATGACCAGGTGTGGGATTCCGAGGCAACGATCACGGACAAGGGATGGATGGCGCTGCTGGCGATTCCGTTTCGGAGCATACGGTTCCCGCCGAAAAGCACGACGTGGGGAGCGGTGTTCTGGCGGAATTTTCCGCGCAACAGCGAGCAGGACTTCTGGCCGCGGGTTTCGGCGAACGTGAGTGGCCAGTTGAGCCAGGAGGGAACGCTGCACCTGGATGGGCTGACGGGGGTTGCGGGTTCGCACAATATTCAGATTGTGCCGTACGTGCTAGGGCAGAATGAGCACACGCTGGAGACGCTTGATCCGACGAATCCTTATTGGTCGACGCGCAATGCGGAGGCGACGGCGGGCGGCGAGGCGAAGGCCGTGCTGAAGGATTCGATTGTGCTGGATGGCACGGTGAATCCGGACTTCTCGGATGTGGAGAGCGACCAGCCGCAGTTCACGGTGAACCAGCGCTACCCGGTTTATTTTCCGGAGCTGCGGCCGTTCTTTCTGGAGAACGCGAGCTACTTTGCGACGCCGCTGACGCTGCTGTATACGCGCAACATCGTTCGGCCGGAGATTGGCGGACGGGTTACGGGAAAGACTTGGGCATACGAATATTGGGGTGCTGGCGATCAACGATCGCGAGCCGGGGAACACGGTGCTGCCGGGCGATCCGCTGTATGGGCACAAGGCGGGATTCTTTGTGGGGCGCGTGTCGCAGGATCTGGGCAAGGGATCGAATGTGGGGCTGATGTACACGGACGAGGAGTTTGGCGGCGGGTGGAATCGGATTGGCGGCGCGGACTTTACGTGGAGGCTGAACAGTCACTGGACGGCGCTGGGGCAGATGGTGGAGAGCTCGACGATGCAGAGCAATCCGCAGAGTATGGCTGCGGTGTTTCCGGCGGGCTACCAGGCGGGGCCGGCGGCGGATTTGCAGGTACAGCGCAGCGGGCACGCGTTCAACATGCAAAACGAGTACCAGGACATCAGCAAGGGGTTCACGACGCTGGTGGGATTCCTGCAGACGTCGAATATTCGCAGCGACCATTTGCATGCGAACTACCAGTGGTTTCCGAAGCACAAGGTGGTGCAGAGCTACGGGCTGGAGACGAATCAGAATATAGCGTTCGATCACGCGCATAACCGGGTGTATCACTACTCGGACGTTTGATGTGTTTGCGCTGTTGCCGAACAACATTGTGCTGGCGCCGGTGGTGGGACAGAACTCGGATACGGTGGGGCCGCAGGATGGGTATCCGCTGACCTCGAATCTGAATTTCACAGAGAACTATGGTGGGTTCGTGGCGCGCGGGCAGCCGTTTGCGCAGTTGAACTTCAATATCCAGGGGCTGAAGAGCGGCAACGTGAACTACAACCCGCCGGCGGGGCAGGTGCCGTTTCTGCTGAACCAGGAGACGGTGCAGGCGCTGATCTCGATTAATCCGTTGAAGCATTTGACGGATGACAATACGTATCTGCTGGATCGCGATCACGCGGCGCATGGCGGGCAGCTGGTGTATGAGACACAGACGTTTCGGACGAAGCTGAATTATCAGTTCACGCGGGCGTGGTCGGCGCGCGTGATTGTGGAGTATGACACGACGCTGGCGAATCCGCTGGAGACTTCGCTGGCGCGGACCAAGCAGATCCAGACGCAGGCGCTGCTGACGTGGCTGCCGCATCCGGGGACGGTGCTGTATATCGGATATAACGGCGACATACAGAACTACAATCACCAGTTCTGCACGGTGCTGCCGGCGGAGGGTACGTGTGATCCGACGCAGCCGATTCTGCCGCGCGGGCCTGGGTACCTGAATGACGGGCGACAGTTCTTCATCAAGGCTAGCTATCTGCTTCGTTTCTGAGGACGTGCGAGCAGTGTTAGACACAGGAGGCGGGTGCAAGATGTGTGGAAGAGGCTGTGACTTTCGCGTGGATTTCTTTATTCGCGGAGTGGCTCTTTAGGGGGAGAGAGGGTTCATGCGGGTGTGGTGTAATGAGGGCTTCTTTGGCACCACCTGCCAACAAAGGAGCTTGTTATGCCGCACATTAAGACGAAAGATGGCGTAGAGATTTACTACAAGGACTGGGGAACGGGCCAGCCGATTGTGTTCAGCCATGGATGGCCGCTCTCGGCCGATGACTGGGACAACCAGATGCTGTTTTTTCAGCAGCAAGGGTACCGGGTGATTGCGCATGACCGGCGCGGGCATGGGCGATCGACGCAGGTGGGCGATGGGCATGATATGGACCACTATGCGGCTGACCTGTCGGCGCTGGTTGACCACTTGGGTTTGAAGGATGCGATCCATGTGGGGCACTCGACCGGCGGCGGCGAGGTCGCGGCATATGTGGCGCGGCATGGGCAGGGTCGCGTGGCGAAGGCTGCGCTGATCAGCGCGGTGACGCCGTTCATGCTGAAGACGGAGTCGAATCCGCTGGGGCTGCCGAAGTCGGTGTTTGATGATCTGCAGGCGCAGTTGTTTGCGAGCCGCGCGCAGTTCTACTGGGACCTGCCGGCGGGGCCGTTCTATGGGTTCAATCGGCCGGGCGTGAAGACGCTGACACCGGTGGTTGAGAACTGGTGGCGGCAAGGCATGATGGGCGGAGCCAAAGCGCACTATGACGGGATTGTCGCGTTCTCGCAGACGGATCTTAGCGACGATCTGAAGAAGATCGACGTGCCGGTGCTGGTGATGCATAGCGAGGACGATCAGATTGTTCCGTACCAGGCTGCGGGGCCGCTGGCGGCGAAGCTGTTGCCACATGGAACGCTGATTACGTATAAGGACTTTCCGCATGGCATGCCGACGACGCAGGCGGACACGATCAATGCGGATCTGCTGAAGTTTTTGAAGGGATAAGCGGGTTGAGTGCAGCGGGCGGCCAGGAAGGTGCGGGCCGCCCGCGGTGCGTTCAGCTGGTGGCGACGCTGGGTTGCTGGGCCTGGTGGCGAGAGGCGGAGTTTCTCGAAGCGAATCACCTAGAATGAAGTCACACAGCGAGGAGGCTCAACTCCCATGAGCGAAGAGAAAACGGGCAACAGCTTAGGATGGAACACCCCGGAGTTTCGTCCGGACCTTGCATTTCCGAAACTTACCGATGACATGGTGGAGCGGTTGCGCGGCTACGGTTCGGAAGAAACGATTCCGGCGGGCGTGACGCTTTTCCGGCAGGGTGCGCGGCAGGTGGATATGTTCGTGGTGCTGGATGGGGAGATTGAGATTTCGATCCCTACGGAGAATGGCGGATGCAAGGTCATTGCGAATCACAAGAGGTTTGATTTTTCTGGTGAGTTGAACCTGCTGACCTCGCAGGGATCGCTGGTGGAGGCGCGCACGGTGAGGGACAGCGTGGTGCTGCGTATACCGCGCGAGGCGCTGCAGCGGCTGATGCGCGCGCAGGGGGATATTGCAAACCTGATCACGTCCGCGACAATCTGGCGACGGATCGGGATCATTGGCGATGGCATAGGTGGCATCCTGTTGATGGGGCACGCGGACGATGCGGAGACGGTGGAGCTGCAGCGGTTCCTGATACGCAACAGCTATCCGCACCGGGTTGTGGACGTGCCTGCAGAAGAAGAGAAGCCGAGCGCGGACCCTTTATCGGAGCATGAGTCAACGCTGCCGGCGGTGGTCCTGACGGATGGGCGAACGCTGCATCGGCCAACGATTACGCAGCTTGCGGACGAGCTGGGGATTACGGAGCTGCCGGATCCGCACATGATTTACGACGTGGCGGTGGTGGGTGCGGGACCTTCGGGGCTGGCGGCCGCGGTGTATGCGGCTTCGGAGGGGTTGTGCACGATTGTGATTGAAGGGACGGCGCCCGGGGGGCAGGCGGGTACCAGCTCGAAGATTGAGAACTATCTTGGATTCCCGACGGGGATTTCGGGGCAGCGGCTGGCGAGCCGCGCGCAGTTGCAGGCGCTGAAGTTTGGCGTGCGGTTTGCGATTTCGCGGGAGACGATTACAGCGGAACAGGTGGAGGGGATCCATCGGCTGACGCTGGCGGGAGGGATTTCAGTGTGTGCGCGGGCGGTAGTGGTGGCGTCTGGTGCGCAGTATCGGAAGCTGTCGGTGCAGAACTATAGCCAGTATGAGAATCGCGGGATTTATTATGCGGCGACGGCGATGGAGTCGTTGCTGTGCAGGGAGAATGAGGTGATTGTGGTGGGGGGCGGGAACTCGGCGGGACAGGCGGCGGTGTTTCTGTCGGGGATTGCGCGGCATGTGCACCACATTGTGCGCGGGCCTTCGCTGGCGAGCAGCATGTCGCAGTATTTGATCTCGAGGATTGAGAGCTCGTCGCACATTACGTTGTATCCGCACTCGGAGATTGAGACGCTGGAGGGCGAGTCGAAGCTGGAGTGCGTGACGTGGGTGAACCGCGTGACGGGGGAGCGGATTGCGAAGCCGATTGGAAGTGTGTTTGTGATGATTGGCGCGGAGCCGAACTCGGGGTGGCTGTTTGGGACGGTGAAGCTGGATAAGAAGGGGTTTATTCTGACGGGCGGCGAGGATGGGTTTGAGAGCACGCCGTATGCGACGAGTGTGCCGGGAATGTTTGCGGTGGGGGATGTGCGGTCGAGCTCGGTGAAGCGCGTTGCGTCGGCGGTAGGGGAGGGGTCGGTGGTGATCTCGGATGTGCACCGGTATCTGGCGGACCATCGGAATCAATTTGCGGTGGAGCCGAACTCGGCGCTGGCGGCGTTGCGACAGGCGGGTGCAGCGGCGGCTGCGAGTGCTGCTGCTTCTTAGGGCTGCCAGGTGAAGCTGGGGCTTCTGCTAACCCATGTCTCAGAGGCGAGACATGGGGCACCCGCAGCGGCAGCGGCGAGTGCGGCGGCTTCTTAGGGCTGCCAGGTGAAGCTGGGGCTTCTGCTAACCCCATGTCTCAGAGGCGAGACATGGGGCACCCGGGTCTACCTGGTTGAAACGCCTAATACATTCTGGTGGCGCTTGACGGGTTGCGCGGATACACTCAAATCTCCCACTTCTTTTCTTTTTCTCTTCCGTGCGTTGCTGAGGGTCCACTCGATTCGCGGGAGAACACTACTTATTGGCTGCACTTGCTTTCGATGCGGGACGATTCGTCATTTCAATCATGAGGGTATCTTCACATGGGATTTTCGAGGCGTGATTTTCTGATGCGGGTGGGGCAGGCGGGCGGGTATAGCGCTGCGTTTGTGGCGATGCAGTCGATGGGTTTGGTGCCGATGATGGCGGAGGCGGCGGTGCCGCTGAACGTGGCTGCTGGAACGGGCAAAGGTGTGAAGGTGGTGGTGCTGGGCGGCGGGATCGCGGGGCTGGTGGCGGCGTATGAGATGAAGGCGCTGGGGTATGAGTGTACGGTGTTGGAGGCGCGCGAGCGGCCGGGTGGGCGCAACTGGACGGTGCGCGGTGGGGACACGGTTGAGTTTATCGATGGGACGAAGCAGCATTGCACGTGGGATGCGGGGAACTATCAGAATGTGGGGCCGGCGCGGTTGCCGTCGATCCATAAGACGATGCTGGGGTACTGCCGGAAGTTTGGCATTGAGATGCAGGTGGAGGTGAACACCAGCCGGAGCAGCCTGCTGCAGAACGATGCGGTGAATGGCGGCAAGGCGATGGTGCAGCGCGAGGTGGAGGCCGATACGCGCGGGCATGTGAGCGAGCTGCTGGCGAAGTGCGTGAGCCAGGGTGCGCTGGACCAGGAGATGTCGAAGGACGATCGCGATAGGATGCTGACGTTCCTGCGCAGGTATGGCTCGCTTGATCAAGCGGGGAAATATACGGGGTCGGATTCTGCGGGATATGCGGTGACGGCGGGGGCGGGCGATGATGCTGGCGTGTTGAGCAAGCCAGTGGACATGCATACGCTGCTGGACGCGGATTTCTGGGATGGGATTTTGTTTGAGGAAGCGTTCGACATGCAGGCGACGATGTTCCAGCCGGTGGGCGGGATGGACAAGATTCCTTATGCGTTCAAGAAGGCGTTGGGTGAGACGGTGATTTATAACGCGCCGGTGACGGAGCTTCGCAAGACGGCGAAGGGCGTGCGCGTGGGGTATACGCATGCGGGGCAGCACAAGATGATCGAGGCGGATTACTGCGTGTGCGCTCTGCCGCTGACGATGATGAAGAAGATGCCGAATGATTTGAGTGCGCCGTACCAGCAGGTGATCGCGCAGTGTACGTATTCGCCGACGTACAAGATTGCGTGGGAGAGCCGGCGGTTCTGGGAGCAGGACTACAACGTTTATGGCGGGCTGGAGTTTTTGAAGGAGGGATGCAGCCCGATCTGGCTGCCTTCGGCGGGACTGTTCGCGGACCGTGGTGTGCTGGTGGCGGGCTATGAGTGGAGAGTGCGGCCGGAGTTTGCTGCGCTGGATATGGCAGGGGAAGTTTGAGGCTTCGCGCGCGTCGGTTGAGAAGCTGCATCCGGGACATGGAAAAGAGCTAGAGAAGCCGATGTATATCGGTTGGGCGATGATTCCGTGGAACGAGGGTGCGTGGATTGAGTCGTATGGGCCGGACCAGCATGCGGGGCCGTTGGGGCGCGGAGAGAAGGGGCCAAAGGCTGGGTACGAGGTGCTGATTCAGCCGGATGGGCCGGTGTATTTTGTGGGCGACCATGTGAGCCACATTGTGGGATGGCAGGAGGGCGCGGCGTTGAGCTCGCTGCGCGCGGTGCAGATGATCAGCGATCGGGTGAAGGCGGCGCAGGCGTAGCGGCTGCTCGTTTCGGTTTCGGAGCGTAGTAGCCGGAGCGGATGGTGAGGGTGGCTACGCGGTCGGGAGTTGCGAGGACGATGGGGTGAAAGGCGCCGTCGTGCGCGAGGGTGGCGGGGCGGAAGACGAGGCGGTATTGATTGCGCAGGCTGGCTTCGATGGTGCGGAGATCAGTGAGCGCATCGGGGTCGTCGTCGTGGAAGACGGTGCCGCCGGTTTGGGCGGCCAGCTGCGCGAGGATTGCGGTGCCGGGGTGGAAGCTGCCGTCGTGTGGGTTGGAGCTGAAGGCATAGATGGCGGTGTTGGTGCGCTGGCACATGTCGACGGCGGTTTCGAGATCGAGGAAGCTGCCGTTGTCTTCTCCGTCGGAGAAGAGAAGGATGAAGTTGCCGCTGCTGCGGTGGTCGATTGCGCCGAACTGAGAGCGGCAGGCGGCGTAGAGGCTGTCGTAGAGTGCGGTGCCGGCGATGGGGTCGCCGTGCGGGGTGTGGATGGCGGCGGTTAGCGCGGTTGGGTTGTTGGTCCAGGGCTGTGCGAGGTGGGTGGTGCGATCGAAGGTTAGGACGAAGGCCTGATCGGTTTGCTGGCGGAGGAGTTGCTGCGCGTATTGCGTGGCGATGGATTGATCGCGATAGAGATGCGAGGACATGGAGCCGCTGGTGTCGATGAGGATGCCGGCGCGGATGGGGAAGTTTTGCTCGAGCTGGAAGTCGAGGATAGCGGCGGGTGGGGCGCCGTTGTCGAGGAGGGTGAGGTCGGAGAGCTTGAGGTCGTTGACGGGGAGGCCGTGGGCGTCGGCTGCGTGGAAGGTGAGGATGACTTCGTCGACGGAGACGTTGAGGCGGTAGGGCGTGGTCTGTGCGAAGGCGTGGGGTGCGAGCGCGAGGGTCAAGGCGATGAGACAACGGTAGATCGCGTGGGTAGGTCTCATCGGGCGGTGTCCTTTCAGAGTATGACTGACGGTGACGCGGATTGGTTACGCAGTGAGTTCGTGCAACGACGGAACCTCGGCGCGTGGGCTTGCGTATGGAAGGGAGAGAGAACTTTGCGGGAGCTCTCCTGGCGCGCTGTGCTCGCAAGGCGGCATGGTGAAGCGTCTGGGAGGCGTGCGCGTGTCTCCGCAGAGATGAGGGTCCATGAAGGAATTGTTTGTTGCCGCCGCAGCGTTTGCGGCGCTCGCGATCCCCCATGCTTTGGCGCAGACAGCCTGCACGGGATCGACGCTGAGCGGGACGGTGCGGGATGAGACGCAGGCGCTGGTGCCGGGAGCGCTGGTGGTGCTGGATGGGCGGCGGCAGGTGGTGAGCGGGTCGGATGGGTGGTTTCGGTTTGGGTGTGCGAGCGAGGGGAAGCATCGGCTGCGGGCGAGCGCGAATGGGTTTGCGGCGCTGGAAGAGTCGGTGGGGGCGCCGCATGCGGGTGAGATCAGGATGGTGCTGAAGCTGAAGGATGTGGAGACACAGGTGGACGTGTCGGGGGCGAATGGGGCGGCGACGAATGCTTCGGCGTCGGGGCCTTCGCAGACGATTGCGGGAGACCGGCTGCAGTCGCTGGCGGACGATCCGGATGATTTGAAGCTCGAGCTGCAGCAGCTTGCGGCGGTGGGTGGCGGAAACCCTGCGAACACGACGATTGCAGTGGACGGATTCCAGGGCGCGAGCGCGCTGCCGCCGAAGAGTTCGATTGCTTATATCGAGGTGAACCCAGACCAGTTTTCTGCGCAGTATCGCGAGCCACCGTTCGATGGTGCGCGGGTTGAGATTTATACGAAGCCGGGACAGAAGGCATTTCACGGCGCGGTGTTTGCGACGAATGGAAGTCCGTGGGAGAACGCGCGGGATCCGTTCTCGGTGAGCTCGGCTCCAATTGGGAAGCAGCGGTATGGGTTTGAGCTGACAGGACCGGTGCGCAAGACGGGCAGCGACTTTGCGCTGACGCTGGAGCATCGCAGCATTGAGAACTATGCGGTGGTGAATGCGATCACGGTGGACGATGCGGGCAACCTGGTGATGACGAACGAGAACGTGGCGGCGCCGCAGGAGCTGTGGCTGGGAACGGCTCGGCTGGATTGGCAGCTGGGCGCGAAGAACACGTTGATCACGACGTACAGCGCGAATGTGAATCACCTGCAGAATGTGGGTGTGGGCGGCGAATCGCTGGCGGAGACAGGATATGACAGTGGAACGTATGAGCATATGTTCCGGGTGAGTGACGTAACGACGGTGTCGACGCACCTGATGCACGAGGCGCGGGCGAGTTTTCGATTTGATGGCGAGACGGATGTGCCGAACTCGACGGCACCGCAGGTGAATGTGGCGGGAGCGTTTGTGGGCGGCGGTGCGACGATTGGGGAGCAGCGGCTGCGTGAGTTCAACCTGGAAGCAGATGATGATGCGATCCTGACGACCAAACATCACACAATGAAGTTTGGTGACCAGTTCATGCTGTATCACGAGAATCAGCAGCTGACCACGAACTTCAATGGGACGTACACGTTTGGCGGCGGACCGGCGCCGGTGCTGGATGGGAACAATCAGCCGATTCCGGGAGAGACGACGACGATTACGGGCGTGCAGCAGTATCAGCGGGCGGTGCTGGGGCTGGCGGGTGGGAGTCCTACAGCGTACAGCAATGTTGCGGGGACGCCGGTGGTGAAGTTCAACATGGTGCAGAATGCACTTTACTTCCAGGATGACTGGGAGGCTAGGCATGGGCTGCACGTGGCGTATGGCGTGCGGTATTACGTGCAGACCGATCCGACGACACTGGACGCGGCGGTGCCGCGGCTGGGGATTCTGTGGTCGCCGACCAAGAAGGGCACGTGGACGCTGCATGCGCATGCGGGAATGTTTTCAGGACGCTATGGCGAGAGCGATACGGCGGAGGTTCTGCGCGAAGACGGAACCGAGCGCGTGACCAGCACGATCTACAGCCCGGTGTGCGGCGGGGCGGCGGGGAGCGGGTTTAGTCCGACGATGTGCGATCCGTTTACGGACGCAACGCCGATTCACAGTATGCGAACGTACTCGCCACACATCACGCAGCTGACGTGGGCGGCGGAGAATGTGGGCGGCACGCGGGTACTTCCTGCGGGGTTCAATTTTTCGATGGACTATTACGTGGGACGAATCTGGAACTATATGCGGTCGAACAATATCAACTCGCCGCTGAATGACGAGCCGACAGGACCGCGGCCGGGGCCGGCGAACCTGAATATTCTGCAGGTACAGAACAGCGGGCAGGGGCGGGTGAACGCGGTGTTCGCGGGATTTGAGAACCACAAGTTCAAGCGCGTGCAGTTCTTCGTGGGTGCAGTGCGGGTGAACCTGATCGATGACACGGACGACAACACGTTCTTCACGCCGCAGAGTTCGACGAGCGATGTGGGCGAGTTTGCGCATCGGACGGGGCAGCCGGTGTGGAATGTGTTTGGCAATGGGACGTTGAAGCTGCCAGCGAAGATCGTGTTGAGTGCGAACTTCAACGCGAATGGAGGGAGCCACTACAACATCACGACGGGGTATGACAATAACGGGGATGGCAACTTCAACGATCGGCCACAGTATGCGCTACCGGGAACGCCTAGCTGTGCTGCGAATCCGAATGCGTCGCCGTGCTCGTATGCGACGCCATGGGGGGAGCTGGTGGCTTCGGAAGGGACGGGGGTGTTTCCGCGGAATAAAGGTGTGTTGCCGTGGGGAATTTACCTGGATGCGAATGTGCAGCGGGCGTTTTCGCTGACGAAGAACAAGAATGCGAATCATCCGCAGGCGCTGACGGTGAATGTGCGGTCGTCGAATGTGCTGAATCACACGAACGTGACGCAGGTGGGAGGGGTGTTGGGGTCGCCGGATTTCGGGATACCGTATGCGGCGAATAATGGGCGGCGAATCGAGGCCGGGGTGCGGTACAGCTTTTGAGGAACGGGAGTTTACGCTACGACCTTTGGGTGGGTAACGGGTTACCCGTGTGGTATTACGAGCGCGCGGAAACTGTGGAAAGCTTGAGGGATAGCGGTCAAAGGCTTCAGGTAAGATTCGGTTAATTGAACTTGCATGACGCTGGTAGGTTGGATGTCGGCCGAAGCGAGATTGGACGTTTTCGGGCGCCCGGCACTGACGTTGGACCGTGCGCCTGTTCTGCACTACTAGAGCAGGTGTCCACGGAGGCAAGAGCAAGCGTGGGCTGAGCGGATCGCACATCCAGAAAAACTGGATGCAGCGGACGCTCTAGAAGGACGCAAAGCATCCGAAACAGATGACATAGCGCAGACAATGCTCTCCGGGCACTTGGGGATCAGGCAATGTGCAATGTCGCGTGCGGTTTGGTGCGGAGTGCTTGGCGGCACGCAGTCGGGCTTGGGATTGTGGGCCTGGGATTTCGATGAGGTTCTTCGCGAGGCAAGTGGGCCGCGCCGCATCGGAACGCGATAGATGAATGGATGGAGTGGCAGCAAAACGCAGGGGCCTGGCCAGGTCGCCGTTTGGATTTCTCTCGATTTCTTCGCGCAGAACGCGGTCGGAGAGCCAGAACGGTAATCGACGTGCAGGCGAAGAGGCTAACCGGCGCTTTCGAGTAGAGGTAAGGCACGATGCAGGGTCCGATTGTCGATCTCGTACTGTTGTTGCTGCTGATCCTGTTCTTTGGATTGCAGCAGCGGCGGCGTCCGCAGATCTACTTCCGGTTCTGGTTTGTGGGTTGGATCTTTGTCTTCCTGAGCTACGTGGCGTGGGCGATGCAGGGGAAGTTGACGAGCTGGCAGCCGCTGCGAGAATGCGGTGTGCTTCGATTTTCTGCTGCTGGGCGTGCTGACGTTCCTGATGTCGCTGGTGGCGAAGGAGCAGGGGACGCGGAAGGTGATCCTGTGCGGGTTGGCCGTGGCAGCGGCGGCGATGGTGATTGTGGACACGCAGCAATTCGTGGTGATTCCGCCGGTGGTGTTGGCATCGGGCGTTCTGCTGGCGGAGTGCATCGCGTTTGCCATCGCGGTTCTGCTGATTCCGGATCGGTGGCCGCGCAGGCGCACCGCGGTTCTGACGATCTGCGTGGTGTACGGATCGGCGTTGACGGCGTACGCGTGGCTGACACCGGCGATTAATCTGGATCACTGCGTGGTGGCGGAGGTGCTGCTGTGCGCGGCGGTGATGTATGCGGGGTCGGCGGGCAGGCGAGGGGTTTCGGGTTGGGCAGGGACGGTGGGGTTTGTGGCGTGGGGGGGATTCTATCTGCTGAACATGCATCCGGGGAATCCGGCGTGGCTGACGATCGGGCTGTCGGAGTTCTGGAATTTTCCGAAGTACTTTGTCGGCTTCTCGATGATCCTCAAGGTGTTTGAAGAGACCGCGGATGACAAGGCTCGGATGGCGGAGACGTTCCGCGATCTGTATGAGGACTTCCGGCTGTTGTATGACACGCATCCGCATCCGATGTGGATCTGCGATGAGTCGAAAGGGCGGTTTCTGACGGCGAATGAGGCGGCCACCAAGGAGTATGGGTACAGCATTGCAGAGTTCCAGGGGATGAGGATGACCGACCTGGAGTTGCCAGCCGATCAAGAGGCGGAAGAGGTGGACAGTGTGCTGGGCGAGCCGGCGGAGGGCGTTCGGGTGCGGCATCGGCATAAGGACGGGCGCGTGGTGTGGGTGAATATGGTGGAGAGGGAGATTGTGTACCTGGGGCAGGAGGCGCGGCTGGTGATCGCGCGCAATATTACGGAACGGTTGAAGCTGGATCGTGAGCTTTCGTTCCGCGCGCAGCATGATGTGCTGACGGGATTGCCCAACCGGCAACTTCTGGAGGAACGTTTGGAGCAGAGTCTGCAGTCGTGCCGCATGGAAGAGCGGCGGGCGGCGGTGCTGACCATCGATGTAGACCACTTTAAGCTGATCAACGACACCTATGGACACCTGGTGGGGGATGAGTGTTTGAAGGAGGTGGCGGCGCGGTTGAAGAGCAAGATCCGCAAGGTGGACACGATTGCGCGTACGGGGGGCGAGGAGTTTACGGCCGTGGTGAGCGGGTTGAATAAGGCGTCGGATGCGGAGAAGGTGGCGGCGAGCCTGATGCGGGTGTTTGAGGCGCCGGTGGAGCTGCCGTTCGGGGCGCTGGGTGTGACGGTGAGCGTGGGTGTGGCGGTGTATCCGGACGACGCGATCGATGGGACAACGTTGCGGCGGCTGTCGGATGAGGCGATGTATCGGGCCAAGCGTGCGGGGAGAAACCGCGCGGCGTATTCGGCGGAGAAGAACACGGTGCTGGATTTCAAGAAGCCTGAGGCGAGTTAGCAGGCGTCCTGTATGTGTACGGTGGGGAGGGTTGTATGTCCGGGGTGTGGGGTGCCGAGTTAGAGTCGTGCGGGGTGGGCGCTTTTTCGTTGTGCAGGTGAACTATTCCGGGTAAATCAACGTACATGCTCATGAATCAAAGGACATGCGCAAGGCTGGTGTTTTCAGTCGCTTGACGAGGTCTGAGACCGCAGTAGAACGGCTCTGGTATAACCAACACCAAGACATCATGCATGGCAGATCCTGACGGTACGAGAGATTGGTGGTTACCCGATACCCGGGGATTCGTTATTAACTAGTACCCGAGATTTGTTCAGGCAGAGCGGGAGAGGCATCACGACAGAGGGTGTCGCCTGAGTGCAAGGGCCGACCGAAAAATGCGACCTCGACAGGCATGGGATTCTTCCAGCCAGCTTGATTGAGTGATCCGGATTCTTAAGGCAAGCTCCAGATGGATGGAATAGCAAACTTTTTTTCAGTTGTACCGAATCCGATGATCCTGGTGAACACGCAAGGCATCGTCGTGCTTGCGAATGAGCGCGTGTGCAATCTGTTTGGGTATGAAGAAGGCGAGCTGACAGGAAAGGCTGTATCGGAACTCATCCCGGAGCGGTTTCGGGAGTCGCATCTGAAACTTCTGTCGACCTATTTCCAGGCTCCGCATGTGCGTGAGATGGGGATTGGCATGGAGCTGACCGGGCTCCACGCAGATGGATCAGAGTTTCCCGTCGAAGTGAGTTTGAATCCGTACGGAGAGACAGGCACGGTGTACACGCTGGCGTCGCTGCGTGCGATCAAAGAACGCCGGGCGACGGAGATCAGGATTCGACATCTGAACCGGATCCTGGCAATGCAGAGCCGGATGCATGCGTTGATTGTGCGCGTGCATGATCGGGAAGAGCTGTTTCGCGAGGCGTGTCGCATTGCGGTGGAGGCGGGCGCGTTCACGATGGCGTGGATTGGGCTGCTGGATACGGATAATTCGCAGATACAGGTGGTGGCGAGTTTCGGCGAGCGCGCGAAGGAATATCTGCAAGATATTGAGGCGGAGGTGCCGCTTTCGGCAGGGCCTGCGGGGACTGCGATCAACGAGAACCGGCCGGTGTGGATCCAGAACCCTGAGAACGAGGGGCCCGATACACCATGGCATCGTCACGGGAAGGGTTTTGGATGGAGTTCGATGGCGACGCTGCCGCTGCATCGAGCGGGTGTGCCGATTGGGGCGCTGGTGCTGTATGCCGGCGAGATTGGCGCGTTCGATGAAGAGGAAGAACGGCAGTTGATGGAGTTGGCAGCGAACCTCTCGTTTGCGATTGACCACATCGAGAAGGAACGCAAGCTTAACTACCTCGCGTACTACGATGTGCTGACCGGGCTGGCGAATCGCACGCTGTTTCTCAATCGCGTGACGCATTATCTGCGCAGCGCGGTGAGTGGGCGGAAGAAGCTCGCGGTCTTCCTGATTGATCTCGATCGCTTCAAGAATATTAACGACAGCCTTGGGCAGTTGGCCGGTGACAAGCTGCTGCGGCAGGTGGGCAAGTGGCTGACGCGCGAGGTGGGCGATGCGAATCTGCTGGCGCGTTTGGATGCCGATCACTTTGCAGTGGTGATTCCTGAGATTGGCCAGGAAGATGACGTGGCGCTGCTGGTGGAGGGATGGATGAAGGCGCTGCGCGATCATCCATTCGGGGTGAAGACGGCGACGTTCCGGATCAGCGCGAAGGTGGGGATCTCGATGTATCCGGAGGATGGGTCGAATGCGGACACGCTGTTCAAGCATGCGGAGGTGGCGCTGAAGCAGGCCAAAGCCAGCCGCAATCGGTACCTGTTCCACACGCCGAAGATGACGGAGATGATGGCGGGCAAGTTCGTGCTGGAGAACCAGCTGCGGCAGGCGCTGGATAAGCACGAGTTCATGCTGCACTATCAGCCCAAGATGAACATGGCGAGCGGCAAGCTGACGGGCGCCGAGGCGTTGATCCGGTGGAACGATCCGCGGACAGGCTTGGTGCCGCCGGGACGGTTTACGCCGATGCTGGAAGAGACTGGACTGATCTACGAGGTGGGGCGGTGGGCACTGGGGCAGGCGATCGAGGATTATCTGCGCTGGCGGCGGTCGGGGTTGCCGGCTGTTCGGATTGCGGTGAATGTTTCGCCGTTGCAGTTGCGCAATCGGCATTTTATTGGGGACATTGAGCGGGCGATTGGCAGCGACAGCGATGCGGCCGCTAGCCTGGAGCTCGAGATCACCGAGGGGCTGATCATGGAGGACGTGGACTACAGCATTGCCACGCTGCGCGCGATCCGGGCTATGGGCGTGAGCATTGCAATCGATGATTTCGGCACAGGATTTTCATCGCTCAGTTATCTTTCGAAGCTGCCGCTGGACACGCTGAAGATCGATCGGACGTTTGTGTCGGACCTGACGGAGGCGCCGGAGGGGCTGGCGCAGGTGTCCACGATTATTAACCTGGCGCACTCGCTGAACCTGAAGGTGGTGGCCGAAGGGGTGGAGACGGCGGAACAGGCGAGGCTGCTGAAGATGCTGGGCTGCAATGAGATGCAGGGGTTTTATCTGAGCAAACCGTTGCCGGGAAACCTGTTTGAGTCGCGCTATTTGTCTCCGTATCATGCGGGGTGATGGCGTCCTGCGAACCCAGGTCTCAAAAGCGAGACCTGGGGCACCCATAGGCAAGTTGAGGCCCAAAACGGGACGTACCTTCTGAGGAACCCGGTGGAAAAAATTCAGCTTCTATTGTTGTAGCGGTTATTGTGCATTTGCTTGCAATAGGCATGCTTTAGGCAGGTAGGACAACTGCGGAGGATGCATGCCGATATTGTCGAAGGTTACGAGCCAATGGAAACAGCCACTCGCGACCCAAGAGTTTACGACCGGGGTCTCGTTGCACAGCCATACGAGCGTTTCTGAGGAGACGCTGGGGTTCATCCACGCAATGTTTGTGGTGATGCCCGGGCTGAAGCGGATATTTGACTTCTACGCGGCCTGCAGCGAGCGGCATGGGGTGACGCTGGATTATGGGCGCGCCAACTGGCGGCCGCCGTTACAGCCGAAGATGGCGTATGACCTGGAGTCGAAGCAGATTCAGCGGCTGGGGCTGAACTCGCTGGTGTCCATTACGGATCATGACACGATTGAGGCGCCGATGCTGCTGCGGACGGTGCCGTCATCGCGGCATATTCCGGTGAGCGTGGAGTGGTCGGCGCCGTTTGGGCAGACGATCTTTCATCTTGGAATCCATAACATTCCGAGCCGCGATGGCATGGAGTGGATGCGGCGGTTCGAGGAGTATACGGCTGCCGCGGAATTGGCTCCTGGGACCACAGAGATGGATGCGCGGCTGTTGAGCATGTTGCGCGAACTGCACGAGAGCCCGCAGGTGCTGATCGTGTTCAACCACCCGCTGTGGGATCTGCACAAGGTCGGGCCGATGCACCAGACCGAGGTGCTGCGGTTTCTGCGCGAGGCTGGATCGGCGATTCATGCGATTGAGCTGAATGGGCTGCGGCATGTGCGCGAGAACCGCGATGCGGCGCAGTTGGCGAAGGAGACGGGACACCTGGTGATCTCGGGCGGCGACCGGCATGGGTTGGAGCCGAACGCGAATATCAATTTGACGTCGGCTGCCAGCTTTACCGAGTTCGTGGAAGAGATTCGCGTGGACCGCGTGAGCCATGTGCACTTCATGGGTCAGTACCAGGAGCGCTGGGAGCAGCGGATCTTCCGCTCGACGCTGAATGCGGTGACCGACTTTCCGGAGTTTATGCCGGGATGGCAGCGGTGGGATGAGCGGGCTTTCCATCCGGACAAGGATGGCGTGATGCGGTCGTTCGCGGAGCTGTGGCCCACCGGGCGTGCGCCGCGGTTGCTGCGGGGAGCTATCCAGGTGGTGCGGGTGGGCGGGGTGAGCGGGCTTTCGGCTCCGCTGAGCCTGGCGTTTCCGGGGGTCAACCGGCTGGAGCGCGAGATGAGCGCGGGCGCTGAGTGGGTCTAGAAGCAGAGTGTAGAGGGTAGAGTGTAGAGGATAGAGAAAGAGGGGAAAGCGCGGCTCCGGCTGCGCTTTTCTGTGTTCCGAGGGCTGGACTTGGACGAAAGATTCTGGCCAACACAAACTTCGTAATGGCTTTGTGATCACGGACACATCTGGTCTGATATATAGTGGACTAACTTAGTCCTATATCGGAATCGGATGCGCTTGCAATTGTCGGACGGATCCTGGTGGCGATGGATGAGATCGAAAGGTGTCCGGATCGATGCGCAAGGTTGTGAGGATTTTCGGGGTGCTGTTGGTTGTTTGTTCGGTTATCGCGGTTCGTGGTCAGGAAACCGCACAGCGGGCTGCGAGGACGTGGGTGTCGGGTGTGGTGGTGGACGCGTCGGGTGCGGGGATTGGACAGGCGGAGCTGGTGCTGCAGCGCGACGGCGCGGAGGTTGCCGAGGCGAAGGCGAGCGCGGCTGGTCGGTTCGAGGTTCAGGTGGCGGCGGGTCTGGCTGAGGGGACGGAGGGGAGTTGTTCGCTGGTTGTGAATGCGGCGGGGTTTGAGACGAGCACGACGCCGGTGGCGTGCGGGGTAGAGGGGCGGGTGTTGACGATTCAGTTGGGGGTGGCGAAACAGGTGGAGGTGGTGGACGTGGCGGGAGACGCGGCGGGTGCCGATGTGGAGCCGAATGAGACGCAGTTGGGGTCGGTGCTGAACCGGCAGCAGGTGGCAAGTGTGCCGCTGAACGGTAGGAGCTTTACGGACTTGCTGGCGTTGACGCCGGGGGTGGTTCCGCAGAGCTCGGCGCAACCGAACGCGGTGGTGATGAGTGGTGTGGCGAGCACGCCTCCGTCGGGCGATTTGGATATTGGCGCGCTGAGCGTGAGTGGGCAGCGGGAGACGCAGAATGCGTTCCGGGTAAATGCGAGCAATGTGCAGGAAGACGTGAACATGGGCGTGGCGGTGGTGCCGACGCTGGACTCGATTGCGGATCTTGAGGTGCTGACGAGCGAGTTCGATGCGAAGCTTGGGAACCAGAGCGGCGGACAGATCTCGGTGACGACGCGCAGTGGCGGAGAACGGCTGCATGGGAGTGTGTATGACTACTTTCGGAACACGGCACTGGATGCGCGCAATTACTTCTCGCTGACACGGGCGCCGTTTCACCAGCAGCAGTTTGGCGGGACGCTGGGTGGGCCGGTGCCGTGGGTGAAGAAGCTGTTCTTCTTTGCGGATTACCAGGGGACGCGGCAGACGCAGGGTGTCGATACGGGGTTGATTGCGGTGCCGACGGCGGCGGACCGTACGGGGGATTTGTTGGATCAGAGTGCGGCGCTGACCGGGTCGGCGAGTGGGCCGTACTTTGCGCAGCTGCTGAGCAGCAAACTGGGATATGCGGTTGCGCAGGGCGAGCCGTACTACACGGCGACGTGTACGGCTGCAAATGCGCAGTGCGTGTTTCCGGGAGGCGTGATTCCGCAAGCGGTGTTTTCGGCGCCGGCGCAGCAGTTGTTGCAGTACATTCCGCAGCCGAACGCGGGGAGTGGAACGTTCTCTACGTCGACGTATGCGCAGACGGTGCGGGACGATAAGGGTGCGGTGCGGGTGGATCGGCAGACGCGGTGGGGAGCGCTGACGGGGTATTACTTCCTTGACGATTACACGCTGCTGAATCCGTATCCGACTGGGCAGGGTGGAGCGACGGTGCCGGGATTCAATGCGCAGAACAATGGGCGCGCGCAGTTGGCGGCGGTGAATCTGCAGACAGTGATGGACTCTACGGGAACGAACCTGGTGCATGTGAGTTATATGCGGAACGCGGCGGCGGCGGGACAGCCGCGCGGCGGTGTGGGGGTCTCGCTGGCGTCGCAGGGGTTTGTTACGGGCGAGGGGACGTCGGGGATTGTGCCGCTGTTGCCCGATATTGAGGGCGTGGCGAATGTGATCTTCAACAGCTACACGATGGGTGTGGATGTGACGAGCTTGTTCCAGGCGGAGAACACGTACGAGGTTGCCGATGATATGAGCCACACGCTGCGGAACCATGTGCTGTCGTTCGGCGCGGATTTCCATGTGGACCAGATCAACACGCATCCGACGGTGTATGACAACGGGAGCTTCTCGTTTACGGGAAGTGAGACGGGGTCGGACTTCGCGGATTTTCTGCTGGGGATCGATTCAAGTTACACGCAGGGTCAGGGACAGAAGTTTTACAACCGCAATCATTACCTGGGCGTGTATGGGCAGGACAGCTGGCGGGTGAGCCCGCAGTTGACGCTGAACTATGGGCTGCGCTGGGACGTGTTGCCGCCGTGGTCCGAGAAGTATAACCAGCTGCTGACGCTGAATCCGGACGAGCAGTCGCTGGTGTTTCCGAACGCGCCGCAAGGGATTTTGTTCCCGGGAGATCCGGGGGTTCCGAGAACAATCTCGCCAACGAGATATGGCGATGTGGCGCCGCGGGCTGCAGTTTCATGGGCGCCCAAGGCTGGATCGGGCGTGCTTGGGCGATTGCTGGGTGCCCCGGGAGCGACGCTGGTGAAGGCAGGCTACGGACTTTACTACAGTGCGGTGGAAGGTTTGTCGGCGGCGATTGCGAGCGGCGATCCTCCGTATGGGTTTACCGACACGACGCCCGCGCCGACGTTGTTCAACGAGCCGTTTGTGACGGCGGCGACGGGCGTGAGTGTGGGGCAGCGGTTTCCATTGCAGCCGGTGGCGTATGGTGCGTCACAGGCGCAATCCGAATACGAGCGTGAACTGGGCAAACTTTGAGCCGCTGACGGGGATTGTTTCGTACGCGACCAATAACGTGACGCCGTACGCCGAGAACTACAGCGTCACGGTGGAGCGCGAGGTTGGGGCGCACACGGTAGTGAGCGCGGGGTATGTGGGGACGCAGGCGCATCATCTGCTGGTGATCCAGGAAGTGAACCCGGGTGATCCGGCTGCGTGTTTGGCGCTGAGTACGCCGGCTAGCGTGGCGCCGGGGTCAGCTACGTGCGGACCGTTTGGCGAGAGCAGCACGTACACGACGGCGGCGGGGCAGTTGGTGCAGGGGACGCGCACGGATTTTGGGCCGGCGTTCGGCAGCGTGAATCTGCAGCGCACGATTGCGAACTCGCACGACAATGCGCTGGAGGTGAGTGTGAAGCACTCGACGCGCACGCTGTTTTTGCAGGTTGGGTATACGTGGAGCAAGTCGATTGATCAGTCGTCGAGTTTGGCGGAGGCGGTGTATCCCGAGGTGCCGGGGCTGAGCAATGCAGGGATGAGTCGCGCACTTTCGGCGTTCGATCTGACGCATAACTTTGTTGCGATCTATCGCTACACGCTGCCGGTGGGGAGCTTGTGGAAGGGACATGCGCGGTGGACGGAGGGGTGGAATGTTTCCGGGTTGACGCGATTCAGTACTGGGTTTCCGGTGACGCTGTTCAATAACAACGACACGTCGTTGCTGGGGACGCAGCCGAACGGCATCAACAATAATGGTGTGGATGAGCCGGAGGTTGCGGCTGGTGATCTTCAGGTGAATCATCGGCCGGGGCCGGGCGGGTACGCATTCGACACGAGCTTGTTCTCGCTGCCGGCACTCGGGACGCTGGGCAATGCGCGGCGGAGGTTCTTCTATGGGCCGGGTGCGGACAATACGGATCTGGCGTTGGAGAAGACGACCGCACTGCCGAAGGGGATGTCTGTGGAGCTGCGCGCGGAGGCGTTCAACGTGTTCAACCACGGGCAGTTCTTTGGGCCTGCAGCGGTGAGCGGAAATATCTCGAGCACTAATTTTGGGCAGGTGCAGAGCTCGTCGCCACCACGGCTGATGCAGCTGTCGGCGCGATTTCGGTTCTAAGGCGTGATGGTGGCGTTCAAGCGGGCAGGTTGAGGGAAGGGAGGCTGGCAATGATCTGCTGGGTCTCGAGGGAGACGGTGATGACCTGGCCGATGAGGCGGAGGATGTACTGGGGGGTCGTCCTCGCGGTTGGGGTCGTTGACGATGCCGGAGCGGGCGTCGGTGGAGACGCGGTACTGGTCGATGACCCACTCGAGGGCTGAGCGGTTGCCGAGGCGGTAGTCGAAGGCGACGAGCGGGATGCCGCGCAGGGTGAGGAAGTCGTTGTAGCGGAGTTCGGATTTGTCTTTGGAGTTGAGGCGCATACGCTCGACGCGGAAGGTTACCTCGGCGTTCTCGTCTTCAACCTGTTCGAGTTTGTAGGGCTTCTGCTTCTCGTAATTGATGTGGAGTTCCATGAGGCGCTTGCCAGCGGCGGCGAAGATGTGGAGGTCGGGTGGGAATGGGATGCGGGGGAGTTCGCGCTTGAGGTTGGCGGCGTAGCGGGTGCGGTACTCGGGGTGGTGGAGCACGGCATAGGTTGCGTGGAAGATGTCCCACTTGGTGATCTTGCTGTCGGCGTAGTGCATACGGAACTCGGTGAGCGCCCAGTCGGTGATGTTCTCGCCGCGGTTGGTACCATCTTCGTCATAGGTATAGAAAGCAAACCAATTTGGCACCGTGCCCGGCCCGAAAAAATTCAAATCTGGGATGCTAGAAGATGCGAACGCAGCGAAAGGGCGCTCTGCTCCAACTCCCGATGCTGCGATTACAACATTGGCAGCCTCTCGTGTGGGGAAGAAACGATGAAGTTGATAGCGCTCCTCGTTCCAGAAATCCTCAAAATACGAGTTGAGTTTGCGAAAAGGCCTGTAAGAACTCTCTCTGAAATCGCCTTCAACGAGTCTTGCTTCGCTAAGGCGTCCGAGCAGAGCTTTCGTCTGTCTCGTCCATTTGAGACGCTTGTCGGTAAGATCGACGTATATGTCCGGACTCGGACGCGGAGTAGTTTCGCGGCGGTATCTGTCCAATGTTTCGTTGTATGCATCTATTGCTGAAGAGACGTTCGATCTTAAGCGTCCGAAGTCTTCATTGTAGTTATATGCGTCGCGGCTGGAGGCAACCCCGAGACTGAAATTATTAAATACTGTCTTTTGATCTACTGAGTGTTTCGTCTTCTTGTCACCGAGTGGCACGTAGGCGTCGAATGCGGCACCTTGCTCGGTCGCGCTGATTGCCCAGCTATGCTTGGTGGAAGGGTTTACGGAGCGCCAAGTAATGTTACTCAGAGAGACCCATTGGTCCAACTGTGCAAGTTTGGCCTGCTTTTTCCATTGCTTTCCGGTTTCCGCGTAAAAAATTTGTCCGCGATCATATTGGCTCGATCCTTCGGCACGAACGAGTATAGAAATCGCGACACCGACTTGAATGCCAAATACATTGTGCGTTGTGCCTGATAGTGTAGGATCGTGCCGAACGTTGCCACCAAGATCAAGGATATATAGCTTGGAGAAGTCGTTGGCGAGGTGCTTCCGCATTCCATCGAAGGCTATCTGGTCGATGTAGCTATTATTCGTGACATAGCAAACCACACCGTGATCCTTGATTCTGTCAGAGGCCCACCTGAAAGCTTTTACGTAGGGATCGCTAAGTTTATTTCGGAGGGTGGCGGTCGAGTCTTTTACATATGTCTTCGCAATCCGGGAATCTACATCGCCTGGCCCTAGATAGCGTCGGTTCTTGTTCTGATCGCTCTCGTTTACCTGTCCCATGTTGTAAGGCGGATTCCCGATAACTACCCGAATTTCCGACGCCGATTGTCGACGGATACGCGCGGTGTTCTCTGAAGTAAAGAAATTTGCTTGTCCGAGCGTTGTGAAGCTATCGACTAAGCAGATTCCCTCAAACGTGCTGTACTCTCCGACTTTCTCCATATAGGCGTGCTCGATGTTCATGCTGGCGATGTAATAAGGCAAGAGCATGATTTCGTTGCAGTGAAGTTCTTCGGCATATTTTTGCGGCAGAGCGGAGCGTTTGATCTGCTGCATGATGCGGGTGATGAAGTTGCCGGTGCCGGTGAAGGGGTCGAGGATGTGGACGCCGGAGTCGGAGAGGGTTTTGCCGAACTCCTGCTGGAGGATTTCGTCGACGGAGCGGACCATGAAATCGACGATGGGCTGTGGGGTGTAGACGATGCCGTGGGTATCGGCTTGCTTTTCGTCGAAGTTCTGGAAGAATTTTTCGTAGACGGCGTTGAGGAAGTGTTGCTTTTCTGTGTATTCGGTCTGGGCCTCGGCGGCACGCTCGATGGACTTGTAGAAGTGGTCGAGCGGCTTTAGGAACTCGTCGCGTGAGAAGTATTTGGCCGTAATGGAGCGGATGACCTTCTCAATCTCGATGGCGATGACGTTGCGCTGCAGGAACTCCTGGTTGTTGAAGACCTTGCGGAAGATGCGCTCGGTGAGCAGGTGTTGCACGAGCATGTTCTGGATGGCGTCGTCGGCGAGGTCTGGGTTGATGGACTCGCGGCAGAGCTCGGCAAACGACTCGAAGTTGGCACGATAGTTGGCGTTGCGGGTTTGTTCTTCGGTGAGGATCTTCTTCACGCCCTTGGCGAGGTCGGCGATCTTGCTGGAGAACTGCGCGACGGCTCCTTCCAGTCCGGGATGTCGGGCTGCTGGTGATCAAAAAATTGCTGGAGGACGTCAATGAGTTTTTCGGGGTCTGTAATAGGGCCGTCGAAGGCGATGCGGCTGTTCTGATAAAGAACGGCGTGGCTGGGGGACTGGAAGAGCATGTTAGTGAGCGGGTAGCCCTTGGCGACTTTTTTCTTGATCTCTGCTTTGAGGTCGTCGTTGGAGTCCTTGGCTTCCCAGAGACCGTGCTGGAGGGTGAAGGCGTCGATGAGGGCGCCGTCCGCACGGAGCGGTTGCTTGCCTGTGCCGCGGAAGTGATACTCCTCGACGAGGTGCCAGCCGTAAGGAGTGCAGCAGGGCTTGAGGAGGTCGGCGAAGGCGGAGCGGGTGTTGCCTTCGGTGGTGTGGCCGTGCTTCTGGAACTGCGCGAGGACGGCCTAGTAGTTCTTGACCGGGGCGTGCGTTGGCTTTAGCGGAAAAGGGCTCATGGGCGCTGCTGTGACTTTACTGCACCTGGTGCAGAAGCGCTAAGCAGGCACGAAATTTACGCTTCGGGCTGAGGTTCGGCGACGATGTGGTCGGCGAGAACCTGGCCTTCGCGGATGTCGACGTAGGTGTCGGTGAAGGGGCGCTTGAAGAAGGTGGTCCAGAGGTAGTTGATGGAGTAACGCGCGGCCATGGTGAGCATGCCTTCGCTCTTGAGGCGGCGGGCGGAGGAGGACATCTTGAGGTCGAAGGTGAAACGGACTTCGCCGACGTCGTTGAGGCGGCGGGCGATGTCGGTGTCTTCGCCATAGAAGCTGATGGCGGTGTTGAAGCCGCCGATGGCTTCGAGAGACGCGCGGCTGACGACGAAGTTGCCGCCCTGCACCATGGAGCCGACGCGCAGGATGTAGCGGTTGATCGCGTAGGTGGTCCAGGCGGTCATGTAGAAGACGTGGACGAGACGGCGCTGGCGGGGCGTGAGGTCGTAGTAGACGAGCGGGCCGGAGAAGGCGGCGAGCGGGCGTTGGGTGTCCGGTTTCCCGGCGGCATTGGATTTAGCCGCGGCGCTGACTTCGGATTCGGCGAAGGTGGTGAGGACTTTGGCGACCCAGCCGGGGGTGAGGCGGGAGTCGGAGTCTACGTTGGCGATGAGGTCGCCGGTGCTGGCGGCGAAGCCGGCCTGGCGGGCGAAGGTGAGGCCCTTGCGTGGCTCGTCGACGACGATGACGCCGGGATAGCGGAGGGCGACTTCGCGGGTGCGGTCGTTGCTGGCGTTGTTGACCACGATGATCTCGCAGGCGTCCGCGGCGAGGCCGCTGGTGGCGGGATCGATCTGGTTGAGGATGGATTCGAGACAGGCGGGGAGGTAGGCCTCCTCGTTATATGCGGGAACGACGAAGCTTAGACGCATAAGTGAAGGCTACGCAGGCAATGTTGCAGGAAGAGAAATATTTCGAGAAGAAAGGTGCCGAGGAGGGAACATGGGCGGCTGTATGCTGTTGCGGTGCAGGTTGAGAGCTTTTGAGGAGCGTGTATGCGAGTGTGGATTGCGGCAGGAATGATGATTGCGCTGATGCCGGTGTGTGCGGCGGCGCAGGTTTCGGGCGAGCAGCAGACGATGACGGACAGCAGCAGGATTCTGCCGGATGGCACTGCGTATGTGACGCGCGTGGTGCCGGTGCCGAAGACGATTAGCCCGGAGGCGCAGGCGATGCTGGCGAGGGTCGTGTCGGATGCGCCGAGCCATCCGACGATTGCGGAGCAGCGCGCGGGAACAGACAAATGGCAGGCCGGGGCGGGTGAGGTGTCGAAGGAGCTGTATCCGGCGAACGTGGCTGCGGCGACGATTGCGGGCGTGCCGGTGCGGGTGGTGACGCCGCTGACGATCTCGGCCGAGAAGCAGGACCGTGTGCTGATCAATGTGCATGGCGGCGGTTTTCATGTGGACTCGGGGTCGCTGACGGAGTCGATTCCTATGGCGAACCTGACGGGGACGAAGGTGATTTCGGTGCTCTATCGGATGGCGCCGGAGCATCCGTTTCCCGCGGCGGTGGACGATACGATTGCGGTGTACAAGGAGATGTTGAAGACGTACAGGCCGAAGAATATCGGGATCTACGGGACGTCGGCGGGCGCGATTCTTACGGCGGAGGTGACGTCGAAGATTAAGCAACTGGGATTGCCGATGCCGGGTGCGACGGGCGTGTTCTCAGGCATGGGAGACTTCAGCCGCGTGGGGGACTCGATCGCAATCTATGCACTGGATGGGCTGTCGGGGCATCTTGATCCGCCCAAACAAGATGGAGGTGATCTCGGATCGTACGCGGGATCGACGGATCCGAAGGATCCTGTGCTCTCGCCAATCTATGCGGACCTGACGGGATTTCCGCCAACGCTGTTCATCACGAGCACGCGCGACTTGCTGTTGAGCGGGACGACGATTCTGCATCGCGCGTATCTGCGCGCCGGCGTGGATGCGCAGTTGATTGTGTTCGAGGCGCTGCCACATGCGTTCTGGAATAATCCGAAGCTGCCGGAGTCGAAGGAAGCCGACGAGGATATGGCGAAGTTCTTCGATACGCATTTGGGGAAGTAAGTAGTAGAGGGCAAGGAGTAAGGAGTAGAGAGTGATTAAACGCGAAGGGCGCGCCGGTTGGCGCGCCCTCGGTGTTTGGTGGGGATGGGTTACATCTCTTTGACGCCGTCGACGAAGGCTTTTAGCTTGCGCGAGCGGCTGGGGTGGCGCAGCTTGCGGAGAGCCTTGGCTTCGATCTGGCGGATGCGCTCGCGGGTGACCTGGAAGCTCTGGCCTACTTCCTCGAGGGTGTGCTCGCTGCCGTCTTCGAGGCCGAAGCGCATCTTGATCACACGTTCTTCGCGCGGGGTCAGGGTGCGGAGGACTTGGGACGTATATTCCTTGAGGTTGACCGAGATCACGGCGTCGGAGGGGCTGACGGCCATGCGGTCTTCGATGAAGTCGCCTAGATGCGAATCTTCCTCTTCACCGATGGGGGTCTCGAGCGAGATGGGCTCCTGCGCGATCTTGAGGACCTTGCGGACCTTCGCGACGGGGATGTCCATGCGCTTGGCGATCTCTTCGGAGGAGGCTTCGCGGCCGAGCTCCTGCACGAGCTGACGGCTGGTGCGGATGAGCTTGTTGATGGTCTCGATCATGTGGACTGGAATTCTGATCGTGCGTGCCTGATCGGCGATGGCGCGGGTGATGGCCTGACGAATCCACCAGGTGGCGTAGGTCGAGAACTTGTAGCCGCGGCGGTACTCGAACTTGTCGACGGCCTTCATGAGGCCGATGTTGCCCTCCTGGATGAGGTCGAGGAACTGCAGGCCGCGGTTGGTGTACTTCTTGGCGATGGAGACGACGAGGCGAAGGTTCGCTTCGATGAGCTCACGCTTGGCCTTCTCGGCGTCCATGTCGCCCTGGATGATCTCGCGCTGGGTGCGCTTGAGGGCGTCGTGCGAGATGCCGGCGTCGGCTTCCATGCGCTCGAGATCGATGCGGCAGTTCTTCTGCTGGCGGCGGTACTCCTTCTTGAGCTCTTCGGAGCGCGAGGCCTCGAACTTGGTCTCGAGCGAGCGAATCTGGCGCTCGAGGGTGCGCATGGAGTCGACGGTCTTGTTGACCTTGTCGAGCAGGCGCTTCTTCTCGCCGTTGGTGTACTTGAACTCGCGAACGATGCGCGAGACGAAGACGTTCTCGCGGCCCATGAGCCAGAGGTTCTTGCGCGCGTACTTGGCCTTGGCCTTCGCGTCCTTGCCCTGGGGGTCGAGGGACTTGGCGAGGTAGTCGGCGGCCTTCTTCTGGTGCTTGACGAGCTCGTCTGTGCGCGCGACGGTGGCCTTGACGCGGGCTGCGAGGATCTCTTCGGTGAGCTCTTCTTCGTCGAAGGTGACGACTTCCTTGATGTTGCGGACGCCGCGCTTGAGGTCTTCGCCGAGGCCGACGATTTCGCGGATGACGATGCGACGAACGCGAGATGGCCTTCATGACGCGGAGCTGGCCGCGTTCGATGCGCTTGGCGATTTCGACTTCGCCCTCGCGGGTGAGCAGGGGCACGGTGCCCATCTCGCGCAGGTACATGCGGACGGGGTCGTTGGTCTTCTCGAGGGTGCCGGGCGAGAGGTCGAGTTCGACGTCGTCGGAGTCTTCGCCGGACTCGTTATCGGAGTCGCGGTCGTCGGCGTCGAGCTTGGAGCCGCGGCGGCCTTCGGTGAGGACATCGATGCCCTGGGTGTTGATGGTGGTCATCAGGTCATCGAGCTCGTCGGGCGAGGTAATGTCGCCGGGGAGGAGGTCGTTGACTTCGCCGAAGGTGAGGTAGCCCTTCTCCTTGCCGGTGTCGATGATATGGTCTACGTCTTCTTCGTACTTATCGAGTTCTTCAGCCACGTGGGCGCTCCTAAGGGAGACTCACGCAGGGCGGAGTCTCATAAAAATTTTTTGCGGGAACCATTTCCGCGCGGGAGAGAATCAAACAAACTTCGCGGAGAACTCCCTGGGTTGTGACGGGGTCGTTGGGACGGGGGTTGCGGTCAAGGCCGCGGGCGCGGGCGGAAGACACTTGCGAAGGTGCTTCGGCAACTCGGAGGCGCACGTCTCCAGCGAATCTTAGTCTACCACTGAATTAGACGTTTCCTGGGGCGAAAAGATTCCAAACGCACCACTGCCTGCACTGGTTTGTGCAGGCTGTGGTGTCGCGAAAGCGGACGGTGGGTGGGTCTGCAGTCGTGGGGCGTTGAGTCCTAGAAATGAAGGCTAAGGCCGCAGCCGATGCAGATTGCCATCGCATAGAGGCCGATGATAACCGCGACCAGCGCAAATATTGGACTGTAGGTGCTGACGAAGGTGCGAAGTTTGGTCATCGGAATCCCTTTCGAATGCGCAAATTGCGCGGGGTTCCGAGGAAACGGGGAGAAGGTCAGCGACCTGGCTTCCGGCAAACCTACCGCGAGATGTTCTCTTTATCGGCGGGGTTTCTGAAAGCATGAGTCAGGATGAGATAATTCTCGAAGTACAACAAACTAGATAGCTTAGAGCGCGGACTGCGGGTAGCGCGAGAAGCTGTGTCGTGTTATCGGACGTTCTTTGTGGATTGCTGGGTTAGAGCTGCTTTGCGAAGATGAGGTCGCAGCACTGCTGGCTGCCGACCTGGAAGATCCGGGTGCCGACCTCGGTGAAGCCGTTGCGCCGGTAGAAGGCGATGGCGCGGAGGTTGGTGGCGTGGGTGCCGAGCAGGAGGCGGGTGGCGCCGAGGGCGCGCGCGTCGGAGACGGCGGCGTCCATGAGGGCCTGGGCGGGGCGGAGGTTGGGGATGGGTGCGCCGGCTGCGTCGAGGACCGGGGCGGAGCGGAAGCGCGAGAACAGGTAGATGCGCTTGAGCTCGATGTCGGTGGGTACGATGTCGATGGTGGGGAGCTCGGGGGTGCAGAGCAGGACGTAGCCGATGATGGAGCCGGGCTCGGCGGGGAAGCCGACTGCGGGGCCGGTGACGGCGACCGTGATGCGGGTGTTGGGGTGGGTGAGGTAGTGGGCGTAGGCGTCGGCGGTGTGGTTGTTGAGGGCGTGGGCGACGATGTCGGGGCCGGGCAGCATCCAGGTGAAGGCTTCGAGGAAGGTGGCGGCGCCGGTGAGGGCGAGTGCGGGCGCGTCGGCGACGGTGGCGTGGCGCAGGGTGACGGTCTCGGTGACGTCTGGTGCAGGATTTGGGGCGCAGGATTTGATGGCGTCGATGGACATGGATTTTCTCGCAATGACGATGGTAGCCGATGTGCGGGGTTCAGGTAGCGTGGAGAGGAGATGGAGAAGATTTCGACGTCGATGACGGTGCAGGAGAAGGATGCGGCGTATGCACGACTGGCCGCGCAGCTGGTGGACGATGGGTGCGTGCCGCAGGCGCTGCGCGAGCTGGCACAGGATCCCCGTGTAACGGTGCGGCGGGGTGGCGCTCCGGGTGAGGGCAAGTGCGTTGTGTACTGGATGCAGCGGGCGCAGCGGGGACGCGATAACCATGCGCTCGATATGGCGATTGCGGTGGGCAATGCGCTCGGGCTGCCGGTTGTTGCGTACTTCGCGGCGATCAGCAACTTTCCGCACGCAAACCTGCGGCACTACGCGTTCCTCAACCAGGGGCTGCCGGACGTGGAGGAAGATTGCGCGGAGCGCGGTGTGGGCTTCGTGATGCGCCGCGCGCCGCATGAGGATCACCTGAAGTTTTTTGCGGATGTCGACGCAGCGATGGTGATTGGCGACGAGAATCCGATGCGCGAGCCGGAGAAGTGGCGCGTGCGTCTGGCCGAGGAACTGGCAGTTCCCTTCTGGACTGTGGATGCGGATGTGATTGTGCCGTCGAAGCTGCTGGAGAAGGCGCAGTTCAGTGCGGCGGTGGCGCGGCCGCGGCTGTATCGCGCGCTGCCGGAGTTTCTTGTGCCGTATGCGAATCCTCATGCCGAGGTGAGGTGGAAGCAGCCGCGTGGACTGCATGCGGATGATGTGCGCGAGGATGTTACGCGCGAGTGGAAGGACTTCGATCGCAGCGTAAAGCCGGTGGACGCGTGGATGGGTGGACACCGTGCGGCGGTGAAGCGGCTGGACGTGTTCTGCGCGGCGATGCTGGCGAACTACGATCGCGATCGCAATCATCCGGAGATCGACGGAACGAGCAAGATGAGTCCGTGGCTGCACTTCGGGCATATCGGGCCGCAGACGATTGCGCTGGCAGTGGATGCGGCGGCGAAGCAGCATCCGCACATGAAGGCAGAGCGCGAGAGCTACTTCAACGAGCTGATCGTGTGGCGCGAGTTGGCGGTGAACTTCGTGCGGTATCAGCCTGAGTATGACTCGCCTGGCTGCGCGGACAAGTGGGCGCGCGAGACTATTGAGGAGCATGATCGCGATCAGCGCGAGGTGTTGTACAAACTGCCGCAGTTGGAGAATGGCGAAACCTACGATGAGCTTTGGAATGCGGCTCAGATCCAGATGGTGCGCTATGGGTGGATGCACAACTACCTGCGCATGTACTGGGCGAAGAAGATTGTGGAGTGGACGCCGAATGTGCGCATCGCGATGAAGGTGGCGATCTATCTGAATGACAAGTATGAGATCGATGGGCGCGATCCGAATGGCTATGCGGGGATTGCGTGGTCGATGCTGGGCAAGTTCGATCGCGCGTGGTTTGATCGCCCGATCTTTGGGAAGCGGCGGTATATGTCTGGTGGGAGCACGGGGAAGAAGTTTCGGTCGGCTCTCTATATAGAGCAAGCGAAAGGATTGCCCGAGTAGAGGTCTGCCGGCTAAGTTCCTGATAGGAAGGCTCGATTGAAAAAGTTGAATCTTTTTACGCTGCTCGTGCGTCGTGCGCGCGCGAAATCTCCTGTGTCTATGCGGGTATCGAGAGCGTCTATTAACACAGGTTGCGTGTTGTGTACGCGCAGCCGCGGTTGGCTCCTTCCGATGATTTGCATGAGCGCGCCGAACCTACACAGAGGAATGAAAGGAACACCTGAATGAAACTGAATTCATTGATGACTCTCTCTTTCACTGCTGCACTCCTTCTGCCTTCGATCGCGCACGCTGCGCCTGCCAGAACCGCGAGCACGACTGCGATCGGCAATACCGCGGGAGTAGTGGAACTAACCCGGTCGGTGGACGCACGCAAGCTGAGCAAGGGAGCGACCGTCCAGGCGCGGCTCATCGACACCGTGCACCTGCCGGATGGAACCAAGTTGCCGAGCGGTACCCTGCTGACGGCTACGGTAGAGAACGACAGCCTGCAGGATGGAAACGTGCGGCTGGCGCTGCGCTTTACCACTGCGCAGTTGAAGCATGGAGCCACCGTGCCGCTGCATGCCAGGATCGTGGCCGCGGCGACGGGTGCTGATAACGACGGAGAGCCGGACGAAGCGTTGGTTCCCAACACTCTCGCTAACGTGGGCACCAGCGGGGACATACAGGATGTTGTCTCGGGCGTGAACCTGCACAGCCAGGACAGCAGCGCGAACTCGGGCGTGTTCGTGAGCAAGACCAAGGATGACGTGAAGCTCCCCGGCGGTATGCAGATGGAGTTGGCACTACGGCCGGTGAGCGCAACTGCAACCGGAGAGTAACGCCAGGTTCCGTGGTGCGCGGCGACGTTACAAATGATCGCTGCGCGGCGAATGGTACTCAGCGAACGATGAAATCGTGCGCTGAGTACCGCTTGCGTTTGATTTGGCTTTGAGGGCGGATGGTTTGGCTAGCGGCCGGGCAGCTTATAGAGTGTTTCGGCGTTGCGATGCAGGACCATGTTGGCCAGCTCAGCGGCGCGTGCGGGGGAGATTTCGCCATCCTGCTCCATGCCAGAGAGGGCCATCGCAAGAGCCTTGCGGGCATTGCGCGAGCCGAGCCAGGTGGCCTCTTCCCAGCCGAAGGTATTGCTGTAGGGATAGCCGTCGGTGCCGAAGAGGACTTTGTCGGGATAGAGTTCGAGCCACTCGCGCAGCCAGGTGGAGAGTGTGCGTGCGGGAATCATGATGGCCTGTTGCGAGATGTCGAGGTAGACGTTCGGTTTCTGCAGGAGCGCGCCGGCTTCGTGGACGAACGGCCAGCCGCCGTGGAGCAGGACGAAGTTGGTGTGGGCGAAGCGCGGGTCGTTGAAGATGGGCTCAAGGTTCAGCGGATTGACGCCGGTGATGGAGAAGTAGCGGCCGGCGCCGGCGAGGTCGTGGAAGTGAACGGCCATGCCGAGGCGGCCAGCCTCAATGGCGATGGTGCGGAAGAGGAAGTCCTGAAGGAGCTTGTAGTCGGCGGGAGATGGAATGCCGCCGTGGATGTAGTGCGCGTAGATGCCGGCTGCGCGGGCGGCATCGGCGGGAGTGTCTGCGGGTGACGGGTCGCTGATGTTGAGGGAGCGCAGATAGGCGAGCTCGAACTTGATGGCGATCGCGCCGCCGGCGTGCTGGCTTTGTAGCGTGGGCATGACAAGCTGAGTGAGGTAGTCGTCGAGGGTGGGCGGAAGGCTGGCGAGGTGCGCGGCGGCGAGGTAGCGGGCGCGGAGCTTGTCTTCGAGGGGAAAGAACTGCGCGCGATCGGGAGTGTCGGCTGCGGCGGTGTTGTCGAGCGGGAAGAGTAGTGCGTCGTCGTAAGGCACCCAGAGAAAACGCGGCGGCTGCACGCCGTTGCCCATGGTGACGCGGTTGGCGACCATGGTGCGGATGTTCGCCTGGTCGAGAACCCAGGCGGAGTAATGAGTGCCTTCGCGAGCTTTGACGGCGGCGCGCGCTGCGGCGAGTTTAGCAGCGCCGGCGGCATCGAGCGGCACGTGCAGATCGACGTGGAAGAGAGCACGCCAGGCGTCGGCGAGCTGAGGGTTGTCAGGGCGGTAGGCGGCGGGATCTGTCTGCGGGGCCATGCTGTCGACGGGGAGCGCATCGAAGTTGCGATCGGTCGCGTCGTCGGGCGGGGAGAGCATGGGGTGCGCGTGGTTGTCGAAGGCAGGGATGGTGTTGATGTACCGGAGGTCCTGCGCGGACGGCGAGGGGCTCTGCGCGACGGTGGAAGGAGATTGCGCGGTCGAGACGGTGGCGATGGCGCAGAGGGCGGTGACGGCGAGCAGGCGCATGGAGACTCCGTTGAGGGAGAGGATACCGCAGACGGTGGGAGCGGGCATTTCGGCAGATGACGGGCCGCGCCCAGTCTGGTTGGCGTGTGCTATGCTGCGCGTGTGTACCCGACAGCGCCTCTCCCAAACCCGGCGCCTCCTCGCCACACGGCGGTGGTACGTGTGACGCACTGGCTCACTGTGATTGCGTTCTTCGCGCTGCTGATTACGGGCATGGAAATCGTGATCTCGCACCCGAGGTTTTATTGGGGCGAAGTGGGCAACGTGATGGTGCAGCCGGCATTCACGATTCCGATTCCGGCGTCTCGCGGGTCGGTGCCGACCGGCTACAAGTTCGAGATGCCCGATGAGAATGGATGGAGCCGCTATCTGCATTTTGAGGCGGCGTGGTTGCTGGTCCTGACCGGGTTGGTTTACGGGCTCTACAGCCTGGGTACAGGACACTTTCGCAGAGACCTTGCACCGGCGCGCGGCCAGCGCTCGTGGCGCGATGTCCGCGACGTGTTGCGCAAGACGCTGCGGCGTGAGCGGCCCGATGCTGCGGAAGAGCGCTCGTATAACCCGGTGCAGCGCGCTACGTACCTGGTCGTGATCTTCGGATTGATTCCGCTCACCATTTGGACCGGGCTGGCGATGTCCCCTGCATTTACAGCGGCGATGCCGTGGACGGTGGAAGCGCTGGGCGGCCGGCAGACGGCGCGGACGCTGCACTTCTTTGTGTCGTGGGCGCTGGTGCTGTTCGTGGTGGTGCATGTGGCGATGATCTCGAAGGCGGGCTTTCGAAACCGCATGCGCGCGATGGTTACAGGACGTGCCGCGGTACGGGAGGAAGTATGAAGCCAGTGACGCGCAGAAGGTTTATGACAGCAGGCATTGCGGCGACGGCTGGCGTCGCGGGTGTTGCGGTGGCTGATCGGCTGGCGCGACGGTATGGGCTGCTGCCTCCGGACGATGGCGGCATCTATGGGCCGGGCGAGACGCTGACGTATGCGGCGCAGCGCATCCTGGGCAGGCACTCGCTGGCGCGCGAGTTTCCGCGCAGCATGATTTCAGCGTCGCCGTTTGCTCAATCCAGTCGCGCCGCCGAACCGACGCGTTCAAGCGTCTGCAGGCCAACGGGTTCGCAGACTGGCGGCTGGCGGTTGATGGATTGGTGGCGCATCCGGGATCGTTCTCGCTGGCTGACCTGAAGAGCATGGGCACGCGCAGCCAGATTACGGAAGTGGCTTGCGAAGAGGGCTGGTCCTACATTGCGGAGTGGATTGGAACGCCGCTGGTGACGGTGCTGCATGAGGTGGGCGTGCGACCGCAGGCGCGGTATGTTGCGTACTTTTCGATCGAGCACGAATGGTGGGACAGTATGGATATGGGCGACGCGCTGCACCCCCAGACGCTGCTTACGTGGGGGATGAATGATGGCGATCTGCCGGTGGGGTTCGGCGGGCCGCTGCGCATGCGCGTGCCGCGGCAACTGGGCTACAAGAACGTGAAGTACATTACGCGGATGACCGTCACGGATTCGATGAAGGGGATTCGCGATGGGCTAGGGTCGGCGGCACCGGCGGGTGGGTATTCGTGGTACGCGGGAATCTGAGGCGTCAGGCGAAGTGCCTTGCCCAGAGTTGCACCCAGCTTAGCGTGAGGGCCTTCCATGGTCCCCAGAAGTAAAGGATGCTCGCGAGCAGTTCACCGGCAATGATGCCGCTGGCGGCAATCACGAAGGAGCGCATGAGGCGACCGCGCCACCAGTCCCATGCGGCCATGAGGACAATGAGCAGCACGTTGCCATAGAAGGAGTAGAAGAACCACACCACGACGGAGTGCGGCTCGTGGGGCCAGAGATAGCCGGAGAAACGCGAGAAGCCGGGATCGGAGATGGCTATAGTGGAGAGGATCATCATGCGGCGATGGGCGGCAGGATTCTTGCGCAGGGAGATACCCCAGGCAAGCACAACCGTGAAGGCGGTCATATTGACCATGTTGATGGAGAGAAATGGCGGATCGCTGAAAGGCATGTTGAGCGCGGCAGCCTGCGACGCGATCGCGGCCCACGGGCCGAGGATGACCATGAGGCAGGCCCAGCCGGCCATGAACCAGCCGAGCTTGCGGTGCCATGCGATGCGGTCGCTGAGCACGAGCAGGACCTGCGCGGTGAGAAGCAGCATCCAGCCAGTGAAGACGAACGCGTGCACGTAGAGGACGCGGGGTGCGGGAGGGCTCTCGTGCAGGAAGCGCGAGAAGTCTGTTCCGAAGCCGAGGAGCATGCCAAGCCAGATGATGCTCAGCCAGACGGTGGAAGGCTTGCGGTCGTCCCGAGCGCTCCAGGCGCCGCGCACATGCAGGATGGTTTTGGGCCCATGAATCGGAGGAGCTGTTGCCATGGGAGACTCCTGAGGGCCCTGTCGCTGATTGTGTTTCAGGAATCATCGTTGGATGCGCGGCAGCGTGTCGACGGAATTCGGAGCGTGCGCGGAATTTAATGAGGAGTTAGTCGACGCGGCAGATGAGGCACTTGAGGTAGCGAGTCTCTGGAAGCGTCAATACCTCGGGGTGGTCGGGCGCGGCGGCGTGAGTCTCGAGCAACTGGACGCGGCGGTTGGCGTCGGCGGCTGCGGAGGCGACGATCTCGGTGAAGTCCTGCAGTGAGACGTGATGTGAACACGAGTTCGTGATGAGCGTGCCACCGGGCGCGAGCAGGCGGAGGGCGCGGAGGTTGAGCTCCTTGTAGCCGCGCAGAGCGCCTTCGGCGGCGCGCTTAGACTTCGCGAAGGCTGGCGGATCGAGCACGATGGCGTCGAAGAGGTCGGCTGGCGAGGAGGTCTTGCGCGCTGTGTCGTCGAGGTGGCGAAGGTAGTCGAAGGCATCGGCCTCCATCCACTCGACTTCGGCTGTGAGGGAGGGATTGAGCGCGAGGTTGCGATCGGCGGCCTCAAGCGCTGCGAGGCTGGCATCGACGCCGGTTACGTGGGAGCACACCTGCGCGAGGTGAAGCGCGAAGCCGCCCTGGTAGGTGCAGATGTCGAGCGCGCGATCAGTGCGCCCCGACGCTTTCACGACACGGGCTGCGGCCGCGTAGTTGAGGCGCTGGTCGAGAAACGCGCCGGTCTTCTGGCCGCTGGTTGCGTCGTAATGAAAGTGCAGGCCGTTGAGCGCGAAGCGTGTCGTCGTTGGGGCTGCTTGATCGTCGTCGCGTTCCGCTTCGGTGCGGAAGGACAGACCATCGGGTGCGACGGTGTCGATGTGCGTAGTGAAGAGCGGGCCGGGCGCGGGCGCAGGTAGTTGCTCGAGCTCGCGAATGCGCGGGTCAGGACGCTCCCAGATCGTGAGGGCGCATTTTTCGTGAGCGAAGGCGGCGCTGAGTACTGCGACGAGGACGGCGCGAACGTCGTCCTGCGCCGTGCCCTGCGTGAGCAGTTGCAGGAGGACGAGGTCGTTGTAGCGGTCGGCGATGATGCCGGGAAGATTGTCGGCCTCGGAGAAGATGAGGCGATGCGCGTTGTTTTCTGCAGACGTGGGTGCGAGCTTGCGGCGGAGTTGGAGCGCGGCGTCGATGCGGGTGCGGAGGTCGGTGAGGTATTGCGCGCGGCTGAGCGCGGGCGTGCGCGAGATGAGGCGCGCGGCGATGGTGGATGCGGAGGAATAGATTGCAGTGCCGAGCGGAATCTCGCGGGAGTCTGTGATCGTGACGAGAGACCCGGGCTCGGGTGCCGCGGAAGGCTGTTGCGATTCGAGATCGGTGCGATAGACCCAGAGATGGCCGGCGCGGAGGCGGTCGGCGGCGCGGCGTGTGATGCGAAGCGTGGTTGGCGTAGACATCTGCTTCAAGTGTAGACGTGCGGGAGGGCGCGCGATTGCAGGCTGCTAGGGTAGCTGCGGAATTGTGACGCCAAGGTGTTCGGCGATGGCCGTTACGACGAGATTGTGGTCGTCCCGCTGCGGCAGGCCGGAGACGATGATCGTGCCGACGCGTTCAGAGTCCGCGAGGAAGAGGGGGAAGCCTCCACCATGTGCAGCGTAATCCGCGATCGCGAGGCCGTGGTCTGCTTCGAGCGTTCGACCGTCGAGGTCAAGCTGCCGGCCAATGGCGTACGAGCTGCGTGCAAAGTGACGGACGGTGTTCCGCTTGCGGCGAATCCAGTCGGCCTGAGTGGGCTTGGCGCCGGGTGTGGTGCAGGCAAAAAGAAGTTGACCGTCGCGCTCGATCTCTACAGTGCCGCCGGCGTCGCGCGCCAGCAGCGCATCGTGTAGACGATTGCCCAACTGCCATGCGGTATCCGGCGTAAAGTCGACGAAGTGCAGCAGCGATTCCTGTTGGGCGAGGATGGCGAGGTCTTCAGCTGGATCAGATGTTGCGCTCATAGTGCGAAATTCCCCTTGGGTTCCATTGTCGCGCGAATCGAAATGGAGCGGGATGATGGGTGCTGCGAAAATAGAGGGAATGAAGAATCGGTGGGATGAGGTGCCGGCGGTCGGGATTGATTTTGGCACGACGAATAGTTCGGTGGCGCTTGTACGAAGCGATGCGCAGGTTGAGTTGGTGCGGTTCGCGGCGCGCGACGGAGAGACGCTCTCTTCGCGCTCGGTGATGTATCTGGAAAAAGTGAAGGATGCGAGCGGGGTGCGGCGCACGCACTCGTGGACGGGGCCATCCGCGATCGAGCATTACCTGGATGCCGAGGAGAAGGGACGGCTGATCCAATCGCTGAAATCGTACTTGCCGAGCCGCACGCTTACGGGCACGGGAATCTTCGGGCGCCAGTATAAGTTTGAGGACCTCGTGGGACGGATACTTTCTGATCTGCGCGAGCGGGCGGAGCGGCAGTTTGGCCGGCCGATTCGGCATGCGATGGTCGGGCGCCCGGTGCGATTTGTGGGTGCTGAGACGGAGGAGGACGACGCGTTCGCGGAGGGGCGGCTTCGGGCCGCGTTCACGCAGGCCGGCTTTGAGAGCGTGGACCTCGAGCTTGAGCCGGTGGCCGCTGCGTATTCCTATCAGTCGACGCTGGATCATGACGAGCTGATCCTGATTGGCGACTTCGGCGGCGGCACGAGCGACTTCTCGCTGTTGCGCGTGGGGCCGGGCGTGCGTCGTTCGGTTGGTTCGCTGCGGCAGGTGCTGGGGAACAGCGGCGTGAGGTTGGCTGGAGATTCATTCGATGCGCGGATCGTGCGCAAGCTGGTGTCGCCGGCATTGGGATCAGATTCGTATGCGCGCTCGATGAATAAAATTCTGCCGGCGGTACCTGCGTGGATCTACGCGAACCTCGAGCGCTGGCATTATCTTTCGTTTCTGCGCACGCATGAGGTGACGGAGATCCTGCGCAGCGCGCGGCTGCGGGCACTTGAGCCGGAGAAGATCAAGGCGCTCAGCACGCTGATCGAAGAAGATCTCGGCTATCACTTGCATCGCGCGGTGCAGAAGGTGAAGTTCGAGTTGTCGCATGCAGAGAGTGCCGAGTTCTATTTTCGCGATGGCAGCATGGAGCTGCAGATTCCGGTGACGCGCGTTGAATTCGAGGCTTGGATCGCGGAGGAGTTGCGCGCCATTGAGGGGTCGGTCGATTCGCTGCTTGAGAGTTCAGGCGTTAGCGCAGGGGATGTTGATCGCGTGTTTTTGACCGGCGGAAGTTCCTTCGTTCCCGCGGTGCGGCGGATCTTCGTTAAGAGGTTTGGCGAAGAACGCATTCGCAGTGGCAATGAGTTTACCTCGGTGGCCCATGGGTTGGCGCTGCGCGCGCAGGAAGCATTGCTCGCCCGTTGATGTTCCGAGCAACGGACTTGAGTAAAATCAGCGGATGGCAGCAGCGCGCAAAACGCCGAAGGCTATCGAAACCTCGCTGATGGGTTTTGGGTTGTTGAACACGCCGATGTTCAACAAGGGCACGGCATTTCCCGAGTCAGAGCGCGATGAGTTTTCGCTGCACGGATTGCTTCCCCCGCACGTTGGAACGCTCGATGAGCAGGTGGAGCGGCGGTTGCGTGCGTTTCGCGCGCTGACAGATGACTTCTCGCGCTACACGCTGATGCGCGATCTGCAGGATGTCAACGAGACGCTGTTCTATGCGCTAATCACGCGCAACATCGAGGAGATGTTGCCGGTGGTCTACACGCCGGCGGTGGGCGAGGGCTGCCAGCGCTTCTCGGAGATTTGGCGGCGACCGCGTGGCGTCTTCCTCAGCTACCCCAATCGCTCACGGATTGAGACGATTCTCAATCATCCGCGCTATGACCGCGTGCGCTGCATCGTGGTGTCGGATGGCGAGCGCATCCTCGGGCTTGGCGACCAGGGTGCCGGTGGCATGGGCATCCCGATTGGCAAACTTGCGTTGTACACGGCGCTGGCGGGGATTCATCCGATGCAGTGCCTGCCGGTGTTGCTGGATGTGGGCACCGACAATGCGGCGCGGGTCGCCGATCCGCTGTATATCGGCTGGCGCCATGAGCGCGTGCGTGGTGCCGAGTATGACAAGTTTGTCGACACATTTGTGCGCGTGGTGCGCAAGCGCTGGCCGCATGTGCTGCTGCAGTGGGAGGACTTCGCGGGCGGTAATGCGGCTCGGCTGCTGGATCGCTACCGTGACGTGCTGCCCAGCTTCAACGACGACATCCAGGGGACGGCTGCGGTCACTGTTGCAACGGTGCTCGCGGCCGTGAAGGTGACGGGTGTTCCATTCACCGAGCAGCGATTCGTGGTGTATGGCTTTGGATCCGCGGGGCTGGGAGTTACGAAGCTGCTGTGCCAGGCGCTGGTGGCTGCTGGGTTGGGCGACGAGGCGGCTCGCGCACGCTTCTATGCCGTCGATAAAGATGGTCTGCTGATCGAAGGCCTGGAGGGAATGACGCGCGATCAGGCAGTGTTTGCGCGTGCCGGCAGTGAGGTGCAGGACTGGACGCGCGGCGAACACGGTATTGGCCTGAAAGAGGTCGTCGAGCGGGTGCGGCCCACGGTGTTGATTGGGGTTTCGGGGCAGGCGGGCGCGTTCACAGAAGACATCGTGCGCGCGATGACGCGAGGTTTGGATCAGGGACAAAATGGGCGCGACGTGCGTCCAGTGATTCTGCCGCTCTCGAATCCGACCAGCCGCTGCGAGGCGACGCCTGCCGATGTGATTCGCTGGACGGATGGTCGCGCGATTGTGGGGACGGGTAGCCCGTTCGCGCCGGTGGAATTCGGCGGTAAGAGCCACAAAATCACGCAGACCAACAACTCCTATGTCTTCCCTGGCATGGCATTGGGAATTATGAGTTCGCGGGCGAAGCGCGTGAGTGATGGGATGATCATGGCGGCGGCCCTGGCCCTGGCTGCGCTCTCGCCAGCGCAGGACGATCCCGACGGCGCGTTGTTGCCGCCATTGGAGTCGCTGCGAAACGTGTCGATGAGCGTCGCGAGCGCGGTGGGGCGACAGGCGCAAGCGGAGGGGTTGGCGGAGATTAAGGGCGACGCGTTTGAAGACGGACTGCGTGCGAACGTGTGGGAGCCGGTGTATCTGCCATACAAGCGCAGATAGCTGCGGAACAACGGAAGCACCGCCCGGCCTTGCTAGCGCGAGAAAGCCCGGGGAAGTGATTTCATGATGTGCTCCTCTTGGTCTTCCAGCGCGATTGGATGCACGCGGGACTGTTCGCGTTGGGTTCCATAGAATGAGCAGATGGATGTTGCAGAAACATTGCGCGAGTTGGAGGCCAGCCTGCTGACGAACGCGGTGCGCAAGGATCGAGCGCGCGTAGAAGAGTTGCTGGCCGATGAGTTTCGCGAGTTCGGGCGCTCGGGCACGGTCTACACCAAGGCGGAAATTCTTACGTTCCTGCAGGAGGAGGAAGAGGTTTTTGTCACGATGGAGGAGTTCGCCTGCGAGATAGTGGCCGAGGGCGTTGCGCTGGTCACGTATCGCAGTGAGCGCGCGGAATCGAGCGGCGAAACGCTCGCAGCGCTGCGCAGTTCGCTGTGGGTGTGGCGCGGCGAGCGCTGGCAGATGATGTTTCATCAGGGAACGCCTTTGAGCGCGGCGGCGGCAAAGCGAGTGAAGGCTTAGGTGGGTGCGATGCAGTATGACGTGGTGGTGCTCGGCGCAGGTGCGGCCGGAATGATGTGCGCGTTCGAGGCCGGCAAACGCGGGCGGCGCGTGCTGCTGCTGGAACACGGCGATCGCGTGGGGCGGAAGATTCTGATCTCGGGCGGCGGGCGCTGCAACTTCACCAATGTGGGGACGAAGGCGGAGAACTTTCTCAGCGAGAATCCGCACTTCGCCAAGTCGGCGCTGGCGCGGTTCACGCCGAAGGACTTCATCGCCTTGGTAGAGAAACAAGGGATCAAGTATCACGAGAAGACGCTGGGGCAGCTCTTCTGCGACGGGTCGGCCACACAGATTGTGGCGATGCTGCAGAAGGAGTGTGCGGAGGCGCGGGTGGAGACGCGTTGCGGTGTGACGGTGAGTGGAGTGCGGTCAGCCCACGTCTCAGAATCGAGACATGGGGCACCCGATTTGTTGCAGCAACGTTTTGTGGTCGAGAGCAGCGTGGGGAGGTTCACGTGTGCGTCGGTGGTGGTGGCGACCGGCGGCCTGTCGATTCCGGCGATGGGCGCGACCGCGTTTGGATACGAGCTGGCGCGGGAGTTCGGGCACGCGATCGTCGAGCCGCGCGCTGGGCTCGTGCCACTGGTGTTTTCGGTGGACGATAAAGCGCGCTGGTGCGACCTGGCTGGCGTTGCCTTTGAGGTGGTGGCGCGTGCGGTTGTACAGGAAACGGCGCGGCGCCGGATTCCCGTATTTCGCGAGCGGTTGCTGGTGACGCATCGCGGAGTGAGCGGGCCGGCCGTGCTGCAGGCATCGTCTTACTGGAGGCCGGGTGGAGAAGTCAGCTTCGATATGGCGCCGGGACTTGAGGTGTTTCAGCCGCTGCTGGCGCAGGCTTCGGGGCGTGATTGGAACAGTGCGTATGCCGCGGTGCGAATGGTGTTGCCGACGCGGATGGCCGAGCGCTGGGTGCGGGTGCGTGCCAATGCAGGTGCAGGTGACTGGACGAACGCGGGGATCGCGCGGCTGGAAAGTGAGTTGCACGCGTGGACGCTGCGGCCCGACGGCAGCGAGGGGTTTGCCAAGGCGGAGGTGACGGTGGGTGGCGTGGATACAGCGGAGCTCGACGCACGCACCATGGAGAGCAAGCGCGTTCCGGGAATGTATTTCATCGGCGAGGTGGTGGACGTCACTGGCTGGCTGGGCGGATATAACTTTCAGTGGGCGTGGGCGAGCGCGGTAGCTGCGGGTGCAGTGGCGTAGTTCCGGTGAACTCTGGATCGCTGTTACTGCACGATCAGTGTGAGGTTTACGGAGCGCGTAAGCCCGGCAGCCGAGCCGCTAACGGTAAGCGTGGAGGTGCCCGGAGGCGTGGGCGTTCCACCGCCGCCAGTGGTTCCTGTGACGGGAATTGTGCGGCTGACTCCGCAGCTGCTCAGCACCCCGAGCGCGCAGAGCATGACGAGGAGACGAGCGAAACGCGGGTAGCGCCGCCGTTGGAAGAAGGCAATCGGCAACAGAAGGGCCAGCAGAATGGCCTTGATGGCGGTGGTGGATCGAGAGGGCCGCAAGGGATGCGCAAGGGCGACGGTGCTGGGCACCGCGGTTTCAAGGGTGACCACGACGGGCGTGGTGGTTCCGAGCTGACCAATGCTGGGCGTGACCGTGCAGGTAGAGTTGGCAGGCGCGCCTGTGCAGCTAAGAGCAACGTTGCCGGAGAGACCAGTGAGCGAGCTCAGTTGCAGCGCGTAGGTGACGCTCGCGCCGCTGCCTGCGACGGTGCCGCTGGTGACTCCGGCAGCGGTCAAGGAAAAGTCGATGCCGGTGCCGGAGAGCGACGTGGTCTGGACGCCGCTGCCTGCATTGTCGGTGAAGGTGAGGGTGCCTGCGATGGGTCCGGGAGCTGTAGGCGCAAAGACGATCGTAAGACTGCAGGCGGCGTTGGCGGCCAGGGTGGTCGCGCAGGAGTTGAGTGCAATCGCGAATCCGGGGCTGACCGCGACCTTCGAGACGGTGAGCGGCACGCCGCCGTTATTGGTGAGGGTTAACGTTTGTGCGAGCGCGGTAAGCCCGACGCCGGTCGCGGGGAAGCTGAGCGATACGGGGGTCAGCGAGACTCCCGGGCCGGCGATGCCCATGCCGCTGAGCGCGACGTTCTGGTAGCGAAACTGGTCTGTAATGGTGAGCGTCGCGGTGCGGGAGCCAATCGCCGTTGGCGAGAAGGTGACGTTGAAGGCGCAGGTCGCATGGGCCGCCAGGGAGTTGCCGCAGGCGTTGACTACCGAGAAGTCACCCGGCGAGACGGTGGCGGCAATCAACGTGAGCGGGACGCCTCCGCTATTGGTGAGGGTGATGGTCTGAGCGGCGCTGGTCGTGCCGATTTGCTGCTGGGCGAAGCTCAGCGCGGACACGGAGAGGGTGTCGGTGGTGGGCGCTTCGCCGACGCCGGAGAGGCTCGCGGTCTGGGTCGCAGCGGACGGTGTGCCGGTATTATCGGCTATGGAAAGCGTGGCCGAGCGCGCACCGCTGGCCGTGGGGGTAAAGGTGATCGAGAGCGTGCAGCCGGTGTCGGGCGCGAGGGTTGCTCCGCAGGTGTTGGCGAATACGGCAAAGTCGCCGGCGTTGCCGCTGAGCGTGGGAGCGGACAGGGTCGCGAGGGTGCCACCGGTGTTCGACACCGTGATGTTCTGGGAAGCTGCTGTCTGGTTGACGATGGTTGCAGGGAAGCCGAGCGTGAGCGGCGTGAGCACGATCGCGGCGGGAGTGGTGCCCGTGCCGTTGAGGGAGACGGTCGCCTCGCCGCCCGTGATGTTGGCGTAGATCGTAAGTTGTCCGGAGCGTGCGCCCGTCGCCGTGGGTGCAAAGACGATCTGCACGCTGCAGGAGGAGCCAGGCGCGAGCGTCTGGCCTGCGCAGTTGTCGGTTTCGGTGAAGTCGCCGGTTAGCACCAGCGAGCCGAAGACTACAGGTGCGGCTCCGCTGCTGCTGACCGTGATGGTCTGCGCCGCGGACTGCGTCGCCACCTGCTGGGCAGCGAAAGTAAGGCTCGCGGCCGAGAGCGTGATGGCAGCCTGGGTGCTGGTCGTCGCGGTTAGCAGTGGCGTCTGCCACAGGCCTCGTCCGTAGGTGCCGGCGCGCAGCATGCCAACGCGTCCGTCGCCGGTTGGAAGGGTAGCGGCGGCCGCCAGGCTGAGGATGGGCGCGTTCGGCAGGCCTGTTCCCAGTAGGCTCCAGCAGTTTGCGGTGGAACACGTGGTGATGGCCTGCGTAACGTAGACGCCGGCATCCATCGCTAGGTACACGGTGTTCGCGTCGTTGGGATCGACCACGACGGCGTTGGCGGGAGCGTTCGGCAGGTTGGCGCTGATGTTCAGCCAGGCGCTGCCGAAGGTTGTGGAGCGGTAGAGGTGTGGCACGCCGAAGCCCATCACGGTTGCGTACACCGTTCCGCCCGTAGCATCGTGGGCGTCGACCGCGATCGATGAGATGTCGAAGTGATCCGGATTGAAGACGTGGGCGTCGGAGGTATCGTTGGTGACCGAGGAGAGCGAGATGTCAGTCCATGCCTTGTTGTTGGTTGCTGTGTTCGCGCTCTTGGTTACAAACAGGTGGCCGGGGATTGCCCAACCGCCATCCTGCGAACCCGAGATGCCTGCGTAGATCACCGTCGAGCCCGAGTTCTGGAGATTTGCGGAAGTTGCGCTTGGACCTCCGGCGGCAATCGAACGGATGAGCGGGCTGTACGGGCTGCACGGCAGCGTGACTCCGCCGAGTGCGGGGCTGAGAGCATTGGCGTTGGACCACGCCGCTCCATTGCTGGCGGGGCCGCGCCACACACGGCACGTGCCGATGAGCAGGCTGGTCGTTAGGGCTGGATCGAGCAGGATGGGGGTGTCCATTTGGCTTGCATCCGAGTCCACCTGCGTGGCGCCGATGGTTGCAAGCGGGATAAAGTTCGCGGCTGCGCAGCTGCTGCCCAGCGGGCAGGCATCGAGGTTCACGCCGACGCCGATGGTGGCATACCAGTTGGAAGGTGTTACCGCGTCGATAGCCGGATAGCCGCCTTCGCCAGCGGAGAGCTGCGGCCAGGGACTGAGCGCAGCAGCGGTGGAAGTTCCCGCGGAGCCGTTTGCGCCCAGCCCTGCGATGAGGATGTTGGTGTTGGCCGGATTTTGCGCGAAGGCAATCGTTTCGCTCAGCGATCCGCCTGCGCCGATGGCTGCATTGAGATTGTCGAAGTGAGTGGAATCGCTTGCCGAACAGACGCTGCCGGTCTCTGCGACGCCATCGAGGGACCGCCAAAGCCCGCTGTCGTTGCCGAGGAAGAGAATCGGCACACCGCTGGATTGCGTGACGGTTGTGATCGCATGCTGTGCGGCTGCGACCTGCGCCGGCGCATTGCAGCCGTCGAGCGCGTTGGTAGTATTCCGCAGACTGCAGGCGGACGAACCCGCGGCCATCGAGCAAGCGTAGAGATCAATGGTGCCGACATAAAGATTGGTGCTGTTCGACGCTGCGGGCGCGGCGTTGAGCGCCAGGTTATAACTGCCCTGCGCGATCACCGTGCTGCCGCTGCCGACCTCCAGCGCGCCATGATCGATGCGGTTGGCGAAGGTGGGTGCGGGCTTGGCACAACTGCCCGAGTTCGCACTGCAGAGATCCTGCCACAGGCCCTGGTCGAGGTTATTGGCGTCGACAGTGAGCGCATACAGATCGCCGGTTGTGAGTTGGACAGCCAGCACTCCGCGATAGATAGGACAGTTAGCGCTGCCCGCGCCCTTCGCGCCTACCGGACAGTTGGCCGTGGTGAGATTCGTTCCCGGCTGCGTCGTGAGGCGCGTCCAGGTGACGCCGTTGGGCGACGAATAATAGCCGTGCGATCGAACCGCGGCGTAGAACATCGCGCGCACCGGGTCCCAGACCACCGAGGTCACCGCGTTGCCAATCTCCCCCGTTCCCAGCGGCTGAGGGGTTTGGACAATGGTCGTTGCATCCTCGATGGTGGCCATCTGCCAGGTCTGGCCGGCATCATTCGAGAAATAGAGTCCGGGGAAGGAATCTACCGTGCTCGCGCCAACGATGGCGCCCTGCGTCGACGTGGAGAAGGCCGCAACCACCAGCGTAGGCGTCGCTGTACTGAACGCAATGCCCGCCGTCGCCAGACCGATGAAGGAGTGGTCGCCATTCACGCCGTCCTGCGAGATCTGGATCAGCGTCCAGGTCAGCCCACCGTCCGCCGAACGCAACAGGCCTTCGCCGTAGTAGGAATCCGTCGCGTTATTCGGGTCGCCCGTGCCGGCGATCAGCACCGGATTGACGGCCGGCTGCACCGCGAGCGCGCCGATGGTGAGCGACGGTACGACGCTGCTGCCGGCGTTGTTGCTGAAGACGGGAAGCGTGTCCGTGAGCGGCACAAAGCTGGCCGCGCTTAGCGGACCCGCCGCGTTGGTCGACTTCCAAACGCCGCCGCCCGTGGTGCCGAGATAGACCGTGTTGCCGGTTGGATCGTTGGGGTCGGTCGCAATGGCGGCAACGCGGCCGGTGAGATTGTTGTAGGTGGCGGAGACGATGGAGCTGGGCCCCAGCGGCTGCCAGGCTGCGGTCAGGTTGACGGAGAGGTGCGGCACTGCAAGTTGCTGAGCATAGAGGTTGTGCGCCAGGAGCTCGGTCAAAGCGAGCAGAAAGACTGCACCACCGTGAAGCAGTGTGCGGGAGGCGCGAAATCGGGTGCTCGCGAAACGTCTCGGCGGCAAGCGGAAACCCTGACCTTCAGTTGTGAGGCACCGACCCATACGGGTTTCATCGGATCGAAGGCCTCAGGGGATGAGACAAAGGGCGGGTCGACGCCAGCCCCTGCAGCGGCCGTCCCAAAACGGGACATGCCTAATTGAGCAGAGTGTAGCAGCGGAGGGATTTCGGCGCGGTGATGGGTGAAGCAGCTGTTCGTTCTCAGTTGTCAGTTCTCAGTTGTTAGGAAAAGCGCATTTCACTGAGAACTGAGAGCTGAGAACTGACAACCTTCTAGGCCGTTGGCCGATGCAGCAGGCGCATGAAGGTCGGGCGCACTACCAAGGCGAAGAGGTCCAGGCCGGCATGCACGAGGATGGTAATCAGGAGACTGCCCGTCCAGAGGTACAGCCCGGCCAGAACTGCGCCAACCAGCGTCGTCAGCACGACGCCAATCACGCCCTGGTAGATGTGCACCAGGCCAAACAGGATCGTGGCGGCCACAAAGGCCAGCAGCGGATTATGCAGGACTCCGATGAGCAGCAAGGGCAGCAGCAGCCGGAAGAAGCACTCTTCGCTGAGGCCGGCGTTGATGGAAAGCAGCGCAGCCCAGCCGGTCTCGGCGCCATTGCGCGGCATCAGGGGCTCAATGTCGGCCAGCGTGGCATGCGAGGTCTTCAACCTCCTGGCGATCACCACGCCCAACAGGATGCCGATTAACATAGCGCCGATGGCACAGCCGGCGAGGAACTCCTTGTCGAGGATTGCTGTGGTGGGCATGTCGGCGCCGAGGCGGGCGGCCAGCGGAATAAATTCATCGGGCAGATACAACAGAGCCTGCATCTGGCGAAGGATCAGGAGGCAGACAATCGATGTCCCGAACAGGGCGAGAAAGCTCTTGAGTATCCAGACCCTGTAGAAGCGCTGGCGGCCGGCGGTTTCGCTAAGCCGCCTGAACGCCACATACTCGGACGCGTCATTGCGTCCGAACCACCACAGCACGGCAAGGCTGGCGAGGAGCAGCAAAAGCTTCAGCATAGGGTTCCCAGAGAAAGTCTACGCCAGAGAAACAACCCCGGCCATCGGAACTATGCGTGGCGGAGCGCCGGGGCTTAGTAGGTTCGAATCGTGAAATTGATGACCTTGGCCATGTGGCTGTCGAACTTGCTGATCGCATGGGACGGCGAGTGGCGTCCGCGAAACACAACCCAGACAACGTAATCCGTGTTGCCGTCCAGGCGTTTGAAGTTGTACGACCCGGTTCCATCGGTGATGTAGGTCATCAGCTCATGCGATTTCTCGTTGCGCAGCTCGACGACAGCGCCGCGAATCGGCTCATGGCCGGTGTCGGAGACGGTTCCGCTGAGCGTGCGCACGGTCGGCTGGGATGGCATCTGGGCGGCGACAGGAAGCGCACCCAGCATCAGGCATACTCCTACACATACCGCGACGATCGCAATCCAGGGATGGTGCGGTTCGGTTGTTCGCATAAAAGCTGACATGAACGCTGAGCCCAGAAAGGGCATGTTGCACCCGGTAAAAGCTGGCCTATCCGCAAAGGATAACGGACTCCGGGGTTGGATGCACTGAGGGCGGCAATTGTGAGCGTTCTTCGGACCAGGGACTGCTTAAGTAACCGCGACGAGTAACCGTGGCCGAAGGCGCTCGGTTCATCTGCGCTAGTTATTGGACTTGGTGACAATCCCTGCAGGCACCGTAACGGTCGACGTCGCGCTCGCCATAATGGTGGGAGTGGAGACGGAGGTCGCATTGAACGTAAACACATACGCCCCCGGCGTGAGGGTTGGCGGACCGCCGCAGCCGCAAAGCCCGATCCCGGCCAGTGCGGCCATCATGCCAACGGCAAGCGCTATCCGGGTGAATTGGCGAGCTCTCTTCCTTCGCAGCCCGATTCCCATTACCAGAAAGCCTGCCAGCGCCCAGCTCACTCCTTCGTGTCGTCTCGCGAGGCTCGACCTGGTGGCGAGAGGCACAGGGTTCGGCTCAATCGCAACGATCGAGATGCTTCCTGTTGCTGTTCCATCCGCGGCGAGCGTGTAGGCAAGGACCGGTCCGCCCTGCTCGCAGTAGGGCGCGTTGACTCCCATGGGTTCGGTTGGCGCGGCACAGGTCACGGAGACCATCCCCGCGAATCCATTGACCGAAGTCAGGGTGAATGGAATGGGCACGGTGCCGCTCGAGGGCATGGTTACGTTGCTGGCGGAGATGGTGAAGCTGGGGGCGGGCGTGGGAACCTGCGCTGGGCTGAGACTGGATGCGAGCGCAGGAATGGCTATCAGATGGATCAGCACTTTGTTTCTCGTCATGACGGAAACCTCGTCGAGCTTCGGCGCTTGGAGTGCAGCAAAATCGTACTCGTAGCTGAGGACGCCTTACAATCTCGACGTTCGCGCTGGCCAAACCTCCCGCGTATCGAAGACTTCAAAGGAATGCAAGCAACTAAATCGCAACTCTCTGATTACAAGCCGCTTTTCCCGGGCAGCCCGCTCCTGAACCTTGGCATCCAACGTGTGCTGGGCCGCCGTGCGTGCCCGCGGGCCCAGTTGTGCAGGAGGCACGCGTGGCGGCTCCATTCACCTATCCGGTCGCTGTGCGTCTACTCGGGGTCGGTTGACTCGGGGCGCAGCCAGAGCCCGGTCCAGCTCTCCGAAACGATGATGCTGTTGCCCGGATTGCGCGGGTCGTAGCGCACCTGCACCGGCTGGTCGATGCGAAACCCGACCACCTCGTTCGGCAGCGTCGACACATCCTGCGCGCAGTTATAGACCAACCCCGCCAGGCTGTAGCTATACACCAGCACTTCTGGCGTCGGAGAGACGCTGTCCTCATTGCCAAGGGTGCGGGCGTCGAGGATGACGCCATCGGTGATGCGGCCGCTGAGGGCAAGCTCCTCGCGACGCCGGCGCTCAATCTCTTCCGCTGAGGGCCGATGCGACTTGACGTACCACCACGCACCGCCAGCCGCGACCGCAATTACACCAACAATGCCGCCAACAATCCGCGGATCCTGCTCACGGATCAGGTGCGCTGCTTGGTGGAAGATCGGCTGGTGGAGAATTGATTTCAAGGTCGCTTCAATGGTCAGGGTTGCGGTTCGCAGTAAATCTACGTGTAAGAGAAGGATAGCGTAGCCTGCGCGCCTTCGCGGGGTGAAGCTGCACAGAGGGTTCCCCGCATGGTTCGCAGAGCTGCGGCGATATACTGCGGTGTGCCCATGCGAACGAAACGTTTGGAAACGGAACCGGTCTTGCGTACCGGAAAAGCATCAGCGACCCACCCGCTCGATCTGGCCGGAAAACGGGTCGCAGCCGCGTGCGGTCCACGACGGTGATCTGCGTACGCCGCGGCAACGACATGGTGATGGCCGCCGACGGTCAGGTGACGCTTGGCTCGACTGTCATGAAGCACTCCGCGAAAAAAATCCGGCGGCTCTATAACGACAAGATTCTCGCTGGCTTTGCGGGCTCCACCGCCGACGCCTTTTCGCTCTTCACCCGCTTCGAGTCCAAGCTCGAGCAGTACGGCGGCAACCTCGGGCGCTCCGCCGTCGAGCTCGCCAAGGACTGGCGCACCGACAAGCTGCTCCGCCAGCTCCAGGCCCTGCTCATCGTCGCCGACGCGAAGCAGATGTTCCTGCTCTCCGGCGACGGCGACGTCATCGAGCCCGATCCTGTCGGCAACCGAAGACGGCGGCCTGATCGCGACCATCGGCTCAGGCGGAAGCTTTGCCCTGGCCGCGGCCACCGCGCTGATGGAAAACACGCCCATGACCGCCCGCGAGATCGTCGAGCGCAGCATGAAGATCGCCGCCGAGATCTGCATCTACTCCAACCAGAGCGTCACCATCGAAGAGCTCAAGGCGGAATAGCAGACATGGCAATTTATCTTCCCGGCACGGCTGAAGACCAGGCACTTGCGCTCGACGAGATGACGCCGCGCGAGATCGTCGCCGAACTCGACAAGTATGTTGTAGGACAAGCCGCCGCCAAGCGCGCCGTCGCTATTGCGCTGCGCAACCGGACGCGCCGCCAGAAGCTTCCGCCTGAACTCGCCGAAGAGATCATGCCGAAGAACATCCTCATGATCGGTTCTACCGGCGTTGGCAAGACGGAGATCGCGCGCCGGCTGGCCAAGCTCACGAACTCGCCCTTTCTCAAGGTGGAAGCCTCAAAGTTTACCGAGGTTGGCTACGTCGGGCGCGACGTCGAATCCATCGTGCGCGATCTCATGGAGATCGCCATCGACATGGTGCGCGAAGAGAAGCTCGATGACGTGGAAGACCGCGCCGAGCTGCTCGCTGAGGAGCGCCTCATCGAGCTGCTGATAGCGCAGGGCGCCACGAGTCCGGAACCTGCCGCTTCGCCGGGCCCCGAACCCGTCGAGATGCCGTCCGATAACCAAACCGACGCCGCAGGCCGCATAACCTCACCATCGTTGCCAAGAGCGACGCCGAGGGTGCACGCGAACGCGAACGCCTGCTGCAGCAGTTTCGCGAGGGCAAGCTGGACGACCGTATGGTCGAGACTCGAGACGCGCGAGCGCTCGCAGCCGCAGATCGAAGTGCTCAGCAACTCGCCCGAGGACATGGAACAGAGCGGCATCAAGGAGATGATCGCCGGCATGTTCGGGCAGCGCACCCGCAAGCGCCCCATGAAGGTTGCCGACGCGTTCGAGTACCTCTCGCAGGAAGAAGAGTCGCGCCTGCTGGACATGGACCAGGTGGTTCGCATCGCGGTCGAGCGCGTCGAAGATTCCGGCATCGTCTTCCTCGACGAGATCGACAAGATCGCCGGCCGCGAGGGCGGCCATGGCCCCGACATCAGCCGCGAGGGCGTGCAGCGCGACATCCTGCCGATCGTCGAAGGCACCACCGTCAGCACCAAGTACGGCATGGTCACCACCGACCACATCCTCTTCATCGCCGCGGGCGCGTTCCACGTATCGAAGCCCAGCGACCTCATCCCCGAGCTGCAGGGCCGCTTCCCTATCCGCGTCGAGCTGCTGGCGCTCACCGTCGAAGATTTTCTGCGCATCCTCACCGAGCCGCGCGCCTCGCTCGTCAAGCAGGCCATCGCGCTGCTCGAGACCGAAGGCCTCAAGCTGGAGTTCGCCACCGAGGCGCTCGAAGAGATGGCGCGCTTCGCCTTCCAGGTCAATGAGACCACGGAAAACATCGGCGCCCGCCGACTCCATACGATTATGGAGAAGGTACTCGACGAGATCAGCTTCGAGGCGCCCGACATCGTCAAGGCCGGAGCCGGCGCGATCTCGGACAAAGTCCCTGCGCTGATCGAGCGCCTGCTTCCAACCCCGAGCGGCGAGCCCCAGAAGGAGCGTGTGCTGATTGTGGACCGCGCGTATGTCGAGCGGCAGGTGGCAAGCATCGTAAAGAACCAGGACCTGAGCCGCTATATTCTGTAGCCGCGTGGCCTGGACGCGCGGCCCGCACAACTCTGTTCCCACGGGTGGGTGTCGGATATGCTGAAAGAGTTCACTTTCACGCCGCTGAGGCCCATGACTCACTCGACGCAGACGTCCCAACTAGCGCAAAGAGGAACCCTGTGAAGCACGCAAACCCTGCGCCGCGCCCTATTGGCCTATCTCTTGTCCTGCTCCCGCCCATCGCCTGGCTCGCCATGAAGTTCAGCCCCTACGCGCTGGACGGCGACGGCATGGCCTACATGGACGTCGCTGACCTGATCCGCACGCACCACTGGGCCGGCATCGTCAACGGCTACTGGAATCCGTTGTATCCCGCGCTGCTGTCGGTCGCGCAACGTGTCTTTCACACCACGCGCTTCAACGAGATGCACGCGTACTACATCCTCAACTACGTCATCTTCCTCGCCTCCGTCGGCGCGATGCTGGCCTTCGTCTCGGCGCTTGTGAAGCTCCGCCTCCGCCTTTCCGCCCGGCCCGAATCCGATGCGGGCGACACCCTGCTTTTTGGCAACGTGTCCATGCTCCTGAACAAGGAGGCGCTGCAGTTGCTCGGCGTTGCGCTGCTCGTCATCGCCACCGGCCGCGAGCTCTCCATGGCGACCATCCGTCCTGACGCGCTGCTGCAGGCGCTCATGCTCGCGGCCTTCGCCATGCTGCTGGAATCCTTCGCGAGCGAGAGCCTGATCTACGCACCGGCCATGGGCTTTTTCTTCGGCCTTGCGTACCTCGCCAAATCCTTCGCCTTCCTGATCGCGCTGATCACGATTGCGCTGATGATGGTCTTCCAGGGCTGGATCCAGCGGCGCAAGCCGGTGCGCGTGATCGCCGCTGGCGCGCTGGCCTTCCTTGTCTTCGCTGCCATCGCCGGCCCGTACATCGGAGAGCTCTCCAAGCAGAAACATCGCTTCGACTTCGGTGACTCCGGCGCGCTGAACTACGCGTGGTACGTCAGCGGCACCGTGAAGATGCACATCGAGCCGTCGATGAGCGCGGACTTCGGCTCGGCCAAGGTGCACCTCATCCATCCTGAGCAGCAGTTGCTCGCGCAGCCCGGCATCTACAGCTATCGCGCCGAGCCCTACGGCACCTATCCTGCATGGTTCGATCCCACCTACTTCCACGAACGCATCGTGCCGGTCTTTAGCCTCAGCCGTCTCGTGCACCGCGACGCACGCAACGTCGTGCTGAGCTTCCGCTATCTGTTCAATCATCCCGAGGCGTGGATCCTGCTCGCACTGTTACTTACCTGCGGAGCCCGCTTCGCATTCACCCCCGCGCGCGTCAGCCTGCACCAATGGCGGCGCAGCGTCTTCTGGCTCCCGGCCATCTTCCTCGGCCTTGCCATGTGGGGCATCTACGGCCTGGTCAACATCGAGGAGCGCTACATCACGCTCGCTTATCTGGTGATCGTGCTTCCGATCTTCGCTGCCTTGATCTTTTACGGTGATCGAGTCCCGTGGTCTCACCACACGGCCGCCGCAATGATCGCCGTGCTCGCCTTCCTCGCCCTCGGTGAGACTCTTCGCGTAGCGCTCGAAGACCGCCGCGATGAGTCAGCCGCCGGCTTGCCCGCGGCCTGGTACCGACCCAACATCTTTGGGGCGGCCAAGGGCCTCAACGCGCTCGGCGTCGGCCACGGCGACGAGATCGCCTGCATGGGCACGATCGCCTGCCTCAACGATCCCTACTGGATGCGCCTCGCGGATGTGCGCGTGCTGACCGAGGTCTATAATCCCGACGCGAAGCACTTGCTCGAAGAGTTCGAAGGCCTTCCCAACCGCCAGCAGGTTGAAGATGTGCTCAAGGCCCAGGGCGCAAAGGTTGTTGTCGCAGCGTTCGATCCCGGCGAGATGACCGGCCGCACCCCCGCGTCCGCCGGCTGGATTCGTCTCGGCGAGTCCGACCTCTACGCGCTTCCACTGAACACTCCTGCACCCACGCCCACCGCGCCGGCTACACTGCCGTGGGACATTACGGGGGCTGCCAAACCATGAGCCCTACTGGAGAACCGATTGTGCAGCAAGTCGAACCAATCAACGACGCCACCAACACGCCAATCCCGGGCGCGCCAATCGAGTTGAGCGTCGTCATGCCCTGCCTCAACGAGGCCGAGACACTCGCCGTGTGCGTCGACAAAGCCCGCGCTGCGCTTGCGGAGAATCACATCGCGGGCGAGGTCATCGTCGCCGACAACGGGTCTACAGATGGTTCGCAGGATATTGCGATCGACTCATGGCGCACGCGTCGTGCCGGTTCCCGTGCGTGGCTATGGTGCCGCGCTCAACGCCGGCATTCGCGCTGCACGCGGCAAGTATGTCCTGATGGCCGACGCCGACGACAGCTACGAGTTCGCGCACATTCCGCGCTTCCTCGCCGAGCTTCGCGCGGGCTCCGACCTGGTCATGGGCAATCGCTTTCGCGGAGGCATCGGCCCCAAGGCCATGCCGCCGCTGCATCGCTATCTCGGCAACCCGGTGCTCAGCTTTCTCGGCCGCGCCTTCTTTCATGCGCCTATCGGAGATTTTCACTGCGGCATCCGCGCGTTCAGCAAGGACGCGTACGAGCGCTTAGCCCTGCGCACCACCGGCATGGAGTTCGCCAGCGAGATGGTAGTGAAGTCCTCGCTGCTCGGCCAGAAGATGACCGAGGTCCCGACCACGCTCAAGAAGGATGGCCGCAGCCGCCCGCCGCACCTCAAGACCTGGCGCGACGGCTGGCGTCATCTGCGCTTCCTCTTGATGTACTCGCCGCGCTGGCTGTTCCTCTATCCGGGCCTCGCGCTGATGGTTGTCGGCCTTGCGCTGATGGCCTGGCTGCTACCCGCAGAGCGCCCGCTCGGCCACGTGAACCTCGGCGTCGACACGCTCGCGTACATGGCTGCCGCAGTGCTCCTCGGCTTTCAACTCGTGTTCTTCGGTGTGGCTGCGAAGGTCTTCGCTATCTCTGAAGGCCTGCTCCCGGAAGACGAAAGCTTCGAGCGCTGGTTCCGCTACATCACGCTCGAGACTGGCCTCATCGTCGGTGTGCTGTTGGTGCTAGCGGGTATCGGCATCGCGCTTTCCTCGGTCGTCTCGTGGTCGCACGCAGGCTACGGCCCACTGCCTCCGGTGCAGATGATGCGCCGAACGCTGCCCGCCATGCTCTGCCTCATGCTCGGCACCGAGATCTGCTTCGCCAGCTTCTTCCTGAGCCTTCTCGGTCTCAAGCGCCACTAGTCCAGACTTCTCCCAGGGCACGAGAAAAGGCCGCCTCGCTTGAGGCGGCCTTCCGTGTCTCTTGCTGCAACCGTACTACTTCACAGCCTGTGGCTTCGGCAGCTCGCTGAGCCGCTTCGCCAGCAGCTTCTCCAGATCTTCCAGCGCCTTCGAGAAGCCTTCGATACCTTCCTTCAGCTTGTCGTGCGCCATCCGATTCTCGGCGTGCATCTTGTCGAACGTCGCCTTGTCCATCGGGATCTTCTTGATGTCAGCGTTGGCTGCCTTCGCCGGATCGAGCTTGCGCTCCAGCGTGCCTTCGGTCGTCTGCAACTCTTCCAGCAGCTTCGGCGCAATCGTCAGCAGGTCGCAGCCCGCCAACTCAATGATCTCGCCGATGTTACGGAAGCTCGCGCCCATCACGACGGTCTTGTAACCAAACTTCTTGTAGTACGTATAGATCTCGGTCACCGACTGCACGCCGGGATCGTCCGCGCCCTTGTAGTCTTTGCCCGTATCCTTCTTGTACCAGTCGAGAATGCGGCCGACGAAGGGCGAGATCAGCGTAACCTTAGCCTCAGCGCAGGCGATCGCCTGGTGAAGGCCGAACAGCAGGGTCAGGTTGCAATGAATGCCCTCGGTCTCCAGCTTCTCGGCGGCCTTGATGCCCTCCCACGTGGAGGCGATCTTGATCAGCACGCGCTGGCGCGAGATTCCCGCCTGCTCATACTGCTGGATGATGTCACGCGCCTGCGCCATCGTCTTCTCGGTGTCGTAGCTCATGCGCGCGTCTACCTCGGTCGACACGCGGCCTGGCACGATCTCCAGGATCTTCTTGCCGAAGGCTACGGCGAGCGTCTTGAACGCGGCCGCGGCAACGTCCTTGTCCGAAGCGCTGTCGCCGGCCTTCTCGCGTGCATCCTGCAGCACGCCGTCCACAATGGGCTGGTACTCCGGCATCTGCGCGGCCGCGGCAATCAGCGACGGGTTGGTCGTCGAGTCGGTCGGCTTGAACTGCTTGATGGAGTTGATGTCGCCCGAGTCAGCGACGACGGTGGTAAACGACTTAAGCTGGTCCAGAAGATTCGCCATAGTGGCTCCTATGCGAGAACTCTCGCGGGTGCTAGACGCGCACCGAGAAATCAATACATCCAATTATAGAACTCACTGCATCCGTACACTGGTTAGATGCCAATCATCGGGCCGCAGGCTCTGAACCGCGCAACACCGGCGCCTTCAACCTGCCCGCGCACGCTGTAAGCCAAAGGACGCCAACACAATGCCCGAAGGAAAGCACCCCGACCACCACCACCCCGACACCGGCCCGCACGAGCCCCACGAACAGCAATTGCCTTACTGGAAACGCGCCCACAAGGACTGGAGGTTCTGGGTCGGCGTCGTTTTCATCGCTGCCGCCATCACCATCTACGTCCTCTCACTCGACCTATCCACGGTGCCGCACCCCCATACCTAGGCCTTGCGCGCGGCTATCAGGCTCTCATAGAGCTTGATCGTCTGCGCCGCAATCGCCGTCCACGAAAAGTGCTCCTCCACGCGCTTGCGCCCGGCCTCGCCCATGCGCTTCGCCTTCTCCGGATTGCGCAGCAGCGCCGTAATCCGCGCCGCAAGATCCTTCGCAAACTTCTCCGCATCGATCGGGAATGTCGTTACCGGGTCCGCCTCAAACGGTACCAGGTGTCCGGTCTCTTCTTCGACTACCACTTCGAGAATTCCGCCCGTCGCGCTCGCCACCACCGGAGCCCTGCACGCCATCGCCTCGAGGTTGATGATCCCGAACGGCTCATACACCGACGGGCAGCAGAACACTGCGCAGTGCGAGTACAGCTGAATCGCCTCCTCGCGCGTCACCATCTGCTCAATCCAGACCAGGTTGTGGCCGGTTCCCGTCGGATCGCCGGTGGCGATCGAGTGCCCGCCCTCTGCCGTAAAGTTCTCCACCGCGGCCTCCTGGCTGCCCGGCGTATAGCGCCGCACCGCTTCGACCTTCGCGCGCATCTCGTTTGCGATTTCTGGAGTATCCGGCGCTCCCGCGCATAGCACCACCTGCGTGCCGGCCGGCAGATACTGGATCGCATCCACAAGATGCGTCACGCCCTTCTGCCGCGTGATCCGCCCTACGAACAGTACATATGGTTTTTCCGGATCGACGCCATACTTCTGCAACGCGCTGATCTCTGGCGTCCACTGATACTGATCCAGATCGATGCCGTTGTAGATCACGTGAATGCGCCCCGCATCCACGTCCGGATACGCCTTCAAAATATCTGCCTTCGTACCGTTCGACACCGCCACAATCGCATCCGCGTCGAGGATCGCGGTGCGCTCCATCCACGAGCTCAGCGCATAGCCAGTACCCAGTTGTTCCGCCTTCCACGCGCGCAAAGGCTCGAGCGAATGCGTGGTGAGCACAAACGGAATCCCATACAGCTTCTTCGCCAAGAACCCCGCCATCGCCACGTACCAGGTGTGGGTATGAATGACGTCGATCTTCTCCAAATGAAGATTCTGTAAAAGATTGAGCGACAGCGCCTCGAGCGCGCCCTTGAACTTGGCCTGCGTGCCGTGTGAGATCATCGGCCACGGCTGCTCGAAGTGCACGTGCAGATTCGGATTGTGCGGCAACTGCGGGTCGTTCAGGCTGTCGGCATCCGGCGTCTCGCCCCACGCATAGACGTCCACCTCAATCGTCTTCGCCATCTCGCGCGACAGGTATTCAACGTGCACTCCGGCGCCGCCATACACATACGGTGGATACTCCCGGGTCATCAGGCCAACACGCATGGAAACTCCTTCACACATTCAGATGCGCATGCAGGGATGAGCATAACTGACCGCGCCGCTTTGGCGTATATCGCCCGCATAGGTAAAAATGGCTGGATGACAAATGCAGGACTCGCGCTCGCAGCCTTGCTGCTTTTCGCTCCGGCGGCAAGCAGTGCGCAACAACCGGCCAAGCCAGCCGCCCACACGGCGGCCCATCCCGCGGCCAAAACGAGCGCCGAAGACCTTCGCCTGCGCGCCATCTACAACGCCGAAGATGCCTGGCGCAAAGCCCAGCGAGGCGCCCAGGATGAAGACCATCCCCACCGCATTCCCGCGCAACTCCCCTTCGTCAACGCCGCCAAGCAGCAGGCCGATCTGCAGCACTGGCAGTCTGTCCTTCGCCAGGTGGACGCGCTGCATCCCGCGCTCCTCTCGCCCGACGAGCGCGTCAACTATCAGGTCTTTCGCGCCCAGATCGTGGTCCTCATCAATCAACAGAAGTTCCGCGAATACGAGCGCCCTGTCAACTCCGATTCCACCTTCTGGTCCGACGAAGAAGACATTGGCCGTGAGACCCTGCACACTCTTGAGGACTACGAAAACTACGTCTCGCAGCTTCACGACATTCCGCGCTACTTCCGCGAAAACATCGCCAACATGCGCGCCGGCCTGGCGCGTGGCTTTACGCCGCCAAAGATCACACTCACCGGTCGCGACAAATCCCTGCTCGCGGTCGCGGACGCCAAAACGCCCCAGGCCACCGTCTACTACAAGCCCTTCGAGAAGATGCCGGCAACGATCTCCGCGGCCGATCAAACCAGGCTTCGAGCCGAAGCCGCTGCTGCGATCCAGACCGGCGTCATCCCCGTCTACGGCGAGCTTCTCACCTTCTTCCGCGACGACTACATCCCCCACGCGCAGACCTCGCTCGCCGCCGAAGATCTTCCTGACGGCAAAGCCTATTACCAGTCCAAGATCCTCGAGTTCACCACGCTCACCCTCACGCCCGCGCAGATCCACGACATTGGCCTGAGCGAAATGGCGAAGATCCACGCCGAGATGCTCGCGACGATGCAACAGGCGGGCTTCAAGGGCGACCTGCCGGCCTTCCTCCACTTCCTCCGCACCGACCCGCAGTTCTATGCGAAGACTCCCGAAGAGCTGCTCGCCCGCGCCGCCGTGATCAGCAAGGACTTCGACGGCGTCTCCGGGCAATACTTCGGCTACCTGCCGCGGCGCCGGTTCGGCATCAAGCCTGTGCCGCTCGACATCGCACCCTTCTATACCTCTGGCCGCGGCGGCCCCGGCGTGTATCTCGTCAACACCTACGATCTGCCTGCACGCCCGCTCTACTCGCTACCCGCGCTCACGCTGCATGAGTCGGCGCCGGGCCACGCCTTCCAGATGCCCATCCAGGCCGAGGTCATCAAGGCTCGGCATCTACCCAAGTTCCGCGGCGCGTATATCTCCGCCTACGGCGAAGGCTGGGCGCTCTACTGCGAGCGCCTTGGCACCGAGATGGGCATCTACCACACGCCTTACGAGACCTTCGGCATGCTCAGCTACCAGGCCTGGCGCGCCGCGCGGCTGGTGGTCGACACTGGCATCCACTCCCAGGGCTGGACCCGCGAGCAAGCGCAGCAATACCTCCGCGACAACACCGCGCTCTCCGACCACGAGATTGAGACGGAGGTCGATCGCTACATCTCGTGGCCTGGCCAGGCGCTCAGCTACTACCTTGGTGAAATGGCAATCCAGAACGCGCGCCACAAGGCCGAGGTGGCACTCGGCCCCAAGTTCAACCTGCGTGCTTTTCACGATGCGGTGCTCGAACTCGGCTGCGTTCCTCTCCCTGTCCTCACAGAGCACATCGACGAATGGATTGCCAAAGGCGGCGTCGGGCCTTATCCCGATATGGAGAGGTAGCTCCCTTGCAGGCTATACTTCCAAAATAGGATGTACATCCTGCTAAGGGTTGTACTTCTCCAGCCACGCCTCAATCTCATTGAAGATGTTGATCCGCTGCTGCCACAGGTGCGGAAAATGTCCCGATCCCGGATAGGTCACCATCCTCACTGTCTTCCCGTGCGCGGCCAGCACCTCGTAGAACTCGCGGCCCTGGTAGGTGGGAACGCGCACATCTGCGGCACCGTGCAGAATCAGCAGGGGCGTGGTTACGTTCTTCGCGAAGTCGACTGCGGAAAACTTCTCGAAATCGTGTGGATCCTCCTCTGGCCAGCGCGCGTCAAAGTCGGTCTGATACACATCGCTGGTGAAGATAAACGAGCCCCAATCGGTAATCCCCGCACCTTCCACAGCAGCCTTATAGCGGTGGGTCTGGGTCACCGTCCACGAGGTCATGAAACCTCCGGCGCTCCATCCAAAGATCGCCAGCCGCTGCGGATCAGCCCACCCCTGCGCAATCGCATAATCGGTAGCCGAGTCCACGTCCGCGTATGCGCGGTCGCCAAAATGCTGATAGATCGCCGCCAGATGCGCATCGCCATAACCCGTCGATCCGCGGTACTCGGGCTGCATCACCACGTAGCCCATTCCTGCGATAATCCGCGCCAGCGGATCCAGCGCCAGCTCATCGTTCGCCTCGGGCCCGCCGTGCGGCAGCACCAGGAACGGATATTTCTTGCCCTCAACATATCCCGCAGGGAAGGTTGCAATGCCTTCGAGGGCCAGGCCGTCCTTGCTCGTCCAGTGCACCACCTTCACCGGCCCCAGGTCGATGTTGGCAATCTCCTTGTCGCCCTCGTGCGTGATGCGGCGCAGCTCGCTTCCTGACGCCACCGCAACGTTGCCGGTATGCGTCGGGTCGTACACCTGGAAGGCGTTCTGCGGGCTTGCGGACGTGTAGGGCGAAAATACGATGTTTCCCACTCCACCCTCTGGCCACGCATACGCGGGCGTCAGCTTGCCGTCGCGATAGGTATGCACCTCGCTGCGCACGCCGTGCGCGATGCCCACAAACACATTCCCGTGCGCGTCCGCAGACATCACCGACGTCGTCGTTGGAAGGTCGGGTGTGCGATCGACCGGCGCGCCGCCGCTGGTGGAAACCGTGTACAGGTGGTCCGGCGTCTGCGTCCCGGCAGTGGTACTCAGGAAGGCAATTTCCGTCGGTCCGCTGAACACGATCGACCGGCGGAGTTGTCGATGGTCGCCACGTGCCGCAGCACGCCTGCCGTCGAGCCCGACGCGCCTCCCACGGAGCACAGATCGATGTAGGAATGCATGTCATGGTTCCCGATCTTCGGTGAGCTCGACAGCAGCGCCAGCTGCGTTCCATCCGGCGACCACGCTATCGGCAGATCCGACGAACCCACGCCGCCCGACAGGCCGTGCACTGCCGTACACTCCCACGCGCCGCCGGTTCCGTCAGTACGCACCACGTACAGGCTCGCCTGTTCGGGCTCAATGACGGTCCGTATAACGTCCAGCGGATCCGGCGAACGTGGGTCCGCAATCAAGGCAAATCGCGTTCCATCGGGAGAGGGAAGAATGCCCTGTTCGCCGCGCGGGAGCGCCACTACCGTTGCGGGAGCCGCCGCTCCACGATTGCCGCTGATAGCAAACACCGCCAGCTGCGGCTGCCCATTCACCTTCCAGGAACCATACAGTGCGGTCTCATGAGCGCTCCTCCCCAGCGTGAATCCTTCCGGCGAAAATCCCTCCGCCAGCTGCAGTTTCACGGCGCCGCTCCCGTCGGGATGAATAAACCAGAACTCATGTCCGCCATCGCCGCTCTCGGCGCCGTAGCTCACGCGATACAGAATCAAACTACCGTCCGGCGACACCGCGACCGGCGACGCACTGCGCGCCGCAGCCCAGTCGTGCACGGTATAGGCATGGCGTGCAGGGGTTTGCGCGTTCATCGCCGCAAGCGGCGCCATCAAAAGGACAAACGTCAGTACCGGACTCACGAATCGCATAAACACAGACTCCTGAAATGCGTTTGAATTGCGTTTTCAGAGAGTAGCACCGCGCCCCGAACCGGTATACTGCGGGCTACATCTGTTGGCCCCCATTTCAATCCCGCACTCTGGAGTTGGATCTTGATACAGCGCACATCCACGCATCTCTGTCTTTCCACCCTGGCACTCGCCTTGTTCGCCGGCAGCACCTTCGCGCAGGAACCGCACGCGGAAAAGACCACGACCACCACCTCCACTGTCTCCGCTGAGCCCGCAAAGCCGCACGCCCTCGTGCCCGACTCCGTTACCGACGGCACCGTCACCGTCGGCGGCAAACCCATTGCCTACAAGGCCGTCGCTGGTCTCCTTCGCGTAGGCGCCAACGATCAGCAGGACGCCGGCATTGCGCTGGACGGCACCATGGCCCCCGACTCCGGCCTCGAAACCCCCAAGCCCGGCGACGAACCCGCCACGGCCACCATGTTCTACACCGCGTACTTTGCGAAGGATCAGAATCCTGGCACGCGCCCCATCGTCTTCATCTACAACGGTGGCCCCGGCTCCGCGACCATGTATTTACGTATGTGCAGCTTCGGTCCGGTGCGCGTCGTGCTTCCGGATCTCGGTCATCCCGCCGGCGGACCCTACAAGATCGTCCCCAATGAAGACTCGCTCCTCGACGCCGCCGACCTCGTCTTCATCGACGCACCCGGCACCGGCTACAGCCGCGTCATGGGCAAGGACGCCAACAAGTCCTTCTACGGCATCGATCAGGATGCCGGCGCCTTCCAGCGCTTCATCCGCCGCTTCCTCACCAAGTATGATCGCTGGAACTCGCCGCGCTTCCTCTTCGGCGAAAGCTACGGAACCACTCGCGATGCGGTACTCGCGGCCGCGCTGCAGCGTCATGGCGTCGATCTCAACGGCGTCGTCTTCCTCTCGCAGATTCTGAGCTTCGATGACTCCGCGGACGGCTCCGACGGCAACCCCGGCACCGAAAACGGATTCTTCCTCGCGCTGCCCAGCTTCGCTGCCACCGCCTGGTTCCACCACAAGGTGCCCAATCAGCCCACGGAGCTTCTGCCCTGGCTGCATGAGGTCGAGCAATACTCGCTTGGCGAGTATGCCAGCGCGCTATTGCAAGGTGCGGACCTGGATCCCGCCAGGAAGGCTGCCGTCGCCGCCAAGCTCGAAAGCTACACCGGCATTCCCGCAGCGACTTGGATCAAGGCCAACCTGCGTCTTACCGGCGGCCAGTTCGCGCATGACCTGCTCGGCTCGAGCGACGAAACCACGGGCCGTCTCGACTCCCGCTGGCAGGGCCCCAGCATGAATCCCATGGACTCCGAGGCCGACTACGACCCCTTCAGCGAGTCCATCGAGTCTGCCATCCAGGCCGCGATGAACACCTACGCACACGACACCCTGAACTTCGGCAAGGAGATGACCTACGAGCCCAGCGCACGCATGTCCGGCTGGCACTGGGACATGACCGTCAAGGGCCAGGGCGGCGGCTGGGCCGGCACCAGCTCCAACGTGATGAGCGAGATCGCCTACACCATGAAGGTCAATCCCCACATGCACGTCCTGCTCATGGGCGGCTACTTCGATCTCGGCACGCTCTACTTCGGCGCTACCTACGAGATGAAGCACCTGCCCATGCCTGTATCCCTGCAGAAGAACATCGACTACAAGTTCTTCCCGACCGGCCACATGGTCTACGTGAATCCCGAAGCGCGCGCCGCACTCCACCAGCGCACCGCCGAGTTCATTCGCGCCAACGAAGCCGGTCAGTAACTCGTTCGTAGGTGCAATCGCACAGGCCGGACGATGCTGTCCGGCCTCGCAATTCAAGCCCGCGATCTCTGCGTGAGCCAGCGTCCCCGTAAGCAGCGGTTCCGAAACGCATTCACGTTCCGCTGCTTTCCGCCGATATCTCCTCCAGCGACAAGTCCCTCTCCGTGCCGCGCGGCGCTGTCTCCCGCAATGCGCGTGGTAGAGGAGCAAGGCTTGCGCGCGGGAGTCGGTCATGAACACTACAGCCCGGATCTTCGTCCGGAGCACATCGCTTGCTTTGGCACTTGGTTCGCTCGCGCTGAGCGGCTGCTCCGGCATGGACCAGGCGGCCTTCCCCGCCGATTCCTGGCCAGGGCTCCGTGGGCTCCATCCAGGGCAGCGTCCTGGGCGGCCACGCGCCCATTGTCGGCTCGCATGTCTTTCTCCTTGAAGCCACAACGACCGGATACGCTGCGAAGGCCAAGTCGCTGCTTTCGTCTTCGTCCACCGGCACCAGGGGCAGCTATCCCGTGGCCGAGGATCAGACGGCCGGCAGCGTAACCAATGGCCTGTATTACGTCACGTCTGACTCCAGCGGCGCCTTCAACGTCACCGGCGACTACACCTGCGACGTCGGCTTGCCGGTCTATCTGTACGCTGGCGGAGGCGCTCCCGACGCGAGCATCGCCATCAACGTTACGGGCATCTCCGAAACCGCAGGCGGCGGCACGTACACGTACACCTTCACGGCCAGCAACCAGCTCTACACCGGCCAAAGCGTTCAATTTTCCGGCTCGAGCCTCGCGGGCAAGTGGGCTACCCTCAACGGGACTACGCAGACGGTACTCGCTACCCCGAGCGGCACCAACTTCCAGATCTCGACCAGCGTTGCTCCCGGCACAGGTGTTAACACGCAGACTGGCTCTGTTACAGCCGTCGGGGCCAGCAACCCAGCCATCGTGAACATGGCCATGCTTGGCGTCTGTCCCGCCGCAGGCAACTTCACCAACACCATCAGCTATGTCTACATGAACGAGGTGGCGACGGCGGCGATGGCTTATGCGATGTCCGGCTTCGCCATTGACAGCCTTCACATCGGCGCGTCCGCTACCAACGAAACCGGTTTGCAGAACGCCGCCCTCAACGCGGCCAGCCTGTACAACATCGAGGGCGCTCCGCTCGAGCTTGCCGGCAACAGCTCGGCTGGCGAAGGCCAGATCGCCAACCAGACGACCGTCGCCGGCAACGGTGCGGTAGTTCCACAAGCGGAGCTCGACACGCTCGGCAACATCCTGGCCGCCTGCGTCGATTCGGCCAACACCTCCAGCTCTGCCTCCGCAACCTGCACCACGCTGTTCGCCGATGCCACCAGCACCGGCACCAGCAGCGGCGTGAAACCCATCGATATCGCCTCGGCGGCCATCAACATGGCCCACAACCCCGGTGCAGCCAATGTCATCGCGCTATGGGAACTGGCCTCGGGTGTCGTGCCCTTTGCTCCGCAGCTTACCGCCGCGCCCAACGACTTCACGGTAGCTATCACCTACAACAGCATCACCGCGCCCGGAAGCATCGCCATTGACGCCCGCGGCCACGCCTTCGTTCCTACCAACTCCTCCTCGGGCTACGTGACCGAACTCTCGCCTGCCGGGGCTGTCCTCGCCACCAGCGCCATCGGCGGCAGCGGCTTTGACTCCATCGCCGTCGCTCCAAACGGAAACGTCTGGGTCGCGGCCAGCGGTTCGAATGCCGTCTACGAGTACACCAGCGGGCTCGCCACAGTTAGCGGCTCTCCCTGGACATCGGCGGCGATGACCGGTCCTACCGCCGTGGCCATAGACAGCAGCGGCTACATCTACGTCACCGACGGCGGCAATAGCGCCAGTACCATCCAGAAACTCAACAGCTCAGGGTCCTTGAACACATCTATCAACAGCGGCTGTCTCACTCGCGTCACGCAAATCGCAATCGATCCGAGCGACTCTCTCTGGGCATCGATCAACTCCAGCAATGCCATCTGCCGTGTCTCCAACCCCTCTGGCAATCAGGTGTTTTCTACGGGAGGCCAACCCTCCGCTCCGACCAACGTGGCCATCGACAGCTCCGGGAACGGATGGGTCGCGGCAGGCGCGCAAACCAACCTCTTCATGTACTCGCCGACCGGCAGTCAGAACGCCTACGGCGTGATCAACAACTCCAACCAGGGTGGCCTCTCGTCACCCAGTTGGGTTGCCATCGACGGCGCGAACAACATCTGGCTCACCAACAACGGCAACTCCTACGCGCTCTCGGAGTTCGCCCACTCCGGCACTGCCATCACTAGCAGCGCGGGTTACCAGAGCGGCAATCTCAACACACCCTCCTGGATCGCCATCGACGCGTCCGGCGACGTCTGGGTGCCGAACAAGGGAGCCAACTCCGTTACCGAGCTCATCGGCGTTGCCACACCCACCGTCACCCCGCTCTCCGCGCTCGAACCCGGCGTCCGCCCCTGATGCGCTCCCCGGTGTTGCAATCCGTCTCCCAGCCAGCCTTTCAGACCCCGGCCATCGCCTTCGCGCGATACAGTATCTGCATACGTCTGTCGCTGCACGACGTCTCCCGGAGGGTGAAGATGCTCAAGCAAGTCTCACAGTCCGCGGCCCTGTTGGCCGCTGCCCTTGGTCTCGCCCTTCTTTCCCAGGCGCCCCGCGCCGTCGCACAGGCTGCCGTCAACGCCGCCGAAGGCGGCACCCCGGCGCCCGCCACCTCCGCCGTCCTTACGCCGCTTCCCGCCGACAAATATCTCTGGCTCGAAGATCAGGAAAGCCCCCGCGCTCTGGAGTGGGTCAAGGCGGAAGACGCGCGCTCCCTCAAGGTGCTCGAAGCCGATCCCCGTTACGCGGCGTTCTATGCCGACGCGCTCAAGATCGCCGTCGCTCCCGACCGTCTCCCCGAGCCCGAGCAGCGCGGGTCCGAGATCTACAACTTCTGGCGGGATGCTAACCACGTGAACGGCATCTATCGCAAGACATCGCTGGCTGACTACCTGACCGCCAACCCCACCTGGAAGACGGTCATTGACTACGACGCGCTGGGCAAGCAGGACAACGTCAAGTGGGTCGCCAAGGGCCTCAACTGTCTCTATCCCGGCGATCGCCTCTGTCTCGTCACGCTCTCGGCCGGTGGCGAAGACGCCGACACCCAGCGCGAGTTCGATCTAAAGACCGGCCAGTTTGTCACCGGCGGTTTTGCCCTCCCGCACAGCAAGCAGAGCGTCGCGTGGCTGGATAAAGACACCCTGATCGTCGCGCGTGACTGGGGCCCAGGCACCATGACGACCTCGGGCTATGCCTTCGTCGTCAAGCTCTGGAAGCGCGGCACGCCGCTGGATAGCGCCAAGGAAGTCTTCCGCGGCAAGCCGACCGACCTCGGCGCCGCCGGCTACACCCTGCACGACAACAAGCAGCACACCCTCACCCTCTTCACCCGCAACGTCACCATCTTCGAGAATGAAACCTGGGTACTCACACCCGACGGCACCAAACAGCTCGCAATTCCCTCCAAGGCCAACGTCGCCGGCCTCATCGACGGCCGCGTCCTGCTCAGCATCGACCAGGACTGGACGCCCGACGGCCAGCTGCAGACCTTCAAACAGGGTTCGCTGCTCGACGTCAAACTCGCTGACCTCCTCAAGGATCCCGCGCACCTCAAGCCATCGATCATCTTCGCGCCCACCTCCGACGAGTTCCTCGAGGGTGCAGACACCACCAAGTCTCGGCTGCTTATCACCACCCTCAGGCATGTACAGGGCCGCGCGTACATCTACACTCCCACGCTTACCGGCTGGAGCCAGAAGGAACTTCCCGTCCCGGCCAATGCCAGCGTCAGTGTGATCTCCACCAGCGACGCCAGCGATAACTTCTTCCTCGGCATCACCAGCTTCCTCACCCCGTCCTCGCTGTTCCTCGGCGACGCCTCCACCGGCGCGCTCACCCTCGAGAAGACCGAGCCTGCGCGCTTCGACGCCTCCAACGATGTGGCCGAGCAGTATGAAGCCATCTCCAAGGACGGCACCCGCGTCCCCTACTTCATCGTCCATCGCAAGGACATGAAGCTCGACGGCACCAACCCTACACTGCTCAACGCCTATGGCGGCTTCCAGATCTCCGAAACCCCCTACTATTCCGCGAACATCGGCAAGCTGTGGCTCGAGCATGGTGGCGTGTACGTCCTCGCCAACATTCGCGGCGGTGGCGAGTTCGGTCCGGCCTGGCATGAGGCCGGCCTGAAGACCCACCGCCAGCGCATCTACGACGACTTCGCCGCGGTGGCCCAGGACCTCATCGCCCGACGTGTCACCTCGCCCGCGCATCTCGGCATCATGGGCGGCTCCAACGGCGGCCTTCTGATGGGCGTCGAGATGACCCAGCACCCTGACCTCTGGAACGCCATCGTCATCCAGGTGCCGCTGCTCGACATGCTGCGCTACGAGAAGATCGATGCCGGCGCCAGCTGGACCGGTGAATATGGAACGGTTTCGAATCCAGCCGAGCGCGCGTTCCTCGCCAGCATCTCGCCCTACAACCAGCTCAAGCCCGGCGTGAAATACCCTGAGCCCTTCATCTTCACCACTACCAAGGACGATCGCGTCGGCCCGCAGCACGCCCGCAAGTTCGCCGCCAAGATGGAGGAGTACCACGAGCCCTTCCTCTACGACGAGATCATCGAAGGCGGCCACGCAGCCGGCGCCAACCTGACCGAGCAAGCCCAGACCTGGGCCCTCACCTACACCTACCTCGCCAGCAAGCTGATGACGAACTAGCTAGCGCAGCTTAGCCAAGCCGGGTGCCCCATGTCTCGCTTCTGAGACATGGGTTCACAGAAGCTGCAGGGAGCCCGTATCCGTCGTATGTGAACGACGTGGAAGAAGGTTTACGCCAGCCCCAACTGCGACAGCGCGAACGCCGTAATCGCCGCAGCATCCTCCTGCGGCGTGCGCTGCGTCAGGTTGTCCATCCGCCGCTCATTTGCCCCGCGCACCATATCCAAAATCGCCCACGCGACGGTATCCAGGTCCACATCCCCGGCGATCTCCCCAGCCTCCACGCCCTCTTTCAAAATCCCCACGAAGTACCCATGCCCCGCCCGCAGCAGCTCGTGCGTCTGGCGTTTATGTTGCGGCTCCCGCCCCACCGTCAGCAGCAGCCGATACAGATTCAGCTGTTCGTGCCAGAACTCCATCCGCACCGAGATTGCCACGGCCAGCCGCTCCCGAACCCCCGTAGCAGCCCGCGTCCGCTCTTCGGCCAAGGCTTGCAGCCGCTCGATCGCCAGGTGAATCGCCGTCGCATAAATCTCCTCCTTCGAGTCGAAGTAGAGATACACGGTTCCCTTGGCGATCTTCGCCGCCTCTGCCACATCCCCCACGCAGGTGGCCGCAAACCCTTTCTTTCCAAACACCTTGATGGCTGCGGTCAGAATCTCCTCACGCCGCATGTCGGTCAGCACCTGCTTACGGGTCGAATTGCGAACCTGTGTGGTTGAGCTCACGAAGCCAAACTAGCACGTTTTCTCGCCACCTGTCTGAATCCACGATCACCAAGCCCACCTCTAATGACCAAGGAGTCATTCTGATGACTGGAGGGTCAGTCCTTGAACCAGAGCTTGAACCGGAGGAGTTAGCACCGGCCCCGGAAGCTATTGAGGAGGCACTCGACCGTGCCGAATCCTCGCTCGCCCCCAGCGCTCCCGAGTTCGAGCCCGGCCGGCCCCTGATCGTCGAAGCACCGCGCGCCCGCGCCTTCAATCCCTGGATCATCACGCTCGTCGTTACCATGGGCACGTTCATGGAGGTGCTCGACACCTCCATCGCCAACGTAGCCCTCCCGCACATCGCCGGCAGCCTCTCGGCCTCGCAGGACGAGAGCACCTGGGTTCTCACCAGCTATCTCGTCGCCAACGCGATCATCCTTCCCATCAGCGGCTGGATCTCCTCCGTCATCGGCCGCAAGAACTTCTATCTCATCTCGGTTGCAATGTTCACGGTCTTTTCCGCGCTCTGCGGCATCGCCCCGACCCTCGGCCTGCTGGTCATCTTTCGCGTGCTGCAGGGCCTCGCTGGCGGAGGCCTTCAGCCCTCCGTGCAGGCCATTCTCGCCGACCTCTTCCCCGGCAACAAACGCGGAATGGCGATGGCCGTCTACACCGTCGCCATCATGTGCGCGCCCGTGCTCGGCCCCACCCTCGGCGGCTGGATCACCGACAACTACTCCTGGCGCTGGATCTTCTACATCAACATTCCCGTCGGCATCATGTGCGCCTTCCTCACGCGCATGGTGCTCACCGACCCCGAGCACCTCACCCGCAAGCGCCTTGCTGAAAAAGCCCAACGCCTGCGCACCGGCATGAAGCTGCAGGTCGACGGCACGGGCCTCGCCCTCATCAGCATTGGTCTCGCCTCGCTGGAGATCGTCCTCGACAAAGGCCAGGAACTCGACTGGCTCGGCTCAACCTTCATCGCCTGGACCCTATCCATCGCCGTCATCGCGCTCATCGGCGCCATCGCCTGGGAACTCCACGTCAAGAACCCGGTGGTCAACCTTCGCCTGCTCAAGGAGCGCAACTTCGCCTTCTGCTGCGTCATCGTGCTCGGCGTCTACACCGCGCTGTACGCGTCGACGTTCCTTCTGCCGCAGTTCATGCAACTGCTCATGGGCTACTCCGCCACTGCTGCGGGCCTCGCCATCTCGCCTGCTGGCCTGTTCACGATCGTCGAGGTCCCACTCGTCGGCTGGGCGCTCAGCCGCGGCTTCGACGCCCGCCGGATGATCGCCGTCGGCCTTGCGACCATCGCGCTCGGCACCTGGTGGCTCTCGCTCGGCAACCTCGACATGGGCGAGTCCAGCCTCATCTGGCCGCGCGTCGTCCAGGTGCTCGGCATCGGCATGACCACCGTGCCGCTCAGCACCATCATGTTCCGCTTTCTCCCCACGGATCAGAGCAGCAACGCCGCCGGCATCTACGCGCTCGTCCGCAACGAAGGCGGCAGCATCGGCATCGCCATCTCCAGCACCTTCCTCGAGCGCTCTGCCCAGACCCACCAGGCCTACATCGGCGCGCACATGTCCGCCTCGAATCCCATGGCCCAGCACGCCGCCCAGGCCTTCGCCGCCGCGCACGGCACCATCGCCTCCAGTGGCTCAGCCTCCAACAATGCGTATGCCGGCCTCGCCATGCTCTATGGACAGGTCCAACGCCAGGCCGACCTGCTCGCCTACATGGACCAATACCGCATGTTTGCTTACCTCCTGCTTTGCCTGCTCCCGCTCGTGCTGCTGCTCAAGCGGCCCAGGATGACCGGCAAGATTGAGCTCGAGGCTCACTAAACTTTCCGCAGCTTAGTCTGATTGCGATATCTCGGAGACGAGAACATCGGCGACGCTGGAAAACGCGCATGTCGTATACTGACCCCGCGTTCACTCCATCGAGGCCCCCGCTTGCATACGCTCCCAGGTCAGCAAACTTCCTGCCGCCGCCGTGTCACTGGCAAAGCTCTTGCTCTATCAGCAACTGTTCTGCTCGCGCTGGGCATCTCCACCCTCAGCGGCTGCGGTGGCCAGACCAGCAACCCGACGGCCATTACCATCGCGGGCCCGGCCAGCGACACGATCGATCCAAGTAATGCGGCCAACTTCACCGCCACCGTCACCGGCGGTCCCTTGAACTCCGGCGTCTCGTGGAGCCTGGTCGGCTGCACCGTAACCAGCTGCGGTACGCTGTCGAACTCCACCAATACGAGCGTCACCTACACGGCGCCGGCCACGGTCCCTACCGCCTTCACCGTCACCCTGACCGCCTCAGCTGTCGCCCTGTCCACCGTCACGCAGACCGTCAAGCTCAGCGTTCCAATCAACCCTGCGATCACCACGTCGGCCGGCGCATTACCGGGAGCGACCTTCGGCGCAGCCTACACAACGAGTCTTGCCGCGACCGGCGGCATCACGCCCTACACCTGGTCGATCACGCAGGGCGCCTTGCCCACCGGCCTGGCCATCAGCAGCAGCACCGGAGCCATCAGCGGAAGTTCCACCTCGGCCGGCACCGCCAGCTTTACGGTCACCCTGACCGACGCGGGCTCGCCCGCCCTGACCTCCTCTACGGCCTTCGCCATCACCACCCTCTACCCGACACTCAACGTCACCACGACGTCGGTTCCCAACGGCGTAGAGGGCACCGAGTACAGCGCCACCCTCGCAGCCACTGGCGGCACCAGCACCGGCTACACCTGGAGCGTGGTCTCAGGCACCGGCCTCAGCGCGGTTGGCCTCACGCTGTCGCCCTCCGGCGCGATCACCGGCACACCCAGCACAGGCGAAACCGCCGCACCGTTCACCGTGCAGGTCACCGACTCGGGCGGCAACAAGGCCACCGCAACGCTGACGTTGACAGTTACTTCGGTAGCCTTCCAGGGCCAGGTCCTGAGCGGGACCACACCGGTCAACGGAGCCACAATCCAGCTCTACGCCGCCGGCGCGACGGGTAACAGCAGCGCTGCCACGCCGATGCTCACCCAAACCGTGATCTCGGACGCCCTGGGCATGTTCCAGCTTACCGGCAACTACACCTGCGGGCAGAGCAGCACGGGCCAGACGATCCCTGCCACCGCCCAGCTCTATCTCGTAGCCAGCGGCGGCACGACGTCCACCACCTCGACCACCAGCAACCCGGCACTGACGATGGTCACCGCAGTAGGCCCCTGCACCAACCTCAGCTCCACGTCCTTCGACACCATCAACGAGATCACAACCGCGGCCGCGGCCTGGGCACTGGCTCCCTTCGCCAGCTCCACGACCACTCTCGGCGCATCATCGACCAACACGCTGGGCATCACCAACGCCTTCCTGGACGCGGCCTTACTCGCGAACCCGTCCTCCGGCGCTCCCGCAACGCTTCCGACCAACCTGACGGTTGAAACCGGCAAGCTGGCAGCCCTGGCCGACGCGCTCAACAGCTGCACCACCGGCACCGGTACGGGCTGCTCGGCGCTGCTCACCGCGGCCACACCGCCCAGCGGCAGCGCACCCACTGACACCTTTACGGCCGCGCTCAACATCACCCACAACCCCGGCCAGAACGTAGCTGCAATTTTCGCGACTATCCCCACCACCCCGCCCTTCGCCACCACGCTCACCGCCTCCCCCAACGACTGGACGATGTCGCTCACCGTCACCGGCGGCGGCCTCTTCCTGCCCACCGCGCTGGGCATCGACAGCCAGAACAACATCTGGGTCGCCAACCAGGACGGCCCTCTCTCCGCCTTCAACCCCCAGGGAACCCCGCTCTCCTCCACCGGCTACGGCCTCGTTAACGGTGTCTCCGTGATCAACGAAGTCTATGGTCTGGCCATCGACACCTCCAACAACATCTGGGTCACCAATGCCAACGGCGGCAACGGCGGCGGTAGTGCCGGCAGCGTCACTGAGTTCTACGGCGTCAACAACCCCGCCACCCTCGGCACCTATAACGCCTACTCCGACGGTTCCATCCAATATCCCTACGCGATTGCCGCCGACACCAACGGCGATCTCTATATCGCCAACAGCGGTACCTCTTCCGCCACGGTCTATAACAGCACCGGTGGCGTGGTCGCTGCATCTCTTGGCGCCAGCTACAATCTCGCAAATATCCCAAATGCCATCGCCATCGACGCCAACCACGGCTTCTGGCTCTCCGGCAACGACAACGTCGCGCACGTCTCCTCCACCGGCACGCTGCTCGCCAACGCAGCCTGCTGCGGCGAGTCCTACGGCATGGCTACCGATGCCGCCGGAAATCTCTGGATCGCCGACTACCTCGGCGGCGCCGACTACCAGGGAGCCGTCGCCGAAGCCGTCACCGACACCTCCAACAACACCTCCGTCCCCATCAGCGGCCTCGCCACCGGCGGCATCGATCACCCCGCCATGGTCGCAGTGGACGCCGCCCAGAACGTCTGGTTCTCCAACCTCCGGGGCGCCTCCGTCACCGAGCTCTCCGGCTCGACCTCCGCTGCCCCTGGCACTGCCATCTCCCCCTCCATCGGCGTCTACACCACAGGCGGCTATGGCCTCGACGCTCACCTCGACGACCCCTTCACTCTTCTCCCTGATCGCTCTGGCAACCTCTGGGTCTCCAACGAAGGTCTAACGGCCATCACCATGTTCTTCGGCCTGGCCGCTCCCACGGTCACTCCCCTCCAACCAACCCCAACCGCTCCATGATCGCCCAAGCCTCACCCGCTACCTTTGGTGTTCAATTGTTTACCCCCGGGGTACTCAACCTATGCCATCTTTGTTAATAACTTGGGTATTACACCAATCGGATCCATTCATCGCTATGCGACCCAAAATAAATGTAAAGAACACTGAAAGTTTGAGATTATAGTTTTCTAATCTATACCTGCGTTTGGCGGCCGCCCCCACTGGTAATCGCAAAAGGCAGCCGAAGTACCTGACCCTGCACCGTGTACATCGGAGACCCACAATGAAGCTCTCGGCCCTTTCCAGCTTGTCTGTTCTTTCTCTCTTCATCGGAACCCTCAGTCTGGTAGGTTGTGGCGGAAGCTTCACCACGCCCGTCGACAATTCCGCGGCGGTCCCTGACTCCGTTGCGGGTCCACCCATCCAGGGCAGCGTCTACGGAGGCCACGCTCCCATCCAGGGTGCGCACGTCTACCTCGCACAGCCCGGCACCACAGGCTATGGCACAGCTGCCACTTCGCTCCTCGGTACAGGCACCACCACCACGCCCGGCGGCTATCCCCTGACCGCGAACATATCTGACCCCAACGTCCCCGTCGGCGCCGAGTACGTCACGACCGATGCCAACGGCGAATTCAACCTGACCGGTGCCTATGTCTGCGCGGTCGGCGAGCCTGTCTACATCTACGCCTACGGCGGTAACATCGGCACCACTCCTGGCACGCCTGTCACGGACACTGGCGATCTCAACATCTCCTCTGCGACCGTGACCAACGCTGGTAGTACGTACACGTACACCTTCACCTACACGACCACGAATTCGCCCACGACTCCTCTGGCGGCGGGTGACACGGTGAATCTTACCCTGACAGGTGGCACCGGCACTCACAAGTGGACAAATCTCCCATCCGTTACGAATATCACGATTCTCAGCTCCACCCAGTTCAGGGCAACTGGCGCCACAGATGTGAATGGTACCGGCACCGGAACGGGAACCTACACTTACACCGTAACCCCCACCAACCCCGCGACCAACAACAACAACATCGTCCAGCTCGCGACGCTTGGCAACTGCCCCTCTTCCGGTAACTTCTCGACGGCGGGCAACGGCGCTCTTTCCTACGTCTACCTGAACGAGGTCTCGACCGTCGCAACGGCCTACACCTTCCAGCCCTTCACGCTGGTAACCAATAACGACGCGTGGCACATTGGCTCTCCCTCCACCACCCAGGCCCTGCTCGGCATAGCCAACGCTGCCAATACCGCGGCCCAGCTCTACAACATTCAGGGCGGCACGAACGTATCCACCTCGGGTGACGGAGAAGGACATCTCGCCAACGTCTTTACCGTCAACGGCAACGGCATCGTTCCCGAAGCAAACATCGACTCGCTCGCTAATATCCTGGCAGCCTGCGTCGACTCCGTCCCCACGACCGTTGGCGTCCCTACCACCACGTGCTCTAATCTGTTCACCGTGGCGCGCGATGACGGCACGACGACTGGAACCGAGCCCATTGACACCGCAACAGCCGCTATCAACATCTCCCGCTACCCGGCCGGCAACAACAGCTCCACCAACGTAGACGCCACCTACGCGAGCGACCTCTTCGCCATTGCCAACGGCACCGTTCCCTACGTCCCCGATCTTTCGAACGCACCGAACGATTGGACCATCGCCATCATGTATCCCGTAGCGGGCTCGGTTTACGCCACTAAATACACGGGAGTGACAAACGCCTACTTTGGAAAGGCGGAAAGCATCGCAATCGACGCTCTTGGACAGATATGGATCACGGGCCAGGAATCGAACTCGATTGTTCGCCTGAACAACATGGGCGTAATCCAGCCTTCGACCGCACAAAATTACCTCAACTACATCCCCGGGTATGTTTCCGTGGACGGAAGTAACAACGCCTGGACCGGCAATGCCAACTGCGGCCCCGCCAATAGCGCCTGCTCGACCGGCACGCCCATCTTTCTAGCCGGCAGCAATGGTGTCTTCAATACCACCTATGGTACTGACTACGAATCGGCTTACACCAACATCGCGGACTACGCTGGCGACGACTACTTCTTTACCGAAATCGCCAGCGCGAATTACGGAATGTACGAGTACCCATCCGGAGCTGGGACGGGCTCCACACCAAACTACTACTCCCTCGCCACCAGCGGGTTTGGTACGACCAACGGCGTCGCTCACGGAGCTATCGATGCCAGCCATGACTTCTGGCTGACAAGTGAGACCGATAGCAGCGGGACCGCCGACTATCAGATCGCAAAGGTCACCAGTACGGGAACCAACGTCTGGACCTACAACACTGGCACGAGGCAGCCTGAATTCGTAGCCATCGACGCCAGCGGCAACGGTTGGATCCCCAGTCAGACCGCGGCTGGACCCATCTACAAGATCACCTCCGCCGGTGCCCACACTTCCCTCACCAGCGGCACGACCGGAGCCTCCTTGTATTACCCCTTCGGTTCGGCAGTCGATGGCAACGGCAACGTCTGGGTCACTAACCGTTGCGGAGCCTATAACACTTGCGTAACTCCCGTTCCTGCGAATGCCAGCACCCTCATCGAGATCAACGGCACGGGCACGAACGGAACGATCAATAACGCTATCTCACCCCCCACCAACTACCTGCCGGAGTCGCAGTATCCCTCAACCGTCACGACCTTCACCCGGGTCATGGCGGATCCCCTGAACCTGGCGATTGATCCCTCGGGCAACATCTGGATTACGAATTACGCAGGGAACCTGGGCACGCCAAACGGTAACAACAGCTCAGTGACTGAAATCGTCGGCGCTGCGGCACCTGTGGTGACGCCTCTGTCGGTGGCTGCCGGAACCAACAAACTCGGCACCAAGCCCTAACCTTTACCGCACGATCCTCAGCCCTCGGCGCAGCCACTGCGCCGAGGGCTTTTTCGTTAACCTGGCTCAATCGGCGTAAACTAACTCCCTCTCTCCCGAATTCAATTGAGGGCACCACCTTGCGCACCAGCCTTCGCCAGCCTTACCGCCCACTCTCCGCGCCTGTAAAGGGCTATTCGGCTCTGGCAGCAGGGAGTTTCGGCTCCCTGCTCCTGGCATTCGGGCTAAGCGCCCTCGCCGGCTGCAACGGCCCAACCAGTTACCCGACGGCGATTACCGTCACGGGTCCAGCCAGCGCCACCATCGACCCCGGCGCCTCGGCCAGCTTCAGCGCCGTCGTCACCGGCGGCCCCCTGGACTCGGGCGTCTCCTGGAGCCTGGCTGGCTGTAGCGTAACCAGCTGCGGCACGCTTTCGAACTCCACCAGCACGAGCGTCACCTACACCGCGCCGGCCACGGTCACAACCGCCTTCACGGTCACGCTCACCGCCGCGGCTGTCGCCCAGACCACCGTCACGCAGACCGTCGAGCTCAGCGTCCCAATCAACCCGGCGATCACCACGCCCGCCGGCGCGCTGCCCGGAGCCGCCTTCGGCGCGGCGTATGCAACGAGCCTGGCCGCAACCGGCGGCATTACGCCCTACACCTGGTCGATCTCGCAAGGCGCGCTACCTGCCGGCCTGACCCTCTCAAGCACCACCGGCGCCATCACCGGAACGCCCAGCTCACCCGGCACCGCCGGCTTCACGGTCACACTCGCCGACTCCGGCAGCCCCGCGCTCACCGCCTCCTCCGCCTTCACCATTACGACCGTGATCCCCCCGGGAGCTTTCCAGGGTCAGGTTCTCAGCGGAATTGGTCCCGTCATCGGGGCGACCATCCAGCTCTACGCCGCAGGCGCAACCGGTAACGCATCAGCCGCGACGCCGATGCTGACCCAGGCCGTGACAACCGACAGCCTGGGCATGTTCCAGCTAACGGGCAGCTACACCTGCGGCCGGAGCAGCACCGGCACATCCATCCCCGCCACTGCGCAACTCTATCTCGTCGCCAGCGGAGGAACAACCACCTCGGCGACGAGCAACCCCGCACTCACGATGGTCACAGCCGTAGGTCCTTGCTCCAACCTCAGCTCCACCTCTTTCGACACCCTCAACGAGATCACCACGGCCGCAGCGTCCTGGGCGCTTGCTCCCTTTGCCAGCTCCACGACCAACCTCGGCGCCTCATCGACCAATACGCTCGGTATCACCAACGCCTTCCTCGACGCAGCCCTGCTAGCCAACCCGGCCACAGGCGCTCCCGCAATGCTGCCGAGCAACCTCACGGTTGAAGCCGGCAAGCTCGCCGCGCTGGCCGACGCGCTCAACAGCTGCACGACGGACATCGGCTGCTCTGCTCTGTTCACAGCAGCCACGCCACCCAGCGGCATCGCCCCCACCGACACCTTCACCGCCGCACTCAACATCGCGCACAACCCCGGCGAGAACGTAGCCGCAATCTTCGCGACCATCCCCACCACACCGCCCTTCCCCACCACCCTCACGGCATCCCCCAATGACTGGACGATGTCGCTGACGGTGACCGGCGGTGGCCTCAACATGCCCACAGCGCTCGGCATCGACAGCCGGAACAACATCTGGGTCGCCAATCAGGACGGCCCGCTGTCTGCCTTCACTGCACAAGGCACCCCGCTCAGCACCGCTGGCTACGGCGCCGGAACGATCGCGCAGGTCTACGGCCTCGCCATCGACACGTCCAACGACATCTGGGTTACCAACTACAACGGCGCCGGCGGCACCGGCAGCGTCACAAAGATCTTCGGCGTCCATGACCCAGCCATCACCGGCACCTCCATCTCTACCACCGACTCCATCTGCTATCCCACCGCTGCCGCAGCCGACACCAACGGGAACGTCTTCATCGCCAACGAAGAATGCTCCTCCGCCACCATCCTCGACAGCGCCGGCACCGCCGTCACGCCGTTCCTTGGCGCGTCCTTCGGCCTCGCTGCCAAACCGCTGTTCCTTGCCGTCGACACCGCCCACGGCGTCTGGCTCTCCGACAACGACTTCACCATCGCACACATCGCAGCACCTTCGATCGCCTACCCCAGCGGCCAGCTCCTCAGCCATCCCACCTGCTGCTACGAATCCAGCGGCATCGCGCTCGATGCCCAGGGCAACGCCTGGGTCGCCAACTACCTCAACAGCAGCTTTAGCGAAGTCGGCCCGGACGGCACTGTTCTCATCAACCAGCAAACCGTCGCCGGCGGCAACGCCACTCCGTACGCTGCTGCGGTCGACGCCGCCCAGAACATCTGGTTCACCAGCCTCGACAGCTCCGCCATCCTCGAGGTCGCTGGTTCCTCCGCCACTAATCCCGGCACCGAGCTTTCACCGTCCACCGGCGTCCACGGCCATGGCGGCTTCGGCCTCGACGCCGGCCTTACCGAGCCCTACAGTCTTGCCCCTGATCGTTCCGGAAACCTCTGGGTCTCGGCCAACGGTCAGAACACCCTGGTCATGTTCTTTGGCTTGGCCACGCCCACCCTCACTCCGCTCCAACCCGTCCCCACCGCTCCCTAACCTCCCCTCATTCTGGCGACGAACGCTCGGGCCCCGAGCCCTGTGCAGGTAGAATCATTGCTGCATGAGGCACGCTTTCCCATCGACGCTGACCCGTCCGCAAGGCCCCGGACTTGACAGGATTGTCCCCCCAGCGAGCCTGAAAATCGCCAGAATTCCGCCCCCGAAAAATCGTCTGGAGGGAAGATCTGGCGATGCCCGCGCCCAGCACGGCTATTTCGCAGCCTGCGCGACGCGAAACCAGGCTATAGCAGTCGATTTGCAACCCGAAACCCAGCTATACCGCACTCAAAACGCGCGGAATTCCTCCGAAAACGGGCGGCATCCAACCCTCCCACGACAGGCGGCCGCCTGATGTCCACCCGCGTCCGCTCCTTCTGCAAAATAAATCTGGGCCTCGCCGTCGGCCCCCCTCGCCCGGACGGATTCCACACCCTCTCCACCGTCTACCAGACCCTCCAACTGCATGATTTTGTGACAGTTACCGCCAGTCGCGCGGCCGAGACGACGATCCAGATCACCTCCAATCACCGCGGCGTTCCCCGCACCGAAGCCAACAACGCCGAGCGCAATACCGCCTGGAAGATGGTCCAAAAAACTCTCGACCGCCTCAAAATCACCGCCAAACGTCCAGATCCACATCGAAAAGACCCTCCCAGTGCAAGGCGGCATGGGTGCCGGATCTGCCAACGCGGTCGCTGCAACTCTAGGATTAGAAAGGGAGTTAGGCGTCGCTCTCCCCGGCCCCGACACGCCTCGAAATCGCCGCCGAAGTAGGCTCCGACGTCCCCCTTTTCCTGCTGGGCGGAACGGTCCTGGGCCTCGGCCGCGGCGAAGAAGTCTATCCCCTCCCCGACTCAACGTCCTTGCAATGTGTAGTTGCGCTTCCCGAGATAGGCGTCTCGACAGCCCTCGCCTTTCAACAACTTGACGCGCGAATCAATTGACTTCCGCACCGTCTGTGGATAAACTAAAGCAGTTGAGCCGCGCTCTAGCCTCTGTCTGGTCGACAACTGGCGTCGAGTCTGGCCCCTCCGGTATCGCTTTTACGGACCGCAATCAGGAACATGATTCCAGGCGACTTACCTTCGGGTAGGGCCTCAGAGATGAGGGACGTATCAGGCGATCTGGCCGAGAATCCCCTTCTCGCGCTTGTCCGCACCGGGATTGAGAACGACTTTGAAGAGGTCGTCTTCTCGCAGCATCCCTCCTTGCGTTCAACCAAGCGTGATTTGATGGGAAGTTCAGAGATTCGCACGCAGCTCTGGGTCCTGCGTTTTATGCAGCTCTTTCGGGTTCTGGTTCGGCGTTGTTTGGACTGTATAAGTCACAAGCAGACGCTCTCGCCGCTCAACATCGTGTCCAACAAAACGGCACGCGGGCAATCTTAACCGAGACCCTGCCTCGCCGAGACTATTGGAATACGATGTTCGCAGAGTAACTTTCCCGGCAACAAGCGCGCCGGCAGTACTGGGCGATCGACTAATGGTAGGTCAAGTGCCTTTGACGCACTTTGTCTAGGTTCGAATCCTAGTCGCCCAGCCATTCAGTCGTTCGCGAGATTTACGGTAGTGATCCGTAAGTCCTGCGTTCAAAGAAGTTAGGGAACTTTTGATTTTTCGCGATGGAACCGATATCGCCGAAGATTGAGCAAGGCCCGCACATGTATCTCGGCACAAAGCCGATGCGCGGGAGTAGCAGGAAGTTTGCAGTTCGCTCGAGGGATGGAACCAATCCCAGGGCAATTCAATAAGGAACCAAGCTCTCGCACCATGCAGATGACCGGTGATGAAACAGTGCCGGCCGCATAGCAGTAAGGCAAGCAGTATGGAATAACCCAAAGGTCAACCAGCCTGGAGGATTTCAACGTGAGCGAACAAGACACGACTGTGGTTCCTTTCCCGAGTTCTAACCATGAAGTCTCCACCGCAAGGGCCGCATCGGCCACACCCGCGGTGGAGCAACCGAAGCAAGTTGCCGAGCCGGTATTGACGCCGGCGACCGCTGCTCCGGGCACGAAGGCGGCAGACGCGAAAGCAGGGGAGAAAAAACGCTCCTCACGCCTGAGTGAAGACAAGCGCTTCAAGATCTTCTCCGGCTCGGCGAACCGGCCGTTGGCGGAGGAGATCGGTAAGTTTCTGGGTGTACCTGTTGGCGAGACGCGGTTACAGCGCTTCTCCGACGGCGAAACCCACTTTCAGCTCATTGAAAATGTGCGTGGCGCGGACGTATTCCTGATCCAGCCCACATGTCGTCCGGTCGACCAGCACCTGGTCGAACTGCTGATCATGATGGACGCGCTGAAGCGCGCCTCGGCAGGTCGAATCACGGTGGTGGTTCCGTACTACGGCTATGCGCGGCAGGATCGCAAGGACCGGCCGCGGGTCGCGATTACCTCCAAGCTGGTTGCGGATCTGCTCACCACGGCTGGAGCGAATCGAGCGCTGTTTGTCGATCTGCATGCAGCGCAGATCCAGGGCTTCTTCAATATTCCGGTGGATCATCTGTTTGCCAGCCCGGTGCTGGTGGGCTACTTCCGGGACTTGAACCTGCCGAATCTTACGGTGGTTAGTCCGGATGCAGGTGGCGTGGAACGCGCGAGATTCTTTGCGCAGAGATTGGAAGTGCCGTTGGCCATCGTTGATAAGCGCAGGACCGATATCAACGTGACCGAAGTGATGAACGTGATCGGCGATGTGCGCGGACGGACTTGCTTGATCCTCGACGACATCATCGACACCGCAGGAACGCTGGTGAAGACGGCAGAGGCATTGTTGGAGCAGGGTGCTGAAAAGGTTTATGCGTGCGCCACGCATGCGGTGCTCTCGGGCCCGGCGGTCGAGCGAATCAAGGCGTCGAAGCTGGAGGAGTTGGTGGTGACCAATACGATTCCACTCTCCGAAGAGGCGCAGCAGGTGAGCAAGATTAAGGTGCTTTCGATTGCGGGCTTGTTAGGCAGAGCGATCGAGAGCATTCATATGGAGACGTCGGTGTCGACGCTCTTCAACTAGAGTTTTGCAGTTTGCAAGAAGGTTTGCAGTGCAGGAAAGGGAGCGAGGCTCAACCTCGTGCCCGAAAGGACAAAGAAGATGGCAGAGAAAAAGATTGAAGCGGTGGTAGCAACGCCCCGCACGGGAACATTCAACAAGAACCATGCGCGCCGCGTGCGTGTTGCAGGGCTGATTCCGGCCGTTGTGTATGGCGCGGGCAGGAGTCGGTTGCGGTGACGGTTGATCCCAAGGTCATTACCAAGATTCTGTACTCCGATTCCGGTCACAACACGATCTTCGATCTCACGATCGAAGGCTCGGGCGTGACCAAGGCGATGATCGTCGATTGGCAGAACGAGCCTATCAAGGGCAAGCTGCTGCACATCGACCTGAAGCGCATTGCGATGGACAAGGCGATGCGCGTCTCGGTGCCGGTGCAGTTGGTTGGCGTTCCGGCAGGCGTGAAGAACTCTGGCGGTATTCTGAGCCAGGTGCTGCACGAGGTCGAGATCGAGTGCCTGCCGGGCGATATTCCGAGCCACATCGATGTGGATGTGTCCGAACCTGGATCTTCATGGCGCAATCCACATCTCCGATCTGCCGCACTCGGGCAAGCTGAAGTTCCTTGGCGACGAGGATGCGCTGGTTGCTCACGTGACGGTGATGAAGGAAGAGGTTGTGGCTGAGCCGGTTGCTGGCGCGGCCGAGCCTGAAGTAGCGAAGAAGGGTAAGCAGGATGCTCCTGCTGCTGATGCAGCTGCGGCTCCCGCGGACAAGGGCGAGAAGAAGTAGTTTGAAAGGCGTTGTGCGAGCGTGAAGCTGATTGTCGGTCTTGGGAATCCTGGTCCGGAGTACGCGTTCACGCCGCACAACGCCGGGTTTCTGGCGGTTGATCGCATTGCAGAGATCTGCGATGTGCAGATTGCCAATCGTCGCGGACGAGCGTTGACGGCGAGGACGAAGCTGGCAGGACACGATGTTCTGCTGGCCAAGCCGGAGACCTTTATGAATCTGAGCGGGCTTTCGGTGGCCGCTTTGTTGAACGAGTTGGAGCTTGGCGTGGAGGACTTGATTGTCCTCTATGACGAGCTGGCAATTCCGCTGGGCACGATTCGCATTCGCGAGCGTGGTTCAGCGGCCGGGCATAACGGAGTGAAGTCGATCTCCGGGGTGCTGGGAACCGAGGAGTGGATGCGCATCCGTATCGGAATTGGCAAACCGCCGACCGAGACGGGAGGCATCGTCAAATCCGGCGGGAAGGATTTTCTTCTGGCACCGATGCGAAAGCAGGAGCTGAAGGAGCTGGATGAATCGCTCGACCAGGCAGTACGCGCGGTTGAGGCTGTGCTGACGAAGGGTGTCAGCGCGGCAATGAATGAGTTCAATCGCAAGGTTGAGCCAGGTAGTGAGAACGGCGTTTCTTAGATGTAGCAGCAACAATCTTCCACACCGGTTTCGGATGGAAGTTTCAACCGAAGCGGTGCGGGGCAGAACCCCGCAGAAAGAAGTAGAGATGAATCGCACTTACGAAATCATGTTTATCGTTCGGCCTGACGTTGAAGAGGCCGAGCTCGACAAGCTCATTGAGACGTTCTCCGGCTATGTGACCGGGGGCGGTGGCACGGTGAAGACGATCGAGAAGATGGGTCGCCGCCGGCTGGCCTACACCGTGAAGAAGTTCAACGACGGCTTCTACGTGCTGCTGATCGTCGAGGCGCCGGCATCGCTGATCTCCGAGATCGAGCGTCGTCTGCGCGTCTCCGAGCAGGTGATCAAGTTCATCACCGTTCGCATGGACGAGGAAGACAAGCGCGTGGCCAAGATCAAGGCTCATCGCGATGCGCACGTGAAGCGCAGCGCACAGCCGCAGGTGAACGTCGAGGCCGCTGCTGCGACTGAGACCCCCGAGGCTCCGGCCGCGGAGGCCGCCGTTGCCAGCTGAGCCGGTAGCCGAGGCTGAGCCCGCCGTCGCTTCGTAAAACAGGCTTTGCTCGCGAGTACAACAAGCTTCGCAGGCTGGACACTTTCAGTCTGCTGACAGGACAAACGCAACGCTGCAAGATGCTTCCACGATCTTCGAATCCAGGATGAAGATCCAGTCCAGAGGCCCCATGCGGGTCTGGAGCAAGAGCAGCAGAACCGGTCGATGGCGCAAGAGCTATCGGCAGACAAAGGATAAGCAACATGGCTGACGAGACAGTGAACCAGGCAGCACCCGCGGCACCGGCTGCGGCATCCACCGAGGGCAGCGCCCCGGCGCCACGCACAGGCGGTTATCAAGGGCAGGGCGGCCCACGTTCGGGCGGATCACGCCCACCGCGTCCGGCAGGAGCTGGCGGCGGCGCAGGCGGAGCAGGCGGACGCAAGTTCTTCCGCCGCAAGAAGGTTTGCAAGTTCACGGTGGAGAAGATCGACACGATCAGCTACCGCGACGTGCGCCTGCTGCAGCAGTTCGTGTCGGACCGCGGCAAGATCATTCCGCGCCGTTTGACGGGCACCAGCGCTCCGTTCCAGCGTAAGCTGACGCGCGCCATCAAGCAGGCCCGCGCGATTGCTCTGCTGCCGTTTGCAGCGAAGTTCTAGTTCAACCGCGCCGGTACGCGGCGCGAACCAAGTACGTTGGAGACGTGTCATGGAAGTCATTTTGAAAGAGGATGTAAACAAGCTGGGCCACCGCGGCGATGTGGTGAAGGTCGCTGACGGATATGGCCGCAACTACCTGCTGCCGGGCAAGCTGGCGATGGAAGCCACGCCGGCGAACAAGGCCGTGATCGAGCAGATGAAGGCTTCGGCCATCCGCAAGTCCGCTGCAGAGAAGGGCGGAGCTGAGGATCTGGCGACCAAGCTGAACGAGCTGGTGCTGACGTTCGAGCGCAAGACGGGCGAGAACGATCACCTGTTCGGATCGGTGACGTCGCAGGACATTGCGCACGCGCTCGAGGCTGAGGGCTACAAGGTCGATCGCCGCAAGATCCACCTCGAAGAGCCGCTGAAGTCGGTGGGCGAGTTCCATGTGCCGATCAAGCTGCATCGCGAGGTGTCGGCGCACGTGCAGGTGAACATCAAGAGCGACGCTCCGGAGCGTTCGGCAGAAGAGGCGGCGGTGGCCGATGATTCGGTGTTCAAGTCGACCTACACAGGCGAGCTGGACGACAACCGCGATTAGTTGTTCGAAGCTTCAAAGCGACGCCCGCGTTTCCGGATGGAGGCGCGGGCGTCGCCGCGTCTGGCGGAAGTCTCGTCAAGCTTGGCCGGGGAAGCCAAGGGTGGGTAGGGGATGCTAGGCTAAGTCCATGTGTGGTCGGTATTTCCGTAAATCGGATAAGCAACATATCGCTGAGCGATTTCATGCGAGGAAGGTCTTTGAGGATCCGCTCGCGGCGGACTATAACATTGCGCCGACAACGTTTCAGCCGGTGATCCGGCTGAGTCGGGATTCAGGCGAGCGAGAGATGGCGCTGCTGCGGTGGGGGATGGTGCCATTCTTTGCGACGAGCTTGAAAGAGTTCAAGGGAATGACGACGTTCAACGCGCGGGCGGAGACGATAGCGACGTTCGCGACGTGGAGGGAGCCCTTCAAACGACGCAGATGTCTGATTCCGGCAGACGGATTTTATGAGTGGGCGGAAAAGTATGGAGAGGTGCGCGCGGGCGCGCGTGCCAAGGCGCAATCCAAGAGTGGAAGGCAACCCTACGCGATTACACTGAACGCTGGTGGCGGAGGCCTTATGGCTTTTGCGGGATTGTGGGATGCGTGGAAGGAGCCGAAGAAGTCTCCGCAGGAGGTGGATCGTTGGCTGCAGAGCTTTGCGATCGTGACGACGGAGGCCAATGAGTTGATGTCTACGATCCACACGCGGATGCCGGCGATTCTGCATTCGAGGGATTGGGAGGAGTGGCTGGACAGGGATGATTCGAGGCCTGCGCCGGTGCACTTGTTGCGGCCCTATGAGTCAGATGAGATGAGGGTAGAGCTCTGCAATACCGCGGTGGGTAACGTGCGGAATAACGGGCCGGAGATGTTGAACAGCGCCTAAGAGTTGGTTGCCGCAGATCGGGCAGATGGACAATTTCTCGTGCCCGGTGGGCAGCGGTAGGCGTGATAAGCGTCACCGCTTCGGTGGACAGGACCGCATGAAGATGGAGGTGGCGTCTTCTGCTTAAAGGCGGATCGCTGAATCCATGGAAACACGAAAGCAAGGGGACCTATGTTGAACACTCGAGGGTTGAATATCGCCGAAGGTCAGGGAATGCAGCTGGTCTGCGCTGGAGACGTGATGGGGTGGCTGGGCGGATTGCCGCTGGCGCTGATCGAGGATGTACGCATGGGTAGACCTGCTTCCAGCGCGAAGGTGGCACATGCTGCCGGCAATGTAGGTGCGATGGATTGCGCGAGTGGCAGCGGGGAGTGCGGCGTGGGCGCGGGCTGTGCTGGTGGGTCCGGATGTTGCGGCATCGGCGGAGATTGCGCGGGGCACTAGGGGCAGTGCAGAAACGCGTGTTTCGACTGAAGTTGGCTGACGAAGTAGTGTACGCGGAGAGCGGCGGGAAGCATCTGTTCCTGCAACCGGAGTCGCCCGACTGGATGGTGGTGAATCAGAACGGAGCCATCCTGTTGTCGCGGTGCGACGGCTCGACGATGGAAGAAGTATTAGGAGAGGCGGCTGAATCGGGGTGGGAACAGGCAAGTGCGCTGTTCGCCGAAGCGCTGGCGCGGGGTGTTCTTGTGAAGGTCTCTGCCCGGGCAAGGGTGAAAACTCTGAAGATCGTGCGCCGTAAGCAGCGTGAGGTTCCTCAGAAGCTGAGCATGGTGCATTTGAAGCTGACCAACCAATGCAATCTGGGTTGCAGCTATTGTTACGCGCAGAGTGGCAAGCGGTCAGGTGCATTGTCCTGGGGAGACCTGGAGATGATTGCGCGGGATGTGGCGGCGGTGTCGGATTCGGTGGCGTATGTGCTCTCCGGGGGTGAGCCTTTGCTGCACCCCAGCGTGCTGGACTTCGCGGAGAAGGTAAAGGCAGCTGGAAACAAGGTGCATCTGCTTACCAATGGCTCGTTGATCGATGGCGCGAATGCGGCGCGTATTGCGGCCGCGGCAGATGTGGTGAAGGTCAGCGTGGATGGCAGCATCGATGCTGTGCACTCGGCGACACGAGGAAAAGGCAACTTTGCGCGGGTTACGCGGGCGATTGAGTTGCTGCTGGCGTGCGGCGCCAACGTAGTCGTGGCCATGACGGTCACAAGGGCGAACTGCGGTGACATAGCGGCAATGGTGGCGAGGTACGGCTCACGCTTGTCGTTGCAACCGCTCTTCCAGGCGGGACGCGGGAGTTCGGCTAACGATTTGGCGCTCACGGGAGTTGAGTATTACCGGGCGCTTGCGGCGGTGGAAGGCGTGGCGCCGATGGGAGATGTCGGCGCAAAGCTGAACTCGCTGCGCGGCCGCGGCGTGCGACGGTGCGCGATGGCGGAAAGAGAGATCAGCATCGCCGAAACCGGCGACGTATATCCGTGCCAGCTGCTGCATGACGCGCGGTTTCGGGCGGGGAATGTGCGGGAGCGTTCGCTGGCAGAGATCTATTCGAAGTCTCCAGTGTTTGCGAGAATGCGGCAAATCAGCGTGGATACTTTGGGGAAATGCTCTGCATGCGCCGTGCGATATCTATGCGGCGGGGCCTGCCGAGCACGAGATTTGTTTGAGGTCGGGTCGGAGGAGCTGGTGGGCGAGTTCTGTGCCTATGAGCGTGAGGCGCTGCTCAACGGGATCTTTGAATCGGTTGAGATGCGGGCTGTAATGACTACTCGTATTTGAGGGTCGCTACGGGGTCCAGGATGGCGGCACGGTTGGCGGGGAGGGTGCCGAAGATAACGCCAACGGCGACTGAGGTGATCAGCGAGATAACGGCGGCGGGCCACGACGTGGGGATAGCGAACGGGGTGAAGAGGCCTACGCTGATGGGGATCGCGAGGCCGATGATGGTTCCAACCAGACCGCCCGAGAGTGAAAGGAAGACCGCCTCTGTGAGGAATTGGAGTCGAATCTCGCGGCTGGTGGCGCCGAGGGCCTTGCGAATACCGATCTCCTTGATGCGGGCCTGCACATTCGCGAGCATCGAGTTCATGATGCCGACGCCGGAGACGACGAGTGTGATCGCGGAGGCAAGGACGAGCACAACCGTGAGCATGTCGGCGATACTGCGCATCTTGGAGAGGATGTCGGTGAGGGTCTGAGCGGTGTACTCGCTGGTGGGACGATGGCGGCTGGAGATCAGTGCGGTGATGCGCCTGGCCGCGGGCTCAACGTCGGGCGTGCTGTTCATGCTGAAGAAGATTTCTTTGAGATCGTTGGTACCGCTGAAGTAGCGGCCGACTTCGTAAGGGACCAGGAGGGTATGGTTGCTGATCTCTGAGGAACCGAAGGTATCAATGCTTTCGGTGAAGACCCCGATAATGGTGAAGGGAATGCCGCGGATGGTCAGGGTTTGACCGATGGCCGCACCGTAGCTGCCGTAGAGTTCGATGGCCATGGGACCGACGATATCGGCGACATAGGCGTGGTTGAGGGCGTCCTGCTCGTCGAAGAAGCGGCCGGCCTTGATTTTGAGACCGCGGATGTCTTTGTACTCAGGGCTGACGCCGAGCAGCATCGCGTCTTTCGTTTGACCGTTGCCGATGGCGATGCTGTCGTGAAATTCGAGCATTGGCGAGCTATAGCGGATGCCCGGAACCTGCTGGTCAACGGTCAACATGTCCTGGATTGTGAGGTAGTCGGGGGTACTAACGTTGTTTGGCCCCATGACGACACCGCCGGTGTATTGCATCTCGACTTTATTAGGGCCCAGCGAGGAGATGGTATCGATGGCGTACTGCTTGCCGGTGAGGCCTACCGTGGCGACGAGCACAATGGAGGCGGAGCCGATCACCATGCCCAGCATGGTAAGCAGGAAGCGAGTCTTACTGGCGCAGAAGCTGTCGTATGCGAGGTTTAACGTCTCGCGGAACGCGACCGTAGAGCGCGCGCTGCGGAGGGTGTTTTCGAAAGTATCGCGGACAGTCGTCATAGACGAGAAGAATCGAACTTAAGTATCGCAGGACGGACGCGATGCGACCAGCGTGCGACGCAAAACCCCTGCTTTTGTTGGATGCTTCTTGGCCGAGGTCGATTCTGCGAAAGGAAGTATCGCAAGTGCTGGACGGAGTTGCTCCAGTCCTGAAACTCGCAGAATGAGGACTTTTGGTTCGGGGAGGAATAAAGGGCGGCACCCCGGAGGAGGCAAGGGGGTGCCGCAAACTTTTGGTGAGGAGGGCGACGCCTGCACGGGAACGTTGTCCGCAAATGCCGAGGTGCGGCGGTCGACGAAGCAGGATGCATCCGGCTGTCGTTACGGAACAACTCTAGCGAATGGGAGCCAAAGTCCGCATCGATCAATGGGTTGAATTATTTTCAACCAGATCAAGCTTGGTGGAGCACGGGCTGCATATCGAGTCCGAGGTCGAGGGCGCGGACGCTGTGGGTGAGGGCTCCTACAGAGATTAGGTCGACACCTGTGGCGGCGATGTCCCGGATTCGGTCGAGGGTGATGCCGCCGCTGGCTTCGGTGAGAGCCCGGCCGTCGATTTGCTGAACTGCGGTCCGAAGATCTTCGATGGAGAAGTTGTCGAGGAGAATGGTGTCGACGTTAGCGGCGAGAACGTCGTCGATCTGGTCGAGGCGGTCAACTTCGACTTCGAGGTGAGCAGTGTGCGGGAGAGCCGCGCGCGCGGCCAATAGATCTTCTGTGAGAGTGCGGGAACTGGAGGCGGCGAGGACGGCCAGATGATTGTCCTTGGCCATGACGGCGTCGGATAATGAGAACCGGTGATTGTGGCCGCCGCCGCAGCGGACGGCGTAACGTTCGAACAAGCGCAGGCCGGGGGTGGTCTTACGCGTGTCGGTTATTCTTGCGCGAGTACCTTCGGTCTCCCGCACATAGGCGGCCGTGAGGGTGGCGATGCCGGAGAGACGCTGCGCGAAATTAAGGGCGACGCGCTCGGCTTGGAGGATGCCGCGAGCTGGGCCATGGATGGTTGCGATGACGGTGCCGGGGGTGAAGGCATCGCCGTCAGTGACGTGGAACTCAGTAGTGATCGCGGGGTCGGTGAGAGAAAAGGCTGCGGAGACGATGTCCTGGCCGCAGAAGAAGCCGTGTTCGCGCGCCATGAGCTGCGCAGTAATAGTGGCGGTAGCGGGGATGAGGCTCTGTGAAGTGAGGTCGCCCCAGGGTGCGTCCTCGAGGAGTGCCATGCGGACGATGGCGTCGACGGCCTGGAGGCTCGGTTGCATCAGCATGGGATGGCGATCTCGCTGGCGCGGACCTCAGGCGTTTGAGCTTTCTGGGCATAGATGCGCGAGTGCTGGAATGCTAACGAAGGTTCGGGGAAGTCGGTGCGGAAGTGGGCGCCGCGAGACTCTTCGCGTGCAAGTGCTGCGGTGACGAGGACGCGGCCGAGAGCAAGAAGATTGGTGGTTTCAAGATCATAGACGGTTATGCCTTCGACGTCAGCGCCGGCAAGGGTATGGAGGGCGGAGCTAAGATCGGTGGCGTTGCGCTCGATGCCGGTGCGGGTCCAGAGCAGGGTTTGGAGTTCGAGGCGGGTGATAGGGGTGGTTTGATGCTCGACCTTCTGTATCGATGTAGGTGTTCCAATGAAAGGGGTTAGGTCGGCCGATGGTGAATCGGATTGAAGTAAGAGGTGAGCGCAGCGCCAGGCGAAGGTTAGGCTTTCGAGGAGGGAGTTGGAGGCGAGGCGATTGGCGCCGTGGACTCCGGTGCAGGCTACCTCACCGACGGCGTAAAGTCCTTGGATTGAGGATCTTCCGTAGGTGTCAGTACGGACGCCGCCCATCCAGTAGTGGGCGGCGGGGGTGACAGGGATAGGTTCGCGAGACCAGTCGAGGTTGCGGGAGCGGGTTTCGGCATCGATGGAGGGGAAACGATGGGCCAGGAAGTCGGCTGATAGGTGGGTGGCGTCGAGGAGGACTGGAAGTCCTTGTTGGAGAGCCATTTGGCGGGCGATACCGCGGGCTACTATGTCGCGCGGAGCGAGTTCGGCGGCGGGGTGGATTTGTGGCATGAAGCGGTTGCCGTGAACGTCGAGGAGGACTGCGCCTTCGCCGCGGACGGCCTCGGAGATGAGGAAAGGCAATGATTCTAAACCGGTTGTTGAGGCCAGGGCGGTGGGGTGGAACTGATAGAACTCGACGTCGGCGAGTTGGGCGCCGGCTCGGAGGGCTATGGCGATGCCGTCTCCTGTGGCGACCGAGGGGTTGGTGGTGTGGAGGTAGAGCTGGCCGGCTCCGCCGCGAGGCGAGGATGATGGCGTCGGCGTCGATTGTGCGGGGAAGTCCATTGGAATCAATGATTTCGAGACCGGTTACTGTGCCGTTTTTGAGGACTAGATCGAGGGCGAAGGTGTGCTCTAAGACACTGATTTGATTGGTGTTGCGGACGGCTTGGACTAAGGCGGTTTCGATGGAGAGGCCGGTGGCGTCGCCTCCGGCGTGGAGGATACGTGCTTTAGAATGAGCAGCTTCCAGGCCTCTGGCGAGGTCGCCGGAGGGGGTTTGGTCGAAGGGGACGCCGTAGCCGATGAGGTCGCGGATGCGGGCCGGGCCTTCGGTGCATAAGATGTTGACAGCGTTGGGGTTACAGAGGCCTGCGCCGGCGGCTAAGGTGTCGGCGATGTGGCTTTCGGCGGAATCGTCGGCAAACATGGCGGCGGCGATGCCGCCCTGGGCCCAGCGGGTGTTGGACTCGGCCAAAACTGCTTTAGTTACAATAGTTACGTGGTACTTGCGGCTGAGCTCGAGGGCAGCAATAAGGCCGGCGATACCGGAGCCTACGACCAAAATGTGTTTTATTTTCGACATGTATAGCCTGGTTTCGGGTTACGCGGCTGCGTTATAGCCCTGTTTCGGGTTACGCGGTGCGAGTTGGAGCATGGTTTTGAGCGCAAGACGTGCGGGGACGGCGATGGACTCGGGGACGGAGATGCGGTTGAGGATCTCGCCCTGCTCGAGGGCCTCCAGGACCCAGGCGAGGTAGCCGGGGTGGATGCGGTACATGGTGGAGCAGGGGCAGACGATGGAGTCGAGGCAGAAGATGGTGTGCTCGGGGTGTTGGGAGGCGAGGCGCTGGACGAGGTTGATCTCGGTGCCGATGGCGAAGGTTCTGCCGGCGGGTGCGGCGGCGATGGCCTTGACGATGAAGTCGGTGGAGCCGGAGGAGTCGGCGGCGTCGACGACTTCCATGGGGCACTCGGGGTGGACGATGATCTGGACTCCGGGATGGCGCTGGCGGGCCAGGTTGATCTGCTCGACGGTGAAGCGCTTGTGGACCGAGCAGTAGCCGTGCCAGAGGAGGACGCGGGCGTCGAGCACGAGCTCTGGGGTGAGGCCGCCGAGAGGGAGGGTTGGATCCCAGACGTGCATGGCGCTGAGAGGGATGCCCATGGCCTTGGCGGTGTTGCGGCCGAGGTGCTGGTCGGGAAAGAAGAGGACGCGCTGGCCGCGCTCGAAGGCCCACTCGAGGACGCGGGCGGCGTTGGACGAGGTGCAGACGACGCCACCGTGCTGGCCGCAGAAGGCCTTGAGGGCGGCGGAGGAGTTCATGTAGGTGACGGGAATAACTTGCTGGCGCCCGTCGGGTGTGAGGTTGCCGCCGAGGATGTCGGTCAGTTGTTCCCAGCAGTCGGTGACGCTGTCGAGGTCGGCCATGTCGGCCATGGAACAGCCGGCGGCGAGGTTGGGGAGGATGACGGCCTGGTCGGGACGGGAGAGCATGTCGGCAGTTTCGGCCATGAAGTGGACGCCGCAGAAGACGATGGTTTCGGCGTTGGGGCGGGTGAGGGCGGCGTTGGCGAGCTGGAAGGAGTCGCCTACGAAGTCGGCGTATTGAACGACCTCGTCGCGCTGGTAGAAGTGGCCGAGGATGACGAGCTTGTCGCCGAGGGCGTGTTTGGCGGCGCGGATGCGGAGGTCGAGTTCGGCGGGCGAGGCGTTGCGGTACTCGGCGGGAAGGCCGGGCTGGCGGGGAGCGTTGGCGGGGAGGTGGTCGGCCATGGAGGCGCCGGGGCCGTAGGTGGGCTCGGCGTCGAAGGTCCAGGGTGCGTCGGCGAGGGCGGAGGTGCAGGTGCGGCTGCTGCTTCCTGGCTTATCTGTTTCCTGAGTTCCTGGCTGTTCGCGGATCTGAATCAGCTGGATGGTGCTGTCTACGGATGGCACAACGGGCTCCTTGGGGACTACGCTTCCCTAGCCCCCGAACGTGTGGTGGGCTGGGAGATATTGGATGCAGCGACCTCTCTCTAGGGTACTAGAGATGATGGGGAGGGGTTCGATATACGGACGCGCCTGTTATGGCTTTTTCACCCCCAATCGAAGACGTGGCAATCGTCGATCTGCTGGTCAGGGCGCTTGAGTGTAGGGGGTTTCTCTGCTATAACTTCTCGCAGTTCCGGCCCCGGGGCGTCTCACACCCTTTTCAAAGTTTCAGAACGATGCATAGGGCTCCAGCAGAAGTAGATGCGGTGAGTTATGTCCTCGGATCGACGCCTTTGGCAGCCGAAGCTATTCGTTCCTGCGATCGCCCTATTGTTTCTGGTTTATGGCCTTGAGATATTCCTGTCGGCGAGGCTGGAGTCGCAGACCTTCGACGAACCGGCGCATCTCTATGCAGGCTACTCGTACTGGCTTCGCTCCGATTTCGGCATCAATCCAGAGCATCCTCCGCTGGTGAAGATAGTGGTTTCTCTGCCGCTACTTTTGGACAAGCCTGCGTATCCAGAGCCCACAAACTACTTCTTTCGTGCCGACTCCGCGATGGGAGGCGCGCGGCTGCTGGGTACGCCCCACTCTGCGGTGCTGCTTAACCACGCCCGGACCGCTGTCAGTATCTTTGCCTTCCTGCTGGCGGTATTGTTGGTGGTTGCCGGGCGAGAGATGTTCGGTGACTTGGCAGCACTGTTTGCGCTGACGCTCTTCGTCTTCGATCCTCTGATGGTGGCGCACGGGCCGCTGTTGGGAACCGATGTGGGCGCGACCTGCTGCATCTTCGCGACTGTCTATGCCCTCTATCGTTATGTGAAGCGGCCGTCGCTGCTACGACTAAGCGTTTGTGCGGTTGCGACGGGGCTCTCGCTGGCGACCAAGCACTCGGCGATTCTTGTCGTTCCGATTCTGATCCTGCTCGCGATGATCGAGGTTGCGGTTGATCGACCGCTCGCGGCGCGCCAGGGAGCGCAAATCCGCAGCCGGGACAAGGCCGCGCGCGATGCGCTCTGCGCCTGGCCGCTTCACTTTTGGTTATCTTTGCGGTATCGGTCACAATTCTGTGGGCGTTCTATGGATTCCGCTATCAGGCCAGGCCGGGCGGCGCGCAGATTGCGCCTCCGACGGCAGTCTATTTGAGCGGGCTGCATAATCCTGCGGAAGCCAAGACGATCAGCTTTGCGGAGAGGCATCATCTGTTGCCCGAGGCGTATCTCTACGGCTTTACCGACGTAGCGATACTGAGTCGCGACGGGCGCGTGATGTACCTGTTCGGCAAGATGTATCCGCAGGGCCGTTGGTTCTACTTTCCGGCGGCATTTCTGATCAAGTCAACGGTCGGCTTTCTACTGCTCCTGCTGCTGGTTCCCTTCAGCAGGGTCCTGTGGCGGAGCGACGTACGCCGCGAAGTGTTGTTCCTTGCCATCCCACCCGCTCTCTTCTTTGCGGCCGCGCTGACATCGAAGCTCGATATCGGCATCCGGCATGTTATGCCCGCGATGCCGTTTCTGACGGTGCTCGTAGCAGCGGGAGCGGCGAGCCTGGCGCGTCGATCGCGCACGTGGGCCTGGGCGGTGTCGATCCTGCTGGCGCTGCATGTGGCTTCATCGTTGCACGCGTTTCCGAACTATCTGCCGTACTCGAATGAGTTGTTCGGCGGCCCGAGCAGTACCTACCGCGTGCTTTCGGACTCGAATGTGGGCTGGGGTGGCGGGCTGAAGGCACTGGACGCTGATCTGACGAAGAGGAAGATCACGGAATGCTGGTTTGCCTATTCGGCGCCGCCCAATCCAGCGAACTTCGGGATTCCGTGCAAACGGCTGCCCACCTACTTCTCGGTACTCATAGACAGTGGACAGCAACAGGCGATTCCGGAACATATCCAGGGGCCGGTATTCGTCAGCTCAGAAGAAACGGCGGGATCTTTCTGGGGGCCTGACAGCTTCAGTCCCTACCAGGAGTTTGCCGCGATGCAGCCGGCCCATGTGATCGGCGGAGAGATTCTGGAGTTTGATGGCGCCTTTGACGTGACCAGGCTCGCCGCAGTCAGCCACTATATGACGGTCGGCCGGCGCCTGCGCAGCGGCAAGATCGACGATGCTGTCGCGCAGGCGGAGATGGCAGTAGCGCTCGACCCCGGATCACTCAACGCCCATGAAGCGCTGGCGAGAGCATACGCGGCACAGCATAAGCCTGACGACGCTGCACGGGAATTTCAGGCGGCCATCCATCTGTATGGGACTGTGCCGGCGGAATTCGCCAACACGGTGAGTCAACCGGTGAATCCGCTGGAATCCCCCCAACCGTAAACAGGATGTGGAGGGCGCGCGGCCATACCAGATATAGCGGATACATACCTGTATGTCAGATCGCATTCTGGTGAGACGTGATATTTATCACTGATTTCAGAGAGCGCCGGTTCGATACTTGAAGACCTACTCAGGAGGTCTGTCTGTGAATCGTTTCTGTAAGCGCTTGTTCGGTCTCGCCCTGTTCGGTTTTCTCGTTTTGGCTGTTGCCGTTCAACCTGCGATGGCCCAGAAGGAGCAAGCCATTCATGTGCACCATCGGCTGATTCCAGCCGGGGATACTTGTGCCACTTGCCACAAGGTGATCTATGACCAGTGGAAGGCGAGCCCTCATAATGCCAACGGTGTCGAATGCACCGTGTGCCATGGCGAGACGACAGCACCGGACTTTGCGGGCATGCCGGCGCTCAGCACATGCGATACCTGCCACAGCGATCAGGTGGCACAACTGAAGTCTGATCCCTTCATGAAGGGCAAGACGTGTGTGAGCTGTCATCAGGCGCACAGCTTTGTGGAGCACAAGAAGGCGGCCCCGGCAGGCGAGTGATCACAATTTCCAGGGGTGGCAGTCTCTAGCTGATGGCGGGTGCATCCGCGGTCACCGCGCTGGAAACGTGTGATCGCATGGCGAGGGGATGGACGATCGGTTGCACTGAACACTAGCGATTGTGCGGCCGAAGACTCCGCCAGGCGCCTGAGGATTGCACAGAGCGCGCGAAGATTCCGCCGAGTACGCGGATGCGCCGCAAGCGCGTTTGCCGCGACTGCGAATCGGAATCTTCCGGGACTCCTTTTTATTTGTCTGTTTGGGCAGATGCGGGACGATGTAGTCGCGCAGTTCACTCCATTGGCGTGAATGTCAGCGGTGCTTGTGAGTTGCGCGATAGGTGCTGGACGTCGACCAGAGGGTTCGTTTGCTTCACCAGTTCATCTGGCGCATGCGTTCCTGGATGAGGGCGCTGTAGTGGGTCATGTGGTCGGGGCGGCGCTTTAGGGGGGCGGGGAGGATGGCGGCGAGCTCGGCGGCCTGGCGGCGGTTGAGGTTGCGGGCTGAGGTGTGGAAGTAGTAGCGGCTGGCGGCTTCGGCGCCGTAGATGCCGGGGCCCCACTCAACGACGTTGAGGTAGAGCTCGAGGATGCGCTGCTTGCCGAGGGCGACTTCGGCGATGGGGACGAGGGTGGTTTCGGCGCCTTTGCGGAGGAGGGTGCGGCCGGTGCCGAAGAAGAGATTCTTGACGAGCTGCTGGTCGATGGTGGAGCCGCCGCGGAGGCGGTGGCGGGGGTTGTGGTCGTCGAGGTCGCCCTCGGCGGCAATCTCCATGGCCTGCCAGTCGAAGCCGTGGTGCTGATAGAAGCGGGCGTCTTCGGCGGCAATGACGGCGTGCTGTAAGTCGGGGGAGATGCGGCTGAGGGGGACGAAGTCGTAGCTGGGGGTGTAGGGCTTGCTGGAGAACCAGGATTGGATGCGGCGCTCGACGTGGACGGCGGTGGTGGGCGGGTCGATGAAGCGGAGAGCGACGAGGGTGAGAGCGGCAAGCAGCCAGAGGGCGGCGAGGGTGAGGAGGAGCCAGCGAAGGATGGAGCGCAGGGTGAGCTTGCGGCGCGGCGGGGCTGGGTGCGGCAATTCAGGGGGCGGCGGGTCAGGGGATGACGACTCTGGGGACGGCGGCTCAGGGGACGTGCTGGGCATAATCGTTATGCTTCAGCATATCGCGAGGTACTGGCGGGCGAGACTTTTGGATGGGGCGGGGTTGGTGGCGGCGTCGTATGATGGGCGGGTAGAGCTGCCTTAATTTTCACTTGCGGTGCTGCTGACGGTCTTCCGGGCGAGTACGGATTGTGGGATGGCGAATTGTTTTCGCTGAAGTCCACGTCTATGGCTGGTGAATGGATCCTCACTTCGGGACGGGCAGGAGGCGCATGCCGTTTTCTACGCTTGCAATTGATAAGGGACGGAGCTTGCGCCGGGGATGGTGGTTGTTGGCGCTGAGCTGCCTGGCGCTGACGGTGAGCTGCGGTTCGGATGTGGTGGTGCTGGAGGATTTCACGTTTTCGGTGGCGCCGGCGAGTGTGGCGTTGACGGCGGGCGGGGCGACGCAACAGATCACGGTGACGTCGACCGCAGTGAATGGCTACAACGCGCTGATTGCGATTACGATTTCGGGGTTGCCTGCGGGGGTTACGGCGAATCCGGCCACTGTGGTGATTACACCGGGCGCCGTGGAGACGATTACGCTGACGGCGGCGGCGACGGCGGCTACCAGCTCCGGTATGGTGACAGTTACGGGGACTTCGGGAGTGCGGGTGCACAGTGCGATGTTCGCGCTGGGCGTGACGGCGGTGCCTCCGCCGGACTTTTCGATCGCGGTCAATCCTATGACGGTGAGTGTGACGGCTGGCGGGGCTGGCGGGTCGACGGCGGTGTCGGTGAGTGGGGTGAACGGGTTTAATGCGGGGGTGGGGATTGTGGCGAGCGGGTTGCCGGCTGGGGTTACGGTGAGTCCGGCTACGCCGACGGTTACGCCGGGAATGCCGCAGACGCTTACGGTGACCGCGGCGGCGACTGCGGTTGCTAGTACGAGCACGATTACAGTGACTGGGACTTCCGGGGCGCTGGTGCATACGGCGACGTTCACACTGAACGTGGCGGCCGCGGCGCCGGCAGACTTTACGCTGACGATCAATCCGACGAGTTTGACGTTGACGTCGGGAGCGCTGGGGCAAGGGATTTCGGTTTTGGCCGCGGCGGTGAATGGGTTTGCTGGGACCGTGAGTGTTTCGGTGTCGGGATTGCCTGTTGGGGTTACGGTGGCGCCTACTACTCTGACGTTGTCGGTCGGGAGTCCGCAGACGCTGACGTTTACAGCGGCGGCGAATGCTGTGGCGGGGACGTCGAGTGTGAGTATTACGGGGGTGTCGGGGGCGTTGACGCATACAGCGCCGCTGATGCTCACGGTGGAGGCGCCTTCAGGCGTGGATGTGACTACGTATCACAACGACAACTCGCGGGATGGGTTGAATGCCAGTGAGACGATTTTGACGCCGGCGAATGTGAGCTCGGCTACGTTTGGGAAGCTGAACCTTTTGAGCGTGGATGGCCTGGTGGATGCGGAGCCGCTGTACTTGTCGGCGGTGACGATTGGTGGGCAGACGCATAACGTGCTGTACGTGGTGACGGAGCATGACAGCGTGTATGCGTTCGATGCGGATAGCGGGGCGCAGCTGTGGAAGGTGTCGGCGCTGGGGAGCGGGGAGACGACGAGCGATGATCACGGGTGCGGACAGATCACGCCGGAGATTGGGATCACGTCTACGCCGGTGATTGATCGGACGAAGGGGGCGAATGGAGAAATCTTCGTCGTGGCGATGTCAAAGGATGGGAGTGGCGCGTATCACCAGCGGCTGCATGCGCTAGATGTGACGACGGGCGCGGAGACTGCAGGGAGTCCGACGGAGATTGCGGGAACGTATCCGGGGACGGGAGATAACAGCAGTAATGGGAACGTGGTGTTTGCGCCGGGGCAGTACGCGGAGCGGGCTGGGCTGCTGCTGATGAATTCGACGATTTATTTGGCGTGGACGTCGCACTGCGATGCGCGGCCGTATACGGGATGGGTGATGGCGTATAGCGAGAGCACGTTGCAGCAGACGGCGATTCTGAACCTGACGCCGAACGGGAACGAGGGGTCGATCTGGATGGCGGGGGATGGGCTGGCGGCGGATGGCGCGGGGAACATCTATTTTCTGGACGCGAATGGAACACTGGACGCGCATGATACGGTGACGGGATTTCCGGTGAACGATGATTATGGAAACGCGATGATGAAGCTTTCGACGGCGGGGAATTCGCTGACGGTAGATGATTTCTTTGAGACGTATGACTCGATCAATGAGAGCCAGAATGATGTGGACCTGGGTTCGGGGGGGAGCCTGCTGCTGCCGGATATGCTGGATGCAAACGGGGTGGTGCGGCAACTGATGGTGGGTGCAGGGAAGGATTCGAATATTTACGTGGGCGATCGGAATAACCTGGGGAAATATAACCCCGCGAATAATGATGCGCTGTACCAGGAGCTTACAGGTGCTCTGCCGGGTGGAGCCTGGTCGATGCCGGCTTACTTCAATTACGCCGTGTATTACGCCGGGGTTGGCGATTATCTAAAGGCGTTCACGATTACGGATGCGCTGCTGGGGACGACGCCGTCGAGCAAGTCGGCGACTACGTTTGGGTATCCGGGAGCGACGCCTAGCGTGAGTGCGAATGGTACATCGAACGGGATTGTGTGGGCGCTGGAGAGCAGCACGGGGTCGACTGCCGTGCTGCATGCGTATGACGCGACGAATCTGGGTAAGGAGCTTTACAACAGCACGCAGGCGGCGGGAAATCGCGACGGATTTGGGACGGGAAACAAATTTATTACGCCGATGATTGTGAATGGGAAGGTGTATGTGGGGACGCCGAATGGGGTGGCGGTGTTTGGGTTGCTGCCGTAGCGCTTCGGTCAGATGTCGGATTTAGAGGCTTGAACGATGGTGGTTTTGAAGTCGGGGCGGACGGGGAGGGTGATGCTAAAGGCGGTGCCGGGGAGGTCGGTGTCGTTGATAGTGCGGACTTCTACGGTGCCGCTGTGGCGCTCAATGATCTCCTTGGTGACCCAGAGGCCGAGTCCGGTGCCGACGTCTTTCTTGGTGGTGAAGAAGGGCTCGAAGATGTGATCGCGGTGTTCGGGGGCGATACCGGGGCCGTCGTCTTCGACGATGATCTTGACGATTTTGCTGTTGGCGTCCTCGTGGCAGTCGATGCGGACGCAGATGGTGCCGCCGTGGGGGACGGCGTCGGCGGCGTTGGAGACGAGGTTGGCGACGGCTTGCTTGAGTTCGCCGGAGAGGCCCTGGATGGGCGGACAGTCGTGGAAGTCGCGCACGATGGTGATGTTCTTGGTGCGGAATTTATTGGAGTAGATGTTGAGGACCGATTCGACGAGCGTGGGGAGATCGACTTCGTTGGGCTGTTTGGATTCGCGATAGAAGCCGAGGGTCTGGCGGGTGATGTGGGAGACGCGGGAAAGCTCTTCTTCGGCGAGCGAGAGGTTGGTGACGGCGGAAGTGGGAAGGCCTTCGGTGTTCTTGGCGATGTAGATGAGGTTGCCGATGGCTTCGAGGGGATTGTTGATCTCGTGCGCGACGGTGGCGGCGAGGCGAGCGGCGGCGGCGAGCTTTTCGGTCTTGCGGAGGACTTCCTGGGACTTGCGCTCGGTGGTGGCGTCGCGGAAGACCATGACGACGCCGACGATCTTGCCGCGGCCGTCGCGGATGGGAGCGGCGCTGTCTTCGATGGGAATATAGGTGCCGTCGGTGTTGAGGAGGACGGTGTGGTTGGCGAGGCCGATGATGAAGCCGTGCTCCATTACTTTCTTGACGGGGTTGTCGACGGGCTTGAGGGTGGTCTCGTTGAAGATGGGGAAGACATCTTCGATGAACTTGCCGCGGGCGTGGGAGAGAGGGAGGCCCATGAGTCTTTCGGCCATGGGGTTGAGGAAGGTGACATGGCCCTTGCCGTCGGTGGCGATGACGGCGTCGCCGAGGCTGGTGAGGGTGGAGCGGAACCACTCTTCGCGCTCTTCGAGCTGGCGGGCGTAGATATCGCGCATGGCCATGGCCTTGGTGATGAAGTAGGCGAGGAAGAAGAGGCCGGCGGCAGCGATGAGCGAGGCGAGATAGATGGAGATGACGGTGTCGCGGATGCTGCGGCGTGCGGCGGCGGTGCGGGAGACACCGAGGGCGGTTTCCTGGAGCTGGATCCTGCCGATGAGATTGCTGATCTGGACCATGATGAGGCGGCCACGATCGGAGAGGACTTCGTTGCGTGCGGCGTCGGGGTAGCCGGATTGGTAGAGCGCGATGGTGTGGGCGAGCTCGGCGAGCTTGGCGTGGGTGAGGGTGCGAAGCTGGGCGACCTCGGCCCGCTGCGTGGGGTCGCTGTAGGTTAATCTGCTGGAGCACGTGAAGCTGCGGATCGAGCTGCGTGAGTGCGCGATTGTAGGGGTCGAGGTATTTGGGTTCGCCGGTGTAGAGATAGCCGCGCTGGCCAGTCTCTGCATCCTCGATGAGGGAATGGGTTTGGTGGACGGCGATGAGCACCTGCTGGGTGTGCTCGACGTCGGCCTGATGGCTGACCATGTCTGCAAGCTGACGCCGGGTAATGAGGCCGTTGGCGATCAGCAGGATCAGCAGGAGTACAAAGCCAGTGATGACACCGAAGCGCTTGTAAATGAGTTGCATGGCAGTTTCAGGGTTGGGGCCGAGGTGAGCCGCGCTGCGTGATTATAGCGTGAGAGGCGGCTGGATGAGAAAGACACAACGCGCCGAAGGCTGGAGTGAGCCGCGGGCGCGTTGATTGCATGAAAGAGAGCAATGCTGCCGTGAAGCGGTTAGTTCGGTGCATCCACGTAACGGGCGAGCAGGATTGCGTTGCCCGACGATGGATCTTTGAGGAAGAGACCGACGACGCGAACGTTTTCGCCGCTGGTGACGTCGGAGAGAGCGGTGATGGTGTCGCGGGGGCCTCGCGAGAGGTTCTAATTGCAGCCTTTAGCTCTTAGCTTCTAGCTTCAGGCTGAGGATGGCGGCGCTGTTGGGGTCTTGCATCGGTGTTGATTAATGAGTAGGGCGTTGGAGGACGACTACGTCGAAGCGGTTGAGGGTTACCGAGTGAGCGGTGCTGATGGAGGCGTTGCCGAGGACGTCTTCGAAGGCTGAGGGGAGGGTGACGGTCTGGGGAGTTTCGCCAAAGTTGATGAGGATCCAGACTTCGTGGTGGTTGTCGGAGCGGATGTAGAGGTCTACGCCGGGAGGCAGGGTGCCGAACTCCGGATGGAGGTTGGCGTCTGCGACCATCCACTTGGCGGCGTTGGCGAGGGTGTCGCCCTGGAGGTCGGCGCCGATGTAGGTGATGCTGCCGTTGCCTACTTTGCGGGTGATGGCAGCGGCCTGATCGTCGAGCCAGCCTAGCGGAGTTTTGCCGTAGCGCATGAGGACTTTGGTGTCAGGGCTGGAGGTGGAGAGGAGCTCGGCCCAGACTTTGGTGGGACCGCTGCCCCAGGCGCCTGAGATGGGGATGGTGGTATCAAGCGCGTAAAACTGCTCGACGCGACCGCCGAGGAGAGAGACGAGGGGGCCGGGTTGGCGCTCAGTGTAGAGGGCGTTGTCGATGGTCTTCATGCCCGAACGCTGGGTGAGGACGAGGTGGCCGCCGTTGCGAACGTAGTCGATGAGGTTCTTGGCTTGCTGATCGGTGAGGAGGTTGAGGGCCGGGGCGATGACAAGCTTGTACTGCGACAGGTCGACGGACGGATTGACGATGTCGACGGAGTGGGCGAGGGCGCGGATTGCGCCGTAGTAGGCGACCATGTTGGCGATGGGGTCGAAGGCCTGGTTGTGGCGCTGCCAGTTGATGGCCCAGTAGGCGTCGTAGGAGTGAAGGATCGCGACGTCGGAGTGGACGGAGGTGCCGGCGAGTGCGGGGCCGGCCTTGGCGAAGTCGGCGCCTAGTTGCGCGACTTCAGCGTAGAGGGGGACGGGCGTGCCGTCGGCGCCGAGGAGGGTGCCGTGGTATTCCTCCTGGCCGTTGAGGGCGGAGCGCCACTGCCAGTAGGAGACGGCGTCGGCACCATGGCCGATGTCGTGCCAGGCCATGGCGCGGACTTCACCCTTGTCGAGGGAGTTGTTATCGGGCGACCAGTTGACGAAGCCGGGCTGGGTCTCCATGACCCAGAAATTCTTGCGAAGGAAGCCGCGAGTGAGATCGTGGGCGGCGCCGTAGTAGACGGGGTTGAGCTGGCCGGTGCCGACGTAGTCGTCCCATGAAGCGAGGTCGAGGTCCTGGGCGACGGTGTAGGAGTCGAAGCCGTCGAAGAAGCCCATCATATTGGTGGTGATGAACTGGCGGCGGTCGGAGTTAGCGCGGATGACGTCGAGCTGATTTTTTTGATAACTGCGCCAGGTGTCGGAGACGAAGCGCTTCCAGCTGAGGAGGAGGCCGGGGTTGCCATAGGTCGTTTCGATTGGGATCTGCGACCAGTCGGTGTAGGTCTGGCTCCAGTAGGCGGTGGTCCAGCGGTCGTTGAGGTTGTCGAGGGTTCCGTAGCGCGCTTTGAGCCAGGCGTCGAACTGTTCGCGGGCGATGGGGCCGTAGGATTCGTTGGCATATTCGTTATCGATCTGCCAGCCGATGACGTTGGGGTCGTGGCCGAAGCGTTTGGCTTCCTGCTCGGCCATGGCGCGGGCCAGCTCGCGGTATTTGGGGTCGGCCCAGTTGAACTGCTGGCGGTTGCCGTGCTGGTCGCGACGGCCGTCTTCCTTGATGCGGAGGGTTTCGGGATATTCGGTGGTGAGCCAGGCGGGCGGAGCGGCGCTGGGAGTTCCGATGACGACGGCGATGTGGTGACGCTCGGCGGCACGGATGGCGCGGGCCAGCCAGTCGAGATCGTAGCGGCCTTCCGAGGGCTCGAGTTTGGACCAGGCGAACTCGCCGACGCGGACGAAGCGGATGTGGGCTGCTTCCATGAGGGAGAGGTCGGTATCCCAGCGGGATTCGGGCCACTGCTCGGGATACCAGGCGGTGCCGAGGTAGAGGGCGGGCGGAGTGGCGGGGGCGGCCTGGGCGCGGAGGGTCGGGGCGAGAAGAACGGCAGCGGCGAGGGGAAGAGCGAGGAACCGAGCAGCGGAGTTCATGAGTCGATCCTACCGGGGATTGTGCGATTGGCTCTAGACAAACGTTATACCGGACAACGAGGGGCTGGGCAAAGGTGTTGTTGTCCTGATATGCTTCGACGCCAGAAGCGATTTTCAGCAAAACTAAACCGTTTTAATAACCATTTGCAAGTTTGATTCGTATACAGGATGGAATCGTTTCGGTTCCGAACAGAGGTTCGGCGGCCGGAGCACAGCGTTGGAAGGGGAGACGGATGAGGATCGGATCGATTGTTGGGAAGAGCTGTGTTCTGGCGGGAGTCGCGTTGCTGAGCGTGGGCGCGGCGAAGGTGGGTGTGGCGCAGACGCCTACCGCGGCGACAGTCAAGGGACCGTGGACGAATGCGTCGCTCGATCCGGATACGCGCGCGGACATGATGATTAAGGAGATGACGCTGGATGAGAAGATCCAGCTGGTGCATGGGATTGGGTGGGGGCCGTTGCGGGCGGGCGCGTTTGTGCCGCCAGCGGACAATGGCGGCGCAGGATTTGTGCCGGGGATTCCGCGGCTGGGGCTGCCGGATATTAATGAGGCGGACTCGGCGGTGGGAGTGCGGATGGCGGCGAAGGATAGCCGCTATGCGACGCTGCTGCCGAGCGTGATTGGGATGGCGTCGAGCTGGGACCCAAAGATGGGGTTCTTGTATGGGCAAGTGATTGGGAGGGAGCTGCGCGACCAGGGATACAACATGTCGATTGGCGGGGGCATGGATTTGATACGCGAGCCGCGCAATGGACGGAACTTTGAGTATGCGAGCGAAGACCCGGTGCTGGCGGGAACGATGGTGGGCGAGCTGGCCATGGGTGTGCAGTCGAACCAGATTATGGGCGACATCAAGCACTATGTGTTGAACGATCAGGAGACGGGGCGTAACACGCTGAACGCTGTGCTGGATAAACGCGCGATGCAGGAGACGGATCTGCTGGCGTTCCAGATTGCGATTGGGATGGCGAAGCCCGCGGGCGTGATGTGCAGCTACAACCGCGTGAATGGCGACTACGCGTGCGAGAACGAGTACACGCTGACGGATGTGCTGAAGAAGGAGTGGGGGTTCAAGGGGTTCGTGCTGTCGGACTGGGAGGCGACGCACAGCACGGTGAAGGCGGCGCTGGCGGGGCTGGACCAGGAGCAGCCGGGCGATACGTACTTTGGGGCTCCGCTGAAGAAGGCGGTGCAGGATGGGCAGGTGCCGATGGCTCGGCTGGATGACATGGTGCACCGGATTGTGCGCAGCATGTTTGCTTGCGGAGTGGTGGACCATCCGCCGGTGCGGAGGGTGGTGGATCCGTTCCAGGGGCGCGACGATGCGCGAAAGATTGAGGAAGAGAGCCTGGTGCTGCTGAAGAATGAAGGTGGGATTCTGCCGCTGGGCGAGGGGAAGACGATCGTGGTGATTGGCGGGCATGCGGATGAGGGTGTGCTGTCGGGCGGCGGGTCGGCGCAGGTGGACGCGCCGGGCGGACGGCCGGGAGGATCGGTTTGGGGCGTGCCGGTGTATTTTCCGTCGTCTCCGCTGAAGTATGTGAAGGAGCAGGCGGGCGATGGGAATGTGAGCTTCGATGCGGGCACGGATGTTGCGGAGGCGGCGAAGGCTGCCGCAAAGGCGCAGGTTGCGATCGTGTTTGTGACGCAGTGGATGAGCGAGGGCATGGATCGGCCGACGCTGAGCCTGCCGGATGTCGGGGGAGTAGATCAGAACGCGCTGGTGGAGGCGGTGGCGAAGGCGAATCCGAATACGGTGGTGGTGCTGGAGACGGGCGGGCCGGTGTCGATGCCATGGCATGAGCGTGTGAAGGGAATTGTGGAGGCGTGGTTTCCGGGGATTGGCGGCGGTGAGGCGATTGCGAATGTGCTGTTCGGGCGCGTGAATGCTTCGGGCAAGTTGCCGGTTACGTTTGCCGCGGATGAAGCGCAGCTGCCGCATCCGACGGTGACGGGACTGACGCCGACGACCAAGAACAATGGCATGAATGGCGGCGGTTTTCACGGCATGCAGTCCAGGAACTTCACGGTGGACTATAACGTGGAGGGGATGAAGGTCGGATACAAGTGGTTCCAGGTGAAGGACGAGACGCCGCTGTTTCCGTTTGGGTTTGGGTTGAGTTATACGAGCTTCGCGTACTCGGGGTTGACGGTGGCGCCGGGTGCGCAGAGTGTGAGCTTCGAGGTGAAGAACACGGGAGCGCGCGCGGGCGATGAGGTTGTCGAGGTATATGCGACGCTGCCCAAGAGCGCGGATGAGCCGTTCCGGAAGCTGGTGGGATTTGAGCGTGTGAGTTTGGCGGCGGGAGAGAGTAAGCCAGTGACGGTGCCGATTCAGCCGCTGTATCTGAAGGTGTTCTCGACGGAGAAGAATGGCTGGGAGCGGTTGGCGGGACAGTATGGGATTGAGGTGGGCGGGTCTTCGGCGGAGCTGCCGTTGAAGACGGCGGTGTCGTTAACGGCGGAGTAGTGAAGGTCAGAATGGGTGCGGTCTCTATGAGAAAAATCGGTTTCGTTGTGGCGTTGTTGAGTGTCGGGTCGTTTGCTGTCGCGCAACAGAAGACTGGCGCGATTCCGGAGACGGCGGTGTATGCGGATAGTTCTGCGCCGGTAGAGGCGCGGATTACTGACCTGTTGAGCCGGATGACGCTGGAAGAGAAGGTGGATGCGTTCAGTACGGATCCTACGGTGCCGCGACTGGGCGTGGTGGGGACTTCGCACGTGGAGGGACTGCATGGGTTGGCACTGGGTGGGCCGGGACATTGGGAAGGACATGTTGGACCGCACAGCGTGATCACAGTGATTCCGACGACAATCTTTCCGCAGTCGCGGGGGTTGGGGCAGACGTGGGACCCGTTGCTGCTGCAAGAGGCTGCGGCGCAGGAGGCGTATGAGACGCGGTATGCGTTTGGGAAGTATCACCGGGGAGGTTTGGTGGTGCGGGCTCCGAATGCGGATCTGAGCCGCGATCCTCGCTGGGGGCGGAGCGAGGAGTCGTATGGAGAAGATCCGTTTTTGGTGGGGACGCTCGCGACCGCGTATACGCAAGGGCTACAGGGGGATGGGAAGTATTGGACTACGGCGTCGCTGCTGAAACATTTTCTGGCGAATAGCAATGAGAATTTGCGGACCTCGTCGTCGTCGAACTTCGATGAGCGGTTGTTTCATGAGTACTACTCCGTGCCGTTTCGGATGGCGATTGAGGATGGGCACGCGAATGCGTTTATGACGGCGTACAACTCGTGGAACGGGACGCCGATGATTGAGAACCCCGTGCTGCGGAATGTGGTGATGAAGGTGTGGGGTGAGGATGGAATCATCTGCACGGATGGCGGTGCGCTGACTGCGCTGGTGAAGGACCACAAGGCGTACAAGACGATGCCGGAGGCTGTGGCGGCTACGGTGCATGCGGGGATCAATCAGTATCTGGACGATTACAAGCCTGCGATGGAAGAGGCACTGAAGGAAGGGTTGATCAACGAGGGGGATCTGGATCGGAATCTGCGCGGGGTGTTTCGCGTGATGATCAAGCTAGGAATGCTGGATCCGACGGAGTTGGTTCCGCAGGCTCGGATTGGTTTGGACGATGGGGCGGGGAAGATGCTCGCGAAAGATCCGTGGTGGACGCCGGAGGCGAAGGGGTTGGCGCGCAAGGTGACGGATGAGTCGATTGTGCTGCTGAAGGATGGTGCAGTGGGGGGTGGCGGGAAGTTGTTGCCGCTCGATGCGGAAGGCTTGAAGACGCTTGCGGTGGTGGGGCCTTATGCGAATGAGGTGCTGCTGGATTGGTACAGCGGGACGCCTCCGTTTGCGGTGACGCCGGTGGAGGGAATTCGCGCGCGGGTGGGGTCGGGCGTTGCGGTTACGTATGACAAGGGCGATGACCTGGCTGCGGTTACGGCGTTGGCGAAGCGTGTGGATGCTGTGGTGGTGGTGATCGGGAACAATCCTACGTGCGGCGCGGGATGGAATGTCTGTCCGACGCCTAGCGATGGGAAAGAGGCCATCGACCGGAAGAGCATGGTGCTGGAGCAGGAGGCGATTGCAAAGGCGGCGCTGGCAGGGAATGCGAAGACGGTGGTGGTGTTGCAGGCTAGCTTTCCCTATACGACTACGTGGACGCAGGAACATGTGCCGGCGATTCTCGAGATGACGAATGGGAGCGAGGAGCAGGGCGATGGGCTGGCGGATGTACTGTTTGGGGATTACGATCCGGCGGGACGGCTAACACAGACGTGGGTGCGCGATGAGGCGGACCTGCCGCCGATGATGGACTACAACATTCGCGATGGGCGGACGTATATGTACGCGAAGCAGAAGCCGCTGTATGCGTTTGGTTACGGGTTGAGTTATGCGAGCTTTGCATACTCTCATCTGAAGGTGAGTTCGGCAACGCTGGGCGAGGGTGCGACGTCGACGGTGAGCGTAGATGTGAAGAACACGGGCGCACGCGCGGGGGATGAGGTTGTGCAGATGTATGTGTCGCATGAGGGGTCTAAGGTGGCGCGGCCGGCGGAGGAGTTGGTGGGATTCGCGCGGGTCTCGTTGAGGGCTGGCGAGACGAAGACGGTGACGCTGCCGTTGGCTGCGAAGGCTCTTGAGTATTGGGATGAGGGCGCGAAGAAGTTTGTGCTGGAGAAGGATCACGTGATGGTGAAGGTGGGTGGGAGTTCAGATGATTTGCCGTTGATGGTTTCGGTGTCGGTGATGTAGACGGGCAGGAGAGAGGCAACAGCAAGAACGGGAGACAGCAGAAATTCTAGCTGCGCTCGGAATGACAGCCCGGAAAAGCAAGTGCGTGTTGGTTTGTGAGGGATGGATATGGGCGTTCGTCGTGTTGGGTTGATTGGTTGGGTTGTCGGCGTAGGGGTGTTGTCGTGCGGGGCGCAGCAGTTGACGCTGCAGCGGGGCGCGGCGACGGTGGTGGTGGAGGCGTATGCGCCGAATATTGTGCGGGTGACTCTGAGTTTGGATAAGGCTCGGGCGCTGGCAGCGGCGGGATATGGAATTGTGGCGCGGCCGCAGGCGGATGGATGGACGGCGGAGAGTGGGGCGTCGGGGGACGTGTTGCGGTCGTCGCGGATGGTGGTGGATGTTGCGCCGCAGCCTAAGCCGTATACGGGCAAGCTGCCGGACACGGCGAAGTTCTTCAATGGCTATACGCCGTATGTGGGGCTGACGATTAAGACGCCCGAGGGCGCAACGCTGCTTGATATGCGGGGGTGGGAGATGACGGTGCCGAACTATAAGGATGGGAACCACAACATCCTGAATGAGCGGCGTCCCGGAGATGACCCGTATTACCAGGTGGGCGCGACGTTTGTGGCGCCGAAGGATGAGCACTATTACGGTCTGGGACAAAACCAGGAGGGGTTCTTCGATCGGCGCGGGCGGGTGGTGCGGTGTGCGCATGATTACAACGCGCCGGGCGGGCAGAGCGTGTGCGTGCCGTTCGTGGTGACGAACAAGGGCTACGGGATTTTATGGGATAACCCGGCGCGGACGACGGTGGTGTTTGCGATCGGGAACCAGACGAAGTGGACGAGCGATGTGGGGCAGCGGGTGTCGTTCTTTGTGATTGCGGGCAAGACGTATGACGAGATCTATGAGGGCTTCCGGACGCTGACTGGGCGATGTGCCGATGCTGCCGAAGTCGGCGTATGGGTATATCCAGTGCAAGCAGCGGTACTCGAGCCAGGAAGAGTTGATGGGCGTGGCGAAGAAGTATCGCGCGCTGCATCTACCGATTGATGACCTGGTGATTGACTGGTTTACGTACACGAAGATGGGGCAGATGGATATGGATCCGGCGAAGTGGCCGGACCCGGTGGCGATGCTGAAGGAACTCCACGCGATGAACTATCACGTGATGATCAGCGTGTGGCCTCGGTTTGTGGAGGGCAGCCGGTATTATCCGCTGCTGCTGAAGAACGGGTGGTTCGAACACCTGGCGGATGGGACGCCGACGAATGGGGAGCCGTATGATCACGCGGGGTCGGATATTGATACGACGAATCCTGCTGCGGCGAAGTGGTTTTGGAGCGCGGTGAAAGAGAACTATGTGGACAAGGGGTTCGACGCGTTCTGGGCGGATGAGACGGAGCCGGATCTTTCGCCGAATGGAAGCTACTTTTTTATTGGGCCGGGGACGGAGTACTTCAATACGTATCCGCTGTTTCACACGGCGGCGTTTTACAACGGGATGCGCAGAGACATGAAGGAGCGCGCTCTGATTCTGGCGCGGGATGCGTATCCGGGAGCGCAGCATAATGGGGCGATCTTCTGGTCGTCGGACATCAACCCGACGTGGGATGTGCTGAAACGGTCGGTGCCGACGGGAATAAATTTTGTTGCGTCGGGGATGCCGTACTGGAGCACGGATATTGGGGGATGGCAGGCGCTGCCGTATTTTCATAAACCGGAGCGGCCGGTGCTGATTGATCCGAGTGACGCGCGCGCGGTTGTGGGGCACTATGACGACTATCCAGAACTGTATGTAAGGTGGTTTGAGTATGGGGCATTTCAGCCGAACTTCCGCACGCATGGGACGCGTCCGGAGAACGAGGTGTGGAGCTATGGCAAGCAGGCGGAGCCGATCCTCGAGAAGTTCTTGAGGCTGCGCTATGAGTTGATGCCGTACATCTATTCGCTGGGGTGGGAGGCACATGAGACCGGCGCGCCGTTTATGCGTGGGCTGTTCATGGACTTCGGTGATGATCCGAAGGTTGCCGATATTGGTGATGAATATATGTTTGGGCCAGCGTTGCTGGTGGCTCCTGTGACTGATCAGGGGATGACGAGCCGGGAGGTGTACCTGCCGGCGGGGACGGACTGGTATAACTTCTGGACGAACGAACGCGTGCATGGCGGGCAGCGGATAACGGTGAGTGCGCCGATCGATGAAATTCCGCTGTTTGTGCGGGCGGGTTCGATTCTGCCGCTGGGGACGGTGGTGGAAAGCACGAACGAGGTGCAGAAGGTTGCGAAGGTGCGGGTGTACCCCGGTGCGGATGGGGCTTTCGATCTATATCGAGATGATGGGACCTATGCGTATGAGAAGGGACAGTACGAGTTGAGCCATCTGCGCTGGGATGATGCGGCTCAAAAGCTGACGCATACGGGTGCGGCGGTTGGGTTCGCGAACGGTGAGGCGGTGGAGGTTGTCGGGAAGCAGTAGGGTTGCGTGGTAGATGGGGCTTGCGCGGCCGGGCTATAATCTCGCTAACGGGCGGGTGCACTATGTCGATGGGTCGCAATTCGACGATGGACCTCCAGAGGATGCGGAGTGATGCGAAGACACACGAGAGTGTGGCAGTGACCTCGCGCGCGTTGCCGAGCAGCTTGCGGCCCAATCTTTTCTCCGGCGATTAAGCTCTCACTTTCTGTAGCGCAGTGTTGTCGCTCGTTCTCTTGACTCGCTCAAGACGAGCGATGCGTTCATGCCTCTTGAGGGCATGGCCCTCTATCCGCTGCAACGCCAAAGGAGAGATTTGATGAGCACCCAGACACAGGAGTTTGTACGAGTGGCGAGCCCGGAGACGCATGCGCGTTTCGGGCCGAAGTTTGTTACGGCGATTCCCGGCGAGCGGGCGAAGAAGATTGTTGCGGAAGACGAGCTTTATCTTTCGCCGAGCTATACGCGCGGATATCCGCTGGTGGTGAAGCGCGGGTATGGCTGTCGCATTGAGGATCCGGATGGAAATGAATTTCTAGATTTCACTGCGGGGATTGCGGTGACGTCGACTGGGCATTGTCATCCTGAGGTGGTGAAGGCGATACAGGATCAAGCGGCACAGTTGATTCACATGTCGGGCACGGATTTTTATTATGACTTGATGCCGAAGGTGGCGGCGAAGCTTTCCGCGATCGCGCCGATGAAGGGGCCGCACAAGATTTACTACGGGAACTCTGGCGCTGAGGCGGTGGAGTGCGCGATAAAGCTGGCGCGATATCACACGGGGCGGCAGAACATCATCAGCTTCCTGGGAAGTTTTCATGGGCGCACGATGGGTGCGCTATCGCTGACGGCTTCGAAGGTACAGCAGAAGCGGCGGTTTGCGCCGTTCGTGCCTGGCGTGACGCATGTGCGCTATCCGTATGCGTATCGCGGTTGCAGTGGAGGGCCGCAGGAGCAGGAGGCGTTTGCGCTGGGATGCGCGCAGTATATCGAGGAGAAATTGTTCAAGACGCTGCTGGCACCGGAAGAGGTTGCAGCGATTTTTGTCGAGCCGATACAGGGTGAGGGCGGATACGTCGTGGCGCCGGATATTTTTCTGCAAGAGATTCGGAGGATCTGCGATCGTCACGGAATTCTGATGGTGGTGGACGAGATTCAATCTGGCGCGGGGCGCACGGGCAAGTGGTGGGCGATTGAGCACTCGGGCGTGCAGCCGGATATTGTCTGCATGGCGAAAGGTATTGCATCGGGGATGCCGCTGGGTGTGTGCCTGTCGAAGGCCGAGGTGATGGATTGGGTGCCGGGGTCGCATGCGAGCACCTTTGGCGGGAATCCGTTGTGCCTGGCGGCTACACTTGCGACGATGGAGATTATTGGGCGCGAGGCGATGGCCAATGCAGGGACGGTTGGCGGCGCGGCGCTCGAACGACTGGGTACGTGGGTTGAGAAGCATGAGATTGTTGGCGAGGTGCGCGGGCGCGGCTTGATGATCGGCGTGGAGATTGTGGAGAACAAGAAGACGCGCGCAGTCGCTGGCGAGCTGCGGGATAAGATCGTTGACCTGGCATTTGAGAAGGGACTGCTGCTGTTGGGGTGCGGAGCGAATACGCTTCGTCTTTGCCCGCCGCTGGTCGTGAGCCAGGAGGAGACGGATGTCGCACTTGATTTGCTCGAAGAGTGCATCGTGCAGGTGATGCAGTAGGCGAAGCAGGTCAGGGCGACGAGATTGAAGGAGAGTTGTATGACGACGGATACGGTTGCGTTGGAGCAAGAGGTGCACGAGTTGCTGTCGCGCCTGGGCGTGCCTGAGAAGCGGTACTCTCAGGGCGAACTGGTGGTGCGGACGCCCATTACGGGTCAGGTAATTGCGCGCGTGGCGACGACGACGGAGTCCGCGGCGCGTGAGGCGATTGGTGCGGCGCATGCGGCGTTTCTGGAATGGCGCAATGTTCCTGCTCCGCGGCGGGGAGAGCTGGTGCGGGTGCTTGGCGAGGAGCTGCGCGCGGAGATTGAGACGCTTGGCCGGCTGGTAACGATCGAAACGGGGAAGCTGCTGTCCGAGGGGTTTGGCGAGGTGCAGGAGATGATCGATATCTGCGGCTTCGCTGCGGGATTATCGCGGCAGCTTGCTGGACTTACGATCGCGTCGGAGCGCGCGAACCATCGGATGATGGAGACGTGGCATCCGCTGGGTGTGGTGGGGGTGATCTCGGCGTTCAATTTTCCGGTTGCGGTGTGGTCGTGGAACGCGGCGCTGGCGTTGGTGTGTGGCAACGCTGTGGTGTGGAAGCCTTCGGAAAAGACGCCGCTGACGGCGCTGGTAACGCATGCACTGTTTGAGCGGGCTGCGGCGAAGGTCGGGAGTATTCCCGCAGGCCTCGCGGCGCTGTTGGTCGGAGACGTCAAGCTTGGCGAGATGCTGGTGGACGACGCACGGATTCCACTGGTGTCGGCGACGGGTTCGACGGCGATGGGGAGGGCGGTTGCACCGCGATTGGCGAAACGGTTTGCGCGGGCGATCCTGGAGTTGGGTGGAAACAATGCGGCCATCGTGTGTCCGAGTGCGGATCTTGATCTTGCGCTGCGGGCGATTGCGTTCTCCGCGATGGGGACGGCGGGCCAGCGTTGCACGTCACTGCGGCGATTGATTGTGCATGAGACGATCTACGACGACCTGATTGCGCGATTGAAGCAGGTATATCTTTCCGTTGTAGTGGGAGACCCACGGGCAGAGGGCACGCTGGTGGGGCCATTGATTGACAAGCGATCGTTTGCAGGGATGCGGGCTGCTCTCGACGAGGCAAGAAGCGGGGGTGCGGTGGTAACGGGAGGTGATCCGCTTGAGGTCGAGGGAACCGAAGATGCTTTTTATGTTCGGCCCGCGCTGGTGGAGGTCGCGCAACAGTCAGATGTGGTGAAACGTGAGACATTCGCGCCGATTTTGTATGTGATTAAATATCGCGAGCTCGAAGAGGCGATTCGATTGCAGAATGATGTGCCGCAGGGTTTGTCGTCGTCAATCTTTACATTGAACGTGCGCGAGGCAGAGAGGTTTGTGTCAGATGCGGGGTCTGATTGTGGAATTGCGAACGTGAATATTGGCACATCGGGTGCGGAGATTGGTGGAGCGTTTGGCGGTGAGAAGGAGACGGGCGGCGGCCGCGAGTCTGGCTCGGATGCGTGGAAGCAGTACATGCGGCGCACGACGAACACCATCAACTATGGGACGGATCTTCCGCTTGCGCAGGGTGTGAGCTTTGACATCACGGCATAGGAGGATTAACGCGAAACTAAGCCGACTACTTGTGAAGTAGTTCTTGATTCTTGTTAATTAATAAGCGTGATTTCTCGGGATTTTATGTTGTAACTTCGGCAGAAAAATCATGCGCATATCTATACAGCGAGTTATGAATAATCATTCTCGTTGACGGCTTGGATTTCGCCTGCGATGCTTCAAGCTATGCAGACGCTCAGGAATACCAATGCCGATGTGCACGTGGCAGCGAAACCTTTTATAGCAAACACGGTGCCTTCGGGTAAGCCCGCACTTTTGATGTGCGCCCCGAAATTGTATGAGGTGAGTTACGTTATTAATCCCTGGATGAAGGGGAACCTGGGGAATTCTTCGCGACGGCGAGCTTTGCAGCAGTGGGAAGACTTATACACCGCTCTTTCAGGGTTGGCAGATATTTTTCTGGTTGAACCGATGGCAGGGTCGCCGGACATGGTCTTCACGGCGAATGCTGGACTTGCGCGCGATGGGGTGGTGGCCATCAGCAGCTTCTATCATCCAGAGCGCCAGGGCGAGGAGCCGCATTTTCGTGAGTGGTTCCGTACGGCTGGATATGCGGTAGTCGATCTGCCGCGCGATACCCCTTTTGAGGGCGAAGGGGATGCACTGTTCTCGGCAGATGGCTCGCGGCTGTGGGCCGGGCACGGTACGCGAACGCTCGAGGCGAGCCATGGCGCGTTGCAGAGACTGTGGGATGTTGAGGTGGTGAGTCTGCGGTTGATTGATCCGCGTTTCTACCATCTTGATACTTGCTTCGCGCCGCTCGAGGATGGGTCATTGTTGTACTATCCGCCGGCGTTTGATGACGAGTCCTTGAAGAAGATCGAAGCGGTGTATCCGGCCGAGAAGCGCATCGCCGTTAGTGAAGAAGACGCTTTGGCGTTCGCGTGCAATGCCGTGAATCTAGGTAAGACGGTCGTGATGAACTGCATCAGTGCGGAGTTGGAGCAAGAGCTTCGCGGCCGCGGGTTCGAGGTGATCCAGGTGCGGCTTGATGAGTTTCTGAAGGCTGGAGGCGCGGCAAAGTGTTTGGTTATGAAGCTGACCCCGGAGATTCACGCGAAGAAGGAGGCGTGCGATGAGGTCGGAGCAGGAGGTAGTGTGGAGACTAGGCTAATTGCGATGGAAGATCAGTATGGGGCGCACAATTATCATCCGCTGGATGTCGTGATTGAGCGGGCGCAGGGGGCTTGGGTGACCGATGTGAATGGGCGGCGGTATCTGGATTTTCTGGCGGCCTATTCCGCGGTGAACCAGGGGCACTGCCACCCGAAGATTTTAGCCGCGATGTTGGAGCAGGCGCAGAAAGTTACCTTGACGTCACGTGCTTTTCGGAATGATCAGCTGCCGTTGTTGCTCAGGGACCTGCATGAGCTGACGGGGTTCGAGATGGCGCTGCCGATGAACTCTGGCGCGGAGGCTGTGGAGACGGCGCTGAAGGCGGCCCGGAAGTGGGGTGAGACGGTGAAGGGCGTCGCGAAGGATCGGACGGAGATTATCGTCTGCGCGAATAACTTTCACGGGCGAACAATTTCAATTGTCGGATTCTCGACGGATGCGCAGTACCGGGCGGGGTTCGGGCCGTTTCCGGCTGGGTTCAAGCATGTGCCGTTCGGCGATGCAGAGGCGCTTCGGCAGGTGATCACGCCGGAGACGGTGGCGTTTTTGGTTGAGCCGATTCAGGGCGAGGCTGGAGTGATCGTTCCGCCTGAGGGGTATCTGCGAGCGGTCGCGGAGATTTGCGAAGAGAACAATGTGCTGCTGATTGCCGATGAGATTCAGTCGGGGCTTGGCCGCACTGGGAGGCTATTCGCGTACATGCATGACGGGATCACGCCTGACGTAGTGATTGCAGGCAAGGCGCTCTCGGGCGGATTTTATCCGGTGTCCGCCGTGCTGAGTTCGCGAGAGGTGCTGGGAGTCTTTCGGCCGGGAGATCATGGCAGCACGTTTGGAGGGAATCCGCTGGCATGTGCTGTGGCGCGCGCTGCGCTGAGGGTGATTGTGGATGAGCGGCTTGCGGAGCGATCTGCGGAGCTGGGCGCGTATACGCTGGCGAGACTGAAGAAAATCTGTAGTGAAAAGGTACGTGAAGTTCGCGGGCGCGGTTTGTGGCTTGCGGTTGAGTTGAATGTGCCGGCGAGGCCGATCTGTGAGGCGTTGCGCGATCGCGGAGTGTTATGCAAGGAAACGCATGACACGGTGATCCGCATTGCGCCGCCGCTGGTGATTCGCCGGGAAGATTTGGATTGGGGACTCGATCAGATCGAGCAGGTGCTGGCGGGTGATTCGGTCAAGCGAAGCGAGGATGTTGTCTCTAGAAGCGAAGGGGACGCTTTCTCTCGAGTGGCGTAGAAAGGACCATGCTAGTGGTCGGACTGCCATAGGGCAGAAGCTTTTCGATGAGGTCTTCGAGTTCTGTCATTGAGGCGAGGACTACTTTGAGGAGGAAGGCGTCATTACCGGTGAGGTGGTGGCACTCCTGCACGGCGTCGAGCGTGGGAAGGAACTTGAGGAAAGGCTTGTAGCGCGTGCCTTCGCAGGTGAGGCGCACGAAGGCGGTGATGGTGAAGCCTAGGGCTTGGAGGTTGATTTCGGCGCGGTAGCCGCGAATGAACTCAAGGCTCTCGAGACGGCGCAGGCGCTCGGCGGTGGCGGAGGGGGAGAGGCCGATGCGCCGCCCCAGTTCTGCCACGGCGAGGCGTGCGTCGGTGGTAAGTTCGCGCAGGATTTTGCGGTCGATCTGGTCGATTCCGGTGTGGAGAAGCATGCGGTGCTCCTTGTGTTCTTGGATCTGGGCCGAGGGCAAACAAGGTATGGGAGACGGCCAGCCGTGGATTGTGGCTGGATTAGAGCCATTCACCCCCAAATCAACGGTAAGATCCCCATTTTACCGCGGGAGAATGGTTCACTCCTCTTCGACGACCCCATAGGATTGCAACATGATTACTTTGGATGGAGCGTCGCTGACGATCGAAGATGTTGTTGCTGTTGCGGAAGGCCGCGAACGGGTTGGAATTGCTGTTGAAGCATTGAGCCGTATGCAGCGGTCGCGGGACCGTGTCGAGGGCGCGATGCGCGGGACGAAGCCGGTGTATGCGCTGAACACAGGCGTTGGGTTGTTGGCGAACATCCGGCTTGAGGACCATGAGATTGAGGTGATGCAGGTAAACCTCATACGCTCGCATTGCTGCGGGGTGGGAGCGCCGTTACCGGTAAACGTGGTGCGGGGCATGATGTTGATTCGGGCGAATGTCCTGGCGAAGGGGTTGTCGGGAATCCGCGCGGTGGTGGCGGAGCGCATCTGTGATTTGTTGAACTGTGGGATTACGCCGGTGGTGCCGTCGCGTGGGAGTGTAGGCGCGAGTGGTGACCTGGCGCCGTTGGCGCATATGGCGCTGGCGTTGATTGGCGAGGGGCAAGCGGAGTATGGCGGCGAGGTGCTGGATGCGGCGGCGTGTATGCAGCGCGCAGGACTGGAGCCGCTGAAGCTGGAAGGTAAAGAGGGCATCTCGTTACTGAATGGGACGCAGGCGATGCTATCGATCGGATGTCTTCGGCTGATTGAGCTGGAGGGACTTTTTTATGCGGCGCAGACTACGGCCGCTTTGAGTATCGAGGCATTGCGAGGGACCGCCGCGGCGTTTGATCCGCGGCTGCATACGGCTCGAGCGCATGCAGGACAGGTATTGAGTGCTCAGCATCTGCTGGAGTTGTTGGAGAGGAGCGCGATTCCACGGACGCATGGCGAGGGCAGCCGAATACAGGACGCGTACTGCCTGCGCTGCATTCCGCAGGTGCACGGTGCGGCGTGGGACACGATGCAGTTTGCGCGTGGTGTCTTCGAGATTGAGCTGAACAGCGCGACGGATAATCCGCTGGTGTTCGAGGACGCGATTGTTTCTGGGGGTAATTTTCATGGGGCGCCGTTGGCGTTGGCGCTGGATTATCTGGCGATCGCGGTATGCCAGCTTGCAGGAATCTCTGAGCGGCGGACGGAGCGGTTGATGAATCCGACGTTGAACGAGGGGTTGCCGGCGTTCCTGGCGTCGCAACCGGGGATCGAGTCGGGGATGATGATGGCGCAGGTGACGGCAGCGGCGCTGGTGGCGGAGATGCGGGTGCTGGCCTCGCCGGCGTCGACGGGGTCGATCCCGACGAGCGGCAACCAGGAAGATTTTGTCAGCATGGGAATGACGTCGGGGCTGAAGCTGGAGCAGTCGGCTGATTTGGCGCGGATGGTGATTGCGATTGAGTTGCTGGCGGCGGCTCGGGCGCTTGATCTTCGCGGAGATACGAGTACGCCGGTGCTGGAGGAGGCGCGAAGCCGTTTCCGGAGACGGGTTCCAGCGTGGCAGGAAGATTGCGTACTTTCTGTGTGGATGGAAGAGGCTGCCAAGTTTTTAGCAGATGATGGATGGAGAGATCAGGAAGCCAGGAAGGCGATTGAGGAGGCGGTTCGATGAGCGAGGGATATTCTCCGGTTCGTGCGGCGCGGGGTAGCAGCAGGACAGCGAAGGGTTGGATTCAAGAGGCAGCCAAGCGGATGCTGATGAATAACCTAGATCCTGAAGTTGCGGAGAAACCGGAAGAGCTGATTGTGTATGGCGGGCGCGGGAAGGCGGCTCGCAACTGGGAGTGCTATCACACGATCGTTGAAACGCTGGACCGGCTGGAGAACGATCAGACTCTGCTGGTGCAGTCGGGGAAGGCGGTGGCCGTGTTGAATACGCATCGGCTGGCGCCGCGAGTATTGATAGCGAATTCGAATTTAGTGCCGCATTGGGCGACTTGGGATGAGTTCGACAAGCTGGATGCTGCGGGGCTGATGATGTATGGGCAGATGACGGCGGGGTCGTGGATTTATATTGGCACGCAAGGAATTCTGCAGGGAACGTACGAGACGTTTCGCGGCGCGGCGAAGCGGCACTTCAACGACACGCTGGCAGGGACGATTACGGTGACGGCGGGACTCGGTGGGATGGGAGGCGCGCAGCCGCTGGCGGTGAAGCTTGCGGGGGGCGTGAGTATCTGCGTGGAAGTGGATGCGAAGCGGATTGATCGGCGCTTGGAGACGCGCTACCTGGACAGGGCGACGCGCTCGCTGGAAGAAGCGATTGTATGGGCGCGGGCGGCGAAGCAGGCGCGGGAGGCGGTGTCGATTGGCTTGCTTGGTAATGCGGCCGAGGTACTGCCAAAGATGGTGGCGCTTGGATTTATTCCGGACCTTGTGACTGACCAGACTAGCTCACATGATCCGTTGTGGGGATACCTGCCGCCGGCGAAGGCGGATGAAGATTTGAATGCATTGCGCTCGATGCAGCCTAAAGAGTATGTCGCGCGCGTGCAGGTCGCGATTGCAGATCATGTGCGGGCGATTCTGGAGATGCAGCGGCGGGGTGCCCTGGCGTTTGATTATGGAAACAATCTCCGCACACAGGCGAAGATTGCGGGTGTGACGGATGCGTTTTCGTATCCGGGATTTGTGCCGGCGTTTATTCGCGATTCCTTTTGTGAGGGGCGCGGGCCGTTTCGCTGGGTGGCGCTGTCGGGCGATCCCGCTGACATCGCGGCTACGGATCAGGCGCTTCTGGAGTTGTTCCCAGAGGACAAGCGGCTGACGGAGTGGCTGACGTTTGCGTCGAAGCAGATTGCATTTCAAGGGCTGCCAGCGCGCATCTGTTGGTTGGGCTACAAGGAGCGCGATCGTGCGGGGTTGCTATTCAACCAGATGGTACGAGATGGGCGATTGAGCGCCCCGATTGTGATTGGACGGGATCATCTGGATGCGGGTTCAGTGGCTAGCCCTTACCGCGAGACGGAAGGGATGCTGGACGGATCGGATGCGGTTTCCGATTGGGCGCTGCTGAATTTTGCGACGGGCGTTGCGAGCGGTGCTGGATGGATGAGCTTTCATCATGGAGGTGGGGTAGGCATGGGCTACAGCCAGCATGCAGGTCTTGTCGCTGTCGCGGATGGGAGTGATGAGGCGGATGAACGACTGAAGATGTGTCTGACCAATGATCCGGCGATGGGTGTGATTCGCCATGCTGATGCTGGGTATGAGTTGGCGAAAGAGACGGCTGCGAAACGAGGGCTTGATCTGCCGAGCGTGCGATGAAGACTGATTTGCTCATCACGGGGATCTCGCAGCTTGTAACCGCTGAGGGTGCGTCGGCGAAACATGGCCGGAGTATGAGCGAACTGAAGGTCGTGAAGGATGCGGTGCTGGCGATCTCAGGGGAATCGATCGATTGGGTTGGCGCGAGGAATGACTGGACGGGCGAGGCGGCGGCGACGCTTGATCTGGGTGGTGTTGCGGTTTTGCCGGGGCTGATCGATCCGCATACGCATGCAGTTTGGGCTGGCGATCGGTTGGCGGACTTTGAAGCGCGCGTGGCGGGTGCGACGTATGAGCAGATTCTGCTGGCGGGGGGCGGAATTCGGAGCACCGTGCGAGCAACTGCTGCAGCCTCCATGGAGGAGTTGATCGCGCTGGCGAAGGCGCGGGTCGAAGCGCTGCTGCGGTCGGGAGCTACGACGGTCGAGGTGAAGTCGGGATATGGGTTCGCGATCTCGGCGGAGATTGCGATGTTGGAGGCGATCGCGGTGTTGGCGGCTGAATCGCAGGCGCGAATTGTTGCAACCCTCTTGATTCATCTGCCGCCAGTTGAGGCTGCGGAACGTCCGCGCTACGTGGAACAGGTGTGTGCGGAATTGATTCCAGAGGTTGCGAGGCGGGGATTGGCGAGTGCCGTGGATGTTTTCGTTGAGCGAGAGGCCTGGCAGGTTGCGGAGGCGGAGCAGATGTTCGCGCGCGCGAAGAAGCATGGACTGGCAGTGAAGTTGCATAGCGACCAGTTTCACAGTATTGGAGGCGTTGAGCTGGGAGTACGCGTGGGAGCGCTCAGCGTGGATCATCTGGAGGCTGCTGGCGAGGCGCAGATCCAGGCCATTGCAGCCAGCGATTCGATTGCGACAATCCTTCCGGGTGTGTCGCTGCATTTAGGAATTCCTGCCGCGGCTGGAAGAAGATTGATTGATGCGGGGGCGGCAGTAGCTGTCGGTACGGATCTTAATCCAGGATCGAGTCCGCTGTTTTCGAGTGCGGCGGCGTTGGCCCTTGCGGTTCGGATGAATGGGCTGACGGCGCAGGAAGCGATCGTTGCGGGGACGTCGAATGCAGCTTGCGCGCTTGGTGTGAGTGATCGCGGCCGGCTGGAGGCTGGATGCCTCGCGGACTTTGTGGTGCTGCATGACAGCGACTGGCGCGAGTTGGTATATGTGCTCGGGACGAATCCCGTTCGCGAAGTGTGGGTGGGCGGAAGACGGGTGGTGGCATGAATACTCTTTATCGGCCAGAGCTGCTGTATGTCGACGGCAGGTTTGTTGCGGGTGGTGAGCTGCTGGTCAGCCCTGACGGGTTAGTGTTGAAGGTTAGCGACGATCTAGATCGTTCGTCTACGACGATTGTTGAGATGCCGGGCAAGGCGTTGATGCCGGGATTCGTGAATGCGCATTCTCATTCGTTTCAGCGACTGATTCGCGGGAAGGCGGAGTCGCGCGTTGTGAGTGGGCGGGACTTCTGGTCGTGGCGCGGAACGATGTATTACGCCGCGAGCCAACTCACTCCGCTGGAGGTATATGACGTTGCGCGTATGGCGTTCCTCGAGATGGTGCTGGCCGGGACGACGACGGTTGGCGAGTTCCATTATCTGCACAATGCTCCGGATGGCCGAGCGTATGACGATCCGAACCTGCTCGAGCAAACAGGTGATTGCCGCTGCGAAGTCGGTGGGCGTACGGATCGTGCTGTTGCGAACGGCGTATCTGCGTGCGGGATTTGAGCTGCCTCCGGATCCAGGGCAGATTCGATTCTATGAGTCAGCGAAGGCTTTTCTAGCGAATATGGCTGCGCTTGTGAAAGGGGTTTCGACTGAGGGCGGGCGCGTTCACCTTGGCGTTGCTCCGCACAGTATCCGGGCGGTGCCGCTGGGCGAACTGCATGAGATCACTGCTTGGGCGCGGGCGAACGGGCTGCCAGTTCATATGCATGTTGCGGAACAGGTGGCGGAAAATGCGGCGTGCGTTCGCGAGTATGGATCGACGCCGATTGACTTGCTTGCTGGAGAGAAGATTCTTGGGCCGGACTTCACCGCGGTACATGGCGTTCACGTGACGGCAGAGGAGATTGCGATGCTGGCGAAGGCGGAGGCGACGATCTGCTCGTGCCCGACGACGGAGCGTAATCTTGGCGATGGATTTGTACGTGCGGACGAGATGCTTGCGGCGGGGATTCGATTTGCATTGGGATCGGACAGCCAGGCCCAGATTGATCCGCTTGAGGACGCGCGGGAGTTGGAGTATCACTTGCGACTGCTGCAGCAGAAACGAGCAATTCTGGACCAGGTTGGCGGGAAGACTTTGGCGACGCATCTTTTTGACTCCGCTACGGTGAACGGCGCTCGCGCGTTGGCGGTGCCGGCCGGAGAGCTAGCGCCGGGCCGGCTTGCGGATTTCATTACGTTCGATCTTGACGACAGCTCGATTGCCGGAAACTCGGCCGAAGATTTGCTGTCTACGCTTGTGTTTTCGCTGAGCCGTTCTGCGATCCGGGATGTGTTTGTGGGCGGCCGATTCATCCTTCGAGATCAACGGCATGGATCTCAAGAGGAGATCACGTCGCGGTACAAAGAAGTGCATGAACGGATCTGGTCCCAAGCGGGTCAGCGCCGCTAGACCGGACCTGTGCGCTGAGTCGCTGCGATTTTCTGTAGGGCTTTGCGACTGATTTCGGGTTAGACTAGCTCATCTGCCCCATGGCACAGTGTGTAAAGGCTCCTCCATTGCGAATTCGCATGGAGCGTTGACTGTCTAGTTTTTCGACCACGTAAGTAACAGGAATTGCTGTTCCCTTTTCGTTGAGACCACAGGGGCTTCTGCTGCTTGTTGGGAATCCCTACATCTTCAGCGACCTATGAATTTTAAAAGACTGATAGCAGATTTGATTTGCGGAGGGGTTCATGGCGGATGTACCTGCGGTCGAGATGAAGAAGACGCTTGGGCTTACAGGGCTGACGAGCAATGCGATGGCGTTGATTGCGCCGGGCGCGTTTCTCTGGCTGACGTTCTTCATCCAGGCTGGTACTGGAGTCACGGGGCCGTCGATGTGGATGGGGGTTATTGGCGCATTGGTGCTGTGTCTGTCGACCGCGGTCTGTTACGCGGAGATGGCGAAGCTTTACCCGGGGACGGGGAGCTCGTATTACTTTGCGGAGCAGGCGTTTCTAAATCGTGAACGCGCGTGGAAGTATGCGCGCATCTCGAAGTTCATTGTTGGGTGGGCATCGCACCTTTATTACTGGATCTATCCGGGGGTGATGGTGGGGACGATGGGGATCGTGTGCGGATACCTGGTGGGAACGCTGTACCCGAATTTCATGAGCGCGTCGAACCCCGGGATGCTGTTCATGATGAGCGTGGCGGTAGCGTTCTCGTTCGCTGTGGCTTATATTGCGTATCGCGGAGCGAATGCTTCCACGGCCATCAACCTCGGCATCAATGTTATTCAGATTACGGCGCTGATGATCTTCAGCGTGCTGGCTCTGGGGTACCGGATGAATCATCCTCCGGGGTCGGTGGCTTTCCAATTTGATTCGACGAGCGGTGAAGCGTACACCTACGAATTCAAAACGACAACGGCAATGGTGGGCGGCGTGGCAACGGACACGATTATGCGCGACGCGAATGGCGCGCCGCTGCCGCAGCTGGATGCGACGGGAAAGCCGGTCCCGTATCGCGTCAGCTATCCGGAGCACGATGCGGCGGGAAACTTTCTTACTCACAAGGACGCGAAGTCGGTGATCAGTCCGCATCGCTGGAGCTGGGTGTTCATTCAAGCTACGGTGGCGATCCTGATCCTGGTCGGGTTTGAGTCGGTGACGTCGATGGGAGGGGAAGCTAAGAATGCCAAGCGGGATGTTCCTATCGCAGTGATTACCTCGCTGCTGGTGCAGGGGGTTGTTTTCTATTGCTTCGAATATTTTGCCGCCAATTATTTCTTGAATAGCGGGTATACGATGCAGAGCGCGACGGGATCGGCGGCGCCGATTGGCGACATGATGGTGATGGTCGGGGACGCGCTGTTTGGGCAGGGGCACGGACGCACGTTCATGCTTGCGGAGGCGGCGACCGTGGTGCTGGCGCTGATTGGAACGACACTCTCGTGTATGAACACCGGAGCGCGGGTGACGTATGCGATGGGCAAGGACCAGGAGGTTTCTAATCGCTTCGGCCTGCTGCACAAGAACAATCTGACGCCGCATCGCGCGGTGTGGACGCTGGCTGCGATTTCAGCCGTCATTGGATGCATCGCGGTAGTGCTGGTTTTTGGAGATAGCAGCGCACCGACGGCATCGGCGATCGCTTCGATTCCGCATGGCATATTTTCGAGCTTCGGGTATACGACCCACGACAAGATGGCTGCCCTGCCGAACAGTCTCTTGACTGTGACGCTGGCTTCTAACTTTGGCACGTTCCTGCTTGTATGCGCTTAGCTGCACGCTGTGCATGGTGGCGTATCACAAGCATCCGAAGTTCAACGCGTTGCGCCACTTGGCGATTCCGCTGTTCGGGTTATGCGCCAACCTCGCGTGCATGGGCTTTTATCTTGTCGGCCCGTTCATGGGTTATGGGACGAAGATGGAGCCGTTGTTGGCGCTGGGAATTGCGGCGGTATGGGGAATTTATGGCAGCTTCCACTTCCTGAAGACAGGGAAGGCGGCGGGCAAATCCGCCCTAATCGAATCGCGACCGACTTCGGCGTAGACTGAGGTCGCAGAGGCAGGATCGATTCTGCCCAGGTATAAAGATTCTCTTATGCTCGATCTTGAGTTCGCAGAACGAACCGACCCGGGAAGGGTTCGGTCAAACAATGAAGATGCCATTGGCCATGTGCTGCCGATGGGGCCGGCGCAGGTGCAGTCTCAGGGTTGGTTTTTTGCGGTGGCTGATGGGATGGGTGGCCACGAGCAAGGCGAGGTTGCTTCAGCCCTGGCGATCGCAACCGCGCTTGAGGGTTTCCGAAAGATTCCCAAAGGCGTGATGCATGTCTCGTTGTTGCCGCGATTGGTGCAGGAGGCCAATGCCGCGGTGCATGACGCAGGGCTGGCGACGGCGTTGCGCGGTGCGCGCATGGGAACGACATTTGTTGCCTGTGCGCTTCGGTTCGACTCGGCGGTTGTGTCGCATGTGGGTGACTCGCGCTGCTATTTGTTTCGCAACGGCAATGGCACGCAACTGACGCGGGATCACACGATGGCGGCGGAGCAGGTGAGGTTGGGTATCCTGACCAAGGAAGAGGCTGCTGCGCACGACGGACGGCACGTGTTGACGCGGTCTTTAGGGAATGAGTTGTTTGTAGCTGCGGACACCATCACGGTGAATATTCTTCCGGGAGATGTTCTGTTGCTTTGTACGGATGGTTTATATGGATATGTGCCGGACACGACGATCCTGCAGATCATACTGCGCAATAGCGATCTGGAGAAGGCGGCGGACGCGCTGGTGGCGGCGGCCAATGAGGCGGGTGGCCACGATAACGTCAGCGTGCAGTTGATTCGCGTGAAGACCGTGGAGCGGATGGGGCTTTATCGTGGACGGCCATACAGGTTGCTATAGATGATCGCGCCCAATCTTACACTTCGTCCTGGCGACAAGCTTGATGGCTACGAGCTGGAAGACATTGTTGCGACTAGCGGCATGGCGACCGTGTTTCGCGCTCGCGATTTGAAGACCGGGTTGCAGGTGGCGATCAAGGTGCCGCATCCAGAGGTGGAAAGTGATCCTACGATGTTCGATCGCTTTCGGCGCGAGGAGGAGATTGGCACGCGCATCGATCATCGTGGTGTGATGAAGGTGTTTGCGAATCCTGATCGCTCGCAGGTGTACATGGTGATGGAGTGGCTGGATGGCCGGCTGCTGCGCCAGGTGTTGAATGAGGAGAAGAAGCTGCCGGTGGATCGGGCGGTGAAGTTGATGGTCGGCATCTGCGAGGCGCTGGAGCATGTTCATACACATGGCGTGGCACATCGGGATTTAAAGCCAGAGAACATCATGGTGAGTGATGGAGATGAAATTCACCTGATCGACTTTGGCATCGCTGCGAGTGCGGGTGCGCGGCGGCTTACGTTCGCGCACTTTTCGCAGAGCATGGGAACGCCTGACTATATTTCGCCCGAGCAGGTGAGGGGCAAGCGCGGCGATGCGCGTAGCGACATTTATGCGCTGGGAGTGATGCTGTACGAGATGCTGACGGGGGTGGTGCCTTTTACGGGGCCGAATCCGTTTGCTGTGATGAATGATCGGTTGCTGAATCAGCCGGTGCCACCGAGGGAGCTGGAGCCGTCGATATCGCCGCAGCTGCAGGAGATTGTGTATCGCGCAGTGGAGCGCGAGCCGAAGAACCGTTATGCCAGCGCCCGTGAGATGGCACATGATTTGTTGCATCAGGACGAAGTGGGAGTGGCGGCGCGACCGGATGCCGCGCAGTGGAAGACGCGGCGATCGCCGGAGCGGCGGCGAATGCTTTTGTATGCGGGCTTGGCGCTGATCCCGGTGTTGTTGTTTGGGTTGCTGTGGTTTGTCTCGCGGCACCATTGAAGGGTGATCGAAAGTTTGTCAGCGCGGGACGAACTCATCAGCGTGGACGACGAACTCTGGATAGGCGCCGGCCCCTAGCTCGCGGATGTCCATGCCTTGCCAGTCGCCATCGGCGTCTACGCGGAAAGGGATGAGCTTATTGAGCAGGCGGTGCAGGATGTGGATGAGGGGAAACATCACGCCGAGCAGCGTTGCGATTCCAATGAGTTGCGAAAGGATGAGGGCTGGGCGTGAAGTGGTGGTGGGGCCAAAGAGGCCGAAGGCGAGAAGGCCCCAGAGGCCGGCGCCGAGGTGAACGGAGATGGCGCCGCCGGGGTCGTCGATGAAGAGGCGGAGTTCGAGGGTTTCGACGAGCAGGGTGACGAGGGCTCCGGCGACGAGGCCGATGAAGATGGTTGCGAGGGGAGAGAGAAGTCCGCAGCCGGCAGAACCGCCGACGAGGCCGGCGATCCAGCCATTGGCGCTGAGCGATGCGTCGGGCTTGCGGTAGCGAAGCTGGGTGGTCACGACTGCTGCCAGGCAGCCCGTGGAGGCGGAGAGCACAGCGTTGATGACCGTGAGCAGAATCTGGGCGTAGGTGATGTGGTAGAAGAGGATCGCGGCGGCGCAGTCGAGGCCGATCCAGCCGATGAGGGCGAGGATGCATCCGAAGAGGACCTGGACGATGTTGTGTCCGGGGATGGCGGCGGCGATGCGGTCGGCGTACTTGCCCTGGCGGGGACCGAGGATCCACGCGACGGAGAGAGCGGCGAGGCCGCCGAGGACGTGAAGGACTGCGGCTCCGCCCAGGTCGGCGAAGGCAGGCAGGCCGAAGAGCGGGGTAAGTTGGGCGAGCCAGCCGTTGCTCCAGACCCAGTGAGCGAAGACGGGAAAGATGATGGCGACGAAGAGGACGCTGGCTGCACAGATGGCAGCGAGGCGCCACCGATCGCTGCCGGAGCTGATTGGGATGAGGGTCGCGAGGCCGACGGCGAAGATGCCGAAGGCGAGCACGAACGCGGGGTAGACGCTTTGCGTTAGGTTGGAGGCGAGTCCGGTGGCGAAGAGCGGCTCGGCACCAAGCCAGTCGATGGATTTGCCGGCTAGATGAAAGGTGTGCGCGAGGCCTCCGGAGAAGCCCATCCATGAAGATCCGATCAGGACGAAGACGATGGCGGCGATGGCCAGGGAGCAGAGAGTTGCGAGCATCGCGTGCGCTGCGCTGCGGGAGCGACCGAGGCCCTGATGGATGAGAGCAAGGCCAGTTGCCGCGAGCGGGATGAGGATGATGCAGACGAGGCAGAGGTCAGGGGTCATTCGGGGCCTCGTTGCAGGGAGCGATAGCGGAGAGCGATGAGGGTGAGACCGAGGAGCTCGACGAGCAAGCCGGCGACAACGAAGGTGAAGCGTTGCCCAAGGCGGGTGAGCAGGAAGAGTGACGCCAAGACGAGCAACCAACCGGAGAGCATTAATAGATAGCCGATCAACCTCACGGAAGGCTCCTCTGACTTACGGATGGTTTCTGTGGACGTGCGTTTGAATTGGTATGAATCACCAGTCTATCTGTATTTGTAACGCAGGCGCCGAGCGCTGCGTTGGAACTCGCGGGCGAAGCTTCTAGTAGACTCGGACACATTCCAGATTATTTGCAGCGTGAGGAGAAGTGCGATGAAGAGCGTGCTGAATCAAGTTGTGTCTTCGCCGTTGGGAGCGTTTGTGGTGCTGGTGGTGGCGGCGTCGCTGGAGGTGCTGGGGGATTCGTTCTTCCAGTCGGGGTTGTATCGTTCGTCGGGTTCGCAGCGGGCGATGTGGTTTGTGCTGGGCGTCGCAGTGCTGGGGTTCTATGGGTTGTGCGTGAACCTGCCGCAGTGGGACTTTGGCAAGCTGCTGGGTACGTATGTCGCGTTGTTCTTCGTGGTGGCGCAGGTGGTGGCGAAGGTACGGTTTCAGCAGTCGCCGACCGCTCCGATCTGGGTGGGCGGAAGTTTGATCGTCGCTGGCGGGCTGGTAATTACATTCTGGAGAGGGTAGGCAGCGTCAAGGGAGGGCGACGGCGGGTACCCGCTCCCCCCGGCTACTTTCTGGACTAAAGTGTTCACTTCGCGGCAGTTAGGTTTGGACTCATGGGCAGTCTGACCTACTGTGGGGACCGTTTGTGCTTCCGGGGGGAGGCTGGGGTAAAAGTTATGCCGCCCCAAGTGCTGGCGACGGCATCGACTCTGGGCATATAGAACTCTGCGTAGCCCGTCTGTTCGTTGAATGTATAGGACTGAACATAGGTGTTCATGTGACGGTTGTCACGATTGCGGTGAAAATTCTAAATGACTCAAAATAAAGCGCGTTGTGTTCGGTGGGGAATATTTCTAAATGTCTTTCAGGGAGATCTCTCACATCTATTCTGTCGAGGTGCCTGGGGTAACTATGCCAGGTTTGTGAAGGCCCTATCTCTATTGCTTTGAGGTGGTTACTGGAGATTCTCGGCCTATGGGGGCTTGAGAGCTTACAGGGGTCGGGGGTGGGGTTGCAGGTTCGAGGTGGGGAAGGAGTCGGCTACGACCCAGGCGGCGCCGAGCATGGCGAGATTGACGGCGAGTTCGGTCCAGTTGAACTCGGTTTTGTGATTGGTGAACAAGATCCGGATGTGAACCAGGAAGGTGAAGGAGGCCAGCATGGCGGTGAAAAGGATGGCGGCGCGGCGGGCCTGGATGCGCGAAAGAATGGCGAGGCCCGCGAGGAGGAAGGCGGCGCCGGTGAGATATCCCCAGAAGACCTGCGAGGGAGGAAGCCATTTGGGGACGAGTGGGGCAGTGAGGTTCATGTAGACGAAGTGAGCGCTGCCCCATACGAGTGCACACAGGCCGAAGATCACCTGGCCGAGGAGCGTGAGACGGGCCGAGAGTGAGGCAGGGATGCGAGCTGTCGCGGCGTAGACGATAAGGGCGGCAGCGGTGATGGCGAACTGTTCGGCGAGGCCTTCGTAGACTCCGTACTCCTTGAAGTGGGCGAGCAGCACGGGGCCGTTCATGACGAGGATGACGATGAGGATGTAGTACGCGGCGAGGGCGGCGGCGGCGACGGGGGCGCAGCGGCGCCATTGCAGGATGACCCCGATGCAGACGAGGAAGGCAGCGACGATGTAGGCGAGGGCGATGCGGTGAGGGAAGTCGTTGGGTACGGGTTGACCGGTGATGAAGTCTCCCCAGACAAGACATGCGAGGCCCATGGCCATGATGCCGATGCCGAAGACGTGGCGGCCGAGCCCTGCGCGGACGGCGGGAGGCCTCGCGTGGTGGGCGGCAACGGTTGGCGACGAGCCGGGTGACGTTTTGGCCAAGGGATATTCCCTTCTCCGCGGCCGTCGGGTGGACGTTGGCGGTCTTCTGGAAAGCATAAACCCGGGTCCTGCGCGAACGGCGAGTGTTTGGTCGCGTCGTAACGCATGGATAGGAAGCCCCATCGAAACTGAGGTGCTCTCGAGGCTCTGGCCTTGCTGCCCATTGAGGAGAGATTTCCTTAGAATGGAGCGGGATGTTGTCGAGGGGAGTTGCTGCATGAGAATGGGATGGGTGGTGTTGGCGGCGATGTTGGGTGGGACATCGTTTCGTTTGGCGCAGACGACTGCGGCGGCGTCGGTCAAGACGGACACGTTTACGAATCCGCTGCTGGATCGGGGACCTGATCCGTGGGTGGTGTATTGGAGAGGGTTCTACTACTACTCGAATTCTGAGGGGAGGAATTTGACGCTGCGCAAGACGGCGGACATTACCGATCTCCGGCATGCGGAGGTGAAGGCGGTGTGGACTCCGGAGCCGGGTCACGCGTGGTCAAAGGAGGTGTGGGCGCCGGAGCTGCATCGGTGGGGGAACAAGTGGTACATCTACTTTGCGGCGGATGCGGGAGAGAATTCGGGACACAGGATCTTCGTGGTGGAGAACGACAATGACGATCCGATGGAAGGGACGTGGACGCTGCTGGGCAAGGTCGGAGATGCGACGGATCGGTGGGCGATCGATCCGACGCTATTTGAGTTGCGGGGAGAGCACTACCTGGTGTGGTCGGGATGGAAGGGAACGGTGGATGGTGAGCAGGATTTGTTCATTGCGCATTTGAAGGATCCGCAGACGATTGATTCGGCGCGAACGTTGATCTCGGAGCCGACGTATGACTGGGAGAAGCATGGCGACCTGCCGGGGCGGCATGTGAATGTGAATGAAGGGCCGGAGTTTCTGGCGCACGGCCAGAAGATGTTCATCGTGTATTCGGCGTCAGGATGCTGGACGGATTTTTATTCGCTGGGGGCGATTGAGGCGGACAGCCATTCGGATCCGCTGGATGCGAAGAGTTGGACGAAGATTGATCATCCGCTATTGAGCACGGATGCGGCGGCGCATGCGTACTCGCCAGGGCACAACGGGTTTTTCACGTCGGCGGATGGAAAGCAGAATTGGATTATCTATCACGCGAATCCGGGACCGGGGATGGGATGCGGCGGAGAGCGGTCGCCCCGCATACAGAAGTTTACGTTCGGGAAGGATGGGGCTCCGGACTTTGGGAAGCCGGTGGCGCTGGGCGAGGTGTTGCAGAATCCGGAGTAGTCGCGGGGACACAGGGGCTAAGTGGTCGCGTTGTTGTACCAGCGCAGGACGCGCAGGGCACGGAGAGTATTCCAGCGGCTGGCACTGCCGACGGCAGTTTCCATCTGCAGTGGGATGTGTTCGGGGTGGAGGAGGTTGAGCGGCCAGCGACCATTCTGGTGGCGGCACTTTCGAACGACGGCGATGGCTTCGTTGATGCGGGGATCGGGGGCGGTATTTGCGTTGCGGAAATAGTCGAGGGCGCGCAGGACGTCGTAGTGCCAGAAGGCGGGATAGGTGAAGCGGAGCCAGCGCTTGTCGATGATGTTACCGGTGCGAAGAGAGCGGAAGAGATGGCGTTCGAGAAGGTAATTTTCGGCTCGTTTGCGAGCGCGGGTGAGGGCGGCGGATTTGCGGCCGGCACGTTCGTGGTCGAGCAGGCCTTCGAGGACGCAGAGGGTAGTGTGGAAGGATGAGACTTGGCTGCGCGGGGCTTCGCAGTTCCAGCCGCCGTCCGCGAGTTGTTCGTCGACGAGTAGCTGGGCGAGGGCGTCGTTGGGACGGCTAATCCAGGCGCCGATGACGAGGATGCGCCCGTTGATGCAGGGCTCGGTTTCGCCATGAAGGAACGGGCGGTTGTTGAGCGGCTTGAAGACGAGGTGGTGATCGATGCGGTCAATCATGGTGCGGGCTTGCGGGCTGGCGGGATCGAGGCCGAGATCTTTGAGGACGATGAGGCTCCAGAGGGTGACGAGGTCCCACTGGCCTTCTGGCCAGCTGCCGTCGGGAGACTGGCGCGAGAGCAGTTGAGCTCCCCAGCCTTCGGTGGCGATGCGGGAACGCTCGGCTGCGATATCGGCGGGGGGCGCATCGGTGAGATCGCGCATGGCCTGCCAGCGGATGGCGGGGTCGGAGTCGAGCAGCCACTTGAGGAGTGCGGGTCTCGGAGTGTCGTCGCTGGGGCGCATGGGAGTTTGCGGCGAGTGAGGGTTACAGGGTGCGGACGCTTAGGTCGACGACGAGGTCGTCGACGGAGATTTTGAGGGCGAGTCCGACTTTGCGGAACCCTTCGCGCCATTCGCGTGACCAGTAGGTGGCATCGGAGCGGCGGAGGAGATCGTTCCAGATGTTTTGCGCCTGCCAGAGGTTTACCTCCATGGGAAGGGTGCGGAGGGACTCGGCGATGGCGAGGGTTTCGTGGAGCACGGAGAGGTTTTGCGGGGCCTGCTGTTCGGCGGCGGCTTCGAGGCGAACCATCGCGCGCTTCATACGCTTGTCCGCGGTGTAGCTGAGGAGGTCGCTGTCGAGGGTGACGTGATCGACTTCGGCGCGGCGCAACAGGCGAGCAATCTCGGCGGAGTCGAAGGTATCGGCTTCGAGGAAGCGGCGCAGGCTGGCGTTGATGGCGAAGCCTGCGGTGAGAGCGAGGGCAGGGGGCGCGGCGACGTTGGCATCGGCGAGGAAGTCGAGCAGGGTGGCGTGCTCGTTGTAGATGCGGATGAGCGAGCCTTCGACTTCGGAGAGGGTCTGGTTGAGGATGCTCTGGAGAATGCGGTGCTGCTCGTCGGCGAAGAGCGAGGTTAGGGAGTAGAGAGTGCTGTCGAAGAAGCCGTCGATGAAGCGGATGAGTTCGGGAAGGTTGGCGTGCCGGATGGAGTTGCGCGCATTGGTGATGAACGTTTCCCATGCGGGGGCGTCCTGCGGGGTGTAGCGCTTGACGGCGGCGGAGAGGTTCTGGTCGCCGAGATGCAGGACGGCGAAGCAGATGTCTTCGCACTCCTCGGTGATGCGGGAACAGAGGGTGGCGCGGCCGACGGCGAAGCGGCCGCGGCCGGAGGTCATGACGTCGTAGGAGTGACGGTGGACGTCGAAGCAGAAGATATTGCCGGCGTCGGGATAGCTGCGGAACATGGAGCTGATGGCGTAGTGGGCGCCGACGCTTTCGAGGTCGAGGCGGCCGGCGTTGACGAAGCGGCGGTAGACGTCGGCGCCGGTGCCGGCGTCGGGATCGTTGCTCTCGGCGCGGGCGAGGATCTTGAGGAAGTCGGCCTCGAGGGTTATGGCTGAGTCACGCAACTGAGAATCGAGGTACGGAGCACCCGGGCCAGTCGCGGTTCCGAAGAGTTTGGCGGCTAGTTGGATGACGCGTCCGGCGTAGGCGATGATCTGGACGGTTTCGATGCCGGAGATGTCGTCGAAGAACCAGCCGCAAGAGGTGTACATGAGCTGGGTATGGCGCTGGAGCTCGAGGAGCTCGAAGACGGTGATGCGTTCGGCGGCAGTGAGGGTGCGGGTGGCGTGGGCTGCGAAGAAGCGGTCGAGGTTGTCGGAGGAGCGATCGAGGATGACGTGGATGTAGGCGTCGCGAGCCGCCCAGAGATCTTTGAGCAGTGGCTTGGCAATGGCCTCAGCGAGGGGTGCGGTGCGGTCGCGGAGGAGATCGAGGGCTTTGCGAAGGGGCGCGCGCCACTGCTGATTCCAGTCAGAGCGGCTTCTACAGCCGCAGTCGGAACGCCAGCGCTCGACGCCGTGGGCGCACGACCAGGAGGTATTGTCGACGACTTCGGCTTCCCAGATGGGGGGAAATTTCTCGAGGTACTCGCCATAGTTGGTGAGGCGCGCGAGGTTGTTGTCCTTGATGTAGTTGAGTGCGTAGCTGAGGGCCATCTCGCCGTGCTTGTGGTGGTGGCCGTAGGATTCGCCGTCGGTGGCAACGTGGACGAGCTGCGGTTCGGAGGCTGGCTTGTCGGGGTTGAAGTTGGAGATGAGGCGACGGGCAAAAGTTTCGCCATCGTTTAGGAGGCCTTCGAAGGCGATGGCGCGGGAGGGCGGGCCATCGTAGAAGAAGACGGTGATGGAGCGGCCGTTGTTGAGCTTGACGAGGTAAGGTTGGGTGGGATCGACCGTGGCGTCGGGGGTTTCGATCCAGTCTGATCCGATAGACATATCCGTGGTGGCACGATCCCGGGTCCGAGAATCCGGACCCGGGGCACCCGGTTCTGTGGCAGAGGCAGCGGATATCTTGCGGACGCGAGCGGCCTGGTGGGGAGCGAGGACGGTGAACAGGATCCGTTCCTGGGCGAGCAGATCGAGGACGGCGCGGGAGACGGCGGTCTCGGCGAGCCACATGCCTTCGGGTTTGCGGCCGAAGCGGTGCTCGAAGTCGGCGATGCCCCAGCGGATCTGGGTGCGGGCGTCGCGCTCGGAGGCGAGCGGCATGATGATGTGGTTGTAGACCTGGGCGAGGGCGGAACCGTGGTTGGAGTACAGGGTGGCGCTGGCCTGGTCGGCATCCTGAATCATGCGATAGGTGCGGGGAGCAAAGTCTTCGAGCCAGCTGAGCAGGGTGGGGCCGAAGTTGAAGCTCATGCGCGCATAGTTGTTGACGATGCGGATGATTTGGTTTTCTTTATTGACGATGCGGGAGGCGCCGTTGGGGGCATAGCACTCAGATGTGATGCGCTCGTTCCAGTCGTGGTAGGGCGCGGCGGATTCCTGGAGCTCGACGGTTTCAAGCCAGGGGTTCTCGCGCGGCGGCTGGTAGAAGTGGCCGTGGACGCAGAGATAACGTTGCGAAGGAGCGGTAGTTGAGGCTGACTTACGTGTTGCTGACATCGTCTATTCAGGATAACAAGGGAGGGCGTTGGCCTAGGGCTTTGCGGTTGGAGTGAAGCGAACGGCGTAGAGGGTGCCGGGGATTTGAAAAGGCCAGCGAGAGTAATGGACGGGAGCGAAATGCGTGGAGCCATAGCAGGCGTTGGGCTCAAAGGAGATGCTGTAGAGAGCATGGATGTGGGGCGTGTCGTCGGCCCAGTACATCAGGCAGGGTATGTCAGGGAGAGGCTGTGTCGGCACATGGGTATTAGCGGGGACGACGACGCGGGGGTCGTTGAGGTGGTCGGAGTGTTGGAGCTCAACATTGAGGTTGTACTCCCATCCGTTATCGACAGAGGTGTCCGGGAAGCCGTTGGCGCGAAGCTCGGCTGCGAGGGCCACGCGTGCGCGGTAGAACGCGAACGTATTGTGGGTGGCGATGATGCCGTAGATGGCCATGATGCCGATTAACAGCAATGCGGCGAGGGGAAGTCGCGGCTGAAAGTATTCCTGATAATACCGCAGCAGCAACACTAACGCGGGGACTGCCAACTCAAGTATGTAACGATCACTGAGTCCAATGGAGGCAGCGCGAGGAAGTAGGAGAAGAGTGTAGGCGGCGGCAAATGCGCCGCACACGAAGGCTAATTGGTTCCAGGGAAGGGTTGACGAGATTGCGGACGGGGATTTCTTGCGGTGTCGGAGGAAAGATAATGCCAGGCCCACCGCACCCCCCGACGATGCAATGGTGATTAGCACGCGCACCCAGGTATGCAACAGGATGGCTGGGTGTCCGGTGACGCCAACCTCAGTGACAGTACCCCACACGGTGATCCAATCGCCCATTGGCGGCTGCAGGAGGGGAAGGAATCGACGCTCGATGGCCAACGCGATGTATGCGAGAAGGAGGAATGCAGCGATTGAGATCGCGCGCCGGTTGCTCCAACTTGCGGGAAGGAATATGGCGACAACGGGAGGAAGGAGAAAAGGAATCTCCAGGAACGCATGGGCCATGTTCATGGAGATGAGAGGGATCAGGATCGATGGTGGAAGAATGTGCTCTGGAATGGAGTAGGGCTGGTGATTGAACCACTGCATGCAGGCGACGATGAAGAGGACGCCGATGAGGTTGGCGATGGCGCCGGCAAGAAGGACGCGGCGTTGAGAGCGGAATAGCCACAGGGTAGCGGGGACGATGGCAAGAATACCAAGCCAGGCGATCTGGCGGGAGGTGCCGCAGATTGCGTTGACGGCGACAGCGAAGCACAGCCAGAGAATGGCAGCGCGTTGCGTGGGGGATTGCAGGGCGCGGAGACAGCCGTAGAGGCAGAGGACGATGGCGAAGAGGCCAGGGATGTCGGTCATGAAGGTGACCGACAGCATGAGATAAAGGGGCGAAAGCACAAAGGCGAGGGTGCCGAGGGTGGCGTTGTATTCGGAGACGCCAGAGCGGACGACTGTTCGCTGGAGGACGAATGCGAGGGCCATGGCAATGAGCAGGGTGCTCATGCGGACGGCAGTAAAGGAGTAGCCGAAGAGCTTGATGAACGCGGCACCGAGATAGAGCTGCCAGCCAATCATGGCTGTGGCCCAGCTGTTGTAGGCGATGTGGCCGGTTGTGGCCAGGGTATGCGCCATGATGACGTAGGGGCCATCGTCGCAGATGCCCATATCTGCGAAGGGGCGGGCGATGAGTTCAAAGAAGAGCACGGCAACGGAGCAGAGCAGAGCAGGGACGCGGAACCTGCGAACGAGGTGCAAACAACCCTCCCTTTGGTTGGCGGCTTCGATCTGGTAGAACTTGTGCAAAGCGCCAGCTTCTCCTGACACCTTAGCTTCAGGATAGCAAGATGCGAGGTCTGATAATCCGAGACGATATACTGACACCCAAGGCCGACGGGTCTGCTCAATCAAGCAATCCACTACAGTGCGGGGGAACTTTTACAGCTATGAGTGAGTTTCATTATGTCGGTTCCGAGTTGGACTTGTTCGCAGCCGTAAAAAACTGGAAGGCGTACTGGTCCGGTCAAATCAAGCCATTCATTTCGGGAGACGTTCTAGAAGTCGGGGCGGGTATCGGTTCGAACACGGCGCTATTGAGTCCGGGAGCGACTGGTCGATGGGTGTGCCTTGAGCCCGATCCTAAGCTTTCGGCGACCCTTGGCGAAAACTTGAAGCACATGGATGGGACTTCGAGATACGAGAGCTTATGCGGGACCTTGTCTTCGCTCGATCGGAATGAGAATTTCGACACGATTGTCTACATCGATGTGCTGGAGCATATCGAGGGGGATGCGGCCGAAATGGTGTCCGCGTCTGAGCGTCTTCGGCCAGGGGGCTCTGTCATCGTGCTTTCGCCCGCGCACCAATGGCTGTATACGCCGTTCGATGCGGCGATTGGGCATTTCCGGCGCTATGACCGAACCTCATTGCGAAAGGCATCGCCGCCGGGGATGAAGACGGAGAGGATTTTCTATCTGGACGCGTGCGGAATCGCCGCTTCATCGATGAATCAACTGTTTCTGCGGCAGTCGATGCCCACCGCGAAACAGCTGAAAGTTTGGGACACCTTTATTATCCCTGTGTCGCGAGTTGTCGATCCGATCCTGCTGCATTCGGTGGGTAAGTCAATTGTTGGTGTATGGCGAAAGCCCATGTGACTCAGGCGCAAACCGGAGACCAAAGAGAAGTCTGCGGTTCTTCACGTAGGCGGGGTAGTCCAGTCTTGGAACAATTAGCCGTTGCACCCTGTTGTTGAGCAGCATGAGGATCGAAGAGAGTGCGGTGAAGAGCACTTGCAGGATGATGATGGTAAGTCCGAAGGCGATGGTGGTCGTCCAGCCCGGGGTAGCGTGAGTGGGGAAGAAGATTCGCAACGTCAGCAGGGCGCATATGAGGATTACGCTCGTGATGACAAGGACCACTGAAAGAATCAGCAGCCTGACGAATATTGTGTCGGCATAGACGGAAATGCCGCTGAGGCCGTGCACGATCAGAGAGGTGAAGTTCATCTTCGACTTGCCGGCATATCGGCGGCCGCGATGAATGGGAACGAGGTTGAGCGGGAGGCGAGACCGAAGGATAGCCGCAGGCAGGTTATTCCAGAGGTCTGCAATCATGACAAGGCGGTCAAGATAGGAGCTGGATACGATGCAGAAATTTCCAAAGTTGATGGTCTTTCCAGTTACTACTTTGAAGAAGCCCTTGTAGAGGAAGTAGAAGAACTTGAAAGATAGAGTCTCTATACGTTTTTTGCGCTGGGCGACGAAGAGAAAGTCTTTACGGTCGCCGATGTTGCTTGTGAGGGAATGAATGGACTGCGGCGGGTCTTCGCCGTCAGCATCCATGATGAGGACGGCGTCCGAGTCGTGATCGTCTGCTGCGGTACAAAGGCCGACAGCGATGGCGCGCTGATGGCCGACGTTGACGGCAAGCGAGATGATCTCAACTCCGACCAGATGATGCAAACCGGATAGATCGCCAATTCCGGAGAGGATGTCTTCCGTGGAACCGTCGTCGACTGCGCTGACGAACAGCTGGAACGGTAGCGATACCGCCGCTTTATCAAGTTCGCGCAGAAGCATACCGAAGGATGGGCCATCGTTGTAGACGGGGACGATCACACGTAATTTGTTCATGATGGTCTCCTGTTGTTGAATGGCAATGGTCCTGAGGCTGCGGTCGTGGCTATAACGATAGTAAGGGCTGGGCAGAATTCAAGGCTTGGCCAGTGGGGTATAGCGGACGATGTAGAGCGTTGCGGGGCTGGAAGCCAGCCAGCGGTTGTACTGAACGGGAGCGAAGGGCGCGGGACCGTAGCAGGCATTGGGGTCGAAGGAGATGCCGTAGATGGGAATGACGTGGGGGGTTTTGTCGTGCCAGAACATGCTACAAGTCCCTGCCGGAAGTGGGGTTGCGGGGGCGTACGCGGTGGAGGGGAAGACAATCGTTTTGTCGTTGATGTGGTCAGCGTATCGGAGCTCCGTCAGGAAATTCTGCTCAAAGCCCTTGTCGATGGAGTAGTCGGGGACTCCGCCGGCAGCGAGTTCGTCGGCGAGCGCGATGCGAGCGCGATAGACCGAGAAATTGTTATGCGTGATGGCGACGCCGAGGATGGCCATCGTTGCAACCAGGGCAACGCCCAGAAGCGAAACGCGCGGTTGAATCTGCTCCTGGTAGTAGCGGACGAGACCGATCAGAGCGGCCAGGCCTAGTTCCAGCGTGTAGCGATCGTAGATCCAGCCCGTAGCCGTGCGCGGAATGAGAAGAACTGTGTATGCGAGGGCGAATGGCACAAGGAGTATGCCGAGTTGCTTCGACGAGACGTTCTGAGTGGATTCTACGGATGCCAAGGCGCGATGAGCATGCAGCCGGTAAAAGCGGAGGAGGGAAACGAGAAGGGCGAGCAATCCACCGAAGCAGACGATGGTGAGCAATGCCTGTGCGGGGACATTGAAAAACAGGGGAGGATTGCCGTGGAGCTGATGGCCTTCATGGATTCCGTGCACGCCGATCCAATTGCCTCCGCCACCCATGGTTGGCTCAAGCGGAAAGTACCCGCGGAGATGGCTCGGATAGATGCCTAAAAATAAATAGCCCAGGAGGGCGAGTGCGAGGATAACGATGACTGCAAGACGGCTCTTGCGAAGACTGGGAAGGAAGAGCGCGAAGATGGGAAGCAGGAGGAAGGGGATGGCGAGAAAAAAATCTATCAGCGTCAGAAGGCTGCTGACGAAGGGGAAGGTATGCGGGAGAGGCTGCGGCGGGAGAACGTAGGGTTGGCGCTTGAGCCATTGCATGCAGATGTATATGGAGAGGGCTCCGGCGAGGGTAGCACCGGAACCGGAGATCAAAACGCGGCGCTGGTGACGGAGTAACCAGAGCGTGGAGGGGACCATGACGAGAACGCCGAGCCACGCAATCTGGCGTGCTGTTCCTAAGACGACGTTGGAAGCGACGGCGAAACAGAGCCAGAGGATGGCGTGGCGTGGCGTGGCGGCCTGCAGGGCACGCAGGCAGCCATACAGGCAGACGAGCGTGGCGAACAGGCCAAAAATGTCGCTCATGTAGGTGACCGAGAGCAAGAGGTAGAGCGGAGAGAGAACCAGGGCGAGGGTTGCTACTGTTGCGTTACGTTCCGTGATTCCGGAACGGACCAGGGTGCGCTGCAGGAGAAAAGCGGTTACCAGGGCAACGAAGAGCGTGCTCATACGCACGACGGTGAAGGAGAAGCCGAAGAGCTTAATGAAGGCGGCGCCGATGTAAAGCTGCCAGCCAATCATGGCTGCCGCCCAACCGTTGTAGACGATGCGGCCGGTGGAGGCGAGGGTCTGTGCCATGAAAATGTATGGGCCGTCGTCGGAGATACCCATATTGGCGTAGGGGCGGCTGATGAGTTCGCAGACGAGCACGCAGAGGGCGCAGATGAGGGCTGGTATGCGGAACCTGCGGACGAGTTGCAATCAGCCTCCTGGCAAGGTTAGAGCGTTTCGCAGATCATGGGATGCAAGGGGCTGCATCATGATTACAGGATAGCTCGATCATGGCTGGGAGAGCGGCGTGTAGCGGACGACGTAGAGGGTGCCGGGGGTGCGGAACGGCCAGCGGGAGTAGTGCACTGGGGCAAAAGGGGCTGGGCCGTAGCAGGCGTTGGGATCGAAGGAGACGCCGTAAACGGGGTGAATATGGGGGGTATATTCTCGCCAGAACTCTGACGTGGAGCAAATGTCGACAGTGTCTGGAGGGGGAGGTGGAGGCACGTAGGAGTGCGCCGGGACCACAATGTGCGGATCATTGATGTGGGTGGCGTAGTGAAGCTCGACATTCAGGTTGTATTCCCAGCCACTGTCGATCGAGGTATCAGGAACGCCAGCTGCGTGGAGTTCGTCGGCGAGGGCCACGCGTGCGCGATAGAACGCGAACAAATTATGGGTGGCTGCGACGCCGTAGAAGGCCATCAAGCCGATTAGTAGAACGGTGACGAGCGGGAGCTGAGGCTGAACAGTGTCCTGGAAGTAGCGGGTGAGACAGAGCATGGCGACGACAACCAGACCGAGGAAGTATCGGTCGCTCAGGCTCAGGGTGGTGGCTCGAGGAATAAGAAGAAGGGAGTACGCGAGAGTGAAGGGAACAAGCAATCTGCCAAGTTGCGCCCACGAAATGGGTTCCGAGGAGGACGTCGCGTTCGGCGTTGGGTTTCGGCGAATGAGTTCAGCGATCAGACCGAGGGCGCCGCCCAGTGAAGCGATGGTCAGCAAGACCTGTATCCAGACTGGCATGAAGAGTGGTGGGACGCCACGAAGCTGAATGAAGAGGAACGCAGCGCGGGTGTTCATCCAATCGTTGGCGGTGGGCTCGAGCACGAACTGGCCGCGGAGATGACTCGGATAGAAGCAAAGGAAGAGGTAACCGAAGGTAAGGGCGGAGATGATCAGGATGGCGCGAGGTCCGCTCTTGCGGATTCTGAAGAGAAACAGGCCAAGGATCGGGAGCAGAATGAAAGGAAGTTCAAGGGAAAAGTGGACTAGGGTCCAAAGGGTACGCGCGATGGGGAAAGTTTCTGGGAGAATGTGCTCGGGGATCGAGTAGGGCTGATGCTTGAGCCATTGCAGGCAGGCGAAGATGAAGAGCGCACCGGCGAGGGTGACGGCGGATCCGGCGATCAAGATGCGGCGTTGGGCACGAAGCAGCCAGAGAGTGGACGGGACCATCACGAGAACGCCTAGCCATGCGATCTGGCGGGCGGTTCCGAAAAGAGAGTTCGTAGCGACAGCGAAACACAGCCAAAGGATCGTGGCGTTCGGGGTTGCGGATTGCAGGGCGCGCAGGCAGCCGTACAGACAGAGGACGATGGCAAAGAGGCCAAAGATATCGGTCATATAGGTGACTGAGAGCAGCAGGTAGAGGGGAGACAGAGCAAGGGCGAGAGTGGCCAGGGTCGCATTGCGCTCGTTGATCCCGGCGCGGACAAAGGTGCGCTGCAGGCAGAAAACAAGTGCCAGAGACACGAAAAGCGTGCTCATGCGGACGGCAGTGAAGGAGAAGCCGAAGAGCTTGATGAACGCGGCACCGAGATAGAGCTGCCAGCCGAGCATGGGGTTGGCCCAGCCGTTGTAGACCATATGGCCGGTGGCGGCCAGGGTGTGCGCCATCAGGATGTAGGGCCCGTCATCGGCGACACCCATCGTGGTATAGGGGCGGGCGATGAGTTCGCAGAAGAGCACGGCGAGGCAGCAGAGCAGAGCGGGGATGCGAAATCTGCGAACGAGTTGCAATCAGCCTCCTGGCAAGATTGTAGCGTTGCGCGAACAAGCGACCCAGGAACGCCGCAGCTGCTTACCGGGTAGGAGCCGATTCCTTAGGAACGATGCGCGAGGAGTGCACGACGTACAGGGTGCCCGGGGTCCGGTAGGGCCAGCGGGAGTAGTGGATGGGAGCAAACGGGGCTGGGCCGGAGCAACCGTGGGGATCGAAAGAGACGCTGTAGAGAGGCCGGATGTGAGGAGTTTGGTCGTAAAGGAACATTGAGCAGGTGCCAGCGGGGAGCGGAGGGGTTGGAACGTAGGCGTGTGCGGGCACGGCGATCACTGGCAAGTTGATGTAATCAGCATGCTGCAGTTCGACACCCAGGTTGTACTCCCAGCCGTTATCGACAGAGGTATCGGGAATCCCGGCGCTACGGAGTTCAGCGGCGAGTGCCACGCGGGCTCGATAAAGCGAAAATGTGTTGTGGATGAGGGTGATGCTGCAGATCGCCACGATTCCAACCAAAACAATACTTGCGACCGGAAGTCGCGGTCGGATACGGTCCTGGTAGTAGCGGACGATACAGAGCAGGGCGACAACGAGGAGGCCGAGGGTATAACGATCATGGATGCCGGCCCCTGTGGCTCGAGGGATGAGAAGAACGATGTAAGCGATCGTGAATGGCCCGAGAAGGCGAGCTTCTGCGCCATGAGGATGTAAGGCCCGTCGTCAGCGATCCCCATATTGGCAAAGGGGCGGCTAACCAGATCACAGAACAGTACGGCCAATGCGCAGAAGAGAGCCGGAATTCGGAACTTACGGGCGAGTTGCAATCAGCCTCCGGAGAAGAGCGGCAAGTACGTCAGATGCAGCATGCTGGAAGCCACCCCTCTGGCTACAGGATAGCAATTGCACGGCGCGGTCTAGGGTTTGGTGGGTGGGGGGTAGCGCACGACGTAGAGGGTGCCTGGTGTGGATGCGAGCCAGCGGGAGTAGTGCACGGGTGCGAACGGCGCGGGGCCGTAACAGGCGTTGGGATCGAAGGAGACGCCATAGCGTGCGTGGATGTGCGGCGTGTAGTCGTACCAGAACGTCTGGCAGGTGTAAGGCGCGGGTGGAGGCGTGGGAACGTACGCGTGTGCGGGAATGACGATGGTGGGGAAGTTGATGTGGTTGGAGTGTTGAAGCTCGACATCGAAGTTGTGTTCCCAGCCGTTGTCGACGGAAGTATCGGGAACGCCGTCGGCGCGGAGTTCTGCGGCGAGGGCGACACGGGCACGGTAGAACGCGAAGGTGTTGTGGGTGAGAACGACTCCGAATGCCGCCATGGTGGCCACCAGCAATGCACCGCCGATGGGAATACGGGGATTGATTTTCTCCTGATAGTAGCGGACAAGACAAAGAACGATGAGGACGAGGAGCGCCAGCATGTAGCGGTCGAAGAGCAGATTGGTGGCGCGAGGAATGAGGAGCAGTGTGTAGCAGAGCGCGTAGGGAACCAGGAGCGTCGCAAGCTGCTTCCAGGAGAAGCTGGGATAGAGGGAGGAACTCGATGGAAGTCCGGATTGGTGGGGTTGAGCGAAGGATGCGAAGAGTCCGAGGAGGCCTCCTATGGAAACGATCGTGATCAGAATCTGGAGGCCGGTGTGAAGAAAGATCGGCGGCTCGCCCTGCAAATCGGTTCCCTCATGGATGCCGTGAATTCCAACCCATCCGCCGCGAGCGCCGCCGGTGGGTTCAAGCAGGAAGTCCGGGTGTGTGTGCCTCAGGTGAATGGCGAGCAGGAGATAGACCAGTGAGATGGCCGCGATGAGTGCGAGGACGCGTGGTCGGCTCTTGCGAATCTGGGGAAGGAAGAGCGCGAAGAGCGGGAGAAGAAGGAAGGGAATGTCGAGGAAGGTGTGAACGAACTCTCCGAGGGTGTGCGCGAGGGGTAAGCTCTCGGGAAGCAGATGCTCGGGAATGGAGTAGGGCTGATGTTTGAGCCACTGCAGGCAGGCGAAGATGAAGATTGCACCGGCGAGGGTGGCGGCCAATCCGATGGTGAGAACGCGGCGGCGTGAGCGAAGTAGCCAGAGTGTCGAGGGAACGATGACGAGGATGCCAAGCCAGGCGATCTGACGGGAGGTGCCGAAGATGGCGTTGGTGATTACGGCGAAGCAGAGCCAGGCGATGGCGCCGTTATCGGTGATGGATTGCAGCGCGCGGACGCAGCCGTAGAGGCAGATGACGATGGCGAAGAGGCCGGTGATGTCAGTGAGAAAGGTAGCGGAGAGAACCAGGTAGAGAGGCGACAGGACGAGAGCGAGGGTGCCCAATGTGGCATTGCGCTCTGAGATGTTGGCCCGGACCAGGAGACGCTGTAGGACGAAGGCCATGATGCTCGCAATGAGGATGGTGCTCATGCGGACCACGGAATAGGAGAAGCCGAAGAGTTTGATGAAGCCGGCGGCCAGAACGAGCTGCCACACCAGCATGGGTGCGGCCCAGCCGGTGTAGAGGATGTGGCCGGTGGTGGCGAGGGTATGGGCCATTACGACGTAGGGGCCGTCGTCGGAGATTCCCATTTCAGCGAATGGATGGCTGATGAGCTCGCAGAGGAGCACGGCCAGAGCGCAGAAGACGGCTGGAATGCGGAATCTTCGAATGACGTGCAAAGAGCCCCCTGTAGTTAAGTGTGTCCTGCGATGCGTTCTGCGCTGACGCGGTCAGGCGTTTTCGTGAAGTCGCGGTTGAAGAGAGCGGACGGTGTGGCCGGAGTGTGGATGTTTGGCTCGACTCATCTGGCGGAGCGTGTAGAGGATGAGCAGGCACCCCGAAACAGGTGCGAGCAGCGCCGTTGCGGACAGAAGTGCGCCATGCGCAAAACGTAGGAAGAATGTGTCGAAGAAGAAGCTGAACTCGAGGGTGCAAATGACCATCAACATTAATTCAAGCTTGGAGGCGCCGCGCTCGAAAGCTTCCCTCCATAGAAAAAGCGCAGCCAGAAAGACGATGCCGTAGGCGCTGCGCCAGGCTACGGGGGAACAGTAGAGTGATAGAAGAGCGATCAGCGCGAGAATCTTCCCGCGATCCATGATGGAACGAAGAGGCCCCAGCCGATAGATGCCCACGAGGCTTGTGAGCATCACCGCACCGGCTACGACTTTTGAGGCGAGGACGACCACGTGGGGCACGATGGCGTATTCGGCCATGAAGTCTTTCCCGGTCAGGCCCAGGTAGAGCTGCTGTAATCCCGAGGGCAGGGAGACGTTGGAGGCGGAGACGAATCCGGCGGACATGGGCGGCATGACGTGCAGCGTGTAGTCGAGCAGCGACTGAGGACCATTGACCAGGCAGAGGATGACGCAGATGACTGCGAGAGAAAGGAAGAACCAGCGTACCCAGCGCCACTCATGCCAGACGAGGAAGGGCAGAAGCACGAGCAGTGGCGTGAGCTTGATGGAGGCGGCCAGCGCGAAGACAGTTGCTGAGGTACGTGTAAAACCCTTGACATAACAAACGATGCCGGCGGTCCAGAGAAGGACCAGGACACTGGCAATTTGACCCTCACCGAAGCCCCACCAGTTCGCGCGGAAACACAGGATGCCGAAGAAAAAGCCAATGCAGGCTATGTGAAAGGCCGTGTCGTAGAGCATCCAGGTGACCAGCATGGCGGCGCCAAAGATGGCCAGAATGTTGAAGGTGAACCACGCATCGCTGGCATGCTGCAGAGAGAGAAAGGTAAAGGGCACGAGCAGGTCGGCGAGGGTCGGCGGATAGACGTAGAGCCTGACGGCAGGTATTCCGAGGCGTGCGGCGGTCTGCTGGAAGGTGCTGCCGGCGGTGGCAAAGCGCATCTGGGGGTTCTGGCCGGTGTCGGCGTCGTTGTAAATCTCGACGCCCTTGTGCTCTCGAACCAGCTGAGCGGCCGTGAGATAGACCTTAAAATCCACCTGGTCCTGCACGTCCAACCCCTTAGACCACTCACTGCCAGCGAGCATGAGCAGGAGGAAAAGGGTAAACGCCGCGGCGATGCGGACAAGGCTCTTTGAGGCGACTCGCTGCATAGGTTCACCTCATTATCGCGCATGAAACTAAACGGCTAAAGGGTCGCGCGGGTCGCGGAGCGGGATGGTGGGTGCGGTAGCGAACATTATTCGGGCTGTTGTAGCGAACATTATTCGGGCTGTTGATGGTTGCCGGCGGCCAGGTCGCAGGCTCGCCAGAGGTACCAGCTGGCGACGGAGCGCCAGGGCGCCCATTTTTTGGCGCGGCGCTCCATGTCGTCGGGCTTCGGCGAGGAGGTCCGGGGTGACTTTGGCTGGTGGGCTTGAGGCCCTGGAAGGTGAGGGCGAAGCCTTTGCGGACGCCGTAGTCGCTGGTGGGGAAGACGTCGGGGCGGCCGAGGCGGAAGATGAGCATCATCTCGACGGTCCACTTGCCGATGCCGCGAACCTGGGTGAGGTGGTCGATGATGGCCTGGTCGGACATACGGCGAATGCGGGCGAGGGTGGGGACGGTGCCGTCGAGGGTTTTGGCGGCGAGGTCGCGGAGGGCGAGGGTCTTGTTGGCGGAGAGGCCGGCGGCGCGGAGTTCCCGGGTGGGGACGTCGAGGATCTGCTGGGGTGTGGGGTGGATGGGGGAGAGCGTGGGCATGGGTTGGAAGCCGGCGATCAGGCGGGCGTGGATGGCGGCGGCGGCTTTGCCGTGGAGTTGCTGATAGATGATGGATTCGGTGAGGGCCTCGAAGGGGGATTGTTGGGCGGCGAGGCGAATGGTGAAGGGGCCGGCGCGGGCGATGAGTTTGGCAAGTTTGGGGTCTGCGGCGGAGAGTGCGGCGACGGCCTCGGCGGGGTCGTAGGGTAGCTTGCGGGTGCGGCCTGAGGGACGGGGCATGAGGAGCAATGATAGGCGCTTAGAGCGGGCAAGTTTTGACGAGGGCGGGAGCGACCGGGAGCCGGAAGGCGGCCATTTCGCAGGCGGCGGGCGTTAGGAGTTTTGGTGCGTGTGATTTTAGCTGGGCGAGAAAGGATAGGAAAAATTGGGATACGGCGCAACGTTTGATCGATAAGCGACCAAATTTTCGTGTATCGACAGGGGGTGAAGTGATGAAGGTCACATCTTTTATTTGCGGCTGCTATACTCAACTTTTGAAAAACCTACGTGCCACAGAGTGCAAGCTGTCTGGGCCTGATTCGAGTCTCGGACGTACACCCGCACATACGAAGTGATCAACCTCAACAGTGGTTTTCTGACGCAGAGGAAGCAGGAACGGATTCATGGCGCAAGTATTTGACCGCAGCTCAAATGCCCTGGCTCGCGCAAGCCTGGTGCTGTCGGGCTTGATTGTCATCGCACTCGGGGTGACGCTGAACAGCTTGCAGCGGTCGCCGTGGGTGACCAGGCAGGGACAGCGTCCGGACCAGCCGGTACCTTTCAGCCACAAGCACCACGTGGAGGGTCTGGGGCTGCAGTGCCAGTACTGTCATACGTCGGTGGAGAAGAGCTCGTATGCGGGCATACCGCCGACGAAGACCTGTATGAACTGCCATTCGCAGATCTGGACGAATGCGCAGTTGCTGGAGCCGGTGCGACAGAGCTGGGCGACGGGGGCGTCGATCCAGTGGATCAAGGTGCATGACCTGCCGGACTTTGTGTACTTCAATCATGAGATTCATGTGAACAAGGGCATTGGCTGCGCGAGCTGTCATGGACGCGTGGACGAGATGCCGCTGATGTATGAGCAGAACTCGCTGCAGATGGAGTGGTGTTTGAACTGCCATCGCAATCCAGCGGTGAATCTGCGGCCGACGGCCGAGATCTACAACATGGCGTGGGCAAGGCCCTTCGAGCGATAAGCCGGTGTGGTGCGCGCCGACGGGCGTGGCAGGACCAACGGCGCAGCAGGTGGGGTGCGTGACGACCGATCCGGCGGCGAGCAATCCGCAGCTGGCGCAGCTGAACAATCCGACAGGTTTGGACAAGGCGCAGACGGTGGCCGATGTGCCGCCGGCCGTGACGATGCCGCGTCAACTATGTGAAGTTCACCAGCCAGGAAGAGCTGGGACATTACTTGATGAAGCAGTACCACATCCGCACGGCCAACGAGCTGTCCAGCTGCGAGGTGTGCCACCGATGAACGAGACACGAATGGAAATCGAGCAGGCGATGGCAGGAGAAAAACAGGCGCAGGTGGTGACGGCGATTGCGCCGGCGAAGATGACGCTGGCCGAGGTGCGGGCGAAGCTCGACGGCAAGAGCGGCAAGCGCTATTGGAAGAGCCTGGATGAGTTGGCCGATACGCCGGCGTTCCAGGAGTTGATGCAGGAGGAGTTTCCGCGGCAGGCTTCGGCAGGCGAGTGGGTGGATCCGTTCAGCCGCCGCAGCTTTCTGAAGGTGATGGGCGCGAGCTTTGCGCTCGCGGGTCTGGCAGGTTGCACCAAGCAGCCGGATGAGCCGATCTTTCCGTACGTGAAGCAGCCGGAAGATCTGGTGCTGGGCAAGCCGATGTACTTTGCGACGGCGCATCCGTTCCCGACGGGCGCGATTCCGGTGCTGGTGAAGTCGGATGCGTTCCGGCCGATCAAGCTGGACGGCAATCCGGAGCACCCGATTGCGAAGGGCAAGTCGGATGCGTTTACGCAGGCGTCGCTGCTGGATTTGTATGATCCGGACCGGTCGCAGTTCCCGCGCTTCCGCGGCGAGCAGGCGGACTTCGACGAGTTCCAGGAGCAGTTTGCGAAGGCGGTTGCGGGCGACGAAGACGGGTGAGGGCGTGGTGTTCCTGTCGGAGACGGTGACGTCGCCGACGCTGGCTGGCGCAGTGGAAGCAGGTGCAGGCGAAGTATCCGCAGGCGAAGCTGGTGCAGTATGAGCCGGTGAACCAGGATGCGGGGCGCGCGGCGTCGAAGGCGGCGTTTGGGGATTATTACGACACGCAGTACAAGCTCGAGGATGCGGATGTGATCCTTGCGCTGGATGCGGATTTTCTGGGCGGGATTGGGTTCCCGGGATTCCTGCCGATGTCGGCTGCGTGGGCGGCGCGGCACCGGTTCGACAAAGACAAGCCGATGAACCGGCTGTACGTCGTGGAGACGATGCCGACGGTGACGGGCTTCAAGGCCGAGCACCGGCTGGCGCTGAAGCCGAGCGAGATCGATGCGTTTGCGAATGCGCTGGCGGGTGGAAACTCGACGCTGAGCAATCCTGAGGCGCAGAAGTTTTTGTCGGCGGTGCTGGACGACATCAAGAAGTCGGGCGGACGGTTTGCGGTGGTGGTTGGACCGGGAAGTTCGCTGGCGGCGCACACGGCTGCGCTGACGGTGAATGCGGTCGCAGGGGGCGGTGGGCAAGACGGTCGTTCTACACGGAGACGGTGGTGCCGATGCCGAGCGAGCATGTGTCGGACTTGAAGGCGCTGGTTGCGGACATGAACGCGGGCAAGGTGCAGTGGCTGGTGATGCTGGGCGTCAACCCGCTGTACAACGCTCCGGTGGATCTGGATTTTGAGGCTGCGTTCAACAAGGTGCCGAACACGGTGCACCTGGGGTCGCATGTGGATGAGACGGGCTTCTACTCGACGTGGCACATCAACAAGGCGCACTACCTGGAGAGCTGGTCGGACGCGCGTGCGTATGACGGCACGATCTCGATTGTGCAGCCGATGATTGATCCGCTGTATGGCGGCAAGAGCGCGCATGATGTGTTGCAGACGCTGCTCGATCCTTCGGTGAGCGCGTACAACGCGGTGCTGGCGAATGCGAAGACGTACCTGATGGGCGGCGCGGCGGTGCGACGAAGCTGCGACTACGGCTCCGGCTGCGGCGTGCAGCGAAGAGCGCGGCTACGTGTGACCAACGATCAGGCGGCGAAGGCTGCGCTGGGGCTGGCTGCGGCGAGCACTCCGATCGAGCTGGCGTGGCGCAAGGCGCTGCATGATGGCTGGGTTGCGAACACGGCGTTTACGCCGAAGACGCTGGGCGCGCCGAAGGGCGGAGCGCCGACGGCTGCGCGCTGCGGGCAGCGGGATCGAGATCAGCTTCAAGCCGGATTCTTCGCTGTACGACGGCCGCTATGCGAATAATGGCTGGCTGCAGGAGCTGCCCAAGCAGGTGACGAGCATGAGCTGGGATAATGCCGCGCTCATGAACATGGACCTGATGGGCAAGCTGGGCATCGAGGAGAATGAGGCGATTGAGCTGACGCTCAACGGCCGCAAGATCATTACGCCGGTGCTGATGTCGCCGGGACATCCGAACGATGCGGTGACGGTGCATCTTGGGACTGGGACGGCGCGCGGAGGCTGGACGCGTTGGCGCGGGCGTCGGGTTCAATGCGTACGCGCTGCGGACGGCGGATGCAGCCGCTGTCGGCTGGGCGGCCTGACGATTGTGCGCGGCAAGGGAACGTACGATCTGTGCGTCACGAAGGTGCACAACATCGAGCATCGCGGAGCGTATGCGCAGCGCGATCTGGAGCATCACGGAGCTCGATACGGAGGGCACGTACTCGCTGGCGGGACATGAGGCGATGGAGCGGTCGATCATCCGCTACGCGACCTACGAAGAGGCGATGAAGAATCCTGACTTCGCGCACCTGGGCACGAAGGATTCCAACGACACGCTGGTGAACAAGGTTGGCTATAACCCGCAGGGCGAGGCGGTTCCGCATGACGAGAGCTTCTTCCCGGACAACTGGCGGTATGACCATATCGAGGAGGTAAGCGCTGGGCAAGGTTCTGCAGAACAAGTGGGGGATGTCGATCGATCTGAACTCCTGCGTGGGCTGCAATGCGTGCATTGTGAGCTGCTACGCGGAGAACAATATTGCGGTGGTGGGACGCGAGCAGGTGAAGATTGGCCGCATCATGCAGTGGATACGCATCGATACGTACTTCGAAGGCGATCTGCATGCGCCGATCGGCGCACTTCCAGCCGATGCTCTGCCAGCACTGCGAGAGCGCGGGCTGCGAGCAGGTTTGCCCGGTGGGCGCGACGGTGCACACGCCTGAGGGCATCAACACGATGGTTTACAACCGTTGCGTTGGAACGAGATATTGCTCGAACAACTGCCCGTACAAGGTGCGCCGGTTCAACTTCCTGCTGTACTCGGATTACGACACGGAGAGCTTGAAGTTCATGCGCAATCCGGATGTGACGGTGCGCTCGCGCGGTGTGATGGAGAAGTGCAGCTACTGCATCCAGCGCATCGAGGCGGTGAAGATCGAGGCCGACAAGAACAACCGCGCGATTGAGGATGGAGAGATTCTGACGGCGTGCCAGCAGGCGTGCCCGACCGATGCGATCGTCTTCGGCAACATGAATGATCCGAAGTCGCGCGTGGTGCAGCGCAAGGCTGAGGAGCGCGACTACCAGGTGCTTGCAGATCTGAACTACCGCCCGCGTACGACGTATACCGCTGGCGTCATCAACCCGAATGCGGAGCTTGCCTAATGGCTACCAAGGGACCCGTACCCGAAATCGTTGATCCGATGATTGACCCGCGCACCGGCGAGTACGCGGTCATCGCGCCGGGACACACGTTCAAGAGCGTGACGCAGAAGATCGCGGGCATCGTGTTGACGTCCAACACGCCGGTGGCGTGGATGGGCGGTCTGTTCCTCGCGGGCGACGGTTGCGATGGGCGTCGTGATCGCGGTGACGTGGCTGGTGCTGAAGGGCGTCGGAATCTGGGGCATCACGATTCCGGGCGCGTGGGGATTTGCGATCATCAACTTCGTGTGGTGGATCGGTATCGGCCATGCGGGCACGCTGATCTCGGCGATTCTGCTGCTGTTCAAGCAGACGCTGGCGCAACTCGATCAACCGATTCGCGGAGGCGATGACGATCTTCGCCGTGGTGCTGCGCGGGTATGTTCCCGCTGCTGCACATTGGGCGTCCGTGGCTGGGGTACTGGCTGCTGCCGTATCCGAACTCGATGAACGTGTGGCCGCAGTTCCGCAGCCCGCTGGCGTGGGACGTGTTCGCGGTTTCGACGTACGCGACGATCTCGGTGGTGTTCTGGTACATCGGCATGGTGCCGGATCTGGGCACGCTGCGCGATCGCGCGAAGATGCCGCTGGCGAAGTACATCTACGGCATGCTGTCGCTGGGCTGGCGAGGATCGACGCGGCACTGGATTCGGTATGAGTCGGCTTCGCTGCTGCTGGCGGGCTTGAGTACGCCGCTGGTGCTCTCGGTGCACACGACGATCAGCTTCGACTTCGCGGTCGCGGCGATGGCTGGGTGGCATACGACGATCTTCCCGCCTTACTTCGTGGCGGGCGCTGTGTACTCGGGCTTTGCGATGGTGCTGACGCTGGCGATTCCGATCCGCAAGTTCTATCACCTGGAAGACCTGGTGACGCTGCGGCACCTGGACAACATGGCGAAGGTGATGCTGGCGACGGGCTCGATTGTGGCCTATGGGTACGGCATGGAAGTGTTCATGAGCTGGTACTCGGCGAGCCACTGGGAGTTCTTCATGATGTGGAACCGTATGTTCGGGCCGATGGGCTGGGCGTACTGGATCCTGATCCTGACCAACATTGCGATTCCGCTGACGACGTTGTGGAGCCGGAAGCTGCGCGTGAATGTGGGCTATCTGTTCTTCCTGTCGTTCGTGGTGAATATCGGTATGTGGTTCGAGCGCTTCGTGATTGTTGTGACGAGCCTGTACCGCGACTACCTGCCGTCGAGCTGGGGAACGTACCGCGCGACCAAGTGGGATTACATGCTGTTCATCGGAACGTGGGGATTGTTCACCACGCTGTTCCTGCTGTTTGCGCGCCTGGCACCGATGATTCCGATGTCTGAGATCCGGATGATGCTGCCGCAGACGAAGGTGCGTCCGGGTGGCGCCGATGCAGAAGTTGTTGTTCAGGAGGCGCTCTAATGCCGCCGCGTGAGGGAGTGTACGGCCTGCTGGCCGAGTTCAATACGCCGAGTGAGTTGGTGCATGCGACCGAGATGGCGCACCGTGCGGGCTATCGCCGCATGGAGTGCTACACGCCGTATCCGGTGGAGGAGGCTGCCGAGGCGCTGCGCTTCCACAAGACGCGCGTGCCGCTGCTGTGCCTGCTGGGCGGGCTGTGCGGACTGACTACGGGAGCGCTGCTGGAGATCTGGATCAACGTGTGGGGGTATCCGCTGAACATTCGCGCGATGCCGCTGTTCAGTTGGCCGGCGTTTGTGGTTCCGGCGTACGAGATGACGATTCTGTTTGCGGGCTTGTCGGCGGCGTTTGGGATGATTGCGCTGAACGGGTTGCCGCAGCTGTATCACCCGCTGTTCAATGCGCCGAACTTTGCCAGCGGCGCGACGACGGACAAGTTCTTTCTCTGCCTGGAGGCGAATGATCCGAGGTTTGAGCCGGTTGCAAGACGCGAGCGTTTCTGGAGCAGTTTTCGCCGGTCTCCGTTGTGGAGGTCGACCACTAATGCAGGGATTAGGGATTAGGGAACAGGGATTAGGAATGGTGCGGGTGATGCGGACAGTTGCGGTGCTGGGAGCGATGACGGCGATGCTGATGCTGGCTGGTTGCCGGCAGGACATGCAGAATCAGCCGAAGTTTATTCCCCAGCGCGGGACGACGTTCTTCGCGGATGGCCGGTCGGCGCGTCCGCAGGTGGAGAACACCGTGGCGCGGAATCAGATGGATGAGGACACGTACTTCTATACCGGCATTGAGAACGGCAAAGAAGGCGATGGTCTGCCGATTCCTCTGAATGCGGCGACGCTGGAGCGCGGACAGGAGCGCTACAACATCTATTGCACGCCGTGCCACTCGCGGGTGGGCAATGGCGACGGCATGATTGTGCAGCGTGGGTATCGTCCGGCGGGCAACTTCCATACGGACCGTCTGCGCAATGCTCCGCTGGGACATTTCTTTGCGGTGATGACGAATGGTTATGGAGCGATGCCGGATTACTCGGCGCAGTTGACGCCGGCTGATCGCTGGGCCGTTGCTGCGTATATTCGCGCGCTGCAGTTGAGCCAGGACGCGAAGCCGAGCGATGTGGCAGCGGGCGCGCACGTCGAGGACCTGCATGCGATTGCGAAGGACCTTGGGCATGCCGCACGGCTTTGCGGATCCGTGGGCGCTGCCTTCGACGGCGATCTATGGCACGCCGAACGAACAGGACAACGGGATTCCCGGGACAGCCGATGGGGACACCTCCAGCGGGTGCGGGCGCGCACTATGGGCAGGGCGCGACGCAGAACTCAGGCCAGCGGGACTCTGGCGGAGAACCAACCGCTCCGGTTTCCAACGGCACGCCGTATGGCAAGCCGTACTAGGCAGGGATTCAGAACAGAGATCAGGATTAGTAACTACAGGATTGAAGGCGACTGACGCATGGAAATGGCAAACGAACATCACGGAGCGGACTTGACGCTGGGACACGCACACCATGGTCCGCGCACGCTGCCCGCTGTGCTGGCAGCACCCGACGTCGTCTCGACGTGGCGCACGCGCGCGGCGATTGTGGCTGTCGTCTTTGGCTTGATCTCGCTGGTCTTTCTATTTGTTCCGCGGCGGCACGCGAGCATCTGCTGCGCGCGTACCTGATGGGCTACATGACGTGCTTCAACTTTGTTGGCGGAGCGCTGGCTTTCTGATGGTGCAGTATGTGTCGGGCGGCAAGTGGGGACAGATTCTGCGGCGCCCGCTGGAGGCAATGACGCGCACGATCTGGGTGCTCATCGTGATGACTGCTGCCGGTGCTGCTGCTGATGAAGCATCTGTACCAGTGGGCGGCGTTTCCGAATGCGTCGGCAACGCTGTGGGCCTATAAGAATGGCTTCATGACGCAGGAGCAGCAGCTGACGGCGAACTCCAAGCACACGATGCTGAACCCGACTGCGGCGTGGGTCCAGGCGGCGATCGTGCTGGGCCTGATGGCGCTGGTGATCACGATTCTGAACCACTGGTCGGTGCAGCGCGACAACGATCCGGCAGCCGGGACGCTGGCGAGCTTCGACAAGTGGCGGATGCGGTTCGAGAATCTTTCGGGCCCGTCGATTCTGCTGTACGTGATTCTGATGACGGACTTCGTGATTGTCTTTGTGAAGTCGCTGGATGTGACGTGGTACTCGTCGGTGTATGGCTTGCAGTTCCTGGTGGCGCAGGGATATGCGGTGCTGGCGCTGGGGATTCTGACGCTGATCCTGCTCTCGCGCTATGAGCCGATGAAGACGCTGTTCCGCATTACCGAGCAGCACGATCTGGGCAAGCTGGCGTTTGCGTTCGTGATGCTGAACATCTACCTGTGCTTCGCCGAGTTTCTGATCATCTGGTCAGGCAACGTGCCCGACGAAATTCCCTGGTATCTGCACCGCATTCACGGCGGGTGGTGGGTGATCTGCTCGCTGGACGTGATCTGCCACTGGGTGATTCCGTTCTGCATCCTGCTGTCGCGCGACATCAAGCGGTCGAAGAGCAAGATGATCTGGCTTTGCAGCTTCATGATCGGCGCGCGGTTGATCGATATGTTCTGGCTGATCGAGCCGAACTTCAAGGACGCTGCGAGCAATCTGCACATCACCGGCAACTATCGGGATCCTGGCCTACGTGACGGTGCCGATTTCGGTGGTCGCCTTCTGGATGGTGTTTTACCTGAGTGAGTTGATGAAGCGGCCGTTGATCAACGTGAACGATCCGCATACGGAAGAGCTTTTGGAGCCTGAACATGCACACTGAGGGACACGACATGGGCCAGCCAGAGGGAGTGCAGGCGCACCCTTCGCCCAAGCGCGATAGCGAACACCCCGGCTATGAGACGCAGGATGTCAGCATCGGCGGCATCATTACGTTTCTTGCGGGCTTGTCGGGCTTCGTCATGATCTTCTTCTTTTTCTGCTTTGCGATGGGCAAGGCGATCAACTACGCGCTGGTGAAGCATGATGGCGAGCCGGACAAGTGGCACTCGCAACCTGTAGACGCTGGGTGCAACACCGCGCGGCGACGAAGCGCGAAGACCTGACGTCGAATGCGACGATGGAGCAGCGCGAGCTGTCGCAGATGACGCAGGTATTTCCGACGCCGCGGCTGGAGACCGATGACGGCAACCAGGATATTGCCGATCTGCATGCGCGCGAGGATCTGCTGCTGAACTACTACAGCAGCTCGCAGGATCTGCCCGCGGGAACGATTCGCATTCCGATTGAGCGCGCGATGCAGTTGATTATCCAGCGCGGCCTGCCGCAGGCGCCTTCGCCGCAGCAGGCGGGACGCTGATGGCTGGCGAGACCGCACCGACGGTGACGGCTCCGCTGACGGACGGATTTGCACGTACAGGCTATGAGCTTCAGACGATCGAATCTCGTGAAGAGAAGAACGAGTTCAATCGCGCCGAGGGCAAGCAGTAGAGCTGTGATCTACAGGAGAGCAGGGAACCGTGATCGCAGGACGCACAACTCGCAGCATGGCCGCCTTCATGGGGTTGGCGCTGGCGCTTGGCTTGATGGCCACGCCGCTGCAGGGCCGTGCGCAGGTTTCCAGCTACGGCGATAAGACCGAGGGCGAGAATCTGAACGACCAGCTGCCGACGGTGCTGCAGCAAGGTGCAGGTCACGCAGCATCTGAATGCGCAGCTGCCGCTCGACGCGCCGTTCGTCGACGACACGGGGAAGCCGGTCACGCTGGCGCAAGTACTTCGACGGCAAGCATCCGGTGATGCTGACGACGGTTTACTACAACTGCCCGATGCTGTGCTCGGAGGAGATGGACGGGCTGACCAGTGCGCTGGAGATGGTGCACCTGGTGCCGGGCAAGGATTTTCAGATTGTCATCATCAGCATCGACCCGACGGAGACGCCGAAGCTGGCTGCGGAGAAGAAGGCGTTCTATCTGCGGCGCTATGGGCATCCAGAGACGGCCAATGGATGGCACTATCTGACCGGGCAAGCAGCCGGCGATTGATGCGGTGACCAAGGCTGTCGGCTTTGGCTATGTGCGCGTTCCGGGACCGGACGGCAAGCTGACGCAGTTTGCGCATGCGAGCTCGATTGAGATTGCGACGCCGCAGGGCAAGCTGGCGCAGTATTACCTGGGCGTGGAGTACTCGCCGAAGGACGTGCTGCTGGGTCTGGTTGACGCTTCGGGAAACCGGATTGGATCGCCGGTGGCAAACATTTTGACTTACTGCTATCGCTACGATCCGCAGATCGACAAGCATTCCCTGATGGTGGTGCGTGTCGTACAGCTAGGCGGTATCGTTACGGTAGCGTCGCTGGGCGGCTTCATATTTTTAATGTTTCGACGCGATATCCAGCTTGCGCGCGAACAAGACATACCTCAGCCGGGCAAAAAAAAGTCCGGTGAAATGGATAAAGGCTAAACGATGGGACTTAGTCCGGTACTGTGGCAATTTCTGGTGCACTGGCTGCACGCTTCGGCGCTGTTTCCGGCGGAGGCGAGCGGCATTGCGCCGTATGTCGATGCGTTGTACTTCTTCCTGGTGGTGATGACGATCTTCGGGACGACGCTGGTGGCGATTCTGCTGCTCGTGTTCTCGGTTCGCTATCGGCGCGAGAAGAATCCAGTCGCGACGCAGATTGAAGGCTCGACGCTGCTCGAAGCAACGTGGACGATTATTCCGCTGGCGATCTTTCTGGTGACGTTTGTGTGGGGCGCGCTGCTGTACTTCCGCATCTACGATCCGCCGACCAATGCGATGAACATCTATATCGTGGGCAAGCAGTGGATGTGGAAGGCGGAGCATCCGGGCGGCCAGCACGAGATCAATGCGCTGCATGTTCCGACGGGCAAGCCGATTCAGCTGACGATGATCTCGCAGGATGTGTTCCACAGCTTCTCGATTCCGGACTTCCGCATCAAGCGCGAGGTGATTCCGGGTCGCTACTCGACGGTGTGGTTTGAGGCGACGCAGGTGGGAACCTATCACCTGTTCTGCACGCAGTATTGCGGCACGCAGCACTCGGGCATGGTCGGCGAAGTCACGGTGATGACGCCCGGAGATTATAAGAAGTGGCTGGAGCAGTCGAACTCCGGACAGAGCCTGGCGCAGAATGGCGAGCGTTTGTTTGCGAGCATGGGATGCAACTCCTGCCACAACGGCACGGCTGCGGCGCGCGGACCAAGCCTGGCGGGTGTTTATGGCTCGAAGCTGACGCTGACCGATGGCCGACAGATTCTGGTGGATGATGCGTATCTGCGAGACGCGATCCTGAATCCGTCGGAGCATGTGACCGCGGGCTTTGCGCCGATCATGCCGACGTATCAAGGCCAGATCAGCGAAGACGGGCTGATCGACCTGGTGGAATTTATCAAGAATATGCAATCGAACTACCGCGTGCAGCAGACACTTGTCACGGCTGCCAGCGGGGAAGCAGCTCCAACAACGCCCTCAGAGGGCACAACGGAAACGGTGAAGCCATGAGTGCTGCGATCGGTAATACCATCGTCTCTCTGCCCGACCAGAGCACGGCGCAGATACCCAAGCGCAACTACATCAACAACGAGCACGGCTTGTTGAGCTGGTTGCTGACGGGTGACCACAAGCGTATCGCGATCCTGTACCTGATCTCGATCACGTTCTTCTTCTTTATCGGCGGAGCGTTCGCGGGCCTGATTCGTCTGGAACTGCTGACGCCGCAGCCGGACCTGGTTGCCGCGGACACGTACAACAAGTTCTTCACCATGCACGGCATCATCATGGTGTTCCTGTTCCTGGTGCCGTCGGTGCCGGCGACGCTGGGGAACTTCCTGATTCCGATCATGCTGGGCGCGAAGGATCTTGCGTTCCCGAAGATCAACCTGCTGAGCTGGTACCTGTACCTGGTTGGCGGTGGCCTGACGCTGGCTGCGCTGGTGCTGGGTGGCGTCGATACCGGCTGGACGTTTACGACGCCGCTCTCGACGCATTATCTGAACACGCATGTGATTACGGCGGCGACGGCAATCTTTATTGCGGGTTTCAGTTCGATCTTTACGGGGCTGAACTTCATCGTGACGATCCATCGCATGCGCTGCCCGGGCATGACGTGGTTCCGCATGCCGCTGTTTGTGTGGTCGCACTATGCGGCGTCGTTGCTGATGGTGCTGGGAACGCCGGTGCTGGCGATCACGCTGGTGCTGGTCGCGCTGGAGCGGTTGTTCGGTATCGGCGTCTTCGATCCGACCAAGGGCGGCGATCCGCTGCTGTTCCAGCATTTGTTCTGGTTCTACTCGCATCCGGCCGTGTACATCATGATTCTGCCGGGCATGGGTGTGATCTCCGAGGTGATCTCGACGTTCAGTCGAAAGCGCGTCTTCGGTTATACGGCGGTGGCGTTCAGTTCGGTGGCGATTGCGCTGTTCGGCTTCTTTGTGTGGGAGCACCACATGTTCATCATGGGTGTTTCCAACTACTCGGCGCTGGTGTTCTCGCTGCTGACGATGCTGGTGGCGGTGCCTTCGGCGATCAAGATCTTCAACTGGGCGTTCACGCTGCAGAAGGGGTCGATCACGTTTGAGACGCCGATGCTGTATGCGTTCGGCTTCATGGGACTGTTCACTATCGGCGGCCTGACGGGCGTGTTCCTCGGCTCGCTGGGCATGGATATTCACCTCACCGAGACGTACTTCATCGTGGCGCACTTCCACTTTGTGATGGTCGGCGGCATGTTGATGGCGTTCCTTGCGGGCGTGCACTTCTGGTGGCCGAAGATGACGGGGCGCATGTATCCGGAGTCGCTCTCGAAGCTGGCTGCGGTGACGACGTTCATCGGCTTCAACCTGACGTTCCTGCCGCAGTTTATTCTTGGCTACCTCGGGCATGCCGCGCCGCTATCATGCGTATCCGCCGGAGTTCCAGGTGCTGAATGTGCTGTCGACTGCAGGCGCGACGGTGCTCGGTGTTGGCTACATGCTGCCGATGCTGTACCTGGGGTGGTCGCTGAAGTATGGCGCGATCGCGGGCAATAATCCGTGGCAGGCTACGGGACTTGAGTGGCAGATTCAGTCTCCGCCGCTGACCGAAAACTTTATCGAGATCCCGATCATGGACCACGAAGCCTACGACTACGAGTGGCTCGAGAACAAGACCAAAAACGAGGTGACGACCGTTGGATAGCGCACTCGCGACTACCGATCACGCCGATGTCCACGCCGAGCACGAGCACGTGGCGCTGCCGCAGCATCGGCATCACTTTGAGACCGAGGAGCAGCAGCGCGAGGCGGGCAGCTTTGGCATGTGGCTGTTCCTGCTGACCGAAATCATGTTCTTCGGCGGCATGTTCTTTGCCTACCTGCTGTATCGCAACTGGTACTACCCGGCTTTCGCGGTGGCGTCGAATCAGTTGAGCGTGCCGCTCGGAACAGCCAATACGGCCATCCTGATCACGTCGGGCTTCTGCATGGCGATTGGCGTGTGGGCGGCCGAGGTGCGCAAGCGAAGCTTGCTGGTGTCGATGCTGGTTCTCACGACCGTCTTCGGCCTGGCCTTCCTTGGGTGTCAAGTACGACGAGTATCACGAGAAGTATGAGCTGCATCACATCCCGGGCGACAACTTCAACATCTCGATGTTCACCAACCCGGCTGGCTACGGCATCAAGGAAGAGCCGCTGGCTCCGGACATGGCGCAGAAGACGCAGATGTTCTTCTTCCTGTACTTCGCGATGACGGGCATGCATGCGCTGCACATGATCATCGGCATCGTGCTGCTGTTCTGGCTGACGTGGCGAGCGCATCGAGGAGACTTCAGTTCAGGCTACGTGGCGCCGATAGAAAACTTCGGGCTTTACTGGCACTTCGTCGATATTGTGTGGTTGTTCCTGTTCCCGCTGCTGTATCTGATTAACCGACATCCGCTGCACTAGAACGCTCGGCAACGCTGACAACGAAGGAAATATGATGGATCACCCAGGCAATTCATACCGACGCGAACGATCCGCTGAATGTGACCAACCCGGAGCACGCGCAGCATCACATTGTGACGCCGCTGCAATATACGTACGTCTTCGTGACGCTGCTGCTCTTTACCGGCCTCACGGCTGGCGTCGGCGTTATCTCGATCTGAATTGGGCAAATCCCGTGATCGCGCTTGGCGATCGCCTGCTTCAAGGCGTGCATCGTGATCCTGTTCTTCATGCATGCGGCGTATCAGTCGCGGCTGATCAAGATGACCATTGGCGCGGGCTTCTTCATGTTTCTCGTGCTGATCACGATGACGCTTGACGGACTATATCAGCCGTGCCTGGGGTATGTGGTAGAGGTCGTGCAAGACTCTTGGAAACAGGATTGGCCTCACCTTTGGGTGAGGCCAATTTGTTTTGGTGACGAGAGCTATTGGGCCGACGCTGGCGGCGTGATCTTTACCGAGTTGGCGCGGCAGCTGCGCAGGCCCTGGCAGGCGATGGGTTTGAGGTCCTTGCTGAAGCAGGCTTCGATGGCGGTGAGATGATTGCGGCCGCAGCTGAGCAGGATGCTGCCTTGCGGGAAATCAGGGTTGGCCTGCGCGAAGAGATCGAGGATGGCGTTGGGTGTCAGGCTGATCTCATGATCGATGTGTTCGAACTGCGGTGGAATCTTGAGCGAGTGGAAGGCTTGATGCTCCATGGCGAAGAAGCGTCGCGGGCCAACGCCGGAGCAGGTGCCGTGCTTGGCCCACTCGTGGTGCAGCAGCGAGAGGTCCGGAGTGATGTCGAGGTTCTGCGCGAGGTTGGCGGGTGCGGGTTGCTCGCTGCAGAAGACCGGGTAGGTGCCGTCGTTGTTCTGCGTCCAGAGGCCGTGCAGGATGAAGCCGGGATGCGCGGCGCACTCGGGCGAGGTGCCCTGGATGGAGCAGAACTCCGGCGACCAGGAGAGGTTCATGAGGTAGAAGTCGAAGTTGCCGGGTTCGCCTTTGTGCTGGGCGTGTGCAGCGGAGGCGCGAGAGAAGCGCGCGTGCAGGAAGATGGCGGCGAGCGTGAGGGAGAAGTTGGCGAAAGCGCATGATGGATTCCCGGAGTGCGAAATGACTGCGAGGTCATGATATCGCGAGCGCAGTTGTATTCTGAGTGCATGACAGAGCAGATTGCGAGAGAAGAGTGTTGCGGTGTTTTGCGCTTCGGCGAATGGGTGCGCGACCGGAGTATGCGGCGGCGGCGGAGGAGTTGGGACGCACGCTGGCGGAGCGCGGGATTGGGCTGATCTATGGTGGCGGCAGGACGGGGCTGATGGGCGCTGTGGCCGATGGCGCGCTGGCTGCGGGAGGGCATGTGGTGGGTGTGATTCCGCATGTGCTGGTGGATCTTGAGGTGGCGCACGATGGCGTGAGCGAGCTGCATGTGACCAGCACGATGCACACGCGCAAGGCGCTGATGGCCGAGAAGGCCGATGCGTTCTTCATTCTGCCGGGCGGGTATGGCACGCTTCGAGGAGATGTTCGAGGTGCTGGCGTGGCAGACGCTGAAGATCCATTCGAAGCCGGTGGTGCTGCTGAACGTGGCGGGATTCTACGACACGATGCTGGCGTTTCTGGATGTCTGCGACCGGGAGGGAATGCTGCGCGGGAATCGCGGGATTCTGCTGGTGGCGAAGACGGCGGATGAGGCGCTGGAGCTGGCTGGGCTTGGCTAAATGCAGTCGCTGCGGGATGCTAGGGTCCGCCGTGCTTGTTGACTACAATGAAGAGAGAATGCTTTTCGAGCACATCCCTCATCTGCACTACATCTGGCTGGTCGCTGCGTCGACCATTGCGGGTGTGATGAATGCGATGGCTGGTGGCGGATCGTTTCTTTCGTTTCCGGCGATGCTGGGGATGGGCGTGCCTCCGGTGCAGGCCAATGCTACGAATACGGTGGCGCTGTGGCCGGGACAGTTGACCTCGCTGGCGACGCTGCGCGGCGATGTGCGCAAGGATCTGCTGCCGACGATTGCCGCTACCTGTGTGCTGGGCGGGGTGCTGGGTGCGGAGGTGTTGCTGCATACGCGGCAGCGAACGTTTCTGCATATGATTCCGTGGCTGATCCTGGGCGGCACGGTGATCTTCGGCATCAGCGGGCCGGTCTCGAAGTGGCTGCGCAAGCGCGCGAAGCATGTGGGCGGTGGAGCCGCCGATTCCGCGGTTCTGGCTGGCGTGCTCGCTGTTCCCGGTGTGCTTTTATATTGGCTACTTTGGCGCGGGCGGCGGGTTTCTGGTGATGACGATCCTTGCGCTGTTTGGCATGGAGAAGATGCACACGCTGAACGCGATGAAGGTGGTTGCGGCGATGCTCTCGAACCTGTGCGCGATTATTACGTTCATCTTTCAGGGCGCGATTGTGTGGCACTACTGCGTGGTGTCGATGGCGTTTGCGGCGCTGGGCGGATGGGTGGGAGCGCGATTTGCGCGGCGCGTGAATGGCGATGTGCTGCGCGCGATTGTGGTTGCGACCGGGCTGCGTGATTGCTGCGTATTTCTTCTGGAGGCAGGCGCAGGGATGAGCATGCGCTCGGAGATGGAGTGAGGGAGATTGAGATGAGCCACGAAGGAATTCGAATTGTGAGTCAGGACGAGGCGGGCGGCGAAGAGACAGCCGAAGCTTACCGGCGATGCGATTCGTCCGGCCAAGGTGCGGGTGGACAAGACGCGGCGGGACGGGCGTGGTGATCGAGTGGAAGGATGGTCACACGGAGCTCGTGGAACTTTGCGTGGCTGCGTGCGGCGTGCCCTTGCGCGACGTGCCATGAGGAGCGCGAGAAGGAGGGGCGGGCGCCGGGGGTTGCGAAGCCGAAGCCTGCGATCGCTGCTGCCGATGTATGAGGCGCCGCCGCGGCCGGTGGAGGTGACGCCGGTGGGAAATTATGCGGTGCGGTTCAAGTGGAACGATGGGCACGAGGCGGGGTTGTACTCGTGGGATTATCTGCGCAATGTGTGCGATGTGGAGGCGAGGAAGCAGGGCGCGGGAGCCTAGCTCGAGCGCGACTAGCTCGAGCGCGGGAAGCTCGGGAGTGGCGGCGAGGAGTTGCTGGGTGTAGGGTTCGCGCGGGGAGTCGCAGACCTCGCTCCAGGTGCCGGTTTCGACGATGCGGCCGTGCTGCATGACGGCGACGCGGTGGCAGAGATAGCGCACCAGCGGCATGGAGTGCGAGATGAAGAGATAGGTGAGGCCGTAGCGCTGCTGCAGGTCGCGCAGCAGGTTGATGACCTGTGCGCCGACGGAGACATCGAGCGCGCTGACGGGTTCGTCGAGGACGAGGAGCTCGGGGCGCAGCGCGATGGCGCGGGCGATGTTGATGCGCTGGCGCTGGCCGCCGGAGAACTCGTGGGGATAGCGGCGGAGCGCGGAGGGATCGAGGCCGACTTCGGCGAGGAGTTCGTGGAGGCGGCGTTCGAGGCCTTGTGGTGGCGCTTCGTGGTGGATGGCGAAGGGTTCGGCGAGGATCTGGCGGACGGACATGCGCGGGTTGAGCGCGGCGTAGGGGTCCTGGAAGACGATGGAGAGCTGGCGGCGGAGGCGGCGCATCTCGCGTGGGTTTGAGCTGCAGGAGATCGTAGGTGCGCGGAGTCGGAGTCGCTGCGTCGTCATGGAAGAGGACGCTGCCGCTGGTGGGTTCGATGAGGCGCAGCAGGAGGCGCGCGACGGTGCTCTTGCCGGAGCCGGATTCGCCGACGAGGCCGAGGGTTTCGCCACGCATGACGTCGAGCGAGACGCCGTGGATGACGCGCGTGGAGCCGAAGTCTTTGACGAGGTCGCGGGCTTCGAGCAGGGGTTCGGGGGACATGCGGCTCCTGAAGCAAGGGTACCGCAGGGGGCTACTTCGATGCTGGCGGGGGAGGGCGGTGGTGTCGTCGCGAACGATCTTCCAGCCGGCGGGTGTGCGCTCGACGACGAGGAGGAAGTAGCCGTCGGCGTTGCCACCGCCGGCTGCGGTGCGCTCGAGATGGAAGTTTCCGGTGACGGTGGCGAAGTGGGCGTCGAGCGGCTGCACGGCGAGCTGCGTGAAGCTGAGCGTGCCCATGGAGGCGCGGGTGGGGTAAGCCGCCTTGTAGCGAGCGAGCATCTGCGCGTAGCCGTGCTGGATGGTGCGGCCCATGAAGAGGATGTCGGGGGAGTTCTTGTAGCTGGTGGCGAAGGCGTCGATGTCGCCGCGGTTCCAGTCGTCGGCGGATTTGTTGAGGACGGTGATGATGGCCTGGGCTTCGGGGGTGGGGGTGGTCTGCGCCGCGGCGAACGGGCATGCAGAGGAGAAGCGACGAGGGCAGGCGATTCATGAGAGCTCTCCGAAGGCGAAGGCGCATGAGGTGGGATGCTAGTCTCGCAGAGGAAATGGATTGCGAGTGACCGAGTGGGTGACGCCTACAATATAACTATGCCTGAGCCGCTTGCAAACACGGAGCCTTTGGAGAGCAAACAGCACTCGGCGGAGACGAAGACGGTGCATGCGGTGTGCACGCATGACTGCCCGGACTCGTGCGGCGTGCTGGTGACGGTGGATACGCTGACAGGGCGCGCGACGAAGGTGCAGGGCGATCCGGCGCATCCGGTGACGCGTGGATTTTTGTGCGGCAAGGTGGCGCAGTATCTGGACCGCGTGTACTCGCCGGAGCGGCTGCTGTATCCGATGCGGCGGAAGGCTGGGCGTGGCGAAGGGACCGCTGCCGAAGGGGCGCGAGGCGGAGGCGTTTGAGCGGATCTCGTGGGATGAGGCGCTGGAGTTTGTTGCGCAGAAGCTGAAGGCGATTGCGGCGGAGTTTGGGCCGGAGAGCGTGCTGCCGTACAGCTATGCGGGGACGATTGGGCAGCTGGGATACGGCGTCGATGGACCGGAGATTTTTTCATCGGCTGGGGGCGTCGCAGCTGGACCGGACGATCTGCTCGAGCGCGGGCGGCGAGGCGCTGAAGCAGGTGTATGGGGTGCAGCTGGGGACGGCGCCGCAGGACTTTGCGCATGCGGGATTGATCATTGCGTGGGGCGCGAATATTCATGGGAACAATATTCATCTGTGGCCGTTCATCGAAGAGGCTCGGCGCAAGGGCGCGAAGGCTGGTGGTGATCGATCCTTACCGGACGCGCACGGCGGCGCTGGCGGATGAGCACCTGGCGATTCGTCCGGGGACGGATGGGCTGCTGGCGCTGGCGATGATGCATGTGCTGTTTCGCGATGGCTATGAGGATGCCGAATATCTGCGCGAGTGCACGGAGGGTGCGGAGGAGCTGCGGGCGCATGCGCTGCGGGAGGAGCACTCGCCGAGGCGTGCGGCGGAGGTGACGGGGATTGCGGCGGAGACGATTGAGCGGCTGGCGCAGGCTATGGACAGGCGCGGAAGCGATGGGCGCGGTGCGGCGGCGATTCGGTTGAACTACGGGATTCAGCGCAGTGAGAATGGCGGCACGGCGGTGCGCGCGGTGGCGATGCTGCCGCTGATTACGGGGAGCTGGAAGCAGCGCGGCGGCGGGCTGCTGCTGTCGGTGAGCGGGTCGTTTCCGTTCAACTCGGCGAAGCTGCAGATGCCGGAGTTGATGCAGGAGAGTCCGCTGGGGCGCGCGGCGCGGGTGGTGAATATGTCGGAGCTGGGCTGGCGTTGACGGCGCTGGGCAGCGATGCGAGGGACGATCCGCCGGTGAAGGCGTTGTTTGTGTACAACTGGAATGCGGCGACGGTTGCGCCGGATTCAGAGCGCGTGCTGGCGGGATTGCGGCGCGAGGATTTGTTTACGGTGGTGCATGAGCAGTTCTTTACCGATACGACGGACTATGCGGATGTGGTGCTGCCGGCGACGACGTTCCTTGAGCACAAGGATGTGCTGGGAGCGTATGGGCATCTGTTCGCGCAGATCTCGCAGCAGGCGATTGCGCCGCTGGGCGAGGCGCGGACGAATGTGTGGCTGTTCGGCGAGCTGGGGCGGCGGATGTTTCCGGGCGAGGCTGGAGTTTGAGGATGGCGAAGAGGAGTTGATTGCGCAGGCGCTGGAGACGGAACACCCGTATTTTGCGGGAGTGACGAAGGAGCGGTTGGAGCGCGAGGGGCATGTGGCGCTGTCGCTTGCCGAAGGATGAGCGCGGGGAGAGCTTGCCGTTCAGCACGCGGAGTGGTTCAAGACGCCGAGCGGACGCGGCGAAGCTGATGCCGGTGCCGGTGTGGGTGGCGCCGGTCGAGTCGCGCAACGGTGTCTGAGGGTGGCAGGCAAGTTTCCGCTGGAGTTTCTGCCGCGCAAGGCGGACAACTATATGAACTCGACGTTTGCGAATCTGCCGGGGCATCGCATGATGGAGCGGAAGACGGCGGGGCTGCTGGAGATGCATCCGACGGATGCGGCGGCGCGGGGTGTGGCGTCTGGGGACAGCGTGTCGGTGTGGAATGGGCGGGGCCGAATTACGCTGACCGCGAGAGTGGGGGAGACGGTGCCGGCGGGCGTGGTGGCGGCGCGGCTGGATTGGCAGAAGCTGCGCGCAGGACGGCGCGAATGTGAATGCGCTGACCAGCGAGCGGCTGACGGATATTGGTGGCGGGCGCTACGTTTTACTCGACGCTGGTGGAGGTGGAGAAGGTCGTGAGTGAGATAGAGTCGGCAGCGGATTGAGGTTTGTTGATCTCGATCCGCTGATTTAAATGGGCGCGAAGTTTGCCATCGATAACGGCGGCTGCCTGATCGACATCGGACGGTCTAGCTAATCCAACTGCCGCAGGAGTTTTTCTGCTGGACCCATTTTCCGTTCTTGTGCTGAAAAATGATTGTGCCGCCGTTTCCGCACAGTTCGCCGCACACAAAGGAATAGGTGAAGGCCGAGCGAGTACGATCCCGATTGAATACCATTTCCGAAAATGTGAACATGCCTGCCGCAATACCTGCGCGGACAGCATCGTCGACAGGTTCGCCATTCCGGATGGCATCTCCTGGGTCACGCTTCTGATGTAATCGAGGGTCGACGAGAAGGACGTTCAATCCGTCGAATGCATGTGCTGGAACCGAGTGCACCGCTACCGCGTGAGTTTTTGGAAAATCTTTGAGACATCCCTGATTATCATCATCAATTGAGAGTGGCTCGGTAGTGTTGGCGACGTGGAGTGGGGTCTTTGCATCGGCGATCCACGTTGTTAGAAAATCTCGGTAGATGGCCAGCTGAACCATGCTGAGCGGCGTCGGAGCGATGGACGGCGTTACAGTTTCCTGACCGTATACAGGCACGTAACCAAGTGAAGCAAGAGTGCCTGCTAGAAGAAGAACGACCTTCATATCAGCCACCCTCGAGCAATGGAGTGGAGGTCTCTTCACTTAGACACCAGATGCTCTCAGTTTGTGCCTAAGCTACGCGAGGCCGGTGGACTGGGCTTGCTCGTGGGCGTGGTAGCTGCTGCGGACCAGCGGGCCGGACTCTACGTGGCGGAAGCCCATCTGCGAGGGCCTCGTGCTTGAGGAAGGCGAACTCGTCCGGGGTGTAGAAGCGGGACATGGGGAGATGGTCGCGCGAGGGGCGGAGGTACTGGCCGATGGTGAGGATGTCGACCTTGCGGTCGGCGAGGTCGCGGAAGACGCGCGAGGAGCTCGTGCATCTCTTCGCCCATGCCGACGATGATGCCGGTCTTGGTGACGATGGGGCCGAGCTCGTGGGCGCTGCTCTCGCGCTTGGCTTCGGCGAGGAATTCGAGGCGAGCGCTCGTAGCGGCCGCCGGATTTGGCGACGCGGTAGAGGCGGGGGACGGTCTCGATGTTGTGGTTGAGGATCTCGGGGCGCGCGGCGACGACCATGCGGCGGGCTTCGGCGACGCCCTGGAAGTCGGGGGTGAGGACTTCGACTCGGGTGCCGGGAGATTGGCGGCGAATTTCGTGTGATGACGTTGACGAAGGCCTGCGCGGCGCCGAGGTTGTCGTCGTCGCGGTTGACGCTGGTGATGACGGCGTGGGCGAGGCCAAGCTGGGCGACGGCGTAGGCGACGCGCGCGGGCTCGTCGTGGTCGATGGGCTCGGGCTTGCCTTTGGGGACGGCGCAGAAGCCGCAGCGGCGGGTGCAGAGGTTGCCGAGCATCATGAAGGTGGCGGTCTTGTGGTTCCAGCACTCGCCGATGTTGGGGCAGTGGGCGGACTCGCAGACAGTGTGGAGGTTGAGGTCGCGGGCCAGCTTCTTGAGGTTGTGGAAGGTCTCGCCCATGGGCGCGCGGGCCTTGAGCCAGGCGGGCTTGGGGGCGGGCTTGCGCGGGGCGAGATCGATCTGGATCAGCGCGTCGGATTGGACAGGAGCGGGAGCCATCTGAATCTTTGATTGTAGATGGTTTCAGGCGGGTGAGGTGCTTGCGGCGCGATGGCCGTTGGAGCTGTCTCACTTTTAGGCACGCCTAAAGTTTGCTCGGCTCCTCGCCGATAGACACGGTATGATTCCCGACCTCCTGCTCACTCTCGCGTCCGTCGCCGTTCTGCTTTCGCCCGTTCGTTGTGGACGCTGGTCTCAGCTTCGAACTTCGTAAAGAGCTGAAGACACAGGACCTGAACAGGATGCTGCGGAACAAGGAGCGTGCCTTCCTGAAGTTGGAGCAGCTGACAGGAGCTGTCGTGGTAGGAGCGGTGCAGGCTTGCGTGAGCGTCGCTCTCGTTCAGCGAAGGCGTTCGCGGACCTCGGTGCGGCTGAGGTAGAGGAAGAAGACGATGCTGAAGAGCGCGCGGATGAGCAGAAATCCGACGTGCTGGTGCGAGTAGAGGTAGAAGTCACCGGCGGCGAGCAGAAGGAAGCCTGCGGCAACGATGGACCAGCCCCAGCGGCGCAGCCGAAGGAAGCCGAAGACGCCAATGACCATTAGGGTGCAGATGCCGAAGATGCCGTAGCGTGGCGAGTCCGGTGCCGATAGATGCCATGCAGCGCTGCGAAGGCGTTGAGCATGGCGAGCAGCAGAAGGTACATGCCGATGAACGGCCATGCCGGGCAGCATGCCCTTGAGCTCGCCGGCAGGCGTGCCCGGGAGATGGCGCGCGGCGAAGCCGGTGTCCTGCGCTGGTGTCGGCGTGGAGGTCGCGTCGGTCGTGCGTTGTCGGATGGTTGAGGATCGTCTGGGTTCATGGGATCCGATCTACAGCGTGTGAAGGTAGGCGAGCAGGTCCTGGCGTCTGCTGGGAGTCCAGGTTGATGGCCGGCATCATGCCGTGGCCTTCCTCGATGGATGAGACACGAACGCGATCATCGTTGGCCGGAGCGCCGCTGGGCAGGTACTGCTTCTTGAAGACGCCGAGCAGCGATGGGCCATGCAGAGCGTCTGAGTCGCGGTCGTCGTGGCACTGCGCGCAGTTGGCCTGGAAGACATGCGTGGCCGTGCATCTGTTGCGCGTTGAGCTGGTTGAGCGGCGTCGGTGGCGGTGTGGTGGGCTTGCAGCCAGAGAGAAGCGGATAGAGAACGAGGAGCAGAGCAGCAGAGGAAGCCACGCTCGGTGTGTTGGTGTCGTCAGATTCACTACGGTTCGTTCTCCTGTTCTGGTGTTACTGTGCGTCGCGCTTGAAGACCTGCTCGGCGAAGAAGTTCTGCGACCTTGGCCTGGTCGCTCAGCATCTCACGGTAGGCTGCTTGCAGCAGCTGGGCGCGGCTGTCGTGCAGCTGCTGGCGGATGCTCTGCTGCACGCGCGGGTCGTCTGAGCTCGCGCTGGCCGGCGGCATCCTTGCTGATCAGCTTGAAGATGGAGTAGCCCACGGGCTTATGCGTGGTGGGGTCGATCTGCGGGATGATGTCGGTGGTTTGGCCGGCGTTGAGCTTGGAGATGGCGGCGTAGATGATGGGATTGGTCTTCAGTTGCGACTCGCGGACGAAGCCCATGTCGCCGCCGTTGGGGGCAGTGTCGGGGCGCTCGGAGAAGTTCGCTGCCAGTTCGCCGAAGTCCTCGCCGGAGTCGATGCGGTTCTTGATGGCCTGGATCTTCTTGCGGGCATCTTCGTCGCTGGTGGCCTTGTTGTTCTGCAGGTTGCCGGGCTGCGCGCGAGCCCTGATCGGTGACCTCAATCTGAGCGAGATGATAGTGCGGCTCGATGAGATTGAAGTCGGCCTTGTGGGCGTTGTAGTAGTTGGTCACATCCGCGTCGGTGACGGTGATGCGGGAGTTGATCTCCTTGTTGAGCAGCTTTTCCTGGGTGAGGCTGCGGCGAACGTCGCGCTTCAGCTCGTCGAGGGTGAGGTTCGCGGCCTTGAGCTTGGCTTGGAACTGCTCCTCGGTGTAGGGAGCCTTCATCTCGGCGAGCTTGGCCTCGACCTCGGCGTCGGTTGCGGTCAGGCCCTGCTTGGCGGCGCGCTGCTCGATGATGGCTTCGAGGATAAGCGTATGGATGATGTTGAGCCGCAGCGAGTCAGCCTGATCAGGCGTCGGCGCCTGCTGCTGCGGGTTGCTGGCCAGCTGCGTCGCGTAGGCTTTGTCCACGTCGGTCTGGAAGATGGGGTGACCGTTGACGGTGGCGACGACGCCCTGCTGCGGGCCTTTGTTGCAGCCGGCGATGAGGACGAGCGAGGACGCGAGAAGAATACTGATCGTACGAAAAGACTTAGGCATCGGGGAGGATTCCTGAAGCTGTGGAGTAAAGGCCACAGCTATATAAGTTTACAACTTACCGAGTTCTACGGTGCGGACGCTGGTAATCGCGTCGACCTGGCGCAGGGCGGTCAGGGCCTGTTGGAGCTCGGGGGAGGTGGAGGTGGAGCCGTCGGTCTGGGGGATATCGAGCTGGACGACGGCAAGGGCGTGTCCTTCGGAACGCGGGTGCGGAGTCTGGCTGGTTTGGCGCGGTCGGCTTGGCGCGGCCGAGGGCGAAGCTGGCGATGTTGAGCTTGGCCTCACCGAGGATGGTGCCGATGCGGCCGATGACGCCGGGGACGTCCTGGTTGCGGATGATGACCAGGGTGCCGGCGAGCTCGGCCTCGATGTCGATGCCGTCGTAGCTGAGCAGGCGCGGGGAGTGGCCGTGGAGGACGGTGGCGAGGCCGGTCCATGTGCCCGCTCTCGTCGTGGCCGCTGGCCGTCTTGCGGGTCCAGTGGAGGGTGAGGCGGAGCGTGGCGCCGGTGCCGCCGGAGATCTGCTCGCGCTTGTCTTCCTGGACGCGGATGCCGCGCTCGGCAGCGGCGGCGGAGGCGTTGATGCGGTTGACGCCGTCGGCTCCGTGGAGCACGCCGGCGATGGCGGCGTTGCGGATCATGTCGGTCTTGAGAGCGGCGAGGCGGCCGTTGTAGGTGAGCGAGATGCTCTCTACGTGGCCGAGCGCGGTGTTGCCGTTGCCGGAGCCGCCGGCGTGGCCGAGGAGCTGACCGAGGCGCGCGGCCATCTCGATGTAGGGCGAGACTTCGGCGTACTCCTCTTCGGTGAGCGAGGCGACGTTGACGGCGTTCTGGACGACGCCGAGCTTGAGGTAGTCGCGGACCTGGTTGGCGAGCTGGATGCCGATGGCTTCCTGGGCTTCGTCGGTGGATCCGGCGATGTGCGGGCTGAGCAGGATGTTGTCGATGCCGAAGTAGGGCGAGTCTTTGAGAGGCTCCTTGCGGAAGACGTCGAGTGCGGCTCCGGCGACGTGACCGGATTGACGGCTTCGGCGAGGGCTTCGTCGACGATGAGCTCGCCGCGGGCGCAGTTGATGATGCGAACGCCCTTCTTCATCTGGGCGATGGACTTCTGGTTGATGAGGCCTTCGGTTTGCGGCGTGAGGCCGACGTGCAGTGAGAGGAAGTCGGAGCCGGAGAGGACTTCGTCGAGCGAGAGCAGCGCGACATGGTTCTCGCGGGCGATGACGGGCGCGATGAATGGATCGTAGCCGATGACGTCCATGCCGAAGGCCTGGGCGCGGCGAGCGACTTCGAGGCCGATGCGGCCGAGGCCGATGATGCCGAGCGTCTTGTTGCGGAGCTCGGAGCCCTGCAGCGATTTCTTCTCCCACTTGGCGGCGTGCATGGTGGCGTTGGCGCGCGGAATGGCAGCGGCACATGGAGATCATGAGGCCGAGGGTGAGTTCGGCGACGGCTACGGCGTTGGCGCCGGGGGTGTTCATGACGACGATGCCGCGGCGCGTGGCCTCGGCGGCATCGATGTTGTCTACGCCGACGCCGGCGCGGCCGATGATGCGGAGTTTGGGAGCGGCGGCGAGCAGCGCTGCATCTGCCTGTACGGCGGAGCGGACGATGAGGGCGTCGGCGTCGGCTAGTTCGGCGGGCAGACGTCGGGCGATCTGGTCAGCGGTGACGACAGTTCCAGCCGGGCTCTTTCTGGAGGATGGCGAGCGTGGCGGGTGAGACTTTTTCTGCAAGAACGATCTTCAAGACAGCTCCAGTACGGTTTGGGCGCGGATGTGCGCAACCCTACTAGTGTACTGTGTGGAACCTCAGCAGCTCTGTGATGAGGGGCGGTGCTGTGTGCCCACCCCCCCTCCCTCCGCCCAGGAGCGATTTTTGCCTCAAACTATTGAGGACAGGGCGGTTAAGCCCCAAAGTATCCCCCGGCGAAGGAGTAAAAATTGGGCCTAACCGATTGATTCCAGGAGGTTTAAGTGCCAAAGTATGCCGATCTAAAGGACTTAGGGGAGGGGGTTGAAGTGAGGTGTTGGGGCTACTTCTATTTTAGCGGGTTGGAGGGGGTAACTCTGCCAAGTTTTGAAAATATAAATCGCCAATGTTTATGGGGTGTTTGGCGATTTCCGGAGGGCGCGGGGGCTTGACAGCCATGGGTGGGGTGCCAGGCGATCTACTGGAAGAGAATCTTCGCCATCATGCCCTTGTCCTCGTGCTTTAGCAGGTGGCAGTGAAAGAGAGACATGCCACGGATGATGGGGTCGGTGAAGTCCATGACCAGGTCGACGGAACCCCCTGGCGACACATTGACGGTGTCCATCCAGTTCTCCGGGGCGGGCTTTTCTCCGTTGACGGCATAGACCAGGAAGTGGACCTGGTGGATGTGGAACGGATGCATCTCGTTGGAGGCGTTTACGACCTGCCAATGCTCGTAGTGTCCGATCTTCACGGTAAGCATGGGGCCGCCGGTAGGAGAGTATTTCTCGCCGTTGATGTAGAAGCCGTCCTTGTCTTCGGTGAAGATGACCGTGAACTTCGCGGGCGATTGCTCGACCTGCTGCAGTGTTGCGGGCGGTACGACTTTGTGCACGGCGACGCCGCGAGTTTTGGGCGTGAGCTTTCCGGGTGACGGCTTTTTGTTGGAGTTGTCGAGATCGGCGAGAACCATGGCAGGGTTCGGATCGCCGTCAGAGCCGGTGTCGATGCAGGCGGTGCGCAGGGATGCGTGCGAGCCGGCGGGTGGGCCGGTAACGATGAGTTCCAGGCGGCCGGCGGGTGATAGCAGCAAATGGGTGAAGGCTTCCTGCCGGCGCTGCGGATCGTGGTAGCCGATCGGCATGCCATCAAAGGCGATGACGTGCAGTTGCTCGGTGTCGATGGAAAGGTCGGCGTAGAGGTCGGGTGAGGCGTTGACGATGCGCCAGAACTGGCGTTCGCCGGGAGCGATGGGAATGCGCGGACGGACTGCGCCGTTGACCGTGAAGGCGCGTTCGGGCGTACCTGCGGCAGAACCGCAGGGAGCGGGGTTGAGATCTACCTGCTTCTGGAGGGCGTGGCTGTCTGTGCCGGGGAGGTCCAGCACGGCGTCCCGCAGGACGAGGATCTGCTCTTTCATGGAGCGGACTTCGGGAGCGTAGCGGTCGATGCCGTCGATCACGATGGCGCCGGACATGCCGTCGAGCGATTGCTGATAGCTCTCGCCGTGGGGATGGGTGTGGTACCAGTAGAGTCCGGGCGCCTCGTACGACGGGATGACGACAGCGTAGCGCAGGTTTTGGCCGGGCATGGCCATCATCGAGATGGCGTCATCCTGGGGTGCGTTGGGAGAGACGTGCAGGCCGTGGAAGTGGAGGTTGGTCATGTCACGGCACGGGCCGTCGACGCACAGCTCGGTTGAGTGGGTGGACATGTGGTTTTCGTAGACAAGATGGATGGTTCTGCCGGGCGAGGTTCGGATGACGGGAGGGATCTCGGCGCCGTGATAGGAGAAGGAGGCGCGGCCGGTCGTGGGATCGGTGACGGCACTGAGAACGAACGGTGAACGGGCAACCGGAAGCTGTGGCAGAACGGCGCCTGATCCCCAGGAGCCGGGCTGCTGGGCGTCAAGCGCGGGGCCAAACTGCAGGAGTCCTGCGATTGCGCAGATCAGGACCGCGCTCTTTATGCGTGCCAGGGGATGTTGTCTCATAAGCAGTCTTCCCTCTCAAGGATAGATGTCTTTGAGTGTTCGCCGGTAGCGCTCGATGAGTGCGCGGGTGCTGCCTTGGCGCTACTTCTTGAATTCGTCTACGTAGGCCTGGTCGAGCTGGAGGAGGTATTGCTTCAGGGTGACGAGATCGATCAGGGTGGCGGCGTTGTCGCGCAGCATCTGGGTGTACTCGTCGGCTGGCAGGTCTTTGATGTCGTACCCCATCAGGGTTGGGATGCTGGCGCGAAAGCTCTGCTCGCCGGTGCTGATGGCCTTCTGGTTGACGAGGTCTTCGAGCATGTAGAGGTCGGAGTAGCGCTGGACTTCGCTGTACGGCATGAAGCTGAGAGCGCCGGTGTCGCGGGCGGTTCGCCAGGCGGAGTCGTTCAGGGAGTCGAAGGACATGGTGTTGGTGAGGGAACCGTGGAACTCCTTGGGGTGGGTCTGGAGACGGTGGACGGTGGCGATGTCGGCCTGGGTCCTGTCGATGTTCTGCTGGATGAGGCCGATGTCCTTCTGCGCGGCCTGGTGATCGATCTCGAGCTCCTGGCGAATGTTGATGCGGGCTTCGTGGACGAGATGACGGTTGTGGATGTACTCGACGAGACCTTCGAGGGAGAGCGCGATGAAGAGGCCGATGGTGATGATGGCGAGGTGCAGGACGATGTCGCGCCAGCTGTGGATGGGTTCCATGGGGCCGTGGATGTCCATGGGGCAGGGCTCCTTGGGAGTTCGGGACTGGGTCAGACAGAGTACCTGACGCAACGATGCCCATTCCAGCAGAGGCTGAGACGGGCATCGTGCATGTCGAACGGATTACTTGCCGGGTGCGGGTTTGGTTGGGGCGGTTGTGGCGGGCTCAGCCGGAGGCGCGGGGGCTACGTAGGGTGGGGGCGGGGTGACGTTCTCGGCGCGGAGGGCGTCGTCGATCTGGGCGAAGATGTAGTCGATGGGGAGCGGCGCCTTCAAACTTCTCGCCATTGATGTAGAAGGTGGGCGTGGATTCGATGTTGAGCGTGGTGCCGAGCTGCTTGGAGGCCTCGATGGCCGAGGTGTCCTGCTTGGCGATGCAGGCGTCGAGCTTGACGGCGTCGACCTTCTGTTGCGCGCCCTGCTCGCGGGTGAGCTTGTCGAGCTGGGTGTAGGCGCGGTCGAGGGTGTGCTTGGGCGCGTCGGGTTTGGCGTCTGCTTTCGGAGTCATCCGGCTTGGCGTTGGGGTCGGCGCCGATGTCTTCGGCGTTGTGGTGGATGTAGTCGACGAGGTTCCAGTAGCCGGTGGGGGACTGCGCGGCGAGGCAGTTCGACGTCGACGGCGGCGTGCATGGCCCAGGGATGCTGGTCGAGGGGGAAGTCGCGGTAGACGATGTGGACCTTGTCGCCGTAGCGCTGGGTGATGGCGGGGAAGAGGCTGTCGTGGAAGCGGGCGCAGAAGGGGCACTCGAGGTCGTCGAAGTTGACGATGACGACGGGAGCGGAGGCGGGGCCGCCGCGCGAGGGCGGTCGGCGTCAGAGATCAGCGGTGCGGGGGTCGGCGGAGATGTCGTACTTGATGAACTGGGCGACGGTCTTGCCGTCGTCGGAGAGCAGGAAGTTGACGGGGTGCGAGGTCTTGTCGTCGGCGGTGACGGTGACGGTGATGGTGTGGAAGCCGGCGACGTCGGAGGGCTCCACGGGACCGATGGTGATGGTGAGAGCGGGGGGAGCTGGGCCTTGTTGCGGAGCAGGACTCGATGCGATGGGCGAGCGGCGGGGAGAGCTGAGCCGCCGGTTTCGAGCTTGGTTTGCGGGGCTTTGGGCGTGGCAACCGAGGGAAGTGAGGATGAGGCGAGGACGAGAGGGGCCAGACGGCTGGAGATCAGCACAATACCTTTGATTATCGCAGAGGGCGAAGGGCTTAGCTCGTGAGCAGGCTAGAAGAGGCTTGCGGCGCGGCGGAGGTTGCCGGCGGTGCCGATGTTGGCGAGGGTGAAGTTGAAGCTGTAGGCGCCTTCGTCGCGGATGGTGCCGAGATCGTACTTGCGGTACTCGACGGAGAGGCCGCAGCAGTTCCAGTTGTAGTTGGTCTGGACGGTGATGTACTGCGCGCTGCCGAGGTTGAGGTCGATGCCGGCGGAGACGGCGGCGGAGAGGCCGGGCTCGCTGGGCTTGCCGTAGCCGAAGAGCAGGCGCATCTGCGAGAAGTCGGAGATGGCGGAGCTGGTGAGGCCGGTGACGGTGTTGGTGGTGGTGTCGATGACCTCGGTGTAGGTTTTGCCGGGGGCGTTGAGGCGCGCGTAGGAGAAGCCGCCGAAGATCTTGCCTTCGTGGAGGTCGAGGAAGGTGTTGGAGCTGGTGAATTTTTTGGCGCCGGTGTCGTAGTCGAAGTCCCACTCGATGTCGGCGTGGCTGGAGGTGCGGAAGCGCATGCGGGATTTGAGCGGCGAGATGTTGCGCGGCTGGGTGAGGAAGGCGATGCCGGAGAAGTCGAGCGTGGTGTCGAAGATGTTGCGGCGCTCGTTGATGACGGCGCCGCCGAAGGTGGGCTCGAAGAAGTGCTTCTGGGTGAGGATCCAGCTGAACCACTCCTGCTGCGGCGGGATGGAGCGGGGCTGGTGCGCAGGGGTCGGGCTTGCGGGGATGGGTGCGCAGGGGCTGGTCGGGCGCGGTGGCGGAGGCGTTGGGGATGCCGTTGGCGTCGGTGGTGGCGCGCTCGTCGGGGTTGAGGGTGTCGACGGCTGGGGCGGTTTCGGTTGCGGTGCTCGGTGCCGGAGATGGTGGGGGTGACGGGCTTGGCGGGGCAGCCGGGCTTGGGCTTTGCGGGCGGCTTTGGCGTGGGGCTGAAGTAGAGGTGCTGGGTGACGCCGTACTGGAGCTCGTCGGTGTCGCTGGCGAGGTCGACGTCGTCGAAGCGCAGGACGCTGAGGAAGTTGTCGATGCCGTGGATGTTGCGGTAGGTGATGTCGGGCTCGATGGTGTGGCGGACTCTCGTCGCCGAAGATGCGCCGCCAGCGCTCGGGGACGGTGAAGGTGCGCTCGATGGCGGGCGGGCGGATGTCGACGTTGAGGTCGACGTCGGCGCGGTTGAGGCGCGGTGTTGAGCTCGACGGGCGTGGCGTTGTTGCCGTAGGGCGCCTGGCGGGAGCGCGTGTAGGCGGTCTCGCGGACGGCGACGCTGGAGAGGATGTGCCAGCCGTCGAAGCGGAGGGGAAGCGAGAGCTCGGGGCGGAGGTCGAGGCGCCAGGTGAGGCCGGCGGTGGCGAAGTCCGGCTCCACGCGCTTGAGGCCGGCGGTGGAGGCGGTGACGCTCCAGAGGAGGGGCGTGCCGGGGATGGGGTGGTCGAGGCCGGTGAAGTCGATGGAGGGCACGTGGTAGATCTTGACCTCTTCGCCGGGGCTGAAGTCGGTTTGCACGACCTTGAGGCCTTCGTAGCGGTCGACGCGGGCGTCGAGGGAGAAGCCGTTCTTCTGCTCGGTGAGGTAGAGGATGGAGGTGATGTCGGTGCTGACGGCCTGGTTGAAGTTGGAGGTGAAGGCCTCGCGGTAGATGTAGGAGCTGAGGTACTCGACGTCGCCGACGGCGCGGATGTTGGGGGTGAACTGACGGCGGAAGCTGGAGGTGACGTCCTCGCCGCCCTGGTTGTTGAAGACGGTGACGGGCTGGCCTGCGGCGTTGACGCCGGGCGAGTAGAAGCCGCGATCCTGCAGGGCGGAGAAGTGGGCGTTGAAGAAGTTGTCGCCGACGCCGTTGTAGCGGAAGGTGCCGTTCTCGGAGAAGCCGCGCAGCGAGTAGTAGATGGAGCCGACGGTGAGGTCGGCGGAGCGGCCGAGGACGAGGTAGAGCTGTTCGCCGATGGTGAGGCCCTTGGAGCCGGTGTTCTTGCTGGCGCTGGAGTAGCCGAGTTCGGGAATGAGGAGGCCGGACTGGCGCTGCTGATTGTCGACCGGATGGGTGACGTAGGGGAAGAAGAACAGCGGCAGGCCGAGCAGCTTGAAGGTGGAGTTGGCGGCCTTGGCCTTGCCGCTGTTGAGGGCGATCTTGCCGGCGAAGAGCTGCCAGTCGGGGTGCGGGCAGAAGGCAGGTGGTGACCGAGCCGTTGTAGATGGTGTAGTCGGTGGGGCCGGTTTTGATGACCAGGCGGCCTTCGAAGACGAAGGGGTTGGAGGTCTGATAGCTGGCGAGCGCGAGCGTGCTGTTGGGTGTGGCGATGCCGGCGTTGGTGGGTGTTGAGGGTGGGCTCAGCGGTGGCGCGAAACAGGCCGACGGAGCCGTGGACGTCGAAGAAGCTGGCCGGTCTGCGGTGCGCAGGTTGTAGGTGCCGTGCGAGGCCGCGATGTGCTCATCGTTCTTGCCGCCGGTGAGCTCGACGTGGCCTTCGGCGGTGACGTCGCCGGTGGCGTGGTCGTAGGTGACGGAGTCGGCGTGGAGGACGTGATCGCCGTAGGTGAGTACGACGTTGCCGTTGGCGTGGTCGATGTCGCCGTCGTGTGATTGCGTGTCACTGTCGAGGTCGGCAGTCTCGGGCGCCTGATCGGGCGGCAGGGGAGAGGCGTGCGGGATGGTGGAGAGATCGGGGGTCTGGGGCTCGGGAGCTTGCGGTATAGGAGGCGTGGCGGCGGAGCCGGGTAGCACGTTCTGATTCGGGACTGAAGCGGTGGGGGGTTCCTCGGGCGTTACGCCCTGTGCATGCAGATGTTGATGACCCACGGCGAGGAGGATGGTACTTATGAACAGAGGGATAAGACGAAGCACCTTTCCGGGCGACCGGAAACGATGCCTGGCGCGACCGCTGGGATTACTGGCGCGACCGCTGGGATTGTTGGTGCCGAGAGCTTGGATGAGACCGTCCACTGTCTTGAGATTAGACGATTCCCGACCGCCGCTGGTTTAGATTCGGCAATTTGGGCTGTAGACGTAAGGAAGATTGATTATGAGCAGTGCGGCGCAACGCGATGAAACTCCCGCAGACCTATCAACCGGCAGAGACGGACGGAGGCGCAGCGCTGAAGCAGTTGGCAGCGGAACGGTTGGCAGCGCATCGCAACCGGCGGGCGGTGGTGGAGAGCCGCGAGGCGCAGGCGCGGCGCGAACAGGCGGAGGCACAGGCAGCGATTCGGCTGCAGGCGCGGCGCGAGGCTGCCCGCACGGAAGGCCATCCGGATGCGTCGCGCGTGCGCGAGGCTGTGGCGGCACGGTATCAACAGAGCTTGAGCTATCGGGAATTTCTGGCTGCCGAGGCACAGCGTGCGATCGAGCAGGCGCAGGCGGAGGCCGAAGTTGCCGCGCGCAATGCAAAGGCCGTCGCCGCTGCACAGCAGCAGTTGCTGGACGAGATTGAGCAGTGGGACGAGCCGGCGCCGTTGAGCACTGGCCCGGAGAGCTGTTCGGCGAGCTGCCGGTGCTGGAGCTTGTTGAGCCGGGGGAGGATATCCGGGCGCGCAGCGCGATGCATGCCGCAGAGAACCAGCGCGCAGGAGAAAGGTGCGCGCGGAATCGAGCGTCGACTCTTCGCCGTTGACGGAAACGTTTGCAGCATCGCTCACGCCGGCGGATTTGCAGGTACGGCTGCCTGAAGAGGTCGAGTGGTCACCGAGCGGTGAGACCTATCGCGCGCCTTCTCCACGGAGCGAGGCTGCGGCCGAAGAGCTCGCCGAACTGGACGACGAGATTGAGTTTCGCTTGGCGCCGGAGTTCCATGACCTGGTGCTGGAGACGCAGTCGATTCCCGGCAACATTATCGAGTTTCCGCGCGAGCTGGTCGCATCGCGCAAGGCCCGTCCACGACTGGCGGAGGGCCCGCTGCGCGCCGATGGCACGCCAGAGCCGCAGCTGCGGATCTTCGAGGTAGAGCCGGCGCAGATCTCTGCCGAGCCGGAGGTCGCGGTGCTCGCGGAGGCGCCGGAGTGGCAGGGAATGATGCTGGGGGCGGGGCCCTCGGCGGAACCGCGCGCGACGATTTCGCGCGCAGCTTGAGGCGCAGTTGCAGCTAGATCAGACAAATCTATGCGGCACCGGTGACGCGGCGAGCATTAGCCGCCACGATCGACGGGCTTTGCGTGGCCGCCGGCCTTGCGGGCTTCGCGGCAATGGCCGTCAAGATTGCCGGACCAACGCTGCACCCGATGCCGCTACCTCTGTTGGGCGGAGCGGTCGCGGGAATCTTTTTGTTCTTTGCGGTGATCTATCAATTGCTGTTCTTTACGTTGAATGAAGTGACGCCTGGAATGCGCATGATGCGGATGGCCTTCTGCACGTTTCGGGAAAACAACCCGTCACGCAAGGCGATTCGGCGCAGGTTGATCTCGACGGCGCTGGCTGCATGCCCGCTGGGTCTGGGCTTGGTGTGGATGGTGCTGGACAGCGACGGCCTGGGGTGGCACGATCGCATGTCGCGGATGTATCCGCGCGCGTATTAACGCCTAGGGCTTGGGCGGGTCAGGGGGCATGGCCATGCCGGCCTGAATCCATTGGCTGATGGTAGCGATGTCTGCGTCGGAGAGTTTCTGATGCGGCGGCGGGGGCATCGGCATGGGGTCGTCTTTGGGTCCCTCGTGCCGGATCAAGTGAATCAGCAGGGACTGGGCTGCGTTTCCGGGAACGACGACGGCGCCATCCATGCCTCCACGTAGTAGACCGGCACGCGTTGCAATGCTGAGGTGGCCGCGATGATGGCCGCCGCCGTGGCAGCGATAGCAGTGGTCCTCAAAGATGGGCTGGATGCGTTGGGTGTAGAAGGCGACCGAGCTTGGATCAGGCTCCGATTGCGCCGCGACGCCGCGCGGTTGCCAGAACAAAGCCGCCGTCATGAGCGAGAGAATACCCAGCGAGAGTGCAAGGATGCCGCGGTTGAGAGGGAAGCGGACGGGCTTGCGCGAATCAGCGGCAGGCTGGTTGCGAGTCATGTCTTGAATCTCCGTGATACCTCCAATGTAACGTGACGGCGACGGATCACCCAAGCAGGAAAATTTCATTTCCCAAACAGCAAGCGTTGTTGCGGTTAGCGTGCGAGCATCCGAATCGGCACTATCGCGGCGCGAGGCTTGAAGATAGGCTGAAGAAGCTCGGCGGCTTCGCGGCCCCTTAAAAACTAGTGATGATGATGACGCAGTTGGGCCACGCTCAGACGGAAGCCGATGCTCGCGCGAATACGACCGCGCGCACAGCGATGTGGATCACCGTGTGGAGCGTAGTGTTAGCTCTCGCATTGTTCTGCGCGGTCAGCGAAGCGATGGCGGAGACGTACACGCCGCACGCACACCGGATTACGCCGCGCTATACCACCGCGCACTTCGTAGGGCATCGCACATATGCGCACGCACATGCGAACGGAACCCGTGCCGGACGCACCACAGGACACGCCGTTCCAGCCGAGCGCACTCGGCGCAGCGTGGGCCCCTCGTTTGAGCCAGTGAGAGGGTCCATGTCCTCGCGCAGAACGAGCTACTCCCGAAGAGCCTCCGCACCTCGTGCGCAGCCAGCCGTGCATCGAGTGAGTGGCCGTGGTCGGCGTGGCGAACGGCGCTCTAGCGATGACCGAATGGAGGTTGTCGCAGGGACAAACGGAACCTATGCCGAGGGTGTTGCGCGTCCCAACGAGAATGCGAGCCTGTCGGCGTCAGCGACATCGCGCTCCGCTCTCCCGGAAGTGACGGCCAGCGTCGTTGCATCGCCTGCGCTGCGTGGGCCGGCGGCCGTTCAACCGAGCGGATCGTCTGACTTGGTCGGAGAGCCGCTGACAGCGACGGCCTCCGAGCCACGGGCGACAGCTACCGATGGTGACACCGAGATACCTTCTACAACGCGTGAAGAGCTCGCTGAAGAGGCAGGGCAGCCTGTGGTGTTGCCCGGGCTCTATCGTTATGGACGGTTGGTGGTGCCACCGCCGATGCGCGGTACGCGCGAGATTCTTGTGCACCAGAACCTGATGGCGGATGAAGAAGGGCTCAGCCGCATTCAGGACGACGATGATCTGCGCCGCATGCGCGCGGAGCGGATGCTGGTGGACTTTCCGGAGAGCGTGAGTCTGCATGTGAATCCGGAGCTGGCGGGCGATCGCCGCTGCGCGCGGCCATGGACGGTGCGCTTCGCAGCAGACATTGCGCGTGCGTACTATGCGCGCTTCCATCAGCCGCTGCAGGTGAACTCGGCGGTGCGGACGGTGGCGTACCAGCTGCGGCTGCGGCGTGTGAACGGAAACGCCGCGGGAATTGAGGGCGATATGGCTTCGCCGCACTTGACGGGCGAGGCACTGGACTTCGGCAAGCACGACATGAGCACCGAACGGAGATTGCGTGGATGCGTACGTATCTGCGGCCGCTGATGCAGGTTGGGAAGGTGGACGTGGAAGAGGAGTTTCAGCAGGCATGCTTCCACATCAGCGTGTATCGTTCGTATGCGCCGGAGATGCCTTCGTCGTCGGCGTGAGTACGCAGCAACTTCGCAGGCCCGCACGTGACCAGGGTCGCGTGCGGACTGAGGATCAGTAAGAGAATTTCTTGACCGGATGTATTGGGAGACAAGGGCGGCTGCTAGCAATGCAGCCGCCCTATTTTTTACTCGTTGGGATTTGGTGGAACCTTCTCGCCCTTCTTGCGGGCTTCGGATAGGCCGATGGCGATGGCCTGCTTCGGGTTGGTCACCTTCTTGCCACTGCGGCCGCTCTTCAGCTTGCCCTGATGCATTTCGTGCATCTCGGTCTTGACCTGCTTGCCTACTCCGGGGCTGTATTTGCGGGCGGATTTCTTTGCGGAAGACTTCTTGGTCGCGGTCTTCTTCGTTGCGGATTTCTTCGTTGCCTTCTTGGTTACCATGTAGGTGAAACCTCCCGTGAAGTTTGAGCGCACGAGCACAAACTTCGTTGCATCAGGAGGGGCGCGGTTTGCGCAGAATGATGTAGAGCGCGATGAGTAGACCGATGCCGAGCGCGATGTAGAAGACGCGGCTGTTGGAGTGGCTGAGATCTCCGTTGCGCCATGCGACGTAGGTGAGGTTGAGATCGGCGGCGAGGCCGGGGATGGTGACGGCGTTGAAGGCGTCGCTGCGGTTCGGGCCGGGAGCGACGGGTAACGATCCGAAGATGCGCGCGGGCCGGGAGGCTTGCCGTCGCGGTCCTTGGGGATGGCGGCGATGAGGGCGTTGATCTCGGCGTCGCGCGGGTCGTTGAAGAAGCGCGGTGTCGGCGGTGTTGGGGAAGAGGGTGACGTGGCCGGTGAGCGCGTGCTCGATGGCGGAGACGCCGTCCTGGCAGACGCCGAGCGCGTAGTAGCCGCCGAAGGGAAGCGTGGGATGCGCGGCGTGCAGATGCATGTAGGCGACGGTCATGAGGCCGGCGAGGCGCGTGACTTCGACGGCCTGCGCGCCGGTGTATTCGTGGGCGTTGCGCTTGAGGACCCAGGACTGGTCGAGGGTGTCCATGGTGCGCCACTCGGCTTTGCCGTCGATGCCGAAGTAGTAGCTGATGTCGGCGTTGATGTGTGGGGCGCTGCTGTTGGAGGGATGGATGTGCCACTCGTACTCGGCGTGCGACGGCGGGGACGAGGAGGTGGCGGCCGCCGGAGTGCGGGACGATGATCTGGGAGTCGATCCAGAAGGGCGCCATCACGTCTTCACCGTTGTAGTGGAGGTGGGCGAAGTTGGCGAAGTAGCGGGCGTCGTCGACGGTGATGGTTCGCCTTCGGCGGCAAGCGCGGTGAGGAGCTGCTCGGGCGTGGTGGCGCTGTGGCTCTCCGGTGGTGACGGTGAAGGGCTGCGCGCCGTCGAGCTTGTTGGCGGCGAGGCGGTTGAGTATGTCGGCGAGGCGCTGGCGATTCGGCGTGCTCGGGGGCGAGGTCGTTGGGGCCGTCGCCGCGGGTAACGCCTGTCGCCGAGAGTGGTGACGATGCCGTCGGTGGTGAAGGGTGGGAGCGTGGAGGGTTGGTCGAGCGAGACGGTTTCGGCTTTGTCGAGCGCGTAGGGGCCGAGGTCGAGATACTGTTTGGCCTGGGCTGCGAGAGTGGAGCGCCGGGGTGGACGGCGGAGGCGTCTTCGAGCTTCTGATCTTTGCCGGCGAAGTGGCCGACGACGCGCACGGTGGGGTTGATCTCGCGCATGGTCCAGCCGGGAAAGCGGTCGAGGCCCTGCCAGTCGCTGCCGAGGATGCGCTTGCGGAGTTCGTCGAAGAGCTTGGGCGTCAGGAGCGCCGGTCCTTGCTTGCCGTCCTTGCCGCCGATCTCGTCGAGCAGCTTGTCGGTGAAGCCGGGTTGCGCGGAGAGCTGGCGCATCATCTGCGAGAGCAGGATGGTGTTGGGCGGCATCGGCGTCTCGGGCACGACGTACTTGCGATGGCAGCCGGATGGCGCGAAGAGGGTGCCCAGGAGCGCGAGCTTGCGGGTGAGGCGCATGGAGAGATTAGACGCCATCTGTGCGTCTGGAAGAAGGGGCTTTTGCGGACGCTGCTATCGGCTGCCCAAATCCCAGTCGGACATGCGGAAGTTGCCGCTGGCGTGGAGGAAGCTCATCAGGTAGAGCATGCCGTCGAAGTAGCGCTGCTCGCCGTTGGGGATGGGCGTGTTCCAGAGCTCGTCGACGAAGGCCTTCTCGTTGGGGCCGGGCGTGGCGGCGAGGCCCGCGACGGTGGTGGCGGCGAGCATGCCCGTGGAGTGGCGCACCGCGAGCGGCTTGCCGTCGAGGGTGTAACGGTCGACGAACGTGCTGATGCCCTGCGAGATCAGGAAGGCCTGGATGTGGTCGGAGAGCACGGTTTCGCGCGGGTCTTTGTGCCACCAGCTGTAGTCGACCGACCAGTTGCTGGCGGTGCGCCAGGAGTCGTAGCTGAAGGGCACGGGCTGGCCGTCGCGCGTCCGTTCGATCTGGGCTGAAGTCGAAGTTGCTGCGATCAGGCGCAAGGCCGGTTTGAGGGTTAGCGACGCGGCTGAAGAGTTCGCGGCTGACGTCGGCGGCCTTGAGCCAGAAGTCACGATCTTCCGCGGGACCCCAGCGTGCGAAGAGCTCATAGAAGGCGGGCAGGTGATAGCTGGCGTCGGTGAAGTTGCCGTAGGGGCCGGGGACGAACTGGACCATCGTGTGGGCTTCGTCGAGCATCGGGCCGCTGGTTTCTGGGCGGTCGGGATGCATGGGCCAGTGCGGCGGCGGGTGGTGGCGTCTTGCCTTCGCCTTTGAGCTCGATGGCGACATTGTGGTCGGCCTGCTGGCGCTCGGTGATGTTGGGGCTGGTGAGCTTGGCGGGATCGAAGATGAAGGGCGGGTCGTCGGGATGGATGCGGAAGGGGCCGGTGTCGGTCTCGACGGCGTGGTGGCGCATCAGGTGGAGGATGCGGTCGGCCTGGGCCTGGTAGTCGTAGATGCCGTGGCCGTTGCCCCAGCGGCGGGCGGCGAAGAGCAGCGCCATGGCGTAGTACTCTTCGCCGTCGGGCGCGGGGCCGGTCGAGCGCGGGGTGCCGTCGGTGTTCATCGACCAGGCGAAGTAGCCGTTGTTCGGGTTCTTCGGGTCGGTGATGAGCATGTAGGTGTTGGACCAGTTCCAGAGGGCGTCGAACTCGCGCTTGTGGCCGAGCTGCACGGCGATCATCATGCCGTAGCTCATGCCTTCGGTGCGGGCGTCGTTGTTGGCCCAGTCGGTGATGTAGGCGAGCGGGCCGTTGGCGTTGCTGCCGGCTTCGAAGTAGACGCGCTCAGTGAGTGCGTCGCCGTGAAAGAGCTGCTGGTAGGCGCGGGCGATCTTGGCGTGCGGTGTCGGCGGGGGAGTGACCGGCTTCGGCGAAGAGGTCGCGGTAGTGATGAGTGGCGAAGGCGCCGGAGCCGTCGCCGGGGAAGCGCGGAATGGTGGTAGGGGCTTGCGCCAGGGCGACGCCGGCGCTGCAGAGAGCGAGGAGAAAGGCGCAGAGTTTCACCGCGCCATTAGAACATAGCGGTGTATCGGTTGGACAGTATTAAAGCGGCTTAACTAGTGACTTTTGAATGGAGCGGGTTGGGGAGCGTGAAGGGCTTGCGGGATGAGATCGTGGTCACAGCTGTCGAGAGGGAGTGACTATATACTTGGCGATCATAGTGCCCACACCAGAAGGTACGCCAACAGAATCGAGCGGATACGCAGTCGTGTTCGGTTGCCTTGTTGTCGTCATTTTCCTAGTTGTAGCTTCCGTTGCATGCTATGACTTCCTCGACGCGTCAGGGTGGGTTCCCCATTCAAAATCCGTGGATCTATACATATCTGGAAATTGGATCACAGGCGAGAGCCGTAACTGCCTGGGTGTCCAATCGAGATTGCCTTTCGAGCCTCCAGAAATCACGACTTTGGACTGCCGCATCGATGGTTCCGCGGAGAACCCTCACAATCGCAACAATATTGAAGTCAAGTTTTTCGGGAAGACCTCGCGGCCGGATCTCCTCGTGTCTGAAACAACTGAGTTCAAGTGGCGTTGCAGGCGAGAGGAAAGTGGGTTTACCTGCTACGCGTCGAACTAATTGGCGAAAATGGGGTTTGTGCGTACGACTCCGAAAAGTCATGGTTACGCGTCGAGCTTTTTGACGACTAGCTCGTTGAGCAGCGCGGGGTTGGCCTGGCCTTTGCTTAGGCGCATGACCTGGCCTACGAAGAAGGCCGCGACGGTGCGCTTGCCGCCTTTGAACTGCGCGACCTGCGCGGGGTTCGCGGCGATGACTTCGTCGATCATGGCTTCGATGGCGGAGGTGTCGGAGATCTGTTGCGGCTTGTCGCGGTCGTAGATGTAGGCGAAGTCGCGGCCTTCGGCGAAGCAGGTGTCGAGGAGTTGCTTGAGCTGCTTGCTGCTGATCTCGCCGGCTTCGGCGAGGTCGGCGGCGAGGACGAGGCCGTCGAGCGAGACGGGGCTCTTGTCGAGCGTGATGTCGGCGGCGCGGAGGCGCATGGTGATCTCGCGTGAGCAGGATGGCGGCGACGCGCTTGGGCGACTTGGCGGACTTTGCGGCTGACTCGAAGAAGTCTCCGAGGTCGCGGTCGGTGGTGAGCGTGGCGGCGTCCTGCGCGCAGAGGCCGTACTCCGAGGCGAGTCTGCGCGCGGCGGGCTTCGGGGAGCTCGGGCATGGCGGAGAGGATCTGCTTCTGCCACTCGGCGCCGACGACCAGCGGTGGAAGGTCGGGCTCGGGGAAGTAGCGGTAGTCGTGGGCCTGCTCTTTGCTGCGCATGGAGTAGGTGCGGCCCTCGGCGTTGTTCCAGAGGCGCGACTCCTGCACGACGCGGCCGCCGTCTTCGAGGACGCCGATCTGGCGCTCGATCTCGTACTCCAGCGCGGCGCGGATGTAGCGGAAGCTGTTTACGTTTTTGACTTCGGCCTTGGTGCCGTACTGCGCTGCGCGCCTTCAGCATGACGCTGACGTTCGCGTCGCAGCGCAGGGAACCTTCTTCCATGTTGCAGTCGGAGACGCCGGTGTAGAGGAGGATTTCCTTGAGCTTGGTGAGGTACTCGAAGGCCTCGTCGGGGGTGCGGAGGTCGGGCTCGGAGACGATCTCGACCAGCGGGGTGCCGCAGCGGTTGAGGTCGATGTAGGTGCGCGTGGCGGAGTCGGGGAAGCCGTCGTGGAGGCTCTTGCCGGCGTCCTCTTCCATGTGCAGGCGCGTGATGCCGATGGGCTTCGAGATCGGCTTGCCGGTTGCGTCGAATGCGGGGACGATGAGCACGCCGTGCTCGGCGATGGGCTTGTCGAACTGGGAGATCTGGTAGCCCTTGGGGCAGTCGGGATAGAAGTAGTTCTTGCGCGAGAAGATGCTGGTCTCGCGAATCTCGCAGCCGATGGCCTTCGCCGCGAGGACGGCGAACTCGACGGCCTGCTTGTTGAGCACGGGGAGCGCGCCGGGCAGGCCGAGGCAGACGGGGCAGACGTGGGTGTTGGGCTCGCCGCCGTACTCGTTGATGCAGCCGCAGAAGGCCTTGGTCTTGGTGAGCAGCTGGACGTGGACCTCCAGGCCGATGACGGGCTGGTACTTGGCGAGGACTTCCGGCGAGAGTGCGAGGGCTGCGGACATTGCGTTGATTTTATCAACCCTCTCAGCTCTTATCGCGAGGGTGGGTAGTTATTCCAGGTGCATATTCCGGGAAGATTCAGTAGTTGCTTATACGTCAAGCGCCGTTCGATCTGTTGTGTCGACAACTGAAGCAGGTAGCCTTCGGTGTAGTCCATTTCCCGGCCGCAGTCACTCGTTGGGTAGACTCCTGCCGATATAAGCAAGTGATCGTCATCCATCCAGCGAACTGTTTCGAAGTTGTCGTCTCGGGTCTTGCAGCTGTGTCGGGCAGAGAAATCTTCGATGACAGCGTGGACAATCCCGGTGTCTTCGAGGATGTCTCCCTGAGGCGTTACGTGGAATACACGTGTGTTCCAGCCCCCAGACGCGCCAGCGTTACTCCAAGTAATTGCGAAACGTCTTCTATTGGAGGAGATGGCTAACCATCCATTCGGATTGCCGAGGTCGCTGATGCTGACGGTGCGCACAAGCTTCCCGGCGCGCGTAAAGATGAAGATTGCGTGGTCCTCGGAATGAGGGAGGTAACGGGCCGTGACCTTGAGATCATCAATCATTGCCACAAACGCAGATCGAGGCGCGTCGTACAAGCCAAACTCCACGCCATCAAATGCGCATCGAGCGACGCTGCGCGTCTCGTTCGTTTGGGGGTGGGTAAGTTCAGGCGAAGTGATCAGGCAGACTGCAGCTAGTACGGCGTTTCGCGACGACCTCATGCGCAGCAGCTTAGCACCCTCGGATCATTGAGCTCTGCCATATTTTTCAAGAGATATGGGCGGGAACCTGAACCTCTCGTAGTCCGATGAGAATGCGTATCTGTCAGGCTGGGCACTAATTTATCAACGCGCGGGCGGGTGGATGGACGCCAAGCTGCATCTCACCTTCGAAAGCACAGCAAAGGTGATCGATGGCGGACGAGAACAAGATCGAAGTTCCCGAAGAGAAGGAAGCGAAGCAGGAGAGCGGGTGGACCTCGACGGAGGAGCCTGTTGCGGCGTACGGAGCCGGAGGCGCCTGCTTCGCAGCAGAAGGATCTTTCGCGGCCGAGTGCGCACGAGATCTATCAGCAGGTGGCGAAGAACGCGAAGGAGGAGCTGAAGCGGTCGACGATCTCGCTGGCGATCTCGGGGTTTACGGGCGGGATCTTTATGGGGCTGTCGGCGCTGGGAGTGGGGCTGGCGCTGGCGCGGCTGGGTGGGTCGCAGCAACGCGTTTATGATCTCGCGGATGTTTTACCCGCTGGGGTTCATCGTGGTGATCCTGGGGCGGTCGCAGTTGTTTACCGAGAACACGCTGTACCCGGTGGCGCTGGTGCTGACCGAGCCGCGGCAGATCTGGAACACGCTGCGATTGTGGGCGACGGTGCTGCCGTCGAACATGCTGGGAGCGCTGACGTTTGCGGCGCTGGCGGGGCTGACGCGACTCGATGCCGGCGGACGTGGTGCAGGCGATTGCGGGGCTAGGGCTGGTGGCGGTGCAGCAGCCGGTGGCAGCGATCTTCTGGAGCGGCGTGGTCGCGGGATGGATCATCGCGACGGCGGCGTGGCTGGTGTCGGGGTCGCACTCAATTACCGGGTCGGTGATGGTGATCTGGGCGTTGACGTTTGTGGTGGGGCTGGGAAACTTTGCGCACTGCATTGCGACCTCCGGCGAGATCTTGACGGCGGTGCTGACGCACCAGCTGGCATGGGCGGCGTATCCGACGCTGGTTTGGGCCGGCGGTGGCGGGGAACATCTGCGGCGGCGTGGGCATGGTGACGCTGCTGGAGTATGGGCAGGCGGTGCTGAGCAGGACCGACGAGGAAGAGGCGGATACGCGAGCAGAGCTGAGCGCTCGGCAGGACGTAAAATAGAAGACTGCATGATTCTTCCCTTCGTCCGCGAGTTGATGGCGGACCTGGAGCACTCCGACGCCTTTGAGCGTGCACGTCGCCATCTGGCGGGCGGCACGGGTCGGAGACGTGTGTCCGGACTGACCGCGACCGCGCGGGCCCTCTACCTTCCTTACTTTGTGCGCGCTGCGCAGTCGGCGCATGGGGCGCATGCGCCGGTGCTGATCCTGGTCTCGGACAACAAGGCGGCCGAGGCGCTGCATGCGGCGGTGCTGGCGGCGTGCGAGCTGACCGGCGCGCTGGATGCCGACGAGGTGCTGCGTCTTCCGGCGCATGATGTGCTGCCGTTTGAGAATCTTTCGCCGCACGGCGAGATCCAGGAGCAGCGCGCGTCGGCGTTGTGGAAGCTCGCCAGCGGCGTCGGCGAAGCTGGTGATTGCGCCCGTCGAGGCCGCGTGCATGCGGCTGTTTGCGCGCGACTATTATGCGGCGCTCGCGCTGCGGCTGCGCGTCGGCGAGGAGCATCTGCCGGAGATGCTGGTGGAGCATCTGCTCTCGGTCGGCTACACGCGCGTGGATGTGGTGGAGATGCCGGGGCAGGTGTCGATGCGCGGCGGCATTCTCGATGTGTATGGGCCGGAGATGGAGCGGCCGGTGCGCATCGACTTCTTTGGCGACGAGATTGAGTCGATGCGGCGGTTCGATCCGGAGACGCAGCGCTCGAGCTCGGCGGTGGATGAGGTGCTGCTGCTGCCGCTGACCGAGACGCCCGCGACCGAGGCGCTGCTGAGCGCGATCAATGCGCGGCTGACGCGGAGTGGGACGGCGGGCGCGGAGCTCGAAGGTGGAGAGACGCCGGCGGAGTTGGTGAATCACGTGTCGCACGCGGCGTCGCGCACCGGCGAGGCGACGATCTTTCCCGGATGGGAGTTCTATGCGGCGGTTGCCGGTGCGAAGTCGTCGCTGCTGGAGCTGATGGGCGCGCAGACGCGGGTGCTGATCGAAGAGCCGGCGATGGTGCAGAACCAGGGCGAGCGCTGGTGGAACAAGGTGGAGCAGCGGCATGAGCGCGCGGGCATTGGATCGCTGGTGGGCGCCGAGGATCTGTATCTGTCGCCGTGGGAGCTGCAGGACTGCGATCCGCGCCTACTCCGGGCTTCGATCTCGATCAGCTTGGCGCGGTCGACGTGCTGGATGGCGATCGCAGCGATGCCAGCGAGATTGAGTTTGCGACGCGGCCGACGATGCGCTTTCACGGATCGATTCCGGCGCTGATCGATCAGTTGAAGGCTGCTGATGGAGAACGAGGCGCGGGTGTTGATCGCCGCGCCGAACCAGGGCGAGGTGGAGCGGCTTGCCGGGCTGATGCAGGAGTATGGCGTGGCCTATCGCATCGGCTCGCGGGTGGAGCAGGGCGGGTCGACGACGGTGTACTCGGAGTCGAGTTATCTGGCGGGCGATCTGAGCACGCCGGTGATTGTGCGCGCGGCGATTGCGAATGGCGTGCAGGTGCTGGACCTCGATCGCAGGACGGCGCGGCAGGTTGATCGTCATCGGCGCGAACGACATCAACGACGATGCGGATGTGATGGCGCGGCCGGCGCGGCGGCAAGTCGAAGACGGCGGCGTTCGTCTCGGACTTTCGCGATCTCGCGGTCGGCGATTTCGTGGTGCACGTGGAGCACGGCATCGCGCGCTACGACGGCCTGCGCACCATCGAGCAGCCGGATGGATCGCAGCTGGAGCTGATGATTCTTACCTTCGCGGAAGAGGCGAAGCTGTATGTTCCGCTGACGCGGCTGGATCTGATTCAGAAGTATCGCTCGACGGAGACCGGGCCGGCGCCGCAGTTGAATCGGCTGGGAAATCCGGCGTGGGCCAAGACCAAGGCGCGCGTGAAGAAGGCCATGCAGGACATGGCCGAGGAGCTGCTGAAGCTCTACGCGCAGCGCAAGGCCGCGGTGGGCACGGCGTTTTCGCCGGACAACAATATGCAGCGCGAGTTCGAGGACGCGTTCGACTTCAACGAGACCGACGACCAGATCACTGCGATTGCCGACATCAAGGCGGACATGGAGTCGACGCAGCCGATGGACCGGCTGCTGTGCGGCGATGTCGGCTACGGCAAGACGGAGGTCGCGATGCGCGCGGCGTTCAAGGCGGTGCAGGACGGCAAGCAGGTGGCCGTGCTGACGCCGACGACGGTGCTCTGCTTCCAGCACTTCGAGAGCTTCAAGCGGCGCTTCAGCAAGTTCCCGGTCGTGGTCGAGATGCTCTCGCGCTTTCGCACCGCGAAGGAGAAGAAGGAGATCCTGGAGCGCGTCGAGCAGGGCAAGGTGGACATCCTCATCGGCACGCATGCGCTGTTGTCGCAGGGGCTTGAAGTTTCAGGACCTCGGGCTGCTGGTGGTCGACGAGGAGCAGCGCTTCGGCGTGCGGCACAAGGAGCGGCTGAAGCAGATGCGCGCGGCGATTGATGTGCTGAGCATGTCGGCGACGCCGATTCCGCGCACGCTGCATATGTCGCTGGTGGGGCTGCGCGATATGAGCGTGATCGAGACGCCGCCCAAGGACCGCATGGCGATCCAGACCATCGTCGCGAAGTTCGACGAGAAGCTGATTCGCACGGCGGTGGAGGTCGAGCTGGAGCGCGGCGGGCAGGTGTACTTCGTGCACAACCGCGTGGAGACGATCTACGAATTGGCCTCGAAGATTCGCGAGCTGGTGCCGCAGGCGCGCGTGGTCGTGGGCCATGGACAGATGCCCGAGGCCGAGCTGGAGCGCACGATGCTGGCGTTCATGGATGGCGAGTACGACGTGCTGTGCGCGACGTCGATCATCGAGAACGGGCTGGATATTCCGCGCGCGAACACGATCATCATCAACCGCGCGGACCGGCATGGGTTGAGCGAGCTGTATCAGCTGCGCGGGCGCGTGGGGCGGTCGAATCGCCGGGCGTATGCGTATCTGCTGATTCCGCCGGAGCAGCAGTTGACGGAGATTGCGCGGCGCAGGCTGGCGGCGCTGAAGGAGTTCTCCGACCTCGGCGCGGGCTTCAAGATCGCCGCGCTCGACCTCGAGCTGCGCGGCGCGGGCAACATGCTGGGCGGCGAGCAGTCGGGACATATCGAGGCCATCGGCTTCGAGATGTATACGACGATGCTTGAGGAAGCCGTGAGCCGGCTGAAGGGCGAAGGCCAGCGAGGAGCGGCCGCAGGTGACGGTGAACCTCGGCATCTCGCTGCGCATCGACGACACGTACATCCCCGAGGAGGGCCAGCGGTTGCGGATGTACAAGCGCATCGCCGGCGCGGAGTCGATGAGCGCGCTGACCGAGGTGCGCGCGGAGCTCGAAGACCGCTACGGCAAGCCGCCGGAGAGCGTGCTGCATCTGCTGATCGCCGGCGAGATTCGGCTGACGTGCGAGCTGCTGGGCATTGCGCAGATCGAGCGCAAGCGAACGTTGATCGAAGAGCCAAAGAAAGCTGCGCCAGCGCCGGCGAGACCGAATGTGCAGCGGCCGAGCTTTGGGAGTTGGTCAACGGCGCAGCCACCGCGGCCGCCGCTTGGCAGGCCGTCACGGGCAGGCACCGCAGACCGCGAATCTGCAGTTCTCCAGCCGCGCGGCGGCGAATCGACCGGTGACCAACGCGACCGTCGCTCTGCGCGAGACGGCTGCGGCGCGCCCGGCGAATGCTCCCGCCGCGCAGGCGGGCAAGCTGAAGCCGATGCGCGAGATGCTCTACGTCACCTTCAGCGAGAAGCTGCATGCCGCGCCGCAGGAAGAGGGCAAGGGCATCAACGTGGGCGCGCTGATGAAGCTGGTGGCGCGCAACGCGAAGAACGGAGCGCAGCTGACGCCGCAGGGCACGCTGCGCTGGCCGCTTTCGAGCGCGCAGGCGGATGTGGTGCTGGCCGAGACGCGCGAGCTGCTGGAGATGCTTGCGCCCACAGAGCGCTGCAGCCTCTTAGCGCGCGCCGCCGCATGAAAGCGGCGGCAAACTGCGCTACACTTTGCGCATCATGAAATTTCGCGGTTTCCTTATCCTTCCGCTCTCGCCACCCTCATGATTAGCTCTCCAACACACGCGCAGAACCTCGCGGCCGACGGCGGCAATCAGACGTTCGACTATCTCAGCAGCCAATACTTCGAGGACATTCTACTTCAAGTTTGCGCCGACCGCAGGCACCAGCGCTGGCCTGCATCAGTACGACTCGCAGCTGGAGGATTATTCCGCCGCGGGCGTACAGCGGGAGGTTGCGGCCCTGCATGACTTCGAGAAGAAGCTCGAGGCGATCGACCCCAGCGCGCTCGATGCCGAGCCCGCCGCCGACTATCAGATTCTGCTGAACAACTGTGCGCGGGCAGCTGCTGCAGTTGGAAGTGATTCGTGGCTGGGAGAAGAATCCGGATCAGTATTCGAGTGGCGTGACCAACTGCGATCTTCGTGATCATGGAGCGCCCGTACGCGCCGGTGGATGTGCGGCTGCGCGCTGCGATCGAGCGCGAGAAGCAGATTCCGCAGGCACTCGAGTATGCGCGCGCGAATCTGAAGAACCCGCCGCACATCTACACCGAGATTGCGCTCGAGCAGATTGACGACGACGTCAGCTTCTTCCAGAACGATGTGCCAAGCGCCTTCGCAGTCCGCCACCGACGCGCAGGCCAAGGCTGACTTCGCGAAGAGCAATGCTGCTGTCATTGATGCGCTGAAGAGCTATGGCGCGTGGATGAAGACAGACCTGCTGCCGCGTTCGAATGGCGACTTCCGCTATGGCGCGGACACGTTCTCCAAGGCGCTCGCGTATAACGAGATGGTCGATATTCCGCTCGATCGCCTGCTGCAGATTGGCTATGACGACCTGCACAAGAACCAGGCGGAGTTCGCGCGGGTCGCGAAGGAGATTGATCCGACCAAGACGCCGCAGCAGGAGCTGGCCGAGCTGGCGACGATGCATCCGGCGCCGGACAAGCTGCTGCAGGCATTCCATGACCGCTTCGATTCGGAGATTGCCTTCATTCGCGTCGCACCACATCATCACGATCCCCAGCGACGTGCAGCCGACGCTGGAAGAGACGCCGCCGTTCATGCGCGCGACCACGCAGGCGTCGATGGACCCGCCGGGGCCGTTCGAGACGAACTCGAACAAGGCGTACTTCAACGTGACGCTGCCGGAGCCGAGCTGGTCTGCGCAGCGCACATCGGAGTACATGGCCGCGTTCAACATCGGCACGATCGTCTCGACCAGCGTGCACGAGGCCTATCCCGGACACTACGTGCAGTTCCTGTGGACGCCGCAGTTTCCGTCGACCATTCGCAAGGTGCTGGGCGCGAACACCAACATCGAAGGCTGGGCGCACTACTGCGAGCAGATGATGCTCGATGAGGGCTACGGTCAGCCCGGCGCAGGAGCAACGACCGAACGCGAGGCCAAGCTGATTCGCCTGGGGCAGCTGCAGGATGCGCTGCTTGCGCGATGCGCGCTTCGTCGTCGGCATCCGCATGCACACCGGCGTTGGCGGAGCGTTGACGATTCCCGAGGCGGAGGATTTCTTCGTCAAGGAAGGCTACCAGGCGCGGCCCATCGCTGAGGTCGAAACCAAGCGCGGAACCGCCGACGCGCTCTATCTCTACTACACGCTGGGCAAGCTGGAGATCATGAAGCTGCGCGCCGACGTGCAGAAGAAAGAGGGCGCGGCCTTCAACCTGCAGCAGTTCCACGACGACTTCATGCGCCAGGGGTTTGCGCCGATCAAGGTCATCCGCAAGGCGATGCTGCATAACGACAGCCCCGTGCTCTAGGAATCGAAGACAGCGGCCTCCTGAAGATTGTGCGGCTGATCGGTTGTACGCAGCCAGCGAATCTCCTCCGAGCTGAAGCGGCTGTGTTCCATCGCTGCGACGTTCGCGCGCAGATGGTCCAGCCGCAGCATCGAGGGAACCACCACCTGCACACCGGTGTCGCGCGTGATTGCGTTCAGCACAACATCGGCGAGCAGCGCGTCATCCATCGGTATGAGCTTCTCGCGCAGCGTCGTGGGGGTCTCCGGAGCGCTTGCAAGCCGGGTCAGCAGCGCCTTGCCCGCCGCGATGCCAGCGGCGCCACCAAAGGGATGGTTAGCGATGGCGAGGAGATCGGCCTCCGCTCCCGACCATCTGTCCGCGAGCGCTCATGTCGAAGAGGTTGCAGGGGAATTGGACGGTCTGCGAGTCCCGGCACTCGCGCCGCCATCGCGGCTTCGATCACCTCCGGCTGCGAGGCGATGCCGAAGCGCCGAATCTTACCGGCCGCGACCAGCTGCTCAAGCGCGGCGAACAGGTCATCCTGCTGAAGAACGCTGCTCGGTGGCTCGTGCAGGAAGAGGAAATCGACGTAGTCCGTGCGCAGGGCGCGCAGGCTTGCGTCGAGGCTTGGTGCAGCGCGGCGACGCTGAAGTGTCCGGCGGACGACATGGAAGCGAGCTGCCGCTGCATCGCCCTGCGAGCGCCGGGAGCCAGGCGCAGCAGCGAGCGTGCGAGTGGCTTCAGCGCCCGCTTCAGGGCGGCTCGCGGGAGCGGGCAGGATACCGAATTTGGTGGACACCAACACCTGATCGCGGCGGCCACGAAGAAACTCGCCGAGCAGCGCCTCGGATTCTCCGTAGCCGTAGGAGCGGGCGGTGTCGATAGAAGATGACGCCCGCGTCATACGCCGCCGCGAGCGCTGCCAGCGAGGCTTTGCGGCCCACACGTCCCATCACCGCGGAGCAGCCAAAGCCCAGCACCGGCGTAGCGTGTGTCGAGAGTTGCTCAGCGCAATCGATTGCATACTCATCCGCCTTGCAGGTTGCGCGGCAACCTGTCAGAATCGTTTCGCCATCTCAGCCAGAACATCCAGTATTCCTCTCGGTCTTTCTGGTTTGTACCACGATGATCCCTCTGCGTGCGATCATGTTCTGTTCTCGACCTGACGATACTGAAGAGGTAAAACAGTAGAGAGACATCAATTTCAATGATTCAGCAAAAAATCCGCAAGGCAGTTATTCCCGCAGCCGGTTACGGCACCCGCTTTCTACCCGCCACCAAGGCCACTCCCAAGGAGATGCTTCCGCTCGTCGACAAGCCGCTGATCCAGTACGGCGTGGAAGAGGCGGTGGCCGCAGGCTGCACTGACGTCATCATCGTCACCGGCCGCGGCAAGACGACGATGGAGGATCACTTCGATCGCTCGCCGGAGCTTGAGGCTGCGCTGCGCGCGAAGGGCCGCATGGATCTGTTGAAGGTTGCCTGCTGCCGTCGCCAAGCTCGCGCGGATCAGCTATGTGCGCCAACCCGAAGCGCTCGGTCTCGGCCACGCCGTGCTGATGGCGAAGCAGTTGGTCGGCGATGAACCATTCGCCGTGATCCTGCCCGATGACATCGTGGATGCTGAAGGCGGATGCCTGGCGCAGATGGTAGGAGCCTTCGACGAGACGCAATCGACGATTCTCGGCACCGAGGTCGTCGAAGGCGATGCGATCTCGATGTACGGCTGCCTGGACTGCACTGACGCATCCCACCAATCCGCGACTGGTCGCGGTCAACAACCTGGTGGAAAAGCCGAAGCCGCAGGAAGCGCCAAGCCAGAATGCGATCATTGGCCGCTACATTCTGACGCCGAAGATCTTCGAGATGATCGAGCAGCTCACCCCGGGAGCAGGTGGCGAACTGCAGCTCACTGACGCCATCAAGGCGCTGCTGCAGTTTGAGCAAGTCTACGGATTTCACTACGTGGGCGAGCGTTACGATGCCGGCGACAAGCTCGGATTCCTCAAGGCAACCGTCGATTTCGCTCTCAAACACGACGGGGTTGGACCGGCCTTTCGCGAATGGCTGAAGTCTCAGAAGTTCTAACCCACATCTCTTCGTCCGCGCTGCCATCGGTTTTCCTCACGACGGAAGATATGCTGGAGTGTGTAGAAGCCCGCGCGGAGCTCGTCGCCTGTCAGCGGCGCGGATGCCCCTGAGGATGACTTGAAGAAGAATTTGCTGCCCATTGAAGCGATCGCCGCCAAGCTCAGCCTGACGGACGACGTCTATGAACGACGCACGCCCGTAAGCGCCAAACTCAGCCTCGAGTTGCTCAAGCAAAGCCCTCGCGGCGATCGTCGTGGCAAGCTGATCCTGGTTACGGCGACCTCGCCAACCGCATCCGGCGAGGGCAAGACCGTCACCTCCATCGGTCTCGTGCAGGGCCTGGAGAAGATCGGCAAGAGCGCCATCATTACCTCCCGCGAGCCGTCACTTGGCCCAGTGTTCGGTATGAAAGGCGGCGCTGCCGGTGGCGGAAGATCGCAGATCGAGCCAGCCGAGAAGATCAATCTCCACTTCCATGGCGACTTCCACGCAATCACCTCGGCGCATAGCCTGCTCTCCGCACTGATCGACTCCCACCTGTTCCATGGCAACGAGCTAGACCTCGATCCTGATGCGGTCACCTGGCCTCGCGCGGTGGACATGAACGATCGCGCGCTGCGCAACATCATCGTCAGCGTCACGGCTCCTGACAAGCGCCAGCGTGATGGCAGCAATCGCGCCGCCGGGTTCCTCATTACGGCTGCATCAGAGATCATGGCGATCCTTTCGCTCGCCTCGGGTCGTGAAGATTTGCGTCGCCGCATCGCGCGCATCGTCATCGGCCAGAACCGCAAGGGCGAGCCCGTCACCGCAGCCGACCTCCGCGCCACCGGCCCCATGCTGGCGCTGCTCAGCGAAGCCCTTCTGCCCAACCTCGCGCAGACTACCGAAGGCACGCCGGCGCTAGTGCATTGCGGGCCCTTCGCCAACATCGCGCACGGAACCAGCTCCGTCATCTCGCACGAGATCGGCCTGCGGCTCGCCGACTACGTTGTGAACGAAACCGGCTTTGCCTCGGACCTCGGCTTCGAGAAGTATATGGACCTAGTGATGCCGACGTCGGGCATCAAGCCGTCGGTCGCGGTGCTCGTAACTACTGTGCAGAGCCTGCGCAACCAGGGGGAAAGTGACCTCGAGCGCGGCTTCACGCACCTTGCAAAGCACATCGACATCGTGCGCGGGCTTCGATCTTCCCGTGGTCGTCGCGATCAATCGCTTTCCCAATGACACCCCAGCCGAGCTCGAAACGCTGCACCAGTTCTGCGAGGCCCACGGCGCCTCGTTTGCGCTCTCTGAGGCTTTCGCAAAAGGCGGCGAGGGTGCGGTCGATCTGGCGAACAAGATCGTTGAGGTCATCGACGCCAATCCAGACGTCGAGCCCGTCACCACGTATGCGCGCGAAGACTCCGCCATCGAGAAGATCACGAAGGTGGCGCGCTCTATCTACGGCGCTGATGGCATCGAGCTTAGCGAACGTGCGCAGCAGAATCTCGCTCGCTTCGAGCGCTGGGGCTTCGGCCACCTGCCCGTGTGCATTGCGAAGACGCAGTACTCGCTCTCCGACGATCCCAAGCGCATGGGCGCGCCCACTGGATGGACGCTGCACGTCACGGACGTCGCACTATCAGCCGGCGCTGGATTTCTGGTCGTGATTGCCGGCTCCATGATGCTCATGCCCGGCTTGCCGAAGATCTCCCGCGCGCTCGACATCGACGTCGACGAAGACGGCGAGATCATCGGCATGTCTTAGCCTGCGCCGGGAAGATCCTTTCGTGCATGCTTCGGGCGCGCCCGCAGCAGCCCGCACATCGCCGCGGCTAGCAGCGTCAGTACGGCAATCGTGTAGAGGCCGCCAGAAAAGCCGTGCGTAAGATCCCGCAGTCGCCCGGTAAGATACGGCCCCACGAAGCCGCCCGCGCCGGAGATCATCATGATGATGGCCACGCCGCCAGCCGCCGCGCGACCGCCCAGCATCCTCGTGGGCAGCGTCCAGAAGGGCCCCATGATGCTCCAATAGCCCACCGCCGCCAGTGTGAATCCCATCAGCGCCGCGATCAGCGAGTGCGTCGTGCCCGCCCACGCAAAGCCGATCGCACTCAAAATCAGGCAGCCAGCGATGTGCCATCGCCGCTCGCCGCTGCGGTCGCTGCTATAGCCGACCGCTACCGTGAAGATCGCTGCAGCGATGTACGGAATCGTCGAGTAGTTTGCGATGCGGCTCGCGTCCGCGGCGGAAAGCGTCGTGCCAGCGGCCGCGCTCCCATGCAGAAAGCTGGTCAGAATCAGTGGCATCCACAAGTTCACGGTGTATACGCCTACCTGGTCAACAAAACAGATAGCGGCAAGCAGCCAGATCATGGGCGCCTTGAACGCGTCGATCAGGTTGTGCTTCTCAGCCGCGCCGCCGGCCTGGCGATCCTGCTTCCAGTTCCGCATCAAGCCACAACTTCTCCTCGGCGGTCAGCCAGTTCGCATCATCTGGTTTGTCCTTCAGCAGATACAGAACGCTGAAGCCCATCACGAAAGCTGGGAATGCCCTCCGCGAGAAACAGCCACTGCCATCCGTGCAGATGCGAAACGCCCTCAAGATTCAGCAGCCATCCCGACATCGGCGCGCCCACCACTCCGGCGATTGACGTTGCGGTCATGAACTTCGCGATCGCGCCTGCCCGCTGCCGCGACGGAAACCAGTACGTAAGGTAAAGGATCATGCCGGGAAAGAATCCCGCCTCGCACACGCCCAGCAAGAACCGAAGCACGTAAAACGAAACCGGCCCGCGTACGAACATCATCCCGGTCGCAATCACGCCCCAGCTGATCATGATGCGCGCGATCCAGCGTCTCGGTCCAACCTTCACCAGCATCAGGTTGCTGGGCAGATCGAAGAGCGCGGAGCCCAGAAAGAAGATGCCCGCCCCCGTCCCGTAGACGGTGTTGCTGAGGCGCAGATCATGCTTCATCTGCAGCGCGGCGAATCCCACATTGACGCGGTCCAGGTAGGCAAGAATGTAGAGCAGGAAGAGATACGGGATCAGCCGCCAGGCAATCCTGCGAAAGAGCCGGGGTCCATCTACGGGCTGGGAGAGTTCGACGGGCTGCGGGAGATCAACGGAGGGCACACTCCACTGTAACCGCTCAGACGTGCCGCGAGATGCCAGGTGAGGGATGAGGTCCGGGGGCGGTGCTGTCGGCGACCATCAACTGGTTGCGACCACAGTCCTTCGCCGTGTACATCATCGTGTCGGCGGCGCGAATCAGGTCATGCAGTGAGCTCGCCGTCCTGCGGAAACGTTGCCAGCCCCAGGCTCGCAGTGACGGAGAGCGAAAGTCCTTCGCCGGTCAGAAAGCGCGTCTGCGCAAGCTGTTCGAGAACGCGCCGGGAGAGTTCAGTCGCCGCGGGTTTGTCGAGTCCGCGCAGGAGCGCCACAAACTCATCGCCGCCATAGCGAAAGGCCGCGTGATCCGGCCCCAGCAGTCGCTTCAACAGGTTGCCCACCTCGGCCAGCAGCCGCGAGCCCACCAGATGTCCGTGCCGGTCGTTCACCCGCTTGAAGTGATCGAGATCCAGAAACAGCAGGCTGAAGTGCGGCTTCATGATCGGAACCACGCGGAACGCGCTCTTCGAGACGTGTTCGGCGATCTCCTGCTCCAGCAGCGTGTACAGGTGCCGCGCGTTGAACAGGCCGGTGCAGTCGTCGGTGATGCTGAGGTGATGAATCAGCTTCACGCGGCGCGCATTCTCGAGCGCAATCGCAGCGTAGTCGCACAGCACGCGAAGAAACGCGATGGAGGACTCGGGCAGCAGGTCCAGCTTGCTGTTATTGAGCTGCAGCGCGCCCAGCGTGCGGTCGCCGTGGCGGATCGGAAGGCAGGCAATCGAGCGCAGATTCAGCTCCGGATGGGCCTTGGCATAGCGCGACCAGTCAGGATCGGCGCTGACGTCGGCGACCACCAGCGGATTGCCGGTCGCGGCCACGTAGCCTGCAATGCCTTCGCCTGGCTTCAGCCGCAGATCGCCCAGCATCGACTCGTCCAGCCCTGTCGAGAGCGCGTAGTACAGCTCGCCGGTCTCTTCATCCACCATCAGGAGCGACCAGTGTTCCGGCCCGAAGAACTCCTCCATCTTGGCCATGATGGAGCGCAGCAGCGAGTCAAGCTTCAGGTTCGAGGTGAGCGCGCGCGCGACCTCGTGGAACACGCGCAGGCTGTCCATCTGGCGCGAGTCGATGGAGGCCAGTTGTCGCCGATCGTTCTTGCGTAGGTCGCTCATGATGCTGCGGCGAGTGTTGCCGCGTACCCCTTCCGAGCGGTTTTTCCCCTTGTGCCGCATCTGCTTGTGAACTGCCGGTGTGCTCAAGAGTGTCCGGACGGTTCCGCTAGCATAGCTGAGAAAAGGCTTCATTTCCACGTCCTGCCTGACAAATCGCAGTCGCGTGTGACGATGCGCACACAGACGAGCGAGGCTTTTCAGCCGCCGATGTGCACCATGCTGCGCGACGGCTTGAGAAATCCCGGCTCGCCAATGTGATGCCGAGCCTCCTTGTGCTGGACGATCCTCCGAATCCAGCTCGCCATCTCATCGTCCGTTGCACCGCGAAGCATGATGCCCGACCAGATCATGGTCCGACTGCGAGAACAGGCAGGTCCGCAGCTTGCCGTCGGAGGTGACGCGCACGCGGCTGCAGTGGCCGCAGAAGGCCTCTGAGACCGGCGCAATGATGCCAATCTCGCCCAGGCCGTCGTCGAAGGTGAAGCGCCGGGCGGTCTCGGAGAGATGGTTCGCCGGCAGCGCCACCAGCGGCCGCACCGCATTCAGCCGCGCGACGATCTCCCTCATCGGCACCACCGTTTCCGGAGACCAGGTGCGGTCCTCCTCCAGCGGCATGCACTCGATGAACCGGACGATCACCTGCTCGTTCCGTGAAAATTCAGCGAACGCTTCAATCTGCGAATCGTTGAAGCCGCGCAGCAGCACGCAGTTCACCTTGACCGGTCCCAGGCCCGCATCCTGCGCCGCGCGAATGCCGTCGCGTACCCGCTCAAAGCTGCCCGGGAACGCGCGTGATTCGCGTAAAGGTCTCGGGGTCCACCGCATCCATGCTGACCGTGATCCGCGAGAGCCCGGCGGCCTTCAGCTCCTGCGCCATCGGCGCCAGCAGATGCCCGTTGGTGGTGATCGCAATGTCCAGCGGAGCGTCCGAGAACGCGGGCTGCATCTGCGCCGTCTCGCGAATCAGGTCGAGCAGCCCGTCGCGCAGCAGCGGCTCGCCGCCGGTCAGCCGCACCTTCTCAATCCCCAGCGAGACGAACACCCGCAGCATGCGCGCGTAGGTCGCAATCGGCAGCTCGGTGAACTGCGCGCCCTCGTTGCCGGTCCGGCAGTAGACGCAGCGATAGTTGCAGCGGTCGGTGACCGAAAGCCGCAGGTCGGTGAGCGCGCGGCCATGACCATCCCGCAGCCGCAGCGCCTCGCCGCGTTCCGCGTGCAGCGCCGCCGGCGAATCCGCGGACGCAGCGTGCTCGGTTCGAGAGATGGTGAGGCAGGGAGAAGGCCATAAGCAACGATACATCCTGTTAGATGCGTAGGTGAGCGCCGCTCGGCATCAGCAAAGATGGCCAGGCAGAAAGACTGCCGACCTGCGGCAGCTTCCAGCTGTATTAAAGAGGTGTTTTCGGGCTTAGATTCCTACGCCGAACTCGACATCCTGCGCCTGGTCGCCGGAATGCGCGTAGAAGTCATACGGCGTGCGGCGATTGAACTTGTAGCGCTGACGGAGTTCGCGTCCGATCACAACACCCATCGCCACCGTCGCGACGCCGGCCGATATCCAGCCAACATTGCGCAGGAAAGAACTCCCGTCGTCGGTCACGCTGATCGACGGAGTCTTCGATCTGGTCGCCGATTTTGCGGAGCGAGCGAGAGAGCTTCATGGGTTGGATGATAAATCAATCGCGATGAACGTTGTGTAATTGCGCGGCAGGGAAGCCCGTCCGCTATCAGCAAGATCAGTTAACAGTCGCGCTATCAGACACATGCCGAAGGTCATCTGCCAGCATGCGGCTTAATCCTTTGACGCTGCTCGGAGACGCCGGCGCGCGCTTGCTGCAGCCGGCTTGGCGCTGTCCGCCGGCTTCGCGCTCTCACTGGACTTCGCTCCCTCGCCGGAGCTCGCGGACGCCGAGACGGAATCGACCTTGCCGCCTGCCCCGTGTCACCGGTTGCCGACCCACCGCTAGCGTTCGCGCCATCTGACCCGCTCCCACTGCCGTCGCCGCCCGAACCCTCGCTCGAAGCTGCCGGCTTCGCCGACGCGTAGCCGTCCTTGTACCAGCCGCCGCCCTTGAACGAGATCGCGGCAGCCGTGATGGTGCGTTCCAGCGGCCCGCCACAGTGCGGGCAGACGGTCAGCTCGGGGTCAGAAAACTTCTGGATCTTCTCCGTGCGGCGATGGCAGGCAGGTGCATTCGTACTCGTAAAGCGGCATTGCGGGTCCTTGAACGTGTCTGGCTGAGTAACACTCGCTACGCACAAATCAGCCTTTCCTCAGGATACAGAGTCCTGCCCCGGCGTGCCCAATTTGACGGAACTGTGGGGGAGCCATTCCAAGCAAAATCTTCCTCTTTGGGACTCGAAGTATTATCGACAAACTCTCGCCAGCCGTGTTAGAAACCTAATGTTTATGCCTGTTTCGCTACACACCTCTTGGCGAGTTAGAAGTTACCCACGATTAGAAACGCATTCTTAGACTTTCCTAGTAGCTCGTCTGTGGAAACACACAGCCGCAGGGAACTCTAGATGGCTCCGCGCACCCTCAGCCCGACACTCTCTCACCGCGCTCTCTCGCGGCGCCAGCTGCTCCACGGCTTTGCTGCCGTCGCCGCCAGCTCCGCGCTCACCGGCTGCGGGGCCGCGCTGGTCCGCGCCGTAAGCTCGACCACCGGCGTGCAGCCCGCAACGCCCCCTCCAGCACCGCCGGCAACGCCGCCCGTGGAACCTCCTGCACCGATCCAGCAGCCCCTCCCGGCCGGCGCGATCACCGCCGCTTCGCTGACCATTGCCTCCACCGTCGCAGGTTCCTTCGCCCCCGGCTTTCTCGGCCTCGCCTACGAGAAGCAGTCGCTGGCTCACGCCGCTCTTCACCGCCAACGCCGACCTGCTCGGCCTCTTCCAGCGCCTCGGCCCGGGCGTGCTTCGTATCGGCGGCGCGTCTGTCGACGAAAGCGTGTGGACCCCCAACGGCCCCGGCCAGACCGCTGGCCAGATCGCGCCCTCCGACGTGGACGCGCTCGCCGCCTTCCTCCGCGCCACGGGTTGGAGCTGCATCTACGGCGTCAATCTCGGCGGCTCGGCCACCGGAGCGACGACTCCCGCGCTCGCAGCGGCAGAGGTTGCCTATGTCGCGCAGCAACTTGGCGCCGCGCTCGTCGGCGTGGAGCTCGGCAACGAGTGCGAGACCTACGGCAGCAGCTTCTACCCCGGCAACTGGTCGGTCGAGATCTTCGAGGCTCTCTGGCAGCAGTACCGCTCGGCCATCGTCGCTGTCACACCCAGCGCGCCCCTCTGCGGCCCCGCCGCCGGCAGCAACGTCGACAGCTGGACGCTGCCCTTCGGCGAGTACGTCACCAGCAGCGAGATCAACCTGCTCACCCAGCACTACACCCGCGGCCCCGCCTCCACCGCCACCGTCGACGACCTCGTCTCTCCCGACACCGCGCTCTCTACCGAACTGCTCATGCTGCACTACGGCGCGCAGTCCATCGACGTGCCCTTCCGCATCGACGCCTGCAGCTCGTACGACGACGGCGGGGCACCGGACGTCAGCAACACTTACGCCTCTGCCCTCTGGGCCATCGACACCATCTTTCAAACCGCACTAGGCGGCGCCTCCGGGCTGAACTTCCAGTGCGGTGGCCAACAACCCGGCACCGCCATCGCCGACAACAACGGCATCGTCCTCGGGCCCGCAGCCAGTCTTCTACGGCGCTCTGCTCGCGGCGATGGCCGGTACCGGAACCCTGCTCAGCACGCAGCTCTCCGCCGGCACGTTGAACGTGACCGCCTACGCGCTTCAGACCACCAGCTGGCATGAGCGTCGTGCTGGTCAACAAGGACGCAACGCAGAATCTCGACCTCAGCATCGTCCTGCCGCAAGCCATGTCCACCGCGACGCTGCAGCAGATGACGCAACTCTCGGCCGGCGCAACCGCACCCAGCCTCTCCGCACTCTCCGGAGTCACGATCCAGGGCGCAACGGTCGCCAACGACGGCGCCTTCCAACCCGGTGCCGCCTACTCCCTGACGCTCAGCGCCACACAACTCTCCTGCTACGTGCCTGCGCTCAGCGCAGTCCTCATCCAGCTCACGTAGCCACTCGTGCAATGCCGCTGTGTGCGCGATGCTATCGTTCAGGCCATGAGGTCTTTCGTTCGTTGGATCGCACTCGCAGGATTGCTTCTCAATGGTCGCAGCAGCACAGCAGCCGCAGCCAACCGTCGCGCCCACGCCACCCATGGGCTGGAATAGCTGGGACACCTACGGTCTCACCATCACCGAACCGCAGTTCCGCGCCAACGTCGACGTGCTCCAGCGACAAGCTCCTGCCCTTTGGCTGGAACTATGCTGTCATCGACGAAGGCTGGTTCTTCGAGAACCCGAGCGACCGCCCCACGCCGGACAAGCTGCGCTACGCCATCGATCCCTACGGCCGCTACGTTCCCGTCCCCGCGCGCTTTCCTTCCGCTGTTGCGCCCGGCTCGCCATCGCCACAGATCAGCCCCTCCGATGCCACGCACAAACTCTCAGCCACCATCGAATCCACCAGCTTTGCAACCCTCGGCGACTGGGTGCACTGCGCAGGGCCTCAAGTTCGGCATTCACATCGTGCGCGGTATTCCGCGCGCTGCGGTCGAGCGTAATCTGCCGATTCAGGGCTCTGACTTCCACGCGCAGGACGCCGCCGACCAGACCGACGCCTGCCCATGGGATCCCACCAACTGGGGCGTTCGCGACAACGCCGCCGGCCAGGCCTGGTATGACTCGCTGCTGCGCCAGTACGCCTCCTGGGGCGTCGATCTGCTCAAGGTCGATTGCATCGCCGACCATCCCTTCAAGCTCGACGAGATCGAGATGATCCACCGCGCCATCGACAAGACCGGCCGTCCCATCGTGCTCAGCCTCTCGCCCGGTCCCACCGCGCTCGCGCACGCTGCAGAGGTTACGCGCCTCGCCAACATGTGGCGCATCGCCGACGACGAGTGGGATGTCTGGTCCGCGGCGCCCGGCAAGACCTTTCCGCAGGGCGTGAAGGACCAGTTCGCGCGGCTCGCCGCGTGGGCGCCGTATGCGCAAGCCCGGCAACTGGCCCGACGCCGACATGCTTCCCATCGGCCAATTGCGTCCCGAACCCGGCTGGGGCCAGCCTCGCGCCTCGCGTCTCACCCCCGACGAACAGCGCACCGAGCTCACCCTGTGGTCCATCGCGCGCAGCCCACTCATCCTCGGCGCCAATCTCACCCTGCTCGACGAACCCACCCTGGCGCTGCTCACCAATCGCGACCTGATTGCCATCAATCAGACCGGGACGAAGAGCTTCGAGCTCCTCCACCAGGGCGACTTCATCGTCTGGCAGGCAGATCTTCCCGGCCACAGGATCGCGCTCGCCCTCTTCAACACCGGCGACGCCCCGATGAATCTGAAACGCAACTTCGTACAGCTAAGCCCACGCCCTCGGCGCGCACCCCTGGAACGTCCGCGACGTCTGGGCACGGAAGGACCTCGGCCCCCGGCAGGGCGTCTCCGCGGATCTTCCGCCACACGCCTGCCTGCTTGGTCATCCTTCGCCCTTAGAATCGGTGCCCGTAGCCGCGGATATGCGAAGATGGAGTCGCAGGCCATGCAGCGACGCCTTCTCTCCATCCTGTTGTTCTGGGCGACTCTGTTCCCCATGATTGCGCCCGCGCTCACCTCGGGCGCGATGGGGCAATCGACGCTGCCTGCCTGTTGCCGTCGCGGCGGCAAGCATCACTGCGATATGTCTCCGGAGGCTCGCGCGCTGCTGCTGCACGAGGACGATGGCTCAACCCGCATCGGCGCAAAGCCTGAACAGTGCCCCTACCGCCAGCGCTCGCTGGTCGCTACGCATCTCCAGACTCTCACCCCCGGCGCCGCTGCAACCCAGGCAGCATTCTCGCTGCAGGAGCCCTCCGCAGCAGCGCAAGCCGAGTGCCTGCGCCGCATCTCCTTCGATCGCTCCCGCCAGAAGCGCGGCCCTCCCTCTCTCCTCGCCTAGCACTCGCACGCGTAGCGTAACTCCCGCTGCCACACGGCGGTGAGTCTCCATCGTGCTCCCATTCGCGCCCAATCAAGCGGCTCGTCACGACCCTGTGACCAGGAGAGATCTCCATGTACCCCTTCGCCCTGCAGCGACGCATGCCGTTCGCACGTCGCCTGCTTCTCAGTCTTATCGCGCTCCTTCTGCCAGCGAACGCTCGCCTGGGCTTCCATCTTCGGCACGGTGCAGGGCATCGTCCACGACCCGCAGCACCGCCCCATTCAGGGAGCTCAGCTCACGCTGAAGGCTCAGAACTCGGAGTTTACGCAAACGCTGAAGACCAACGCGAACGGCGAGTTCGTGTTCACCTCCGTGCCCATCGGAAATTACATCGTCACGGTCTCGCCGAACGGCTTTCAGCAGATGAGCCAGGACGTGATTGTCCAGTCCGACACCAGCCCGATCCTCCACTTTCCCCTGGCGCTCGCAACGGTGAAAGAGAGCGTCCTGGTGCCGGGAACCGCGGGTCAGGCGACCACCGACAGCGTCACGCCGACCACGATGTTGAGCCGCATGGACATTCAGCAGACTCCAGGAGCGGACCGCACCAACGGTATGGAGATGATCACGGATTATGTTCCGGCCTCCTACGTGACCCACGACATGCTGCACATGATGGGTGGCCACCAGGTCAACTGGCTCATCGACGGCGTCCCCATTCCCAACACCAACATCGCCACCAATCTTGGTCCGCAGATTGACCCTCGAGACATCGATTATCTCGAGGTCTATAGCGGCAGCTACGACGCCGACTATGGCGACCGCACCTACGGCGTCTTCAACGTCGTGCCGCGCACCGGCTTCGAGCGCGACAGCGAGTGCGACCTCGTCCTCACCGCCGGCAACTTCTATCAGACCGACGACCAGATCAGTTGCGGAGGTCACACGCAGCGCTTTGCCTACTACGCGAGCCTGAACGGAAACCGCAGCGACTACGGGCTCCAGACGCCGATTCCGCAGGTGGTCAACGACGCGGTCAATGGCTTTGGCGGATTCGCCTCGTTCATCTTCAATCCCGATCCGAAGAATCAATATCGGCTCGTCACCTCGCTGCGCCGGGACTACTACCAGATCCCCATCGACCCCGACCCCGACTCCGTCGGAAACTCAGGTCTATCCCTCGAGCGGCCTGCATGACGCCGAAGTCGAGCCCGACGGCTACGCCATCTTCTCCTGGATCCACACCTTCAATCCAACCACCCTGCTGACGGTTTCTCCGTTCTATCACTACAACGGCGCGGACTATAAAGGCGGCCAGAACGATTATCCCGTGATCTCCACCGTCGACCAGAACGCCAGCTACGCGGGAGGGCAGACCATCCTCAACGTCGACCGTCTGGAAGAACGATCATTCAGGCGGGCATCTACGGGTTCGGCCAGCACCAGTACAACTACTTCGGTAACGTCTACACGGACGGCACGCCCAACGTTCCTGCCTCGTCGATCGGCGTTAACGGAGGTGTCGTCGCTGAGTTCATCAACGACAAGTTCAAGCTCACTCCCTGGTTCACGCTGATCGCGGGCTTCCGCGCAACGCAGTTCAACGCGACCATCTCCGAGACGGCCACCGATCCGCGCTTTGGCGGCGCCATACGTATCCCACGCCTGAACTGGGTCTTCAGCGGCTTCTACGGGTACTACTACCAGGCCCCACCGCTGGCGACAGCCGACCGGACGCTCTGCTCGACCTGGCGAACGGCCAGAATCTTACGTTCGCTCCGCTGCATGGCGAGCGCGATATCCAATGGCAATACGGCGTCACCATTCCGTACCGCAACTGGACCCTCAACATCAACAACTACGAGACCCGGGCGGAGAACTGGCTCGACCACAACAACATCGGCGAATCGAACATCTTCTGGCCGATCACCTGGTCCTATGCGCTCATTCAAGGATGGTCAGCGAACGCTGCGCTCTCCGCGATGTCTTCCATCATGGCCAGTTCCATCTCGCCTATGCCAACCAGATCGCGCAGGCGACGTCGCCGATCACCGGGGGCCTTGTCTGCCCTGGCCCGGTCACGGACGCATGCCCGCTCGACATTCCGCCAGGACTCTCGCCGGTCGACCACGATCAGAGAAACACCTTGAACGTGGGCTTCAACGGCATTCTTCCACGGCAAGTTCACCGCCTCGACGAACGTCTACTACGGTTCGGGCTTCACCAACGGCTTGTACGGCACGCCGCAGCAGCAGTATCCCGGACAGTATCTGCCCAGCCACACCACCTTCGATCTCGCCGTCGGCAAGACGTTTGGAAACAGATTCACCGTCTCGGTGAACGCGCTGAACGTGGCCAATCGCCGCGTGCAGCTGGATAACAGCCTGACCTTCGGCGGATTTCACTGGAACGATCCGCGACAGATCTATGCGGAGGTTCGCTATCGCTTCAAGTACTGAGCAGCTACTGACCCGTCCCGCCGTGGAGCACCTGTTCAACGACCGCATGCACGTTGATCAGGCTCCACGGCGTGGCGTTCACCTGCGCCTGCGTCTGCCCGGCATGATGCACGATCACCGCCGGCCGCGGATCGAATCCGGCGCGCGATGCCTCGCGCATCCTCCGCCGTCCAGCCCGGCTGGTCGTTCCACAGCCACAGGCGCCACGAGTGGTCGCCTTCCACGATCAGCGTGGTGTCCTTCCAGCGCGGCGAGCTCTTCAGCGTCGCCATCACGCTGCCCAGCTCGCGGTCAGCTAGCGCCAGGCCGTCGAGATACGAGCTGCCGCACCGCTGCGCAAAGCTCACCGCGCGCGCGGTTCCAGATCGCCGGACTATGCGGCACCGGCAGGTGCAGGAAGACAAAGTCTGCCTGGTCGGTCTTCAGCACCTGCGCGGCATGCTGCTTGCAGGTCCACGTAGGTCTTGTATCGCTGCCGCACCCCATACGTGCAGATATCTTCGTCCGCACGCGCGGGCCACACGATCTGCTCGCCCGTCTGCTTCAACGGCGACCACACGTTGCTCCAGAAGCTCGCATCCTGCGCCATCGGCCCATCCATCCGGTCGAGATTCATCCAGTAGCAGTCGTCGATCGTGCCCGCATAGATCGTGCAGTAGGGGTTGTACCAGCCCACCGCCGCGGTGCGCCATCCGTTCTTCTGCGCATCCGCAAACACCGTCCCCGCGCCCGTCAGTTGCGTGTAGCCGTGCGTGCCTCGGTCGTGCACCAGAAAGCGATTGTCGAAGGTAAAGTTGTATCGCGTCGATCACGCGGCCGCTCAGCAGCGACGGCAGGATCTTGACTGTCTGGTCGCCGATCGGCTGTGCATCCGTGAAGACCGTGCTCTCACTGCGCAGGGCGTCGAAGTTCGGCAGCGCAAGGCCATCTGCGCGATCTTCATACACCTGGTCGTAGCGAGAGTTCATCGAAGACGATCCACACCAGCCGCGGATGCTCTCGCGGCGGCTGCGCTGTCGTCGCCCATGCCGCAGTCTGCTGATGCGGCCCGGGCTTCCAGTGCAGAATCCAAAGCAGCTGGAGGATGCTGCACAGGCAGAAGACCGCAAAGAAAGCGCCGGCGAACTCGCCCACCCGCATCAGCCGCCGATACGCGCCCTTGAACCGGATCCACAGCAGCAGCACAAACGCCGCCCAGACAACGGCAATCAGGAGAACAACGCTCTTTGTCAGCGGCAAGGGAAATCTGCGATCGCGTGAGCAGGATCAGGTACGGGGGCACCGCGATGGTCAGCAGCAGCTCTCACCCACGGATACAGACGCGTGCGCGAGAGCGGGCCAATCACCGCGAACAGCAACAGCCCCAGCAGGACAATGTCGGTCAGCTGCGCCCACACGATCCCGTGCAGCGCAAACGGCACATGCATGCGGACGTCGTAGCCGCCGCCCAGCAGGTCGCCGTAGCTCATGACCAGCATCATGGAGGCGAGGCCGAGGCACTGGCCGAGCTTCTTCAGCATCTTGTCCTTTTCAATCTCTCTGCGCGCGGACACTCCGCACGTGGCTCTGCTCTCAATTCCGGACCCGCGGCACCCTTCGCTTAATGACCTCTCGCCATGATTCCTTCGCGAAGAGAAATAGAATACGACCATTCTCCAGAGGTTGTCTGCGCAGTATGCGAAAGCGGCCCTCGCACGCCGCCAGCAGGTCTGCTTCGCTCAGCGAGCCGTACAGTGCATCCCGCCCGCGCATCAGGCTCTGGATACATCGGATCGGACACCGGCACCCATTCCAGCACCAGGGTATGCGCCACGTCAGCCGGTGCGCCAGACTCGAGAATCGCGCCGATCGGAATCTGCTCCATCAAGATCAGATGATGGATCACCGCCAGCATCAGCACCATCTCCGACTTCGCCTCCAGCCGGTGCAGCAGGCTGCTGGTCTCGTGGTTCTCCCACCCGACCGCCGGCGTCGGCCGCGCCAGGTCCGCATGAATCGTCTGGATCGACAGCTGGCTCTTGCGACGTCATCCGGTACAGGCTTTCGGCTGCTGCCGCATCGCGCTCCAGCGCCACCACCTGCGCTCCCTGCTCCGCGGCCAGCGCGCTGAAGACGCCGGTGTTCGCTCCAATGTCCAGCACCCGCGCGGGCTTCAGCTCCTCCAGCACCTCGCGCACCCAATCCAGCTTCTGCGCGCTCTCCTGCGCCGTGTAGTGGGTCAGCGTCGCCGTATAGTTTGACCACTCCGAGCCCGTATACTCGGGCATTGCTCGCAGCGTCCGCTTGCGCAGGTTGGCCAGCGTCCGCTTCAGCAGGTGCAGCGCAAGCTCGGGAGACTTATGCTGCGGCGCCGCCTCTTGCAGCCTTCGTTCCGCCACCCTTCTTGTCCAGCCGCGCCGGCAGCGTCACCGGCCAGAATGCCGCGCGGCGAAAACCGCTGCGACCAGCTCAGCGCCTTGTACAGCTCCACCGGCTCATACCCATCGCGCTTGAACAGCGACAGCTCCAGCGGCCAGCTCAGCATCCGGTTCATCAACAGCGGCAGCAGAAACGTGCGCATGTACTGCCCATACGCCAGCCAGATGTGCGACGGATACTCCTTCGGCGCCGGGTCCCACGCGCTCGAACGACAGCACATCCACCAGCACCGGCCGCGAGCCCACAAACAGAATATTCAGCGGCGTCGCATCCTTCAGGACCCAGCCCTCATTCAGGGCCTCGGCGCACAGCGATGAGCGTCAACTCCGCGGCCGCCAGCCATTGCGATGGCGTCCACTCCCACGGATAGGTCGGCACCGGAACCCTGGGATGCAGCAGTTGCAGCCCCGCCGGCGTGTTCTCTGATCGGTGATGGCGACCATGTCGCCGCGGTCCTGCAAGCGATTGCAAAACTGCGAGGTGACAAACTCCATCACCTGGTCGCGGGCTTCAGGATGAATCGTGCGGACGGCGAAATCGCCTTCCAGGCTTAGAGATCCGGCAGGATCACGGAATGTGGCTGTAGGCGTTCCATTGGTCATGCTGCGTTGCGAGAATCTTCTTTCCGCCCCGTCAACGGAGAACCAGATAAACGCGGGTCAACGCCAGTCAGGGGCTTCTTCTTGTTGAATAGCCCCATGATACGCCGCCGCATAAAGAATGCCGCTGCTGCCAGCATGGACCCGATCGACTGCAGCGCCAGCAGCCCCGAACCTGGGTCAACATAAGCCATCGCACGGCGTTCCGTCGCCAGCATCAGGCAAGCACAGCAAAATACCGTGAGACATACGGAGATCAGGCGCTTCATCGATAAGTTCCCATCCGGTGTGCGCCTAAGAGTCAACGCGCACCTCAACTGAAATTGGGTTCGTCCCTTAACCAATTGCAGGGCGGCATCTTGCCGACCCATACCTAGCCATCTCCGCTCTTTCTCAAGGTCCGAACAATGTGACAAAACTGTCACCGCAACAGTGAGACGCATCTTCCTCGTGCCAAGACTCAACTTTGCATTTTTGTTTTGATGCAGGTCTCTTTCAATTCATCGCCTCCATTTCAGCAGGATGAAAAAATTAGGGTTCGGCGTAATATCCGGTGCTCGTCGCCACGGTCAGACCCGGCTTCGCCACCGTCACCTTCAAGGAGTGGTAGACGTCTCGCTTCTCCGTTGGCGGCGGTTCAAAACTCAGCCGGTAATACGCGACGTTATCCCCCACGGCCTCCTGCAATAATCCGGCGACGTCGCTGCTGTTGCGAACCAGTCCACCCGTCTCATTGGCGATCACCTGCAGTCCGAGATTTCCGACATTGTCGTCCGAAGGTCTCTTGACGCCAGACGTAAACTGCTCATAATAAAACGTTTGAGCTACTGACTCAGCTACGCCCAAGGGGTCGATGGCGTACACCGACGTCTGCGCCTCACGCAGCGTCGCCGACAAAAACGTGATGTCGTTGAAGATTGCCATCTGCTCGTTCCCGGTCAAACTTGTCCCTGGCCCTGACAACAACGGCCAGCCCGGCGACACCCACAAAATCAACTTCCGGCCCGGCCGCTGCGCCTCATACCCCGTCAGTAACTGCATCGCTTTCAATGAGTCGCTCAAGCGCTCCGCGGCCCCCTGCACCCCCGCCGACCGGCCAATCTCCCGCAGGCCGATCGTGTACTTCGCCAAAGTGTCCGCCAGCGCATTGCCATCGCGGCTATACCCCTGCTGCATCTCGATGCCTTTGTTCGCCAAACACCGCCAGCGCCATCGGCAACGTCAACTTGCCTCCGTTGGCCCTCAGGAATTTGTCGATCTGGATCCGCTCCTGCGAGATCTCGGTGTACCCCGTATTCACAGCGTCAATCACCAGAATCACCTGCACCGGCTGCTTCCGCCCATCCACCGCCTCAAACGATGTAATTTCGCGCGGCGTCTTATCGTCCAGCAGCGTAAAGTCCCTCTGCTCCAGGCCGGTTACAGGCTCGCCCGGCTTGCTCGTGACCACCACATCCAGGTGAATCGTCCGGGATGGAGGCCCGGTGCGCGCATGCAGCACGGACGAATCTGCCGGTCGCGCTGCCTGCGGCGGGGAACCCGGTTGGTTAACCTCCGCGGGTTGTTGCTGCGCAGCCCCGGCAATCGGTGCCGCCAGCAGCGCCCCCACCAGCACCAGGTAAATCCGCGAAAGCACGAACATGAACTCTCCCGTGATCCGACTTCCTCAATAGCCGCCAGATCCAAACGCATTAAGACGCACGCCCACTATAGACGTGCACATCCCAGCTTTAGCCGCCGGAGCTCAGCAAGTTACCATCGCCCGCGCGGCTCGCGCCCGCTCGATGCCCTCGAATACCCTCGCAGTTCCTTCCACAGATTGCTTCAGCGTCCGCTTCGCCTTATCCTCGCCTCAGGATGGACTTTGAGCAAAAGCGAAAAATTGGCCTCGGGACCGCCGCGCCCCGCAGCACCGAGGCCGACCGCCTCGTCTCCGCCGGCCGCGTCGACGACGATGATGCCGTCGAGCTCAAGCTGCGCCCCAAGCGCCTCGCCGAATTCATCGGCCAGACCAAGGCCAAGGAACAACTCGCGATCGCCCTCGAGGCCGCCAAATCGCGCGGCGAGGCCCTCGACCACGTTCTCCTCTTCGGCCCTCCCGGCCTCGGCAAGACCACGCTCGCGACCATCATCGCCAACGAGCTCGACGTCGGCTTCCAGCAGACCAGCGGCCCCGCCCTGCAGGTCCAGGGCGACATGGCCGCCATCCTCACCAACCTCAAGCCCAAACAGGTGCTCTTCCTCGACGAGATCCACCGCCTCCAGCCCGTCATGGAAGAAAAACTCTACACCGCGCTCGAGGACTATCAGCTGGACATCATGATCGGCACCGGCCCCTCGGCCCGCACGCACGTCATGCGCATCGACCCCTTCACGTTCGTCGCCGCGACAACGCGTCCAGGCCTGCTGTCGCTCTCCACTGCGCTCCCGCTTCGGCATCCTCCTCCGCCTGGAGTTCTACACCGACGACGAACTGCGCTGGGTCGTCGAGCGCTCCGCCGAAGTCCTCGGCGTCCCCATCGACCGCGACGGCGCCGCCGAGATCGCCATGCGCTCCCGCGGCACACCCCGCATCGCCAACCGCCTCCTCCGCCGCGTCCGCGACTATGCCGAAGTCCGCGCCGCCGGAAAAATCGACCGCCCCACCGCCGTAGCCGCCCTTGAGCTGCTTGGAAGTCGACGCCCACGGCTTCGACGAACTCGATCGCCGCCTCCTCCGCACCATCATCGAAAAATATGACGGCGGCCCCGTCGGCCTCAACACCCTCGCCGCCGCGCTGGCCGAAGAGCAGGACGCTCTCGAAGAAGTCTACGAACCCTTCCTCATCCAGATTGGCTTCTTAGACCGCACTCCCCGCGGCCGCGTCGCCACCCGCCTTGCCTACGAGCACCTGGGCATCGAAATGCCGCGCAAGCACACGCTCTTCAGCTAGCGCATGCAGTAACAGAACCTGTTTAAAATAATTCCGCCATGGCGATCTCCAGGCAAGCGCTTCTCTATCTCGTCGACTACTCGATCTGGGCGGACCAGCAGTTGCTCTCTGCCTGCGTTGCCCTCACGCCTGAAGAGCATCGTCGTAACCTGGGATCATCCCACACTGGCATCTCGGGAACGCTGCGCCATATCTATGATTCGGAACACTTCTGGCTCGACCAACTTCACAAAGGTGAGCTGGTCGGGCTCGCCGAGTTCACTGACCCAAGGCGCTTTCCTCCCACCCCACCTGAGCCGGACCTCGTCCATCTGCAGCAATGCTGGCCCGAGGTATGGCAAGGCCTGCACAACTATGTGGAAACCCTCCCGGAAGCCGAATTCGCCTTGGAACTCCATGCGATCGACTGGACCATCCCTCGCTGGAAGCTTCTGCTCCACGTTGTCAACCACGCCACGCTCCACCGCGGGCAGGTCGTGGGCATGTTGCGCCAACTTGGAAAGCAACCGCCCGGCAACGACATCTTTATCGGCTACCACCTGTCGCACTGAGCGTCAGCCACTCTCACCATGGGCCTCGAAGCACAGCCCGCGACTATCCGGCGCTATGCCCATCCAGAGTAAGCGGGAGGCCCGCCTCGCCTTCTACGCAACCGCCAGCTTGGCAATTACCAGGAAAGCCACACCCAGCAGCGCTCTGCGTCCAAGCAGTTTCAAGTTCGGTTTGGAAAAGTAGGCTCGCATACGGCAACTTTAATCCCGACTTGTTGCGCTCTCATGAACGGCTTTGCACATTTCGCAGCAGGCGCATCCGCGACGATACTCCCGCCTCCTACTACTTCTGCCGCAGCGACTCCGGCACCAGCGGGCTGCTCAACATCGCCGGCGGCCCCGTCAGGTAATACGTCGGAATCTCCGGATGCTGCTCCTCCACCAACTGCAGCGTGCGGAAGTCGAAGCTCTGCACCTCCGCGCGCGAGGCCATGTGATACTTCTCGATCACCCCGCACAGCGTATCCACAAACAACTGCGGCCCCACCGTGTGATTCACCAGCGACTCCGCCGGGTCTCTTTGCATTCGCCGTCATCGACGCCGGCAGCGGCGGCAGAATCTTCGTCTCCAAATTGAATCGCACCGTCCGCGCATTCGCCGCCCGCGCCGCCGCATCCGGCTCCTTCCGCCCCGGTCCCTTCGCGTAGTACTCCGCATAGAACGCCACAAACCGGAACAGCTGCCCCACGTACGTCGGCGCATAGGGACTGATCATCCCTTCTTCCTTCGCAAACGCCACGCTCACCGGCGACAGGCTCAGATCATTCGTCTGGTCCGGAAACTGCGCCGCGCCATACGCTGGCCCCTGGTGCAGCTTGTCGCAGATAAACGTCTTCTGCGCATCCACCGACGAGATGTCCCGCAGATACACCCGGTTCTCCATCGTGTACGCCGACCCATCCGCCTTACGGCACGACAGCGGGTTGTAAAACTGGTCGTGCCAGATCAGGGACACATGATCCGTCGACACGCCCGTATCCGTCTCCAGCTCCGTCGCGAGATGATCCAACCCATCCTCAAACGACGGCAGCGTATTCTCCGGCCTTAGCCCCCGCCCGCCGCGATGCGCCGACACCACAAACTTTGCCAGGTACTCCAGCTGCGCCGGATCGCCCTTCGCCGCCTCGCGCTCCTCCTGCAGCACCTGCTGTAGCAAGTCCGGACGGTCGGTGATATCGCCGTCCACATGCAACGCAATCAGCGCCCGCATCTTCGCCACATCGTCGGTCGTCCACGGAATCACGCGGAACCCCGCTGCATGCAAGGCGGCCACGTCCACAGCCGGATGCTCGCCCAGCAGCGTCGCATCCAGCGGCGACAACACCGGCGCAACCTTCACCCCATGCGCCTCGGCATGCTTGCGCGCCGCCAACATCAGTCCCATGTACGGATTGGTTTTAGCCGAACCCATCGGCGCCTCCTGCCCAACAGCAACAGCGGCGACCAGCAAAAGAGAAGAGCCAAGCGCAGCATGTCGCACAAACGCGTTCAAGGATGGTGAAAGGAGCAAATTTCGCATAATTCGCCGAGACTAGCAGCGGTTGATTGCACTCCCGTGAACACCGCTACTCGAGCGCCGCCGCGAGAACGCCACCAGCCGCCGCCAGCCGCTCCGCCGCCTCCTCACGTCCGACGCACAGCTTCCCCATCACGATCGCGACCTTCACATCGCGGTTCGACTCCAGCAGCAGCCGCGCCGCCGTCGCCGCATCGCACCCCACCGCCGCCGCGATAATCCGCTCCGCGCGATCCACCAGCTTCGCATTCGTCGGCCGCATATTCACCATCAAATTCCCAAAGGTCGCGCCCGTCCGCACCATCACGCCCGTCGAAAGCATATTCAACACCATCTTCGTCGCCGTCCCCGCCTTCATCCGAGTGCTTCCCATCAGCACCTCCGGCCCCGTCGCGAGCGTAATCGCAATCTCCGCTGCCTTCTCCAGCGCCGACCCAGGCACACAACTCAACCCCACCGTCAGCGCCCCCAGACTTTTCGCATACTCCATCGCGGCCAGCACATACGGCGTTCGCCCACTCGCCGCAATCCCCACCAGCGTGTCCGGCTTTCCATCCTCACCAAAACCCGCTGCCTTCAAATCCCGCACCCCTTCCTCTCGCGAATCCTCCGAGTGCTCACTCGACAGCCGCAGCGCCGAATCCCCACCCGCAATCAACCCCTGTATCAGATCCGCGCTCACCGAAAATGTAGGCGGACACTCACTCGCATCCAGCACCCCCAGGCGCCCACTCGTCCCCGCGCCAATATAAAACAGCCGCCCACCCGCTACCGAACCGCTCAGCAACCGCGTCCACAGCCTTAGCGATCTGCGGCAACTCCGCCTGCACCGCGCCCGCAACCTTCGCGTCTTCCGCGTTAATCAACGCCAGCATCTCCAGCGTCGACAGCTCATCCAGATGCTCACTCGCGGGATTGCGAGTCTCCGTCAGCAGCATTCCCAGCGTATCTCGATCCGGTGCGATCATTCCGTCTCCACGGTTTCTATCATAGCGGCCATTCATGACCATCCCACCCCAACTGTGCAAGCATAGTAGGTCAGATGAGCGATGCCGTCCCAGCAATCTCCCAGCGCCACCAGTGCATGGCAGTCGCGTGAATTTCGTTTCTACTCGGCTGCGCGCCTCATGGGCATCATGGGCGCCGAAGCCCAGTCCGTGGGCGTCGCCTGGCAGGTCTATCAGATCACCCACTCGGCGCTCGCGCTCGGGTACACCGGCCTCGCGCTCTTTCTTCCCGGCATCTTCTTCGTCCTCCCCGCCGGCCACGTCGCCGACCGCTACGACCGCCGCACCGTCATCCTCACCTGCTACTCCGTGCAGGCGCTCGCGACCTCTGCCCTGCTCTGGCTGGCGCTGCACCATGTGCGTAACATCTGGCTCATCTATGCAATCCTCTTCGTGATCGGTGCCGGTCGCTGCTTCAGCGGTCCCGCCGCCAGCGCACTCGTCCCCACACTCGTTCCCAAGGACCACTTCGTCAACGCCGTAACCTGGGGCTCCACCATCTTCCAGATCGCCAACGCGACCGGCCCGATGATCGGCGGCCTGCTCTTCACCGTCCCACTGGCGCATCTCTTCGGCGGCCGCTTCGCAACCTTCAACGGCGCGCCGCTGGTGTACTGCCTTCACTCTCCTCGGCCTGCATCTCCTTCCTCAGCTTCTTCAGCGTGATCAAGCGCCGCGGCGGCGCCGACAAGAAAGGCTTCACCGTCGAGACCATGCTCGCCGGCCTGCGCTACGTCATCGGCACGCGCCTTCTGCTCGGCTCCATCTCACTCGACCTCTTCGCCGTCCTGCTCGGCGGCGCAGCCTCGCTCATGCCCATCTTCGCGGTGGACATCCTGCACTCCGGCGCCAACGGCCTCGGCCTCCTCCGCGCCATGCCGTCGCTCGGAGCCCTCGCGGTCTCGCTCACCCTGCTCGCCTATCCCATCAAGCGCCGCGCCGGCAAAACCATGCTCATCTGCGTCGGCATCTTCGGTGCTCGCGACCGTCATCTTCGGCCTCAGCCGCAACATCCTACTCAGCTGCGTAGCCCTGGTCATCATCGGCGCGTCGGACATGATCTCCGTTGTCGTCCGCAGCAGCATCCTGCAACTCGCCACGCCACCCGAGATGCGCGGCCGCGTCTCCAGCATCAACTGGCTCTTCATCGGCGTCTCCAACGAAGTCGGCGAGTACGAGAGCGGCCTCACCGCCCACTGGTGGGGAGCCGTCCGCGCCGTCGTCATCGGCGGCATCGCCAGCGTCGCCGTCACCGGCTCCTGGAGCATCTTCTTCCCCGCGCTCCGCCACGCCGACAAGCTCACCGCCGAAAGCCTCATCGCCCTCGAAAAGCAATTCAGCAGTATGGAGCCCGTAGGCTAGTACTGCCCATACCGTCCCTTCGCCGACTCCAACAGCTTCTGCGAGTCATACCCCACGCCATCCTTGAACACGATCTCCGTCTTCTCAATGTCGCTAATGTTCTTGCTGGGATCGCCGTCCACCACCACGAGGTCCGCATCTTTCCCCGGCGCAATGCTGCCAATCGAATTCGCCAGGCCCTCGAACGTCGCTCCATTCAGCGTCGCAATCTTGATCGCCTCCAGCGGCGTAAAGCCTGCCTCCACGAGCAACTCGACCTCCCGCTGATCGCCAAATCCCGGCAGCACTCCACCATCGCCCGTAGGATCAGGCCCCGCCATCAGGAGTCCGCCCGCAGCCACGAACTCCCGCTCCAGCGCCATCCCGTTCTTGAACATCGCCGCCCTCTGCGCCGCCATCGCAGGATTCGCCGCCGCACGCATCAGCTCCAGGTTGCGCGTGTATAAATACGCCTCCCGCGTCGGCACAGCCATACGTCTCCAGCACCCGCGCCTGGATGTGCACCTGCGTCGGATCATCCGGCTCGAACACCGGCAACGTCGATGTCACCGCCACATGATCCTTCACCAGCAGATCAATCAGCGCCTTCGCCTCCGGTCCGCCCGCAGTCATCTTCGTCCAGCGTCGGCCCTCCTACAGTGTTCGGGCACTCATCCGGCTGCTTGCCCGGATCCAGCTGCGTGTTCACAAAAAACCCATGCTCCAGGTTGTCGATGCCCAGCTCTGCCGCTTCGGGATACGTCACCGCGCACAGGTGCCCGGTGAGTCTTCAGCCCATGCTTATGCGCTTCGTCGATCGCCGCCTTCAACTCCGCGCGCGTGATGAACATGTACGCCTTGAAGCTGGTCACACCCTGCTTCGCCCAGAAGTCCACCGTCTCCTTCGCATCCTCCGCATCGCGCAGCTTGTGCATCTGGATGAACACCGACTTCGACCCCTCCAGGTACGGTCCCGTCACATCCATGTGCGGTCCCGGAATCTCTCCCGCATCAATCGCGTCGCGCACATTCAAATCCGTATACGGTTCCACAGAACCCGTCGTCCGCAGCGTCGTCACGCCCGCGCCCAGGTACAGGTGCGTCGAAGAAAACGCCAGCTCCGGCACCATCAGTGGAGGCTCCGAGTGTCCCTCGGCGTCCAGATTAGGCCGCGCAATGTTGTACATGTGGTCGTGCATCCCCACCAACCCCGGAAACACCGTGCGCCCGCTCAAATCCAGTACGATCTCGTCAGGAGCAATCTTCTCGCCCGTGCCAATCGAATCGATCTTGCCGTTATGAATCACCACGTCCGTCTTCTCGATCGCAGGCGCACCCGTTCCATCGATCACGCGAACATTCTTCAGCGCAATCCACTCCGCCGCCGGCACCTTCACATAGCGCGTCACGGCCGGCGAAAGCTTCGCCGGATTCTTTATTTCCACCTGCCCTCGCGCAGGCAACACCGTCAAAATCGTTGGGATGAGCAGTAGGACGCGAAGCACACGCATGGAAGGACCTCATTCGCAGGTATGCACGCGATAATAGCCGATTTCCAGCCCGTCCCTCGCAACCTTTTCCAGACCAAGCTAATCTGTCAGGAGGGAGGAATTTATGCAAAACGGACTCAAGATTGGCCTCGGCGTAACGGCGGTCCTGGTGCTCGCCGTCGGCGTCCGCATCGGCCTCATCTACAAGGCCAACCACGAAGACATGCCGGTCAAGAAAGATCCCTACGCCGACATCAAAGTCGATCCCGACGACAATGTCTTCCTCAAGAAAGAGCATCCTGACACGCTCGCCGACCAGCGCGCCCTCATCGGCACAACCCTCTGGGTGAGCGCCGGTGACCAGCTCGACTACTATGCGGATAAAGGCAATCACGTCGACTACGCGCACCCCGTCGGCACCCTGCTCGGCGCCACACCCCTGCTCATCAAAGGCGTCTTCGAAGAGAAAGCTCCCGCCACCGGCCCCGCGGTCTTCCGCATCGCCCCCGGCCAGCGCCACGTCCTTCTCGCCTTCACCATGCCAAAATCCGCTGACCCCCGCACCCTCTACGCCACGCCCGTCGGCAACTACGACAACGGCGGCTACAACTTCGTCAACGATAACGTCTTCTTCTACGAAGACCCCCACACGCTCTACAACTTCTGGCCCGCCTCCATGTGGTCCGCCATCGATCAGCATCAGGCCGTGCTCGGCATGAGCGAAAACCAGGCCATGATGTCCCTCGGCGAAATCACCGTCCCCAACTCCGACAACACCGGCAATCGCACCGTCAAGTTCGACAACGACGGCCATCCCATCGTCATCACATTCGTCAACAACAAGGCCGTCAAGATCACGCCTCTAGCTGCATCGAATTAACTTCACTGGCTCCTGGATCTTTCCGATCGCGTCCTCAGCCCGTATTCCGCAGTCCCGCGCTGATCCCATTAATCGTCGCCGTAATCGCGCGGTCCAGCTCCTCACCCTGCTCGCCCGCGCGCTTCCGCCGCAGCAACTCCAGCTGCAGCAAGCTCATCGGGTCAACATACGGATTGCGCAGCCGAATCGACCGCGCCAGCACCTGGTTGCTCTCCAGCAGCACCTTCTGCTGAGCCACCGCCAGCACCATCCGCCGCGTGCGGTTGAACTCCGTCTCCAGCGTCGTAAACACCCGCTCGCGCAGCCCCTCATCCTTCACCAGCATCGAGTACTGCTTCGCAATCCCGAAGTCCGCCTTCGCCATCGCGATCTCAACATTCTTGATGATGTCCACGAACAGCGGCAGCCCCAGCATCATCTCCTGCAGCAGCGCCAGCCCGTTCTCGTGCGTCTCCGCAAATTGCTCCAGCGCGTAGCCCACGCCAAAGTACGCCGGCACCACGTGCCGCGACTGCATCCACCCAAACACCCACGGAATCGCCCGCAGATCCGCCAGGCTCCGCTTCTCGGCGGCGTTGCCTGACGCACTCGCATCGGCCCGCTTCGCCGGTCGCGACCCAATCCGCGCATGCTCCAGCTCCGCCACCGGCGTCGCCTGCTCAAAGTACGTGTACACCTCCGGATCATCCATCAGGTGCTTCGTATAGAACGCAAACGAGGTCGCCGAGAGCTCATCCATCGCCGCCTCCCACTCCGGCAGAATCTCTCCCGTCAGCACTGGCTTCACTCCCGGCTTCACTCCCGGCCGTGCAAGCGCATCCAGCGCCGCAGCAATCATCAGCTCCAGGTTCCGCTCCGCCAGCACCACATCGCTGTACTTCCAGTTCAACACCTCACCCTGCTCCGTAATGCGAAGCTGCCCCGGTAAAGCTATCCAGCGGCTGCGCAAAGATCGCTCCATGCGTCGGCCCGCCTCCGCGCCCCACCGTGCCTCCGCGTCCATGGAACAGCCGCAGCGTCACGCCGCACTCCCGCGCCACCTCGTGCAGCGCGCGATGCGCCTTCCATATCTCCCACGTACTCGTAATCATGCCGCCATCTTTATTCGAGTCCGAGTAGCCCAGCATCATCTCCTGGTGCCCCTCCCACGCCTGCAGCAACGGCTTGTACTCTGCGCTCGTCCACAGCTCGCGACACACCACCGGCGCATTGCGCAGATCCTCAATCGACTCGAACAGCAGCACTGGCTGCAACCCCGGATCATGCTCTCCACTCGCGCTCGTTCCACCCTCCACTGCAACGCCGCCCATCCGCGCCAGCTCCACCACCGTCGAGCGCGTCTTCCACCGAGGTAGCGCCCGACACCACGTACTGCGAAATCGTCGCCGGCAAACTCCGCTTCAACTCCGCAACGGCCCGGAAAGTCGACATCACCTCCTGCGTCTGCGCGCTCACGTCCGCTACCAGCCTTCAACTCCCGCAGCGCCGCCGCGTCCACCTTCGCATGTTGCCGAATATCCAGCGTCTGCAGATGCAGTCCAAACGTCCGCACCGCCAGCAGCAGCGGATCGACAAACCGCTCCGCCAGCCGCTTCCCGCGATTCTCCTCCAGCGACTCGTGCAGCAGCGTCAAGTCATCCAGCAACTCCGCGGCCCGTCTCATACCGCGGCAGCGTCGCCTCCAACGGCAGCGCCAAATGCTTGTGCATCGATACCGCCGGCGCTCCTCCCAGCCGCAGCGTCATGCACGCAATCTGCATCCGCACCGCCTCGGTAGGGAACTCGCCGACGAATTCCATCGCGTACCCCGCCGCCCTCAACTGCGCCAGGTATCCCGCCAGCCGCTTCCGCAGCGCCACCGAAATCGGCGCCTGCCGCGTCGACGGCGCCAGCTGCTCGAACAGCTCCGTCAGCCGCGCCACATAATAGTCATGCACCAGCTCGCGCGACATCGCCAGCGCCTCGGCAGTAGTCGTTGCCGTGACAAACGGATTGCCATCCCGATCGCCGCCAATCCACGACCCGAACGTCACCACTACCGGCAGATCGGCCAGCTGCGTAGGCTCCGGCCCCGGAAACTCCGCATCCAGCGCGCTCGCCATCTCCGCGTACAGCACCGGCACAGTCTCAAACAACGAAGCATCGTAGTAGTCCAGCCCCATCTGGACCTCATCGCTCACCGTCGGCCGCGCATGGCGCACATCATCGGTCTGCCACAGCGCTGTGATCTCAGCCAGCAGCGCCGCCTCCAGCTCGTCGAGCTCCGTCACCGGCAGCGGAATCCCATCCAGCTTCTCCAGCAGGTCCGAGATACTCCTGCCGCTTGAACATCACGCTGCGCCGCGCAACCTCGGTCGGGTGCGCCGTGAACACCGGCGTAATGCAGATCTGCTCCAGCAACGCCAGCGTGATCTCGCGCGAGAATCCCGCATCCCGCAGCCGCCGCAGCGTTCCGCGCAAACTCCCTCGCTGTGGCTCAGCCGCCGCCTCCAGCAGCGACGATCGCCGCCGCCGCTTGCGATGATTTGTCTCAGCTAAATTGATCAACTCAAAATAAAACGCAAATGCCCGCGCCAGAAAAAACGCTGTCCGCGCATCCGCCGCAACCTCATGGGTCAACGACTGCGCCTGCTGCAGATGGCTCTGCGCCGCCGCAACATCTTCCTTCGCATCCGCCTCGCGCCGCGCAATCGCAGTCCGCCGCAAGCTCTCCACCGCGCCAAACAGCGCATTCCCCGGCTGCTCCCGCAACACCTGCCCCAGCAACGCTCCGAGCGACCGCACATCGCGGCGCAACGGCGCATCCTTCGCCGGACTGGTGCGTGCTTCAAGTTCTGCAAGTCGATCAGACCAACTGTTGGGTGTCCAAAGAGAAGCCATAGGGCATTATCACCTAAGCTTCCGCACCCCCCTATCGCGTCCCCATCCGCACCTCGACCAACTCACCCGCCGGCCCCTCCGGCTCGGTCCACAACACCACCGCCTGCGGCAGGCTTAGAACGTACAACAAAAACAGCCACAGCAGGAACAGCGTATTCTCCGCAAGCCAAACAGGCGCAAGTCTCGTCCCCACGAAGTACGCCAGCACGAACACCCCAAAACTCCACCGCAACATCCGATAAGCCATGTAATGTGCCACGTCGCGCTGCGTTCGCTCCCGCTCATCCAGTGGAGTCCACGTGAGCGACTCATCAAATGGCTTCCGCCCCTGAAGATTCAGCCCGCGCGGTCCATCCATGTCCCGTTCTAACGAAGGATACGCGTATGGCTTTACCGGCCCGCCCATCTTAATCCCGCCGAGCAGCCCACCAAACACAAACGTCTGTACGACCAGCGATCCCCAGGCATCCTTGCCGACCCACAACCCGGCCGCCGCAAAACCAACGAGCACTCCGTAGTACATCACCACCAGCAAGCGCCGCTGCTTCTGCGTCTTCAACGGCATCCCGAGAAACTTCGTCTGCTCAATCACCACGCACCTCCACATCCAGCCAGACGCTCAGCCCAGGTCAATATCCGGCTCAGTCCACAAAATGATCGCCGCTGGCAGCGTCATGGCCAGAACCGTCTCCAGCAACGCCACGGCGAAGATCGATTGCAGCACCATCGTCATCGTGAACCACGTCAGTTGGAGAGAGCCCTGGGCCACCTTCAGTCCGAACGCCGCCAGCAGTAGTACTATCGGGAATGCGCCTGCCACCACCTGGTACGCCTGGTAATGCGCTCGATCTCTCCGGCTCAACTCGCGCTCATCATTTCTCCAGCTCGACTCATCCGGCGTCCCTGCCGTCATCGGCGCCAGCTGCAATCGAATCGCATCCACCATCACCGGCTCCGCACGCGGCGGCCTGTTCGGAAACGGCTTGATCAAGCCATACCGGCCACCAAACCCGCCGACGCCGCCAAATACCAGCATCGCGGCCGCCATCGTGATGTAAATCGTCCAGCTGTAGCTGATCGGTGCGGTTCGTGCGAACACAATGCTGCTCAGGCAGAACAGCAGCAGCACCGCATACGCCAGCACCACCAGCTTGCGCCGCGCGCTCCGCTGCTGCATCGGAATCCCCAGAACTTTATAGGTTGCTGACGTCATCGCGCCCTCGCTTTCTTCTGCTCCGCTCCATCTCCATACACCGCCTCACTCAACGGCCGCAGCGGATGTCGCGAAAAGATCGCCTCCACCGGCAGCCCAAAGTACGCGCTCAAATCCAGCGCCAGCGTCAGCGACGGGTTATAGTCCCCCCGCTCCAGAAACCCCACCGTCTGGTAATTAATCCCCAGCGCGTCCGCAAGATCCTGCCGCGAAAGATTTCTCTCCGCCCGAAGCACCGCAATCCGGTTATATAGATCGTTTCCCATAGCCCATCGAATATTGCTATCACGCAATATATCCTTGCGCGCGCCAATATGCAAGAAAAAATCTCAATCGCCCTTAGCTCTTGATCGACGCCGAATACACGCTCGAGCTGCGCATACGCCGCCCGCAGCAACGGAGCTTCAACCCCATGGCGCCGCCCGCGCTCCAGCAGGTCACCCAGAATTTGATCTGCCTCCACCCGCACGCCCTTCTGCAGGTCCCGATACATCGACGCCGTCAGCGGCGACCCTGCCTCCGTCAGCCGCTGCGACATCATCTCCTGCGCCGCCTCCGTGGGAGCATAGCCATTCGCCGTCGCAATCCCGGACACACTCCGCAATGATCGCGCGCGCCGTCTCCGCCCCACCCGGAGCCGAAATCACCGCTCCAATCGGCCCGCGCATCAGGCAGGTGATCGCCCCCAGCGACGCCAGCAGCGTCCACTTCTGCCACATGGCCGCGAGAATATCCGGCCGCAGGTGCACGTCAAACCCCGCTCCCTCCAGCGTCGCCTGGATCGCGCGAATCCGCTCCGTCACAGTCTCATCGCGCTCGCCGAAGTTCAACATCGTGAAGCTGCGTCATCGAATGCACGCCTCCCTCGGCGTCGAGATCCGCAACCACCTGGGTCGAACCACCCACCACGTGCTCTGCGCCAAACCGTGCATCCAGTGCATCCAGATGCCGCATGCCATTCAGTAGCGGCAGAATCACCGTGCCACTCCCCACCGCCGGCGCAAAGTCCTCCATCGCACTCTCCAGCGAGTATGCCTTGGTACTCACCACAATCAAGTCGAACGCCCGACCCTCCGCACCCGCCTGCGCCTTCAGCTCCTCCGCCGTCAACAGCTTCAGCGCAGCAGCCTCCACCGCAACATCGCCAGACACATCGAAGATGCGCAGCCCTGTCCGCCGCAACTGCTCCGCGCGACCCTCCCGCACCAGGAACGTCACATCGCGTCCCGCGGCTGCCAGGCGTCCGCCAAAATAACCACCGACCGCGCCCGCGCCAATAACCAGAATTCGCATGCACCTATCTTATGCAGAACCCGCGCGCGCTCCGCAATCAGGCGATGTTCTGCTCCTCAAGCTGCGTCGCGAGCTCTTCCCACTCCGCGGTGCGCGCCGCATGTTGTTCGCGCAGCGCATCCAGCTCCGCAGCCAGCGCCTGCGCCGCCTCGGCCGTCGTAAAGAATCCCTGCTGCTGTTCCGCCGCTTGAATCCGCGACTCCAGATTCGGCAGCTCTTCCTCAATCGCCGCCACGCGATCCTCCAGCTGCTTCAGCTTGATCGGATTCAGCCGCTTCACATTCGACTTCGGCGCCGGCGTCACCGCGGACAGCGACCCCTCGATCTCGTGCGCACTCGCCGCCGCCGTCACCTCAACTTTCGCAGTCTTCGCCGCCGCCGTCACCTTGAACATCCCCGTAGCCGCGTCCACCTTGGCATTCGTCGCCGCATCATGCGTCAGCATCTTCACTGCCTCAGCCGTGTTGGTCGGAATCCCACCCTGCTTGCGGAACAGATAATCCTCATAGTTCCCCGGATAGATATGCACGCGCCGATCTTCCACCTCGAACACCCGCGTAGCCAGCCCATCGATGAAGTAGCGATCGTGCGAGACAAACAGCACCGTCCCGCTGAAGTCGCGAATCGCCTCCAGCAGCACATCCTTCGCGCGCAGATCCAGATGGTTCGTCGGCTCATCCAGCAGTAGAAAGTTCGCGGGCGACACCAGCATCTTCGCCATCGCATACCGATTGCGTTCGCCGCCGCTCAGCACGCCCAGCGTCTTGAACACATCATCGCCACTGAACATAAAGCATCCCAGCAGCGACCGCAGCGTCACCACATCCACCTTCGGGTTGCTCCCCGTAATGTCATCCAGCATCTGCGCCGACCCATCCAGCACCTTGTACTGGTCCTGCGCAAAATAATCCGCCAGCACATTGTGTCCCAGCCGGATCGTTCCGCCCGTCGGCGCTTCCAGTCCGCTCAGCATGCGGATCATCGTCGATTTACCCGCGCCATTCGCCCCAACCAGCGCAATACGATCGCCGCGCTCAATCGTAAAGCTCACGTCGTCGAGCACCACCTTCTGCCCGCCATCCGGCGTCGGATACACCTTCGTCAGGTTGTTGACCTCGATCACCGTGCGCCCACTCGCCGGCGGCTGCGGGAAGCTGAAGTGAATCGTCGCCTCTTCTTCCGGCACCTCGATGCGCTCAATCTTCTCCAGCTCTTTAATGCGCGACTGCACCTGCTTCGCCTTCGTCGCCTGCGCGCGAAACCGGTTGATGAACGTCTCCAGCGCCTCAATGCGGTCGCGCTGATTCTTGTACGCGCTCATCAACTGGGTGCGCCGCTCTTCCTTCAGCTGCTGATACTTCTCATAGTTGCCGTGGTACACATGCATCCGCTTGTTCCACACTTCGACGGTCTTGTTCACCGTCACGTCGAGGAAGTAGCGATCATGCGAGATCAGCACAAACGCGTTCTCGTAGTTGTGCAGATAATCCTCAAGCCAGTTGCGCGACTCCAGATCCAGATGATTCGTCGGCTCATCCAGCAGCAGCAGCGAAGGCTTCTGCAGCAGCAGCTTGGCCAGCGCAATCCGCATCTGCCAGCCGCCGGAAAACTCCTCGGTTCGCCGCGCCCAATCTTCCTTCGTAAATCCCAGCCCACCCAGCACCGCGCCCACCTGCGAGTCCAGCGTGTAAATGTCGTGATGATGCAGCAGCTCCGCAATCTCTGAGTAGCGATCTGCAGCCGCCGCATACTCCTTCGACTTCGGATCGGCGTCGCTCAGCACATGCGTCAGCTGTTCCTGCTCCTTCTCCATCTCGCGCAGCTCGTCAAACACGCACAGGCACTCATCGAACACCGACCGCCCCGACAGCGCCAGCCCATCCTGCGGCAGGTAGCCCAGCGTCATGCCCTTGATATGCGTCCGCTGCCCGTAGTCCAGCGTCTCCATCCCCGCCAGGATCTTCAGCAGGGTAGACTTGCCCGTACCATTGCCGCCCACCAGGCCAGTGCGCTCATTGGGCGTGACCAGCCAGTTAACGTCTTCGAAGAGGAGTTTGTGGCCGTATCGTTTGCCGGCGCCAGAGAGTTGAAGCATCACTCCCATTTTCTCATCCCAACCCCCAAGGTGACATTTCTGTCACACTTCGCATCGAATCAAGCTGGAGCAGAGACATTGCCAGTCACGAGCACGCCAACCGGAGACGCCGAGTCCCACCGCCCGCACCGCACGCGCAATCGCTGGCTGGCGGCGCTCGGCATCACGCTCGGCTGCGCTGCTCATCGCCTTCATCATCACCGCGCGAGTACGTCGCTCACCACCTCGGCCCCATCCTCCGCAGCAGCGTCGTCGTCCACTCTCAGCAACCGCTTCCACTCGCCCGTTGAGCTCGACTCCCTCGACGTCTCCGTCGCCACCGGCCTCAAGGTCGAAGGCCGCGGCCTCCGCATCTTCTATCTCGCCGGCCCCACCCAGCCCGACCTCCTGCAGAAGCAGGGTCTCGCCGCGCCACCCATGCTCAGCGTCAACCACTTCATCTTCCACACCTCCATACGCTCACTCCTGCATCTCAGGGCCGACATCGCCCGCGTCGACATCGACGGCATGGATCTCCACATTCCGCCGCACAGCGGAGCGCACATGCCCCACATCACCGCGCCCAACTCGCGCATCAAGATCACCGTCGCAAAGATCTTCTGCAAGAACGTCAACCTCGTCATCGAAAACGCCAACCCCGCAAAGGATCCGCTCTCCTTCGCCATCCAGGACCTCAAGCTCACCGACGTTGGCGCAGGCCAACCCATGCTCTACGACGCCTACCTCATCAACCCCAAGCCCGTCGGCGACATCCACGCCACCGGCCACTTCGGCCCCTGGCACAGCGACGACCCCCGCTCCACCTCCGTCGACGGCCACTACACCTTCACCAACGCCGACCTCGGCTCCATCAAGGGCATCGGCGGAACCCTCTCCTCCACCGGCGACTACACCGGCCGCCTCGACCACATCACCATCGACGGCACCACCACCACCCCCAACTTCTCACTCGACATCAGCGACCACCCCGTCCCCCTCGAAACCACCTTCCACGCCTACGTCGACGCCACCAACGGCGACACCACGCTCGCCCCCGTCAACGCCACGCTGCTTCACTCCCACTTCACCGCCCAGGGCACCATCGTCAACATCCACGGCAAGGGCCACGACATCAGCTCTCACCGTCCACATGCCCGACGGTCGCATCGAAGACCTCCTCGAGCTCGGCATGAAGTCCCGCCCGGCCCATCATGCGCGGCACCGTCACCCTCGACGCCAAGCTCCACATCCCGCCCGGCGACGTCCGCGTCGTCCAGAAGCTTCAACTCGCCGGCAACGTCCACATCCAGGGCGTCGAGTTCACCAACGCCAAGCTCCAGGACCGCATCGACTCCCTCAGCATGCGCGCCCAGGGCAAGCCCGGCGACTCCAAGGCCGCCGGCAGCGACCTCAAGCCCGAAGTCGCCTCCCAGATGACCGTCGACTTCTCCCTCGGCAACGCCCTGCTGCTCGTCCCCTCGCTCCACTACCAGGTCCCCGGCGGCGCCGCGCAGCTCCATGGCGCCTACTCTGGTTAACGGCAGCGCCTACCAGTTCCTCGGCCACATCACGCACCGACGCCACGGCCTCGCAGATGGTCACCGGCTGGAAGTCCGTCCTGCTCACCCCCTTCGATCCGCTCTTCAAGAAGCACGGCCACGGTCTCGATCTCCCCATCTCCATCAGCGGCGCCAGGGCAACGACGTACACTTCGGCCTCGCCATGCACGGCGTCGACGAAACTCCCCAGCAGATCGCCAACGACCTCCACACCCCCGACGCCACCACTTCCCCAGCCCACCACTAAGTCAACCTTCGCCGTCCGCGCAGGACCTATCGCCCTGCGCGCAGCACCTGATAACCTCAGGAGACGATGGCAGCGCACCAGGACCCCATACTCGATGGAAGCCGCGAAACCTCCCCGCGATGCCCCCGATCCGCGCGCGCCCCAAACCCCTCCGCCCGCACCCATCTGGCTGCAGCGCATGAGCCTGGTCGTCCTCGTCCTCTTCTGCTTCTACATCGGCGGACTGCTCGCGGTCCTTCCCTGGTCGCCCCGCTACTGGGACCAGAACGGCTGGCTGCTCGCCCACCCCGCTCTCGAGAGCATCATCAACAAAGGCTGGGTGCGCGGCCTGGTCTCCGGCATCGGCCTGCTCGACGTCTGGATCGGCGTCAGCGAACTCCTCCACTACCGCGACTTCCGCGGATAAAACAGACAGGTAGACAGTAGACAGTCAAAGCCATCCCCACCACCGCCGCCTTACCTGTTTACTGTCTACTCTCTACTGTCTCTCACCGGACAGGCGTACATTAACCAGACAATGCCCGACCCCACCAACCCCACCCCCTCGCCCCTCCCTCAAGCCCCCCTCGCCTACGAAAACTCCGACTTCCTCGACTCCCCCGACGGCCGCATCCTCCGCATCCTCGCCGAGTACAACGAGCCCATGGCCCGCTTCCGCCGCGAGCGCATCCAGGACACCGTCGTCTTCTTCGGCTCCGCCCGCTTCCGCGCCCTCGACGTCGCCACCCACGAGCTAGAGCTCCTCGACAACACCGGCTCCGTCGCCGCCGCACCCGAAGCCGAACAGCCCGCCCGCGATCCTGCAGCCGAAACCTCCGAGCTCCGCCACAAGCGCGCCGAAGCCGCCGTCGAGATGGCCCGCTACTACGAAGACGCCCGCTCCCTCGCCCGCCTCATGACCCAGTGGTCCAAGAACCTCCCCGGCCGCCGCCACCGCTTCGTCATCACCTCCGGCGGCGGCCCCGGCATCATGGAAGCGGCAAACGCGGTGCCTGGGAAGCTGGTGGCAAGACCATCGGCCTCAACATCATGCTCCCCTTCGAGCAGCAGCCCAACCCCTACATCACCCCCGCGCTCAACTTCAACTTCCACTACTTCTTCATGCGCAAGTACTGGTTCGCCTACCTCGCGAAAGCCCTCGTCGTCTTCCCCGGCGGCTTCGGCACCCTCGACGAAATGTTCGAGCTCCTCACCCTCGACCAGACCCACAAGCTCTCCAAGCCCATCACCATCGTCATCTACGGCTCGTCTTACTGGAAGAATGTAGTCAACCTCGAAATGCTCGCCGACAAAGGCGCCATCGCCGTCAAGGACCTCGACCTCTTCCAGTTCGCCGACACGCCCGAGCAGGCCTTCGCCATCCTCAAAGAGGGCCTCACCCGCAACCACCTCGACCTCGAACCCTCCCGCACTGACCCCTGGTCTCCTGGCGCCCCCATCCCCGACACTCCCGCCCCCAACGCCCAGGAGCTCCTCGGCCCCGACATAGCCCAGACCCAGCCAGCAAACAGGAAGTAGGAAATCAGCTTCTCACTGAGAACTGAGAACTGGAACCGAGAACGCCCTCCGCAGTTCTCCGTCCTTTCACGCGCCCCTGTTAGCATCCTCCACGATGCCGCCTCTCCGCGTCCCACGCATCGCCTACTTCCCGGACAGCTTCCACGAGGTCAACGGCGTCGCTCACACCAGCCGCAACTTCACCGCCTACGCGCGCCGCCACGACATCCCCATGCTCTGCGTCCGCGCCGGCCACACCACGCGCCTCCTGCCGCCCGACGGTTCCGTCGAAGCCCTAGAGCTGGGCCGCAGCCCGCTCGCCGTGCATCTCGAAAAAGATCTCAGCTTCGACCCGCTCTTCTCCCGCTACTCCGACCTCATCTCCGCCACCGTCCGCGCCTTCCGCCCCGACGTCATCCACATCACCGGCCCCAGCGAGCTCGGCCTCTTCGGAGCCTACTTCGCCCACCAGCTCAACGTCCCGCTCGTCGCCAGCTGGCACACCAATCTCCACGAGTACGCCGCCCGCCGCATGCGCTGGCTCTCCCGCCACCTCGGCCGCGCCGGCGCCGGACTCGAGCACGCCGTTGAAGCCGTCACGCTACAGATCGCCGCCCAACTCTACCGTCGAGCCCAGGCTATCTACGCCCCCAACCCCACCCTCTGCGCCCTCCTCGAGCGCACCATCCACCGCCCCTGCCACCTCATGCAGCGCGGCGTTGACACCGACCTCTTCACCCCCGCGCGTCGCACCCGCTTACTCAACGACACCGAAATCAACCAACCAGTACTGGGCTACGTAGGCCGTCTGTCGGTAGAGAAAAACGTAGTGCTCCTCCCCAAAGTCGACGCGCAGCTCCGCACCCTCGGCATCACGCCGCGCTGGCTCATCGTCGGTCACGGAGCCGAAGAAGACCACCTCCGCGCGCGCTCCCCAACGCCGAACTCCCCGGCGTCCTTCGCGACGAAGCACTCGCCACCGCCTACGCCAACATGGATCTCCTCATCTTCCCCTCCCACACCGACACCTTCGGCAACGTAGTCCTCGAAGCTCTCGCCAGCGGCGTCCCCGCGATCGTCACCCCCCACGGAGGCCCTGCCCACATCCTTCGCTCCGCCGGACAGTCCGCCGCGCAATCCGCAATCGCGCCCACACCCACCTGTTGCGATCGATGCCGCGCCGCCGCCCAGATCGCCGCAGACCCCACTCCCGGCCGCATCGCCGACGACGAAGACTTCGCCACCGCCATCGCCGACGTCCTCAACGACCCCACCACCCACCGCGCCATGCGCGCAGCATCCCGCACCTACGCCCAGCGCTGCTCCTGGGACTCAGTCTTCGACCAGGTACTAGCCGCCTACCCCGCACCCATAATTTCGCCATCGCTCAACTAAGCGAACGGAGATAGATCAGACCAGCGCCGTCCCAAACGACCGGTACTTGGCGGAGGGAGAGGGATTCGAACCCCCGTAGCCCGTTAGGGCTAAGCGGTTTTCAAGACCGCCTGTTTCAACCACTCACACATCCCTCCGCGCCAGGTTGTGCAACAACTTCAGGGTAGCAGCAGCCGTACTCCCGGGCCTAGTCCCTCAGGATCCCCGCAATCCGACCCATCCTCTCACCCGAACCGCCCTACGCCTGCCATTGAGGTCTCTAACCGTTGCAAAAGCGCTCCAACAGCTAGAAGCTGACAACTGACAACTGGCAACTGAAAACGGACAACGGAAACCTAACGTGTCTCCCCCACCATCACCATCCCCGGCTCCACCTTCATCAAGTCCACCGGCGCCGGCTGCAGGAGCGACCGTACCGAGCCCATGGCCACACCCCCAAGATCCGTCAAAAACACCGGCCGATCCGACAAATTGCAAGCCACCACTACGGTCGACGACGTGCGCGAGTTCGCCGGCGCGTGTCGCACCCACACCAGCGCACCCATGTCATCGCGATTCAGCACCGTCTGCGTCCCACTTCGCACCGTCGCATTGTCGTGGTGCAGGCGAATCAGTTGCTTGTACAGATTCAGCAGCGACCTCGGCTCATACGTCTCGGTCACCACACTCGCTGTCGCCCCGTTTGGAGCCTCCATCGCCGCATCCATCGCTGCCCGCCGTGAACCCCGGCATCGCCGCAATGTTCTTCGCCGTCGGTATGTCGGTCTCCTCAACGACCGGCGTCGACGGGTGGAGGAAACAGGTTCTTCGGCAGCGGCTTCACCCAAGGCAGGAACGCCTTATAGCCCCCAGTTTCGGAGGCCGCAGGCTTCATCTCGTCCTCGTCCGGCGCAGGCGTTCGCGTCACATTCGTCGGAGTCCACTGCATCAGCGGGTCGTCCCTTGGCGGCATCCTCCAACCCCAGCTCCTGCCCATACTCCAGCAGCACCGCCGACCGCGAGGCCAGCAGCATCACTGCCAGCGCCCGCTCCATGGCCAGCCGTTGCGCAGGGTCTGCCACCGCCGGCATCCGCACCGCCCTCAGCAGCGGATTGCTCGTCGACTGCAACTGTGACACGATTTCGTGCTGCCGCGAATGTCTGTCCCTTCGCATGCTTCCCCGCGGGCGCCGTCGTTGCCGCGGGTGCAGCGTCTACGCTCTCGGAGGTGTTGCCCAGGGCGGCCATCCACTCTTGACGCAACGCCGCCACCGTTGGCACCGAGCCGCGCGCGTCCGTAGCCCCAAGCGGCGCACTCGCCGTCAACTGCGCATACTTCGCCAGCCCGTTCTGCAGCATCGCGTCCTGCTTCTGCGCTGCGCCATCGGCAAGCAACACCCGCTCTCCTGGAAAACTGTTGGTCAGCGCGCGCAGTTGCTGCAACAGCAGCGCAATATGCGCTCCACCATCGATCTTCTCCAGCGCCGGCGTCGGAACATAAATTCCCGCCGCCCCCTGGTTCAGCCACGCGCGCGCCATCTGCACATACTGCGCATCGGCCTGTTGCGATAGCAGGCGCTCCCAGGTCCACCAACACCCGCAGATGCCGCCCCACCGCATCGCGCACCAGCGTGTCGAACGCCACACCGGCTTCCCCCGTCGGCAGCAGCGTCGCCTTCCCACCGCCCGGCGCTGTCTCCACGATCACCGCATCCACGCCCAGCGCCTGCAGGTAGTCCAGCCGCTGCGTAATCCCCGCCAGGTCGCCCTTGCCACTGCCCGTCGAGTCCTGAAATCTCGTCGGATCGATCCGGTAAAACACCGCCCGCTTCCACCACACCTCAACCGATCACACCCGATCCCGCCCAGTTCTTCTGCGCCAGCACCTGCGCCTGCGCAGCATCGCCGGCAGGCAAACAAAGCCAGCGCCGAGACAAACGAGAACAGCCCTAAGAATCAGTCGTGTTGGAGGCAGGTATGAGATCCGCATAGATAAAACTGTCGCGCTCGACCACCTCGCCGCGCGACACCTCAATGCTACCGGAGAACATCGGCCCGGCGCTCACGAACGTATGAAACTCCCCCCGTTCGCCACAAGGATCCACCGTCTCCGGCAGCTCAGCCAGCAGCTCCGCATCGAACACCCGCCCCGCAAACTTCCTGTCCATCTTGCGCGGATCGACGCACACCAGGTGCGCCCGTATGCCCGCAGCAATCATCGAGCGCGCCAGCTCATCGGTAGGAATCAGCCAGCAGGGAAAGATCGGCTCCAGCCCCGTCGCCGCCATCTTCTCCACCCGGTACGCCCGTATGTCCTCGAGAAACAGGTCGCCGAACGCAATCCCATGCAGCCCCTCGGCCACCGCCCGCTGGCACACCTCGGCCATCAGGCCTTCGTAGATCTCATTCGAGCACGGCCACGGCAGCGGCACCTTCCACAACGGCAGCCCCGCCGCTTTCCCCTGCAGATCCAGCAGCTCTTCCCGGAACCCATGCATGGCCACACGACCGAAGTGCTGGTTCACGGTAGTCAGCAGACCCACCACCTCATACTCGGCGGAATCCCGCAGCAGGTGCAGCGCCCAGGCGCTGTCCTTGCCGCCCGACCAGCTCAGCAGAATGCGCTTTTTCTCCACACCCCATCCTAGCTGCACCTGTGCTCCGAAACAGGGCTAAAGTAGTCGATTTGCGAACCCCAAACCGGGCTAAGTACTGCGTTTAAAAGTCACTGCTTGCCCAGATACGCGCGATACCGGGTCTCCACCACACCCGTGTTCCGAGCCAACTGCAGCTTCGCTACGTTGTACTGATATAAGGAGTTAACCAGCGAGCCTGCGCGCTAGCCACCGACGCCTGCGCATCCACCACCGGCAGGTTGTCATCCACCCCCGCCGCAAACCGATCCCGCTCATCCGACAATTCCTGCTGCGCCAGCTCCACATTGCTCTGCGAAACCTCCACTAACTCCTTTGCTGCGTTCACATCCAGCATCGAAGCGCGAATCTGTTCGTCGATCGTAACGCGCAAATCAGCCTCGCGCTGATGCAAAGCCGTCAACTGCGCATCCACAACATCCTGCTCCCCCCGCTGCGCCGCCTCGCGGAAGATGGGCACACTCAGCGAACCCTCCGCTGAGAAATCCCCATGATACGACCCGTCGTGATACCAATCACTCCGTAGTAACCGTTGAACGCAAGTGTAGGCAAACGCTGGTACTTAACCGCCTTCAGTTCGCGCTGCGTCAGGGCGATTTGCTCCAGCACGCTGAGGTAATCCTTGCGGTGCTTGTACGCGGTAATCTTCGCCGCCTCAAGATCCATGTCGGCCAGCTCGGCAAACGGCGCAGAATCCGTAAGTTCCAGCTTCTGTCCCGCCGGCAGATCCAAGAATCCGGGCCAGTTGGATCGTGTCTTTCTCAAGCTGTGACTGCGCGGCCACCACATCCTGCTGCGCGCTGTTGATACTCCACCTGCCCGCGCAACGCGTCGAGGTTTGTGCCCACGCCCGCCTTGTGTTTCTGCGTGGCCTGATCAAAGAGGGTTTCGGCGGAGCGCTGCTGAGCCTCCGTGTTGGTCACATTGGCCTGATCCGCAAGCACTTGAAGGTAGCTCATTCCGATGGTGAGAACGAGGTCTCCATCATCCGTAAGTCTTTGTAAGATCAACAACTCGCGTCTCATTTGTCGTTCCACGATATAGCTCATAATCGGGCAGGTTGAATAACACCTGGCTGGCGTTGACCGAAGCCTGTGTCGTGTTGACATTCACAATCTCAGAGAACGTATAACCCGGCGGCAGCAGCCCAGGCGGCGAACTCCGCGATCAAGGAAGGCTTGAAACCCAGGGCAGCTAGATTGATTTGCTGAGCGCTGCTCTGGGCGTTGACGCTCAGGTTGGGAATCAGCGCGCTCAAGACCCCGAGCGTATCGCCTTTGACGGCGCGCATATTGGCGCGATCGTACTTCAGCCGCACATTGCGTGCCAGGCCAATGGACATGGCGTCGTCGAGCGAGAGTGGGCAGGGCAGCATCGCTGGCGCGATCGACAGCCAGCCCACCAGGTCCGGTAAAGCTGCTCTGAGCCTTGAAGACAAATCCAGAACCGGTGGGCTTGCTAAGTGCTTCATTTTGCGCGGCGATGAGTGCGCTGGGATCGGTGGGGAGAGGTTGCTGCGCCTGCATGCATGCAGTGAACGCGATCAAGGCGCCAGCCGCGGTAAGCAGCACGCGCGCCGCACGGTCGAAAGACTTCACATTGGAAAAGCATGGATGTCACTGCACTCTTAGATTGCCACGTACGGGGTGGAGATGCGAAATCCTTGGCGCCGAATCTACTGCTGGGCGTTTAGCGTTCGGGCCGCTTCCTCTAGCGTATCGTCGGTCGACGGTTTCCAGTCCGTCTTTACCTCATCCTCCTGCTGGCCAATGTCATGGAACAGCAGGGCATGGCCGCCGATGTGCACATGGGTTTCGGTAATCTGCCAATGGTCCTCTCCCACCAGACGGCGTTCGACGTCGAAGGTTCCGCCTTTATACATTTTGGCGAGAAGGCCAAAGCCTATCAGTATGTTGTAGCTAAGCGGCCGCGTAGGGTTCGGATGCGATTTCCGTTGCGCGCGATCACCATCTCTCCGGCCATGGCGCCCATGACGCGCGCCTCCATGTCGGGTGGCGAGAAGGCGGGGTTGGCCGGAAACTCAGCGTGATGAAGTCAGGAGTTTCGCTGACTATCGACCAGAGGAAGGCATCGGGAAGCATCTTGAGCAACTCGGTAGCCTGGGCGTCGTCGTGCGCACTGTTCTTGCGGGCCTTCGCCTGTGCCGACGGGTCATGCACGTAGCTCTCGATCCGCTGAGTTTCAGCCGCGGCCGCAGCGGGAGAAAGCGGTTGACCATGAAGCTCAATCAGGCGGCGCAACGTGCCCTGACGAGTCTCGATGGTGAGATAGGTTCCATCTTGTCCGGGGTAATGTCGTGGTCTCGATAGGTCCAGATGGTCTGGTCGGTATGATTGGCCTCCAGTCTCGGACTGTACCGCAGCGCGAACTGCCTGCAAGTGCATCGGGTTGAGAACCTTGCGCAAGAAGGCGAGAGGGATGAACGCTCAGAAGGAGAATTGAAAGAAATGCAATGGAATATCGTGATGCGTTACACATAAGGGCTTTGGATGCATTGGAGTGGAGCAGGTTTGCGTGCAAGTTGGCGTCCGGCCTTTTCAGATGGCTACCGCGGCTTAGTGGATTCGGGGTTATTCCGGAATGATTTTGACAAAGACGCCGTCAGGGAGAACAGCGCCGCCGAGGAGGTGAATACTTCCATCCGCGAGTAAAGCCACGGAGCATGGATTGAGTGGGAAGGGCTGGAGCTGTGCGTTTGGGGACTTCATGGTGGCTGCTGCTGGATGGGGTTGCAGCAGTGGAACTGGTCCTAGAAGGCGGCGTTTGAACGGTCTCGGGCATGGCCTTTTGGCGTTTGGTCCCGCGGTCCATGGCGTCGTTGGCAAGCTGATCGGCCGCTTTGTTCTTGTGGCGCAGGGCGTGGCTGATTTCGAAACGATCGAGTTGTGCGATGCGACGCCGAGCTTCCTCCCAGAGTGGGCGTAAATCGGGGGAATTCACCTTGTACTTGCCCTGGATTTGTTTGACCATGAGCTCCGAGTCGGAGATCACGCGCAGACGGCGGCGGTCGTGATCGAGTGCCCATTGCAGACAGCCGAGGAGGCCGGAGTATTCGGCGTAGTTGTTGGTGCGGTTGCCAAGAAACTCGGATAGCTGCGCCAGTACGACTCCCGTCTTCATCCTGCAGCAGGGCGCCGTAGCCAGCCGGCCCAGGGTTGCCACGGGCGCCGCCGTCACAGTGGGCGATGACCCATCCGTTGGTGCTGCCAGGAGTCGTTTCGTCGGGAAAGAGATTTGCGGAGGAACGGACCATCGAGACAAGTTTACTGCCAGCGGCGAAAGTTTCCGGTGCGGGGGTGCTTACGTTTGCATTAGTCGCGTTTCGTCTATCGAGGTGTGGTTACCCTGACTCCGGAGTCAGAAACAACATGAGCAGCAGCGACGCGATTGTTCTCGCCGGCGAAGGCCGTCGGCGACCCAGCCCATTTAGTCTCGGCTTGACGGAGACAGCGGCTATCGGCGCGGTAAAATCGACCGTGATGATACCGAATGTCGCCGCCCAACCGGGAACACGTACAAAGCTCACTGCCGAGCAGATGGATGCACGGCAGCAACAACGCGCCGAAGATGATGAGCTGATTCGAGCAGCGCAGAAGGGCGATCGACAGGCCTTCGACGCGCTGGTTCGACGCTACGACCGCAGTGTGCTGCGGCTAGCGCTGCACATGCTGGGCAATGAACAGGACGCGCAGGATGTGCATCAGGAGGCGTTTCTCAAGGCGTATCGTCACCTGTCGAACTTTCGGTTCGAGTGCTCGTTCTACACGTGGCTGTATCGGATCGTGACGAACCTTTGCCTGGATCAGTTGCGCAGGCGGAAGAGCCGACGTGAGGATCCGTCGACGGCGCTGGATGGAACGGGAGATGAGATCGATCTGCTGGCGAACTTGACCGACGGGCGTGCCAGCGCAAACCCGGCCCGTGAGTTGGAACGCAAGACGATGAACACGCGCGATCCAGGAGGCTTTAGATGAGCTGACGCCGCGGGAGCGCACGGTGTTTGAGCTCAAGCATTATCAGGGACTGAAGTTGAGGACGATTGGCGAGATGCTTTCGACGACCGAAGAGACCGCGAAGAACACGCTGTTTCGCGCCACGAGAAAGTTGCGAGCGAGACTCGCAGATGCAAGGTAAGGGACAGAGGAATTTTCGGGCCATTAGTGGGCAAGTAAGGCTATAGACCCGCACAAGGCAAGGACAATCGCAGGACTTCGAGGCCGTAGAGGTACGCAATATGAAGTGTGAAAACGCACAACAGAACATCATCCTGGCACAGTACGGCGAACTGCCCGATGAGCTCCAGTTTCCACTGGAGCAGCATCTGGGCATCTGCGAAGATTGCCGCCGCGAGTGGAATGCATTGCTGGCGCTGAATGAAGAACTGGCGCTCGACGCCAATGATGGAGCCGTCGCCGAATCTGCTGGCCGCGTCGCGCATGCGGTTGGATGAAGCGCTGGATAGCTTGCCGCCTCGTTCGATTTCGCAACGTTTCTTCGGGAATGCTTTTCGCTGGCTGGGATTTCTGCAGGGAGCTCCTGCATTGGCAACGTTGCTGTTGGGAGTTGGTTTTCTGGGCGGGAATTTCATTGCGCAGATATCAGGCCGCGCACGCTCCCCAGTTGCCGCGGCCGGTGATTCTATCGAATGCCGCGAATGGTGCCATTGCGAGCGTTTCGGGTATTGTGCAGACACCGAACTCTGAGCTGGTGCAGGTGAAGTACAACCGCCTTGTGCCGGAGACGGTGCAGGGCTCGCTTGATGATCCGCAGATTCGCCAGTTGTTGCTGCTGGGCACAAAGCTGGCGACGAATAATGACGTCCATGCCGATTCGGTGGCGCTGCTGGCGAGCGAGTGCCGCGCTGGCCATAGCTGCGACGGCGGTGATGATGGCACCAATCAGATTCGGGCAACCTTGGTATCTTCGCTGCGGTACCGACAAGAATGCGGCGGTGCGGTTGAAGGCGCTGAATGGACTGCAGCCGTATGTTGCACAGGATGAACATGTTAGGGATGCGGTGCTCGATGCGTTGTTGTATGACCAGAGCGCGGAGGTGCGGACGCAGGCGATCTCGATGCTGACGCCGGTGCAGGCGGACTCGAGCGTGCGGCAGGTACTACGGACTGTATCTTCGCAGGATGTGAACCCGGCAATCCGCAATGCGTCGTACCAGGTGTTGCAGGGATCGGCTGATATCCAGTAGATGCGGAACCTGCGAGAGGCCATGAGGCAAAGTATTGAATCCGTTGGGTTTGGGCGGCGTCCGGGGATTCGCTGGGGGTGGTTGTATGGGGCTGGCGCGGTCTTACTGTTGACGTTGGCCTGTCAAGTATCTCATTCTGAAGGATTAATGGTCTATCCGGCGAAGCAGGGCGGGAGTGTGTCGGGAACGGGCGCGCGGGGGAGCTCGCCTAAGGGGGTTCCGTCGCATGCGCCGGGGTATCTTGGGGATACTCTTCCAAAATCTTACGGATGAACAAGTTACGTCGCTGCATGTGAAGGGCGGCAATGGGGTAGAGGTGGTCATGGTGGATCATGACGGGCCGGCTGGGAAGGCGGGATTGCAGCCGCATGATGTGATTATTCGTTTAAATGGGCAGAATGTTACGAATGCGGATGTCGTTGAGCCGGATGATTCATGATGCTGGGGTGGGGGCTGCGGTATCGTTGACGGTGCTGCGGGGAGGGCGGCAAATTACTGTAAATGCTACAACTTGCGTACCGCGGAGAGGTGGAGAAGGAGGCCGTGGCGCGGATGGTGGAGGCGGATCCGCCGGTGAACGACGATGCGCCGGTGGTGAACGATTTTGGGGAGGGGGATCCGGCTGGTCCGGTGGCTCCGGACAAGGCCTCGCGGAGCCGGTTATTCCTGCGCACAAGTGCTTCATACTACGCCGTTTACAGGTCTGATGCTGGAGGCGATGGAGCCGCAGCTGGCGGGGTATTTTCGGGGCTCCGGTGGGGGTGGGGTTGCTGGTGGAGACGGTGGCGCCGAACAGTCCGGCGGCGACGGCTGGTTTGCGGGCTGGGGATGTGATCCTAAAGGCTGATTCTGTTGAGGTTAAGTCGAATGGGATGTGGGTGCGGGAGCTGCATGAGACGCGCGGGCGTGCGATCGTGCTGGTGGTGCTTCGGGATAGGCAGGAGCTGCATATCTTGTTGATTCCAGACCTGAAGAAGCATTCCAAGGTGGTTTGGCCGATGGTTGCCGGAGCGCTGCCGGTGGCGGCGTAGGCTAACGACGCCGAACAGGGTGTTGACATAGCCCTGTTTCGGGTGCGCAGAGACATGCATAGCCCGGTTTCAGGACGTCTTTTTTGCGGATAGCTGAGTGATCAGTCAGCTATTCCTGGTGGCCTATTTTTTGACGGCGGGCTTGCCTTCCTGGACGTAGTTCTTGTTCCAGGCGGGAATCTCGGCGACGTAGGTGCCGGGCTTCTCGATGACGCACTGGCAGCCGAGGCGGGAGTTGAGCTGGAGGCCGGGGGCCATGTCGAGGCGATCGAGCTCGAGGTCTTCGGCTTCGGAGACGCCTTCGGCGCCCTTCTTGAGGAACATGTGGCAGGTGGTGCAGGCGGCGACGCCACCGCAGGCGTGGTCCATAAAGATGCCGTAGTTTTCGGCGACGTCGAGGAAGCTCATGGGCTGGCCGTGGCCGTCGTAGGGGAGGGTGTCGAAGACGAACTCGACGGTTTTGTTTTCGGGTTCGAAGGTGACGCGGACCATGTTTTCGGCGGGAGGCTTGGAGAGGTCGATTTCGGGGAGAAGGGAGCTTTCGTGATCAGACATGACTTCTCTAGTTTAGAGCTTGTCGGGAGGTTGTGCAGGGATGGCGAAAATTGAGGTGCTACCCAAGCTCCGGGGAATTTTCCGATAGAAAAGCAAGGGCCAGAAGGTTGGTTTCCTTCTGGCCCTGCGGTGCGGGCGTTGGTTTCTTGAGAGAGCAGATTATTTGCTGATCAGCAATAGGAGCGATTGACCACACTGGCTGTAGTTGGTGCCGGCGGGGCCGATCTCAGTTTCGTTGCCGGGGGTGACGAAGGTATTTGGGCCGTCATTCCAATCGCAGGTATCCGTCACGCGATACCAATTGGTACCGGTAGGCGGGGTTGGGAGGGTGAAGGTTATGCTGCCGGACCATCCGTTATAGGCGATGTACATGGAATTGGCGTCGCCGAAAGAGGAACCGTTGATGGTGTATGCGAGGGCGTAGTTGCTGGTGTTGTTCCAGTAGCTTGAGGTAATCTCGGCGCCGCTGGGCTCCCACCACTCGACCTGACTGGAGGTGTACCAGGTGACGGGGCGAAGGGCGGGGTGGGCTTTGCGGAAGGCGACGAGGCGTGAGGCGAAGTTATAGAAGTTGGATTGATTGGTGGTGGGCGCCCAGTTGAGCCAGTTGCCGGGCGAGTCGAGGTTGTAGGCGTTGTTGTTGCACTGCAGGGTGCGGAGGTACTCGTCGCCGCCTGCCATGATGGGCGTGCCGGCGGAGAGCATGGAGAAGGCAAGACCAGTGCGAGCAGCACGACGCTGATCGTAGGCGGTGCCGGTGCCGGCAGAGAGGCCCTGGTCCCAGCTGTAGTTAGTGGAGGTGCCGCCGCTGGAGGGACCCCACGGCCAGGCTTGCGTGTTGTTGGAACCGTTGCAGGAGTAGACGTCGTTGAGCGTAAGGCCGTCGTGGATGTTCATGAAGTTGGTGGAGTTCCAGGGGGAGCGACCGTTGGCCTGGAAGAGTTGAGAGGAGCCGGTGAAGTCGTTGGCGTCCATGGTGATGTAGATGGTCTGGTTGCCGAGCTCATTCTGGGCCTGGCGAAGGGTATCGCGGAAGTTCACATTCCACTCGGACCAGCCTTTGGGAAAGTTGCCGAGCTGGTAGGAGTTGCCACCGATAGCGTAAGGCTCGGCGTAGAGGTCGAGGCCAGTGCCGCCGGCTGCGGGACGGACGGTGAATTCTTTGAGGATGCGCTGGATGGCGGTGTTGGTGTCGGCGACGTCCCAGTTATAGCCGCCGTTGGGACAGTTGGGAGCGTTGGAGTTGTAGGCGCCGTTGAGGCAGGTATTGCCGAGGACTCCGGCGAGATCGAAGCGGAAGCCGTCGACACCCATGGTGGTGGACCAGTAGGAGAGCGAGTCGACGATGAGGTTCTGTGCGACGGTGTTGTAGGTGTTGTAGTTGGCGCCGGTGCCGGTGTTGTCGTAGAAGTATTGGTTGCCGGAGGAGAGTTCGTAATAGGTAGTGTTGTCGAGGCCGCGCCAGGAATCGATGAAGGCGGTGGTGGGATCGGTGGAGGTGTAGGTGCCACCTTCAGCGGTGTGGTTATAGACGACGTCCATGTAGACCTTGATACCGGCGGCGTGGAAGGCAGCGACCATGTTCTGGAACTCGGCTGTTGGGCCACCGGCGGCTTTGTTGTAGGCGTAGTAGCGATCGGGGGCGAAGAAGTCTTCGGTCATGTAGCCCCAGTAATTCTGGTCGGCGTCGGAGTTGGGGATGACGTTGTTGGCGTCGTTCTGGGTCTCCTGAATGGGGAGGAGCTCGATGGCGGTGACGCCTAGCGATGCGAGATAGCTGGCCTTGAGGCCTGCGCCGTAGTAGGTGCCACGATAGGCGGCGGCGGTGTTGGGATCTTGTTCGGTGAGGCCGCGGACGTTGACCTCGTAGATGACGTCATCTTTCTGGGCGCGCGTGGGCTTGGTGCCGGTGCTGTTGGTGATGGGTGCAAGGACGATGCCCTTGGGCGCGTAGGTGCCGCTATCGGTGTCGCGATAGGAGGCGCCGGAGGCAAAGATGTTGCCGTTCTGGTTGTTGGCGTTGAGGGGATCCTGCGAGATCTCGCGGGCGTAGGGATCGATGAGCAGCTTGTTGGGATTGAAGCGATTGCCGAGGGAGTCGACGTCGGAGATGAAGCCGGTGTTGGAGCCCTTGGTCCAGCTGGTGCTATAGGTCCAGTTGGGACCCCAGGCACGGTAGCCGTAGTAGACGGTGCCGGTGATGCCGGCGGATTGGATTTCGGAGACGGGGACGATGACTTGCCAGACGTCGCTGCCGGCGGGGGCGAGGGTGTAGTGGGCGGAGTCCTGAACGCCGTAGCCGGCGGTGTAGAGATAGACGACGATGTTGGTGGCTTGCGAGGAGTAGACGCGGAAGGTGATTTCGGTTTTTCCGGAGTTGTAGGAAGCACCGAGGTTCATGCTGTCGATGGAGGCGTGGGCGGGCGTGATGGCGATGCACAGAAGAGCGCATAGAAGTGCGAGCGCAAGTTGCTTGAGATGCTTCATGGGTCGGTCTCCGTTCTGCTGCGGTGGTATACATCCTTTTGGGTCGACGCCACTGCGAGGGCGTCCGGATTCCGGGAGAAAGGACGGCAGGTGAGACAGGAAGCTGATGGATGCTTCCGAAGGCCGGGCTCGATGACGCGCGGCGGTTGAATCTGATGGAACTTGAGTTCGTTGTTTCTACGGCGGGGGGACTTTGGAAGAGCTGGAGGTTGCAATGCAATCTTTTGTGCGTCTTCTGTTGGTCTATTTTTTGTCCACCGATAAGGCTCGGGAAGTCAGTGAGTTCGGGACAAAATTCCTCGAGAGGGCTAAGGCTTTGGTGGGGTTGGCGAGGCGCCTGACAATAAAGCCGAGGTCGAAGCTAAATGCATATGGGCCCTCTCCTGCCTGAGTCACTCTCAAGATTCCAAGCAGGCGAAGCGGCGGTCGAGAGTATGAAGGTTCTGCAAGCAACAGTTTTCAATGGACGCGTGGACGGACGCAGCTGTTGAGCACGGTTGAGGGCACTCATCGAGTTACGGTTTGGATGCGTCTCAGGCTTCGCTTCGGGGGGTGGCGATCAGGCCATGAGTTGGGTGGGTTGCAGGGGGCGTCTTGGCCAGGAGATGTCGAAGCGGGTTCCTTCGCCCGAAGCTGATTGGATTTTCACGTCGCCGCCGTAGCGGGAGAGGATCTGGCGGACGGTCCAGAGGCCCATGCCGTTGCCGTGCGCGCCTTTGGTGGTGACGCCGAACTCGAAGATCCTGGAGAGGACTTCGGGGGAGATGCCGCTGCCCTGGTCGGTGACAGCGACTTTCACGGTGTCGGGCAGTCCGGTCAGGGAGACGGTGACTCTTGCGCCGGAGCGGGTGATGGACTCGCAGGAGTTTCGGACGACGTTGAGGAGAACCTGGCGAGTCTCTCCGGCGTAGCATTCGACGTGGCAATCGCCGTGGGCTTCGACGTGGAAGATGATGTTCTTCTCGCGGATGAGGGGGTCGATGAGGAAGCGAATGGAGTCGAGGGCGGCGCAGATGTCGATGAGCTCGAGCTGGTCGGTCTGGCGGATGAAGGAGAGGCTGGACTGCGCGATGTCGAGGACGCGGCTGGCTTCTTCGGCGGTGCTGCGGGCGAAGGCTGCGATTTCGCGGGAGACGCCGTCGGAGGAGAGGATGAGGTGTTGGAGATTCTGGATGGCTTCGAGGGGGCCGCGAATCTCGTGGCTAACGGTGGCGGACATGCGGCTCCAGTCTTCGAGCTTTTGCGCGGCGAGGAGGCTTTCCTGCATCTGGAGGCGCTGGGATTCGGTGTTGCGGAGGCGGTCGGCGTAGTCGTTGATGCCGAAGGCGATGGTGGCTGCGCGCCGGATGAGCATGATGGCGATGTAGGCGGAGAGCGCGGCGGTGATGATGTTGGTCCAGGCATCGATCCAGAAGACTGGAATCCAGGTGGTGATGACTTCGAGGAGGTGGGTGGAGCCGCAGGCGATGATGAAGAGCGCGAAACCGATGACGAAGTAGGCCCAGTCGCGGGCCATGACTTGACGGGTTCGGCGTGCGAGATAGACCAGGGTGATGCTGATGATGAGGTAGCTGAGAAAGGTGATCAGGTTGGTGATCACCATGGTCCAGATAAGGTTTGGAGCTGAAGCCCAGCAAACTGCGTGGGGCATGAGAGGAACGACATTCATCGTCAGCTGCTTTCCAGTCCGTTGTGGAAGAAATCTCTTGTCGGGGCCCGGTGTACGCCTGGTTGTGGATCGAGAAGTGAGTCAGGGTTAGTTTGCAACGGTAAAGCCTGCTACTGGACGCATGCAACTTTGAGACCATTGGCCGTTGGGGTATGACCCGCAAAAAGCTAAGCGTCGTGACGGAATAGCGAGTCATCGGAGAGGAGCGCGACCGGCTGGCTTTCGGAATTGCGATGCTTAATTGCTGTTGGACGCGTGCTCTCGCCAGCCTGTTGCCTGACGTTGATTTTCCGTGTCGATGCGAGTTGAAATGCGTGCTGGTTTGCAACTTTGTGCGCAGGATGCGGAATGACTTTACCAGTGGCGACGGGCGGGGAGCGGCTGCTGGGGGCGAAGGGTCTCGTGATCGATCAGCGTCGCTGAGGATGGGGCAAGGCATTTTAGAATGTGGGGATGAAGCGGAGAGAGCTCACGTTCGAGGCGGTGCGGCGGGTTGGGGGGTCGCTGCCTGGGGTGGAGGATGGGATGGCGTATGGGATGCCGGCGCTGAAGGTGGGGAAGAAGGTGCTGGCGTCGGTGCCGGCGAACAAGTCTGTGGAGGCGAACTCGCTGGTGGTGCGGGTGAGTGCGGAGCAGCGGGATGAGCTAGTGGCGATGGAGCCGGCGGTGTATTACCTGACGGCGCACTATGAGGGGTATGACGGGGTGCTGGTGCGGTTGTCGAGGATCAATGCAGAGGCGTTGAAGGGGTTGCTGATGATGGCGCATCACTATGTGACAGGCGGTGCGGGAGGGGTTGAGCGGGCGAGGCGCGGTGGTCGGAGGGGCTAAGGATTGCGGGTTGCGCTAAAGTGCTTTGTCGGGTATCAGACATTTTTTGTTATATGAAAGTGGTAGGTTAGGCGCACAGTCCTCCCAACCGTACGATGTGTTGCGCGAGCCTGCAGTCAGGTACGTGACCGGGCAATATCGGATAGGTTGAGCATGATGCCAAGCGAACGGTCTGAAATGGTTCGGGGGAAGGATAGCGCCCTGGTGACGCGCGAGGAGCGGGTGTACGCCAGCGGGGAGATGGCGGATTGCATTCGGGAGCTTGCATGGGAGCGGACGCCGCTGGGAGCGATGGCGTCGTGGCCGGATACGCTGGTGGGCGCGGTCAATCTGATCTTAGAGACGCAGTTTCCTACAGTGCTGTTGTGGGGGCCGGAGTTGGTGGTGATGTACAACGACGGCTACATGCCGTTCATGGCGGAGAAGCATCCGGCGTTGTTGGGGCAGCCGGGGCAGCGGTGCTGGCCGGAGGCATGGCACATTATCGGGCCGAAGCTGGAGGCGACGTTTGCGCGCGGCGAGAGATTTTATCTTGAGAACCAGTTGATCCCGGTGGTGCGGCAGGGTGTTCTGACGGATGTGTACTGGACGTACGGCTACAGTCCGATACGAGATGCGGCGGGCACGGTTTGTGGGGTGATGGCGATTGCGCAGGACGTAACGGAAAAGCTAGCGGCAGAAGAGGAGCGCGACGCGATTGCGGCGAATCTGAAGCATGTGCTGGAGAGTACGACGGATGGATTGGCGACGCTGGATAAAGAGTGGCGCTACACGTACATGAATGAGCAGGGCGCGCGGATGGTGGGGCGGCGGCCGGAAGACCTGGTGGGGAGGGTTTTGTGGGAGCTGTTTCCGGAGGCGGAGGAGAATCAGTTTGGGCGGGAGTATCGGCTGGCGGTGGAGACTGGGAAGCCGCGGCACTTCGATTCGTATTATCCGGAGCCGCTGAATGTGTGGCTGGAGTGTCATTGCTATCCGACGGAGCAGGGGCTGTCGGTTTATTTCCGGAACGCGACGGACCAGAAGGTGACGGAGAAGGCGCTGCGGGAGAGTGAGTCGCGCTTCCGCAAGCTGTTCGAGAGTGACCTGATGGGGATTGGATTACCGGACAGGTTTGGAGCGTTTCGGAATTGCAATGACGCGCTGTTGCGTCTGACTGGATACACGCGCGCGGACCAGGATGCGGGGTTGGTGCGGTGGGATACGATGACGCCGCCTGAGTATGCGGAGATCGATGCCGAGCATATTCGCGAGGCGCTGGAGCGCGGAAGCTGCACGCCGTATGAGAAGGAATATATCCGCAAGGATGGGACGCGGGTGCCAATCTTGTGCGGGTATGCGCTGCTGGAGGATGGCGGCGATGAGTTCATCGGGTTTGTGCTGGATTTGAGTCGACAGAAGCAGGTGGAAGATGATCTGCGTGAGCGCGAGGAACGGTTCCGCGTGCTGGCGGAGAGCGTTCCACCGATGATCTGGATGTCGAACGGCGATGGGGAGAATATTTATTGCAACCAGCGGTTTCCCGATTATTTTGGAGTGCAAGAGGCGGAGACGATGGGGTTCGGGTGGAAGACGTTTATGCATCCGGACGATCTGGAGAAGACGGCTGCGATATGGGAGCGCTGTTTCGATACGGGCGAGCCGTATGTGAACGAGTTTCGGCTGCGGCGGAAGGATGGGATGTACCGGCACTTTCTGGGGCGTGCGGTGCCGATCAGGAATGAGGCGGGAGAGATTGAGCGCTGGATTGGGAGCGCGACGGATGTGCACGATCAGAAGTTGGCGGAGGCGGCACTGCGGAAGTCAGAGAAGCTGGCGACGGCGGGGCGGCTGGCGGCGAGCATTGCGCATGAGATCAACAATCCGCTGGCGGGCGTTACGAATGCACTGTACCTGGCGCTGCTGGATGAATCGCTTGGGGAGGATACGAAGGGTTATCTGAAGACGGCGGAGCAGGAGTTGCTGCGGGTTTCGCACATGACGACGCAGACACTGCAGTTTCACAAGCAGCCGAACCTGCCGGCGCGTGTGGATGTGAGCGAGATTGTTGAATTTGTTCTGGAGCTGTTTCGAGGGCGGCTGGCGAGCAAGAATATTGTCGTGAACGCGGAGTGTGAGCGAGGAGCGTTTGCTACTTGCATTGGGGACGAGGTTCGGCAGGTGGTGGCGAATCTTGTAGGCAACGCGATGGATGCGATGCCGGAGGGTGGGAGATTGCGGGTACGCGTGCGTCGGATTCGGGGATGGGCGAAGGGATGGGCGGAGGGTGTGAAGATTGCCATTGCGGATACCGGGCATGGAATTCCGGCGGTGGTGCTGGAGCATATCTTCGAACCGTTTGTGACGACGAAAGAGAAGACGGGGATCGGGTTGGGGCTTTGGGCTTCCGATGAGATTGTGCGCAAGCATGGGGGATGGATTCGGGTGCGGAGCTTGAGTGAGGGCACCGTGTCGGGGACTGCGTTCGCGATCTTTATTCCGGCGACTATGCAGGCGGAATAAAGATGCCTGGGTGGTTGGGAGATCTATGGGTGGGGCGGCGCCGGGGCTGCGGCTTCAGAGGCCCTGGGTGCGGGTGCGGAAAGATTCGGTGCCGGCAGGTCGTCTCGGACTTCGAAGACGAGCAGCTGCGAGGTCTCACCTGCTGAGGGTTTGTAGGCGACCAGGGCCGGCAATCCTGTGAGGTGGAAGCAGGGAGTGTAGTGGTCTTCGCCGACCCAAAGCGTGTCGGCGAACCCACTCTCGTAGGGGCCTGTGGCGATCAGATTGAGGGGCTTTGCGTTTGGATCGGTGGGCTGCAGGACTACGGTGAAGCCGGACTTGTCGCAGTAGGTGCTGCTGATGGTGCCGCGCGCGACGGTTGCATCTGCCGGGAGTGCGAGGGTGAGGGGAGGGCCGTCTCCGCGCATGGCGGAGGGAACCTGATTCCAGAGGTCTACTGCTTCATCATGATCGGAGCCTGGCCAGCGGTCGGCCACCTCGCGCGCATACTCTGCGGCGAGGGCCGGCTGATTGCCCTGGAGGAGAATGTGTCCGGTTAAGAGGTGATACTCGGCGCGCCAGGGTTCAAGTTTCTCGGCGGCAATTGCGGTCTTGTATGCGGCGTTGAGCTGGCCCTGGCGCCATTCAATCAGCGCGATCTCGACTAAGGCAGGGGCGTACTTCGGGGCAATGGCGTTGATGGCCTCGAGCGCATGCAGGGTCTGCTCGAGCTGCTGAGGGGTTTGCTGTTTGAGCGGAGTGCCTGACATGAGGAGAGCGAAGGAGGATCGGTAGGAGGAGGGATCAGGCGGCAACGGCTTTCTGCCATTCCTGTCTGGCTTCGCCGTCGTGGCCGGCACGCCAGGCGAGATAGCCGAGCTCCTCATGAGGGCCGGCGAGGTTGGGGTCCGCTGACTCCGCTGCCTGCAGCATGATTTTGGCTGCGGCGATATCGTGGGCGCCCAGGTCGATGGAGCCGATGTCGTAGTCGGCTTCTGCTTGGGTGAGGGTCCTTGCAGGATAGGATTTGGGATCCAGCCCTTTAAGCGGAGGCAGCACGGCGGCGGAGAAGGCGAAGGAGGATATGTAGTTGGAGAGTTTTTGTTGAAATGCCTGGGGGTTGCCGAAGGTTTGCTCAAAGGCCTGGGGCTGCGGCGTACCTTTTTCCAGGAGTGCCATAAAGCTGTTGAGCTTCGCGCCGTCTCCCACGTCCTTCCCGAAGGTCATGTAGTGGACCATGGCCCAGGCTTCGCCGTAGAAGAGATCCTCGAGGCGCGGATCCTTGAAGAAGGTCCGGGAAGTCGCGGTGAGCATCTGCGGGACCGGGATCAGGGTGTCATTTTTGAGGTGCTGGAAGCGGGCGGTAGGCGCGCCGACGTAGGTGCGGTCGCCCTGAAAGCGCGTGTAGCCATAGAACTCGGCTAGACCCTCGTCGAGCCAGGTAGGAAGCCAATGGACGTTAGCGTGAAAGATGCTGTGGGTGTATTCGTGAAAGACGACAGCCTGGTTGAGATCTCCAAAGGAATCGAGACGAATCAAGGCGTACTTCCTCTCCCAGCCCTGGAAGAATTCTCCGGCTATTTTGTCGCGCTGCTTCCAGAAGACGGGGGCGAGGGTGTGAAGGCCGTCCTCGCGCACCGCAATGATGAGCAAGGGCGCACCGGTTTCGAGTGTGAGATGACCGTAGCGGGAGGCAAAGACGGAACGCATCTGCTCGAATTCCTTGGCGACATCGCGGCCATCTTTTTCGGAGCCGTCGGTAACTACCCGGAAGTGCGGGCTTTGAATCTCGCGCCAGGTTTGTGCTGAGGCCGGGGAGGGATGCACGAGCGCAAGACAGGCAACGGCGCAGGCCAGCCGGTGGCGCAGAGGGACGTGACGTTTGAGCATCAGAGTATTGTCGGGAGGGGTGCGATGCCCGTCAAGGAAAACTTTGGGGGTGCGCAGAAACGTGCTGCTGAGGGTATGCGTTCGGCGTGGCAGCGGCTGTAGAATTTGAGCGTAAGGGGGCCTGCCAACTTGTCTGCTACGCAACGCTCTGCTGGTAAACGGACGCTTGGATGGATGGCGCTGGCGGTGGTGGCGCTTGGGGTTGGGGTGCAGGCGATTCGGCCGTCGCTGGGGAAGCCTGCGGGGCCGCAGGTGGAGGTGGCGGTGCCTCCGCAGGTGAAGGCGATATTGGTGCGGCGTTGTTATGCGTGCCACTCGGATGAGCCGCAGCTGGTGTGGTGGGATCAGCGTGGTGCCGGCGTATTGGGTGGTGTCGTCGGACGTGAGGAGGGCGCGGGCGGTGCTGAACTTTTCTGAGCTGGGGACGAAGCCGGCAGCGGCGCAGCAGGCGGAGCTGTATGAGGCGGTGAACCAGGTGGCGCTGGGGGCGATGCCGCTGCGGCTTTATTTGATCGGGGCATCCGCATGCGGGGGTTACGGCGGAGGAGCTGGCGGTTTTGAAGAATTATCTGGCGCCGTTTAAGCCTGCGAGTGGGCCGAGTGGAATGGCGGCGGGTGAGGCTCCGAAACACTTGACGGCGCCGGCTTCGCCTTCGCTGAATGGGGTGCCGTTTCTGCCGGGGTATGCGGACTGGAGAGTGGTGAGCACGACGGATCGCGGGGACAATCACACGGTGCGAATTATTACGGGGAATGACCTGGCGATGCGGCGCGATTGAGAAGCACCAGTTGCCGTCGTGGCCGGAGGGTGCGGCGTTTGCGAAGATTACGTTTCAGGCCGCCGACGATGGGCACGGACATATTGTGGCGGGGAAGTTTGTGCAGGTGGAGTTTATGGAGAAGCATCGCGTGCAGTATGCGGGGACAGGGGGATGGGGGTTTGCGCGGTTCAAGGGCGCGGAGTTGAAGCCTTATGGTGAGGGGCCGCACTTTGATAATGAGTGCCTGGGGTGTCATGAGCCGGTGCGCGATAACGACTATGTGTACACGCTGCCGCTGCCGCGGGCTGGAGGGTCGCGATGAAGAGTGAAGGCGATTGTGGGCGCGGCGGTGTTGGTGATGGTGTGCGGGTGTGGGAAGAAGATTGCGGATGCGGATTTGTATAACGTGCAGGCTGCGGTGCCGGCGGGGCTGCCGTATCCGGTGATGGAGTGGAAGGCGATTACTACGGTGGTGGATCGCGGGGCGGAGACTACGGGGACGCTGTTTGGGAATGATGCGGCGGTGAGCGCGGCGCGGGCGGGGATGGCGTATCCGGCGGGTGCGGTGCTGGGGTTGGTGACGTGGAGGCAGCGGGAGGATCCGCATTGGTTTGGGGCGCGGATTCCGGGTGCGGTGATGTCGGTGGAGTTTGTGGAGGTGGGGACGGGGAAGGACCGGATGTTTGTGGGGACGCCTTGGAGAGAAGTGGCGGGGACGTGCGAAGGAGGAGATTCTGGGGATGAAGGCATCGGTGGCGCCGTAGTGAGGATTTACAAGGTTGAACACACACGGCATAACGCTATGCTGGCCGGTATGAATTTCTCCGCAATGAAGTTCGTTCTGTTGGCGTTCTTGGCTGCGCCTGCGATGGCGCAACGAAATGGATTGATTCAGCGATTGGATGGGAGGGTGGTTTCGGCGAGCGAAGCGAAAGCGGTTGCTTCGGCAGAGCTGAAGGCTGATGGGGTCACGGGCGCGCAGGTAGCGATTCTGAATCACGGGCGGCTGGTGTGGAGTTACGGGTATGGGTTGCGGGATGTGGCGAAGAATCTGCCGATGACTCCGGACACGAATGTGTGGGCGGCCTCGATTACAAAGGCTGTGTTCGCGACGTGGGTGATGCGGCTGGTGGAGGAGGCGCGGCTGAACCTGGATGAGCCGGTGGCGAAGATGTTGCCGAAGCCACTGGACGAATATGAGCGATACAAGGTGAGTGGCACGTCGTTGGTGAAGGATCCGCGCTGGCTGATTGTGACTCCGCGAATGCTGTTGGCGCATACGGCGGGGTTTGCGAACTTCCGGGAGCTGGAACCGGATCAGAAGATCCACCTGCACTTCACGCCGGGAACGCGATTTGCATACTCAGGTGAGGGGCTGAATATGCTGCAGTTTGTACTGGAGCAGACGATGGGGATCTCGGTTGCTGAGGCGATGGCGGAGGATATCTTCAAGCCACTGCAGATGAACCAGACGGGGATGGTGTGGCAGGCGTTGTTCGATGAAAACGAGGGGCTGCGCTATGGTGCGAAGGGAAATTTGATTGGTGGAACGCATCGCACGGATGCAAAGGCGGCGGGGTCGATGACGACGAGCGCGCGTGATCTATCCGTGTTTCTCGAGGCACTGCTGGCAAACAAGATTTTGAATGCGGCGACGAAGAAAGAAATGTTGACTCAAGCAAATTGCGATTCATGCGACGCACCAGTTTCCGCCGTTCGAAGAGTCAACTGGAAACGATGGCGAGGCCGTGGGGTTGGGGTATGCGTTGGGGTGGGGCGTGTTGACGCACACCCAGTATGGGCCGGCGTTCTTCAAGGAGGGGCATGGCGACGGCGCGGAGAATTACGCGATCTGCTTTGAGCGCAGCGGGGACTGCATGATTATGCTGACCAACAGCGATAACGGAGAGCTGGCGTTTCGGCCGCTACTGGAGAAGCTGCTCGGGGATACGGTTACTCCATGGGTGTGGGAGGGATACACACGAGAGCAGGTGCTGTGCAACGAAGAGCACTCGAAGTGATTTGCCTTGGGTGATGGATCTCGAGGGGAGTTAGTCTTCGGTGGATTCGCCGGGGGTTTCGGGGTCGGCTTCGGCGCGCTCGATTTCGTTGGTGGGGGGTGATGTCGGCTTTGGCGAAGGGGTGGGGGGCGGTGGGGCGGCGTTGGCCGAGGGATTCGCCGGCGGCGGACATGGTTTTGCCGCCGATGGCACCGGTGACGGCGGCGTCCATCATGAGCTCGGCGAAGCGGCGGGTGGCTTTGTCGAGGTACTCGATGGCTTCGCGGATGGCCTTGTAGTCGTCGCCTCTGCATGATGCGGCGGAGTTCGGTGGCGTGGGATTCGATGGAGGCGTGCTCGCCGAGGGAGAGCTGCTGCCAGGCGCGGAGATTTTTCGCCTTTGACGACGGCGTCGAGGATGGTCTGGGCTTCGTTGCGGGCTTCGATGAGCTGACGGGCGGTGATGTCCTGCTCGGCGTTGTCGAAGGATTCGAGGATCATGGTTTCTACCTGCTCGTCGGTGAGGCCGTAGGTGGGTTTGACTTCGACCTGCGCTTCCTGACCGCTGCGCTGTTCGCGCGCGCTGACATGTAGGATGCCGTTGGCGTCGATGAGGAATTTGACCTCGATGCGGGGGAGGCCGGCGACCATGGGCGGGATGCCCTTGAGGTCGAAGCGGGCGAGGGAGCGGCAGTCTTTGGCTAGCTCGCGCTCGCCTTGCAGGACGTGGATGGCTACGTTGGTTTGGCCGTCGACGCCGGTGGTGAAGTGCTCGGTGGCGGAGGCCGGGATGGTGCTGTTGCGCTGGATGATTTTGGCTACTACGCCGCCGAGGGCTTCGATGCCGAGGGAGAGCGGGGTGACGTCGAGGAGGAGGAGGTCGTTGGTGGCGGCGTTTTCTGTGCCGGAGAGGATTTGCGCTTGCACGGCGGCGCCGAGGGCTACGACTTCGTCGGGGTTGAGCTCGGTGTGGAGCTTGCGGCCGCGGGCTTCGAGGTCGAAGAGCTGCGTGACGAGCGCGCGGACGGCGGGGATGCGGGTGCTGCCGCCTACCATCACTACTTCGTCGATCTGGTCGGGGGTTAGGTTGCGCGTCTTTGAGGGCTTGCTTTACGGGTGCGGCGGTGCGCTGGATGATGGGCGCGATGAGTTGCTCGTATTGGGCGCGGGTGATCTCGCGGGCGTAGATGGTCTTGGATCCCGTCTGAGCGGACGGGGCAGGGATTTGCAGGGTGAGGCGGGTGGTGTCGGCGTTGCTTAGGGCGATCTTGGCGTCGATGACGGCTTTGCGGAGTTGTTGGATGACTTCGGGGTTCGTGCGTGACGTCGATGCCGAGGTCGCCCTTGATGTCGTCGAGGGCTACGGCGGTGAGGAGGTTGTCGATGTCGTCGCCGCCGAGGTGGGTGTCGCCGCCGGTGGCGATGACTTCGAAGATGCCGTCGTGGAGCTTGAGGATGGAGATGTCGAAGGTGCCGCCGCCGAAGTCGTAGACGGCGATGATGCCGTCCTTTTGTTTGTCGAGGCCGTAGGCTAGGGCGGCGGCGGTGGGCTCGTTGACGAGGCGGAGGACGTCGAGGCCGGCTATGCGGCCGGCGTCTTTGGTGGCCTGGCGCTGCGCGTCGTTGAAGTAGGCGGGGACGGTGATGACGGCCTTGGTGACTTCGGCGCCGAAGAAGCGCTCGGCGTTCTTTTTGAGCTGCAGGAGGATGTAGGCGGAGATCTCGGGGGGCGTGAGGGTGAGGCCGCCTACGTTGAGCTTGAGGACTTCGCCGGGCTTGAGGTCGGGGGCGAGGCGGAAGGGGAAGTGCTCGAGCTCGGGCTGGACGTCGGCGAGGTCGCGGCCCATGAGGCGCTTGACGGAGTAGACGGCGTTGGCGGAGTTGGTGAGGAGGACGTTGCGGGCGGCGTTGCCGACGGAGAAGCCTTGCGCGGTGTCCTGGTCGAAGGCTACCACGGAGGGGACGATGGGGGAGCCGTCTTCGCCGGGGATGACGGCGGGGGTTTCGCCCTGCATGAAGGCGATGAGCGAGTTGGTGGTGCCGAGGTCGATACCGACGACGGGCGCGGTGGTGCGGTGGGGCTGATCGGGCACTGCTTCCTCTGCTTTCGTGGGCGCGGTGGTGCGAAGTTTGCGCCAAGGACTATTGTCTTCTATCCGATGGGTTTTGTGCGGGTCGGGATGCAGCGTGGTCTGGAACACGGTCAATTTTTCGGACCGTGTCAGGTAGGAAGTCGATCTTACGACGAACGCCTGATGAGTTCGGCCAGGGAAGGAATATAGAAAGGGAACGGCATGTAGTCGTGCCATCCGATCAAGAACGAAAAGATTACATGGATGGCAGGAGCCATGAACAGTGCCAGCGGAAGGTAGTACAGAATTTCCCAGCGCGACATTCGAAGCCACACGGGAGGGAGCAGTAAGGTCGTCAATGCTGGCAATCCGTAGTAGATTTCCCAGGGCAAATGCGGAAGTGTCACGTGAGAGTATCGTGCAAATATCATCCCGAGGATGACCACAACTGCTCCGAGGGCCAAAATTGTTTGGGCGCTGGGCTTCACTATCCTGTTACGGACAACAAAGAGAAGCACCCCCACAAACAACAAAAATGCCGCCGCCATAAAAACGATGAATCTCGCTATATCAGGCATCGATTCTCCTTAAGTATCCCCAACGACCAACCCAGGCGGAGAGCAAGAGAACTGTGTAGGAGAACCATATCCAGGGCGATTGATCTCGAAAGAAGGCCCAGTCCGGAGCTGTGTGGCTGAGAGAGGGAACGACAAGAATGTAGGCTATCGCGTCGAAACAGAACGAGAGAGCAATCCAAACGATCGCTAGTTGAAGACTCTCGCGCAGGCTCGATGTGGGCCGGATATTCAACCTCAGCAGATAGGTATAGATCAAGAGTGCGCTGATCACTGGCATGATCGTGAATGCGCAGAACCACATTGCTCGAGGACCGATGAGCAGGTAGGAGGCGAATCCAATGACAGTGGCGGTGATGTACATCGCCACAAACGTCCCAACGATCCACAACGCTTTTCGCATTGATTGGCTCGGCATATTGCTGTTTACGAAGAGTCAGAGGGCTTTGTTCCGCAACGATCTGCAACGGGCTCGGGTTATTCGGGGTTGGATTCTACGAAGGCGCGGAGGCGTTGGAGGGCGTTGTCCCATTGGTTGGAGAGGGCGTCGAGGTAGTTTTTGAGGGACTGGACGGGTAGTGGGTCCAGCTGGTAAAGGCGCTCGCGGCCGGAGCGGGTGCAGCGGACGATGTGGGCGCGCTCGAGGACGCGGAGGTGCTTGGTGATGGCCTGGCGGGTGAGCGGGGAGTTTTGTGCGAGGTCGGTGATGGAGCGTTGGCGGCCGTTGCTTAGCTTGGTGAGCAGGGCGAGGCGGGTCTCATCGCCGAGGGCGGCGAAGAGCGGGGCGTGGCTGCGGCGGCGCGGGTCAGGGGTGCTGGGCGACATAGGCTTCGATGTTCTGCATCTGCGCGGCCCAGCCGCCGCTGTTTTTGAGGAAGGCTTCAAGAGCGGCGATGGGCGGGGATGTTTTCGAAGCCGGACTCGGTGACGCGGAGGAGAGTTCCGGCGGCGGTAGGGGTGAGGGTGAACGCGACGAGGGTGGGAGTTTCGTGGGAGTAGTCGACGGTGGGGTCGATGGCGTAGGGATGCCAGGTGAAGGAGAAGGTGTGCTCGGGTTCGATCTTCTGGACGATGACTTCCCACTGGAGGTGCTCGTAGCCGGGGTGGGTGATGTGGCCGCGGGCTGGCTGGCCGGGTTGGAAGGGGGCGTCGAGGCGGACGCGGAACCATTCGCCGAACTGGCGGTGGTCGGTGAGGGCTTGCCAGACGCGGGAGATGGGGGCGTTGAGTTCGATGGATTTCTCGATGACGTTTTCGGGACGGTTGGAGTCCATAAGCAACCTCTTGGTTGCATATTAGAACGAGTGGACTCTAATATGCAACCGTTTCGTTGCGTGAAAGTTGACTTGGCGTCGGCTGGCCATTTGCGGTCGCGCTCAACGCTCGATACCCACATCTCAAAATCGAGATATGGGGCACCCGGGCTGTGGGCTTGCGCGGTCAGGGTTGGAAGACGAGGCGCACGGCGGGGTCGTCGGTGTTCCAGAGGGCGGTGACCTCGCTTAGGGGGGCGGTTTTCAGGGCGAAATGCAGGGGGTTGGTGACGATCTGGTCGAAGAAGGCGATGATGGCCTGGCGGATCTGTTCGAGGGAGGCGCTGCCGAAGCCGCTGCCGAGGAGCTCGAGACCTGAGCTGCGGAGGGTGGCCGCAGGGAGCGTGATGTTGGGGCCAGCCATGTTGCCGATCTGGATGTAGCGGATACGCGGAGCAGCTTGGTTGAGGCCTCTTTGTGCGATGGCGGCGAGAAGGGCTTCGGCGGGCGGGCCCCAGAGGTAGTCGAGGACGATGTCGACGCCGTGGGTGGCGAGCTCGTCACGGAGGGCGGTGGTGAGGGCTTCGGCGGGCTGGTCGAGGCTAATGGTGGTGTCGGCGCCGAGGGTGGTGAGCTGGGCGAGGGCTTGCGGATTGCGGCCGGTGGCGATGACGCGGCGGGCGCCTCGGGATTTGGCGATCTGGACGGCGAGCTGGCCGGAGACGCCGGTGGCGCCGAGGATGAGGACGCTTTCGCCGGGTTGAAATTGTGCGCGCATGAGAGCGACGGCCGAGGACATGGCGGGGTTGGCGATGGCCGCGGCGGTGGCATCGGGTAGCGCGTTGGGGAGGGGGATGAGCATGTGGCCGGAGGCGACGGACTGCTCGGCGAAGGTGCCGAAGGGCGGGCGCGCGCTGCCGAAGAGGACGCGGGTGCCGGCGGGGAGTGGGCCGAAGGAGGACTGGAGGGTACCGACGCCGTCGACGCCGGGGACGAAGGGGAGGACGCCGGTGCTGCCGTAGTGGGTGCCGTTGGCGAGCGATTTGACGATGCGGTGCAGGGCGGCGGCGGTGACGTTGACGAGGACTTCGCTGGCATCGGGGTTAGCGATGGGGTCGTCGAATGTGGAGTAGGTGGGCGGGGCGTCGAAGGTTTGGACGACGGCAGCTTTCATGGGAGGCTCCCGAAATGACCTTGCTTTTAACTGTACAGGGGCTGGATTTCGGCGTGATGATGGTGGCGACGGACGTTGGGCCGGAGGTGCGACCATGGCTGGATCGATGCTGATTCCGAGTGTGCGGTACAAGGATGCACATGCAGCGATTGAGTGGCTGGAACGGGTGCTCGGGTTCAAACGCCAGGCAGTGTATGAAGGCCCCGACGATACGGTGGCGCATGCGCAGCTGACGTTTGGGGGGACCGGGATGTTGATGCTGGGTTCAGCGACCAACGGAGGCCCGAACCGGGATATGTATGTGCTGCCGGAAGATATTCAGGGGAGGGTGACGTCTCCGCTGTACCTGGTGGTGCCGGACTGCACACCCGTGTGGGCGCGGGTGAAGGCGGAGAAGGCCGAGGTGGTGATGGAGTTGAAGGAGATGGAGTACGGTGGAAAGGCGTTTACGGTGAAGGATCCTGGAGGGTATCTGTGGTCGGTGGGGGAGTATGATCCTTGGGGGTGAAGAGACAGGAAGTAGGAAGTAGGAAATAGGAGGCGCGCCGGTGGGTTGACGCGCGGGTGGTGAATGATTACTTCTTGTCGGCGGGTGGGGCGAAGCGTTGGACGGTGGGGCCTAGGCGGTTGCTGCCTTGGGCTTGGAGCATCCAGCCGGGGTACTCGGGGGGTAAGCGAAGAAGCAGAGTTGTGCAGAGAGGGAGTGGGAGATGATGATAGCGGAAGAGAGTGGAGGTGTGGCGATGAGCGGAGTCCCGTATGTGGGGTTGCTGGAAGGGCGCGATGCGGCGAAGGTGATTGTCGAGACGCCGACGCGGCTGGCGCTGATTCTCGATGGGTTGAGCACGGCGGAGATTGAGACGCGGCCGGCTCCGGGGAAGTGGAGCGTGCGCGAGATTATTGCGCACCTGGCAGATTGCGAGATTGCGTGGAGCTGGCGGTTTCGGCAGGTGTATGGCGAAGAGCATGCGACGCTTCAGCCGTTTGAGCAGGATGCATGGGCGAAGATTTATGATGCGTACTCGTTTGAGCTGGCGTGGGACTACGTTCAAGGCGCTGCGGGCGTGGAATGTGGCGTTCGTCGACGCGCTAACGGATGCGGATAAACAGAAGGGATATACGCATCCGGAGCGCGGTGAGGAAAAGATGTGGACGCTGGTGGAGATCATGGCGGGGCATGATCTGCATCATCTGGCGGGGCTGAAGAAGCGTTAGGGGTGGTGGGCGGCGGCGGCTTGCTGGCGGGCTAAGTCTGCTTCGAATTCTGAGCGGCTGTGGGCGATGGCTTGCTTGTAGCCGGCGGGATCGATCCAGACGGAGGGGCCTTCGGTGGGCATGCGGGCTAGCTTCGGGAGCAGGTTGAAGTATTCGCCGTGGGAGCTGAGGAAGATGTCGCAGGGGAGGGCTTCGAGGGTGGTGAAGGTGTGGGTGAAGTCCTGCGCAATGCCGAGGTAGGAGGCAGGATGGCCGGGGGTGGCGATGAGGCGGTACTCGCTGAGGGCGGTGACGCTGCAGACGATGACTACGTTGAGGGGCTTGTCGTTTTCGATGACCTGCGTGGTCCAGGTGGTGCAGCCGGGAGTGTGGCCGGCGGTCTTGTGTGCGGTAAGGGTGATACCGCCTAGCTGGACGGTACTGCCGTCATGGAGGGTACGGTCGACATGGGCCGCGGGGAAGGGTTTGAAGTGGGCGAAGTCGGTGCGGCCGCCGGTTTCGATGGAGGAGACGTCGGCGTCCATGACCATGTATTTGGCGTGGGTTTGCTTGAGGATTGCGGCGCTGCCGCCGGCGTGGTCGGAGTGGGCGTGGCTGATGAGGAGGATCTTGATGTCGGAGGGGTGAAAGCCGAGCTGCTCGATGCTATGGAAGATGAGCGGCGGCGAGGAGGTGAGGTTGGAGTTGATGAGGATGTCGCCGGCGGGGGTGGTGATGAGGTAGGAGGCGAGGTCGCGGCTGCCGACGTAGTAGAGGTTGGGCGCGATGCGGAAGGGGGTGAGCGGGCGTGGTCCAGCTGGGATTTTGTTGCGCAGAAAGAGCGGCGCAGGTGAGCAGCGTGAGGGCGAGGGACGCGAGACGTACGGATTGGGGAAGCAGGCGCATGCTTTGTTGATAGCAGAGTGCGGGAATGGGTGGGAGTGATGAATGCGGTGCGGCGTTGGAATTCGCGTATGGATTTGACGTGGGTTGCGTGTGGATTCGGCGTGGATTATTCGAGGGCGGCGTTGACGTCGCGGACTAGGTTGCGGATGTAGCTGCGGCGGTTGAGGAGAGCGACCATGGCCTGCTACGGCGGAGTCTTTCGCGGCGTTGGTTGTTCGTGTCGACGGCGGCGTCCCACCGGGTCCAGAGGGCTTCGAGGGTTTGCTGGGTTTCGGCGAGCATGGCGGTGAATTTGGTGCGGGCGGTTTCGAGTTCGCGGCGAGCGTCGGGATCGTCGCCTCCCATCTTCATTTCTTCGAGAGCCATGTTGAGCTCGAAGGCTTCTTCGAGGAGGTCGGGTGGGGCTACTTGCTTCTTCTGCGTGCCGGTTGACTTTGGCGAGGTCTGTTGCCGCGCGGGATTGTTCTTCTAACTGGATGCCCTGGAGGGAGAGGAGGTATTCGGTGCGAAGGATGGGGTCGCGGAGGGTGCGGTAGGCGTCGTTGAGCTGGGAACTGGCGGCTAGCGCGGCTTGCTGCTCGGCGAGGGGCTTGGCGGCGAAGCGGTCGGGGTGGAGCTTGCGGGATTGGGCGTAGAAGGTCTTCTCGAGGGCGGCGAGGTCGAGGTGGAGATGTTGCGGGAGGGAGAAGAGGGAGAAGTAGTCCATGGGTTGTCAGTTCTCAGTTATTCGTTCTCAGTTGTTAGAGTAACCGCGACGAAGGAAGGGTGCGTCGGCTAGCGTTTTAAGAGCTTCTAGCTTCTAGCTTCTAGCTTCTAGCTTCTAGCTTCAAACTGAGAACTGAGAACTGAGAACTGAGAACTGAGAACTGAGAGCTGAGAGCTGAGAGCGAAGAACGAAGAACTACGCGTGGCGCTCGAGGGTGGTGAAGAGGGCTTCCAGGGTGGATTGGGCGTCGCGGAGGGCGTTGCGGCTGTTTTCGAGGCGGGAGATCATGAGGGCGCCTTCGAGGGTGGCGATGATGGTGTTGGCGATGCGGCGGGGGTCGGTGGATTTGCGGATCTCTCTGGCCTTGATGCCGGTTTCGACGATGTGGATGAGGCGGGCTCGCCAGTCCTGAATGCCTTTGCGGGCGAGGTCGCGGAGGGCGGGGTTGCCGTCGTCGGCGTCGATGGCGGTGTTCATGAGTGGGCAGCCGCCGGGGATGGCGGAAGGGAGCTCGACGAAGAGCTGGACTGCTTTGCGGAGCTTGTCGATGGAGTTGGGGATCTCGTCGAGGTGCTCGGTGCGGACTTTTACGTTCTGGGCGAGGGCAAAGCGGAAGGCTTCGGCGGCCAGCTCTTCCTTGTTGGCGAAGTGGCGGTAGAGGCCGCCTTTTTCGAGGCCGGTGGCGGTCATGAGGTCCTGCATGGAGCAGCCTTCGAAGCCGCGCTGGTTGAAGATGGGGGCGGCTTCGGCGATGATCCGCTGCCTGGTTGCTTCGCCTTTTCGCATTCTATTTGCCTCGCTGATCCAGCATATCGAAAAAAGACGCATCGGTCGCATCTCTGGAGAATCTGATGAAGGAAGAGACTGAACGGTCTCTTTTATCCTGTTGATTCTGGAAGGACGACGATGGCTACCGCTACCGCACCTATGCCCACGCAAATTCAGACGGTTACGCGCGGGATCAATCCGTGGGTGGTGGCGTTGACGGTGACGATCGCTACATTCATGGAGTTGCTGGATACGTCGATTGCGAATGTTTCATTGCCGTATATTGCGGGTGGGCTGGGGCGATCGTATGACGAGGTGACGTGGATTCTTACAACGTATTTGGTGGCGAATGCGGTGGTGCTGCCGATGTCGGCGTGGCTGAGCCGGGTGTTTGGGCGGAAGACGTATTACATGGCGTGCGTTGCGTTGTTTACGGTGACGTCGTTTCTTTGTGGTATGGCGCCTACGCTGGGGATCATGCTGATTGCGCGGGTGATGCAGGGGATTGGCGGCGGCGGGTTGGCGCCCGTGGAGCAGGCGATCCTGGTGGATACGTTTCCGCCGGCGAAGCGGGCTTCGGCGTTTGCGCTGTATACGGTGGCGATTGTGACTGCGCCGGCGATTGGGCCGGTGCTGGGCGGATGGATCACGGATAACTACAACTGGCGGTGGGTGTTTCTGATCAACATTCCGATTGGGCTGCTGAGTCTGTTTCTGACGAATCGGTTTGTGCATGATCCGCCGGAGTTTGCCGAAGAGCGGAAGACGGTGCGGAATGCGGCAGGGAAGTTGAATGTGGACAGTGTGGGGATTGCGCTGATTGCGGTGGGGTCGGGGGCGCTGGAGGTGCTGTTGGATCGTGGGCAGATTGAGGACTGGTTCGGGTCGACGCTGATCTGCTGGCTGTTTGTGATCGGGCTGGGATGCTTGTCGGCAGCGGTTTGGTGGGAGCTGCGGCATCCCGATCCGGTGATTGATTTTCGGATGTTGAAGGTGCGGAATTTTGCGTGGCGAATGTCTTCTATTTCATCTTTGGGTTTGGATTGTTTGCGAGCACGACGATGATTCCGCAGATGCTGCAGCAGCTGTATGGGTATCGCGCAATTGATGCGGGGCTGGTGCTGGGGCCGGGGGCGTTTGTGATTACGCTGCTGGCGCCGGTGGGAGCGCAGCTGGTGCAGCGGGGGATTGTGCATCCGCGAATCCTGTTGTTTGGCGCGGTGATCGTGGTGGGACTTTCGATGCTGCACTACAGCCACATGAATCTGCAGACGGACTATGCGCATTATGCGTGGGCCCGGGCGCTGCAGGGGCTGGGGTATGCGTTCTTCTTTGTGCCGCTGTCGGTGCTGACGTACTCGCAGCTGAAGCCGAATGAGAACAACAAGGCGTCGTCGTTGACGAACTTCTTTCGCAACTGGGGCGGGAGTTTTGGGATTGCGTTTATTACGACGATGGCGGAGCGGCGGCAGGACTTTCACCAGTCGAGGGTGGGCGGACATTTGACCGCGTCGACGCTGCCGCTGCACGAGAGCGTGCGGCAGACAGCGATGTTTCTGCAGGCGCATGGGTACTCGGCTGCCGATGCGATGAAGGCGGCTACGCTGCGGACTTACCTCCAATTAAGCGCGCAGACGCACTTGCTGGGGTTTATGGATTGCTTTCACATTATTGGGATGGTGACGCTGGCGGCGGCTCCGCTGGTTTGGTTGACGAAGAATTTCAAGGTTGGGGGGAAGGTGCCGGAGGGGCATTGAAAAGCAGCTTCTAGCTATTAGCTTCTAGCTTTTAGCTAAAGGCGAAGGGCTAAAGGCTAGAAGCTGGTCGCCGACGGTGCTACACTCCCGGCTATGCGAGTGCGAATCTCCCTCTGTCCTGCGGCCTTGATGGGCTGCGCGCTTTCCTTTAGTGTCTGCGGTGTGTGCGCAGACGGTGCCGGCGAAGCATGGGATTACGCCGGATGACCTGGTGAAGATGGTGCGGGTGGGTGCGCCGGTGGTGTCGCCGGATGGGGCGTGGGTGGCGTATACGGTTAGCCGCGTGGATGCGAAGGATGATAAGAACGGCGAGCCAGCTGTGGATGGTGAGCTGGGATGGGCAAGCAGGATGTGCAGCTGACGTTTGGCAAGGATGGCGTGGGCGAGCCGCAGTGGAGTCCGGATGGACGGTGGCTGGCGTTTACGACGGGGCGCGAGGCGGAGGGCGACGGGCTGCGGCGCAAGGGCGAGCAGGTTTGGGTGCTGGATCGGCGCGGAGGCGAGGCGCAGCAGTTGACGAATGTGAAGCAGGAGCTGCAGGGGTATCAGTGGTCTCCGGATTCGAAGACACTGCTGCTGACGCTGCAGGAGCGCGATGAGCCGCTGGAGGAGAAGGGCAAGCCGACGCCGCCGAAGCCGATCGTGATCGACCGCTATCACTATAAGGAAGATCGGGTGGGCTTTCTGATCGGACAAGGAGCCGCATCTTTATTTGTTCGATGTTGCGACGAAGAAGCTGAGCAAGCTGACGAATGGGCCGGTGGATGGGGCGGGATCGTATGGCGGAGGAGAGTGGGACGTGGAGTCCGGATGGGACGATGGTGGCGTTTGTGAGCAACCAGTCGAAGCCTGATCCGGACCGGGTGGCGAACCCGGATGTGTTTGTGGTGGAGGCGAAGGCGGGAGCGACGCCGAGGAAGCTGACGACGTTTGCGGGGACGGATTCGGGGCCGCTGGTGTGGACGCGGGATTCGACGGAGATTGTTTATCGGCAGGGAACGGCGCCGCACTACTCGATCTATGACCTGCGGCAGATGGCGATGGTGCCGGCGGCGGGTGGTGAGCCGAAGACTGCTGGCGCCGAAGCTAGACGCGTGGGTGGGGGCTCCGGTGCTGGCGCCGGGTGGACGTGCGGTGTTGACGGCGGTGCCGGAGGATCGCGAGGAGTGGGTGGGCGAGATTCCGCTGGATGGTGGTGGGAAGGTGAAGCGGTTGACGGAGGGGAGCGGGGCGGCGGGCGGGATTGATGAGGCGGGCGGGCATGTGGCGCTGCTGTGGTCGACGGATGCGGCGCCTGCGGAGATTTATGCGCTGGAGGGTGACAAGCTGCGCAAGCTGACCGGGCATAACGATGCGTTGCTGGCGACGGTGGAGGTTGCGCCTACGGAGAATATCGAGGCGAAGACCAAGGACGGCAATGATGTGCATGGGTTGTTGACGATGCCGGTTGGGTATGTGGCGGGGACGAAGGCTCCGATGATTTTGTTTATTCATGGCGGGCCGACGGCGCAGGATCAGCATGGGTTCGATGTGACGCGGCAGATGTTTGCGGCGCATGGGTATGCGGTGCTGCAGGTGAACTATCGCGGGAGCACGGGGCGCGGGCAGGCTTACAGCATGGCGATCAATGCGGACTGGGGCGATAAAGAGGTGATCGACCTGATGGCGCTGACGGATGCGGCGGTGGCGACGGGGAAGATCGATGCGGACCAGATGGGCGTGGGGGGATGGAGCTACGGCGGCATCCTGACGGACTACACGATTGCGAGTACGGATCGGTTTAAGGCGGCGAGCTCGGGCGCGGGCATGGGGAATCTGCTGGGGTTCTATGGGATCGACCAGTACATTCTGCAGTATCAGGATGAGCTGGGGCCGCCGTGGAAGAATCTGGATCTGTATGTGAAGCTGTCGTATCCGTTCCTGCATGCGGATCGGATCAAGACGCCGACGCTGTTCATGGGCGGGGACAAGGACTTCAACGTTCCGGTGGAGGGCGGCGAGCAGATGTACCAGGCGCTGCGCGCCGTGGGGACGCCGGCGGAGTTGATTGTGTATCCGGGGCAGTTCCATGGATTCACGCGGCCGAGCTTTATCAAGGACCGGTATCAACTACTGGTTTGGTTGGTATGACAAGTATGTGAGAGGGATTGACGCCGAAGCCGGCGGAGAAGAAGGTGGAGGAGAAGAAGGACGCGGAGTAGGATTATGGCGTTGCGGTTGAGCGAGCGGGGTCTACACTTGGGGCATGAAGATGCCTGGAGTGTGGGCGCCGCTCGTGTTGTGTTTGGGGATGATGGGTGGGCGCGCGGGCACAGCAGGCGGCGACAGCGGCTGGTGGCGATGCGGCGTGGAAGAACGATATGGCGGCGCGGCGCGCGGAGCTGATCAAGCGCAATGGGCCGGGGACCGATGCGGCGTTGCGGGAGAAGTTGGTGGCGATGTATGCGAGCGATCAGGAGGCTCGCGGTGCGGGGACGGGGCATCCGATGTATACGGCGAAGACGGCTGAGGTGGATGCGCAGTTGACGTGCGGAGCTGAAGGAGATTGTGGCGCGGCATGGGTGGCCGGTGATTGCGATGGTGGGAATCGATGCGTCGAATGACGCGATGACGATCCTGACGCATACGCCGGACCATGCGTGGCAGGCTAGCTTGCTGCCGCGGCTGGAGAAGCTGTCGGCGGAGGGGAAGATCGATGGGTCGGCGCTGGCGGCGGTGGTGGATAAGGAGCTGGTGAGCGAGGGGAAGCTGCAGCGGTATGGCACGCAGTTCAAGGTGGTGGATGGGAAGATGGCGATGATTGCGGTGGAGGATCCGGCGGGGTTGGATGCGCGGAGGGCGATGGTGTTCCTGATGCCGATCAAGGCGTATGAGGAGATGCTGGAGCAGACGTATCACCTGCCGTTGAGTGACGCGGTGGTGCCGGCGAAGTAGCGTCGAGGCGAACCGTCGCTCGGCGACTTAGATTTATTCCTCAGGAGTGTGGTGCGCTTGGTAGGATGAGGGCTTCAGGATGGCGGGCCCGATTCTTCAGGAGGATGACGATGCCGCAGTTCGTGATTGAGCGCACGATTCCAGGCGCAGGCAGTTTGACGGCGGAACAGTTGAAGGCGATCTCGCAGACGTCGTGCGGCGTGTTGAAGCAGCTGGGGCCGGCGATCCAGTGGGAACACTCGTATGTGACGGATGACAAGATTTATTGCGTGTACTCGGCACCGAATGCGGAGATGATTCGGGAGCATGCGCGGCTGGGTGGGTTTCCGGCGGAGTCGGTGCAGGAAGTACGGACGGTGATTAGTCCGGCTACTGCGGGGTAGGGCAGAGTTCAGGCGGCTACGGAGATGCGCTCGGCGAAGGTGACGGGCTCGGGGATGGGGAGGCCGTCTTCACGGAGGCCTGCGATGTGGATGGCGATGCCTTCGCGGATGAGCTGCTCGGCGTCTTCGCGGCTGTCGCCGACTACGCCGAGGCCGGGAAGGTCGGGGGCGTAGGCTCCCCAGCCGCCGTCGTTGCCTCGTTCGAAGATCACCAGATATTCGCGCATTGATTACTCCAGACCTGCTTGCCTCAGAATACTCTTGCGCGTGCCTTCTGGCACGTCGCTTCCAGGCTTGCCAGCGATGGTAACTCGGCCGAGCTTGACCGGGTGCTTGTACTGTTGGTGGCTACCATTTTGTTCCTTTAGGTACCAGCCGTCCTGCTTGATAGTTTTGACGATGTCGCGATACTTCACCTGAGTCCTCCATAAAAAACAAAGCTGGTATGGCTTTGCGGTTCATGAGGGGACAGCTAATCCCGTAGGGAGCTGCCGAGTCTCGAGGTTGTAGTTGCGCTAGTCGTCAGGCCTTACGCTAATCCCCGGTTGAGGAAGCAATAGAATCCGAACGGAGCGGCCAATGCTGCTGCGAGAAGTATAAAGGATTTTGGAAAGTAGCGAATAAATTAGGCGGAGAAGGAGGAGCCGCAGCCGCAGCTTTTGGTGGAGTTGGGGTTGATGAAGTTGAAGCCCTGGCGCATGAGGGTTTCTTCGAAGTCGAGGACCATGCCGGCGAGGTAGAGGAAGCTCTTGGGGTCGACGAAGAGGCGGACGGGCTTGGCGCCGGAGGGGTCGTTGGGGGTTTCGATGCCGGCGCCGAAGGTGAAGGTGCGGTCGCGCTCGCGGGGCTGGGTGTCGAAGCGGATGTTGTAGCTGAGGCCGCTGCAGCCGCCGCCCTGGATGCCTACGCGGAGGCCGCCGGCGTCGGGGGAGATGCCTTCCTTGGCCATGGCTACGCGGATGCGCTTGAGGGCGTTCTTGGTGATCTCGATGGCCGCCTTGGCGCGGGGCTGCTGGCCCTCGGCGGTGAGGAGGGTCATGCCCGCGAACGGGTCTTTGGGGGTGTCCGGGCGTGGGCACGCTCATGGATTGCGAGGTGGTGGTCGAGATGGAGACGGTGGACATAGTCGGTGGTCTTGTCGTTGGCCCGAGGGATGGTGCGAATGGATTGAGTCGGGCCTTCAGCCCTCGGGTTCTTTCTGGCCCGGGAACCTAGGCCTTCGGCCTAGGCTGTGATGAGGTCGCGCCGTTGGCGCTGAACAGAGTAAATCCCATCCATGACGGTCGGCTGTCATGGATGGGCACCTGGGAGAAACGCCAATTAGCGCGTTGTTGCTTAGTGCGCGGCTACGGCTGCGGTGGCTTCTTCGGCTACGCCGTTCTTGGTCTTCCAGTCGCCGATGGCGGCGCGGATGGCGTCTTCGGCGAGGACCGAGCAGTGGATCTTTACTGGCGGCAGGGCGAGCTCTTTGACGATGTCGGTGTTGGAGATGGTGAGGGCTTCGGCGACGGTCTTGCCCTTGACCCACTCGGTGGCGAGGGAGCTGGAGGCGATGGCCGAGCCGCAGCCGAAGGTCTTGAACTTGGCGTCCTCGATGACCTGGGTCTCGGGATTGACCTTGATCTGGAGACGCATGACGTCGCCGCACTCGGGTGCGCCGACGAGGCCGGTGCCTACTTCGGACGAGCTCTTGTCGAGCGTGCCGACGTTGCGGGGATGCTCGTAGTGATCGACTACCTTTTCGCTATATGCCATGGTGATTGGTCCCTCTCAGATGAGGCGGCGCAGGTGCTGTGCAGGGCGCTCGCTCAGATCTTTCCTGTTTAGATGATAACTCGGACTGTTTTGGTGCGGGAAGAAATTATGGGGTCGAGGGGGTTGCCTGGGAAGTGGCCGGGGCGGGTGTTTGCGGGCTGCCGGGAGGGGTTGCGGGGAGGTCGTCGCCGCCGTCGCCGTAGGTGGGGTAGGGCTTGGGCTCGGTGCTGGTGGGCATGGAGCGGAGGGTGGCGAGGTTCTGCTGGACGGCGGCCCAGGCGGCGGGATCCTTTTTGGTGGCGAAGGGGAGGTCGAGGTTGGTGTAGTAGGCGAGGATGTCGCGCTTGATTCCGGGCGGGATAGGGGTGGTGGGGGTGAGGGTGAGGCGGTGAAGGAGGGTGGCGTAGGTGTCGTCGGTGAGGCGGTAGCCGGAGGGGCGGACGGGATAGCCGGTGTCGAGGTCGCGGTTCAGGAGGGGGTGGCGGGGATCGCCGGACTGGCGCGGAACGGTGTGCACGGAGGCTGGATTGGGGGTGAGGGGAGCGGAGGGGGGAGGCTCGGAGTGGGTGTCGGCGGCGGCGGCCTGGGCGGCGGTGGAACGGGTGGAGGGCGGAGGGGTGAAGCGGCGGAGGGCGCGGTTGAGCTCGTCGGTGGAGACGACGACGGAGTGGATGTAGTCGACCTCGGTCTTGGAGGTGGGGCCTTTGATGGCGAGGAGCTTGAGGGCACCGACCTTGGGGAGGATGTAGATGAGGCCGGCGAGGGTGTAGGTGCCGATGCCGGCGTGTTTGCGGTAGGCGTCCCAGTCGTTGGCCTGGGCGACGGCGGCGATCTCGGCGGTGAGTTGCTGGAGGTCGGCGTTGTCGACGTCGGCGGGCTCGTCGTGGCGATGGAGAAGGGTGAGGGCGTAGGCGATGCGGGGGATGAAGCGGTGGACGGCGAAGCGGTAGTCGTCGACGTTGATGCGGTGGTGGCGGGTGCTGGTGAAGTCTTCGCGAAGGCCGTAGGTCTGGTAGAAGGCGAGGGCGAGCTGCTTGGTGGGGACTTCGAGGCCAACGTGACGAAGGTAGTGGACGGGAGCGAAGCGGTGGTGCGCGATTTCGTTGATGTCGAAGGCGAACTCGGTCTGGACGTGCTGGTGTTCGCCTTCGCCGTAGGTGACGATGTGGCCGTACTTGTGCGCGGAGCTTGGGAAACTCGACGGGGACGGCGAGGTTGGTGGCTTCGGAGTGGCCGACGCTGTCGCCGATGTAGTGGGAGAGAGCGCCGATGGCGAAGGCGAGCTCGTCGGCGTTGCCGGCGTTGCGGAAGAGGTTGACGACGAAGTCACCGGAACGGACGTAGTGGGTGAGGTTGGAGAAGAAGAGGTCGCCGAAGGGGTAGTAGCCGATGTCCTGGATGACGCAGCCGCCGTAGGCGTAGGCGCGGGCGTGCTCGATCTCGGCGGGGGTGAGGTCAGGGTAGCGGCTCTTGAGCAGAGGGACGATGGAGGAGTCCCAGGTGAGATCGATGAGCTGCTCGTGGGTGAGGAGGGAGTAGGCGTGCGCGGGCCGGCCGACACTGAAAACAACAGAGGACGATGGCGAGGGCGGATAGGCGACGGAGCTGGTTCGTAAGCAAGTAGAAATGTCCCTAGGGGTGGGATGGGAGAAATGGGTGTGGTGATGTATGGTGGGATGGAGAATCAGGGCGCAGCGGGTGCACACGGTGAGGTTAGTTGCCGGGCACCGCGGTTGCGGACTGGTTGTTGAGAGGCTGCTTGGCGGGAGATTGATCCTGGAGGATCTGGCGGATGTCGCCGCGAAGATCGCCGACGGCGCCGGTGTAGCGGTGGTGGATGAGGCCGTCGCGGTCGAGGATGATGTAGGTGGGAAAGGCGCCGACATGGAAGAGGGACTGAAGGTCGCGGTTGGCGTCCTGCACCTGTACGCCCTGCATGTGGTTCGACTTGACGTAGGTGGACCAGGTATCGGCGGAGTCGCCCTCGTCGACTTCGAGGAGGACGAAGGATTTGGAGTCGAAGCTGTCGAGCATGGACTGGACGTAGCCGGAGTCGCGGACGCAGAAGTGGCACCAGGAGCCCCAGAAGTCGATGAGGACGACCTTGCCGGCGAGGGCGTCGAGTGAGACGGGCTGACCGTCTATGGTGGTGGCTTTGAAGGAGGGCGCGGGCTCGAGGCGGCCGAGGTCGGCGTTGCGGGAGAGCTTGAGGGCGCGGGCGCATTCGGTGGAACTGGTGCCGGGGATGGCGGCGCAGGCGGCGAACTCGCGGCTGGCGTCTTCGTCATGGTGGAGCGCGGCGAGGACGTGGGCGTGGAGCATGCGGAGGGGCTCGTCGGCGGGGTCGTCGGCCGAGGCGCGCTGGAGGGCGGCTTCGCTCTTTTCGAGGGACTGCTGGGCGCGCCTGGGGTCCTTCTGGTAGGCGCCACCGCCGGTGGTGTAGGCGGACCACTGGCGGTAGTAGATTTCGGCAGCGAGCATTTCGGCGTGGGCCTTGGTGGGGGCGTTGGGGGCTGTGGAGAGCATTTTTGCGTCGGTGGCGAGCGCAGCTTTGTCGTCGCCCATGGAGGACTGGACGCGGATGATGGCTTCGTAGAGGACGGGGGAATCGGGGGCTTGCTTGAGGGCGGCCTGGAAGCGGTCGAGGGCTACGTCCAGCTCGTCCTGCTGCTCGGCGTCGAGGCCTTGTTGGTAGGCGGCGGGGAGAGGGGATTGCGCGTGGAGTGCAGGTATGAGGGTGGCGAGGCAGGCGAGGGCGAGGATTGGCGCGGTACGGCTCATTTGGTGCGCTCCAAAGAAGGCGGATGGGTATGGAGCACTATCGGATATTTTGGGTGGAGATGCAAGCAGGGTTAGGTTGCGGGTTAGAAACGGTCTTGCGATTTGTACCAATAGAAGAGGGCGAAGAACCAGGTGAGGGTGGCGCCGAGGATGGCTCCTTCGATGGCTGAGAGGAGTTGGGGCCAGGCGAGGTGGCCGTGCAGAATGTATTCGAGGAGGAGGTCGAGGACGGTGTAGGCGATGAGCCAGGTGAGGAAGAAGCGCCAGGTTGGTTTGGATTTCATGGGTGAGGTTTCAGGCCTGATCGAGTTCAGCGAGCCAATGGTCGATCTGCTGCTTGAGGACGGGCGCGGCGCAGGTCGCATTGTCCCAGATCTTAGCGTCGTCGAGCAGGTTGTACTCGTGGACGATGACGTTGCGGAAGTTTGCGATCTTTCTTGCGTCTTCAATGCGCGTGGCGCACTCCGGGAAGTGGTGGAGGATGCGCCGCGTGACTTCGCCGATGATGGTGAACTCGCGCTCGATGGCGCGGCGCAGGATCGCCTCGCGCTGGTAGTCGCTGAGGGTCTTGTCTTTGACGAAGACCGCGAGTTCTTCCAGACATTGCTGGATGTCGACAAGATAGACGCCGAGGTCACGCTGCATAGAGTGTCACTTGCGCGTCTTCGATGATCTTGCGGAGTCGCGGATTGCGGATCTCCTGAGCGCTGAGAAGATCGACTTTGCGGCCGAATAGTTGCGTGAGCCGATCGTGCAGGTCGTCGAGATTGTCGGCGTAGTTGTCGAGGACGTCCGCATCGAACTCGACGCGGATGTCCACGTCGCTGCTGGCGGGGTCGAAGTCATCACGGACGGCGGAGCCGAAGATGGAGAGGCGACGCACGTGGTGGGTGCGGCAGAGGTCTGCGATCTCAGCGTGCTTTGCGGTGATGAAGGACTGCATCGGCGTCTCCTCTGGTGGAGATAGTTTAGCGAAACTCTGTGAGTTGGTTCGCGCCAGCGTTGAAAATAGTAACCCCACTCATCGCAAAGAACGCGACGAATGGGGCACCCGCCATGGCGCAAAACGCCCAGCCTTGGGGGCTGGGCGTTTGGGAAACTTGCTGCTACTTCAGGTGGAGGAGGTGCGATTCCGGAGAGGCGCGGTAGGCTTCGAGGCGGCGGGCGCGTTCGGCTGCCTGGCGCTTGCCTTCGCGTATCGCCATCGCAACGAACAATGGCAGCAGGAGGATCTCAAGCATTATCGGGACCATCGATGCTGCCATGGCTGACACCTCTTTGAAAAAGCTTAGTGGGCGGCCCATTCGATCTTGCTTAGGTCGATGCCTTCTTTGACCATCTCGTAGAGGGGGGAGAGCTCGCGGAGGTTTGACGACTACTTCGATGATCTTGTCGGCTACGTAGTCGACTTCGGCCTTGGTGTTGAAGCGGCCGAGGCCGAAGCGGATGGAGCAGTGAGCGACGTCGTCGCCGAGGCCGAGGGCCTTGAGGACGTAGCTGGGCTCGAGGGTGGCTGAGGTGCAGGCCGAGCCGGAGCTGACGGCGATGTCGTTGATGCCCATCAGGAGCGACTCGCCTTCGACGTAGATGAAGCTCATGTTGAGGTTGCCGGGGAGGTGGTGCTCCATGTTGCCGTTGACCTGGGTGTAGTCGAGCGCGGTCTCGAGCTTGTTCTTGAGGTAGTCGCGGAGCTCCTGCTCGCGCTTGGCTTCGGCGGCCATCTCTTCGCCGCAGATCTCGCAGGCCTTGCCGAGGCCGACGATGCCGGGGACGTTGAGCGTGCCGCTGCGCATGCCGCGCTCGTGGCCGCCGCCGTTGATCTGCTCGGAGATCTGGACGCGCGGGTTGCGGCGGCGAACGTAGAGCGCGCCGACACCTTTGGGGCCGTAGATCTTGTGGCCGCGATATGCACATGAGGTCGATGTTGTCGGTGAGGACGTTGACCGGGATCTTGCCTACGGCCTGGACGGCGTCGCAGTGGAAGAGGATGCCCTTCTCGTGGCAGAGCTTGCCGATCTCCTGGATGGGCTGGATGACGCCGATTTCGTTGTTGGCGTACATGATGGAGACGAGGATGGTCTTGTCGGGGCCTTCGGTGACGATGGCGCGCTCGAGGTCTTCGATGTCGATGAGGCCGTCGGCCAGGACGGGAAGATAGGTGACGCGGTAGCCGGACTTCTCGAGGCGCTTGCAGGTGTCGAGCATGGCCTTGTGCTCGGTGACCTGGGTGATGATGTGGTTGCCGCGCTCCTTGTACATCTCGGCGACACCCTTGATGGCGAGGTTGGTGCTCTCGGTGGCGCCGGAGGTGAAGATGATCTCCTTGGCGGTGGCGCCGATGAGGCGGGCGATCTGCTCGCGCGCCTTCTCGACGCCCTGCTCGGCTTCCCAGCCGAAGGAGTGGTTGCGGCTGGCGGCGTTGCCGAAGATGCCGGTGAGGTAGGGCATCATGGCTTCGAGCACGCGCGGATCGAGCGGGGTGGTGGCGTGGTTGTCCATGTAGATGGGAAGCTTTACGCCTGCGGGAAGAGGGTGGTGCGACTGGGTGACGTTGATTCCGAGTGTTTCAGCCATGATGTGCTTGCTCCTAAAGGCGAGGGTTCAGGGCTCAGGGCCCAGGGTTCAGAAAACTGTTGCGCGCGCGAGCGCGCGACTTAGCGTTCGATGCTTACGAGGCCGCCGGCCAGTGCGTGCTGGAAGGTGGTCTACGGGTTCGGTGAGGTCGGCGATGCTGATGCCGGAGAGCAGGCCGGTGATGCTGTCGTTGACTTTGCGCAACGGTTCTTTGATGGTGCAATGACCGGCGAGGTCGCAGGCTCCGTGAATTGTGATGCAACTGGTGATGAAGAGCGGGCCGTCGATGGCGCGGATGACTTCGAAGGTGGAGATGGCGGCCGCGGGGCGGGCGAGGGCGTAGCCGCCGTTGGTGCCGGCGTGGGAGACGAGGATGCCGGCGCGGGCGAGGGTCTGGAGGATCTTGGCGAGGAGCTGCGGAGGGATGTGGTAGGCCTCGGCGATGTCCTTGGCGGAGCGGGCGCCGGAGAGATGGAGGTCGGCACCGGCTTTCTCGGCGAGGTCAGCCTGCTCGGCGAGATATTTGAGGGCCATGAGGCCGTAGTCCGCTTTTTTGGTGAGCCTGAGCATGGGGTGAGGCGGAGAGTCGGCGCAGAGGTGCCGGACGCGCGGACTTTCGACCATCTTTAGTGTACGGAATAGCGGGTTGGGAAGCAAGACCAATTTGGTCGTAGATTGGGCGACGATAGAGCGGGGCGGATTCGCACGGGAAAATCGGCTACCATGGCATATTCCCCGGACGCTATGTCCCACGGTTTTCGAGCGTTTGTGACTGCCTTTCGACAATTTCGCGCCGCACCCAATCTGCTGACGATGCTGCGGTTGTTTGTGCTGCCGTTTCTGGTGATTACGATCCTGAACGGGCATTGGCGGCTGGCGTTTGCGCTGCTGTGGGTGGCAGGGGTGAGCGATGGGCTGGATGGGTTGCTGGCGCGGGTGCTGGAGCAGAAGACCAAGCTGGGACAGTATCTGGATCCGATTGCGGACAAAATGCTGCTGAGCACGATGTTTCTGGTGCTGACGCATGTGGGGGTGATTCCGCGGTTTGTGACGGTGCTGGTGCTGAGCCGGGACATTGGGATTCTGCTGATTGCGACGCTGCTGTTTGCGACCAACACGCTGCGGGACTTTCGGCCGAGCAAGCTGGGCAAGTTGAATACGCTGGTGCAGATACTGGGTGTGCTGACGGTGATGACGTGCCAGGTGATTCCGCGGTCGGGGTTGGAGGATCTGCGGACGGTGTTGCTGTGGTCGATTGCGGTGCTGGCGCCGGTGAGCGGCGGCGGAGTATGCGTGGATCGTGATTCGGCGGGTGAGCGAGCCGGTGGAAGTGACGGCGGGGCGGTAGTACGTTTCGGGGCGATTTTTAATTCGTGCGCTCAGCCGTCCATGGAGCTGTCTGGCCATGAACTCCATACATGCCGGACATGCCGGTTGCCGTGATCTGACCACGGAAGGTGAGCACGTCATTGGTATCGGTGCTGAACTCCACGTGGTTGCCGCTGACCCAGCCTTGCAATTTGCCATGTTGATGGGGGCCATGAAAGGTTCCGGAGATGATGTTGCCCATTTGAGTGATCTGGATCTCTTTGAGCGAGCTTCCGGGCTGGTTGGTGTTGTAGGCGTAGATGGTCCAGTTGCCGGAGAGGCTGGGCGGCGGGGTTGGGGGCGCGGTGGGAGTGGGGGCGGCTTCGCTGGGTGGAGGCGCGGCGAGCCCGCCCTCCTGGTGGCTATCTGCAACGGCGGCCGCTGCACTGATCTCATCGTTGGCTTCGCGGAGGAGTTCCTTGGCTCTGCCGGCATGGCCACCAAGCTGGGCGTCGTTGGCCCGCTGTGAAGCGCTGACGAAATTGAAGGCTTCGATGATGGATTGCTGGGCCGCGGCGAGATTGCCATGAGCCTGGGGATCAACGGTGGCGGCTGGTGCCTGCGCGGCTGCCAGGGTCGCCATGAGGGTTGTGCTCGCGAGCAGGGTAAGGAGCTTGATTGGGAGTTTCATGTTGGTTCTACCTCGAAGTGGGTTCTGAGATTGCCCAGGAGTGGCCTTGGGCGCCGTCGACAGTTGATCGGAGGGCTGGATCTCGATTGACATGCCTGAAGAGTACGGGAGCGAGCGGGCCGTTGAAATATAGGTCGCTACACAGAACGGGGTGTGGTTCCACACGCGGGCTTGAGCGCAAACTGACCTGCGGGTGGGGGTGGAGGTTGCGGCGGGGGGTGGGGGTCGGGTACACTGATAAGACGCACCAGAGGCGCGTAGCTCAGTTGGTTAGAGCGCTACCTTGACACGGTAGAGGTCAGCGGTTCGAATCCGCTCGTGCCTACCACTCACCCCGCTGATGTTTTGGGAATCGAGACCGAGCAGGGTCCGATCTTGATGTGCGTGGAGTTCTCTGGGAGTTTGCGTCACGGATTTGAGTTTGTTTTTGGAGCGATGTCATGGCACAGGTATGTGAGTATTGCGGCAAAGGTCCGCAGTTTGGCAACAACATTTCGCACGCGCACAATGTAACGCGTCGGCGCTGGAACCCGAATCTACAGTCGGTGAAGGCTGCTGCGCCTGCGGGCGGTGGCACCAAGCGCGTGAAGGTTTGCACCAGCTGCATCAAGAGCGGCAAGGTTGTTAAGGGCTAGGTAGTAGGAACGTAGGGAGTAGGGAGTAGCGCGCGGCTGGTTGAAGCTCTAGTCGGTTGCACTGCTGTATCTGATTTCGGTAAGAGAAGCCCCGGCTGCGCGATGCAGCCGGGGCCTTTGTATTTCTCTACTCCTTACTCCCTACTCTCTACTACCTGTCTACTGCTCACTTGTCCTCGAACTTTAGGGAGGCGGAGTTGATGCAGAAGCGCTGGCCGGTGGGGTTGGGGCCGTCGGGGAAGACGTGGCCGAGGTGGCCGCCGCAGTTGGCGCAGGTGACCTCTACGCGGTGCATGCCGAGGGTGCTGTCTTCGTGGAGCTCGACGGCTTCGGGGGTGATGGGCTCGAAGAAGCTGGGCCAGCCGGAGCCGGATTCGAACTTGGTGCCGGACTTGAAGAGTGGGGCGTCGCAGGCGGCGCAGTGATAGAAGCCGTCGGCGTGGTTGTTGACCAGGGCGCCGGTGAAGGGGCGCTCGGTGCCCTTCTCGCGAAGGATGTGGTACTGCTCGGGGGTGAGTTCGGCGCGCCATTCGGCGTCGGACTTTTGAAGTTTGGTTGGCATGGGAGACTCCTTGGGGATTAGACGCTTGGTGCGGGATGCGCGATGCGAGGCCGGGGCGGCGGCCGTACCGTCCCACATCTCAAAAGCGAGATGTGGGGCACCCACGGGCGGTGGCTAGGCGGTGATGGCGATGCACTCGATTTCTACGAGGGCGTCTTTGGGGAGGCCGGCGACCTGGACGGTGGAGCGGGCGGGCGCGGTGATGCCTTCGGGGGCGAAGTATTTGGCGTAGAGGGTGTTCATGGCGGCGAAGTCGGCCATGTCCTTGAGGAAGACGGTGGTTTTGACGACGTGGGCGAAGTCCAGGCCGGCGGCGGCGAGGACGGCCTTGAGGTTCTCGAGGACGCGGGTGGTCTGGGCTTCGATGCCGCCGGGGACGAGGCGCGCCGGTGGCTGGGTCGAGGGCTACCTGGCCGGAGGTGTAGAGGACGTTGCCGATGTGGACGGCCTGGGAGTAGGGGCCGATGGCGGCTGGCGCGGCTGTGGTGGCAATGGCGGACTTGGTGGGATGGTTGAGGGGCATAGGGTGGATTGTCGAACACCGCCCCAGCTCAACGCAAATGTCCGGTAATCCTGCTCGGATTCAGGAACTAGTGGGGGGCCTGGACCCAGGTGGCGAGGTCTGTGGGGGTGTTGACCTGGTGGGCCATGAGGGCGTCGAAGAGCTTGCGGGTGTTGACAGTGTTGTAGGGAGTATCAATGCGCGTGCCCGTGGTCTGGTCGGGGAGCTTGACGAGATAGACCGGGCGGGGATCGTACTGGCCGCCGTGGCTGGCCGTGTTGTCTTCCTGCGTCCAGCCTGGCGAAGGCCTCCATAGTTCGATCGTTCTCCAGCTGTGGTCACCCATGAGAACGATGGTGGAGGAGTTCCACTGGTTGGTCTCTTGGAGGGTTTGGACGATGCCGGCGAGACATTTATCGGCGAGTGCCAGGTTGTCGATGTAGGAGGTGGGGTGCGTGCTGAGCGTAGCTGAACGGCGATCGTAGAAGCCCCAGGGATGCGGAACCGGAAGATGGAGGAGGACGAAGCTGTACGAAGGGTCGCGAAGAAGCTGATTGGAACGGGCGCTGAGGTCGAGGTAGTCCTGTGCGTGACCCTTGAGAGAATCCATGGCGGCCGTGTGGTGGACCTGGATATGGAAACGGCGTACCAGGTAACTGGCCAGGGGCGTTGGAAGGTTTACTGCGATTCCCCGGGCCACCTGAATCGCGAGGGCGCGCGTGTTGGAGAGGACGGTTCCGGTGGGGAGCATGTTGTCCCAGGATTCGGCATAGCTCCAGGAGCAGTTATCGAGGACCGCGGGGATGATGCGGCAATAGGGGTTGTACCAGCCGGCAACAGCAGTGCTGTACCCCGCGTTGAGAGCGTCCTGGAAGACGGTGTCGTGCTGGTTGAAGGTTTGCCACTTGTGGTTCACTTCGTTGCGAAGAAAGGGCTCTCTGGAAGCGCTGGTGCGGATCTTGTCGAAGGGTTTACCGGCGAGCAGTCCGGGCAATACGACTTCGGTGTGAACGTAGAACGGCGTAGCGTTCGTGAAGACGTTCGAATTGGCCGCGAGGGCATCGAAGGCGGGAAGGAGGAGTCCTGGATAGCGGTGTTCGTAGGTCTGCTGGTAGGAGAGTTCATCAAAGACGATCCAGATGAGGCGGTGCGGCTGAAGCTGCGCAGTCGCATCGCGATGATGAAGCGGGGGGCTGTCGGCGTTGCGGCTGCCTTGGTATAAGTACCAGGATAGCTGGCAGAGGATGAAGGCTCCGAGGAGTCCGAGAAAGATCAGGATAGTGGCGATGGGCGCGAGCACTTGTTCAAAGCGCTGAGAGAATGAGGGACGCCAAAGGAGTGCCACGAGAAGGGCAGCCGCGATTGCGATGCCGAAGGCCACGGTTTCAGAGTCGAAGCGGTGGTAGAAGATGTTCAGCTTGATGACGACGCAGGGGATGCAGAGAATCAATGCAGTCCAGATCGCAGCGCGCAATCTGCCGGGCGCGCGTGCGAGGAGCAGAAGCAGTGTGATCAGAAGCCATACGGCGAGGATGATTAAGATGAACGGAACGTAGAAATTCCCTGCCGGGCCGACCCAGTGGTAGAAATCATATTGCGATGGATCTTCAATGGGTCTGAGCACCCACAGCAAGTAAAGCAACGCCAGGCCGAGCGCGCTGAAGGCAAGCTGCACCAGCGAGTTGTGACGCAGAGCTGCGGCGGACTTCAGGAAGCGTCGTAGTGATTGCAAAAGGCTAGGCTTCCAACTTTGAGCTCGTGGTCTCGACGGCCTGGGTTTCCGCCGGCTTGTTACGGGTGATCAGGGACTTGATGCGCTTGCGCAGGGTGAAGAGAACGCCGGTGAGGACGGTGCCTGCGGCTTGCAGCATCAGGAGTCCCGAGCCTGGATCGACGTACGCATAGGCGCGGCGCTCGAGGCCAAGGCAGAGACAGAAGAGCATGGCGAGAGTGAGGGAATAGTACGCAAGTTTTAACCGCAAGGGAACCTCCAGTGGCAGGGATGACGGGTGACGCCCTTCATCGAAAAGGAAGACCCGCGTTTCCGCGGGAATGGATCATAGCTTCATTAAGGGAGAATCAACAGGCGATCAGTATTCGGTAAAACTATTCTCCTGAATCTATCGTGAGTCGATGATTCCGTCAATAACGGAAACGTCATATTGCGCACGTTGGCCAAAAAAGCGAAAGGGCGAGGATGTGATCCTCGCCCTTGCTGGTGGTGCGGTGTGGTTGTGGGTTAGCGACCGCGGTTGCTGCCGCCGGTGCGGCGTCCGGCGGGACGTCCGGCGTTGCTGCCGTGGGGACGGCTGCCGCTGCCGGAGCGACCGCCAGAGGAGCGTCCACCGGAGCCACTGCGGGAGCCGCCAAAGCCGCCGCGCGAACGCTGGGGTGCCGCGTTGGGGGCATTCTCGTTGACGGAGCCGTCAGCATTCTTCCAGCTGCGCGTTTCCATTTGCAGGAGGTCGTTGACGCCTGCCGGTCTGGCTGAAGTCGATGGGCTTATTGCGCTCTTCCTTGGCGAGGTTCTTGTCGGCTTCGTTCCAGGCGAACTTGATCTTCAGTTCGCGCTCGAGCTTGCGGGCATCGCCCTTCTCAAGCGGAGTGATGAAGGTGCTGGCAACGCCTTTCTTGCCTGCGCGACCGGTGCGGCCGATGCGGTGAACGAAGTCGTCCGAGCCATTGGGCAGGTCGTAGTTGACGACGTGCGCGATGTTGGAGATGTCGATACCGCGGGCAGCGACGTCGGTGGCAACCAGGACGCGGCTGCGGCCGGTGGCGAAGCTCTTGAGAGCGGCGGTGCGCTGCGACTGCGAGCGATCGCCGTGGATGATCTCGACTTCGTGGCCGAGCTTCTCGAGCTTGCGGCCGATGCGATCGGCGCCATGCTTGGTGCGCGAGAAGACGAGGTAGGTGCCGTCTTCTTCGTTGAGCATCTTGTCGAGCTGGGAGAGCTTCTGATCCTGCATGACGGTGTAGACGCGAAGCTCTACGCTGTCGACGGGATGCGAGGTGATGCCGATTTCTACGCGTACGGGATTCTGCACGTAGTCCTTGACGATCTCGCGGATGTTGGCATCGAGGGTCGCGGAGTAGCACATGGTCTGGCGGTCTTTGGGGAGCGCGGCGACGATGCGCTTGATGGCCGGGAGGAAGCCCATGTCCAGCATGCGATCGACTTCGTCGAGGACGAGCATGTCGACGTCCTTGAGGTTGATGGCCTTGCGGCGAAGGAAGTCTTCGAGGCGGCCGGGTGTGGCGACGATGAGGCGCGGGCCGCGGCCGATCTGCTCGATCTGAGTGTTCTCGGAGAGGCCACCGCAGACCAGCACGGCGTCGGTCTTGAGGGTCGGGCAGATCTTGTGGAACTGCTCGAGCACCTGCATGGCGAGCTCGCGGGTGGGGAGAAGGATGAGCGAGAGGACGGGGGTCTTCTTGCCGCGGGTGGAGGGAACCGAGATCTCCTCGAGGCGCTCGATCATGGGAATGAGGAAGCTGAGGGTCTTGCCGGTGCCGGTGGAGGCGGTGGCGAGGATGTCGTCGCCTTCGAGCGCGGGCGGGATGGCTCCTGCCTGCACGGGGGTGGGGGTGATGAAGCCGGCGGCGCTGAGGCGGGCCTTGAGGGAGTCTGAGATCTGGAAGTCGCTGAAGGTGATGGAGGTGGCGTCTTCGGGTGTAGCCGAGATGTGACGGGAGACCTGCAGGGGTTCAGGGTTCAGAATGGAATCAAGAGTAAGGGTAGACAAGGTTTTCCTTTGCAATGGGTGAAGCAGGAGAATGAATGCAGTGACGCTTACGGTTGGCGGGCGCACGAGGTGCGGCGAGCAAACGGTTGCGTGGATTCCTGTTTCAGCATTGCTTGGTTCTGGTCTCCCAGATGCCCTTCGGGGCGCAATAAGCATTGCTGCTGCACGGCGAGGCGTGATCCTGTGATCGGCCTGCTAGCCAGAGCAACCAACGCTTGAAAAGCGGGCGGTGGGTGGGGTATGTGGCGCTCGCGGTCTCTGGCCAGACTCGAATCCATTTGGAGTCATCTGCCCGCGGTGCCCTGCGTGAATCAATTCAACGCAACACCAGTATAGCACGGCTGCCTTGATTCATGCGGGGTTTGTGACGAGGGGGGTCACTCCGCTGATGCTGCGGTGCTGGTATGCTGCCGGGATGTTGCCCTCCCTTGAGACAGACCGGCTGGTATTGCGGCCGATAGCACTGGCCGATGCGGAGCAGATCCAGGAGTTGTTTGTGCACTGGGAGATTGTGCGGTTGCTGAATGCGAAGGTGCCGTGGCCGTTTCCGGCAGATGGGGCATTGACGCATATTCGGGACGAGGCGTTGCCGGCGGTGGAACGAGGCGAGGCGTGGGACTGGACCGTGCGGCTGAAGACAGAGCCGGAGAGGATCATCGGACGCATCGGGCTATATCTTGGCGAGAACAATCGCGGATTCTGGATGGGCTTGCCGTGGCAGGGACAGGGGCTGATGACCGAGGCAGTGATTGCGGTGACTGACTATTGGTTCGAGGTGCTGGGGTTTCCGGTACTGCGCGTGCCGAAGGCGGTGGAGAATGCTGGGTCGCGAAGGATCTCGGAGAAGACGGGGATGCGGGTGGTGGAGGTGAAGGACAGCGAGTACGTCTCGGGATGGTTCAAGACGGAGGTATGGGAGATTACTGCGGAGGAGTGGCGGGCGTGGCGCCGAGCTTAGGGCCACAAGACAAGGCGCCGCAAGCAAAGCCCTGCGCGAATTGCTGCGCAGGGCTTTGAGTTGTAGTGAGTTCAGGATTAGTGGCCGTGAGCGCCGCCGCCGCCGTGAGGTGCAGCCGTGTAGTGACCATGGCCATCGCTCATGTGCGAGGCATGGAACTCCTGGTGGTTAGCGGGGGGCGCATGGTAGGCACCGTGCTCCGGGAAGCTGCCGTGGTAACCGTAGCGCGGGTCATACGCACGATTGACGCCGCCATGGAAGTCGGCGGGGCCGTGGAACCAGGGACCGGCGCCGATGAAGATGCCATCGTTAAACCACTCCGGGCCGTAGTAGCCGTAGGGGGCGCAGTTGTAGGGCGCGTAGTCGTAGTAGCCGTAGGGGCAGACGGGCGGCGCGCCGATGTTTACGCCGACGGAGACCTGGGCGTTTGCCTTGGGAGCTGGTATCAGAGTGATAGCCAGTGCAGCAGTAGTGGTTAAGAGAAGAGCTTTCATTCCACGCATGGGAAAACCTCCGTTTTGGTAAGAAACCAAATTGTGGGAGTGGGTTGCCGATTAAAGCGGCAAAAAGCGAACCCCGCGTCCGTGACCGGGACGCTGGGGTTGGCTGGCGAATGAAGAATATTTTGGGGTAGTCACGCGCGCGGGATCTATTGCAGGGATTGAGCTTAATTCGGCGTAGTTACGAGGAGCGTCGGTGCGGTGGGGCGCCGGTTCTCGGCTTGAACTTGCGCTTGGGAGGGACGGGCTTTTTGAGTTGCGCGGCTTCGGGAAGAACTTTCTTGCGCTCTACCTTCTTGCCTGCGGCCGCGCGGTTGAGGGCCTGGACTTCGCCGGTGGTGAGTTCGCGGAAGCTGCCAGGGGGGACGTCGAGGGTGAGGGCGCCGTAGCCGATGCGGCGGATTTTCTCGACGTGGTGGCCGATCTCTTCGAACATCTTGCGGAGCTGGCGGTTGCGGCCTTCGGTGAGGGTGACTTCGTACCAGGGATTGTCGCCGCCGCGGACTTGCTCGACCTTGGCGGGCTGGGTGAGGACGCGGTCGCGGCGGCCGGTGGAGCGGGTGTCGGCGAGGCGGCCACGGTCGATCATGATGCCGCGGCGGAGCTGGTCGATGGCGGCGTCGGTGGGCGAGCCGGAGACTTTGACGAGGTAGGTTTTGAGCACGCCGGTGGCGGCCTTGGAGAGCTTGTTGGCGAGGTCGCCGTCGTTGGTCATCAGGAGCAGGCCTTCGCTGAGGTAGTCGAGGCGGCCGACGGGGTAGAGGCGGGGGAGCTTGGAGTGTTCGCCGACGACCTTCTTCTGCTTGTCCTGGCCGAGGAGCTGCATGACGGTGGGGCGATGCTCGGGGTCGTCGAGTGTGGTGACGTAGCCGCGCGGCTTGTTGACCATGAAGTACTTGGTGGGCTCGGGGCCGTGGAGGAGCTTGCCGTCGACGCGGATGTGGTCGCGCGTGATGTCGGCGCGGGTGCCGAGCTCGGTGACGGTCTGGCCGTTGAGCTGGACGCGGCCTTCGAGAATGATGGCCTCGGCGGCACGGCGGCTGGCGATGCCGGCGCGGGCGAGGATTTTTTGCAGGCGCTCGCCAGAGGGTGCGTCGCTTGGATTCAGTTCGACTTTCATCTCTTCATTATCGCGTGTTTAGGCGATGGAGGGGATCGGCGCGGGTTATTCCTTTGTCGTCAGCGTCACGTTGTGGGTCTGCGCGATCTTTTGCAGGATCTGGTAGTGCTGGTCGAGGACTGGCTCATCGACCTTGGCGGCTTTCTGGATGATGGGATTTGGCGCGGATTCTTCGCTCTTGAACTGCTTCAGGCTGTGCGCTTGTTCCTTCGCCATGGCCTGCAGGTAGGCGCTGTCGAAGTCCGGGCCGGAGAGCTGCTCGAGCTGGGCGATCTCCTTCTTCTGCTCTTTGGAGGGCTTCTGATTCTGGCTGACGTCGAGCTGTTTGGCGAGCGGGCGCGAGCTGATGGTTGAGCTGGGTGTGAATCTGGATCATGCGCTGGCTGAAGTCCTTGACGTCGCCGCTGGAGGCTTTCTGCTGGGCAAGCTGGCTCATCTGCACCTGGGCGTCGTTGTTCTTCAGGGTGTCTTCGACGAAGGCCTGGTCGGCGTAGTTGGGCATGGGTGGGCCTGGCGGCATCCGCATTGAGAGATGGCGCGTTGGCTGTGGCCGGGGGTTTGCGGGGTGGGTGTGGACGGTGGCTGCTGCTGCATCGCCGACTGTTGGGCGAAAGCGGTCGCGCCCGCAAGTAGCAGGACGGCGGCGAAGGAGAATTTTGTGCGGGGGCTTTGAATGCTCATGCGGCGTACCTTTCTGTTCTCTGAGGAGATGTTGGAGTGGACCGAATGCCGTCGCGGCGTGGGAGCGTCGTCGAAGGTCGTGCGGGGCCGGACGCGGCTCATCTGCGTAAATTCGATGCCCGAGGCGCTGAGCTCCGTTGTCCCCGGACATGCGTCAGCAGGCCGGGTTTCGGGCCACAGTATAGCGGTCTAAGGGGATCAATCGGATACGTCGGGGTTGCGGCTAGTCGCGGCGGCCGGAGAAGATGCGGGTGAGGGCGAGGAAGATGTTGAGGCCGTCGAGGTAGATGCTGAGGGCGAGCTCTACGGCGGTGGCGCCGTCGCCGCCCTTGTGGATGCGCATGAAGTCGACGACTACGAGGACGCCGAAGATGGCGAGCGTGAGGTAGGAGTAGACGTTGGGGCTGATGAAGTGGAAGAACATGCCGAGGACGCCAAGGATGATCAGGCCGAGCAGCGCCGGCGAGGGCGTAGTTGCGGACCTTCTGGTAGTCGAAGGTGAAGATCTGCGCGCCCATGCCGAGGCACCGCCATGCCGACGGCGGTGGTGATCGCGGCGTTGAAGACGGCGTTGGTGTGGCCGGTGTGGAGCAGCATGTTGATGTATGGGGCGATCTCAAAGCCCATGACCAGCGCCAGCAGAAGGAAGAGGCCGAAGGCGAGTGCGGGGGTATTGCGCGCAGCGCGGATGGCGAAGATCAGGCCGATGGTGACGATGAAGTAGAGCCAGAACATGCCGGCGGGCGCAGAGAGGGGCGCGAGCGTAGACGCCGACCGCGGAGGTGAAGAAGCCGACGGAGGTGATGACCAGCACCTGGCGAGCAGCGAGGAGGCGGTGCGGGTCTGGGTCCGGCCGAAGGTTTGGGAGCCGTTGCGGCCGTCGATGATGATGGGATTATCGCGGTTGTCCATAATGCCTCTTGCGCTAAATCCTACGCCTATTGGACGCACAGCTGCGTGAAACGATCCGGGTCCTGCGCGGACGGCGAGAGTTGGCGTCGTGCGCGAAGCTGGACTTCGCGGTCGGCGAATGTTGGCGTGCGAGATAGCCTAGGCTTTGGAGTCTGCCGGGGCTTCGTCTTCGGGGTCGCCGTCGGCCTGGGAGGAGTGGATGTCGGCGGAGGGTTCCAGCTCGGCGGAGGTCTTGGGTTCCTCGGACGGGCTTTGGGGTTTCTGGATGGATTCGGGCTCGGAGGTGGGGGCGTCGGGCGCCAGGGGTTGGAGGTTGTGGCCTTCGAGCTCGATGGGGTCGGTGTCGGGTTCTTCGGATGTTTGCAGCTCGACGGGGTCGGCGCTGAGCTCTTCGCTGTGGGTGGAAGGCTCGGCGGCGTGCGACTTCCATGGGAATCTCTTCCTGGACGGCGTCGTTCAGCTCGCCGGCCATCTTTTCGAACTCTTCGATGCTGGGGAGCTCGTTGATGTCTTTGAGGCCGAAGCGAAGGAGGAAGTCCTTGGTGGTTTTGTAGAGGATAGGGCGGCCGATGACCTGCTTGCGGCCGGCGGTGGTGACGAGCTTGCGGGTGAGCAGCGAGCCGAGGACGCCGGCGGAGTCGACGCCGCGGATCTCGGAGACCTCGGGGGCGGTGACGGGCTGCTTGTAGGCGACGACGGCGAGGGTTTCGAGGGCCTGGAGGGTGAGCTTTAGCGGCGGCTTGAGGGACTTGACGAAGCCGCGGACGGCGTCGTGGTACTCGGGCTTGGTGGCGAGGCGGAAGCCGCCGGCGACTTCGCGGATCTCGAGGCCGCGGTCGCCGTTGGCGTAGTCGGCGATGAGCTCGTCGAGGAGGGAACGGAAGTAGTCGCGGAGCTTGCGGGCGGCGAGTTTCTGGTCGGCGGCGAGGGCTTTGGCGCTGGGAGCGGCGTCGTCGGGATTCGCGGGCGTGGATTCCCAGGTCTCAGAAGCGAGACCTGGGGCACCCGGTTCGGAGCCGGCTGGGGCTTCGAGGACCTCGGTGGGGTCGGTGGTCTCGGCGTTCAGGGCGTCGGCGTCTTCAAGGGGCTCGACTGCGTTGTCGTCGGCTTGCTCGTCTTCGAGGGCGAGAGAGTGCTGCTGGGCGGCGAGGGCGTCGAGTTCGGCCTGGCCCTCTTCGCCGAGCAGGCCGGTGAGTTGGGCGAGCGTGACAGGCTCTTCGGATGCGTAGATGACAGCTTCGATCTTGGCTTTAAGACTCATGGGTGCAGGGTTGAGTGTATCAACCCTGCACCCATGATGGTGTAAGAGTAAGCTGTTGGTTAGTGGGCGATCTTGTCGAAGAGGTAGAAGAGGCAGCCGGAGAGCAGGGCGGCGGCGGGCAGGGTGAAGATCCAGGCCAGGGCGATGTCGCGGACGGTGGAGAACTGCAGGCCGCTCGGTTGGCGGCCATGGTGCCGGCGACGCCGGAGTTGAGGATGTGGGTGGTGCTGACAGGGACGCCGAGATGGTCGGCGCCGAGGATGGTGACCATGGTGATGAGCTCGGCCGAGGCACCCTGCGCGTAGGTCATGTGGGTCTTGCCGATCTTTTCGCCGACTGTGACGACGATGCGCTTCCAGCCGATCATGGTGCCGAGACCGAGAGCGAGCGCGACGGCGACCTTGACCCAGGTGGGGATGAACTTGGTGGACTTGTCGAGGAAGCTTCTTGTAGTTGGCGATGGTCGCGGTGTCGGCGTCGGAGAACTTGGGGCGCCCTTGACCTTGGCAAGCAGGCGGAGGGTCTCGCTGGTGAGGTACATCTGGTTGCGGACGTTGGCCTGCTGGTTGGCGGGAACGCCCTTCGAGCGAGCCGTAGTCGGTGACTTCGTTGCGGATGTCGGTGATCTCCTGCTGAAGGGCGAGCGATGACGCCGGGCGTGATAGGTCTTGGTGCTGACGAAGTGCTCGAGCTCGGGCTCCGGCGTCGCCGATGGTCGACGCTGGGGTCGACGTAGTTGCCGACGGCGCCGGCGGTCTGCGGTGGAGACGGCGACGAAGGTCTGCATCTGCTTGGGCGCTGACGGCGTGGTTGAGCGCGTAGGCGGTGGGGACGGTGCCGACGAGGATGAGCATGATGAGGCCCATGCCCTTCTGGCCGTCGTTGGAGCCGTGCGCGTAGCTGACGCCGCCGCAGGTGAGGATCAGCAGGCAGCGGATGTAGAACGGCGGCGGCGCGGTGCCTTCGGGGGCCTTGTAGAGGCGGGGATCGCGGGCGACGAGCTTGAAGAGGAAGAACAGAATGCACGGCCAGCGCCGAAGCCGATGACGGGCGACCAGAAGAGGGCGGAGAAGACCTTGGTGACCTGCGACCAGTCGACGCCGGCGGTGCCGGAGTTGCCCTGCATGAGCTGGTTGGCGATGCCGACGCCGATGATGGAGCCGATCATGGTGTGGGAGCTGGAGGCGGGCAGGCCCTGCCACCAGGTGGCGAGGTTCCAGAGGATGGCCGCGATGAGCAGCGCGAAGACCATGGCGAAGCCGGCGCCGGAGCTGACCTTGAGGATGAGCTCGACGGGCAGGAGCGTGATGATGGCGAAGGCGACCGCGCCGGAGCTGAGGAGCACGCCGATGAAGTTGAGGATGCCGGAGTAGACGACGGCGATGTGGGGCTCGAGCGAGTGGGTGTAGATGACGGTGGCGACGGCGTTGGCGGTGTCGTGGAAGCCGTTGACGAACTCGAAGCCGAGGGCGATGAGGAGCGCGACGCCGAGCAGGATGAAGGGAAAGACTGAGGCGGAGTGGACGACGGAGAGATCGGTGACGAGGCTGTACGCGATGTAGACCATGCCGATCAGCGGCCATGACAGCGAAGAGCGATGACTCCCCATTTGCCGACGGCGGATTTCTTCATCTTGGAGTCGAGCAGCGAGCCCTGGGGTTGGGCGAGGGGTGCGTCTGGAGAGATGGGAGCGGGAGCAGTGGACATGAGGTTCGCCTTCGGAGTACTTGCAGATTGTGCTGATGGACGCGAGTAGCTTAGCCGGGCGAGTGTTGCGGGGACGTGAATGGAGTGTGAACTTTGGGTCGTGGTCCTGCGGTCCTGCGCGGACGGCGGGGGGACCGCGTGGTCGGCTTGGTGCGGTGGGGATGATGGGCTCTAGTTGGCGGGGATGTGGGCGTAGGTGGTGGGCCAGTTGGCGAGGAGCTTGTGCAGGACGGTGGAGCCGCAGAGGTAGGCGGATTCGAGGGCGAGGCGGCCGCCGATGTAGGGGGCGGTGATGGACTCGGCGGCGGCGTGGCCGGGGCGTTCTTCGGAGTAGTTGGATGGCGGTGCGGAGGATGAGGACGCGATTGGGGTCGACGCGATGCATGTTGCCGAGGCGCTCGATGGCGTTCATGAAGCCGGCGTCTTCCATCTCGGTGGTGGTGAAGGTGCCTTTGCCGTGGGTGTAGAGGCGGACCCAGTCGCGGGCGTACTGGGTCATGATGGTGCCGTGCCAGTAGTAGTCGCTGGCGAAGGTGGCGCCGATGAGGACGAAGGGCGGACGGCGTGCGGCGGGGTCGTTGGTGAAGCCGGCGCGGAAGGAGGCTACTTTGGGGTCGTCGCCGAGGTTGAGGTTTTTAGTTTGGGCGTAGGCCCAGGCGGTGAGGGTGGGGTTGAGGGTGTAGAGGTTGGAGCGCGTCCAGGAGGTTTCGGTGATGGCTTTGGGGTCGGGGCGCGTGGCGCCGGAGGGGTAGATGCCATAGGGCCAGTCTTTGGGGGCTTCGCGGGGATCGATCTCGCGGGCTACGTCGTTGACGACGTAGTCGGCCCAGGCCGCGGAGCCGAGGGAGGCGACTTTGGGGTCGACGCCGGCGATGCCGTTGATGAGGATGTAGGCGTGGGTGAGGTCGAAGCGGGGATCGAGGCCGAGGGCCATCATGGAGGCGGTCGCGTTCACGAGGGTTGTGCCGCTGACGATGCCGAGGATGGTGTGGTCGGCGTTGGTGCGGATGGGGTGGGTGCCGGAAGGGTCTAGCTTGTCGAGCGGGCCGCCGGGGAAGGGGAGGGTTTCGGTGAGGTGCTCGCGCTCGACCCAGAACTGGAACTCGCCGGGGATGTCGCCGGTGTCGTTGCCGACCTCGAAGGTGGTGACGATGACGGCGCGGATGGGCCACGGTTTTTCGGGTGACTGGGCGGGGAGGTTGGAGGACAGGAGCGCGGTGGTGAGGGCGAGTGCGAAGACACGGAGAGAGTGGGTGCGCATGGCGGCTCCTGCTGGGTGTGGAGGCTTCAGGGTATCGCATGGGGCGCGTGCGTGTGCTGCAATATGAGGATGAGCGACGAGATTGTGGTGCGGGGGTTTGAGGATGGCGATGAGGCGGCGTTTCGGCGGCTGAACGAAGAGTGGATTACGCGGTACTTCAAGATTGAGCCGAAGGATGAGGAGAGCTTTGCTGATCCGCGGCGGAAGATTCTGGAGAAGGGTGGGCAGATTTTCCTTGCGGTGAGTGACGGTGGAGCGTTGGGATGTTGCGCGCTGGTCGCGATGGGGCCGGGAGAGTTTGAGGTCGCGAAGATGGCGGTGACGGCGAGCGCGCAGGGGTTGGGGATCGGGCGGATGCTGATGGAGAGCGTCGTGGAGGCGGGCAGGGCTTCGGGTGCGAAGAGGCTGTATCTGGAGACGCACCACTCGCTGACGCCCGCGATACGGCTGTATGAGAGCTTGGGGTTTGAACTTGTGCCGGAGGAGCGGGTGAGGCCCTCGCCGTATGAGCGCGCGGATGTGTTTATGGAGAGGGTGTTCGTCTAGTCTGCAGGAAGTTCAGGACCAGTCGTCGCGGACCTGGGCTTGTTCGGCGAAGACCTGGTCGAAGCGGTCGGTCTTCTTGATGAGGATGTCGCCGAAGTGATCGCCCTGGCGGAGGAGAATTGCTTGCAGCCGGACGAGCTCGAGCATCGCTAGGAAGGTGCAGATGACGGCGCGCTCGGACTTGGTGTTGTGCAGCATGCGGCGCAGGCTGATGGGCTTGTCTTCCATGAGCAGGCGGCGCTTGACGAAGTCGATCATCTGGGCGACGGTGACGGTGTCCTCGTCGATGTTGTGGACGGGGCGGTCGCGGAGGCGCTCGAGAATGTCCTGAAAGACGCGGACGAGGTCGACGGTGTCGGCGTCGATCTCGCGGTCGGATTCGGTGGAGTCGATGCCTTCGTCGTGCAGGAAGTTCTTGAGGCCGGACTGGGTCCAGGTGGCCTCTTCGAGCATTTGCTTTTGCTGCAGCATCTGCGCGGCGGCCTTGAAGCGCTCGTGCTCGAGGAGGCGCTCGACGAGTTCGCGGCGCGGGTCTTCGGACTCGCGACTCGGGGGCGAGCGGGTCGCGCGGGAGGAGCATGCGGGACTTGATGTGGATGAGCAGCGAGGCGACGTAGATGAACTCGCCGGCGGCGTCGACGTCGGCGTCCTTGAGGTGGTGCGTGTACTCGAGGAACTGCGCGGTGATGCGCGCGATGGGGATGTCGTAGATGTCGATGTTCTGCTTGCGGATGAGGTCGAGCAGGAGGTCGAGGGGGCCGTCGTAGACCAGGCCTACGGTGATGCGAGAAGGGGGATTGCGAGGCTTCGTCGCGGGACTTGTCGCGCTCGCGTTTGGGTTCGGGGGGTGGTGGAGGTGTGGGTGGGTGCTCGAGGGCGAAGGGAGTGTGGGGGGCGGGGGTGTTGTCGTCAGGAGGTGTCGCCGCTTCGTCCCGCGTCTCAGAATGCGAGACGTGGGGCACCCGGTTCGGTGGTGGTGTCGTCCGCTGCAGGTTGCGGCTCGAGATTTTTTTCGTCGCTCATGCTCAGGCGATTCCCATGGCGTGCTTGGCTTCTTCGAGGGTCTGGTTGGCGCGCTTGGCGGCGCGGTCCTTGCCGTTGGCGAGCACATCTTTGACGACGCCGGGGCGGCGTTCGAGGTCGGCGCGGTGCTCGCGGATGGGGGCGATGGTTTGCGACGATGGCGTCGGCTACCCAGCTCTTGCATTCGATGCAGCCGATGCTGGCGGAGCGACAGCCTGCGGCGGCTTCTGCCTGCACGGTCTCGGAGCAGAAGACTTTGTGGAGGTCGAAGACGGGGCAGACGTCGGGGTTGCCGGGGTCGTCGCGGCGGATGCGCGCGGGGTCGGTGACCATGGTCTTGAGCTTGGCGCGAATGCTCTTCGTCGGACTCGGAGAGCTCGATGTGGTTCTTGTAGCTCTTGGACATCTTGCGGCCGTCGAGGCCGGGGAGTTTGGGCGATGGGGGTGAGCAGGACCTGGGGTTCGGGGAGGATTTCCAGGCGGCCGAAGGGGGAGATCTTTTTGGTCTGCGAGGCGGCCTCGAAGAGCTGGCGGGGGCTGAAGTCGGTGCGGGTGGAGCTTTGCGGCTCGCCGGCGAGCTTGCGGGCCTTTTCGAGGATGGCGGCCATCTCCCACGGGGCGGCTTCGGGCGAGGTGAAGAACTCGCCGGGATAGAGGGAGTTGAAGCGGCGGGCGACTTCGCGGGTGAGCTCGACGTGGGCTACCTGGTCGGCGCCGACGGGGACGAAGTCGGGCTTGTAGAGCAGGATGTCGGCGGCCTGGAGCAGGGGGTAGCCGAGGAAGCCGTAGGTGGCGAGGTCCTTTTCGCGGAGCTGCTCCTGCTGGTCCTTGTAGGTGGGGACGCGTTCGAGCCAGCCGAGCGGGGTGAACATGCTGAAGAGCAGGAAGAGCTCGGAGTGGGCGGGGACGTCGGACTGCTTGAAGATGACGCAGCGGCCGGGGTCGAGGCCGGCGGCGAGGAAGTCGAGGGCGATCTCGATGTTGTTCGCCTGCACGTCGCCGGGGTCGGCGTAGTCGGTGGTGAGGGCGTGGAGGTCGGCGATGAAGAAGTAGCAGTCGTAGTCCTGCTGCAGGTGGACCCAGTTGTAGAGGGCTCCCATGTAGTTGCCGAGGTGCAGGCGGCCGGTGGGACGCATGCCGGAGAGGACGCGGGGGCGAGGTGTCGTGCGTGGGGGATTGGTGCTCATGGGTCGAACTTCAAGGATACATGTCCTGCGCGGAGGGCGGGAGGCCCCGCGGGGTGGGGGCTAGACGGCGTGCGGCAAGCAGGCTAGAGGCTGAAGAGGAGGATTTTGAAGATGGTCATGATGGGGAAGAAGAAGATCTGGATGACGTAGAAGCCGAGGAAGAAGAAGCCGAACATCAGGAAGAGGCTCATGCTCTGGAACGTCTTGGCGGCGTTGAAGGGGAGGTAGTGCATGAGGATCTTGCCGCCGTCGAGGAAGGGGAGCGGAACGAGGTTGAAGACGAAGAGCAGCAGGTTGACGAGGATGCAGAAGTAGAGGAAGAGGATGAGGGGAAAGATGCCGGGAAGGCCCTCGGTGCCCATGCTGAGGTTGCGCATGGCGAGCTGGGAGGCGATGACGAGCGAGTCGAAGGTGCCGGGGACGGTGTGGCGGACGATGATCGAGCGCGATGAGGGCGATGAGGGCGGCGAGCAGCTGGGCGGCGGGGCCGGCGAGGGTGGCGAGCATCTCGTCGCGCGACGGATTGCGGAAGTTGCGCGGGGTGAAGGTGATGGGCTTGCCCCAGCCGAGGATGAGCGGGCTGCGGAAGATGAAGAGGACGGGCCAGATGAGCATGCCGAGGAGGTCGAAGTGGCGGGCCGGGTTCATGGTGAGGCGACCCATCATGCGTGCGGTGGGGTCGCCGAGGCGGTTGGCGGCCCAGGCCTGGGCGCAGTCGTGCAGGGAGATGGAGAGCACCATCACGACCAACTCAAAGATGATCAAGGCGTACGTCAACGGCATGAAGATAGTTTACGGGAGTATTTTTTGCACTTCCTTGGAAGGGTTGCGGAGGTATAGACTTCGAGGCATCAGATCACTGCGGGAGCCTGGGTCGACCCTGCATGCAGGAAGTTCACCCAATGCAGGCGACTGCAGCGATTAACGAAAGCGGAGACAGCCTAAGCTGCCTCCGCTTTTTGTTGCCGGCCCGGTTTTGCTATTCGATGGCGAACACTGCGTTGACCGTGGCGGAGCGGGTGATGTGAGCGGGGGAGATGGCGAGCGGCTTGAGGTTCACGCGCGGGGGTGGCGGGGCTGCGGCCATAGAGTACATGCGAGGGCCAATGCCACTGACGACCGGAATCTGGTTGCTGGCGTAGAGCAGGGTGCCGAGCTTCGCGCCGAGGCCCTGGGCCATGTGCTCGGCAATAGCGCGAGCGTGGCTAAGGGCCTTTTGCGCGGCTTCGGCTTCAAGCGCGTCGTCGTTCTTGAGCTGCCAGTCGATGCCGCCGCTATTGTTGGCGCCGTGGGTGATGGCTGCCTGCAGGACCTTCGCTGCCTGGTCGGCGGGGACGGTGACCTGCCAGCGTTGCGAGAACTGGAAGCGCATGCCTTCGGCGTAGTGGCTCTTGTTCTGGAAGTCTTCAGAATCAAGCGGAGACAGGTTTTGTTCCTGGCTCTGGATGGCGTCCTTGGCGACGCCCGAGGCGGTGAGAGCGGAGACGATCGCGTTCGAGGTTTCAGTGGCGCTGGCGTAGGTCGCGTCCTGATCTTTGCCGAAGCAGTTGAAGCCGATGGAGACGACGGCGGTGTCGGCCAGGGCAGAGGCTTCCTCGGTGGCGGTGATGGAGATGGTCTTGTTGTCTTTGCTGATCTGGATCTGCTGCGCGGCGAGAGGAAGGACGGCGAAGGAGAGGGTGGCGAGGACGGAGAGGCGGGTGAGGGTCATGGGATTATTCTTCCTTGGCTTCGAGCAGGTCGGCGAGGGTTTCCTTGTGCTTGGGGCGGGCGGTGATCTTGTCCTTGATGGTGGGAAGCGGGTGCGAGGGCGGAGGCGTTCCGAGGCGCTCGCGGGCGTTGGCCTTCACGGCCTTGGTCGCGGAGAAGACTTCTTTCTTTGCCTTGGATTTCGGCATGCGTGCAGACCTCCTTGCGTGAAGTACAGCGTACTCCTGATGGACGTTGCATTTACAGATTCAGGGACGAAAAAAATGAGGGCTGCGGAGAGAGTTCCTGCGGTTTTGGGGAGCTCCGGATGGGGGGCAAAGGCGTATTCTTGAACCTGGGTTGAACGCTCGGGTCTCCGACCTGGATTTATTGACGGGGGTATAGATGGAAGAGCGCGACTTCTTCGAGGAAGTAACGGAACAGAAGAGACACACGATGGTATGTCCGCACTGCGGGCAGCCGGGTGAGTATGAGCTGAGCTGGCTGGTGCGGCGAAAGCGGGCGCAGGTGCCGCGCGGGGCCGATGAGCTGGACCGAGCAAAGTTCGCCAAGGCGCGCAGCTACATGGTGCGGCGCGACGACCTGGTGGGCTGCAAGAATATTCGTTGCCGCAAGCGCTTTGAGGTGGTCGGAATCCAGTCGGTCGCCGATCTGCAGGAGGCAGCGGTGGGGACGGCGGAGAATCGGGCCGAGCGGATTCGGGCTGCGTTTGGCAGGCGAACGCTGGGCTAGAGCCGATTCAGGGAGCGTGAGACCGCGTCGTTAGCGGGTTTGGAGCTGCTGCAGGAGCTGGAGGTAGTGGACGACGTCGTCGCGGGAGAGCATGCCTACGAAGTCGTTGCCCTGCATGACAGGCATCTGGTTGATGCCGTCGCGGCCCATTTTTTCGAGGGCTGTTGCCAGCTCGGCGGTGGGTGCGATGGTGCTGAGTTTGTTGACGGGGATCATGGCCTGGGCGGCGGTGGTGGTGGACCACTCGGGCTGGGGACCTCCTTGATGCTGTGCAGGGTGAGCAGGCCGAGGACGTGGTTGTCCTGCTGAACGAGGAAGCAGCGGCGACCGTGGCGGAGGATCTCCTGATCGATGATGGATTGGAGGGTGGCGTCGGCAGGGACGCGGAGGCAATCGTTGCCGATGGCTTCGGAGACTTTGTGGCCGGCGAGGAGGCTCTGGACGAGCTGCTGCTGGACCTGGGTTCCGGCGGCGCTCTCGAGGAACCAGCCGATGAAGGCGGTCCAGAGGCCGTTGAAGAGGTTGCCCCTGAGGGCCATCCAGACGCCGATCAGGATGAAGAAGAAGCCGAAGAAGCGACCGACGTTCGCGGCGATCAAGGTGGCGCGGCGGAAGTCTCCGATCCAGCCCCAGACGATGGCGCGGAAGACGCGGCCGCCGTCGAGAGGAAAGCCGGGGATGAGGTTGAAGAGGCCGAGCACGCCGTTGATGAAGGCGAGATATTTGACCACGGCCAGCGCCTGCGGGACGTGAGCCAGCGGGGCCTCCAGCAGGTAGAAGATGGCCGCGAGCGCGAAGCTGGCGAGAGGACCCACGATCGCGACGAAGAACTCGGCTGAGGGGCTGGTGGGATCGGTGGCGATCTGCGAGACGCCGCCGAAGACGAAGAGGGTGATGCGGTTGACGGGGATCTTGTAATGGAGGGCGACGGCGGAGTGGGCGAGCTCGTGGAGAACGATGCTGACGAAGAAGAGGATCGCGGTGGCAGCGCCCATGAGCCAGAATTCGATGGGGGGCGCGCCTTTGAGAGCAGCCGGGTAGTAGCTGACGGCCAGGATCCAGGTGATGAGGCCGAAGATGAGGAACCAGGAGTAGTCGACGTCGATGGGGATGCCAAGGATGCGACCGATCGGAATGGTGTGGCGGAACATGGGTGCCTCGGACGTTCGTGGGGAGGACTGGGGAAGGTTCGCACCGAGCTCGCTGCGGAAGGGTGGCAGGGGTGCGCGAAGCTAAGCGGTGTGATGCGAGGATGGGGTGGGTGGTTGCGCTCGCGGCTTCACGGCGATACCGGTTTGTGATTTAATGCGAAGAGTCGCAGGAGGAAGTGTAATGAGCAACAAGTTGATCCCGGTGGAAGAGCGGCACCTGACCCCGGAGCAGGTGGACCTGATCGATGCCCGCCGGCGCCGCGGACAGCTGTTGCTGGTGATCGGGTTCCAGGCGCTCATTATCGCGACGATCATTACGCTGTGGAGCGGGCAGGATTTCACGTACTCGCCGGGCTGGATTCATCCGCTGGGATATTGGGATTTGTTTCTCTTCCTGGTTTCCTTCATCTGCATCGTGAGCGGGATTCAATTGCGGCGCGGGCTGAACGAGTTCTTCAGCTACTAATAGTTTTCTGGGATCGGATGAACGGCGGGCTGCGGCTCGCCGTTTTCATTTGCGGGCGTCACGGCAGAGGATGGGGTGGGTCTGGTATCGTTGGCCTCGCCGAGAGGTAGGGAGGCAGGCGTGATTGTTGTTGGGTTGAATGAGCTCGAGGTGGGAATGCATTTGGCAGAGCCAGGGGTATTCTCGGTGGCCGAGAAGGTGTTGCTGGCGGCGGCGATTGTGGCGTCGCTGGGGGTGTTTGCGTGGCGGTTGGCGCCGATTGCGCGGAATGTGTGGGAGTCGAAGAAGGACACGGATTTTTCGCTGCGGCCGGTGGGCAAGCGGGTGTGGTAAGTTCTTCTGGGAGGTGCTGTGCCAGGCGAAGGTGATTAAGCAGCGGCCGTTGCCGGGGCTGGCGCATGCGTTTGTGTTCTGGGGATTTCTGGCGTTTGCGCTGGTGACGCTGAATCATATTGCGGTGGGATTCGGGATTGGGTTTCTGCAGTATGCGGGGGCTTTCGGGACGTTCTACGTGGCGTTTGCGGCGGTGTGGGCGCTGCTGGTGGCGGTGAGCGATTGCGGGACTGTTTGTGCGGCGGTTCGTGGTGCGGCCGCGGTGGCTGGGGGCGAAGGTTTCGGTGGAGTCGGGCGTGATTGCCGGGCTGATCTTTGTGCTGATGGCGACGTATCTGGCGGCGCTGTTTGTGGGCGATGGTAGCGCAGCGGCGCAGGGATTGTGGTGGGCGCATACGCTGGTGCTGCTGGTGTTTCTGCCGATTATTCCGGGGACCAAGCATCTGCATCTGGTGCTGAGTCCGCTGACGGTGTTTCTGAAGCGGACGGAGTTTTCGCAGCTTCCGAAGCTGGAGGGCGATGAGGATTTTGGGCTGGTCGCGGGCAAAGATCTGACGCAGCTGATTGCGCTGCAGGCGTATAGCTGCGTGGAGTGCGGACGGTGCACGGAGCACTGTCCCGGCGTCGACGACAGGAAAGGTGTTGAACCCTAAAGAGATTGTGCTGGGGGTGAGGTCGTATCTGAATGCGAACGGGCCGGGGAGCGAAGTGGCGCTGCTGCGATGAAGGGCAGCCGGCGCTTGTCGATGGAGGCCGCGTTTGAGTGCACGACGTGTGGGGCTTGCGAGTTTCAGTGCCCGGTGGGCGTGCAGCATCTGCCCGTGCTGATTGGGCTGCGGCGCGGCGCGGTGAATACCGGGGCGTGGGAAGACAAGTATGGGACGAAGCTGTTTCTGGCGCTGGAGAAGCAGGGAAACTCGCTGGGCATGAGCTCGGCGGAGCGCGACAAGTTTATTGCGAAGCAGGAGTTTCCAATCTTCGACGGCAGCGCAGGAGTACTGCCTGTGGCTCGGGTGCATGGGGAGTTATGACCCCAAGGGGCGCGAGATCGTTGCGGACTTTGCGCGCGTGATGCGGGCGCTGGGAACGCAGTTTGGCGTGCTGAAGAAGGAGAAGTGCACGGGCGATCCGGCGCGGCGGCTGGGAAATGATCTGTTGTTTGGGGATCTGGCGGAGCAGGGGCTGAAGGCGTTTGCGACGGCGAGGGTGAAGAAGATTGTGACGATCTGTCCGCACTGCGTGCGGACGATGGCGACGGACTGGCTGGAGTATGGCGTGGCGCCGGAGATTGAGCATCACTCGGAGTTCATGGCGCGGCATGCGCATCTGCTGCCGCAGCAGAAGCGGCGAGAGCATTGTGTATCACGACCCTTGCTACCTCGGGCGGTATCGCGACGTGTACGACGAGCCGCGCGCGGTGGTCGCGACGGCGGGAGAGTTGGTGGAGGCGGAGCGGCATCGCGAGCGGTCGTTCTGCTGCGGTGCTGGCGGTGGGCTGGCGTTTCTGGGCGAGGAGAGCGGGCGAGCGCGTGAGCCATGTGCGCGCGAAGGAGCTGGTGGCGACCGGCGCGCAGACGATTGGGACGGCTTGCCCGTTCTGCAACTCGATGTTTCGCGATGCGCTGGGTGCGGTGGGTGGGGAGGCGCCGCCGCAGTTGCTGGATATCGCGCAGCTGGTGGCGCGAGGGCTGGCGGCGCAGTCATTGCATGAAGACGTGAGTCCTGCTCAGAAGTGAACGCGGGTCAAGACGAGGTTGCGCCGGGTGCGATAGGCTGACGTTGGCGAGTTGCGCCTGAAACGTGGAGTTCGAGATGAAGATTGTGGTGGCGGTGAAGCAGGTTCCGGAGCGCGATGCGGTGGTGCGCGTGGCGGCCGATGGGCGCAGCGTCGACGAGAGCGATGTGGCGTGGACGATGAATGAGCCGGATGCGTATGCGCTGGAAGAGGCGCTGCAGTTGAAGGAGCGCGCGGGTGACGGCGAGGTTGTGGTGCTGTGCGCCGGGCCGGAGCGGGTGCAGAGTACGCTGCGCGAGGCGCTGGCGAAGGGTGCGGATCGCGCCGTGCATGTGGTGGTCGCCGGAGAGTGGCGATGAGTCGCTGGCGGAGCAGGGACACGCTGGATGTGGCGCGGCTGCTGGCTGAGGCGGTGAAGGGCGAGTCGCCGGATCTGGTGCTGACTGGGTTGCAGTCGGACGATTTGGGTGCGGGGCAGACAGGCGTGGTGATGGCGGAGCTGCTGGGGGTTCCGCATGCGACGTTGGTGCTGCAGGTGGAGTTGGCGGGTGCAGGAATTAAGGTGAAGCGCGAGTTAGAGGATGGGTGGATGCAGCATGTCGAGATGCCGCTGCCGGCGCTGCTGACGATTCAGTCAGGCGGCAACCGGCTGCGCTATGCGACGCTGATGGGGATCAAGAAGGCGCGGCAGAAGGAGATGCGCGAGGCTCCGGCGGCGGCGGCGACGAAGCGTGTGGTTGAGGTGCTGAAGGTGTCGCCGCCGACGCGGGTGAAGCAGACGGAGATGCTGACGGGATCGGCCGATGAGATTGCGGCGAAGCTGGTGGAGAAGTTGCGGTTTGAGGTGAAGGTGCTATGAGCAGCAATGTGCTGGTGGTGATGGAGACGCAAGGGTGCGGGTTGGCACCGGATGAGTTTTGAGGCGTTGGCTGCGGGACAGAAGCTGGCGAGTGAGCTGGGTGTGGCGTGCTCGGCTGCGGTGCTGGGAGAGAGTGCGGCGATTGCGCCGCTGGCTGCGGAGTTGGCGACGAAGAAGCTGAATGCGGTGTGGGCGGTGGGGGATTCGCTGCTGGCGCAGTACACGGCGGATGGCTGGGTTGCGGCGCTGCAGCAGTTGATTGCGGAGACGAAGCCGAAGTTCGTGGTGCTGCCGCATACGTACCAGGTGAGGGATTTTGCGCCGGCGCTGGCGACGCGGTTGGGCGAGGTGTTGATCGGCGATGTGACAGCGATCGAGGTTGCCGATGCGCAGAGCGGGCCGATCTTTGTGCGGCAGTGGATGCAGGGAAAGTTGAACGCGGAGTATCGCCACAGGAGCGAGGGCGGGGTGTGCTTTGTGTCGGTGCAGGCGGGAAGCTTTCGCGCGGATGCGGTGGCGGCGGGCGCAGGCTGAGGTGAAGACGTTTGCGCCGAAGCTGGATGCGGCGAAGATTCGGACCAAGCCGGGCGAGCCGTTCCGCGAGGCGGCGCAGACGGTCGATCTGTCGACGGCACGCGGTGATTGTGAGCGTGGGCCGAGGGATTGGGGAGCAGGACAATCTGAAGCTGGTGGAGGATCTGGCGAGCGCGCTGGGAGCGGAGCTGGCGGCGTCGCGGCCGATCTGCGATGCGGGCTGGCTGCCGATGGAGCGGCAGGTGGGGAGCTCGGGCCAGACGGTTGCGCCGAAGCTTTATCTGGCGGTGGGGATCTCCGGCGCGATTCAGCACCTGGTGGGGATGAAGGGCGCGAAGACGGTGGTGGCGATCAACAAGGACGCCGACGCGCCGATCTTTGAGGTCGCGGATATTGGCGTGGTGGGCGATTTGTTCGAGGTGGTTCCTGCGCTGACAAAGGCGATTCGCGGGTAGAGTCGGCGTGGCGGTCAAATTTAAAGAGACTTGCTGCGGCTGGATTTGCGTCATACTGGAAGAGATTGGCGCAGCTTGACTTTCTCCTAACCCTGAACCCTTGATCGGAACTTTTGACGAAGCGACTCCAACGCGGAGCTGGTGAGCAGGCGCATCCTTTATGGCTGCGCGTGCTGACGTTTGCGTGCCTGCTGCTGGTGGTCGGCGCGAGTTCGGCGCAGGCGATTCATATCCACGGCGAGTGGCTTCCGCAGAACGCGATCCACGCGGGATCGTTGCCGAACGGATCGCAGGGTCCGGGTGGTGAGGAGCATTGTCCGCTTTGCATCGCGATGCACTCGGCGCTGCCGGTGGCGGCCCATGTCGACGCCGTGCTGCTGACGTTGGTGGAGTGCAAGGTGGTGCAGGCGCTCGATCGCGCGCCTGAGACGCAGTGGCACTATGCGATGTTCAGCAGGCCACCGCCTGTAGAGACTCTCTAACCGAAAGACGCGGAAGATTGCCGTGCTCGTATGAGCGCGATGCTGGGCTACAAGCCCAGGCGATCTTCTTCAGGAGTTCAGCAGTTGCGCCGTGAGGGCGCTGACGCTGGACCCGCCGCAGCCAGCATAGAGGCTTCGGCGCCTGTGGTGCTAACAGACAGGAGTTTCGATGATGCAGAGAGTTTATTTGAGGCGTCTTTTCGGCGTAGCTGCGCTTATTTGTATGATGGTGTTCGGTGCCGGGTTGGTTCTTGGGCAGAGTACGTCGGGCAGCGTAAATGGAACAGTAACCGATCCGAAGGGATCGCTGGTTCCGGGTGCGACCGTCGAGATCTCCAATCCGCTGAGTGGATATTCCCGTAAGGTGGTGGCGGATGCGAATGGAAGCTATCACTTCTACAACTTGCCATTTGATGAGTACACGATAACGGTGAGCGATCCGAGTTTTGCGATGACGCGCAGACAGGTGCAGGTCTCATCGACGGTGCCGGTTACGCTGGTAGTGCCGCTGGAATTGAAGAATGTTTCGTCTACGGTGACGGTGGTGAGTACGCCGGATACGGTGGAGCAGAGTCCGACGTTTCACACGGACGTGGACCGGTCGCTGATTGATCGCCTGCCAGTGGAGAGCCCGTCGAGTCAGTTGAGCTCGATTGTGACGTTGGCGTCACCGGGCGTTGCGGCCGACTCGAATGGGTTGATGCATGGGCTGGGAGATCATGCGGAGAACTCGTTCAGCCTGGACGGGCAGCCGATCACGGATCAGCAGAGCAAGGTGTTTTCGAATCAGATTCCGGCGTCCGCGGTGCAGTCTCTGCAGGTAATTGATGGAGCGCCACCGGTGGAATATGGCGACAAGACGTCGCTGGTGGTGAAGGTGACGACGCGGTCTGGACAAGGCGTCACGAAACCGACGGGCAGCGTGACGGCATCGTATGGCTCGTTCGGGACCGAGGACCTTGCGTTCGACGTGGCGTATGGCGGGGAGAAGTGGGGCAACTTCATAGCAGCGGACGTCCTGCAGAGCGGACGCTTCCTGGATACACCGGAGTTCGCGATTCTGCACGACAAGGGCAACGAGGAGAATTTCTTCGATCGTGTCGATTACGATTTTACCCCGAAAGATTCCATACACCTGGATGCGCAGTACACTCGCTCGTGGTTCCAGACGCCGAACGATTTCGAGAATCTGAATGTCATCGGACCGGACGGCACCCCGGTTGGAGACACGGATCAGCGGTCGAAGATTGGGACGGTGAATATATCGCCGACCTACACGCATATCATCAGCGCGGATTCGGTGGCGAACCTTGGCTTCTACTTCCGGCGCGATACGTACAACTACTATCCGAGCAACAATCCGTTTGCGGATTATGCGGTGGATCAGCAGCAGGAGACGATCAGCCAGTACCGTACGCTGACGAATGCCGGCGTGCATGGGGATGTGTCGTATGTGAAGGGTATCAACAACGTGAAGTTCGGCGGCGTGTACGAGCAGACCTTCCTGCGGGAGAACGACAACGTTGGCGTGATCGATCCGACGCTGAATCCCCCGTGTCTCGATGCAAATGGGGATCCCTTGAGCTGCAACAGCATGGGCGCGGTTCCGAATCCAAACTATAACCCAATTCTTGCTCCATACGATTTGACGCAGGGCGGAACGCTCTATGCGTGGAAGGGACGCACCGATGTGAAGCAGCTCGCGCTGTATGGAGAGGACCAGATCACGGCAGGCAATTGGATGTTCATCATGGGAATTCGCGGGGACTTCTATAACGGATTGACGATTCAGCGGCAGGCGGAACCGCGAGCCGGCGTGTCGTACAACGTGAAGAAGACGGGGACGGTCTTGCGTGTGAGCTATGCACGCACGCAGGAGACTCCGTTCAATGAGAATCTCGTGCTGTCGTCTACGGGCTGCGCCGACCCGGTGCTGTACAGCATCTTTGCGACGCTTTCGGACGGAAGCTGTGCGGCCGAGGCTGTCACTCCGTTCAACCCGGGGTTCCGCAACGAGTTTCACGCAGGGATTGGACAAGCCATCGGGAGACACATCGTGCTGAATGCGGAGTACCTCTGGAAGTACACGCATAATGCGTATGACTTCAGCGTGCTGGGCACGACGCCGATCACTTTTCCGATTGAGTGGCACAGCTCGAAGATTCCGGGTGTTGCGTTTTCCGCCGCGCTGACGGACCTAAAGGGGCTTTCGGTGCGCATCAACGGGAGCTCGGTTGCGGCACGGTTCTTCAATCCACAGCTTGGCGGCGTAGGAGCGACTCCGGGCATTCCGGGCAGCAACTTTCCGTTCCGCATCGACCACGATGAGCATTTCAATCAGACGACGCACTTAGAGTATGCCATGCCCTTCCGGAAGAGCATGTTCTTCGCGTTCAACTGGAGGTATGACTCCGGTCTGGTTGCAGGTGCAGCTCCGTGTTACAACCTCGTGGATCCAAATACAGACTGCGATCCCAGCACCGCGATAACCGTCAATGGCCAACCCGGAATCAACCTGACATACCTGAGTGCCGATCAGCAGTTCCAAGCTGGTCTTGTTTGTACCGATGGCGGCGTCGCAGACAAGGCGACACCGAGCAACCAGCTCCAGGCATGCACGGTAGCCGGTCTGAAAACCAAGCTCCTAAGCATTCCTGGCCTGAACAAGGAAGACGCGGATAAGGATCCCAACCGCATCGCTCCTCGGAATGTGTTTGATATGGCGTTGGGCGACGACGATGTCGTGCATTTTGGCGAGCAAGCGCACTACAGGATCGGGGCGCGTGTCACTGCCATCAATGTTGCGAACAAGTATGCGCTGTATAACTTCCTTTCGACGTTCTCGGGAACTCACTATCTGACGCCACGTGCGGTGACAGGTGAGATTTCCCTGAATTTCTGAGGAGTCAAAATAGGAACAGCAATGCCCGTCTCGAAGGGGACGGGCTTTGCTGTTTGCGCCGCAGACTCCCGTAGCATGGAAGGAGATGTCTCTCCGCCTATCGAAATCGACGCTGGTGCTGCTGGCCTTTGGCAGCGTGTATCTGTTCTGGGGATCGACCTATGGGGCGATCCATGTGGCGGGCGAACACCTGCCGGTGCCGGTGGTTTCCGCAACGCGATCGCTGATTTCGGCGTCGCTCATTGGGTTGATCTGCCTGTTGACCGGCAGGAAACTGCGCGTACCCAAGGGCGAGGGATGGAAGCTGGTGTTGGTGGGGCTGCTGTTCATGTCCTGCAACAACATGCTGCTGACGTGGGGAGAGAAGCTGGTGCCGTCGGGGTTTGCATCGCTGATCGTGTCGACGATGCCGATCATGATCGCGCTGATCGAGATGGTCCTGCCGGGGGGCGATGCGCTGAATAAGCGCGGTTGGGTCGGGACGTTGCTGGGCACGCTTGGCATTTGCGTGCTCGTGTGGCCATCGTTGCATGCGGGCGCGGCGCATGGGGTTCGCGGCTCGCAGACCTTGCTGGGCGTGGGGGTGTTGCTGGGGGCTGCGCTGGCGTTCGCGATTGGCTCCGTGCTGTCGCGGCGGTTTCACTTTACGGCAGATACGTTTGTTGCGACCGGATGGCAGATTGGCGCGGCGGGCATCTTCAACGCAACATTTGCGTTTGCCACCGGTGGGTGGCAGCGGGCCGTGTGGACGTGGCCAGGCTTCGGCTCGATCGTGTACCTCTCGATCTTTGGATCGATCTTCGGATTGGTCGCGTTTACGTACCTGCTGCAGAATGTTGCGGTGACAAAGGTGTCGACGTATGCGTTCGTGAACCCCGTGATTGCGGTACTGCTGGGAGTGCTGCTGCTGCATGAGCGGCTGGTGAAGGCGGAGATTGCGGGCATGGGCGTGATTGTCTGCGCGGTTGCGATGGTAGTGTATAGCCGCGTGGATCGCGGCAAGCGCGAGATTGTGGGCATGGCAGGCGATGCGGTGGAATAGTCACGGCGAGCAGAGGGGCATCAGGCAGTCGTTGGAAGGGCGCCCTCAATTCAAATACACTCAGTAGACTGTTGATATAAGGTGGCGAATCTGAAAGGTAAAGATCAAGCTAATCGCGAGATGACCTCGCCGACCAAGAGACTGTCGGGCGGATATATCCCGACGCTCGATGGCTGGCGGACGGTCGCCATCCTTTGGGTGATGTTGGGGCACATGCGACCGTGGAGCATAGGCTGGTTTTCCTACCGTTCGCTGTATGCCGGACGGGGCGTGCAGTTGTTTTTTGCTTTGAGCGGATTGCTCATCTGCGATCGTCTTCTCCGCGAGGAACAACGCTTTGGCGGAATCTCACTGCGCAGTTTTTACACGCGCAGATTTTTTCGGATTCAGCCCGCCGCGTTGACCTATCTGGCCGTGATCTCGATGCTGATGCTGTGGAGAATAATTCCCCAGGGGTGGCCGGCAGTTCTCAGCTCTGCGCTTATGTTTCGCAGTTTCCTGCCGCGAAGACCCATGAGTTGGGAGACGGCGCACTTCTGGAGCCTGGCTGTTGAGGAACAGTTCTATTTGTTTTTGCCGGGATTTCTGGTGCTATGCCGGCGCTATCGCTTGGCCATTTTGTCGTTGCTCGTGGTGGTTATCGAAATCTGGCGAGTCGTCGTGATGCAGACTCCGGCGCTACGAGGATTTTGCCCTTCGATTTACCTGCGAACGGATGCCGTGATTGGCGGAATTCTTCTCGGCTCCGTATTCGCGCTAGCATTGAAGCGCGCAAGATTTATGGCGTTGGCGAAGTCGTATTTGTATCCGTGGGTGAGCTTACTCTATACAGCGCTGGTATTTGCGCGACTTGGATTTCACCACTCGCGGTCTGACCACGCGCTTGAAATTACAGTGTACCCGCTGTTGATTATTTCGACCATGCTGCACCCACGGTCGTGGCTGAGTCGCTTTCTTGAGCTGCCGCCCATCCGGTTTATAGGCCGCATCTCTTACAGCCTTTATTTATGGCAGGAACTCTTTTTGGACCCACAGGATGTACCGGCACCTGGCAGTATTCGCGACCATACGCTGCTGTGCTGGTGTGCCGCATTTGGGTGTGCCATTGCCAGCTATTATCTGATCGAAAGACCGCTGATTCGGTATGGGCACAGGATTGCCAGGAAGTATGACTTAGAGAAGTTGGAGGACAGTCAAAGGCTCGGGTCCACCGAGATGGCCGGAGTTCAATAGACGTTCCGCGGCGCGCTTACTTGCGCTTCCAGCGGACGCCTTCTTTGGAGTCTTCGAGCAGGATTCCTTTTTCGAGGAGCTCGTTGCGGATCGCGTCGGCGCGCGCGAAGTTGCGCTGCTGCTTGGCCTGGGTGCGCTCGGCGACGAGAGCGTCGATGTCGGCGTCGGTAAGGGCGCCGGTGCCGAAGGTTTCGAGGACTTCCGGAGCGACGTCTCGCCATGCGGCCTTCGGCCTCGGCCCAGGCGAGGGCAGCGCGCGTGAGTTCGGCATCGCGGTCTTCGCAGGACGGCGAAGATGGAGTCGAACTTGTCGAGCAGCGCGAGCGTCTCTTCAGCGTCGATGCGGGTGAGGCGGGACTGATCGGCGGCGGTGTTGACGGCGCGCAGGACGTCGAAGATGGCGGCGCGGGCTTCGGCAGTGTTGAGGTCATTGTTGAGCGCGGCGGTGAAGTCGAGATCGCCTTTGCGGATCAGGTTGGTGAGCGACTCGTCGGGGGGCGGCGTGTCCGGCCAGTTGCCGTTGCGGATGCGGTCGTTGAACGTGCGCAGCCGATCGACGGCGTTGGTCGATTCGATGAGGCCGTCGAAGGTGAAGTTGAGCTGGTGACGGTAGGGCACGCTGAGCAGCAGGAAGCGAATGGCTGAAGCGCGGTAGCCCTTGAGCAGCAGGTCGCGAAGGGTGAAGAAGTTGCCTTCGGACTTGGACATCTTCTTGCCTTCGACGAGCAGGAAGCGAACGTGGAACCAGTGGCGCGCGAAGGGTTTGTGCGTGGCGGCTTCGGACTGGGCGATCTCGTTCTCGTGGTGCGGAAACATGAGGTCTTCGCCGCCGGCGTGCAGGTCGAAGGAGTCGCCGAGATACTTCATGGCCATGGCGGAGCACTCGATGTGCCAGCCGGGGCGGCCGGCACCGAGGGGCGTCTCCCAGATGGCCTCGCCGGGCTTGGTGGCCTTCCAGAGGGCGAAGTCGCGCGCGGCATCCTTGTCGTACTCGTCGAGATCGACGCGGGCGCCGTCCTCAATGCCCGCGGAGATCCTTCTTGGAGAGCTTGCCGTAGGCGGGGAAGCGCGCGATGCGGAAGTACCAGCTGCCATCGTCGGCCTTGTAGGCGATGTCTTGTGCGGCAAGGCGCTCGATGAGCGAGACCATGTCGGGAATGTTTTCGGTGGCGCGGGCGATGTCTTCGGGGCGCTCGATATTGAGGGCGTCCATGTCCTCGAAGAAGGCGCGCTCGAAGCGGGCGCTGTACTCGCCGATTGGCTTGCCGGCGGCGGCTGCGTTGCGGATGATCTTGTCGTCGACGTCGGTGACGTTCATGACGTGGTGCAGGGCGAGGCCGTTGAGGCGGGCGGCGCGGCGCAGGACGTCGACGTGCAGGAAGGTGCGGAAGTTGCCGATGTGGCCGTAGTCGTAGACGGTGGGGCCGCAGCAATAGAAGCGCAGGGCGTGGCCGTCGGAGGCGAAGAGCGGCTCGTTTTTTCCGGAGAGGGTATTGAAGAGTTCGAGGGGCAAGGTTACGGGTTCTTTCGTGGAGAGTCGTCACTCTTGATTGTAGATGGAGGCGTGGAGATCGTCCGCGAAAGGACCTGCTGATGCAGCTCGTCGATATCGGAGACGCCGCGGATGACGGCAGAGTTTTCTGATTCGTAGAAGCGGAGATCGCCGATGATGCTGCCGATCCGGGTGATCTGGTGGCTCAGGAGGTCCGAATATTGGTCCTGCTGAGCCGGGGTTAGCTGCGCGAGGTTGAGGTGGCTGGTCGCGTCGGCTGCCTGGGTGTTGGAGACGAAGCTTTCCAGCTCGTCGCTGGAGTGGAACCAGTCGAAGACGCCTTGCTGCAGGAAGTCACGCTGAGCATAGAGCTCTTCGTAGATGGAGGCCTGTTCGCGCGGCAGGAGAGCCAGCTGAGAGCTGTCGCGGGCGGAGGTCCAGGCGCCTGCGCTGGGCAGAAAAGGATCTTCGCTGCCACGTGCGGGGAGGGCGGGCAGGGAGGCAGCGTCGGCTCCATGGCGCAGCGCGTCCAGGTTGCTGCGCAGGGCCACGAAATAGTTGTTCTCATGCTGTAACACGTCGATATCGTGGGTAAGGATCTGCTCGTTGCGCTCGGCTTCGGCGTGGAGATCGTGCTGCAGTTCGTGGCGCTGGTGAAGGCGGTGCATGGCGCTTACGCTGTGCTCAAGGCCAATCGCGATCAGCAGACCGGCCGTGATCGTGCCGAGGTGTATCCAGAAATCCCTCCATGTGAGCAAAGGGTGTTGTGGGGGATGCACATCCATAACGAGGGTCCTTCAGTGGCAGGTTTGAATCCACTTGAGAGTACCAAACCGCGCAGAGCATGCCCAAGAGGGTAGGAGCTTCAACCGAGGCGTAGCTGCGGGGTTGGCTCGAGCGTGTCCGGAGCGAAGTGGCGGGCGAGGAACTTGGGCCAGGCGGCGGCGGCGATCATGGCGGCGTTGTCGGTGGAGAGCGCCACGCTGGGAAAGGCGATGGGAAGTCCTGCTGTGGCGGCCATGTTCGCGAAGATATGGCGCAGGTGGCTGTTGGCGGCGACGCCGCCGCTGACGAGGACGCCCTGCGCTCCGTAGTGCTGTGCCGCGTTGAAGGTGGCGCGCGCGAGATTCTTGACGACTGCATTCTGGAAGCTGGCGATGAGGTTGAGGGTTTGGGCGTCCAAGTAGGGCAGCGCGTGGGCGATATTGGTCACGTCCGGCTTGGCTTTGTGCAGGCCGATCGCGCGAAAAGCCTGTTCGCGTGCTGCAATCGCTGGCTGCATGCCGTGCAGCTCGACGTAGCGGCGAGCTGCTGTTTTGATCCCGGAGAAGGACATGTCGAAGCGCGTGGCGTCTTCTTCAGGCGAGAGAGCGGCTTCGCGCGCGAGCTTGGGCGCGGTGTTGCCGGTGACCTTCTGCTTGATCTGCGCGAAGGGGAAGAGCGTGGTGTCGGGGGTTCCGTGCGCGGCGAGGACGTCCATCCAGGGGCCGCCGGGGTAGGGCAGGCCGAGCAGCTTGGCTACCTTGTCGTAGGCTTCTCCGGCCGCGTCGTCGAGCGTCTTGCCGACGTTACGATATTGCCATGTCTGCTCAGGCGTTCGGCTGGCAAGATAGAGGTGCGTGTGGCCGCCGCTGACGACCAGGGCAAGCAGGGGGGATGCGGAATCCCACATCTCAGAATCGAGATGTGGGGCACCCGGATTCGTGACGTCCATCAGTACGGCGTGGATGTGGCCTTCGAGGTGATTGACCGCGATGAGCGGGAGCTCGGCGCCGAAGGCGAGAGCCTTGGCGAAGCTGATGCCGACCAGCAGCGCGCCGGCGAGGCCTGGGCCTTCGGTGACGGCGACGGCGGCGAGATCCGAATATTGAACACCCGCCCTGCTGCATGGCTTCGCGGACGATGGGAACGATGGCGCGGAGGTGCTCGCGCGAGGCGAGTTCCGGAACAACGCCGCCGTAGTTGCTGTGGATGAGCTGCGAGGCGACGACGTTGGAGAGGACTTCGTGGCCGTCGCGGACGACGGCGGCGGAGGTCTCGTCGCAGGAGCTTTCGATACCGAGGATGAGGTCACCGGACACTAGGTCTATCGTACGTCTATCGTAGTGGGTAGGGGAGAGAAGCACGGGCTATGTCGAGACTGGAGAGCGAGCATTACGTTGCGGCATTTCGGATTGTGCGGCGGCTGCGTGCGCTTGGGCATATGGCGTACTTCGCGGGCGGCTGCGTGCGCGATCTGCTGCTGGGCGTGGTGCCGAAGGACTTCGATGTGGCGACGTCGGCGACGCCCAAGATGGTGTTGGCCGCGTTCCCGCGGACTGAGTCTGTGGGGGCGCACTTTGGGGTGGTGCTGGTGATCGATCACCTGGCGAAGGTGCGGGTGACAACCGAGGTGGCGACGTTTCGGCACGATGGAGCCTACACCGACGGACGCCGGCCGGATGCCGTGCAGTTCTCGATGGATCCGCGCGAGGATGTGCTGCGGCGCGACTTCACGATCAACGGACTGCTGCTGGATGCGATCGCCTATGAGGCTGGCGACCGGCTGGAAGACTGCGTCCTGGACTACGTGGGCGGACGCGGCGACCTGCACGCGCGGCTGGTGCGCGCGATCGGCGAGCCGAAGCTGCGCTTCGCAGAGGACAAGCTGCGCATGCTGCGAGCAGTACGGTTTGCAGCGCGATATGCGTCGCGTGGGTTCACGATCGAGCGGCGCACGATGGATGCGATCTGGCAGGAGGCTCCGTCGATCCACGTGGTGTCGGCCGAGCGCGTGCGCGATGAGCTGACGAGAATTCTTACCGAGGGCGGCGCGCGGCGGGGGTTCGAGTTGCTGGACGAGACGCGGCTGCTGGTTGAGGTGCTGCCCGAGGTGAAGCGGATGCAGGGCGTTGAGCAGCCGCCGGAGTTTCACCCCGAGGGCGATGTGTGGGTGCATACGCTGATGCTGTTGGAACAGCTTCCGGCTGGGGCGAGCCCGACGCTCGCCTGGGGAATGCTGCTGCACGATGTTGGCAAGCCAGCTACGTTTACGCCGCCGGATCCAGCGCGGCGAGGGGATCGGATCCGCTTCAATGGGCATGTGGATGTGGGCGTTGCGGTGGCGCGAACGATCCTGACGCGGCTGCGCTTCAGCAACGAGGAGTGCGAGCAGATCCTGGCGCTCATCAAGCACCATATGCAGTTTGGCGATGTGATGCAGATGAAGCAGTCGACGCTGAAGCGGTTTCTGCGGCTGCCGAAGTTTGACGAACACCTGGCGCTGCACAAGGCGGATTGCCTGAGCTCGCATGGGAAGCTCGACATGTACGAGTATGCGGAGAAGCACCTGGAGGAGATGGGCGAAGAGCAGATTCGGCCCAAGCTGTTGCTGACAGGCAACGACTTGATTGCGGCAGGGTACAAGCCGGGGCCGGGATTCAAGGCTATGCTGGAGGCCGCCGAGGATGCACAACTGGAGGGGTCCGTGAAGACGAAGAAGCAGGCGCTGCGGCTGGTAAAGGAGATGTTTCCGGCATAGGGGGTTGGGGTCCGGAGAAATTTATTTGCGCGGCGTGCGGCACGGGGTAAACTTCCGTCAATCCGATGCAGTTCAAATTCGAGGAGCTTCGATATGGCAGATGTGGTGGTAGCTGGATCAGGTGAAGCGGGTGGGCTTTCGCAGGTTGAGCGCGTAGTGGATACGTTCGTGGCGCCGAGCAAAACGTTCACCGATATTCTGCGCAATACGAGTTGGTGGCTGCCGTTTGTGCTGCTGGTGATCGTGACGATGGGGTCGACCTATGCGATCGATCAGAAGATTGGATTCGACCGGGTGGCGGAACAGTCGATTACACAGAGCGCGACGACTGAGGATCAAATGGCGTCGATGCCGGCTGACCAACGGGCTGCGACCGTCCGTAAGATCGCCGCGGGGCAGAAGTATGGGTCGTACGGCGCGGCGGTGATCATTCTGATCTTTGTGGCGATCATTGCGCTGCTGAACTGGGCGACCCTGAACTTTGGCATGGGAGCAAAGACTACCTTCGGACAGAACTTTGCGGTGTGCATGTATGCGGGGCTGCCGAGGATCTTTACTGGCTTGCTCAATATTGTGTTCGTCTACGCGGGCGTGAATACCGAGAACTTCGATCTAAATAATCCGGTGGGGACGAACATCGGGTATTACCTGACAAGCTCGCCGCACTGGGTGCAGGTGGCGGGCAGCTTCTTCGATATCTTTGGGCTTTGGACGCTGGCGCTTACCGTCCTAGGGCTGTCCATTATTTCGAAGAAGAGTAAGGGGCAGGCGGCGATTGTAGCCGTGGGCTGGTGGCTCGTCGGGCTGCTGGTGATGACGGGTCTTGCCGCGGCGCGCGGATAGAATTTGCTTGCTACATGCGAAGAGGCCCGGCTGATGGCCGGGCCTCTTCTCTTGTGTGGCGGCAGTTACTTTGCGATGAACTCCAGCAGGGCTTTGTTGACCTCGGCGGCGTGCGTCCAGTTGAGGCCGTGCGGGCCGCCGGCGACGATGTGCAGCTGCGCGCCGGGGATTAGAGCTGCGGTGCGCTTGCCGGTGGCGTCGATGGGCAGGATCTGGTCGGCGTCGCCGTGGATGACGAGGGTGGGGATTTTGATCTGTGGCGATGTCGGCACGAAAGTCTTCGAGCCAGGCGTCAACGCAGTTGAGGAAGGCGTAGTAGCTGGAGGCGGCGCCGACGTTGAAGCTGGCGTGAATGGCCTCGTCGGAGATATCGGTGCCGCCGACTACCTTCTTGTTGTAGAAGTTTTTGAAGAAGGTCTCGAGGAAGGCGAAACGGTCGGCCTCGATGCCTTGCTTGATGCCTTCGAAGATCTTGGGGTCGACGCCTTCGGGGTTGTCGGCGGAGTGACGGAGAGCGGGCGCGATGGACGACATGAAGACGGCCTTGGTGACGCGGCCGGGCTCGGCGTACTTGCCAAGGTAGCGGGCGACCTCGCCGCCGCCCATGCTGAAGCCGACGAGCGTGATGCCCTTGAGGTCGAGGGCCTCGATGAGCTTGTAGGTGTCGCTGGCGAGGGTGTCGTAGTCGTAGCCGGCGGTGGGCTGGGAGGAGCGGCCAAAGCCGCGGCGGTCGTAGGCGATGACGCGATGCCCGGAGGCCAGCAGGGCTGCAACCTGGCGCTCCCATGAGGCGCCGCTGAGTGGCCAGCCGTGGATGAGTAGAACTGGTTTGCCGCTGCCGTGATCTTCGTAATACAGCTCAATGTCAGTGTTGTTTTCTTCGCCAACCTTCAGATATGCCATGATCTTTCTCCTAGTGCGATGTGCTGGTTCGTTCTGTTGGATGCGGCAGAAAAGAAAAAAGCCCGGCGAGATGCCGGGCTTTGTTGCGATTAACGAACGATTGATCTGGGTGGTCGGGTCTACTCGGCGCCCCAGCGCTTGAAGACCAGCGAGCCGTTGGTGCCGCCGAAGCCAAAGCTGTTGGAGAGGGCGTAGTCGATCTTCGCTTTCTGTGGCTTGTTGGGGACGTAGTTGAGGCGACAGGCCGGGTCCACATTGTCGAGGTTCATGGTGGGCGGAGCAGTCTGGTTCAGGATGGCCATGATGGTGATGCCCGCTTCCAGTCCGCCAGCGCCGCCGAGGAGGTGGCCGGTCATGGACTTGGTGGAGCTGACGAGCAGTTCGTGGCTCATGGCCTTCTCGCCAAAGACGTTTTCGATGGCCTTGGATTCAAGCGAGTCGCCAACGGGGGTGGAGGTCGCGTGGGCATTGACGTAGTCGATCTTGTCGGGCGAGATGCCGGCGACGCGGAGGGCGGCCTCCATAGCGCGGCGGCAGCCATCGCCTTCGGGGGCCATGCCGGTCATGTGGTAGGCGTCGCCACTCATGCCGTAGCCGATGACCTCGGCGAGAATGTTGGCGCCGCGGGCCTTGGCGAACTCCAGCTCCTCAAGGATGAGGATGCCGGCGCCTTCACCGCAGACAAAGCCGTCGCGATCCTTGTCGAAGGGGCGGCAGGCGTGGGCGGGGTCGTCGTTGCGGGTGGAGAGGGCCTTCATGGCGGCGAATCCGCCGACGGAGAGAGGAGTAATCGCGGCCTCGGCGCCGCCGGCGATCATGGCGTCGGCGTCCCCGCGCTGGATGATGCGGAAGGCGTCGCCAATGCTGTGCGCGGAGCTGGTGCAGGCTGTAGCGGTGGCCTCGTTCGGCCCCTTGGCGCCGTACTTGATGGAGACGTGCCCGGCGGCGAGGTTGATGATGGTGGCGGGAATAAAGAAGGGAGAGATCTTGCGCGGGCCGCCGGCGAGCATGGCCGAGTGTTCGCGCTCGATGACGTCGAAGCCGCCGATGCCGGAGCCGATGTGAACGCCGACATTCTCGGCGATGTCAGGAGTGATCTGCAGGCCGGAGTGCTGCATGGCCTCCTGCGCGGCCGCCATGGCGAAGTGGATGAATCGGCCCATCTTGCGGGCCTCCTTCTTCTCCACGAAGGCGTGCGGATCGAAGTCCTTGACTTCAGCGGCAATGCGGACCGAGTGACCGGTGAGATCGAATGCGGTGATCTCAGCCATGCCACTCTTACCGGAGAGCAGGCCTTCCCAAATTTGCGGAGCGGTGTTCCCCACCCCGCAAAGGAGGCCCATGCCCGTTACAACGACACGACGATGCGACATCTTACTCTCATTCCTTGTTGTCCTTAGACTGCAGAAAGCTGTTCGTACCCTGCAGAGCTGCGGAGCAAGTTACTTGACCTTCTGATGCTTTTCGATATATTCGGTCGCGTCCTTGACGGTCTTGATCTTCTCCGCGTCCTCATCCGGGATCTGGATGTCGAAGGCTTCCTCGAACTGCATCACGAGCTCGACGACGTCGAGCGAGTCGGCACCGAGATCTTCCTGGAAGCTGGCGCCGGGAGTGACTTCGGCTTCATCCACCTGAAGTTGCTCGACAATAATCTGCTTAACCTTCTCATCAACTGCTGCCATCGTACGATCTCCTATGAAGTCCTGGGTTGGGCGCGGACATTGGCCTTCTAGAGCGAGCTGCCCGATTGACTGCCCCAGTGTGAAAGCATACCGACGTGGTTGGACGGTGTAAAGCCGAGCCAGGGTGCACGGTGGAACGCCACGACAGGCAACCCCAGAACATGCTCGGCGAACCAAACTCCTGTATATTCTAGCGTGAATCTCCGGGGAGTAGAGATATAGCCCGGGAGGAGAAGGATCGACGCGACGATGGCAGTACGGGTGTGTTTCTGGTGCGGATCGACGAAGTTCCGGCGCGTAAATCGGCGTGGAATGTTTCAGCGGTACATTCTGTCCGCATTTGGGTGGTATCCGTGGGAGTGCGCCATCTGTCGCCGCAAGACATTAAGGCATAAAGAAAGCTAGCGAGTGGGCCGGGGCGATTATTCGTCCTCGCTGGCCGCGAGCATCGGTAAAAGGCCGTCGAAGCCGGTATTGGAGGCAGCCTGGCAAGGTTGGTTGTGCCGCTTCCATGCTGACGTCGCGCAAGGTCCGGTTGATGGCGCGGGTGCGGACGCCCAGTTTGTCGATGGTGCCCTGCACCTTCCCCACATCGTCGGTCATCTTGTCCATCAACGTCTCAAAGGTGCCAAACTCCTTGCGTGCGCTGGCGAGAACCTTCCAAACCTCGTCGCCCTTCTCCTGCATCTGCAGCATGTGAAAACCCATCTGGAAGCTGTTGAGGATGGCGGAGAGTGTGCTCGGACCGGCGATGGTCACGTGGCAGTTCTGCTGGATGTCGGTCTGCAGGCCATCGCGGCGCATGACCTCGGCGTAGAGGCCTTCGGTGGGCAAAAACATGATGGCGAAGGACGTGGTGCGCGGCGGAGCAATATACTTCTCACAGATTTTCTTGCCTTCGTTGCGGATGGCCGTTTCGAAGGCTTTGCCGGCGCTGACAAGATCCGCGCCGGTCTGATAGGCGGTTTCGAGCCGCTCCCAGGCGTCGCGCGGGAACTTGGAGTCAATGGGAAGCAGTGCTTCGCCGTTGGGTGTGGGGAGCTTCACGACGAACTCGACGACCTCGTTGGAGCCGGGCTTTGGTTTCGCGTTCTTCTCGAACTGGCTGGGTGCGAGCATCTGCTTGAGCAGGGTCTCGAGCATGACTTCGCCGATGGTTCCGCGCGATTTCACGTTGGTGAAGATGCGGGAGAGGTCGTCGACGCCCGCGGAGAGCTTGCTCATCTCGCCCAGCCCGGCGTGAACCTTGGTGAGCTGGTCCGTGACCTGGCCAAAGCTCTCGGTGAGCCGCGTCTGGAGGGTGGCATGGAGTTTTTCGTCGACCGTGACGCGCATCTCCTCGAGCTTGGCCGCATTAGTGGCGTTGAGCTTGTCGAGACGATCTTCGACGGTCTTGCGCAGGGTTTCGAGGTGCTCGCTCTGGCCGGTGCGAAGTTCGGTGAGGCGAGAGTGGAGTGCCTCGCGGCTTTCGGTCGCCTGACTGGCAGCAGCTGTGCGAGAAGCTTCCAGCTTGGTCTCCAGGGTGTTCCCGAGGGTGTTCATGTTGGTGAGGACTTCGGTGCGGAGCGAGGCGCTGGCGGACGTGGTGTCGGCGCGGAGGTGGGAGAGCTCGGCGCGCAGATGCTGGTCTAGCCCCTCCGAGCGGGCGTCCAGGCGCGTGAACTGGCCAGGGAGGTCCGCGGCGAGCAGCTGGGCGAGGCGCGGGTCTTCGGCAGGAGGTGCCGCCTGACTTCGGCGCAGAAGCAGCAGGATCAGGGCTACGAGCGTGAGGACCTGGAGGACGATGAGCGCTAATATCATTTCGACTTTCCTTCGCTTGGAGGATAGCATTCCTCCAGGGCCGAGGTCGGCGGTGCGGATGTGCGTAACGCGGAAGATTGTGGGTGGTCAGTTTGAAATTCTGTAGGATGGCGTCGGTAGAATTCGATTGGTGGCAACTGGGTGGTATTGCTGCGAACCAGGAGAAAAATTAGAGATGCAGGTTCACATTTTCAGGGGACAGGGCCGCGTCTTCGGCTTCACCTGCGACGACGTTAGCGAGAAGCTGCCAGCGCAATATGGACCATGGACTGTGTTCAAGTCTTTCGATTTCAAGCGGGGCGAGGTCAATTCCAATTTTGACGTGAATCAGTGCCTCGACGATATTGAAAAGCACGGGTTTCACCTGACCGATGCGCATGTCAGGATCACAGAGCAGCGGTGAACGGACGCTCCGATATGTCGGGAGCAAAACATTCCTACTGACCCACGACCGAAGATTTGGGTCGTTTGGCGATTTGACTGCTTGGTGATTCAATAGTGCTGGAGCACACTTGCTCAAAGGTCAGCCGCTTGCGTCTATCTGTTATGTCTCGAGTTCTTCTTCCGGTCGCCCTCGCATTTACCCTTACTGCAGTTTCGGCCACGGCGCAGGTTGCCGTTCCTTCCAGCCAGCAGCCCGATCACTTCCGGGACACCTCGATGCTGGTGCCCCCGCCGGGCGCGAAGGTCGCGATCGTCGAATGGGAGGACCTGGAGTGCCCTGCCTGCGCGCATGCGTTTCCGTTTGTGCATATGGCGATCGACCACTACCACATCCCGCTATGTGCGCTATGACTTCCTGATCCCGGGCCACATCTGGAGCCGCGAGGCGGCCATTTATGCGCGGTATCTGCAGGATAAGGTCTCGCCCGAGCTGGCCACGCAGTATCGCCGCGAGGTCTTTGCGTCGCAGTTCAAGATCGCCAGCAAGGACGACCTGAACCGCTTCACGCAGGAGTTTTTCGCCAAGAACGGCAAGCAGCTTCCGTTCATCGTCGATCCCACGGGCCAACTGGCGCGCGAGGTGGAGAAGGATGTTGCGCTGGGCAACAAGCTTGGCCTTACCGAGACCCCGACGCTGGTGGTGGTTACGACCAAGGGATGGATCCAGGTGAAGGATGTGTCCGACCTGTACCAGGCGATCGACCAGGCCGAGGCGATGGTGGGTGGCGCCGCGCCGGAGCATCACAAGACCACGAAGTAGGAAGAATTTTGATGGTGAAAGAGCCGTCCGCTTGTGCGGGCGGTTTTTTCTTATGCGGAGGTCGCGTTCGAAGGCTCTGCGGCTTCGGCAACAGGCCAGACACTGAGGGCAAGATCGACGGCGCGATTGAGCGCCTCGCGACTGTGACCGCTGCTCGCCTGTACGGCGAGCCCGTTCATCATGCTGACAACGAAGAGGGTGAGTGCAGGGACGTCGGCGGATGCAGGAAGGTCGCCTTCGCGGCGAGCACGCTCAAACCGATCGCGCATCTGCGCGATGCCGCGCTCGCGGACTGCGGTCATCTCCTGGCGAATGGATTCGCCTTCACTACTGGCGACGAGTGCGCCCTGGACCCAGAGGCAGCCGCCCGGATTGGCGCTATCGGTGGCCATGGCAACGGTGCCGCGCAGCAGCATCTCCGCAACCTGGCGAGCCCGAGGCTGGCCAAGGGCTCGGCGGACGTAGCGGCCGGGGCCGGTCCCGTAGCGTGCGACTGCCTCGCGAAAGAGACCAGCCTTGTCGCCAAACGCCGCGTAAAGGCTGGGGCGGTTGATCCCCATGGCAGCAGTGAGCGCAGTGAGGGAGGCGCCTTCGTAGCCCTGCTTCCAGAACACCCGCATGGCGGCATCGAGGGCCTGCTCGCGATCGAACGACCGCGGGCGACCGGCCTGGGGCTTAGCGGTCGTGACTGGCGGTGGAATGTTTGGCGTGGGAGGTGCCGAAAGACTCATACGCAACGATGGTAGCCTCCGAACCTTGCTTTGCGCAGCAGAATTCTGTCTGATATGCAGCTTAAGAGGAACTGGTGACTATCGTTACCGAGGGAAAATTTTTTCCCTTGTTGAGAGCGCTAACGCACGAAGCTCAAGGCCGGCGAAGTTCAGCTATACGTCTTTCGCGTCTTCGTATTCTTCGTGCCACGCGGTTTGGATGGCCTCGAGGATGCCTTCGTTGGATTTGGTTGGGTCGCCTTTGAAGCCGGGGAGTTGGGTGACCCACTTGTGGAGGTCGGTGAAACGGACTGAGTAGGGATCGGTGTCGGGAAACATCTCCTGCAGTTGAATGCCAATCTCCAGGGTGTCGGACCAGTCGAGTTCGTGCGGCATGGCGTGTCGCCTCCGAGGTTAGTTTACTGCGAGGGAGGCGGTACGTAGAGGCGCGCGGCGGGGTCGACACGATAGAATAACCAAGCCGCATGACAACGACTACACCAGCTCCGAAGACAGCACCCACCAAGGCTCAAGGACCGCGCCGCATCACCACTCGCCGGCGCTTGATCGCCGCAATGCGCAATCTACGCGAGGTGGGCTCGATTGCCTCGGCCGTCGCCGGGACCTCACACCCGTACATGGCGCATATCGTGCCCATGCGTCGCTGCAACCTCGCCTGTACGTACTGCAACGAGTTCGACGACGTGTCGGACCCCGTGGATATCGAGGAGATGAAGCGCAGGATCGATCACCTGGGGCGGCTGGGGACGTCGGTGATCACGATCTCGGGCGGCGAGCCGCTGCTGCATCCGGAGCTGGATGACGTGATCCGGCAGATTCGGAAGACCGGCGCGATTGCGGGCATGATCACTAACGGCTATCTGCTGATGCCGGAGCGGATTGAGCGGCTGAACAAGGCTGGGCTCGATCACATGCAGATCTCGATTGATAACGTGATGCCGGACGAGGTTTCGAAGAAGTCGCTCAAGGTGCTGGACGCGAAGCTCGCGATGCTGGCCGAGTATGCGGACTTCCACGTGAATATCAACTCTGTCGTCGGCGGCGGAATTGCGAATCCTGAGGATGCGCTGACGATCTCGAGGCGCGCGCTGGCGTTGGGATTCAGCTCGACGATCGGGATTATTCATGACGGCAGTGGGCAGCTTAAGCCGCTGGGCGATCGCGAGCGCAAGGTGTGGGATGAGGTGCGGCGGCTGACGCGGCGCAGCTACTCGCGCTTCAACGGATTTCAGGAGGCGATCGCGAATGGAATGCCGAATGACTGGCGCTGCCGTGCAGGGTCGCGGTATCTCTATGTGGATGAGAACGGGATCGTGTCGTATTGCTCGCAGCAGCGCGGCTACCCCGGCATCCCGGTAGCCGAGTACACGACGGAGATTGTGAAACGTGAGTTTCTGACGGAGAAGTCGTGCGCACCGAACTGCACGATCAGCTGCGTACACCAGGTAAGCTATATCGACCACTGGCGCGCTCCGCAAAAGACGACCATCACGCCGGGCGGTGCGGGGCATGGCGCCGAGGCCGGTCTTGTGCAGATTCAATAATCCTTCCAAACGCTCCTGGCAAACCATTTTTCGCGGAGACGCAAGCGATGCAAGCTGCTGATCAGCCCGGCTCGATGTCTCGATCTGCCCAAATTGGCTGGTGGATCTTCATGCTGTTGGCGTGCGGTCAGTTCACTATCCGGTATGTATGGCGAAATGCGCCGTACCTGGACTTGCCGGCCTACGCAAACGGAACAGGGATGATGCCCTTCCAGGGCCGTGTATTGATGGCCTGGGTCTTGAAAGCGACTGCGGCGAATCCGCACTTGAGCGGTGTTCTCGCGCACATGGGTTCGCGTCTGCCGGAGGCTCTACAGAGCCCGTATTCTGTTGCATTATTGATCGTCAACTTTTTGGCCATGGTCGTTTGCATCCTGGCCGGTCGATCGACGCTGCAACACCTGACAGGGGACCGGACCTTTTCGGCGTGGGCGTCGCTGCTGTTGCTGTACATGGCGTACTTCAACCTGGTTGTCGGCTATGGGGTTTTCCTGTTGCCGTATGACGTTCTCTCGCTGACCGTATTCGTAGTTTCGGTTTGGCTCGTGATTGCGAAGCGGTACGTGGCTCTCACGCTGGTGGTTGCAATCGGGACGCTGAACCGGGAGACGGTTATCTTCATACCGCTCTTTCTGGCGCTCTATACGTGGTTCAAACACCGTTATGCAAATCGCGCATCCGAAGCCAGCGGCCGTCCGTGGGCAAAGGTTTTGCCATACGTGGCCGTTCAAGTGTTGATTTGGATCGCATTGCGCATGTGGATCGAGCATCACTTCCGGAACAATCCTCTGGAGTCATCGATGCCAACGCGATGGTTTGGAATTCGCCTGGCGGGCAACCTGCGGTCACTGATGAAGCCTCCTCAGTGGGCGCTTCTCCTCTCGTTATTTGGCTTTACGCTGCCACTGTTTATTGCGAAGTTCGATCAGATAGGCGATCGAGCGCTGGCCCATTCCACCGCGGTGGTCATGGTCCTCTGGGCGATCGCTATGTTGCTGGTGGGCGTGGTGATTGAGATTCGAATCTTCAGCGAGCTCACGGCATTCATGATGCCCTGTATCGCGCTGATTCTATGGAACGAGTGGATACGGCCGGCCGCGCAGTACCGCTCTCGCATGCAGCACGAATAAGATATTCGGCTGACCAGTCTTGGCAAGGAGGCCGGAGGTCGATAGCGGATCTTCCGGATCTCGGGGATTCTGCGGCAAGTGTCTTGTAAACTCGTTTTAGTGCGCCTTTCGCTCCCAACGCGAGTCCCCTTGTCGAAGGTATTTGTCTTTGCCTTGGTCTTTTTCTGCGTCCAGCAGATTCAGCACACCAACATACTCTTCAGCGTGTTGTACTTCGCGTTCGTGATTCTGAGCGTAGTTGCCTTCAACATGGCTGAGGGTTTCAGCAGGATCTCAGGCGGGTATATCTTCTGGTATTCCACACTCATCGTGATCGTCGGGGTGACATGGAAGGCCGTGCAGGGCGAGGCGGCGGACTCCAACCTTCTCAGCCCATTACTCGACATGGCCCTGTACACGACCAGCATGGCGATGCTGTTGCTGGTCACGATGCTCAATCGAAGAATGGACTTCCGGGCGATGGGAATCGGCGGCGGCTTCAGCACCGCTGAACTCAATTACACCGCTGCCGGTCTGGGCTGCATCGTTGTGTGGCTCGCCATCATTTTTTCCGTGGACATCTTTGGGAATGCGCCTGGAGGTGTTGTGAGCGCACTGACCCAAGTCAATGTTTTCGGTCCCCTGGGCATCATTCTGGCAACCATCGGTGCGATCAAAGACAGTGGGGGCCGGCGTTCTACCAACATGATTAGTATCGCGGTGTTCATCTACTTTGAATATCTGGGTCTCATCTCGTATTCCAAGCAGATCATGATCTCGCCGATGGTTTGCTGGGCGGTCGGCATCCTATATGCGCGATTGAGGGTGCGCTTTGCCCATGTGGTAGCGGTTATCTTGATGGCGGTGGCGAGCTTTGGCTTCATTTCGCCGCTTTCCGCATCGCGAGATCTTGCTGAAGGGATGGACAATAACCAGCATGTAATGCTGGCCTGGTATCTGTTTACGCATCCGGCGTATCTGCACGAGCACATCAAACAAATTGAGGTACAGCCGGACATGGGCGTAGCCGAGTATTACAACGAGCCCCAGGGATCTCTGATTGAACGACTCTCAATGATCCCTCCAGACGATCAGCTCTTCACGTATTCAACAAAGGGGCACTACGAAGGGATGGCGCCCATCTATGAATATTTCGGAAACCTTATTCCCCACTTCCTTAATCCGAACAAGCAGGTAACGTTTAGTGGCAACCGTTACGCGCACGAAATGGGGACTGGTCTCGCAGAGGGTGATTTTACGACTGGGATATCGTTCAGTCCCGTAGCGGAGGCATTTCACTGCGAAGGATGGGGTGGCATCTTGTGGCTGCTGCCGGTGCTCTGGATCCTGTTATTCAGTTCCGTCGACTTCGTTGTAGGCGACATGACGAAATATCCCTGGGGACTGATGGTCGTCGTGTGGATGGCGCACGGAACACCGGAACAGCTTGTTGGCGGCATGATTTACTTCATGGGGTACGGAAACATTGGAATGGTGTTCGCGATCATCGTGGTCACACGCCTCGCGCCCATTTTGGGAACCCTCTTCCTGGGCAGGGCGCCTACTCCTTCAGGCCGCAGGCTGGCAGGCGCGCGCCCCATCGTTGCGCAGGCGCAGGCGTGAATCCGCTGCTCTTGCGGTGGGCGTGCGGCGGGCGCAATCGACTGGCGGTGCGCTACTATGAAAGCTGCTGCCATCACCTTGAGCACGTTCTGCATCACCCATGAATAAACTGATCTTCGGCAATCTCATCCATCGTCCCCTGCGCTCTGCTATCAGCGCATTCGCCGTCGCCATCGAGGTCATCATGATTCTCTCGGTCGTGGCAATCTTTTTCGGTATTTTGAATGGCAGCCGGACGCAGACGACAGGGATTGGCATGGATATGATCGTGCATCCCGGAGCTGCTACTGCCATGATGATGACGAGTTCAGCGTCCGCCGATGTGCGCATCGCCAAGGTGCTCGGAGCTCTGCCCCATGTAGAGGTCGTTGCGCCCGTGAATATCAAATTCACGGCAGGAAGCTCCGTAGAAAATATCTACGGAATTGATTATCAGAGCTACAACGCCTTGCGCCCCTTCGTATTTGTTGCCGGTGGGCCTTTCAAGGGGGCTTACGACCTGATCGTTGACGACTTGCAGGCCAAGTCCGGCAAAGGCCTCAAGGTGGGAGATCCAGTTAAGGTTCTGAATCACACGTTCACGGTGTGTGGGATTGTGGAGCACGGCAAGGGAGCGCGCAAGTACATTCCCCTGGATACGATGGATGCTCTCGACAACAATCCGGGCAAGGCTTCTCTTTTCTATCTTCGTACGCAGGACGAGCCGAAGTACCAGGAGGATGTTCGCAAGGAAATTCTCGCAACCGATGGGCTCCAGGACTGGAGCGTGCAGACGAGCCAGGAATTCCTCTCCATGCTGACGCCGGAACATCTTCCAGGATTCAACATCGCGCTGAATGTTGTGATCAGCATTGCGACAATCATTGGCTTCCTGGTGATCTTTCAGTCGATGTACACGGCTGTGCTCGAGCGGACGCGAGAGATTGGGATATTGAAGTCGATGGGTGCGGGCCGGCTGGTGATTGTGTCGGTGGTGCTGCGTGAGACGATGCTCCTGGCAATTGTGGGCACCACCCTGGGAGTCATTGCCACGTATGTCTTGAAGGATTTTCTGCGGGTACGCTTTCCAACGCTGAGTTTTCAGGTTACAGGTTTGTGGGTTGCCAATGCAGTCGCCATTGCGCTGGGTGGCGCGCTCCTGGGAGCGCTGTATCCCGCATTGAAAGCTGCGCGGAAAGATCCCATCGATGCGTTGTCCTATGAATAGCGTTCCCGCGCTGAGGGATCCGTGGAGTATGTAGGTCGAGAAAGAGTGGAATGCCAAAGCGCTATCGAAGCCTGACAATCCTTCTTGCGGCATGGCTCCTGGTGTGGCTGGTACTATCCTGGCCCGCTGTACAGGATGACGCGTTTATTCATCTGCGGTATGCGGTAAATCTTCTGCGCGATCACATGATCTCCTACGATGGAGTTCATTCGGATTATGGAACGTCCAGCTTGCTGTATGTATCGCTGCTGGCCGGCTTGCGTGCGATCTTTCAATCGCCGCTGCTACCTCGGGCGGTCTCCTCGGTATTTCACGTGTTGCTCTTCGCGGGGCTGGCGTGGGCGTTTCCGAGGACCCTCCGCCCCGCGCCTCGGCTGGCATGGACACTTGCATTGCTGCTGTTGACCATCCTCGTAATGCCGATGGCGGTGCGCTGGTTGGACGACGGAATGGAGACTTCGCTCACACTTTGCCTTGTTTCCTTGCTGGTCTTCTCTATCTCGCGCCTTGCGCACAGCGGGGAGTATTCGACGCGATCGTTTGTGTGGCTATTTATTCTTGGATTGGTAGGCACGTTCGCGCGAGTTGAGTTCCTGCTTCTGATGACCGTTGCGAGCTTCACATTGTTCTTTGCGCGGTATGAGTTTGCACGGCCGAACAGCCTGCAGAGCCGCTTTCGCCTGGTGGCATTCTCCGCGGCACCCTTGTTTGGAAGTCTCGTCGCAGCCGGTGTGATCTATCTGTACATGCACGCCCTCGTCCCGGACACGGCCATCGCCAAGGCCGATGCCCAGGCACCGTGGACGGCGACCCTGCATGCAACCCTCTCTGTCTTTGTAAGCGCAATGTCCGTGGGCGCAATTCTTCTGGTGTTGTGGCTGCTGACTGCCGCTGCAGTGGTTGTGTACAAGCGACGTGTCACCTTGTCGATGTTGGCAGCGAACAGCCCGTTCCCGGCTGTGCTGGCGCTTGCAGTGCAGCGTGGTCAAGAGGTGCAGGGCGTTCGGTACTTTCTCTGGACGCTGATCTTTCCGACCCTCTGGAACATTCTTGAGCTGCGCTGGAGTGAAGGAGAGCCGCGTCGGTTGCCCGCGCACCTGCTCAAGTTCGCAAGCTACGGCGTGGTCTGCCTGCTATTGATCGCTGCACCAATCGAATCCGTCTTGCTCTATCGAGAGTTTCGCACCCGCGAGCACAGCCTCGCCGAGTTTCGTTCGCAACATCTTGAGCGCTTGCGGTCCCTGAAGCTGGTTGCCTTCGATGTCGGCTATATTGGGTACTTTACGCAGTCCTCTCTCTGCGATATGGCGGGGCTGGTCAATGGTCGAGCGAGCGCTGCGCTTTCCTTCGAAGATCGGGTGAAGGCGTGCGCCGCTGAGCATCCGCAATTTGCGTTCGTCAGCGGCTTCAGTCTTTGGGAACTAGGCAATGACCTCGATCTCAAGGGATGGTCCATCTGTTCAGAATATGATCTGGCCAATCTGCGAGCCGCTGACATGCACTATTTGATTGCCTCGCCTGAGGCAACGGACGAGGTTTGCAAAGCAGCGGGAGCCGCGCCACGCCCGCTGGAAAACCTGCTGCATCCTGCGGCGCCTTAGCCTTACGGTGGCGGCGCGGTGCGTCAAGCTACCCCGCGGCCTGGCATGATCGTCTTATCAGAATCTGGCGGTGCGGCATTTCTATAATCTGAGATCGTGTCGTACAGTTCATGAAGGAATCCGAAAACGTCATGTTGTAGCTTGCTGGTGAGTGCCTCGGGCCCTTACCAAGTTCAGCTAGCGTGAGCCGTTGGGCTCAATCTTCCCGAATGTATGAAGCCTCCAATTCGTCGGCTGCCGCGGTGATCACGCCCCAACAGGCGAGCGCAGCGGCGTCGGCACATCGGCAGATTACGACGATTACTGCATCGCGGTTGATCAGTCTGCTGCTGCTCCTGGCTTCGGCCGTCTTCTTTGCGTTGCACTTTGTGCACCTGACTGCGGATTTCCCGAATCACTCGCCCTGGATGGATTGGTCGAAGTACACCGACGAAGGCTGGTACGGCGACGCCGCGATTCGCCACTACATAAGCGGTCACTGGTATTGGAAGGGTGACTTCAATCCTGCGGTTGCACTGCCGGTATGGCCCGCGATCGAGCTGTTGGTCTTCAAGTTCACAGGCGTATCCGTTACGGCGGCGCGCGCGCTCACGCTGTGCGTCTTTGGGTTCACGCTGGTCACGCTTTACCTGCTCATTGAGCGTCACACGCGTCCTCGCAACAGCCAGTCCGGGCGATCGCTGGCCGCTCCACTTGCTGTTTTCTTTTTGTGTACGAGCCCGTTCCTCTTTGTCTTCATGCGAATGGCAATTCTCGAGCCATTGATGATCGCGTTTACCGCGCTGGGATTGCTGGTTGCATCGCATATGCAGCCGCTTCACCTGCAGGGGCGACGTCTTCGCGGCCTCGGCCCGGCAGTGTTGCTGGCGTTTTTGCTGCCTGGGCTGGTTCTCACCAAGACGACGGGCATCTGTTTGCTGCCGGCAATCTTCTACATGATGTGGGCGCGCGGGGGCTACCAGCTGCGCACGGCGCTGCGGCTCGCCGCACCGCCCGCGATCGGCGGCATTGCTCTTTGGTGCGCGTACTACTTCTTCTTCGTTCGGCCGCATTATCTTGAGGATTACCAATATCTGTTCTCGGCGAATGCTTATACAGGAATTGATCTTGAGCCGGTAGCGAAGGTCATTCTCAATACCATCACCGACGGTGCGTGGATGGGGGCGCTCATCTATGTGACCTTCTTTGTGGTGCTTGCCCTGTCGCTGTTCTGGCGGCCGCGCATCTTGGCCAACCCTCTCTTTCCGTCGCTGCTGCTCTGGATCGGCGGGTACTTTGCGTTTCTTGCGTATCACAACAATCTGCAGCCGCGGTATTACCTGGTGGTCGCGGTGCCGATCACGGTGGTCGTAGCGATGGGCATCGACAGCTTTCGCCAGGCGCAAAGCCGCGCGGGCGTGCATGGCGGCTTCAATCGCCTGCGCGGCGCTGGTGCTGGCGATTGCGGTTCCGGATGCGATGCAGCAGATTGGATACCTGCGTCACCCCACGTATGAATTCGAGGCGGCTGCCCAGGGCATCAAGAGAATTGTGCTCGCGGATAAGACGCACTCGCACCTGATCTTATCCATCTCAGGTTCGGACCTGACTCTGATGACCGGGCTTCCCTCGATCGATGACGACTTTGGCACCGACGATATGGATGTGCGCGTGAAGCAGTACAAACCGGGTTGGTATGCTGCCTGGAATGACGTGGAGGATGACAAGGCCGACGCCATCACGCCGATGTACCAAATGAAGCGCGTCGCAGCGTTTCCGGCCTACGACGATCCAGACCGCAATCTGCTGATTCTCTATCGACTGGACCCGGCCACCGAGGCCGCGCCGCCGCGGCATCGGGCGCACCATCACATCCCAAAGCCGCTGGTGACGAAGATGGGGCAGCAACCCAGCGACAATCAACTGCAGCATTGAGTAGGCTGTTGCTTATCGGCAACACGAACATGAGTTTTCTTCGCGAGGACGACCGGAAAATCCACGCCATTGCGGGCTACTCGATTGAAACGACATGGCTCCGGACACACCCGTCGAATTCCGCGGGGACATATTCGATTAATGCGGTAAGATCACGGGAGCTTATTCGCACTTTGATCCTGCAGTAACTTTTGTACTTCTTGCTGGCCTCCCAAGTCATTATCTCGAGCGGGTACTTGTTAAAGTGATTGTTCGCGGGTGGTCCTGGACATTGAGCTCCTGGTTGGCTGTTTCCGCCTTGGCAGTTTGCTGGGTGGCCGGTGCGCCCCAGTGTTTCGCGGCAACCCCGCGGAGCCGCCCCGATGCGATCGTTGCAATCGTGCAGCCCGCCGACTCGCCAGTGGTAATGGGCACGCTGAGCGGCAGTGTCTCGGATCCTTCCGGCGCCCGGATCGACCAGGCTGCTGTGCACGTGGAGAGCGGTAGTCTGCAGCGCGACGCTGCGACGAATTCGACGGGAAGCTTCAGCATGACGCTTCCGCCCGGAATCTACGCTGTCACAGTTAAGGCCAATGGCTTCAGACCCTATACGACCAGCGTCACGCTGACGGAACGCTCTCCCCGGGCAAACCTCAATATCAGGCTCCAGATAGCGGCGGCGCCGGAGGAGATCACGGTTCCATCGCAGTATGCCGACAGCACCGCGGCGGCGGACAACAAGAGTGCCCTGGTGTTGAATTCTGACCAACTCAAGGATTTCTCTGATGACGACAGCATGTTCCAGCAGGAGATCCTCGCGATGGCTGGCGGGGAAGGCGCCAAGCCGCCGGAGGTCCTGGTTAACGGGTTCTCCAATGGGCACTTCCCACCGAAGAACACGATCAGTCAAATTCGGATCAATCAAAACCCGTATTCGGCGCAGTATGACCGCCTGGGTTTTGGCCGCGTGGAAATCTCCACGAAACCCGGAACAAACAAGCTGCATGGCGAGTTCGACACCTCTGGCACAGACAATGTCTTCAATGCGCAGAACCCGTACGCGACCGTCGAACCGCCCTATTACACGCTCAATATCAACGGAAATGTAAGCGGGTCGTTCAACCCGAAGACGTCTTTCTTCGTGAGCGGGCTGCTCAATGATCTGCAGAACAACGCGATCGTGGTTGCGATCGATCCAACGTTGTTGACGCCGCTGAATGAAGCGGTCCCGGCACCGCAGGTTACGCAAGACTACAGTGGGCGTCTGGATCGCCAGGTCACGCCGACCAATACCTTCATGGGTAGGTATGAGTACAACGAGGTTACGTTCAACAACAGTGGTGTGGGCCTGCTGGTGCTGCCCAGCGAAGGCATTGATACAACGACCACCACCAACACGCTGCAGTTGTCGGATACGCAGGGAATCGGTGCAAAGATTATCTCGGACACCCACTTTCAATACATCCGAACGCGGTTGGATCAGCGCCCGGCGAGCAGTGGGGCGACCATCGTGGTGCAGGGCGCCTTCAATGGAGGCGGAAGCCCTGCCCAATCGCAGAGTGACCATCAGGACAGCTACGAACTGCAGGAGCTTGTAACGATTGAGCATGGTTCGCATTTTGTGCGCATCGGCGGTCGCTACCGCGGTTTGCGCGACGCGAATCAGACCCTATCCGGCTACAACGGTCAGTTCAATTTTCCCGATCTCGCGACCTACCAGCTTGCACTACAGGGGCAGACGCCAGCCCAAATCTTCGCCAGCACAGGGCAGACGACGCAATACAGCCTCACCGCGGGCCAGGCCAATGCCGTGGTCTTCACCAGCGATGTGGGGGTATATGTCGAAGACGAGTGGAAGCTAAGGCCGAACTTTACCCTGGATTTTGGATTTCGCTACGAGAGCCAGTCAGGCATCCCTGATCATGTAAACCCCGCGCCGCGCGTTGGCTTTGCCTGGGCCGTGGGGAAGACTCCCAAGCGCAGGGCGTACTTCGTGATGCGCGGCGGCGGGGGCATCTTCTATGACCGTTTTGCGTCCTCCAATATCCTCACCGCCGTTCGCCGCCAGAGCGGGACGGAGCAGGCAGCCTACTTCATCACCAATCCTGACTTCTATCAGCTGTACCTCAACACGCCGCCCCCCGTGGCGGCGCTGGGCCCTGTTCCGCCCACGCTCTACAACATCGACCCGAACCTGCGGACGCAGTATGACAGCATCGGCGGCGTCTCGGTCGAGCGTCGAATCGGCAAGATGGGTACGGCGAGCGTGAACTACATTTTTCTGCGCACGAATCATCAATATCTGTCGCGGAACATCAATGCACCGCTGCCAGGTACGTATAACCCTGCCGACCCGAGCAGCGGTGTTCGGCCCATGGGTGGCGATCAGAATATCTACCAGTTCAGCTCGGGCGGCATGGCCGTGAACAACATCATCTTTGCGAACACGAACCTGCAGGCGAGCAAGCGGGTGTCCTTCTTTGCGGCGGGGTTCTTCGCGTTGACTCAAAAAAATGACGCGCCCTGCGACACCTGTTTCCCGAGCAATCAGTATGATCCGCACGTTGACTATGCGCGCGAGGCAAATCCCCGCGTCCAGCTCTTCGGCGGATTAACGGTGAAGATGCCGTACGGTTTCACCGGCAGTCTATGGGGATCCATCATGACGGGAGCGCCCTTCAATATCACCACGGGAACGGACTTGAACGGCGACACCATCTACAACGATCGTCCGGCGTTCGCCACCAACCCTACGGAAAACTCCCAGATCTACAAGACACGTTTCGGAACCTTCGACGCGAATCCGCAGCCGGGAGAGCCGATCATCCCGTTCAACTACGGCGACTCGCCCAACTTTTATTTTCTGCATCGTGCATCTCGAGCGAGGGTTCCAGATCGGCCCCCGCCCCGCTGCTCCAGCGCCGGCACCGGGTGCTCCTGCCGCCAAAGGTCCTGTCCCCAAACCGGATCGCCCCTACACCCTCACGCTTGGGGTGGAGGCAAACAACATCCTCAACCACGTCAATCCTGGCCAGCCCGTGGGTGTGCTCACCTCGCCATTATTCGGCGAGTCGATCTCACTAAACTCTCCCTTTTCGCTCGGTGGCTTCAGTACGTCGTCTAACCGAACGGTGACGCTGCACTGTAACTTCAGCTTCTAGCGCGGACGCCGCATCTCGTTTCCCCGAAATTATTTATCGGAACGCGATGACATTTTCATTGCGCGCATCGTCCTATCTCGAACACGTATTCGTTCGCGTGATTTCTCCCTGGGCGGTCCTTGAATGTCGAGCCTCAGACGGGCCAGCTGTGCCTTTGCGCTGTGCTGTGTTCAGGCACTGTCGCTGTGCCAACCTGTTGTCGGCGAAAGGCCGCGCGCCAGGTCAGGCTGCCCAGAAAGCGCAGTCAGCGTCGCAGCACGCGGCACTCGCTCAACCACTTTCCGATGCACAACCGGCCAAAAACAATTGTGTCCTAAGCGGTACAGTAGTCGACCCATCCGGCGCGAGCGTTACGCATGCGCAGGTGCACGTTGAAAGTGCAACGCTGCGGCGCGATACCGTCACCGATGACACCGGCCGATTCAGTCTTCCGCTGCCGCCCGGCATTTACAACGTGCTGATTACCTCGGAGGGATTTGAGGCCTACACCACGACCGTGAAGCTGACGAGCGATGCAGCCTCAGCCAGCATCCATGCCAAGCTGGTTATCGCGACGCAGGCTGAAGAGGTTACGGTTCCTTCGGGCTCAGAAAGCACTGCAGCGGCAGACAACAAGAGCGCTCTGATTCTGAAAGGCGATGCGCTCAATACGCTCTCCGATGACGACGACACCTTCCAGAAGCAGATTCAAGCGCTCGCCGGTAATGGCGACGGCCAGAATGGACCGACGCTCTATGTCGACGGCTTCAGCGGAGGCAGGTTCCCACCCAAGAACACGATTCGCGAGATTCGCATCAACCAGAACCCCTACTCGGCGGAGTATTCGGAGCTAGGATACGGACGCATCGAGATCTTCACCAAGCCGGGTACCGACAAATTTCACGGCCAGGTCTTCGCTTCCGGGAACGACAGTTCCTTCAACACCTCGAATCCCTACGTCGGCGTGCAGCCGCCCTACCACTCGTTCACGCTCTACAGCGACCTGAACGGCCCGATCAACAAGAAGACATCGATGTTCCTCAACGTTTGGTACAACAACCAGCAGACCAACGCGATCGTTGTCGCCACCACGCTCGACGCAAACTATCAGCCCGCCGCGTTCAACCAGGCCATTCCAAATCCCACCGTCACCGCCGATTACTCCGGCCGCATCGATCGCCAGGTCACGCCCAACAACACATTGATTATGAAGTATGACTACAACAACGTGCAGGTAAGCAACGGCGGCGTAGGGCTTCTGGTACTGCCATCGCAAGGCTTCAACAGCACCACCACGACGCAGACGTTGCAATTCCAGGACACGCAGGTGATTGGTGCAACGATGGTGTCGGACGCGCATTTCCAGTACCTGCGCACACGCCTCAAGCAGACCCCGGTGAGCGACGCGCCGGCGCTCAACGTCGAAGGCGCATTCAACGGCGGCGGCAGCCCCAGCCAGGTTACGAGCGACAACCAGGACCGCTACGAGTTCCAGGAAATCTTCACTCGTCAGCAGGGCACAAAACACTTCATGCGCTTCGGCGGGCGCTATCGTCTGCTGAGAGATGCCAACCTGGCCACAGCAAACTACAACGGCCAGTTCACCTTCCCCTCGATCACGGCATACCAGATCACCGAGCAGGGTCTCGCCAACAACGAGACCGACGCCGAGATTCGTGCCACCTGCGTGACCACGGCGCAGGGCCCTGTCTGCGGTGGGCCAACGCAGTTCAACATCACCGCCGGAAATCCCAGTGCCGTCGTGCTGACCGGCGATCTCGGCGTGTTTGCAGAAGACGAGTGGAAGATCACCAACAACTTCACGCTCGATGTTGGACTGCGCATCGAGTCGCAGACCGGAATTCCCGATCACTTCGATCCAGCGCCGCGCGCCGGCTTTGCCTGGGCCATCGGGCAGAAAGCCAAGAAGTCGCCGATCTTCACGCTGCGCGGGGGCGCCGGCATCTTCTACGACCGTTTTGTCTCGACAAATATCCTCACCTCCATTCGCCAGAACGGCGTCACCCAGGCGTCGTATTACGTTCCCAACCCTGACTTTTACCCGGCCATCCCACCCACCGACACGCTGACCGCTCAGCTGCCAACAACCTACCAGATCAGCCCGCATCTGCGTTCCGAGTACGAGGTTGACGAAGGGCTTTCCCTGGAGCGGAATCTATGGAACAAGGGAAGCATCAGTTTCAACTTGCAGCTGGGTCAGGGCGAGCATCAGTGGACGTCGATCAACACCAATGCGCCGCTGCCCGGGACGTATAACCCCGGCAACGGTACCACCCCGTCCTCGGGCGACTATCCCCTGGGCACCACGCAGGCCGTGTATCAATTCCAGTCTGTTGGAACGATGCGCCGCGAGCGCTTCTTCATACGCCTCAATGCAAACCCCACCAAGAAGCTCTTCCTCTTTGCGTTCTATACCGTCCGCAAGGCATATGAGGACACCGGCGGCGCCACCAGCTTTCCCTCCAATAGCTACAACGTTCGCGACGATTACGGCACCTCGCCGTATCCCAATCAGCGGCTCTATCTCGGCGCCTTCTTTAACCTCCCGTTCGGCCTGAACGTCAACGCGTTCCTCTCCTCCACAGCGAAGCAGCCCTTCAACATCACCACGGGAACCGACCTCAACGGCGACACCATCTACAACGACCGCCCGGCCTTCGCCACCAATCCCACCAGCGAGTCGATCATCTACAACACGAAGTACGGCAACTTCGACGCCAACCCGCAGCCCGGCGAGAAGATCATCCCTTTCGATTACGCCCGGGGGCCCGCGTTTTCCGAGCTTGATTTTGGATTAGGCCGCACCTTCAAGTTTGGCCCGCGTGATCCACTCCCGCCCCCGCCCCCCGGCGCTCCCGCACCCAAAGGCCCGGCCCCCAAGCCGGACCCGCGCTACAGCTGGACCATCGGCCTCGACGCCCAAAACGTCCTCAACGTCGTCAACGCTGGCCCACCCGTAGGCATCCTCTCGTCGCCTCAATTTGGCGAGTCCATTTCGCTCAACAACCCCTACGGCCAGTCCAGCAACGCCAACCGCGTCATCATGCTGCGCACCTACTTCAACTTCTAGCGCCTTCCGGTGGGCGGCTTATTCGTAAATCTGAAAGTTCACGTCAACGTAGAGATCAACCGTGACCGGCTTGCCGTCCTTCAGCGCAGGCTTGAACCTGTATTTCGATACGGCCAAAATCGCCTGCTCGTCCAACCCCAGGCCCGCGGGTTTCACGATGCTCAGGTGGGATGGAGTGCCATCAGGTAGAACCCACAGAAAAACATCAACATTTCCTGAGTATTTCAACAACCGCGCCGCCTCACTCGGGTGCGGTTCCTGTTGATCGACGACAGTCGGCTTCCTAATCTCCCCGCCAACCGGCAATACGGCGCCATGAGTGGCCGGAGAGGGTTGTTGCTTCTTCGCGGCAACTTCAGCCGTCGATGGCCCGACTGCGTCGTTTACTGTGCCGGTGAGGAAGTGAGCGCGGGCGAAGTGCTGCCAGTAGCTCGGCATGCCTGGTGCCAGGCTCGCGAGGTCGGGCGCAAAAATGGCGGTAAGCGCTTTGTCGAAGTCCCCGTCTGTCGGCGATTGAATATCGATGCGGACGGTACCGTCATAACCGTTTCCGCTCAACGCCACTCGTTTCGGGATGTCGATAGCGGAGTTCGGCTTAACTTTGGGAAATTCCAAGCCAATTCTCTGGCCTTCAAGGTGGAGTTCGCCGTGAGACAGCTTTACCTTGCGGACGTCGATGCCTGCCACGGTAAACGAGCCCATCTTGTAATTTTTCTCCGGCTGCCCGTCGCCTCCGAAGCGCAAACTATCTTCCATCCAGGAGTCGCGAAGAAAGAGCGGCTGACCGATGAGCCGGGCCTTGATCGCGTCTTCCGTCGTTTGGGCAGGGGCCGACAGGCACTGTAGGGCGAGCAATACAGCATAGGAAGTCAAAATGGCTCGGGTTCGCACGCCCAATTATGCCCGAAATATGCTGCAATGCCGGGGGTTGAGACTCCAGTTCCGGGGTAAACTTGGCCTTGACTCCCGCTCTCAGCCTGTCTTATCCTGATAACTCGCGCAGTCTCGCGCCTGTACCTCCGTGTGCCCGAACTTTGGGCGGCAGCCTGAGGTTGGCAGCAAGGGGAGCCCGGGTGCCAGACATCGAGGTGAGTCTACTCGGGGCAGGGCAAGTTCCTTCGATCTGGAGCTAGTCGGCCTTCGAAGCACCCACTCCCCAGTCGCTTGCAGCTAGATCCAGCTTCCTAGCGATCCAGCAACAAGGGCTCTGTGCGCTCAACCGCAACTCCGGCTTTGGCCTGCGTGGACATCGTGTCCGCGCTCGTCCCGCCGCCTAACGCATCGACTGCACATGATCTTCGCGCTTCAAGCCGCGCAGTTGCTTCACGAAGACGGCAGAACCAGGGAGTAACCCAGATGAACCTCAATCAGACGACAACGATCCCCAGCGGCAAAGACATCAAGCGCAAGTGGTTCGTGCTGGACGCCTCCGGCCAGACGCTCGGCCGCCTCGCCTCGCACGCCGCCAGCGTTCTCGCGGGCAAGCTCAACCCGCTCTACACGCCCTATATCGATATGGGCGATCACGTCATCGTCATCAACGCCGAGAAGATTGAGGTCACCGGCATGAAGGCTGGCCAGAAGCTGTATCGCCGCTACACCGGTTTCCCCGGCGGCCTGCGCGAGGAAGAGTACAGCAAGCTGCTCGTTCGCCGTCCCGAGAAGATCCTCGAGGAGGCCATCAAGGGCATGCTGCCCAAGAGCAAGCTCGGCCGCCAGATGGCCACCAAGCTCAAGGTCTACAAGGGTGCCGACCATCCGCACCACGCGCAGCAGCCCATCGCCATGGAGATGCACCGCTCCGGTACGCCGATGGAACTGCACCAGAAGCAGGAGCACCACCGGAAGCAGTCGGCCTAAGAGCAGGGTTCAGGGCTCCTAGGTCTCAGGGCTAGCGAGCCACGGCAGCTTTCGCGGCACAAAATTTTCATGGGCCTCAGCCCTGGCACCTAAGAGGATTCAACATGGCAGATTTGATTCAGTACTACGGCACCGGACGTCGCAAGAGCGCGATCGCACGCGTCTTCCTGCGCCCCGGCTCAGGCAAGTTCACCGTCAACGGCAAGCAGTTTGAGGAGTACTTCGTGACCCCGGCGCAGCGCGCCGCCGCGAAGCTTCCGCTCGGCATCGCCGACATCAACGAGACCTTCGACGTGCTGACCACGGTCAAGGGTGGCGGCGTCAACGGCCAGGCCGATGCAGTCAAGCTCGGCATCGCCCGCGCGCTGATGGAGTTCAACGTCGAGCTGCGCAAGACGCTCAAGGCCGGCGGCATGGTCACGCGTGACTCGCGCGGCAAGGAACGCAAGAAGTACGGCCAGAAGGGCGCTCGCGCTCGCTTCCAGTTCAGCAAGCGCTAGCGCTTGCAGGGTTCAGGGCCCAGGGTTCAAGGTCCAGAAGGCTTTGGCTTTCTGGACCCTGGGCCCTAGACCCTGGCCCCTTGTTCATCGCATCACCCACCGGCAACGCGCTGGTGGCCGGAATCCAATCTCCCTTCGGGGATCTCAATCGCTTCGCTACGCAGATCAAGCTCTTCGGAAACTTGAAGCGATGCCAACGACAAGGAGCCTTTATGGCCAGCATCACGATGAAGGAACTGCTCGAAGCCGGTGTCCACTTCGGCCACCAGACCAAGCGCTGGAACCCCAAGATGAAGGAGTACATCTTCGGCGAGCGCAACGGAATTTACATCATCGACCTGCAGAAGACGCTGAAGATGTTCAAGGAAGCGTCCAAGTTCGTCACCGACCTGACCTCGACCGGCAAGCTGGTCCTGTTCGTCGGCACCAAGCGCCAGGCGCAGGATGCGGTGGCCGAAGAGGCCAAGCGCGCCGGCATGCCCTACATCAACAGCCGCTGGCTGGGCGGGCTGCTGACCAACTGGGTCACGGTGCAGAAGTCGGTGAAGCGCCTGCAGGAGCTCGACGACATGTCCACCGACGGTCGCTATGAGCTGCTGACCAAGAAGGAAGTCATCAAGCTGGAGCGCGAGCGCAAGAGCCTGTCGACCAACCTCTCGGGTATCAAGAACATGAAGCGCCTCCCGGACGCGCTCTTCGTCATCGACTCGAACAACGAGGCGATCGCCGTAGCCGAGGCTCGCAAGCTTGGCATCCCGGTCGTCGCGGTCGTCGACACCAACTGCGATCCCACCGTTGTCGACTACGTGATCCCCGGCAACGACGATGCTCTCCGCGCCATTCGCCTCTTCACCACGAAGATCGCGGACTCGGCCTACGAGGGCACGCAGATGATCTCCGACAAGGCCTTCGCCAATGAGCTCGAAGAGGTTCGTCCGCTCGAGACCGAGTCGCACTTCCTCGGCGAGGAAGGCGATGATGCGATCGCCGAAGTCCACGAGTCGGCCGGCACGGCTGAGGCTTCGATCGAGGACATCGAAGACGAGAACATTGATCTCAACGCCGCTCTCGGCGGTGGCATCCGCAAGGCTCCGGCCGCTGCGGACGCTGAGCCCGAGGTTGAGGCCGCAGAGGTTAGCGCCTAGATCCCTGGCCGCGCGGCCACGGCGTTTGCCGTGCCGTAATGGCCGAGCCCTAGAATCATGGCGCGGGCTCAGGCCCGCGCCATTTTCGCAAAATCCGCATGCGCCCTGTGCGCTGCCCCAGAATTGAGAAGGAAGATTATGTCTACAACTGAAGCTGTGAAGATCGACGCCAAGCTCGTCAAGGAACTCCGCGAAAAGTCCGGCGCCCCCATGGGCGACTGCCTCAAGGCCCTGCAGGAAGCCAAGGGACGATATGGAAGAGGCCTTCGTCGTGCTGCGCAAGCGCGGCATGGCGTCGGCTGCCAAGAAGGCCAGCCGCTCCACCAACGAGGGCGCGGTCGGCACCTACATCCACGCCGGCGGCAAGATCGGCGTGCTGCTCGAGCTGAACTGCGAGTCCGACTTCGTCGCCCGCACCGAAGACTTCCAGGAGCTGCTCAAGGACATCGCCATGCACATCGCCGCGGTCGATCCGCGCTACGTTGGCAAGGACGAGGTTACGCCCGAGGACATCGAGAAGGAGAAGGACATCTACCGCGCCCAGGCTGCCGCCACCGGCAAGCCCGCCAACATCATCGAGAAGATGCTCGAAGGCAAGATGAGCAAGTTCTACGAGGAGGTCTGCCTGCTCGAGCAGCCCTTCATCAAGGAGCAGACCCTGACCATCGCGCAGCTCATCGCGCAGAAGGTCGCCAAGCTCGGTGAGAACATCAGCGTCCGCCGCTTCGCGCGCTTCAAGATCGGCGAGCCCAGCTTCACGGTCGCCTCGGCCAAGATCGTCGCCTGCCGACGAGCCCGCAGCCTAAGCACTCTGGCCATTGCGTATCTGACAAAGAGCCCGGGAGATTCCTCCCGGGCTCTTTTGTTTCTCCAGGTGTATTCGATTCAGGCTCGATTTCCTGTGACCAGGCGGAAGAGCCAGGTCAGGATCACAGCGCCAAGGAACGCAACGAAGATGCTGTAGAAAAGACCGCCGGAACCAGCGAACCCGAGGTGTCTGAAAAGGAAACCGCCCGCGAGCGCCCCAAGGATGCCGATGACGATGTCGCCGATGACACCGAAGCCGCTGCCCTTCATGACCTTGCCGGTCAACCAACCCGCAATCAGGCCAACAAGAATCCACCAAAGAATGCCAGTACATAGAGGTTCCTTTCGAATTCGTATTGTGGTCCGGTCAAGATTGAACCATGATCAGCGCCAATCGTCTATGGATGCGCTCAAAATGGTTTTCTAGTTCCAGCCCAGTGGCAGGCAATTCAAGTGCTACGTTTTCAGCGCTTCAACGAACGCCGCCCAGCAGCGTCACCAGCCGCCGAAACCCCTGGGTGCGTGCCGCGGAGTTTGCGGCGTCCGCATCAGGAGCCTCTCCGGCGCGCATGAATCCATGCCCCGCACCGTCATAGACAACTGGCTCGTAGGTTTTGCCCGCGGCCTTCATGTCGGCTTCGGTTTGCGGAATCGTCGCGCTGATGCGCGCGTCGTTGCCCGCGTAAAACCCGTAGACCGGCGCGGTAATGTTCTTCATCGCGTCGGCCGGCGGCGGCGGTCCATAGAAGACGAAGGCTGCCGCTCAGGTCGCTGCGATGTGTGGCGAACAGGAACGACTTGCCGCCGCCCCAGCAGAACCCCACGACATACAGCTTGCCATCGGCCGACGGAAGCTTCTTGCCGTAATCGGCGGCGGCATCGAGATCGGCGAGCACCTGCGCATCGGGCAGGGAAGAGACGGCGCGCACCACGGAGCTCCGGTCGGGAAAGGCACTCGTGCCGCCGGGTTGAGCTAGCCACATACGGCGCCCCGGCTGTCCTTCTGCGCCATCGCATCTGGGCGATGAGACGCGCTGCGGCCGCCGGTCGCCAAGCCGGCTCAGCAGGTCCGGCTCAACCACGATATAGCCTGCGCCCGCGAGTTCGTCAGCCATCTCCTCGGCCCAGTCGCTGAGCCCGAAGATCTCGTGGATCATCACGACGACCGGCGCCTTGGTCTTTACCTGTGGATAGACAACCCACACCTGCAGCTTGCGCCCGCTCGCTTCGGGAACGGTGACAAACTCGCCGTGCCGGGGACTCTTCGCCAGCATGGCCTTGGCCCAGTCCTGCGCAGCGCACGACACAGTGAATGACCCTATCAGGGCCGCCATCATGACCACAGAACACGACTTCATCACTCGCATCATGTCCGCGAGTCTACGTCGTCACCGTCGATCGCCGCAACGCTTAACTGCTGGCTCAGCGAATCGCTAGATGCGATACCCAGACTGCTGCGCCGCGAAGTCTCCGATGACCGGAAGCTTGAACGCGCTGCCCTGCGAGGCTTTGACGATGCAGATAATCCACACGACGATCAGGGCGAGGTCGCAGAAGGCCCCCAGATCACCCAGCCGAAGAAAGGGACAACCCAGAATCAGCCGCAGGAGGATCCCTGCCAGCGTCAGGCCAAGTTCCTGGATCGCATGGAACTTGATGACCGGCTTCTGGTTGTAAGGCGCCAGCACCAGAAAGATGACGGCCGGGATAAAGGTGACGTACGCCAGCGCGCTGGCTGCATTGTCGCTCAATCCCATGTCTGCGGCTGGAGGCACGTAGCCCGGCGGCGGCGGCGGTGGGTAAGCGGTCTGTGTGTAGCCCGGTGGCGGTGGTGGTGGAGGCGGATAGTTCGCCTGGCTGTAATTCGGTTGCGTTTCCCAGGCCGGTTCAGCGGCCGGTGGCTGGTTGCTCTCGGGGCCCGGAGGTGGGGTAGTGAAATCCTCGTCGCTCATCGTGTAGCTCCCGTCGGGAGAATGGTTTAGCTCTACGTGAGCGAAAGGCTAGCACAGCCGTCGAGGGGTTTCCATGACAATCGGTGACCAGCGCTGAAATCTGCTTCAGCGGTTGTCGAACATGCTGCCAACGATGCCGCCCAGCACCGCCGCGGTGCCTACATTTCTCACCTCGTTGCTCCCAGAGGGCAGATACGGCTGCAGCGCGTGCGCCAGGTTGGCCAGCGGCAGCGTCTGCAGCCAGATGCGGCCAGGCCCGGTCAGCGCTGCCAGGAAGATGCCGTCCCCGCCAAAGAACATGTTCCGAATTCCCTGGATGCGCGTGATCTGGAAGCTCACGCTGGCCTGGAACGCGCCCACATGGCCGGGATGCACCCGCAGCGTCTCCCCCGGCTGCAGGTCGCGCACCACCACCTCGCCGCCCAGCTCGAGCCATGCCGTACCGATGCCGCTGACCTTCTGCAGCAGGAAGCCATCTCCGCCGAAGATACCCGCGCCCAGCGACTGCTGAAAACCCACGCCCAGCTGAATCTGCGGCGTAGCGCAAAGAAACCCGTGGCGATGGATCAGGAACTCGTGGCCGGGACCGACCTCAAGAGGCAGAATGTGTCCGGGAACCTTGGCCGCGAAAGCGACCTCGCCCTGATAACCCTGGGCCGTGTACTCGGTCATGAACAGCGTTCCGCCGCCGGCCACGCGCTTGATCGCGCCAAAGATGCCACCGCCGCCGGCCATCTGCGTATGCGTGGTCATGGCGATGGTCTGCGTCATCCAGCTCAGCTCGCCGGCCTCGGAGATCAGGCTTTCGCCCGGCTGCAGCAGTGCTTCGAGCACCGGCATCGTGGTTCCAACAATTCGGCTCTGCATGGTTCGTAAATCCTTTCGCCGCGCCGGATGGATTACCAAAAACGCAGCTTTGCAAAATATCCTACGCTTTCAAATGTCGCGAAGTTCCAGCACGAAGGTCGCTTCCGTCAATATTTTCCTCAGCGTAACCAAAGCTTTCGGTTGCAACATCTTCCACATACACTAGCGAGAGACAATCGCTGAGGGAGGAACTATGGCAAGGGCAAGTCGAAGGGCAGGTCAAGCGCAAGCGGTTCTGGTGGGTTCCTGAAATTTTTTCTTGGCTTCCTCTTCGCCTTCGTGGTCATCTTCGTTGGCGCCTGGGTCTACCTCAAGTTCGGCAATCCGCCGGTGGCTACGTCCGACAAGCCCTTGCCATTTGAGAAGCAGATTGTAAGCATGCCGCTGGGCGCTCGCATCGATCACGAGCTGCAGCAGCCACCCTTCGGCATCAGCGAAGATGTCTACGAAACCGGTGCGATGGCCTACAAGCTGCAATGCGCCAGCTGCCACGGCGTCCCGGGCAAGGATGTCGCCTTCGCGAAAAACATGTACCCGGAGGCGCCGCAATTATGGAAGAAGCACCGTCACGGCGACGTCGTCGGCGTCAGCGACGATGAGCCCGGCGAGACCTACTGGAAGATCAAGAACGGCATCCGTCTCAGCGGCATGCCCTCCTTCAAGGGCGTCCTCACCGACGACCAGATGTGGGACGTCGCGCTTCTGCTCAAGCACGCCAACGAGCAACTCCCCGACCCCGTGACCGGCATGTTGAAGGGGCAGTAGCGCTGTGCGAAGGTGGCTCCTTGCATTTTTCTCGCGCAGACGGGACACTCTCAGTAAGATTCCGCCATCATGTGCAAGCGCCTCCTCACTCTACTGGCCATCGTCTTTATCGCACACGGCTCCAGCGCGGAGAAACCTACCATCGCCTGCAAGACGCCGGCCAATGCGCCGTCCTGCTACTGGACGCACGGGCGGCTGGCACTCTACAACGGAGGCTACCCAAACTTCCGGCTCTGGAAGATCGGTACCCATGATCTGCTTGGAATCTACAGTGGGCCGCTCGAGTTTCAACACCGTGACGACCCGTCGTTCAAGTGGGATTACGATGCCCCTGAGCTCCCTGCGAATCTACAAGCCGCCTTCCACGTGACCGATCCATTCACGATCGACGTCTATGCCGACTTTCAAGTCTGCCCGCTACAACCGCACATCCCGGGCCACATGCAGGCGGCCTGCATCGAAAGCGCGAAGCACCTCGTTGTCACCAAATAGGCGGGCTTTTCCTAATCCCTGTTCCCTAATCCCTGTTCCCTAATCCCTAATCCCTAACCCCTAATCCCTGTTTCTAACCCTGTACACTGGTCATGACCATGTATAAACGCGTCCTCCTCAAGCTCTCCGGAGAAGCCCTGGCCGCTGGCCGTGGCTTCGGTGTCGACGCCCTGTTCGTCAACGCAGTCGCCAATGAGATCGCCGAAGCAGCGCGCTCCGGCTGCCAGATCGGCATCGTCGTCGGCGGCGGCAACTTCTTCCGCGGCGTCGCCGAGCAGGCCATCCACATGGATCGCGTCGCCGCCGACCACATGGGCATGCTCTCCACCGTGATCAATGCGATCGCCCTGCAGGACGCCATCGAGAAGACCGGCATCCACGTGCGCGTCATGAGCGCCATCCAGATGCACCAGGTCGCCGAGCCCTACATCCGCCGCCGCGCCATCCGCCACCTCGAAAAGGGCCGCGTCGTCATCTTCGCCGCCGGCACCGGCAACCCCTACTTCTCCACCGACACCGCCGCCAGCCTGCGCGCCATGGAGATCGGCGCCGAGGTGCTGCTCAAGGCCACCAGCGTCGACGGCATCTACACCGCCGACCCCAAGAAGGTCGCCAACGCCGCGAAGTTCGAAGAGATCACCTACATGGACATCCTCAAGCTCGGCCTGCAGGTCATGGACACCACCGCCGTCTCGCTCTGCAAGGACAACAACCTGCCCATGATCATCTTCTCCATGCGCGAGCGCGGCAACATCCTCCGCGTCATCGAAGGCCAGAAGCTCGGCTCGCTCGTCACCGCGTAGTTTCGCGCCTGAGCTAGACAAGAATCAGCCAACGACGACAGCACGCGCGTCCCACCTTCTCCGCCTGCCGCTGCTTCCACCACCGGCCAATCGCCTGTTGTGCCGGATGCTCCACCCACTTGCGCACCGCGACCGCCAGCAGGATCACAAACACATACGAAATCCACGGATCGAACCGCGTCAGATGCAGCTTGTCCCAAACGTGATAATTGTGCAGCAGGAGATAGACGTTGAAGTGCAGCAGATACAGCGCATAGGTGGAAGCGCCAACCTCAACCAGCGGCTGCCACGAGAACAGGTTCGCCAGCAGGCTCGGCCCCGAAAGGCCAAGAATGATTGCCGCAAACAGCGGCGTCAGCAGCCCGCCATGCACCATGATGTAGGGCATCGCATCCGCCAGATGATAGGCAGCGAACCACACGCCCAAAAAGCCCAGCGTGCCAATGACCACCCGTGCCCGCGAAGTCAGTCGAGCTGCGGTATGCAGCTGGCCCAGTGTGAGCCCCGCTAGAAACGTGCAAAGATACGGCAGCGGCGTGTACTTCAGCGTATTGATCCAGAGCCCGTCGTTGTAACGATTCGCGGCGTGGCCAAAATGGTCTGGATCGCGCAGAACGTAGATGGAGTGCGGTATCAATCCGACCGCCCAGAAGAAAAGCCCCAGCGCCAGCAGCTTGCCCGTACTGCGCGGCCAGGGCAGTTTCAGTAGCCACGGAAACGCGATGTACAGCATCACCTCGCACGACAGCGTCCAGGTAACCGTCATCCAGAAAGTCGCCAGGTGCGGGAAGAATCCCTGCACCAGCAGCGGCGTCGCAATCGCGCCCATCCAGAACTCCGTGCGCGAGCGGACAACCCACTCCGTCATCAGCATCGGAATCGACACAATCATCGTCAGCGCGTACACGGGATAGAGCCGCGAAAACCGCGCCACCCAGAAGTCCACCGCGTTCATCGGCGTCGGCCGGCCCGCGTAGTTGTACGCAAGAATGAACCCTGAGATCAAGAAGAAGAAGCTGACAAACACGTAGCCGATATTAATCAGCGGGTACAGCGTAATGGACGGGTGCCGGGCCCACGTTAGCCCGTTTGGCGTGAAGTGAAACAAAATAATCGTGATGGCCAGCAGCGTCCGCAAGCCCGTGATCGCCGGGAGCGCCGGCTTCCGCACATACGTTTGCGGCTGCAGCTCGCCCGCCTGCTCTCCCGTGGATGTTGGCGCTGCCGGTGCAGTTGCGATCAATGCTTGCATCTCCCATCATAGGACGCCTGCGCGTCGATGGAAGTTCCTCTTCCTTTGCGAAATCTATCGAATTTCGACATGCTCGAATCCCAACCCTCCGAGCATCGCCGTCACCGTCGCTCTCGCATTTTTTGTGGCCGCATCCAGAATTCCATCGCTCAACGCGGCCTGCTGCAACTGTGCCTGCGCATTCTTCAGCACCTGCGTCTCCAGGTTCGGATCGGCCTTCACAAGCAGATCCCGTGTCGCGCGCATACACCCGCGTCTTGTTCACGTCGATCGTTGTCAAGAAATATCTGCGAGGGCGGCAGCGTCAGGCGAATCGACCGTCCCTGCGGGCCTTCTGTAATCTGCACGCTGTCGGCCTGCAGCTTGCTCATGTCGATGCCCGCAATCGTTTGTCCGTGCACAATCATCAGCAGCTTGTCGCCGGCCAGCACATCCGGCAGCACTGGATTGGACTCGTTGCCCTCCACCACTGTATCGAGCGAGTAGACCACCGTCTCCAACCGATTCAACTGCTGCACCTTCTCCACGACATCCGGCGCGGACACGATCGTCAAAGGGCGCCCCGTAATCAAGCCCGCGAGCTTGCCGGCGATGCCCGACCGCGCATGGTGCACAAACACTCCCAGCGCGACCGCGCCCAGGATTAGCGCAATCAACACGCCAAAGAACGCTCCCGACCCGCGTTGCCGTCCGTAGCTGTACTGCATCGTCATCGATCTCTCGTCATCCGCTTTTCCTGAGGATACAGTCTGTACCACCAAGGTCACATGCAGGGAAACACCAGCTCAAAACGCAAACGTATCGACACCCAGCACGGGCCCAAGATCCGGCTCCTGCGCCCATACAATCAGATGCCGCCGGCTCTCGGCAGTCGTCTTCAAATCGCCAGGCAGCGCAATGCGCACGGTTGTGTCACCGGCATCTTTCACCTTCACAGCTTTCTGGAAAGTTCGTGCAACCGCCGAATTCTCCAGGGTTCGTCCCTTATTTTCGCCTGCCGTGACATCCTTCGTCGTCTCGTCCTGCGCCACCACAGCGAACAAGTCCGCGCCATGCTTCGGAAGGTCCCCGGTAACCGAAACGTCCATCACGACAGCCCCGCCCTCTATTTTTGCAGAGACAATCTTGACCGTCGCGGCTGGCGCTACCGGCGGGTCCCCTAACGCTTCCAGCAACGCCTTTCCGTCGCTTCCCACAAGCTGCGTTTTGCCGTTCACGACGATCTGTGGCGTGTACGGGCTGTCGAGATGAAACTTCTCGCTGTACTGAGTCTGGCGGTCCGTAATTGCTTCCGAGTCGAACGGGTCCTTCCATCCGCCGTGGTCCCAGTACGTCACATGTTCACTAACGCCGACAATCAGCGTTCCATCTTTAGTGTGCTTCCCATCAATCCTGGTCAGCAGCTCGTCCGCGGGCGGACAGGAGGAACATCCTTCCGACGTAAACAGCTCCACCAGCACGGCATGCTGGCTTGCCGCGGGAGCCGTCTCCTGTTGCGATGTCTGCAACGTTGGTTTCGCCTTCGGCTGTCCACTGGCCGAGCTCAAGGCGAGAGCGCCGAATGCCACTACGAGTTCCAATCGCATGCTGTGCATGGTTTACTCCTACGCCTCAATCTCCGCGCGCACCATCGCCTCTGCCTTCACCAGGCCGCGATTCGCATAGCTCGCCTTGACGAAATCCCGGAACAGCGGATGTGGCTCCAGAGGCTTCGACTTGAACTCCGGATGAAACTGGCAGCCGAGGAAAAATGGATGGTCCGGAATTTCAACGATCTCGACGTACGTAGCATCCGGTGTCGTTCCAGTTAGACGCAATCCGCCGCCCGTAAGGACAGCCTCATACTCGCGATTAAACTCATACCGGTGGCGATGGCGCTCGCTGATGTTCGTCGTGCCGTACGCCTTGGCCGCCAGCGAATCCGGCTTCCATCACGCACTCCCAGGCGCCCAGCCGCATGGTCCCGCCCATCTCTTCCACGCCAATCAACTCGCGCAGTTTGTAGATGATGCGATGCGGCGTCGCAGGATCGAACTCGCCCGAGTTCGCCTTCGCCAGCCCGCAAACATTGCGTGCAAACTCGATGCAGGCGGTCTGCATGCCCAAACAGATCCCGAAGTACGGCACTTTATTCTCTCGCGCATACTTGATGGCATTCAGCATGCCCTCAATGCCCCGCTTGCCAAAGCCACCCGGCACAAGAATCCCGTCAAAGCCCGCGAGTTGCGATTCGTAACCCTCGACCTCGAGGCCTTCCGCCTCAACCCACGTAACTTTGAGTTTGAGGTTCGAATCCAGCGCGCCGTGCACCAGCGCCTCTTTCAACGACTTGTAGCTGTCCTCATACTCCACATATTTTCCGACGATCCCAATCTCCACCTCGTCCTTCGGGTTGTAGGCGCGGTGCACAATGTCCTCCCACTTGGACATGTCGGGCTCCTTGGTCTCGAGTCGCAGGTACTTCATCGCCAGCGCGTCCACACCCTCCTTGTAAAAGTTCAGCGGCACCTCGTAAATCGACGGCACATCGCGTGCAACCACCGCAGCAGCCTCTTCCACGTTGCAGAACGCAGCAATCTTCTGCCGCATCTCGCGCGGCACGGCACGATCTGCGCGACACAGCAAAATATCCGGCTGGATACCGATCGAGAGCATCTCCTTCACCGAGTGCTGCGTTGGCTTGGTCTTCAACTCCTGCGCCGCAGCGATCCACGGAATCAACGTCACATGCACGAAGCACGTGTTCTCGCGCCCCATCTCCTGGCGCATCTGGCGAATCGCCTCGAGGAAGGGAAGCGATTCGATATCGCCGACAGTCCCGCCAATCTCGACGATCACCACATCGCAGTCGCCAGCCACCTTGCGCATCGCATTCTTGATCTCATTGGTGACGTGCGGAATCACCTGCACCGTCTTGCCCAGGTAGTCGCCGCGCCGCTCCTTCGTGATGATCTGCTCGTAGATGCGCCCGGTAGTCAGGTTGTTATCGCGCGAGAGCTTGGCGTGCGTGAACCGCTCGTAGTGCCCAAGGTCGAGATCGGTTTCGGCGCCGTCGTCGGTGACGAACACCTCGCCATGCTGAAACGGGCTCATGGTTCCCGGATCGACGTTGAGATACGGATCGAACTTCATCAGGTTGACGCGCAGACCACGCGCCTCCAGCAGGCAGCCGATCGACGCTGCCGCTAATCCTTTGCCTAACGACGACACAACTCCGCCGGTCACAAAGATGTACTTTGCTGACATAGCCGCGACCTCTTTTGGTGGGTAGTTTTGGTTGTGCTCGGTGTGCACGATCAAGTATATCGCGTGAGCTGTGGAGATGTCGCCCGCGAAGGTCTATCCTTTTCTCATGGGCCTGAATTCGCTCGTTCTCGGTCTTGAAAGCCGCGCTTATATCGCGCTCCGCTCCTTTGCCGACCGCAAGAGCCTCAAACCGCTCCACCTGCTTACCGGCGAGCGCGGGGAAGACGCCGCCTACTTCCATCTCCGCGGCCTGGGCTACACGGTCGTCGCCCGCCGCTGGCGCACCGAGCGCCTTGCCGGCGACCTCGACCTCGTCGCCTGGGACGGCCCCGCCCTCGTCGTCTTTGAAGTCAAAACACGCACAGCCTCATCCCGGGAAGCGGCCTTTGCGCCAGCTGAGACCGCTGTCAACCCCCATAAGCAGAAAGTTCTGCGCAAGATGGCGTCCGCCTACCTCCGCCAGTTTCCCAGCGCCATTCGCAACAGCATCGCCGTCCGCTTCGACATTCTCTCCGTCTACCAGCTTCCAACCGGCACCGAATTCGACCACATCCGCAATGCCTTCCCGTTCGCCGAGCCTCCAGGTAATCGCAGACGTTAACGCCACGCATCCATTTTCGCGGCCCTCGGTGTCTAATAGCCAGAGATTGAAATCGAGCGAAAACATGCCGCCCAAATTAGCCGAAAAAGGATTCTGCCGATGAGCCTGACGGACCTGATGGATGCACCCGCATACGACCCCGCCCGCGATGACCGCCGGCGCAACATCATCATTGGTGCGATCCTCGCGATCCTTCTGCTGGGCGCGCTTGCGCTGGCTGGTTACGTGTCCGGTCACGGCTGGCTCTTCACCAACCTCGGCTACGAGCATCGCGTCAACAACTTCTTCGACGCCCTCGAAGCCAAGGACTACGCCAAGGCCTACGGCATCTACTACAACGATCCGGACTGGCAGCAGCACCCAGCCAAATACAGCGGCTATCCCCTGGCGCGCTTTACCGAAGACTGGACCACCGACAGCCCCGTCAACGCCCCTATCACCTCGCATCATGTCGATAAGTCCGTCTCCGCCGGCAGCGGCTACTTTGGCACAGGAGTTATCGTCGCGACCACCGTCAATGGCGATCACAAGATCTTCCTCTATGTGAACCGCGCCGACAAGACCATCACCTGGCCCGCCCCATACGTCTTCAAATATTGAGCAGCCGCACGGAAATTGCAGCGAGCCGATCCGCGCGAGTCAGCCGATCAACGCCTCGGCCACCGTCTCATTTCTGCCTTGCAGCGCGCTGCCCGACGCAGCGACCAGCGTCGCCATGACCGCGGCCGCCAACAGGGGAACGCTCAACCCGGCACGCAGCGAGTGCGTCCAGTTCGACAGCGCCCCCGTGAGCAGCGGAAGTATGGACGCGCCCACCCCCGCGACCGCGAAGACAGTCGAGTTCTCCCGGTGCCGCAGGGCTGCGGCGATCACCAGTGGATACACCGGCCCGGCCGCCAGTCCAAGCACCGCCGCCGCGATCATGGTCACAACTCCAGCCGGCCATGCCAGCAACAACGCCAGCGCCGCCGTCATGGCCACCATGCTCGAGCCCAGCACGCGCCGCTCCGGCAACCGCGAAGCCCATTTCGTAGAGTGCACCATCCGGCTCACCAGTGCGCCCAGCCACAGAAACGTCGCCGCCCCAATCGTGATGCCCAGCGAATCGCCCGCGCGCTGCGCATACGACGTCAGCCAACCTCCCGCCGCCGCATCAACGCCAGTAGCCCCAAAGATCAACGCCAGCAGAGTCCACGGAACGCGCGTTCCATTACCAGCCTCTCGCTTGCTCGCCCCAGCCGCCAAAACCGCCACCGAAACCGACGGAGCCGCTTCCATCACCACCGACCACACGGCAGCCAGAGCGAAAAAGATCGCCACACCCAGCAGCACATGTTGCCCATGGACAACAGCGCTTGCCTGGGTTGTAGCCGCGCCGCGCGTCGCGTGCAGCGCGACCCACGGCCCCAGCGCCGCTCCAATCGCCCACACCAGGTTCAGCCGTGTCAGCTCCAGTCGCCGCTGCTCCGGAAACCGCTGCGAGAGCAGCAGGCTGATCGACGTCATCGTCAGCGACAAGCCCAGCCCATACAGGGCAATCGCGCCGTACGCCGTCCACCGCCCCGCCCATCCCAGGCAGATCGCCCCCAGCACCGTCAGCACCGCCCCCCGCGCCACTGACCAGTTCATCCGTCCGCGCGCATAATAGGAGCCGAAGGAGCCCACAGCGTAAAAGCTGAAAAGCAGCACGCCGCCGCGCGCATCGTTCATCGACCAGCGCACCAGCAGCAGCGGAAGCAATGCCCCAGGAATCGTCAGCGCGACACCGGTAGCGATGAACGCCACGTAAAGAAAACCCTTGCGCCGAACTTCGTTCCACACTGTGCCGCTCACCGATGCTCCCAAACCAAAGTCATGCGCCCGGAAAGACATGAACAACCCAAAGGGCCATGAGCCCGGCGCACTGTTCAGTCTATGTCAGTAGCACAAAGTTAGTATCCAAACCCCTCCTGGCGGATGCGGCACGACAATTACCTAAGTTAATCTGCACACATAGGAACGAATCTTCGATTTCTTGCCTCCCGCCTGCAAGAGATGACATCCTATGCTCATGATGCCAAGCTGCAGCACGTGCAGGACGTCCGCCGAAGTCCGCCGCGCACATCGTTATCCCTTCGATCGGCTACTCAGTCTGCTCCACTTGTATCCCTACCGCTGCGAAAGCTGTAATCGCCGCTTCTATCATTTTGGTTAGTCAAAGACTCATCTCCCTTGTCTCTCATGCAGCAGTCTTCCACTTGTCTCCAAATCACTCGGCTGTATCATCAACATCATTGCCATTGCCAGGCGAGAGCGCATGTTCTCGTGAATTGTCCGAGAAGTAACGAGATCAAGGAGGTTTGTTGCAAATCGTCCGCCGATACCGCATTCCGGCGCTCTTCTGCGCCCTCGCCGTTCTTCTCTGCGAACTGATCAGTCGACCCTATGTGAACATGGGCATCTGCGACGACGGGCCTTACATCTTCGTTGCAAAGAATCTGGCGTCCACTGGCCACATCACCTACAACGGATGGTCTGAAGCTATGCTCGGCTGGCAGCTCTATCTTGGAGCCGCCTTCATCAAGCTCTTTGGCTTTTCCTTCACTGCGGTTCGCATGAGCAACCTGCTCGTTGCCATGGCGTTAGCCTTTGTGCTGCAGCGCATCATGGTCCGCGCTGCCGTCAGCGAGCGCAATGCAACCATCGCAACGCTGGCCTTCGTACTCTCACCGCTTTACTTGCTGCTTTCGGTCACTTTCATGACCGACATCACCGGTCTCTTCGGAATCGCGCTGTGCCTCTATGGCTGCCTCCGCGCCCTGCAGGCAGCGTCGTCCAGAGCTTCGATCGCCTGGATCTGTTTCGCGGTTGTGACGAACGCCATCGGCGGTACATCCCGCCAGCTCGCCTGGCTGGGAGTCCTCGTGATGGTTCCGTCCACCCTCTGGCTGTTGCGATCGCAGCGCCGTGTTCTCGTCGCAGGCGTTGTCGCTGAGTGCGCCGGGTTCCTCTTTATCTTTGCTGCCCTGCATTGGTTCAAGCTTCAGCCCTATACAGAGCACACGAGCATGTTCGATAGTCCCTTTTCCGCTGTTCACATTCTTTGGCAGCTAATAAAGGCCTTTCTGGACGTCCCGTTCCTTCTCCTTCCACTCGTAGCCTTGTTCATTCCGGAGATTCGGCGCGCTCGCCCGGCTGTAATTGCTGCGCTCGTTGGCGCTTATCTCCTGGTGACGTTTCAGCCCCACCACGCCCAACACATCTTCCTGCTTGAGCCGACCTCAGGCGATTGGATCGGTCCCCATGGGGTTCTTGAGGTTCTTGATCTCCACGGCGCCCGGCCTCTGTTCCTTCACACCGGCGAGCAGGTATTGCTGACTGTCGTCTCCATCGGAGGCCTTGTCGGGCTCATCGCTTCACTCCTTCAGTTGCGTAGAGCGGCGCCTGTCCGTAGCCCATCCAGTGGACTCTCCTGGAAACAGCTTGGCACTGTATTGGGGCCATTCAGCATCGCCTACGCGCTCCTTCTCATCTCTCGTGCGGCCGCTGCGCAGGTAGTTGATCGCTACCTGTTGGGACTCCTGGCCCTGGCGGCGCTCTGCCTCGCCCGCTACTATCAAGATCGAATTCGGCCGCAGCTTCCTCTCGCGAGCCTTGCACTGGTCGCCATCATGGCAGCCTTTGGCGTCGCGCTCACACACAATTTGTTCTCAATGTATCGCGCACGGGTGGCCATAGCCGCGGAGCTTCGCGCGAACGGAGTTCCCGACACTTCGGTCGACAACGGCGCAGAATACAACCTCGTGGTCGAGCTCCAGCACGCAAAGTACATCAACGATTGGGCCCTCACCGTTCCGCCACACGCGTATGTTCGGAGGCCTCCGCCTCGCCCAGGCACTTGTCATATGGAGAGCTATACCTACACCCCTCACATCGACCCCGTGTATGGAATCGCCTTCAGTCCCGACGCCTGCTACGGCCCCGCCCCCTTCGCGCCGGTCCACTACTCCCGTTGGCTTGCTTCCTCCGGTACTCTCTACGTCGTTCGGTACACTGCGCCGACCAGTAATTGAGCCACGCATGCATCTTGCTATCGGAAAGGTACGATGAGATCGACAAGAATATTGCTCACCATCTTCTTTGAAGCGCGCCGTAGTGGCTCGCTGAGGAAGTAATGCAATTTGCTCGAAAATTCCGTTTCGGGGCCGTTCTCTGCGCCCTCTGCGTTCTCATCTGCGCGCTCATTAGCAGTCCGTTCGCTGAAATGGGCATCGCCGACGACGGCCCCTATGTCCGGACTGCGCAAACGCTCGCTTCAACCGGCCACATTGTTTATAACGGCTGGGCTACTGCCATGTTGGGATGGCAGTTCTATCTTGGAGCTGCCTTCATCAAGCTCTTCGGATCCTCGTTTTCCGCCGTCCGCATGAGCGTCTTATTTGTAGCCTCGGTGTTGGCCTTCGTTCTCCAACGCACGCTTGTTCGTGCCGGCATCACGGAGCGGAATGCAACCATTGGCACACTCGCTCTGGTCTTGTCCCCGCTTTATCTTTCCATCTCGCTCACCTTCCTGAGCGACATTTGCGGCCTATTTGCGCTCGTGGTTTGCCTGTACGGTTGCCTTCGCGCCCTGCAGGCTTCTACCGTGCGAGCAACGATTGCTTGGCTCTGTTTTGCCGTTATCACGAACGCCATCTTCGGTACTGCCCGCCAGATCGCCTGGCTCGGAGTCTTGGTCATCGTTCCTTCCACCATGTGGTTGCTGCGCGCACAACGACGCGTCCTACTCGCAGGTTCTGCAGCAACACTCGCCGGTGTTGCCTTCGTTCTCGTGTGTTTGAGTTGGTTTAAGCGTCAGCCATATTCCGTACCGGAGCATTTGATCGTCAGCCATTTCTCAATCAGCCTGCTGTTCAGCCATCTGCTCCACACGTTTCTGGATTTACCGTTCCTGTTGCTACCCATCATGGCGTTGTTTCTGCCCCAGCTCCGAAAAACGACGCGCAAGCACCGTGTGCTACTGGCGGCCGGTTTCGCGTGCTATCTCCTGTTAGTGGTCCACACCCACCGCCCACTGTTTCTGGAACCGACCGCACCCGACCACTTTGGGATGAATGTTCATGGAATGTTTGACTACACACTGCTCAAAGGGGAGCAGCCTGTTCTTTTCCACATCTGGGTTCAAGTCCTGCTGACGATCGTTTCACTCGGTGGTCTGCTCGGACTCATCGGCTCCTTTCCAGGGGCTCGCTCGACACTGGCGAAATGGGATAACTCCCAAGGGATTACCTGGAACCAACTCTTCACGCTGCTGGCTCCCTTCACAGTTGTTTATTCCCTTCTACTCGTTCCGCGCGCGGCGACTTTGGAGATCTTTGAGCGCTACACGCTCCCGTTGCTCGTAGTTGCTTTGCTCTGCCTGCTGCGCTACTACCAGCAGCGAGTGCGCGCGCAGATCCCGCTCACAGTTGTACCGCTCATCCTGATCATGGCGGCGCTCGGTATCGCTGTTACGCACAACACCTTCGCCTTCTACCGTGCTCGCGTCGCCTTGGCCAACGAACTCGCAGCACAAGGCATTCCGGACACCGCAGTCGATAGCGGCTGGGAGTATAACTTTGGCGTCCAGCTCGACCATACTGGCTACCTCAACGACCCCAGAATAGTCATTCCTGCTCACGCCTACGTGCCTCCCGCTCCACTCGCGTCCGGCACCTGCGACGTACCTTTCCACGACCAAACCCCGGTCATCCATCCCCTCTACGGCGTCTCCTTCGACCCCACCGCCTGTTACGGCCCAGCGCCCTTCGCTCCCGTCCACTACTCCCGGTGGTTGGCCTCCACTCCTGGAACCCTTTACGTCGTCAAGTACGCCCCTCCCCGAAAGCCATGACCCCGGACATTGCTATCCTGAAGGCAAGCCCAACTTCGTTATGCATCTTCCAAACCGTATCCCACTCACTCCATAGGAGTCCCGTTTGCAATTCGTTCGCCGATACCGCATCCCGGCGCTATTTTGCTCTTTCTGTGTGCTTCTTATCGAACTGATCAGTCGCCCCTATGCCGATATGGGAATCTGCGACGACGGTCCCTACATACTCGTCGCAAAAAAACTCGCCGCCACTGGACACATTGCCTACAACGGTTGGTCGGCAGCCATGCTGCTCTGGCAGCTTTACCTCGGCGCGGCCTTCATTAAACTCTTTGGGTTCTCCTTCACAACGGTTCGCATGAGCACACTGCTTGTAGCCGTCCTGCTGGCCTTCTTTCTGCAACGCACCATGGTCCTGGCATCCATCAGCGAGCGTAACGCAACCATCGGAACTCTGGCGCTGGTTTTGTCGCCGCTATACCTCTTGCTTTCCGTTACCTTCATGAGTGACATCCACGGCCTGTTCGCGATGGTCCTCTGTCTCTACGGGTGTCTCCGCGCTTTGCAATCGCCCTCCAACCGGTCCGCAATTGCCTGGTTGTGTTTCGCCGTCGCTACCAACGCAATTTGCGGCACCTCGCGTCAGCTCGCGTGGCTGGGTGTTCTCGTGATGGTCCCGTGCACGCTTTGGTTGCTGCGAGACCGGCGCCGCGTTCTCTTTGCAGGCGCTGCGGCTACGCTTGCGGGTGTCCTCTTCATTCTCGGCAGCATGGTTTGGCTTCACCACCAACCCTATACAACCCCCGAAACGTTCCATGTTGGAAAAGTATCAGTAGCGTTTCTGTCTGGCCAGTTCATCCGTTTCTTCCTGGACCTTCCCTTCCTTCTGCTTCCCATAACGGTCTTATTTCTTCCTGGGATTCGCAAGATGAAGCCGCGCCTAATCCCCGTGGTCTCCGGATTAGCCCTCGGTTATCTCTTTCTGGCCACTTATCCAAGTCATCTCCGTGGCACCTTCAAGTACTTGCAGGAGCCGACGCTCGGCGACTGGGTCAACAATTACGGGGGCTTTAGTGGGTCCCTAAAGGGCGCACCCCCCATCTTCCTTCAACCATGGATTCAGGTAATCTTAACCGTTGTTGTATTCGGCAGTTTGCTCGGCTTGATCACCCTGCTGGCTCGTTCCTACGGAACGGCAACGTCAGTGATGAAGAAGCCACCCCTGGGCGTCTCCTGCAACCAGCTCGGAGTCGTCCTCATCCCTTTCACTATCGCTTACATACTTCTGCTCACTTGTCGCGCCATAACGATCGCGGGCGCCGATACCCCCGTCGTCATTGATCGCTATGGTCTAGGGCTGCTATTGGTCTCGCTAATCTTACTTGTCCGCTACTATCAAGAGCGGGTGCAGCCTCGACTTCCTCTCGCCAGCGTACTCGTGGTTAGCCTCACAGCAATCTGCGGCGCGACCCTGACGCACAATATGTTCTCGTACTATCGCGCTCGTGTGACCATCGCAGCGAAAGTCCGTGCCGCTGGTATCCCCGAAACCTCTATCGACAATGGGTGGGAATACAACATAAATGTCGAACTGCAGCATGCCGCCTATATCAATAATCCAGCCATCGTAATCCCTGCCCATGCATACGTGCCCATTACCCCACTCGCAGGCGCCTGTGAGCTGGGTTGGTACAACTACACCCCCCACATCCATCCCCTCTACGGCATCTCCTTCGATCCCAGCGCCTGTTACGGCCCTGCCCCCTTTGCCCCCGTCCACTACTCCCGCTGGCTCGCCTCAAGCCCCGGCACGCTTTACGTCGTCCGCTACACCCTGCCTGCGAGACCTTAGGGATCTGCGATCCAAAGGGAGAGGCTGACACGTGCTCATACACCACGTAGTCGCCCACTGCGCCTCGGACCCTCCAGTTCTCTGCCAGATTTTGTGCAAACCGCAAACCAATCGTGTAAACCGGTCGCCTCGTCTTGTACGGGAGTTGCATCCCCAGATCGGGCCCTATGCGCTCGGGAAGCTCATCGTATCGATACGGCTTTCCCTCTGGAATCAAAGCCCATTTCGATTGGTTGAACTCATGAATTTCCCGATCCTCAGCGGCTGTATCCAGGATTGCAAGCTGAAAAAAATAGAAGGTCGGGATGTATTGCCCCGCATTTCGAAGCGTCGCTTCCACTGATAAGGGCACCTCTTCCGGTAGCGACCACTGGATCGTGCCCGACAATACGCTGAAGATTTCGAAGTCTAAACCCTTTGTTCGTTCCCGGAGCTCTATAAGGGCGCCCTCGCAAGGCTGCAATGTTGCTATGAAGGACCGGCCCCATCTCGGGCCGCACCCCCCGAACGCCCGACGTCGACAACCAGAGGAACATCGCCGTCAAGCAAGCACCCCAAGCCATCTGCTTCCACCTACGCATCGACGAGACAGCTACAACCGACAACAGAAATACTGACAGCCCATTCCAAAAAACATGCCACGGATCTGCCCTTCCGAATGCTGCCGGCAGCAAGGCGAGAGATACCAGATAGAGCGCAGCCAGCATCGGCGCCTCGGGTCGCCGCTCCCGGAAAAAGCGCGCCAAGCCCCCCGGAACCAGCCATACCAGCGCAAACAGGAACAACAAGACAAAAGGTGTTGGTTCCACGGGGAAATTCATGACCCCATGCGCGTACATCCCCAACATACGCAGATACGGCCGGCCGACCAGTAACAGGAATGCTCCCGTAGACACAATCGGAGCGGCAACTCCCAGTGCCCACGCGGGTCCCTGCGTGAAGCAGCGATATAGCGCATACGCGAAGCTGCTCACAAAAAAGCCAAACCCTATCCCTGGCGAAATGCCCAGGCAAACTGCCTGACCCGCAACGATCCAGATCGCCGCCGCCCAGGCCCGCTCTCGTTGCGAAGCCATCACGACGAACGCCAGGGGCGGTACGAAACGGAAAAACGTGTAGTTCAGTCCCATGTTTGATGGGACCATCTCCAACGTCAAAAGCAGAAAAATCGCTATTTTCCAGCGGCGCGACATTGGCAGATGGTTGATCACATACCCCACCATCAAGGTCCCTGCCAGAATCTCAACGGTCAGCGCCACTAGATACCCGCCCGCCAATGACAAATGCAATGGGCGTAATAACTCTTGCGCCGCAACTGGTCCGTAGAACAGGATCGGACCGTAAGAAAACTCTATCTGCGTATACAGATACCTCCCGAAATCCGCATGCATGCTGGCTTGGTGAATGAAATAGCCCCAGTCCATTCCGTAACGCAATCCTGACCTAAGGATCAGCAGGCCGGCCAGGAACACCACCATCCCGCATAATCCGGCGACTGCGAATACGACTGACCACGGCAATCCTTGATCCTTCTCGCTCGCCGCATCTTGATCGATCGCGGGAAGATCTCCTCCGGCGCCCAAAATCTCCGGCCATCGCACGCACAGGAAAAAGACCAACGTTGCTAGACAGGCTGCGGCTACCGTCGCGATTCGATTGTTAAACCCCGCCAGGTTCGACGCAGACACACCCTGAAAGTACGGCGCTGGTAACAGAAAAGGCAAAACAAAAACACCCAAACACGTTGCCCCAAAAATCGCGAAGCGAACTCCCCACACGGTCGACCTCATTGGCATAGAAAAAGTCTATCTCACGCATCTGGGCGCACAAAAAGAACGCTGCCCATAGAATTGAGTTCAAGATATTTGCGTAACGAAACCACATCGCTTTTCTTCGCATCTAAAACAACTCTAACGAGAGGCAACGTTGAAGACGATCAGCATTGTCACACCCTGCTATAACGAGCAGGACAACGTCGAAGAACTGTATCGCCAGGTGCGCGACGTGATGACCCGCGTCGGCCATTATCCCTACGAACACATCTTCATCGACAACTGTTCGCTTGACGATACCGTTCCGATCCTCCGCCGCCTCGCCGCCGCCGACCCGAACGTCAAAGTCATCATCAACGCGCGCAACTTCGGCCACATCCGCTCGCCGATGCACGCCCTTCTCCAGGCCCGCGGAGACGCCGTCCTGCTCATCGTCGCGGATCTCCAGGATCCCACCGATCTCATCCCTACCTTCATCGCCGAGTGGGAAGCCGGCAACTACATGGTGCTAGGCATCAAGCGCACCAGCGAAGAAAATTCGCTGATGTTCTTTCTGCGCAAGCAGTATTACCGCGTCGCCGAACGCCTCTCCAGCATCGAGTCGTTCCAGAACTTCACCGGCTTCGGCCTCTACGACCGCAAAGTCATCGAACTCGTCCGCACCTTCGACGATCCCTACCCCTACTTCCGCGGCATGCTCGCCGAAATCGGCCTGCCCTTCAAGAAGATCTACTACGACCAGCCCCGCCGCAGGTTCGGCATCACCAAAAACAACTGGTACACCCTCTACGACATCGGCATGCTCGGCATCATCAACCACTCCAAGGTGCCGCTGCGCTTCGCCACCTTCGCCGGCTTCATCGGCGCCGCCTTCTCATTCTGCGTTGCTCTCATTTACCTGATCCTCAAGCTCATCTTCTGGAACACCTTCAGCTTCGGCCTCGCGCCCATGCTCATCGGCGTCTTCTTCATCGCGTCGATTCAACTACTTTTCCTCGGCGTCATCGGCGAATATGTCGGAGCCATCTACACCCAGGTGCAGAAGCGTCCCTACGCCGTCGAACTCGACCGCATCAACTTCGACGTCCCCCCGGCATTTCCTACAGCCACCGGCCCCGCACCACTCACCCCTGAGAGCACCTATGAAGGCATCTGATTACATCGCTGAAACCCTTGCCGCACGCAAGGTGCCCGCCGTCTTCGAACTCATCGGCGGCATGATCACGCATCTGGTCGACTCCATCCACGTCATCGGCAAGACCCCGATCATCAGCATGCGCCACGAGCAGGCAGCCGCGTTCGCAGCCGAGGCCTCCGGCCGCATCCTCGGCGATACTCCCGGTGTCGCCATGGCCACCAGCGGTCCCGGCGCCACCAACCTCCTCACCGGCATCGGCAGCTGCTTCTTCGATTCGAGCCCCGCCGTCTTCATCACCGGCCAGGTCAATCGCCACGAGCAGAAAGGCGATCGCGCCATCCGCCAACTCGGCTTCCAGGAAACCGACATCGCCGCCATGGCCGCGCCCATCACGAAAAGAGTCTTCCGCGTCAACGATGCCGACGACCTCCCGCAGATCCTCGACGACGCCTTCCGCATCGCCACCACCGGCCGCCGCGGCCCCGTTCTCATCGACATCCCTATGGACGTGCAGCGCGACCAGGTCACCGCGCCCGGTTCCGTGCCTCCGCCGCCGTCGCCGCCTACGCCGGCCGCAACCTCGGACATCCCGGACCTTCGCCAAGGACGCTCTCAAGAGCCGTTCTGAAACCTCGAAGGCCGCTCATCCTCGTCGGCGGTGGCGTTCGCTCCGGCCTTGCGGTCGAGTCCTTCCGCCGCTTCGCAAAACTCGCCAGCATCCCCGTCGTCCACTCATTGATGGCAGTCGACGTCATCGCCTCCAGCGATCCGCTCAACGCCGGCATGATCGGAAGCTACGGCAATCGCTGGTCCAATCTCGCGCTCAACGATTGCGACTGCCTCATCGTCCTCGGCAGCCGCCTCGACGTTCGCCAGACCGGCTCCGACACCGAAGGCTTTAAGGGCACGCGCCCCATCTTCCACATCGACGTCGAAGCCGGCGAGATCAACAATCGCGTCATCGATTGTTTCGCCACCGTTTCCGACCTCAACCCCGCGCTCGACGCCCTTTCCTCCGTCTTCGATGGCCACGGTCCCCAGATCGCGAAACAGATCGCTCCATGGAATCGCGCGATCGCAGACCTCCGCGACAAGTGGCCCGACACGAAAGAGCTAACCGGCCCCGGCATCAATCCCAACGCCTTCATGCATCAACTCTCCGCACAATTCCAAAGCGCCGCCTACGTCGTCGACGTCGGCCAGCACCAGATGTGGGCCGCGCAATCTCTCGACCACGCGGCGGAGCAGCGATTCCTCACCTCAGGCGGCATGGGCTCGATGGGCTTCGCGCTGCCCGCCTCTATCGGCGCAGCGGTCTGCCTCAAAGGTCAGCCCGTCGTCATGATCGCCGGCGATGGCGGCTTCCAATGCAATATCCAGGAGCTCTCCACGGTCTCTCACCTTGGCCTTCCCATTAAGATGGTCGTCATCAATAATCAGTGCCACGGCATGGTGCGTCAGTTTCAGGAAAGCTACTTCCACGCCCGCTATCAATCCACCGTCTGGGGTTACTCCGCGCCCGACTTTGCCCGCGTCGCTGCCGCCTACGACATCGAGACCGTCACCGTCGAGCAGCCAGCCGACCTCGCTCAGGCGCTCGACTGGTTCGCCGCAGAGACCGAACGCCCCGCCCTGCTCCAGGTCATGATCGACCCCGCAGCCAACGCCTATCCCAAGCTCGCCTTCGGCCGCGGCATGAGCTCCATGGAACCCCACGCCCAGCCCCTCGAGATGGAAGGAACCTAGTCCGCGCCATGCCCGAGCAACCCATCGCGGCAGCCGACCTCGATCTCATCCTCCAGCACACCGAGCCGCTGTGGGAGCAGATGCGCAAGCAACGTCTCTTTCTCACCGGCGGCACCGGCTTCTTTGGCTCCTGGCTCCTCTCATCCTTCCTGCACATCCATCGCGCCCTTGCGCTCGACGCCACCGTCACCGTGCTCACGCGCAATCCAGCAAGCTTCGCTGCGCGCGCGCCGCACCTCGCCAACCACCCAGCCATCACCCTCCTGCAAGGCGACATCCGCAGCTTCACGCCGCCCCCCGGCAGCTTCGACTTCGTCCTCCACGCCGCCACCGATGTCGTCGCGCCCGCCGCCGAAGCCCTCTCGCCTCAAGACCGCTACAACACCATCGCCGACGGCACCGCCCGCATACTGGACTTCGCCGCCACGCACGCCACGCGCAAGTTTCTCCTCACCAGCTCCGGCGCCGTCTACGGCAAACAGCCCCCATCACTCACGCACGTCCCTGAAGACTACACAGCCGCGCCCGAACCCCTCACCGCAAGTTCAGCCTACGGAGAAGGGAAGCGCGCCTCCGAGCGCACGTGCGCCCTCTACGCGCAGCAAACTTCCATCGAGTTCAAGATCGCGCGGTGCTTCGCCTTCGTCGGCCCCTGCCTGCCCCTCGACGGCAGCTTCGCCATCGGTAACTTCATCGGCAACGCCATGCGCGGCGAACCCATCCAGATCGCCGGCGACGGCACGCCCCTGCGCTCCTACCTCTACGCCGCCGACCTCGCCATCTGGCTCTGGACCATCCTCTTCGAAGCCCCACCGCTGCATGCCTTCAATGTCGGCTCAGAAGAAGCCATCAGCATCGCCGACCTCGCCCGCCTCACCGCCGGAATCCTCAACCCGCAGCTTCCCATCCACATTGCGCAGCAGCCAGTAGAAGGCGCATCCCCGCTGCGCTACGTCCCTTCCACGCAACGCGCACAGCAACAACTCGGCCTACGCCAAACGGTCCCTCTCGAAGAATCCATCCGCCGCACAGCAGCCTGGCACCGCTCCTAAAGAACCTTCAGCCCCTCGGCAAGCTGCGCGACAAACTCCGTCGCCGTCTCCGCAATGAAGTCCAGCATCGGCTCCGTCAGCCCCGGATACACCCCAATCCAGAACACCTGGTTCATCACGAAGTCCGTATTCGCCAGCTCACCCACCACGCGATACTCATAGCCCTCATACGCCGGCTGCCGCAGCAGATTTCCAGCAAACAGTAGCCGCGTCCCAATCTTCTGCGCCTCCAGAGCCCGCGTCAGCTGGTCGCGCGTAAACGGCGCATCGGTCTTCACGCCAATCGGAAATCCAAACCAGCTCGGGTCCGAGTGCTCCGTCGCCTCCGGCAGAATCAGAAACTCCTCCAGCGGCTTCAACGCCTGTCTTCAGGTACGCGAAGTTCTCCTTGCGCCGCGCGATGAACTCCGGCAGCTTCTCAATCTGCGAAACTCCCAGCGCCGCCTGCATGTCGGTCGCCTTCAGGTTGTAGCCCACATGCGAGTACGTGTACTTGTGGTCGTACCCGCAGGGCAGCGTTCCCAGCTGCCAATCGAAGCGCTTGCCGCAGGTGTTGTCCACGCCCGGCTCGCACCAGCAGTCGCGCCCCCAGTCGCGGAAGCTGTCGATCAGCACCTGCAGCGCCGGCTTGTCGGTCAGCACCGCTCCGCCCTCGCCCATCGTAATGTGGTGCGCCGGATAAAAGCTCACCGTCGCGATATCGCCAAACGTCCCCACCTTCTGCCCCCTGTAGGTCGAGCCCAGCGCATCGCAGCAATCTTCCACCAGCCACAGGTTGTACTTCTTGCAGAACGCCGTAATCGCATCCAGGTCGAAGACATTCCCCAGCGTGTGCGCGATCATCACTGCCTTGGTCTTCGCGCTGTACGCCGCCTCCAGCTGCGTCACATCGATCTCATACGTCGGCAGCGTCACATCCAGAAACACCGGCACCAGCCGATTCTGCAGAATCGGATTCACCGTCGTCGGAAACCCCGCGGCGACCGTAATCACCTCATCGCCCGGCTTCAACGCCCGCTCGCCCAGCTTCGGCGATGTCAGCGCACTCAGCGCCACCAGGTTCGCGCGACGAGCCCGAGTTCACCAGCGACGCCGACCGCACGCCCGAAGAATCGCGCCAGCTTGCGCTCAAAATCCTTCGCAAACCGCCCCGTCGTAAACCATCCATCCAGCGCCGAATCCACCACCGAGCACATGTCGTCCGGCCCAATCACCTTGCCCGACACGGGTACCGTCGACATTCCCGGCGACGAACTCCTTACGCGGAAAGGCTTCCGCATGAAATTGCGCTGTCAATTCGAGGATTTGTTGCCGAAGGGCCGCTGCTTTATCCGTCATACGTACTTCAAGAATACACAAGCTCCCGCGCCTCTTCTGTCCGCCAGCCCACCCCTGCCCGAACCCATCTCTCCCATATAATCGCCTCATTGCATTAGGGGAACCAACGAATGAAGGCAGTCATCCTCGCAGGCGGTCTCGGCACCAGGATCTAGTGAAGAAACCTCGATACGTCCCAAGCCGATGGTGGAAATCGGCGGCCTGCCCATCCTCTGGCACATCCTCAAGCTCTACTCCGCGCACGGCATCAACGACTTCATCATCTGCTGCGGCTACAAGGGCTACGTCATCAAGGAGTACTTCGCCAACTACTTCCTCCACACCTCCGACGTCACCTTCGACATGTCCGCCAACACCATGACCGTGCACAACTCCGTCGCCGAACCCTGGCGCGTCACACTCGTCGACACCGGCGAAAAAACCGGCACCGGCGGCCGCCTCAACAAGATCGCAAAGTTTGTTGAGGGCGAAGAGTCCTTCTGCATGACCTACGGCGATGGTGTCGCCGACGTCGATATCGCCGCCTCCATCGCCTTCCACAAGTCCCACGGCAAGAGTGTCACCATGACCAGCATCCAACCGGTCGCCCGCTTTGGCGCTCTCGGGCTCGAAGGCAACCACGTCTTCTCCTTCCGCGAGAAGCCCAATGAAGAAGGTGGCTGGATCAATGGCGGCTTCTTCGTCCTCAAGCCCGACATCTTCGCCGACATCCGCGACGACAGCCAGATGTTCGAGCAGGAGCCCATCCGCGATCTCGTCGCCCGCGGCCAGGTCGAAGCCTTCTTCCATCACGGCTTCTGGCAGGCCATGGATACGCTCCGCGACCGCCAGCAACTCGAAGAGCTCTGGGCCTCCGGAAAGGCTCCGTGGAAGACATGGTAACCGCAACCAGCTCCACATCTGACGCAGCCTTCTCGTGGCAGGGCCGCCGAGTCTTCCTCACCGGCCACACCGGCTTCAAAGGCGGCTGGCTCGCGCTCTGGCTCACGCAGCTCGGCGCCACCGTACGCGGCTACGCACTCGACCCCACCACCGAGCCCAACCTCTTCACCGCCGCCCGCATCGGCTCTGTCGTCGACGACATCCGCGGAGACATTCGCGACGCCGCCGCCCTCGAGCGCGCCCTCCAGGACTTCGCCCCCGAGGTCGTCTTCCACCTCGCCGCCCAGCCCCTCGTGCGCTACTCCTACGAAGACCCCATCGGCACCTTCGAGACCAACGTCATCGGCACCGCCCGCGTCCTCGACACAGTACGCCGAACCCCCAGCGTGCGCGCCGTCGTCTCCGTCACCACCGACAAGTGCTACGAAAACAAAGAGTGGATCTGGCCCTACCGCGAGACCGATCCCCTCGGCGGCTACGACCCCTACTCCAGCAGCAAGGCCTGCGCCGAGATCGTCAGCGCGGCCTTCCGCCAGTCCTACTTTCCCGTCCACACGCTCGGCCAGCCCAACGGTCACGACGTCGCCATCGCCACCGCGCGCGCCGGCAATGTCATCGGTGGCGGCGACTGGTCCACCGATCGCCTGCTCCCCGATCTCGTCCGCGGCTTCCTCTCCGGCAAGCCCGTCGGCATCCGCCACCCGCACGCCATCCGCCCCTGGCAGCATGTGCTCGAGCCGCTCCACGGCTACATCCTCCTCGCCGAAAAACTCCTCACACCCGAACGAGATCACGCCGCGCGCTACGCCACCGCCTACAACTTCGGCCCCTCCGACACCGACGCCCGCCCCGTCTCCTGGATCGCCGAGCAGATGACCGCCTTCTGGGGCAACGGTGCCTCCTGGTTCCTCGACAAGGCGCCCACTCCCCACGAAGCCGGCTATCTCAAGCTCGACTCCAGCCGCGCCCACGCCGACCTCGGCTGGCGTCCGCAGCTAACCCTCCAACAAGCCCTCGAGCTCCTCGTCGGCTGGTATCGCGCCTGGCAATCCGGGTCAGACATGCAAGCCCTCACCCTCACCCAGATCGAGCAATACCAGTCGCTGCTCAAATCCTGACGCACCTGCCCGCATCACCTCACCCTCACAAAGCATCTTCTACAGGAGGCTGATTGCAAACGATCCGCAGATACCGCATCCCGGCCTTCGTTTGCGCGCTTGCCGTCCTTGTCTGCGAACTGATCAGCCACCCCGTCACCACCATGGGCATCTCCGACGACGGCCCCTACATTCTCATGGCCCGCACCCTCGCCTCCACCGGGCACATCGTCTTCAACGGCTGGGGCGCTCCCATGCTCGCCTTTCAGCTCTATCTAAGCGCCATCTTCATCAAGCTCTTCGGCTTCTCCTTCACCACCGTTCGCATGAGCACGCTTCTTGTCGCAATGCTCACGGCTTTCTTCCTCCAGCGCGCCCTCGTTCGCGCCGGTGTCAACGAACGCAACGCCACCCTCGCCACCCTCGCCCTCGCGCTCTCTCCCCTTTACCTAATGCTCTCGGTCACCTTCATGACCGACATCTTCGGACTCTTCGCCCTGATCCTCTGCCTCTACGGCTGCCTCCGCGCTCTCCAATCCACCACCGAGCGCGCGACCATCGCATGGCTCTGCTTCGCCATCGCTACCAACGTCCTCTGCGGCACCTCTCGCCAGATCGCCTGGCTCGGCACGCTGGTCATCGTCCCTTCCACCCTCTGGCTCCTGCGCTCCCGCCGCCGCGTCCTCCTCGCCGGAGCCGCAGCCAACATCGCCGGAGCACTCTTCATCTTCGCGTGCATGACATGGCTAAAGCACCAGCCCTACGTCGTCCCCGAGCGCCTGCTGCCCAAATCCTTCGCGGCACTTGAGATCGCCCGCCATCTCAGCTTTCTCTTCCTCGACGCCCCATTCCTCATCCTTCCACTCTTCGCCATCTTTCTGCCGGTCCTTTGGCGCGGGCGTAATCGCCGCTCCATCACGCTCATAGTCGTCCTCTGCGTCGTCTACGCAATCCTCAGCATCCATCGCGGTTATCCCTTCCTGATGGAGCCGCTCTACGGCGACTGGGTCACGCCGCAAGGAATCTACGCCGACAGCATGCTCAACGGCCTCCAGCCCGTCTACCTGCCTAATTGGCTGCGCCTGCTCTTCACCATCGCGTCCCTCGGCGGGCTCCTCGGCCTCATCGCATCGTTCTTCCGCCGCGATCAACTCTCGCCCGCAACCCAGCCACAGCCGATCTCCTGGAAACAACTCGCAATCCTCTTTGCGCCCTTCACCCTCGCCTACATCTTTTTTCTCATGCCGCGTGTGGCAGACGACACCAGCTTTGATCGCTATCTGCTTCCGCTGCTCGCCGTCGCCGCCATCGTCTTCGCTCGCTACTACCAGGAAAGAATCCAGCAGCGCATCCCTCTCGCCGGCGCTCTGCTGGTCGGCTTAATGGCCGTGTACGCCATCGCCACCACCCACAACATGTTCTCCTTCTACCGCGCGCGCGTAACTCTCGCCCACGAACTCGCCGCCAACAACGTCCCCGCCACTTCGGTCGACAACGGCTGGGAATACAACATCGACGTCGAACTCCAGCACGCGCCCGCAATCAACTTTCCCAACATCGCGTCGCCACCCAACTTCTACGTCCCCACGCCGTCTCCGCCACCCGGCCCCTGCCAGATGAAGTGGTACGATTTCACCCCGCACATCCATCCCCTCTACGGCGTCTCGTTCGATCCCAACACCTGTTACGGCCCCACACCCTTCGCCCCCGTCCACTACTCCCGCTGGCCCTACCGAACCCCCGGCATGCTCTACGTCGTTCGCTACCGCCCGACCACCACGCCATAACCAACCAACCGCGCCCGCACTGCTCTTCCGTCCACAGACCGCCCGCACCGCAATCGCAGGAATGCACGGAAAGCCTCGCTGTCCCGACTTGGAAGGTTGGTGGGCCCGGAGGGATTTGAACCCCCAACCAAGGGATTATGAGTCCCCTGCTCTAACCGTTGAGCTACAGGCCCTTCCATGACACACGCGCTGCGCCGAGCCTACTTAGCATTGTAGGGTGTACTCAGCGCATCACAAAGCCGCAAGCGATCACCGCACCCGCTCTACTGCGTCACCGGCTCTCGCTGCGTAAGCAGTACGCGCTTAATCTGATTGCGTTCGTACGTCTGAATATTTCCACCAATGCGGACCTGCACCTGCGTCGCATCCATCGAGAGCAAGTCGCCAGACAGTACCGATCCGTCGCGCAGTTCAATCGTGTCATGCGCCGACGTCCCAAGCTCATAGCTGACACTCCCTCCGCTCGTGTCTCGAGGCCCCATCTCGAAAGGGAACTGCCCGGTGTTGTAGCCCTCCTTGCTGAACTCGAGTGTACACAGGCCTGCGTCCCGATGGACAATCCTAATCGCGGCACCAAATCGCACACGCCCATCATCATCGACGCCTTCGAACGTTCTCGGCCCATCGAGATCCTGGATCACAACGCCGCCCCTCCATTCAGGAGGAACGGCGCGAATGCGCCTTAACTTTGAAAGCTCTACGACTCAGATCTTCGCTGCATCGATATCAATCTCGATCTTCACCTCATCCGACAGCACCGCATCGCCGCTGCTCAGCTTGCCATTGAACGTCAGCCCAAAGTCCTGGCGATTGATTGTCGTGGTCGCCGTAAACCCGCGATGCACACTCTTTCCGTCCATACCCGTCTGCTGCTTGCCCGGCTCCTCGAGCTTCAGCACCACCGGCTTGGTCACGCCATGCAGCGTCAAGTTCCCGGCGACGTCATAGTGGTCGCCAGCCTTGCGCACGCTGGTGCTCTTGAAGGTCATGGTAGGGAACTGTGCAGCGTCGAAGAAGTGCGGGCTCTTCAGATCGTTGTCTCGCGGCGCCACGCCCGTATCCACGGTGTCCACCGGAATCGTTGCCTCCACACTCGACTTCGCCACATCCGCCGGATCAAACGTGATCACGCCCGAAAGCCCATGGAACGACCCATGCACCGTGCTGATCGCCAGATGCCTGATCGCAAAGTCAGCTTCCGAATGCATTGGATCGATCTTCCACTGCGTCGCCTGCGCGCTCATCAAGCCCGTGCCCATCGCCAATACAACCGCCGCTGTCCATACCGCCACACCCATGCGCTTCATCTGGATTTCCTCCGTCAACCACTTATGCTTGGATTTTTCCTGCCGATTAGAGCATATAGATGCTGATCGATCGCTGGCGATCCACAGATTTCCGGGCACTTAGCCTCGGCTTCACCTGACGAACCCGTCATCTCGGCACCCTCAATCGTTGCTCCGGCCCGATTCTCCGCATCCAAACGCACGAAGCCTGGCCGCCGCTCCAGCCCGCGGATTCTGCCTGCAAACCGTTCCGCGCTGTAACCTTATACACAGGCGAAGCCGTCTCCAACAGAGGGATTACAAAGTCGATGGCTGCCCGCTCCCCAAGGCCCTTCGTTGTTCGTCTCACTGAACTGCTGTTGAACCGCGTCACTGCTGTCACGCCAAGAGTCAGGGCCTTTATGAAACGTCTCTCGATGCACCGTTCCCTCCAGCCGCTCTGCGCTGCTGGCTGTCTTCTGCACCGCACTCTCTCTCTGCGCCGCCGCTCCCGCCTTCGCGCAAAGCACCTCCGCGAAACTGCAGCCGCGCATCACCGCCCCCATCGACTCTGCCAGCCGCGTCACCCTGGCTGGCTCGCGTCCTCCCGCGCGCCATCGCCGCCAACGACCTCGGCGCCGTCCCCGGCTACCCTTCAGCTCCACGGCATCTCTCTGCTCTTCAGCCGCAGCGCCGCCCAGCAGACAGCGCTCGACACCCTCGTCGCCGCCCAGCAGAACCCCGCCTCCCCGCTCTACCACCAGTGGATCACCCCCGACCAGTACGCCGCGCAGTTCGGCGTCGCCGGCCTCTGACATCGCCGCCGCCGAAGCGTGGCTCGAGCAGCAGGGCTTCTCTATCGATTCTGTTTCACGCAGCCGCAACCGCATCCTCTTCTCCGGAACCGCCGCCCAGGTCGCCTCGGCCTTCGGCGCCCCGCTGCACTACTACCTCACGCCCGCCACCGCCCTCCAGCCTGCCGCCAAACACTTCGCCCCCTCCGCCGATCTCACCCTCCCCGCCGCGCTCGCCTCCAGCGTCCTGGCCATCGGCAACCTCTCCGACTTCCATCTCCTCCCCCACATCGTCCGTGCAGGGCCCCAGACGGCGCAGCCCCGCTTCACCTCCAGCCAGACCGGCAACCACTTCCTCACCCCCGGCGACCTCGCCACCATCTACGACATCACCCCCGCCTACAACTCCGGCTACACCGGCTCCAACCAGTCCATCGCCATCGTCGGCCAGTCCGCAGTCAATCTCTCCGACATCACCAACTTCCAGAACGCCGTCGGCATCGCCGCCAAGACCCCCATCCTCGTCCTCGTCCCCAACTCCGGCACTCCCGCGTATTACGCCGACGGCGACGAAGCCGAGTCCGACCTCGACCTCGAGTACTCCAGCACCATCGCCAAAGGCGCACAGGTCTACTTCGTCTACACCGGCAACAGCAACAACTACGGCGTCTTCAACTCCATCGAGTACGCCATCGACCAGCGACATCGCTCCCATCATCAGCTCCAGCTACGGAGACTGCGAACCCGAACCTCGGCCAGTCCGGATACAACGAGTACAACTCTTCCTCGAGCAGGCCGCCGCCCAGGGCCAGACCGTCGTCTCCGCCGCCGGCGATGACGGCTCCACCGACTGCTACGGCGAGTACAAATCCTCCGCAGACCGCCGACAACGAGCAGCTCGCCGTCGACTTTCCCGGCAGCAGCCAGTACGTCACCGCCGTGGGCGGCACCGAGTTTCCCGCCGCCGACGTCGCCGCCGGCAACAACACCTACTTCGACGCCGAGACCACCACCGACATCATCAGCTCCGCCAAGTCCTACATCCCCGAGATGGTCTGGAACGACGACGTCGCAGCCGCCGCTGCCTCCTGGCCGCCGGCACCACCGCCGATGCCTGTTCTCCCATCTCCGCCGGCGGCGGCGGCGTCAGCATCTTCACCGCCCAGCCCACCTGGCAGTCCGGCACCATCGGCGGCGTCGCCATCGCCAGCCGCGGCATCGCATGGTGCCCGACATCGCCATGACCGCCTCGCCCTTCAACGCGCCCCTCGCCTTCTGCACCAGCGACACGACCTTCTGGTCCGACCAGCCAGAAGGCCAGCTGCAACGACGGCCTGCGCGACTCCTCCAGCCGGCGACCTCACCGTCGGCGGCGGCACCAGCTTTGACGCCCCCACCTTCTCCGGCCTGGTCGCCATCATCAACCAGGCGAAGAACTCCACCGGCCAGGGCGTCGTCAACCCCACGCTCTACTCCCTCGCCGCCACCTCGGCCTACGCCACCGCCTTCCACGACATCACCTCGCGGCGGCAACCAGTGCCTCTCCGGCGCCACCTACTGCTCCTCCGCCGGCACCACCGACTACGCCGCCACCACCGGCTACGACGAAGCCTCCGGCCTCGGCTCCATCGACTTCTTCAACCTCCTCACCGCCTGGCCCAACTCCACCACCGGCTCGCTGCTCTCCACCTCCACCACCCTCGTCGCGGCCACCACCACCCCCGCCAACGGTGCAGCCGACGCCATCACCATCACCGTCGCTCCGGTCGCCACCAGCACCCTCGCACCCTCCGGCACCGTCTCCGTCTCAGGTCGACGGCGGCACCGCCACCTCGCTCCCGCTCACCGCCGGCGTAGCCACCTACAGCTTCAGCTCCACCACCGCCGGCGCTCACATCCATCACCGCCACGTACTCCGGCGATACGACCTTCGCCACCTCCACCGGCATCCATCACCCTCACCGTCGGCAGCGCGGTTCCCACCGGCTCCTTCGCTGTCACCGTCAGCCCCACCAGCGCCACCGTCGCCCCGGGAGGCTCGACAACCGGCACCATCACCATCACGCCCTCCGACGGCTTCACCGGCACCGTCACCCTCACCGACAGCGCCTCCAACCTTGACCGACGGCTGCATCGTCCTCAGCCCTGGCTGCCGTCGCCATCACCGGCACCACCGCCGGCACTGCAACCTACACCATCTACACCAGCGCCGTGCCCTGTCCGTCAGGCTCCGCCCGGCCCGGAACATCTGCACCCTCGAACGCCGTAGCGCGCAACACCACTCCCAACCACCCCTCGCCCTGGAAGCAGCTGCCTCTCCCAGCCTCGCTCGCTGGCACGCTCCTCCTGCTCTCCCTGCGTCGGCCGCTCCCGCCGCCTCCGCTCAAAGCTGCTGAGCGTCAGGCCTCGCCCTCGGTCTGGTCTTCGCTCTCTCCTTCAGCGGCCTCGGTCTCACCGGCTGCGGCGGCAGCAGCACCACCAACAACAACGCACCACCACCACCACTGACACCCCAGCCCGGCACCTACATCATCACCGTCACCGGCACCAGCGGCACCACCACCAGCTCCACCACCATCACCCTAACGGTCAGCTAATCCCATTGCCGCCGCCACCACGAGAGAGGCAACGCCGCCCGGCGTCATCGAAGTCGCATTAGCTAGAAGCTCAACGCCCGCCGTCCGTGCAGGACGACTTTTCCACCCAATCCGCCCTCTTTTCCCCGCACTTCTTCCTTGCGCTGCCCACCCCCTGCGCCGTACCCTTAATTCATCGCCTGGTAACCACAAGACGAAACCCCGCAATTCACGCGGCATTAACGAACTTTCCACAGCAAAACCCCAGAAAAACCGAAGTTGGGACAGCGTTTCCCCGCGCCAGGGGAGTATCTACTTCTACACCACAACATCTAGTTGTTTTATACTTGACTCGTACCAGATGCGGCGTTACTTTCATCCTCACCCGCAGCTCTGGTGCAGCGCCTGTCTCCTTGGCCACACCGCCGACAAGGACCCGCGACGCAACCCCTCCAGCCGATGTTTGCGCGCTGGAGACGCGTCCTTCACCAGGCCCGCAATCTGACTTACGCCGTCACCGGTAACCCCCCGGATTTCGATCCGGTCGCACTCCCTCAGTTTTTCGATTTCAGCTTTCTCCGAGAGGTACCTACCCATGGCCGACATGATTCAATCCAGCGCCGCAGCCGAGCAGACCACCACCCCCGCCGCTGCCTCCAGCCACGCACAGCTCCGCCCCCGGCCTCCACTTCTCGCGCTACTTCACCAAGCCCGGCGTCAACCCCTACGACGAGCTCACCTGGGAGTTCCGCGACGCCATCATCCAGGACTTCAAAGGCCGCCTCGTCTTCGAGCAGAAGAACGTCGAAGTCCCCTCCGACTGGTCCATCACCGCGACCAACATCGTCGCCACCAAGTACCTCCACGGCCAGGTCGGCACCCCCGAGCGCGAGACCGGCGTCCGCGCCCTCATCTCCCGCGTCGCCGAGTCCATCCGCGACTGGGGCATGCGCGACGGCTACTTCGCCTCCGACGAAGACGCCGACATCTTCTTCGCCGAGCTCACCCACCTCCTCGTCAACCAGAAGGTCGCCTTCAACTCGCCCGTCTGGTTCAACGTCGGCTGCGACCGCCTCGAGCCCAACTCCGACGCGCAGAACTGGCACTGGGACGCCGCGCTACGGCAAGGTCGCCTTCTCCGTCACCGGCTACTCCACGCCCGCAGTGCTCCGCCTGCTTCATCAACTCCGTGCAGGACTCGCTCGACACCATCCTCACCCTCGCCAAGACCGAGGGCATGCTCTTCAAGTGGGGCTCGGGCGCCGGCTCCAACCTCTCCGCCATCCGCGGCAGCATGGAAACCCTCTCCGGCGGCGGCACCGCCTCCGGCCCGCTCAGCTTCATGCGCGGCTTCGACGCCTTCGCCGGCGTCATCAAGTCCGGCGGCAAGACCCGCCGCGCCGCCAAGATGGTCATCCTCAACATCGACCATCCCGACATCGAAGACTTCATCCAGTGCAAGGTCAAGGAAGAGAAGAAGGCCTGGCACCTCATGCAGGCCGGCTACGACGGCTCCGGCCCCGACTCCGAAGCCTTCACCAGCATCTTCTTCCAGAACGCCAACAACTCCGTCCGCGTCACCGACGAGTTCATGCACGCCGTCGAGACCGACAGCACCTTCACCACCCGCACCGTCAAGGGCAAGCGAGCCCGTCAAGCGAGTACCGCGCCCGCGACCTCATGCACCAGATCGCCGAAGCCACCTGGCAGTGCGGCGACCCCGGCATGCAGTACGACACCACCATCAACCGCTGGCACACCAGCAAGAACACCGCCCGCATCAACGCCGTCCAATCCCTGCTCGGAGTACATGTTCCTCGACGACTCCGCCTGCAACCTCGCCTCCTTCAACCTCATGAAGTTCCTCACCCCCGGCGGCCAGTTCGACATCCCCGCCTACCGTCACGCCATCGCCATCGTCACCACCGCGATGGAGATCATCGTCGACGCAGCCGGCTACCCCACCGAGCAGATCAGCAAGAACTCGCACGACTACCGCCCGCTCGGCCTCGGCTACGCCAACCTCGGCGCGCTGCTCATGGACCGCGGCCTGCCCTACGACTCCGACGCCGGCCGCGACTACGCCGCCACGCTCACCGCCATCCTCTGCGGCGACGCCTACGCCCAGTCCGCGCGCATCGCCGCCACCGCTCCCGCCCTCGGCGCCGCCACGCCCCTCACCCAGCAGACCGCAGATCACCGGCGGCGCCTGCCCCGGCTTCTACGTCAACCGCGAGCCCTTCCTCGACGTCATCCGCATGCACCGCGCCGAGGTCAACAACATCGACCGCAGCCTCTACGCCCGCAGCCTCCGGCTACGAAGACGCCCCGGCTTCGTCGCCCCGCAGCTCGCCGAGCTCAAGTCCGCCCGCCAGGACGCCTGGGACACCGCACTCGCCCTCGGCGAGAAGTACGGCTACCGCAACTCGCAGGTCACCGTCCTCGCCCCCACCGGCACCATCGGCTTCATGATGGACTGCGACACCACCGGCATCGAGCCCGACCTCGCCCTCGTCAAGTACAAGAAGCTCGTCGGCGGCGGCATGATCAAGATCGTCAACAACACCGTCCCCGGCGCTCTCTTCAAGCTCGGCTACAAGGACGCCGAAGTCGAAGCCATCGTCAACTACATCGACGCCACCGGCACCATCGAAGGCGCGCCCGGCATCAAGCCCGAGCACCTCGCCGTATTCGACTGCTCCTTCAAGCCCGCCAAGGGCACCCGCACCATCCACTGGACTCGGCCACGTCAAGATGATGGCCGCCACCCAGCCCTTCCTCTCCGGCGCCATCTCCAAGACCGTCAACCTCCCCAACGACTGCTCCGTCGAGGACATCGCCGACGCCTACATCGAATCCTGGCGTCTCGGCCTCAAGGCCGTAGCCATCTACCGCGACGGCTCCAAGGGCACCCAGCCCCTCAACGTCACCGCGCAGACCGACGCCGACAAGAAGGGAACCAGCGTCCACCACCGAATCCGGCAGCCGCCGAGCTGCCGCAGCCATCGCAGACCTCGCCGCCGAGCAGGCCGCCCTCACCGCCGTCGCAGCTCGCCGAGGCCAGCCTCGCCGCCAAGCCGCAGCAGCTCGCCGACGCCCAAGCCCAGCTCGCCGCCGTCATCGCCGCCGCCACCCAGAACTCCGACGCGCTCGACGCCCAGGCCCCACCCCGCGCCGTCCGCCACCGTCTCCCCGCCGAGCGCGCCTCCATCACCCACAAGTTCGGCATCGGCGGCCACGAAGGCTACATCACCGTCGGCCTCTACCCCAACGGCGCCGCCCGGCGAAATCTTCATCCGCATGGCCAAGGAAGGCTCCACCATCTCCGGCCTCATGGACTCCTTCGCCACGGCCATCTCCCTCGCCCTCCAGCACGGCGTGCCCCTCAAGGTCCTCTGCGAGAAGTTCGCCCACACCCGCTTCGAGCCCTCCGGCTGGACCGGCAACGAAGAGATCGGCTACGCCAAGTCCATCATGGACTACCTCTTCCGCTGGATGCAGCTCCGCTTCCTCTCCGGCCAGCAGCTCGACCTCTTCGCCGACCTCAAGCAGCCCACCCTCGCCGCCGCCACCTCCTCCGCCAACCCCGCCACCCCCGCCCTTGGTCTGTCATTCCGCAGCGCAGCGGAGGAATCTGCTTCACCGTCTTCCGGTGAACCCCACGGCCAGCACCCCGCCACCCACGAGCTCCACGGCGAAGCCTTCCACCACACCGACCGCACCCCACCCCAGCAGGGAATCGCCCGCGACCTCAGCCGCCCGCGCCGGCATGGATCTGTCATCCTTCGCCGCAGGCGGAGGACCTGCTTCTGACCTCCTCGCCACCGTAGACCGCAGCGTCTACCACACCGCCCAGCGCCATGAAGTCCATGTACGACATGGGCGACGCCCCCAGCTGCAGCACCTGCGGCAGCCATCATGACCCGCAACGGCTCCTGCTACCGCTGCATGGAATGCGGCTCCACCAGCGGCTGCAGCTAGGTCCTGCGCGGACGGCGAGAGTCGCTTCGCGTATCAACACAAAGCCCCGCCGTTAGGCGGGGCTTTGTAGTCGCAGGAACACGCTATGGCCCTACAAGTAAACCCACAGAAACTAAGAAATCCACCGCTTTTACCGCAGACGTTTCTGGGATATTCCAATTGAACTTTGGAGCCTCCGTTTGAATCGCCTGCTTGGACATTGGAACTCCCTGCTTGGTCACAATGAAGAACACTTTTGCCGCGAAAGACAGCGCTATGTAATCTAGCCCTCCAGCCTTCTTGATTGCCTCGACCGCACTCCTGACCCTGGCATATTCGTCCGTCTTTTCTATTGTGGACGCGATCTGCAAACCTTCTTGAGTCAAGCGATAGTCATATCTTTTCATCTCAAAACCGCTTGAATACACCCCAAATCCAGTGCTTTCCTCCGACAAGAAACCGATGCTCTTCAATTGAGACACGGTCAATTCAAGAGTCGAAGAATAAGGCCCGTAGTAATGCGCATCAAATCCTAGCTGAGCATCAACACGCGCCAATCGACTCGTGAAAAAACAAAGTTTTTGGAGCAAAGTTCGCCCTTGAACTGAGTCTCCGGCTGAATGTACGACTGCAATGATGAATTCCATTGGTGTCATGCAGCAACTCCATTCTCTGCATCGATCGCAGCTTTCGCTGGCGTGGCTGCCAACTTATTGATCATCTCTTTAATCTCCGTTGAAAACTCGCTTAGCTTTCTCCTCTTGTCTCGGTCATCCTCATACGAAATCGGAGCGTACACCTGGAACATCTGTTCTTGAATCGACTGGTTTACGGTGTTGAAAATGGTTGACTCGTCCCGAAACAATGTCGGTTTGCCAATTCCATCAAGCACGAGAACTTCGCTTTCAGTCTTTACCGCAGACTTGAATTTAACGAAGTTGCAAATCACAAGATGTGGATCCAGCTTCCACCGCTCAGCAATCAAGGTCTCTAAGCGCTGTTTGAACTCCGAGGGGCTTATTCCATTAGGTGAAAGATCGCTAAATACAAGAGTTCGAGCATTCACTTCGGTGAGGTCTTTAGGAGAGATGTCAAATATACATTTGAGAAGTCGGCGTTCCGTCAAACGGCTGAAAAGCATTTGCGCATAGCTATCGGGACTTTCGGCCAGAAGCTTCGACGCTAGGCGTTCGTCGTTCCAAGTCAGGTACTCCGTGATGAACTCTGGGGTTCCATCGAAGCTATAAACGTCCTTCAGCCAGCTGATGTTGTCATGCTTGATGCCAAGCGAGATCGCGCGGCCAATCATCTCATCTGTTATTAGGCGAATCTTGTGCCGATATACCTGCTTAGTCATGTAATAACGAGCGAGTAGAAGTTGTTCAAGAACTTGAACTCCATCTTTCCTTATCGCCAGGAATTTGTCTTTTCCGTCATCATGGACATCGATGATATTCAGAAGTCGCTCGAGGTCATAGCGCCCGTAACTTACACCGCAGAAATAACTATCTCGAAGAAGGTAATCTTGTTTGTCAGCATCCAACGGCCCAGAAACGATCTCTTTCAAAACGGTGAAGCTGTAGGTGCCAGTGAGTAGTTTGACGATGTTGGCGCGATCTCTGTCGGTGATAAGCGCCTTAAGAAATCCATCATCCTCGATTATCTTGATGCTTATTAATTCGTGAACTTGCTGCTTCTCCGCGAGTTGTACTCCCCCGGTAGCGTGCTCTTGGAGAATGGGTTCGGACACATGCGAGAACGGCCCGTGGCCGATGTCATGCAAAAGTGCAGCGATCTTGATCAGGCGCTGATCGGACGGAGAAATGCCGCCAACCTTAGCGGCAATTCGACCTGCTTGGTGAAAGACCCCTAAACTGTGATCGAACCGGGTGTGCGTTGCACCAGGATAGACAAGGTAGGCCATGGCCAGTTGCTTCAGTCGCCTCAGCCGCTGGAATGTGGGGCAGTCGATGATCAGTTGTTCATCGATTTCCCGGTGAATAAATCCATGGATGGGATCTCGAATTTCGAGTGCCATCCATCGAGTTGAACAGATTGCGAGAGGCGAATACAAGGAGAAAGTTATACACAGGAACCTTTGATCTCAATACGACCCGAAACGAGTCAGCGCCGGGTGCCCCATTCATACGCGCCTTTGCGGATGGGTGGGTTCCGCTCTGCCGAAGGCCGGAGCGAAGCCGCAGGCGCAGCGGACAGCGAATGACTCTTCATCCCACCCTAAGACCTCCCAAGGACCCCACCACAACCCTCGAAGCGGCAAGGCTGGTAGCCTGAGGCTTCAGCCTCAGGTCTCAGTGCCCTAACCCACCATCACCGACACGGCTTTAGCCGCTGAGGTAAGCCTGGCCACCGATGGCTATCCCCACCAGAGCCACAAGCCACGGAAACCTTTCACCACCACCCACTATCTCCAAGCGCCACTATCTCCAACCCCTCACCACGAACCCGGAAGGGCACGGCTTCAGCCGGGCCATAAACCGCCGGGCCGCAGGCCCCTTCCACTCTGCCGAAGGCCGGAGTGAAGCCGCAGGCGCAGCGACCAACCTGCCTTCCTCCACGCCACCCCTACTCTTCGCGTTCCCCCGACCACCTCGCCGTGCAGACCCACCCGCGTAAACTCACCCCATGGCGCACCCACAGAGAACCGCCAACGCCGGAACCTTCTTCCTCACCGCAGTCACCCACAACCGCCGCCGCCTCTTCCAGGTCGACGCCAACGCAACCCTCTTCATCGCAACCCTGCAACACTACCGCGCCGAAGGCCTCTACAAACTCCACGCCTTCGTCGTCATGCCCGACCACGTCCACCTGCTCCTCACCACCGAAGATCTCACCACCGCCATCCAACGAATCAAAGGCGGCTTCTCCCACAGCCTTGCCTCCAAGTCCCCCATCTGGCAGCGCGGCTTCACCGACCACCTTGTCCTCAGCCGTGAACAATTCGAAACCCGCCGTAACTACATCCACCAGAACCCAGTCCTCGAACACCTGGCCAACTGCCCCGAAGACTACGCGCACTGCTCCGCGTACCGCGCAGCAGTGCGCGAGTCATAAAGGGTCGCTCCATCGGCCCGGCTAAAGCCGTGCCCTTCCGTCGAGCACCATCCCCACCGACGACAACCCACTCCTCCGCCGCGCCAACACCATCACCACCGCCAACCCCAACCCCGTCCCCAACAGCAACCAGCTAGCAGGCTCCGGAGTCTCCGCGGCATTCTCAAAGTCATCCGCCAAAATCGTGTCCGCGGCCGTCGTCGGATGGAACCCATCCCAGAACAGATACTGACTCGGATCGTCGCACACCGTCGTGCCGTTAAAGCACGGAGTCGTCACATTGCTAAACCCGAACGCCGCAGGATCAGCCACAACCTCATTGAGCAAATTGTCGGTGTCGAAGTAAATGGCGTCCCCGGGCAGCCCCGCCACCAGCGCCGAATTGAACGCATCGGTATAAGCCGTCGCCAGCGGATCTCCCGTAAAGTCCGGAGTCAGCCCCAAATCCGGCAGCCCCGGCACCAGGATGTTTTCTGCACCATCGCCCTCCAGTTCGGCCACAATCGCGTCCACGTTAGCCGCCGCAACCGTCGGTGAACCGCCCGTAAGGAAGTCATTCGCCCCACCCCAAACCAGAAACAAACTGGACGGCACGATCGGCGACGCCAGCAGCGCGGCGGACTCAGCCACTTCCGTCTGCATCCCCGGCAACCCCAGCGAGCCCACCGCGGTCTGCGTCCCGCCGTCGATATAGTTGCCCACGCCGGAAGTCGCCCCGCCAACCGCGAAGTCATACAGCGGCGCGCCCAAATTGGTAGCCAACTGTTCCGCCGCCACCGGCCCGTTGGAGAACCGCCCGTCATAGTAAGGAGCAGGCGGATATCCAATCAACGCGTAAAGATTCCCGTTGTCCGACAGGCTGTCCCCGTAGACGATCACGGAGGAAAACGAACTGGCGAAAGCGCTCGACGAGATCAGAATCGCCATCAATGCGACGAACAGCACATTCTTGCGTAGTTGCATAATCCCTCCAATTCGGATGACGAGCCCGTCGGAGCGACATCTCCGCGAACGGTTGAGGCAAACTTCAGCAAAGTGGGATTTGATGCGGGACAAAATCCTATCGATGTCTTCCCTTGCGAAAGAATCTTTCCCCCCGGAAACCGCCAGGTGGTCGACATCCTATACCCCCGTCGTTGTCCTTGTCAGGTGCCGCAGCATGGCGCGCTCGCCCGACCCCCAAAAGAACTATGCCGACCGGCCACTGGATCATCTCCCGCGCAGAACCCTCCCGCCAAACCTCATCTAACTGTCTGAAAATATGTCCACCCGGCCCATTCCGGTCTTACCATCGAATAGCGCACCTGGTACACCTCCTGCTTGCCGCCGTCCTGGGCGTCGAGCCTGCCGAATCGATGGGGCGCCATGAGAATGCGATATGCCCGAGCTGAAACGAAGCCTCTCCGAAGGAGAATCCGTCGCCGGCAACTACCGCATACTGGGAGTATCGGGCTCCGGGGGTATGGGCGTCGTATATCGAGCCCTCGATCTCCGGCTGCAGCGAGTGGTCGCACTTAAATTCCTTCCTCCCGAGTTCAACTCCACCCCCGCCGACAAGGAACGCTTCCTCCGCGAGGCCCGCACCGCATCCTCGCTCGACCATCCCAACATCGGCATCATCCACGGAGTCGAAGAGGACAGCGAAGGCCGCCTCTTCATCATCATGGCCTTCTACGAGGGCGCTTCGCTGGCCGAGCACATCCGCCACGGCCCGCTCACCGAGGATCAAGCCGTCGACATCGCAGCGCAGATGGCCCGCGGCCTCGCTGCGGCCCACGCGCGCGGCATCGTTCACCGCGACATCAAGCCCTCGAACGTAATGCTCACGCCCTCAGGCCTGGTCAAAATTGTGGACTTCGGCCTCGCCCACGTAGTCACCGCGCAGACCGCCTCGATAGCCGGCATCTCAGGCACCGTCGCGTATATGTCGCCGGAACAAGCGCTAGGCCACGCCGTCGACCAGCGCTGCGACATCTGGGCTCTCGGTGTCGTATTGGCGGAGATGCTGACCGGCGTCAATCCCTTCCACGGAGAAACCATCCCCTCCGTCCTCTTCAACGTTCTCAACAAGCCGCCAGAAAACATAGCCTCCCTCGACCCGGCCCTGCAACCGGTGATCTACCGCGCGCTCACCAAGGACCCCATCCAGCGCTACGGTTCCTGCACCGAGTTCCTTTCCGATCTCGAGCGCGCCGCTAACAATCTCTCGCAAGCGAAGCAATCCTCAAGCGCGCCGTCCAGGCCTGCCAACGCATCACGAAGCAACCGCGAGACCGCCCTCACGCGCCGTGCACGCGAAGGCGCTTCGAATTCCACATGGACCCCTCCCGCATCTCAGCGCACGCCACTCCTCGTGCTCGCGGCCGTCCTTCTGTTGCTGGTGGTACTCGCCGCCGTCACATGGCTGCTCCCGTCTCTGCGCCAGCGCGTCACCGCCCTCGTCACCGGCGCACCCAAACAAAAACACATCGCGGTCCTTCCTTTCGACAGCACCGGCAGCAATCCTGAAAACGCGGCACTCACCGACGGCCTCATGGACTCACTCGCCGGACGACTCTCCAATCTTGACGCCGGCAAGCAGTCGCTCTGGGTCGTACCCAACAGCGAGGTGCGTCGGCGCAAGATCAACAACCCCACCGATGCACTCAAACAGCTCGGCGCAAATCTTGTCTTGAAGGGCTCAGTCGAGCGCGATGGCGCCGACACGCATCTGACCGTCGATCTCATCGACACCAAGACCCTGCGGCAGGTTGGCTCGGCTGAGGTAGAGGACAAGACCGGCGACCTCTCCACGCTCGAAGACGAGGCAGTATCGCGCCTCGCGCAGCTCATGGACGCCTCTGTTGCCGCTGGCGGGAACCGTAGCGCCAGCCCCTCCAGCCCCGCCGCCTATGAGGACTACCTGACCTCGCTCGGCTACATGCAGCGCTACGACAAACCGGGAAACCTTGAGCTCGCGATCACCGCTCTCAACAACGCCATCAAGACGGATCCGAAGTTCGCCCTCGGCTACGCCCAGCTCGGTGAGGCCTACCGCCTCAGGTACCAGGTCGATAAGAACCCAGCATGGCTCACCGAGGCCGAAGCAAACTGCCGCAAGTCGATCCAGCTCGACAACCGCATCCCGCAAACCTACGTGACGCTGGGTCGCATTCACGATTCAACCGGCAAGCTCGATCTCGCGCTAGCAGAGTTTCAGCAGGCCCTGTCGCTCAACGCCCGCGATGCATCCGCAGTCACCGGCCTTGCCTATGCCTACGAACATGCTGGCCGCAACGCAGAGGCAGAAGCCGCTTTCCGCAAAGCCGCCGTCATGCGGCCCGACGACTGGAACGGTTACGAAACCTTGGGAAAGTATTTGCAGCGCCAGCACAAGTATTCCGATGCCATCGCGCAATACCAGCATGCCCTCCAACTCACGCCGGACAATGCGCAGGTGCTCGCGAATCTGGGCGGAGCCTACGTCGATTCGGGCGAAGCCAAAAATCTACCCTTGGCTGAATCGACGCTGAAACAATCGATCGCATTGAGTCCCAGCTATGGCGCTTATGCCAACCTCGGATTTCTGCTGTATCAGCAGCATCGGTATCGGCGAAGCCGTCGAAGCGACTCAGCAGGCTCTTGAACCTCAGTTCCGCGGACTACGACGTTTGGGACAACCTTCGGGATGCATTCGAATGGCTCAAGGATGAATCCGGAGCGCAGAAGGCGGCCGCGGGCGAGAGGCAACGAGTCCTCGAATCGCTGAAGCTGAATCCCCAGGATGCGAACGCCCACGCCGTTTACGCCAATCTCTGCGCAAGATTCGGACCGCGCGATGAGGCGGAGTCTCATCTTCAGACTGCGCTGGCGCTGTCTCCCAATGATCCCGGTATTCTCGAAGCAGTGGCGGCCGCGTGATGAGAATCTCGGCAATCGCAAGCTCGCGGTGAAGTTCATGGACAAAGCCTTCAGCAAAGGCTACGCCTGGCAGGATGCTCTCAATGACCCTGAAGTGCAGTCGCTGCTCAAAGACCCAGGAATTCATCGACCCAGCGAAGTAGCCCGGCCGCTTACCCGTTTCACTTCATGCAGAGAAAAATAGCCATTCACTCTATCTCTTCATGAGGCCGAAGAGCTATAACAGAGTGCGTATAGCAAACAGCGGGAGATACATCATCCAATGGCGTAAATAGAAGGAGCAAAATATGGCGACTCTCACGATTTCTTGCGATGGGAACGGGCTCTATTCCGTGGCGGAAAAAGAACCGATTACAGTACCGTTCGACGGTGCCCTCGCCATTACCGTCCCGGCGGACGGTTGCACGTTGTGCTTTGATGAAGACTTCAAGGGTAAGAAGCGCTGGGAAATACCCGAGAGCACTACGATCCAGATGAAGGGTGAGCCGCACTGCAGGGCTTGGACCTACGATATCGTTGCTCTCACGAGCCTCTGCCGGAAGGAAAGAGTTCTGCTTGGAGCGCATTCGGTTCAAATTGGAGACTAACAACGAACGACCGGTCGGAGCGGCGGCCCGCTGTGGACGACGCGATCCCAGATAACGCACCGCGTCCATAGTTTCGGTCGACCGCGCGGTGATGCACGGCGCGCCACCCCCAGATCCAGAGGTGCAGGGCCCATGGACAGCACAGAGTCTCCACAAACGCGAGCGCTCTCGATGCAGCTCATCGATGGCGCAAGCCGCCGGAAGGTCACAATCGAACGCTCCCCGTTCGTGATTGGCCGCTCGGCAGAATGCGACCTGATGCTGCCCCAGTCCTACATCTCACGCAGCCACGCAAGGCTCACGTGGGAGGACGAAGAAGTTGTCCTCGAAGACACCGGCAGCAGCCACGGAACCTTCGTCAACGGGGAGCGCATCACCCGTTGCACGCTGCGGCCTCACGACGCCATCCGCTTCGGATCTCCCGAAGGGCCGGAGCTTCGGTTTGAGGCTGACGACAAACAGGGCTCGACCAACCTCACCATCCTCGAACAGATGCAGGGGATCGATGCCCAGCCGTCGGACCTGGAAAAACTACGCTGGTTTCTGCAAGCCGCCCGCGACCTCAACAGCGCGGGCGGTGTCGACCGCGTCCTGGCATCGTTGCTTGAGTCCACACTGGCGTTAGCCAAAGTGGAACGCGGTTATGTCTTTCTCGCAGACCCCGAAGGCGTGTTGAAGCTAGCGCTCGGCATGGATGCGACAGGGCACATCCTCGCAGAAACGCCTCCGGTATCGCAGACCGTGATGCGCCAGGCGATCGAAGGCGCGGATCAGTTCTTGGTTACGGATTCCCTGACCGCGGAAAGCGATATCCCGCAGAGCATCCTCGCTCAAAACATTCACAAGATCATCTGCATTCCTCTTCGTCGCCTGCGACAGGCGCCCCGGCGCTCCGGCGTAGAGGATCAGGCCAGGCAGGTATTCGGTGTGCTCTATCTCGAAAGCCGCCTCCGCCCCGAGCGCGACTCCGATGTAGACCACGAGCTGATGAGGACGATTGCACGGGAAGCTGCGGCCCTGGTCGACAATGCGCAACTCGCCGTCATCGAAGACCAGGCCCGCCAGCATAAGGAAGAGTTGCAGATTGCAGCGCGCATTCAGCAGGGACTGATGGCGGTGCAGATTCCCGCGTTTTCGTTTGCTAACGTACAGGCCCACAGCATGGCGTGCAGCGCTGTCGGTGGCGACTTCTTTGACGTTGTCTCCGGCGACGATCTTCTCAATGTCGTGCTGGTCGACGTTTCAGGCAAGGGAATCTCGGCTGCCATCCTCGCCGCAACACTGCAGGGCATGCTGTACGTCCAGCTGCACGCTCAGCAACCCCTGGAAGAGATCGCCTTTGCGACAAACCGATACCTGTGCCAGAAGAATGTTGGGAAGTACGCAACCATGCTGCTGCTGCGGCTGCATCGAGGATGGCACGCTCGAATACATGAACTGCGGCCACATCCAACCCCGCGTCTGCTCGAGCGCCGGCGTCCTGCGCCTTGAGACGTCAAACCTTCCCGTCGGCCTCATCGACGCCGCCGAATACAAGGCCGGCATCACCAGACTTCGCGCCGGCTGGAGTGTGGTTCTCGCTACCGACGGATTTACTGAAGCCGAAAATCCGCAAGGAGAGTTCTTCGGAGAAGACCGGCTGGATTCGGCCGCCCTTTGCACCGAACTTCAGCGGATGATCCAGGGCATGTCCGACTTCTGCGCGGGGCAGCCGGCTAACGACGACTGCACAATCGTTCAGGTAACCTATACCGGACCTGTCCATGCAGGAACTCTCTCTTAGGCGCGATTATGCTTAGCTTTTCTGAGAACATCGTTTTGCTTGTTATCACGTGTGCCTTGTCGCTGGTCTTCACCCTGGCGCTCAACCGCGTATGGCCTCGCGAAAGGCGTCCCAACCAGAACGACCTGATCGGTTGGCAGCTGAGCATTCTCGGCACCACCTACGCCGTCATCCTGGGATTCATGCTTTACGCCGTCTGGAACGAGTTTGGCGCCGCAACCCTCAACGCAAATCTCGAAGCAAGCTCACTGCGCAATGTCTATCGCCTCGCCAGCGGTCTGCCCGACGGCCCCAAAAACGAACTGCAGTCGGAGGCGAGAGCATACGCTGCTGCCGTCCTCCATGATGATTGGCCGGCGATGTCACAAGGCCTGCTCCCCGACGCAAGTCACAAAATCAACGACCGCATGTGGGTCACCCTCATGTCGGTAAAAGGAACCTCGCCGTCAGAAAATACAGCCGAGGACCACGCCATCTCCGAGCTAAGCGACATGACCACCCACAGGCGAACCAGGCTGGTTCAAAGTACCGAGCGCCTCCCCGCCATCCTCTGGTGTGTGTTGCTGGTAGGAGGCCTGCTGACGATGTTGTCCGTCAACATATTCAATACCGTAAGCCCAAGACTCCACGTCTTCCAGGTACTCTCCTTCACCCTTCTCATCACCCTGGTGATGCTTGCGATAGCAGACGTGAACAGGCCATTCAAAGGCTGGGTCCACGTCAGCAGCTATCCCTTTGTAAGGGCGCAGGAAAATATGAACGGCTCCGAATACTAAACCCAGGCACCACGAATTGCGTGATGCGGAACGAAACTTCCGTGCGCTCTTCCATTCCGCTGAAAATCCTCTCCGTCCGCGCAGAACTCAAATCCAGGCCTTGGCGCCCAATGCCACATTCACCGTGATGGCGTACGTGCAATACAGCAACCAGAACCCGGTAAGGAACTGAAACAGCGCGACAACGCGGCCACCACTCGCCCACAAAAGCAAGCGTGTAGGAATCTCGGCAGCGTACACCAGCGTCAGCCCGATAAAAATGATCATCACCGGGATATCTCCCGCGCGGCCAAACACCAGCACTCCAAGCAGGCTGAGAAACAGGAACGCAATCGCCATCCAGCCATCTGGCTGAGAGCTTGCACCGACGTACCTGCGGTGCGCCATCGCGAACCAATGAACGCCGTACGCAGTGAACGCGAGCGCCGCCATATACAAAGGTGCCGCGTTGCCGAACACATTGAACCACGTCAATCCCACGAACAGGTACGTACCCGCGAGGAACTGCATAAAGCCCGGCATCCAGAAGCCCCACAAGCCCATCGTCTTGTTCACCTCGGGGCTCGCTTCCGGAATGCCAAACAGCTCCTGCCCACCCCACACAAGGTAGCCGGTGGCCAGGCCGAAGAAGCCGATAGCAATCGGCACAAAGGGAGAACTCGCAAACTTTAATACTTGGGGTTCCATCGTTGAGCACCTCAGCTCATAAATTGAACAACCTGCCGTTGAGACTTCTGCTAAGAATCGCGGCGCAGGAGAGCGAAGTTGCGTCCGTGAGCACCGCCAATAAGGGCCCGTCCTCATCTGTGACGGCATCGCCCCTGGTTTGGTGGCATTGAAAATTTGGTGGCCTTGAAAATCTGTCCTCAGTCCTAAACCCCAACTTGACACCCCACCCCCCAAAAAACACCCTCACCCCGCGCCTAACATCGCATCCCACCCCAAAACCCCAAATCCCCCCGCCAGCCGCCCCGAATCCGCACCCCCGCGCGTCCCGAAACCGGGCTATAACCCCCGATTCGCAACCCGAAACCCACCTGAACCGCACCCGTTTTCGCCACCCCAAGCAAAAAGGTGCAGAAGTCGCAACCGACTCCTGCACCCTCTCACAACCGTCATTTACTGGAAGCTACTGGATCCGCTTCGGCGACAGCTTCGTCAGCACCTCGACGATGGGCTGTCCTGACGGCGTCGGACTCTCGCTCCGAATAATCTGAGTGGCGTCGATCGTCTTCCCGTAGATAGCCTTGTTGGCATCGTCATCAGAATCCATCGACGCGCTGCCCAGCGAAGCGCCCGCAAACAGGCCGCCCTTCGCACGGGAATACGTCAGGATGTCGATGTTCGGATCGTTCGCCCCCACGGCCTTGGCTCCTGTCGGCCCGGCAACCGCAGACGCATCCGCTCCCAGCTTCAGCTTGCCTGAGAGAATCTTGATCGCTCCGCGTTGGGTCTCAATCACCAGAACATAGTCCGTCGACGAACTGCCCAGCTGGACGCCAAGGCTGCCGGTATTGAGTCTGTACATCGCGGGAGCCGACCAGCGTCCGTCCATGTTGGGTCCCTTTCTGCAAACCAACACGCCTCTGCCGTAGCTCACACCAATCCCCACCCCTACTTTTCTGACCATAGGGAAGACAAGCACACAGGCAGCGCGATTGAGAACAGCGGGTGGAATAGCATTGGGTTTTGCCATCTGGCGCAAAACCTCGGCTGACTCACTCAGGCGGTCATCAAACTTGCTCTGAGCGAACACGGGAACGGCCAGTACGGCCAACATAGCAACGACGCGGACGCAATTCTTCACAAAAACCTCCCTGGATGTCACGCCGGAATGAATAATCCGAACGATCACGATGCCTTCTTACCGTACTAGCTAACATCGAATTCAGGGAACTGTCAAAACAAACAGGTTACGGTAGCGCTGCGGAAACGACGGGCCCCAGCTTCTCGGAACGCCAGCCTCCATGCGAGACCCTCCCCATTGCCCCTGCCCGATCGAACCATGCCTTCGATCCATTGATCCCAAAGCACTTACAGCCCACAAGGTGGCCGATCGTTCCGTTCTCGATCAACACGCAATCAACAGCCTTTCCTAGCGCCAATTCACAACCCGCCGAACCCGATACCGCGATTGCCACACCTGGGCGATGATCAGCATACCCGGCCGCGTGAGTCATTCTCTCCCGTTTCAGTACCATCGACGCTCCTGTGAATCTCACCATGTTTGCGGAGAGCGCTAATCGGCTAAGCGGGTTCTGATTCGACAGCCGCCTTTGCCCCCTCGCGCTGCTCTCGCATAGCCCGCCGCCGTGCCGGCAGAAACGGATGAATCAGCCATTGATACGCCGCGCCGCCCACCACCCCGCCAAGCAGCGGCCCAACAATTGGAACCCACCAATAATTGCCCGGCGACGGCAGCGCCGACGACCCCCAACCCGCAAAGTAGCAGAACAGCCGCGGCCCAAAGTCTCGCGCCGGATTAATCGCCCACGACTCCAGATATCCCATCGACGCGCCAATCACCGCCACAATCAGCCCGATAATCACCGCACCAAAGTTCGCCCCCGGAGCCTGCTCGTTATACTGCTCCGTCACCGCAAAGATCCCGAAGACTAAAAACGCCGTCAGAATAATCTCATCCATGAACGCATGCATCCGGGAAACCATGAAGCCCGGATGCGTGAAGAACACCCCCGCCGCGCCACCACCTGCACGCGTCAGCTGGTGCACCGCTTCAAAGTGATCGATGAGCGGCCGAAACAACACGTACACCACCACCGCGCCAAGAAATGCTCCCACCGTCTGCGCCACGCAGTACGGCACAACCTTCTTCCACGAAAACTTGCGGTACAGCGCCAGTGCCAGCGTCACCGCAGGATTCGCGTGGCATCCGCTGACCGAACCCGTTGCATAAATCGCAATCGTCACCGCCAGCCCCCACGCCACGCACACTCCCCAATACGCATTCTGATAAGGGCTCGGATCATAGAGCACATACATCGCCGCCACCGAATCCCCAAACGCAAGAATGATGAAGACGGCAACGGCCTCTGAAATCAGCTCCCCCATCGATTCGAACAGCGATGATTCCATAGCATCGATCTCCCTGAAGCAGTTCCTTTATACAAGGTCAATCCCAGCCTCCGCCCGTTCACTCCCTGCGCACGCACCCGTGCTACTCTTTCCTCCTCTGGAGGATCCATGAGCGAAGCCAACAAGCAACTCGTCCAGCGCTGGTTCGACGAGGTCTGGAATCAGGGCAGCCCCGCCACGATCCATGAACTCTTCCACGCCGATGGAAAAGCTCACGGCTTCCCCGAGCCCTCCGCCATCCTCACCGGCCCCTCCGAATTCACCCAGGCCCACTCCCTCTTCAAAGAAGCCTTCACCAACATCAAGGTGCATCTCGACGAGACCATCGCCGAAGGCGATCATGTAGCCGCGCGCTGGACCGCAACCGTCACCCATGCCGGCCAGGCCCTGGGATTTCCACCCACCGGCCGCACCGCAAGTTTCTCCGGCACCAGCTTCCTGCACTTCAAAGACGGAAAGATCGCAGAGGCTTGGAATCACATGGACTTCACCCGCGTCGTCCTCGAACTCCAGGCCGCCGCGGCCACATCCAAACGTTGATCCCGCCACCCGCTTCACCGATCCGGCCCGCCCGCGAATTAACCTAGCGAGACCTCCCACGGATCACCCTCGGCCAAGTACAGTATTCCTATCCCCGAGGACCCCGATGATCCAGCTCTCCCGCCCCCAGCGTTTCACCGCCTCGCTGCTCCTCGCACTCTCCGCCACCGCCGCCTCAGCCCAAACAACACCGCGCCCGCCGCCCCGCCACCGCCGCCACATCTCGTCGGCTCCATCGCCGGCCATCCCGGCTGGCCGGTCGCCAAGCCCGCAGACGTCAGCTCGCCCGAAGCAATCCTCAACGCCGTCTACAACGTCATCTCCGGTGCCCAGGGCCAGCCCCGCGACTGGGATCGCATGCGCTCGCTCTTCATTCCCGACGCGCGCCTCATCCCCACCGTCCCCGCCGCAGCGGGCCACACCGACGCCGTCGTTCTCACCATCGACGGCTACATCGCCCGCGCCAGCTCTCGCATGGCCACCATGGGCTTCTACGAACGCTCCATCCACAACGAGACCGAGCAGTACGGCAACATCATCCAGGTCTGGAGCACCTACGAGTCCCGCCACGCCCCCACCGACGCAACCCCCTTCGCCCGCGGCATCAACAGCTTCCAACTCCTCAAGGACGGCGATCGCTACTGGATCGTCAACATCTTCTGGGACGCCGAAACACCAGACCACCCAATCCCCGCGCAGTACCTACCCAAAACCCCACACTAGTGCCTTACGCTGCCCACTGCACGTAGGAATAATCGTGCTTCCCGCCATCGGACGCGCACACAAGCCTCGCCTCGAAGGGGCACGACTTCAGTCGTGCCAAAAAGTCGCATAACTCATCAGGGCTTTAGCCCCTTAGGAAAGCTCGGGACTCATGCGGAGCCCCAGCTAAACCGCCTTGCGCTGAAACGTAGTCTTCTTCGTATTGGCGAACGAGTTCTTCGCCTTCACATTCGCCGTCGTCGCTCCCGACGTTACCTTCGCGTCCGTCTTCGTCGCCGCCGCCGCGGCCTTCTCACGCAACGCCTGCAGCTTCTGCGCCTTCCGGCTCAGTCCGCCGACCTTTACTCCGCCTGCCTTGGGTAGAAAATCACTCATCCTGAAATCCTCTCACGTTCCGGCACCCTCCGGCACCTGCCGCTCACGGCCGCAGCTACAAGCTAAGAGCTAGGAGCTAAAAGCTTCTCTTCAAGACAATCGTTTGACTAAAGCATAAATCCGGTGGAATACTTCCGCCCTGGGTCGACTATGACGAAATGGTTCGCAGTACTTCTCTTCGGAATTCTCTCCACGCTCCCCTCCACGCTGCGGGCCGAATCGAAGTTCGTCCACACCGATGGCCGCAACCTCATCGCCCCCGACGGAATGCCGCTCCATCTCAAAGGCACCAGCCTCGGCAACTGGCTCGAGCAGGAAGGCTACATGTTCCAACTCGACGGCGGCCCTCAGTCTCCGCGCGAGATCGAAGACCTCGTCAACCAGCTCCTCGGCCCCGAAGACGCCGCGCAGTTCTGGAACCAATACCGCGACGCCTACATCACCGAAGATGACATCAAGTTCCTTCACGACACCGGCCTCAACTCCATCCGCATCCCGTTCCACTACAAATTCTTCACCCCCGGCAACGACGAGGGCTTTCGTCTCATGGATCGCGTCATCGGCTGGGCCGCCAAATATCACATGTACGTCATCCTCGACATGCACTGCGCCCCCGGCGGCCAGACCGGCGCCAACATCGACGACAGCTGGGGCTATCCCTGGCTCTATGAAACCCCCGCCGACCAGCAACTCACCGTCGCCATCTGGAAGCGCATCGCCGAGCACTACAAGAACAATCGCACCGTCCTCGGCTACGACCTCCTCAACGAACCCATCCCACAGTTCCCGCAACTCCACCAGTACAACAAAGACCTCGAGCCCATCTACAAACAAATCACCGCCGGCATCCGCCAGGTCGACACGCATCACGTCATCATCCTCGGCGGCGCGCAATGGGACACCAACTTCACCGTCTTCGGCCCTCCCTTCGACAAGAACGTGATGTACACCTTCCACAAATACTGGATGCCGCCCACCGAAGCAGAGATCAAGCCCTACCTCGACTTCCGCGACAAGTACAACGTCCCCATCTGGCTCGGCGAGTCCGGCGAAAACAAGGACGCCTGGATCCACGACTTCGTCACCGTCCTCAACACCAACACCATCGGCTGGGCCTTCTGGACCTACAAGCGCATGGACACAACCGCCAGCATGGTCTCCTTCCCCAAGCCCATCTACTGGGACGAGATCATCGCCTACGCCAAGCTCAATCGCACCACCGGCAACACCGAAAAGCTCCTGCCCGTGCGCCCCTCGCTCGAGCACTCCCGCGCTGCATTCCAGGACCTCCTGCAACAAATCAAGTTCCAGCACTGCCACATCAACTCCGGCTACCTGCAGGCTCTAAACCTCACCGTTCCGCAATCCTGACCACCACAACGCGGCACCGAAAAACAAAATCTGCTAGACCGAAAGATTCGAACTTCATGCGTAAGCTAGCTCTCAGCGTCAGCCTCACTCTTCTCACGCTCATTGGCTGCAGCAGCGGCAGCGGCTCCGGTGGCACCACACCACCTCCTGCAGTTGCCGCCACTCCAACCCTCTCGCCAGCCCCCGGCCTCTTCACCACCGGCCAATCCGTAACGCTCTCAGACACCACCCCCAGCGCCACCATCCACTACACCACCGACGGCACCACACCCACCGCTTCCTCGACCACCTACACCGCTCCCATCCCGTTCACGGCCGACATAACCATCACCGCGATCGCAGTAGCGACCGGCTACACCACCAGCCCAACCGCGCAAGGTCTCTACCAGATCGCCGGCCCCGCGGTCGCCGTAGTGGAAAGCACGCACGATCAAACCCAGCTCATGGCCGCACAACCAGCAACGCTCTTCACCGACACCACCGCCGGCACCAACAACGTCATCGTCGACGAATCGCAAACCTACCAGACCATCGAAGGCTTCGGCGCAGCCTTCACTGACTCCGCCGCTTACCTGCTCGAACAAGTCCAGCCCTCCTCCACGCAATCGAGCACCCTCAGCGATCTCTTCACCCGCACCGGCAACGGCATCGGCCTCACCTTCATGCGCGTCCCCATCGGCGCAACCGACATCGCCCGCTCCCTCTACTCCTTCGACGACAACAACGGCGCACCCGACCCCACGCTCTCCAACTTCTCCATCGCCCACGACCAAACCTACATCCTTCCCCTCATCCAGCAAGCCAAGGCCCTCAACCCGCAACTCAAATTACTAGCCAGTCCCTGGAGCCCGCCCGGCTGGATGAAGTCCACTAACTCCATGAACTCCGGCACCCTCCTGCCAACCGACTACATCCCCTTCGCCAACTACCTCGTGAAGTATCTGCAAGCCTACAAAGCCGCCGGCATCACCTACGACTACCTCACCCTCCAGAACGAACCCCTCAACCAAACCACCGCCTACCCCAGCATGTATATGGACGCCCCCACCGAACTCACGGTCATGCGCGACTACGTCCTCCCCGCTCTCACCACCGCCGACCTCACCACAAAGCTCTTCGTATACGACCACAACTGGGACACCCCCGCCTATCCCGAAACCATCCTCAGTGACCCAACCATCGCGGCCTCTCCGCTCATCGCCGGAACCGCCTGGCACGGCTACGCAGGCGCACCCGGCGCTCAGCAACTCGTCCAGAACCAGTTCCCCACCCTCGGCACCTGGGAGACCGAACACTCCGGCGGCACCTGGCAAACCGACCAGTTCACCACGGACTTCCTAGAGATCACGCAAGTCATGCGCAACGCCGCAAAATCCTTCGTCAAGTGGAGCCTCGCGCTCGACCAGACCCTCGGCCCCAACCTCACCGAGCTCAACACCGGCCTCGGCGGCTGCGCAACCTGCACCCCCATCGTCACCGTCAACAGCACCACCGGCGCCGTCACCAAGGACGTAGAGTTCTACACCCTCGGCCACTACAGCAAGTACGTTCTCCCCGGCGCCACGCGCATCTACTCCAGCAACACGCCAGCCATCGTAAGCGTCGCGTTCCTCAATCCAGACAGCTCCAAAGCCCTCATCGCCTTCAACAACGCGACCACCAGCCAGTCCTTCACCATCCAGTGGGGCACGCAGTCCTTCACCTACACCCTTCCATCGCTGGCCGCCGCCACCTTCACCTGGAGCGGCACCCAGGCCGGCACGCCAACCACTCCCGCCACCTGGCAGATTCAGGGCTCCAGCTACTCGCAGGAATCCGGCCTCGAGACCGAAACCACCGGCGACACCACCGGCGGCTACGACCTCGGCTACGTCAGCCCCAACGCCTACGCCCTCTACAAGAGCATCAACTTCGGCACCTCCGTCAGCACCGTCAGCGTCCGCACCGCAAGCGCCGGGGACGGTGGTACCCTGCAATTCCATCTCGACAGCCTCACCGGCCCTCTCATCGCCACCGCAACCCTCCCCGTCACTGGCGGTTGGCAAACCTGGCAGACCGTCACCGCCCCCGTAACAGGAGCCTCCGGCCTCCACGATCTCTACATCACCTTCCAGGGCACCACAGCCGGAATATCCAATGTCAACTGGTTCCAATTCAACTAGATGCCGATCCCACCACCGCAATCTCCATTCCCGGCAGCCACCCTCCACCCACCAGCCACCCCTCCGCTCACTCAAGCCCGCTGGTGCCGCTCCCAGCCCTCCCATCTGTCTCATCGTTGCACCCAAATTCCACCAGGCATCCCCCCGAGCAACTCCGCACCGTAGTCCCATCGATGGAGCCGTTTATCAACCCCCAGAACTAGCGTTTCCCCCGCTGTTCAGCCATTAAGTGGATTAAATACTTGACAACCGACAGACCGTTAGATCATCATGATCCGCGATTTCAAATCAACTGAAAGACAAACGTTTGTCTCGTTCGGTTCGATAGCAACACATGCAGCACTTAGGAAGTTTGGAGGCACTATGAAGTCAAGTTGGTCATTATTCAGGCTGGTTGCCATTGCCGTGGCTGGCATTCTGGGATTAGGCAGCGCCTACGCACAGAGCACGAACGCCGGAGATATCCGCGGCATCGTCACCGATCCATCCGGCGCCCTGATTCCTGGAGCCACCGTAAACGTCCTAAACCTCGACACAGGCGTCGCCAAGGACTACCCCACGAACAACGATGGCCTGTTCGACACCTCGTCCATCATCGCCGGAAGTTACAAGCTCACCTTCTCCAAATCCGGGTTTGAAACCTACGTCCGTGGACCCGTCACGGTCTTGGCCGGTTACACCACTGTCAACGCCGCACTGAAAATCGGCGCATCCACCGTCGAGGTTACCGTCAATACCGACGTTCCTCTGCTCAACACCGAATCCGGTGACCAGACCGCGACCCTCGTATCGAAGGACATGCAGCAGATGCCCAATATCGGCGGATCAACTGGCCCCGATTGGCAGAACTTCATGATCCTGCTCCCCGGCGCCTCCGGCACCTATAGCGGCAGCAACAACAATTCCAACCCCTTCAATCCCGGACAGGAAGTCTCGACCAATGGCAACCTGCCCTTCACCAACGTGCTCGCCGACGGTGCCTCCACCACGCTCCCGAGCAGCCAGAACGCCAACCCCGCCGCCTTCGAAGATGTTGAAGAAGTTCAGGTCAGCCTTTCTTCCTTCTCCGCGCAGTATGGCGTTGGCGGTCTCATCATGAACCAGATCACCAAGAGCGGTACCAACAAATACCATGGCGTTCTGTATGAGTACTTCCAGAACACCGCTCTGAACGCAGCCAATTATGGTTTTGGCACGGTGGAGAAAGTGCCAACGCTCAACTACGACGACTTCGGCGGAACCTTCAGCGGCCCGATCCCATTCCTTGGGCTGAAACACAAAGCCTTCTTCTTCTTCGGTTACGACCAGATCCACAACAACGCCGTAAACGCTGGCTTCCAGACGGTTCCCACAGCCGCGATTCAGAGTGGTGACTTCAGCGTCAACCTCACAGCCGACCCCTCCAACCCGTACCTCCTCTACGATCCCACCACCCAAACCATTGGGTCCGATGCAGACGGCCATCCCTACCCCATTCGTAAGACGTTCATCAGTGAGTATGGAACCAACGCCATTCCTTCGGCCCTGATCGACACGGTTTCCAATAACTTCCAGCAGTTCTATCCCACCGAATCAAATCACATTCCGTACGGGCAGTTTATTCCCAGTGCAACCCCCAACAGCGCTGGCGTTACCACGAACAACTTCTACTCGCAATATCCAGCTCCGCTGCCTTGGAAGAGATACTTCGGTCGTTTGGACTACGACATCACCAAAAACAACCGCCTGACTCTTTCCGATACGCAGGGCAATGAAATCGAAAACTCTGACAACGCAGTGACTGCCTGCCCCATCGGTTGCCAGATCGGCGACGTCGACAACAACAACGCACAGGTCACTGACGTCTGGAACATCAGCAACAGCACTGTCAACGAAGCCAGGTTCGGTTACACCGATCAGCTGAACTTCTTCCAGGACGCTGGTACAGGTACCGGCCTCCCCGCCAAGATCGGCTGGCAGTTTGCCAAAGCCGATGTCCTTCCCTCGGTCCAATTCCTGCGTAACTACCCCTACGCCTGGATTGAGCCGGCCACCAACGCCTCCTACAAGGAATTTGTCTTCGATCCTTCCGACGTCGTGACCATGATTCGCGGCCGGCACGTTCTCCACTTCGGTGGTGAGTTCGCCTTCTATCGCGACGACACGACAACCTGGGGCAACATCAACGCCGGAACCCTGCAGTTCTCCGGCGCATATACCGAGAACTGGGCACTCAACGACTCAGGAGTCGCCGCACCCAACAGCCACTCGGGCGAAGAGTATGCTGACTTCCTCCTCGGCTACGCTCAGAATTGGAGCGCCAGCGTCTCGCCTGAATATGGCGTGCGTTTGAAGAAGCCCCAGGTGTTTGTTCAGGATGATTGGAAGATCAAGGAAAACCTGACCATCAATCTCGGTCTCCGTTATGAAATCAGCCATGGTTTCAACGAAGTCAAGGGCAACATCGCCACGTTCGACCCAACCGTTACCAACCCCGCAACCGGTACCCTCGGCGCCTATTGGTTTGGAGAAACCAAAGCCAACGGCCGAACCTCTCTGCAGGCAAACGTCTTTAGCACGGTCATGCCGAGAGTCGGCTTCTCCTGGCTTGTCCATCCCAATACCACCCTGCGCGGCGGCTTCGGAATCTACTCCTACAACTGGAGCAGCGACAACTACGGTAGTGGCTTGGGAGCTTCGGTTTCATCCTCTGGTAGCTACAACGACCAGTCGAACGGAATCTATCCAACTACCAAGTTCGATGGGCCCGGAACGCTCTTCCCGTTGGGCGGCGGCGCAATGACCGCTTTGCCCTACACAGCGGCTTCCCAGGACCCAACCAGGTTCAATGGGCAAACCGTAAGCTATAACGCCTACCACACCCCGATTCCGAAGATCTATCAGTGGAACTTCGGTATGGATTGGGCGTTGAGCACCAACACGGTGGCCACGCTGAGCTATGTCGGCAGCCATGGATTCAACCTCACCTTCCCCACCAATATCAACGCCGTTCCCTTAAACCAGCTGTCTTCCAGCGACACCTCGAACTGCGGTACAGGATCAACCGTCAACTGCGCAGTGCCGTATCCGATCTACCAGCAGATCAACGGTAACCTTTACCAGGCGATCTCCAACTACAACGCGCTGCAGGTCACGATCACCAAGCGCATGCAACACGGATTCAGCTACAGCGCCAACTACACCTGGTCGCATTTCCTGGATGATCAGGATTCGTCTGGTTGGGGTACGCATGCTGGTCCTACACCCTATCAATATGCAAGCACCTTGACGGCTAACTACGCATCGAAGAACTACGGAAATTCGAACTTCGATGTGCGCAATGCCTTCAAAGGGTTTGTGGTCTATCAACTTCCCTTCGGCAAAGGCAGGGCGTTCCTGAATAAGAACTGGTTCGAAGATGTAACCGTCGGTGGTTGGCAGATCTCCGCAACCGTCATTGTGTCTTCGGGAAATCCGTTCCAGGTGTACGCAACCGACAACACCTACCAGAATGCCGGCTCGCAGTACCCCAGCTTCTCTGGAGTCAGCCCGCGGCCCGTCAACAGAAGCATCAGAGAGTGGTACAACCCACAGGCCTTCATCAATCCTGGAAACGGAAACTTCGGCAATGCGGGCAGAAACCCCTTGATCGGACCCGGATTCAATACCGAGAATATGTCTGCCCTCAAGGAGTTCCACTTGCCCTGGGAACGGATGGCCTTCTCCATTCGCTGCGATGCGTCCAACGTATTCAATCATCCGAGCTTCAGTCCCCCGCAGGGTCAACTTGCTGGAGACAGCGGTCCGGGTACCGAGTACACCACCACCAGCAACAGCGCCAGCGCTGGCCAGATCACCGGGATCCAGATTGGTGGAAGGTTCTTGCAACTGGGGGCTCGCCTCTCGTTCTAACGTGAATTGATCGTCACTACCTCCGGAGAGACGGCGAGTACCTTCGCCGTCTCTTTCTTTTTCTCCGGCAAGCTCTTTCCCTTGTCTCTCGATATGATCTGGATAGTATGTACCCAAAGCTAAGAAGTCTTTCCACCGGATTGGTTCTGCTCTTATCCGCAGCGCTCTGCTCCTCGCAGGCCGCGTCCCAACCAGCAGGAGCTTGCCTCCCACCTCCAAAAGGCGCAGACCTACGAGCATCAGAATCGCCCCGACCTCGCCATTCCAGAGCTCCAGGCCGCACTGGCCATCGATCCCTCCAATCTCCAAACCCGCGCCAACCTCGGCGTCCTCCTCTTCTTCCAGGGCAAGTACGATCAGGCGCGCCCACTCCTTCAAGCCGTCGTCGAGTCCAGGCCCGACCTCTGGAAGATTCAATCGCTCCTCGGCATCGCCGAGCGCAAGACCGGCGACGACCACCAGGGCCGCATCGATCTCGAGACCGCCTTCCCCCACATCGACAGAGACCAAGCTCAAGATCGACGTAGGCCTCCAGCTCATCGAGAGCTACACCGCCACCGGTGAGCTAGACAAAGCCTCCGACCTCATCGCCCAACTCCTGGCCCTCAAGCCAACCGATCCAGAGCTCCTCTACGCCGCGTATAACATCCACTCCAACATGATGGCGGAGGATCTTCTCAGCCTCTCCCTCGCAGATCCAAACTCCGCGCAGCTTCACCAGGCCATCGCGCACGAACTCCAGCGCACCCACGACCTCGATGGCACCATCCGCAACCTTCGCCAGGCGCTCGCCCTCGATCCCAACCTTCCCGGCATCCACTTCGAACTAGCCGAAGCCCTCCACGCATCCGACGACCAGCGCCTCAAAGCCGAGGCCGTCGATCAATACAAGCTCGCCGTCCAAACCAATCCCACCGACCCCAAAGCCGCAGCCCGCCTCGGCGATATCGAAGTAGAAATGGGCGACCTCGACGCCGGCGAGAAGAACTACCAGCAAGCGCTCAAGCTGCAACCCAACTCCGCGGACGCCAAAATCGGCATGGCCAACGTCCTCACCGAACGCGGCGACCCCGCAGCCGCAGCGCCCACTCCTCGAACAGGTAATCGCCGCCGACCCCTCCAACTACCTCGCGCACTTTCGTCTCAGCACGGTCTATCGCAAGTTGCACCGTCCGGAAGACGTCAAGCGCCAGCTCGATGCCTACACCAAATACAAAGACATGCACGAGAAGTTGACAAGCATCTATAAGACCCTCGATGCTCCCGACAAACCCCCGGTGAAATAATTTGCAGCACCAGCGTCACCCAACATCGGCAATCACGGCAGGCCTGCTCCTCAGCATCCTCGCGTGCTCCTCTGCCATGGCGCAAACCCACACCCCACCCACCTCCGCTACCATCGAAGTCCCGCAGCTAGTCGACATCACCGCCTCCACCCACATCCAGTTCCAGCACCTCTCCAGCTCCGACCAGAAATACATCGTCGAATCCATGAGCGGAGGCGTAGCCCTCATCGACTACGACGGTGATGGCTACCCCGACATCTACTTCACCAACGCGCCCAGCGTGGCCATGGCCCTCGCCGGCAAGAAAGCCCGCAGCGCCCTCTATCACAACAATCGCGACGGCACCTTCACCGACGTCACGGACAAAGCAGGCGTCGGCTATCCCTGCTGGGCCATGGGCGCGGCCGTCGGCGACTTCAACAACGACGGCCTCCCCGACCTCATCGTCAGTTGCTTCGGCGGCGTCGTCCTCTATCGCAACAACGGAGACGGCACCTTCACCGACGTCACCAAAGCTGCCGGCCTCAACATCGACAAAGGCTGGGCCACCGGCGCAGTCTTCGGCGACTACGACGCCGACGGCAACTCCGATCTCTTCGTCCCCCACTACGTCGACTTCGACATGAACGACCTACCGCAGTTCGGCTCGCAGGTAACGTGCAAATATCACAACGTCCCCGTGCAGTGCGGTCCGCGAGGCCTCAAAGGCTCACCCGACTCCCTCTACCACAACAACGGCGACGGCACCTTCACCGACGTCTCCAAGGCCGCAGGCGTCGACGACTCCAACAACTTCTTCGGCCTCGGCGCCGTCTGGTCTGACTTCGCCAACGACGGCAAGCTCGACCTCTTCGTCGGCAACGATGGCGAACCCAACTACCTCTACCGCAACGATGGCAACGGCCACTTCAAAGACATCGCCCTCGACAGCGGTGTCGCCGTCAGCGACGAAGGCCTCGAGCAGGCCAACATGGGCATCGCCCTCGGCGATTACCTCAACGACGGCCGCATCAGCATCGCCATCTCCCACTTCAGCGAAGAGTACGCCGTCCTCTATCGCAACGACGGCGGCTTCAACTTCACCGATGTCTCGCATCAAGCCGGCATCGCCCAGCCCAGCGTCCCCTACGTTGGCTGGGGCGACGCCTTCGTCGACCTCAACAACTCCGGCTGGCAGGACTTCGTCCTCGTCAACGGCCACGTCTACCCGCAGGTCGACGACGCCAAGGCCGGCATCGCCTATAAGGAACCAAAGCTCGTCTACATCAATCAGCACAACGGAACCTTCCGCGAGATGGGCGCTGCCACCGGCAAAGCCGTTCTCATTCCTCAGGTCAGCCGAGGCCTCGCCGTAGGCGATCTCTTCCACCGCGGCGCTCTCGATCTAGTCGTAGAAAACCTCGTCGGCGGCCCCATGATCCTCGAAGCCAAACCCAACCCCGCCAATCACTGGGTAAGTTTCGCCCTCGAAGGCGCCCCCAAAAATCGTCTCGCCCTCAACGCGCGCATTCGCGTCACCATCGGCACGCAGCAGCAGCTTCAGGAGATTCGCAGCGGCGGCAGCTATCTCTCCCAAAGCGATCTGCACCTGCACTTCGGCCTCGGCAAAGCGCGCATCATCGACAAGGTCGAGGTCCTCTGGCCGAACGGCCCCACGCAGACCTTCACCAACGTCCAGCCCGACCACTTCTACTCCCTCAAGCAGAACGGCACGCTAGTCCTCGCAGACCCGCCAAGCCCCACCCACCACAAGCCCTAAACCTTCGCCTTATGCTTCCCCCGCGGCGCCCCACTCGACTCCCTCACCACCAGCTCCGGTTCCACCTCGATCGTCGCCGGCAGCGTCTTCATGCGCCAGCTTTCGCAGCAGCGCAGCCGCCGCCGTACTCCCCATCAACTTCAGCGGCTGCCGAATCGTCGTCAGACTCGGCACATGATACGACGCCGACTGAATATCATCGAACCCCACAATCGAAACATCATGCGGCACATGATACCCATAGTCGTGCAGCGCGCGAATACTGCCCATCGCTGAAATGTCGTTGAAGCAAAGAATCGCCGTGAACTTCTGCTTGCTCTCCAGCAGATCATGGATCCCCGGATAGCTGATCTCCGGCGACGTCGAGTCCTTCGCCAGCTGAATCGTCAGGTGTTGATCGATCGCCAGCCCCAGCTCCCGCGCTACCTTCATCGTCGCCGACCAGCGCAGCTCCGTATCCGTACTCACCGACTGACCCTTCATGTAAACAATCTTCCGATGCCCCAGGTCATACAAATGCTGCAGCGCCAGCCGCGCCGCGTGCTCATGATCCAGCACCACGTTCGTCACATCCGGCAGCGTCGAGTGGCCCGCGATCAGCACCGCCGGCAAGGGCAGGGGATTGGTCAGCTTCGTATCGATCGCCAGAATCCCATCCACTCCCCGCGCCTGCAGCAGCGCCGGATACTCCATAATCAAACTCTCCACATGCCGATGATGCACCGTGAAATAGAAGTACCCCTCTTCCATCAACAGGTCGCCAATCCCCGACAGCACCTGCGAGTGATACCCCTCACCCAGCACCGGCAGCAGAATCCCAATACTGCGCATCGGCTTGCCCAGCAGCGATCGCGCAATCATGTTCGGCTTGTAATTGAACTCGATCGCCGCAGCTCGAATCCGCTCGCGCGTCGCCTCAGGAATCGAACGCCCCGGCGTGTCGTTCAGCACAAACGATATCGTCGACGGACTCAGATTCAGGTGCGCCGCCAGATCCTTCAGGCTCACCCGCCGCAGGTGACTGCTCTTTGCTTTGGCTGCCGGATCGTTCGCTTCACCATCTCGCATAGGCGTCACCGTGCACTCTCACCAGAATAACAACAGAAACACGCGCGTCTCCCTGTCCGGAGTACACTCCTGAATACGTTTACCGTACCCATCTGTGTTCCCTCGGACGCCTATCCAAAACCCTCGGATATTCACTGTAGACACAAGAACAAACGTTTGTCTAGAATGTCGGTACTCTATTGGTCGATACGTTGCACTCTCCCTGTGCGGCGGCCTTTTGAAATCACGCGGCGGATGGAATTTTTGCTGGTCGGAGATCTGTAATGCGAGTACGCGCTATCCCATCCCTGCTGATCTTGTCTGCCGTCGCGACTGTCCTCACCGCAACGGCTATCTATATCTCAGCTCCAGGGACCCCGGTCTCCGCGCACCAGGTCACCCAACCCATCCCCACCCCGCCGTCGGACGCAGAAGCCCGCGCCTTCGCCGACAAACTCATCGCCAAAATGACCCTCGCCGAAAAGCTCGGCCAGATGACCCAGGTCCCACTCAACAGCCCCCCACCTCGCCCCGCCGAAGAACTCGCCCGCACCGGCGCCGTCGGCTCCTTCCTCTTCATCACCGACGCCGCCGAAATCAACCGCCTCCAGCACGTCGCCGTCGAGCAGAGCCGCCTCCACATCCCGCTCCTCTTCGGATACGACGTCATCCACGGCTTCCGCACCATCTATCCCGTCCCCATCGCCCTCGCCGCCAGCTGGGATCCTTCTGCAGCCGAGAACGCGCGCAATCGATGGCCGCCCGCGAAGCCCGCGCCACCGGCATCCAGTGGACCTTCGCTCCCATGGTCGACATCGCCCGTGATCCCCGCTGGGGCCGCATCATGGAAGGCGCCGGCGAAGATCCCTTCCTCGGCTCCCGCATGGCCGAAGCCCAGGTCAAAGGATTCCAGGGCGCCTACCTCGGCGCACCCAATCACGTCATGGCCTGCGTCAAGCACTTCGCCGGCTACGGCGCTGCCTCCGGCGGCCGCGACTACGAAGAGTCCAACATCTCCGACGAGCAGCTCTGGAACGTCTACTTCCCGCCCTTCCACGCCGCGCTCGAAGCCGGCGCCGGCTCCATCATGTGCTGCCTACATGGACCTCAACGGAGTCCCCGCCACCGGCAACCGCTGGCTCCTCCACGACGTCCTCCGCGACGACTGGAACTTCCACGGCATGGTCGTCAGCGACTGGGCCGCCGTCAAAAGCCTAACCACCCACGGCTTCGCAAAGGACGACGAAGACGCAGCCGCGCGCGCCGTAAACGCCGGCGTCGACATGGAAATGTCCAGCCACCAACTTCCAGGACAACCTCCCCGCACGCCCTCAAGCAAGGCCTCGTCACCGAAGCCACCATCAACAACGCCGTGCGCGACATCCTCGTCGCCAAGTACAAGCTAGGCCTCTTCAAGAACCCCTACATCGATCCATCGCAAAGCCGCCGCGCAGATGGTCACGCCCGAGCAGCGCGCCACCGCCCGCAAGATCGCCACGCAAACCGCCGTCCTCCTCCGCGACGAAAACAATCTTCTCCCCCTCAACCCCACGTACAAAACCATCGCCCTCATCGGCCCCCTCGCAGACTCCAAACCCGACATCATGGGCTCCTGGTGTCTCGCCGGCCATCCCTCCGACACCGTCACCGTCCTCGAAGGCATGCGCAATCACTACGGCGCGTCGCACATCCTCTACACCAGGGGCGTTGAGATCGAACGCGACCCAGCCCTCCATCTTCGACGCCGCAATTCTCCAGCCCCAAGCCCACCCTGACCACCGACGCCGAGCGTGACGCAGAATTCCATCACGCCATCGACCTCATCAACCAGTCCGACGTAGCCGTCCTCGTCCTCGGCGAGCTCCAGAGCATGAGCGGCGAGCGCGCCTCGCGCTCCAGCCTCGACCTCCCCGGCAAGCAGGAGCAGCTACTCGAAGCCGCAGTCGCCACCGGCAAACCCATCGTCCTCGTCCTCCTCAACGCGCGCCCCCTCAACATCACCTGGGCCTCCACGCACGTTCCCGCCATCCTCGAAGCCTGGTATCCCGGCACCGAAGGCGGCAACGCCATCGCCGACCTCCTCTCCGGCGACGCCAACCCCGGCGGCAAGCTTCCCGTAGCCTGGCCCCTCACCATCGGCCAGATCCCCATCAACTACGCGCGCAACCTAACCCAAATCCCCGAAGCCCCCAACACCCGCTACTGGGACGGCTCCAGCGCCCCGCTCTACCCCTTCGGCTACGGCCTCAGCTACTCCACCTTCACCACCTCCAACCTCCACATCGCCGCACCCACAGTCCACGCCGGCTCCACGCTCAACGTCTCCATCGACGTGCAAAACACCAGCAACCGCGCCGGCGACGAAGTCGTCCAGCTCTACACGCATCAGCGCGCCGGCAGCGCCTCGCCGCCCCGTCCGCGAGCTCAAAGGCTTCCTCCGCGTCTCGCTCAAGCCCAACGAAACCCGCACCATCACCCTCCCCCTCAACACCAAAGACCTCGGCTTCTGGAGCCCCGCCACCCACCACTGGTCCATGGAGCCCGGCACCTTCGACCTCTGGGCTAGGCACCGACGAAACCGCCCCCACCCACACCACCTTCGACCTCGTCCCCTAGAATTAGCTACCACCGCCTGTCATCCTTGCCCACCACCAACACCTGTCATCCTTCGCCGCAGGCGGAAGATCTGCTTCTGTTCTTGCTTTTCTTTCTGTCATTCCCTCCGGGAATCTGCTGTTCGCTAGCGTATCCTCGGACATGTCCTGAAGAAGGCACTCCATCGTTACAGTCGCGAAGGGCCGAAGGCCCGTTACTATCACAGCCTGGGGCGAAGCCCCAGGGGTGCATGGCACCGCAGGGCCGAAGGCCCGTCTCCATCACAGCCTGGGGCGAAGCCCCAGGTGTGCATGGCACCGAGGAGCGAGGGCTGAAAGCCCGACCTAAAGCGCGCTACCTCGCCCCCATCTGTTCCCGAATCGACATCGGCTTCCACCCCGCCCCCCACCTCGACGGCGCAGCCCCCATCACAAACCGCAGCGTCCCCCCGCGCAACAATCTCCCCATACGAAATCACCGGCACCTCCAGCGCGACGCCATTCAGCGTAGCGCTCTGTATATAAACATTCGTCGAAGAATTACTCTCCGCCACCACAGAAAACTTCTTCCCGCCCGCCAATCGCAGCGTCATCTTCGCAAACAGCGGGCTCCCAATCAAATACTCCCCCGACGCCGGATTCAGCGGATAAAACCCCATCGCCGTAAACAAATACCAAGCCGACATCTGCCCGCAATCATCATCGCCATCCAGCCCCGCCGGCAGATTCGCATACTCCGCCGCCGCAATCTCCCTCACCTTCGCCTGCGTCTTCCACGGCTCGCCGCTGTAGTCATACAAATACCCGTAATGATGACTCGGCTCATTCTTGTGCACATTATGCCCGCCGCGAAAATGCTCATCCAGCAACGCGTTGTACTTATCCGCCCCGCCCATCAGCTGCATCAGTCCCGGCTCATCGTGCAGCACCGCAAACGTATAAACCCAGTGATCGCCCTCCGTCCATCCATCCTTCTCCCCAGCCCACGACCCATCGGAATTCTTCGCCTGCATAAATCCAGTCGGCGCATTAAACAAGTGCTCATAATTCAGCGACCGCTTCAGAAAGAACTCATACTCCGTCCATCTTCCCGAGCTTCTTCGCAACCTGCGCAACGCACCAGTCGTCATAAGCATCCTCCAGCGTGCGCGAAGCCGACTCCGCCGTCTTGTCATTCGGCACATATCCCAGCACCTTCGAGTACGTCAGCCCGCCCCGCGCCTCATACGGCGTATGCGGCTCGCGATCATACCATCGCCGCGTCGTGTCTCCATCCGGAGGCGTCATCGCGTCCTTATACACGGCATTCCACGCCACATTCGCAGTCGAAGCCGTGGAATCCCTTGCCCATTGCCTCCGCCACCAGCGAATCCGCATGCGTCCCAATCATGATGTTCGTGTACGAAGGGTTCGGCCACTTCGGCATCCATCCGCCTTCTTTGTAATTCTGCAGCAGCGCCGTAATCATGCCATCGATCCGCTCCGGAGCCAGCAGCGTCTGCAGGCTGAACTCCGCGCGAAACGTGTCCCAGATCGAATACGCCGTATACGACGCTCCCGCATGGATCGAATCGTCGAACGCGCTGTAGTACCGCCCATACTCCGAAAACTCTCGCGGATAGAGCAACGCATGATACAGCGCGGTATACACCATCCGTCCTCTGGTCATCGGTAGCGCCCTCCACGCTCACCTCGCCCAGCTTTGCATTCCACTGCGCAGCCAGTCTCCCGCTGCACCTGCTCAAAGTCCCACCTCGGAATCTCCTCTCTCAAGATTGGCTTCCGCGCCTGCTCCACACTCAGAAACGACGTCCCCACCCGAGCCTCAATCACCTCACCCTGCGCCCGTCGTAAACCGCAGCATAAGCCCCCGTCGCGGGATCGCCGGTCGCCAGCCTCAGGCCCATACGTTCCATAACTCGCAAACGCCTTCACGAAACTCCACAACAAAATATCCCTTGAAGTGCGGCAGCGCAAACGGCCCAAGATTCGCATCCATGCGATCCGGGTTATAGCCGCTGATCTCACGCCGCGCCAGCATCCACCTGCGCAAACCCCGCCACTCCCGGCCGCGAAGCCTCCACCACCACCGTCGATGACGCATTCGCCGGAAACGTAAATCGCATCAGCGCACACCGGCTCGGTCGCCGTCATCTCCGTCCGTATCGCTCGCCCTTGTCCCGCATCCATCCGCACCGAGTAGTAATCAGGCCGCGCAATCTCATCCTGCATGAACTAAACGGCAGCACCCGCTCCTCAGGCGCAGTCTTCAGCCCATCCACCTCCGGCATCAGCGTCACATAGCCGTAGTCGCCCATCCAGATCGCCGGCTGATGCGTCCCCATAAATCCAGAAATCTTCGTGTCGTCATACTTATACGAAACCACGCCCAGCTTGTTCTGCCGCGTCTGCGCCGTCCAGTCCGTCATCCCGAACGGCGGCACCACAAACGGCATACTCCCGCCATACCCAATCGGCCCACTCCCCGTCCCAATCCGCACATTCACCCAATCGATCGGCGCCCTCTGCGCCATCGCCGACGCACCTGCAAGCCCCGCCGCAACCAGAACAACCACTCCCCGCAATCCCGGCACGCCCATCATCCCTTGTTTCTCCCGCATCCAACCTCGCACAGCGGCCATCCCCACGCAACTCACGCAAAACTGCCCGTTCGCCGCGCATGCTTTACCATCAACACAATCAGGTCGCGCGCGTCCAAACCAAAAGAGCAGGGAACACCATGGCATTCGTAAGCTTCATCGCAGAAGGCCGCGCGCACCTACGGCATCGCCCGTCACGACGGCGTCTTCGACCTCGGCCGCCACATCGGCGCCGCCTTCCCCGACCTCCGCTCCTTCCTCACCGCCCAATCCCACGGCCTCATCGCCTCGCTACCCGAGCCCCTCACCACCGACTACGCCACCAACCAGTTCACCTACCTCCCCATCATCCCCAACCCCTCCAAGATCCTCTGCGTCGGCCTCAACTACGAAGATCATCGCCTCGAAACCGGCCGCAAGAAGATGGACTACCCCACCATCTTCACCCGCTTCGCCGACACCCTCACCGGCCACCACACCCCCATGCTCCTCCCCGCCAGCTCCACCTCCTTCGACTACGAAGGCGAGCTCGCCGTCATCATCGGCAAGCACGGCTTCCACGTCCCCGAAGATCGCGCCCTCGACATCGTCGCCGGCTACTCCATCTTCAACGACGGCTCCATCCGCGACTGGCAGCGCCACACCAACCAGTTCACCCCCGGCAAAAACTTCCCCGCCACCGCAGGCTTCGGCCCCACCCTCGTCACCCAGGAAGAAGCCGGCACCCTCCCCGAGAAATCCATCCAGACCCACCTCAACGGCAAGCTCGTCCAGGACGCCCACCTCGGCAACATGATCTTCTCCGTCGCCCAGGTCATCGCCTACATCACCGCCTTCACCCCCCTCAACCCCGGCGACGTCATCGCCACCGGCACGCCCGGCGGCGTAGGCTTCACCCGCGAACCGCCCCTGTTCATGAAAGCCGGTGACACCGTCACCGTCACCATCGAAGACATCGGCACCCTCACTAACACCATCCAATCAGCGCCCTAATCCCTAATCCCTAATCCCTGATCCGGGAGGTCCTCGATGCCCACCTACACCGTCACCACCGATGCCAACCGCCTCACCCCCCGCCAGAAGACCCGCATCGCCCAGGACCTCACGCGCATCCACAAAGCCATCACCGGCGCCCCCGCCTGTTTCGTCCAGGTCCTCTTCGCCGACATCGACCCAGCCAACCACTTCGTCGGCGGCAAGCCCCTCCAGCACGACTTCCTCTTCCTTCAAGGCACCGTCCGCGCCGGCCGCGACCTTGAGCAGAAAAAGAGTCTCCTCCTCCAGTTCGTCGCCGCCCTCGCCGAAGCCGCCGCTATCCCCAAAAACGCCGTCTGGATCTACCTCAGTGAGCTCTCCGCCGACCACATGATCGAGTTCGGCCGCACCCTCCCCCAGCCCGGTACCGAGACCGAGTGGCTCAACGCGCTTCCCCCCGAAGATCGCAATCTCATGGATCGCATTGGTCGTTAAGCGAACATAACGCAGCACTTAAGAGTGCTCAATCCACTATTGACTCTCTGGGTGCCCCCCAAATAAACCGCCCCGAACCACGCTTGATTCCCCCGCCTTCCCCTACTATGAGGTTCTATCCCATGGCAGACCATCCGCTCATGAGATCGGTCGACGTGCCGATAATCTCCTCAGGCCGCCGGCAGAATGTCGCGGCCAGCACCCCAGCAGCACGGACCAGCAGCACGGAACCCGCAGCACGGAACCAGAAGGACGGAATCTGATGACGCATCCCCAACCCAACCCCGCAGATCCGACTCTCGTCCCCGGGCCCGAACTCAACAACCCGGCCCCCATTACCGCCGCCCAGGCTGACTCCCTCCTCAACGAAGAGATTCGCATCCTGCGCGAACGCGGCCTCACCGACGAGTGCATCCACGGCCTCTTCAGCGGCTTCAATATCGACGCCCGCCCCGAATCCTCCGGCGTCCGCTGGAACGTCCCCGTCAACGATCAGTTGATCCGCCTCATCTGGGGCAAAGCCCTCCCTCGCCCCATCCACCTGGACTAAGATTCCACGCAAGAACTCCAGACCAGCGCTCCCGCCCTTCGCGACCCAGCCTCGTCCGCGTCCTGCCTACTGTTCCGTCGGATGGCTCCGGTCGTAAAACTCGCCATTCATAAAATGATGCCGCTCCATGCTGATCGCCAGCACCAGAAACAGCAACGTCAACGTCACCACCACCAGGAACTGAACATACTGTGGCCAGCGCGAGTTCGGCCCGCCCCGCGACACCGCCCTCCGCGGTCCGCTCGGAATGCCGGGCCGACCCACGCCAAGTGGAACCCCGTGCCGGTCCGGGTCTCTCGAGCTTCCATCCTCTGCCATAGACAATCCCTCCATCTCGCATTGGAGCTCTGGCCCGGAATCGTATCACTCCTTGTATCAGGTCGTCAGTCCATTAGCGAGAACAAACATCGCCCCCGTCCCCAAATATGATTCCCAAATCGGCACCGCCGCCCCCTCGACCCGCCAACCAACCTCAACAACTGAGAACGTGAGAACTGAGAACGGAGAACGGAGAACGAAAAGTTCTCCTGTCCCAACACGAAACAACGAATGGAAACGCCTCATCCGCCGATAAGATCTCCACGGACGTTTGTCGGCGCTTCAATGCCTCTCCCCCGCCGACCTCCGCGCTTCAAAAAACAGGAGGAGTTCCCCATGTCTGCCAACCCGAAGACCTACACCATGAATCAGATCGCCACCGCAGCACGCGAACTCCGCGAGGCCGCCGGCGCCGAAGAAGAGCGCTACACCGGCGCCGAAGTCATCTCCCTGCTCGAAGGCGAGATCCAGATCCTGCGCCAGCGCGGCTTCTCCGACAAGCGCATCACCGACCTCTTCACCGGCTTCGAGATCGACGTCCAGCCCGGCCAGATCGAGCGCCGCAGCAAAGCCCCCGGCAACCTCATCACCCGCCTCATCTGGGGTCGCATCATGTCCCACCAGATGCAGACCGAGTAGCCGCTCAGCTACACCCCACGTTCGGCCGCCCCATCTTCGGCGCGTATTGTGCGCCCTGCGTATTGTGCGCGGGTGCCCCATCTTCGGCGCGTATCGCGCGCCTAAGCCGGGCCGCCACCAATCTTCAGCTTCCCTTCAGCTAGCCGTCGTATACTCGACCGCACCATGACCTCCGCTCGCCGCCTCTCGTTCCTCCTCTCCGCCGCCCTCCTCGCCGCCACCCTCACCCCCGCACTCTCCGCCCAATCCGGCCCCTACAAAATCCTCACCATCCAGAAGCTCGGCGGCGACGGTGGCTGGGACTACCTCGCAGCCGACGCCGCCACCCGCCAGCTCTTCATCGCCCGCTCCGGCCCCACCGGCAACCTCCACGTCTATAACCTCGACACCCTCGCCCCCATCGGCGAAGTCCCCACCGGCACCGCCCACGGCGCAGCCATCGACGACACCGACCACCACGGCTTTGCCACCAGCAATCCCGTCACCATGTTCGACACCCGCTCCCTCAAGGTCATCAAGACCATCAACACCGGCGGCCATCCCGACGGCTATCTCGCCGACCCCGCCACCCACCGCGTCTACATCCTCTCCCACGCCGAGCCCAACGTCACCGTCCTCGACACCCGCGACGGCTCCATCCTCGGCACCCTCAACCTCGGCGGCGAACCCGAACAGTCCGTCCTCGACAACCACGGCCATCTCTTCATCGACGTCGAAAACATGAACCGCATCGCCGTCGTCGACACCGCCACCCTCAAGCTCACCACCAACTACGACATCTCCTCCGTAGGCGGAGGCTGCGCCGGCCTCGCCATCGACCGCGCCCACGGCATCCTCTTCGCCGCCTGCCGCGACAAGAACAACATGATCATCCTCCGCTCCGACAACGGACACATCCTCACCACCCTCCCCATCGGCGTAGGCTGCGACGGCGCCCACTTCAACCCCGCCACGCAGGAGGTCTATAGCACCCAGGGCGACGGCACCCTCACCATCATCAAGGAGTCCGCAACCGCCGGCTCGCCGCTCTCGGCATCCGACTTCGCCGTCGCCCAAACCCTCGCCACCAAACGCGGCGCCCGCACCCTCACCTTCGATCCCATCACCGGCCACATCTTCACCGCCACCGCCGACTTCGGCCCCGCCCCCGCAGCGGCCCCCGGCCAGCGCGTCCGCCCCCCAATGATCCCCAACACCTTCAGCCTCATCGTCATCGGCAAATAACCCGAGCGGAGTAAGGTGCCACCGACAACCAACGGGTGCCCCATTCATACGCGCTCTTTGCGGATGAGTGGGGGTGAGGCGTCCCTCGGTAGCCGAACGCGGCATCGCTCAGCCGCAGCGTCCGTAGCGAAACGTTGCCAACTTCGCGCCCTTTGCGTCAAAGCCGTTGCCGTTGCCGTTGCCCTCGCCACCGCCTCGCGCCATTCCGCATCTCACCATGCATACGCACCCCCGCACACCGCCAAGGAGATGCCCATGGAACGCCGAGACTTCCTCAAGACCGCCGCCGCGGCCAGCGTAGCCGCCACCAACGCCCTCGCTCAAACCCCTGCGCTCACCAGCACCTCCACGCCCACCGGCTCCCGCCCGCAATCCCCCGACATGATCTACCGCCAGCTCGGCACCACCGGCGAAACCGTCTCCGCCATCGGCCTCGGCGGCTTCCACCTCGGCCATCAGGCCGACCCCAAAGACAGCATCAAGATCATCCACACCGCCATCGACCACGGCATCACCTTCATGGACAACGCCTGGGACTACAACGACGGCACCTCCGAACTCCGCATGGGCGAAGCCCTCCAGAACGGCTACCGCGACAAAGTCTTCCTCATGACCAAAATGGACGGCCGCACCGCCACCGAATACAACAAGCAGCTCGAGCAATCCCTCGCCCGCCTCCGCACCCCCACCATCGACCTCGTCCAGTTCCACGAGATCATCCGCATGGAAGATCCCGACCGCATCTTCGCCGACAACGGCGCCATCCACGCCGCCATCGCCGCCCGCCAGGCCGGCAAGATCCGCTACATCGGCTTCACCGGACACAAAGACCCCGCCGTCCACCTCCGCATGCTCGAGATCGCCAAGCAAAACAACTTCCACTTCGACACCGTCCAGATGCCCATCAACGTCATGGACGCCCACTTCCGTTCTTTCACGCATCAAGTAATGCCCGTCGCCATCCAGCAGGGAATCGGCATCCTCGCCATGAAGACCTTCGGCGACCACTTCATCCTCGAAAGCAAAACCGTCGACCCCATCGAAGCCCTCCACTACGGCCTCACCCAACCCGTCTCCGTAGTCATCACCGGCTGCGACTCGCTGCCCATCCTCGGCCAGGCCCTGCAAGCCGCCCGCACCTTCAAGCCCCTCACCGAAGCCCAGCAGAAAGCCATCCTGGCCCGCACCCAGCAAGCCGCCCTCACCGGCAAATTCGAGCTCTTCAAAACCACCCCCCACTTCGACGGCACCGCCGCCAACCCCAAGTGGCTCGGCTGATCCCCCGAAGATCGGGTGCCCCATTCATGACGGCCTCATCGTCATGAGTGGGTATCGCGCGACGAGCGCGACCGCCCCTGCCCAAACTCTGTCATCCTGGGCGAAGCGCAGCGCAGCCGAAGGTCCCGCCACCCAGCCGCTAACGCTCCGCGCCTTCCGCCCACGCGACCCGCTAGCTCCTCCCGGACCCTCTACGGGTTTCAGTCCGCCCTGCCTCGATGCGCCCGCATTGGAACTAGAGACGCGAAGCCCAGTCACCTACCCAAGGTGATCGCCCTCCCCAAATCTTGTCAAGCCCCCAAACCCCCTAACCCCAACAAATGAAACCAAATAGAGTTGGCATAGTTACCCCCACCAAAAGCCTACAATTAAAACAAGCCATCTTTCTGGAAACCCAGGGGCTGCGAGCCGGCGAAAGCCACTCGCAGCCCCTGCTCCATTTAACGGCCCAACCTAGGAGAAAAAACATGTTTGAACCAATCAAGATCAACCGAGTCCTGCCACCGCACGAGCTAAACGCCCGCCGCAACCGCAAGCGGAGCGTCACCACCCTCCCCGGCGTCGTCCACCTCCCACAGCCGCGCGACACACCCCAACCCTCGCCGAACGACCAAGTCTTCAACCACGGCGCCACACCCATCACCCACCACGAGTAACCACCATCCCCCAAAGTCTTTGTTTGGCCTACTTTGCCCGTAAAGCCTCTGAATAGGCTACTTTACAGCGAAAAATGCCCCAAACCGAGACCCATACTTTGCCCCCTAACCCCCGTCTCTGGACGACTTTGCAGCAAAAAGACCCAGAGAAGGGGGGAGGGGGGGTGCCCATCGGGCGCCGCCTAAGGAACCTCATGTCCATACAGTACTGTCGCCACATCAAGATCAACGGAGAGCGCTGCGGTTCGCCCGCCCTCCGCAACGAACTCTTCTGCTACTACCACGTCGAGCTCAAGCGCCGCCATCGCCGCTGCAACCCCCTACGCGATCGCGCCGTCACCGTTCTCCACCCCATGTCCCTGCAGGACGGTTCGCAACGCGAGCCCATCCTCGCCGAACCCTTCCCTCAGCTCGATCTCCCACCGCTCGAAGACCGTCACTCCATCCAGGTCGCTCTCTCCCTGGTCATCACCGCCCTCACCCAGAACCGCATCGACCCCAAACTCGCCGCGCTCCTCTTCTACGGCCTCCAGGTCGCCAGCACCAACGCCCACAAGCTCAACCCCGTCCCCAAACGCAATCCCGCCAAGGTCAGCCTCACCATCCTCGACGAGGCCAACGGCAACCTCATCGCTCCCGAAGGCGATCCCGAAGACCCCGACGAATCCCAGGACTACGAGCGCAAGGGCTCTGCCACGCGCTACTGGGAGATGCTCCAGGCCGAGGACAGAGAAAAGGAGCGCCTCAAAACCGAAGCCGAAGCCGCCGCCACCGTTAAGCCCGCCGCCCTCCCTCTTCCTCCGCTGTAATCCAACCCCGTGCGCCGAGCAGGTATTATTCAAGCCGCGGGCAACTGCCAGCCCGCCGCGCGAATCTTCCCTGTAGAATTTCACTCCGTTCGCCGCAACTTTCTTTGTCCCACTCTGGTTTCATCACCAGGGAAGCAAGATCTTGCAAGGAGCTTAAATGACGAAATCGAAGAACATCCTACTAGCTTTCGCCGGAGGCCTCATCCTCTCGGCATCGCTCACTGCACCAGCCCAGACCGTGATCCGCGTCGGTCCTCCCCCGCCGCCGCGCGGCATCGTCGTCGGGCCCGCGCCCCATCGCGGCTGGGTCTACCAGCCCGGCTACTATCGCTGGTACGGCGGCCGCTACGTCTGGGTCGGAGGCGTCTGGGTCAGCCCGCCCTATGGCGGTGCCGTCTGGGTCCCCGGCCACTGGCGTAGTGGCCCCAACGGCTACGTCTGGATCGCCGGCCACTGGCGTCGCTAACAACAGCGGTTAGTCAAGAGTGGTGAGTGGTTCGTGACGACGAACCAAGAGCATGGTGAGTCCAACGTTCGTTGCAATCGCTAAAGGCCGAAGGCCTGCTTGATCACAGCCTGGGGCGCAGCCCCAGGTTGAGGTCATATCAGGGATTGAGGGCTGAAAGCCCGATCTATCCTGCATCAGGCTCAGGCCATTAATCACTCCTCACTCAACTATCATCAACACATGTCCGCACCCTTGACCCCCGAAGACCGCGCCCGCCGCGTCAAAGTCCTCCTCTACGACGTCGACGGCGTCCTCACCAACGGCGACATCACCATCATCCCTCCCCTCGACGGCAACCCCAACGGCCACGCCACCGAGATCAAAGCCTTCTCCGCCCACGACGGCATGGGCATCAGCATCGCCCGCCTCGCAGGCCTGAAAATCGGCTTCGTCACCAAGCGCCAATCGCAGGTAGTAGCCATCCGCGCCCGCGACCTCAAGATCGATCACGTCTACCAAGGCCAGTCCAACAAGGTCGACGCGCTCAACAAAATCATCGCCGCCGAATCCTGCACTCTCGACGAGATCGCCTACGTAGGCGACGACATCATCGACCTCCCCGTCATGCGCAAAGTAGGCTTCGCAATAGCCACCGCCAACGCGAGACCGCAAGCCAAAGCCGCCGCGCACTACGTCACACCCAACCGCGGCGGCGACGGCGCCGGCCGCGATGCCATCGACTTCATCCTCAACGCCCGCGGCATCCTCGACCAGACCATCGAGCGCTACCTCGACCCCACCAGCGCCGAAGCCAAATCCGCCGACATCGGCGCCGGCAACATGTAAGGAGACACATCATGGAAATCCAACGCGTCGGAACCAAACCCTCCGGCAAAGGCCCCGCAGACTGGTTCACCGGCACCGTCCGCATCGACCCCCTCTTCCAGGCCCCAGATCCCGCCCTCGTCCAGGGCGCAAGCGTCACCTTCGAGCCCGGCGCCCGCACCGCCTGGCACACCCATCCACTAGGCCAGACCCTCATCGTCACCGCCGGCCGCGGCTACGCCCAGCGCTGGAACGGCCCCATCGAACCCATCCATCCCGGCGACGTAGTCTGGTTCGCCCCCAACGAAAAACACTGGCACGGCGCAACCCCCACCACCGCCCTCACCCACATCGCCATCCAGGAACGCCTCAACAACAAAGTAGTCGACTGGCTCGAACACGTCACCGACGACCAATACACCAAAGCTCCCAGCTAGAACCAATCGTTGCCCGTTCTCCTTCGCGAAACGTGGCTAACTTCGCGACCTTTGCGTCAAAGCCTTTGCTGTTGCCTTTCTTTCTGTCATTCCCTCCGGGAATCTGCTTCTGCAGTTGCTCTTTCGAATTCCTCACAGGCGAACAAACCGCGAACGGCTACAATACCTCATGGCGATCGCAGCCCTCCCAACCGATCCCGCGCTCGAAGCCCTCGCCTGGGCTCACCCCATCGTGCAGGAGTGGTTCCTCACCAGGTTCGGCTCGCCCACCGAACCCCAAATCGCCGGCTGGCCCGCCATCCTCCGCGGCGACCCAACCCTGATCTCCGCGCCCACAGGCTCCGGCAAAACCCTGTCAGCGTTTCTCGTCTGCATCGACAAACTTCTGCGCGCAGCCATCGAGGGCCGCCTCGCGCCGCACACCCACGTCGTCTACATCTCGCCCCTCAAAGCGCTCTCCAACGACATCCAGAAGAACCTCGACGGCCCATTAGCCGAGATCCAGCAGCTAGCCATCGCGCGCGGCTATCTCTGTCCCGAAATCCGCACCGGCGTCCGCACCGGAGACACGCTCACCAAGCACCGCCTCGCGATGCTCAAGCATCCGCCGCACATCCTCGTCACCACACCCGAGTCGCTCTACATCCTGCTAACAGCAGGGAAGTCGCGCCAGAACCTAACCCGCGTCCAAACCGTCATCGTCGACGAGATCCACGCCATCGCCGACGACAAGCGAGGCGCGCATCTCGCGCTCACCCTCGAACGCCTCGACGCGCTAGTCTGCGGCGAGAACCGCCTCTCTCCCGGCGCATTCCTAACCGGCCGAAGCTCATACTCGAACGAGTCGGGTGCCGCACATCTCGCTTCTGAGACGTGGGTTCCCACCAACTCCGGCGCGCCGCAGCGCATAGGCCTTTCCGCCACCCAAAACCCCATCGAGCTGGTAGCCAACTTCCTAACCGGCGTCGAATCGTCACATAGCAGCGACTCAACCCGGATTAGCAGTGGGCTTCAGCCCACTGAATATGGCTCTTCTGATGAAGGGGCTTTAGCCCTGGAGCCTCCGCCACAAGTCTCCCTGGCCAACACGCGCTCTCCCGCCACGATCATCCAGGTAGGCCAACGCCGCACCCTCGACCTCGCCATCGAAGTCCCCAGCACCGAACTAACCTCCATCACCAGCATCGCCATGTGGGAGGAGATCTACGACAAGCTAGCCGCGCTAGCCCAGCAACACCGCAGCACGCTGGTCTTCGTCAACACCCGCAAGCTGGTAGAGAAGATCAGCTTCGAGCTCTCCAACCGTCTCGGTGAAGACGCAGTAGCCGCGCATCACGGCAGCCTCTCCCGCACCCTCCGCCTCGACGCCGAGCAGCGCCTCAAGTCCGGCCAGTGCAAGATCCTCATCGCGACCGCATCACTCGAACTAGGCATCGACATCGGCACGGTAGACCTCGTCTGCCAGATCGCCACAACCCGCGCAGTCGCCGTAGCGATGCAGCGCGTAGGCCGAGCCGGCCACTGGCGCGGAGCCATCCCCAAAGGCCGCTTCTTCGCCACCACCCGCGACGACCTCTTCGAGCAGGCCGCCCTCCTCCGCAAGATGGTCGCCGGCGAGCTCGACCTCCTAGAGATCCCCGAAGCTCCCATCGACGTCCTCATGCAGCAGATCGTCGCCACCGTAGGCGCCGAGTCCTGGCGCGAAGACGACCTCTACCAAGTCCTCCGCCGCGCCTACCCTTACCGCAACCTAACCCGCGCCCAATACGAAGAAGTCCTCGCCCTCCTCCACAACGGCATCGAGAACTCCCGCGGCCGCTACGGCGCCTACATCCTCCGCGACCGCGTGCAAGGCCATCTCCACGCCCGCCGCGGCTCGCGCAGCATCGCCATCTCGAACGGCGGCGCCATCCCCGACACCTCCATCTTCGCCGTCATGCTCCAGCCCGAGAACGTCCAGATCGCCACGCTCGACGAGCACTTCGCCGTAGACTCCTCTCCCGGCGACGTCATCCTCCTCGGCAACACCAGCTGGCGCATCCAGCGCGTCGACCCCAACGGCAAGGTCCTCGTTGAAGACGCGCACGGCGCCCCTCCCAGCATCCCCTTCTGGGAAGGCGAAGCCCCCCAACGCACCAGCGTCCTCAGCGACGGCGTCTCCGACCTCCGCCAAGAGATCGACCAACGCACCCGTCATGTCACCCCTTCAAATCTGGGTGCCCCACGTCTCGCTTCTGAGACGTGGGAGCGTAGTGCAAATGAACCCTATGGAGCGCAACACCCCGAAGTCGCCGACACCATCGCCTTCCTCCAGCGCGAGTGCTATCTCAACGCATCCGCCGCCCTCCAGCTCATCACCTACATCGTCCACGGCCGCGCCGTCCTCGGCGCCGTCCCCACCAAAACCACCCTCATCGCCGAGCGCTTCTTCGACGAAGGCGGAGGCCAGCAACTCATCCTCCACGCGCCCTTCGGCGGCCGCCTCAACAAAGCCTGGGGCCTGGCCCTCCGCAAGCGCTTCTGCCGCGGCTTCAACTTCGAACTCCAGGCCGCCGCCACCGACAACGGCATCAACATCTCCCTCGCCGAGCAGCACAGCTTCCCGCTCGCCGATGTCTTCCACTTCCTCTCGACCCTCACCGCCCGCGAGCTCCTCGAGCAGGCCAGCATCCCCTCGCCGCTCTTCAAGAACCGCTGGCGCTGGGCCGCGGGCCGTTCCCTTCAGCTCTTACGCATGCAAAAAGGGAAACGCATCGCCCCGCAAATCCAGCGCACCCGCTCCGACGACCTCCTCGCCAGCGTCTTCCCCCACGCCTCCGCCTGCCCCGAGACGATGATCGGCGACATAGAGATCCCCGACCACCCGCTAGTCCGCGAAGTCATGAAGGACACCCTCACCGAGGCCATGGACCTCGAAGGCCTCCTCGAGGTCCTCGAAGGCATCGCCGACGGCACCATCACATGCATCGCCGTCGACACCCCGATCCCGTCCGTCTTCGCGCATGAGCTCATCAACGCCATGCCCTACGCCTTCCTCGACCCCGAAGACGCCGCCGCCCGCCGCACCCGCGCCGTCTCCACGCGCGGCAACCTCCCCTCGCGTCTCCCCGAATCCCCCGGCCGCCTCGACCCCGCCGCCATCGCCACCGTCCGCCAGCAACTCTGGCCCGACCTCCGCGACGAGCACGAACTCCACGACCTCCTCCTCCAACTCATCGCCCTCCCCGTTCCCCTCACCACGGAACCGGGTGCCCCATGTCTCGCTTCTGAGACATGGGTTTCGCAGAACGTTCGAACCTCGCAAGCTGCCTCACCCGCCAACACCCGCCACTGGCCCCACTTCTTCAACCGCCTCGCAGAGCGGGGAAGAGCCCACCACCTCGACATCAACGGCACCACCTTCTGGATCGCCACCGAACGCCTCCCCGAGGCCGCCCTCCTCTGGCCGGATTCTTTTTCCACGTCGCCCGCCGTCACCCTGAGCGAAGCGAAGGACCCCCGCATTTCGCCCGTTGAACCACCAAAGCTGGGTGCCCCATCTTCGGCGACGGCCCCATCGTCGCCTCAGGTGGGATCGCAAGAAGCCCACCTCACCCTTACCCAGGGCTACCTCCAACTCCTCGGCCCCACCACCTCCACCCACCTCGCCGCCCTTGCCCACCTCCAACCATCGGACATCCACCAGTCCCTCCTCACCATGGAGATGCAAGGCCTCGTCCTGCGCGGCGTCTTCGAACACCCGGCCCCACCCTCCGACGCGCCTCACGAAACAGAGTGGTGCGAGCGCCGCATCCTCCAGCGCATCCACCGCCTCACCCTAGGCACCCTCCGCAAGCAGGTCGAACCCGTCACCCCGGCCATCTTCATGCGCTGGCTCCTCGACTTCCACCACCTCGCCCCCGCAACCGAATCGAACCCCAAACCCACCGGCGAAGAAGCCGTCCTCGCCGCCATCGAGCAGCTCGAAGGCTTCGAAGCCCCCGCCATCGAGTGGGAGCGCACCCTCCTCCCCGCGCGCGTCGCCAACTACAACCCCCAGTGGCTCGACAACCTCTGCCTCGCCGGCGTCATCGCCTGGGGCCGCATCTCCCCCCACCCCGCCTGGTCAGCAGGCGAGGGAAGCGTACCAAGAAGAGTCATCCCCACCACCGCCGCCCCCATCACCTTCTACCTCCGCGACTCCACCGACTTCCTCCACCACGCCCTCGCCTCCAAGTCCATCGACGAGTCCATCCTCACCCAATCTCTCTCCCCCGAAGCCCATACCCTCCGCGCCCTCCTCGCCACGCAGGGCGCTGCGTTCACCGCCGACCTCCAGCGTCTCAGCGGTCTCACCAAGCTCCAAACCACCACCGCCTTATGGGAGCTCGCCACCGCCGGCCTCGCCTCGGCCGACGGCTTCGACCAGCTCCGCTCCATGATGGATCCCCGCCGCAAATCCGCCGCCATCTCCGCCACGCCCCCCACCAGCCTCCGCAAGCGCACCGCCGCCCGCACCACCGCCGGCCGCTGGTCGCTTCTCGCAACAAAACCGGGTGCCCCACGTCTCGCTTCTGAGACGTGGGTTTCGCAGGATGCTCAAGCCGCGCAAGCCGCCGCCATCACTGCCGCCAAGCAAACCGACGCCGCACTCGACGCCCACGCCCGCATTCTCCTGTGCCGCTACGGCGTCCTCTTCCGCGAGCTCCTCGCCCGCGAAGCCAACGCCCCCAAATGGCGTGACCTCCTCCCCATCCTCCGCCGCCTCGAAGCCCGCGGAGAAATCCGCGGCGGCCGCTTCGTCTCCGGCCCCTTCGGCGAGCAATACGCCCTCCCCGAAGCCGCCGACTCCCTCCGCAAAGCCCGCACCCAATTCGCCTCCCGCGCCAACGGAGAGCAGGAACCCGCCATCACCGTCGCCGCCGCCGATCCCCTCAACCTCGCCGGCATCCTCGTTCTCGGCGAACGCATCCCCGCCATTCCCGGCCGCACCGTCACCTTCCAAAACGGCGTAACCGTCAACGAAAACTCCTCACTCGAAATCGACGCCCCCGCCAAACCACCGCGCACCGCCCGCACCCGCAGCATCTCCGACATGCTCCGTGCAGAAGTCCTCGCCACCCGCTCCCCTCAACCAGCACGTTCGCCAGGCCTCTTCTCATGAGCGAAACTGAACCCGCCGAACCCGCCCACGCCACACCGAGCGAAGCCACCTCCGCCCGCGAACCCCTGCGCCCCGAAGACTTCTACATGGAAGGCCCCTACCTCGTCTTCACCGCCGCCTACCATCTCCGCCGAGGCACCTGCTGCAACTCCAACTGCCGCCACTGCCCCTACCAGTAGCGCGCTCCAACTTCACGCTTACGGCTGTGCGTAATAGCCGGTCCGCGTTCGCGCCACCAGGCCGCCTTGCGCAACCTTCACCTCAATCGCGTGATACGTGTTCGGCTTCTCGACAGGCGCAGCGTTCACAACGATCCGGTAATACGCATTGGCATCCGCGACGCACTGCTTCATCATCGCAACCACATCGCTGGAGCTCAGCACCAACCCTCCACTCTGTGTCGCCAGCACCTGTAGCGACAGGTTGCCCCACTCCGCATCGCTCGGTCCCTTCAACCCGTTCAGAAAGCTCTCGTAGTAGAACTCCTGGCCCACCGACTCGCTCACACCCCAGCTATTGATGCTGTACAACGTAATACCCGCCTTCCGCAGCTCCCTCGAGAACACAATCGCGTTGTGATACACCTCGTCCGCCTCGTTCCCATCCAGTTGCACCTCCGGGCCCGAGAGCAGCGGCCAGCCCGGCGACACCCACAGCACCAGCTTGCGTCCCGGCTGCCGCTCTTCCGCCACCGTCAAACTCCGCAGGGCATTCAGCGAGAGCGTCATCCGGTCAGCCGCTCCCCAGAACCCCTGGCTCCGGTTGTCCTCCCGCAGGCCTATCTCTGTATGTTCGAGCTTATCTGCCAGCGCATTGCCATCCTTGGTTGCCTCGTCGCCCAGCTGAAAACTTGTGTCGGTCAGCACAGCAAAGGTCGTCGGATAGGGCAGCGCCCCGCCGTTGCTCCGCAGATAATTCGCAATCTGGCCACGCTGATACCCCAGGTACGTATACGGCGTGTTCACAGAGTCGATCACAATCACCACCGAGACGCGTGCGTCCTTGCCCTCCACTGGTGTGAACGACGCAATCGCGCTCGGGCGCTTGTTGTCCAGCACCGTAAAATCCTTCTCGCTCAAGCCTCCCACCGGGCCGCCTTTGCCTTTGGCCGCCGTGACCGCTACATCCAGTTGAATCGTTCCCGGCACTCCACTCTGCCCCGCCTTCTGTTGTGCGAACACACTTCCCATCGGAACCATCACAAGCCCCAACAAACTTCCTGCCACAACGCAACACCGCTTCATGGACATCGAGGTCCCTCCTTGCCAACAGACATAAGCCCCCCGTGTCCCCGCACCGTGAGGGACGCCAGGCAGTTGACTCGTCCAGCAGCCTACACCTACTAGGACGCGATCCACACCCTCAACGAATCACCTTCGCGTGAGATATCGTCAGCGCGCCCCGGCCGACGCAGGCGCTGCCGCCGCCGCCACCGCCGCGTCCACCTTCAACGCCAGCCGCGGAAACATGAAGCTCCCACCCGCATCGTCAATCACGTTCACCTGGCAGATATACGTTCCCGGCTTCAACTGCGTCACCGGCACATCGAACTGAAACACCACCCCATCATGCTCGGCATCATTCACCGCCGTCGCCGTGACCTGCGGCGTCTCATACACCTTCGTCCCGTTGTTCATGAACTCGATGCTCGTCATCACCTTCACCGCATCGCCCTTCATACCCTTCTCCCGAGCCGCGTCATACACCTCGTACAGAAAATACAAATGCTGCCCCTGCCGAAACACATGCGCCACATTCGGCACCCACTCCAACCCATCGCGCACCAGCGGACTCCCATCCGCGCCAGCCGCATGCTTGTCCGCATCCGGCACCCGCTGGCTCGCCACCACTACCGAACTCATCTTCAGCGGAGCCTTCTTCAAATCCGGCACCTGGATGTCCGTCTCAAAACTCCCCATGTTGCCCGTCTGGTTTTCCCGCACCACGAACTTCAGGTGATAGCGTCCCGGCGCCAGCGTAAAGCCTGTCGAATATTGAATGTTCTTCCGCTGCACTTGCTGCGACTGCATCCACCGCCAGCTTCACCGTCTGCCGCACGTTCCCCACCACGATCCCCTGCGCGTCCTTCACCTGCCCCATAATATCCAGCGTCGCCTTGTCCCGATCCCCACCTTTCACAAACGGAATCTGCGATCCCGGCACAATCAAACTAACCGGAATAAAGTACAAGCCGCGGCTGCTCAAGAAGTACAGCGCCTGCAGATACACCGCCACATCCGTCGCCGGCAGATCGCTGCGCATCTGCTCGTGTCAGCGCCTCTTCGCGGTCGTCACTCTTCTGATGTTGGAAGTCCGCCCCCGCGTAATACCCCGGCCGATACTCAATCTTCACATCCTCGCGATCCACCTTCACCGTCAGGTGCCGGTACGACCCATCCTGCCGCTGGTTCGTCGATCGAAATCCCAGGATGTAATACGCCTCCGTATCATGCTGCACCTGCTGAAACGCCGGCGCAAAATCATTCGAGTCGAAGAACGCCTTCCCGCCCGTATCCATGCTCAGCGTATCCAGCGTCTCCTGCGACCCAAAGTTCGCGCTGAACTGTGCCGTCGCCGCCGCTCCGCTGTAAGCCGAGTTCCCGCGCAAGCTCCCCTGCGTAGCATCGCCCACCGGCGGCAGCGCCTGCAGTCCGCGCGAGTCCACAGAGTAGATCGCCATATTCGCCTTCGCCGCCTCATTCGTCGCGGCCCGCAAACTCGCCTCATTCTCAATCCCATTCCGCGTCAGCCCGCCGGAAAAATACAGCATCGACTTCCGCTGATCCACTCTCTCCAGGCTCTTCGCAATCGTCCGAATCGCCAGCAGCTCGCGGTCCGTATTCAGACTGTTGTACTCGGTATCGTCCGCAGCAAACGCGCTCGTGTCATCCGGCGTCCCGCTCGTCGAACCCGTCCCCCCATTCGCAAACCCCGTCTCGTCCGTGCCGTTATACCTCGCCAGCCCGCGCAGCAGCGCATCCTTGTTCGACGTGAAATCCTGGTCCATCGTCAGTCCCGTCGACATGCTCACCAGCGCCACCAGATCCGCCGGCTGCATCTGCGTCTTCACATACTTCTCCGCCGCGTCCACCGCGCGATCAATGTCCTCATCCTGCATCTGAACTCAAATCGAAAAAAATCACAATCAGCCGATGATCCTTCAACTCTTTCGGACTCGCAGCAAAGTTCCCATTCAGCAGGTCCGCAACCGACGCCTTCCCAGCAGCCGTCGACTTCTCCGCCAGCAGCGCCGCCTCGTCGACATTCTCATAGTCGAAGCTGATAATCTTCTGCGGTTTCTTGTCCTCATAGATCGTAAAGTCGCTGGCCTTCAATCCCTTCACCACCGCACCCGTCTTCTTGTCCCGCACCACCACATTCGTCAGCACAATATTCGCATTCAAATTCAGCCGATACGTCCCCTGACCCGCTGCCCGCACAGCCTGCGCCCCATTGTCCTGCGACGCAGGCCCAGCCGTCTGCGCAGCCCCAACCGGCCCGCCCATCCCGACAACTCCAGCCATAACCGCCGCCACTATCCGCCGCATCGTTCAAACTCCTAATCCCTAATCCCTGTTCCCTAATCCCTGCCCTTAGAACCTGTACCGTGCCTGCATCAGCAGCGACCGCATCCCCGCCGCGCTAGTCACCTCGCCAAAGTTCGCCGAGTTCTCCGTCGTATTAATCCCGCTGTATTGCACCGTGTTGAACACATTGTTCGCCGTCACGCGCGCCTCAAACGACCGCGTCCCGCCAAACTCAAACGTCCGCGAGAGCGACGCACTCACCAGCACCTGTCCCGGCCCCTCAATCGAATTCCGCGACGCCGTCCCATACTCGCCAGCCGGCACCACAAACGCCGCCTTGTTGAAGAAGTCATTGATCGTGCCGGCACCTTTGATCGGCTGCGTGAACACGCGATCCGGCCGCAGCGTAAACAAGTTGCCCGACGAAGCCTGCTCCTGGCTTCCCGAGTACGACGGCGTAAAGTAGCTGCCCGTCGAGAACGTGAACGTCCCGCTCAACGAAAAATCATCCAGCGCATGCGACCAGAATCCGCCCTTGTTGAAGTACGCGCGATTCGGCCCGAACGGAAGCTCCAGCAGCCAGTTGCCCGTCGCGCTCTGCCGCACATCAAATGAAGAATTTCCCTCTTCCAAGTCCAGCCGGCGGAAGTTCTGCACCGTCGTCGCGCTCGCTCCGCCAATCGATGACGCGTTGTCGATCGAATGCCCGTACGTGTACGTAATCCCCAGCGCAATACCTTTCTGCTGTCGCTTCTGCACGCTCACCACCAGCGTGTTTGCATGCGATCCCGCCACCGAAGTCTCATACAAAAACGGCGCCACCCCCGGTGTACTCACTCCCGCCGGCGTACTGTTCGGCGACCCCACCACATCCAGATTGCTGCCCTTCGCCCCGCTATACCCAATGTTGAATACGATCCCCATCGGAAACGTCCGCTGGATATTCACGTTGTACGCCTGCACCATCCCCAGCCGATAACCTTTGTTCACCGAATAATTGTTCTGAATCGTCTCTGCCGTCGAGCATCCGAAGCCATTCGCCAGCGTCATGTTTGCCATCGAGTCAGGCGTTGTCGTCACGCACCCCGTAGGCGTCGGATTCGGATTCGACGCGCTCGCCACCGGCAACACATTCGTCTGCGTCTCCGCAAACGGCGGCTGAAACGACAGCGACTTCGCCATCGTCGCAAACTGCCCCGTGTTGTAGTTGATCCCATACCCCGCGCGCACTACAGTCTGCTTCGTCCACTTCGACTCCGACTTCGGCCTCCACGCCAACCCAAATCGTGGCGCCACCATCGCGCGATCCGGATCGATCAACCCGCTCGGAAACTTCCCCTGAAACTCTCCCGTCTGCCCCGGCTGCACTGGATCCACTTCGCTAAAATCCGCGTTGTGATCCAGGTTCACCAGCCGATTGTTTTTCTCCGTATACGGCGCGAAGTACTCGTACCGCAGCCCGAAATTCAGCGTCCAGTTCGCTGCCAGCCGAAAGTCATCGTTCGCATACCAGTCAAACACATTCTCGCGCAGATAAATCTTGTAAAGCCCCGCCTGGATCGCGGTACTCTGCGGCAGCCCCAGCAGAAAATCCGCAAACCCCGATCCCGTAGTAGCCGCGCTTCCCACAGCTTTGTCCTCCGGGCTCTCCGTCGCATATCCCGTAAACGTAAACTGCCCCAGCGGATCATTCCCACCAATCGAATCCGCGTGAACCCGCCGAATATCCAGCCCTAACCGAACGTTGTGCTTCGCATGCCGATACGCCACAAAATCAGAAAAGCTGATCGTCTGGTTGATCAACTGACTCGGCGTCGTATTCGTCAGCCCGGCAAAGTTGCTGATATTCAGCGACGGCAGACCGTTATAAAAGTTCGGATCAGCAAACCCTCCACTCTCATTCGGAATCGTGATCCCGGCCGCCGTCGTAGGATCATTCGCCGTGTTCGTAAAGTAGTTTCGCTGTCTCCGTATTCAGCCGGTTCCAAGTCAACGTCGCATGGTTCGAAAGCCTCCCATACGACACCGTGTACCCCACACTCAGCGCGTTGCCATCGCTCTCACTCGCTCCACCCAGCGGCAGAAAAATATTCCTCTGGTCCGCCGCCTGGTGCGAATAGTTATATCCAATGTTGATGTTCTGCTGCAGCGTGGCCGGACCATTGCTCGCGCCGCCGCGGCGCCCGCCGCCAAACATCGCGAACGGCGATCCCGCATTCCCCCCCAGCGTCCGCACGTACCGCGTATTCACCGCGACCACATTGTTGCCAGCATTCGAAATCGTCTCGTAGTTATACCCTTGCGCATTGGTAGCAATATTGGGCGCCGGATAATACTGCAGCAGCGCCAGCGCCTGCGGCGAGATCGGCGTCGTCGCATTCGCCAGCTTATCCCCATTCACCGCCAGCCCCGTCGCTGGATCATAGATCGTCACCGGCATCGTCACGCCATTCACCACCTGCGTCGACTGCGAAAAATCTCCCTCGCGTTCCAGAGTCGTTGGCACCCGCGCAGGCCCGCCCAGAAACGCATTCAAATTCTTCTGTCCCGCCAAATTGAAAAACAGAAACTGCTTCGGATTCGGTTTCGTCAGCCCGGGAATATACGGCGACTCCGCAAACGTAACGCCATACTTGTTCGTGTACGACGAAGGCTTCACCTGCGGCAACAGCGTCGGCGACCACTGCGCCGAATCCAGCGCCCCATTGCTCACCTGGTAATAAATGCTTCCATGCGGCTGCGACGGATTGAAGTTCCGAAACGCCCCACTCCCAAATCCACCCCGCCCGCCGCGCCCTCCACGACCGCCCCCGCCAAACCCACCACCGCCCATCATCCCGCCCAGCGCCCCCACAATCGCATTCGTCGGATCGCCCCCACCCTGCGGCAGCATCCCGTTCGCCCGCGCCCGCGCCACTGCATCCTCCACCCGCTGCCGAATCTCATCCTCGCTAAAATTAGCCAGCCCGTTCGTCGCTCCAGTCTCGCCGGTCACCGTCACCGAGTCAGCCGTCTCATCCCCAATCCCCGACAGCGTCGGCAGCGCCGCCCCCGCATTGCGCGCACCCGTCGTCGCATCCAGGGCGCTCTCGCCCGCGTTCAAACTCAACCCCTGCATCCCGCCCCCCTGCATTCCCAACCCAGCTCCCACGCCCTGCGCCTGTTGCGCCTCCTCCGCTGCCACCCGGCTCGCCAACTGCAATCCAAAGTCCGTAGCCTTCGGCACAATCGTGATCCCCTGGTTCGCCGCCTGCGCCTGCACGCCATTCAGCACCACCTCCTGCGTCACATCGGCAAACCCCGTCAGCTGCGCCCGCACCACGTACCGCCCATTGCGAGGAATCGCCATCGCATACTTCCCATCAATATCCGTCGTACTCGCGTACTTCCTTCCCGTCAGGGAATTCATCGCCGTAATCGCAACTCCCGGCAGCGGAACCCCGCCTTTGCCCACTACACCCGCCACCACCCGCCCCTCAATCGTCCCACCCTGCGTAGCCGTAGCCGTAACCTGCGCCCCCACACCCGCGGCAACCGCCGCAGGCGCCTGCGCCATCAACGAGCCCCCGCACAGCAACACAACTACCGCCCACATCTTCCGCGCTACCGCCCGACCCTCCACGTACACCTCTCCCTCAAGCTCTCCAACGCAACCCAATCAGTTCCACCTCGCCCTACTGCGGATTCGGATTCGCACCAGGCCGCGCATTCCCTCCCGAAGCCGCATCTCCGCTCGCCCGCGGTCCCCGCTGCATCACCACCAACTCCGTCGGCACAAACACCCCATTCTTCACCGACCCCGTCCCACGCACACTCTCCCCCACCTTGATATCGGCCAGCGTAATGCTCTCCCCACCCTCCGCCGGCGCCGCACCTGCTCCCTGCGCCCCGCCAAACCCGCCGCCCATCCGTCCACGCCCACCCTTCCGGAACGACGTCGTCTCATCGAACCCAATCGTCTGCGCCACATGATCTGGCCGCTCCACCGTCATCTTCGCGTTATCCAGATCGATCGCGGTCACCCGTCCCACAATGTACGTCTTGCCCAGGTTCGCCTTCATCTCCGCGACCTGCGCTGCATCGGTCGCAAACACCACGGCCGCATGCAGCGTCTTATTCGGCGCATCCAGAATCCCCGCCGCCATCACACCATCTCCCACCTTCAGATCCGAAATCTTCACCGTGTTCCCGCGCCCCTTCATCACGCGCGTGTTGTCGGTCGTCACAATCTGCATCGTCGCGCCATCCTCCGTCTTCACCGTCAGCGTCGCTCCCGGACACCGCCGTCACCTCACCCCCCACCCGCTGCATCCCCGCAAACTGCCCGCGCCCTCCCTGCTGCGCCTGCCCGCCATCCTGGCCACCAGCGCCCTGCGCCCGCGCCGCGATCCCACCCGCCATCACTGCCGCCACAACAACAACCGCCAACCTCGCCATCCGACGCATACTCAACTCCTTCGCCCACCCAATCCGCTACAAACAAAGACGGCATCCGCACGCGGAAGACGCGGCCACTCCGCCGAATAATTCACTTTGTTCTCCACCGTACCAAGCCATCCACCATTGTTTTTCTCCGCGCTTGGGTTTACCGTCAAACCACGGCCCCTCGCTCGCCCTCTGAGACCCAATACCAAAGCATCCCCCCGTAAGCAATTTCAGAGCAACAGCCTCGCTTTGTGAAGCATCCAAGCGCGAGAAGCATCGAATGTCCACTGGAGTGCATCATGCTGACGCAGCCGACACACCTCGCCCCCAAACACTCGCGCAGCGCGGAACTACTCGATCGCTTCCGCACCGTGCGTGCCGCGACCATGGCCTTCTGTAGTCCCTTGTCCCCGGAAGACATGATGGTCCAGTCCTGCGCCGAAGCCTCGCCCGTCAAGTGGCATCTCGCTCACACCTCCTGGTTCTTCGAGACCTTCGTCCTCTCCGAATTCGTCGCCGGCTACCAGCCCTTCGATCCCAACTTCCGCTGGCTCTTCAACTCCTACTACCGCGCCCTCGGCGAGATGCCGGAAAAGAAACTCCGCGCCTCTTTCTCCCGCCCGCCTCTCGACCAGATCCTCGCCTACCGCCGCCACGTCGACGCCGCCATCGAGCGCCTCCTCGCCTGTCATCCCGAAGACGAATCCCAGCGCCGCATCGTCCTCGGCCTCGAGCACGAGCAGCAGCACCTCGAGCTAGCCGCCACCGACATCAAGCACGCCTTCTTCACCAACCCTCTTCACCCCGCCTACCGCCCCGCACCACCCACGCAAAATCAGCTCGCTGCCGGCGCCGACACCATCGCCCCGCCGCTCAACTGGATCAGCTTCACCCCCGGCACGTCCACGCGTCCCGGCATCGTCGGCATCGGCACCACCCCCGACCCCAACGACATCCACGCCTTCGCCTTCGACAACGAGACCCCGCGACACCCCATCTATCTCCCACCCTTCCACCTCGCCTCCCGTCTCGTCACCTGCGCCGAGTACCTCGCCTTCATCGAAGACGACGGCTACTCCCGCCCCGAGCTCTGGCTCTCCGAAGGCTGGGATACCCTCCGCGCCGAAGGCTGGCAGTGCCCCCTCTACTGGGTTCGCGACTCCCACACCCCCTCCGGCTGGAGCATCTTCACCCTCAACGGCTTCCGCCCCCTCGGCGAACTCTCCGAAACCCCCGTCTGCCACGTCAGCTTCTTCGAGGCCGACGCCTTCGCGCGCTGGTCCGGCAACCGCCTCCCCACCGAATTCGAGTGGGAGTTCGTAGCCGCCCAAACACCCAACGCAACTGTCGGATCCTCCGCCGATCTGAATAATCCTTCGCAGCAACCAGAGGCTCTGCTTCTGCGCCGCGAACATGCTCGAATCCGGAGCCCTCCACCCCCAGGCCGGCACCGCCTCCGCACCCACCCCCCAGCAGCTCTACGGCGACGTCTGGGAGTGGACCCAATCCCCCTACACCGGCTACCCCGGCTACAAGCCGCTCCCCGGCGCTCTCGGCGAATACAACGGCAAGTTCATGAGCTCGCAGATGGTCCTCCGCGGCGGCTCCTGCGTAACTCCCGAAACCCACATCCGAGCCACCTACCGCAACTTCTTCTCTCCCTCCACCCGCTGGCAGTTCAGCGGCCTCCGCCTGGCCCGCGACGGCGCCTGATCCCCTCGTTGCACTTACCACCTCAAGTCCGTCATCCTGAGCGCAGCGAAGGACCCCTGTAGTTGTCTTGCTTTTGCCGTTGCCCTTGCTTTTCTTTCTGTCATTCCCTTCGGGAATCTGCTTCTTCTTTGCTCTTGCTGTTCCCTTGTCGTTGCCGTTTTTCGCCGTCATCCTGAGGCGCAGCCGAAGGACCCCCGCATTGTCGGGGCGACAGACTCACGTTTCAATCCCCGCGCCCATGTTCGCGGGTGCCCCATTCGTACGCGCTTTTGCGGACGGGTGGGGAAGCAACAGTCAGCATCACCCAACATCGCCTTCAGCTAGGAGCTAAAAGCCAGCAGCCAGCACCTGAGACCAAATCCCATCCCGCCTCATTCCTGAACCGCAAACCCCTCACCCCGCATCCAAGCCCGAAGCAACTTCGTTCGTACCTTGCACTCCCACGAGGCCCACTTGACCACCGCGACCCCCGTCATCTCCCAGCGAGGCAGTCCTGAACGAAGCTCTCTCCGGCCTCACCGCCACCCCCAGAAGACCCTCTCCCCGTGGCTCTTCTACGACGAGCGCGGCTCCCAGCTCTTTGAAGCACATCACCAACCTCCCCGAGTACTACCTCACCCGCACCGAGCGCGCTCTCTTCGCCGCTCACGCCGACGACATCCTCCGCGAGTTCCTAGCCCCCGGCGCCCCCGCCAACTCATTCTTTCTTCCCCCCGACCCCTTCACCATCGCCGAGCTGGGCGCCGGCTCCGCCACCAAGACCGGCCTCCTCCTCCAGGCCGCGACCCGCCTCCAGCCCCACCTCCTCTACCAGCCCATCGACGTCAGCGCCTCCGCCCTCGAAGCCGCCGAAAACCTCGCCGCCACCATCCCCGGCCTGCGCGTCCACTCTCAGGTCGCCAACTACGTCACCGAGCCCTATACCCTCCAGCACCCCGCCTCAACCATGGGTGCCCTGGGTCTTGCTTCTGAGACCTGGGGTTCGAAGGGTGCCCCATCTTCGGCAACCCCGGGCCCCGAGCGAGCGGTCTTTGCTCGTTTGGGTGGTACGGCTTCATCGTCGCCTAAGGTGGGTTCCGCCGGCCCAAAACGCCACTACCACGGCAGCCGCAGCCGCGTCCTCGCCCTCTACATCGGCTCCAGCATCGGCAACTTCTCGCCCCGAGGACGCCAACGCCATCCTCCGCCGCCTCCGCTCCCACCTCCAGCCCGGCGACGCCCTCCTCCTCGGCGCCGACCTCGCCCCCAGCGCCCACAAGCCCATCTCCACCATCCTCACTGCCTACGACGACGCCGCTGGTGTCACCGCCGACTTCAACCTCAACATTCTCACCCGCCTCAACCGCGAACTCGACGCCGACTTCAACCTCGACGCCTTCGCCCACCGCGCCCGCTGGAACGCCAACCAGAGCCGCATCGAGATGCACCTCGAAAGCCTCATCCCCCAGACCGTCCACATCCCCCTCGACGGCCGGGTCCACAGCATACCGTTCCTCTCCGGCGAAACCATCCACACCGAGAACAGCTACAAGTTCACCGACGCAGGCCCTGACCAACCTCCTCACCCGCGCCGGCTTCACCCCCACCCGCACCTTCCACGACCCCACCCAAAGCTTCGCCCTGACCCTCGCCCACACCCTCTAGCTAAAGCCCCATCTCATTAGTCGGGTGCCCCATTCATGACAGTCTCATCGTCATGAGTGGGATGGCATGTCGCCGGGTGCCCCATATCTCGATTCTGAGATGTGGGCATCGCGCGAGTAGCGCGACCGCTCCTGCCCATCTCCAGCCTGACACCAGCCCCCGAGTGCCCATGCATGACGGTTCCGCAACGCCACTAAAAATAAATCCAGCCCAACCACCCCCCAAAAACAGCCCAAAATCCGCATGTCAAGCCCCCACGGACCCCCAAAACCCACAAACCCCCCGTCCCTATTGCCGATTTCTCTCCAACCCACTTGGCATACTTACCCCTGTCCAACCACTAAAATAGAACTAGACCCTCCCACAAACCAGCTCCAGCGCCTGACTCACCGGCAGCGCCGCACCATCCGCCCCAAAACAGTCCCTAACTCCAATGCCTGCCCTACTTTACCCCTAAAGTCTTTTGTTTGCCCTACTTTAGCGCAAAAGTACCAAGGATACTTTGGCCCCTAACCCCAACGCCGAGAGCACTTTACGCCAAATGGTCGTACTAGGAGGGGGGAGGGGGGTACCCTACACCTCCCGGGTATACGTTCCACTCTTCCCGCCAGTCTTCGACAGCAGCACAATCTCCCGAATCCGAATCCCCTTATCCAGCGCCTTGGTCATGTCATAGACGGTCAGCGCCGCCACCGCCGCCGCCGTCATCGCCTCCATCTCAACTCCCGTCCCCGCCACGGTAGCCGCAGTAGCCAGAATCTCCACCCCGCCCGCAACGACGGTCGCCTGCACATCGACAAACGTAAGCGCCAGCGGATGACACATCGGAATCAACTCGCGAAGTCCGCTTCGCCGCCTGGATCCCGGCAAACCGAGCCACCTCCAGCGGATTGCCCTTAGGATTCTGCGGCAGCGCCGCCAGCACCGCCTCATTCAACTCCACAAACGCAGAAGCCACAGCCTCCCGCCGAGTCTCCACCTTAGCCCCAACATCCACCATCCGGGCCTGCCCAGCCTCATCAAAGTGCGACAGCTTCTCACTCATGCTTCGCTCCTCCGCGCCCTTCGCAGTGAGTCGCCACTGACAGCGCGATCAACGGCATTGCAGCAAACGAGCATGGACCCTGCAATGAGCCACGAAATCCACTCACAAACTTGATCGACGGAGTCCGGTACAGATACTCAACGAGAGACAGCAATCCCCACAAGGCCGACGCACAGACCACATGCCGAAGCCAACCAGATCGTCCGCCACTCAGCAGAGCGGACGTTCTATGGGCGTCGACGAGCTCATAGCTGCAATCCTACCGCAGCAACACGCGCACCGTCAGCCCAACAGGGAAGTGCTCAACCCCCGCAGGCAGCACCACATACCCATTCCCGCGAGCATTCGCCACCACATCCCCCGAACCCTGCCAACCCACAACCCTCACCTCAACCCCATCCCAACCGCCGCTCAACTCCGCCGGCAGAAACCGAGTCACCCGCGCCCCACCCTTCACCTCCTCCGCCAGCCGAGCCTCCACAAACACCGGCGCAATCTCCGTTCTCCCCGCCAGCGCGCGCAGCATCGGAGCCACAAACAAAGCAAAGCAAACCTGCGTCGACACCGGATTTCCCGGCAACCCAAAAAAATAAGTCCATCTCCGTCCCACGGTCGTTCGAAAGGAACGCGGTACTCACCTGCCTCATTCACCTGGAACTGCCCGCGTTTCGGCAGCCTTCCAAACACCACCGGCTTCCCCGGCTGAATCAGCGCTCCGGTAAAGAAGAACTCTGCGCCGAAACTCTCGCAGCACCTGCTTCCACCAGATCGTACTTGCCCATCGAAACGCCACCCGAAAGCAGCAGCAGGTCCGCCTCGCGACCCTCCGCAACGCTGCGCACGCAGCTCGCCCAGCGTGTCCCGCGCAATCGCCAGCCGTCCAGCCAACGCCGCCAGCAGCCTCCACCAGCGCCGCCAGCGCATAGCTATTCGAGTTCCGAATCTGCCAGGCCTCCATCGGCTCATCCAGCTCCACCAGCTCATCGCCCGTAGCAACAATCGCCACCGTCGGCCGCGCAAACACCTACACCTTCGCCAGCCCGCAACTAGCCGCCACGCTAATCTCCGCCGCGCCCAGCACGCGCCCCGCAGGCAGCACCACATTCCCCGCAACCGTCTCCGCCCCGCGCGGCACCACATTCTCCCCAACCCTCAACACGCGCCCTGCCTCAACCCGCAGCACGCCCATCCTCAACCGCCACATGCTCGACCATCACCACCGCATCCGCGCCCGCAGGCACAGGAGCTCCCGTCATGATCTCGATCGCCTCACCCTCGCCCAGATCGCGGCGCCCGACCAGCTCTCACCCGCCCGCACCGAACCCACAACCCGCAGCGCGCTCCCAACATCCGCCAGCCCGCACCGCATACCCATCCCGCGTAGCCCGGTCAAACGCCGGCTGATCCCGATCCGCCACCACCGCCGCAGCCAGCACTCTCCCCGCACCCGCCAGCAGCTCCACCGTCTCCACCCCGCGCGCACCGCAACCGAGCGCGCCTGCGTCAGCACCTCCTCCAACGCCTGCGTCGAACGGCAGCACCCTCTCACTCATCGTCACAATCTCCATCGCAAAAACGCGAAAGCCCCGGTCAACACTCCCGACCGGGGCCTTCCTCGCTACATGCTCTTTAGTGCTTCTTGCCCGCCTTGTACGACGTGTCGATCGTTTCGCCAAGGCTTGCCAGCACCTGCTTCACCTGCGGAACCTTCGGATCGTTCGGCGCAATCTGCAGGAACTTCTGGTACGCCTCAACGCATCCCGGAGGCGCCGTCAGCTTATTCGTCTTCGGATCGACAGCCGACTTCGTCACCAAAGCCTGTCCCTTGATGAAGTAAGCATCCGCCTCGTTCGGATCGGCAGCAATCGCCTTGTTCGCTGCGTCCAGCGCCGCATCCATCTGTCCAGCGTTGTAGAGCACGGCCGCGGCATTCTTGTAATAGATGCCCGCCTTGGCAGGATCTGTCTTCGCCGCATTGTCGAACGCGGCAATCGCATCATCGGTCTTGCCCTGCGCGGTCAGTGCATTGCCAAGCTGGTTATAGTCAGCCGCCAGCCCCGCAATATTGGGCTTGGCTTCCGCTGCATCCAGCGCCACAGCCTTCTTGTAGGCATCCACCGCATCGCTGTATGCCTGGTTCACCGCGTCATCGGTAGCTGGCGGTCTTGCCGGCTTTCTTATCAGCATCCGCCAGGTGCCGTCCCTGCGCCAGCAGCGTGTCGCCGTACGTCAGCCAGAGCAAGCCTATATCCGGCTTGGCCGCAACCGCCTCCTTCATGATCGCGACGTCCTTGCTCACGTCGACCTTTGGTCGGCGCCGCCGCCGCAAGGTCCGCACGCACCGTCTTCAACGTCGCATTCAACTTTGCGATGACCTGGTTTGCCGAGGTAACTGCGGCATTCTTCTTCTTGTACTCTTCCAGCGCCTTCTGCTGCTCGGGAGTCATCTGCCTTGATGTACTCAGGCCGCGACATGTCGTCGTTCAGCGTCAGGTCCGTGTCTTCAGCCTTTACCTTCAACTCCAGCCGGTCAAGAATCTTGTCGCCCTGCACAAAGTAGACGAAGTAATCGCCCGGGGTGACACCCGTCGCCTTGTAATTTCCCTGGCCGTCGATCGTGGCCGTTGCAGTAAACTTCGCGTCCTTGTACGGCACCGTCTGATCGGTGGTGAACTTCACATCGCCGCTGGTAAGATCCATGCCCCGCCGCATTTGTGACGTGACCATGCACTGTCGCCCCAGGTTTCTGAGCAAGCGCTGGAGCCATCGCGAAGATTGCCACGCCCACAACGCCTGCAAGCTTGGCAAACAAAGAACCTCTATACGTTTTCATCATTTCGTCGCCTTCTTTCGATTCAGCCCGGAGCCTCGATCGGCTAACGGGCGTTCGTATAATCTCGTGCCGTTCCGCTCACTGCATAGCGGATTGGGTCGGCTAAACCGGCTGCGGAAAAAGCTCGCAACCGCAAATCGCAACTTTCGCACACTCCGCAGGCCTCGGTTTCACCTGAGTAGCACGACCAACTTACATGCAACGGAGCGCCCAATTCAACTCCCAGCGTCACAATCTCATGCTTTCTTAGCTTGATCAGCGGCGTCACCACCTTGATCTCGCCCTCTTTCGTCCCTCGACGGATCAGCTCGTTGAACGCCTCGTAGTATGCCGGCCGGCAGTCCGGATAGCCCGAACTATCCTGCTCGACTGCGCCCATGAACACCGTCGTCGCTCCCAGAACCTCCGCCCAGCTCACCGCCGCGCTCAGAAAATGCGCGTTGCGAAACGGAACATAGGTCACCGGCACATCGTCTCCCGCCCTCGCCGAAGCGCTCTCTGATCGCCTCATCCGTCAGCTTCCGGTACCGCAATCCTCGCGTCCGTCAGGGCCGACCCGCCGATGCGCCGAAATAGATCCGTGTCCAGCTCCATCAACTCCTGCAACCCAACGGCTCGTGCCACCTCGCGCGCTGCCTGCAGTTCACGCGCCTGCGTGCGCTGACCGTAGCTGAAGTGCAGCACCGAAGCTGTCATAATCCCGCGCCGCCAGCGTCGCGCAGACAGTGGAATCCATGCCCCCTGAGAGGCACACCACCGCCCTTGCCCGACTCATCTGGACGAATCCTCCGCTGCAATCTCCGCCGCGGTCACCGACTCCAACGACTCAGGATCATCGTTCATCTGCTTCCAGCAGACCGCGCGCCGCCGCTTCGTCCTTGGCATGCACCTGCAGCTGCGACTCGAACGCCACCGGAATCATGCTGTTCGCCGTCTCGCCCACCATAAATACGGGAATACCGGCACGCTTCCAGCGCCGACCGCGCCATGTTGGCCTCCATCGGTTCCGGAAAGGTCGCAATCGTTACTAACTCATCCTGCTGATTCACGTTCTCTTCGTTGCTCATCGTCTTCGTCTCACTGTCTCCGCTTTCGCGGTGTCTTCATTCTCTGCGCTTCGGCTACTTGAATTCAACCGATTGCAGATGGAAAGTAATCGTGCCCCAGAACAGCCGAGCCTGCATCTGCACCGGCAGATGCCGAGGATCGTCTGTGTACCAGATCCAGATGCTGCCGCGATTCTTTACGACCCCCTCATCTGCGGTCGCTTGCACTTTGATGGTCTGAAACGTCCCAGCGGGTGTCTTGATCTCCTCGCGACCCTCAACTTTCATGCCCACGCTTACCGTACGCATGGCATCGGCCAGCGGGAAATCGACCGTCTGTCCCGGCGCCATCGGCTGCGATTGCGTGTAAAACATCGCCGACAGCGAGTCCGTCACGCATGCCGGGATATTGGTGACGTTGTGCGTCGCCGTGCCCTTTACCAGGTTGCGCTCGTTGCGCGTCTGCTTCCCATGCGCATAATCGAACGTCAGATCGCTCGCAATCTTCCGTGCGGCCCTCCTGCGTCTGCTTATCGAAACCCGTCGAGCACCCGGTCTTCAAATCAAAGCCGGACTGGAAGCCATCCACCACCGGGAACAGCATATTCACCGCGCCCACCGTATCCGCAGTAGCCGAGATCTTCAGCAGGTTTCCCACCTGGTCCAGGTGAAACACCGCAGTTCCCGCCGTAAATACTCGCCAATCCACGCTATACGTAAGAGTTTGGTGCTGAGGATAATCAAAGCTGGGAGCGGGCGGCTGCAGTACCGGAATCGGCCGTTGCGCAACTGGGCGCCTCCGCCTTCGAGAACAGCTGCGCCTTCATGCCCATCGGCTGTCCAAAGCTCATCAGGACGGCCAGCGCGCAGGCTGTTCTCCCAATGACCACCGCCGGCGAGTCTCTCCAGACCCGCAAACGGGCCATCCAAACGGCCTTCAAATCAGCATCTCCCGTGGGTTTAGACGCACCTGCGAACCCTCAGTGCCACACTACCATTCGCAGCGTCAAGGCCGCATAGATCGCGACTGCGCCCATAAGTGCATTGTACTCGCGATGATGCCGGTAGCGCTCCGCGGAAAACCGTCCGACCGCACCCATCCGTATCCCCAAATCGCGCAGCCGTCAGCCTCGGCAGCAGCCGCGGAACCTTCCGCGCATACTCATCAAACGACGGAAATGCGCCCCGCAAAAACGCCTCCTCCGAAAGAATCGTCGGCACATAAATCGCCAGAAACATCCCAACCAGCAACACCACCAGCCACCATCGTCCAGCCGCCACCGCAAACCCCGCCGCAATCCCCATCGACCCTAAATACAGCGGATTGCGCGTATACGCATACGGCCCCGTACGCGTGAGTTCCGCATTCTTCTTCACATATCCCGCCGCATAGCCGCGCAGCCACAGTCCGGGCAGCACCAGCAAGCAGGCTCCACGCCAGCGTGTGCCAGTGGGCCGCGCGAACACCAGGAAGATCGCCGCCACCACAAATCCCAGCGGCACACGCACCCTGCGCGCGATCTTCTGCCAACTCGTCTTGCCTCCAGCTTTTGTCACGGTCGCCGAACCCATCCCACCATTCTCTCAAATGATCTCGCCGATACCTCACAGCAGGCCGTGAACCGCCTCCAGAACCGCGCTGACCGAGATCTTCGCCAAACCCGCGTCCTCCGCGTTCGCGCGCTTATAGCTCGTCACCGATGCCGGATCCCGCAACACCACCTTCGCCCCCGGCCCCCGCGGCCCATTCCTCGCCGGATCGGTCGGCCCGAACAGCGCCACCAGCGGAACACCCAGCGCCGCCGCCAAATGCGTAGGCCCCGAATCGCCGCCCACCAGCACCGTCATGCGCCGCATCAACGCAATCAGCCCCGTCACATTGCAGACGACAACCCGCGCCGCGCCTCTACTAGCCTCCACCACCGCTGCGGCCACCGCATCATCCTTCCGCGGAGCATTCACCACCACATCCATCCCCATCGCCTTCAACTCAACAGCCAGCGCGCCATACTTCTCCACCGCCCAACACTTCGCCCGCCATCCGGCACCACAGCCAGCAGGCATGTCCGCCGATCACCCACCACCTCCGCAGCCCAGTTGTCCGCCCACTCCTCATGCGGCAACTCCACGCCGCCCGGCTCCAGCGCAACCCCACAAGCCTCCCCCAGCAGCGCCGCACCCTGCTCGATCACATGCGTGCCCTTGCGCTCGAGCTTCGTCTTGTAAAACTTCGCAGCCATAGACTCGCGCGGATCGCTGTACCCCACAAGCTGCCCCGAGCCCGACATCCGCCCAATCACCGCCGACCGCAACGTCCCCTGCATATCGACCGCAAGATCGTAGCTCTCACTCCGCAGCGCCCGCCGCAACTCGAAGATCGAGCGCAGCGTCGCAGGCGATGCCGGAGCCTTCGACCACTGCTTCGTCTCCGCAAGATGCACGCGACGAACCACCGGCCCCTGTCCCTCTCCATCCACCAGCAGCGGAGACCAGTGCGGAGTCACAACCCAATCAATCTCCCAATCCGGTCGCGCGACCTGCAGCGCAGCCACCGCCGGCAACGCGTGCAGCACGTCGCCCATCGCACCCACGCGGACAATCAGGATCTTCATCAGACCTCCGCCTCCTGCATGCATCAGCTTCGCTTCAAGCGCGCGCAACACTGCCGCGGGATCCGCAAACTCTGCCTCCAGCGCGACCACCATCAGCGGTCCCTGCTCTTCCAGTCGCCGCCGCATCGCCTCCGTAAGCTTCACCGCATCCTTCTCCGTCGTCACGAACCCCGATCCATTCAAGCTCTTTCGCCACCTCAATCACTCGCTCCATATCCGCCTGCCGTATAGCGATGATGATCGGGAAACGCGACTGTCTCCACCACTCCGCATCCCGCGTTCTGCAACATGGCGGCAAAGTCCTCCGGCCGCGCAATCGCGCAAAACGCAACCGGCCGCAGCCCCGCTCCAAACACCCGCAGCGGAGCAGGGAAGCGCAAGCTTCCGGCGCACAATCCACATCTGCCCGCGCTCGCGCAGCATCGCCCACGCGCGCCTGTTCACCGACGCGACTCCTGCATCGATATCCGCGTCAACCTCATTCTCGCCGCACCACCAGCACATCCGCGCGCTGCAGCGCAGCCAGAGCCCTCGCGCAGATTGCCCGCCGGCAGCAACGTATCCTCAAGATCCTCCGCCGTCACCAGGACGATATCGACGTTCCGCGCCAGCTGCCGATGCTGAAATCCATCATCCAGCAGATGCACACCTCGCACACTGCCTTCAGCCTGTTCCTCCGCACGCTCTCCCGCAACATACCGATCGGCGCCCACCCACACCGGCACGCCCGTCCTGCTGCGCAATCAACACCGGCTCATCGCCAAATCGCCGCGCCGCGTAATCTCGACCTCCAGCCGCACCTGCTCGACACCACGCCCCTCGCGCCCATAGCCCCGCGAGAGCACATCGACCGTCCATCCCCCCTCCCGCAACAGCTTCGCCAGCGCAATCACCACCGGCGTCTTGCCCGCACCACCCGCCGACAAGCTGCCAACGCTGACCACCGGCCACTCCAGCGTGCGCGTGCGTCCCAACCCCGCGCGTCGCAAGCCGTCCTTCAGCCGAATCGCCGCTGCATACAACGGAACCAGCGGCCTCGCCCACGGCCGCCTCGCGCTCATGCCGCCTCCCGCGAAATCACCGCAACGATCGCCTTCACCGACCGCGCCGTCGCGCCCTGCTGCTCTTCGAAGACCCTCCGCCCCGCCTCGCCAATCGCCTTCGCCTCCTCGCGATTCGCCAGCAGTTCGGCGACCATCCCGCCCAGCTCAACCTCATCCTGCACAATGCGAATCCCGCCCGCCTCCTGCATCTTCGCCACCACATCGCGGAAGTTTTCAAACGACGGACCCATCACCACCGGCACACCAAACTGCGCCGGCTCCAGCGGATTATGCCCACCCCTCCGAACCAGGCTACCGCCAACAAACGCCGCATCCGCAACCCCATACACCGCCGCCAGATCTCCAATCGTGTCGAGCAGCACTACCTCGATTCCCAGCGATGAAATCTCTTCGCCACCACCCGCCGCGAGATGCTCACTCGCCTTCACATAGCGAATCGATCGCAGCAAAGCCTCCACCGTCGGAAACCTCTCTGGATGGCGCGGAGCCAGCACCAGCAGCGCATTCGCCCTGCCGCGCAGCGATCTCTGCCAGGCTCCAATGACCAACTCCTCTTCCGCCGGCGCCCCATCCACCGTGCTCCCCGCCACAAAGATTGCCCGCTCTCCCGCCACCGCTCGAATCCACTCCGGCACACGGCTCTGCTTCGGCGCCCGAATGTCATACTTCATGTTCCCCGCAACCTGCACCTTCTCCGTCGCGAACCCCCGCAATCACCAGCCGCAGCGCGTCCTGTTCGCTCTGCGCCAGCCACAGCGCAGGCTTGCGCATGATCCCGTCCCCAGATCCACTGCATCCGCTGCGCCCGCGCAAACGACCGGTCGCTCATACGCGCATTCGCAACCACCACCGGCACACCCGCACGCCCGCACTCGTGCAGCATGCGCGGCCAAAGCTCGCTCTCCATCAAAATCAGCGCGACAGGCTTCAGCGCGCGCAAATACGCCCGCACCGCAAACGCAAAATCCAGCGGCATATAAAACACACGCTCCGCCCCAAACCGCTCCCGCGCCAACGCCTGTCCAGTGCGCGTGGTCGTCGAAATCACCACGCGATACCCCTCCCCCAGCGCCGCCTCCAACTCCCCCACCAACCGCGACGCAGCCAGCACCTCGCCCACGCTCACCGCATGAACCCAAACCGCGCGTCTGCCATGAAGTGCCGCCACCAACCGCCGCGGGAACTGCGCCAAGCCGCTGCCGCAACCCTTCGCGATACCGCTGCGTCGTCGCCATCCGCAGCAGCCACCACGGCGAACTCAGCACGAGCGCCGAGCGTCAGCAGCGCGCTGTAGGCCAGCATCGTCACGCCTCTCCCAGCGCCGTGTTTTGTTTTCCCAGCATCCTGAAGAGGATAATCGAACAGAACGACAAGCACTCACCTATGAACGAATCCATCCTGAACATACGCCCTGCCACGCCCGACGACGTCCCCACCATCCTCACCTTCATTCGCGAGCTAGCCGAGTACGAGCGCGAACCCCACGCCGTCGTCGCCACCGAGGCCGACCTCCTCCGCGACGGCTGGGGAACTCCCGCCCGCTTCACCGCCATCATCGCCGACTACAACGGCGCCCCCGCAGGCTTCGCCCTCTACTTCACCACCTACTCCACCTGGCGTGGCCATCACGGCATCCGCCTCGAAGACCTCTACGTCACGCCCTCCCTGCGCGGCCACGGCATCGGCAAAGCCCTCCTCGCGCGCCTCGCCCGCATCGCCGTAGACCAGGGCTGCCCTCGCCTGGAGTGGGACGTCCTCGACGTGGAATGAGCCTGCCATCGCCGTCTACCAGCGCATCGGCGCCAACATCCTCACCGAGTGGCGCATCATGCGCCTCGCCGACGAGCCCCTCGCCGCACTCGCCAGCCACCGACACGCCACAAGAACGTATCCTAAACACAGATGAAAAAGATTCACGTAATCGGCGGCGGCCTCGCCGGCCCCGAAGCCGCACTGCAAGCCGCCAGCCTCGGCTGCGACGTCATCCTCTCCGAGATGCGTCCCGCTCCGCTCCACCGAAGCCCACCAGACCTCCGACTTCGCCGAGCTCGTCTGCTCCAACTCCCTCAAGAGCGAGAGTCGAAAACACCGCGCCCTGGCTGCTCAAACAGGAGATGCGCCGCGCCAACTCCTTCCTCCTCGCAGGCCGCCGACGCCAGCGCCGTTCCCGCCGGCCACGCCCTCGCCGTCGACCGCATCGAGTTCTCCCGCCGCGTAGCCGACCTCATCGCCGCGCAACCCAACATCGAAGTCCGTCGCGAAGAAGTCACGCACCTCAACGAGCACGACCCCAACACCATCACCATCCTCGCCAGCGGCCCGCTCACCAGCTCGCCGCTCGCCGCCGAGCTCCAACGCCTCACCGGCGCCGAGCAGCTCGCCTTCTACGACAGCATCTCCCCCATCGTCGACGCCACCACCATCGACATGGACAAGGTCTACTTCGCCGCCCGCTGGGACAAAGGCACCGCCGACTACATCAACTGCCCCTTCACCAAAGAAGAATACGACGCCTTCCTCGACGCCCTCACCACCGCCGAAATCGTCGAAGCCAAAAGCCTGGGAAGCCTTCCCCAGCCGATGCCCACACTCGATTCTACACTCTGGCCGCCCGGACCCTAGCCCTCTCCAGTACTTCGAAGGCTGTCTCCCCATCGAAGAGACCGCCCGCCGCGGCCGCGACACCCTCCGCTTCGGCCCCATGAAGCCCGCCGGCCTCACCAACCCCAAGACCGGCCGCTGGCCCTACGCCGCCGTCCAGCTCCGCCAGGAAAATCTCCGCGCCGACAGCTACAACCTCGTCGGCTTCCAGAACCACCTCAAGTTCGGCGAGCAGGCCCGCGTCCTCCGCCTCATCCCCGGCCTCGAGCACGCGACCTTCCTGCGCTACGGCCAGATCCACCGCAACACCTACATCCACGCCCCCTCGCTGCTCACCGAAACGCTCCAGCTCCGCGCCCACCCCAGCATCCTCATCGCCGGCCAACTCTCCGGCGTCGAAGGCTACACCGAGTCCATCGCCAGCGGCCTCCTCGCCGGCCGCTACGCCGCCGCCCTCGCGCACGACCTCGCACCCGACACCCGCCCCACGCATCACGCGCCAACGGCTCCCTCACCCACTACATCACCCACGCCGAACCAAAAAATTCCAGCCCGCCAACATCACCTTCGATCTGCTCCCACCGCTCGAAGACGATCTTCGCAAAAAAATCCGCGACAAGAAAGAGCGCCACCGAATCCAATGCGACCGAGCGCTCGACGCCTGGGATGCGTGGCTCGCAAAATAAATCCTGCGATTCCCGGCAGACTACGGTACGCTTCCTGCAAAGACGTTCTCATGGAGGTGAAGCATGCGTCTGCTCTCCGCGATCGACGCCATCGGCCCCGCCTGGAATCACACCTCCCGCATGCTCGTGGCCCCACGCAACTGGCGTCTTGCGCTTAAGATTGGCGCGGTCGCCTTCTTTGCCCAGGTGGGCGGCTGCAATGGCTCCTACAACTACCCCGGCCATCACCTGCCCACCGCCCCGCCGGCTCTTGTCGCAGCAGTCGTCGCGCTGGCCCTCCTCCTTTTCACCGTCGGACTCGTCATCGCGCTAGCCTTCTTCTATCTCAGCTCCCGCCTGCAGTTTGTCTTCTTGGAGGTTGTCCTGCGCAGTGACACCACCCTCGCGCCCATCTGGAGACGTTATGGCAACGCCACCTGGCACTGGATGGGTCTAAAAATCCTGTACTTCCTTGTCGCAATCGTCTGTGCCGCGCCTGTGCTTGTTCCCGTCCTCATCCACTTCATCCGCGCGATAGGTCCCTCCTTCCACGGCATGACCCCCCAGAATCCCGTCGCGCTGGTGATCGCCATCCTAAGCTTCATCGGCGCCATCTTCTTCATCATCGTCCTCATCAGCGTTGGCTACACCCTCTTATGCGACTTCGGCTTGCCCTTCATGGCACTCGAAAGCACGCCGATCCCCGAGACCGTGCGTTGCGTCTGGAATCTCGTGCGCAATGAACCCGGCCCGGTTGCGTTGTATGTGCTCATGCGCTTCCTGCTCACCCTGGCCGGTTCACTCGCCGCCGACTTCATCTTCGTGATGGGCGCCCTCATCGCCTCCACCCCCTTCGTCGGAGTCGGATTGATAGCATGGTTTTCGCTCCGCCACGCCGGGCTCGCAGGTCACGTCACGATGATCGCTGCATGGGTTGTTCTTGGCGTGGTGTTGCTGGTTCTGCTGGTGCTCGCCGGCATCACCCTCTTCGGCTTCGTATACACCTTCCTCCGGGCGTACTCGCTCTATTTCCTCGGCGGCCGCTATCCACTCGTAGGCGCCTACCTGGAGCCCTTTCTCCCGCCACCCTATCCCTACTCCGGTTTCCCCGACGCAGGCCAGCCGCCCGCACCGCCGCCTGCAGTGAGTTAGCCGAAGTTCACGCCCACCTACTCCGCCTTCTTCTTATTCCGCGCCTTCACCTTGAACCAGATCGGGCTCCCAATAAACTTGAACGTGTCCCGAATCTCATTCGCCAAAAATCGCTCATAGCTGAAGTGCAGCTTCACATCGCGATCCGTGAACAGCACAAACGTAGGCGGAGCCACCGCAGCCTGCGTCATGTAATAGATCTTCACGCGCCGATTCATCGGCACGCTCGCCCGCTGAAAGTCAATCTTGTCCAGGAAGCGATTCATCGCGCCCGTCGACACGCGCTTGCGCCGCTCCCGCGCCACCAGCTCCACCTTCTTGAACACCTCGTCAATCCCCTTGGACTCCGACGCCGACACAAACAGCAGCGGCGCATAATCCAGATACTTCAGCGAGTCGCGCACCTGCTGCTCATACAGCTTCTTGTCCGCCGGCGCGCTTGCCGTCAAACAGCGTCTTCCCATCCGGCCCAACCTTCGTCACCAGATCCCACTTGTTCACGACGATAATCACGCTGCGCCCACTCTCATGCGCATACCCGCCAATATTCGCGTCAGCCGCCGCCACACCCTCCGTCGCATCAATCACCAGCAGCGACACATCCGCCGCCTCCAGATGCTTCCGGCTCATAATCACCGACAGCTTCTCCGCCATCAGCTTCGTCTTACCCTTGCGCCGAATCCCCGCCGTATCGATGAACCGGAAGCTGTGCCCATCCCGCTCCACCACCTCATCCACAGCATCGCGCGTCGTCCCCGCAATCGGCGACACAATCGCGCGATCGCTCTCCGTCAGCGCATTCAGCAGCGTGCTCTTCCCAACATTCGGCCGCCCAATGATCGCAATCTTCGTCTCGCGCGAGATATGCTCGCCATGCGACCGCAACCGTCGCACCGGGCGCACTTCATCCGGCGGAGTCGCGCTCGCCGGCATCGCGCATACGCGGCCGTCCATATCCTCTTCGATCTCTTCCTCAGCCCTCAAGCATGCTCTCGCTCGGCTCCTCCGCAACAAACTCCGGCGGCAGCGCCGCCCAAACCTCATCCAGCAAATCGCCAATGCCCGACGCCATGCTCCGCCGAGATCGGGCAAACATTCTTGAACCCCAGCCGCCGAAAGTTCTCCGCCGCCGCATACATATCCGCGCGCGTCCATCTTGTTCACCGCCAGAAAAATCGGCTTGCCCCCGCGCAGCAACAACCGAGCCAGCTCAACATCCGGCGCAGCCAACTCCGTCCGTCCATCCACCACCATGATGATCGCGTCCGCCTCTTCCAGCCCCACCTTCGCCTGCCGAAAGATCTCCGAAGGAATCAGCGCCTCATCATCCGGCACCACGCCGCCCGTATCGACGATCCGCACATCGCGCCCCGCCCACTCCACCTCGCCATAAATCCGATCGCGCGTAATCCCCGGCTCATCGCCGACAATCGACCGCCGCGTCTCCGTCAGCCGATTGAACAGCGTCGACTTCCCAACATTCGGCCGCCCGCAGATCGCCACCAGCGGCAACCGCGTGGTCTCATGGCGCTCGCCGTCCGGTCGCCAGCGTCAGCGCCGAAGCAATCTTCTCCGCTTCCTTCCAGTCGCGCTCCTCATGCGCACTCCCCGCCCCGCCCGCAACCGAGCTCTTGTTCCGCTTGCCCAGTGTCCGCGTGTCCCGAGCGCTCGCGCTCGTCGTCGAAGTCCCCGCCATACCCGCGCGTCCCCGCCTCATCCCGATTCCGCAGCACCACCTTGTGCTCCCGGTCCGGACTCTTCGTCGGCGTCTTCGCCAGCTTCACCGCAGCAGCCTTCTTCGCCGCCAACTCCTTGCGCTTCTTCGGCGACACCGCCCCCGTAGTCGCCGTCCCCCGCGGAGCCGTCCTCCCCATCTTCGGCCGCGTGCTCGCCTGCCGATGCTTCTTACCCAGCCTTTTCTTCGTCTCGCGCCGCGGAGCCATGCTTTCCCTCGTCTCTCAATGGTAGTGGAGGAACATTCCGCGTGCCGCCCGTTTAGTGATTCACATCCCCTGTATCCGAATTCGCCGCCCATGTCGGCTTCGACTCCGGCGACCCTTCCTGCCTCAAAAAGATTGACAAGAAGAAGTACAGCGCGATCGCCATGTACTCCGCCTCCCACGTCTGAAACGTCGTAAACCAGAATTGCGCCGACCCCAGAAACTGCCCCATCGAAACCCGCGGCTGGTGTAGCATCGCTCTCTGCTCATTCGCCTGCAGCGTCCCCGCATACAAGTGCATCGCAAACGCCGCCAGGAACAGCACCGCAAACGCAATCGTCAACGAGTTTCCATACAGCCAGTTCTTCAACGTGCCTCGCCGGCGATGCACGTTCTTGCGCGAGTGCGGCGCACCCCGTTGCCGCAGAAAGATCCCAAACAGAATCAGCGACCCCAGCTGCAGAATCGCCGCCTGCCAGTTCTCAAAGACCCCTTCCAGAAAATTTCCCGTAAGTAAATATTTCCAGTGCCCCACCGCCGGCAGCCCCGCCTGCGCTCGCGCCGAGTTATACGCGACCTCCCCGCACAGCGCCTGTCCCACCAGGAACGCCAGAAATAACCCGCAGAACACCAGCAGCAGGCCATTGTCGTCGATCCACGTCCACGCTCGTCTCATGGTCAGCTTCCACGTCTTCCCCTTCAGATGCGCCCCGGCTCTATCCCGATTGCCTCGCATCCCCTGAACCCGGCGGCGGACAAGGACGATATCATCACCCTAGAGCATGGCCCCCTTCACCCCACTCACGTCCATTTCCCTCGACGACACCCAGCCCGACCAGAAGCTGCCCACCCTCCACGACTTCTTCCACCCCGGCGGCATCCTCGCCAACTCCTCCCTCGCCTTCGAGCACCGCGCCGGCCAGTACCTCATGGCCAAAGAAATCGAGCAGTCCTTCGCCGACCACCGCCACCTCATCGTCGAAGCCGGCACCGGCACCGGCAAAACCCTCGCCTATCTTCTGCCCGCCCTCCGCCGCGCCCGCGAGCACAAGCAGCGCATCATCATCTCCACCGGCACCAAAAACCTCCAGGAACAGCTCTTCTTCAAAGACATCCCCTTCCTCGAAACCCTCCTCGGCCCCCTCCGCGTCTGCTACATGAAAGGCCGCGCCAACTACATCTGCAAGCAAAAGCTCTACGCCCTCCGCGACAACCCCCTGCTCACCGGCCTCGAAGAGATCTCGCAGTTCCACTCCATCCTCAACTGGGAGCGCACCACCGAAACCGGCGACCGCGCCGAGGTCGAAGATCTTCCCGAGCATTCCTCGCTCTGGCATAAACTCGACGCACGCAGCGAAGTCTGCCTCGGCCAAACCTGCCCCAACTGGGAGAACTGCTTCATCACCCAGATGCGCCGCAAGGCTCTCGAGTCCGACATCGTCATCGTCAACCACCACCTCTTCTTCGCCGACCTCTCCATCAAGCAGCAGGCCCCCGCCTCTCGGGACCAAGCTGCGCCCGATGCCGGCATCCTGCCCCGAGGCCGCCGCCGTCATCTTCGACGAAGCCCACGAGCTCGAAGACATCGCCAGCCAGTACTTCGGCATCGCTCTCTCCAACGCCCGCTTCGACGAACTCGCCCGCGACACCGAATCCCTCCTCCGCGCGAAGGCCGTCAGCACCTCCGCCATCGAGAGCGCCACCCAAACCATCCGCGAGCGCTCCAAGCTCTTCTTCGCCTCACTCCCCGTCGGCCCTTCGCGACCTCGGCCGTCTCGAATTCACTCGACCGCGCAGATTTCCTCGAAGCCCGCGGCGACGCCTACCTCGGCGCGCTCAACTCCCTGCAGCGCCTCGAAGGCGAACTCGAACGCCTCCGCGAAGTAGACGAAGCCGCCGGCCTCCGCAAGCGCGCCGCCGACATCCGCAACCACCTCAAGTTCCTCCTCGAATCCACCGACCCCAACACCGTCTTCTGGATCGAGCGCCGCGCCACCAGCGGCCTCCGCAACGCCGCCCGCGCAGGCACCGCCTCAACCCCGTTCGCCTTCAGCACCCACCTCCTCGCCACGCCCATCGACGTCTCCACCCTCCTCGCCGACACGCTCTTCACCCACTACCCCAGCGTCATCCTCACCTCCGCCACCCTCGCCGTCGCCTCATCCGACGGCACACCAGCATTCGACCATCTCAAGCGCCGCCTCGGCATCCCCTTCCCCAAAGAGCTAGTCGTCCCCAGCCACTTCGACTACGCCAAACAAGCGCTCCTCTATCTCCCGCCCGGCATGCCCCCACCCCGCGACCCCAACTTCCTCCCTCAGGCCGCCGAAAAAATCCGCCGCGTCCTAGAGATCACCCGAGGCCGCGCCTTCTGCCTCTTCACCAGCCACGCCCAGATGCGCGAGCTCCACGATCGCCTCCTCACCCAGCTCCCCTACCCGCTGCTCATGCAAGGCTCCGCCCCCCGCCACATCCTCCTCCAACAATTCCGCGACACCCCCAACGCCGTCCTCTTCGGCACATCCAGTTTCTGGCAGGGAATCGACGTGCAAGGCGAACAACTCAGCTGCGTCATCATCGACAAGCTCCCCTTCGCCGTCCCCTCCGACCCCATCATGAAAGCCCGCACCGACGCCATCACCGCGGCCGGCGGCAACGCCTTCAACGACCTGCAGGTCCCGCAAGCCGTCATCGCCCTCAAGCAAGGCTTCGGCCGCCTCATCCGCTCCCTCTCCGACCGCGGCGTCCTCATGCTCCTCGACCCCCGCATCCGCACCACCCGCTACGGCGCCACCTTCCTCGACAGCCTCCCGCCCTACGCCCGCACCGACGACATCACCGAAGTCGAACGCTTCTTCGATCTCTCCAGCGCACCAGGATCGACACAATAATGGGTGCCCCAGGTCTCGCTTCTGAGACCTGGGTTCTCCGCTCCGCCGCGAATAACACAGTGAGCGCGAACGCAAATACCCTCCCCAAAGTCCCTCGTCCGACCGCTCTAGTATCCTCAACTCAGCACCATGGGACGCAACCTCTACATCCTCGCCGCCACACTAGCAGCCCTCGCGCTCCTCTCCATCGGCCTGTCCTTCACTAACATCGCCAGACCAGCCCGGCTCACCCGGCGACGCCTCCCTCTGGCGCATGACCAGCATCGCTCTCCTCTGCGTCGCCCTCATCGTCACCCTGCTCGGCGTCCTAAGCTCCCTCTTCGAACAAGCCGAGCGCCGCCACGACGTCAACCGCCTCGAAGGCCGCAGCACAAGCGCCGCAGCCGCCCCGAATAGCAATTCCCGATAGAATGGGAGATGGCGTGAACTACCCGCCGATCGGAGCCCCACACCCCATGTTCGAAGTCACGGTACAGGCCGGTTTCTCCTCAGGCCACTACCTCCGCAACTACCACGGCAAGTGCGAAAACCCGCACGGCCACAACTATCGCGTGCTCGTCACGCTCATCGGCGAAAACCTCGACGAAGCCGGCCTCCTCCTCGACTTCAAGCTACTCAAGCAGGTCCTCCGCCCGACGGTTGAGTATCTCGACCACCAGATGATCAACGACCTCGAACCCTTCACCACGCTCAACCCCTCCGCAGAAAATCTCGCGCGCTACTTCTTCGAAAAGACCGCGACCCAGCTCCACGACATGACCAGCGGCCGCGTCCGCGTCAAAGACTGCACCCTCTACGAAACCGACACCAGCTTCGCGCGCTACTACGAGCCCGAAGCCGCAAAGTGAGCAGGGAAGCATGCACCTCATCGAGCTCTACAAATCCGTCCAGGGCGAAAGCTCCTTCGCCGGCCTCCCCTGCATCTTCGTCCGCCTCGCCGGCTGCAACCTTCGCTGCTCCTGGTGCGACTCCGAGTACACCTTCACCGGCGGCAAACCCTTCACCGCCGACGAAATCATCGCGCAGATCGAAGCCCTCGCCCCCTGCTGCCTCATCGAGTTCACCGGCGGCGAACCCATGCTGCAATCCCGCGAACTCATCCCCCTCATGGACCGCCTCCTCGCCAGCAACTACACCCTCATGATCGAAACCAGCGGCGAGCAACCGCTAGCAGCTGTCCCCCGCGCCGTCCACAAGATCGTCGACGTAAAATGCCCCGGCGCCGGCTCCGCGGCCAACACCTTCCGCCTCGAAAACCTCGAAGGCCTCACCCCCAACGACGAAGTAAAATTCGTCCTCTCCGACCGCGCCGACTACGAGTTCGCCCGCGACTTCATCCACACCCACAATCTCGCCACCCGGTGCGGCGAAATCCTCCTCTCCCCCGCCTTCCTCAAAAACCCCACCGACCAGCGCTCCACCGACAACGCCGCCCTCGACCCCCGCCTCCTCGTCGAGTGGATGTTAGCCGACGGCCTACCCGCCCGCCTCAGCCTGCAAATCCACAAGTACATCTGGGAACCCCGCAAGAAGGGCGTCTAGCGCAACGACGACTGGCCTTTAAGCCGCCATCCCCTAACCAACTGCTTCAGCGCCGCCCACCGCATCGCCAGTCCTTTACCATGCATCACCCGGATCATCCCGGCAAACATCGTCGCATCCCTATCGGTGGTCGGATCCAGATGAAGCATTATCCCGCCGCGCCGTATCAGCACCGTCTTCACCGCCGTCATCTCCAGCAAACCCTCAGCGCCCCGCGTAACGCCATAGCCGCTCGCCCCGCGCCCACCAAACGGCACGCGCGGATCAGCCGTCGGAGCGATGATGTCGTTGATCAGCAGCGTCCCGGCATTCAGCATCTCGCCCAGCATGCGTGCCTTCCGTTCCTTACTGCGCTCACAGAAGATCGCCACGGTCAGCCCATACGAGCACTGCGCGTAAAGTGCCGGCACATGCAGCATCGACTCTGCCTCAATCAGCGAAAGCACCGGCGCAAAAATGTCGCTCCCCGCAATCGCCATGTTCGCCGTCGCGTGATCGACCAGCAAAGGGCGCTGCGCATCCGGCGCAAACGTCCCTTGCACCTCTGCGCCTCCATCAGCCGCCTCATCCAGCATCGTCCGCAGGCGCACCGACGTTCCCGCATCCAGCGCCGCCGGCGGCACCTTCGCAAGCTCTGCATGCAACAGCGGCCGCAACGCCGTCATCGTCGAAGGCGTAGCAAACAACCGCCGCGGCGACATGCACACCGCCCCGCCATTCAACCGCAATCCGAACGCAACAGCCTTCGCGACTGCTTGAAGATCTGCCGTTGGCGTAACCACGATCGCGTCCGCGCCGGATAGCTCCAGCACCGCTGGCGTCGTCGACTCGGCCAACTCCGCAAGCAAACTCTGACTCGTCTTCGTCGACCCTGTAAAAATAACTTTGTCCGGCCTCGCTGCCAACGCCTCGCGCGCCGCCTCCACGCTCTCATCCGTAACCGTGAGCGCGCTCTCCGGCAACCCAGCCTCCACCAGCATCCGAGCCATCAGTTGCGCCACCGCTCCGCCGCCCAGTCCCGGCTTCCACGTCACGCGGTTCCCGGCAGCCAGCGCCTGCAGCACATGCGAACCCGGAATAAACAACGGAAAGTTCGACGGCCCAATCACCAGCACATGTCCCAGCGCCACGCGATGGATCTCCGCCGCGACCCCCGTCATCCACAGCGGTCGCCCCTCCACACCCAGCCTGTGCGGCGCCAATATTCTTTCCGCCTCGCGCTCCAGAAACTTGCATCCCGCCAGCAGCGGCAACACTTCAGTCGCCAGCGTGTCCGCCTTCGTGCTCGTCAGTCGAGGCGAAATCGCCGCGGCAAACTCTTCTGCTCGAGCCGCCATCAAGTGTCGAGCAGCCCGCAACACCCGCAGCCGCGCCCTCACCGGCCTGCTGACCCACCGAGCCAGCCCGCCTCGGGCGAAACGTCCGTCGTGATTCCGCAAGCCCCTGAGCTCAGAGGGCACGAAGCCCCCACAACCACCCGCGCGCTCTGTAGCTCTTCCGTCGCAGCCTTCACGACGCAACCTGCATCATGTCATCTTCCATCGCAAGCTCCGAAGGTGTCGAACCCAGGCGAGTCCCGCCGCCAATCAAGTATATGCCGTCCACACCCTCAAACCGCTTGTGCCGCCCCAAAGTCAAACCCCGCCAAACCATCGCGCAACGACGCTAAAGCATCCTTCGCACAACACCACGCACCCGTCTCCGCCACCACTCCATACACCAGGTGACTCGTCGCTTCGCTGCTCCGCTCCCGAAAGCTTTGTTCTTCCACGGGCACGGCCAACTCCATCGCCGGCAAAGACGTCTTGTGCGTGAACGACATCAGCGCCAGCCCGAACGTCGCACCCTGCCGATCGGTCGCCGCCGGATAATACTCCGCCACGACGCCATACGCCGCTCCCACCGCCGCGCCAAATCCCCAGTGGATCGCCGTACCCGCCGCACTCCTCGTCTTGCGATCCAGGTGATGCCCGGCAACTCTCTCCGCCAGCGCCTCCGGCGGATCCGGCTCTCCATGCACACGCGGAGGAAACATCACCTCAACGCACGACTTCGCAGCCGTAGCCACAACTCCCGCCACCAGTCCTGCTACCAGACCCTTTACCAGCGAACGTCCTGCTTTCGTCTCACTCACGCGGCTATCTCCTCGTCACCCAACCTACTCCAAACTCGCAATACCGGCGCTGCCATCCAGCCCGCCGATTGCCCACGCGCTCATCCGCAGGGCCTTATCGATCGCGCGATTGGTATGCCCCTTATCCTTGCCCTCTTCTTCCTCTTCCTCAGCTTCAGGCTCATCTTCAGCATTCTTTTCCCCAACCTCGTCCTCCATCTCCTCCAGTTCCTTTTCAATGTCCGTCCGCGAGCGCTTGCCATGTCCATGCACATCGGTAGGCTGCGGCCGTCCTCAGTACATCGGCATCGTCGTCCTCATCGTCCTCGTATTCCCCATCGTCATCCTCATCATCCTCGTCTTCCTCATCCTCATCTCTCGTCTTCGTCGTCCTCATCCTCCAGGGCCGCCTCCTCTTCTTCCTCGTCGCTGTCTGCCATATCGTCTGTATCGCGCAGCTCAACATGTTCGCTGGACGCATCATCCGTTGGGTTCGAGTCCACAAAGTTTGGATCGCTCTCGAACGTCGCAGTCGCATCATCGCCGATCAGATCATGCAACTCGGCCGCACTATCGGTTGCTATCGGATTCTTCTTCGTAGCCACGGGACTATCTCCTTTGTCGATGCATGGTCCTTCCGGATCACTTGCCTGCGCCGTTAGATGCGCGAAATCTATCCGCGCATACTCGAAACAAATGCCGTTCGCCTATTTCAATGCCTCGCCAACGAGCCCTGTCAAGCGCGCCCCGAATCACCCTTCCTCAAACGGTCGCAAGTGGCTCTCGCTGGGTGCTTCCGTCGCCAGACTCACAATCACCAGGCACAGCAGCGATCCAACCAGCGCCGGAACAATCGCATCCATCGCCGCGATCGCCGCAGGCAGGTGCGGCGTCAGCCAGTCCCAGCTGATCGTGATCGCCGTGCCCGCAGCAATGCTCGCCACCGCTCCCTTGGCCGTCGCGCGCCGCCAGAAAAACGCCGCCAAAATCACCGGCGTCAGCGCCGCCGAATAAATCGTGTACGCATACAGCGACTTCTTCAGCACCGACGTCGTCCCCAGCGACTGATACAGCGCCCACAACCCCAGCCCCACCACCATCGCCGCGGCTCACCAGCAGCACCACCCAGTTCTTCGCGTCCGGCTTGATGTAGCGCAGAAACACATCGTTCACCAAATTCGTCGCCGGCGAAAAAAGATAGTTATTCGCAGTCGATACCACCTTCGCAAAGATCGCTCCCACTAGCAGCGCGCCCAGCACGCTCAACGCCTTTGCGCCGATCCCCGCACTATCCACGTATTGCCCAAACGCATGCGTCGCCGTGTACGCCAGAATCTCACGCGGCCGCGCAGCCACCTCGCCCGTCCGGTACAGCGCCGACCCCACCACCGCGATCGCCACAATAATCGACTCCAGGATCACCGTGCCCGACCAGCCATCCCCCCACCGCACGCGTCGCGTCCTTCTCCGTCTTCGCCGAAAAAAACTTCTGATACATCGACTGGTTGCCCAGCATCAGCAGGCACGTCGGCAGAAAGATCTCAAACGCCGACTGCACCTTCTCCCGTGACCCATCCGCCATCACCGGCCCCACGTAGTAGCTCGTGAACGGGTGAATATCTCCAAACCACGTAAAGTGACTCGCCGGCAGCACCGCCCGCACACCCTGCCATCCACCCGCCATGTGTAGCAGCACCGGCAACGACGCAATCAGCGTCCCCGTCGCCAGCAGCCCAATCACCACATCCATATACGCGACCGACCCCATCCCCGCGATCATCGTAAACAGGATCACGAACCCCGCCAGGATCAACTGCCCATGCACCGCCGAGATCTGCGGGAAGATCAGATGCAGAATGTCTCCGCCGCCAATAAATTGGTAGCTCGTAATCGCGGTATACGTAAACAGCACCGCAATCACGCCCAGCACCCGCGCCGTCTGGTTGTACCGGGACTCCAGCAGATCCGGAATCGTGAACTGCGCAAACTTCCTCGCCCTCGGCGCAATAAAGTAAATCAGCAGCAACCCGGCCCATCCGCCGCCCGCCTGCCACAGCGCCGCGAACCCATGCTTGTACGCATTCTCCGCTCCGCCCAGCAGCGAGCCCGACCCGATCCAGCTCGAAAGCAGCGTAAACACCAGCACAAACGCCGGCAGCGACCGCCCGGCAACCAGGTAGTCTGCCTTGGTCTTCACACTGCCCAGCCGGGCCAAAGACACACCAAGCAGCGTCACGACGATAATGCCAAGAACAATTGCGTATAGGAGCATGCGTTCGCCAATTCTATCGGACATGGAGTCTATCTCCGGCCCCCACGCGTAAACTATCCATCGAAGTACCTGCCGTCAGGAGCTCCCTACATGTCGTTGTCCCGCCTAATCCCCATGGCCGCCCTCTGCGCCGCCACGCTCGCCTCCAGTGCCCAAACTTCCCCCATCACCCTCTCCGTCGACCTCACCGACGCCCCGCGCAAAATCCTCCACGCCACCGAGACCATCCCTGTCCAGCCCGGCCCCCTCACCCTCGTCTATCCCGAGTGGATCCCCGGCGAGCACATGCCCTCAGGCCCCATCATCAACCAGGCCGGCTTCGTCATCACCACGTCTACCGGCGCACCCGTCAAGTGGGAGCGCGATCTCGTCGACATGTACAGCTACCACATCACCGTCCCCGAAGGCGTCACGCAACTCAACATCAAGATGGACTTCCTCGCCACCGGCGGCGCCAACTTCACCGAAGGCGGCTCTACCAGCGCCAACCTCGCGCTCCTCAGCTGGAACACCCTCCTCGTCTACCCCCTTACTCCCGACATCGAACACACCAAGGTCGCCGACATCCTGGTCAATCCCACCATCAAGATACCTGCGGATTGGAAATTCGGTACCGCCCTCGATCCCATCGGCAGCGATAAGATAGGCGTCACCTCCTTCCAGACCGTCTCCCTCGAGCAGCTCATCGACTCCCCCGTCCTCGCCGGCCGCTGGTTCCGCGAGATCGACCTCGCCCCCGAAGTCTCTCCCAAGCACTACCTCGACCTCGCCGGCGATGGCCCGGAAGACATCGCTCTCTCCCAGCAGCACATCGACCAGTTCTCCAAGCTCGTTCGCGAAACCGGCGCGCTCTACAAGTCGCGCCACTACGGCTCGTACCACTTCCTCGTCACGCTCTCCGACCAGGTAGCCCACTTCGGCCTCGAGCACCACCAGTCCTCCGACGACCGCGTCCCCGAAAAAACCTTCATCGACGAAGGCTCCTTCACCGAAGAAGGCGACCTCCTCCCCCACGAGTTCACCCACTCCTGGAATGGCAAATACCGCCGCCCCGCCGGCCTCGCTACCCAGAACTACCAGGAGCCCATGAAGGGCAATCTCCTCTGGGTCTACGAAGGCCTCACCAACTACCTCGGCGGACGTCCTCGCCGCCCGCTCCGGAATCTGGAGCCCGGAAGTCTATCGCGACTTCCTCGCCACCGTAGCTGCCGACCTCAACGACGCTCGCCCCGGCCGCACCTGGCGGGATCTCCAGGACACCGCCACCGCTGCCCAGATCCTCTACAACGCCGGCGGCCCCTACGACAACTGGCGCCGTGACACCGACTACTACGCCGAAGGTGATCTCCTCTGGCTCGAAATCGACGAGACCATCCGCGAAAAGACCGACGGCAAGAAAAGCCTCAACAACTTCCTCGCTGCCTTCGAAGGCCTCGGCGGCAACACTCCACCCCGCGTCGTGCCCTACACCTTTGAGGACATCGTCTCCGGCCTCAACGCCGTAGTCCCCAACGACTGGGCCACCTTCCTCCGCACCCGCCTCGACTCCAACGAGTTCCACGCCCCCGAGATCGCCGGCATCAACAACCTCTCCGGCTACCACCTCATCTTCACCGGGAAGCCCAACTACTGGTCGACGCTCAATGAAGGCGACGGCCTCAACGCAATCTACTCGCTAGGCTTCACCGTGGGCTCCACCGGCACCGTCGGTGACGTCATCATCAACAGCATCGGCTACAACGACGGCCTCGCTCCCGGCTTCCAGATCATCGCCGTCAACGGTCGCGCCTTCACCCCAACCATCCTCCGCGCAGCCATCGACGCAGCCAAGGGCAGCGGCCCCGCCATCGACCTCATCGTCGAGAACACCGGCTACTTCAAGCTCATCACCCTCAACTACCACGATGGCGAACGCTATCCCCAACTCGAACGCGTCGACAACACCCCCGACCGCCTCGACGACATCCTAGATCCCCTAACCAAATAACCCACCACTCCGGGTGCCCCAGGTCTCGCTTTTGAGACCTGGGTCCTTACGGCGAAGGCAGCGGTTCCCCAGCAGCGAGCTTAGGTTCCGGATCAACATCCCGCGGCAACGCCCCGCTGTCCTTCAGCTTCTTCTCCGCCACTGCCGCCTGGATCTCGCTGTTCACCTCCGCGCCCAGCAGCAGCATCAACCCCGTAATGTAAAACCACGTCAGCAGAATAATCACCCCGCCCAGCGACCCATACGTAAGCGAAAAGCTGTCGAAGAAGTGCAGATAAACCCGCAGCCCCATCGAGCAGATCACCCACCCCACCAGCCCGATCACCGCTCCCGGCGTCATCCAATGCCAGCGCTTCACCTTCAGGTCGGGAGCAAAGTAATAGATCGTGCTGAACTGCAGCATCAGCAACGCGCTCGCCGCAGTCCACTGCACAACATGAATCAACAGCGCCGCACTGAACGCCAGCCTGGGATGCCAGATCTTCACGTACATCAGCTTCGCAAATAAATCTCCACCCAGCAGCACCCCCAGGTTCAACGTCACCATCAGCGACAGCAACAGCGTCACCAGGATCGCCTGCCCGCGCGCCTTCCAGTACGGCCGCGACTCCCGCACCTTGTACACCGTGTTCATCCCATCCTGAATCGCCGCAAATCCCACCGACGCCGACCAGATCGCCGCCACCAAGCCAATCGTGATCTTTCCCGTCGTCGCGTGCTCCACGGTTTGATTGAACGTCTCAATCACCATCTCGTACGCCCCGCCCGGTACCACCAGCGCCATGTAGTGCAGCAGCTTGTCGAAAATATGCGACGCCTGCTGCGCCGCCAACCCCAGGATCGCGCTAGCCGACACCAGCGTTGGAAACAGCGCGAACAGAAAGTAGTAGCCCATCTCCGCCGCGCGCGAGAGCAAATCGTCGCCCAGCACCGCTCGAAACGTGCGCTTCCACACCAGCCACGCGCTCACCCCCTGGAAGTCCCACAGATCGTGCAAGGGCGATCGCGCCACGAAGTCCCATATCTGCTGAGCCAGCGGGTCAATCGCGGTGAGCCTGTGATCAGTGGCGCGCACGGAAGCATTTCCTCTTTGCTCCCTCAGATGCGTTCGAGCCCGCTGGCGTTCAATGCGCCGGGTGCCCCCATGTCCCTCGCATTTGGGGACATGGGATACGGGTGCAAGTTGGAACCAACTAAACCCTTCGCCCGCCGCTTCGCATCTGGTACGCCATCGACTCCAGCGCCCGCTCCGGATTTCCCTCTGGCACCCCCACCCCCATCTTTGCCGTCATCTGCGTCACCATCTGGTAGGCCACCGCCGCCCGCGTCTGCAGCGGCAAATCCAGCATCCGCGAGAAGAACGTCTCAATCACCACCAGGTCCTGCGCATTCAACTTCGCCACCGCATCCGCAGGAAACATCGCCCGCACCGGCTGCCCCCACGGCAGCACCGTCTCCTGTCCCAACGGCTGCTCGCTAAACCCCACCGGAGCCACCAGCGTCGTACTCGTCTGGTACAGCAGCGACGGCTCATCCAGCCGCTCATGCACCACGATCGTTCCCGCCGCCAAATCACCCAGCCGCTGATTCTGCTTGTTGCAAAGCATCGTAATCACACCCACCAGGTACAAGCTCGGCAGGTAATCCACCACCCGCAACAAGTTCCTCGCCATCGCCTCAAACAACGTAATCTGCCGTCCCGAGTCCTTGATCACCCTCAGCTTCATCGAGCGCTTACCCGGCGTCTGCCCATGCCAGTAAGCCTCAAACAACGCAAAGTATCCCCAAACAATCGCGAAGTTAACAAACACCACAAACGCAACAAACCATTTCCCCGCAGTATCCGACCAACCTCCGGCCGCGTGAGAAACCGAGCTCGCCGCCCCAATCATCACCATCACCATCAGTTCAGCAAAGAAGAACGCACTGAGTATCAGCGAGTCCAGCAGCGCCGCAACAAACCGGCTCCCCACACCCGCTACACTGTACTCCAGCCCCACCTGCTCCGGCGTGTCGATAGTATGCGTCTCAGCCTGCCCCACCTTCGCTTCACCCGTGCAGTCACGTTGCTCAAAACTCGACATAGGTCTTCTCTACTCTCTACTGTCTACCCTCTACTGTCTGCCCTATGCTGACCAACCTCTGGATCGATACACGCAAGCATAACTGGAACCGCCTCGACACGCTCGTCCATCAGGTCGAATCCAGCGGCGTCAAATCCCTTCCCCCCGCCGACCTCCGCGATCTAGGCCTGCTCTACCGCCAGGCCGCCGCCGACCTCTCCGCCGTCCGCGCCGACCGTTCCTCCCAGGCCTTAGCCCAATACCTCAACCGCCTCGTCTCCCGCGCCCACAACTACGTCTACTCCGGCCGCCGCATCTCTCTCTCGAGCCTCTGGCAATTCTTCGCCCACGGCTACCCCCGCCTCCTCCGCCGCATGTCCGGCTATCTCCTCGCCGCCACCCTCATCAGCGTCGCCGCCGGCCTCCTCGGCGCCCTCATCGTCATGCTCCGCCCAGACTTCGGCGTCATGTTCCTCGGCGCCCAAACGCGTCGCCGACCTCGACCATCACAAGATGTGGACCGACAGCGTCCTCAGCATCAAACCCCAGGCCGCCTCCGGCATCATGACCAACAACATCACCGTCTGCTTCCTCACCTTCGCCGGAGGCATCACGGCAGGCCTCTTCACCCTCTACTCCCTCTTCAACAACGGCCTCATGCTCGGCGCCATCGCCGTCGTCTGCCGCCAGCACCACATGGCCCTCAGCCTCTGGAGCTTCGTAGCCGCCCACGGCGCCCTCGAAATCCCCAGCATCATGATCGCCGGAGCCGCCGGCCTCCGCCTCGCCGCCGGCATCCTCTTCCCCGGAATGCTCAACCGCCGCGCCGCCCTCGCCCAAGCCGGCCTCGAAGCCGTCCAGCTAGTCTCCGCAACCATCCCCCTACTCATCATCGCCGGCACACTAGAAGCCTTCCTCTCCCCAACCCACGCCCCCATCGCCCTGAAGTTCGCCGTAGGCGCCATCCTCCTCACCGCCCTAACCCTATGGCTAACCGAAGGCGGCCGCAAGACAGCAGCAGTAGACAGCTAGCAGCTAGACAGTAAAGAGCGAGAACCAAGCACTCACCGCAGAACTCGTTTACTGCACTGTCAACTGTCTACTGTCTGCTCTACAACTAATGCACGTCTGCCCTACAGAAGCCCTTCCGCCTTCACCTCAAGATACTTACTCACCGCCCGCATCCCCACCTCCGCCGCAGTCGTCTCCACAATCAACACCCCCTGCCGCTCCAACTGCGCAATCGTCTCGCGCCGCCGCTCCAGCATCTCCTGCGCCGCCGCCGAGTGAAACATCTCATCCTTCGTCTTCGGCTCCCGCGCCGCCAGCTCCTCCAGCTCCGGATGCTTCAGCAGCACCAACACCACCAGATGTCTTCTCACCAACTCCGACGCAGCGACTACCAGCTCCGGTTTCCCCACGCTATCCACCAACTCCGTAATCCAGACAATCAACCCCCGCCGCCGCTGCGCCGTCTTCAACCGCGCCACCGCATTCAGATGATCCGCCTCCGCCGCCTCCGACCGCGTCTGGCTCAGCAAATCAATCAGCAGCCGCACATGCGCCGCCCCATTCCCCGGAGGCAGCAACTGCTGCACCTCCCGCCCATACGCCATCATCGCAAACTTATCGCCCGACCCCTGGATCACCTGCGCCAGCATCGTCGCCGCGGTCGCCGCCTGGTCCAGCTGCGTCACCGTCAACACATGCGCCGCCTCACGCTCGGCACTCGTCTCGTGCAGAACTCTCCACCCCACCACGCCGCAACTCAAACGCCGTCCGCGACAGCCGACCCGCATCCAGCATCATCCAAACCTGCTGCGACCGCTCCACCGTAAACTGCCGCGTCACCAACCGCCCGCGCCGCGCCGTAGCCGTCCACGAAATCTTCCTTAGCTCATCCCCCGGCTGATAATCCCGCAGACTCTCAAACTCCCGCCCCACCCCGCGCAGCTGCAGCTTGCGTTTCTCCAACTCAATCTGCCGCGCCCTCAGCAAATAAAACTGCGTACTCTCCCGACTATCCTCATGCGCCGGAAACACCCGCACCCGTTGTTGTCCGCCCACCGCAATACCGGGTGCCCCATGTCTCGCTTTTGAGACATGGGTTTCCGGCGCCGCTCCACGATCCACCGCAACCACCGGCTCCGCGACAGCCCAGCGCTCCACCAACCGCAGCGCCCCGCGATACCGCAAATACACCCGCCCCAACCCAAAGTCCCCACGCTCCCGCGGATAAATCGTCGACAAGCTAACCACATCCTCACGCGGAAACGCCTCCACCCGCTGCTCCACCGGCACAGCCACCAGTGCCGGATGCAGATCATCCACCACCCTCACGTCTATCACCGAAGGACGCACCCCATCCGCATCATGCCGCACTCCCAGCTCCACCCGAGTAGCCTGCCCCAACTGCGGCGAATCCAAAAACGTCCGAGTCACCACAAACTGCTCAGGGCGGGGAAGCCGCACCGCATCGAATACCACTAGCAGCGCCACCAACCCATCCCATCCCAGCATGAAATAAATCTGCCGAGCATGAAAGAACGCCGGCACAGCCATCACCAACCCCACCCCAAACAACCCCAGAGCCAGCGGCGTAAGCCCAAACCCCAGCCACCGCCCAGCCTTACCCAGCGGCTTCGCCCTCGCACTAGCGGATTGTGGAATCAACGTCTGCATAAGTAGGTAAAGCCAGGCGCTTCAGGAAGCAATGAGGAAGTCAATTAGCAAGGTCTTTCTAATCCCTAATCCCTGTTCCCTAATCCCTGCTTTTTCACTTCGGCACCTGCGTAGCCGCCAGCACATCCCGCACCACGCGATCGGTATCCAACCCTTCCAACTCCGCCTCCGGCCGCAGCACCAGCCGATGCCGCAGCACCGGCAGCGCCGCCTCCTTCACATCATCGGGAATCACAAAGTCCCGCTGCTCCCGCGCCGCAAACGCCTTCGCCACCAGCAGCAACCCAGTGCTAGCCCGAGGACTAGCCCCCAGCGCAATCGTCGGCCACGCCCTCGTTCTGCGAACGACCGCCAGCAAGTAATCAAAGATCGCAGGCTCCACGCGAACCCCGCGAACCTCACGCCGCGCCGCCGCCAGCAACTCAAACGACACCGCCTCAATCTCCGTCTCCGCCAACCCCGCGCCATCAACCGCCGCATGATGCCGCTCCAGCACCACCCGCTCCTCCGCCACATCCGGATACTCCATCCGAATCTTCAGCAGAAACCGATCCAGCTGCGCCTCCGGCAGCGGATACGTCCCCTCAAACTCCACCGGATTCTGCGTAGCGAACACCGTAAAGAAATCATCCAGCACATGCCGCTCGCCATCCGCCGTGACCTGCCGCTCTTCCATCGACTCCAGCAGCGCCGCCTGCGTCCGCGGAGGCATCCGATTGATCTCGTCCGTCAGCAGAAACTGGGTAAACACCGGCCCCTTGTGAAACGAGAACTCACCCGTCTTCGGCGAGAACACACTCGTCCCCAAAATATCCGCAGGCATCATGTCCGGCGTTCCCGACACGCGCCGAAACTCCAGCCCCAGAAACCGCGCCAGCGTCTTCACGGCCAGCGTCTTCGCCACGCCCGGCACGCCTTCAATCAGCGCATGCCCGCCGCACAACGTCGTCAGCAGCGCCTGCGCAATCACCTCCTGCTGCCCCGCAATCACGCGCCCAATCTGCTCCTGCCCTCGCCGAAACAACTCGCTCGCCGCAGCCACTCCCAAACTCTCTTCGCTCACACTCTCTCCTCATCCACGCTTCTTTGCCTGTCTACTGTCTACTCTCTACTGTCTGACGCACCTCCAGGTGCGTCCTCACCCTCTTCGCATCCTCGCTCAATGCGCGCACCAACGCCAGCGCGCTCCGCATCGCGATCGACTCATGCTGCGCCCGCTTCGCCTCCTGCAGATGTTCGCTCACCAACGACCAATCCCCACCCAACCTCGCGCTCAGCGCCTCCGCAATCGCCTCCGGACCCTCCTCCACCGTTCCCTGCGCCACGCCCGCCTCGCGCACCACCACCCGCAGCAATCTCCGCTTCGCAGCTTCGGTAGCCGCACTACTCGCCGCGGCCTTCTCGTACAAATCCCCCATCGACACAGCAAACTCCACCGGCGAGCTCCGCGGCAACCTCACCGGCGCTCTCACCGGCCCGCGCCTCCGGCTGAAGCTCACCACCAGCAGCGCAAACAGCAGCGCCGCCTGCAACGCCAGCCAATGCAGCGGCAAGCCCCTTCGCCTCATCCCAAAGCGTCTTCACCGCCCCATACAGCGACTCCCCAAACACTACATCCCGCCCGGCGTCTCCCCCCAATCCGGGGCCAGCCCCCACGCTCGCCAGCAACAATCTCAAACTAGCATCGTCCTTCAGTCCCGCATTCTCCATCGGTGTAGCCGAGCTCCACCACACCGCCTCACCCTTGCCCACCGAAAATCTCACCACCACAGCATCCTTGCCGCAGCGCTGCTCCACCACATACCGCGGCCCGTCCTTCGACCACTGCGCCGCATTCATCATCTCCACTCGCCCCGCGCGCGCCAGCGCTCCCGGCCCTTCCGGCGTCGTGCGGCACGCACCACTCGCCAACAACCCTGCCGGCGACACCTCGCCCCCCGGCAGCAACCGCGCACCCGACGCCCCCGTCGCCAACACCCGCCCTCCGCGCTCCAGAAACCGATTCACCGCCCCCGCCAGATCCTTCTCCTGCGTCGCGTCATACCGCGGCTCCGCCAGAATCAGCGTCGTGCGCGCTACCTGCGCATCACTCAAATCCGCATTCAGCTCCGCCAGCGGATGCTCCCACGCCGAAGTCCTCACCCCCAGCGCCGTCAGCGTCAGGAACGCCGCCTTCGCCCCACGCGGCCCGACATTCGTGATCGTCGGCCGCGGATCATTCTCCTGCGTCGAAGGCGCCAACACACACACCGCCACGATCATCACCGCCATCACGCCACAAAGAATCAGCAGCCGCCCCCGATCGCCCAACCGCCCACCCAACCGCCCGCCCCCGCTCACGCCAGACCTCCAGTCGCCACCGTCTCACCCGCCGCCACCCGCTCATACAGCGCGCGAGCCTCCGCATACTCCCCCTCGTCCGCATCCCGCAGCCCATACCACACGCGCTCAAAGATCTGCGTCAGCCTGCGCAGCCCCTGCTGTTGCGCAGACCCCGGCTTCAACAGCCGCACATACTCCCGCGGCGTCCGCGTAGGATTATGCCGCCACGCCCGCCGCGACTCCAGCAGCACAATCGCCGCCCAGTACAAGCAGTGCACCGCCTCGCGCCACTCGCCCGCCTCCGCATGCTCCGCCGCCCACTTCGCCCAGTCATCGGCCTCGCTCTCCCACGCCGACTTCTGCACCGCCTCACCCCCCAGCCCCACCCTCAACCTCTGCCGAGCCACATTGCGCAGCAAAACGAACAGCAGCCCAACCGCCGCTCCCACAAAGCACAACCACTCCAGCAGCGTTCCCAGCCACGGTGCCGCAATCCCCACCCGCACCACGCCATCAAACATCCGCTGCACCCACTCAAAAAATTTCATCTTCAATCGGTCCCACCACGTCAATCCCACCGCCCCCTGGAACTGCGGCTCCGCGAGCACTGCATTCGCCACTGCCCGCGCCCGCGCAAACCCACTCTCCGCCGCCCCGCCGGCTACTCTCTCGACCCATCTCATCCAGCCGCGCCTCCCGCCTCGCGCATCAGCGTCGACCGCTCCACATCCTTCGCAGTCTTCGCATCCTTCAGCACGCCGCGCAGCCAATCCCAATGTTCCTCGAACCCACCCTTCGCCACATCCCCCACGCGCACATCGTCTCCCACGGCATCGGCATTACATCCCGCCGCTGAACTCGCACAAGCCGCCACCACCGCCTGCAGCCTTACGACCTCCGCACCAAACTCAGCCCGCGAAATCTCCTTCAACCCCGCCGCATGCGCCGCCGGCGTCATCCCCACCACCAGAATCGCGCACGCCGCCGCGACCCATCGCCCACCACGCCCCACCCCCGAGCCTCCGCCTCGCCTTTCAGAGCTGTCCATCACTCCCCACTGCCTCGTCCTCACCCTGGACCCTGAACCCTGAACCCTGGACCCTGGCCTCAGCACCCTGGACCCTCTCTTCACCCGCTCCACCCAGCATCATCACCAAATCAAACGCCTCCATCCGCACCCGCTGATCGAAGTACACCAGCGTCAACCCAATCAACGCCACCGGCGACACCAGCGTCCGCGCCACAAATCCAACCAGCAGTACCGCCGACTGCGCAATCACATGTTCCTTGAACGGCGTCCGCGCAATCAGAAAGATCATCGGCGACTCGATCGCTCCCGCCACCATATACAACGCAACCGCAATCAGCAGCACCACAAAGATGCGCCCCTTTGTATCCGTCGCCAGCGTCTTGCTCCGCCGCATCGACGCCCGCACCCCCGTCTGCTCCATCAGCGCCGCCGGAATCGCCAGCGAGTTCCGTATGTACGCAATCACGCCATACACCCCGCCGCCCGCCACACCCACAAACAACAGAAACCCTCCCAGCGCCACCATCCCCACCCCGCTGCGCGCGCCAATCCCCATCACCACCGCTCCCGGCAGCGCCACGATCAGCATCGCCCACACCGCGCTCCATCCCTGCCACAACGCGATCCCCACATACCGCAGCCAGCGTCCAATCGTCGCCTGCACCGCCTCCTTCGCTGTAGTCCTTCGCCCCAGGTACACCTCGCACAGCGCATACACTGACGCCGCATATACCGCCGCCTCCACCGGCAGTATCAGAATCGCAATCACTCCGCCCGCTATCTGCGTCACCAGTCCCGCAATCCGAATCCCATGCTGCAGCAACACCATGTGGTGCACCACCAGCTGAATCGCATTCAGCACCAGGCTGAACGCACCCGCCAGCGCTGCCAATCCCGCAAACAGCCAGAAGTGCGCGCGATAGATCGCGAACACCCGGTCCAGCACCTCTCCCGTGCTCAGCGGCCGTAGCCCATAGGCCGCTGCCGGCTCTGCACCCCCATACACCGCCCCACCCTCTGCCGCAGCCAATCTCCCCGGCGACTCCCAATCCTGTGGCATCATCCTTCCATTCTCCTCAGCAGCCGCAGGCCTTCCCTCCGTCCCGGCCGCCACACTTCTCTCTGCAACGATTTGGGGAAGAATAGCACCAACCCTCTCGCCGCCCCTTCGCAGCCTTCCGTCATGCCCTTCACACGATCGTTAGCAGCACGCAGCTATAATCCCGATCAGCAAACGAAACGCCCCACAACCTTCTTTCTCTGAGTACCAACCCACCTTCGCCTCGGCAATCCAACGAGTCACTTGTTTTCCACTCCACGCCCTCATTCGAGAGCCTTTCTCTTGGAACGTATCAACTATGGTTCTTTCCCCCAGACCACTTCCTCAGGCATGGTGGAAGCACCGGTTTCTGTTTCTGGACTGTTTACCTTCCACGCTCAATGGGCTGTAACCTCCCGAAGTAATTGTGGATTGGAACTTTCGAGATGGTATTCTTGGCGCGTTACCTCAAGTTTTTTACGCAATGGTTTCACCTGCGGGATTTGTGCTGAGCTGTTGAATCTATTACGGGTAGGAGATTGGCCTTCGTCCGGTTTGGGGTGCACGCGCCCACTCCCTCCGACCTCAACCTTCTATCGATCCGGGGAACCTGCTTGTTCTGTGCTCTGTCGGCCCTTGTTGGAGGAATGATGACTGTCTCGCTGCGCGAAGCTCACTCGAGCAAGCACCCAATCTCGCTCGCGGCAGTACGCTCCACTTTCCTGCTCATTCTGTTTGGATTGATCGCTTTCTGCGCGCCTTCCGCCTTCGCCCAAGGCCTTTCCCCCGGCACAGCCATCCATTTCTACAACGTAAATCTAGGGTCCACCGGCCCCTACACCCAGCAGTTCACCGGCCCCCCCAGCGGTGTCACCATCGCCAGCGTTACCGCGGTCACCTACGGCGCTTCCGCTGAGGACTACACCGTTACCTCCTCCACCTGCACCGGTACCATAACCTACCCCAACACCTGCACCGTCGATCTCGCCTTTACCCCGACGAAGATTGGCCTCCGCCTCGGCGCGCTCCTCATCACCAACAACCTCGGCGTTGTCGTCAACACAATCTATCTCTCCGGCGTCGGCGTTGGCCCGCAGTTTGCCTTCGCGCCAACAACCTACGTCACCACCAACAGCGCCACCACGCTTACCCCCGCCGCCTTTACCGCAGGGGCTGCCGTTTCGGACGCCGTCGGCGACGTCTTCTTCACCGACGTCCTGCATGGCCGCATCCTGGAACGCTCCACCGCCGGCGTCTATTCCGAGGTGGTCGCTCTGCCCGTCTCCAACACCTCCGGTCTTGCCCTCGACGGAGCGGGTGACCTCTATGTCTCCTCAGGCAACAAGGTCTACTCCATCCCCCTCAACCTTGGCCCCCCCTACGCCGCCACGGCTCTCACCATCTCCAACGTCACGCTGACAACCCCTGCAGGCCTCGCCGTCGATGAGATCGGCGACCTCTACATAGCCGACTCCTCCAATAACAAAATCTATCAACTCCCCCCAGGTGGCACGACCGTCGCAACCCTGGCCTTTACCGGACCAGGCGCCACCCTCAACGGCCCGACCGGCATCGCCATCGACTCCAATAGCAATCTCTACATCGCCGACTCCGGCAACAATCAGATCGTAGAAAATTCGCTCGGCTCCGCTCCGACCACTGTCTTCCCCCTCAGCATCGCCCTGAGCAACCCCACCGGCGTGTCCGTGGACGCCGCAGGCACCCTTTACATCGCCGACACCGGACACAGCCAGATCGTCGAAGCCACCGTTCAGGCTGACCAGTTCGTCCTCACCGAAACTCCGCCTCTCACCCTCTCCACCCCCGCCAGTGTTCTCATCCTCGGTCACGGCGACCTGCTCATCAGCGACACCACCCTCGGCCTCGTCTTCGTCTCTCGCTCCACCCCCGCTCTCACCTACCCCACCAGCTTCCCCACGCCCACCGAGGTCGGCACGCTCGATACCACTGACAACCCCAACATGTTCCTCACCGTGCAGGAGACCGGCAACATCGCCAGCACGCTGACCACCGGCCCCAGCTTCACCGGCGCCGAGGCGGCTGCCTTCCTGTCCGGCTCCAGCCCCTCTCCTACTCAGCCCGCCTGCCCCGCCCTGGCCTCCGGAGGCACCTTCTCCATCGGCGACGTTTGCGTTTATAACCCCAACTTCCAGCCCACCATCGTCGGCCTCAACACTGCCAACCTCGTCTTCACCACCACCGCTGCCGGCGGTCTCACCACCAGTAACACTGCCTCACTCTCCGGCATGGGCTATACCACCCTCACCCACTTCTCGCTCGTTGCCATCAGCCCCCTCTCCAACAACCCCACCACCGTCTACCTCAACGGCACCGTCGAGCTCGTCCTCACGGCCTTGAACTCCAACAACACCGTCGCCAAGGACTACGTCGGCACCATCACCTTCACCACCACCGACACCACCGGCCTCTACTTCGGTGGCACTCCGAACGACGCCAACACCGTGACGTATAACTTCACCGCCGCCGACAACGGCGTCCTCACCATCCCGAACCTTCCAGGCCCCCCCATAACCTCCGGCCTGCAACTCAATCAGTACGGCGTCTGGACCGCCACCGCCACGGCCGATGCCGCCTCGCTCCCGCCCGGCCTCCCCGTTATTCCCAACGGCACCGCCGTCAGCAACCCCATCCACGTCGTCGAGCCCGCGACCCTGAGCCTTACCAGTTCGGTCAATCCCTCGCTCGTCAACCAGACCACCACCTTCACCCTCACCATCACCACCACCGGCACCATCACTCCCGCCGGCACCGTCGACTTCTACAACGGTGCAACCCTCATCGGCACCGCCACTGTGTCCGGCACAGGCAAGGTGGGCACCGCCAGCATCAACGACAGCTTCCCAACCGCCGGCTCGTATCCCATCTCGGCCACCTACACCCCCACCTCCGACACCGAGGGCGTCCCCTCGAATACGGCCACCCTCACCCAGGTCGTCGGCAACGCCACCTCCCTCACCATCACCAGCTCCATCAATCCCTCGCTCGTCGGCCAGTCCACCAACCTCACCGCCACCATCGTTTCGGCGCCCGCCTTCGGTACCGCCACCGGCACCGTCCAGTTCTACGACGGTGGCGTGGCCATCGGCGCACCCGTGGTCGTCTCCGGTTCCGCCGCCACGCTGCCCTATGCCTTCACCACCGCCGGCAACCATACCCTCACCGCGGTCTACACCAGCACCAACCCCAATCTCACCGGCGCGACCTCCGGCCCCTACATCCAGCACGTTCTTAACCTCGCGTCCCTCGTCCTCACGAGCTCCGTCAATCCCTCCACGCCCGGTCAATCGACCACCCTCACCGCCACACTCACCACCCTCACCACCAACCCCGGCGGCACCATCAAGTTCTACGACGGCACCACCCTCATCGGCACCGTCACCCTTCCCGCCAACTCCATCTCCGTTTCCTTCACGACGCCCGGCAACCACATCCTCACCGCGGTCTACTCCGGCGACGCGAACACCGAGACCATCACCTCGCCGCCTCTCACCCAGGTCGTCCTCTACGCCACCACCGCTACGCTCACCAGCTCGGTCAATCCCGTAGACGTCAACGCCAACACCACCCTCACCGCGACCGTCCACTCCACCGGCGGCACGCCCACCGGCACCGTCACCTTCAAGAGCGACGGCGTCACCATCGGAACGGGAACCATCAACGGCGGTGTCGCCACTCTCATCACCAGCTTCAAGCTGCCCGGCACCTACACCCTCGTCGCCACCTATGGCGGTGATGCCAACAACCAGCCCGCGACCACCAACACCGTCCTCGAGACCGTGCTCAACGTCGTCAACATCGCGCTCACCAGCACGAACAATCCCGTCTTCCTCAACAACCCCACCGTCCTCACCGCGACCCTCACCACCGCTGCCGCAGGCACCGCTCCCACCGGCACCGTGAACTTCTTTGACGGCGCCACACCCATCGGCTCCGGCACTATCGTCAACGGCATGGTCAGCATCACCGCCAGCTTCGTCTACGCCGGCCCCCACTCCATCACCGCGGTCTACTCCGGTGACACCGTCAACACCCCCGCCACCTCGCCCGTCTTCACCCAGACCGTCGCTGACTTCTCCATCGGCGTAGCCTCCGGCAGCTCGAGCAACGTCTCCACCATCGCCGGCGGCACCGCCAACTTCAACCTCGTCGTCACGCCGATCATCACCAGCACCTTCCCCGGACCGATCACCCTCACCTTCTCCGGCCTGCCCGCCAGCGTCACCGGAACCATCACCCCCACCACCATCGCTGCCGGTTCCGGCGCCACGCCCGTAACCCTCTCGGCCACCGCCGCCAACCTCCTCCAGACGACCGCGCACCTCCGCCGTCCGCCCTCGCCTCGCTCGCCACTGCGCTACGCGCCCATCACCCTCGCGCTGCTCGCGCTTCCGCTCGCGTGGTTCCGTCGCCGCAAGCGCTTCGCGTCGCTCTTCGCGTCCATCTGTCTTCTGCTTGCCATTACCGCCGGTCTCTCCGGCTGCATCTCCGCTGCAGACACCGGCTACTACGGCGAAACTCCGACGTCCTATAACCTAACGGTGACCGCTACCTCCGGAAATCTCTCGCGGTCCACCTACCTCACGCTCACCGTCCAGTAACCAGGAGTGTCCTTCGGCATGCGTCAGACCGCTTCACCAATCCGGAACGCAACTCACCGCCCGTCAGCGCCCGCAGCTTCATGGACGTCGCCCGCGGCCAACGCCCTGCGCCGGATCGCGACTCTGCTTCTCCTCCTCCTGCCCTTTGCCGCCTTCCTTCCCTCGACCCACGCCCAGACCCCCATGGATCTCGGCCTCACCTACACCCAGCAGCGCACCAAGTTCGTCGGCGCCTCCGCCTCCGACTTCTTCTACATGCGCGGTGCCACCGTCGACTACGGTGCCTCGCTCTTCCACGGCATCGGCCCCGTCGTCTCCCTCAACGGTATGGCCGTCACCAACCTCCGCAGTGAAATCGACATCCACCAGGCCAGCTTCCTCTTCGGCGGCCGCTACACCTACAACTTCGGCCACATCTCGCCCACCGTCTGGAGCCGCCGCGCCAGCATCTTCGGCGAAGGCCTCTTCGGCATCACCCACGCCACCTCCGGCCTCTATCCCACCGGCCCCCTGGGTCCCAAAACCAACACCCTCACCAACACCGCCACCGGCTTCACCTACTCCCTCGGCGGCGGCATTAACTACAACGTCTATCACCGCTTCGAAATCCGCCTCATGTCCCACTACTTCGTCACCGAACTCCCCAACGGCGGCACCAATCAGCAGCGAGACATCCAGGTAAGCGCCGGCGTAAACTGGCACCTCGGCAACTAGCTCCGCTCGCTTCTGTCGCCCAGGAACCCCAGTACATCCTGGACTTCCACATCATCAACGCCCAGGGCCCCGTTCTTTGTCCGAATAACGGAACGCCGCCAACCAGGCGTTCCGATCAGGGCCCCTCATACGGCTGAACCTGCTCGCTTTGCATCCAAACAGATCGATGGGATCCGACTCCACAAAAGCTTTTTCGCCCGACGGCTCACAGAACGAGAAGCGTCTCCGCCTCCTCGTGGAGACGGGCATTCTGCTCGCCTCCGAGCGCTCCCTCGACGTCATCGTCCAGGCAGCCCTCGACGCCGGCCTGCATCTCTGCAGCGCCCGCTACGGCGCGTTCTTCTACAACAACATCGGTAACGACGACACCTCCTACAGCCTCTACAAGGAAGCTGGCCCCGACCTCAACATCTTCTCCTCCTTCCCTGAGCCTCGCTGCACCGAAATCCCCAAGGACAGCTTCCTCAACCAGCTCATCGTTCGCTCGCCCGACATCACCCTCGACCCCCGCTTCAGCGAAGACCTCCCCTTCGCCGGCCTCTCATCCCACCACGCTCCCGTCCGCAGCTATCTCTCCGTCCCCGTTCGCAGCCGCGCCGGCCAAAGCCTCGGCTGCCTCATCTACGGCCATCCCGATGTCGACGCCTTCACCGCCGCCAGCGAAGACCTCGTCGCCACCATCGCCTCCCAGGCTGCCGTCGCCATGGACAACCTCCGCCTCTCCGACAGCCTCACCCACGAGATCGCCCACGTCGACGCCGCCCGCGCCCTCCAGCGCCAAACCGCCGACCGCCTCCGCCAGGCCCTCGACGCCGCCCAGCTAGGCACCTGGACCTGGGATCGCGCCTCCGACCTCATGGACCTCGACGAACGCGCCGCCCGCCTCTTCCACGCCCAGGCCCACGTCCCCGTCACCCGCACCGCCCTGCGCAAACGTGTAGTCGCCGTCGAGGATCAGGCCTACACCAGCGAAACCCTGGAGAAGTTCCTCCAGTCCGGCGGCATCTACAGCGCCGAATACCGCGTCGAGTCCGAAGACGGCATCCAGACCTGGCTCTCCGCCAGCGGCAACGCTACCTTCGCTCCCGGCACCACCGACATCATCGGCATGGTCGGCACCGTGCAGGACATCACCTCCCGCAAAACCCAGGAGACCGCCCTCCGCCAAAGCGAAAAACTCGCCGCCACCGGCCGCCTCGCCGCCACCATCGCCCACGAGATCAACAACCCGCTCGAAGCCGTCACCAACCTCATCTACCTCTCCCGCACCGACCCCGAAGTCCCCGCGCCGGTTCAGTCTCTGCTCGAAACCGCCGACGCCGAACTCGCGCGCGTAGCTCAAATCGCCCAGCAGACCCTCGGCTTCTACCGCGACACCACCCGCCCCATCGAAATCGATCTCAACGAGCTCCTGCAAGGTGTCGTCGACCTCTTCGCACGCAAGATGGTCTCGCGCAAAATCACCTGCACCCTCGACCTCGAGCCCGACCTCTGCATCAACGGCCTCCAGGGCGAAATCCGCCAGGTCTTCTCCAACCTCATCGTCAACGCCATCGACGCCTTCACCTTCTCCCCCGTCCTCAAGCCCGGCCGCATCCACATCCGCGGCCGCCATCTCCGTCGCCACGGTCACAACGCAGCCGTCTCCATCCTCGTCTGCGACGAAGGCACCGGCATCTCTCCCACCGCGCGCGCCCGCATCTTCTCCCCCTTCTTCACCACCAAGCTCTCCGTCGGCACCGGCCTCGGTCTCTGGGTCACCCGCGGCTTCGTCGAAAAGCAAGGCGGCAGCATCAACTTCCGCACCCGCACCGGCGACCACTCCGGAACCATCTTCCGCGTCGTTCTCCCCGTTCACATGCTGCACCCCAGTCAAATCTCCGACCCCGCCCCTCCCCGCCTCTCTGCCTGAAACTGTCCCTCCGGTAAATCACGTATTTTCTATCGCCTATCGATAGAAAATTTGCGCCCCTGTTTTGTGTTTGACAGACAGACTCCGCTACACTCAAGCCAACGATTAGCGAACAGTACAGGGCCCCTATGAACTCAGGTTTCTCTTCCACCGACTCGCGCGAAGAACTGCTTCCGACCGCGTCTCATGCAGACGGCGATGGCATCCGCGCGTCCGCTCTCACCCGCATCCTCGTCGTAGACGACGAACCTCTCATCGCCGACACCATCGTTCAAATCCTCAACCGCAACGGCTTCTCCGCGCAGGCCGCCTACGGGGGCAGGGAAGCCATCGACGCGGCCCGCCTCACCAACCCCGAGCTCATCCTCTCCGACGTCCTCATGCCCCACATCGACGGCGTCGAAGCGGCCATCGCCATCCAGAAGTTTCTCCCCGAAACCCGCATCGTCCTCTTCAGCGGACAGGCAGCCACGGTCGAGATCCTCGCCCGCGCCCGCAAGCGCGGCTACCACTTCGAACTCCTGGCCAAACCCCTCCACCCCACCCAGCTAATCAAACACCTCCGCCAGGAAGAAACCCAGAACAGGAAGTAGGAAGTAGCAAGAAGGGAACGGAAAGGACCAACCGGGTGCCCCATCTTCAGCCCGTTGTTGCCGTTGCCTTTCTTTGACAATTTCTAAAAGAAATTGTCATTCTGAGCGCAGCGAAGAACCTGCTTCCTCCCGTTCTTGCCCTTGCCTTTCTTTCTGTCATTCCCTCCGGGAATCTGCTTTTGCTTTGCGCGTTGCACGAGACGGACGACGCCGGGTGCCCCGGCAAACCCGGGAAGGGCCAACGGCCCGAAACATCACAGCCTAGGCCGAAGGCCTAGGAAACCAAGCAGCGTCGCAGACCCTTCCGCTCTGCCGAAGGCCGGAGTGAAGCCGCAGCCGGGGTCCCCGGCAAGCGTTCTTTGCCTGTTGGGGTGGGAAGGCGCAACGACTGAATTGCTCCCCCCGCTCGCCCAGGACTATCCTGTAATTCCATGCCGACGACGAACACTCCCCTCCCCATCGCCATCTACTACGAGCAGCCCCACTGGTTCAAACCCCTCTTCGCCGAGCTCGACCGTCGGCAGACGCCGTATGTGAAGCTGTATGCCCCCGACCACTACTTCGCCCCCGAAGACCATCCCGAAGAAAAATATTCGCTCGTCTTCAACCGCATGAGCCCCAGCGCCTGGAACCGCGACCACGGCGACCAGATCTTCTACACCCTCAGCTTCCTCGAGCACCTCGAGTCCCGCGGCGTCAACGTCATCAACGGCCACAAAGCCTTCAGCTCCGAGCTAAGCAAAGCCGGCCAGCTAGTCCTCATGGACAAGCTCAACATCCCCTACCCGAAAGCCCGCGTCATCCACAGAGCCGCCCAAGCCGAAGAAGCGGTAGTAGGGCTCCGCTGGCCAATCGTAGTCAAGCCAAACATCGGCGGCAGCGGCGCCGGCGTCAAGCGCTTCGACGGCCTCTCCCAACTCCAGGCCGCAATCGCGCAAGACCCCGGCACCCCCGACGCCCTCCAGTTCGGCCTCGACTCTACGGCCCTCGTCCAGGAATTCATCCCCGCCGAAGGCGCCCACATCGTCCGCGTCGAAGTCCTCAACGGCAAATACCTCTACGCGATCAAGGTCCACATCACGGGCGAAACCTTCGACCTCTGCCCCGCCGACATCTGCCGAACAACCACCGGCACAGATCTAGCCCGCGGCGCCTGCGCCATCGACGCCCCCAAGTCCGGCATCACGGTAGAAGCCTTCACCCCCCCCGCAGACGCCATCGCAGACGTAGAACTCCTCATGCGCCACAGCGGCATCGACATCGGCGGCATCGAATACATCACCGACAGCCGCGACGGCCAACGCTACTACTACGACGTCAACGCTCTCTGCAACTTCGTAGCCGACGGCCCCAACGTCCTCGGCTTCGACCCCTTCCACAAACTAGCCGACTGGCTGGAATCCGAAGCCAACATCACCACCACCGCCGATCTCGCCCTGTAGCTTTCCGCGCCGCCTCGCCTTTGCTTTTCTTTCTGTCATTCCCTCTGGGAATCTGCTTCTGTACTTGCCGTTGCATTTGCACCTGTCGTTGCCCGTTTTTCGCCGTCATCATGAACGCAGTGAAGGACCCCTGTATTTTGCTCGTGCCACCACAGAGGCAAATGAAAACCACACCAACCTGCTTCCTATTGCTAACGATGTTCACGGTATCTGCGTTGGCACAAGCCCAGAAGTTCACCCTGAGCGCAGGAAAGACAGACGCAGATGGTTTCCCACTTGCAGGCGCTTCATTTTGTCTCGAATCCCCACAGAAGCTCTGCTATCAAATGCCGAACTTGAAAAACGGCGACGTAACATATCAGTTCGGATTAGAGCCTCATGCAGAAGTCCTTCCTCAAGCCAAGGCGGGACCATGGTTCTTGTTCAACGCCACCTTCTCCGGCGGAGGCAGCGGCACACTGACACGCTATACCATCCTTCGCGCAGAAGGTGGCCACGTCGTCAATTTACTGCCGGATAAGGTCGCTCTCACGAATGCGAGCGAGCATGCTATCTGGACAAACATCAAGCTCTCGCCATATCCAATCTTAGTGACTGCAGACTTCGATTGGGACTTCGACGCAGGCGAGACGCACTTCGCCAGGCATCATTATTTCGTAAGCGCGTGGCGTTTCGACTCCGAGAACAACTTGTACGAAAAGGCATTCGTCTACCGCACAGCGAAGAAATACGACAGTCTCGACGATGCAGACACCATCAACGTGATCGCCCCAGAGCACGCCGAAATCCTCCGCCGCCTCGCATCCCTGAACCCTGGCCCCTGAACCCTGTACCCTGTCCTTATGCGCTACGGCTTCTGGCTCCCCGTCTTCGGCGGCTGGCTTCGCAACATCGACGACGAACAAATGCCCGCCACCTGGGACTACGTCTCAGACCTAACCCTCCGCGCCGAAGCCCTAGGCTACGACCTCACCCTCATCGCCGAACTCAATCTCAACGACATCAAGGGCCCCGAATCCGACTCGCTCGACGCCTGGTCCACCGCCGCCGCGCTAGCCGCCATCACCAAGCGCATCGAGCTAATGGTTGCCGTCCGCCCCACCTTCCACAACCCCGCCCTCCTGGCCAAGCAAGCCGCCAACATCGACCGCATCAGCAACGGCCGCCTCACCCTCAACGTAGTCAGCTCCTGGTGGCGCGACGAAGCCACCAAGTACGGCATCCCCTTCGACGAGCACGACGACCGCTACGCCCGCACCAGCGAATGGCTAGACGTTCTCACCAACTGCTGGCGCGACCAACACACCACCCACAACGGCCGCTACTACACCGTAGAAGACAACCTCCTCTCCCCCAAACCCTACCCCCAACGCACCTACTCGGGCGCCGTGCGAAGCACGCTGGACCCTGGACCCTGGGCCCTAGATCCCTGCCTTCCCCACTCTCTACGCCGGAGGCGAATCCGAAACCGCCAAGAACCTCATCGCCGCCAAATGCGACGCCTACCTCATGCACGGCGACAACCCCGCCACGATCGCGGACAAAGTCGCGGACATGAAAAGACGCCGCGCCCTCCATCCCCACCTCCCCGAAATGACCTTCGGCGTAACCGGCTACTGCATCGTCCGCGACAGCGAGTCCGAAGCCAACAGGGAAGTAGACCGCATCTGCCAGCAGCCCGACCCCACCAAATCCCCCGAAGGCTTCGCCAACTTCCAGCAATGGATCACTGGCTCCCAGCTCGAAAAGAAAATCTCTCTCCGCGACTACTCCGTCTCCAACCGAGGCCTCCAGTCCGGCCTTATCGGCACCCCTGAAACCGTCCGCCAGCGCCTAGCCGACTTCGAAGCCGCCGGCTGCTCCCTCGTCCTCCTCCAATCCTCCCCCCAGCACACCGAAATGGCCCGCTTCGCCGCCCAGATAATGACGCCAAAGTAATCCCCTCCTAGTAACGACTTCGTACCTTCCCCATCTCGCCACTCACGCACGATTACCTTTTATTTCGGCCCAATCCCTTCCCATGCTTTAGGATTATCCCCAAGGGGCATCACATTAGACCCCATGTGCACCAGGTCCCATGGACAACGATCTTGTACCATCTGATCCTCCGCAAGCAAAATCTCCCAGCACATACGAGTGACCCGCTGATTCGCTATAGCGTCTTCGCCGCTCTGGGATGCGCGGGCTTGTGCATGGTCTTCACCATCCTCTACATCTTCAGCTACTCCCTCGATACGACCCTCTCCTTCGAGCGCCACTTCGACTCCTACCTCGCACCCGGCAACGCCGGCAATCTCTCCACCGTCCTCGGCCTCCACATGGCCCAGAACCGCATGTTCCTGCAGTCCTGCGGCATGGTCGCCGGCATCTTCTTCGCCTTCGTCGGCCTCGCGCTCTTCCTCCTCGGCATCCAGGGCACCGTCGACGCCAACGGCCAAATCAGGGACTACTCCGCCAGCGCCCGGCGCCTCCTTCCTGGCGGCGTCATCCTGGTCGCCTCCATGATCTTCGTCGGCGTCTCCGCCATGCATCCCATCGACTTCGTCTTCGGCCCCAACGCCCCCGCCGCCACCATCATCGCGCCCACCGCCACCGAGGCTCCCACGCAGCAGCCCACCACTCCGGCAACAACTCAGCCCGCAACGCAGTCACAGAACCAGCCCGCACAGCAGCAGCCCGCGCACCTCGCCCCGCAATCCGCGCCGATCCCCGCACAGGGCCCCGTCCTGCCGAAGCCCCTAACCGCATCGCAGCCTTCCGCCCAGCCGACCCAGGCCACGGCAGCCGCCCAGCGCCGCCCCACGCGCGTCGTCCTGGCCCGCATCAAGCAACCCGCCCCCCCGCCGTCAACGCAACACCGCTTCCAGCCCTAATCCCCGAATCCGCGTGCCCCACATCTCGATTCTGAGATGTGGGTGTATCGCCGCCAAGCTCCATGGCGCGAGCCATCGTCGAGCAGTCTCAGACACCCCCATCGCCGAGCAAGCCCCAATCCCCAATCCTCGAGCGGCCCCAGATACCCCATCGCCGCGCAAGCCCCAATCCCCAATCCCCAATCCTCGAGCAGCCCCAGACACCCCATCGCCGGGCAAGCCCCAATCCCCAATCCCCAATCCTCGAGCAGCCCCAGATACCCCATCGCCGGGCAAGCCCCAATCCCCAATCCCCAATCCTCGAGCAGCCCCAGATACCCCATCGCCGGGCAAGCCCCAATCCCCAATCCCCAATCCTCGAGCAGCCCCAGATACCCCATCGCCGGGCAAGCCCCAATCCCCAATCCTCGAGCGGCCCCAGACACCCCATCGCCGAGCAATCCCCACCCCCCAATCGTCGAGCAGCCCATCACGCTATCTTGACTCTCTTATGCAAGGGCCAAAGGCCCGTGTCTCATCACAGCCTGGGGCGCAGCCCCAGGTAAGCGTGCCCCCACGTTCAAGGGCTGAAAGCCCGACCCAAAACCGGAGCGGAAAACTCCGCGCCGGGTGCTCCATCCGCACGCGCATTTGCCGACGGGCGGAAAAGCCGGGTGCCCCATTCATACGCGCCTTTGCGGATGAGTGGGGAAGCAACCCGCCAACCCCGCCAGAAGCCGTCTCAGCCAGAAGCCAGAAGCTAACGACTCCGCGCGCGCGTTTGCCAGTTCCCACCCGCGGCCCGTACCCTTGCATCCATGAAGAGCATGGACCGCCGCCGTTTCCTCCTAGCCACCGCCGCCACCGCCGCCCTCCCCACCCTCAACTCCCTCGCTCAAGCCACCACGCCCACCGCAACACTCAAACTCCACTCCGGCGAAGCCGGCCCGCGCATCCCCGACAACTTCATCGGCCTCTCCTACGAGACCAACGAGCTCACCAACCCCGGCTTCTTCTCCATCGAGAACACCGGCCTCATCGAGAAATTCCGCACCCTCTCCACCAACGGAGTCCTCCGCATCGGCGGCAACACCTCCGACATCGGCTATTGGAAGCCCACACCCAACACCCCCGCACCCGACATCCACGTCGGCGGCACAGGCGTAGGCGAACCCACCTCCTCGCTCGCCTTCTCCATCACCCCGGAAGCCATCCACAACCTCCGCGGCTTCCTCGACCGCACCGGCTGGACCTGCATCTACGGCATCAACCTCGGCACCAACACCCCCGGCCGCGCTGCCATGGAAGCCGACTACGTCGCCCGCACCCTCGGCTTCACTCACCAGAAAGGCAAGCTCGAATACTTCCAGCTAGGCAACGAGCCCGACCTCTTCCGCACCCACCTCCGCGATCCCAAAACCTGGGGCCCCGACCTCTACATGGATGAGTGGCTCGACGAAGCCAACGCCATCCGCGCCATCGTTCCCAGCGCCCGCTTCGGTCTCCCCGACACCGCCGGCAACCCCGACTGGTACGCCGCCATCGTCACCCGCCTCCTCTCTCTCACCGACCCGCCCACCATCGCCGCCCTCACGCACCACTACTACATCGGCGGCCCTCCCTCCAACCCCAACATGAACATCAACTACATCCTCTCCCCCAACCCGCGCGTGCCCCAATTCGCGCATGACATCCGCGAAGCGGCAGCGCGTCTCTCTGCAGGCGAACACAAGACCGTCCCGTACCGCATGACCGAAGGCAACACCTGCTACCGCGGCGGCAAGCCGGGCGTCTCCGACGTCTTCGCCGCCAGCCTCTGGGCGGCCGACTACCTCCTCAACCTCGCCTCCAACGGCTACGCAGGGGTCAACCTCCACGGCGGCAACGGCAAATACGTCGGCAACTCCCTCGGCGGCCACCTCCCCGGCGACGACCTCGTACTCGCCGAGCACGGCGACCCCACCAAGCACCCCCATCCCTACTACACCCCCATCGCCAGCATGGGCGACAACTACGTCATCGAGCCCGTAGCCTACGGCATGCTCTTCGCCAACCACTTCGCCGGCGCCACCTCCTTCCCCATCGACTTCAACCCCGGCCCAGTCAACGCCACCGCCTACGCGGCGACACTCCCGACAGGTCAGCGCATCGTAGCCATCATCAACAAGGACGAACACCAACCCCTCATCCTCAACCTCCCCGAATACCGCCAGGGCCCCACCCTAACCGCCCCCGCACTCGACTCCACGCAAGTAACCCTAGCCGAACCCTCCGGCGACCGCGAACTCTCCACCCTCCCCCCAGCCACCGCCGTCCTCCTCTACGCCGCCCGCCCCTAGGCCCGCCACAAAGCCGGGTGCCCCATGTCTCGCACTTGAGACATGGGCCGCCACAGCTCCACGCGCGCCTCACAGCCGGGTGCCCCATCTTCGCCGACGGCACTATCGTCGGCTAAGGTGGGCTGCCACAACCTCCGCCTGCACCCGGAGTATTAACTCCCGCCGTCCGCGCAGGACCTTTTCCTCTACGCTCTTCCCCCTATCCTCTACACTCTGTAGTTATGTGTGGAATCGTCGGTTACATCGGCCCCAAAGCCTGCGTCCCCGTCATCATGGAAGGCCTGCGCCGCCTCGAATACCGCGGCTACGACTCCGCCGGCATCGCCGTCGCCGGCGGCGCCCGACGGCCTCGCCAGCTCCGCCGCGCCCCCGGCAAGCTCCGCAACCTCGAAGCCGTCCTCGCCGACGCACCCCATCCACGGCACCTTCGGCATCGGCCACACCCGCTGGGCCACCCACGGCCGCCCCACCGAAGAAAACGCCCACCCCCACCGCGACGGCACCGGCACGCTCGTCGTCGTCCACAACGGCATCGTCGAAAACTATCTCACCCTCAAGACACGCCCTCATCGCCAAGGGCCACAAGTTCGTCTCCGAAACCGACACCGAAATCATCGCCCACGTCATCGAGGACGAACTCGAACTAGCCGCCGCACCGCACAACGGCACCATCGAACTCGCCGTCAGCGCTGCAGCGCAGTCCGCAGGATCCAACCGCAAACCGGCTCAGCCCTGGCCCGCAACCACCGCCGACGCCAACACCGCCGAAGCCGTCCTCGACCCTCCGACCCTACTCCAACCCTCGCCATCCCCCTCGAAGAAGCCGTCCGCCGCGCCGTCAAGCCGCCTCACCGGAGCCTTCGCCATCGGCGTCCTCTCCGCCAACGAGCCCGACAAGCTCGTCGCCGCCCGCATGGGCCCGCCCGCCGTCCTCGGCATCGGCGACGGCGAATTCTTCCTCGCCTCCGACGTCCCCGGCATCCTCCACCACACCCGCAACATCCACTTCCTCGCCGACGGCGAACTCGCCATCCTCACCCCCGCCGGCATCACCCTCACCGACTTCGACGGCGCGCCCCTCCCCCTCAAAATCCAGCGCATCACCTGGGACCCCATCCAGGCCGAAAAGGCCGGCTACAAGCACTTCATGCTCAAGGAAATCAACGAGCAGCCCCGCGCCGTCCGCGACACCACCCTCGGCCGCGTCTCCCTCGACACCGGCCACGTCTTCCTCGCCGACATGCACATCACCCGACGCCGACCTCCGCAGCCGCCACCCAGCATCACCATCGCCGCCTGCGGCACCTCCTGGCACGCCGGCCTCGCCGGCAAGTTCATGATCGAGCGCCTCGCCCGCCTCCCCGTCGACGTCGACTACGCCTCCGAGTACCGCTACCGCGACCCCATCGCCGACCCCCACGCCATCGGCCTCCTCATCACCCAGTCCGGCGAAACCGCCGACACCATCGCCGCCCAGCACGAGCTCATCGCCAAAGGCTCCAAGACCCTCGCCATCTGCAACGTCGTCGGCGCCGCCGTCACCCGCCACGCCCAGGGCACCATCACCACCAACGCCGGCCCCGAGATCGGCGTCGCCTCCACCAAGGCCTTCACCGCCCAGCTCACCGCGCTCTTCGTCCTCGCCCTCTACCTCGCCCAGGTCCGCGGCACCATCACCGACGCCGAGTCCCTCCACCTCGTCAACGAGCTCTCCAAGATCCCCGGCAAAGCTCGAAGAAGTCCTCCGCACCGTCGACGACCAGTGCTACGAGCTCGCCAAAGTCTTCTCCACCGCCAACGACTTCCTCTTCCTCGGCCGCGGCATCCACTACCCCATCGCCCTCGAAGGCGCGCTCAAGCTCAAGGAGATCTCCTACATCCACGCCGAAGGCTACCCCGCCGGCGAGATGAAGCACGGCCCCAACGCCCTCATCGACGAGACCCTCCCCGTCGTCTGCATCGCCACCAAAGACCCCAACGACCCCAGCTCAGCGTCCTCAAGTACGAAAAGACCCTCCGCAACATCCAGGAAGTCACCGCCCGCAGCGGCCGCGTCATCGCCATCGCCATCGAAGGCGACCACGCACATCACCCAGCTAGTCGAGCACGTCATCCACATCCCCCAGGCCCCCGAGCTCCTCCTACCCATCCTCGAAGTAGTCCCCCTCCAACTCCTCGCCTACCACATCGCCGTCCGCCGAGGCTGCGACGTAGACCAACCCAGAAACCTCGCCAAGAGCGTCACGGTGGAGTAATCTCGCGGCCAAATCCGAGCCTTATGGAAATGAGTAAGTTGGTCTGGCCCCTAAGCAGATTACAAAGCAATTCTGGCAACGCTTGGCAATTGCTTACGTGATTGATGCTTGGCAAGTTGCACCCCGCTCTTACAGCCATTTTCTTAAATTCAAGATCCGCATGTTATTTTGGGCAACTGTGATCTCCTACTTGGTACTAAGACGATCTTCAGATGGGCTTAGCTCTTCAAGCGGCCTGTCGGCACATAGTCACGCTGCGAGGCCATACGACAATGAACAATAGCCAGGACGCAAGCTCTATCCCTTGGTATGAGAGCAATCTCTTGTGGGGACCAACGGGTATTGGTCTAGGCATTATTTCTACAGTCATTGCCTCTGTAAAACATGATTTGAGATGGCTCCTCGTCGTGGCGTGGCTGTTGTTTGTTTTGACGGCTTGGCACTTGTTCCGAAACAAAAAACATACGAAAAAAATGACGATCATCGCGAGTATTGTTGCTGCAATTGCGCTGCTTGGTCTCAATAGGTGGCTCGGGCCTCCCTCATCGGGGGACACCATATCCACGTCGCAGCCGACTAGGCAGGAAGCCGCAGTAGGATCTAGTGGGACGCCAAACCCGCCTGCGGCCAGACCGCCAATTCTTGCTCCTCAGCTTGCCTCGCCGACCCATCCTGTTGCACGGACTTCACCGAAACACCCGATCATCATAAATTCGATTATTACTAGCTCTGAAACTCCGATAGCTGGCTCAAAACTGTTCGTCCGAGTGAACCTGCAAAATACTAGTGGCGAGACAATCAGCAACACAGCAGCTGTCAATTTGATTAGCTTGCAACCGGTGTTTCCGAACGGCGCTGATAACCTTCCGATCCAAGAGGACTTGTGGAGACACTTGTCAGATCAAGTCGCTAAATCGCCCCCTGGGGACGTTCCATCCGCGGGCGGTGGCTTGTTCAATCAAGAGATGCAAACTCCTCCGCTTCCGCAAAATGTAGTGGACGAAATATTAGATGGAACGCATTCCTTTTATTTCCTCATGGTGGTCCAGGACATAAAAACACGGAAAAATCTCGTCGAAGTATGCGGATACATCAGCGGCCCTAATACTTTTCACGAATGCTTGCATCACAACAAGCCTTAGGGCGGGTGGCCCACCCATAACCCCAACCACATTCCCATTTTGGGTGCCCCATTCATACGCGCACTTGCGGATGGGTGGGGTAGAGGGTGCGAGCAGCTACGATAAGACATGCCGAGCCACCTGAAGCGCTACCAAACGGAAGGCCGGGTGCCCCATTCATACGCGTTCTTTGCGGATGAGTGGGGTCGAGGGTCTCAGACCGTTACGATACCCTTATGCCCGGCCACCTGAAGCGCTACCCACGCCACCGGCCATTTCATTACTGCGCATCCGTAAGCTGCGCCGCCAGCAAATCACTCAGGTATTCAGCAAGCTCACTCACATCAAAGTGGCCAGCGTCCCAAGCCTTATCCGCCGACTGCAACGCCTGATAATACCGATCTCGATTATCCCGAATCCGCTCTGGAACGATCTTAATCCCCGGCAGCAAACGCCCTTGCTTTAAACAGAGCAGGTAGTAACAAGCAGCGCGAGCCGTCCTGCCATTCCCCTCGACAAAAGGATGAATCCAGTTCATCCGCCAAAGCGCATAGGCCGCCAGCCACGTCGGGTGGTCGACGATAGTCCAGTTCTCATGGATCATCGAGAAGAACCGATCCATCAGATCCGGCACATCCTGAAAGCGTGGCGGAATATGGTTCCCGACGTAAATCGGTTCTTCTCTAAATCGTCCGCCGAACTGAGCAATATTCGATACCGCCGCCGCATTCAAAGACCACAGCGTGTATTTGTCGAACGCCTCAATCCCCTTGGCAAGGCCAATCTCGATGCAGTTCAGCAGCAGGTCATACTGCCGAAGAAGATTCTTATCCTCAACGTCATCAAAAAGCGCTGGATCGTCTTTCCGGCGTACAGACACAGACCTAAGCTCTCAGCCGCATGGAGCGCGACGCCTGCCGAACGCTTTCCTTTGTCACATCCCGCGAGTGAGGCAAGTTCCCGAACGCAAAACTAACCCGCTGTTCGCGAAGCATCTCATCGCTCACCACTACATCCTTCGTCTCTTCCAGCAACCGCACAAGCTTCGGATCAGCCGGATTCAATCCCAAAAATTGCTTACGATCCGCCATATCAAACTCCCTCATCCATTATCGCGCTTGATCTCTTCGTCCGCCTCGATGATCATCTCCATCGTCACGCGGTCATTCGCAATCTTCGCGTTGCCATAGGCAAAACTGCGCCGCTGCGCCTCACGCTCTTTTTCGGGGAACGGGCGAAGACGCGCGGCCTCAACCAACCTAGTCAATTCGTCCGTCATACGATATTCCCTGAGCCAGCCCGTTAACGCCAGCCCCTTGCTTACGCTACCACTTATGTAAGCTGTGCACGCGCTCAATGCGGAAACTAGAGCTTTAGACGCAAACCCCACCTCCATTAGCGCCATCTACGACGACCCACTCCCGCCGTCCGCGCAGGACCCGCCCCCGCAGGACCACATTTCAGCCCTCGTCACAAACCGTCACACCCCCGCACCAAACTCCGGGCCTAAAATCACCCCATCGCCCTCCCGGAGACCGCCATGAAGAAACCCATCCTCGCCGCCACCTTCCTCCTGCTGCTAGGCGTAGCGCAAGCCGCCGACTTCCCCAACATGCCTCCTCTCAAAGAAGGCCTCTGGAAGATCCACACCGCCGACACCACCGCCGGCCAAAAACCCACCGAATCCACCATCTCCCTCTGCCGCAACCACGCCTACGACCAGCAGGTCCTCAAGGAAGCCGCCAAGTTCCTCACCGCCTGCTCCACCACCACCGACACCGCCTCCGGCAACACCCGCACCGTCGTCACCTCCTGCAAGATCGCCAACAGCACCGTCGTCACCCACAGCACCATCACCACCCTCAGCGACACCCACTACCACACCGAATCCCTCGCCACCTACACTCCTCCCCTCTACGGCCAGTCCCGCTCCACCATGGTCCAGGACCAGACCTACCTCGGCGCCTGCCCCTCCACCATGCAGCCCGGCGACCGCCAGCTCGCCGACGGCACCATCCAGCACCACTAACCCACCCGGAAGCCCTCACCGCCCGCGCAGGACCAAAACCTGTCAACCCCCACAACTCCCCAAAACCCACAAAACCCGCGCCCCCATTGCCGATTTCTTTTTCCAAAACCTGGCATAGTTACCCCTCACCACTCGCTACAATAGAAGTAGCCCCCAAATACCCAAATCCCCGGCCGAGCCTCCCGCCGTCGGGGCACCCCTAACCCCAATGCTTGCCCAACTTTACCCGTAAAGTGTCTGTTTGCCAGTCTTTACAGCCAAAAAGGGGCTCAGCGGAGGGGGATACTTTGCCCCTTAACCCATGTCGCTGCCAGACTTTAGCGCAAATACACCCCGGTAGAGGGGGGAGGGGGGTACCCCGCGCTCGCTACCCGCACAGGACCTTAACGCAGCGAATGGCGCGGGAACACCCGCACCATCCGCCAAACGTTGATCCAGGGAGAAGGCAAGCAGTAAGCCATCGAAGCCGGTGGCAATCACCTGTACCCAAAAGGGACGGAAGAAGGCAGCCGCCAGCGCGTCGCTATCTCGTCGACGCTACGCAGTGCGGTGATATCCGCTGTAACCCAGCAAACTGATTGCAGCCAGCCCCAGACCAAGCAGGGAAATCGTTCCCGGCTCCGGCGTTGGAGAGGTGGTTACACCTGCACCGCCATACAGTGCCAGGCCGATGCTGTCATCAGTTACCTCGAAATCCACGCTCGTGATGTCCGTGCCAGCGACAGTCAGAAACGGGACGATCCCTTGATACAACGGGTTTGCATCGTCGACGTAATTAAAGGAAGTGGCAATAGCAGTAGCAACCAGCGTCGTCCCCGAATAGGCCAAAGCCGTCTCCGTGTACGCGCCATAAGCATTCGCCTGACCAGCCAAGGTCAGCGAATCGATTCCAGTAGCAAACGTAAGAACGACTGCCCCAGGGCCATACCCATCAAACAAAATGGGAGCGGTCAGCGGGAAAATTCCGTTCCAGTCGTTTCCTTCTTGCAGTATTTCAAATGAGCCATTAGGACTGGTTATGGTTACCCCGACACCGCCGGTGGTAACGCCTACAAGTGGTGATCCAAGACTGGTGCCGTCCGCTCCAAACTGGGAGAAGTTGATCGTATCGGCTTTCGCCAGTGCGCTTCCTCCAATTAGGAATGTTAAAGCCGACACCGCAAGGAATGTTGACAACGTGCGATTCCTAGTCATTGCCGTTCTCCATTTCGCGTCAAATTTGTTCGCGTAAAGTTGGGCCGAAGACATTACATGGAACGTCGTTTGTACTCTGCGTATCAACTTTGGCCGCAATCCGATTGCCATCATTTTCTTGCCTGGAATCAGTCACTTACGAGGCCAATGAAACTCCCCTGCGCAAAATATTGCGCAATAGTGGCAGAAATGTAGGAAGTCCTTTTCTCTCAATCACTTTCCATCTCGGATTACGACAATTCTGGCCGCCTCTCTCGTCCCCAGGCGTCCACGCTCAGCATGCTAGACTCACGCTGTCCTCATGCATCTCATGGACAACCATCCCTCCGCTTCAACGCTCTGAACACCTGAAGCGGAAAATTCCAGGAGAGACCCTCATGTCCCACAGCATCCTCGGCTGGATCGTCATCGGCATCGTTGCAGGCTGGCTCACCGGCAAGATCATGAAGGGCGGAGGCTACGGCTGGTTCCTCGACATGGTCCTCGGCCTCGTCGGCGCCGTCATTGGCGGATACATCTTCAGCGCCCTCGGCTACGGCGGAACCGGCGAGCACGGCATCATCGTCAGCATCATCATCGCCACCATCGGCGCCGTGATCCTGACCTTCCTCATCCACCTCTTCACCGGCCGACGACCCATCCGATAACCCTCGCCGTCCGTGCAGCAACTACGCGGGAAGCCCAGCGTCCATCCACGCCTTGAACTTCGCCACCGTCTCCTTCGGCCAGGGCGCATCCGGAGGCATCTTCCCCGCGGCCACCTCGCCATACACCAGCTGCGCATTCGCCGGCACGCACATCCACGCCGCCTCATCCAGCTCAATCCCCGCATGCTTCATGCACGCAACGTCACCCGCGCGAAACAGCGGCCGAATATCCGTAGCAAAGCTCAAAGCCATAACCTCACCTCCCGAGTTCCCCCACTCTACTCCAACCAGCCAAAACCCTCCACTCCAGCGCAAGCCCAATGAATACAGGAGTTACAGCAAGGAAGCATCCTCCCCAGCAGCCATTCATCGGAAATTCACTAGACCCGAGTCGCCCGCTCAGTCATCCTTAACACAGCAGCACAAGGGTCTTTTATGTTTCACAAAAACGCAGCAAGCTTCGAAAATCCAACCTCCGCCTCAACCCCCAACAACCTCCGCCTGATGCCTTCGGTCGCAGCCGACCGCTCCGTCCGTTCCGCGACGCGTCTCTCCGACCTCGTGATCATCACCGCTCGCCGCTGCTCCGCCTTCTTCGCGGAAGCAGCCGTGCTCGTCCTGGTCTTCGGCCTCCTCGACTACTTCATGCTCAAGGGCCGCATCGAGCTCGCCTGGATTCTCCTCGCCATCGGCGCCAGCCTCAGTCTCCTCGCCGCCAGCATCGCCACGGACTTCGCCGCCCATCACTGGGTCAAAGCCCATCCCTAGCGTCCCCACCGAAATCCCCCCAGAAGTTTCACCGGACGAGATCCAGCCCTAACCGCCGCGATCTCTCCGCTCCCATCACCCTGTGCGCGCACAGGGCAGGGAAGCCCTGTGTCTTAACCCTCGCCGTCCGCGCAGGGCTCAATGAAAATCATGCGACCGCATCTCCATCGCACGATCCCCCAACATCTCCAACCGGCTAGCCTTGATATGCACCACGCCATCCTGATTCTGCAACGCCCCTTCCACCAGCAGAAACTTACTCCGCACCACCACCAGCCGCTCCCGCTCATACAAGTCCGGAGTCACAATCACATTCGCAATCCCCGTCTCATCCTCCATCGAGATGAAGATGAACCCCATCGCCGTCCCCGGCCGCTGCCGAGCAATCACGCACCCCGCAGCCTTCACCCACTCTCCATCGCGTCTCTCCCGCAACTCCGCCGCCGACAACACATCGCCGCCCGCTCAGCTCCTCCCGCAAATAGTGCATCGGATGCCGCCCCACCGTCAGTCCAGTCCCCGCATAATCCGCCACCAACCGCTCCTCCGTACTCATCATCACCAGCGGCTGCGCCTTGAAATCCTCAGCCTGCACAGCAAACTCTTCCCCCAACGCCTGCCGTAGCAGCGGCCCCTCCATCTTCCCCGCCCGCTCCACCTGCCACAGCGCATCCCGCCGATGCTCCACTCCCTCCACCCAATTCAGCGCCCCAATCCGCGCCAGCAGCGTCAGCTCCTTCCGATTCAACTCCGGCACCCGCAGCGCCAAATCCTCCGCACTCCGAAACGCCCCATCCTTCCCCCGACTCTCCACCAACGCCTCAGCCGACACCTTCCGCAGCCCCTTCGCATACCCCAACCCCATCCGCACCGACAACCCACTCGCACCATCGCCGCTCCACCGCGCATTCCCATCTCGACACCTGCACATCCACCGGCCTCACCCTCAGCCCATGCCGCTGCGCATCCTTCACCAGCACCGCCGGCATATAAAACCCCATCGGCTGGTTATTCAAAATCGCGCAGGTAAACGCCGCCAGGTATTTCACCTTAAAGTAAGCCGACGCATACGCAATCAGCGCAAAGCTAGCCGCATGCGACTCCGGAAATCCATACAGCGCAAACGAACTGATGTTCTGAATAATCTCCTCCTGCACCTTCGGCGAGATCCCATTCACCGTCATCCCCTCGCGCAGCTTGCCCTCCAGGTTCTTCATCCGCTCCCACGACCGCCGCATCCCCACCGCACGCCGCAACTCCTCAGCCTCCGCACCAGAAAAGTTCGCCACCGTCATCGCAATCCGCAACAACTGCTCCTGAAACAACGGCACCCCCAACGTCCGCTTCAACACCGGCTCCAGCGAAGGATGCGGATACGTCACCGCCTCCTTCTTCTGCCTTCGCCGCATATACGGATGCATCATCTTCCCCACAATCGGCCCCGGCCGAATGATCGCCACCTGCACCACCAGGTCATAAAACTTCGTCGGCCAATTCCTCGGCAGCGACGCCATCTGCGCGCGACTCTCCACCTGAAACATCCCCACCGTATCGGCCGCCTGCAGCACCCGATACACCTCGTCATCCTCCGGCAACTGCGCCAGATCAACGCTCTCTCCATAATGCTGCGGTATCAACTCCAGACAATCCTTCAACACCGCCATCATTCCCAACCCCAGCAAGTCCACCTTGATAATCCCCAGATCCGCGCAGTCCTCCTTATCCCACTGCACCACCGTCCTCCCCGCCATCGACGCCCTCTCCAGCGGCACTACCCCACTCAACAACCCCTCACAAATCACCATGCCTCCCGAGTGCTGCCCCAGGTGCCGAGGCAGATCCTGCAGCCGCATACAAAGCTCCAGGTACTTCGCAATCCGCGGATGCTGCAAATCAAATCCCGCATGCTGAAACGAGTGCGCCATCGTGTCCGTCTTCCCCTTCCACTCAAACTGGCTCACCAATCCACTCAGCCTCCCCAGCGACTCCGCATCGAACCCCAGCACCTTCCCCACCTCCCTCGCCGCCGACTTCCCGCGATACGTAATCACGTTCGCCGTCATCGCCGCTCCCAGCTCGCCATACCGCTGGTACACATACTGAATCGCCTGCTCGCGCTTCTCCTCCGACGGCAGATCCAGATCAATGTCCGGCCACTCCCCGCGGCTCTCGCTCAGAAATCTCTCGAACAACAATTCCATCCCCACCGGATCAATCGCCGTAATCTCCAGCGCATAACAAACCGCCGAGTTCGCCGCGCTCCCTCGCCCCTGGATCAAAATCCCGTTCGCCTTGCAGAAGCAAACAATGTCCCACACGATCAGGAAATATCCCTCGAACCCCAGCCGCGCAATCAACTCCAACTCATGCGCGACCTGCTTCTTCGCCCGCTCCATCAGCCCGCGATCGCGCTTCGGCCCATACCTCTGCTCCACGCCTTCCGCCACGCGCTTGCGCAGAAAGCTATCCATCGTCTCGCCTTCAGGAACTGGGTACCGCGGAAACGCATACCCCAAATCCCCCAACTGAAACTTCAACCGTCCCGACAACTCCACCGTCTCTTCCACCGCTCCCTTCACATCGCGAAACAGCGTAGCCATCTCCCGCGCCGATCGCAGATGCCGCCGATTATTCAGCGCCAGCAACCGCCCCGCATGATCCAGATCCGTATGGTGCCGAATCGCCGTAAACACATCCAGCACCTCGCGGTCATACGCCCGCGCATACCGCACCCCATTCGTAGCCACCACCGGCAACTTCAACGTCTCCGCAATCCGCAGCGCCGCCTGGTTCCTCCACTCCTCCTCCCGCTCCCGATGCCGCTGCACCTCCACATACACACTGCCTCTTCCAAACACCCGCACCAACTCCTCAACACACTTCCGCCCCGCCGCCTCACCCCCCCGCATCAACGCCGCCGCCAGCGGCCCCTCATCCCCGCCCGTCAAACAAACCAAGCCCGCCCGCAAACGCCTCCAGATCCCCAACAGTAGCCGCGCCCTCGCACTTCACGCTCTCGCGCATCTTGAACCGCGTAATCATCTGGCACAAATTCCGATACCCCACCTGCGACTCACACAGCAACGCCACCCGCGCCGGCTCAGCAGGGAACTGATGCGGCAGCCAAGCCGGCGGCCTCAACCGCTCGCCAAAACTCGACACCGCAATCTCCGCTCCCACATGCGCCTGCACCCCATTCCTCTTCGCGCTCGTATGAAACCGCGCCGACCCATACACCCCATTCCGATCCATCAACCCCACCGCCGGCATCCCCAACTCGGCCGCACGCTCAATCAACCCCTCAGGCTGCGAAGCGCCTTCCAGAAAGCTGAAGGCGCTCGCACAATGCAACTCAACATAGCGCTCAGTCATACAGCGTCACCATCTGCCACACGCCGGCCACCGAACCGGGTGCCCCACATCTCGCTTCTGAGATGTGGGTCTGCGGCCCCACCGCCATCTCCGGCACCGTCTTCCGATCGTTCACCACGCAACAGCAAAGCACTTCGTCCTTTGACATCCCGCGCAATCAAATCCCACTGCTCCACCGCCCACTCCACGCCACTCCACCAATCACCCTCCGCCAGCCACGGCCCATACGCTCTCTCCACCTCGTACCTGCAATCACGAAACACAAAGCCCACCGGCCTCCGCTCTCGCAGCGACACCCTCACTCTCTCCGGCGGCCGCAACTGCCGCATCGCCGTAGCCGATCCCACGCCCGCAAACAATCCACCCTTCGCTCCCACCGCCCCAAACGGAATCCCGACATCCTCCATCCGAAATCCATCCGCCGCATGCGTGTCCTTCAGCACCGGACTCCCCACACACTCCTCGCCCACCACCGCACGAATCCGCGCCAGCGTCACATCCAGCCGCATCGGCTCCGGCAGCTGCGGCGAAAACAATCCCAGCTGCACCTTGCTCGTACTCCCCGGCTCCGCTTCAAGAGTCACCGTCACCACCGCAGCCCCCGGCGCATGCGCCTCCAAATCCAGATGCAGCAGCTTCAGCCACACCCCGCGATCATTCGTAGGCAGCGCCGGCCGCACCCTCCGCACATGCGTCCCTCCTCCCTCCAACCCCAGCGTCAACGTCACCGAAGCCAGCGCCAACACCCTCGCCGACGCCCGTACAATCACCTGCTCGAGCATCATCCCCACCCCAAACAGCAACGACTCCATCGCCTCCACCGGCGCGTCCAGCTCCATCCGCTCCTGCAGCACAAACCCCGCCTCGTGCGGAACAAAATGATGCGGCCACTCTCCGCGCGCCATCAGCCGCAGCCGCTTTCCCTCCTGCCCCATCCGCGCAATCAACTGCGTCTCCGGCAGCGCCGCCAGCGCCCCCAGCGTCCGAATCCCCCACAGCCCCAAACGTCTCCGCCTGCGCCTCCGACAAATCCAGCACCCGCAGCGGCAACCCACTCAACGCCGCCGCCTCTTCCCCCGCCGCAATCAACCGCACTCGCGCCGACGTCCCCCGCACGCAACAAATCGCCGCATGAAAATTCCTGCTCACCGCCACCGACGCACTCACCCCCAGCCGCTGCACCCTCCGCAACAACTCCTTCGCCAGCACCTCCGGCCGTCCCAGCAGTCGCTCCGTCCCCGCAATATCCAGCACGCACAAAAACGCATTCCCCTCACTCCGCTCCTCCACCCGCGGCGTAAACCCTCCCGCGCACTCCATCATCGCCGCACCGCGCCGACGCCTCTTCCACCTTCGACCGCGTCATCACCCGCAACCCCTCAAACGTCTCCAACTCCACCCGCGTCATCTCCCGCGCAACCCCCAACCTCCGCGCCCGCATATTCAGACGAGCACACCGTCTCCAGCGGAGCCTCACCCTCCACCACCACCACCGCCCCCTCCCTCAACTCCGGCCGCAGCCGCAACACCGCCTGCGCCGGAAACTCCCGCGCATACAAGCACGCATACATCTCTCGCTGAGTCTTTGTCGTGATATCCAAGCCGCTCATCCCCGCACCCCCGCCCAAGTCGCACGACTCATCCACTCCGCCCCATTCACCCTCTGCTGCGGCTTCTTCAACTCCACAACCTTCTTCGCCTCAACCGACCTCTGCCGCGACACCTCCACGCGACACCTCAACCCACCCAGCACCGTCCCCTCACCACGAGCCTCGCCAGCCGACAACCGCAGCACCAACCCCGCGCTACTCTTCGAGCACCCATGCTGCGTCAGCAACACCACGCTCGCCCGACTCCTCTCCGCCGCCGCCGCATACCGAAACCAGGTCGCCAGCGGAATCCGCGACACCTGCTCCGGCGCCAGGCTCCCCATGTCCAGCACAATCGCGCTGAACCCCCCAGCCTGCAGCAACAAATCCGTAACCCGCATCGCCTGCTCCATCCGCCCCCACACACTCACGCCCACCACCACGCACCTCCGCCCGCGCTCCCCAACCTCTCGGCGCCTCCACCCTCTCCTTCTCTCTCGACACTCGTCTCTGCGGCTCCGCACACCGCGGCGCAAACGGACGCAGCAACTCCCCCACCCCCTCCGACATCCCCTTCACCTCCATCCGCGGATGCGGCCCACACCCTCCTCCATGCAGCCCCTTCATCACCACCGGCGGCGCAAAGTACTTCTCCGCCAACTTAAAGTCTCCGCGTCTCCCCACGCTCTTCTGCGCAGCAGCCGCAACCCCACACCGCACCCAAAGCATCCTCCCCAACTCCACCCCCGCCGCCGCCGCCGACTCCGGACTCAGCGCATCCGACACATCCACCCACGCACAAACCCTCTCCGCCCTCGTCACCCCCGCCACAAACGACAGCGCCAGCGCCGTCCGCCCCGAGCACTCCGCCCCCACCATCTCCGTCACCGCTCCCACCGGCAGCCCTCCCTCCAGCACCTCATCCACCGCCGCCACACCCGTCGCCATCACCTCCCGAATCGTCTTCGCCACCGGCGTCAGCGCACCCGGAATCCGCTCCGCCAAAGCAGCCTCAACCTGCGCCCGAACTGTAGCCGCGGAACTCATCATCTTCGCCTTATCTTCGCCTACTCGCGCCGCCCTGTACAGCCACCACCTGCAGCCCAAATGGTGCAACTCGCTCTCAACTCGTTGAAGACAAGCCGGTTAGTTATTTGCTAAGCAAAATCCGGCAAAACAAATCCGCATAACCGACGACGGTACGCACCGCGTCCAGCCACACACCCTCTTCCACCACAACGCCAGCAAAAAGCTAGAAGCTAGAGGCTAAAAGCTAGAAGCTGCTCTTGAACTCTGCCACAACTCAACGCCGCCCAACGTACTCTTAGGGAACTATGCCGCCCTCCGCACCCCACCCCCCGGCCACGCCTGCGGTCGCCCCCGTGCCCGGCCACTCCGTAGCCAGCAAGCGCCTCCTCCCCTGGCTCGTCGCCGTCGCCTTCTTCATGGAGTCGCTCGACACCACCATCCTCAACACCGCCGTCCCCGCCATCTCCGCCGCGCTCCACGTCGGCCCCCTCAGCATGAAGGCCGTGCTCGCCAGCTACACCCTCGCCCTCGCCGTCTTCATCCCCATCAGCGGCTGGGTAGCCGACCGCTTCGGAACCCGCCGCGTCTTCGCCACCGCCATCGGCCTCTTCACCCTCGGCTCGCTTCTCTGCGGACTCTCCACCAACATCCACGTCCTCGTAGCCTGCCGCATCCTCCAAGGCATGGGCGGCTCCATGATGGTCCCTGTAGGCCGCCTCACTCTCGTCCGCACCTTCGACAAAGCCGAGCTCCTCCGCGCCATGAGCTTCGTCTCCATCCCCGCCCTCGTCGCGCCCATGCTCGGCCCCATCGCCGGCGGCCTCATCGTCGACTACCTCCACTGGCGCGTCATCTTCTTCCTCAACATCCCCATCGGCCTCCTCGGCCTCATCATGGTCTACCTCCACCTACCCGACTACCGCGAAGAAACCCATCCCCTCGACACCGTCGGCCTCATCCTCTTCGGCTCCGGCATCGCTCTCCTCTCCTACGTCCTCGAAGTCTTCGGCGAACACACCCTAAGCCCCGCCGAAATCACCGCCCTCACCGTCCTCTCACTGTCTCTTCTCGCCGGCTACTGGCTGCACGCCAAAGAGCTCACCTACCCGCTCCTCGATCTAGCTCTCTTCAAGATCCGAACCTTCCGCGCCGCCGTCAGCGGCAGCTTCTTCACCCGCATCGGCATCGGTGGCGTCCCCTTCCTCCTGCCTCTCCTCTATCAAGTCGGCTTAGGCTTCACCCCCGTCCAATCCGGCCTGCTCATCATGCCCCAGGCCATCGCCGCCATGAGCATGAAAGCCCTCATGCCGCGCCTGCTCGCCGCCATCGGCTATCGCTGGGTTCTCATCTCCAACACCTTCATCCTCGGCGTGCTGCTGGTGCTCTTCGCCACCATCGGCCTCCACACGCCCATCTGGATCATCTGCCTCCTGGCCTTCTTCTACGGAGCCTTCACCTCGCCTCCAATACACCAGCATGAACACCCTGGTCTACGCCGACACCACCGAGCAGCAATCCAGCGCCGCCAGCTCCATCGCCAGCACCATGCAACAAATGTCCATCAGCTTTGGAGTAGCCACCGCCGGCCTCGCCACCGCCTTCTTCGTCCCCACCGGCCACATCGGCGGCCCCTCCGCCTCCACCGAAATGATCCACGGCATCCACAAAGCGCTGGTAGCTCTCGGCATCCTCACCATGATCTCGACCATCGTCTTCCACACCCTCAAGCAAGGCGACGGCGACGCCGTAAGCAACCAGAAAATCCTCCACCCCAACGGCTAACCAACCCAGCAGGGAAGCGCTTACCGTCGGCGCGTGACCCGGGTGCCCCATGTCTCGATTTTGAGACATGGGTTCGCACGATCCCCAGCCGTGCCAACATTCATGCAGCTTGGTGTCGTGACAATGGAAAGTTCGGGTACCCCATTCATGACAGCTTCACGTCATGAGTAGGAAAACAAACCCCAAGCGCCACCACAACCCGTCTCAATCTAAAACGGAGAACGGAGAACGGAGAGAACGGAGAACGGACAACTAACCCCCGCTCCCATACAGCGCCCACCCACAAGCCAGATCCTGCACCACATGCCCCAGCGACTTATAAACCGTAATCTCCTCCGCCGAAGTTCTCCCCACCACATCCCCCGCCAACACCTGCCCAATCTCCGCAACGATATGCCCATCCCCCACCACCCCCGCAGCCTTCGCGCGCAGAAACTCGGCACCCTGCGCCATCACCCCCTCGCGGCTATCCACAAAAAACCGTGACCGCCTTACCAGCTCGTTATCCACCTCCGCCGGCCCCGCAAAGCTCGACCCCACCACATTCACATGCGTCCCCGCCCTCACCCACTCGCCCAACAAAATCGGCTCCGCAGCCGACGTCACCGTGCACACCACGTCCGCCTCCGCCACAGCCTCCCGCAGCCGTCTCCACCGCCCGCACCGCCACCCCAAGCTCCGCCGACATCGCAACAGCAAACGCCCGCGCCCTCTCCGAAGACCGTCCCCACACCACAATCTCCTCCAACCTCCCGCACCCGAGCAATCGCTCGAGCATGCGTCCCCGCCTGCTCGCCATACCCCAGCAGCGCCAGCCTCTTCGCATCCTTCCTCGCCAGCGCATCGGTAGCGACAGCGCTAGCCGCGGCCGTCCGTATCGCCGTAATCTCCCCCGCATGCACCAAACAAACCGGAGCCCCACTCTCCGGATCGAACAGCACCACCACCCCCTGGTGCGACTGCACGCCCTTCGCAAAGTTCTCCGGAAACACGCTGATCAGCTTCGCCCCAAAGCATCTTCCCGAGCCCATCCCACCCGGCATCACCCCAAACATCCGCCCCTCACCCAGCGGCAGTATCGACCGCAGCAGTTGCAGCGTCTCCCCCTTCGAGAACGCAATCATAGCCTCCCGCACAATCGGCAAACAAACCTCATACGTAAGCCGCTCCGCCACTTCCTCACGATCAATCCACCGCATCCCACGCACCTCACCTCCACCATACGCGGGTACGTCAAGTGTGATCGCCTGTTCGAACCCGCAGTATCCGGGTGCCCCACATCTCGCTTTTGAGATGTGGGTTCGTAGAGCCGCTAACCTGCCTCGAACGGAGAATGGAGAACGAAGAACTAAGCGCCGCTCCTACTCTTTCCCCGACGACTTCTTCACCAGCGCCGAGCACATCCCAATATTCGGCGACCCCGAAGTAAACGTCCCCTGAACCGTATAGCAAAGCTGCCCCGTCTGCGTATCCAACGCCAGCGCCCCCGCAGGAATATCCTTCGATATCCCCGAAGGATCGGCGACCAGCACGAACCGCTGACCCTGATTGTCGGCTGACGACGCCGCACACCCTGTAAGCACCAAAACCAATGCCAACCCGAGACGTTTCATGCCGCCATCCTAACAAACCTCACCCACGCATTTCACCGCCCCACCCTGGTCGACCACGCCATCCAACCGCGGTTCCATGCCATCAACGCCTCCCCCTCGCCAGCCGCCCAGAAAAAATCTCTCGCCGTCCGCGCAGGACGGAACTAACACCCAAACTCCCGCGTATCTCCTCTCGCAACCGAAACTCGAAGGAGACCTCCATGCGTCTGTCCGCCTTAACCACCTGCGCCGCCCTCCTCGCAGTCCTCCCCCTCAGCGCCCAGAACTTCTCCACCCACCCCTGCAACTCCGACGACGACCACGGCGGCATGATCTCCCGCTGGTTCAACGGCGAGCAGGCCTGCGAAGTCCGCACCACCACCTTCCCCCTCGTCAGCGGTCACCTCAACGTCAACAGCATGAACGGCGGCATTGAAGTCATCGGCGAAGACCGCCCCGACGTCGCCCTCGAAGCCCGCGTCAGCGCCCACGCCGGCAGCCAGTCCGAAGCCGAAGCCATCCTCAAGGAAATCACCATCTCCACCGGCGGCACCGTCGAAGCCCACGGCCCCACCAACTCCGGCATGCGCAACTGGTCGGTCGGCTACAAGCTCCTCGTCCCCCATCAGCTCGCCGGCAAGTTCCACACCATGAACGGCGGCCTCTCCCTCACCTCCATCCGCGGCGACATCACCGGTGAAACCACCAACGGCGGCCTCCACATCGAGAACCTCGGCGGCAACGTCAACGTCACCACCACCAACGGCGGCATCAAGGCCAATCTCGACGGCAACACCTGGCAGGGAAGCAGCCTCACCGCCTCCACCACCAATGGCGGTGTTCACGTCCAGCTCCCCTCCAACTACTCCGCCCACCTCGTCGCCAACACCACCAACGGCGGCGTCGCGCTCAACGTCCCCAACGCCAACCCGGGCGGCGTCCACCGTCACTCCATCGACACCAATCTCGGCTCCGGCGGCCCCACCATCAGCTTCGAAACCACCAACGGTGGCGTGTCCATCGATTGAAAATAATTTAGCCATCCCGCTAATAAGTTAGCTTTCCTGCAAGTAGCGCGCGGGCGCCGGACTTCAGCACGGCCCCCGACGCTCTACCGGACTCCACCAACAGGAAAGCTGCTCCAAAGAGAGCTTCCTCCGCCCCCTCGAATGAATTTCAGCCGGCAAAGTCTCGCGGTCTGCAATTCGTGGATCAAGGGGGCGCATTTTTTTTGCCCCCGCCCAAGTCGGGTGCCCCAGAGCCTGCCCTGAGTTCGCCGAAGGGTCTCGCTTTTGAGACCTGGGTTCGCACGAACCCGGCAAGCAGGCAAGCAACCGCAAAGCCCCTGCCAACCTCGCACAGCTAGAAGCCCGAAGCCCGAAGCTAGAAGCTGAAACTCTAGATACCCGCCCCGCATTTTCATCCCGGCGCTGCACCGTCCCATGCAATCCTGCCTAATGCGCTCTCTCGCCCTTCTCATCCTGTCGACCACCCTCGCAGCCCAAACACCCCTCCACGCCCGCCTCCTCGAGCTAGCCCAGCCAGCGCATGGCAAAGTCTACGTCGCCTGTTCACTGCCCGGCGTTCCACTCGACTGCGACCTAAATCCGCACGGCCACCCGCCCATGCAGTCAACCTTCAAATTTCCACTCACCCTCGCTGTCCTCCATCAGGTGGAGCTAGGCAAGCTGCAACTCGATCAGCCCATCCGCTTCCTCAAGTCTGACCGCTATCCCACCTACAGCCCCTTGCAGGACAAGTACCCCAACGCCGACGTCGACATCCCGTTACGCGAACTCCTCAAGCTCACCGCCACCGAGTCCGACAACATCGCCTCCAATCTCGTGCTGCGCGCCATCGGTGGCCCTCCCTCCCTCCAGCAATATCTCGACTCCCTCGGCTTCAGCACCACTTCATGTGCAGGACAGTGAGCAGACCCTCTACGGCGACCAGCATCTCCAATACCGCGATTACGCCGAGCCCGCCGCCATGGTCGCCCTCCTCCGCCTCTTCGCCGACCACTCGCCTCTCAACCCCGAGCACACAGCTCTCCTCAACCAATGGATGCTCGAAACCACCACCGGCCCCAACCGCATCAAGGGCCTCCTCCCGCCCGGCACTCCCGTCGCCCACAAGACCGGCTCCTCCGGCGTCGAGTGGGGCTTCATCCCCGCCACCAACGACGTCGGTCTCATCACCCTCCCCAACGGCCAGCGCCTCGCCCTCGCCATCTTCGTCACCGACGCCCACGCCGATCAGGACACCGCCGAACACGTCATCGCCACCATCGCCCAGGCAATCTACAACGAAGCCCTCACCCAACAGAAGTAGTCCTCAGCCAGCGCCTCCACCAAGTCGGGTGCCCCGCCGTCATCGGAGCCGTCCTCCTCACCTTCCTCATCCGCCTCGTCACCGGCGCCCGAAACCGCCTCTGAAGCAACGCGCAACCCGAAACCAGGTTATAGACGTCGATTTGCAACCCGAAACTCGGCTAAGCCGCGCACAAAATCAACGAAATCGCCTCCGAATCTTCGTTCCGCGACCCAACTCACGAAAATTTCCGCCCACCCTCACCGGTGCGGGTCTATACTCGACTTCGCAAGTGAATGCACAATCCGAGGTCTCCCAATGAAGAAGCTTCTTGCCATATCCATCGTAAGTCTCTCATTCCTGTCAGTTAGCGCGATGGCCGAAACCTTCCACGGCGTCGTCTCCGACGCCATGTGCGCCAAGAACGACATCGCCAAAGCCTCCACCCCCGCTCACGCCGACTGCGCCAAGAAGTGCATCGGCATGGGCTCCCCCGCCGTCCTCATCGTTGGCACAAAGATCTACAACGTCTCTAACCCGCAGAAACTAAACGCTTTCGCAGGCAAGACCGTCACAGTCGACGGCTCCGTATGCCGGCGACACCATCACCGTAGCCTCCGTAAAGATAAACCCCCTCTAGTCCTGCCGCGCCAGCGGCAGGACCACCGTCTTACCCGTCTGCGCCGATCGCCGCGCAGCATCCAGAATCTCTGTCACCGTCACATTCGTCTTCAGCGAAGACAAGCTGTCCCCCTCATCCAATCCCCCCAGCACCGCCTCCAGGTAGTGCAGCGGATCATCATACGGCGCTCGCTGGCGCCGGTGCAATCTCCTTCTTTTCAGTTTCATCCCGCTCCATCCGAACCACCATCTGGCTGCCATCGATCGTCTTGGCATACCCCGTCCGCCCATACACATCCATCTGTTTCACCGCAAACGGCCAGTCCCACGACGCCTGCACAATCACCACCGCGCCCTTGTACTTCAGCATCAGATATCCGCCTCATCATCCACCAGCGGATAGAGCTCCGGCTGCAGATGCTGCGTCACCGCCATCACCGACAGCGGCGCCTCCCCATGCAGCATACCCGTCACCAGATCCGGCCCATAACACCCAAAATCCGTCAGCGCTCCATCCCCATCCTGCTTCGGATCCACCAGCCACTTCAGAAACTCCGGCTGCACTCCAATCTTCGCCGGCCCCTGGTGCCCATCCCTCACCACCACCTTCACCAGCGGCCCTAAGTCACCCGTCCGGTAAGCAGTCGCGCGGCCTTCGCATTGCTGCCATACCAGCTCGTCTCGTAGTCCACCAGCACATGAATCTTCCCGCGCTTCGCCGCCCGCTCCATCGCCAGCGCGTCGTCATACCGGAACGCCAGCGGCTTCTCCATCATCACGCTCACTCCCAGCCCGGCACACTCCTCCACAATCCGCCGATGCTCACTGGGCGCCGTGAACACCAGCACCGCCGCCGGATGCGCGTGCGCCACCATCTCCGCAATGCTCTTGAAATGCAGGCTCTGGCGCACAGCTGAAACTTCTTCGCATACTGATCAAACAGCGCCTGGTCCGGCTCCACGATCCCCACCAGCTCCACATCCGGCCGCTTCAAAATCGCCCCGCCGGCACCATCGCACCCCCACCCAGAAACGCAGCCACATGCCCATGCACCAGCCCCACAATCCCCACCTTCAGCGGAGCCGCAGCCCAGGCATTCCCGCCACCCCAGCCAGACACCACAACCAACGCCAGCACCAGAGCCTTCTTCATGCATCACCTCGTCAAGAGAAACTATCGCGATACGACAGTACGGCTCATCCTATCAACAACCCTGCTCCCACTCCCATAGACGCCCTTCGCCTCTTACAAGAGTCAAACGTCCTGAAACAGACCCGCCAACGCCGCGTTCCGTTTTGGTATCTGAAGCAAAGAAGTGAGCTTAGCGCTGCTACTCTCGCCCGCAAATCTGCCGATCCCCACAGAGTGGTACCTAAGTGCACTCCTACGCAACTTTCCCCGTCTAAACTCTTGAATTCGGCTAGGATAGTCTTCGAGTGAGCCTAGCCACCAAGGAGTCAGATTGAAGACCGCTTTTCGCGCCCTCACACTGCTTTGCTTTGCACTTGTTGCCTGCTCCCTGGTTCATGCCCAGGCCATGCCGGCCGCCTCCAGACCCTTCACCCTCTCCGCATTTGGCGCCGCCACAGGCACCTTCACCGGCCTCGACGGCGGCAAGAATCTCGGCATCACCGCCGGCGGCGACATCGGCTTCAAGCCCTTCCACTACTTCTATCCCTCGGTCGAAGTTCGCGGAACCTACCCCATCGACGATGGCCAGGTCGACTCCCAGAAGAACATCCTCTTCGGCGTCAAGGTGGAGCGCTACTTCGGATACTTCCACCCCTACGTCGATTTCTTCTACGGCCGCGGCAAGATCGACTACCTGAATGGTGGTTATCCCAATCCCGCCGGCACACTGCTGTATCTTGACTCCATCTCCAACGTCTACGGCCCGGGCGGCGGCCTCGACTTCACCCTCACCGACCACTTCGCCCTCAAGATTGACGCCCAGTATCAGCACTACGGCTCGCCCGTCACCACCAGCGGCAGCCTCTGGTCCACGCCCCTCAGCATCGGCGTTGTCTATCGCTTCGGCGCCCCGCAATTCCCCAGCAAAGCTGTGATTCACTAGTAGTGCTGCACCACCTCGCGATGCCGCTCCACCCACCAGCAGGGTTCACTGCCCTCCTGCGGGTAGATGGACTTCGTGCACGGCATCGCCACCGTCCCATTCGCGAAATAGTCTTCCTTCCCGCCCTTCAGGTCCGCGACCGTATACAGGTCCACCTTCACCGACCCCATGCCACCGCCGCGCGCGACACGTATCCGCCACACCGCCCAGTCCAGCGGATACAGCAGCGCCGCGATCAGCAGCACAATCCCCACCCCTCGCAGCACCATCTTGAAGGCAAACTTCTCGATGACGAAATCTTCTGCCATACACTCCTCGCGCTCTCCCGCAGACTAGCAGAACGCCGTCATCCCTCTCCCCGAATTGCAATCCCGATTGACGTGCCCGCATATGTACGTTCCCGGTATTACTTTTGTGCAGTTCCGAGCCTTTCGAGCGCGTCTATGGGAAAATAGAGGTAGGTAAACCCATCATCGTGTCGAAACAAACCGCGTCGTTCTTTGTCATTTCTGCAGTCTTTGCAACGTTTCACTCTCGCGGCCCCTCTCGCCGCTCAAGCAGCTCGTTGCCGCAGCTAACAATTCTGTCACCTTGCCGGATGCTCCCACTCCCCAGCTCCGCGTCTCCGACCCCAGCTCGTCCCCCGACGCTTTCAGCTCCTCTCAGACTTCCGACCAGCAGCAGACCGCCACGCCTCCGCAAACCACCACGCCCCCGCAGGAAGAAACGCCCGAGCAGCGCAAAGCCCGCGCCGCCGCCGAGCTCAAGTTGGAAACGAAACAGCGCATGGCCGGAGTGATCCCAAACTTCAACACCGTCAACAACGGCAAGGCAGCACCGCTCAGCCCTGGCCAGAAGTTCCATCTCTTCTTCAAGGGTGCCTTCGACCCCTACCAGTTCGTGCTCGCCGGCATCGACGCGGGCATCGGTCAGGCGGAAAACGAGAACCCCGGCTACGACCAGGGCTTCCAAGGCTACGCCAAGCGCTACGGCGCCAACTATGCCGACAACTTCAGCGGCAACTTCTTCGGCAACGCTGTCCTGCCGCTGCTTCTCCACCAGGACCCCCGCTACTTCCGCCTGGGCCATGGATCCATCCTCCATCGCGCCCTGTATTCCATCTCCACAACGCTTCCGCACCTACGGCGATAACGGCAAGTGGCAGCCCGCGTATTCGAACCTGACCGGCAATTTCATCGGTGCCTCCATCTCGAACCTCTACTATCCCGAAGGCGATCGCGGCATCCAGCCCACCCTTCGGCGCGCCCTCAGCGTCACCTACCAGGGCACCATCGGCGGCCTGCTGCAGGAGTTCTATCCCGACATCGCCGACAAATACAAACACCACAGAGCCCGGGTAGCCGCAGCCAAAGCAGCCGCCGATGGCGCCACTACCCCTGCCCCCACGCCTAATCCCTAATCCCTGTTCCCTAATCCCTGCTCTTACAAATTGAACAGCTCCCGCAGCCGCTTCGTCTGCGACCGGCTCACCGGCACCTCCGTCTGCTTGCGATCATCCATGCGCAGCTGGTAGCTCGACTTGAACCACGGCACCACCTCGCGAATGTGCTGAATGTTCACCACAAACGACCGGTGCACTCGCCAGAACTGCTCCGGATCCAGCTGATCGGTCAGCTCCTCCAGCGTCCGGCAATTGGAGTCCCCCTCCAGCGCCTTGGTCACCACCGAAATCCGTCCCTCCTCGATCGTCGCAAAGCACAGGTCCTTCTGATCCACCAGCAGCAGCCGGCTCTGCGCCCGCACCACCACCTTGCCCGACCGTCCCGCCCACCACCGCCGCCGGCGCCGCGCCGCCGCCGCCATCCCCGTCCGCTCTTCCACCATGCGCAGCAGCGCATCCAGCTTCGCCTCCGCGCCCGCCACCCGGCTCGCCACCCGTCCATCGCCCGCACCGGCACTCGCCGCCAGACTCCCCGGGCTCTCCGCCACCATCTCCGTCGAGCTCATCCGCTCCCGAACCTTCTCCAGCGTCCGATGCACCCGCTTGCTGTCGAACGGCTTCAGCAGATAATCGACCGCGTTCACCTCGAACGCCTTCACCGCATACTGATCGAACGCCGTCGCAAACACCACCTGCGGCAGCTTCATCTTCTTGTCCTGCGCCAGCACTTTTTTCAGCACGGCAAATCCGTCCAGCCCCGGCATCCGGACATCCAGAAAGATCACATCCGGCTTATGCGTTCGAATCAGCTCAACGGCCTCAATGCCGTTGGTCCCCTGCGCCAGCACCGACACATCCCCCGCAGCATCCAGCAGGTACTGCAGCTCCTGCCGCGCCAGCGGCTCGTCGTCAATAATCAGCGCTGTCAGCGGACGTTGCCATGCTCCGAATAGTGTACGCGCCCACGCCAAACAGAATCGCACCGCACTACTCACTCCACCCACTAACTCTCACCTACACTCTGCCTTAATCGCTGTAAACGCGCAGCCGTGCCGGAGCCCCATCCTGCGCCAGGTCATGTCCGCAGCACGTGCAGAACACATCCGTAAGCTTCACCCCGCGATGGCACTCGCCGCACACCGGAGCCATCTGGAACTGGCACTGCGGGCAGTAGTGGTAGCTCGCCGCCAGCGTCGTCGAGCAATTCGGGCACCGCGACAGAATCGGCTGCCGCAGCAGGAAGTACACCACCGCGCCAATCCCGCCCGGCAGCAGCACGCACACCAGCATCCACAACCCCGCCGACATCCCCCGCCGCTTCACATCGCAGCTCACATAGCCCAGCAGCAGCGCATAGCTCGCAAACAGCGAGCCCCACGCATAGCCCATCATCAGCCGCAGCGGCAGCAGCTCATGCTTGTGGTGCGGCATCACCACGTGGAAGATGTACTGCATCCCCGCGAACAACACCACGGCCAGCACCATCGACCAGCGCGGAATCATCCGCAGCTCTTCATCTCCCGCCGTCGCCGCGTCCTTCGCGCTCGATCCCGTCCCCATCCACTTCGGCATCATGGCTGCGCCTCGCTATCGGAACGCGTTGCGTGCCCGCTTGAACCACACCATCCCCAGCATCGCCGCCGTTACCGGCAGCGACCACAGCAGCAAAATCATCAGCTGATCGCTCGCATCCGGCATCGCCATTCGGCGTCAGATCATATCCATCCAGCATGCCCCAGATCGCGTAGCAGATCGCCACCATCAGGATCGAAGAGATCGTCAGCGGCACCCACAGGCTGCGCGACTCTGCTCTTCTGCTCCCGCAAGGTCAGCGCCTGCTCGCGCACCACGCGATGCGTCCGGTTCACCACCACGCTGCGCGCTCCGGTCGCCATCATCGCTCCGCGAAACGCCTGTCGTACTTCACTGTCCTGATTCTCTGGAGTGACGTGAATTCAAGCATCCACCTCCGCGCCGCGATCGCTTCCACGACCACCGCCTGCACGCAGCTTCAGCAACTCAGGCTTCAGCGCTGCCAGCCCACGATACAGCCGCGACTTCACCGTCGACAACGGCGCCCGCGTCACCGTCGCAATCTCTTCCAGCGACATCTCTTCATGGAACCGCAGCGTCAGCACCTCACGATACGCCGGCTCCAGCGTCAGCAGCACCGCAGCCACCTCCGACGCATTCTCGCGATACTGAAACTGCTCCAGCGGCGATGGCCCTTCCTGCACAATCTCAAACGGCCGCGCATCCGAATCCTCGCCACCCTCGCGCATCTCGTCCAGCGACGCCATCGTCCGCTTGCGCGAAAGATCGATCACCAGGTTGCGCGCAATCGTGAAAATCCACGTATCGAACCGCGCCTTGCCGTTGTACTGCGAACCCGCGCCGCAGCACCCGGATCCAGACCTCCTGAAACAGGTCCTCGGCCACCTCGCGCTTGCTCGTCAGAAACATCAGGTACCGCATCAGCCGATGCTGGTACGTCTCAATCAGCTGATCGAGCAGCTCCGGATCCTGCCGCTTCAGCCCGCGCGCAATCGCCGCGTTCTCGCGCTCAACCTGCTTCGCCGCCTCGGCCGTCAGTACTATCGGAGTTCTCACGCTGATATGGACGCTGTTTTCTTGCGGAAAGTCTCGGTAACGGTAATCTATATTCTACGTCCCCCGCCGCTCTCACGCGGAGAAAAGTCACTAAGCCGCTACTCCCTCGCATTTCACAACGGCGCACTCGGAACTTCTCCGGTAACCTCGGGTTAGCAAAAATGCAGAACTGTTTCCGAATCTCCCGAACGCGAAATCCCTTTGGCGCATCCCACTGTACATCAGGTCCTGCGCCCTGCCGGCCCAAGTCCTCAAAGTTGACAAACCCATGAGTCTCATACGTTCCTGCAGCGCTTCTCTTCTTGCTCGTGGCTCTCTACTTCTATTTCTGGCGTTCCAGTCAGCAGGCGCTCAAATACGCCCGCGAATACCAGAACCGAGGTGGCTTGCTCATCGACGTGCGCAGTCCCGCTGAATTCAAATCCGGCCACCTTCCCCGCGCCATCAACCTCCCGCTCAATGAGCTGGATACCTACATCCCGCGCCTCGCCCAGAATAAGGACCAGATCCTCCTCGTCCACTGCAAGACTGGCCTCCGCAGCGAGCTGGCCGCCCAGCGCCTCAAGCGCCAGGGCTACGCCAGGGCCTTCAATCTAGGCTCCTACGGCCGCGCCGCCCGCCTCATCCTGCGCCACTGAGACCTCCCCGCCCCCCCATCCCAAGTACACTGAAACGATGGATGTTTTGTACGGCCTGCACCCGGTCGAGGAGGCCCTCCGCGCCGGCACCCGACCCCTCGACCACCTCACCGTCGCCCGCGAGCGCGAAGCCCGCCGCGACCCCCGCATCGACGCCATCCTCGAGCTCGCCCGCGCCAAAGGCATTCGCGTCTCCACCGAGCCCCGCGACCAGCTCACCCGCCACTGCAAAACCGACGCCCACCAGGGCATCGTAGCCTTCGTCCGCGAACGCAAATTCCTCGCCCTCGAAGACCTCCTCGACACCCCCGCCCGCCCCACCGGCCGATTCTTCCTCGCTCTCGACGGCGTAGAAGACCCCCACAACCTCGGCGCCCTCCTCCGCTCCGCCGACGGCGCCGGCATCGACGGCGTCATCCTCCCCGAACGCCGGTCGGCTCCCCTAACTCCGCGGTCACCGCCAAATCCTCCGCCGGCGCCAGCGAGCACGTCCGCATCGCCCAGGTCGTCAACATCACCCGCGCCCTCGAGGCCATGAAGAAGCACAACATCTGGATCGTAGGCCTCGACGAGCGCGGCACCCCCGACTACACCGACTTCGACTTCCGCCAGGACGTCTGCCTGGTCTTAGGCAGCGAAGGCAGCGGCCTGCATGATCTAGTCAAGCGCACCTGCGACCACCTCCTCCGCATCCCCATGGCCGGCAGCGTAAGCTCCCTCAACGTCTCGGTAGCCGGCGCCGTAGTCATGTACGAAGCCATGCGCCAGCGCCGGGCAGCCTCCACGTCCGGCCCCAGCACCCAACCACCGCCCGCAGAGTCTAAACCAACAAAGCCCCGCAAAGGCCTGGGCTCCTGACCGCACATAATGCTCGCCTCTGCGGTTGCCGTTGCAGGTTTTTCGCCATCACCCTGACGCGAACCCATACCCCTCGTCATCCTGAGCGCAGCGAAGGACCCCGGTAGTTGTTCTTGCCTTTGCCGTTGCCCTTGCCTTTGCTGTTGCTCTTGCTGTTGTTTTTGTTTTTCTGGTTGTCATCCCGTAGGGATCTGCTGTTGTCTTTGTCGTTGTCTCGTCTAGAAGCTAGAAGCTAAAAGCTAAAAGCGCCTTCGCCTCGCCTTTCCCCATCCCTCCAGGAACCTGCTATCGCATCCGTCCCAACTGAGAACTGAGAACTGAGAACTAAGAACCGGAGCCCCACCCCTTGCACTTGACCCACCACCCACCCGCGCCTCCTCCCCCTCGCCCTCCTCCTCGCGAGCCTGACGGCGCAAGCCCAAACCACCCCACCCCCGCAACCAACCGCGCCCCACCCCCCAAGGGCCAGGTCCTCTTCGAAAGCCACGGCACCCCACCCCCCACCCCCGACGACGACGCCACCCCCGAGCCGCAGGCCACACCCCCCGGCCAGGTCCCCACCGGCCCCGTCCTCACCGACGAGCAGCGCTCCGCCATCCTCTTCACCGCCTACGATCTCGACGCCCGCATCGCCCCCGCCACCGGCCATCTCACCCTGCGCGCCCGCGTCACCCTGCGCAACATCACCACCCAGCCCCTCTCCCGCGTCGCCCTGCAAATCTCCTCCACCCTCCATTGGGACTCCGCCAGCCCTCGTCACCCCCACCGGCACCACCCCGCTCCGTGTCACCCAGCACCTCATCGACACCGACGCCGACCACACCGGCAAATCCAACGAAGCCGTCCTCGACCTCCCCACACCCCTCGCTCCCGGCGCCACCCTCACCCTCGACACCCTCTACTCCGGCAACCTCTCCGCCGACACCTCCCGCCTCGAGCGCCTCGGCGCCTCCGTCTCCCAGGCCCTCACCACCGACTGGGACGCCATCGGCTCCGCCCCACCCACCAGCTCCAGTAGCTCGAGCAGCTCCAGACGCCGCCGCACCCGCCCCCTCCGACCTCATCGTCGCCCTCCGCGGCTTCGGCAACGTCCTCTGGTATCCCGTCGCCTCCCCCAGCTCTTCCTCGGCGACGGCGCCAAGCTCTTCCAGGCCATCGGCCAGCAACGCCTCGCCGAGCGCGCCGCCACCATCCACCTCCGCCTCGCCGTCGAATACCGCGGCGCCCCTCCCGTCGCCGCCTACTTCTGCAGCCGCCGCCAGCCCCTCGTCGCCCATCCCGACGACCCCGCCGCCCCCCCAGCCACCGCCACCGGCATCGCCACCGCCGACTTTCCCGCCCACCCCATCGGCTTCCGCCAACCCAGCCTCTTCGTAGTCCAGCAACCCGAAACCTCCATAGCCCCCCTCCCCGAACCCGTCTCCACCACCTCTCCACCCAACCGAATCAGGCACCTCATCCTCCTCCAGCACCACCGAACCGCCTACCTCGTCTTCGTCCTCCACAGAACCGGGTGCCCCGGCGTCGCCGACTTCATGGGCCCAGGTGGCTACGAAACCCACCCCACACCACCGCCCCCCCCATGCTCTCCGTAGCCACCACCGACACCGCCACCCTCCCCGCCCTCGCCAACTCCGCCGAGCGCATCGCCCCGCTCCTCCAAACCTGGTTCGGCCCCCAACCCCTCAGCCCCCTCACCATCCTCGACAACCCCGGCGACCCCTTCGAGGACGACGCCCTCCTCGTCGCCCCCATCAACAAGCTCGCCTCCACCAGCTCCAGCCCAGCCCTCGCCCACTCCCTCACCCACGCCTGGATCCACACCGGCCAGCCCTGGTTCGACGAAGGCCTCGCCCAGTTCACCAGCCTCCTCTGGATCGAGCAGGACCAAGGCCGCCCCGCCGCCATCCTCGCCCTCAACAACCTCATGCAGCCCCTCAACATCGCCGAGGTAGGCTTCGACACCCAGCAGCAAGCCGACGCCCCCTCCGCCCCCACCGGCCAGCCCCTCGTCTCCGCCACCGACGAGCTCTACTACCGCCGCAAAGCCGCCGCCGTCTGGTGGATGCTCCGCAGCATCGCCGGCGACAAACCCCTCCAGCAAGCCCTCACCGAATGGCGCAATGAGCCCTTCACCTCCGACGACGCCACCGTCCAGGCCATCGCCTTCGAGAAGCTCCTCGAAAAAACCAGCGGCAAAGATCTCGGCTGGTTCTTCGCCGACTGGGTCCTCCGCGATCGCGGCCTCCCCGACCTCTCCATCGTCGACGTCGAACCCCGCCTCCTCCCCGCCGGCAAAGGCCACGACGCCGGCTGGCTAGTCTCCGTCACCGTCCACAACGACGGCGCCCCCGCCGTCGACGTCCCCCTCACCGTCCTCTCCGGAGCCTTCACCACCAACACCCGCATCCACATCCCCGGCTTCTCCAACGCCACCACCCGCGTCATCGTCAACGCCCCACCCACCGAGGTCATCCTCAACGACGGCAGCACCCCCGAAGTCCGCGCCGCCACCCACACCCGCGAAGTAGTCCTCCAGCCCGCCACCCCGCAACCCCTAACGTTCGTCATCCTTCGCCAAAGGCGGAGGACCTGCTTCTGCCCTTGCCCTTGCTTTTCTTTCTGTCATTCCTCCGGGAATCTGCTTCTGCTGTTGCCCTTGCCGTTGCCCGTTTCACCGGATTAGCAGGGGGCTTCAGCCCCCTGAAAGAGCCAGAAAACAAGAAAGGGCTTTAGCCCTGTGCCTTTCCTCGCCCAAGGGAGCGCAACCCCTACCGCCGTCTCCGCTTCGGAGCCGCCGCCGCACCCGCCACACACGTCTGCCCCGCCACCCCACGCGCGCGAACAAGTAGCATCCACCTTCATCACCCGCACCGCCTCGCCCTTCGCAACCCCACCCACCCCATCCGGCTTCACCACCTCCTGCAGCCCATCCCCCAGCGGCGGAGCCAGCGCCCGCAGCGCCCGCACCTGCGCCTCCGTCGCCGTCCCCGCAAAGTGCAGCGTGTACCCAGCCTCCGTAGCCGTCCCACTCATCACCAGTGCCGGCGTCCTCCCCGGCGGCGTCAAGTTCACCGGCATCAGCACAAACCCCTCGTCACTAGCCTTACTCGTCACCGTAACCGGATGCACCAGGTACCCACTCTCCGCCTCCTTCATCCAAGGCAACAGCCCAACAAGGTCTCCGCGAAACTCACCCTCCCACCACGCCGGTCTGCCCCTTCCGCGCACTCGGCATACAGCACGCTCCCGGCCACCGTCCCCTCCGGCTGTTCGCCCGCCGGAATCCGCTGCGAGAACAGCCGCGCCCAATCCAGCAGCCACGCATCCGGAACATTCGTCATCCCCACGCGCAGCCCCTGCGCCTCCTGCGTCGACAAATCCACGCGATCCGCAATCGCCACCACCCGCCCCGCCACCTTCGCTCCGTCCGCCAACGGCGTCCTCACCGAGCAGTCCGGGTCCTTCACCACCGCCGCCGTCACATCCAGCGTCCCCCGGCACTCCGCCCGCACATCCATCGTCTGCACCGGCACAAACTCCGACCGCCGCAGATCCTCCATGTGAATCGTCGTCGTCAGCTTCGCCGCCCCCAGCGTCCCCACCAGCGACGCCTCCACAATCAGATTCCCGCGCCACCCCGCATCCTGCCCGCTCAGCAGCTTGCGTCGCCTCGCCCATCGGCGCCCCACTCCAGCTCGCCGTCAAGTCCACCGGAACCTCTGCCATCGTCCCCGCGCGCTTCAACGACCCCTCCACCTTCACCGTCCCCGGATCCGAAATATTCGTATCCGTCCGCGTCGGCGTCCCCTTCGCCCGCACCCTCCACTCATTGCGGCGACGTCAGCCACAGCGCAAAGTCCGCATCCGTCAGCGAGAACGGCTTCTTCTCCTCGCCCAGCTTCACATTCACCCGCGCGCCCGTCGCCTCGATATACGGAAACCGCGGCTCCGGCCCCGCCTTCCGCTGCGCCGTCGGAGCCGTACTCACGCTCGCCGCATGCATCAGCAGGCTCTGCACATTCCACACACCCGCCGCATTGCGCACCAGGTTCAGACTCGGCGCCTCAAACGTCATCGACGAAAACTCCACATGCCGCCGCCACAACGAGCTAGGCCGTAGCGTCACATCCACCACGTTCGCCCGGATAATCGGCTCCGACCCAAACGCCGGCTCCTCGCTCACCACAAAATTCTGCAGCGTAAATCCCGGCATCGGCAGCAGATGCATTGTCACGCCATCCAGTTGCACCGGCCGCCCCAAACTCTGCGCTGATGCTCGTCGCAATCCGCCGCTTCAGCCGGTTCACATTCACCAGCGGAGGCGTAATCAAAAGCAGCAGCACGACCACCACCACGCACAGCACAACCACCCACCGCCGCCGCCACCGCGACGGCCGCTCGACCTCCACGTCCTCGTCTGTACGTTCGATGCTCAAGTCGTCCGCAGCTGAGTGCTTCCTAATCCCTGTTCCCTAATCCCTGCTCTTACCGAATCACGTGGAACGTCCGCATCCACCGCGTGCCCGTAAAGATGTGCGTCACAATGTGGAACATGAACGCTGATCCGGTCGCCAATCGAGGTCTTATTCTCCTGGTCCGCCGGCGTCTTGAACGACCAATACACAAACAGCGGCCGCCCCAGAATATTCTGCTGCGGCACAAACCCCCAGTAGCGCCCATCCAGGCTCTCCGTCCGGTTGTCGCCCATCGCAAACACATATCCCGGCGGCACCACCAAATCATCGCCCTGAATATGCTCCGGCAGCTCCTCGCGCCACACCTCCGTCACTTGTTCATCCGGCCCCGGCGTCACCGACGGAAAGTCATCCCGATACGGCTGGTAGCCACTCTGCAGGCTGCCATCATCGCTCGGCTGGATCGCATACGGCTCGTTCTGCGCCACGCCATTCAGATACACCACACCATGCCGCAGATGGATTCTGTCTCCCGGAATCCCAATCGTCGCGCTTCACCAGGATCAAATCCGGCGACTCCGGATTCGGCTTGTAAAACACAATCACGTCGCCCCGCTTCACCGGCCGATAGTGCACAAACGGAGCCCACTTGGTCGGCGGCGCCAGCGTAATCCGGTCCACCACCACATGATCGCCAATCAGCAGCGTGTTCAGCATCGATCCCGACGGAATCTCAAAGTTCTGGAAGATGAACCCGAACACAAACAGCCCAATCGCCAGGATCGTGCAAATCGAGGCCAGCGCCTCCAACGGCGTCTCTACCGGTTCATCCTTCACCTTGACCGGCACAACTGGCCCGGCAACAGCGCTCTCCGCCTGCAACGGTCTTTGGCTACTCAACGAAACTGTCTCCTAACGAATTCGCTTCCCGTTCTTCCGGTTGAGCAGGGAAATGGGTCGGTACCTGTTCGGCCGGATTAGCAGGGGGCTTTAGCCCCCTGAAAAGCCGCCACCCCAGAAGGGGCTTTAGCCCTGGGCTTCTTCCCCGGCGCATACCACCCTAAGTGTACCCCGCCACCCCACCAACCCTAATCCCTAATCCCTGTCCCCTAATCCCTAATCCCTATCCCCTGTCCCCTAATCCCTGCTTCTACCGCGTCACATGGAACGTCCGCCCCCACCGCGTCGCACTAAAGAAGTGCGTCGCCTCGAACAGCAGAAACCGCAGCTTGTCCCCCGCCGACGTCTTGTCCTCCTCGTTATCCGGCGTCTTGAACGACCAATACACAAACAGCGGCCGCCCCAGAATATTCTCCTGCGGCACAAACCCCCAGAACCGCCCATCCAGGCTGTTCGTCCGGTTATCTCCCATCGCAAACACCATCCCCGGCGGCACCACCATGTCATCGCCCTGGATATACTTCGGCAGATCATCCGCCCAATCCATCATCCGGTTGTCGATCACCTCTGACTCCACGCACGCCTTATCCTGGCACTCTCCGCGCCCCGCCAGGTCGTCGCTCGCCAGACCGCCGCAGCCCCACCAGGTCGGAAGGGAAGTCATCCCGATACGAAAGCAGCTGGTCCTCCGTCGGCTGGATCGCATAAGGCTCCGTCTGCGCCACGCCATTCAGATACACCACGCCCTTGCGCAGATGAATCCGATCCCCCGGAATCCCAATCGCCCGCTTCACCAAAATCATGTCCGGCACTTCCGTGTGCGGCTTCATGAACACAATAATGTCACCCCGCTCGCACCGGCCGGTAATGCACAAACGGCGCCCACTTCGTCGCCGGACGCCAGCGTCGTCCGATCCACCAGCACATGATCGCCCACCAGCAGCGTATTCAGCATCGACGGCGACGGAATCTCAAAGTTCTGAAACATGAACCCAATCACAAACAGGTACACCGCCAGCATCACGCAAAGCGAAGCTCACCGCCTCCAGCGGAGTCTCCGACACCTCAGCCTTCGCCGCCGCCGTCACCCCATCCATCCGCTCCTCACCCACCACCCGCGCAGAACCCAAACCATCCTCCCAAACCCAACCCAAAACGCCCTGCCAGTGTACCCCGCGTCAGGACCACCACAGACTCGGGTGCCCCACATCTCGATTTTGAGATGTGGGTATCGCGCGGATAGCGCGACCGCTCCTGCCCACCTCCAAGGACCACGAAGAACCCGGGTGCCCCACATCTCGATTTTGAGATGTGGGTATCGCGCGTCGAGCGCGACCGCTCCCGCCACCTCGCGGCTGCCCCAAACCGCCCCCACCAAAAATAAATCCCGCAAACCACCCCCCAAAACGCCCCAAAATCCGCATGTCAACCCCCCAAACACCCTCCGACCCCACAAAACCCGCACCACCACTGCCGATTTCCCATTCCAACCGTTGGCATACTTACCCCCACCAACCCTCTACAATGGAATTAGCCCCAATCACCCACGAGCCAGCCCCAGTCGGCTCAATCAGTGAACCAGCCCAATCATTCGGCAAACGCCCCACAGGGCCAACGGCCCGAAACATCATAGCCTGGGCCGAAGGCCCAGGTCAGCATCCCCCAAGCAAAAAGGGCCAACGGCCCGACCTATACCAGCGCAGGCCGACAGCCCAACTTCACCCCTAAAGTCTTTGCCTGCCCGACTTTGCCCGTAACTCACCTGATTGCCCTACTTTACGCCAAAAAGACCCTCAGGCACGGGGGGATACTTTGCCACTTAACCCGTCTGAATAGATTACTTTGCAACCAAAAAGACCCTAGAAAGGGGGGAGGGGGGTACCCCTACCGCAGCACCCGCCAACTCCGCACGCCAGCCCGAAACACATCCCGAACCCGCGCCAGCACCGAGCCGTCCATGGATCTCCTCAGCCGGCGGCAGCGTAAAGTACACCAGCAGCGGCCGCCCCACAATCGCGCTCCGCGGCACAAACCCCCAATAGCGGCTGTCCTCGCTGTCGTTGCGATTGTCGCCCAGCACAAAATATTCGTCGGGCGGCACAATCACATCCCGATCCACGCACCGAGCTTCGCAGCCGGATCCACCACCGCAGATCCACATTCGGATCCGCCTCCAGCAGAGAAGGGAAGTCGTCCCGAAACCCATTCGGCCGGCTCGGCGAGTAGTACGCATACGGCTCCTCGATCACCTTGCCATTCACCAGCAAGCGCCCGCCGCGCATCCGTATCCGGTCGCCCGGCAGCCCAACCACCCGCTTCACCAGGTGCAGCGTCGGATCGACCGGATAATGAAACACCACCAGATCCCCGCGCTCCACCCGCGCCGGCGGCAGCACCAGCCGATCCAGCTCTCCCGCAGGCGCATACGACTGCTTGTCCACCAGCAAAAAATCGCCCACCCGCAGCGTCGGCTCCATCGACCCCGAAGGAATCCGGAACGGCTGCACAATGAACGTCACAATGAAGATCGCGAAGACAACAATCTCCAGCACCGACTTCAGCGTCGTCAGCAGACCATCGCGTCTCCACCGCCGCATGATGCGCCGAACTCAAGCTTGCTCCGCGCTGCCTTTACCCCCTCCATTCCAGTGCAGCAGCGCCAGCTCCGCCGCCCGCTGCTGCGCCTCCTTCTTGCTCGACCCGTCAGCCGACGCCAGCACTCGCTCGCCAGCCTCGGTCTCCAGCCTCGCCTCCACCGAAAACACCCGGTCATGCGGAGGCCCGTTCTGCGCCGTGTCGATGTACCGCAGCTTTCCCGCGCCCTCAGCCTGCACGCGCTCCTGCAGCAGCGTCTTGTGGTCGCGCATCGCACCGCGTCCTGCACCATCAGCCAGCGCCGCGCGCATCGCCTCCATCTCCGGCTGCACCAGATAGCGTTCGGCAATCGCCCGCAGCACCGCCAGACCCGTCTTCGCCCGCATCCAGATACACCGCGGCCAGCACCGCCTCGGACGCATTGGCCAACAGCGCCGGCTTGCTTCCGCCCGCCATTCTGCTCCGCGCTCTTGCCCATCAGCAGCGCGTCGCCCAACCCCAGCTCAACGCCCATATCGGCCATCCGCTTGCGGCTCACCAGGTTCGACCGCAGCCGCGTCAGCTCGCCCTCGCTGCACTGCGGGAACTCCCGGAACAGCGCCTCGGTCACCACCAGCCCGAGCACCGCATCGCCCAGAAACTCCAGCTGCTCATTGTCCGTTCCCGGAGCATTCCGCTGGTCGCGCTGCTCCGGATGCGCCGGCAGAATCACCGCCGGAACTCCATGCCGCGCCTCGTACGTATGCGACCGATGCGTCAGCGCCAGACTCAGCAGCTCCGGCCGCCGAAACCGATGCCCAAGCTTAGCCTCCAGCTCGCGCCATTCCGCCCGCATCTCCGGTGCTTCAGCAGCTGGTCGCCGTCTTCGGCTTCTGCTTCCTGCGCGCCGTGGTCATCGCCCTTCATCCTCAGGTCCCAACCTGCGGGTCCTGACCTCTACTCTACGCGGGCGTTCGCGACCGAGCTTCCCAGCGCAGGCGAACCTAATGCGGAACCACGCCGATACCGGCAACCTACTGAGGAGTTCGACGGCTTGTACGCTTCCTTCTCTGCCTTGCCCGTAGGATCGAACGGCTGATCGTCATCCGCCGGCTTGGCCCGCTGCGGCAGCATGAACGGCCGCGCAATCCCGCTTTCGGCCGCCTGCTTCGTATCTGGCCGGCCGTCCCGCGTCACCAGCGCCGCCTTGTACTCTGCGATCGCCTTCGCCCGCTCTGGAGGCTGTCATCGTGTCATACAGCCGTCCCAGATAGATGTGGCTCCACGCCAGCGTCCGCGGGTCCTTGCTCAGCGCCAGCGTCTGCTGAAAGCCCTTCGACGCCTTCTCCGGATCGCCCTCCATCAGGTCGATCCGCGCCAGCAGGTACGTCGCGTCCGCATGATCTCCAGCCGGATCCGCCAGCGCCTTCTCCGCAATGTCCGCCGCGTCGTCCTTGTCGCCCTTCATCAGGTCGAGCTCTGCCAGCTCCATCCCCTCAATCTTGTGAGGCTGCACCTCCGGCCGCAACGGATCCGGCGGAACGCTCTTCACGAACAGAATCTGCTGCGGCCGCTTTCTTCTCCCGCTGCACATCCATGCCGTAGATCAGCGGCGCCATCTCGTCGCGCAGGCCATCGCCGTTGTGCTGCATGGTCGTCAGCCCATGGTAGAAGTACCGTGTCAGTACCCAGCCCTGCCGTTCATCCAGGGTCACCAGGTTGTCGCGCGCCACGTTCGTCTTGGCATCGTACGCAGCCTTCTCGACGTCGTAAGTTGGCGTCTTCTTCACGCGACCTCGTCCCACGCGATTTCTTCGGCGGCAGGATCGGGGATCACGTACAGGTGCGCCTCAATCGCCTTGATCACGCACTCGGTCATCAGCGCCACAATATCGCTCTTGTAGAAGAACTCCAGCGGAGCGTCCTGCACCGTCTCCAGCAGCGGTTGCATGCGTTCCATCGCCGAGCCGCGGCTGTAAACCAGCGGCTCCACAACATAGTGCAGATAGATGTGCCGAATCTGCGCCATGCTCACCGGATCGCCAGTCGTACTGTTGTCCGGCGACATCACGATGATGTAATCCGAGCCATACACGCGCGCATTGGTCAGGTTCGGCGAGAGCATTGGCTCCAGCAGCACCAGGAATCGCCGCCCATCAAAGGTGCTTACCGGTTGATGCAGGTAACAGATTGGTCTCCAGAATCATGTCCGTCATCGGATCATGCACGCGCGCCGTCAGCGCCTCATACTCTGGACGATGCTTCAGCCAGATATAAGTGCAGCTCGAATCTCTTCGGCAAAGGTGCGCAGCAGCGGCAGCACATTCACCACCGCAGCGGCTTGCGGTGGCAACTGCGTCAGATCGACATTCGGCGTCAGCTCCGGAGGCGGCGACAGATAGAGCGCCAGCGATACATACTGGCCAACATCCAGCCCCAGGTCATTCAGGTGATGCTTGGAGATGTAAGCGCACAACTTGTCGCGGCTGTCTCGAGCACTCCTCTGAAGCCGCCAGCGCAGCGTTCATGTCCGCGCGCACCTCCGCGCGCACCGGCGCAGACTTATCCAGGTCCGCATCATATCCACAAGCGTTCAGCGCGACGGCAACCTGAAACAGGGGCTCGCTCACTCTCCAGCGTGACCGCTGCGCCGCCGCGCTCGATCTTGGCCACCTGCGGACGGTTCGCCGGGTTCACATGTCAGATCTGGTGACTCGCAGGTGCCTGCGGCTGATCCGGCACGGTCGCCGGCGCAGTCGACGATGAAGAGGAGGACGAGGACGAGGAACTCTGCGCCTGCGCACGTCCCGCAAAGCACCGCCGCAACGCCCAGCAGCAGAATGCCGGACGCACGCAGCCACTTCCGCACCGTCTGCTCGGAAACGGATTGCGCTATCGGGCAAAGGACGAAGAGAGGGCGAGAGTTTCACGATACTGATTCGACGCACTGCTACAGTCTATGGAAGCCGATAGAGCCTGCGCAATCCGCCAGCTGCGCTGCAGCTCGCCTATCCTCTTACCGAGACCCCGGTATAGGTGATCACAACATGGCCGCGCACCGGAACCCCAAAGACCGTTGCAGGCGTGAAAACGCTGCTCAGCAGGTTGTTTTCAACCCGAACCTTCACCTCGCTGGTCCGTCGGGCCTTCGAGGATCGTGTATCGGTACACGCGACCGCTGCTATCGACCATCGCATCCACGACGATCGGCACGTCGCGCTTGCGTGCTGATCGGCTCCGGTGGCACCTGCGAGTACATGTAGTGCGGCGCCACCAGGTGCGCCATCGCATCGTCATTCGCTTGCACCGTGCATCGGAGCGCCGAACATCCAGAACAATCCGCCCGCCAGCACGATCGCTCACCGCGAGACCGCCACTCAACCGCAGCGCAAGCGGCGCAATCGAACTCCTCCAGATCAAAAGCATCTCGCTGGAAGAACGGCAGATGCGCCCCGCGCTCCCGTTCCGCAGCAATCGCCGCCCGCAACCGGGCCTGCAAGTCTCGCCGGTGGCTGCTTGCGGCCCAAGCTCCCCCAACGACCGCTGCACCTCGCGCCACACATTGAAGTCCTTCGCGCACTCACCGCAATCTCTGCAAATGACCAGAGATTGCCGCCATCTCGACGCCGCTGATCGCACCATCCAGATAGGCCGAGAACCCGGACCGCACCGCCGCACATTCGGCAGATCGGAGCATCCGCGGCGCGCGACGACGACCGCTGCGAATTCTGAGTCTGGACCACTTCATCGTGTCACCACATTGCGCTGCTCTGCCTTGCGAGATCCCGACAGCTTTCGCCGCATCTGCGTCTTCGCGCAACGCTTCGCGCAGGGCAGCCCGCCCTCGCATCAGCCGGCTCTTCACCGTGCCGAGATTGTACGTTCAGCATCTCGGCAATCTCTTCGTAGCCAAACCCTTCAATCTCTCGCAGCACGACAACCTCGCGAAACGCCTCTGGAAGAGTACGCAAAGCGGCGACAACTCGTTCCCCAAGCTGTGCATGAGCCGCACACTCATAACGGAGACGCGTCCCGTGCCGCCAGCGCGTCGGCCATGCAGAAGGTCTCGCCTTCGTCATTCTCCAGCTGCGCGTCGATGGTCAGTTCCTGCCGTTTGTGCCGACTCCACCACCGCCGCTGATTGCTCGCCTCATGCAGCGCGATCCGGTAAATCCACGTCCGCAGGCTCGCCTCGCCGTGGAAGCTCGAGATGTTGCGAAACACCTTAACGAACACTTCCTGCGTCACATCGGCAGCATCGGCCGGGTCGCGCAGGCTGCGCGCCATCAGGGAGTAGATCGGGTGACTGTATTGCGCCAGCAAAAGCGCAAACGCCTGCTCGGATCCAGCCTTCAGCTCCGCGACGAGCTCCTGCTCGTCTGCCCGGATTCCGATCGCGCTTGCCAGATCGCTCATCGCTGTCCCCACCTGCGGAGGGAAGATTCCCCACCCGCGAATGCTATTAAAGTAGGCGCTGGCTCGCATCGTCTGTCCAGCGTTGCCAGCCACTATATCAGACGCGCCCCGCAGCCAATTCGTGAGATCTGCAAACCTCAATCCGCAGTTCCATGCCCGACTCTACCACCTTAGACACCGCGCCGAACCCGCTTTGTTCCGCTGCCATCGGTTTGACTTGCCAGCGCCGCATCCGCGAGAATAGGAAGGTCCTTCCTCAAGAGTGGGCCTGTGGCGCAGCTGGGAGCGCGCTTCCATGGCATGGAAGAGGTCATCGGTTCGATCCCGATCAGGTCCACCAAACAACCTATCTGACATTCAAAGACCGACAGCAGTCCTCCAATCCGGGAGGGCTTTCGTGTCTTAGTGACAAAACCTTCCAATTGCTTTCAAATGAGCGACAAGCCACCCATCAAGGTTGAGCATAAGCAGTTCCTGGAATGCAACGAAACATGCGACCACCCCGTTCCCGCAACGAAATACCGCCTGAGGCACCCTCCCCTTCGAATCGCCGCCAGCCAATCTGCTCGCAAATCGGGTGCCTCCATGGCGTGATACTGTTCGTCGGGCTCATCTGCGGCGCCGTAAACCTGAACGCGCAGCAAGCCTCCCCATCGAATCCGCCCGCCCTGATGTCTGACCTTCATCAGGCCATTGCTCTTGCCCAGCACGGCGACGAAACCCAGGCCTTAGCCCTCACCCGCGACCTCCTCGCGCGCCACCCAAACTTCGAGCCCGCACTCAAGTTTCAGGGCGCACTCCTGGAAGACCTCGGCAATGAATCGGACGCCATCGCCTCTTTCCAGGCGGCGCTGAAGCTTGCCCCAACCGATCCCGAGCTGCTCTTCAAGGTCGGCCTTTATCAACTCCAGACCGGCCACAATCCGGAAGCCATCAATCTCCTCGTTCGCGCGCTCAAGTACACCCCGCGCGATCGCGACACGCTCTATTACCTCGCGCAGGCCTACCACCTCAACGGCGACAACGACCTCGCCCTCAAGACCATTCAGCAGTGCCTCGAAGTCGATCCAGACAACGCGTCCGTGTGGCAGAAGTACGGGGAACTCCTGTGCAGCTCTGGCGACAACCAGGGGGCAATCCACTGGCTTCTCAAAGCGCAGCAATCCGATCCCACCCTCGACCGCATCGACTTCGATCTAGGCGTTGCGAGCTTCAGAGCCATGAACCTCGACCAGGCTTTGCAATACTCCACGCAGGCCGCTCAACGGAGACCGAACGACCTGACCGCGCAAGCGCTCCTCGCAGCCGTCTATGTGAAACTCGGGAAGTGGCAGGATGCCGCGCCAATCTTTCAATCGATTCTTCAGCTCAAACCCGGCGACGTCCCCTCGCTGCTCGGTTTAGGTCAATGCGAACTCGAGCTCAAGAACTACCAGCAAGCCGCAACCCTGCTGGAGCGGCTCCTCCGTCAGGACCCCACTCAGGTCCTCGCGCACTTCTATCTCTCCCGCGCCTATGCGGGTCTTGGCAGAACCGCGGACGCGAAATATGAGGCGGACCTTCATCGCACCATGCTGGAACAAGCCTCCGCCTCCGGTCCGCAGGCAGATGCCGACAAGCAGAATAAAGTCTGGGACCAGGCTCGCCAGCTGCTGCTCGATAACAAGGAGTCGGCGGCGCTGCAACTATTTCGCGATCAATCGACAGGCCCGTTCGCCACACCCGCCGGCGCCTATGTCCTCACAGGGACACTGTATTCCTCAATGGACCGCCCCAACGATGCGGAGCGCTGCCTTCATAAAGCGCTGGAACTTGACCCAAACGTCCGCGGCGCCCACACCTCCCTCGGCATCCTGGCGCTCCAGCAGGGTAATCCCGACAAGGCAGAGAACGAATTCAAAGCCGAGCTGGCGATCCATCCAAATGATCAATCTGCCCTCGCTGAACTCGGCGCGGTTCGCTATCACCAGGGCCGCTGGTCAGACGCCGCAAATCTCCTGTCCAAGTCCAAAACCACGGAGCCATCGCTCTTGTTTATCCTCTGCGATTCCTACTTCCACCTCGGCGACGTGAAAAATGCGGACCTCACCGCCGAGTTGTTAGTCGCATATTCCAAAAATCAGCCACAAGTAGTCCAGGGTGTCATCGATCTGCTAAATCGCAACCAACAACAGGATTTAGCCCGAAAATTGCAGCAAGGCCAGCACTCCTGATCCGCTAACGTCGCCGCTCATTGGGAACTCTGCGACGCCTCTCGTATGGTCAGCACCTGGTCGGCCTTTACGTCGCGAAGAACCTGCTTGATCCCTGTCGGCCACGAAAGCTCAATCCGATCAATCACGGTATCCTGCCCCAGCCCGAAGTGAACGCGCTTATCGCTGGATGAGTTGTAGCTGAGAGCCGTCGTCGCCTCGTTGTACTGGCTTCCATGTGCCGTCGTAATCTTCACCTTCGTCCCAAGCCCATCGCGATTGTCCTTCACGCCCACCAGCTTCAGAATGATCCAGTGATTCCCGCTCTGCGTACGATTCATAAGAATCTCAGGTGGCCCATTCATTACCGTGACCACCACATCCACCTTCCCATCGTTGTTCAAGTCCCCAAACGCAGCTCCGCGATGTGCCGCAGCAACAGCAAAGTCCGCCCCAGCCGCACCGCTTACATCCTCGAACCCAAAATTTCCCCTATTCCGGAAAATCCTGTTCGGCAGACGGTACGGCCTATGCTCAACGTCCATCGCATTATCCAGAATCGCCGCGTCCGCCGTGAACAAATCCTTCAACCCATCATTGTCAAAGTCATACGCGCCCGCTCCCCACGCCGTCAGACTTGCAGTAGCGGCCGCAAGCCCCGACGAACCGGTGACATCACCGAACTGACCCTTCCCCTCATTCTGGTAGAGCGGAAAGGTATCGCCAAACATCGCAGTATGAAAGATGTCGGGCAGCCCATCGTTATTCAGATCGCGAAAATCCGCTCCCATGCCTGCAACCGTCTTGCCCGTGTCGTTGTACGCAACACCCGCATCTGACGCCTCATCCGTAAACGTGCCGTCCCCGTTGTTATGCAGGAGAAAATTCGGGTACGTGTCGTTCGAGATGAAGATGTCCGTAAAGCCATCGCCATCATAATCTGCGAACGCCACGCCCATCCCCTTGCCCACGTACTGCCCAATGTGCGACGCAGTCGACACATCGGTAAACGTCCCATCCCCATTGTTGCGATAAAGGATGTTCGGCGTACCTTGAAAATCATTCGGCGAGCAGTACGTGGGCAGTTTTCCCACGGTGCAGGCAGCGGCAGTCTTCAGGTCATAGTTCAGGTAGTTGACCACCAGCAAATCAAGCAATCCGTCATTGTTGTAGTCAAACCATCCAGCGGCCACAGCCCACGCCTTACCAATCCCGGGTACCATCCCCGCGACCCCCGCCTTCTCCGTAACATCGCTGAACGTTCCATCTCCGTTGTTATGGAAAAGCTGATTGCGATTCACCCCGGTCACATAGAGATCAACGAAGCCATCATTGTCGTAATCTCCCGCCGCAACGCCCATCGAATATCCAATACCCGCCAGGCCAGCCTTCTCCGTAACGTCGGTAAACGTCCCGTCCCCATTGTTATGAAACAGTCGATTCGAAAAGCTCGAGTCCGTCTTTTCCAGCGAAGGAATCGCCGCGCCATTCGTGAAGAAGATGTCCAGAAGGCCATCGTTGTCGTAGTCAAACAAAGCCACGCCGCCGGTCATCGTCTCGATCGAGTAGCGATGAGGACTCACGCTGTTCTTCAGCGTGAAGTCGATCCTCGACTTCTTGAGGGCATTCTCGAAAACAATCGCCGCAACCTTCGATGATGCACTTGGAGAAGCCGACTTCTGAGTCGTTTGCGCCCGCAACCCAGCGCCGCTGCCCCAACAGGCAGAGTGCCATGCAGGCTGCGATGATTGCGCGGGAAATCGTCACAGGATCAACAAGCGGCCACAACCGTGGTTGAAAAGAAGTCGTCCATCAAGAGCATCTAATCGTATCCTACGAACCAACACCCCTTTATATTCCGCTCGCCCTGGAGTCGTCGAATGATTTCGTTGTCGAATAGTTCAGACGATCGAACGCACTCTTCTCGCCGCGGATCGCTCTCCCGAATCCTCGGCGTAGGTTTCGGAATCGCCGTGATCTTCGGCGGCACAGTAGGCGTCGGCATACTCCGCCTTCCAGGCACCATCGCAGGCGAGATGGGCAGCTTCTGGCCCATCATGCTGATCTGGCTAATAGGAGGCGGCTATGCGTTGTTGGGCGCCATCTCCATCGCCGAGCTCGGAACCGCCATGCCGCAGGCAGGCGGCTTCTACATCTACTCCAGGCGCGCCTTCGGACCTGCCGCCGGCTTCGCAATGGGCTGGGCTGACTGGCTCAACAACTGCGCCGTAGTCGCCTTCGGATCGGTCGCCGCAGCGGAATATCTCGCAGCCCTCTTCCCCCGACTCATTCACCTCCAGACACTCGTCGCCCTCACGATCTTATTTTGCTTCTGCGGCCTTCAATGGAACAGCCTTCGCATCGGCAGTTCAGTCCAGCAAGTCGCAAGTTCCATCACCGCAATCACATTCGTCTTCCTGGCAATCGCCTGCCTCCTGCATCCCGGCCTCTCAGCCCACCACGCTGCCGGACCCACGAACCCGCGCCACGCCACAAGCTTCTTCCAAAGCATCATTCCCATCGTCGCCGCAATCCGCGCCGTCGTGGTCACCTACGACGGATGGTACGAAGCAATTTACTTCACTGAAGAAGACACCGACGCCGCCCGGCATCTCCCCCGCGCAATGATCGGCGGCGTCCTCATCGTCCTCTCTCTCTATCTCCTGATGAATCTCGCTTTCCTCCATGTGTTGTCCATACCAGCGCTCGCCGCCTCCAATCTCCCCGCCGCCGACGCCGCAAGAATAGTCCTTCCCGCATGGAGCGGAACCTTCGTCACCGTGCTCTCCCTCCTTACGTTGTTAGGCCTGATCAACGCAGTCCTGCTCGGCGCACCCCGCATCCTCTTCGCAATTGGCCGCGACGGACTCTTCAGCACGCGCGCCACACAAGTCGCCCCGGGCGGCACACCGAGAGTCGCGCTGGCGCTCTCGGCCGGCATGATCGCGCTCTTCATCGCCAGCGGCAAGTTTGAAGACATCATTGCGGTCGCCGCGATCCTCATCGCCGTTATGTACTGCGTCAATTACGTCGCAGTCTTTGTCCTCCGCGTCCGTGAGCCCCAGATGCCTCGGCCCTTCCGCGCATGGGGATACCCGTTCACGACCGGCCTCGTCCTCGCGGCCTCCCTCGTCTTCCTCATCGCCGACATCCACGACGATCCCCACGGCGCCATCCGAGCCGCCGCGCTTCTCGCCATCGCTCTTCCTACCTACGCGTGGATGCGCTGGCGTAGCCACAAAATCGATTCTCACCCTGTCGCAATCCCAGAGGCGCCGCGCTTGTGAGACCATCATCCCGGGAGATCCCAAACTTGTTCAAGAACGCAATCGTCCGAACACCGGGAATTAACTTCGCCCACGGCCTCACCACCGTTGACCTCGGCGCACCGCATTTCGGCAAAGTGCTCGAACAACACACTCTCTATTGCGAAGCCCTCAAGCACTGCGGTCTCCAGATAACCACCCTCGACCCCGACCTCCAATTTCCCGACTCCACCTTTGTCGAAGACACCGCCGTTCTGACTTCTCACAGCGCCATCCTGACAAATCCAGGCGCTCGAAGCCGCGAAGGAGAAGTTGCCGCCATCGCCCCAGCCTTGGCCAACTTTTTCTCATCCATGCCAAAGATCAAATCTCCCGGAACGCTCGATGGTGGCGATATCTGCGAAGCCGAAAACCACTTCTTCATCGGCCTCTCCCATCGCACCAACGAAGAAGGCGCGCGGCAACTGGCAGCCTTTCTCGCGAACGAAGGCTACACATCGTCACGGATCGATGTGCGAGCCATGACCACCATCCTCCACCTCAAGAGCGGCATCTCCTACATAGGCGACAACACCCTCGTTGTGATGGAAGAGCTGGCGGCGCACGACCAATTCTCGCGCTACAACCGCATCCGGGTGCCCGTCGAAGAAACCTATGCCGCCAACTGTATCCGTGTGAACGATCGCGTTCTGTTTGCTGCAGGCTACCCGCGCACCGCCGAACAGCTGACAGCCAACGGCTTCCACCCGCTGCTGCTTGACATGTCCGAGTTCCAAAAGATGGACGGCGGCCTCAGCTGTCTTTCGCTTCGCTTCTAGCCCCAACGCCTCGCACCAGCCACTGATCCAACAGCATCGCCAGCGCAATCGCCAGCCAGTAAGCCACGATATTCTTCAACGAAAAATAGCGCCCCAGAAGAATCCGGCCAGCAAGCGTCAATCGAAAGGCATCCACAGCCGGCACATGCCACAACCGGCTGAACTCGACCACAGCCGCCACAATCGCAGCGATACAAGCCAGCTTTAAAACGCGGCATCGCGGAAGGCATATCGCAAGCAGCCAATACAACGCCATCGCCCACAACGCCGATCCACCATACTTAAACCAGAACGGCGAGAGACCCAGCGGCGCCATCCGCCATGCAAGCCCCATTGGAATCGTTACAAGCAGGAGCAGCGCATAGGTTGAACGGCGTCGCGATGTCTTCATCTGAGCTTCTCGTTGCTTTGCAGGAGATATCATTCGTCTGAGGTAAGCTTCCTCTCAGCGCTTAAGTGCCGCCTCTTTCAGAACCGCATTGCTTAGGGTTTACCTTGAGCATAGATGCAACAGGAGAATCAAACCACATGAAATCGTTTGGCTACGCCGCGCAGACCAAGACCTCGCCGCTCACCCCGTTTCACTTTGACCGCCGCGAACCGGGCCCCACCGACGTCGTCGTTGCAATCGACTATTGCGGCATCTGCCACTCCGACATCCACCAGGTCCGCGACGAGTGGGGCGGCTCCATGTACCCCATGGTTCCCGGCCACGAGATCGTCGGGCGCGTCACCGCCGTCGGCGCTTCCGTCACAAAGTTCAAGCCCGGCGATCTCGCCGGCGTAGGCGTCACCGTCGAAACCTGCATGGCTTGCGAGAACTGCAAAGCCGGCGCCGAGCCCTACTGCGTCAAAGGCATGGTCGGCACCTACAACGCCAAAACCTACGAAGGCGACATGACCTACGGCGGCTACTCCGACACCATCGTCGCGCCCGAGCATTACGTCTACACCATCTCCCCGAAGCTCAATCTCGCCGCCGTCGCGCCCCTGCTCTGCGCCGGCATCACCACCTGGTCGCCCCTGCGCCACTGGGGCGTCGGCCCCAACAAGAAAGTCGGAGTCGTCGGACTCGGCGGCCTCGGTCACATGGGCCTCAAATTCGCGCACTCTCTCGGCGCGCACGTCGTTCAGTTCACCACCTCCGAGAGCAAAATCGAAGACGCCAAAAAGCTAGGCGCCGACGAGGTCGTCATCAGCAAAGACCCAGCCGCCATGGCCAGGCACGCCGGCTCCTTCGACTTCGTCCTCGACTGCGTCTCCGCCCCCCACGACATCAACGCCTACCTCGGCCTCCTCCGTCTCGACGGCGCCCTCTGCCTCGTCGGCCTCCCCGATCAGCCCGTCGCAACTTCGCCCTTCGCGCTCGTCACCAACCGGCGCTCGCTCTCCGGCTCCATGATCGGCGGAATGAAAGAGACCCAGGACATGCTCGACTACTGCGCCGAAAAGAACATCGTCTCCGACATCGAACTCATCGGCTACGACCGCCTCGAAGAGGCCTACACCCGCGTCGTCAAAGGCGACGTAAAATATCGCTTCGTCCTCGACGGCAAAACCCTAAAGGCATAACGCCAGCCGACTAGATCCCGAAGCGCTTCGCCTCACTCTGCTCTCGATAGCAGCCTGACGCGAAGCGCTTCGTCCTTCTGCAAATATCCCTTCCGCCGAAACCAGTCTTCCATCGAATCGCGCAGCCGATCCAGCGGCACCCGATTCCCAATCTCCATCACACCTTCGGCAGTTGGCAGCGTGTCATCGAAGACCGCATCATTCGTGAAGTTGCGCATGGCAAAGTTGTCCAGCCACTTGATGGGGCAGGGCATCGCAGCACCTTCGCCGCTTCCATATTCCACCGTCACCTTGCGTTGAAACATAGAGTTGTCCCTAGACGAATTGCACAAACATAGGCGTATCAATCGCAAACGACTTCGGTGTCTCCGCCAGCCGCCCTGTCGCAGGATCGTGCGCAAACACCGTCACCGTCGACGTCCCCTGGTTCGCGCACAGCAGCCACCGCCGCGAAGGATCAAACGCAAAATGCCGCGTCAGTCCACCACCACTGAACACTCGTTGCTGTTCCGTAAGCAAACCCGTCGAAGCGTTCACCTGATACACCACCAGCGAATTCTCGCCCCGCGTATTTCCGTAAACAAACCGCCCATCAGGACTCACCGCAATCTCGCAGCCGGTACTTCCCGGCAGCGCAGCACGCGACGCCAGCGTCGACATGACGCTCTCCTTCCGCAACACCGGAACAGGTACCCCATTGTTCACGTTCCAGTCATACAGATCGATCGTGCAGTCCAGCTCGTGAATGCAGTAGAGCCACAGCCCGTTGGGATGAAACGCAAGATGCCGAGGCCCGGATCCAGCCCGCGCCGCAATCCGCACCGGAGCCTCCATCGGCTTCGCAGCCCCCGGATGAATGCGAAAGATCTCGATCGCATCCTCTCCCAGGTTGCACGCCAGCACAAACCGGTTGTCCGGCGAGAGCACAGCGCAGTGCAGATGCGCCGCATCCTGCCGAGCCCTGTTTGGCCCCACCGCACCACAAGCCGCGTTCCCGCGGCAATCAAATAGCCCGGCACTACTAAGGCCGCCCCCGCCCTCGAGCCCGAACGCCGCAAAGCTTCCTCCACCATAATTCGCCACGAATGCATTTTGCCCCGTCGCGTCAACCGATACGTAGCACGGTCCATTGCCTTCGCTGCTCACCCGCTCCACCGGAGTCAGCGCAGCGCTCCTCGCATCCAGCCGAAAGCTGCACAGCGCCCCATCCCCGGCTGGGTCTTCATTCACCGCATAAAGAATCGGAAGCCGCGGATGCATCGCCAGATAGCTCGGGTGCTGCGTCACAGCAGCGACTTCGATCCCACTGAGCTCGCCGCTCTCAGCATTCCACGCGAGCGCGATAAATGCCCTTATCCGTCCCCGTCCCCAGCAAAACCCACCGCGGATTGCTCGGTATCGGACTCGCCAGCGCCCGCAGCGCAAACGGCAACGTAGCCGCCGAAGCAATAAATTGCCGCCGGCTGCTCACATACTTGTTGGTGGGCCGAGGTCCCATCGAGCCTAAGCGGACTCGGCGACGGTCTGCGGCTCGCCGGGTAGTTTAAAGTCGAACTCCGCAGGATAAGCATCGCGGGCAACGACCGGCAGGCTGGGCAGGTTGGCGGTATGTCCCGCCTCCTCCATCACCCCGTTCACCTCGCGCAGAACCTCATCCACCGTCATCGTGTACATTTCGCGGCCATTGTCGTACCCGCTCTCGATCGCCTGTTTCAAGTAGCGTCCTGCTGCCTGTGCCGCCAGATAATCGGTGATCACCTTGCCGCTGCGGCGCTTATGCTCGACCCACGCCAAGTTAGGCATCGCAATCCAAAGCGGTTTGCCGTTGACTGCAAATCGGATGTCGGTCGCATCAGCATGGCGAGTCGCGATCGCCACGACCGTGCCCTTCCAGACGCAATGCAATTTCTCTGAGGTCCAACGGTCGGTCGCTACGAAATCTTCATACATGGCACCTTCAGATTATTCGCACCATGGCATCGAAGCAAGCGACACCTGCATCAAACTTCCCCTGTCTACCTGTTATTTTTGCCAGCATCGGCTAACCCTTCATCATTTACCCTAGTCACTAGGAAAGTCCCGAGCATACCTGGCGCCAAGAAAGCCTTCAGAAGGTTCACCGACCCGATTCAAAGGACATAATCGTGCGTAGACAACTCCCTCTACTCCTCCTTTCCTTTTTCGCCCTCGGCCCCTTCGCATACTCCCAGGCCCCTGCAGCCAAACCCGCCACAGCCCCGCCGTCGGATGTCCTGATCTTTGCCAACGGCGACAAGCTGACCGGCAAGCTGGACAGTGTGAAGGATGGGAATGTCATCTTCAAGAGCGATATGGCCGGGACCGTCACGATCTCCATCGACAAGATCAAGGAGTTGAAGTCGGGCGCTGAATTCGCCCTGCTCCGAAAGGGCGTCGTCGCAGACAAAACGCACGTGCCCGAAGGCGCCGTCGAGGTCGCAGGCGGCAAACTCACTGTGACTCCGGCTGCCAATGAGCCACCGGCCGTAGTCCCCGCCGCGGATGTCAATTACCTCATCGATCGCAAATCCTTCGATCTACAGATGAGTCATCACGCCGGCTTCCTCACCGGATGGGGCGGAAAGATTACCGGCGGCGCCAATATCGAGCGCTCCACAACCACCGGTACCACACTCTACGCGGGCCTCGCGTTGGTGCGCGCAATCCCCACCGTGCCCTGGATGCCTCCTCGCAATCGCACCATCGTCAACGTAAACGAAAGCTACGGGAAGCTCTCCACTCCCGTCATCCCTCCCACCACCCCGCCAACCCCCGCGAGCGTGGTCATCACCAACATCTTCCATGCCGACGCTGAACGCGACCAGTACTTCAGCCCGCGGCTCTATGCCCTCGCAGACGCTTCCTTCGACCACAACTTCGGACAAGGTCTCCAACTCCAGCAGGTCTACGGAGGCGGCATCGGCTACACCGCCATCAAGACCCCCAAGCAGGAACTTGATCTGAAGGCAGACGTCCACTTCGAAAGACAGCAATACATCTCCACCACCGTCGATGGCGTCGTTACCACCACGCCGGCCGTCAACCTCATCGGCACCACCTTCTTCGAGGGCTACACCCGCAATTTGCCGCACAAGATGCGTCTTCACCGAGTCCGCCAACGTCCTTCCGGCATGGAATAACACCAATGCCTATTCTGCCAATCTGAACGCAGCCCTCGTCTTGCCCGTCTGGAAACGCCTCGCCGCCACCATTTCCGTTGCGGACAACTACCTCAACGACCCGGCGGAGTACTACAAGAAGAACTCCTTCCAGTTCATCGCGGGCGTCACCTACGTGCTTCCATAACGCGCCTTTTGAGCGCCTTATGGGCTCGTCGAATGGGCCTCGGGATGTTCTAATGGATAGATGCGGGTCAGACGGCGCCGCCAGTGTGTGTTCAGGAGTTCGGATTTGATGTGTGATGTGCGGAAATTGGCAGTACGGTTGGTTCTCTCAGGAATGGCAGTTGGTCTGCTCGCCGGAGCCATCGCCCCAGCAAACGCCCAGACTGTGACCCAGACCCAGTCCAAGAAAAGAAAGCAAGAGACCCACGCCCGCCACGAGACCAATGCAACCCGTCTCGCGCGCATCGCTCGCACCACCGAGGAGACCTACTCGCACCGCTATGAGATATTCGGCGGCGGCGGCTATCTCCGTTTTCGCAGCGGCGAGTACCTCCGCAAGAACAATGAAATCAGCTGGGCGACGGCCTTCAACTATTACTTCACGCGCAAGTTTGCAGTGGTCGGCGATGCCCGCGGCTCGTTCGGCAATGCCCACGCCATCACCAATAACGAGTACGGCGTCTACAACCCTCAGATCAACGAGTACACCTTCATGGGTGGCGTGAGCTATCGGTTCGTGATGCCAAGGAAAAATTCGCCGTAAGCGCCCAGGCCCTCGCGGGCACTGGCTGGGGTATCTTCTCCGGCGGCAGCAAGGGCATTCCGGGAACGGATCTAGGCCTCTGGAATGAGCGGCTTACGCCCCGCTTATTCGCTCGGCGTCAGCGCGGACTACAACCTCTATCCCAATCTCGCGATCAGGTTCACTCCAACCTGGGTCGGCACCAACTTCATTGGACCAAACGGCAGCACGATTCAGGACAATATCGGCTTCAACCTCGGCATTCTCTATCGTTTTGGCCAGCAGTAGGATTCTGCCGCGCCAAAATCCAACCCGCCACGCCCGCGGCCTCAAGCGTAAGATAGAAATATGTCCAAAGGCTGGGAATCCAAGAGCGTCGAAGAGCAGCAAGCCGAGGCCGCGGCCCCGAAGCCTTCCACCTCCGAGGTGACTCCCGAGGCGAAAGCGAGCCGAAGCCGACCGCAAGCGTCGCTTGCAGGCCCTCGAAATGCAGCGGGAACGCGTTCTCTCCGAGCGCACCTCAAGCCCTCACCGCCGCAGCGCCCTCGAGCTCGCACTCGCCACCATCGAGCGCGAACTCGAACAGCTGGGTTGGTCCATCAAGTTATAGCTGGTCGATCAAGCTCTAGCCGCTCGCCTAGCTCTTTCGCGTCAGCACAAACGGATTGGCCTGCGCCGTCGGCGTCAGCACAACACTCTGAATGCTCACATGCGCCGGCCGCGTCGCCGCCCACACAATCGCATCCGCAATGTCCTCCGCCTGCAGCGGGTCCACATTCTGATACGTCTTCGCCGCCCGCTCCTCATCTCCCCGAAACCGCATCTTGCTGAAGTCCGTCTCCACCATCCCCGGATCGATCGACGTCACCCGCACCGCCGTCCCATTCACATCAATCCGCAGTCCGTCTGAGATGAATCGCTCCGCCGCCTTGGTCGCGCAGTACACGCCCGCCATTCGCATAAGCCATATGCCCCGCAATCGAGCCAAGATTGATCACGTGCCCGTGATTGCGCTCCACCATTCCCGGCACAATCGCGCGCGTCACATACAGCAGCCCCTTCACGTTGGTGTCGATCATCTCTTCCCAGTTCTCGATATCGTCCTCATAGAGCTTCGTAAGGCCGCGGCTCAGCCCAGCATTATTCACCAGCACATCCACCGCCCGCCACGCCTCCGGCAACTCGCTCAAGCACCCGCTTCACCGCCTCGCGATCGCGCACATCGATCTCCAGCAGCAGCAGGTCTGCCGCGCCCGCATCCCGCAGCTCCGCCTCCATCGCCTGCAACCGCTCGAGCCGGCGAGCGCATAACATCAGCTTCGCTCCATGGCGCGCGAACTCCATCGCCGTCGCCGCTCCAATCCCCGAGCTCGCTCCCGTAACAAAAACAATCTTGCCCTTCATCGAAGTGCTCATACAATCCCCTCCGCTACTCCGATTATCTATTCTTGCCCGCCTGAAAGCACGAAGACCGCGAGCATGTTCGCGGTCTTCGTTTGCTTACCGAATTCGACAACAGCTACTGAGGGTTCGTAGCAGGTGGCTCCGTGATTACAGGCTGCGTCGTCTGCACACCGATCGCCGCGCCCGAAACAACCAGGTTCACACGCCGATTCTGTCGCCGTCCGTCCGCCGTGTCATTCGAAGCGACCGGATCAGCCTTTCCGTAGCCAACCGCCGTAACGTTCGCCGCCGGCACGCCATTCTGGATCAGGAAGTCGTGCACCGCGTTCGCCCGGTTTTCGCTCAGCTTCTGGTTATACGCATCGCCGCCCACCGAGTCCGTATAGCCCTCAACCTGGACCTTCAGATCCGGATAAAGCGTCAGAATCGTCGACACCTTCGCCAACGCAATCTGCGCATTCGGCTTCAACGTATACCGGCCTGTGTCGAACAGCACATCGCCCAGATTGACAATCAGCCCGCGCGCGCTCTCCGTCGTCGCCAGCACCGAGTTCAACTGCGCACGCAGCTTCTCGCGCGTCGCAGCCGCCTCCTGCTTGCTGGCCTCAGCCTGTTGCTGCGCCTGAGCCGCCTGTGCACGGGCATTCGCAGCTTCAGCATCCGCTCGCGCCTTCGCCGCCTCAGCCTGCGCCTGCGCCGCCGCTGCCGCATCCGCCTGCGCCTGTGCATTGCTCGCCTGCATCTGCGACTGTTGTGCCTCCTGCTGCGCCTTCACCTTCGCGTCCTGCGCCTCTTGCTGACGCTGCTCTGCCTCTTTGCGCAGCGTCACAATCCGCGCGTCCTCCGCGCGCTCCGGTCGCCGATCGCGCATACGTGAACTCCATCTTCACGTCGCGATGCTTACTCGACTGAATGTCCTGCGCATTCTGAATGTCGGTCGCAACCTCCTTCATAATGTCCGGAGCATACTGGTCCGCGCCCACAGACTTCGCAATCCGCTGCGCGTTATAAGCTTCGTACAGCGCCAGCGGCGTGTGCTCCCGGTCCGTGATAGGGAACTCCACCGACTTCGATCCGGACGTTGGAGCGTACAGCCCCTTCGGCAGTAACTGATAGTGAACATTCACCTGCTGCAACACGCCGTTCGTCTTGTCCGTAAATACATTCTGCAACACCACCACGTCGCTCGGCTGCGAAACCGCGTAGTACGGCTCGGCCGTAACGATCATGCCAAACGCCTGGAAGGACGACGTCACGTTCAGACTGGCTTTATCACCCGCAAGCTCCAAGCTCTCCCAGATTCTGCGGACGCCCATCCGCAGAGATCGCCCACAGAACATACGTCAGATACTCCGCGCCAAAACCATTTGCTGGCGGTCAGGCCTTCGAAGTGCGCCGAGATCTCGGTCTTGCCCGTCACCGAATTCACCTTGGCATCGCCCCGCGCACCAGGCATCAGGTTCGTACCGACGAAAGCCCACATGCGTCGACCCGCTCCGATTGAAGTAGTTCACCGCGTCCAGCTGCCGCTCCACCACCTTCACGTGGTAGATGTAAACGCCGTTCGGCCCCTGAGCGATCACTTCACCCGTCTTGGCTCCTGGAGCAACCGTCGTAGGATTTGGCTCCTGCGCCGCTGCCAACAGTCCAAAACCACTCAACAACAAAGCCATCGCCGGTACTGCCACTGCCATCTTCTTCGTCCACGTGCCTGACATCGTATCGTTCTCCTTGGACTCTCGCCGCCACCTGCTGATGCGGCATTCAGTTGTTGCTTCAGCGAGTCGGATGCCCGCCCATGGCAAAAGGTGTCCTTCACGATAAATGTTCATAATAGGCAACCTATTCTGCGCATTGCAATTACACGAACCCTGCGGATGCCGCCGCCGTCTCATACTATGGACGCATCCCGTGGCGCTGTCAGTGCATCCATTCCAGGCGTTGCTGCCAAATATCTCTTCTCCGAAACTCCACGCGTCGCCAATCGTCCCTATAATCTAGCTGTTGAGAGAGCCCACGCGTGAGTGAATCGATCGTCGAAATCCTAGGGCTGCGCAAGGTCTACAGCGGCAAGAATCCTGTGACGGCGGTCGATGGCATCGACCTCCACGTCCCCGCTGGATTGATCTACGGCTTGCTCGGCCCCAACGGCGCCGGCAAGACCACCACCATCTCCATTGCCACCACCCGCGCCATTCCCACCGCTGGCTCCGTCAAGCATCGCGGGCATCGACGTCGTCGCGCACCCCGCCCTCGCGCGCTGCGTCATCGGCGTCGTCCCGCAATACAACACCCTCGATCGTTCCTGCACCGTCTCGGAAAACATCTACTTCCACTGCCGATACTTCGGCATGACCAAGGAAGTCGCCGCGCAGCGCACCGCCCAGCTCCTCGATCAGTTTCGCCTCAGCGATCGCGCCGCAGCCTTCCCGCAGGCACTCAGCGGCGGCCTCGCCCAGCGCCTCCAGATCGCCCGCGCCATCGCCCATCATCCCAAGGTCCTCTTCCTCGACGAGCCCAGCGCCGGCCTCGACCCCCAGAGCCGCATCGCCATGTGGGACGCCGTCCAGGCCCTGCGCGAAGAAGGCATCACCGTCGTCCTCACCACGCACTACATGGAAGAGGCCGACGCACTCTGCGACCGCCTCGCCATCATCGACCACGGCAAAATCCTCATCGAAGACACCCCCGCCGCTCTCAAAGCCAGCGTTGGCGGAGACATCATCTACGACCTCCGCATGCGCGGCGTCCGCGATAGCGGCACTGCTCGAGCGAGAGCTCGCCACCATCGACGGCGTCACCCGCGTTGACGTCATCGAGGGCGGTCTCCGCGTCCTCGCCCGCGTCGCAGGACGGCCTCCTCGCCAAGGTAGTCACCACGCCAACCAGTACGGCTTGCGCGACGTCACCACCACCGAGCCCAGCCTCGAAACCGTCTTCATCCGTCTCACCGGAAGAGACCTTCGTGAGTAGCATGGAGAACGCGAATAGCGTGCAGAACAGGATCCGGCCATGAGCGAAGCGATCGCCAACGGCGGCAACACAAAAATGGTGACCTACACGCGCGCCTTCTTCGGCCTGATGCAGCGCGACTTCCGCGTGCTCACGCGCGAGATCGTCCCCTTCCTCATTCGCGTCGCCATGAACCCGCTGCTCTTCCTCTTCGTCTTCACCTATCGTCATGCCCCACATGATCGGCGGCGCCAACCTGAGCCCCACCGCTGGCATGGGCTCAGCCGGCGGCGGCGGCTTCGGCACCGTCCTCCTCCCCGGCCTCATGGCCGTCGCCATCATGTTCTCCGGCATCGCCGCCGTCGCCCTTCCCCTCGCGCAGGAGTTCGGCATCACCCGCGAAATCGACGACCGCGTCATGTGCCCCCTCCCCATCGGCGCCGTCGCCATCGAAAAGATTGTCTTCTCCGCAATCCAAAGCCTCGTTCGCCGCTGCCGTCGTCTTCCCCCTGGCCTACTTCATCCCCAGCACGCCAGTCCTCGCCCACGTCTCCAGTTGGTTCTTCCTCATCGCCGTGCTGGTCCTCGCCAGCCTGCTCGCCGGAGCCCTCGGCCTCACCATCGGCACCTTCGTCCAGCCCAAGCAGATCGGCCTCATCTTCGGCGTCGTGATCATGCCCATCACCTTCCTCGGCTGCGTCTACTATCCGTGGGCCGCACTCAGCAGCATCCGGTGGCTGCAGATCGGCGTCCTCATCAACCCCATCGTCTACATGAGCGAAGGCCTGCGCGCCGCCCTCACCCCCACCACCGGCCACATGCCCGCGCCATGATTCTCGCCATGCTGCTCTTCTTCCTCGTCCTGCTAACCCTCATGGGCCTGCGCGGCTTCGCCAACCGCGTCGTCAGCTAGCCCAACTAACAACTGAGCAACTGAGAACGGACAACTCCGTCCTACCGCCCCATCTTCGCCGCCAAATCCTTCGCGATCAAATCCCCATGGAAGCGCCCGTTCTCAATAAAAATCTCATTCGTCCGCTCACCCGCCACCACCACCCCCGCCAGATAAATTCCCGGCACATTCGACTCCAGCGTCGCCGGATCGCAAACCGGGCACCGCGCATTCGCATCATCCAGCTTCACCCCCATCGACTCAAGAAAATCAAAGTCCGGATGATATCCCGTCAGCGCAAAACAGAACTGGTTTGGAATCACCTTCGGCCCACCCGGCGTCAGCAGCGTCACGGCATCCTCGGTAATCTCGCTAACCTCCGTCCGAAAATGCGCCACCACCTCGCCATTCTTGATCCGGTTCTCAATGTCCGGCTTGATCCAGTACTTGATATGCCGATGCAGCTCCGCCCCGCGATGCACCAGCGTCACTCGCGCCCCATGCCGCCACAAATCCAGCGCCGCAATCGCAGCCGAGTTCTTCCCGCCAATCACCACCACATCCTGCCCAAAATAAGGATGCGGCTCATGATAGTAATGCATCACCTTCGGCAGATTCTCGCCCGGAATATCTAAGTAATTCGGCAGAGTCGTAATACCCCGTCGACACAATCAGCTTCCGCGCCTTATGCATCAGCTTGCGCCCAAACTTGTCCAAAGCATGCACGACGAAAGCCCCATCCGACCCCGTCACCTGCTCCACCGTCTCATACTGCCGAACGTCCAGCTTGTAATACTCCGCGACCTTCCGGTAATACTCCAGCGCCTCCGACCGCGTAGGCTTCTGGTTCGGCGACGAGAACGGCATATCCCCAATCTCCAGCAGCTCCGGCGTCGTAAAGAACGTCATATGCGCCGGATAATGAAACAACGAATTCGTCAGGCAGCCCTTATCCACCAGCACCACGCGCAACCCAACCCGCTGCGCAGCAATCGCGCACGCCAGCCCCGTAGGCCCCGCCCCAATCACCAGAACATCATGCGCCCGATCTTCACTCATACCTAGATTGTACGGATGCGCCATTCACGCCCGCGCCCCGAAAGGGTAAAGTTACCCCATGGGGAAGCAGCCTCGTCCACAGCAAGCCTTCATCCGCCGCACCCGCGAGGCGACCGCTTGAAGTCTTCCCTCTCCATCCTGGCCGCGCTCCTTCTCCAGGCCGGCATCTTCCCCTCCATCAGCAGCGCCCCCGCTCCGCTCGCCGACCCGCAGCACCTCCGCTACGTCCGCACCCTCACCCTCCCACCCAACGCTTCCGGCGTAGCCTGCACCGTACTCGACGCCAGCGTCTACGCGCACACCGCCAGCTCCTCCGCCGACGACCTCCGCGTCTTCCGCCTCACCCCCCACACCAGGCCACAAGAGATCCCCTTCGTCGTCAGCTACAGCGAAGCCCAGCCCACCGACGCCCAGACCGCCACCGTCCGCAACGTCATCGCCCACAACGACACTCTCTCCTTCGATCTCGTCATGCCCCCGCGCCCCTACACCGAAGTCGACCTCAACCTCGCCGCGCATAACTTCCTCGCCACCGCCGAGGTCTCAGGCTCGAACAGCGGCCCCGCCAAACCTCTCGGCACCTTCACCCTCTTCGATCTCACCCAGCGCCATCTCGCTCGTTCCACCACCTTCGCCCTGCAGGAATCCACCTTCCCGCATCTCCGCATCCTCCTGCATCTCCGCACCCTCGACGGCAAGCCTCTCCCGCACATCAATCCTTCCATCATTCAAGGCGCAACCGTCCCCGCCAGCCGCGAAGCCCAAACTCTCTACACCGTCGTCGCCTCCGCCAACACCATCACGCAGCAAGGCCCATCGTCCTTCGCGCAGCTCGACATCCCCGCCCACATCCCCGTCGAGCGCGTGCAATTTATTCTCAACCCGGGCTTCAAATCTGACTTCCTGCGCAACATCGCCATCACCGCCGAGGCCGACACCCACCAGCCCGACCAGCCGGAAGAAGTCATCGACGGCCGGATCTGGCGCGTGACCCGCCCGCCCGACCCCGCCGACGGAGCCCCCGCCATCAGCTCCGCACAGCTCTCCCTCCCCGCCGTCATTGCGTCCAACCTGCACGACCCCGCCACCATCCGCGTCACCATCGCCAACGCAGCCCAGCCTGCGCTCCCCCTTCGCGCCGTTCAGCTCGAAATGCGCCAGCGCACCCTCTGCTTCGACGCCATCCCCAACGCAACCTACACCCTCCGCTATGGTGACAACGACCTCCGCGCATCCGTCTATGACCTTGGGGATCTTGCAACCCTTCCCGCCCACCCGCTCATCGCAACCCTGGGATTGGAACAGCTCAACCCCGGCTACATCCAGCGTCACGTTGCCAGCACGTACGATCAGCGCAACCCAAACCTATTCTGGATCGCCCTGCTGGCCGCGATCGCAGTCCTCGGAAGCTTCGTCAGCCGGCGCGCAATGCGGCAGGGAAGGCGCAGATAAAACGTGACACGTAACCGCAAAGCACCCACCGCTGCCATCATCCTCTTCGCGCTCATCGCAACCTGCGCGGCGCAGCGGCCCATCCCCTCTGAACTTCTTCCCGCCCGCAAGGCCCTTGAAGACAAGCACTATCAGCAAGCGGAAGACCTCTTCGCCGCCTACCTGAAAACTCATCCCGGAGACATCGACGCCGAAGAAGGCATCGGCGACGCCGAATTAGGTCTCCACGAGTACCAAGCCGCCGAGCTCCAATACCGCGCCGTAGTCGCCCAGCAGCCAGAGTTCTGGATCGCCCACAAGAACCTCGTCATCGTCGAAGCCGCCCTCGGCCGCTGGGAGGAGTTCGACCGCGAGCGCGCCGTCCTCCGTGGTGCCCGCGAGCGCGGCGCCCCCAACATCAGCACCCGCGAGAGCGACGTCATCGACGCCTTCGACGTCCACGGCGAACACTGGATCGTCCGCGAATACTACGAGCCTGTCGGCCGCTCCCTCACCCGCTACAACTTCGAATACTTCGGCCCCGATGGCCGCGTCCGCGAATACGTCTCTCTCGAATCGGCAGACGCAGCGCGCACCGCGCTCACTCCCAGCCCCAACGTCCTCATCGGCGTCGATCCGCACACCGTACCCGTCGTCAAAGACTTCGCCCTCAACTTCTACACCGGCAAATCCCACGGCACCATCAAGCTCTACCCCAAAGGCGAGCCCACCTACGAGCGCGTCCGCGCCGACCTCCGCCACTGGCTCCTCACCAGGCACACCCCCACCTCGAACAAGTAGTTCGCCGACTGCCCATGCATCACGGCTCCATCGTCAAGGGTAGGGTGATGAACACGTTGGGTGCCCCATTCATGACAGTTTCACCGTCGTGAGTGGGTCGAAAACCTGTCAACCCCCAATTCCCTCCAAAATCGCCAAACCCCCTATAAACATTGCCGATTTATATTTTCAAAACCTGGCATAGTTACCCCCTCCAACTAGCTACAATTTAACTAGGCCATTTTGACTAGGCCATTCCCAGCGCCAAGGGCCGAAAGATCACAGCTTCGGCGTGAAGCCCAGGTTCACGCGCGCCCACAGGTCCAGGGCCAAGGGCCCGAAAGATTACAGCCTGGGGCGAAGCCCCAGGTTCACGCCCACCCACAGACCCAGGGCCAACGGGCCGAAAGATCACAGCCTGGGGCGAAGCGCCAGGTCCACGCCCACCCAGGCACCAAGGGCCAACGGCCCGGCCTAACCCCCGAGCGGGTCAAAGACCAGCCAATAAAGTCTTTGCTTGCCCTACTTTACCCGTAACCCTATTGCTTGCCCTACTTTACAGGCAAAAGACCCTCGGCCCAAGGGGGATACTTTGCCACCTAACCCGTTTGCAAAGACTACTTTATCGGAAAAATAGCCCGGGAAGGGGGGAGGGGGGTACCCGCACCCTACCGCAGCGACGCGTCCACCTCTGAGAAATAGCTAGGCGACTTCAATATCTCCCGTGGCTTCGACCCATCCGCAGGCCCCACCAAACCATCGCGCTCCATCATGTCGATCAGATGTGCCGCGCGCCCATAACCAATCCGCAGCCGCCGCTGCAGAAGGGAAGTCGACGCCTTTCCAAACTCAAACACCAGCCGCACCGCATCGTCGAACAGTGCATCATCCTCTTCGCCTTCGGTTGAACTGCCGCCCTCGCTGGCCTTCTCATCCTTCGGCCCTTCCAGGAACCCGTGCACATACTCGGCCTCGCCCTGCGCTCTCCAGAATTCCGTAACCGCCGCAATCTCTTTCTCCGTAACGAACGGAGCATGCACCCGCTGCAACCGAGAAGTCCCCGGCGGAAGAAACAACATATCCCCGCGTCCCAGCAAACTCTCCGCACCATTCGAATCAATGATCGTCCGCGAATCTACCTTCGTCGCCAGCCGGAAACTCATGCGCGTCGGCACATTCGCCTTAATCAATCCCGTAATCACGTCCACCGACGGCCGCTGCGTAGCCAGCACCAAATGAATGCCAACCGCGCGAGCCATCTGCGCCAGGCGCGTAATCGCCTCTTCCACGTTGGCCCGATCCAGCATCATTAAATCTGCCAGCTCATCGATGATGATCATGATGTACGGCAGCGGCTCCTGGTTCACGTCCTCAAACAAATACTCGCTGCCATTCTCAAACAGCTTGTTGAACTGGTCGATATTGCGCACGTGATTCGCGGCCAGCAGCTTCAGCCTGCGCTCCATCTCGCGCACGGCATTTCTCAGGGCGTTGGCAGCCAGCTTGGCCTCGGTAATAATCGGCGTAAATAGATGCGGGATCCCTTCATACATCCCAAGCTCAACTCGCTTCGGATCCACCAAAATCATGCGCACCTGTTCAGGCGTCGACTTGAACAGCACGCTCATAATCATCGCGTTGATCGCCACCGACTTACCTGAACCCGTCGATCCCGCAATCAGCACATGCGGCATGCTCGCCAGGTCGCCAATCACAATCCGCCCGCTGATGTCCTTGCCCAGCGCGATCGCCAGCTTGCTCTTGCTCTGCGCAAAGTTCTCGCACTCCACCACATCGCGCAGCCAGATTGTCTCGCGCTCATGATTCGGAACCTGGATGCCCACAGTCGACTTGCCCGGCATGCGCTCAATCAAAATCGACTCCGCAGCCATCGCCAGGCAAAGATCATCCGCCAGCCCGGTCACGCGCGAATACTTCACGCCCGCGTCGGGACGAAACTCAAACGTCGTTACGACCGGGCCTGGATTGATCTGCTCCACGCTGCCATCCACGCCAAACTCACCGCACTTCTCCACCAGCACCCGAGCCTCTTCCCGCAGCTCGTTCTCCCGCACCTGCGCATGCTCTTCCGACTTGTACAGCAGCGAACTCGGCGGCAGCTTATACCCGCGCACCGACTTCGGCACAATCGCCACAGCCTGCAAATCCGCATCCGCGCGCTTGCCGAACGCAATATTCTGCGCCGCAATGTCCTGCATCGGCGAAGGCATCGGAGGCAACTCAACCGCCTTCGGAATCCGCGCCGGCGGCGGCTCGGGCATCGACACATGCGAAGCTCTCGGCATCGACAGAATCGGCGCCGGCGTCCGCCGCTCCGGCGCGTCCAGCCATCCATCATCGTCCTGCGCGCTAGTTGCCGTCGCTGCCTCGCTAAACGGCAACGCCTCCATCGGCGCGTTTCGCAGCGGAGCCGCAGCTGCCGCCAATTGCGCGGCATAAGGCGCCGCAGCTGCCGCCGCCACATGCAGCCCTGTCATCGGCGCAGCGTCCACCAACGTACGCGGCATCGTCTGCCACACCGACGCAGGCGCATCGCCCGCCCCAACTTGCTGCCCAACGCCATCCTCGTCCTCTTCGTCCTGGTTGCGTTTCCGGCGTCCAAACCAGCCGAAGAAGCTCGAAAGCAGCGTGCCATTCTTACCCGCCTCATCCCCCTCGCTCTTCTCCTGCTTGCGCGCCATCGCTGCAGCGATCTCGCGCTTCGAAGCAAACGCTTCGTCAAATTCCTCGTCATCCACACCGCGCCGCTTGCTCTTCCACGCCGCATACTTGTCGCTCAAGCGCTGCAGGAATCCAAAGTGCGCCGTAAACCAAGCACCCGCATTCGCCAGCAGAAACGACGTCGTCAAATACAGCGACAGCGCCACCATCAGGCTGCAGATAATCACCGCGCCCGGGTAATTCACAAAGTGGATCAACCCGCCCGCCAGGATCGTGCCCTCAACGCCCGCAATCGGCAGCGCATGCCGCCACAACAACCCGCCCGGCATCATGGCAATCAGCGCTGGCGCAAAGATCAGCCAAACCGCAATCCCCACCAGCTTCGTCTTCGTCGACCCCACCCGCTGCGACCGCATCCACAAAACCCCGATCCTCACCATCGCCAGCGGCACAAAGAAGATCGCGATCCCCACCGTCTGCAGCAGCAGGTCCGCCGCATACGCGCCCACCAGCCCCGTCCAGTTGTGTGCCAGCCGCGTGCCCCCACCTCCGCCAACCGTGTTAAACGACGGATCGGACGGCGTATAGCTAACCAAAGCAAGGAGAAGCAAGCCGGCAGCAACCAGCACAATCAAACCCAGCATCTCGTTCAAACGACGGCTGCGGGTTGGCGAGTAGACAAGTCTCTGGGGCTTCATAAGGGGTTACGGGCGCGGCCGAGCCAATCGCCTGCGAGCCGGGGCCGCGCGGGCGCTTTGCTGCGAATAGCCGAACAACCAGAGCAAATTTATTGTTCCATAGCCCGCTGTGCGGTGCGCACCCTCGCGAAGTGGAACCAGACTGGTGACCTCCTCCGCGCCTTCGCAAGTCCCTGAAAAATCTTGCGGCCAGCGATTTTTCCTTCGCGGTCAACGCAGGCGGCCTCTTCTTGCATCTAGTGATAAGTCGGGGGAGTGAGCATTGCGGCGAACTTTGCCCCCAGACACCTGGTGGTGGGGGAGCAGGATTTTCGCGATTTCTCCCGCTTGCCGCCGACGAAGGAGAATCGCACCCAATCGGCGGACCCCACCCGCACATCACCCATGGCTACGGCCAGGAAGGAATTTATGTCAACGAACACATTGGACGGATCGACGAAGAACAAAGAGATGGAGACTGTTCTCCTCGACCTCATCAAGACCCTGGAGGACAGCCAGAAGGGCTTTGCCGATATCGGTGACCATCTCAACGACATCAATCTCAAACGCTTCTTTCTCGCCGAAAGCCTCAAGCGCGCCAACTTCCGCGCTGAGCTTGAGAACGAGTTGCACCGCGCCGGCATGGCGGACGTCAAGGAGGCAGGCACCGTCTCCGGAGCGATGCACCGCACCTGGGGCGACCTCAAAGCCAAGCTGGGTGCCGGTGATCGCAGCCTCCTCGAGACCGCAGAGCAGGGCGAAGACGAGGCCAAAAAGGCGTATGCGAAGGCGCTCGATCACGATCTCCCTCTCCCCATCCGCGAACTCCTCGTAGAGCAGCAGGAGCAGGTCCTCGCCTCGCACAACTTCGTAAAGGCCAGCCGCGACGCTTCGACCACCAAGTAGCAGCGCATCACAAGCGGAGTGCTCAAAGGCGCGCATCTGTAGAATCCGGGTGCCCCAGGTCTCGCTTCTGAGACCTGGGAATTCGCGGAGTTCAGGAATCCCACACCCGTACGAATATGCTCTAGTACCCCAGGTGGTACAGGTAAAACACCACGCACCCCGCCACCAGACAATAAATCCCAAACCAGTACCACCGCCCATGCTCCAGCCACGAGCTAAGCCAGCGCAGCGCCGCCAGTCCCGCAAAGAACGACAGCACCATCCCCAGCAGCGCAGCCACCACACTCCCATGCAGATCGAGCGGCTGCCCCGCAGCGGTCGCAGCATGGCTCGCCTTCAGCAACCGCATAGCCTCGCGCGCAATCGCAAGCGGAGTAATGATTACCGCCAGCGCGAAACTGAAGCGCTCAGCCCGCTGCCGATTCGCCCCCGCCAGCAAGCCCGTAGAGATCGTCGCGCCTGACCGCGAGAACCCGCGGAACGGCAGACACAATCCCTGGATCGCTCCCATCCATCCAGCCTGCGAGAACGTCACGTTATCCCCGCTCAGCACAATCGAGCGCTCATAGTCCGGCCGCCCCGTCGTCGCGTTCCGCGCCGCGCCGCGCTCCCGCAGACCCGCAATCAAAATCAGCACGCCCACCGCCAGCAGCGCCGGCGCAATCAAATCCAGCCGCGAGAACAGCATCTCGATCTCGCCCTTCGAATGCCCCTTGAACGCAGTCTTCTCGATGATCTCAATCAGCGGATAGCCCACCACCCCGGTCAGCACCGTAGCCCACGCCGCCCGCACCAAAAACCGCTTCATCGCATGTTCCGTCGTAAAGTACGCCTGCTTCCACTGCGACCAGAAATAAAAGATCACCGCGAACATCGTCCCGGTATGCAGCATCACCAGCACCAGCGTCATCTCCGGAGACGACGGGTCCAGCCCCATCAGCTTTTCCGCCACCACCACGTGCGCCGAGCTCGACACCGGCAACAGTTCCGCAAGACCCTGCACAACCGCAAGGATCAACACTTTGAGCAAAGAAGGCATACCTAGATTCTACCCTGCTCACCTTACGCTTGAACCCCCAATCGCCCCCGCGCATCTTAACCCTTCATGAAAACCATCACCCTCGAAGAGCACTTCGTCACCTCCGACTTCCTCAAGGCCACCGGCGCCTTTGGCGACGACGTCCCCGAGCGCATGCGTGCGCTTCGCGGCCAGCTGCTCGACATCGGTGACGGCCGCATCGCAGCCATGGACCAGGGCAACATTAGTCTTCAAGTCCTCTCCCTCGCCGCCATGAGCATCGACGTTCTCGCTTCCGCAGACCAAACCGCCGTCTTCCACGATGTCAACGATGAACTCGCCGCCGCCGTCCGCGCCCATCCCGACCGCTTCGCCGCCTTCGCCACTCCAGCCCTCAAACAGCCCGCCGCCGCTGTTAAAGAGCTCGAACGCTGCATCCGCGACCTTGGCTTCAGAGGTCTCTACGTCAACGGCACCACCGACGGAAAATTCCTCGACGCCCCTGAATTCTTCCCCATCCTGGAAGCCGCTGCGGCCCTCGACGTACCGCTCTATCTCCATCCCGCGCCGCCATCGCCCATCGTTCAGAAGGCCTACTACTCCGACCTCCCCGGCGACACCGGCATGCTTCTCTCCATCGCCGGCTGGGGTTGGCACGCTGAACTCGGCTTGCACCTTCTGCGCCTCATTGTCTCCGGAGTCTTCGATCGTCTGCCCACCCTGCAGGTCATCATTGGCCACATGGGCGAGTTCATCCCCTACGCTCTCGCGCGCTCCAACGGCGTCCTCTCCGCCGCCGCTCCGCACCTCAAGCGCAGCGTCGCCGACACGATCCGCGAACAGGTCCACGTCACCACCAGCGGCTACTTCACGCGCCCACCCTTCGAATGCGCGCGCGAAGTCCTGGGCCTGGATCACCTCATGTATTCCGTAGACTATCCCTTCAGCCCCAACACCCGCGGCCGCGACTTCCTCGCAACCCTGCAGTCATCGCAGCCCGCGCTCACCACCGCGGAGCTCGAAGCCTTTACCCACGGCAACGCCGAGCGCCTACTCCGCCTCTAGTTCCGCCCGCAACGTCGGCTCCAAATTACCGCCTGACACAATCGCCACGACCCTGCGCGCTTTCGGCAACTCCTCCGCGTGAAACAACGCCGCCGCCAGCGTCACCGCGCCCGAAGGCTCAGCCACAATCTTCGTCGCCGCCAATATCACCTTCGCCGCCGTGCGAATCTCGTCTTCGCTCACCGTTACAATTCCATCCACGAAGCGAAGAATATGTTCGAAGTTCAGCGTCCCCAGCGACTGCGTTCTCAACCCATCGCACAACGAACGCGTCGTCTTCTCTGCCGGCCACTCCACCAGCGTCTTCGTCCGAAACGATTCCGCAGCATCCGCAGCAAGCTCCGGCTCGCACCCCCACACCTGCGGCGCGGTTATCCCTTCGGCCTCAGCCGTCAGCTTGATCCCCGTAGCCACGCCCGACAGCAACCCGCCGCCCGACACCGGGCTCAGCACCAGCTCCACTCCCGGCAACTGCTCCAGAATCTCCACGCCGCAAGTAGCCTGCCCCGCAATAATCGCAGCATCGTCATACGGCGGCACGATCGTATATCCATGCAGCGCGGCAAGCTCCTCAGCCTTCTCGCGCCGCTCGCTGCTCGCCGTCCCCACCAGCACGATCTCGCCGCCCAGCGCCATCGTAGCCTCACGCTTAATCTCAGGAGCATTCGAAGGCATCACGATCACAGCCTTCGCTCTCAGCGCGCGCGCCGCATAGGCCACACCCTGCGCATGGTTGCCCGATGAGTACGTGATCACCCCGCGCCCCAACTCCTCAGCCGAGAGCTGCGCAATCTTGTTATACGCGCCGCGTAACTTGAAGCTCCCAATCGGCTGTGCCGACTCGTCCTTCAAGTAGATCTCAGGCATCCTGTCCGCCAGCTCCCGAAACCCCGCCATGCGCAGCCTCGCGCGGCTAAGCCGCACCAGCGGCGTACGAACGGCGGCAGCCGCAATCCGGGCCTTCGCCCCCTCAATATCCCTAAGCCCAATCAAGTCAGCCATGTCTCATTCAATTGTAGTTGGCTCAGCCGCGCACCTGCCTCACCGCGATTGCGCAGCGTAGAGCACCTTCGCAAAAAAGCTCACCAGCCGCCACTGATCCGCAAACGTCGGCCCCTTGCCATCCATATCCAGATGCGAGATCACCGGTGAGATCAACGCGGCCCGCATATCCCGCTTCGGCACATCCTTCTCCAGCCACTGCGTCTCAGCCGACGGAATAATATTGTCGGCCTCGCCATGCAGCAGAAACACCGGAGTCGCCAGCCCGCCCAGGCGTCGGTCCGGACTCACACTCGCCATCTCCGCCACATGCCGCGCATCGCTCTCCGCAATCATGTGCCGCGTAATCGGCGACGTCGTATCCATCAATTGCTTCGCCTCCGCCAACTGCCCCGGCGTCAGCTTCGCCAATGCCGCCCGCTCTGCCGGAACATCCTCATACAGATGATCCCGCAACACCAACCGCACCGCCTCGCGATCCGGCGCCGGCACAAAGTCCTGCAGGTTCTCATACTCCAGCACTAGCGCACCATACTCGTGCGGCGCAAGAATCTCCGCCGCGCCGATTGGTCGAGGCGCACTTCCCGTCAGGTAGTAGTTCGCCACCCGCGACATCTCATCTTCAGAACCAACCGCCACCACAAATTTAAAGTAAGCACGATACTGCGGCTCCGCCGCCGCCAGCAACGCCAGGCTCCCGGAAAAGCTCAAGCCCATCACCCCCACCTGCACGAAAGCCGGAGGCGTGATCAGCGGCCTCTCCCCGTGCGGCCAACGATCGTCTTCCGCCATCCACTTCGTAGCATCGCCGATCGTAGCAATCGACCCAGGCCCGATATGGTAGTCCTTGATATCCGGCAGCTCCGGCGTCAGCACCCGCAAACCGCACGATGCCATCGCCGACGCAAACGCCTCCAGCCGCGGCTCGTCCATCCCCAGGTAGTGCACGCCATGCACCACCACCATCGCCGGCGCATTCGGATGATTCACTGGCGTATACATTCGCGCACACACCGGCCCACTCGGCAGCGGCAGCGTTAATTCCGTCGTCTTCACCGGTTCCACCACCAGCCAGCGCACGAGCGCAGGAACCGGCTGATTGCCCACCCGGTCAAGCACCGCCACCGCCTGCAACCGCGCCTTCAGATGCGGCCAGGCCACCACCGCATCCACTACCAGCAGCACGCCCAAGCACGCCAGCAGGATCTTCACATACCGTCGAGGATGCGCCTCAATCGTCTCTCGTCGCAGCCGCAGCAGACCAGCCAGGGAAGGGAATCGGTTACCGCGTCGCAATGTTGGCATAGTCGATTAGGAACCGTGTAGAGACTACCGAAAGTGCAGGACTGCAAACAACGCAATGACGACCGCGGCAAAGATAGCAAATACAATCAGCCCCGCAACCAGCGTCATCGAAAGCCGCTGCATCCGTGCCTCCATCCGCGTCAACCGCGTCTCCAGTTCATCCGCGGTTGCCCGCGTCGCCCGCATGTCCGCCGCAAGTCTCGCCAGCGTCTCATTCTGCTGATTCAGCTGGTGGTAGATCCCCGCCTGCGCTGCCGCCAACTGCGTCAGGTCACGGCGCAACCCGTCGGCCAGCAGCCCCATGTCCCCACGCAGACGCTCGGCCGTCTCCTCCATCGCGCGCCGCTGCGCCTTCCCGCTGTCCGCCTTCGACTGCAGATACCGATCCGCCATCGGTACCAGCCGCGTCACGTGCGGAGCGAGTTCGAGCAGTTGCACCAATGCTGGCCACATGCGGAGATTGTAGCGGCTTTACGGCGCGACAGCCGTACCCGATCTTCGCCCGCGCAGGTAATCAGTTAACAGCTTCGCAATCGTCAACACCAGGATCGCCGAGATAATACACATCGAGTACAGGCAGTAAATGCACCACTTCTCGATCACGTACGCCTCGAGAAACGATAGAAACGCCGCGCACGCAAATCCAATCTCGGCCGCCTGCAGCGTCAGCCACCACTGCTTGCTCAGCGCCAGCGCCGCGATCAGCGCATAGCCAATGATGCCAATCACGGCCACCGGAATATGAATCTTCCCCGAGTGATCCGGCTCATCAAAACCAATCGGCGGAAACACCGCATAGCGCCCATGATTCACCGCGCCGCAATCGAACTTCTCCGTCACAGCGCACGGCGGCGCATCTGCCGGACTCTGGTTGTGAATTCTCAAGGCGAGCACGGAATCGAAGATGCCGGCGAGTGCGAGGATCGCGATCAGATAGCGCATAGCAGCTTCATTGTAAGAGACTCCGCCGCATGCTTGCGAGAAACTCGCCGAATACCGCAAAAATCAAAGCGGGGCAAAGGCATCAGCCTGCACCCCGCAAAATGGCCCGCGTTCTCCGTACTCTTACTGAATCTTGAAGTTAACCGTCATCTCGATCGGCACAGCGCTTCCATTCAAAGTCGCTGGCTTGAAACGATACTGGCTCGCTGCGGCAAGGATCGCCTCGTCTGTGAACTGGTCGCTCGACTGAATGACCTTCAGGTCCGTCGGCTTGCCGGACGCGTCGATCGTCATCGCTACACGTACAACACGATCGTCTTCTGCGTTCACCTGCCAGAATATGGTCGCGATCAACGTCCACCGAGTGCAGAAGCACCGGTGCCGTGACGCCGGACGAAACACGAACGACGGTTGGGATTGCGTTATGGTCTGCAGCTTGATTCCAGCAAAGGCAGCAGGCTGCACGTTGCTCGATTCAAGGGTGGGCGTAGATCCGGGCTGAGCAGACGACTTCACCTGTCCATGCATCATCAAAGGTGAGATCGCGAGGATGGCCAACATAGTACGCTTCATAGGAATTAACCTCAATGGGTAAGAGTACCCATCACCAGCCTATTCTCCGGAAGTATACGATTGTCAAAATAATTTCGTAACTCCATCAAAATGCACGCAGACGCTTCCGTCCTCGTCGCCCAACCCGCACTTCGCACACCCTCTTCCCCTACACTGGTTACCAAGCGCACCGCGCAACACGTCAGGGGAGATGTCACCCATGCAGGCAGTTGAAGAAAATTCCAAGCCGTCCGAGTCCGCAACTCACCCCATCCCCGATCCGCTCCACATCTGGACCGGCCTCGCCGACGCCAACGCCGCCAACGCCTGGGTCGAGCATCACCTCGCCGCCTCGCGCGCCTGCATCGCCGAGCTCCTCGCCGTCACCGGCCCCCGCACCGTCGACAACACCCTCGTCCCCTACGATCGCGCCTGCTGGCATCTCCGCATGGCCGGCTCGCAGAGCGGCGTCATGTTCATGGTCCATCCCGCTCGCCGACGTCCGCGACGCCGCTCAGCAACTCTCCCAGGTCATCGGCGCCGAGTCCGTAGCCCTCAGCCTCAATCGCGACGTCTACCAGGCCCTCGCCGCCCTCAACGAATCTGTCACGGCCGCGCCCACCTCTACCGACCCCGCAACACTCTACTACCTCGATCGCGCTCTCCTCGGCTACCGTCTCTCCGGCGTCGACAAAGACGAGCCCACCCGCGATCGCATCCGCACTCTCGCCGACACCATGACGCAGCTAAGCATGACCTTCAGCCGCGCTGTCCAGGACGACGTCCGCAAAATCCCAGTCGATAATCCCGACGACCTCCTCGGCCTCCCCGACGACTACCTCGCCCGCCACGGCGTCCATCACGCCGAAGCCACCGACGACGGCCCCTACCTCACCGCCGACGCCCCTGTAGTCCTCACCACCGATCCCCCCGAGATGGCGCCCGTCATGACCTACGCCATCAACCCCCAGCTCCGTCGCCGGATGTACCTCGCCTACAACGACCGCGCCTATCCCGCCAACAAGCAGGTGCTCCTCGACCTACTCGCCGCGCGCGAAGAGATGGCCTCTCTCCTCGGCTTCCGCAGCTGGGCCGACCTCGCCACCGTCGACCAGATGATGGGCTCCGCCGCCAACATGCGCACCTTCCTCAACGAAGTCGAAGCCGCCGCACTCGACACCGCCAAGCGTGAGTTCGCCGAGCTCGAAGCCTTCGTCCTCGAGCGCGATCCCAACGCCCTCCCACTCACTCTCTCCGACGCCCGCTTCTGGGAAGAGCAGTACCGCCGCGCCCGCTACGACTTCGACTCGCAGTCCGTTCGCCCTTACTTCCCGTACGAACAAGTCGAAGCCGGCATCCTCACCACCGCCGGCAAACTCTTCGGCGTCCGCTTCGTACCCGATCCCGCCGCTACCGTTTGGGCCGAAGGCGTCAAAGCCTTCACCGTCTTCGATGCGTCCTCTGGCCCCTCGACCCTGGACCCTGAACCCTCGCCTCTAGGCCGCATCTACCTCGACATGCACCCGCGCGAAGGCAAGAGCAAGTGGTTCAGCGAGTGCTCTCTCGTCAGCGGCGTCCTCAACCACCAGCTCCCCGAAGCCTCTCTCGTCTGCAATTTTCCGCAGCCAAAGAAAGATAACCAGCATCCGGAAAATGACGACGCCGGCCTCATGCAATACTCCGACGTCGTCACCTGCTTCCACGAGTTCGGCCACCTCATGCACGAGGTCCTCGGCGGCCGCCAGCGCTGGGCCGGCCAATCCGGCATCTCCACCGAAGGCGACTTCGTCGAAGTCCCCTCACAGATGCTCGAAGAGTTCTTCGAAGACCCCGAGCTCGTCCGCACCTTCGCCCGCCACTATCAAACCGGTGAGCCCATCCCCCACGACGTCTTCGCCCGCATGGTCCGCGCCAGCGCCCACGGCCGCGCCCTCGCCACGCTAACGCAGGTCATGTACGCAACCTACTCCATGGAGACTCACGACAAGCCCGTAGCCGACCTCGACCTCGACGCTCTCCTCCGCGTCGGCTACGACCGCTTCTCGCGCTACGAGTTCGTCGACGGCAACCGCATGTACTCGGCCTTCACCCACCTCGTCGGCTACACCTCGAACTACTACACCTACCTCTACGACAAGGTGATGGCGCTGGAGTTCTTCGAGCAGTTCGATCCCAGCAATCTCATCGAAGGCCCCACCGCCCTACGCTACCGCCGCGAAGTCCTCGAGCCCGGCGGCTCCAAACCCGCTCGCGACCTGGTCCATGCCTTCTTAGGCCGCGAGGGTAGCATGTCCGCCCTGAAGCAATGGATAGCCCGCGAGTTCGAGTCGAAGTAAACGCTCATCGTAGACTGAACACCGGGTGCCCCATGTCTCGCTTTTGAGACATGGGTTTGCAGGATGCTTCACGCGCCTCTGTTTGGCTCAGCCCACTTCACCTGACGGTTTGATCCAACCCCGCAGGGAATGCGCTTCACCTGTCGTTCAAATAAGATGAGGCCGTAGCCCGGGGCATATCTTACCGCGACTTCGCCTTCGGCTTAACCTTCCCCGCGGCCTTCACCGGAGGCTTCCGCCGCACTGGCTTCACAGGTGCCGCCTTCCGCACCGGAGCAGCCTTCCGCACCGGAACCTTCGCCGCGCTCTTCACCACCGGCTTGGCTTTCACCGCAACCGCCGCAGCCTTCGCTTTCACAGGAGCCGCCACCGGCTTCTCCTTGTGCGCAGCCACCGCCGCAGCCGGCTCAACCTTCGCCGCCACAGGAGCCGCTGGCGCGTTCGCCGCAGCCTCTTCCATACCCTGCCGCAGCGAGTGCAGCACCACCCGCAGCATCTCTTCTTCAGGCGCCGGCTTGCCCGTCCAGATCTCGAACTGCCGCGCACCCTGCTGCACAAACATCTCCACGCCCGTGATCACGGCAATACCCTTCTGCCGAGCCATCCGCAGCAGCGGCGTCTCGACGGGGTTATAGACCAGGTCAAACACATACCGCGCATTGATCTCGTTGGCTTCCAGCGGGGACACAGGCACACCCTTCGCGCCCGCCTTTACCGTTCCAGCCATCCCCACCGGCGTAGCGTTGATGATCACATCGAACGGCGTCTTCGCCACCAAGTCGCGCTTGATCGCCTTAGCACCCGCCTGCCGCGCCAGCTTCTGCGCCGTCTCCGGAGTGCGGTTCAGAATGTAAACCTCCGCACCCTTGTCAGCACAACCAAACACCGCCGCCCGCGCCGCACCACCCGCGCCCAGCACCAGCACCTTTGCGCCCTTCAGCGACATCCGCCGTTCCAGCGGCGCGACGATACCCGCGACATCCGTGTTGAATCCGTAGAACTTTCCATCCTGCGCACGCAGAATCGTATTCACCGCGCCAATCTTCGCCGAAAGCGCGTCCGTCCGTTCCAGCAGCGGCATCACGTCCTGCTTCAGCGGCATCGTGATGCTCAACCCCTGTATGGGAACCTCGCGCGCCAGCTTGAACAGATCATCGGCCTTCGACGTCTGCAGACCCAGATAAACCGCATTCACCGTCTCCCGCCGAAACGCCGTATTCATCATCAGCGGCGACAGCGAGCTCTTGATCGGATTGCCTGCCACGCCATAGATCTTCGTAGCCGCATCCACCTGGTCCACGCGATACGTCTCAATCAGCGTCCGCGCAGCAATCTGTCCCGGAGCCGTCTCTTCGCCCACGCTCGCCGCCGCAAACGTAAATGCCGACCCCGCTCTCAATCCCAGCACGCGCGAGATAATCCCAGGCTCGCCCATGCAAATTCCCACCACGCTCGAGTTCGTCTCGTCCTCAACCCGCTCCAGAAACTTCATCAGCGTCAAGTTGTCGGACAGTGACCGCGCCGTAGGAACAATCTTGATGAAGTCGGGATGAAACGGCTTGATCCGCTGATACACCGAATCCAGATCCTTGGTCGCGTGGAAGTCGTGGTAGCTGATGATCACAGCCGCCCCTGCCTCGCGCAGCTGGCTCATCGTGTTCTTGGGCAGCTTCTCAATCGACTCCAGCTCGACGTCGACGAGATGGAATCCAGCCGCCGCAGCCTTCAACAGAATCTCCAGCTCCGCAGTCTTCGATCCGTCGAACCGCCCGCCATTATCTTTCAGCCGGCAAGTGGCAATCGCCGTCGCCGCGCCGTTCTCTGCCAGAAAATGTTTCAGCGCCGGCAGCGCAGCCAATGGCTTGGCCAGATAATCCAGCCGGAATTCCAGAAAACTGGACTCCTTGAGTACTTCCGTGGCCTTCTCGATCATCTCGTTCGGAGATGTCCCGATGATGGCCACACAGAGCTTTCCAATGCGGGAGCGAAGCAAGTGCGAGGCGATTTGAGTTGAATTATTCATGCTGCAGTCGCGGTATGATATACGCCGATCTCCCTCAAATGCAAGAGGTTGGCTGTGATTTTCCAGTTGAAACCCCAAATAGTCGGAGCCACGCACCCGGGCTTTCCCACCATGGGACCCAAATCCTTACCTTCAATGCGTTGGGGGAACTTCAAGGCCTTCCTGTCTTTCACATACTGCGCGATTGGACGCGCAGGACTCCGGAAGGTTGCAGTGAGCATCCGATTTCCCCCTGAACTCCCACGAATTCATCGAATTCTCCGATTCTGTTAATCCTTGCAACCAATACCCACTGTCGAGCGTCTGATCATACAACTGAGAGGCTATTCAATCTGTCCTACCTGAAGTAAGCTCCTCCTCTTTGCCCTTTTTTTGGGCGACCCCCCGGTGAATTCCTCAGTTAATCCCCTCCCCAAAGCCTCTCAAGGGCCCGCCAGAAAGCGGGCCCAAAACTTTTAATCCAACAAAACGCTGCACTTACAGCCTCCCGCAGACCAACCTCCCACCCTGTAAAATTCCTCCATGCGTCGTCGCACCAACCCGCCACCCAAGCCACCTCAAACCCCAGCCAACCCCGACGCAACCCTCTCCAACGCCGATCTCACTCGCCAACGCCGCCGCGCCACCAAATCAGCCCCGAAATCCTCCCAATCGCACATGCCCCGCCGCACCGCTCCCGGCATCGTCAAGGTCCCAACCTGGAACGCCCACCCGTGGCTCATCGCCGGCTTCAGCACCCGCCAGGGAGGCCTTTCGACCGCGTACGCCGCCGGCGGCCCTCCCGAACAAAACCTCGGCTACACCTCCGAAGACGACCCCGCCACCATCTTCGAAGCCCGCCAGCGCCTCGTCCGCGCCCTTACCAAATCCCGAAAGCCAACGCCCGACCTCATCACGATCCGCCAATGCCACACCGGCATCATCCAGCGCGTCAACGCCGCCGATCTCCCCCTCACCACCCCCGACCACAAAGCCCTCCTCCGCGGCGACGCCCTCTACACCCGCGACCCCAACCTCCTGCTCGGCATCCTCACCGCCGACTGCGTCCCCGTCCTCGTCGCCGACACCCGCACCCGCGCCGTCGCCGCCTTCCACGCCGGCTGGCGCGGCACCCTCGCCCGCATCGTCGAGCGCGGCATCGGCACCCTCCGCCGCGACTTCGGCTCCCGCCCCAAAGACCTCATCGCCGCCATCGGCCCCTCCATCGGCGCCTGCTGTTTTGCCGTTGGCGAAGAAGTCCGCGACGAATTCAACAGCCAGTTCGCTTACGCCCCCGACCTCTTCTCCGAGGTCTACGACTCCGACCCCATCCGCGAAAAATACCCCATGCTCTTCCTCACCGCCCGAGCCCCCGGCCACTCCAACCTCGGCCCCCAAATCCACCTCAACCTCCGGGAAGCCAATCGCCGCCAGCTCCTCGACGCCGGTCTTCGTCCCTCGGCCATCACCCTCATCGACCACTGCACCGCATGCACCCGTCTTCCCGACGGCCACCGCAAATACTTCTCCCACCGCGCCGAACAAGGCCACACCGGCCGCATGCTAAGCATAATCGGCACCATCCCTACCCCAACTGAGAACTGAGAACTGACAACTGACAACCCCTACGCCTTACACAACTCCACCAGCAACTCCTCGCGATGCTCCATCGCGAACCGGTCCATCATCCTCAAGCTCCGCAGATAAACCCCCACGCCAACCGCGGCATACACCCCGAACACCGGCACCAGCGCCCACATCACATGCAGCCGGAAGCACAAAAAGAAAATCCCCGCCCCAACACCCGACGCCACCATCATCACCACCATCGCCATCAGCGCGCTCACCTGCGACGCCTGCCGCCGCATCATCTTCTGCAAATCCATCTTCTTCGGCGAAGTGATCGATCGCTGGTTGCCGAAGATCATGTTCACCGCCAGCGTTCCTACCGCCCAAAGCACTGCTGCGAGCGCCGTCTGCAGCGAAGGAACCCCCGCCATGTAGCTGATGATTACGAAAACAAGCAAGATCTCCACCAGCGCCAACAGCAATCCCAGCAGGTTTTTCGCCAGCAGTATGTCGCGCATCCTCACCGGCGCCAGGAAGTAAAGTTGCGCGCCCGTCGTCTCCATGCCCAGCGAGTTGTAGCTCATCGGGCAGATCACCAGCAGCGTATACGCCACCGCCGCAGGAAACACCCACACCGACCCCGCATTCGATCGGCTCGCAAACTTCCCCGCAAAGATCAGCACCAGGAAGATCGGCATCACCAACCCATACACAATGCCCGTATTCCGCCGCACATACAGAATCTCCTTGCCCAGCACCGTCTCAATCACCGCCCACACCCGAGCCCTGCTCGCAACCGCAAATTCACCAGTCGCCGGCGCGCCTGCCTCTACCACCCCAGTCCTCGACGGCGCAACCGCGCCTCCGCTCGAAACCCTCACCACCTTGTTTTTCTTGCGCGCGCCCACACTAGCCGCATCCGACAGATTCTCTCCCCGAAACTCCGTCCGCATCCTCAGCGCGAACACCAGCAGAAACAACCCTCCCCACAAGGCCGCCGCCAGCGTATATCCCGCAAACCCCGCCAGCTCGCCAACCTTCGCCTTCATCAGCGACGTGCTCGCCAACTCCGGAGGCAACGGCTTCAGCCACGGTTCCACCCGCACAATCAACTGCCCCACAAACCCGAACTTCTGTTGCGACACCTCATACGCATGCGTCTTGTGATTGTGGTTATACGCCGGGTTGAACGTAAAGTTCGCCCACTGAATCGCCAGCGACCCCACAAAGATCACCGCCGTAAACACCTCGCGCGCCCGCCGTGTCGACAGCCAGCGGTCCACCCACGCAAAGATCATCCGCGAGAAAAATACATTCGTCGCCGCAAACACCGCCATCGCCACCAGCGCATACAGCCACAACCCCGGCGCCGCCATCCCAATCCCCACCGCCACCGCCAGCGAGGTCAGCATCGCCGTCACATTCGCCGGCGTCAGCAGCCCAAAGAAAAGCCGTATCCCCACATACGTGTCCACCCTCATAGGAAACCGAATCAGCTGTGTCGGATCAAACGTAGTCGTCGGCTGCCCCAGCTGAATATTCAGCAGCTGGCACAGCACAAAAATCCCCCACAACAATCCCGCAATCCAAGTCAGATGTCCCTTCAGCACAAAGAAAAACGCCGCAAACCCCGCCCCCACCACAAACGCCAACACCATCCCCAGGAACAGCAGCGCGAGGAACACCATCCCCACCATCTCGCCGGCGCCGCCCTTGCGCCGAAAGCTGTTCCACAATATCCGCCAGCGCAGCCACGCAATCGCCGCAAACTGCGCCCGCGTCTGCCCCGCCGTCCACCCGTCCCGACCCTCCGGACTCACCTCAGCCATCTCTTCTCCACCTCCGAATCATCAGCGGCCTCTCCTCAGATACGGGTGCTCCACGTCTCGATTTTGAGACGTGGGCTGGAGACAATCTTCCCCGCGCAGGACCTAGCTCAGCCATGTCAGCTCCTGCTCCGGATGACTCGCCCCCGCCTCGCCGCCCACCACATCCAGAAAAATCTCCTCCAGCGTAAGCCGCCCCTGCGCATCGCCCTCCGCACCCGGTGTCAGCCTCGCCTGCACACCAGCACGCAACTCATCCAGCGACCCATTCGCAACAATATGTCCGCGATTGATAATCGCAATGTGCGAGCACAGCCGCTCCACAATCTCCAGCACATGCGACGTCAAAAAGATCGTCGCCCCGCGCGCAATCATCCCCTGCAACATCGCCTTCAGCGTTCCCGCGGCAATCGCGTCCACACCCTCAAACGGCTCATCCAGAAACAGCACCTTCGGCCCATGAATCACCGCGGCCGCGAGCGCCAGCTTCTTGCCCATCCCATGCGAGTAATCCGCAATCAACTTCTTCTGCTGGTCCGCTAGCCCCATAAACTCCAGCAGCTCGGTCGATCGCGCCTCCGCCGTCGCCTTCTCCAGCCCATACATCCGCCCCACAAACAGCAGGTACTCCCGCGCCGTCAGCTTGCCAAACAGCGCCATACCCTCGGGCACCACGCCAATCAGCCGCTTCACTTCCACGGGGTTATAAAACAAATCCTGCCCCAGGATCTGGATCGACCCCGACGTCGGCGCCAGCAACCCCGTCAACATCTTGATGGTCGTAGATTTCCCCGCACCATTCGGCCCGAGAAATCCAAAAAACTGCCCAGGTTCAACTGCAAGATCAATGTGATCGACGGCCGTAAACCCGTCGAAACTCCGAGTCAGCGCGTGTGCCGCAATAGCAGGGGCCATGATTGCCGAGTGTATCAGCCACCCCACCTTCAATCACCATCCACACGTTGCGCCTTTACGTTCTCTTGTATCCTCTATCCCCTGTTCCACCCCCACTGGTAGACAATGGAGTCACCACCGGGAGGTCTCTCATGCCTGCACACCCCATCGTCGGTCTCCACCACGTCACCGCCATCGCCTCCGACCCCCAGGCCAATCTCGACTTCTACACCCAGGTCCTCGGCCTCCGCTTCGTCAAGCGCACCGTCAACTTCGACGACCCCGGCACCTACCACTTCTACTTCGGCGACGACCTCGGCTCTCCCGGCACCATCCTCACCTTCTTCCCCTGGCCGCGCGTCGGCCGCGGCACCGCCGGAGCCGGCGAAGTCACCCACACCGCCTTCAGCATCCCCACCGACTCCCTCGCCTTCTGGGAACGGCGCCTCGTCGACAAGCACATCAAGTTCACCCGCAGCCCCCGCCGCTTCGAAGAGGAAGTCCTCACCTTCTCTGACACCTCCGGCATGCAAATAGAAATCGTAGCCCACGCCGAAGCCTCCGCCGCCCACCCCCCACGCTTCTCCGACGTCCCCGCCGCCCACGCCATCCGCGGCTTCCACGGCGTCACCATGCTCCAGCTCGACGCCACCGAAACCGCCGCCACGCTAGCCGTCATGGGCTTCCTTCCCATCGCCGAAGAAGGGAATCGCCTCCGCTTCGCCTCGCCCGCCGACCCGTCTGCCCTCGGCAAAGCCATCGACATCGTCGTCGACCCGCAAGCCAACTTCGGTCGCTCCGGCGCCGGCTCCGTCCACCACATCGCCTTCCGCGCCGCCAACGACGAATCCCAACACGAATGGCGCACCGAGATCACCAAACACCTCCCCGCCACCGAAGTCCTCGACCGCGAATACTTCCACTCCATCTACTTCCGCGAACCCGGCGGCGTCCTCTTCGAACTCGCCACCGACAACCCCGGCTTCGCCATCGACGAGCCCCTCGAATCCCTCGGCGAGCGCCTCTGCCTTCCGCCCTGGTTCGAAGCCCGCCGCCGCGGCCTCGAGGCGACCCTCCCGCCCATCACCCTCCACAAAGGCGCCGCCGAAACCACCCAGCCTCCCGACCCCCACGCCAATGGCGAGCTCTACCGCGCCGGCACAGCCCTCGACAAAGCCACCGGCGCCGTCATCCTCCTCCACGGCCGCGGCGGCCCCGCCCGCGACATCCTCACCCTCTCCCGCGCGCTAGCCCCCGCCAGCCTCCCCATCGCCTTCCTCGCCCCCCAAGCCGAAGGCTTCACCTGGTACCCCAACTCCTTCCTCGTAGACCGCGATCAAAACCAGCCCTACCTCGACTCCGCCCTCGCCCGCGTCCAATCCGTCATCGACCTCATCCTCGACGCCGGCATTCCCCTCGACCGCATCGTGCTGGCCGGCTTCTCGCAAGGCGCCTGCTTAGCCACCGAGTTCATGGCCACCCACCCCGCCCGCTACGCCGGCCTCATCGCCTGGACCGGCGGCCTCATCGGCCCTCCCGACTCCGACCTCACCCACACCGGCAACCTGGCCGGCACCCCCGCCCTCTTCGCCAGCAGCGACCCCGACAACTGGGTCCCCTGGCCCCGCGTAGAAGAGTCCGCCAAGATCTTCACCACCATGGGCGCCAAAGTAACCCTCCGCCGCTTCCCCGACAAGCCCCACTCCGTAAGCGGCGAAGAGATAGAACTGGGCCGCAAGCTAATAGAACAAGCCTTCGCCCCCCAACCCACCACGAAGTAACGAACGCCGGGTGCCCCATTCATACGCGCGCTTGCGGATGAGTGGGAACGACGAACCCTCCGGTCGCCACTGTACCTTGTCGTTGCTCTTGCTTTTCTGGCTGTCATTCCGCAGCGTAGCGGAGGAATCTGCTTCTCGACCACCGCCGTCGCAATCGGCTAAAAGCTAGAAGCTAGAAGCACCTGCATCACCGCAACAACTCCGCAAACACCGTCCCACCCTGATCCGCCCGACTAACCGTCCGCCGAAACATACTGAACAACTCCCGCCCCACCCCATACTGCATCGCCGACAAGATCCGCCCTCACCGCCTCGCGCCTCTCCCACTCCCGCGCCTCCACCAGCGCCGTCAGCTCTCCCGTATTCGAATCAATCCTCACCCGATCGCCATCCCGCAACTTCGCAATCGGCCCACCCTCCGCCGCCTCCGGCGTCAAATGTATCGCCGACAGCACCTCACCCGACGCCCCCGACAACCTCCCATCCGTCACCAGCGCCACCTTGAACCCCGCGCTCTGCACCGCCTGCAGCGGCGGCAGCAGCTTATGCAGCTCCGGCATCCCATTCGCCCGCGGCCCCTGGAACCGCACCACCACAATCACATCGCGCGTTCAGCTCCCCAGCCTTGAACGCCTTCTGCACGCACTCCTGGCTATGGAAGATCCGTCACCTCACCCTCAATCACATGATGATCCGGCGCAATCGCCGACGTCTTCACAATCGCCTTCCCCAAATTCCCCTCGAGCACGCAAAGCCCCCCACGCACATCGAACGGCGCACTCACCGGCCGCAGAATCTGCTCGTCCTTACTAGCCGTATCGCCGATCCGCCAGCTAACCTCGTTCGCTCGCATTCAGAAACGCAACCTCGGTATACCGCTGCAGCCCCGGCCCCGCCACCGTCTGCACGTTCTCATGCGCGAGCCCCGCATCCAGCAGCTCGCCAATCAGCAAACCCATCCCGCCCGCGGCATGAAACTGGTTCACATCCGCCTTGCCATTCGGATACACCCGCACCAGCAGCGGCACCACATTCGCCAGATCCTCAAAGTCGCTCCACTCCAGCCGAATCCCAGCCGCCGCAGCCATCGCCATCAAATGAATCGTATGGTTCGTCGACCCGCCCGTAGCCAGCAGCCCCACGATCCCATTCACAAACACGCGCTCATCCAGCAACTGCCCCACCGGCAGATACTCCTTGCCCAGCGCCGTCATCGCCAGCGCCCGCCGCACTCCTGCCCGCGTCAGCGCATCCCGCAGCGGCGTATTCGCATTCACAAACGACGACCCCGGCAGATGCAGCCCCATCATCTCCATCATCATCTGGTTCGTATTCGCCGTCCCATAGAACGTGCAAGTCCCCGGCCCGTGATACGACTTCGACTCCGCCTCAATCAACTCCTCAACCGTCACCAGCCCCTTCTCAAACTCCCGCCGCATATGCTTCCGCTCATCATTCGAGAACCCCGTCGTCATCGGCCCGCTAGGCAGAAACACCACCGGCAGATGCCCAAACGACAGCGCCGCAATCACCAGCCCCGGCACAATCTTGTCGCAGATCCCCAGCATCACCACCGCATCGAACGTCTGGTGCGACAGCGCCACCGCCGCCGACATCGCAATCACGTCCCGCGAAAACAGCGACAGCTCCATCCCCGTAAATCCCTGCGTAATCCCATCGCACATCGCCGGAACGCCGCCCGCCACCTGCGCCACCCCACCCAGCCTCGCGCGCCGTCGCCCGTATCAGCTCCGGAAACCGCTCGTACGGCTGATGCGCCGACAGCATATCGTTATACGCCGTCACAATCGCGACATTGCCCGCGCTCCCCTCGCGCAGCATCGCCTTGTCTTCCTGCCCGCAAGCAGCAAACCCATGCACCTGGTTCGCGCACCCCAGCCCCTGCCGATTCGGCGTCACGCTAGCCGCCGCAGCAATCGCCTCCAGGTACCGGCTCCGCGTCACCTGGCTCCGCCGAATGATCCGCTCCGTAACCTCTTCCACGCGGGAATTCATCGCGCTCACAAGCCAAATCCATCACGCCCACCAGGACGCGTCCACACGCTCATCTGTTCCAGAATTCATGCCTCGATTGTAGCCGCTTATCGAACCAAATTCCCGTTCCAGCACCACCCCCAAAATCCCCCGCAAACCTCCCAACCCAAAGTCCGATAAGCGACCCCACCGCCCGAACCCCGCACCGTGCTTTCCATCTGACAACTGACAACTGACAACTGAGAACGCCCTACCCCTGCCCCTCCCGAAACTCCCGCACCACCGCCATATACTTCCGCGCCGTCTCCGTCACCACCTCCGGCTTCCCCGCGGCCATCGCCTTCGCGTCCACCAGATCCGACCCCACGCCCAGCGCAAACGCCCCCGCCTCCAGAAACTCCCTCGCCGTATGCCAGCGACACGCCCCCCGTAGGAATCATCTCAATCTGCGGCAGCGGCCCCTTCAGCGACGCCAGATACTTCGCCCCACCCATCGCCCCGGCAGGGAACACCTTCACCACATCCGCCCCCGCGTCCCACGCCGTCACAATCTCCGTCGGCGTCAGCGCCCCCGGCAGCACCGCCACCGAGTACCGATGGCACATCGCAATCGTCTTCAGATTCAGCGCCGGACTCACCACAAACTGCGCTCCCGCCAGAATGCACGCCCGCGCCGTCTCCGCATCCAGCACCGTCCCCGCGCCCACCAGGATGTCCGGCCGATCCTTCACCAGCCTCCGCAATCACCTCCACCGCTCCCGGCATCGTCATCGTCACTTCCAGCACGTCCACCCCGCCCGCAGCCACCGCCTCCGCCAGCGCCAGCGCCTTCTCCACCGACTCCGCCCGCAACACCGGCACCAACCCCGTCTCCTGCAACCTCTTCAAAACCGCAGCCTTTTCCATAGCAATAAACCTACCACCGCCTCCCTGCCTGGGTCAGCGACCACCGCCACCTACGCCTTTGCCTCGGCTGCCTAGCTAGAAGCTGGAAGCTCGCCTTCTGTTACTCTTCGGCAAAGCCCATCGGAGGATCAACCGTGGGAGGCCTCATCCCGTTAGGAGACGCATCGCGACGCCGGGTACACTTTCCCATCGCCACCGTCATCCTCATCGTCCTCAACGCTCTCGTCTTCTTTCTCGAGCTCCAGGGCGGCGACTCCTTCGTCTACCAGTGGGCCGCCATCCCCGCCAACATCTCCTCCGGCCACGCCCTCCCCACCCTGCTCACCTCCATGTTTCTCCACGGCAGCTGGTTCCACATCATCGGCAACATGATCTTCCTCTGGGCCTTCGGTCCCGCCATGGAAGACGCCATGAACCCCTTGCAGCTTCACCGCCTTCTATCTCCTCGGAGGCCTCGTCGCCATGCTCGCCCAGGTCGCCGCCGCGCCCCACTCCTGGGTCCCCACCCTCGGCGCCAGCGGAGCCATCGCCGCTGTCATGGGAGCCTTCCTCGTCACCTATCCCCGCGACCAGCATCCAGTCGCCTCTTCTTCTTCTTCCTCTTCATCCGCATCACCTTCATCCCGGCCATTCTGCTCATCGGCTTCTGGTTTCTCATCCAGCTCTTCAACGTAGGCTCAGTAGCCTCGCGTCCAGCACGGCGGCGTAGCCTACATGGCCCACGTCAGCGGCTTCCTCTTCGGAGCCCTAACCGTCCGACTCTTCCGCCGCAAGCAACCCACCTTCGCCCCACCCAACGCCTGGCCCCGCGCCTAGTCTCAAACTCACTCAATTCTGGGTGCCCCACATCTCGCTTCTGAGATGTGGGCTGTCTCCGCCAATTCCGGGTGCCCCATTCCTACGCGCACTTGCGGATGAGTGGGAAAGACGAACTCTCCCTAGCCGACTTGCTACTTTTTGCGTGCAGCGCCGCCTAACGGGTGCCCCACATCTCGCTTCTGAGATGTGGGTTCGAATAGCGAAGCCTCGCAACGTAATGTTCGGAATGCCTCCGCCGATAAGAACCACAGCGGTAGTCTGCTGCAATTTAATCGGGGCGCTCTTCGTGCGACTTCAAGCCTATCCAGACGCAACCGCGGGATGGGTGTATGTCCAACACAACGCGCGGTTACCTTCTGGCCGCCCTGAGTCCCTTTCTAGTATTCGCTCCCCTGGCCCTTTCCGGCTGTGCAGCAAGTCCCACGATCGATATCTACACAGCGGGCAGTTTTCCGTTCGACAACGCCATCGACTCCGCTGGAAACATCTGGATCGCCAATGGCGGCAACGGAGTCCCGGGCACCGCCGCAGGCGACAGCAACGTGATGAAACTCAGCCCCTCGGGCCAGGTCATCGGTACCTATGTTGCAGGCGCAGGTCCCATCGGCATTGCGATCGATCAAGCGGGAAACGTATGGGTGGAGAACTATGGCACCGGGGTGGCCGGAGCCACGCCAGGCGATAGCAACGTTACGGAACTAAGTCCCTCCGGCACCACCATCGGCACCTACGTCGCCGGAAGTTATCCTGCCGGCGGCATCGCCATCGATAAATCCGGCAATGTATGGGTGACCAATTGGGGCTCGATCTCCGGAACCGCCGGAACCCCCGGAACGGCCCCGGGCGACAGCAACGTCACCGAGCTAAGCCCCTCCGGCGTAACCATCGGCACCTGGGTCGCGGGAAGTTCTCCCGGAGGCATCGCCATAGACTCCGCCGGAAACATATGGGTAGCGAATAAGGGCAGCGGAACGGTGGGACTCAATCCAACCGACAGCAACGTTACGGAACTGAGCCCGACCGGCAAAACGATCGGCACCTACGTCGCGGGAAGCCATCCCGAAGGCCTCGCCATCGATCCCTCCGGAAACGTATGGGTGCTCAACAAGGGCGGCGGAAATGTCTCAACGGCTTCGGGTGACAGCAACATTACAAAACTCAGTCCCTCCGGCGCCGTCATCGGTACCTTCCTCGTAGGAAGCTACCCCGAAATCGTAGCCATCGACTCCGCCGGAAACGTGTGGGTCGCCAACGGATACAACCGCGGCTACGAACTCACGACGAGCAGTGTCACCGAACTCAACTCCTTCGGTACCACGATCCAGACCTACGCCACGGGGAATCAACCCTACGGCATCGCCATCGGCCCATCAGGAGACGTGTGGGTAACCAACTACGGCAACGGAACCGTAGGAACACCTCAGCCCGACAGCAACGTCCAGGTATATCGGGGAGCGGCAAAAGGCCCGCAATATTTCCCCTACACCGGCCCCCAATGGCCAGGCGCAGAATAATCCTGCTTTAGCAACTGGCAACTGAGAACTAACAACTTTCACCCAATCCCAAACCCCGCCTGAATCTGCTCCAGCGTCCGCCCCTTCGTCTCCGGATAAACAAACAACACCACAAAGAACTGCACCGCCATCATCACCGCAAAAAACACAAACGGCAGCGCATGACTCTTCGCCGCAATATACGGAAACACCCCCGCAATCAATCGCATTCATAATCCAGTGCGAAGACGACCCCACACTCTGTCCCTTCGACCGCACCCGCGACGGAAACACCTCCGCGATATACACCCAGATCACCGACCCCTGCGAGATCGCGAAGAACACGATGAACAGCATGAAGCAACCACATCAGCAGTCCCTTGTGCGAGTTCGTATAGAACACCCACGCCACGCCCGACAGCGCCACCACCATCCCCACCGACCCAATCAGCATCAAGCGTCTTCCGCCCCAGCTTGTCAATCAAACTCATCCCCAGAAACGTAGCCAGCAGATTCACCAGCCCCACGCCAACCGTCTGCAGCGCAGCCGAGTTCGAACTGAATCCCGCCGACGCAAAGATCGAGTTCGAGTAATACAGCAGCGCATTAATTCCCGACAGCTGATTGAACATCCCAATCGTCACCGCCAGAAACAACGGCAGCGCATACTTCCGCTGTGAACAGCGGCTCCGGCTTCACCCCGCGCTCCAAATGCACCGACGCAATAATCTCCTGCAGCTCCTCCTCAGAGTTCGGCGCCCCCATCAGCCGCAACACCTCCAGCGCCTCGTCCGTCTGGTTCGTGGTGACCAGCCACCGCGAGCTCCGCGGAATCCCGTACAGCATCACCAGGAAGATCGCCGACGGCACAATCGCCACGCCAAACTCCCACCGCCACTGCGTCGCTCCCAGGTGCTGCGTCACGATAATGTAGTTCGACAGATACGCCAGCAGAATTCCAACCACAATATTGATCTGGAACAGCCCCACCATCCGCCCGCGCCACTTCGCCGGCGCCAGCTCCGCGATGTACACCGGCCCCAGCACACTCGATCCGCCAATCCCCAACCCACCCACAAACCGCGCCACCATCAGCGCATCCCAGTTCCACGCAAACGCGCACCCCACCGCCGAGATCAGATAAAGAAACGCCATCATCCGCAGCGCCTCGCGCCCACCAATCTTCTGCCCCAGCACCCCCGAAGTCATCGCCCCAACAATCGTGCCCGCCAGCCCAATCGACACCGTCAGTCCCAGCGTCCACGGCGTCAGGTGAAACACCTGCGACAACTGCTCGGTAGTCCCGGCAATCACCGCCGTATCAAACCCAAACAGCAACCCACCCAACGCCCCGACCACCGTAGCCTTCACCAGATATCGATTCAAAGTCACCCCTCGTCTGCGACTACCACCATATCCGGCGTCACCCAAATCCGTACAGAAAAAGCTCACCTCTCCAGCTCGATGAATCAAGGTCTCGGTCGCCTCGGCCTTAAATGACTGACCACTCAGGCATAACGCAAAAAAGCGTCCCGAAACCCAGCTATAGAAGTCGATTTGCGTCATGAACCGGGGCTATGTCTGCTCTGATCCAGCGATTTACCTCCGCGGAGGCACCACATAGAACAAAATGGCGAAATAGTGCGCCACACTCCCCGCCAAAACGAACAAATGCCACACCGCATGGAAGTACCGCAGCCGGTCTAAAGCAAAGAAAACAATACCCAAACTATACAAAACGCCCCCCGCCACCAGCCACGCCAACCCATGCCCCCCAATCGCCGCATAAAGCGGCCGAATCGCAAACACAATCACCCACCCTTGCAGCAAATACACCAGCGCCGAAGCAACCGCAAACCGCTCAATCAAAAGGCTTTTGAACACCACCCCAGCAATCGCCAGCGCCCAGACAAACCCAAACAACCACCACCCCACAACCCCCCGCAACGACACCAACGTAAACGGCGTATAAGTCCCCGCAATCAGCAAATAAATCGCCGAATGATCCAAAATCTGGAACACATGCCGCGCCCGCGTCACGACAAGCGAGTGGTAAAGTGTTGAAAACAAATAAACAAGTATCAGCGTCGCAGCAAACACCGAGCAGCTGGCAACCACCCACCCATCCCCGCGCGTCGACGCATGAATGAGATAAACCGCCCCCGCAATAGCCAAAAACAGCCCAATTCCATGCGAAATCGCATTCGCAAGAATCTCGCCAAGACGTAGCTCCGTATTCACCCGCTCATCATAGCCCGCCCCAACTTTCCGGTCTGTGATGGGCACTATTGAGTGGAATCCCCGGAAATATCACTGAAATTGTCCAATCGAGCTTGATAAGCCCGCGCGATCGATTCGCTGAGTTCAACGGAAGACCGCTCCAACTCAACTCTTTCCTGCAACAGGCCCTCACGCACCCCGTCCTCAGTAATAAGAGGAGCATTCGCAACCACATTGAGAAGAACCGCCTCAACCGCAGCTTTCATAAGGTACGCGCCACCAAGAATATCCGTTAGCAGATGTCGATCCGAAAGGTCGACCGCTCGTTGGGCCTGCATCAGCGCCGAACAAATCGCCCTGGCAGACGAAATAGGAATACGAGTGGCGCGCAGGATAGCTGTTTCCATTGCCGCATTTCGTAAGGTCTTGTCTCCGTCGGTTGTGCGAGGCAGGGAGCGTGCCTCCAGATAATTCTGGAAGGCTTGCGAGTCATCGTCCGCGAAGCCGCTCATTACCCCAAGCGTGGACTTGATCTTTTCGCACAGCTCGGTGAGCGTCTCGCGTCGAGTGACATCTTCCCCGGACCGCTTAAGCGAGATGCTCGCACCCTTATGCACCAGAGCGAGGCCCAGGGTTGCGGCGAAAATAGAGATTGAACCCCCTCCTGGCGTTGGGCTAACCGATGCGGTGAGATCGCGAACCTGAGTTGCGTTCAGCGCCCAGATGGACGTGGAGGGCTCGCCCAATGATCGAATGTGCAAGCTGGACATTGCATCGATTATGCCGCATTTGTCGAATACCTGTCCGGAGTTTCGAAGCTAGTTCGAACCCGGAAAGATGCCATCGGCCACCGCTGTGTCCGCCACACCGTTGGCACAAACAAAACGATCTTGGCGGGGAGAGAATGAAGCTCAGGTAGCATCGATGAAGATTGGACGTTAAGCTCTAAGTACTAGCCGCGACTTTGTGTCGCGTGAAATAGTGTGCGGTCTGGCGTCCCAGATTCGTAGAAAGTGGTAATTGCAATGGAAGAGTTTAGACGGCTGGCGCGCCTGCCCGCGTATGTGTTCAACGTAACTGGAGAATTGAAGGCCGCCGCGCGTAAGCGCGGTGAGGACATCATTGACTTCGGAATGGGGAATCCGGACGGTGCAACCCCGAAGTTCATCGTCGATAAGCTTATAGAAGCTGCGCAACGGACGACGACACACAGGTACTCGCTGTCTCGCGGCATCCCGCGTCTGCGCGCCGCGATCTGTAATTGGTACAAGAAGCGTTACGATGTCTCGTCTCGACCCTGAGACCGAAGCGATCGTCACGATTGGATCCAAGGAAGGCATTGCCCATCTGTGCCTGGCCGTGCTCGACGATGACGATACAGTGGCCGTGCCCAATCCCAGCTATCCCATCCATATCTTCGGGCCTGTGATTGCGGGCTCAAAGGTCCAGAGTATCGCAATGGATGGGACTGATCAATCGAGCCTCGATCGAGAAGCTGGAATATGAGCTGCCGCGGATGACAGCCGCGACCAAAAATATTGATTTTGAATTTTCCGGCCAACCCAACAACGGCGTGCGTCGATCTCTCCTTCTTCGAACGCCTCGTGCCGCTCTGTAAGGAGCTGGGAATATACCTGGTGCATGATCTTGCGTATGCTGATCTCACGTTCGATGGTTACGTGGCTCCTAGCGTGATGCAGGTGCCGGGAGCTAAGGAAATCGCAGTTGAGTTCTTTACCCTTTCCAAGAGCTACAACATGCCCGGCTGGCGGGTCGGTTTCATGGTCGGATGTCCGAAGCTTGTCGCAGCACTGGGTCGCATCAAAAGCTACTTCGATTACGGGATGTTTACTCCGATCCAGGTTGCGTCGATTGCAGCGCTCGAAGGTCCGCAGGATTGTGTTGCGGAAATACGCAATAACTACAAGGCGCGCCGGGACGTATTGGTGCCCGGCCTGAATAAGCTCGGCTGGGCGGTAGAGCTGCCGAAAGCCACCATGTTTGTCTGGGCGCATATTCCAGAACAGTACCGCGCGCTAGGGTCGATGGAGTTCTCGAAGAAGCTGCTCATGGATGCGAAGGTCGCGGTTAGCCCGGGCATCGGATTTGGCGAACACGGCAACGAGTATGTCAGGTTCTCCCTCATTGAAAACGAAGAACGTACACGACAGGCGCTGCGGGGAATCAAGCAGATGTTCAAGCAGGGCTGGTAACTCACAAAGACATGGTGATATTTGGAATCTGAGTCTGGGCGGGCGCAGTTCGCTCAGACTCAGGGCGACCACTGCGCTTTACGAAGTTGCCAATAAAGGCTAGGTCTTGCAGGCGCTGCTTGCCTGAGCGTACCGCGTGAGCATTGGTAGCCCACTTGGATCCTACCGATTCTGTTGGTGCTTCTCGGCCCAGATTTCGTGATGCCTGAGCGTGATTCACTGTCCAGCGAGACCCCAATTCTCCATAAATCAGACATACAAATCCTCGAAAGAAATCAGCCAGCCGGGTGATCGTCCGACTAGCCCGGTCACAGACCTGGACGGCAGCCATGCCGTTTGCCTGAGCCAAGCAGCAGCGCCCTAATGATGGTGCTCATGTTCGGCATTCCCATGCCGATTAGTCCTTCAAGACGTCGTTCTCATTTCGGATTCGCGCGTCATCTGGAGGAACTGGATAGAGCAAGTGGCGAATTATTCCCGATACCGTCATTGAACCGCAAGTAATTTCCAAATTTGGCGCAACTAAAAGGCCGATACGACCACGAGCTACTTGCAAATAGCTGAATCATAGCGCTTTAACGGTAGGCCCCATCCGGAAAGCCGAGAAGAAGTCCTTGATTCCTTCCGCAGTTATCAATGAGTTACTGTCGACGCTGCGTCTCCTGTGATTCAAACCACCAAGGACTTTCGGTGCCGCATGGTACATTCTAGAGTAATCGAACAGTTGGTTACTATAGTGCGAGTTCGTAACATGTGTGCCCTTTAGAAGATATCCCCGAACTTGCGGACGGCGGGCTCTGGGCATGGTACCGAGGTGTGTTTTGAAGATATTGAAGGCAATCACTGTAGGCGTCGGGCTTTCAGCCAGCCTCTTTTTTCTCGGATGCGGAAGCACAGTAGTTGAGCCGCTGAGCGCGCCGAGCATCAGTGCCGTTCTTCCGCAGACAATCACCGCGGGATCGGGTGCCGTGACCGTGAAGGTCGTGGGAACAAACTTCACAAACAGCGCGGTCATCCTATGGAACGGCAGCAAGCTTGCCACGACCGTGATTGATTCCACTACCGTATCCGGTTCGATTCAAGGCGGAAGCCTCGCTGTTCCCGGCACCGCACAAGTGCAGGTTCAGAACACCCAGACTGGACAAGCATCGCAATCCGTTCCTATCTCAATCGTCTCAAGCGGCACGAACGTCGCTCTTCCCCTAGCGATTTCCACCGCCTCGCTATCGTCGGGAATTGTCGGTACCCCTTACAGCGCAAGTCTTGTTGCCACTGGAGGAACGTCTCCTTACACTTGGTCAATCACATCTGGCGGCTTACCCGCAGGCCTCAACCTTGCTGCAGCAAGCGGAGCGATCACCGGTACGCCCACGGCCACCGGAACGTTCAGCTTCACGGTCACAGTGAGCGATAGTAGCAATCCAATTCAAACTCAGACATCTGCTGAATCCATCACAGTCGCCCCGGTCGCAGTACTGCCGACACAGCTATCCATCTCAACTTCATCGTTGGCCTCGGGCGTGGATGGAACGGCATATACGCAGACGTTGGTGGCGAGCGGTGGAACACCTGGGTATAGGTGGTCAATCACGTCGGGCAGTTTGCCAGCAGGACTGAGCCTGGCGGCGGGAAGCGGAGTGATCTCCGGAACGCCGACCTCTAGCGGAACATCCACGTTCACGGTCAGCGTGAGCGATAGCGGCAACCCGGTGCAGACCAAGACGGTGACACTGTCGATTACGATTGCGCCGACACAGCTATCCATCTCAACTTCAACGTTAGCCTCAGGCACGGATGGAACGGCATATACGCAGACATTGGTGGCGAACGGTGGAACACCAAACTACACCTGGTCGATCACGTCGGGCAGTTTGCCAGCAGGACTGAGTCTGGCGGGAAGCGGAGTGATTTCCGGAACGCCGACCTCTAGCGGAACATCCACGTTCACGGTCAGCGTGAGCGATCGCAGCAACCCGGTGCAGACCAAGACGGCAACCCTGTCGATTACGATTGCATCGACCCAGCTATCCATCATTTCCTCGGCGCTGGCGGCGGGAAGAGATGGCGTCGCCTATTCGGCAACCTTGCAAGCAAACGGGGGAACGCCAAACTACACCTGGTCGATCACGTCGGGCAGCCTGCCGGCGGGACTGAGCCTGGCGGCGGGAAGCGGAGCGATCTCCGGAATGCCGACGGCGAGCGGGACCTCCACCTTCACGGTCAGCGTGAGCGATCACAGCAATCCGATGCAGACCAAGACGGCGACACTGTCGATTACGGTAGAAGGTCCAGCGCTCACCATCACCTCTTCGACGCTTGCTGCTGCAACGGTGGGTACGGCCTATACGCAAACACTGGCGGGAAGTGGTGGCACCTTGCCGTACTCCTGGTCGATCACCTCCGGTAGTCTTCCAGCGGGGTTGACACTAAGTTCCGGTGGCGTGATCTCAGGGACGCCAACGGCGAGCGGAAGCTACAGGATCACCGTCACCGTCACCGACAGCAGCAATCCGGCTCAGACCCAATCAGCCGCAGCCAATATCATCGTCGCCGCAGAGGGAGACGCCGGACTCGGAACGACCTGGTTCGTCCGCCCGGACGGGGGCACGCGCTACAGCGCAAATGTGCCGACCGGCCAATGTAATGGGACGTACGATCTTCCGTACCCAGGAACTGGCGTGGACCAGAACTGCGCTTTCAATGACGTTCGCTATCTGTGGTCGGATAACAGCGGCGCGCAGAACGGTTGGGTGATTGCCGGAGGCGACACTGTGGTCATTCGCGGCTGCACAGCGCTTGCCTCGCAAACCAACGCGTCAAACCCCGACTGCCGGTTAGGTTACGACAACAACTCCAACGGCAATGCCCCCAACTACTGGTGTGGGTACGGTGATCCAAATACTACGTGCTTCAACCCGCCCATCCCGGCAGGAACCGCGGCACAGCCGACCAGAATTCTCGGCGGCTGCGCATATGGCACTTACAGTTGCACTCCAATAAACAATAACTACCCCTACGGTCCTACCAATGAGACCCAACTCTTTGGCGGCTTTGGGCTGACGTGGACATTCAATCTTGAATCGACCAGTTACGTCGATATCGAGGGCATCGAACTCACCACCCACAATGGTGTGTGCACCATTGGGGTTGGCATACCCGCTTACCCGCGCTCGTGTTCTTCCGGCGTTCCCTATGACGACTATGCACAGAATGGTTTTCTAAGCAACGACACAACATCGAACATTGTGCTGCAAGACGTCTATGTTCATGGCTTCAACTCCTCTGGCTTCATGGGGCCAATTGGCGGCCCTATCACGATGACGCGAGTGTTTTCAGGTTTCAATGCCTTTGCAGGGTGGAACTTCGACGACGGAAGCGGTACCCCAGATGCGACGGGATCGTCTATTACGGCCAACTATGTCACGATGATCTTCAACGGTTGCTATGAGCAGTATCCCATCACGGCAACCTATCCAGCGCAGGTCTGCTATGACACCAATTCAGGGGGATTCGGAGACTCCTGGAGCGGACAAGGCGTCGGGACGGAGAGCGTGCTTACGTCGTTTACCTGCAACTATTGCGTGGACGACTACAACACCAAAGATGGATTCATCGGACCACACATTGCCATTCCCCAGCTCACGATCACCAATTCGGTCGCTATCGGGAACATGGGGTCGAATTGGAAGTGGGGAGGGGAGGATGGGGTTGTCAATACGACAACCTTTCAGAACAACCTAACCGTGAATAATTGCGTTCGCATGAGCCAACCCATGAGTGGCGTGCCCTCCACCTACAACATGTACCTCACAGGCTTCTGCCGTGCCGGTGGAAACGGAATGGCGAGCGTCATACCCATCGGTTCAACATGGAATATCCAAAACAACACCTTCATCACCGCGCAGCAGATTGCACTGTACGTGGCTTGCGCCGGCTCAGATGCGAGTTGCCCCTCCACGATCAACTCAACGAACAACGTGTTTCTTGGTTACGTAGATCCGAACAGTCCCTACGGCCCTGGCATTACACCGACGCTCTATTATTTTTCTCCCGGCATCGTGTTGAATACCTCTCATAACGAGGAATTTGGAATGCAGCTCGGCACTTGCCCTTCGACGGCCAACGGCGTGATCTGCTCTGACCCGCTGCTGGTAAATGAACCTGCGCAACCATGGCCTGGCCAGGAGTCCGGTCTTGATGTGTTTGACCCCTTCGTTACGGGAAACTCGTTCCATCCGTCTAGTAGCAGCCCGCTGCTTGGGGCAGGAATTCAAATTCCGGGGTTGACCACGGATTACTATAACGTGGCACGGCCAGACCCACCCGGCATAGGTGCAGTGGAGTACGTGTCGGTTCAATGAGCCGCAGGATGAATACTTCTTTTTGCGATGATTCCTTTCGCTGAGGCTTGCTCGCCTGGCATCCAGCCAGATTCTAGTCGCGAGGAACAGAACCGGTTCCTCGCGGGGATGATCTTGGGCGGCCGGGCGGCGTAGATCTTGGATTAATCTTGAATTATGCGCCGGAGCCCAAACCTTTTTAGCTCATCACCCAATCGGGGCGGCCCCTCCATCTGCGAAGCAGATGGAGGGTTTGCAGGGTGTAGAGCTCATCGCTTGAGAGTCAGACCAAGTTTTACCCCAAATGCCCAGGTACCCACGCCTATATTTTAAGACCTGAGAAATCGCTTGTTCGGGAGACAGCGCGATGAGAACTGCACCATCATTCATATCTCTTGAAGCGTGAGCCGGACGGGCACTTTCTTGATGTGGCCGAGTCGCTGTCCAAGTGCAGCTTCTCGTGGGTTGAATGCGTCTTGAGACTCGGTTTGAGACGCTCCGAGCTGCGCGTCCCTACCTCCACGAATAGGCTGCTCATGGGCCGCCAGATGGCACAGATGCATTCTTCGGGTGGTATGATGACCGTGAATCCTAGCATGTCGAGTTGCTGTTCGCTGGATTTTGAACCCGGCGCGCGTGGCTGTGGTCTTGCTTCTTCAAACTCAGCGGCCTATACCTTACAACCACAAGTAATCCGACTGCCTGTGGAATGAGCCGAAAGTAGAGAAAAGGCAAAGTGGATCTATCACAATTCGGCAAAGGCAACTGGGCAGGGTTTCCTGTACCACTCGACAACATCAATGAAGCTGCGGCCGAATGGCGCCGGGCTCTTGCTGGCGTGTCCCGGCCGTGGCTTTGCTGGAATGTGAGCGATCGATGGTGCACACTCCAACAGAGGCTCATTCAGGAGATTGGTTGGACGCCGGTTATTGGCTTCGATCCGAGGTGCGGGCCGCCGAAGACTGTGCTTCCCGGATCCATTGTCATCGACTTCAATGCTAACTTCGGATTTCAGGTGATGTGGCCGCACTTCCCTCTCGAGTTTGCTTTCCTTTTTTCAGATCGGCTAGCGTTCTGGCACGCTGATCTTTTGTGCCGCATCGAAATCATGCACCGATTGAAGGTCATCTTCGAGGGGCTCCGAGACGGCGCGATGGCTGCCGTTCCTGATTATGGCAGCCGCCGTTATATGTATCAGTTCCGCCACCACAGGTATTGGGAGCTGGCAGGTTGCACAACGCGCGGCGCCAGCAAATCTCAGTTCGATCAGGGTGCGGGATGGTGGCGATGTTTTGATCATCACCCCAATTGTCCAAGTGAAAAAGAGCGTTATCGTCGCTCGAAGTACTACTACGATTCAGGTGTTGGCATTATGTACTGGAAACGGCGTCTCGGCGGACGCGTAGTCAACGTTCCCCTCAAATGGGTAGCGGAAGGCCATTGCACGTCCATCAATAAAAAGAACTATCAACAGGTTCAGCCCGGTGGTCAACGAAATCTTTCAGCGGAGATCGATTTGAACTTTGATATCGCGGAAGTGGCGAAACAACTGGATATAGGTCATCTCCTGTAACATCCCGCAAAGCGCGAGAAACTCATGTCAAACGGCAATTTGCGAGGCCTCATTATGATCGATTCGCTGGCGCCCTTTCTCCCATTGAGGTCATTATGACGATCACCAGAACCATCGGTTTCCTCCTTCTTTTTTGGGTTGCCGTGCCCCTTGCTGCGGAAACCTGGTTTGTACGCAGTGATGGGGGTACTCGCTACTCGACGCGAATGCATGATGGACAGTGCGACGGAAGAGCAGACGCGCCATACTCCGGCAAAGGTGTAGACCGGCACTGCGCCTTCAATGACGTTCGCTATCTGTGGTCGGATAACAGTGGCGAGAAGAACGCATGGGTGATTGCCGGAGGCGACACAGTGGTCATTCGCGGATGCGCAGCGCTGGCGTCGCAGATGAATCGGTCAAACCCAGATTGCCGACTGGGCTATGACAACAACTCCAACGGGAATGCTCCCAATTACTGGTGTGGGTACGGTAATCCGAATACAACATGCTTCAATCCGCCCATCCCGGCGGGAACCGCAGTGCAGCCGACCAGAATTCTCGGCGGCTGCGCGTATGGAACCTACAGATGCACTCCAATCAACAGTAGTTACCCCTACGGTCCTATCAATGAGACCCAACTCTTTGGCGGCTTTGGGCTGACGTGGACATTCAACCTCGGATCAACCAGTTACGTCGATATCGAGGGCATCGAACTGACCACCCACAATGGTGTGTGTATCCATTCGGTTGGGATACCCCCTTACCCGCGCTCGTGTTCTTCCAGCGTCCCCTATGACGACTATGCGCAGAATGGCTTCCTAACAAACAATGCCACGTCAAACGTGGTTTTTCAGGACGTATACGTTCATGGTTTCAATTCCTCCGGCGTGATGGGACCGATTGGCGGTCCTATCACCATGACGCGGATGTTCGTGGGTTTCAATGCTTTCGCAGGCTGGAACTTCGACGATGGCCGCAGCACTCCTGACGCCCCCGGATCTTTGATTAGGGCCAGCTACGTAACGATGGAAGGCAATGGGTGTCTGGAAGAGCATCCGATTATCCATAGGCAGTTTCCGGCCGAGCGCTGTTGGGATACCGAAGATGGTGGGTTCGGAGACTCCTGGAGCGGACAAAACGCGAAGCTTGAATCTTTCATTTGCGATCACTGCGTGATGGCCTACAACACGAAGGACGGCTTCATCGGTCCCCACACGCTCATCCATTACCTCAAAATCGCCAACTCCGAGTCTTACGGCAACATGGGCCAGCAATGGAAATGGGGAGCCTCGCCGGGCTCAACGACAATTTTTGAAAACAACCTCACGGTAGGGAATTGCCGCCGCATGGCTGAACCGCTGCCTGGAGCACCACCTGACTATAACCGGAACCTCAGCGGCTTTTGCCGTGCTGCGGGCGACATCTTCAGCTTCTTTACCGCGGCCAATAGCACGGTCCTTTTCGCGAACAACACTACCGTAGGCTACTCTGCGACAATGTTTGATCTCGCCTGCCAGTCTCCAGGCGCATGCGACTCAGCACACTTTGTTTTTCGCAACAATATTGTTCTCGGTTTCCTCGACCCTAAGTATCCGACTGGCGAGGTTCCAGGGCTCTTCTACTATAGTGACCATTCCGTCAAACTCGCCTCAGACCATGATTTGTTTTTCAACCTGCGCTCCAAGCCCTGTCCATCCCTCGGTCGTTCCGATCTCATTTGCGCCTCGCCGGAGTTCGTGAACCAGCCTCCCTCCACGCTTTCGAGCGAGTCACAGCTTGACAACTTCAACTTCCATCCCCGCAGGGGCAGTCCGGCAATTGGGCGTGGAGTGCCCGTGAACGGTATGACCACCGACTACTTCGGTGCCAGGCGGCCAGATCCTCCGTCCATTGGCGCGGTTGAACCGTAGAGTCGCATTAGAATCGTCTCCGACTGGCTTTCGCTTCGGGGATAAGGCGCATGGCTGACTCCTCCCACGATGCATCTAGCTCCGGCTAAGTAGGAAGTCACAATTTTGCGGTTTCGGGGCAGGCTTCATCCAAATGAACCTAAAGTTCGGACTGGGCTATCGATCGGAAGAGTGCAAGAGGATGGATGCTGCAGACCGAATGTTGGTGATATCCAACGGATAGAAGCAAAGGGATCGCGAAGCGGATTTAACGGCCTTCCAATGATCTCCGCGGAGCTCCAGCGCTTCAGCGTGTTGTCTATAACATTGGCTGAGAGCGATTCGGCGCGCCAAAACCCGGCAACCAGGAGCCCCGTAATGCTTCCCGATGAATCGAAGTTGACCCTGTAGCATACGATTCGGATCGGCGCTCATGGAAGCTTCTGAGACGCGGTAATGCGCCAAAACTTTGTGGATGAATCCCACTTGGAAGTGCAGCGCAATTCTGAACCAGAGATCCCGATCTTCGGTGGCCCGCATGGTCTCGTCGAAAATACCAACCATCTCAATACATCTTCTGCGGAACGTTACCGTAGGGCACGGGAGTTGAACTTTCCGCATATAGATATACGGAGCGATCATGCCCTCGCCATGCTTTTGCGGAGTGTCAAAGATCTCGAGAATTTCCCCAGTCTCATCAACAAACGCGACAGAACTATGGCATATCCCAACCTCGGGATGACTCTCAAAGTAACTCAGGGACTCAGCGAGCCGGCAAGGCAGCCAGATGTCGTCGGAGTCAAGCAAGGCGATATACTCCGCCGAAGAGTTGCGGATCGCAGCATTGCGTGCCGCCGGCAGGCCCTGGTTCTCCTGCCTTATATAAGTGAATTTCTTCCCCAGTCGCTTCATAAATGGAGCAGCAACTTCGGCGGTATTGTCCGTGCTGCCGTCATCAATCAGCAGGATGCGCCAATCTTCAAACGTCTGCGCCTCGACGCTGGCAAGCGCAGCAGCCAAGTATTTGCCTGCATTGTATGCAGGAATGATAACGTCGACCTTTGGCATCTCTACGCTGTCCCCGAGTAGGGTATCAAACGGCGGAGGGCCTGCTAACCTTTATGGCCACGAATGGTCGTCGGACCTTGAGCGATTGGGAGCTCCGCCCAGGTTTCTACTCCGGCCCTTTATCCCCTAGCCAGGATCCTGCTGTAGGCACCGACGGTCTGCCTCATCATCACCTCGGAGGTGAACCTTTCTTTCACCATCGCCCTTCCAGCCATACCCATCGCCTTCGCCTGGTGCGGATCGGAGAGTAGGCGGCTAATACATGCCGCGAGGGCAGCAGGATCCTCTGGTGGCACAAGGAAGCCGTTGACACCCTCTGTCACAGCCTCGGCATTTCCCCCAACGTTGGTAGCGACCACCGGGAGAGACGAGGCCATGGCTTCGATGATGGCGTTGGAAAACCCTTCGCTGCGCGAGGGGAGGACAAAGATATCCGAAGCTTTCAGGTGCTCCCTGAGATTTGTGACTCCTCCGGTAAAGTGAAGCCGATCGGACAGGTTCAGGTCATGGATGAGATGTTGCAACTCGATAAAGTAATCCTGCTCCAACACATCACCGACGATGTTGAATCTCACCGCAGGGAACTGCACAGCGATGGATGCAGCCGCCCGGATGAACAAATCGTGTCCCTTGACGCAGCGAATGTTCCCAACCGTCGTGACGACAGGGTTCGCGGAGTTCTTGGCAGGTCTATCAATCTCATTCCAATCGGAGAGGTTGAGGCCGCTGTAGATGGTTTGAACACGATTCGGATCGATCCCGTCCACGTCGATGCAATGGCGTCGTACTTGCTCCGAGACGGTGAATACCGCGTCCGGGGTATTAGCCATCAGACGATATGCAATGGAGTGTTTGGAAGACCTTAGAATTCCCATATCCCTGCGGCTCCAAATGAGCTTCGCCCTGGACATTGTCTTGGTGATACATCCGGCCCAAAGATCGGAGCTCTCGAAAAAGGTCTGGACGATCTGAATGCGATTCTGTCGCAGGAATCTTCGCAGATCAAAAGCAGCTCGAAACGCCGTGAGATCATAGGTGCGTTTTAATGGCAGCAAGTAGATAGGGCAAGGTGGGGATCGCAGGACGTTACTTTCAGGATGCGCGGAAAAGCACAGTATGGATACCCTATATCCATATTGTGGAAGAAGTGCTGCTAGCCGAAGAACAATTCGTTCACCTCCCCCTAATGATTTTGGTATCTGGTCAAGCACCAGCAGAACATGAGGTAACGAAGGGTCGTTGCCAGCGATGAGCGCGTTGTGGTCGGGGGATAGGGTGCTTATCATAGGGTTCCAGCGAACTGACTATCCAGTATCGCGACGAATGGATTTGGAGAAGTCAGAGGGTCGCGATGTTATTGATACGCCATGTAAGGTTCGATCGTCCCGGTGCCCTGACCTCCAGACTCCTCGGACGTCGATTCTGCCCTTTGCAATTGTTCTGCGCGAATCGCAGCGCTAACCAGCACCCAGAGGAGGGCTGTAATTTCAATGTAGGTCCAACGGTCCCCGAAGAAGTTAGCGACGATGCACGCGGAAATGGCCAGTACCAGACCGAGGCCCAGACCTCGATAGAGAGGATCGGATCCTCGTTTGAATAAGCGGTAGGAAACAGCCAGCATTTGCTGAATGAGCATGAGGGCCATGATGAGCCCGATCACGCCTGTCTCTACCAGCACCTTGACATACCAGTTATGTGTGTCCCTCAGATTGTCGACGTGCTCGCCTAGTTGAAAGGTCGCGAAACCGTTTCCAACGATCGGACTTCGAAGAATGGACCGTTCCGCGTTCTCCCAGAGATCGACTCGCTCCTGGGCGGAGGCTTCCAGTTGGCCGTTCGAGTTCTCCGTCATGTTGACACGTTCGCGGACGGCGGTGGGGACGACACTTTGCCAGATCACCAGGAATACACCGAGGACCAGAAGCAGCTTTCGATCTTTCAGGAGCCCGAGCACAAAGACCCCAACTAGAATTGCCAGGTAGCCTGCTCTGGAGAAGGTGTACATAGCTGTGAAGATCGTGATGGCAACCAGCAGATAACCTGCAAATTTGACCTTCCGTCTCGTCGCAAACTGCACAAATCCCCAAAAGAACATCGCAAATTGAGCTAAGAATGCCGCTGTCTGGTTCGACCCGTAGCCTAGAGGACCGCCTCCACGTTTGTCCTCGTCGAAGCTAGTCCAAGTCCTGGACATGCTTTCAAACAAGCTGGACCGGTCTATAAACAGGAGCGTGATCGCGGTGAGCAGAACAACCGTTCTTACTGTCTTCCGATCTTCGATGACAAGACCTGCCGCCATGAAGATCAGCGGAATGAGCATGTAGTCTTTCCATGTGACAAAGTTGATGTCGGATAAGCCAGAGTGGGGCTGGGGCATTAGAGATCAACGTGCCAAGCCACATGGAGAGATAAAGGTAGATGCCGAAGACGAGCCAGAGAACGTAGAGCTTGGACTTCGGGAGACGTTTGCCGTGAATGATGGCGCCCACAATGACGGCAGATCACCAAGATGGTCAGACACGTTTGCGCCCAGCGGGTAATCAAGGAAATGGTCTCGCAGCGTCCTGTAGGGAAGGAACGGGATCATATAGTAGAGCCCATAGAGGGGCTTGCCTCCCAGCGAGACCAGGCACATGATCCAGAAGCCCAGATATGCGACGATCGGAATATAGTGCCCAAGACCTGTTCCCAACATGCAATCTCCGAAGCTGCGTAGGCGACTGAAGCATAAACCCGTTGCGCGCTGACAGTTCTAGCGTACTAGACCCATACTCTTTTTCGTCCGGCGACAAAGCTGTAAAACGCGAGTGCGGCAGCGGCGTTGAGAAGAACAAACGTGTGAGCGATTGCGATTGGTTTGAAAGTCTTTGTCGATGGTTTGATGGCTCCGAATGCAGCTGCGGCGTAGAAGATGACCTGGACCAGGAATGCCGCGCGGTAGAAGATGCCGTTCGCCATCGCCGATCCTAGCAGCATCAGGGCCAGAAACAGATGGCACTGCTAGACGCAGAAGTTTATGGCAGATGAAACGAAAGAGCAAAGGATTCGCGGGAGAAAGCAGCCACGGCTCCAAGCGAAGCAACTGGTAGTTGCCCGTCAATGTGCGAACCTTGCGCGAGAACTCCTTGCCCTTCTGGCTGAATAGCCGGTCACGTGCTATCGCAGAAGGTTGAAAGACGACTCTCTTGCCGGACTTCACAACGTGCATCGGCACAAAGACATCATCGAGGATCGTTCCAGGTGGGATCTCGGCGTAGAGTTCGCGACGTATCGCGTAAATGGCTCCCGTGACCCCCACCACCGAACCGGAGGCCGACTCTAGCTTGCGAACGGCCTTCTCAATCTTCCAGTAAATGCCAAGGCCGTCGGGAGAGGAATCGTTGCGCGCGGACTCAAGCAACAACTCTCCGCTTACGGCTCCCACACTTGGGTCTGCGAGGTTGGAGACAAGTTCAGCGATCGCGTCGGGCTCCAGGGACTGTCGGGCGTCCTGAAACACGAGAATGTCGCCCGTGGCGCGCCGCACGGCTTCATTAAGGGCAGAGGCCTTTCCGTTTGATCGATCGAGAATGACGGGCAGGACCCTGGATGAATGCTGACGCAGAATTTCTGCGGTACGATCACTAGAACCATCCGAGGCAATCACAATCTGGAGGAGTTCCTTAGGGTAATTCGTAAGGTTGAGATTCTCGATCTTGGCTGGCAGGTTCGCCTCTTCGTTTCGAACAGCGATGATGATAGACACACTCGGCAGAATCGCGCCGGGGTGGATCGGACGCGGTCGTAGCCGGGCCAGAAGCCAAAGATAGATGGGGTAGCCGAAGTATGCGTATCCGACCAGAGCCAGGCAGAGCCAGAAGACAAACTTCATGATCCACTCCTGCAAAGGGGGCATCACGCCCACGGTGTGCCGTATCCTGCAACGGAACCCCCGGACGGGGCGCCAGACGAGGTCGCCCCGGGCATTGCTTCGGCGATCACGTCAGGCCGACATCACGATAACTTGCGACATCACTATAGCCGCGACATCACTATAGTATCTTGGAACTTGCGAACGCATCTGGAAGCTGCAAAAGCAGATGGAATCCAAAACAGCAACTGGAACCTGCTAACCGAATCATCAATGGCCAGCTCGAAACGCTTTGCGCTCAATGTGACGATGAACTGGATTGCCATGGTTGTGGGCATGGTGATGCCGTTCTTCCTTACTCCGATTGTGATACGGAGTCTGGGAACTGTAGCGTATGGGGTTTGGATTCTCGCGGTTGCGACGGTGGGTTATCTGGGCCTGCTGGACATGGGGATGCGAAGCGCCGTCATTCGCTATGTATCCCGTGCCGATGCACAGGGAGATCCGGCCGAGGCGAAGAAGGCGATCGGCGCCGCGCTCTGGTTCCGAATCCTGATTGCCTCTGGAGCTGCAGTCCTCAGCCTGATTCTTGGCCCTGGTATTTCCCCATCTGTTCAAAGTGCCGAACGGCCTGGGGCGCGCGGCACAGATCACGGTGTTGATGTGCGCCCTGGCGGTGGCTGTCACGCTAGCCTCCGGTGTCTTTGGGGCGGTGCTCAGTGCGGTCCATCGCTTTGACATTCTGAGCGGCGTGACGATCACACAGACTACGGTGAAAGCTGCTGGTGTCATCCTCATTCTTCATAGTGGGCATGGCTTGATTGCGCTGGCTTACTGGGAGTTTACCGTTACGTTGCTCGCCGGACTCGCCACATGGGGGGCCGCAGTCAAGATCTTTCCCGCGTGCCGGGTCGGGTTGGGACGGCCGGATATCAAGACACTCAAGATGATCTGGTCATACAGCTTTACGACTTTTCTGATCGTGATCGCGGTGCAGGTGGTCTTCAATACCGACAATATTGTGGTGGGAGCGTTTGTTTCGGTGGGAGCCGTCGCCTTCTACTCCATTGGCGGTAGTCTGGTGGCCTATTCGCGGCAGGTGGTCTCATCCATGGCCACCACGTTCATCCCCATGGCGAGCAATATGGAGGCCGAGGGCAGAACGGAAGATCTGCAGAGGTTGCTGCTGAAGGGCACCCAGGCCACATTGGGACTCGCGTTGCCTGTGAGTCTGGCGCTGCTGTTTCGAGGCAAGACGTTCATCGGGCTCTGGATGGGGTATAAGTACAGCCAGATGTCCGGGACAGTGTTGCAGATCCTGATGATCAGCCAGTTCTTTGGAGTGGCGAATACCACCGGAGGCCAGATTGCGTTTGGAATCGAGAAACACAAGTCCGTGGCCCACTGGGCAATCGTTGAGGCGGCCCTGAACCTGGGCCTGAGTATCGTTCTGGCTCGGAGGATGGGCCTGTATGGCGTGGCGTGGGGAACATCGATTGCAACCACGGTCGTCCACCTCATCTTCTGGCCGCGATTTGTGCAGAGAGAGTTGCATGTGCCGGTGAGGACCTATCTGTGGGATGGATGGGGAAAGATTACGCTGTGTTCGATTCCGTTCGCGATCGTGTGCTACGCCGCAGACAGATACTGGCATCCCACCTCGATGGTGGTCTTCTTTGGGCAGATTCTGGTGACCTTGCCGGTCTACGTGATCTGCGCGGTCTGGATATTCAAAGATGAGGCGCGACAGATGTGGTATGCCTGGCGACGGTCCGAGGTCATTTCAACGCAGGATGCTCCTTTGGGATGAAGGAAAGAACCGGCATGGCCGGCTCTGCATGCTGAGAGGCCGGATCGGGGCCCGACTATGGCGTGCAATTAAAGCAGGTCCCTGCATCTGCGAACCGGCCACCAGTATCGGAAGTTGAAGGAGAAGTGAAGCAACCTCTTCCAAAGCATATTGGCGACCACAATATAGCGATGAGGAGAGATCATAGTTCCGAAGAGCGGCCATTTGAGCAACGACTCGATGGCAAACTCCCAGTACCGGTCGTTGCCTATCTCGCGAAGTTGGACCGCCAGGGCGTAGTAGATTCTGGCTTCTATTCTGCGTTTCCAGATGGCGCGCTTGAATCCTCTAAGGTCATTGACCAGGAGTGTATCCAGCATGCCGATTACCGCGGCTGCCATCGGCATGAAGTTCTTGCTTTCGTTGTTGTCCCACCATCGGTAGACGGTAAGGCCTTCTGGGTGTTCCTTGAACGCGCTTGAGGAGTAGCGTCGAATCAGGCGAAACCAAAGGTTCCAGTCGTCGATACAGTAAAGCTGGATGAAGCCGCCGATCTCCTGAAACGCGGCGCGCCGGATGATTGATGTCGAGGGAAGGATGGGCGTGCGATAGCGAAGTGCGGGCCAGAGCTTCTCTGAAGGGAATGCTGGAATATGTTTGGTTGTTCCATCCGCATACAGGTAGGTGAAAGCGGAGTATACGACGACGAGATCCGGGTTTGCCTCGATGATCGCGACCTGCTTTTCGAGCTTGGTGGGAAGCATTAGATCGTCATGATCGAGGAGGGCGATCCAGTCGCCTGTGGCCTCCCGGACGCCGGTGTTTCGGGCGCCGGCAATGCCCTGATTCTGTTGTTTGATGTACCGGATGCGATCTCCGAAGGATCGAGCGATCTTCTCGGTTCCATCGGTGGACCCATCATCCACGACGAGAATCTCGTGCGCTGGGTGGGTCTGACTCAGAGCACTTTCGAGGGTTTCACGCAAGCACCGCTCAGAGTTATAGGCAGTTATCAAGATGCTGATCTTGGTCATAGTCGTGTGTTTAAGTAAGGGTCGGAAATGAGAGGCCGCATCTCTCCGCTTCTCCAAGACAACAAACCTTAAAGGTGCGCTCTCTTGATCAGTGTAAGCTTAGACACATCAGATCTTTCAGATGGCGGATTGTATGACGATGAAGCAACTCGCTCTACAGTATCTACCGGACGGACTGCTCAAGGTTGCACGATCCGTTCACTACCGTAGCGCGCTTAGACATTACAATATCGAGGCCGAGCCTGATCTTGGCGGGTGTCAAAGCATTCTCAAAACAGGAGATACAGTCCTAGATGTTGGGGCTAATATCGGCGTGTATACGAAGTTTTGCTCGGAGTTTGTGGGCCCCACTGGGCATGTAATTTCGCTGGAACCTGTGCCGGAGACCTATTCCTACCTGGTCGGCAATGTGCGTGCCCTGAACTTAAAGAATGTCCAATGCTTAAATGTGGCTGCATCAGATCACGACGACGATTCTGGTCGGATGGCCATTCCGCAATACACCTCGGGAGGGGCAAACCTCTACGAAGCAAAGATTTCATCTCAGGGAAATGTCTCGGTAAAAGTGGCGAGGCTGGATACGCTCTTTCCAGAACTGGCTCCAGCCCTTATCAAATGTGATGTAGAAGGTCACGACGTGGCGTGTATAAGTGGTGCCTTGAATCTCATTCGCCGCTGCCAGCCCAATTGGTTGGTCGAGGTAGGTAGCAACGAGACGTTTGAGCTTCTTTATTCCTTCAATTACGAGGCGTTTTCTTATGAGAACCACACTTTTCGCCCGTATGATTCAACTCGACCTTCTACAAACTACTTTTTCTTTCCCAAGTCCTGATCTATACCGAATCGCTCAGTGGGCAGAACGAGGGCACTGCCGAACGATGAACCGGCAGATAGCGGCTCTGCGGAGGAATTGTGCGGCTCTCGATTGCGGCTCTCGATATAGAGGGGTTCCTTATGTGCCCCGCGCAGTGGATGACACCGATTGCCCCAATACCGATTCGTATGTGGAAGCCGTCCTGACGGCGATCGACTGCCATGTGCGGTCTCCATACTGGATCTCACTGATGCGCTCGGAGAAAGCTTCGCGCAGGTCGGGCCGGGCTGCAAGGCGCAGCAACGCTGCGGCAAATTGATCTGTATCCTGAGGGTCGATCAGCAGTGCTGACTCTTCGTTGGTGAGTAACTCCCGAAAGACCGACAGGTTGCTTGCAACCATCGCCTTGCCGAGCGCTAGTCCGGTCGCCAGGGCTCCGCTGGTGGTGACGGCGCGATAGGGGTATACGACTACATCTGCTGCCCTGTATAAGGCCACAAGCTCCTCGGGCGATATAAAGCGGAAGTGTAAATGAACGCGTTGCAGGCTGAGTTTTTGCACCTGTGCGCGAAGTTGATCCAGCAGTTCAGGGGATCCGGTCCCCGCGATGATCAGGCAGGCTCCCGAGGTCTCGTGCTCTACCCGTTGCCATGCGTTTAGGAGCAGGTCAACGCCCTTGTAGGGAAAGATGATTCCCTGAAAGAGAAAGATAAGCTGACTCGATGCCACCTGGAGGGTCCGTAGTATCTCTGGCTCTGTTGGGGAGGCAACGTCGTAAAAAAAAGGTCCGTGCGGGATAATGTTGACCTTGGATGCGGAAACTCGAAACTCGCGCTTCAGCTTCTCTGCAACGTGATCGGAATGACAGATGAGAGCGTCTGCATGGCTATAAAGATCGAGGAAGATTGTCTTGTAACTGATCGCCGGTATCGTGGGGCAGCAGATCGTGTACGGTGAGAACAACCCTTGTGCCTCTGCGCTGAAAGAAGCGTACGAACCAGAGGTCCATTGGTATCCGCCACCGGAGCATGGGCAGGAACTGCACATGGATGATGTCGGGTTGGGAGACCATGAAGCGAATCGTGAGAGCGAACAGGTTCACCGTCGATTCAGCGAGTTTTAGGATTCTGCGCGGCAACTTGGATAGACGAAATCTGCCCACGACGTTGATGAGGCCGGGGCTGAGCCGTATCCCTCGCGAACGGAAGCACTCCGTGTCCAGATAGTACGTAATCGATCCGACGGTAAGATCCGCTCCCTGCTGCAGGAGGGCCTTGGATAGATAAGCGGTGTAGTAGGGCACGGTCGCCCAAAGATCCATCATGAAGATCTTCGGCTTGCGGGCTGAGGGGATCATGATCTCCCGCCTGGATTGCGACTCTGTGTCGTGACGTTCATGTAGACGGACAGGTAGTCTTCGGACATCCGCTCGGCGGAGAACTCCGACTCGGTCGAGGCTGCCGGCCAGCTGTTCCCATGCGGGCGCGCTCTTCAGGGGTTCGCATCATGCGGGCCATGCTCGTTGCGAGGATCTCCACGTTCTCAGGAGGGATCAGGATACCGTTTTGGTCGTTGCGGATGGCTAGAGGGATGGCGCCTACGGAGGGGGCCACCCAGGGCAGGGAGGCGGCCATGCCCTCCAGGATGGCCATGGGGAGGCCCTCGAGGCGGGAGGAGGAGACCATGAGGTCGCAGGAGGCGTAGACGGCGGGCATGTCGGAGCGCTGGCCGAGGAGGTGGACGATGTCGCCGAGGGCGAGGTCGGTGATGAGGCGCTCGACCTCGGGGCGGAAGGGGCCTTCGCCGACCATGAGGTAGCGGGCGGTGGGAAAGTCGGGGCGAAGCTGGGCGATGGCGCGGAGGAAGAGGTCGGGACCCTTGTCGTGGGTGAGGCGACCTACCCAGCCGATGAGGAGGCCTTCGGGCGTACGGCGAGGTGGCGAAGGGAGGGAGTGGCGTTGGTGAAGGGGCGGAGGTCGATGCCGTTGCGGATGAAGTGGATGCGGTTGGCCTGAACTCCGGAGTCGAGGAGGCGCTGGCGGACGTCGTCGGATACGGCGATGACGGCGTTGTAGTGGCGAAGGACGTGGCGGTCGATGACGCCGTAGAGCCAGACGAGGCGGTTGTCGTCGTACCAGGTGTGGCAGGTGGAGACGAGCGGTGTCGGAGGTCTTGCGCAGGGCGAGGTAGGCGTAGACGTCGGCCTTGTAGCCGTGGGCGTGGATGAGGTCGGCGTTGGTGGTGGCGGCGAGGGCGCGGATGCTGGCGGGAACGGTGCGGTCGATCTGGCCGTTGCAGGGGATGAGGTGGGACTCGATGCCTTCGGCGAGGGCGCGCTCGTGGAGCTGGAGGTTGGGGTTGGAGGAGTTGGAGAAGATGCCGAGGAGGCTGGTATGGCCGTGCTCGTTGAGGGTGCGGGAGAGGTTGAGGATGACGGCTTCGGCACCGTACATTCCACCGCTGGAGATGATGTGGAGGATTCTCATGGGAGCGGGCTCGGCTGGGTCGGTATCGGGTTCCTGGCGGTTGAGCAGCGGCCCAGAGTTTGGCGTAGAGGCGATCGCCGAGGGTCTGCTTGAGGGCTGACTTCCAGCTGTCCTGGCGCACGAGGCGGTCGAGGGCTTTGCTGCGAGCGTCGAGGAGTTGGGTGAGGGTCTCGATGGTGGTGGTGTTGCGGAGGTTGACGCGGCCGAGGAGGAAGGGCAGCGTCTGCGGGTTCGGCCTGCGGGATCGAGGTGAAGACGTGTTGGTATCCAGCGGCCTGGCAGGCGGCGAGGACGCGGTGGTCGAAGCGCCCTCCGGGAAGGGACATGATGGTGATTGGAGCGCCGAGCTTGTCCTCGAGGGTGAGGCGCGCGGTGTTGAGTTCGGTGGTAAGAGCGTTGCGATCGCAGTGTGTGAGGAGCGTGTGCGACCAGCCGTGAGCGCCGATGCGCTGACCTGAGGCGTGGAGCGCTCGTACCTGGTTCCAGTTCATGTAGCCAGGGCGAGTTGCCATCCAGCCGACGGTGAGGAAGAAGGTTGCGGTGAGGTTGCGGGCGGCGAGGGCGGGAAGCGCTATGTCGAAGTTGGAGACGTGGCCGTCGTCGAAGGTGATCTCGGGGTAGAGGGTCGTGGCTGCCGAGGGTGCGGGCGTGGAGGAAGAGGTCGAGGTGCTGCTCGAATCGGTCGCGTTGGATGACGTAGGAGTAGTTACTGGGAGCGGCCCGGAGCTCGTGGTAGAGGAAGAAGAGCCGGTTCGAGGATGCAGCCACGGTTGGAACTCCCATGGATTCGGCGTGGAGCGAGCGCTTCTTTGCCGGTGGCTACGATTCTACGGGAGATACGTTCCATGGAGAGTGATCCCATGGCAAGCTGGAGCAGCGCTGCCGATGGATGAGCCGGGCCGACGTCCATCGGGCCAAGAACGTCCGCCGGGGACCCCCTTCCGACCCCATCGGGCCAAGAACGCCCGTCGGGGACCCCCTTCTGACCCCATCGGGCGAAAGCCGCCCGCCGGGGACCCCCCTTCTGACCCCATCGGGCGAAAGCCGCCCGCCGGGGACCCCCCCTCCCCCTACTTTCACTTTTCGTTAGTGAACTCGTTTAGAATGTGCTGGTTGACAGGTGAAGGCTGCTTTCACTCGGCTCATTCTAAACGAGTTACGGCTATGATCTTCTCTCCGTTGAAGTTACGGGCTTAAAAGTGAAAGCTGCAGCGGAGGGTGCCGGTGCAGCGTTTGCATTGGAATTTGGCTCTACTTCAAGTGTATCAACCTGGGTGGGGTAACTATGCCAGGTTTTGAAAATATAAATCGCCAATGTTTATAGAGGTTTTGGCGATTTTTGGGGTGTTTGAGGGCTTGACAGGTCCTGTGTTGGTGCGGAGAGGGGCACGGATGCCCCTGATAAGATTTAGCCAAACGTGACAAAGACGGTTAGCGCGACCAGAACGTTCAGAAATCAGGACCGGGGATGAATGGGTTTTCCGCAGACATCGCACGCTATAAGGCCAAAGGTTACGGCGGAAAGACTTTGTGGCTTAACCCGGCGGTGTGGTCGATCGGGTGTTATCGACTGGGCAACTGGCTGTATGTGGCGAAGCCCTTTGTGTTGGTTCGGGTGCCGTTGAAGGTCATTTCGTATGTGGCGAATAAGTGGTGCGAAGTGTTTATGGAGATGTGCATTGACCCGCAGGCGACGATTGGACCGGGTTTTTATATTGGTCACATCGGCGGGGTGCATATTAATCCCGGGGCAGTGCTCGGGAGCAACTGCGACCTGGCGCATCGCGTGACGATTGGAACGTCTGCGATGGGGCGGCAAGGCGCGCCGATCTTAGGGGACAACGTATACATTGGGACGGGTGCGACGCTGGTGGGCAAGATCAAGGTGGGGAATGGCGCGAAAATCGCTGCGAATACGTTGGTGATCAGCAACGTTCCTGAGGGCGCCACGGTGATGGGTGTGCCGGGGCGCGTTATTATGCGGCCGCCGAAGCCGCCGGCACCGCACGCGCCTGCCGTTGCGGAGGTGTCCGATGCAAGGTGAATTGGCACAGGGTGGGTTGGATCGTGGTGCGCTTCGGGAACGGATAAAGGATGCTGTTGCGAAGCAGGACGCGTCCGCTACCGTGCAGCTTGGGCGGCAACTTCTTTCCGTCTCGAGTAAGTCTTCGGACGTAATGTTTTGCGCGTCTTCGTTTGCTGCGGCAGGGGATGCGATTCAGGGGCAGCCAGGGGTTCGCAGGCTGAAGACGTTTGTGGTGCGGTCGGTTACCGTGGAGCCGGTACTCCCTTTTTTGAGTGTAGAGGCCGTATTGGGTGGATACGCACTGGATATTGAGGTGGGCGGCTATGGTTCGTACGCGGACGAGATGCTGGATCCGGAGAGCGCACTGGGCCGCTCTGGGGCGGAACTGGTGTGGGTGTTGCTGGATCTGGAAGATATGTCGGGACGGTTACCCGATTTGTGTGCGGACGGGCTCGGTGCGGGAGTAGAAGCGGAACTCTCGGAATCGGTATCGCGGGTGCGAAGCATGTTGGAAGGCTATCGCGCGAAGAACTCGGGGCGGCTTGTTGTGCAGGGATGCGTGGTTCCGGAGAGTAGCTCTCTGGGCGTGGTGGCGGAGGCGAACCTCAAGTACGGGCTTGTGAATGTGGTGAAGGAGCTGAATCGGCGGCTGCTGGAGATGTGCAAGACGGTTTCGGATTGCGTCTTCTTTGATGTAGACGAAGTGGCGGCACGGTATGGGCGCGCGGCGTGGCGAGATGAACGACTCTTTCTGTCGTCTCGCTTGCCGATTGCGGCTGGCGCGTTCAGGGCATATGCGCAGGGGCTGGTGCGGAGTTCTTCCGTGCTGTTTCGTGCCGGCTCGAAAGGTGTTATGCACGGACCTGGACAATACGCTTTGGGGTGGTGTGCTGGGGGAGGACGGACCGCAGGGAATTGTGACGGGCAGTGCGTTCCCGGGCAACTGTTATTTGGAGTATCAGCGGTATTTGAAGCGGCTTGCGGCGAGAGGAATTCTGCTTGCGCTGGTGTCGAAGAACAATGAAGCGGATGTCGAGGAGGCGTTTCGACTACGGGCAGCGGACCTTGCGGTGGGGCTCGATACGTTTGTCGCGAAGAGGATCGGCTGGAATGAAAAAGCTGCGTCTCTGAGGTCGTTGGCGGAAGAGCTGTCGCTGGGTCTGGATTCGTTTGTGTTTGTCGATGACAACCCGGTGGAGTGCGCGGCGGTTCGCCAGTATCTACCGGAGGTCGCGGTGGTTGAGGTGCCGGTTGATCGACCGTGGGACCTGGTGAGGATGCTGGGTGAGGCGTGGTTCTTCGATTCTGCTGTGGTTACGTGCGGACGATTTGAATCGCACCAAGGAGTACGAAGCGCAGGCGCAACGGAATTCGTTGCGCGAAGGGGCTTCGAGCAAAGAGGAGTTTCTGCAGTCGTTAGGTATTGTTTGCAGCTTTATCAGCGCTCTGGACGCACCGTTAGCGCGAACGGTGCAACTGCTGGCGAAGACGAATCAGTTCAATTTGACGACGCGACGGCATTCCGCGGCGGAGGTGGAGCGGTTTGCGACTGAGCCGGGCGGCCAGGCCGTGGCGGTGCGGGTTCGAGATCGGTTTGGCGATGCAGGCGTTGTGGGAGTCGCGCTAGCTCGGCAGCAGGGCGATCGATTGCTTGATCGATTCGTTGTTGCTTTCGTGCCGTGTGATTGGTCGTGGAATCGAGACTGCGTTGCTTTCCTATATCGCACGAAGGAGCTGTAAGCTCGGGCGCCAAGGTGCTTATTGGGGAATATATTCCGTCGGCGAAGAATGCTCCGTGCGCAGATTTTTATGCCAGGAATGGATTTGAGAGTAGATGTCCAGGGCTGGCGATGATGGGTCGATGTTGCTATCGGCTAGACTTGACGGAACATATGCCAACGAGCCCGGCGTGGCTTACGCTTGAAGGAGACTCAGACCTATGAGTTCGCAGCAGGTACCACAGTCACTTCGTAATATTCTGGCAGACACACTGGAGATATCGAGTGACGAGGTTACACCGGAGTTGAATGCAAGATTCTGTGGAGGCGTGGGATTCCTTCCGGCATCTTCAATTGATTCTCACGCTCGAAGAGGAGTACGGCGTGCAGTTTGATCCGCAGGCGATTCCAGAGTTGGTGACGGTGGGAAAGATTCAGGAAGCGCTGGCGCAAAAAGGGGCGACGCTTTGATGAGCGATCTCCCCGCGGGGCTCACGTTCGAGTTGATGCATGTGGGCGTTGCGGTTTCCGATATCGATGCTGCAGCGGCGTCGCTGGAAGCGATCTTTGGGTATCGAGTGATCTCGGGACCGTTTGATGACCCGATCCAGAAGGTGACGGTCAACTTTTTGACTCAGTCAGACAACGATGCTGTCGAGATTGAATTGATCACGCCGCTCACGGAAGACTCTCCGCTGCGGACGATGCTGAACAAGAATGGCGGCGGGGCGTACCATCTGTGCTTCCAGACGAACGATATTGAGGCAGCATTGGCTCACGTCAGGAGTAACGGATGCGTGGTGGTGAGTAATCCGATGCCGGCAGTGGCGTTCGGGGGGCGACGGATTGCCTGGTTCTATACGCGGACGCGGCAGTTGTTTGAATTGGTGGAGCAGGCGCGCTGAGTGGGGCGGCGCGGGAGGGCTACTCGCCATCCACGCCGAGGGCGGGTCAAGAAGCAGATTCTCCGCCCAGGGCGAAGGGTGACAGAGATGCTGCGAGTCAGTTTCTACGAGGTCATTTGGTGAGTTCTTTTTCCTGCGGTTGGTGGATGGTCCAGAACTGGGCGCGGATCTGGTTCTTGAGGATTTTGCCGGTGCCGCCTTTGGGGAGGGGCTCGGTCTGGATGACGAAGCGGCGGGGGAGCTTGAACTTGCCTAAGTGCTTGCGGGCGGTTTCGAGCAGATGCTCTTCGGTGATGGAGCTGTTTTCGCGGACGACGACGATGGCTACGGGGATCTCGCCCCAGCGCGGGTCGGGGGCGGCGACTACGGCGCACTCGAGGACGCCGTGGTGGGTGAGGAGGGCGTGCTCGACTTCGATGGAGGCGATGTTTTCGCCGCCGCTGATGATGATGTCTTTCTTGCGGTCGACGATGCGGAAGAACTTTTCGGGACTCCAGACGGCCATGTCGCCGGTGTGCAGCCAGCCGTCGACGATGGCTTCGCGGGTGAGCTTGGGAGAGCGATAGTAGCCGTCCATGACCTGGTCGCCGCGGACGATTAGCTCGCCGACAGTGGCGTTGTCCTGGGGGACGTCGCGGCCCTGGTTGTCGACTACGCGGACGTCGGTGCCGATGACGGGCCAGCCGGCGGAGGCGGAGAAGAGGAGGCGCTGGTGGTCGTCGGCGAAGTGGTTGGTGCCTTTGGGACGAGCGGTGCTGACTACGGGCGAGGTCTCGGTCATTCCATAGCCGACGGTGATGTTGGCGTGGGGGAGGAGGGCTTCGAGTTGGGCGATGAGCTCGGGGGACGAGGCTGCGCCGCCGAGGATGACGTACTTGAGGCTGGAGAGATCGTGCTGATTGCGCTCGGGGCAGGAGAGCAGCGCGGCGGCCATGGTGGGGACGAGGATGACCCAGGAGACGCGCTCTTGTTCGATGAGGCGGAAGATGGCGGGAGGGTCGAAGCGGCGAAGCATGACATGCTTGAAGCCGCAGAGGGTGCCGAATTGCGGGAAGCCCCAGCCGTTGGCGTGGAAGAGCGGGATGGTGTGGAGGAGGACGTGGGTATCGGTCGTGATCGAGGGAGGCGGCGAGCGAGAGGGCGTGCAGATAGAGGGTGCGGTGAGAGAGCATGACGCCTTTGGGCGCGCCGGTGCTGCCGCTGGTGTAGAAGAGCTCGGTGGTGGCGGTCTCGTCGATGGCCATGAGGTCGGGCATCGGGATGGGATTGTGCTGGAGGAGAGAGGCGAGGGTGGGGTCGGAGGTGTCGGTGTCGTTGATGGCGATGAAGAGGCAGTCGGGAACGACGTGGCGAAGCTGCTCGACGATGGGAGCGAAGTCGTTCTCGTAGAGGAGCGCGGTGGGCTGCGCGTGGCGGAGGATGACTTCGAGCTCAGAAGGGTGCAGGCGCACGTTGAGCGGCATGACGATGGCGCCGGCGAGCGGTACCGCGTAGTAGCTCTCGAGCAGCGCGGTGCTGTTGAAGCTGAGGACGCCGACGCGGTCGTCGGGACCAACGCCGTTGGCGACGAGGCCTGCGGCTATGCGGCGGCAGCGGTCGGCGAACTGGGCGTAGGTGTAACGAGACTCTCCTTCGACCACGCCGATCTTCTCGGGGTAGAGATCCAGCGCGCGAAGGAGACAGCGCAGGGGTGTGAGAGGAACATGCATGGCGGGACCTCGGGATTAGTTGTGTGGCGAGCTGTTCTTTGAGGCGGTCGGGCGAGAGATGGCAGAAGATGGGAGAGAAGCTGGTTTGAGGAACGGCGGCGCCGTCCTGGGTGAAGGTCATGTAGGGCTCCTGGCTGGAGTTCCAGGGTTGCCAGTTGGGAAGGCCAGGGCCGTCAGGGTTTCCGTACTTGGCGAAGTTGGTCCAGTAGGTTTGGATGGCGCCTGAGAGCTTGTGGTCGGTTGCGGTGAAGGGGAGCCAGTTCATCATGCGATCGTCGAAGGTGCCGAAGACGTAGGGGATTTCGAGGGAGTGGAAGGCGCCGAGCTGGGATTCTCCTTTGCCGGGGACGGAGCGATCGAAACGGTAGACAAAGGCGCGATGGCCCGCGCTGGTGACGAGGGCAGCCTCCGCGCCGGTGGGGCAGGCGGCGCCGATGTCGTTGCTCGCCTGGTCGATTGCGGGAGTGCCGTGCATCACGATGCGGGCAGTGTAGGTGGCGACAGCAAGGTCTGTCCAGTTGCCGTAGAGGGGGCGGGCGAGATCGGCGAAGACCTTGAGCTTGTCGCCTATGCCGGGCTGGGGGCCGGTGGGCGGGGATTTCTTGGCGGCGGCTTCGCCGACTACGCGGAAGGCGGCGAACTCGCGGGCGTTGAAGCCGGCCATGAGATCGACGGAGAGGAGTTTGCCGGTGGCGTAGGCGTCGGCGGGGGAGCGAGGGAGGACCCAGCCATCGACCTCGGCGGCGTTGGGGTCGTAGCCTTTGTAGTCGGTGGCGACGAGGTGGTCTTCCATGTCGGCGAGTTGCGCGGCGGGAAGGGCGCGGAGGGCTTCGAGCTGGGAGGCGGCTGGATGTTGAGCGAGGGCTGCTTTGCCGAGGGCGTTGGCGAGAGGTTGCATGTACGCGACGGTGCGGGCGGGGCCGAGGCCGAAGGCAGGGCCGCTCTCGGCGATGACGCGGCGGAAGAGGCCGCCGGCGAGGGGCGAGGTCATGAGGATGGTGGCGTCGACGCTGCCGGCGGATTCGCCGAAGAGGGTGACGTTGGTGGGATCGCCACCGAAGGCTGCGATGTTTTGCTGCACCCAGCGGAGAGCGGCGATCTGGTCGAGGAGGCCGTAGTTGCCGGAGCTGTGGTGGGGCGACTCGGCGGTGAGCTCGGGGTGGGAGAAGAAGCCCATGACGCCGAGGCGATAGTTGATGGTGACGAGGACTACGCCATGGGAGGCGAGGACGGTGCCGTCGTATGCGGATTGCGCGCCGCTGCCGACGCGGTTGCTTCCTCCATGCAGCCAGACCATGACGGGGAGATGCGCGCCGGGCTGGAGCGCTGGTGTCCAGATGTTGAGGTAGAGGCAGTCTTCGGAGGGGTCGAGGGTTTGGGGGATGTAGTTGACACCGTAGGCTGCGGCCAGCGGCTGAATGAAGTTGTCGGTGCCGTGGACGTTTTGCGTGCAGGGGTGAGAGAACTGGGTAGCGTCGCGGACGCCTGACCAGGCGGCGGGAGGCTGCGGCGGACGCCAGCGCAGAGGGCCGACGGGCGGTGCGGCGAAGGGGATGCTCTTGAAGACGGCGATGGTTTGTTGCGAGGTTCCCTGCAGTGTGCCGCCGGCCACGTGGGCGAGAGGTCCGGCGGTCGCTGGGGTTTGCGGCGTTGCCGAGGATGCGAGGAGAACGGGAAGGATGAAGCCAAGACAGGCAAACCGCATAGACCGCATATGGAGCCTTTCCTCTTTTGTAGAATCGAGTGTTTCAAGGGACGAGCGGCGTGTCCACGGGAAGGCCGGGACAGGCGAGCGGCGTCCTTTGCGATGACAGATCCAAAATCGTTCCGCGACAAAAGTAGAACATTTGATAACTTACTGTCTAGTCAAATATAATCATCGCGTTTCGAAGATGTCTGCTTATCGAGGTTAGCTTGGAGCCTTCGTTGGATCTATTTGAGGGAACTGCGTTGAAGACTGTGCCACAAGTAGGGGATTCCTACAGACATCCGTTCAGCATCTCGCAGGAGCAGATCAGCAGCTTTGCTGAACTGACTGGCGACACGAATCCGCTGCATGTGGATGTCGAGGCGGCAGCGGCCGGAGAGTTTGGGGGATGCATCGCGCATGGGGTGCTGCTTCTTGGCGTATTTTCCAAGATTTTCGGGACGATTCTTTATGCGGACGGACAGGTGGTGTTGGGATTGGAGACGCGGTTTCTGGCGCCGGTGAGGCCGGAGCTGGCGTATACGGCGGTGGTGACGGTGACCGAAACGCTGCTGGAGAAGAGCCAGGTGGTGTATCGGATGGAGATTTTCGGGGAAGACGGAGCCGAGGTATTGAAGGGATCGTGCCGGCTGCTCAATCGGAAGTATTATGTTGCGAGTGCGTGCTAGGATTTGCTGGCGCGGGTTGGGCATCAACTGACCCAAAAGTAAGATAGGGGGAGGAGCTCATGAAGATCGCCAGGACGCTCTTGCTGGTGCTTGTTGGGGCGGTCGGGATACACGCGCAAAGTTTCGTTCGGCGCGACGGAACGCACCTCACGCTGGATGGGAAGGCGTTTCGCTATAGCGGACCGAATATTGAGTGGCTGGGGCTGGAAGGGTATGGGCCGCATGACCCGATGGGGCCACGCTATCCTTCGCACTTTGAGATTGACGATGCGCTTGCTACGGCGGCGGAGATGGGCGCGAAGGTGGTGCGGTCGCAGACGATGGGCGATACGGTTGGGTGTCCGCAGTGCATTGAGCCGGACCCTGGCAAGTTTAATGAGGAAGGATTTCAGGCTTCGGATTACGCGCTGGCTGTGGCTGCGAAGTATCACATGCGGTTGATTATCACGCTGATTGGGGACTGCGCTACCTGCGCGGGGGGTGGGATCGGGCAATACCTGGCGTGGAATCAGGTGGCGAATCCGCAGGCGTTCTTTACGGATCCGCAAGTGATTGCTGCATTTGAGCGGCATATTGATGCGGTGCTAAATCATCGCAACCGGATTACGGGCGTGTTGTATAAGGATGATCCTACGATCATGGCTTGGGAGAACTGCAACATGTGCGGGCTAATTCCGTTGCTATCGCATGGGAGTGTGGCGGAGGTTGCAGCGTGGTCTGAGACGATCGGGGCTCACATTAAGCAGGTGGATCGCCGGCATTTGTATTTGGATACGAGCGGAGTTTTTCCGGTGTATCCAAAGATCGTGGACAATGGGAGCACGGACCTGGTGGCGTTTGAGGAGTATCCGCATTGGAATGCAGTGTTCAGCGGCCCGGCCGGGATACCGCCGACTTCGGTGGCGATGATTCTTCAGCATGCGGCCACGGTTACCGGGCGCGGCAAAGTTTTCATCGTGAATGAATATGGATGGGACCGGACGAACTGGGCGTCGCATGCGGAGCTGCAGGGGCTGCTGGATGCGATGCTGCATGATCCTGATATTTCCGGTGACGATTTCTGGGCGCTGCAGGCGCACCTGGATAATTTTGGATTTCAGCCGATACCGGCGGATTCGCATGATCCTACGTTCGCAGTGAATGGGGAGTGCGGCGAGTGGTGGGCGCTGTATTATCCGGGCATCAAGACGTTGGCGATGTCGGCCGAGGATATGGGAGCGCGCGCGCAGTTGCTGCGGAGTCATGCGTATGCGATGTCGGGGCTGCCGGTTCCGAAGCATGCGGTGCCACCTGCGCCGGAGATTACTTCGGTGGTGGTGGGAGGGTTGGTTGCATGGCGCGGGTCGGCGGGTGCTACACGTTACTCGATTGAGCGCTACGATGCTGCGGCGAAGACGTGGCAGACGATCTGCGACAAGTGTGCGACTGACGCGGATGATCCATGGGTGGATCCAAGTGCCGCGATGGGTGCGCAGTATCGGGTGACAGCGTTCAATGCCGATGGAGTTGCGAGTGCGACGTCGAGTCCGCGATAGGCGTTGGTCAGGTTTGAGTTATTTCATTAAGACAGTAGGCAAAGCTTTTTTAATCTGCGAAAGTACATACTATGGCGACACGTTCCAGCAGGCCTGAGCACGCTCACAAGGCCTTTGAGAATCGGAAGCGAAAGCCGGAGTTGAAGCGCGAGGCGGTTCTGCTGACGGCGGCGCACCTGTTTCTCAAGCAGGGGTATCGGCGAACGTCGATGGAGGATATCGCCGATCGGCTGGAGATCACGAAGCCGGCGCTGTACCACTACTTTACGAGCAAGGACGATATTCTGGTTGGCTGCTACTCGCATGGGATCGCGAATATTCTGGGGCGATTGAAGTATGCGGATGAGGCGACGGGATCGGGGCTCGAGAAGACGCGCGCGTTCCTGCATGCTTGGATTGAGGTGATTACGACGCTGGAGTTTGGTCAGTGCGTGGTGTCGCTGGATGATAACGAATTGGCCCCTGCGGCGCGCAGAGAGGTGCGCAGGTTGAAGCGGCGGATCGATCGCACATTGCGGCAGAGGATTGCGGAAGGGGTCGAGGATGGGACGATTAAACCTTGCGACATCCGGCTGGTGGCATTTGCGTTTGGCGGCGCGATCAATTCGATTGGCGCGTGGTATGACCGCGAAGGCAAGCTGAGTACCGCGGAGTTCAGCGCGGCGTACGCCGATATTCTGATCGACGGCGTGAGTATGCCACCGCAAAAAAAGGCCGCGAGCCAAGCGAGGCGCAAGCGCGTAGGCGGTTAGAAGAGAACCTTCAGAGCGAACTGGAATTGGCGCGGGGCGGCGAGGCTGTTGGTCTGCGTGATTTCGCCGAAGCCGCCGGCGTTGGTGGGGGTGTCGCCGGGAAGCAGGCCTACGAGGGCGATTGGATTCGCGGCTGTGTGGCCGGGGCCGGGATCGAATGCGGAGATGGAGGATCCGGGCGGGAGGAAGTTGGGGGTGTTAGAGATGTTGTAGGCCTCGGCGCGGAATTGAATGGATATGCCGTGGGCAAGTCCAAACGTTTTGAAGACGGAGACGTCTGCGCGACGCTGATGCGGACCGTAGAGCTGGTCATAGTGCTCGTTGCCAGGGGTGCCAGCGGGTTGAGGGGTGAATGCTGAGATGTTGAAGAATTGAGTGAGCGTTTTGTGGGCGGGGTAGAGTGGCGCGCCGGTGACGTCGGGGCGGTCGGAGGTGACGTCGGGCAGATTGATTTGTGCGAGGCCGTAGGGGTTGGTGACTGCGTCGGTGACGGTGAAGGGGAGGCCTGTCTGCCAGTAGTCGATGAGGTTGACGCTCCATCCTTTGACGAGCAGAGCGGTGGCTCCGTGGGAGGATTTGCCGAAGGGGAGATCGTAGGTGAGGCTGGTTGCCCAGCGTTGGCGGATGTCGTTGGAGGAGTTGCCGTAGTCGTAGCTGGGATCGCTGGGGAGGAGGAACTGGCCGCCGATGGGGCTGCTGCCTCCGAGGCCGTCGGTGAGGCCATGGGCCAAGGTGTAGTTGGTGTTGAAGGCGAGGCCGTGGGTGAGGCGGCGCTCGAATATGATTTGCAGTGCGTTGTAGTTGCTGGAGGCGTTGGGGACGAAGCCCTGGACTTGTTGCACGTTGGGTAGCGACGTTGCAGTGAGGAAAGCGGGCGGAAGTCCGGGGCCGGTTGCTGGGGTGTCGGGGTAGGGACCGTTGGGAGGGGGCAGGTTCACGACCGGCTCGGTCATGACGTGCCGGGCGAGCTCGCCGACGTAGGCGAGGGTTAGAACGTTGCCTTTGAAATCATGCTGCAGAGCGAGATTGAACATCTGTAGCGTGGATGTGTTGAGATTCGACGGAGCGTAGCTGAGAGAGCCTGAGAGGTTGGTCGTACTGGGGGCGAACGGGGATGGGGAGGGACGAGCCGATGCAGGCTACGCCGATGCACTCGCTTTGATAGGAGTAGGGCGGATTGGCGAGCTCGATGGAGAGGTTCGACTGGGTGGGGTAGTAGCTGATGCCGTAGCCTCCGCGAAGGACGGTGCTCGCGCCAATGGATTCGGAGAAGCCGATGCGCGGGGCGATGTTCTTCTTTGCAGAGCGAATCCCGATGTCGGGATCCTGAGCTCCGGTGATGAGCGTGAGGGTTGGGTAGTCGAAGTTGGCGTAGCGGCCGTGGGCTTCTGTGATCGGAGTGAAGAGGTCGTAGCGGATGCCGAGGTTGAGGGTGAGGTTCGGGGTTACGCGCCAGTCGTCCTCGGCGTAGGTGCTGGGTTCCCACATGCGGAAGCCCTGCTCGATGAGAGTATTGGCGCGCTCGTAGCCGACGTTGTAGCCGGCGAGCATGTCTGCGACCGGGTTGCCCAGGATACCGGCGTAGAGAAATACGCCGAGCGGGTACGAGCTTTGGAAGTAGTTGAGCTGACGCCGAATGAGCTGGCCTCCGAACTTGAGGGAGTGCTTGCCGTGGGTATAGGTGAGAGCGGCCTGATATTGGAAGACATTGTTTACGTTGTTGATCGGGAGGTAGGGCGAATCGCCGAGGATCGCGTAGCCTCCGACGAGGAAGTCGGTGGGCGTGAGACCGGAGGTTCCGGGAATGTCAGGGAAATTTCCGTTGGGGATGCCGAAGGCCGTGTCGACATTTTGTCCGGCGTTCAAGGTGTTGGTGTGGAAGTCGAGCCGCGTGTAGCCGGTCTTTAGATCAAGAAGAATGTTGGGCGTGAAGGAGTGGATGTAATCGAGAATGAAGCCCTGGGCTTTTTGAGCGGACGGACCATCGTAGGCGAGGACGTTGCCGCCGGGGCTGATGGTGAGACCGGCTTCGTTGACCTTGGGGAAGGGGCCGGGGAGGAAGGTGTTGATGTTGTTGTAGGAGTAGCGGGCGTAGATCTGATCGCCGTTGTTGAAGTGGTGATCGACGCGGCCATCGGCGGTGAAGGCGTATTGCGTTCTGTTGGTCACGCTCTCGAAGTTCTGGAAGATGGCGCCGGGAATGTTGGGAGCGGGGAAGAGTTTGAAGTAGCTGAGGCCTATGGGGGTGATCAGGAAGGGCGGAATATAGGGACCGCCGATGTCGGTGAAGTCGCCGGGGTTCTGCTGCTCGTAGAGGGTGGGGACGGTGAGTTCACCGGAGCTCTGGCCTTGCACGACGCGGCTGTCTTCGGCGTCGGCGAAGAAGAAGGTTTTGTCTTTGCGGATGGGGCCGCCAATGCTGCCGCCGAACTGGTTCTGGTGGTAGGCAGGTTTGGCGACCTCGCCTTGGCGGGCGAAGAAGTCGCGCGCATCGAAGATGTCGTTGCGGAAGAACTCATAGGCGGAGCCGTGGAAGGCGTTGGTGCCTGACTTGGTGATGACGTTGACGACCGCGCCTGCGTCACGGCCGATTTCGGCGGCAAAGTTATTGGTGTCTACCTTGACTTCCGCGATGGCATCGATGGAAGGCCGGACCCCGATGACGCCTTGCTCGCGCTCGTTGTTGTCCATGCCGTCGATGAGTTGGTTGTTGTACAAGTCGCTTTGGCCGTTGGCGGAGATGGTTGAGGTGAGACGGCGATCGTCGGGACGGCTTCCTGAGGAGATGGCATCGGGCGAGCCGGCATTGACGCCGGGCTGAATCTGGACGAGATTGACGACGTTGCGACCGTTGAGCGGAAGATCCTGTACGGGCTGCTCGGTGACTACGCTGGTGAGCGAAGAGGTTTCGCGCTGAAGGAGGGGGGCGTCTGCCGTGACCGTGACGGTCTCGGTCACGGCGCCACTGGCGAGGACGGCATTTTCGCGGTTGCGATCGCCGGCTGCGAGCACGATCATGGGGACAACCACGGTTTTGAAGCCACGGGCCGTTACACTGAGCGAATATTTTCCTGGTGTGAGCAGGGTGAACAGATAGTCGCCGACGCTATTGGATGTGGTGCCCTGGGTGATCTGTGTGCCGAGGTTGGTGAGCTTGACGGCTGCTCCGGGAACGACCGCGCCGGATGGGTCAGAGACTGTTCCGAGGATGGTGGCCGAGGTCTCCTGACCGAGCGCCGACATCTGCGACAACAGAACAACCCATACCGCGGCAGACAGAAGCCGGGTGAGGCCAGCGAGCACACGCTTCGACATAGGACACTCCACAAAAAGCTCGATCTACATTCGACGACTGCTGTTGAACTGCTGGTTTCGCGTACTCTGCGCTGGGGACGGCGGAAACGTTGATACCTTACTGGCCGTTCACTTTACGAGCGTCGAGTGTGCGATGTCAAGGGGAAACTCAGAGGGTGAGCTGGAAAGGGGCGGGGCAGCGTTGAACAGGCCAGGATCGCGTAAAGGCCTCTATTCATCATGCATATGGCGTTTTTCGCCGGAGGGCGATGGTCGCGCAGGCGAGTTCTTCCGAGGGCGATTCAGAGGAGGCATTGGGAAGCGTCTGGCGAGCTTGTCTTACTCCAAGTTCAGCAAAGAGTCCGGGAGCGCTGAGGGGTCTTCGTCGTCGGTATGGAAGTTGCTGAGGCCGACACCTACGAGGCGAAAGAGCTGAGTTGGTTCGAGTTCGACGCGCTCACGGAGCGAGAGCGCAATGCCGACGAGTTCTTCGCATGATGATGGAGGCGCAGCAGGTGTCAGGCTGCGGGTGAGGGAACGGAATTCCCTGGTCTTCAACTTGAGGACGACGGTTCTTGCACCGCGAGCGTTGTTCTGGGAAGCGTTCCAGACTCTTTCCGCCAATTGTCGAATTGCCGCTTCTGTTTCCGCGAGAGGAATGTCTTCTGGAAAGGTATCTTCGGCGGAGATCTGCTTGCGCATGCGATTGGGTACGACCGGACTGTGGTCGATGCCTCGTGCGAGTTCGTAGAGACGGACGCCATAGCGGCCAAAGAAGTTCTCGAGCGTGGTTACGTCCATGGCGTGAATGTCGCCGACGGTCTTGATGCCGGTTTGCTTCATTCGCTCTTCGGTGACTTTGCCCACGCCAGGAATGCGACCGACTGGAAGCGGAAGAAGGAAGGCCTGGATTTCGTGCGGCTGGATCACGAAGAGGCCGTTCGGTTTCTTCCAGTCGGACGCGATCTTGGCGAGGAACTTGTTGGGTGCGACGCCGGCAGAGGCGGTGAGGTTCAGTTCATCGTGGATCTGCTCACGGATGGCTTTGGCTACGCGGGTTGCGGTGGGAAGGCCGGAAAGATTTTCGGTGACGTCGAGGTAGGCTTCGTCGAGAGAAAGTGGTTCGACCATCGCAGTATGACGTTCGAAGATGGCACGCACGGCGAGGGAGACTGCCTTGTATCGAACGAAGTCCGGTTTGATGAAGATGGCTTCGGGGCAGAGGCGCTCGGCGGTCAACGCGGGCAGGGCGGAGCGCACTCCATAACGACGGGCTTCGTAGGAGGCGGCGCAGACGACGGAACGCTTGCCTTGCCATGCCACGACAACCGGTTTGCCGCGAAGGCTGGGGTCATCTCTCTGCTCCACCGATGCGTAAAACGCGTCCATATCGATGTGAACGATCTTGCGCAGTTGGGTAGAGGCGAGGAGAGGGTCTGCCGAGGTGGAGATAAGGGTGCTCATCGGGGGCATCGTGTTGGTTCGGGTCGGACGGTCGAGGGCTGAAGGCTGTCGCAGTTCTCTGTACATTCTGGCATATTCGCCAATTGTTCGCCTATACTGCGGAGAAGAAATTTGCTGGAAATTTCGCTGAGGGTTTATGACAGACAGGAGCGTGGAACCGATCGTCGCTGACGGACTTTGGAAGGGCGATCTTCCTGTGGGTCTCCGTTTGCGCACCGAACTCAGCGCCCGAAGCCTGCAGCATGCATTGAGGCATGGCTACCTGCACGAGCGCACCGACGGTGCGATCCCGAGTATTTTATTTGGCGGCGATGAACAGGGACGACATGGCAACTTCCATCCTGCCTCGTATCGAAGCATCCGCGCGACGCCTGATTGGTCGAGGCGCCTGGAGAAAGTTCACACTGGGTACAGGCGAGTTCGTGTGCGGGCCAACTGGGAATGGAAGGAGTTGGATTGTTCCAGCAGTTCCGATGCGCTACTGATGAATATCTTCTGCTATCCCGCGTTGACGGTCGCGCCTGCCGTCCGTGCGCTGTTGGGCAGCGCGGCCTCAGAACTTCCAGAGTTTGGGATCAAGCCGCGTACACCGTTTTCAAACGGCCGGAAGGACAACACGGAAGTCGATATGAGACTTGGGGATCTTTTGGTTGAAGCCAAGCTCACGGAGTCGGACTTTCAAGTAGCCGACTCTCGATTGGTGCGGCGATACCGTGACCTTGAGGCCGTCTTTGAGACGTCTGAGCTCCCGCTTCGGAGTGGGAAGCATATTGGGTATCAGCTGATCCGCGGGGTTCTTGCGGCTTATGCTGCTGGCGGAAGTTTTTGCGTATTTTGCGATGCTCGCCGCCCGGATCTCGCCGAATGCTGGTACCGCGTGATGCGGGCCGTCCGACTCTACGATCTGCGCTGCAGGCTCAAACTGCTGACGTGGCAGGAACTGGCAAAGGCTGTCCCCTGCGATCTTCAGGAATTTCTTGCGCTGAAGTATGGGATCGTACCGTAGGGCAAATGGCGCACGGTTCGCTCGGGCGATTCGAGGCCTGGGGCTACACGGAAAGCGTCACAGGAACCGAAAGCTCACCGTTTTCGTCATCGTAATATTCGAAGCTTCTCGCTTTGACGGTAAGCGGTCCTTCTTTATAGGAGAACTGGTCTCCGACATTCGGGATGGGCAAAAAACCATTGCCCTCAGCGAGAGTGAAGTTGTCTCCGTTCTGCGTTCTGTATACGACCGTGATGAGCATTTGCTCTCCTGTGTATTTGCATGTGGATTGACGTGTCTTTTTCTTTGACTGTATTCGGGCGCAAGAAGATGGTCTGAAGTCGCGAATTTGAACACTGCCACGGATCGGAACGTCTCACCGCGCTATGACTGGGGTGCATCGTGCAGAAGCCCGGGCTGCACCTCGGCGGTCTTCGAAGCCTCCGCAAACGTTGCGTGGACGTCTTCGTAGAGAGGGGCAAGGATTGAGGCAAGACTCTGTGCGAGGCCAGCCAGATCGGATGCCTGGGGGGCTACGGGCATGCCCAAATCCTGATAGTGCTTGCCTACTTCGCGTTGGAAGTTCTCGGCCGAGAGCCGGATGTCCGGAACGGCCTGCACCGGCTTTTCAGTTAGTTCGCTTGCCATGGCACGCATCACTTGAGCAAAATCCCTTTCGAACGCGATGCCGGCTTCGGCTATGGGACCGGGCAGGTTAGAGAGCGGGGTGTGCGAAAGATATTGCACCGCAGTGATTTGCACCTGGAGCAGAGTGCGGATGGACGGTTGCCATCGCTGGATGTTTTTGCGGACCTGAAGCATTTGCTGGCGAGAGGGGCCAGCCTCTAAAAGAACCGCATCGGATTGCGCCGTGACGGCTTGAAAGCCAGCGTTGATTTGATCGCGCAACTGGCGAATTCTCCGGATGGCTTTGATCTGGTCCTGCTGCAACAATTGCTCGGCGAGTTCGGCAAACATCTCCAGATTGGTGGCGAAAACAGTTTGCATCTCGGTCGCGGCATTCCTTACCCATAGGAGGTCAAAGAAAACTCCCATGGACAACAGGCCGAGCAGGACACCGAAGACGCGATCGCGGGCGATTGAGAGCGACGTCTGAATGGTGAATTCCTGCAGGTTGATCAGATAAAAGGTGAGGGCGAGCTGTACGCCAAGATAAGAGAGGCGGGCAGATGCTGTAGAAATCCATGCAGAGATGGCCGTCACCCCTGCAAACAGAACAGTGAATCCGGCAATGGTGTCGAGGTAAGGAAGCACAAATACCTGCGCGCCGATACCAAAGACAAAGCCGCCGATGAAGGCCCCGCTCAGCCGTAACACTTGTTTTTGCCGGGAGGAGCCGATGGTGGAGAGCGCGGTAATGAAGCAAGTGATGAGCGACGTGCTGAGTTGGGGCCAGTCGAGTGACACGTACGTGACGTAACAGACCATGGCTGCGAGTGTGCCGCGCATGGCGAACTGCAGGTGGGCCGGGTTGGAAAATGCGTCGGGGACAAATACGGGAGGCGAACTCTCTTCGTCGAGAGGCGCTGGAACGAAGGCGTTGATGGCGTCGGTCCCCGAAAATGCCTTGGGAATGAGTGCCGCGGTATCCTCCATCGTCTTAAGGAAGGGTAAGTGTGCAGGGGCTTCCGGCGACGGCCGCTCGAACTGGTGCGGAATTTGATTTTGCGTTAATGCTACGCAGAGTGATTGCACCTCGTCGGCGAGCCTCAAGCATCGTTGCCGATCCGCTGGGTCGATGGCATCGCCTTGCTGGGACAGGGTGAATTGGAAGTTGGCGGCGATATCAATCAAGCGTCCCACCAGCGCGACCGCCGCGCCTATCTGTGCTTTGTAGTGTGCGCTGTAACTGGATCGAAGGATGAGCCTGCGAAGCCTCGATGTGCCAATCGTGGCATACATCTCAAGATTCTTTTCCCATTGACTATCGAGAGCGCTCTGGTTTGCCACGGACCTGAGGACATTCTCGATCGTCCGCATTCGGATCTCGATGCCTTCGGCGAAGTCGTTGGATGGATGCACCAGGCGGAAGACATATTCGACGACGATCGTCACCACTGCTGCGATAGCGACGGAACCGGCCAGCCATAGCGTGTTTTCCAGCCGCGAATTTACGTTGACCAGGTTGTTGTCCCACACGCTGATGGCACCGAGGATTGCGAATCCCAGGGGCGCAGCCGTCCCATAGTCCGCAACGATGCGCAGCAGGAAAAAGGAGGCGAAAAGACTGACCGCGACCCACAGGAAGTGGGTGAGCGGATTGCCAATCACGAGCATGACGCTGAGCACAACGTAGAGAGTGCCGATGAGAAAAGCCATCCCTATTCGCAAACCGGAGCGGAGGGTTTCGACGGGACTCTCCCGGCTGATGATGAGCGTGAAGATCGCGCCCTGGAAGCCGCCGGGAATTTGAAACGTCATCGTGATCAGCATCACGATGGTCGCGGACACGGTCATGCGGGCAACTACCCAGCCTCTGCCTGGATACGGAGAAAGCTCCGCCTTGAGGAAGTTCCAAAACCATGGAGCTCCCTGGTCGGTGGCGTGGGGGGACGCATCGCTTTGGGCGGCCATCGCTATCTCGCCTTATCGTAGCCGCGGATTACTACCGCGGCGGACTCACTGAGGCGAAAGGATTCCGACTCAGGCGCATTGATGCGAATACGCACTGGAAAACGTGTGGCCAGGTGTACCCAGTTCAACGACCGCTGCACGTCAGGCAGTCCGTTCGAGGTAAACGTTCCGATGAGTGTTGAATCAGGTTGCACTCCGAAGCCAACGCTGTCGACCACTCCGTCGTACTTCACTCCTGGTCTCGAAAGCACGTAGACGTCGGCATGCATTCCGGGGTGGATGCGGTGCAGTTGGGTCTCGCGGAAGTTCGCAATGACCCACCAGACACGTGTGTCGATCAACGTGAACATCTGCTGGCCGGTGTGCGCGTAGGCACCCTGGGAGATATTCAAATTGGTTACGCGTGCATCAAACGGCGAGTAGACCTTGCAGTTGTTTAGATTGTATTGCGCAGTGCGAATTGCGGAGGCACGGCCTTCACGCTGTGCCGTGAGCGGCTCGATGGTGAGCACGCTGTGTTGCGACTGTCCAAGTTGTGCGTGGCTTTGTTCGACGACGGCCTTGGCCTGTTGGTATTGCGCCTCGGCAGATTGCACCTGGGCTTCTGCCAGGTTTAGCTGCGCGCGCTGCTGGCTTACGGTCTGTTGTTTCGAGGTGACCGCAGTCCTCGCGAGGTCCACCTGATCTACCGTCACGAATTGCCTGGCCAGCAACGGCTCGATGCGGTTGTAGTTGTTTGTGGTGTAGGTGAGCTCGGCGTTGGCGTTGTCGAGTGCAGCCTTGGCGCTGGCGACATTCGCCTTGGCTTCGTTCACCGCTGACGCGGCGCGATCGACATTCGCCGCGGCACTGTCAGTATTCGCCCGCGCGGCTCCAACAGCGCTCACCTGCGAAGCGATGGTCCTGCGCTGGTCGACGATCTGCCCCTCCAGCGTATTCAGATCGGAGGTCGCCTTCTGCAACGCGTACTCGTAAGGCCGCGGGTCGATCTCAAAGAGCAGATCACCCTGTTTGATGAAGGCGTTGTCCTGCACGGCAAGCCGCGTAATAGGACCGTCGACCTGGGGAGCGATACCGATGTAGTTCGCGAAGACTTCAGCGTCGTCGGTCCGGGGGTACCGGTTGGTTTCCGCGATCAGCAACATTCCGCTAATCACCGCAGCGGCGATGATGGCAATGCTCACAATCCGGCCGAGCCGTTTGGAGGGGAGGGTTGGATCGTCTTCGGGCATCGGTTCTCCTTTCAGAGTTAGCGGAAGAACAGCAGCCACAGGGTAAAGGTAAAGAATGCAGCGAGGCAGGTGTACACCACGAGAACGGGCTTCAGTTGCTGCTCCAGTTTAATGCGAACAAAGAATAGACGGACGGCAATGGTGAGCAGGATCCCGATAAGTCCGCACAACATCCACGCAGGGAAGAACGAGCCGAGGAGATTGAACGTGGGCGCACGCGAGCATCCGGCAGTCAGCAGCGTGGCTGCGGACACCGCCGCAGTCGCACCTGCACCGATTGTGCGTCGGAGAGTCGGTCGATTCAATTCTGAAGTCACGCTACGGTCCCTTTGCATGATCAAGCAGATCTCCCGTCTGAAAGGCTAACGCGGCGACGCTGGTCAACAACTGTGTGCGCGCGCTTACATCCGCGGTACGTGCCGCGGCCAGGGCGCGCTGCGCGGAAACCACATCAATCTGGCTGCGAACGCCGAGGTTGTAGGACTGTATGGCTGCATCATAGGACTCGCTCGCAGCGGCTAACAGCGCGGCTGCCGCCTTCTGCTGACGGAGCGCGGTCCGCGCTGTGGAGTAGGCTGCCCACACCTGATTCTCCACTTCATCGCGGAGCGCATCCACGTTGGCGGCTGCTTGCTTCTGGTCAGCTTTCGCCTTCGCCAGCCGGCCCTCGCGCGCGAACCCATCAAAAAGGTTCCAGGTAAGGCTGAGTTTTGCGTCCCAGGTCTCCTGGGTGGGGGAGTAAATTCCTGGCCCAAGATTCTGTTGTGCATAGATACGGGAAAGGCCGCCATTGCCATCAAAGCTCAGCGTCGGCAGGTAGGCAGTCTTTGCGGCCTTGATCTCAGCCCCGGCCGCGCGAAGCAGCTCCACCTGCTGCATGAGGTCAGGACGCTGCGCCAACGCCCGATTGATCGAAGTCTCCAGCGTGTCGGGAAGGTCCTGTGGGATGCTCAGGTTCTGGATGCTCTCGACCTGGAAGTTGCTGATTGGCGAAATACCGAGAGCGTTTGCCAAGTCGCCGTGCGCGATCTCCGTTGCGCCGATTGCTGCCTGCAGATCATAGTCCGCCTGGGCGGCAGCGCTCCGGGCTTCGAGTACGTCCGGCAGCGTTGCCAGGCCCTCGTGAAGCCGCGCTTCTGCGGCGCTCTGTACCGTCTGGGCATTCTGCAGATTGGCTTCCTGCGCGTCCTCCTGGCCTCTGCTGTTGAGGACCCGGTAGTAGGCTGCCATGACGTCAAAGATGATCTTGCGGTGGGTGTCGTTGAAGAGAAAGTTGGCCGCGAGAAGATTGCTTCGGCTGATAGCAACCTCCTGCAATCGCCGGCCGAAGTCGAAAATCGTGTAGTCGACGACCAGAACGGGAGAGAATGTTCCGCTGGTTTGGCGATAGTATTCCGGCGAGAAAAAGAGTTGGCTGCGATTCGTATCCGCCAGCGCTACAGCAGCCAGCGTTGGGTAGAGACTTGCCTTGGAGATTCCGAGCTCGGCAGCGCGCGCTTTTGCGTTCTCCCACGCGACACGTGTTTCTGGATTATTCTGTTCCGCAACATCTACCAGCTCAGCCAACGTGTAAATTTTCGATGGATCGGGAACAAGTGCCGGCGGACGCTGCGGCGGAACAACCGGCTGCATCTTCGACGTTCCGTTCCATGGCCGGTCCGCGACCGCCGGCGCCTGTTGACTAACGGCGAACAGCGAGGCGGAGAACAACATGACGAAGATGAAGACATATCGATGAAAATATTTCATTTTCTAAGCCACGTTGGCGCTTTGGATCGATCACTTACGCACTCTCTGCATGTCTCGAAATCCTTGCACGGTAGGAGCCCTCATTGCAAACGCAAAGTCGTGCGGTTCTTCTTGATACGTGCTCGCGCGTCCGTTTGTCGCCTCCCGAGTACGTTTCGGGGATACTCGTCGACTTCTGAGGGGCGATTCAGGCTCTATGTCTTGCGAGAGTATCAAGGACAAAGTAGTCTGCGTTGGCCGAAGAAGTTCGCAGTAATAAATCTTTGAACACTGCTTCCGGAAGTCAAGTGGGCGTGGTCTTATGCACATAGCTCCGCCAGGGCCCTTGCCACGACATCTGAGAACACGATTGGGGATCCGATGCAGACTTTGCTGCAGAACATTCGTTTCAGTCTCCGTATGCTGTGGAAGAGCAAGGCCCTTACGATCACCGTTCTGTTCACCGTGGCGCTGGGAATCGGCGCCAATACAGCCATCTTCACTGTGGATTATGCGGCGTTGCTTGCCCCGATGCCGTATCCGCACCCGGACCAACTCGTCATGGTGTGGTCGAAGATTCAGACGTTTCATAACGGTGTATCGGCTGGCGATTACCTGGATTGGAAGCAGCAGAGCAGCGCCTTTCAGGATCTGAACGCGTGGACCGGAGGGGCATTCAACATTGCGACGAAGGACCAGCCGTTGCTGGTTCCAGGATCTCTGACGACCCCGGGTTTCTCAAAGATGATGGGAGTCCGCTTCATGCTGGGCCGCGACTTCCTGCCCGAGGAAGGAGAGGTAGGCAAGGATCGTGAGGTCATTCTGACTCACAAGCTGTGGATGAAGCTGGGGAGCAATACGAAGATCCTGGGAACCCCGGTGACGCTGAACGGCGAGCCGTATACCGTCGTGGGTGTGTTCGGACCGGGCTCGACTGACCGTGCCAGCAGCCAGCTTTCTGTACCGCTCGCGTTCAAGCCGGAACAAGTGAACCATGACTTCCACTGGTTAACGGTGATGGGCCGTCTGAAGCCTGGGGTCACGATTAAGCAGGCACAGGCCGACATGGACACGGTGACGGCGCACATTGCAACCGCGTATCCGAAGAGCAACAAGGGTTGGGGCGCGTTTGTAGAGCCGCTGAAGAACGACTTCATGCCTAGCGATCGGATTTTGACCCTGTGGCTGCTGCTGGGCGCGGTGGCCTTCGTTCTGCTGATCGCATGTGTCAACGTAGCAAACCTGCTGCTGGCGAGGAGCATCTCGCGCCAGAAGGAGATGGCGATACGAAGCTCGCTGGGAGCCACGCGGAAGGTCATTTTCACGCAGATGTTGACCGAGAGCCTAGTACTGGCGATTGGTGGGGGCATTCTGGGATTGGGGTTTGGGTGGGCCATGCTACGCGGGTTGGTGGCCGTGATGCCTCCGTTTACGCTGCCTGATGAAGCGGACCTGAGTTTGAACCTGCCCATCTTGCTGTTTACGCTGGCGGCGACGATCCTAGCGGGGGTGCTTTTCGGGTGCGTCCCTGCGTGGCATGCCTCGAAGGCCGACCCGGCGCAGATTCTGAAAGAAGGAGGCGGAACGGGAACGGGGACGGGCCGCAAGCGGCTGCGGCGCTCGCTGGTGGTGGGAGAGTTCGCGCTGGCACTGGCGCTTCTGGCAGGCGCCGGGCTGGCGATTCATAGCTTCTTCAATCTGACGCGGGTTGACCTTGGGGTGAGGACGGACCACCTTCTCACATTTTTCCTTCCCGTTCCTGACTCACGTCCGAAGGACCCTGCGACGATCATTGCCTACTACCGCCGAATGCTGGACAGTATCCGCACCGTTCCAGGCGTCACGCACGTAACCGCAATGACGGGCCTGCCGCTTGAAGGTGCGGGTTTTGGTATGCCGTTCACCATCGCCGGCAACGCCGTGTACAACGATCCCTCGCAGCGACCGAATACGAGCTTCGGCATGGCAACGCCTGATTTTCTTTCGACGTTCGGTATCAAGCTGCTGAAGGGCCGGACGTTCACCGAGCAGGATACGGCCTCGAGCGTGAAGGTTGCGATGGTGAATGAAGAGTTTGCCAAGCGTTACCTGAAGGACAAAGACCCGCTGCAACAGCGGCTCATGGTGGAGGAGCTGATTCCAGGTGTGACCAAGCTGGGTGCGCCGGTCGCATGGCAGATTGTGGGGGTCTACCATACGGTGCGCAGCGGTGGAATGCGTGACGATCGACCCGAGATGTACGTTCCGTTCTGGCAGATCCCCTGGCCTAGCGCGGGTATTGCGGTGCGAACGGAGGAAGATCCTCGGACAATGATCCCGTCCGTTGCGGCGGCAGTGCATCGGATCGATCCGCTGATCGCGCTGGGCGAGCCAATGACCATGGACCAGGTGAGAAGTCAGGTTCTTGCCGGTGATCGATTTACGGTGGTGCTGTTTGCGACCTTCGCCATGATCGCGCTCCTGCTGGCCGCGCTGGGAATCTATGGAGTGATGGCGTTCTCCGTCGCTCAGCGGTCGCATGAAATTGCGCTGCGGATGGCCCTGGGGTGCGACCGACGGCGTGTGGTGGGCCTGGTGGTCAAAGAAGGTTTTGTGCTCGCATGCATCGGACTCGCGATCGGGCTCGTGGGGGCGTTCTTTATCGGGCGGGCGATGCGAACGATCCTGTTCGGCGTTGGAGCGATGGATTTCACCGCGTTCGGCACGGTGGGACTGATTCTGCTGCTGGCCGCGGTGATGGCTTGCTTCCTCCCGGCGAGACGCGCCGCTTCCGTCAATCCGATGCAGGCACTGCGAGAGGAATAAACTCGGGCGAAGCGGCGATTTCTGCAGGTGGCGCAGGGAGCGCTGATGCTCGCCCTAAAATCCAAATTCGTGTCTGACCTTTCGTTCGCGAACGGAGGTTGCAGTGTTCAGTTACGGACAGAAGTTTCCGTTTCCGGACAACCGTAGCATCCCGGGCCATTTTCTTCCCTCGCATCTCCGAGAAAACGCGAGCCTTGTATGGTCCCTGGTTCGGCACGAAACGTGCATTTGTCGAGGCCACATCACAGAGCGCCTGGAGAGCTGTATGTCGACCCTGCTTCAAAACCTGCGATACACATTACGCCAGTTACGCCGGTCGCCCGGATTCACCTCGACCGTGATTCTCACCCTGGCGTTGGGCATCGGCGCCAACGCCGCCATCTTTACGCTGTTCGACCAGGTACTGCTGCGCATGCTGCCCGTCGAGCGGCCCCAGGAGCTCGTGCGTTTTGTGTGGACCGGAGCGTTTTCCGGTTCCATGAGCACATTCGGCGGCACTGCAGGCAGCTATTTCTCCCACCCCATGTACCAAGACCTGCGCGATCAGAACAAAGTTTTTACAGGTATTCTTGCATCCACGAGAACTGGTGTCGGCATCTCCTGGCAAAATCAAGCTGAGGAGGCGAATGCTGAGCTGGTAAGCGGCAACTACTTCGATCTACTGGGTCTGAAGCCTACGCTGGGCCGCCTTCTCACCACCCGCGACGACACGGTAAAGAACGGGAATCCAGTCCTCGTGCTCGGCTACGACTATTGGAAGACGCGCTTTGCGGCGTCGCCCAACGTGGTCGGTCAAACGGTGATGATTGAGGGACATCCCTTTACTATCCTTGGCGTAGCTCCGAAGCACTTTATCTCCGCCATCGGCGCAGGCCTTAAGCCGAGCGTATTTCTGCCCATCAGCATGGTGGAGACGGCCATACCCTCGACAGCATCCAGCGATATCCTCAACAACCACCTGTCCCTCTGGCTGACGCTGGTGGCGCGCCTGAGGCCGGGCGTTACCCCCACCCAGGCAGAGGCTGGCGTTGGTCCCCTCTGGCATAATCTGCGGGCCTCCGAGCTGCCCCTCATTAAGTCGCCCACCGATCAGTTCAAGAAGCATTTCGTCGACGACTCGCGGCTCAAGGTTGTGGACGATTCAACCGGCTTTTCACCCGAACGACTCGACTTGAAGATGCCTCTGATCATCCTGATGAGCATGGCCGGTCTACTCATAGCGATGTGCGCGATCAACGTGGCCACGCTCCTTCTGCTCCGCGCCGCAGGACGTGCGCGAGAGATGTCGATGCGCTATGCCCTGGGCGCGAAGCGCAGCCAGATTGTCTGCCAGCTCTTTCTGGAAGGTAGTTTGCTCGGCTTAATCGGCGCAGCCGCAGGACTTGCGTTGGCCCCTCTCGCAACCGGCACGCTGCTGCGCCTCCTTACCAGCGCCACTCCCGGAGACCAACCCTATTCCGCGACCGTCGATGCTCCCATGCTCCTGTTCACGCTGGGGATTGCGCTCGTGGTCAGCTTGTTGTTCAGCATGGCTCCGGTACTTCACTTCCTTCGTCCTGACCTCGCGGGCGCGCTGCGCCAGAGCTCCGGAACCGCCTCCAGAAGCTCGCAGCGATTTCGCAAGCTGGCCGTAGGCGTCCAGATCGCGCTCAGCGTTCTGTTGCTGGGCGGCGCAGGTTTGTTTGTGCGAACGCTCAACAACCTGCGCCATCAACAAGTGGGCTTCGACACGGAACATCTCGCTACCTTCGGCCTCGATCCAACCGACTCCGGCTACTCAGCGGATCGCGCCTCGCAAATCGTGAGCAATGTAATCCGGGCGGTGCGTCAGATTCCCGGCATCGCCTCTGCTGCGGCCACAACCGATCCCGAGCTGACCGGAAATTCCAGCACCGGAGGTCTTGTGATCCAGGGCCACACGCCTACCGCAGACAAAAAAGTGAGCGCCGAAACTCCGTGGATCACGCCCGGCTACTTCGCCACGCTGAAGCAGCCGCTGCTGGCAGGCAGGGACTTCAATGATGGCGACAGGTATGAAACGGCCAAGGTCGCCATCGTCAACCTTGCTTTCGCGAAGAAATTCTATGGTTCCGCCCAGAACGCTCTTGGACACCTCGTGGGCGAGGATGCCGACAGCGGTGCGGCAAGCCTCGATACGACCATTGTGGCCGTCGTCGGCGACGTGAAGCATTTGGATTTGCGCACCACCGCAATGCCCACGGTCTACAGACCCTATCTGCAAATCCGGGAGCCGATTGGCGTAAATATCTACGCTCGGACCTTTCAGGCCCCGGAGACCCTGGAAGCCGAGATCCGTCAAAGCATCCACCGACTGGACCCAACCCTGATCGTCGACGGCATGCGCTCCATGGACGCGCAGGTAAGCGAGATCGCGTCGGATGAACGCGCTCTGGCGTTTCTGGCCATGGGCTTCTCTGCGTTGGCGTTGTTACTGGCGGCCGTCGGGCTCTATGGTGTCCTGGCTTACTCCATCGAGCAGCGCACCCGAGAGATTGGTGTGCGCCTTGCCCTGGGCTCACAACGCAGTCGCGTCGTTCTCCTGGTGTTGCGCGAGATGTCGATCATTGCAGCGATAGCTACCATGGTTGCGCTTCCATGTATCGTGGCTCTGGCCCGCCTGTTCAGCAGCCAACTCTATGGAATTACCACCTATGATCCACTTACGCTCTGCAGCGCTGCCGCTCTCGCGATGATGGTCGTAGCTCTAGCCGCAGCTCTTCCGGCGCGCAGGGCCGCCTCTGTCGAACCCATGCAAGCGCTCCGCACCGAATAGCCAACCGAGCACTGCGTTTCCATAGTTCTCGGAAGAGCCTGAACCATCGTTAGCTACGCCGTTTTCCAGGAGGCAAGCATTATGGCAAACAGGCTTCGGGACCTTCAGTTTGGGTGGAGGCTGCTGCGCCGCAACAAGGGCTTTGCGAGTGTCGCGATACTAGCGCTCGCATTAGGGATCGGGCCGAATGGTGCAGATGCAAACCATGCAGGCGAGCCTCGACTCACAATTGAAGGGTGATCGATTCAACATGCTGCTCTTTGGAGCATTCGCACTTCTCGCGCTTGGGCTTTCGGCTCTCGGGATCTATGGCGTGATCGCATTCTCAGTCGCACAGCGGCAACACGAGATGGGACTTCGCGTGGCACTCGGTGCAAAGTAGGGAGATATGTTGTGGCTGGTTCTCAAGGACGCGATGCGTCTTTGCCTCTATGGCACAGGATTCGGGCTTCTCGGCGCGGTGGCCCTTGGTCGCGTCTTCCACTCCACGCTGTTCGGCATTGGGACGGTAGATTTGGGAGGTTTTGCCGCTGTTGCGGCACTGCTGACTTGCGTGGCTTTGCTCGCGGCCTTTGTTCCTGCCTGGCGTTCGTCGCGGACAGACCCGATGTTCGCGCTTCGGCAGGGCTAGCAACGCGGAGTCCGAGTTGTCTAGATGTTCACTCGCTTCGCAGGGCTTGCATCGGCTCCACGTTCATCGCGCGCCGTGCAGGGATCGCCGCCGCAATCAGACCAATCGCAACCAGAACGCCAGCAGCCACGGCAAATACCCGCGGATCTTCCGCCTCGATCTCATAGAGAAAGCTGTGGACCGCTTCCGCCGCGAAGTACGACGTCGCCGCGCCGGCGGCGAGCCCTGTTACCAGCAAAACCGTAAGCTGGCGAAGCACCATTACGAACACGCTGCTACGGGTTGCTCCCAGTGCCATTCGTACACCGATCTCCGTTGTTCGCTGCGACACGTTCCAAGCCACCAACCCGTAAATTCCGATGCCGCTCAACAGCAGAGCCAGCGCGGCGAAAAACCCCGACATTGCCGAAAGCAGTTGATCTCGCGCGGCGGAGTTGTTGAAGAGTTTGGTGAACGGGGCGGCCTCAGTCTGCGGGCTGTCAGGCGCCAGTTCCTGGATCGTACTCTGATAGGCCGATTGCGCTTCGGCCAGGCTCCGAGCATGGATCGCAAAGGACAGCCCAACCAGACCCCTCTGCTTCGAAATCGGCTCATACACAATCGCGGGGGGAGTTTCGCGCACCGTATCGTACTTCGTATTTTGCACCACTCCAATAATCTGGCAGTCGGTTATCTTTGTGGTTCCATCGCGCATGTTGTGCTCCAGATCATGCAAGGTCTGTCCCAGCGGGGAGCCGTGAGGGAAATACATCCCGGCGGCCCGCTCATTCAAAATGCAGGAATGCTGATCCCCGTCATCGTTGCGAAAGTCGCGTCCTGCCAAAACGCGCGTCCCCAACGCAGCAAAATAATGTGCGCCGATAGTAGTCGTGTCGGCGTCCATGGTTGTGGAATGAAGCGGGTCCTCCGCTGCGGTGAACGAATCCCGGTAGACCCAACCGTAGAAGGGCAGGACACTGGTCACGCTTGCTGCGTCCACTCCGGGCTTTTCCTCCATTCGCATCATGATTCTCCGATACAACGCCAGAAGGTCTACTCCCTTCTGGTCCAACCGGCCGAAATCAGCGTAGTAGAAGACGACGTTCTGCATTCTGAAGCCGGAATTCTCGGTTCGCAGATGCACGACAGTGGCGCCGAGCAAGGTTGCCACCACCACCAGAGCCAGCGATAGCGCCACCTGGAACGGAATAAAGAGGCGTCGGGCCAACGCGCCGCCGCCGCTGATTCGCGACCGCGTGTTGCGCAGCGCGGTTTCCAATTGGGTTCGACTCGCTGCCCATGCCGGAGCCATTCCAAAGAGGAGCGCGCACAGGCAGGCGCATGCCGCCGTAATTGCGAGCACTATAAAATCCGGCCGCGTCGGAAGCGAACTTTGCAGCATCGGGCTTGCGACTCCGAGCAGTAACCACGGACCCGCGAGCCACGCCAGACCTATGCCGAGCAGCGCGCCCGGGATCGTCAGCATCATGCTTTCCACCAGCAGCTGGCGCATCAGGCGCTCGCGTCCCGCACCCAGAGCGCCGCGGATGGCAAATTCGTGTTGCCGCGCCGAAGCTCTGGCCAGGAACAATCCCGATAGATTCGCGCAGCAGATGAGAAGCACCATGCCTACGAGCACCTGCAACAACAGTAATGGTTTCGTGTATTCCATGCGCAGCGGGCTCCAGCCCGTGCGCGCTGAGTCTACGTCCAGCGTGGAATGCATGATCGCCGGCGCGAGCCGCATCTCAGGAGGCAAGGTGGCTTGAATGGACGGGTACAAGGTCGTCATCTCCGCCTGGGCCTTCGCTCGATCCACGCCCGGTTTCAGTCGCGCGAACGGGGTCATCCAAAGCGATCCGGCCTGATGCAGCTGCGCTTCGTTGTCCAAGATCGCGGCGGAAAACTCGACCGGCAAATAAAGATCCGGATGCTCCGCCACCATCACACCCTCAAAGTCCTTCGGAGCCACGCCAACAATCGTGACGGCATGATCCGTCACAGTTACGTGCCGCCCCACCACCTTCGGATCGGCATGGTATTGGTCGACCCATAGCCGATAGCTGATCACGGCGGCCCATCCGTCAGGGCCGCCGCCCGGCTGGTCGTCCGCCGGAAGCAGCAGGCGTCCAGCCGCCGCATGAACGCCGAGGACGTCGAAGGTGTTGCCACTCACCATCGCACCGCGCTTCCCGTGCGATACTCCATCGTCCTTCAACACAAAATCGAACACTGTCCACCCAAACACACCCGAGAACGAATCCGCTCGCTCCCGCAGGAACTCAACCATCGGCAGGCTAAGCTGCACATCGTTGACTTCCCGCTCGCCGCGGATATGGATTGCCAAACGCACCAGCTGTCTCGGCTGAGGCACTGGCAGCCCGCTCAAGAGCAGTGCATGCGTCAGGGTGAAAACTGCGGTGTTCGCGCCGATTCCCAGTGCGAGTGTCAAGATCGCGACCAGCGCAAATCCGGGCGTGCGCGCAAACTGCCGGATAGCAAAACGAACATCCTGCATCAGCTCATCCAGCCACGGTAAACCCCGTTGGATGCGATAGCTCTCGCGGGTCTGGGTGATGCCGCCGAAGGAACGCAGAGCGGCCGTGCGCGCCTGCGACTCACTCAGTCCGTTGCGACGATTTTCTTCGGCTGCCAGTTCGATGTGCGCACGCAACTCTTCCTCGAGATCGGCATCGAGCTTCCCGCGGCGGAAGAATGTTTTGCTACGGCCGAAAAGAATGCGCATCCGGTCCATCATGGCGTCCTAATCTAACGGAGCGAGGAAACGCGCCATGGTGGCGGCGATGCGCTCCCAGTTCTCCGTCTCCTGCTTGATCTGCTTTCGGCCCCTGGGGGTCAACGAGTAAAACCTGGCGCGGCGTCCGGTTTCCGAGGTGCCCCATTCACTCTTGACCCACCCTCGCTGCTCCAGGCGAAGGAGTGCCGGATAGATGGTCCCCTGGTTGAGACTGAGCCCATTCGCACCAACTTGTTCGATTCGGCGTGCGATGCCATAGCCGTGCAGCGACCCCATCGACTCAAGCGTCTTGAGCGCCATGAGATCAAGGGTTCCCTGCAAAACATCTGATTTGCTCTGTGTCACGCCTACTCTCCTGTTGATCGTCCACCTATACGGTAGGGCCCGATAGGTAGGCTGTCAACAGATCAAGTTGGAGGTGTATGGTGCCGACCAAACTGGCGGTCTTGAAGATCAGAAAAGGGAGAAGTCAAATTCCAGATTCGTACCAGGTCAAGGAGTGTTTTCCTCGGCGTCGTCCATTTTCGGACACTACCGCCCGTTTCCGAACGAGTTCCGACGACGGCTTCCTTCAAGATTGTCGAATTCTGCAGGAAAGCTCTCTCGTTGCCAGTGGTATGAAACGTGCTTCTACCATTGGCAATGGATATTTCACGGCCTGATCTGCGAAAGAGGAGAATTCGCCGCAACGCGCTTCTGTATCTGGGGGTGGCTATTGCTGTCGGTATTGGTGTGTTCTTTGTCTTGCGGCTTAAGCCGGCGATTCCGACTGTTGATAGCGCGGTCTGGACCGATACCGTGAAGCGCGGACCTCTTTTGATCCAGGTACGCGGTCCGGGAGAGTTGGCGCCACGCGAAGATGGTATCCGCTTAATTCCAGCCGAGACGGATGCTACTGTGATCCGCATACGGGTACTCCCTGGAACTCATGTTGAACCTGACACGATTCTCATGGACTTAGTGGATCCAGAACTGCAGCAGCAGCTACTCGACGCGTCGCTGCAGTTGAAGGCGGCTCAAGCTGACTACAAGAACACGCAAGCGCGGCTTGAGAGTGATCTGATGACGCAGCGGGCGGGAGCAGCTACGGTGGGCGCGGATCAAAAGCAAGCGCAGCTCCAGGCACAGACTGATAAGAGTCTGTACGACCTGGGTGTCATTAGCGGGCTTACGTATAGTGCCTCCGAAGGGAAATCGAACGAGTTAGACGAACGCAATCATCTTGAGCAGCAACGGCTCGACCTGAACCAGAAGGCAATTGCCACGCAACTCGCTGTCCAGCAGACGAAGGTGCAGCAGGCGGAAGCGTTGCTGGCACTGAAGCAACGCCAGCAAGATGCGTTGACTGTTCGAGCCGGTATCTCGGGTGTATTGGTCGACCTGCCTCATCAGGTAGGTGAGCATGTAGCTCCTGGAACTACGCTGGCCAAGGTGGTGCAGCCCGATCAGCTGAAGGCTGCGCTGAAGATCGCCGAGACCCAGGCACGGGATATTCAGATCGGCCAGCCAGCGGAGATCGATACGCACAATGGAATCATTGATGGGAAGGTCACGCGGATCGATCCGGCGGTCGAGAACGGAACCGTAACGGTGGACGTCGAGCTAGAAGGCAAACTTCCGCAGGGCGCTCGGCCAGACCTTTCGGTCGACGGCACGATTGATCTTGATCGCATGCAGGATGTGCTGTATGTGGGGCGGCCGGCGTTTGGCAACGAGAATTCAACGATCAGCCTGTTCCGCGTTTCGGCCGACGGCAAGACGGCGACCAGGGTTCCCGTTAAGGTTGGCAGGGCTTCGGTCAGCAATATTCAGGTGGTTCAGGGGCTCAATGTAGGTGACACGGTGATCCTGTCGGACATGTCGCGTTGGGATTCAGCCGACCGCGTCCGGCTTGAAAACCAGTAACTCAGACGTTATTCAGAAAGGAAGACAGATGGCCATTTCAACAGCTGGCAACCTGATTCACATCGAGAATCTCACCAAGATTTTCTACACGGATGATATCGAGACACATGCGCTCTCCGGTGTTCATCTGTCGATTGCGCGTGGTGAGTATGTTGCCATGTCGGGCCCGTCCGGATGTGGTAAGTCGACGTTGCTGTCGATCCTTGGCCTGCTCGATACGCCGACCTCCGGCCAGTACACGTTGAACGGCACCGAGGTTGCGAATCTCGACTTCTCCGATCGCTCGCGCATTCGGAATCAGGAGATTGGATTTATCTTCCAGAGTTTTAACCTGATCGGAGACTTGACGGTGTTTGAGAATGTCGAGCTGCCACTTACGTACCGTTCGGGCATGCCAGCCGCTGAGCGCAAGGACCGCGTCATGAGATCGCTGGAACGCGTGAACATGGCTCACCGCACGCGGCACTATCCGGCACAACTCTCGGGCGGTCAACAACAGCGCGTGGCCGTTGCGCGGGCGCTGGCGGGCTCGCCTTCGATCCTCCTGGCGGATGAGCCTACAGGAAACCTCGACTCGAAGAATGGCGAGGCCGTTATGCATCTTCTCAAGGAGCTTCACGACGAAGGTTCGACGATCTGCATGGTGACGCACGACCCGCGTTTTGCTGCGCACGCCGAACGCCAGATTCATCTCTTCGATGGCAAGGTTGTCGCGGAAGGCGAGTTGCTCCATCTGCTGGCAGATCCCGAGAGCAATCCGTCCACGACCACTAACACAGCGCAGTAAAAGGAGATGGCACGATGATTGGATTGCTTCGCCATGCGCTTCGCAGTCTGCGCCGCTCGCCGGCGTTCACGCTGACCGTTATCGCGACGTTGGGAATTGGGATTGGGCTCAACGCCGCGATCTTCACAGTAGTCGACTGCGTATTGCTACGTCCGTTGGGCTACCACGATGCAGACCGCATTGTCGGCTTCCAGTCTCACTTCACCAACGAAAACCGGTCCATCCCGCGCTTGGGTGGCGATGACTATACCGATCTCTCGCGGCAAGTAAAGGGCCTCGAAGCGACGGCCTACTATCAGAATTACCGGGACGGCATCCGGCTCAACGGTGAAGCTCTCTATCTACCTATTGCTCACGTGAGTCCTCAATTCGGAACAGTGCTAGGTATTCAGCCTTTGGTTGGCCGTATGTTTTCGTCAAGCGACACCATCGGACGCGATGCGCTCGTGAGTGCCTCCTTTGCGCGCGACCACTTCGGTTCGGCCGGGGCTGCGCTCGGCCAAACGATTCAATATGGAGGAAAGCTGCGGCCCATCATTGGCGTATTGCCGAACGGCATTTCTTTGCCGGGCAAGGATCCTGTTTGGATAGAGCTGGATGCGAAACCTGAGACGTCCGCTCGCACCGCGTATAACCAGCAGGCCATCGGCAGGCGGCACCAAGGCGTAAGCCTGCCGCAGCTGTCGGCGGAACTTGCTGCCTTTTCCCGCCACTTGCAGCAAGCCTATCCGGACGACAGCGATAAGACGATCGAGGCTGTCCCGTTGCAGGAGCAGATCGTTGGCAAAATACGCCCGACCCTGAACCTTCTGATGGGATCGGTCGCTGTGATCCTCTTGATTGTCTGCGCCAACGTCACGCACCTGCAACTGGTACGCTCTACGCAACAGGTCCGTGCGGTCACCATTCGCACGGCGCTCGGCGCTTCGTGCAGCGCACTTGCCGTGCGCGCTCTGCTGGAAGCCCTGTTGCTCGCCGCTACCGGCTGCATCGTCGCTCAGGTACTGGCGATACCCGCGTTACAGTTACTCTTACGTATCGCGCCACCCGACATCCCGCGCTTGACCGATGTGCATTTGAACATCACAGTACTGCTATTCTCGTTCGGCCTCAGCGCGGTCCTCATGGGCCTCACTGCAGTTTTGCCTATCTGGCGTTCGTGGCACATCGACCCTGCCATAGCGCTGCGACAGGATTCCTCGCGTGGAACCGAAGGGCGTGACGCACCACGACTGCGCAATACCCTTCTCGTCGCCGAGGTCGCCATGACCTTCACTCTCTCGGTGACAGCCATCCTCCTTACACATCAACTAATCCGGCAATCAAGGCAGGACCTCGGATTTTCTGCAGAGAACCTCATCACGATCGACAGCCATGCCGTCAGCACAACTCCGCCGCCGACGGTACAGCAGATTGCCGCAGAAACTCCATCAGAAATTAAGACCAACCAGGCCGATCGGGCAGAGACGCAACTTGCCCAACTACAAGCGACGCTTGATTCCGTTGCAACCGTCCCTGGTGTAACTTCTGCCGCCGCCATTCTAGGCGCACCGATGGGCTTCGACGACCCCGATGTCGGCTATGCCGTCAAAGGCAGACGGGTATTTGCGCCACCCTATGAAAATCTTCCCAATGCCAATATTCATGTTGTTACTCCAGACCTTTTCTCTACGTTGCGTATCCCCCTGCTGCATGGCCGCAATCTCACCGTGCAAGACACTCTGAATGCACCCATGGTGCTTCTCATCAATCAGGAGCTGGCACGACAGGTCTTTCCGGGTCAGGACCCTATTGGCCGGCAGATCATGTGCGGCCTCGACGAAACGAGCTCTTGGTGGACCGTAGTAGGCGTCGTCGGTGATATTCGTAACAACTCGCCGGCTGCAACTCCATTGCCGACTATGTACGTCCCGATAGCGCAACATCCCGACGCAGCCACGGATTTGCAGATTGTTGTGCGCACCGGCATCGATCCAAAAACTATGCTCGACACCCTGAGGAATCGACTGAAGCTGACGCATCCAGAAATCGCGATCAAGGCTACTACCATGCGCGAGGACATTGGAGAGACGCAGCGCGGGGAAAACTTCCGGACCATTCTCTTCGGGAGCTTCGCGCTGGTAAGCATTCTTCTGGCAGCGGTTGGGATGTATGGCGTCACAGCGTATTCCGTGGCGCAGCGTCGCTTCGAGTTCGGTCTGCGCATGGCGCTGGGCGCAAACAGGCCGCAACTTCTTCGCATGGTCCTCAACAAGGCGTTGGCGCTGGCGATCATCGGCATAGGAATCGGCGTCGCACTATCACTGGCTCTCACGCGCGTACTTGAAAGCGTCACAGGAAAGCTACCCGCATTCGATATGCCGTCATATGCAATCGCTGGGGTAGTCGTGATCGCGATTGCAGCGTTCGCAACGTTGATACCTGCGCGTTCTGCCGCCAATGTTGATCCTATGAGTATCCTTCGCAGCGAATAAAGGGTTTGGAGCCGCGCATGAAATCAATATTGCAGGACCTTCACTTCGCTCTCCGTCAGCTCCGCCGCTCGCTCGGCTTCGCTGTAACGGCAATCCTCACGTTGGCGCTTGGCGTTGGTGCCAACACGGCAATCTTCTCGCTGCTCGACCAGGCGCTCCTGCGCTCCCTTCCGGTACACGAGCCGCAACAGCTTGTCGTGCTTGAAGGAACAGGCGACGCCTGGATAGGGCACACGGGCCAGCATGGAGGAGACACGGCCGCGTACTTCTCCTACCCGATGTACAGAGACCTGCGGAACGACAACCAGGCCCTTTCGGGACTCATTGCGATGGCTCCCGCAGAAGTAGGCATTAGCCGCAAGGGGATTTCGCAACTAAGCAAAGCTGAGATTGTCAGCGGAAACTACTTCACAGTGCTTGGGGTAAGGCCCGCGCTGGGACGGCTGCTGACTCAAAATGACGACACGCAGCCGGGCGCCAATCCAGTCGCTGTTCTGAGCTTCGAATATTGGAAGAACCATGTTGGTGTGGACCCTGGGGTAGTCGGCGAAACGATAGCCATCAATGGGCATCCGTTTCAGGTGATCGGCGTCTCGGCGCCGAATTTCCGCAGCGCGGTGTGGGGCCAGACTCCGAGCCTCTTTGTGCCGATGTCGATGCTCGATCAAATCGTACCCGGCAAGGGCAAGCGGCTGATCGACCATACGGACCGATGGATGAATATCGTTGGCCGCCTTAAGCCTGGAGAATCGCGCGAACGTGCTGCTGCCGCACTGGCGCCTCTGTGGCATGCGCTCCGCGCCAGTGAGTTGGAGGCGCTTGGGACTCAGCCCAAACGGTTCACGGATGAGTTCCTCACCAACAGCCGCCTGCTGGTGCTGCCGGGCGCGCGGGGCTTTTCCTATGATCGAAGTGACTACCAAAGTCCATTGTTAGCGGTCATGGCCATGGCCTTGATTGTGCTTCTGATCGCCGCTGTGAATGTCGCGAGTCTGCTGCTGGTCCGGTCAGCGGGCCGCATGCGCGAGTTCTCGCTGCGCTACTCCCTCGGCGCGAACACGGCGCGCATCGTCCGCCAGCTCCTCCTCGAAGGATCTCTCATCGGCATCGCCGGAGGAGCCATCGGCGCTCTGTTCGCACCCGCGGCGATCCAGATGCTGGTGCGTGAACTGGACGGCGACAAGCCCTATGGCGCCTTTACCACATCCGTCGATACACGCCTCCTGCTGTTCAACTTCGCGATTGCTCTCGGCGTCAGCATCCTGTTCAGCCTTGCTCCCTTGCTGCAGCTTCGCCGATCCGACCTCACCCTCTCCATGCGGCAGCAGGCCGGAACAGGTAGCGGAGCGATGCTCAGCTTCCGGCGTGCGGTGGTCTGCCTCCAGGTTGGGCTGAGTGTATTGTTGCTCATTGCGGCAGGTCTCTTCGTGCGAACGATGCAGAACCTACGCCATGTCAACGTCGGCTTCAACACGGCGCATCTCTTGACTCTTGGCATCAACCCAAAGTTTGCGGGATATACACCAGCCTCAGTACCGGCGCTGCACCAGCGAGTCATCGACATGCTCTCCGTGCTTCCTGGAGTCGAGTCAGTCGCCGCTACGGACGATCCTGAACTTGCCGGTCGACAACAGGGTGGAGACGTGACCGTGGCAGGGTATAGTCCGGTGCCGAACGAAGACCTCAACATCGAAGAACCCGATGTCAATCCAGCGTATTTCTCAACGATGCAGGTTCCGCTGCTCGCCGGACGCTACGTCACGGATGGCGATACCAAAGATCATCCTAACGTAGCCATCGTGAATGAGTCCTTCGCAAAGCACTTCTGCGGCAGTGCGAGAAGCTGTGTGGGTCGCCTCATGTCGACAAATGGAACCGGGCAAGCACAACTCGACACCCAGATCGTGGGTGTCGTGCGCGATGCAAAACATGATGGTGTCCGTCAGGCAGTCGCTCCCACCTGCTTCCTGCCGCTCAAACAAGATTCCAATCCTGGAATGCTGTACCTTTACGTCCGCACCTTCGCCAACCCGTCGCAGATGCTTGCTACTGTACGTCGCGCAATGCAGCAGCTCGATCCCGCGCTTGCCCTGGTTGACCTTCGCACGATGGGCGAACAGATCGACGACGATCTCTCCAATGAACGCATGGTCTCGCTGCTGGCCTTCTCCTTCGGCATTCTCGCTACGCTGCTCGCGGGCATCGGGCTTTATGGCGTGCTCGCCTACTCCACCACGCAACGAACACGCGAGATTGGCATCCGGATCGCGCTCGGCTCTACGCGCCTTGCTGTCTCCCGTATTATCCTTGGCGACGTTCTCCGGCTCGCCGGCATCGGCATTTTGGCTGCTCTGCCCGTCGCCTACGGCCTCAGCCATCTGTTGCGGAGCCAATTGTTTGGGGTGTCACCGGTCGATCCCGTCATCATTTTCATGGCTGTGCTCCTCATCGCTCTAACGGCTCTAATCGCCGCACTGATTCCCGCTCAGCGCGCCGCCTCTGTCAATCCTACTGAGGCCCTGCGTTCCGAATAAGGAGACCCTCATGCCCGCCACCCTTCAAGATCTCCGCTACGCCCTCCGGAAGTTTCGCAAGAGCCCAGGGTTTATTGCTATCGCCGTGATCTCGCTGGCGCTGGCGATCGGTGCGAACACCACGATCTTCTCCCTCGCCAACCAGATGCTGTTTGTGAAGCTCGGCGTTCCGAACCCCAGCCAGCTTCGTATGTTGACGCTGACGGCCGGAGAGCACAGCGCCGTTCACAGCAGCTGGGGTTCGGGATTTGGGGACGACAATGGGAGGCGTCACTTCGACTCTTTCTCCTACCCCGTGTACCAACAGTTGCGCAAGCAAAACACCGTACTCGGCGACATCTTTGGATTCAAGCGCGTGGACAGCGTGAACATCACTGCCAACGGCGCGGCGCAGGCAGCTAATGCGGAACTCGTCTCCGGTAACTTCTACCAACAGATGCAGCTCAAGCCGCAATTGGGGCGGCTGATTCTTCCCTCTGATGACGGAGCACCCGGTACCGGCAACGTCGTGGTGCTCTCGGATGCCCTCTGGCACCGAGCCTTCGGTGGGTCGCCCGATGTACTCGGCAGGACCATCACCATCGACATGACGCCTGTAACGATCGTCGGCGTTAACCCAGTTGCCTTCACAGGTCCGGATGGCGTCAACGCTTCAACCCCCGACGTGTTTGTGCCGCTATCGATGGTCTCTATTCTCCATCCTGGCTATCAGCGCAACGACCCATTCGGTCCCACTCTCTGGTGGCTCCAACTCATGGCTCGCGCCAAGCCCGGAGTCGCCGACCGGCAGGCAGAAGCGGCGCTGAACGTTCAGCTCGACGCAGCTGTTCGCGGTACGATGACGGTCGCCAAGGGCGAGGTACCTCCGCACCTGGTGGTAGCCGATGGCAGCCGCGGCGAGGAGGCATTCACCCAGATCTTCGTCATCAAGCCCGTCTATGTCCTGCTTGGACTTTCAGGCTTCGTGCTGCTGCTCGCCTGCGCCAATATTGCGAACCTGATGCTCTCCCGCGCCACCGTCCGCGAGCGTGAGATGAGCGTGCGCATGGCCCTTGGAGCAGGGCGCGCGCGTATTCTCCGTCAGGTCCTCACCGAATCCGTCCTGCTCTCCGTCTTTGGAGGCATCGGCGGTCTCTTCCTTGGCTACCTCGGCCGCAACATCATCCCGTGGCTCACTAGCACCGCATGGGTGGGCGGAGCGATCAAGGTCGACTTCGACTGGCGCGTCTTCGCGTTCACCTCCGCCATAGCCCTGGCTACCGGAATCTTCTTCGGCATCGCTCCTGCATGGCGATCGACTAATGTACCCATCAACACCGCCCTGAAAGAAGGCTCACGCAGCGCGACCCGAAGCCGCAAAGCGTGGTCCGGAAAAGCCATCGTGAGCTTCCAGGTTGCGCTCTCAACACTCCTCGTCATGTCCGCGGCGTTCTTCGTACGCACCATGATCAACATCAACAGAGTCGACCCCGGCTTTCGCGCGCATAACCTCCTGCTTGTAGAAGTCGATCCTCCCGCCAAGCAATATCCTTCGCCCAAGGACACCGAACTAGATCAACGCCTGGAACAGGCCTTTGCAGCGCTGCCCGGCGTCCAGGGGGTTACGCTCGCCAATGTCCCACTAATCGCCGGATCCATGTGGAACGGTGGTTTTCTCGTCGAAGGCGACAAGGGGCCGCGCTACGGCGAGAAGGATCGGCGCAATTACATTGACCTCGATGACGTTGGGGCAGACTTCTTCCCCGTCATGCAGATACCCATCCTCGCAGGCCGGGGCTTCAACGCGCAGGATACCGAGACCTCAACGCCCGTCGCTATCATCAATCAGTCGCTCGCACGCCTCTACTTCCCGAACACGAACCCCATCGGCAAGCGCTTCCGCACGGACACCGAGGGGCCCGGAGCCAAATGGATAGAGATCATCGGCATCTGCGCGGACACGCACTACGACACCCTCAAGACTGCACCGCCGCCCATCCACTTCGACCTCTACCGCCAGGCCACGAACATCGGGGGCGTCACCTACATCCTTCGATCGCCGCTTGCGGCCTCGCAGTTAGTTCCCGCGCTCCGCAACGCGACCAAACAAATCAACCCCGACCTGCCACTCACGCAGATCCGGACGCAGCAGCAACAGATCGACGCTGACATGCAACAGGAGCGCATGTTCGCTTCGCTCACTGCCGGCTTCGGCATCCTCGCTCTCGCGCTTGCGTGCGTCGGCATCTACGGCATCATGGCGTACACGGTTTCGCAGCGCACCAATGAGATTGGCATCAGGCTCGCTCTTGGCGCGGCGCGAGAACGTATCCTCGCCATGGTGCTTCGCGAGACGGCATGGCTAGCGATGATCGGAGTCGCCATTGGTCTTGGAGCCACACTCGGTCTCGCAAGGATCATCAAGTCGATGCTCTACGGGCTCAAACCCACGGACCCGATCACGCTGGGATGTGGCGCCGCACTTCTTTTGTTGGTGGCCTTCGTCGCTGGCTGGGTACCCTCATACCGTGCGTCGCAGATCAACCCCATCGACGCCTTGCGCAGCGAATAAGGAGCCGCCTTGTCATCCATCTTTCAGGACCTTCGCTTCGCGTTCCGCCAACTACGCAAGAACTTCGGTTTCACGGCCATCGCCGTGATCTCGCTGGCACTGGCGATCGGCGCGAACACGACAATCTTCTCTTTCGCCAACCAGATGCTGTTTGTGAAGCTCGGCGTGCCGCACGCCGAGCAGCTCCGCATGTTGATGGTCATCGGAGACAAACACGTAGCGATTCGCGACACTTGGGGAAACTCCTACTTCGAAGACGGCAAGTTCTACACATCCTCTTTCTCCTACCCGATCTACCGTCAACTCCGCCAGCAACAGCACGTCTTGCAACCGATCTTCGCCTTTAAGAACCTGTCGTCCGCGAACATTACGGCCAATGGTGTTCCTCAAGCCGCCGAAGTAGAACTGGTTTCTGGCAACTTCTACGCACAGATGCAGGTGCAGCCGGAGCTGGGTCGTCCCATCTTGCTTTCAGACGATGCCGCTCCCGGCACCGGTGCAGTCGCCATTCTCAGTGACGCCTTCTGGCACCGGGCCTTTGGCGGCTCTCCCAGCGTGCTCGGAAAGACCGTCACAGTCAACATGACGCCCGTAACGATCATCGGCGTGAATCCACCTCAATTTACCGGCCCCGATGGCGTCCAAACTACCTCGCCTCAACTCTTCCTGCCGCTCTCGATGATCTCCGTTTTGCATCCGAGCAGCGGTAGTGAGGATACGCTTGGCCCCAATTTTTGGTGGGTCCAGTTGATGGCCCGCACAAAGCCCGGCGTCAGCGACACGCAATCCCAGGCTGCGCTGAACGTCATTCTCAACGCCGCCGTGCGCGCCGCGATGTTCGCAGACACAGACCTGCCCAAGGGAGCCACCATCCCGCACCTGGTTTTCGAGGACGGCAGCCGTGGCGACACCCTCGGTCTGCGCGACCTTATAAAGCCCCTTTATGTCCTGCTCAGTTTAGCGGGCCTCGTCCTTCTGCTGGCCTGTGCCAACATTGCAAACCTGATGCTCGCTCGCGCCTCCTCCCGCCAACGCGAGATTGCCGTGCGCATGGCCGTCGGAGCGGGCATCTGGCGTATCCTGCGACAGGTGCTCACCGAAAGCCTTCTGCTCTCCGCTATGGGTGGCGCGGCTGGCCTGTCCCTCGGTTATCTCGGCCGCAACCTCATCCCCTGGCTCACCAGCATCTCATGGCAGGGTGGCGAGCTGAGCGTCTCCTTCGACTGGCACGTCTTCGCCTTCGCCGCCGCCGTCACACTCGCCACCGGCATCCTTTTCGGCATCGCGCCCGCATGGCGTTGCACGCACGCAGAGGTCAGGACCGCCCTCAAGGATGGCAGCCTTACCGCTACCCGGCGGCGCAAGGCATGGAGCGGCAAGGCGATCGTCGGCTTCCAGGTCGCGCTCTCCACCCTGCTCGTCATGTCCTCTGTCTTCTTCCTCCGCACGCTGATCAATCTGAACTCCATCGATCCAGGCTTCCGCCCTCAGAACCTGCTTCTCTTCGATGTCAATCCTCCTGCGTCGCGGTATCCCCCTCCGAAGGATGTTGCCTTGCAGCACCATCTGGAGGACGCCTTCGCTGCTGTACCCGGAGTCCAGAGCGCCACTCTGAGCAGCGTGCCGCTCGTAGCCGGGTCCATGTCGAGTTCCTCTTTTCTTATCGAAGGCGCGAAGGAAGAAGAAACGTCGCACCATTTTGGAAACCACCACGATTCCGCCGATCTGGCTGACGTTGGCCCGCAATTTTTCTCGGTGATGTCCATCCCGATCCTTGCCGGCAGAGCCTTCACCGCGCAGGACACCAGAACTTCTCCGCCCGTGTCCGTGATCAATGAAGCACTCGCTCGCAAGTTTTTTCCCAACGCCAATCCCATCGGCAAGCGCTTTCGTGTAAGCGACGAAGGCCCCGACGCCTCGCGCTGGCTTGAGATTATTGGCATCTGCGCCGACACCCGCTATCACGACATGAGAGAGCCACCTCCGCCCCTGCACTTCGAACTTTACCGTCAGTTGCCGGAGATCGATGGCGTCACCTTCATCCTCCGCTCCCCACTGCCTCCATCCATGCTGCTTCCGTCGCTGCGCCGGGCCGTCCAGCAGATCGACCCCGACCTTCCCCTGATCAACATCCGCACCCAGCAACAGCAAATCGCCGCATCCATGCAGCAGGAGCGGATGTTCGCTTCACTCACCGCGGGCTTCGGCATTCTTGCGCTGGCGTTGGCCTGCGTCGGCATGTACGGCATCATGGCGTACACGGTCTCGCAGCGCACCAACGAGATCGGCATCCGCCTCGCTCTCGGTGCCGCCCGCGCTCAGATCCGCACGATGGTCCTCCGCGAGACCGGATGGCTAGCCGTAGCCGGTTTGGTCGTTGGTCTCGGGGTCACATTGGCGTTGATCCACTGGGTAAAGTCCATGCTGTACGGACTCAAGCCGACCGATCCAATCACCATCGGCAGTTCGGTGTTCCTGCTTCTGCTTGTTGCCATTGTCGCCGGCGCGATACCTGCTGACCGGGCCTCGAAAGTCGAACCCACCGACGCCCTACGGCACGATTGAAACACCATCACTGACAAGGAATAATCATGATCGAAATCCATAATCTTGAACGCAGCTACAAGACCGGGCACACCGAAACATTCGTGCTTCGCCGCATTCATCTTCATATCGCTGAGGGCGAGTTCGTCACGATTATGGGTCCCTCAGGAGCGGGGAAGTCATCGCTCCTGAATGTGCTCGCCATGCTCGATGATCAATGGCGCGGCGAGTTCACCTTCGACGAAACGCCCATCCACACGCTCAACCGCAAACAGCGCGCCGAGCTTGCTCGCCGCCGCACTGGCATGGTCTTCCAGAGTTACCACCTCATTGATGATCTGACAGTTGCGGAGAACATCGACCTACCCCTCTCCTACAAAGACATCCCTAAAGCCGAGCGGCAGGCACTGGTTGCAGACACGCTGGATCGTTTCAATATCGTCGGCAAGAAAGATCTTTTCCCATCGCAGCTTTCCGGCGGCCAGCAACAACTCGTTGGCATCGCCCGTGCTGTAATTCATAAGCCTGCATTGCTACTGGCCGACGAGCCGACGGGCAACCTTCACTCCGAGCAGGCAGCGGAGATTATGCAGCTGTTTCGCAAACTCAACGAACAAGGGACCACCATCGTCCAGGTGACGCATTCGGAAGCCAATGCGGCGTTTGGATCGCGGACGCTCGAGTTGCGCGACGGCTGGCTCACCCGCGACAGCGCCAATCCGAACTTGAACCTTACCGCTGGAGTGAATGCTTAGTCCATGATCAAGAGCGCACGTTTGACCTTCACCGCTGCTGTAGTTCTGCTGACGCTCCCCGGAAATCTGTGCGCGCAGAACAGCGCGCCTGCCGCAACAATTTCGGCTCCGCAACCAGCCTTGCGGCTCGACATTCCACATTCGTGGAATCCTATTAATGCGTACCGCGCGAGCAATGTGGCGGCCCCAGACCTCGCCAACTCGCCGCGACTCGATACGTTGATACACGATGGAGTCATCCAACTCTCATTGCAGGATGCCATCGACCTTGCGCTGGAAGACAATCTTGATCTTGCCATTGCGCGCTACAACATTCCCATTGCCGAGTGCCGATGTGTTGCGCACAAAGGCAGGCGGTATCTTCCGCGGCGTCAACACCGGCATCGTGCAGAACACTCCGGGCGCAGGTGTGGGCGGATTTGGCTCTGGCGCCACTGGCGCAGGCGCCGGTGGCACCACAGGTGGTGCGGGCGGAGCGGGTACTGGAGCGTCAGGGCTCGTGCAATCGACCCTCGGCACCGGCACAGCCGTCGCTTCATTCGACCCGACTATTTTCGCGAATGGGAATGTCCAGCACTATACGGAACCACTCTCAAACCTTGCACTCTACAACGTTCCCGTGTTGCGCACCAATACGATCAACGGGGACTTTGGATACACGCAGGCATTTCCAACGGGAACTACCTTCTCAGCAATCCTCAATAGTGACCGACTTACGAACAATAGCCCTTATACCCTTCTCAATCCAGAGCTCGATACCTACTACCAGGTGGCCTTTCAGCAGCAATTGCTTGCCGGATTCGGCCTGGGCCCCAATCTTCGCTATCTGCGGATTGCACGCAACAACCAGAAGATCTCTGACCAGGCCTTCAACCTTCAAATCATCAGCACCGTGACACAGATCGCCGATATGTACTGGGATCTGGTAAGCGCGTACGAAGATGAGCAGGTGAAGCAAGCATCGCTGGACTTTGCCAACGAGACACTCGAGACGGCACGCAAAGAGCTAAAGTTGCAGGCGATTCCTGAACTCGATGTACTTAAAGACGAAGGCGAGGTTGCCAACCGCGAACAGGATCTTACGATCGCGCGCACTCAGCTTCAGTTCCAGGAGCTGCTGATCAAGAATGCGATCACCAAGAATTTGGACGATCCGATTCTGGAAGCCATGCCAGTGCAGCCGACGGATTTGAGCACCGTTTCGGTCGATTCGAATATGGCATCCGAGGTGCCGACGCAAGAGCTTATTCAGCGGGCGCTCAAGAGCCGGATCGAGCTGCTAGAGTCCAGCATCGATTTGCAGAACCGGGCGATCTCGCTCGCTTCTGCTCGGAATGCGCTATTGCCGTCGCTCTCGCTCAGTGCGTTCTACGGCGGAACGGGCCTGGGCGGTCCTGCCAACCCGGAGGCACCTTACCCCTCGACGGCCCCAGAGAGCTACGCTGGCGCACTTGCGAACGCCTTCAACAACTCGGCGCCGGACTACTACGTCGGTATGTCGCTGAATATCCCGCTACGTAATCGGGTGGCGAAGTCCGACCAATATCGCGCTGAATTGGAGTCCCACCAGGCGGAACTGCGCGAGCAGCAGTTGCGCAAGCAAATTCGCATTGAGGTTACCAACGCGCAGTATTCACTGGAACAAAGTCAGGCGCGGGTGCAGTTTGCCATCAAGGCGCGTGACCTCGCACAGAAGACTTTTGATATAACGACCAAGGAACAAGCATTAGGCGCGGGATCGGCACTGCAGACCCTAAGCGCCCGGCATGACCTGGCTACAGCGGAGTCCGCACTGGTCGCCGCGCGCACCGCTTACCAGAAGGCCCGCATTGAACTTGATCGCGCTACAGGTTCTACGCTCGAGACGTTCTCCATTTCTGTAGAATCGGCTCGTACCGGTGTGCAATCCGCAGCAACACCGTAATCGTGACCCATCATGCCGACGGAGCTTCCTCTTCATCCCGCGAAAACAGGTCGATCCACCGCCGGGGGATCTGTGCAGCCGTGCCGCCTGCTGGTGGGAGACGACCAACCGCATATTTTGGAGGCGCTCGAGTTCCTCCTGCGCCCTGAAGGCTACCACTTGGTCACTGCGCGTGCGCCGTCCGCAGTTCTTGAGCACTTTGCGTCCGACGAGTTCGATGGCGTTCTCTTAGACCTCAACTACACGCGCGATACGACCTCGGGCGTTGAGGGTTTGGATCTGCTCGCAGCCATACGTGAACGGAATGCCCAGATACCTATCATCGTGATGACGGCGTATGCCAACGTCGATCTCGCCGTCGAAGCCATGCGCCGCGGAGCCAATGACTTTGTACAGAAACCATGGGACAACCCGCGCCTGTTGAGTATCCTGCGCAATCAACTCGAGCTCCATCGGGCACTCAAGAGAGCCCAGTGGCTGGAGGCAGAAAACCGGATTCTCCGGGCCGAAGGTGCCCCCGACTTCATTGCGACGGCTCCGTCCATGTTCCCCGTCGTCGAATTGATGAGTCGCATTGGCCCGTCGGATGCCAACATTCTGATCACGGGGGAACACGGAACCGGCAAGGAAGTTGTCGCACAGACCCTTCATCGGCTGTCGCATCGTGCTGACCGCAACCTGGTCGCGGTCAACACTGGTGCGCTCTCAGAAGGCACGTTCGAGAGTGAGATCTTCGGCCACGTCAAAGGTGCATTTACCGACGCGCGCACCGATCGCATAGGCCGCTTCGAGCTCGCCAGCGGCGGAACACTCTTCCTGGACGAGATTGCCAACATTCCCATACGTCAGCAAGTAAAACTGCTCCGAGTTCTGGAGACTGGCGAACTCGAACGCGTGGGTTCCTCAACCACCCGTAGGGTTGATGTGCGCATGCTCTCTGCAACCAATGCGGACCTGCGCGCGGAGGCTGCCGCAGGCCGCTTTCGCGACGACCTGCTGTTTCGCCTTAACACAGTGGAGATTCATCTGCCTGCCCTTCGCGAGCGGCGAGAAGACATTCCGGCCCTCTCTGCGCACTTTCTCTCCAGATACTCCACTCGCTATCGGCGCCAGATCGCGGGCTTTGAACCATCTGCCTTGCAACTACTGATGTCTTATGCGTGGCCGGGCAACGTCCGCGAACTCGATCACACGCTGGAGCGCGCGGTGCTGATGGCGCGCGGTACAAACATAGGAATTGCCGATCTTGGTCTGAGCGCGAATCGCGCTTCGTCGCAAAGCCTCGATGAGTTGAGCCTCGAGAGCGTTGAATCGATCTTGATTCAGAAGGCACTCGCGCGTGCGCAAGGGAACATCACCCAGGCTGCGGAGGCCCTTGGATTGAGCAGAGGCGCTCTCTATCGCAGGATGGAAAAGTATGGCCTCTAGGCCATCGCCGCCACGGACGCGCCTCGCGCTGGGAGCCACGCGACGACGTCTCAAGTATGAGCAGAGAATTCGAATCTGGCTTGCAGCACTGGCGCTCCCTACTGTCGTTTCGACCGCCGTACTAGTGTGGGAGGGAAGCACCTCTCTATTCATTACGCTTGCTGCGGCGTTTGGTGTCGGACTTGCCTGGGCCTTGGCTGTCGCCTACTTCTTTGAGCAGCTGATGCGACCTCTGCAAACTCTCGCGAACGTGGTTTCCGCTCTGCGAGAAGACGACTTCTCCTTTCGCGCTCGCGGTGCACTACGCGGCGACTCCCTCGGCGATCTAGCGTTAGAAATTAATGCGCTTGCTTCCACCTTGCAAAAGCAACGTTCATCCGCGCGGGACGCCCTCACCCTCGTCGAACGCGTAATGACCTCGATGCAGTCTCCCGTGCTTGCCTTCGATCACGTCGGCTACCTCCGACTACTGAATCCTGCCGCAGAATCTGCTTTTCAACTCCAGCGTCGATCTGCGATTGGGATACTAGCAACTGAGCTGAACCTCACGTCTCTGCTCCAGGCCGAAGATGAAGCCCTCTACTCCAGTGCGATCTCTTCACTAAATGATTCGCCCCAGCCTCGCTGGTCTGTTCGGCGTACTACCTTCCGATTGCAGGGTGTTCCGCACACATTGCTGGTATTGTCCGATGTCGCTGCTGCGCTGCGAGAGGAAGAGCGCTTGGCCTGGCAGAGGCTCATCCGCGTTTTGAGCCACGAGATCAACAACTCGCTTACACCGATCAAGTCCCTGGCAGGAAGTCTCCGTACGCGAATCCAAGATGTGTCTGGGATTAATTCATCCCTCACCGCCAGGGAACTTCACCGTGGCCTCACAGTGATCGAGGAAAGAGCTGCGTCGCTCAATCGGTTTCTGCAGGCCTATCAGCAGCTGACTCGCCTTCCGGCGCCGCAGCTCCGCCAGGTTTCTCTTGGTCCGCTCCTTGAACAAGTCGCTCACCTCGAGACACGCGTGCCGGTTGAGATTCAATCCGGCCCGGCTGTACAGCTCATGGCCGATCCCGATCAGCTGCAGCAGCTTCTCATCAACCTGCTGCGCAACGCCTGTGAGGCTGCGCTCAGCCTCGAGGCCGTGTCTTCACGAGATCCCCACGTTCTCATTTCCTGGACGGCCGCATCCTCACAGGTCACACTCCACATCCGTGACAACGGCCCTGGACTGATGAATCCGGCGAACCTCTTTGTGCCCTTTTATACGACCAAACCTGAAGGGAGTGGCATCGGCCTGGTGCTGGCTCAACAGATCGCCTCTGCCCATAAAGGGTCGATCACCCTCTTCAACAATTCCGAGAGCCACGGCTGTACTGCCGAGCTTCGGTTCCCGCTTTTATCGTCCTCTCCTGTCTCATGACCGTTGCATTGCCAGTTCACCCGGTTCTTATCCCACGACTAGGCGAGGGGCTTTTCGGCGAGCTTTCCTATGCAAAATATCTGCTTCTTATGTGGCAATACCACATGAGTCATGACATACTTATGTGGTAGTTCCACAGGAGACGAGACATGACCGAATCCAAGGTAGACCTTCTCAAAGGGACACTCGATCTAATGGTCCTCAAGACGCTGAGCGTCATGGGTCCGCAACATGGTTACGGTATCGCTCGCAGAATTGAGCAGGTCTCCAACGACGAAGTCCTCTTGAATCAGGGGACGATCTATGCGTCGCTCATTCGTCTGCAACAGCGCGGCTGGATCGACGCTGCATGGGGCACCTCCGACAACAACCGCAAGGCGAAGTTTTACTCCATCACGCGCGGTGGCTATAAACAGCTCGCGGCCGACACTGAATACTGGCGGCGGCTCTCTGCTGTGATCACCCGCATACTCGCCATCACTCCGGAAGGAGAAGGCCAATGACTCTTCTCCGCGAATCCTTCGCTCGCCTCCTTGCCTTCTTCCGCAAACCACAGCTGGACGCCGACCTCGAAGCCGAGGTCGCAACCCATCTCGACTTCGCTATCGAAGAGAACCTGCGTCAGGGTATGACTCCAGAAGAAGCTCGCCGGCGAGCCCTGGTACGCTTTGGAGGCGTCCAGCAGGCGCGCGAACACCAGCGCTCCGCCCGCGGCCTTCCCTGGCTCGATGCACTCCTTCAAGATCTGAACTTCATACTGCGAACGTTTCGCCGCGACGTGGCCTTCGCCATTGTCGCAATCGTTATTCTTGGTCTCGGTATCGGCGCGAACATTATCGTCTTTTCCGTCGTGGACACTCTCCTGCTGCGTCCGCTGCCCTTCCCGCAGGCCAATCAGCTCGTCCGGATCGTTCCCAGCGTGTCTGATTCCGGGGCGTCTTCGGCCACCTATTCGACCGACGCCGTGCAGGAGTTTCAGCAACGTAACCGCTCCTTTTCCGACGTTACTGGCTACGACGCGTTTACCTCACCGGGCAACTGGAAGCTGACCACCGGTGGCGTCCCCATGCCTCTCTCGCAGGTCGATGTGATGGACAACTTCTTCCGCACCCTCGGCGTACAACCGCTGATGGGCCGTGCCGTTTTCATGGCTGCCGAGTCTCGCCCGAATGGACCGCCAGTGGTCATCCTGAGCTACTCTTACTGGAAGCGGCAGCTTAACAGCGACCCCGAAATCATCGGCGAAGCGATTTCCTTCAACAACACACCCACGACGGTGATCGGCGTGCTTCCCCCGACCTTTGATTTCGGCAGCATCTACTCGCCGGGCCTGAAGATGGACGCCTTCACGCCCTATATCTACGACACCGTCCGTGAGTACGGCAACATGCTCTCGCTCACCGGACGACTTCGGCCCGGGGTCTCCCTCGTACAAGCCCAAGCCGAAGCCAATCGACTTTTTCCCAGGCTCGACTTCAGTGTGAAGCGAGGGCTGGCAAACCGGTCCTCTGCTCGGCTATGGGATCTAAAAGCCTTCGTCGCCGGCAGCCTGCGTCGCTCCCTCATCGTCCTCTGGTGTGCCGTCGGCCTCATCCTTCTAATCGTTTGCGTGAACCTCTCGAACCTGTTGCTTGCACGCGCAGCCGCTCGGGCTAAGGAATTCGCCATGCGTTCGGCCCTCGGTGCAGGTCGCGGTCGCATTGTCCGCCAGCTCCTCACCGAGTCTCTTGTTCTCTCCGTCGCCGGAGCCATCCTCGGCCTCGCCTTCGCCTACGCTGGCGTCTTCTATCTCGCGCACCAGAATTCCATTGCCCTTCCTCTGCTCTCCAGCATTCGTATCGACGCCACGGCTCTTGTCTGGACGATCCTCATCGCAGTCGCCGCTGCGCTCCTCTTCGGAGTCGCGCCAAGCTGGCGCGTCTCGCGTTCGAACCTACAGAGCGCTCTAAAGGATGGAGGCCACGGCGCCAGCGGAGGCCGCAATCGCGACAAGCTTCGCAGCGCACTCGTGATCTCGGAGATTGCTCTCGCCTGCGTTCTCCTGGTCGGTGCCGGGCTCCTGCTGCGCAGTTTTCTGCACGTGCTCGATGTGGATCTCGGATTCAAACCGAGTCAGGCCTCGGCGATCCAGCTCAGCTTTGATGACCAGGGCAGCGCAGCCAACCGAGCTACCTACGATCAAGAAGTCATCCGCAGGATCGAAGCGATTCCTGGAGTACAGAGTGCCGCCATCACGGACTCGCTCCCCATGTCCCGCAACCGCTCCTGGACAGCTTCGCTCATTCCAAATAGCAAAAACGCCGCAGACGCTCATGACGCCTTCGTCTACGTGATCACGCCGGGCTACCTGCGGACGATTGGTATACGGCTCGTAAAGGGCAGGGACATCACATGGGAGGACAATCATAAGGACGAGGCGGTAGTAGTCATCAATCAGACCCTGGCGCGCGTTCTTTTCGGCAACGACGATCCTATGAATCGCCTGATCCCGTCCCTCGGCGCGCGTGTCATTGGAGTCACCGAAGACGTCCACGAGACCAGCGCTGAAGTTGGAGCCGGATCGCAGATGTACGTGTCCGCAGCCGCTCCTCAATACGATTCAAACGATCAAAAACTGGTGATCCGATCCACACTGCCAGTCGAGACCCTCCAGCCAACCATTCTTGTAACGCTCCGCGCCATCAACCCTGGTCAGCCCGCCACCGACCTCAAGCCACTCCAGTTGCTGGTCGACCACGCCTCGTCCCCGCGCCGTTTCCTGCTTTACCTGGTAGGAGGTTTTGCCGGGCTGGCTCTGATTCTGGCCGCCCTTGGGATCTACGGCGTTATCTCCTACTCCGTTACGCAGCGCACTCAGGAGATCGGAATCCGCATGGCCCTTGGCGCAACACAGGGTAAGGTCCAGTTGGGGATTGTTGGTCAAACTTTGCGCGTAGCGAGCGTTGGCATCGTCGTTGGAGCTATCACCTCCGTGGCTGTGTCGTCGCTTATCTCATCACTCCTGTTCGGGACAGTCCCAACCGATCCCGGGACGTTCGGTGTGATTTTTATGCTATTGGTCATCGTGGCTCTGGTAGCTGGTTACATTCCAGCACGACGTGCCTCACGCATTGACCCGATGCTCGCTCTTCGCAGTAGCTGATCATATGCTAAGATCGCAACCTCAATCGCCACGTGCGTTCGGCGATTGAGCTAGATGGAAAACTCTTGAAACGCAACGCTTGTAAGTTGTTGATTTGATGGTGGGCACAGCAGGATTCGAACCTACGACTTCCACCGTGTGAAGGTGGCACTCTACCGCTGAGTTATGCGCCCATGGCTGGAAGGCTGGAATCCGGGCGGAGGCGCTTCGCGGGCGCGCTTCTGCCGGGCCTTTTCAGCTTAGTTAGGATAACACTGAGGGCCAGGTGCGCCAACCGGTTTGGGGAGGGCTTGGCCAGCGTCGGGGTGCCGTCGGAGCAGGGGTTTGCGTCCGACAACTGGTTTCTGAAAGGTTACAATTACGGCCTGATGCCGCCATTGCACAGAGTTCAGCCGGGAGATCCGCCCATTTCGCCAAAATCTGGCGAAGATGAGGATTTAACGCAACCTGAGAGTGAAAATGGGGTTTCGGAAGATATGGGTGCGCTTGCTCTCCATCCCGGCATCTTGGACGTTGCGGAGCCGAGGCTGGAAAATGGCCCTTTGGTGGCTATCGATTTGACCCCGTCGCAGATGGAGGCGAGGCGGGCGGCGGTGGCGCGGGGAGATTTTTCCGAGCTTACGGACGCTGAGGTGATGCTCGAGCTGAAGTCCGGCAACATGGACGCGTTTGACGTGTTGCTGAATAAGTACCGGAAGCCGATTGTGCACTTTATGTTTCGCATGGTGCACAACCAGGCTGTGGCGGAAGAGTTGGCGCAGGAGGTGTTTCTGCGGGTCTACCGTTCGCGGGAGACGTACCGGGCGGAGGCTCGGTTCAGTACGTGGCTTTACCGGATTGCCACGAACCTGGGTGTCAACCATGCGCGCGATACTCGGCATGAGCGGACGGCTTCGACGGTATACCTGGATGCCGTGGACGCGGAGACGGGAACGACGCCGGATGTGGCCGATGACACGCCTTCGGCAGAGGCGGATCTGCTGCAGCAGGAGCGGATGAACGCCATCCGGCAACACGTGATGGCATTGCCGGAGCGGCAGAGGACGGCCGTGTTGATGCATAAGTACGAAGGGATGGATTACAAGCAGATCGGCGAGGTGCTGAAGTTGTCGGAGTCTGCTACGAAGTCATTGCTTTTCCGGGCGTATCAGACGCTGCGGGAGAAGTTGAAAGAGTTTGTATAGAACTGTTGAGCGTTGGCACCGGAAGCGTTGATGTTAGAAGCAAAGGTGCAACCCCAAGAGGGGATGATATGAAGAAGATAGACATGAAGACCGATTGCAAGACCTGCCGCACAGCTCTCGCTGATTTGTTGCTGGACAAGTCGTACGCTGCCGCGCACCCCGAGGTGGCTGCGCACATGGCTGGCTGTGCGGAGTGCCGCAAGGAGCTGGAGGAGTTGCAGGCTACGTTTGCGTTGCTGGATGACTGGAAGGCGCCGGAGCCTTCGCCGTACTTCGATGCGAAGTTGCATGCGCGGCTGCGCGAGGCGCAGGCCTCGGAGCCGGAGGGATTCTGGAGCCGGACACGGGCGTTTCCTGATGTACAGCACGGGACATCGGTTGCGGCCGGTGTTGGCTGGGGCGCTGGTGGTTGCGGTGATGCTCGCAGGGGGTGGAACGTTTGCGGGATTGTATGGCGGACACGGTGCGCCGGTGGCGGTGCAGGTGTCGCCGACTGTGACTGATTTGACGATTACTGGATAAGAATGCGCAGGCGTTGCAGCAGATGGATCAGCTGCTGGATTCAAGCGACGACAGCTCGGATCCGCCGAGCAGCTAATGGGCTATGGAGCATTTGGAGGATCTGCGATACCATGGGCCCGAATGCAAGACCCTGTAGAGGGAGGAAGGAAAGTTTCTGCCCAGCTCGAACCAAGAGCAGAAGGACGCATGCGCAAGACTCAACCATTCCGTAGCTCGATCGTACGAGCGCTTCTGGTCAGCTTGCTTGCTGGCTTGAGCGGGGTTGCGTTTGCGCAGCGGCATGCGGCTCCGATGTTTCGGCGATCGGCCTGGTATTCGATGGCGGCTGCGAGTCACAGCCGGGGTTTTGGAGGGCAGCAGCAGCGGCCTGCGCCTATCGAGCGGCGGCCGCCGCCGCCGGACCCGACGGAGCAGCGTGGGAGTCAGCAGCATTTGGTGGGGCCGAATGGACGTCGCGGAGGCGAGCATCTGCCGGAGTGGATGGAGCAGCATCAAGGGATGACGCTGGAGCAGCAGCAGTCGGCGCTGGATCGCGAGCCGGGATTCCGGGAGCTGCCGCTGGCGACACAGATCCAGATGCATCAACGGCTGGCGCAGCTGAATGCGATGACACCGGAGATGCGGGCTCGGACGCTGGCACATTCGGAGGCGATGGAGCGGTTGAATCCGGCACAGCGCTCGCAGGTGCGCGGAGCGATGGAGCAACTGGGTTCGTTGCCAATGGAGCAGCGGCGACAGGTGATACGCAGCTTTCGGGAGCTGCGGATGCTTCCGCCGGAAGCAGCGGTTCGGGGTGATGAACTCTCCGCGCTATGGGTGGTTGAACTACGCGCAGAAGACGGTGCTGACGAACCTGATCGTGATTGCGCCGCTGCTTCCGCCGGAGTAAGGCTCTAGCTCTTGAAGAAGTTCTTTGCGAGGAAGAGGACGTTGGCGGGACGTTCGGCGAGGCGGCGCATGAAGTAGGGATACCACTCGGCGCCAAAGGGAACGTAGACGCGGACGCCGAAGCCTTCGGCGACGAGCTTGCGTTGCAGGTCGCGGCGGATGCCGTAGAGCATCTGGAACTCGAAGGCGCGTCTTGTCGATGTTGTGCTCTGCGACGAAGTCGCGGAGCTGTTCGACGATGGCTTCGTCGTGCGTGGCGATGCCGCAGAAGACCGGGCTCGAGACGATGCGCTTCATCAGCTTGATGTAGTTGGCGTCGACATCGGCCTTGGCTGGGAAGGCGATCTCGGCTGGCTCTTTGTAGGCGCCTTTGCAGAGGCGAATGCGAATCCCCTGTGTAAATCAGGCGTTCTACGTCACTTTCGGTGCGAAAAAGATAAGCCTGAAGGACTGTGCCTACGGCGCCGGGGTACTGGTGGTGGAGGCGCTCGGTGAGGACGAGGGTGGGCTCGGTGTACTCGGAGCCTTCCATGTCGATGCGGACGAAGCTGCTGACGTGCGCGGCGTGCGCGACCATCTCGCCGACGATGCGTTCGGCTAGCGCGGGGCCTTCGGATGGGGCCGCCGATGTCCATGCCGACCTGGGTGAGCTTGACGCTGACGTTGGCGCGGAGCTTGCGGGCTCTCGATGGCGTCGAGTAGCTGGTGGTAGATGGCGGCGCTGGCTTCGGCGTGGGCTACGTCGAGGACGGATTCGCCGAGCGAGTCGAGGGTGACGTCGATGCCTTCGGCGTTGAGCTGGACGGTGGCGGCGATGGCTTCGTCGATGGACATGCCGGCGACGAAGCGGCGGGAGACTTTACGGCCGATGGAGGAGCGTTCCGAGAATGCGCGAAAGGCCTTGTTGGTCGAGAGACCAATGAAAAACGAACGAAGCAAAATGAGACCTCTAAGGGGAGGAGGAGAAGCGACGTTTCATTTTCGCATTTTGCAGTGAGGCTTTGCACGAGCGGTTCGGTAGTCGCACGGGGGCGCGGGATACCCACCCCCTTCCCCCCCGGGGTACTTTTGGCCTCAAACTTTTCAGAACATGGCAGTTAAGTCTGGGCTTGTGGCGGCAACAACTTACTTGCCTCATCAGCCCCGCTTCAATCAATTATTGCATCGGTTTTGAGCGTTTCGGGGGTTGCCGATGACGCCTCCTAAGACCCTCTCGCAGATTTCCCTAGACCCCGCGCCGCTTCCTTGGAACACTGGCTCACCGTCACTTTGGAGCCTTTGGGACATGATCGAAACCTATGCGTGGAGTCTGGTCAACTATACGAACACACTTACCGCTCTACGGGAACGCTTTGAAGTAAGGCTGGAGAGTGTACAGCGAGGCGATCGTGATAACGCCTACCTCGTCGACATCACGGATATCGACCGCAACAACCTCAGCCTCTTGATTGATGGAAACTTGAGGCCATGGCTGATGGCACACTCCCTCACCGCCTCTTACGATCACGCGACGCGCATCCTTGATGAGCTGGTAGAAGAAGAGCCAGACATCCGCACTCTAATAGCTCAACTCAAGCACCTGAATACGATTCTTGAGGACGAATTGCGGCGCCGAATGTTCCTCTATGTCCCTCCGGAGGGAGTTTCGCTCTATAAGACTCCGTTGGATATGTTTCCGCTCGGTGCGTTAGCGTTCCCATCCGCGCGGTACGATATGGAAGAAGCTTGCCGCTGTCACGCTTTGGATTGTCACACAGCTTGCGTCTATCACTGCATGGGTATCCTGCAATGCGGACTCTATGCTCTCGCGGCTGACTTGCAGGTAACATTCAGCTACTCAATTGAGTTAGCTGAATGGGGCGCGGTAATCGGTTCAATCGAAACCAAGATCAAGCTTCTCCGCGAAGGACCACGAAGCGACAAAAAGGACGCCGACTTATCCTTTTACTCTGAATGCGCCTCACAGTTCCGCTATTTCAAGGACGCGTGGCGCAATCACGTCGGACATATGCGAGAGGTATACGACGGCGACCAAGCGCACAGCACGTTGATCCACGTCCGCGACTTCATGGAGAAGCTATCGCTCCGTATCAAAGAACTGGCCTAACTAAGAATTGGACAATCCTCATGGAACAAACACCCAAGAACACCGAACCCAAAACCCTGCAAGAAGCAATCGTCTACTTTGCCGACCGCGACAAATGTCTGCGGTATATGGTGGAGCGTCGCTGGCCGGATGGCGTTCGTTGCCCAACCTGCGGCTCTGATAAAGTTTCGTTCCTCGCTTCGCGCCGCCTCTGGCAGTGCAAGACCCGCCACCCAAAAGCGCAGTTCTCCATCAAGGTTGGAACCATCTTCGAGGACTCGCCCATCGCCTTAGACAAATGGCTCATGGCGATGTGGATGATTGCCAATTGCAAGAACGGCGTAAGCAGTTACGAGATTGCGCGGTCTATCGGCATCACTCAGAAATCCGCTTGGTTTATGCTTCATCGTCTGCGCAAGGTTATGGAAATCAATGCGTTTGACGGACCGCTCGGAGGCGGACACGCCGAGGTAGAGATTGACGAGTCGTTTATCGGCGGCGATCCCAAGAACTGGCATCTGGCGCGCCGCGAGAAGCGCCGCAAAGAAGTCCGTCCAGAGCGCGTTCGCGAGTATCAAAACCGCTTCACTCACAAGACTTCCGTTATCGGAATGCTTGACCGCGAGAGCCGCCAGATTCGCGCCAAGGTCGTGCCGAACGTCAAGCGCGAGACGTTGCAGAAGGAAATTCTCGGCACAATTCAGCCAGGGGCGAAGGTCTACACCGACCAAGCCGTCGCCTATAACGCGCTCCAAAAGGATTACATTCACAAGACCGTGAATCACGCCGTGGAGTATGTTCGCGGTTCCGTCCACACTAATGGGCTGGAGAACTTCTGGTCACTCCTGAAGCGGAATCTTGCTGGGACCTACGTCGCCGTCGAACCGTTCCACCTAGACCGTTATCTCGCAGAGCAAACGTTCCGCTTCAACCATCGCAAAGGCTGGGATGACGCGGGACGCTTCCACCTTGCCACAACGGGCGTTACTGGCCAACGTCTCACCTACGCAGAGCTAACAGGCAAGGATGCTGACGCTGCGAGGCCTTTCTAATCGCAAGCGGCAGGGGCGAGGCCGAAAGGTAAACCCTGAAGTTATTGTGCGGGGACTATCGCCCGATCGTAACCGCCATTGGGTTCGCAAGCTGTGGACGCTACGCAAGCGCGGTGACGTTGAAACCTTCGCAGCCTACATCCAGAACGTTCACCCGCATAGAATCCCGCCAGAAGTCCGCGACGTGCGGGAGTACGTGCGCTGTATGCTGCGCGGCTTACTCTATGGGGATGATTTGTGAGTTGCGGCGCTCTTCGTCTTCCAAGACCTCTCTCAGATATCTGAGGTCTTGAAGGCGTCGCTCATGGGAGAGGGGCGGCTCAGGTTCGCACACCTGCGACTTTTGCCGCTCCTCGCGAATCAGTTCATCCCTGAGATAGCCAAGCAGTCTGTCCTTCTTCTCTTCGGACCACGGTTCCTTGCTAGGAGGTTCGCTTTCCATTCTTCACCTTCGGGACGCGCTTCGTCTCGCGTTTATCTTCTTCGATGCGTCGCTGAATCTCCGCTTTGGAGACAGACAAAACCTTGCCGACGAGTTGGTCGAACCTGTCGAACTCCGGGGACGTTGCCGCTTTGGAATCCATGCGAATAGCATAGCGCAGTACGGAAAGGAACGGCATGGCTGATATTCCCATTCCTAATGATGGAAACCTACACCAAACCCTTATTCAGATCGTGAAAATGCTTCATGCCCATAATCTGCAGTTTGGCAAGATTCAAGGAGCACTGATGGCTCACCGTCGAGCAATCGCTTCAACCCACTCTGATCCCATAGCCTTTGAAAATCAGCTTCGGCAATTTGAACTGGACACTCAAGATTTAGCGCTAGAGACACAAGGATTTCCGGAAGCATCGGCACTAATTGCTCTGATGGAAGCTGGAAAAGATCCCGATACGTTTGACACGTAGTTTTGGACATAATTACTCTCCAAGCGGTAGAATCCGCACAGGGATGCCCATCTCGCACCATCGTAAAGAGCCGGAAAGCCGCCTGCCAGGGCGGTCTTTTCATTTGTCTTGAGACTACTGCGATTGTTCTCCAATGTCACCATACAACGGCTCGGTTGCGGCGCTGATGACATCGTATGTCCATGTCCATGGTTGTGCTGGGGGCATAATGCGCACTGCTTGAGAGAAAGCTACAACACCATCATTCGGCGGAACTCTCAAGTGATCCATCTTGATAACCGTCGAGTCGAGTTCGCCCCCTGTTTGTTTGTCGAGGATATGAACTTCGATCCATACGCTTTCGACGAACCAGCGCGTATGGTTCTTAATTCGACCGGAGACAATCCATGTGGGGCGCTGATCCGTGCTGGTCGGGATGACGTTTTCTCGCTCCATGCCAGCGTCGAAAACGTCAATCTGTTTGTCTACGTGAAGCAGTCCTAATGGGTGCGGTTCGGGATTAGAACTCGCCGTAGGACTAGGCTTAGTGCAGCCTACCGACAACAGGCAGGCAAATCCGTACACCAGCAAACTCGGGATTCCGCGTTCTCTCATCCGCACCTGCCTTTGTAATGTGACCCTCGTAAGCCATAGCTTACAAGATGGGCTCGGATTACGAGCATCCTGTTGCCAATGGCAATGGATATTCGCACAGTCGACCATATCAACAGAAATTGAGGTGAAAACCCTGATGAGTCAGGTATGTTATTACCCTTGTGGCAGTCCGACTTGTTGTGGCCTTCATACGATCCGGAATATGTCGGGCCTTTGGCCCTTGGTGGGTGGGTTTGGGCTTACCTGGGCCTTCGGCCCAGGCTGTGATATGTCGGGCCGTTGGCCCTTCATGGCTGATTGCGCTCTCCTGTGCACCCCCCCTCCCCCTGCTTTCACTTTTTCGTAGTGAAGTCGTTTGGAATGAGCTAGTTACATAGTGAAAGCTAGTTTCAAGCGGCTCATTCCAAACGGGTTATGCGTATGATCTTCTCTCCGTTAGAGTTAGGGGCTTAAATGGGAACGCCGCAGTGGCTCTAGCCGGTGCGGCGTTTGATTCGATTTCGATCTCTCCTTTAAGTGTATCAAGTTGGCGGGGGTAACTATGCCAGGTTTCGAAAATATATATTGCCAGTGTTCATGGGGGTTTGGTGAGTTTTGGGTGCGATTGGGGGCTTGACAGGGTTGGCGGTGGCTGGGGGGCGAAGGTGATGGGCTGTTGGAAGTTGTTGAGAACGCCAGCGGTCTCAACCGGTCGATGCAACACCATCGGATGGAAGGCACTTCATTCGGAGGTAATGTTGATCGCTGCTGCAGCTCAACGTTCGGCGGGTCTATATTTCGTCGAGACCTGGCTGGCCGGCCAATGGGCGCGAGTGTAGAGCGAAAGGGTTCGCTCGGGCGCCGTGATTGAGTTACTCACTTTGTCTGCACCTCGCGATGTTGCACCGGGCACGAATTATCTGTCACTTCTGACAGTAGCGTGAGAACGGGCCTATGGCATATAAGCGTTGTCAATGTCTGGGAAATAATCCCGCCCTTCGAGGAAGTCCCAGGCAGGGTTACTGCAAGGCAATCCCGAGTTTGAATCAATCTGTGTCTTTCCTTTGAGTTGACGACGGCTTCGCACACGGAGCCGAGCCGTCCGCGGCGATTCGCGGTGAGAACTAATCGATCAGGAGAAGATGATGACGCGCCTATTCATTCAGGTATCAAGTGGCCTGCTGGTGGTGACTCGTGGCTAATCAATCAGAGGCACAAAGCAACTCGCTCAACGGGGCTTCCTCTACGAATCGCAAGGTCCTGCCCGTCCCCGAACCGCAGTATCCGCCCATCACCGAGCTTGATGTGAAGGATGCAACTGCTCCGCCCCGGTTCCAGGTGAAGGCACCGAAAGGCGCACCCAACGTGGTGGTCATCCTACTGGACAACTTTGGCTTCGGAGATTCCTCGACGTTCGGCGGCCCTATCGACATGCCAACGTTGGAACGATTGGCGGAGGATGGGCTTCGCTATAACAACTTCAAGGTGCCTCCGCTGTGCTCGCCCAGCCGCATGGCGTTGCTCACGGGGCGCAACAGCCATAGCACAAACTTCGGCGTGATCTCGGAAATTGCAACTGCTTTTCCGGGGTATACGGCGATGCGTCCAGCCAGCGTCACTATGCTCCCCGAGATCCTGCGGCTCAACGGCTTCAGCACCGCCATGTTTGGCAAATGCCACGAGCTGGGGCCCTGGGAAGCCGAGCGTTGTCGGACCTTTCGACCGCTGGCCGATGAATAGCGGCTTTGAGCGATTCTACGGCTTCATGGCCGGCGAGGCTGACCTGTTCCATCCGGTCATCTACGACAACATGAACAGAATCGATGTGCATCCCGACGCCGATTACTATGCCAGCTCGGACATCACCGACAAAGGGATTGAGTGGGTGCGTTCCCAGCAATCGCTGGCTCCCGACAAGCCGTTCTTCGTCTACTACTCCGCCATCGGCACGCACGGTCCTTTCCAGGTACCCGAAAAATGGCGTGACAAGTACAAGGGCAAGTTCGATCAGGGCTGGGACCAAGTCCGAAAAGAAACGCTCGCCCGGCAGCTCGAATTAGGCGTTGTGTTTCCGGGGACTGAACTCGCGCCCAAGCCGCCGGGAATCCAGGAATGGGACGATCTGACGGCCGATGAGAAAAAGGTCTTCGCCAGGTACATGGAGATCTATGCCGCGTTTGCCGAGGTGACCGACTACGAAATTGGGCGGTTCCTCGATGCAATTGAAGAGCTGGGCCAAATGGACAACACGATGGTGATCTACATCACCGGCGACAACGGCCCTGTGTTTCAGGGAGGCCCCATCGGTGCGTTCAATGAGCTGTCTGTGTTCAACGGGCTGCCCGAGCCACTCGACGTTGCCTTGGCGAACCTGGACAAATTCGGCGGCCCGCATTCCCATATCCTGTATCCCAACGGATGGGCCTTTGCAGGCGCGACGCCCTTTTCCTGGGGACACCAGGTGGCTTCGTACGGAGGCGTCTGCCAGCCCATTGTGATTCATTGGCCAAAAGGCATCGAGGAGCAAGGCGGCCTGCGCACGCAGTGGTACCACATGATCGACATTGCTCCAACGGTGTTGGAGGCAGTTGGGGTGAGCGAGCCTGAAGTCGTTCATGGGGTTAAGCAGAAGCCCATCGAAGGCGTGAGCATGCTCGACACGCTGAACAACGCGGAGGCGAAGTCGCGCCGCACCACGCAATACTTCGAGATGGCAGGCAATCGCGGCATCTATCAGGACGGCTGGTTCGCCACCACTGTGCACCGTCCGCCGTGGGAGCCGAAGGCGCGCGCTACGTATGCCAACGACAGATGGGAACTTTATAACGTGGAAGAAGACTTTAGCTGCGCCCACGATCTCGCGGCGAAGTATCCCGACAAGCTCGAAAAGCTGAAGGGAGTGTTCCTTGAAGAGGCCGTGAAGTACAACGTGCTGCCCCTCGACGATCGCGCGTGGGAACGCTTTAACGCCGCCCTCGCTGGCCGTCCAGATCTGCTGGAAGGCCGCACCGAGATGACAGTGTACGAAGGAATGAAAGGGATTCCCGAGAACGGTTTCATCAACATTAAGAACCGTTCCTTCGTGATTACAGCCGACATCGAAATCCCGGAGGGAGGAGCAGAGGGCGTGATCATTGCACAGGGCGGTGAGATGGGCGGCTGGAGCCTCTACGTCAAGAACGGCGCACCTCGCTTCGCATACAACTTTCTCGGTCGCGAGATTTCGAAGATCGTTGGCCCGGATCGCCTGCCGTCGGGCAAGGTTATTCTCCGCTTCGAGTTTGCCTATGATGGCGGTCGCCCCGGTGCCGGAGGAAATGGCTCACTCTTCGTCAACGATCAAAAGGTCGCCACGGGGCGCATCGAGCACACCCATCCAAACGCGTTTGGTGCGGAAACAACGGACGTGGGCGAGAATCTTTATACCGCGGTCAGCGACGACTACAAGGTGGGCGACAACAAGTTCACCGGTAAGATTCGCAAGGTGACTGTCCAGATCGGCAAATCCAACCTCAGTGAGGAGGGACGGATAGCTGTTGAGGAATTGCGTATGAAGAGAGCACTGATCGGCTAATCGATCCGTTTTGTGGACATGTGCGCGCAAGCTGAGGCCAGCCTCTGCGTTGGTTCCGAGCGCTTCGTCCTGGGACGGCTGCTGATTAAAGTGAAGGGCTGCGAATGCCGTCCGCGAGGGCGCGCGACGAAATTCGCTCGCGAATCGAGCGAGCACAACGGCACGTGCCTAGGGCTTGGTTGCGGAGGCTGGGGTTAGGATTTCGGTGAGGTAGTCGGGGGTGTTGGGGATGCGGACTAGACGGGGGTAGCGGAGGCCGTCGCTGTAGGTGAAGGTTAGGGGGGAGATGGTGTCTTCGTCCTGGACCATTAGTTGAATGGGCGTGGATGTTGCCTTTGGAGGCGTTGAGGGCTTCGGTGAGGAGGGCTTTGGTAAAGAGATGGGGTGAAGACGCGGCCGTTGATGGCGGTGAGCTTCTCGCCGGGGGCGAGGCCTGCTTTGTCGGCGGCGCTGCCTACGCGGACGTCGTAGATGGTGCCGTCGGTGCTCTAGTTCGAGGCCGACGGAGAACCAGGTGCCGAGGGAGGGGTTTTCTTTCAGTTCGCGAGACATCTCGGGGGTGGGGTTGGAGATGTACTCGAGACGGTAGCCGCCTTGCTCGATGCCTTCGGTGTTGACGTGGGGCTGGACGTCGTAGAGGCGGGTCTGGATGAAGGCGGCCCAGTCGTTGGGGACGACTTGGTTGAGGTCGGCGATTCGAGTTCGGAGAGGCTGTAGGGCTCTACGCGGGGGACGCCGCTGCCGCCTTTCTGGAGGAAGATCTGGAGGAAGTCGCGGAGGGATTTTTTGTCGTTGGTGAGTTTGCGGATGGTGGTGTCGACGTCGAGCCAGAAGAGGTCGCCTTCGGGGTAGTAGTCGTCGCCGCGCTTCCAACTGCTCCAGGCGTTACCGCCGCGGCTGCTGCCGTTGCGGGGCATGGCGGAGTCGAAGGTGGTGTCTTCGATGCTGCGCCAGGCGCGGCCGCTGGTGGCGTCGATTTCGGCGGCGGTGAGGGCGAGGTCCTGGCGGTACTGGTCGGCGGTGACCATGCCGATGCGCTCACCCATGACGTCGCCGAGGTAGTCGGTGAGGCCTTCGTAGACCCAGAGGAGGTTGTCCTGCATGGGGGTGGCGTAGTCGGGAGTGGCGAGGCCGTCGGGACGGCGGTACTTGCCGTTCCAGGAGTGGGTGAACTCGTGGGGAAGGAGGCCGGCCATGCCGACGGAGGGTTTATAGGTGGTGAAGAAGTCGGTCTGGAGGGTGTTGTCGGAGGACTCGTGGTGTTCGAGGCCGCCGCCGCCGGGGTCGCCCTGGAGGAGGATGAGGAAGTGGTAGCTGGTGTAGTGCGGCGGGCCGTACATGGCGAAGGCTTGATGGACGAGGTTGGACATTTGAGCGAGGGTATCGGGGCGGACTTCGATGGAGGCGGCGGTGGGGCCGATGACGTCCATGAAGTGCTGGGGTGTGGTGCCGGGAGCGAGGGCGTACTCGTGGAAGTAGAGGCCGGTCATGATGGGGGAGTCTTCGAGCATCTCGACGGTGGTGGGCGCGTACTTGATTGTGCCGCCTGCGGGGTGCTGGGGGTTGTAAGGAGAGATGGGCTTGAGGGAGGTGCCGATGCCCCAGTGGACGGGGACGGTGACGGTGGGCTGGATGGCGATGGTGCTGACGGGAATGTGCGCGGGGTAGAGCATGAGGTGCTCCCACTCGAGGGTGACGGAGGTGCGGGCGGCGCGGGCGAAGATGCAATCGAGGTGGGCGTGAAGGGTGGAGGCGCCGGCGGGAATGTCGACGTGGTACTCGTAGGTGTCGACGGGGTCGCGGCGCCAGGGGATGGTCTTGCCGTCGACTTCGAAGCGGATGCCGGTGATGTCGTGGACGGGGCCGTCGGGGCCGTGGGCGCCGGGAATCCATTCGGGGGTGATGAGGTCGAGGGGGCCGGGATGGACGGGGAGGTCGATGTCGGCGTGGAGGAGTTTGCGTGGGGCGTCGGTGAGGTCGGCGTGGATCTGGATGGGGGCTTGCTGGGCGCTGGCGGCGAGGGTGGAGGCTAGCAGAAGCGAGAGAAGGAGAGGGACTTGCTTCATCGGGGGAGAGCCTTTCTGGTCCTGCGCGGACGGCGAGGGTTTAAGACTTACGCGATACGAGAGTTCCATCCTAATTGAATGGGTGCTGCGCGGACGGCGGGAGGTTTCGGGGGCGGAGCGATGCTGCGTTGATGGCAAGGGTATCCAGGAGAGGCAGGTAAAGAAATCCTTCGGACCGCCGATAGAGCAGATACGCGTACGGACGCCGGCCTTCCTGGGGTTGGAATGCCCGTAGCCCGTTCAAGGAGCATCTGATGAAATTCTTTCGTATTGGCTTGGTCGGCGGCTTGATCCTGGGAATGACTGGAGCCGTCATGGCGCAGTCCTCATTGCAATTCCTGTCGTCGACTCTTAGGGCCGGACAGCCCATCCCACAGACGTGCCGTGCGGAAGGTGAGGTGTTGGAGGCAGTTCTGGCGCGGAGTCCTCAGCCTAAAGGCTGGGTCAACGTGGTGGCTTGTGATGATCTGGCTTGGGAGCGGGCTCTCGAAGCGCCGGGCCACCGGGTCAGTTATCAAGGCAACGCGCTGCTCGACTTCACCACCCGCACGAAGGTCTTCGACGCCGCAGAATATCCGGCGCGTAGGGGCAGGGCAGTAGAAAACAGGCTTGCGGTAAAGGATGCGCCCGTTCGTGTAGCTGCTACGCACTCGTCGGTACCGGCGATGTAGGGTGGGCTCCTTCTCAATCAAGGGGGAGTAGTATCGAGGCACCGCAAAAGATTGCTTGACTGATGGCGTCTTGCGAGGCGGCTCGTCTCCCATGCCTTGAGAAAGTTGGACTCATGAGTGTGCAGACTTTTAGGAACGTGATTCTTCAGCGGCTGCAACCTGCGATTGTTGAGCGGCTGGAGTTGCAGCGGGTGGAGCTGCCGGTGAATCGGGAGATTGAGTTTCCGGGGAGTGGGATTGCGAATCTCTTTTTTCTTGAAGAGGGCATCGCTTCGATGACGGTGACGTTCAAGGATGGGTTCGAGGTGGAGGTTGCGCTGGCGGGGCCGGAGGGGATTCTCGGGACCTCGGGGATGATGGGGACGCGGAGAAGCCTGAATCGGGTGTACATGCAGATTGGGGGCTATGGGTATTCGTCGATGATGGCGGTGGCGACGAAAGAGTTCAAGCGCGCGGAACAGTTTCATGACCTGACGCTGCGGTATCTGCAGGCGCAGTTTATCCAGTCGGCGCAGACGGCGGGATGCAATGCGCGGCACAGCGTGGAGCAGCGGATGGCGCGGTGGCTGCTGCTGTGTTCGGATCGCGTGGGGGAGAAGGTGCTGCCGCTTTCGCATGAGTACATGGCTGACATGCTGGGGGTGACGCGGTCGAGCGTGACGGTGGTGGCGGGGCATCTGCAGGAGCGGGGGTTGATCCATTACACGCGCGGTCGGATCACGCTGCTGGATCTTCCCGGGCTGGAGGCTACGGCGTGTGAGTGCTACCGGGTGGTGCTGGATCATATCCACAGTTTTGCGGATAATGACGAGGCGTACGGGGCGTAGGTCCTGCGCGGACGGCGAGCGTTAAGTGCGGGATGGATTACCGCGGCTGGCTTAGCTGCTGCGGGCTGGTTTATTCGACGTCCGTTACTTTGCCGTTTTTGAGGGTCACCTTCATGTTGTTGTAGTAGAGGATGACCTTGGTGCCAAGGTCGGCTTCGCGGGTGGGCTGGCCGAGCTGGGCTTTGACCTGGTCGATGGTCTGGCCGAGGGAGACGGAGGCAGGAGCCGCTGCGGCGGGTGGAGGTGGCGGAGGTGCGGCGGCGGAGGGTCCGGTTGGCGCGCCTCCGGTGGCTTCCTGTTCGGCCTGATCGGCTTGCTGGTCTTGTTGCTGGAGGGTGGCGGCGTCAGAAGGATCAGGCGGGGGCGCTACGGCAGCGTACTCCGGCTGGGTGGGCGCGGTGCGCGCGGAGGGCGGCGCGGCGGGGATTCCGCCAGTACCCTGCTTGGCCTGAAGTTCCTGCAGGCCCTGATCGATGGTCTCGCGCATGTGGTTCTGCATCTCCTGCAGGTCCGTCAACTGGACGGAGACGGTGCTGGAGGGGCGGCACTCTTTGCCACCTTTGGAGGCAAGGACGAGGAGGTTGGCGGAGGTTGCGTCAGGAGGTGGAGGGGCCTGGAGCTGGAGGGCGTCGCCATCGCTGACGGTGCATTCCTGACCGCTGAGGTCGGTGACGTCAAGGGGATCGCCGACGACGAAGACGTGGGGATGGCCGTCGGCGAGGATGCGCGCGATGCCGCTGGAGCCGGGGTCGACGTCCTGGCTAGAGGCGGTTTGCTGGGCTTCGGCGTTTTCGAGGGCGACTTGGTTCTTAACCTCGTCGGCGATCTCCTGCTTGACCTCGGGGGAGAGCATGGGCGCGCCGCCGGCGGCGATCTGCTGGCCATCGGTTTCACCGGCTTCCTGATGGGCGGCGTAGGCGGCGGCGAGATCCTGGGAGATGATGTAGTCGGTTAGCCAGAAGGCGGCGGAGGCGTAGACGGGATAGGGCGTGAAGTAGCCGCCGTAGAAGCCGTACCAGGGAGCTGCACCCCAGCCCCAGCCATAGGCGATGGGAACGGCCCAGGGGTTATAGGCCCATCCATAGAAGCCGGGGCCGTAGTAGTAGCCGGGGGCGTAGACGTTGAGATAGAGGCCGCGATATCCGTAGCCGCGGTAGTAACGGTTGTATTCGTGGCCGTGGTAGTAGTAGGCGCGTCGACCGTAGTCGTGGCCGCGGTATCCGTAGCCGCGCTGGACATAGCCGGGGCGGCCGCGTTCGGCATAGATGCGGCCGTGGTCGGGGCGATCGACGGAGACGCGGCGGCCGCCGTCGAGGCCGTGGTGGACGTCCATGCCGCGGCGAGAGTCGTGGATGTCGGAGACGTGGCCATCGGAGCGGGTGCGAACGGCGGCGCCGTTGGCGGCAGTGTGCTCGCTGCTGCCGTGGGGAGCGGGGTGGCCGCCGAAGGAGGAGTTGCCGTGTGCGCCACCGGCAGTGGATCCGCCGGTGTGGGAACCGTTAGCCGTGGGGCCGGAGGTGTGCGGACCGTTGGCGGTGGGGCCTTTGGGAGCGCCGGTGCTGCCGGCATGAGCGCCGCCGGGGGTACCGGCATGGGTGCTGCCGGGGGCTCCGGGTGCGTGGGTAGCCGCGGGCTTGGGGGGAGCGGCCTTGGGCGGAGCCTTCTTGCTCTGGGCAGCGGCTGTGGTGGAGAGCGCGCCGAGCAGGGTAGCGAAAACGATTGCGGCGGAGCTTAAGGTCAAGGCCCGGCGAAGGAGGTGCTTTGTCATTGGAACCTCGTAAGTTGTGCGCGGGCCCGTGGTCGGCGTGTGGGTGCTGACGGCTACTCTACGTCGGTGACTTTGCCATGGACGAAGGTCACCTTCATGTCCTTGTAGTAGTAGATTTTTTTGGCACCGACGTTGGCTTGCTTGATGGGAGCACCGAAGGCGGTGGTGACCTGGGCTTCGGTCTGGCCGATGGAGATGGTGGCGGGTGCAGCGTCGGCTGGCGGAGGCGGCGGTGGAATGGGGGCCATGGGGACTGGCGGCGGAGCGGGCGCGGCGGGCGCGGGTGCGGGAGCGTTGCCGCCTCCCTGGTTGTTATTGCTGTCGTCGGCGGGAGCGACGGTGATGACTTCGTAGACGGTCTTTACGAATTCGTCGGGCGGAGGGACGGCCTGGCCCTTGGGGAAGGGAAACTTAATTTCGCCGTAGTAGCGGACCTGGTCTCCGGAGGAATCGGGATAGGGATCGCTGAAGGTAGCGACGATGATGCCGTCCTTGAGCAGGTCGACGCGGGTGATCCAGAATTTTTCGCCGGCGACAAACTTTCGGCTGGTGCAGCCGGTGGTGGCGTCCGTCGAATTTCCGCCGAAGGGGATGTGGCCTTTGAAGAAGGCCTTGGTGCGGTTGTTGCTGTTCGCGGCGAGGACTCCGTTGTTGTAGGTGTTGGAGAAGGCGTAGGAGGAGTCCAACGCTGCACATCATGAGGCCGTCCTTATGCAGCAGGACGGTGTCGCCGGCTGTGACGATGTCAGAGCGGTCCGCGGTGGTTTTGGTGAGCTTGATTTCGGAGACTAGCTTTTCCTGGTCGAGCGTCGCGGTATCGCCGGTCTGGGAGGGAGCGGGGAGACACACGAGCGCCGCGCCTGCGGCGAGGACACATACCCATGCACGACACAACCAAACCCGGTTCATACATATCACTTCCATGTACGAGTGTTGGCCGAGGGAGGGAACACAGACGATTCGGGTGAGCGTTACGTTACGTGGGCGATCGGGGCGGTGTCAACGGAATTCTGATTAAACATCTTCCCGGACGGGAGGCTGCAACTATTTTGGTGCAAAGGACTTAGTCGCTTGAGAGGAGAGTGGCGGCGTGGGGATCAGGATTTCGAGGCAGCCTGCTGGAGGGCGGCGATATCCATTTTTTTCATGGTCATCATGGCGCGCATGGCGGCGGGGTGGCTGATGTACTGATAAATGTCTTTGGGGACGATCTGCCAGTGCAGGCCGATATTTGTCGTTGAGCCAGCCGCACATGATTTCGCTGCCGCCGTTGGCGGTGAGCTGCGACCAGTAGCGGTCGATTTCGGATTGGGTTTCGCATTCGACGCTGAAGGAGAAGGCGTCGGTTTGTGGATGGCCGGGGCCACCGTTCATGAAGATGACGGTCTGGCCGTTGAGCTCGAGATCGACGACGAGGAGGGAGCCGATGGGGCCAGGGCCGGCTTCGTTGACGCGAAGTTCGCGGAGCTTGCGGCTGTTGGGGAAGATGGTGAGGTAGAAGTCGGCGGCGGCTTCGGCGTTGTTGTTGAACCAGAGGAAGGGAGTGGGTGTGGGCATGGGGTGCTCCGCAGAGGTTGAGTTCTCAGTTCTCAGTTGTCAGTTCTCAGTGAAAGCAAAACTGATAACTAGACGAACTGAGAACTCGCGACTAGCTGGCTTCGGCGTGGTCTACGCGTTCTACGGGCGGGGTGACCATCTTGCTGGTGTCCTTCATGGCGGCGATGGCTTCGTCGTAGCGGCCGCGGACGGAGTTGGTGCGGATCTGGCCCATCTCTTCGAGCATCTGCATGCCGTCTTTGAGGTAGCTGATGCGGCTGCGCTCGTCGTGGCCCCAGGTGACGGGGACTTCGACGATGGTGTACTTGAGCTTGCGGGCGATGAAGAGGATTTCGGGATCGAAGCCCCAGCGCTCGATGGTCTGGAGGCGGAAGATGGTTTGCGCGGCGTCGCGCTTGAAGGCCTTGAAGCCGCACTGGGTGTCCTTGAAGGGAAGGCCCATGACCTTGCGGGTGACCCAGTTGAAACAGCGGCCGAAGAAGCGGCGGTAGAGCGGCTGGTGGACGGTTTGCTTTTGCTTGTCGAGCCAGCGGGAGCCGATGGCTACGTCGGCGCCGTCGTCGATGGCGGCGATGAGGCGCTCGGCTTCTTCGATGGGAGCGGAGAGGTCGGCGTCGGTGAACATGACGATGTCTCCGGAGGCCTGGAGGAGGCCGTTGCGGACGGAGTAGCCTTTGCCGCGGTTGCCGGGATTCTGGATGAGATGGAGGCGGGGGTGCGAGGCCATCCAGTGCTGGACGATGGCGGAGGTGTTGTCGGTGGAACCGTCGTCGACGACGAGGATGTCGGCGTCCCAGGCGCGGGCCTCGACGCAGCCGAGCACGCTGGAGAGGGCGGCTTCGATGCGAGCGCTCTCGTTATAGGCCGGGATGACGATACTGAGGCGCGGAGGAGCCATGGGGTTGAGTGGCCGATCGTTGGTTGTCCGGGGGGGAGTTCCATGCGACGTCCTCTGCAGGAGGTTGGCGGATGGCACGGCAGCCAGTTGGAGTCAGCCACAGGATCACGACAGCGAAGGTGCACTGGAACACTGAGCCCGGGTCGCCTTCCATCCTACGATATTTGTTAGACGGTTGCACGGGCGGTGGGCTTGCAAAATATGTGCGGCGCGGGTGGCGCGACGGGGGACGGTGGCAGGAAGTAACTGGTAGACTCAAGGCCATGTCGGAGCCGTTTCCTCCCCCGCCACCGCAGCAGCAGGATCCTCGCCAGACACAAGTAGCAGGCGCCGTATGGGGCGCAGTATCAGGCGCCGCGGGCCGTATCCTGCGGGCTATGCGTATGGCCAGGGAGTGTATCCGCCGCGGCGCTCGGCGTGGCCCTGGGTGGCGCTGATCGCTGGGGATCGCTGGCGCTGGCGTGCATTGCGATGAGCATCTTCTTTGCTTCGCTGGTGAAGACGCTGGGCATGGATGCGGATGGCTGGCAGTGCTGAACTTTGGGAACAATTCGATTGCGGTGATCGATATCTCGGGCGTGATTACGGATGCGGACACGGACAAGATCGACAAGGAGCTGGAGCGGTACGGAAACAACAACAGCATCAAGGCGATTATTCTGCACATTGATTCGCCGGGCGGGGGAGCGGCGGCGTCGCAGGAGATTTATCACGAGGTGATGCGGGTGCGGGAGCAGAAGCATAAGAAGGTGGTCGCGTCGGTGGAGTCGGTGGGGGCGTCGGGTGCGTACTACATCGCTTCGGCGTGCGACAAGATCTATGCGAATCCGGCGTCGGTGGTGGGATCGATTGGCGTGATTATGGAGTGGACCAACTACGGCGATCTGCTGAAGTGGGCGAAGCTGAAGCATGTGACGATTACGCATGGCGAGCTGAAGGATGCCGGCGATCCGACGCGGGATATGACGCCGCAGGAGCAGGCTTACTTTCAGTCGCTGGTGGACAACATGTACGGGCAGTTTGTGCATGATGTGGCGGTGGGACGGCATACGACGGATGCGAAGATTACGCCGCTGGCGACGGGGCAGGTGTGGACGGGACGAGCAGGCGCAGCCGCTGGGGTTGATCGACGCGCAGGGCGGATTTCGGATGGCGCTGATGGATACGGCGCGGTCGGTGGGGATAAGGGTGAGCCAAACGTGGTTCGTCCGTCTAAAGAGAAGCGGGGCCTGCTGGGTTTGCTGAATGATGATGCGGATGGGATGTTTGCGAATCCTTCGCAGATGCTGAATCGGTCGCCGGGCTTTTATTTTCTCTGGAAGTAGAGCTGCGCAATCGGTGAGCAATAGAGGGAGGGACGCGCGACAGGAGGAGTTTGGCGCAGGATGAGAATAGTCGGGTTGCGATATGGTGCTATCAGTGAAGCAAATAGGGGCTTTGCGGTAGTGAATGCGGTTTCTCCCAGTTTGCCGCGTCCTTCCGGGGACGGCACACGTCACATGATGAGCAAGTGCCAACACGTTACCTGCAGGAGGTTTCATGACGAAAGCGGATTTGGTCGATCACGTGACTGCCCTTGGGGATCTAACTCGCCGCGATGGCGAGGTGATCGTCGAGACGCTGTTCGACTCCATCATCGATGCACTTGAAGACCAACGATAAGGTTGAGGTGCGTGGGTTCGGGAGTTTTCGTTCGCGGCAACGCAAGCCTCGCACGGGGCGGAATCCGAAGACCGGAGAGTCGGTTGCGGTGCCGGCGAAGCGTGTGCCGTACTTCAAGCCGAGCAAAGAGCTTCGCGACCTGGTGAATCCGGGAGAGGCGAACGGCGCGGACAAGAAGAAGGCGGCGAGCGGGCACGAGGGACATGGTGGACCCGCATCATCCGCCGGCGATGTAACTGTTACTGGCGATAGCGAGGGATTGGCTCGGCGGTTACGTGTACATGGCGGAACGTTTATCGGGCGTTGGTGTTTTTGGTCACACCAAGCCGCGCCTGATTCACTATAATTTTAGAAATATGAGTGAATCGACGTTAGACTGCCCCTCCAGAGACCGCCACCGACAGCACGGTTCCCGTTTACAGCAAAACCAACCCATACCCAGCGACCGTGCTGGTCAATGATCTTCTCACTGGGCCCCAGTCGGAGAAGGAGACCATCCACGTGGAGATGGAGCTCGCCGAGGGGATGACGTATACGCCGGGCGATGCGCTGGGAGTGATCCCGACGTATCGCGAAGAGGCCGTGAACGACGTGCTGAAGGCGCTGGGATTCAGCGGCAACGAGACGGTGATTGAGCCGGTGAAGGGCACGCCGGGCAACGAGATTACGGTGCGCGAGGCGTTGACCTCGAAGCTGGGAATTGGCAAGCTGGCGCGCGGCGCGGTGAACCAGTATGCGAAGCTGGCGGGCGAGAATGTTCCGGAGGGCTTGAAGGCGCTGCTGGGAACGGAGAACAAGGCCGCGGCTGAGGAGTATGTGTGGGGCCGCGAGTTTATTGACCTGGTGACGGACTTCCCGGGGATGGTGAAGGACCCGCAGGAGCTGTTCAATATTTTGCAGCGGCTGATGCCGCGTATGTACTCGATTGCGTCGAGCCAGACGGCGCATCCGGGGCAGGTGCATCTGACGGTGCGCGTGGTGCTGTATGACGCGCATGGGCGGAAGCGGCAGGGTGTGACGTCGGGCATGCTGGGACGATCGCGCGCCGGTGGGTGGTACGCTGCCGGTGTTTCTGGACAAGAATGACAACTTCCGTCTGCCCGATGGACACGAATACGCCGGTGATCATGATTGGGCCGGGTACGGGCATTGCGCCGTTCCGCGCGTTCCTGGAGGAGCGTGAGGCGCTGGGGCACAAGGGCGACAACTGGCTGGTGTTTGGCGATCAGCGCGCGGCTTCGGACTATCTGTATAAGGACCAGTTCGAGGGGATGCAGAAGAGCGGGCTGCTGACCAAGCTGCAGACGGCGTTCTCGCGCGACCAGGCGACGAAGATCTATGTGCAGGATCGGCTGCGCGAGGCGAGCGACGAGCTGTTTGCGTGGCTGGAGCGCGGTGCGCACTTCTATGTGTGCGGCGACGCGAGCCGGATGGCCAAGGACGTGGAGCAGGTGCTGCTGGAGTCGATTGCCAAGGGGATTAATGGATCGCCGGAGCAGGCGGCTGAGTATCTGAAGAAGATGAAGGCGGACCAGCGGTATCAGCGTGATGTGTACTAGGGCAGGAAGTAGTAAGTGGAAGGCAAGTAGGAAATGCGAAGGCCGCCCTGGGTGGGCGGCCTTTGCTTTTGGGCTGTAGCTGTTACCGCGGGCTAAAGCCCGCTGCTAATCCGGTAAGGCCATTCGGGGCTACAATGCTATCGACTCCGGCGAGCTGCTCGCGTGCGACATCGATCGTTCTGGCTAGATGCGGTGGTTGTCGGGGCGCCAGTTGGTGATGGCTTCGCTTGATTTGCTTGCGGGTTAGGTTTTCGGTGACGGCGCGTTGGGCGAGGGCGGCTACTTCGGCGTCGGAGGCGAAGCGGAGGCCGATGAACTGGTCGATGGTGAGGGCGTCGATGAGGCCGAGCTGATCTTCGGGGAGGAGGTCGGCGAGGCGGAGCTGCTCTTCGAGACGGATGAGGCGGTCCTGGTTCTTGAGGGCGTAGCCGCGGAAGATGCCGGCCATGACGAAGAGGACGATCGGACATGACGATCCACCAGAGGTGGATGTGACGATGTGCTGGGCCAGGCGTGGATGGTCACGTAGATGGCGAAGATGAGGTTGAGCAGCAGCACCGGCGCGATGAAGAAGTGAAACGGCGGGTCGAAGCGCGCGTGGTTTTTGAAGGACTGCGGTTGAGCCATAGCAGCGATGATAGCGCGGGGTGGGTGCGGTCGTCTTGCAAATGGTGGGGTAGTCTTGAATTTATGGCAAAGAAGCGGATTGGCGTGCATGTGGGGACGGCGGGGGGATGTTTGACGGCGGTGCAGCGGGCGGCGGATGCGGGGGCGAATACGTTTCAGATCTTCAGCTCGAGCCCGCGGCAGTGGAAGGCGGCGCCGGTGAAGCCGGAGGATGCGGCGAAGATGCGGGAGGTGCGGGCGCGGCTGGATGTGGGGCCGGTGGCGATCCATGCGAGCTATCTGATTAATCTTGTGCAGCCAGACGGAGAGCGTGCGGGAGAATTCGGTGGAGGCGTTTCGCGGCGAGGTGGAGCGGGCGCTGGCGCTGGGCGCGGAGTACCTGGTGCTGCATCCGGGGAGCTGGAAGGGGCTGACGCGCGAGGAGGGACTGCGGCTGGCGGCGCAGGGGATTGAGCGGGCGATTGGACGTGGGCTGGCGTGGCAGGGGCAGGACTTTCAGGATTTTGATTGAGAATACGGCGGGGGCGGAGTTTTCGCTGGGCGGGAAGCTGGAGCAGGTGGCGGAGCTGGTGGCGACGCTGCAGGCTTGCGCGCCGGTGGGGGTGTGTCTGGATACGTGCCATACGCATGTGGCGGGGTATGACATCGTGACGACCGGATGGGTATGAGGAGACGATGCGGCAGGTTGGGGAGACGGTGGGGTTCGACGCGGTGAAGGTGTGGCACTGCAATGATGCGAAGGCGGCGATGGGGTCGAAGCTGGATCGGCATGAGCATATTGGGGAAGGGACGATTGGGGCGGCGGCGTTTCGGCGGCTGCTGCATGATGCGCGGTTTGCGCATGCGGCGTTTATTGCGGAGACGCCGGTGGATGATCCGGGGGATGAGATGCGGAATGTGATGGCGCTAAGGGCGCTGTCGGCGGGGTGAGGGCCATCGATCGATCAGGCGTACACCTGAAGTGGATTTTGCATCCAAATCCAAGGAGCAGGGAAGTGGCTTGTCCTGCGTTTCGAAATGGTTGTGTGGCGGTGATTGGTGCCGCGCTGAGGGGAGTTCATGACTGCCGCATCCAAGTGTTTGCTTTGTGGCACGTTCATTTTTGCGAGTTGCGGGGCGCGGGCGCAGGATGCGAAGGCGTTCGTGCACAAAGCCGTACACCTTGAGCTCAAGGACGATGCTGCGGACCACTCTCACTGGCTGTACTTCGAAACCGACCGTAAGCCAGAGGGAAGTCTGAAAAAGTGGGTAGCGGAGACCGGTAGAGGCGATGTTACCCGGATCGTTGAGAAGGACGGGCAGGCGGTTCCCTTGAGCGAGCAGCGCAAAGAGATGCAGGACTTTGTGGACAGCCCTGAGGCGCAGACCAAGCAGCGGAAAGACGGACACCACGATGATCAGCAGGCAACGGAACTGCTCAAGCTGCTGCCCGATGCTTTCCTTTGGACCGACGTGAGCGTGCAAGGCCAGGATCGGACCCTGCATTTCAAACCGGACCCCAACTTCCACCCGCCCAACCATGAGGCCCGCGTCTTCGCTGCGATGGAGGGGGACATGGTTGTGAATACTTCACAGCTCCGGATCGCCAGCTTGAAGGGCCATCTGATTCATGATGTGAAGTTTGGCTGGGGTATCCTCGGCGACCTGAAGGCGGGGGGCACGTTTGATGTGGAGCGGCGTGAAATTGGACACCACGAATGGCAGATCACTGAATCGCACATTCACGTGCAAGGTCATGAGTTGCTCTTCAAGAACATCTCTGAGCAGGAGGACGATGTGAAATCGAAGTTCAAGCGTCTTCCTGGCGATATATCGCTGCGCGCGGCTGAGCAGAGACTGCTGAAGCAGGATCAATGAAAAGCCGCGCGACCAGGACTGTTCCGGGTTACTGGGGTTTGGACCAGACGCTGTCTAGGAAGAGGTAGCGGTTGCGTTGGGTGTCGGGTTTGGCTTCGGAGGGGCGTCGAGGTGCATGACCTGCCAGTCGTCCCTGGGGCCGTAGGTGGGCCAGGTGGGCAGGTTGGGGGCGTTGGGGTTGCCGTTGCGGGCGAAGTTGGTCCAGTACTGCTGGATCTGGTCGGAGAGGGCGCGGTCTTCGGGGCGGATGGTGGCATGCAGGCGGGAGTCGAGGGTGCCGAAGACGTACTCGATGTCGTCGGAGTGGAAGGCGCCGATGGCGGCGGGGTGGAACTTGTCGCCGGGGGTGCCGAGGTCGAAGCGGTAGCGGTAGACGGGGGCTTCGCCGGTCTTGACCTGGGCTTCGAGCCAGGCCCAGGTGGAGTAGGCGATGAAGCGGTCGCTGACGAAGTCGCCGGCGGACTGGATGGCTTCGGCGTCGGTGGTGGCGGGGTAGACGGCGAGGAACTGCTGGGGCGTTGGCGCCGAAGTCTTTGGTGGCTTGCGCGGTGAAGGTGGCGACGGTGGGTTTGACGGGGTTCATGATGATCATGGCGCGGACTTCGTCGGCGTTCCAGCCGGCGAGGAGGGGGATGTGGGCCTGCTTGCCGGCGGCGTAGATGTCGGGGACGGATTGGGGGAGGAAGTAGCCGTCGACGACGGGGCCGAAGCGGGGTGGGGGCGGGGTGGTGTGGGCGCTGGCGGCTTTGACGAGGTCGTCGGCGGAGAGCTTGCGGAGGTCGGCGAGGCTGGTGGTGTTGAAGGCGGTCTGGGCGAAGGCTGCGTCGTCCTGCTCGGTTTTGGCGAGGGTGGGATAGGCGAGGCCGCTGGAGTGGAAGGCAGCGCCGCTTTCGCCGATGGCTTTGGCGATGAGGTTTTTGGAGAGGGGCGAGGCCATGAGGGAGCTGACGGAGAAGGAGCCGGCGGATTCGCCGAAGACGGTGATGTTGTTGGGGTCGCCACCGAAGGCGGTGATGTTGCGATGGACCCAGGCGAGGGCGGCGGCCTGGTCGAGGAGGCCGTAGTTGCCGGAGGCGTGGTGGGGGGATTCGGCGGCGAGGTCGGGGTGGGCGAAGAAGCCGAAGATGCCGAGGCGGTAGTTCATGGTGACGATGACGACGTTGCGGTGGGCGAGGAATTGGCCGTCCTGGCGGGGCTCGGAGGCGGAGCCTGCGGTGAAGCCGCCGCCGTAGATCCAGACCATGACGGGGAGCGAGCCGGGCTTGGCCTTGGCGGGGGACCAGACGTTGAGGGTGAGGCAGTCTTCGCTGGGGCCGGGGTCGTGGAAGACCATGTCGGGATAGGGGTTGGTCTGGATGCAGTGGTGGCCGAAGTCTTTGGCGGCGAGGGTGCCGTGCCACTTGGCGGCGGGCTGCGGCGGCGCCAGCGGAGGTCGCCGACGGGCGGCGCGGCGTAGGGAATGCCCTTGAAGACGCGGACCTGGTGGTCGGTGGTGAGGGTGCCTTCTACTTTGCCTTTGTCGGTCTTGATCTTGAGGGGGTCGGAGGCGAAGGCGGTTGGTGGCGAGGGTCAGGATGGCGAGCGTGGTGGATACACGGCGGATTAGACGCATGATTTCTCCCGAGAGACAAGCTACCACTTTGGTCGGCGAGTTAGCGAGTTAGCAAGTTAGCGAGTGCTAGCGAGTTAGCGGGGAAGGCGGTTTTCTTTACAATGAGGTATGGACGAGATTAGGACGACGAAGGCCGCAGTGGCGACAGATGCGAGCGGCACGGAGAAGAACGAGCCGCAGCGGTATAACCCGGCGGAGATTGAGCCGAGGTGGCAGGCGCGGTGGGATGCGCAGCCGGATCTGTATGCTGCGGAGCCGCATACGAGCGGGAAGCCGAAGTTTTATTGCCTGGAGATGCTGCCGTATCCGAGCGGGCAGCTGCACATGGGGCATGTGCGGAACTATGCGATTGGCGATGCGCTGGCGCGGTTTATGCGGATGCGCGGGTACAACGTGCTGCACCCGATGGGGTGGGATGCGTTTGGATTGCCGGCGGAGAATGCGGCGCTGAAGAACAATACGCCTCCGCGCGAGTGGACGCTGAAGAATATTGCAGCAGATGAAGGTGCAGATGCGGCGGATCGGCTACAGCTATGACTGGGCCGGGACGGAGATTGCTACGTGTCTGCCGGAGTACTACCGCTGGAACCAGTGGTTCTTTTTGAAGATGTTGGAGCAGGGGCTGGCGTACCGGCAGACGAGCAAGGTGAACTGGTGTCCGCAGTGCGCGACGGTGCTGGCGAATGAGCAGGTGGTTGGCGGATGCTGCTGGCGGCATGAAGACCAGATCGTGGAGCAGCGCGAGCTGGAGCAGTGGTTTTTGCGGATCACGAAGTATGCGGATGAGTTGCTGGATGGGCTGGACAAGATGCCGGGCTGGCCGGAGAAGGTGCGCACGATGCAGCGCAACTGGATTGGGCGGAGCGAGGGCGCGGAGGTGGAGTTTCGTGTGACGGCGATGGCGAACACGCCGCCGATCACGGTGTTTACGACGCGGGTGGATACGATCTTTGGGGCTACGTCGATCCAGCTGGCTCCGGAGCATGCGCTGGTGAAGGAGTGGGTGAAGACGGATGCGGAGCTGGCGCGGCTGTCGAGGAGATGATTGCGGAGCAGAAGGCGGCGCGCGAGACTGGCGACATCGGCAACATTGAGAAGCATGGCGTGGCTACGGGGAAGACGGCGGTGAATCCGTTCAATGGCGAGACGCTGCCGATCTGGGTGGCGAATTACATTCTGGCGGACTATGGCACGGGCGCGATTATGAGCGTGCCTGCGCATGATGAGCGGGACTTTGAGTTTGCGACGAAGTATGGGTTGGCGGTGAAGCGGGTGATTGCGCCGAATGTGGATACGGATGAGCTGGCGCTGCCGTATACGGGCGAGGATGATGCGGTGCTGGTGGATTCGGGCGAGTGGACCGGCGAGAGCTGCCTCGAAGCGCAGGAGAAGATGGCGCGGTTTGCCGAGGAGAATGGATTCGGCAAGAAGACGATTACGTATCGGCTGAAGGATTGGGGTGTGAGCCGGCAGCGGTATTGGGGTACGCCGATTCCGATGGTGTATTGCGACGAATGGGCACGCGGGCGTGAAGCCGGGCGGCGTGGTGGCGCTGCCGGAGAGTGCGCTGCCGGTGTTGTTGCCGGAGCAGATTGAGATTACGCAGGAGGGTGGGTCGCCGCTGGGGAAGGTGCCGGAGTTTGTGAATACGACTTGCCCGGTGTGCGGCGGGCCGGCGCGGCGTGAGACGGACACGATGGATACGTTCGTCGACTCGAGCTGGTACTTCTACCGGTATACGGATGCGAAGAATGCGAGCGCGCCGTTTGATTCGGAGAAGGCGAACTACTGGTTTCCGATCGATCAATATATTGGCGGCGTGGAGCATGCGATTCTGCATTTGATCTACTCGCGGTTCTGGACGAAGGTGATGCGCGACCTGGGGATGATTGCGAATCGAGAGCCTGCGGAGCGGCTGTTTACGCAGGGGATGGTGATCAAGGACGGCGCGAAGATGTCGAAGTCCAAGGGCAACGTGGTGTCGCCCGACGAGATGATTGCGCGCTATGGCGCGGATGCGACGCGGATGTATGCGCTGTTTGCGGCGCCGCCGGATCGCGATCTGGAGTGGCAGGAAGAGGGCGTTGCGGGGATCAGCCGGTTTCTGGCGAGGGTGTACCGGCTGGTTGGGAAGTATGCGCCGACGGTGCGGTACATCGAAAAGGCATGCATGGAGATGAGATTGCGCGCGGAGCAGTTTGCGGGGCAGACGGCTGCGGGTGCGGCGCTGCTGCGGACGCTGCATCAGACGATTGCGAAGATCACCGAGGACTTCAACGGGCGCTGGCACTTCAATACGTGCATTGCGGCGATCATGATCCTGGTGAACGAGATTACTGCGGCGGAAGCTGCGATGGATTCGGGCGAGGTGTCTGCGGCGACGATTGCGGAGTTGCTGCGCACGCTGACGTTGCTGCTGGCGCCGTTTGCTCCGTTTCTGGCGGCGGAGCTTTGGGAGGAGATTGGGCGAGACGACGGACGTGTTTCCGCAGCCGTGGCCGGTGGCCGATGCGGAGCTGGCGCGGGAGAGCGAGATTGAGATTCCGGTGCAGGTGAATGGCAAGCTGGCGAACTGTGATTAAGCTGGCGGCGGATGCGGATGAGGCTGACGATCAAGGCTGCGTCGCTGGCGGATGAGAAGGTGGCGGCGCGGATCGCGGGGAAGACGATTGTGAAGCAGGTGATCGATAAACCTCGGGCAAGCTGGTGAATCTGGTGGTGAAGTAAGGTGGAGCAGGGAGTAGGGAGCAGGGAACAGGGGTTAGTCGCAGGCGCCGGTGCGGGGGACGCAGTCGTTTGTGGGGTGATGACGGAGGTGTGGCGGCGGCCTTCGCTGACGGGGCTGGAGATTGCTGTGGCGGTGGGTGGTGGGGGCGCGATTCTTGCGCTGCTGTGCTGCTGTCGGTGTTGAGCACGTCCTCGGTCTTGGCGTATGGTCAGCCCTCGCTAGCTGCGACCGCGCTGCAGTGCGATGACCGTGTTCCAGCCGGTTGCTGCGTTCGCATACGATCGATGTCGCGATGGACGGCTTGATCACTGCCGCTGGCGCAGCTCGGTGGCGGTGTGGCTTGGCTTGCCGCTGTGTGGTGGTGGTTTGGATGGTGGTGGCGGCGGTGGGGCGGACGGTGGTGTTGCGGCGGCTGGATGGGACGCTGCAGGCGCGGCGGCTTGACGCTGCTGGTGTTGGGGACGCTGCGCGGCGGGATTGCTGGCGGTGGTGTGGGGGCTTTGGATTTGGGGTGTTGGGATGGCGGTGCGAGTGAGTATTACGGGGCCGGCGGCGCGTGGGGCGTGAGCCGAGCGTTGTGCTGTTCTGCGCGATGCTGATTGTGGGACGCTGGGGTGTTTATGTGCTGTGGGCGGCTGTGAGCTGGCCGTTTCAGCTGGCGCCGTTGCTGGCGATGCAGTTGGGACTGGGGCCGGGGGCAGCGCTGAAGGCGGCGTTTCGGAGTACGGCGGTGCGGGGCAAGCTGATCGAGATCAACCTGGTGATGAAGATTGTGAAGATTGCGCTGATTGTGCTGGCGATGGTGTTTTCGGCGTCGCCGCTGCCGTTTTCGAGTGTGGAGACGCAGACGTTTCTGACTTGCTGGTGGGCTGGGGTAGGGCTGGTTTATTTGGGGATGTCGGATTACTTCCATGTGGTGCGGTCGGTGGCGTATCTGTCGCTGTGGCGGGCATACGATTTTTCTGATTCTGGCCGCTCGCGAGAGGTATAAAGGGCATCGTACTGTAGCCAGAGTTCTTTTCGCTCTGGAGGACTGTCATGTCGTTCGCTCTATACGGTGTTGGAACACTCATTCTGATTGATTGGCGTGCTGTATATCTGCCACCTGGTGCATCTGCCGACGCACTGGACGATTGCGCTGGCGATTCTGCTGGTCGGCGGCGGGCTTGATGGGTGCGGTGAGCTCGACGCGGCAGCGGGACAAGAGCGAGTAAGGCGCCCACAGGCTGGCGATTTACACTGGATACGTGGACACTCCTGGCACGTCAGCTACGCTCGCCCCAGCTTCTTCGACGATTGTGATTCTGGACTTTGGCTCGCAGTATACGCAGCTGATTGCGCGGCGTATTCGCGAGTTCAATGTGTTCTCGGTGGTGCTGCCGTGCACGACGCCGCTGGAGAAGATTCTGGCGCTGAAGCCGAAGGGGATTGTGCTGTCGGGTGGGCCGTTCGAGTGTGTGACGACGATGCGGCGCCGAAGGCGGATCAAGGCGATGCTGCGATACCGGGTTGCCGATGCTGGGAATCTGTTATGGGCTGCAGTTTATGACGCATCACCTGGGTGGGCGGGTGGTGCCGGCGGCATGCGCGCGAGTATGGGCATGCCGAGGTGACGGTGGTGGACGAGACGCCGCTGTTCACGTGGGCTGCCGGCGACGATGTCGGTGTGGATGTCGCATGGAGATCATGCGGAGTCGCTGGCGCCGGGATTTCGGGTGACGGCGCGGACGTCGAATGCGATTGCGGGGATTGCGGATGAGGCGCGGAAGATGTGGGCGGTGCAGTTTCATCCGGAGGTCGCGCATACGAAGCAGGGGATGGAGCTGCTGCGGAACTTTGCGGTGGATATCTGCGGGGCGAAGCAGGATTGGACGCCGGAGCATTTTATTGCGTCGACGGTGGCGAAGATTCGCGAGCAGGTGGGGCCGACGGGGCATGCGATCTGCGGGTTGAGCGGGGGCGTGGATTCGAGTGTGGCGGCGGTGCTGGTGGCGCGGGCGATTGGGGATCGGCTGACGTGCATCTTTGTGAACAACGGCGTGCTGCGCAAGGATGAGTTTGAGAAGGTGCAGAAGACGATGCGCGAGGAGCTTGCATCTGAATGTGGTTGCGGTGGATGCGTCGGAGAGATTTCTTGAGGAAGCTTGCGGGCGTGACTGATCCGGAGAAGAAGCGGAAGGCGATTGGCAACGAGTTTATTGCGGTGTTCGATGATGAGGCGAAGAAGATTTTTGAGGCGGAGAAGTCTGCGGGTGAGGAAGTTGCGTGGCTGGTGCAGGGGACGCTGTATCCGGACGTGATTGAATCGGCCAGTGTTCATGGGCCTTCGCACGTGATCAAGAGCCACCACAATGTGGGTGGGCTGCCTGCGGATATGAAGCTGAAGTTGATTGAGCCGCTGCGGGATTTGTTCAAGGATGAGGTGCGGCGGATTGGGCGCGATCTGCAGATGCCGGAAGAGATTCTGGAGCGGCAGCCGTTTCCGGGGCCGGGGCTGGCGGTGCGGATTCTGGGTGAGGTGACGCCGGAGCGGGTTGCGATTCTGCAGGAGGCCGATGCGATTGTGCGTGGCGGAGATCAAGAAGGCGGGGCTGTATCGCAAGGTGTGGCAGAGCTTTGCGGTGCTGCTGCCGGTGAAGACCGTCGGCGTGATGGGCGACCAGCGGACGTATGCGTATACGTGCGCGATTCGCGCGGTGGAGAGCGAGGACGGCATGACGGCGGATTGGGCGGCGCTGCCGTATGAGGTGCTGCGCGCGATCTCGAGCCGGATTGTGAGCGAGGTGCGCGGGATCAATCGCGTGGTGTATGACATTACGTCGAAGCCGCCGGGCACGATTGAGTGGGAGTAAGTCCTGCGATCCTGCGCGGACGGGTCCTACGCGGACGGCGAGAGTTAGGAGCAGTGGAATGCGCGTGGCTTTGCGGGCGCTGGTGTTGGTGGCGGTGTTTGTGGGCGTGGGCTGGTTGACGGCGCGCGCGGTGATGGACCATGTGGCGAGCCGCGGGGCGATGCAGCCGGAGGTGCGGCTGTCGGGGGCGATGGCGGGGTTGTTTGCGGGGGGCGCGGTTACGCTGATTGTGGGGATTGCGATGGCGTGGGCGGGGAAGAGTTAGGTTCTGTGTGGGTGCGGGGAAACTGCAGGTCTCTCCGCTTCGCCAAACGATAAGGCCGTTTGGCTTCGGTCGAGACGACAATTCTTTTCCTGAATTGAAAGCGTGGAGAGGTTCAGGAAGGCCCTGGAAGAGTGCGGCGGTGAGGGCTTCGGGGGTGAGGCCTTCGAGGTGGAGGGTCTTGGTGCGGGTGGTGGCGCCGGTGATGAGCGTGATGTTGGCGCGGGGAATGCTGAGGGCTTCGGCGAGGAAGGCGATGAGGGCGGCGTTGGCGCGGCCGTCGGTGGGTGGAGTGGTGAGAGAGATTTTGAGCGCGCCATCGTGAGAGCCGGTGATGGCGTTGCGGCGGGCGCCGGGATGAACGCGCACGGCTGAGCGTGCAGCCGTTCGGCGGTGGCGCGGAGGTTGAGGGTCATGCGTAGGTGCGCTTGCCGAAGATGGCGGTGCCGATGCGGACGGTGGTGGAACCTTCTTCGATGGCTACGGCGAAGTCGTTGGACATGCCCATGGAGAGTTCGGTGAGGGTGGGGCAGAGGGTGAGGTTCTCGTCGCGGAGACGGCGGAGGTGTTGGAAGTAGGGGCGCGCGGTTTCGGGGTTCTCGTCGAAGGGCGGGACGGTCATGAGGCCGCGGGGTTCGAGGTGGGTGAGGGGCTTGAGGGCGCGGAGGAGGGTGGGGAGTTCTTCGGGGGCGAGGCCGTGCTTGGTGTCTTCGTGCGAGAGTTTTACTTCGATGAGGACGCGGATGGTTTTGTTGAGAGACTGCGCGGCGGCGTTGAGGCGGTCGGCGGTTTTGAGGGAGTCGAGGGTGTCGACGGCGTCGAAGATCTCGGCGGCTTTGGCGGTCTTGTTGTTTTGTAGCGGGCCGATGAGGTGGATCTGCGCGGCGTGGAGCAGGTCGGCGAGTTCGGCGCGTTTGGTTTGCCACTCCTGGACGCGGTTTTCGCCGAAGAGGCGCTGGCCGGCTGCGTAGGCTTCGCGGATGGATTCGGCGGGGTGCATTTTGCTGACGGCCATGAGGGCTACGGTGCTGGGGTCGCGGTGGGCGCGGGCGCAGGCGTCGGCGATTTCGTTCTGTAATCGTTCGAGGTTGGAAGCGATGGACATGATCAGTCAATAGTGTACGAGGGTCGCGAGGTTGCTTGATATTGAAGGCACGGGGCTTAGCAATCGGGCGCGTTGGGAGCGGGGATTAAAGCGAGGCGTGGGATGAAAAAGTACATCCGACGGCAAAAATTCCTCGTCCAAGAGGGTACGGTGATACGATTGCCGATTCATCAGCGGCGCAAAGATATGGTGAAGACGGTTATGCTGTAGCTACTTGCTGTATCAGGCCACTGACTTACAGGAGTCCACTATGGTGAAGTTTATCGAGTCTTTAGAGAGCCGGCACGGCCGGTCTGGGTCGTACGTTTCCCGTGTTGCATGGCGTGCACTGGCGGTGATGGTGGTGGTTGGCGCTGGTGCCGGAATGATGAGTGCTCAGAGTAGCCTGGCGTCGTCGGGCGCGAGTGGGTCGACTCAGGAATACTCGTCGAGTGCGGCTGAGCAGACGGATGCGCTGGTGGTTGCGCCGCTGCCGGAGTTCAGCAAGATGATGGTTGGAGCGGGCGGAGGGCATGCGCAGTACAGTGGGCGACCGGGATATCGGCCGAACGGAACGAACGAAGATGATTCGCTACAAGTGGACGGTGTATGGCGGTGCGGGCTTGACGGTGCCGGTGGCCAACACATCGGATTACCTGACGCCGAACTTCAGCATCCAGGTGGGTGTGGGGCCGCGCTTTAGCAGGAACCTCTCAGTGCCGGTGGAGTTCGACTGGGATCAGTTTGGGTTCACCAAGGGTGCGCTGGACAATCAGATCGCGATCTACGATTACATTTTCGCCAACGACACGGATTCAGTATCTGCTGGATGGGAACAGTCATATCTGGTCGTTCTCGCTGGAGCCGACGTGGACGTTCCATACAGACAGTATGTTTGTGCCGTATGTGAAGGCAGGCGTGGGCTTTTATCACAAGACCGCGAACTTTACGCTGCCGACCAGGCAGTTTGTCTGCTACTACTATTGCGGCATTTACTACGGCACCTACAACTTCGATTACTACACATCGAATGCGCCGGGATTTGACGTAGGCGCTGGAGGGACGTTCAAGTTTTCGGACGACACGCATGCCCGGTTTTACGTGGAAGCGCGGTATGTGTTCATCGCTAACTCTCAGCGGACGGGCATTGTGAATACGCCGGCGAGCCTGGCTACGATTACCGATACGACGACGAACTTCTATCCAGCGAACAGCAACCACACGTTTTATTTTCCGATAACGTTTGGTATTCGGTTCTGAGGCGAGAGGGAATTGGAACGTGAAAGGCCCGCGATTGCGGGCCTTTTGCATTGGAACGATTAGACGCCGACGGGGTAGGGCTTTTCGTGGATCTCGTCGCCCTGGGAGCCCTTGCGTTCGAAGAGGCCCTGGAAGATGCTGAGCAGGCCGGTGTACCAGTAGCCGAGGACGAAGAGCAGAAGGAAGGGGACGGTGAAGTAGTTCTCGGTGGAGACTGCGTAGTAGACGGTGGCGGCGAAGTAGCAGCCGATGAGCGAGCTCGATCCAGGGAATGATGCCGAGGCGCTTGCGATATTTCTTGGCCTGCGACTTTTCGCCCTTCTTCTGCACGCGATATTTCGGCGTGCGGGCGAAGGCGGTCTTGATGCCGAAGAGGGCTTCGAGGACGGCCTTGGTGTTGGTGATCGAGAGGCCGACGCCGAGCGACATGAGGAACGGGACGTAGAGGAAGGTCTTGTACCAGGTGCGCGGGAAGAGCTCTTTCTGGCTGACGAGGTAGAAGGTGGAGACCGACATGGTGGAGGCCATGAAGAGCGGGAAGTCGATCAGCATCATCTGGAGCGGGCCCTGCCAGGAGCGGATGATCATGGCGGGCATGAGCAGCACGGAGAGGATGATCATGAGCGGGTAGCTGATGTTGGCGGTGAGGTGATACCAGGCTTCGAGCTTTGGTGTGGAACGGAGACGTCGGAGCGGAAGATGCTGGGGAGGATCTTTTTGCCGAGCCTGGATGAGGCCCTTGGCCCAGCGGGCCTGCTGGGTTTTGAAGGCGGTCATCTCGATGGGGAGCTCGGCGGGGCACTCGACGTCCTGGAGGTATTTGAACTTCCAGCCTTTGAGTTGCGCGCGATAGCTGAGGTCGGTGTCTTCGGTGAGGGTGTCGTGCTGCCAGCCGCCGGCTTCGTCGATGGCCTGGCGACGCCACATGCCGGCGGTGCCGTTGAAGTTGAAGAAGACGCCGGCGCGGGAGCGGCCGCCGTGCTCGAGGACGAAGTGGCCGTCGAGGAGGATGGCTTCGACCTGGGTGAGGAAGCTGTAGTTGCGATTGAGGTGCGTCCAGCGGGTTTGGACCATGCCGACGCCGGGTTCGGCGAAGTGGTGGACGACTTGCGGAGCCAGTCGGGGGGTGGGACGAAGTCGGCGTCGAAGATGGCGACGAGCTCGCCCTTGGAGGTGCTGAGGCCTTCTTCGAGGGCGCCGGCTTTGTAGCCGTGGCGGTTGGTGCGGTGGAGGTAGTAGACGGGCTGGGGGTCGAGGCCCTGGGTGCCGGCGGCGAAGCGCGCGACCATGGCGGAGGCTACTTCGACGGTCTCGTCGGTGGAGTCGTCGAGGAGCTGGATCTCGAAGCGGTCGCGGGGGTAGTCGAGGCGGCAGCAGGCGTCGAGGAGGCGGTCGATGACGAACTGCTCGTTGTAGATGGGCAGCTGGATGGTGACGAAGGGAAGGTCTTCTTCGGCGAAGGTGGCGGGCGGGTTCGTTGGAGTGGGCTTCGTTGCGCTTGTTGCGGTAGTAGAGCCAGACGAGCTGATAGCGATGGATGCCGTAGAAGGCGAGGATGATCATCACCACGAAGTAGGGGATGAGCAGGCTGATGTCGAAGGCGTTCCAGCGATAGACGTTGCGGAAGGTGTGGTCGGCGTAGTGCGTCTTCCAGTAGTGCCCGAGACCGTGCGAGGTGAGGAACATGGCGAGCGCGTTGAGTTGGCTGAGCAGAGGGCTCTCCGGTTGAGGAAGGTGTGCAGATCGATTTTACGCGAGGATGCGCAACTTTTTCAAAAGGCTTTACTTCGGATAAGTGCGGGCGACTGTTTGCAACTGTCGAGAGCAACAACCAGATCGAATCTTTGGTCTTCAGACAAAGAATGCCAGTACTTTCGGTGTGAGCAACGAAGCACACGTAGCCTGTCATCTGTATCAGGGTCTGATCAAGGCTTATATCGCCAAGGCTTGCGCGCAGGACCTTGAACGTCTGTGAGGGATCGCAAGTCGCAGGCGCTTACCGAGAGTCTGCGGAAGCGTCGGCGTATCGCGGATGAGGATGATCTCTGCGGCGATTGCTGAGAGCTGGGAGCTTGAAGATGGCTTAGTTGAGGAACATGGTGCGGTAGAGGGTGTCGCGCTGGACGGGCTTGAAGCCGGCTTCGCGGATGATGCGGCGAAGCTCTTCTTCGGTGGCGCCGCCGGGTTTGCCGAAGCGCTCTTCGAGGAGGACGGAGCCGACGTCGTTGCCGCCGAAGCGGAGGCCCATCTGCAGGACCTTGAGGCCTTGCGTGGCCCAGGAGCCTTGGAGGTTGGGGATGTTGTCGAGGTAGAGGCGGCTGATGGCGAGGGTGGTGAGGTACTCGACTGCGGTGGGCTCGGGGACGTCGGGGGGATGATTGCCTGCCGGGTTGGCAGGCCAGCGGGGTGAAGGCGGTGAAGCCGCCGGTTTCCTGCTGGAGGTCGCGGAGGATTTCGAGGTGGTCGATGCGGTCGGCGATGGTTTCGCCGACGCCGAAGATCATGGTGGCCTTGGTGCGCAGGCCGAGCTGGTGGGCGGTGCGATGGACGCTGATCCAGTCGGCGGTGGAGCACTTGTCGGGGCACGGCGCGCTTGCGGATTTCGTCGTTGAGGATGACGGCGCTGCCGGCGATGCGAGTCGAGGCCGGCGTCGTGGAGGCGGGCGATGGTGTCGCGCAGAGAGAGTTGCGCGGCGGCGGCGAGCGCGAGGATCTGGGTGGCGGAGAGGCCGTGCAGCTGGATTTCGGGGAAGCGCTGCTTGATGCCGGTGAAGAGGGACTCGTAGTGGTCGAGGGTGACGCGCTGGCTGGGTGGCGGCGCTGGCAGGAGGAGGCCGGTTGCGCCCATGTCTACGGACTTGCGGGCGCTGGCGTAGGCGGTGTCGAGGTCGGGGTGGAGCAGGGTCGAGGATGCGGTCGATGGTGTAGCTGACGACGCCTTCGGGGTGGAGGGTGCGGCGGAGCGCGTCGGCCTCCATGCCGATGCCGATGAGGTCGTCGGAGGCGAAGCAGTCGAGGGCTTGCTGGCGGGTGATACCCATGAGTCAGATTTTACGCTTTGGTGTGGGCGGGCGGCCGCGTGCGGGCTCGGGTGCGGCGTTCGGATCGAGGCGCGTGGACGGGGCGGTGGAGCGCGTTGTCGATGGCGCGGATGAGGGTGGGGGAGTCGTTGAGGCTTTCGGCGCGCGAGAGTTGCATGCCGAGGGCGGCGGCCTGTTGCTTGAAGTCGATGTCGATGTCGTAGAGGATCTCGACGTGGTCGCAGAGGAAGCCGACGGGCTGGAGGACGACGGCTTTGTGGCCGGCGTCGGCGAGGGCTTTGAGGGTGTCGGGGACGGTGGGGCCGATCCAGGGGGCGCCGGCGATGCCCTGGGATTGGAAGGCGAAGAACCAGTCGGCGTCGGTGAGGCCGACGGGGCGGAGGGCGGCGGCGATGGCGAGGGCGGTCTGCTTGCACTCGACGGGATAGGGGTCGGGGTTCTGCGCGGTGCCGTAGTGCTGGATGCCGTCGGCGGGGACGGGCGCGCCGGGCTTCGGTGTCGGGCTGTGCGGCGGGCATGCTGGCCATGATGGTGCGGCAGGGGACGGCGTGCGCGGTGAAGAGGATGGGGACGCGTGTGCCGGTGATGGCGCAGGCTTCGGCCCAGACGGGCCAGAGGCGCTCGGCGAAGGCCTGGGCGAGGAGCGGTTCGTCGGCCCAGCCGGCGATGAAGTCTACGGTGAAGCTGTCGCCGACGGCGGCCATGAGGGCGCGGCGGTAGAGGCCGGTGGAGGTGCGGGAGTTTTGCGGAGCGAGGCAGAGGACGCGCGCGTGCTGTACGCCGTCGGCCTTCATCTGCGCGACGACGTCGGCGATGTAGGGATGCCAGTTGCGCATGCCGACGTAGACGGGCTGGCCGAGGAGCTCGCTGAGCAGGCGGCCTTGCAGGAGCGTCCAGTGGGTGAGCGGCGGGCCTTCGGGAGGCGGTCTCGCAGGCGGGCTTCGTTCGTGAGGCCAATTTGGGCGTAGCGGTGCTGGAGTTCTTCGACGACCTCCTGCGGCATGGGGCGGCCGCCGGTGACCTTCTGGAGGTACTCGGCCATCTCGCTGAGCTTGTCCGGCGTGCCGTGGGCGAGCAGGAGAATTGCGGATGTCGCTGGCTCATGGATTCAGCGCTCATTTACTGGCGGGCCTCATGGCGTTGTAGATGCGGCGTGCTGTCGATGCCGATATTGCTTGACCCACTCGACGACCTGGATGACGTTGTCGACGGGTGTTCCGGGTACGATGCCGTGGCCGAGGTTGAAGATGTGTCCGGGGCGGCCGGCGGCGAGGGCGAGGATTTCGCGGACGCGGGACTTCGAGGACGTCGAGCGGGGCGAAGAGGGTGATGGGGTCGAGGTTGCCCTGGACGGCGCTGCCGTGGCCGACGGCGCGCCAGCCTTCGTCGAGGGGGATGCGCCAGTCGAGGCCGAGGACGTCGGCGCCGGTTTCGGCCATGGCGGGGAGCATGGAGGCGGTGTCGACGCCGAAGTAGATGACGGGGACGCCGAGGGCTTTGACGCGCTGGACGAGCTCGGTGGTGGGGGCGAGGCAGTACTGGCGGTAGTCGGTGACGGAGAGCGCGCCGACCCAGGAGTCGAAGATCTGGATGCAGTCGGCGCCGGCTTCGACTTGCTGCTGCGGCGTAGGCGACGAGGACGGTGATGAGCTTCTCCATGAGGAGCGGCCAGGCGCCGTCGTTGGCGTACATCAGCTTCTTGGCTTCGATGTAGTTGCGCGAGCTGCCGCCTTCGATCATGTAGCTGGCGAGGGTGAAGGGCGCGCCGCAGAAGCCGATGATGCCGAGGCGGTCGCCGTCGGCGCGGGGCGTGGCGAAGTGCGCGGCTACTTTTTCGATGGCCTTGGCGACGTAGGTGAGGTCTTCGGTGCGATCGGTGCGGAGGGCCTGGATGTGCTCGAGGGAGCGGATGGGGGTGTGGACTTGCGGGGCCTTCGCCGGCGACGAACTCGAAGTCGAGGCCCATGGGGGTGAGGGGAAGCAGGAGGTCGGCGAAGATGATGGCGGCGTCGACACCGAGGCGCTCGGCGGCGGTGATGGTGACTTCGGCGGCGATGTCGGGCGTGCGGCAGATGTCGAGGAGGGTGTGGTGCTTGCGGACGGCCATGTACTCCGGCATGTAGCGGCCGGCCTGGCGGAGGAACCAGACGGGCGTGCGGTCGACGGGCTGGCGGAGGCAGGCGCGCACGAAGCGGCTGCTGCCCTCGGGATGCAGGCTGGAGTGCTGGTTGATCTTTGGGCTGAACTTCTGATTCGATCAAGGTGGATCAAACTCCCACCTTCCAGCCTAGCATCTGGAGCTGCTCCGACGGAGTCATCGCGTGCGATTGGCGGAGGGTTTCATTGGATATTGTGCAGCAAAAGGCCTTGCGGGCAGGGCCGCTGGCTCTGCAGGGCGGGAGATGCCTGGCCTGCAGAGTGACGATAGACTGTTAAGGAGACCTCGCACTGTGTCTGAGATCACTGGCTGTTTCGGCAGGCTGTGTTCGGCAGGCTGGACTTGCGGCATGGTTGCGGGTCGCATGGTTTGAAATCGTAGAGAGAAGAAGAGACCCCGAAATTTATGCCGAATTACCTTGAGCTGCCGGTGGGCGAGAGTGCCCCCGAGCTGGTGAATGCCGTCATTGAGATTCCGCTGGACGGCATCAATAAGTATGAGTACGACAAGAAGCTGCACGTGTTTCGCCTGGACCGCAACCTGTTTTCGCCGGTGCACTATCCGGGCGACTATGGATTTATTCCCAGCACGCTGGCCGAGGATGGCGATCCGCTGGATGTGCTGGTGCTGGTGGACTCGCCGAGCTTTACCGGATGCGTGCTGCAGGTTCGGCCGATCGGCGTGCTGGAGATGATCGACCAGGGGCAGCCGGACGAGAAGATTCTTGCCGTGGGCGAGGGCAATCCTCGCTATACGGACGTTGCGAACTACTCGCAGGTTTATCCGCATATTCTGCGGGAGATCAAGCACTTCTTCTCGATCTACAAGGACCTGGAAGGCAAGCGGGTGGAGGTGCGCGGATGGGGCGATGCTGCTTCTGCGCGCGCGATGATCACCAAGTCGAAGGCGGCGTTTGAGGAGAAGAAGAGCAAGGCTGAGGAGAAGAAGGCAAAGCTTAAGTAGATTTGCGGAGGCTGGGCGGCTCGTGGGTTGCAGCGAAGGCTGCAGACGCGAGCCGCTTTTGTTTTGGGTTTAGGTGCGGCGGCGGACGAGTTCGGTGATGCCGTAGACAGCGGCTCCGGCGATGCCGACGACGGCGGCGAAGAGCAGCGCGTTGAGGCCGAGGACGCTGCTCGTTGCGCGCGGCCCAGAGGGCGAAGGCGATGAGCAGCGTGGGGCCGATGCCGACGGCGATGGCTCCGGGCATGCCGCCGGGAACGCGGAAGGGGCGATGAAGATCGGGCTCGCGGCGGCGCAGGACGACGAGGGCGATGAACTCCAGGATGAGCGACGCGCCGTAGAGGACGAGGTCGATGGAGATGAGGCGCTCGAAGGTGAAGCGCAGCGCGAGCGCCCAGATGGCGGCGCAGAGAGCACGCTGACCCAGGGGACGCCGCGCTTGGTGCGGCGCAGAAGGACTTGCGGGGCCAGGCCGTCTTCGGCCATCGCGAAGGGGACGCGGGTGATAGCTCATCATGAGCGGGTTGAACATGCCGACGCCGTTGATCATGCCTCCGACGACGACGGCGAGCGGCGAGCAGCGGGCCGGCGAGGATGCGGGCGGCGTCGGTCCACGCGCCGGTGGAGAACTGGCCGGGAGCGAGGCCGGCGAGGCCAACGGCGGCGAGCGGAAGAATGTAGGTGAAGGCGACCAGCGCGGTGGCGCCGAGCATGGCGCGCGGATAGTTGCGCTGCGGGTCTTCGACTTCCTGCGCGACGGTGCTGGCGTTGTCCCAGCCCATGTAGTTCCACATGGTGACGGAGATGGCGCCGGCGAGGTCGGGGGCTCCGACGGATTGCAGAAGGGCGCCGGTGCCGTGGCCGTGCCACGTCCAGAGGCCGGCGGCGATGAGGACGACGAAGGGCGCGAGCAGGACGCAGAAGAGCGCGACCGAGGCTTGGCCGACGGCCTTGGCGCCGCTGAGATTCCAGAGCGCGCAGCCGAGGACGACGGCGAGCTCCCAGAAGGTGCCGCGATAGCCGGCGGTCCAGGCGGGCGCGAGGCGGCTGAGGTAGAGGACGAAGATGGTGGGGTAGATGGCCATGTCGAAGACGCTGGCGGCGAGCGAGAGCCAGGCCTCCTGAAAGCCCCAGAAGCGGCCGAGGGCGCGGCGCACCCAGACGTAGAAGCCGCCTTCGGCAGGGATGGAGCTGGCGAGCTCGCCGACCATGAGCGAGGTGGGGAGGCTCCAGATGAGGGGGATGATGGCGAGCAGGAGGAGCGCGCGCGCCGTAGCCGGCTTTGCCGATGATGTCTTCGAGGCCGTAGGGGCCGCCGGCGACCATGAAGTAGGTGGCGCCGAGCAGCGGCAGGAGGCGCATCTTGCTTCGGGCAGGGAAGCTGCGGCGGAGGGGCCGCGTGGCGGACGGGTGTCGTCGCGAGGTCGATGGCGGCGATTCTCCGAGAGTGGGAGTGAGGCGATGCTTCTTGCAATGTATCGCTAAATGCGCGCGGATGCGCGGGCGGGTTCGCCGCGGTGCGGGGTCACAGGCTATAATCAAGCTCTACCCCGCAGGAGAGTTGGCCGAGTGGCTGAAGGCGGCGGTTTGCTAAACCGTTATAGGACCAAAAGTTCTATCGGGGGTTCGAATCCCCCACTCTCCGCCAGTTTTCTTTGAGCGTCGGTTTCCAGCCAGAGAATCTATAAAACAGCCCGCGAAAGTGGGCGTTTTTGATGTAAAGTTCGGGCGGGAGAAGTTATATTTTGGCCCTCGAAGGCGCGCTCAAGCTCAAGGAGATCTCCTACATCCACGCCGAAGGCTACCCCGCCGGCGAGATGAAGCACGGCCCCAACGCCCTCATCGACGAAACCCTCCCCGTAGTCTGCATCGCCACGCAAGACCCCAACGACCCCAGCTCGGTCCTCAAGTACGAAAAGACCCTCAGCAACATCCAGGAAGTAACCGCCCGCAGCGGCCGCGTCATCGCCATCGCCATCGAAGGCGACACCCACATCTCCCAGCTAGTCGAGCACGTCATCCACATCCCCCAAACCCACGAGCTCCTACTCCCCATCCTCGAAGTAGTCCCCCTCCAACTCCTCGCCTACCACATAGCCGTAAGAAGAGGCTGCGACGTAGACCAACCCAGAAACCTCGCCAAGTCCGTTACAGTGGAGTAGACGACAAGCTTCTCTAATATTTAGACCGCGCTATATGATCACCTAGTCTTCTAATCAAAAATGAGCGAGCAGCCGCGAAAGAGCAGCGAACTAGCAAGCGCTAGCTTCGACGAATACATTAGTGATAGCGCGTCGAAGGTGAACGTGCGCGTTTTTCTTTGCGGCAAAGCACTTGATCCAGACGCAACGATCGAATCTCAAATAGAAAATGACCTGCGTGCGTACCTGCTCACGAGGTTAGAGGCAGAGGTTAGCTGTCACGTTTTTCTCGGCGAGCACAATCAACTCATCAAGACTTACCATCGAGCGATCAATTATCCGCTTCCCAGAGGCAACGACTACAGTACCGCTAACTTGGCCCTGTTCGAAGCAAGCTTAGCTGCCTACGTTGACCTCATCGGAGCGGCACAGTGGCTCGTCTTCTTTGCCGGTTTCTTGCTATCTTTGCATTCGCGGCCGCGAGCCTTTGCTGCCTTGCGGCTGATCGGGTTGTCTTCGACCGCCTGGGCCCAACCCAGTCCATCCTTTTTATTTCGAACGCCGATGGCTCCGCGGAGCGGCCACTCACGCAACCAGACTCGCTCAATTACAATCCCGCGTGGTCTCCCAGCGGCGATTGGATTGCCTTTACGTCGGAGCGCGGCGGACCCGCCAATCTCTTCCGCATGGTCGGCAAGATTCATGATGCGTAGACCTTCGCCCTCGGGTCCCGCGGTGCGGTAGACAATGTGACTTCCGTCGGGCGAAAAGGCCGCAAAACCATTGTTGTTCTCGCCCGAGGTCACCACGTGGAAGCCGGTGCCATCTGCATTGAGGATCGCCACCTGTGCTCCTCCATTGACGCGATCGATGGCCTTTTTGGTTCCCGCGGCGAAGTCGAGAAAAGCAGTGAAGCCGCCCACGCCGACAACGATCTGCTTGCTGTCCGGCGACCATTGCGGGGCCAGGATCAAGTCCCTTCGCTCGAGGATGGCACGGGCCGGCTGGTTGTCGTCGATGACCATGAGACTAGTGACGCCGCCGGGAACGACGTTTGAAACCGCCAGGCGCATTCCAGTTCGGTCATAGGCCGGCAACGCCGTGGTGGCGTAGAGATCGAAGTGTGGATTCCGGCTCCATTGCCTCACCGGTGCGGAGCTCGGCATCCCGACGGTAGCGACGTCGAACGCCTGACCGCCGATTCGGCCTACGACGATCAGGCCGCATACTCACCCGATGGCCGGCAGATAGTCTTTGTCTCGACGCGGGCCGAGGGTTTCGCGAACCTTTGGGTCCTGGACCTCGCCACCCGTAAAGCGCGGGCGCTGACCCCAGGGCGGGGTGGCGATTTCAGGCCGGCGTGGTCTCCCGATGGCCAGTGGATCGCCTTCTCTTCGGACCGCGGCAGCAGCCTGCCGCTGGCTTCGAACAAGGTCATCATCGCCAGAAACTGTTGACGGCAATGTCGGTCGCCCTTTACTGCGCCCGTCGCCATCTGAAGGAGGACTGCTTCCTTCAGTGGGACCTTACGGGTGCGGCCGCCCTCCGTCAGTGTGACGGGCTTGGAAGAAAGCTCAGACAGGATTGACTGCATGTTTCCCGATCGCTTTGGCCGGCCCTTGGGGTTGCCCGATTGTCCTTTCACAAACTGCTTTTGCTTCGGCGGTTTCCCTGGGAGTCATGGAAATCCTATACAGAACGATCATGCTCCGAGGTTTCGAAACAGTTCACTTCTCTCCGGGGCAGCGTTGATTTTGAGAAGAAGGCACTCGAGTTCAGGTCAATCGACCCGTTGCTGTTTTCCAGATTAGAGAAGATGGAACCACCGGTCTCTTGCGCTTACTTCATTAGCGAAAAAGAGTTTGAGAACCTAAAGCAAGCCCCAATATGCGCCCAGCGCGAGCAGGAGTGGGGCAATCCATAGCCACGATGACCATAAGAGGAACTTCCCCGCGAAGTGCCACGGTGGCGCATTGCCGAAAAACTCACTCAAGAGTGCCAAGAACCCCAACAGCGGGATGCTTGCTGCGCGGGCGGTGATTATTGTTTATAGTCGAAGGACTTGTTGGGATAGGGCGGGTGCGGCGGGACGGGGTTGGGCTCGGCTTTGATCTCCTGCTGAAGGAGTTTGATGGCGGCCTGGAGTTGGGCATCGTTGCCTTCGTAGGTGGCGTGGGGGAGATTGTCGACGGTGATGTCGGGGTCGACGCCGTGGCCTTCGATGAGCCAGTGCTTCCCTTCCGGATCGTAGACACCCATCTCGGCGGCGGTGGCAATGCCGCCGTCCTCTTCGAAGTTGTTGGCGCTTAGCCAGATCTCTCCGCCCCAGGTGCGGGTGCCGATGACCTTGCCCATGTTGAGGCGCTTGAAGCCTTCGGCGAAGGCTTCGCCGTCGGAGGCAGTGTCGAAGTCGCAGAGGACGACGATGTGGCCGCGGAAGGCTCCCTGCATGTCCCACATGGGTTCGCCGACGCGGGGTTGGAAGTAGAACCAAGCCTTGCGGAGGAGGGCGGAGAGAAGCCATGAGTCGATGTTGCCGCCATGGTTGTGACGGACATCGATGATGAGGCCAGCGCGATTGAAGATGGGATCGTAGTCGCGGGCCCACTGGTCGATGTCATTGGGGCCCATGGCTTGGAGGTGGACGTAGCCGATTTCGTCGTGGGAGGCGGAGTCGACTTCGAGGCGGCGGGTGTACTCCCACTCAGCGTAGCGAAGGGTGGCGTCTTCGGATTCCTTGATGGGGGTGACGAGGACGTCGCGGGTTTGGCCGGAGGTGGATTTGACGCGGAGCATGACCTGGGTTCCGGCCTTGCCGCGGAGGAGAGCGCGCTCGTCGGGGACGCTGAGGACGCTTTGGCCGTCGATGCTGAGGATGACTTCGCCGTCCTGCACGAGAGACTCGGGACGGGCGAAGGGCGGGGCTTCGCTGGGTAGATCGGGGTCGTGGAGGTAGACGTGCTCGACGACGTAGCCGCCGGCCTCTTCGTCGCGGCGAAGCTGGGCGCCGAGCGTGGCGATGTCAATGTCGTTGGCGGGCTTGGGGGAGTCGCCACCGTGGACGAAGGTGTGGAGGGTGGAGAGCTCGCTGACCATCTGGGCGATGATGTCGTTGAGTTCGTCGCGGTCGGAGACGCGATCGACGAGCGGGAGATAACGCTCGCGGGTGGCGGGCCAGTTGATGCCCTGCATGCCGGGGTCGTAGTAGTAGTCGCGCTCGAGGCGCCAGGCGTCGAGGAAGATGCTGCGGAACTCTTCACGGGGGTTGGTGGAGAAGATCCAGTGGGAGAGGTTGAGCTCAGCTTTGGCGACGGCTTTGGCGTCGCTGGTGGATTTTACGTCGGAGTCGAAGATGTAGAAGTTCTTGTCTTTCGAGATGAGCATCCTCTTGCGGTTGAGGGAGATTTCGAAGCCTTTGACGTCGGACATGACGGTGTCGGGCCCGTCGCCATGGTTGTCGATGTCGAGGCATTGCAGGGTGTGCTTAGCCTGGAGGTCGTCGGTGGAGTTGAGCCAGCAGAGACGCTTGTCGGTGAGCTGGAGGTCGTGGTAGTTGCCGGCGGGGGCGGGGACCTTGGAGAGACGCGAGGCGAGGTCGGTGAAGTCGATGTTCACGGGTGCTGGCTTCTTGTCGGCTGCTTTTTTGTCTTCAGGCTTTTTGTCGTTGTCGGACTTGTCTGATTTGGCGGCGTCCTTGTCCGCGGTTTTGTCGGGGGACTTGTCTGCGTCGTCGGGGTGGAGTTCGTCGGAGGTGAGGAAGGGGGAGCGCTGATTGGGAGTCAGGGCGAGCTGGTAGATTTCGACGGCGCGATCGAAGTGGGGAGCGGGCTGACGCGAGCCCCAGGGAGCTCCGACGGTGGTTTTGAGCATGCGGTCGGAGAGGAAGTAGAGCCACTTGCCGTCGGCGCTCCAGGCAGGGCTTTCGCTGTTGTAGCGGTCGTCGGTGAGGGTGTGGAGGGCGTCGGTGGCTACGTTGAGGACGTGGATCTGGTCGAAGAGATTGCGAGCGGATTCGACGTAGGCGAGCCACTGGCTATCGGGCGACCAGGAGAGGTCGCTGAAGTCGTCGGCGGGAGTTTCCGCGATCTGCTTATCTTGCCTGGTGTCGATGTTGAAGAGCCAGAGGATGTGGTTTTTGTCATAGTGGGCGAGCCAATGGCCGTCGGGTGAAGGGACGCCGTCCCAGGTGAGGGTCTTGGCATCGTGGGTCCACTGCTCGGGTTTGCTGAGGCCGTCGGCGGGGTACTTCCAGAACTCGGTTTCGCCGGTGGCGGTGGAGAGGGCGATGACGGATTTGCCGTCTGGGAGGAAGCGGGCGCTGCCGTAGCGGGCGTCGGAGTCGCCGGCGATTTTGATGATGCGGCCGGTTTTGGCGGGGACGGTGAAGACTTCTCCGCGGGCGGTGAAGACGGCGCGGTCGCCGTCGGGGGAGATGTGGACGTCGGTGAGGTAGTCGAGGGGGGACTTTACCCATTGGGTTTGCAGCTGATCGAAGTCGGAGAGGAGGGTGATGGGGATGACGGCGTCGTGGCCGCTGCTGAGGTCGAGGGACCAAAGAGCTCCGGCGCAGGAGTAGACGATGTGGCCGTCAGAGAGTGAGGCGGTTTCGATGTCGAAGATGTGCTGATGGGTTTCCTGCCTGAGATCGTGGCCGAGGGGGTCCATGGAGTACACGTTCATGACGCCATCGCGATCGGAGAGGAAATAGATGCGCTTGTTCCAGATCATGGGGTTGTGGGAGGTTCCGGCGTAGTCGGCGGTGAGGGGAACGGCTTCGCCGTGGCCGTCGTAGCTCCAGAGGTTTTCTGCCCAGCCGGCTCTGTAACGTTTGGTGTTGCTGGGCTGCTTATACCAGCGGGTGAAGATGAGGGTGCGACCGTCGGGAAAGTATGCGGCCTGAGCAGCGCCGGCGAGGGGAACGATCTCGGTGTCGCTGTTGTTGCTGAGCAGGACAAGGCGCGGATCGGGCAGCGTGGAGTAGCGGGTGGTGCTGATGATGAGGCGGCCATCGGGAGTCCAGCCTTCGGGGATGGCGACACCGCTCCAGGTGCGGCGCTGCGGAAGGCCGCCGTGGATGGACATGGTGTAGACCTCGTTGGGGCCTTCGTACTGGGCGCGGAAGGCGACGGTCTGGCCGTCGGGCGAGATGCTGGCCATGGCCTCGATGCCAGCGGCGGAGGTGAGGCGGCTCGCGATGCCGCCGTGAATGCTGACGGACCAGAGATCGCCCTCGGAGGTGAAGATGAGCGTGTCGCCGTGGACGGCGGGATGGCGATAGTAGCCGGTGCGGCCGGAGGCAGCGTCACTGGCAAAGAGCGCGGAGGAGCCGAGCAGGCACAGGGTGATGGCGAGTGCGATGAGGCGCAGGCGACGTGCGATGAGCATGGGAATGGTGCTCCTGGTGGATTGACGAAACGAAGGGTGGTGCGAGGCCGAAGGGAGAATGCTGCAATGGATGACGCATGCAGGAGCGTTTAGGACGCGTCTGCGGAAGAACGATGCATTGCGAAGTAAGTTCGGGATACGTGTAAAAAGTGGTCATAGGGCGGTCTCGAAAGGAAAAGGTTGCGGATTCAGTGGGTTGGGCCGGTCATCCATGTCAAGAGCGAACCGGCCGAAGCGGCGAATATGTTCTCGGATAGGCCCCGCCGGCTTCGCGCTCGGGACGTCATAGACTTCGAATCAGATTCTCCAACTCTGCGATCTCGAAGGTATGCATGCCTCGCCCCACCCCGGATCTTTGGCGATCGGTTAAGGCGGCCAATACGGCCGTAGCTCCCAGCACGGCGGCGTATACGGAACAGAGTGGCAATGGAGTGTAGATAACATCGCGGCCCAACAATCGACTCGTTACTCCGAGATCCGTGTAGAAACCAACATGCGCATTGAGCAAGTCATCGCTGGTATCGTCGGGCAAATTGAAATTCGGGTCTCCCGGCACCGTAGCTGTAAAACCGAGTGAGATCACCCCGTCAGAATGACGGTCAAGGATCGGACCGTTCTGAATGACGATGTCGGAATCTTGTATCGACGCAAGAACCTCCGGATGCAACAGCTTTTTACCCCGATCCAGATAAGCATCAATCTCGCCATCGGCCAATCGACCGTGATCCAAGGCAAAAACGTCTGCGCCTTGATCGGCGAGAAGCAATCCGGCCAATCGGACCGCCAGAGTGTTGCTGCGTTCCAGAACTCGAATGCCTTGCAGCGGCAAGAACTGATTTTGCATGTCCATCCTTCCGGATACAGAGTTTGCTCTGTAACTGTTTCCTTTGTTCACATCCTGGGCTTATTCCCTGCCATTGGAGTTAGCCATCAAAGAGATTCATTGCAAAGACGCTGTGAGAACGTGGCACGTCCTGAATGCATCACTAACGATTGAGCCTTTTATCTAGGCTTTCGCATTGACTTCAGCCCACTTCAAGATCGCGTCGGCTACTTCTTCCCATCCTGGTTCGGCGATCAGCCAGTGGCTACGATGGGGGAACTCAAGGATGTCAGTCTGACTCGGAGCCTGGCTATGCTTTCGATACATTGCTCGCACCATCGAAGGTGTGCTCGTGCGGTCTTCAGCTGCTGCGGTCAGCAACAAGGGCGGACGCTTCGAATTCTTAAACTTGACGGCATTCCCAAGACCAAGCGCAGCCTGAAAGTAGATCCGTCCCGGCGCTGGGACGATCTGCTGCTCGTAAGTCTGCCTTTGTTTCGAGGGCGCAAGGGTATTCGCAAAGGTTGTTGAGAAACCTTTGAACGACATGGAAAGAATGCGAGACCATCCACGCCACGCCAGCAATACCGGAAGCGCAGATTTAATCGCCCTCGGGCTTGGAAGGACACCTCGCGGTGGGCCTGCGTCGATGGCGACACCAGCCGCACCCAGGCCACGATCGAGGAGCATCTGAACGATCAACCCACCGAAGGAATGCCCAATTACAATCGGGGCTTCGGGCAGAGAATGAATGTGTTTCTCAAAATGGTCGACGAGGTCTTTGATCGTCAGCGCCGCTATCCGAGGATCCGGAGTCCGCTTCAGCGCCTCGACTGGTCTATCCATGTAGGGCCAAGCTGGTACGACGACTGTGTAGCCCTGCGCTTCAAAGAATTCGCGGAACCCGCTCCAGCAGTGAGTCGTCACCCATGCGCCGTGCACCAACAATATTGTCTTTGACATTCCACATCTCCCGGTGAATGATGTGTCCAGCGTAGCAAGGGAAGGCTGGATAACCCATGATTGATAAGCCTGATTTTCATGCTGAAACGCCGGAAGCTTCGGATAATCTGCATGACCCATTCGCACTACAGCCTGATGCCATGTCCGATGTGCTCGAACTTATCCGGGTACGGGGCAATACCGTATTCACCTGTGCTGCGGAGCCGCCGTTCGGCATTCACTTTCCTGCAGGCAAGCATCGACTGCACATCATCCGCAGCGGCTCGGTCGTAATTTCTGTCGATGGCCTCGACGATCTGTTCCACGCATCGCAAGGTGATCTCGTGATGCTGATGCATGCTCACGGTCATACGATTTCAGACCAGCCTGGTCGCAAGGCTGATTCGCTTCTTGATCTCGCACAGCGTGAATACGACCGGGAGCGCCTCGTTCTGGGCCGTGGCGATACCACATGGCTCTGCGGCGATTTCGGATTTGACGGCATGTTGGCGCGCCGCGTGTTATCGGTCTTGCCGCCGGTCATCATATTGAAAGGTCTGCGCGACCGGCCATTTGAGTGGCTTGAGCTCAGCTGCCACTTCATTCTCGATGAGGCACTGAATCTCCGTGCCGGGGCAGTCGCGATGATCTCTCGCTTGCTCGATGTCATTTTTATGCAATTGCTGCGCACCTGGGCTTCGAATGGAGAGATGGGGCGCGGGTGGCTATCGGGTGCGATCGATCCACGAGTCAATAGGGCGATATCCGCAATCCACGCCAAGCCAGGCCACGACTGGAACGTCATTGAACTTGCGAAGCTATCAAACCTGTCCCGGTCTGCGTTTGCAGACCACTTTCAGCGCATCGTAGGTCAAGCCCCTATGGCGTATCTGACCGCCTGGCGCCTTGATCGCGCCGCGGAGCTATTGCGTTATGGTCGCGCCCAGGTCTCAGAGATCGCCGGTAACGTTGGCTACACTTCCGAGGCCGCGTTCAGTCGCGCTTTCAAGAGTCGCTTCGCCATGTCGCCTCTCCACTGGCGGCGAACAGACTACATATCAACAGAAGGGCAGGCTCCTGAAACGGCGGCAATTTGATCTCAAAAGTTGCAATACACTAACAATCCGCCAATACAAAGCTCCGGTACAGCACAGTGACGGAAGATCGGCTAAACCTTGTGGGGAAGAGAAGCGATCACTATGAAACGCGTCTGTGATCTCTCAATTTCCGAGTGGTCGGCAATCCGGAAGTTAACTGACGCAAGCTCAGCTGTCGCTAAATCGCGAATGCGCACATCGACCCTGATTAGTGCCGATATGTCGGCCAGTGTCCCGGAATCTGATCGAGGAGGGCAGATAATCCGACACTGCGGCGTTTGTCAGAACCAATCCAATATCGGCAGCTGAAACAGCGCTGGATGAGTGATTTGGTTTGTTCTCGCTCTTCGACTTTCCGACGATAGGAGACAGCCGCCAAAGTAGGCTTAAGTCGAATCCTCCGCTTCAAAAAGCTTCCGCCGTTGCGGCATGACCGCGGCCTTCAGAACCGCGTTTGATGTATTCACCCGTGTTGGCCCCGACAACTCGTTTGAACGCCTTGCTGAACGCGGCGTCGGACTCGTAACCGACCAAGCGAGCGACCTCTATGAGCTTTTTGTCACGCTGTTCGAGTAACTGGATCGCCTTTTGCATCCGCCACGCGGTTACATATTCCAGCGGGGTTTGTCCGAGCAGCTCTTTGAAACGCGCTGCGAATGCGGAGCGAGACATGCCCGCCGCCTCGGCCAGGGATTCGACCGTCCAGGGTGCATTCACTCGGTCGTGAATGGCACTCAGGGCAATGCCGAGTTGAGGATCGAAAACGGCACGGAGCCATCCTTTGTTGTGCTCCGTTTTCGATGCGATATGCGCCCGTAATACCTGGATAAACAGAACCTCGGCCAGCCGAGTCGCGACGACTCCGGATCCCGGCGCCTGTTCCGCCATCTCTAATGCCAGCGCCTGCATTGTGCTGTGGAGAGCCATCGTGCGTGCCTGGTCGGCCTTGATCAGAATGAAGCTCGGCAGTAACTGAGTGATCGGCCTCAGACTGGCGCGGTCGAAACTGAAGGACCCACAGACAATGGTCGTCGGTGCGCCACCACCTCCGAAGTGAGCGACATTGCTTTGGGCACTGGCACCGACCTCGCGGAAAGTTGACCTTGGACGTGTTCGCGGGCTATCGCGCAAGACAATCGAAGTCCCCCGGGCCACCAGGAAGAAGTCACCACCGGTGAGGGGAATCTGCTTCGGCATGCCTTCCACACTCAACCAGCAGTTGCCGCGCGAAAGCATAGCGAAGTGCGCCAAATCTGTGGGGGTCATCCTTTTGCCGGAAGGCGTGACTTCTTCTTCGGCCTGTTTCTCCTGTGTCAAGCCCCACGGGGCTGTGGCTTCGAGCCTGTGCTGACCAAAAGCGGTTACGTGCATTGTTCTAAAGATGTCTGTTATCGGATCCAACTTAGTTTCCTCTGCTCTGAAAGCCATAGTGCTCTGTGAGAGCCATACAAAACAGCACAGCTCCGTTTGTCGGACAAGCGCGTGATCAGGGAGAGAAGGCTTCTACCTTGACGGACGTTCTCCTTCCTTTCCGTCGCAACTACTACACGCCTTTTCATCGAGCCGCGCGTCCCAGCTTAATCAAAAGATGCAACACGGCTCGGTTCAGCTCTCTTTGTGGACGAATAGACAAAATATCAGGACTTCCGAGCAGTTCTCGTCCGCCGCCAAAGAACTCTACTCTACTGTACTGATTTCTACGGATCTGCCAAAGGGAGTACTTATGGGAAAGCTTGAAGGAAAAGTTGCAGTCATCACCGGGGGCGCTACGGGCATCGGCCTCGCCGCAGCAAAGCGCTTCATTGAGGAGGGCGCGTTCGTGTTCATCTTCGGCCGGCGGCAGCAAGCGCTCGACGCGGCTATCGCCGATCTCGGACCCAATGCCCGCGCGATACAGGGTTCGGCCTCGGATGAGGCCGATCTCGACCGACTCTACGCTGCAGTGAAGGCCGAGCGCGGGAACCTCGACATCGTCTTCGCCAATGCCGGGGTTGGAAGCCAGATTAAGCTTGGCGAGATCACCGCCAAACATATTGACGAAACCTTCGACGTCAATGTGAAGGGGACAATCTTTACGGTCCAGAAGGCGCTGCCGCTGATGGGCAAGGGCGGTTCGATCATCCTGACCGGATCGAGCGCCGGCACCACGGGCGCTCCGGCGTTTACCGCCTACAGCGCGAGCAAGGCGGCAGTGCGCAATCTCGCGCGAACCTGGGTGGAAGACCTGAAGGGCACCGGCATCCGCGTAAACGTGCTGTCGCCCGGTGCGATAGCGACCGAACTCGCGACGGAAGCACTGGGCGAGGAGGGCCTGAAGGCCTACGGCTCGATGACTGGATTTCAGCGCATGGGCGATCCGGCAGAGCTCGGCGCAGCGGCGGCGTTTCTCGCGTCGACGGACAGCAGCTTCATGACGGGCAGCGAGCTCGCCGTCGACGGCGGCCTCGCGCAAATTTAGCGCAAATCTCACACGCTACGTCCTACGGCGCTCCATTCGATTTATCGGGAGCGCCGTAGGGCCCGGCAAACCAAAGGAGACTACATGAGCTACGCAATTATCGGATTCGGAAAGATAGGTCAGGCCCTCGCCCACGCCTTCGCCCGCAAAAGCATAGACGTGACCGTAGCAAGCCGCCGGTCACCCGAAGAGTTGGCGCCACAAGCTCGGGCGATTGGACCCACGGTCGTCGCCAAGTCGTTGCCGGAGGCGCTCAAGGCCGACATCATCCTCCTGGCGGTCCCTTTCGGGGAACATCGCGAGGTTGCGAAGGCTTTGCCGAGCTGGAAAGGCAAGACGGTCATCGACGCGATGAACTCGTTTCCAGTCCCGCCTGAAGAGCTGGACGGCCTCCCGTCTTCGGCCTTCGTCGCGAGGTCGTTCAACGGTGCCAAGTTGGTGAAGGGCTTCAATCACCTGGGTGCGGCCAAGTTGGACACCGATCCGGTTGTCGAGGGCGGCCATCGGGTTGTCTTTCTGTCGAGTGACGAGGAGGACGCGCTCCCTCCGGTAGCGGATTTGGCCAAACAACTCGGGTTCGCGCCGGTCAAGCTGGGAAGGTTCAACGAGGGTGGCGCGCTGGTTCACGCACGCGGCAAAACCTGGGGCCTGCTCATCTTCCAGGATTTGTTCAAGAAGCAGCAGTAATCGCGAAGATCTGAACTCTGGAAGCGAAGCGAACATTCAACCACGAACAACGAAACACACAAAGGAAAAATATATGAGTAACAACCATCGACAAAAATTGGATGGGACAATTGCGGTCATCACAGGCGGAAGCAGTGGGATTGGCTTGGCCACAGCCAAGCGCTTCGTGGAAGAAGGTGCGCACGTCGTGATCACTGGGCGACGCGAGAAAGAGCTGAAGGAGGCCGCAGCCTTCATCAAGAGAAACGTTACGACGGTCGTGGGCGACGTGTCGCGCCTGGAAGATCTGGACCGTCTCTATGCCGTTGTCAAAGAGAAACATGGTCACATCGACATACTCTTTGCGAACGCGGGCGCGGGCACCATCGCGCCGCTTGCGGTGGCTAGCGAGGAACATTTCGACCAGACCTTCGACGTGAACGTAAAGGGAATGTTCTTTACGGTGCAGAAGGCGCTTCCCCTCTTCAAAGACGGCGGCTCGATCATCCTGAACTCTTCGGTCTCCAACGTGTTGGGGCTCCCAGGCTTTACCGCCTACGCCGCGAGTAAGGCGGCTGTCCGCAACTTCGCGCGCGGCTGGACCATGGAGCTGAAAGACCGCCAGATCCGCGTGAATTGTGTGAGCCCCGGCGCAATCGATACCCCAGCCCTGGCGACAACGACGGGCCTCACCGCCGAACAGGCCGAGCAAGCCGTCGCCCAGTTCATCTCGCAGATTCCAATGGGTCGCAGAGGCAAGCCCGAGGAAATCGCAGCCGCGGTCATGTTCCTCGCCTCTGATGAAAGTTCCTATATCACCGGCGTGGATCTCGCCGTCGATGGAGGCATGGCGCAGGTCTAGTAAGGAGTATGCAAATCAAGTCGTGAGAGTGATCGAAAAATAGCGGTGGTTTGAGATCTATCGCGCTGAAACCTAAATGATTCGACGTACGAGAAATGGAGGGACTTCAATGAGCATCGAAAAGAATGTCCAGGTTGTGAAGGATTTTTTTGCAGCATTAGGCAGCGGCGATAAGCAACGGGTGCTGGCGTTGGTTGCCGAAGAGATTGAGTGGATCGTTCCGGGCGAGAACTGGCCGCTGGCCGGCACGCACCGCGGGCACGCGGGATTGGCAGATGTGCTTCAGAAGGCGTCCGAAGAGGTGGAAACGACATACGCAGAGCCCCCCGAATTCGTGGCGCAGGGAGACCGGGTTCTGGTCATCGGCGTCGCTACGGGGAAAATCAAAGCCACGAATAAAGCGTTTGAGGACCACTGGGTCTTCGACATTACCGTACGAAATGGCAAGCTAACAAAGATCCGCGAGTATATCGACACGCAAGCACTGGCGCGGGCCTCCGAGACGGCCGCGAGCCCAAAGCCCTAAACCATCGCGTTGTTTCTTTCGGCAATCTGAATCGGCTGGTCTCGGTAAGCGAATAATCGCCCATGCGCTCAGCAAGCTGAATCCATGCTCCCAGTGTTTGCGGAAAAATATAAGAGTGATTCAATGAACGCCGTTGTTTATGAGGAGTCATTGGTTACGATGCGGCATGCGATTCTTCTACTTGGCACGATGCGTCTTTAAAGAGACAGTTCTCCGACAGCTTGATGTGCCTTCAGCACGGCAGTCGCTGCCAGTGAGGGGATATTCATTCCCTCGATTCGAACTGTCTGTACATCCACGATGCCGATGAACGCCAGAATCTGGCGCAGGTAAGGCTCGACAAAATCCCAGGAACGCCATGGACCTTCTGTAAAGACTCCGCCCGAAGCCAGAACGAGAATTGCCTTCTTGTTCTTTGTTAAACCGAGTACGCCGCTGTCGGAATACTGAAAGGTCCTGCCGGGCCGAACAACCAGGTCGATCCAGGCTTTCAGAGCAGACGGAATGCCGAAGTTCCACATTGGAGTAGCCATTACCAGTAGATCGGATTCCAGAAGTTCATTGGTCAGTTGATCGGACTGATTGGCCAACGCTCTTAGGCTTTCCTCCTCCACAGGGTCTCTCGTTGAAATGGCCCGGAGGGTGGTCCCATCCAGATGTGGCAGGTGCTCGGCTGCGAGGTCGTGACGCAGGATCTTTGCACCGGGATAGAGGTCCGCGAGCCTTTCCGCGAGCTTATTGGAGACAGCTCGACTCGCCGAGTCTTTTCCTCTGGGGCTGACTTCAATCATGAGTATGTTCTTCATAGCGACTCCCTTTGGCGCGAGCGTGGCGTCAGCGCACTCCACGCTGCATGCGAGTCCATGTAGTCTCTCCAATGCGCGATCTTCCGGTTCTCAAGATGGATGATGGAGCAGAACCGGTTGTCGTACTTCGTGCCGGTCGCGAGGACTGTTCCGTGGACTTCGTATTCGATGACAACGACATGACCTGTGTCCGCTGTGTGGACAACGAGGTTGTCCGCGGACTGCAAGTTGATGATCTCAACGTAGCCGTGGAACGCATCCATCAAAGCGGCTCGTCCCCGAATCACACGAGGCCAGCCGAGATCATAGAGGACCTCGTAGATGGTGTCGTCGGTGACGATGTCAAAGAAGTGTTCGCCGTCAACGAGGTTTCCGAGAGCATGTCGAACCAGGTTGAAGTATGGGTCTGCTGCCTTGTAGGCAGCGTATTTTGTCTTGGGCATTCCATGTTTCTCCACTCGCTTCATGATGTTCAATGAGGGTTACTATAAAAGAGTAAGCTACTCTCAAACAAGAAGGCACATTGACGTCAGTAGCTAACACCGAGGTTAGTCATGAAGAAACCGGGCAGAACCGTCTCTCTGGATCCCGCAGCCGTCTGCAAAAGCTCAGACCCGATGGCGGTCAGGGAGTTGTTGACGAAGATCGGTGATAAGTGGAGCATCTTTTTGATTCTTTCGCTCGACATGCTCGGAGGACGTGCACGATTCTCTGAACTCGAACGTGCGATCCCAGGTATTTCGCAGCGGATGCTATCGATGACCCTCAAAAATCTTGAACGGGACGGGTTGGTGATACGCGAACTCTTCCCCGAAGTACCGCCTCGCGTTGAGTATGAAATTACAGACCTTGGAAAGAGCCTCCTGCAGCCTACGCAGGGATTGGTCGATTGGGCTAAGGCAAATTGGGCGCGGGTCAGAAAGGCGCAGGCCAAGTACGATTCCGAATAATCTTCCTAGGCTGTATCGCTCGATTGTCAGATCACTAACGACAAGTCGGCATGGCGACGGCGATCCCGTGTCCGACCGCCGGGCTGGGCCCGAAGATGCTCCGGGAGCCTGCGGCGTTTATGGAGACCTATTCGATTCCGTCTAGCTCAGCTTCTTCCGGAGGATCCGTTGGGCTGGAGAACTCAATGCGATAGCCGTCAGGATCGTCTAAGGGTACAACCCAGAGTCCATTGCCGACTGAGGGGCGATTGCGAGATTGAATGTTCCGGGATCGGAACTCGCGATAGAGGGAGAGAGCGTCATCGCACTGAAAACAGACATTGACCCCGGTGCCTAGAACCTGTGGACGCACTTGTTCGTGCATGAACTCTTGCAGCATGATCGCCGCATCACCAAGTTCAAGCCAGCACCAGCGAATCCTTCCATCGGAAGGATAGTGCTCATCTCCCTGCGGAATCCACTGGCGCTTGATGGCAAACCCTAGTCCATCGACGTAGAAGCGAAGGGACGCCTCCATGTTGGTCACGCTGAAGAATGGCACGGCCTGCTTGACATTAGCGCTCATGAGGCGCCCTCCTTCACAAAGTCTAATGAAAGAAGCATATGCAGCGCAGACGAATTCTGAGAAGCGTCAACTCCTGATAAGTCGGCATGGCGCCTGGAATCTCATCTAAAGGGGCAGTCCCGATAGGGATCTATCGTTTGTAAAGGACCTATCTTCACGGGCGGGCTTCACTTGGCAAGCTATGGCTTAGTTGCATTTACGATTTAGATTCTGTGAAAAGAGGAGCTATCCCCATCGCCATAGGGGATGCTTCGAGACGGGATACAAATATTATTTGGTCGTCATTCCTCTTCGTTTCGTTGATATCCACAAGTTGTGGGGGCCGCGCTTCGGAGCCTCAAGCTATAGTGGGTTTATTCCATGGTCACTCCTTCGCGGGAGTACGAAAAGGGAATCCGGTGAGAGTCCGGAACTGCCCCGCAGCGGTAAGCAGGTACGAACGCCCTAGGTTTTCGAAACACGACGACACTGGAAGCGCAAGCAACTGGGAAGTCAGGGCAAGTAGGTACGATCCTGCAGAGTCCGAAGACCTGCCAAGGAAACATTCGCTCGCGCCTCCGAGGGGAGGCGAGGTGGCAGCGTTCCGTCATCCTCCCCGCGGGAGGTCTACACGCTGTTTCTTCGCAACACTTCAGAGGCCAAGGAGATTCATCCATGGCCGCTTCCGAAATAACCCAGATCCAAACAAATCTCTCTGAGCTCGCTCCCGACTTCCCGCAACGCGAGAACGCGAGCGCTATGCATGTCCGCAAGCGCAATGGGGCGCTTGAACCAGTCGACGTGAACAAGATCGTCCGCGCCGTCCAACGTTGTTCATACGGTCTCACCCATGTCGATGCCATCCGCATTGCGAGCAAGACGATCGGTGGCCTGTATGACGGCGCCACAACGCGGGAGCTGGATACGATCTCGATCGACACGGCTGCCGCGCTTATCGCGGAAGAGCCACAGTACTCCCGCCTGGCCGCGCGCCTGCTCCTGGCAACCATTGTCAAGGAGGTCTCTGCTCTAAACCTTTACAGCTTCTCGCAGGCCATCGCGCACGGATACGCCGAGGGCGTCGTCAGCAACGCGACGGCAGAGTTTGTCGCCACCTACGCGCGCAAGCTCAACCACGCCATCGATGACTCATTCTCCGATCGCTTCGAGTATTTCGGGCTGCGTACCATTTATGACCGCTACCTGCTCCGCGATCCGATCTCCCGCGTAGTCATCGAAACACCCCAGCACTTCTTTCTGCGCGTTGCATGCGGCCTCGCCGGCTCAGCGCAGGAAGCCATCCAGTTCTACCGCCTCATCGCCTCGCTGGACTACATGCCTTCGTCTCCAACTCTCTTCAACGCCGGTACGAAGCATCCCCAGATGTCCTCTTGCTATCTACACGACAGCCCGCAGGATTCGCTCGAGAGCATCTACGACACATATAAGAATGTCGCCCTGCTCTCGAAGTTCTCCGGCGGGATCGGCCTCGCGTTTCATCGCGTCCGCAGTGAAGGTTCCCTCATCCGTGCAACCAATGGGCTGAGCAACGGCATCATCCCGTGGCTGCGAACGCTTGATAGCTCCGTCGCTGCCGTCAACCAGGGGGGCAAACGCAAGGGCGCCTGCTGCGTCTATCTGGAACCCTGGCACGCTGACATTGAATCCTTCCTCGAGCTCCGCGAAAACACCGGCGACCATGCGCGCCGCACCTACAACCTCAACCTCGCCAACTGGATTCCCGACCTCTTCATGCAGCGTGTGGAGGCGGACGGCCTCTGGTCCCTCTTCGATCCCAAGGACGTACCTCAGCTGCCAGACCTCTACGGCCCGGTCTTCACGGAGGCCTACGAGAAGGCCGAAGCCGACAAGCTCTATCACCGCCAGATCAAGGCCCGTGACCTCTACCTCCGCATGATGCGTTCGCTCGCAGAGACTGGCAACGGATGGATGACTTTCAAGGACGCCACCAACCTCAAATGCAACCAGACCGGCACTCCCGGCAACGTCGTGCATCTCTCCAATCTGTGCACCGAGATCACCGAGGTGACCAGCAAGGACCAGACCGCCGTGTGCAACCTCGGGTCCATCAACCTCGCGCGCCACATCGGCACCGATGAAGACGGACGACCTGCATTTGACTTTGAGAAGCTCGCCAACACCGTTCGCATCGCTGTTCCCATGCTCGACCGCGTGATCGACATCAACTTTTACCCCATCGATCAGGCTGCCAGCAGCAACGCGAAGTGGCGGCCCGTCGGCCTCGGCCTCATGGGTCTGCAGGATGTCTTCTTCCAACTCCGTCTCGCGTTCGACAGTGCTGAAGCACAGGTGCTTTCCACCCGCATTCAGGAAGAAATCTACTACCACGCACTTGTCGCCTCCTGCGATCTGGCTGAAGCCAACGGTCCGCACGAGACCTTCGCCGACACACGTCTTGCGCAAGGGCACTTCCAGTTCGATCTCTGGAACGTGACGCCTTCCGATACCGAGCGCTGGGACGCACTTCGGACGCGCATCGCAGCGCACGGCGTACGCAACTCGTTGCTGATCGCCATCGCTCCCACGGCAACCATCGCGAGCATCGTCGGCTGCTATGAATGCATTGAGCCGCAGATCTCCAACCTGTTCAAGCGCGAGACACTCTCCGGCGAGTTCCTCCAGGTCAACCGCTACCTCATCGAAGAGCTGCAAGCACGTGGCCTGTGGACAGACGAAATGCGCGTGAAGCTGAAGCTCTTGGAGGGCTCGGTGCAGAACGTGGACGGTCTGCCGGATGACCTGAAGCTTCTCTATCGCACCGTGTGGGAGGTCCCGATGCGTTCACTGATCGACATGGCCGCGGCCCGCAACGCCTTCATCGACCAGTCGCAGTCTCTCAACCTATTCGCGGAATCGCCTAACATCGGAAAGCTCTCCAGTATGTATATGTACGCCTGGAAGCAGGGCCTGAAGACCACCTACTACCTCCGATCGCGTCCCGCGACAAAAATCGCAAAGGCCACCGTCGCCAATGCCAGCAACCGTGCCAACGCGGCGACCTCCAACGCCATTACGACGAAGCCGACCGGTAGCGCGGCCCTAGCTTGCAGCCTCGAGAACCCCGGCACGTGCGAGGCCTGCCAGTAGGGTTCTCACCCATCCGATATCTGCACCCGGGCCAAGAGCTCCGAACCCGAAAGGAAACTGCCATGTCGACAGCACCCATTCATCACTCCTCCGTTGCCGCTCCAGTGCACATTCTCGACCCCGGTCTTTGCCTCACCCTTCGCCCCATGAAGTTTCCAGTCTTCTATGACATGTTCCGCGATGGCATTAAGAACACCTGGACTGTCGAGGAGGTTGATTTTCAGACCGACCTCAACGACCTCAAGTCAAAGATATCTCCGGCCGAGGTGCATGTGATCCAACGCCTCGTTGCTTTCTTTGCCACCGGAGACTCCATCGTCTCGAACAATCTTGTACTCAATCTGTACAAGCACATCAACTCACCCGAGGCACGCCTCTATCTTTCGCGACAGCTCTACGAAGAGGCCGTCCATGTGCAGTTCTACCTAACTCTGCTGGACAACTATGTGCCGGACCCAGAGGAGCGCAACGCCGCATTTGCCGCGGTGGAAAACATACCGTCCATCAGCAAAAAAGCCGAATTCTGCATGAAGTGGATGGACTCTATCCAGCAGTTGGAGACACTGGAAACCAAGGAGCACCGGCGTCAGTTTCTGCTCAACCTGATCTGCTTCGCTGCGTGTATTGAAGGCCTGTTCTTCTTCGCCGCGTTTGCTTACGTGTACTTCTTCCGCTCCAAGGGACTGCTGCATGGCTTGGCCGGCGGCACGAACTGGGTCTTCCGTGACGAGTCCTGCCACCTCGAATTCGCCTTCGAAGTCGTCAACGTCGTTCGCGCTCAAGAGCCCGACCTCTGGGATACTAACCTCGAAGCCCAGATCGTTACCATGCTCCGCGAGGCCGTCGATTGCGAGGCTCAGTTCGCTGAAGATCTTCTCGCTGGCGGCATCGCCGGTCTCAGCCTGCGTGATATGCGCGAGTACCTCGGCTACGTTGCAGACTCACGCCTCCAACGCCTCGGCATCGCCCCGGCCTTCCACGCAAAAAATCCATATGCCTTCATGGACCTTCAGGATGTTCAGGAACTCACGAACTTCTTCGAGCGACGCGTCTCTGCGTATCAAACAGCGGTGGAAGGCGAAGTCGGTTTCGGAGAAGACTTCTAGATTTGCGCACCGTTAGCCGCTGCCACGTTGCGATGGCTCCATTATTTGCGATTCGTACCGAGATGTCGGCTTATCGTCACGGATACGCTTTGTTCCCGCAAAACGGGGCGGTCTCAACGGGTCGATGCAACACTGGCATGGAGGGGTGTCGTAGCAGGGGTATCACAGTCAAAGTTTTTCGAGGGCGAAGGTCGAGTTGGCAGCCACGTTGTCGAGGTGGGCGAGTCGTCGGACAGGTTGGCTTTCGTTCGGGAAGGATCTGGCGCAGCAGACCCTTTCTGTTATCGTGGAGCCGCGCTGCCCGGGGCTCTGCGCGATCGCAGCAGTAGACGTTGACCTTGGTGGCGATGGGAAGAGATCTCATGAGGGATAGCTCTGGTTCTCGATTCAGTAGAGATCGTCGCAGCGACTCGGGGAGCTACGAACCGCCGGTAAGCGGCGAGAACGTCGCATGCCATGGCGGGGGACCAGGTCGAGCCAGGAAGCCGACACGCGAGGCCGTTGACCAGGGTTGCGATGTGAGTGTTCTTGCTGCTTGCCAGGCCAGGAAGCTCGCCCTCCGTGACCAGAGGATGGTCCGAATCTGGTCGATCTCCGCGGTCCGCTCGCGGAAGGAGATGCCATCAACGATCTGACCCAGGAGACCCTCTAGCTCGAGCGTGCATCCGGGCTCGAGGAGTGCTCGACCAAAGGAGCTGATTCAGCACCTGCGGTCGAAGCGATTCATCCGTCGCTCCGTGCACGCTCGAGCTACAGGGCACTCCCAGGGTCAGATCGTCGATGCCATCTCGATCCGCGAGCGGCCGGCGGAGATCGAAGATCGCGCCATGCCCCGGTCACTGGGAGGGCGATCTGCTGGCACGCAGCAGGAACACTCACATCGCAACCCTGGTGGAACGGCATTCGCGTTTCGTCATCCTGGCCAAGGTCCGCCAGCAAGGACACCGGTCGACCGTTGTCGCCGCGTTGAGCCGGCGGTTCGTAAACTTCCCGCGTCGCTGCGACGGTCACTGACCTGGGATCGAGGACTAGAGCTAGCCAGTCACAAACACTTCACCATCGCCACCAAGGTCAACGTCTACTTCTGCGATCGGCAGAGCCTGCCGGAGCGTGCGGCTCCAACGAGAACACCAACGGTCTGCTGCGCCAGTACTTCCCGAAGAAAACCGACCTGTCCGGCTACTCCCAGGCCGACCTCGACAAGGTGGCTGCCAACTCAACCAACGCCCTCGAGAAAGCTTTGGACTTTGATACCCCTGTCTAGAACACAACTCCATGCCAGTGTTGCGTCGACCCGTTGAGACCGCCGGGGTTATAGCCAAGTTCGTTCCGTCGGAGTCGGAGTTGGCGAACTTGGACAAAGCCGGACTTTCAGGGAGATGGCAGGGTACGTGGCGAAGACGGAACTGATTGACTAACTGCCTCCGCAGAGCTTGGACGCAGGAGCTGACTTCAGAAAACTGCGCCAGCCGTCTACGGTTTTTGATCTTTCCTGGTCGGTAGCACCGTTGAAGATGAACCCAAAATCCTGTCCTGTGAGTTGATTGAGAATCGCTGCGAGAGCATCGACAACTTCTTCAGGTCCGTAGTGGCGGACTCCCTCAAATGCTTGGGGTGACTTGTTGCGAAGCGAGATTTGACGGTCAGGCAGGCTACGCCGATCATCCATTCGCTCGATGATAGCCGGGACAGCTGCGCACCCAAGCACCTCAAGATCGGCGAATGCTTTCTGTTCCGTACCGCGCTCGGTTGTTTGCTCTATCAACGCTGAGACACGCTTATCCATTGTCGCCTCTTGCGAGGTTCCTCTGATTGGCACTCCGGCACAAAGGACCGCGAAGACAAACGGGCGGCAACGAAAATGGGTCACGGGTTCCCTCGGGAATGTGTCGATTCTAAATACATCTCGCAGCAACGGAAATGTGATTCCCTGAAAACGGGGCGGTCTCAACGGGTCGAACTTGCCGAAGAGACTGCCCCACGTTTGAGGCCGTTTAGTCGACCCTGACGGCGACTGTGGAGATGGTGGAGTAGGCGCTCGCTCCGGTGCCGGTGTTGGCGGTGACGGTGAAAGAATAGAGGCCGTTCGCGGTGCCAGGGTCGGTGTTGGCGCCGCCGCCTCCTCCGCCACCTCCGCTGCCAGAGCCAGCTCCGCCGCAGGCGGCGAGGCCGAGGGTGAGCGCTATGCCGACGATGCAGAGAAGGAGTTTGCGACGACGTCTGACGGCGGGAAGAACGAGGGCGAGCAGGCCGGCGAACACGATTGGAGTTTGAGGGGTGAAGAAGGGGATCTGCTGGCGAGCGAGCTGATGCGCGGCGGTGGTGGTGACGTTGAGGGTGACGGTGGGACCGGTGCCGCTCACGTTGACCTGCACGGTTGTGCCGGAGGTGGTTCCACTGACGAGGGTGCAGGTTGTCTCCATCGCCTTGGGATCGGGCGTGCAGGTTACGGAGGCGGCACCGCTGAATCCGCCGTTGGGCGTGACGCTGAAGGTGGTGGAACCGGCTGCTCCGGGGTTGGCGAGGACAATTCCTGGCGACTGCGTGATGCTGATGGGGCCAGCGACGACGAGTGATTGCGCCACTGAGGTCGCGGCGGCTGTGTAGTTCGTGTCGCCCGAGTAGGTGGCTGTAATGGAATAGGTGCCAGGAGTCGCGAAGACGGTGGGCATGGTCGCATTCAGGAGCGGTGAGCCCGGGAGCGATGTGATATAGGTAACTGTTCCGGGGATGGCAACGTTGTTGCTGTAGAAGGTGATGGTACCGGTGGGGGGTACTCCGCCTTCCGATCCGAAGAGGGTAGCGGTGGCGGTAGCGGGCTGACCGGCGACAACCGAGCCTCCAGCAGGATTGATCACGCCGATGGAGTTGAAGAATGTTCACGCCTGCAGGACCGTAAAGCTGGATGCCGGGCCGGTGCTGGCCGCGTAATTTGCATCGCCAGAATATTGCGAGGAGATGGTGTGACTGCCGAGGGTGAGGAAGGTAAATATCGTTTGGGCATCGGCCCATGCATACTCGGTCGCTCCATTCACGACCCCTCCGTATCCAGAGCTTTCATAGACGGGCTGGGGAGCGAGGACGGGATTTCCATCGACATAAAACTGAAACGTACCGGTGGGCGCGATGCCGTTGCTGGTGGTGGCCGCACCGGCCGCAATCGACTCCTGATTGCCGTATTCGACCTGCTGGCCCAAGATATTGCCGGTGGCAGTAGTTTGCGCTTTGGTGATGGTGAACGATGTCGTTGCCGAGCTCGCGTCGTAGCTGGCGTCTCCAAGGTAGTCTGCGGTGACGGTATACATGCCGGGAGCTGGAGCGGGAATCTGGGCGAAGCCTTCCTCGTTGAGTGGGATCGACGTGCCGTCGAGCGACGTCCCGGGGGCGCTGAGGAGAACTTTCCCGGTCGGGCAGGTTTCTTTGCGGCTGGCGCAGAGGCTGGAGATGCCGGTCGACGGAGAGAGTGTGGCATGGGCGTCACCGACGTCGACCCGCAGGTATTGATAGCCTGAGCCGTAGCTTGCGCTGGGAACCGAATAGCTGGTGAGGACGCCTTTGACATTGGTGGAGATGAGATTGACGAAGGATGTGCTGCTCTCCGGTGAAATCGTGATGGGGACAGAGTTCGAATAGCTGCCGCCATAGGTGGAGTCGCCGTCGTAGTGGGCGAGGATGTTGTAGCTTCCACCCGGCAGCAGCGTGGTGGATGTTGCGACTGAGCCGGAGGCGAGTGGGAAGGCCGCTATGCCAGGATCACCCGGGGTTCCAGGCGCGACCATGAGTGCGGCCTCGCCGGTGGCCGCGGAGGGACTAATGCTGATGGTGAACGGGACGGCCGCTCCATGCACGACATCTAACGCTGCGCCGCCATTGACGGTCAGAGTTGTTGCGGACGACGTGAAGGAGATGCTCTGCCACTGGTTAACCAGGTTCGCGACATCGACCGAGCCCAGGCCGGTGGCGAGGTCATAGCCGGTGGCTGTGTTGTAGCCGGAGAGAACCCCATACTTGTCGCCAGTGTTGCTCGTGGTGCAGTTAGGAGTGCCGCTGGTGCAGGGCGTGACGATGGTGGACCCTGCAGGAATGTCGTGGAAGGCGGATGGTTGCTGGGCGGCGAGCTTATACAGTTTGAGACCGGGGATGCCTTGCGCAGACCCGGTTTTCTGATTGATGAGCGCCATGATGCCAGCAAATTGAGGAGAGGAGATCGACGTTCCGCCAAAGCCTTGAAAGTCGCCGAAATTGCAGGAACCACCGGATGCGTCGCTTTGGCAGACTAGGTAGTAGCTGTTGAGGAAACCATTGCTGGCGAACAGAGAAATGTCTGGCAGGTCGCGGGCGTTGTCGCTGAGCGTCCCGGTTTGCCATGATGGCTTGAGCCATGTGGAACTCTCTCCGCCGGACCCTGCCGTGCTGTCGAGATAGGACTTGAAACTTGGGTTGTTACAGTTGGCTTCGGCGCTGGGTGAGCCTCCGCTAAGAGACTGGAAGATTGCATTGGTGCAGGAATCGTTCCATGACGTCTCTGGGATGTAGCCTTTGGCGGACTCTCTCGTGATCGCGTTGTTGGTAGAGTTCCAGTAAGTCGACCACGTCTGGTACTGATTGAAGTCGGTTCCGCCCACAGCTGCGTTGAACGGAGTGGAGGCGATTCCGTTGACTTGAAGTCCGTACTGAGCCGGGCCGTCCGAGTCATCGCAGCCCGCTGCGCCATTGTCACCGCTGGAGACGAAAACGCTGATTCCCTGCGCGGTGGCCTGCTCCCAGAGTGATCCGTAGAACTGGACCCCGGCGGCTCCCATGCTTGATTCGCAGGCGCCGTAGCTTTCACTCAGCACAGTTGCGAGATTGTTATCGACGATATAGAGCGCAGAGAGGTCGACGCCGTCGGTGGTCGCTGTGGACGCGGAAACCACAAGGTTAACGGTGGCTCCTGGAGCAACAGAGCCTGACCATTGCGTGCCGATATCGGGTTCCGCCTCGTCGGCAGTCTTGCCGGGGTTGGGTCCGTCATAGGTGATGACGAGCTTTGGCTCGGGCGCGTTGGTGCCGTCGAGTCCGAAATAACTCCAGAGGGCCGGCGCGTCTGACGGGTTCACGTCACTGCGGCCAACGATCGCGATGGTCTCGCCCGTGCCGTTGATTGGTGCCGGCGTGTCGTTTCACAGGGGAAGTAAATCGTAGATGGTTGCGAAGTCGTAGGGCACAACAGGGTATTCGCTCGTCTCGTTGGCCGCCGCCCAAGGTATAGGCGGGCGAGAGGAGCCTTCGGCTGGCGAACGAGTAAGTTCCAAGAGGCACGTTCTGCGCCTGCTTCTGGAAGTTATGCAACGAGTCGATGCCGGCTACGACCGGCGTAAGCGCGGCTGGAATGGTGGGGTCACTGACATTGGCGTAGTGCTGCTGCCCATTCACCACGAACCTGTGAATCGGAGTTCCGAACGCCTGCCGAACCTGGGATGCGGTGCCGGAGAATTCGATGAAAGGCTGGCTCGCGCTGGTCCCCGTCACCTGGAACCCACTGGAGACCAGCCACTGCGTGACTTTCTCGATGTCGGTTGAAGCCAGACCGAAGCGTTTCCCAAACTGGTGAGGGGTGAGCCATTGGTGATAGGAGGGGAATCTTTGTCTTGCTGATGTTCGAGCAGATTCTGTAGAGCGGCTTCCTGTTCCGGGCTGCGCTTAAGGACCATCAACATCCGCCCGAGAGGGAGATCCGCGGGCACTTCCCCCTGATCAAATTGCGGGCGAGCGAGCGGAAGCACATTGTGGCGAAGAGTCACTCGGACTGCATCATCCACCGACTGGGTGACAAGCCCTTGGGGTGCGGTCGAATCTGCAGGTTGCTGCGCCGCAAGGGCCTTGCTTATCCCGGCGGAACATAATAGAACACAAACCAACGATCTGAATCGCATTGAATCACCTACGAGCACGATTGGTGTGGCCTTCAATGCGAGATGTACCTCTCATACTCGAGAGCTCGTTCTGGAAGTGCCATGGCAATGGGACGAGTTTCGATCATATTGCCAAGGTTCACTCACTAAAGTCAAACTAATGAAATGACGCAGATAACGTGCTTTGGGTATGGTTACCTCCACTGACGCTCCGAATTTGTCATAACAGGTAAGGACCAGGAAACGGAATTCTAGAAAACTTAGGTACCGTCTAACGGCCTCAATATTGAAGGCTCAATCCATCGCACCAATCCTCATTGGCCGTTTCTGGTCATTCGGTCGCCTTCGGCGTCCGCTTCCTTCCGGCACACATACGCCCCGTCCTTGGTTGCCCCGTAACGTCATATACCAGTAGGGAAGTAAAGTTGACCCGATTATTCTCGACATCCGACATGAGCTGGTTGAGGCCGTCCCGACCGGCGATCTTTAAACCGCTTCGACCGTGGTCCGAGTAGACCTGCGCGATCCCCATGTTGTGGTCCGCCGCGTATTGCCGAACGATATCTAGCTGGTTTTCGGGCGAATACTGCTGATGTCTGGTCGACATCCAGACGTACTGAGCCGCAAGTGAGGGCGCAGTAGCAGGCGGATAGGTCGGAGTGATCTCCATGTGTCACCAACTCAAGGGGGGGTCTCAGCCTTTCGAGGATTTGACCCTAAAAATCGCCCTCAATTGGCTTCTGAGTAGTAGTGGAAAATCAGAGCTGTTTTCGCGACAAGGTGACGAAAAAACTTCAGAAAACTTTACTTTGGGAGCGGAGCAGGGAAAGCTAAATCCCTGATACGGAGAATTTGTTCCCTGTTCCGTTTTCGGCTCCAGCCTCAAGAGGGCCCTATAAATCCAATGAATTCTCGGGATTGTGCCCCAAGGAACGGGCATAGACTGGACCACAAAACGGGGAATTCGGTGTTAATTTCCCTGTTAGCAGGGAAATGCAGCCGGAGACGAGTTTGTCCCAGACTGCAACCACCGCCAGCTTTCTTTGAGCGTCGATTTCCAGCCAGAGAATCTATAAAACAGCCCGCGAAAGTGGGCGTTTTTGATGTAAAGTTCGGGCGGGAGAAGTTATATTTTGGCCCTCGAAGGCGCCCTCAAGCTCAAGGAGATCTCCTACATCCACGCCGAAGGCTACCCACGATCAGAGATGGGTCTTCACAAGGCGTTCGGCGTCTCGGCGGGACATACCAGCCGGGACAGGTCAAGCTGCTCAAACTGATAGGGCACCCTCGGAATCCGTTTGCTGTTTGGACGTTGCTCCGGTCAGTTGCCCGTGAAGCCACTTCTCGATTTCCTGCAATCGGTTTAGATCCGCTATCGGTAGCACAACTGCAGCCGATGCGTGTGGAACCACATGGGTCCGGTGCGTAGTGGTGCACGTGTTCGCTATGTAGCGATACGGGTTCTTTGGAAGAGAAGCAGAGCTTATGCTTCGAGTTGGGTGTGAGATTGACGTAACGGATGACAATTTTAATTGTGGAAGACAACGCGACCATTCGAAGGCTGATCCGGCGCGCGATCAGCGATATTGCCGACAACATTATCGAATGTGAAGATGGAGCGGACGCATTAGCAGCGTTCAGAGAACACGAGCCTGACGTGGTGCTGATGGACGTACGCATGCCGCGCATGGATGGGCTGGCGGCCACACGGCAAATCCTGCAGCATAGCCCGCGGGCCCGCATCGTTATTGTGACGGACTATAACGATGACGAGCTTCGCAGCGCAGCCCGTCAGGCAGGAGCCTGCGCTTACGCTTTGAAGCACAATCTAACCGAACTTGATACCGTGCTCAGGGACGCCTTGAATAGCTGCCGTGCTCCGAACTCCGAGGCGCTCTAATGAAGCCGCTCATGCAGTGCAGACCGATGCTGCAGACGCAAATCGCGCAAGCGCATTCGCGCCTTCGATGTTTAACTTGCGGCACATGTTGGTACGATGATTCTCCACGGTCCGGTAATGGATGGACAGCTCGTCGCCAATTTCCTTGCTGGAAAGTCCATCTGCGATGAGGCGAAGGATTTTCTTCTCCGATGGAGTCAGCACGGTGACGTCCAGCGGCGGCACGCTTCCGGATGATCTCGTCTTCTGCTTCAGCAGAGACCGCGGCCATCATGGAACCTATGTAGGTGCGGCCGGCGCAGACGGCGCGTATCGCCGGAGCCTACCTCATCGGTCTCGCTGCCCTTTCAGCAGATATCCCTTGCCACCCACGTCCATGGCGGCGCGCATCAGGTCCTCGTCCGCATGAAACGTCATGAACACGATTTGCGTGTTGATCTTCTGGGCCGACAACTTCACGCGCTACACTCAAGCCGTTGAGCCCGGGCATATCAATATCGAGAATCGCAACAGCGGGCCGCAGCGCGACGATCTGACGGAGGGCGTCGTGGCCGTCCGAAGCCTCTGCGATCGACGCGCAGATCCGCGTCTTCCTCGATCGTCGCCTTCAGCCCTCGACGCACCACTGGATGGTCATCCGCAAGCAGAACTTCAATGATGTGGCTCATCGTCTGCGCTCCTCTTTTCCAGCGGGAAGTGGATCACGAGCAGAGTTCCATGGCCGTTCTCGCTCTTGATCTGAAGCGTTCCATTCATCAGCATGGCGCGCTCGCGGATGCCGGTCAACCCAAATCCGCCGGCGCCGGACTTCACGCTGCGCGGTTCGGTCGGAATTCCGCTGCCGTTATCGGAGATTGTGAGCACAACGGAGGAGCTGGCTCGGTGCGCCGTCACAGCGCCCTGCGTCGCGTTGGAGTGCTTCACCATGTTGTTCAGGCCCTCCTGGACGATGCGAAAGATGTTGATGCGCAAGTCTTCGGGAAAGGCATCGTCAATGTTCGCGATGTCCGCGGTAAGTTCGATCTGCGACGCTCGCGCTACCGATGTTACCGTTGCCTGGATTGCCTTTGACAGCCCCAGGCGGTCGAGCTGAAAGGGTCTCAGCGCATAGGAGATCGCTCGGGTCTCTTCGATGGCCTGCATGGCTTCCGAATTGATCTCTTCGATTGTCTGCTGCTTATCTTCCTCGGAACGCACTTTGCCTTTTGTCTTCAGCAAAAAGAGGGCGAGATTGTTGATGATGATCAGGCGCTGGCCAAGGCTGTCGTGAAGCTCGGCGGCGATGCGTCTTCGTTCGTTTTCCTGAGACGCGATTAGCTCGCGAGAGAACGCTTGCTGCGATGCCTGCTCTCTTGCCATTTGCTCTGCGCGGCGATTCCAAAGCATCCACATGATGAGTGCCGTCGCAATGGAGATAAGGGCAAAGAACCACGAGCGGCGGTAGAACGGAGGGACCACGGAAACGAACAGCGTGCCGTCCGCAAGGCTTTGGACTCCATCGCTATTCCTTGCCGAGACGCGGAAGACATAATCGCCGGGGGGCAGATGCGTATAGTATGCCGTCCGCCTGTGGCCCACTTCCTGCCAGTTCTCATCCATGCCGTCAAGCTTGTAGCGAAACGATATCTGCTCAGGCCTCGAGAAGCTCAACGCCGTGTACTGAATTTCGAGGTTCGTCTGACCCGGCCGAAGCACAACCCGATTGGTTGCAGGCAGCGATTTATCGTCGACGGAGGAAGATTCCACCACAACTCGCGGCGGCACGTTGTCAACGGGCACAGATGCCGGATCGACTATGGCGACGCCCCTCTGGGTGGGGAACCAGAGGAAGCCGTGCGAGTCTCTGGCTCCGGCCGGCCAGACGCCGCCGTTGCACTCCGCACTCAACATTCCATCGGCTCGGCCATAGGCAACTGAGTCCAGCCTGTTCTCTCGGCCTTCCGCAACGTCGATCAGTTGTTTGCGGTCTACGCGATAGATGCCACGGTTGGAGCTTATCCAGAAGCGGTTCTGACCATCTTCCAGGATCTGGAACGCGCCGTTATCGTAAAGGCCTGAGGCCTGATTGAAGATCACCCATCGGCCATTGCGAAACCAGCCGATTCCGCCGTCGTAGGTTCCTACCCAAATCTGGCCCGCATGATCCTCCATGATGGAGCGAACGTTGTTGCTGGGCAAACCCTCGGTCTCTGTCCACCGCGTAAATACTCCGTTGTGGATGCGTGTGAGGCCGCCATAGCCCCCGATCCACGTATCTCCCCGGCGGTCTTGCAGGATCACTCGCACATCGTCGCTCGCCAGGCCATTGTGCCTCGTGAGCCATCTTGAATTCGTTCCGGCGAGTATGTAGATGCCGTTCGGAGTTCCGAGCATTATGGCGCCATTCTGCATCTGGTAGATCACCTGAATGACTGGGAGGCGTTCCTGCGGCAGGCCGGGAGGGATCACCAAACGTCCACCCGAAACGATTCGCAGCCCGCTGTGCGAACCTACCCAGATATTTCCCGAGCGGTCTTCTGCAAGCGCTGTCACCAGTCCTGGTACACCGTCTGCCTTGGTAAATGTTGTCCCCTTGCCGTCGTGTATCCGAGAGAGACCCGACGGCCAGCTTCCCACCCACATGTCGCCTGTACTGGACTTCATTACGGGGTAGACATTGTCGCTTGCAAGACCCTGGCTGGAGGACAGCGACTTGATGGATTGATTCTGGATCCGAAACAGGCCTTCGCCCTCGGAGCCCACCCACACGTTGCCTTCGTCATCGGGAACGACGATGTTGTAGGGGATACCCTTTTCTATGCCATCGGAGGGAAAGATGAGCGTGCGCCTGAAGTCCGGTGCGATCTGTTCCTTCCAGTCCTTCCATTTCGAACTGACCCAGTCGGTCGTGACCGCTCCCTTACGCAGGATCAGGGTTCCATCGACCAATTTCCCGAGACGACCATCATTGGTGCCGATCCACACGGCGTCATCTGCACCTACCGCAACGCCTCGGATTGTGGCGGGTGCCACTGTTTTCGGCAGCGGATGAGTGGTCAGTTGCCCACGCGTGAAACACAGGAGGTTGCCGTTCTGGATCGCCCAGAATCCCGTCCCGCCCCACCACAGAGGAAGGTAAAGCGTATCGTCGCGGTCGAATGCCTCCCTTTCGAAGCGCCCGGACGTCGGCGACCAACGGTACACCTTGTTGTCGGAGTCCACCCAGACGCCTCCGTGATGATCGTAGGTAATGGCACCGACGGAATGGGAGCGGAGTCCGCTTTCTTCGGCCATCCGTTCGAAGTGGCCAGCATGATATCGAATCAGGTTGCCATCTTCGCTAGCCATCCAGAGATCGTCGCCGTTCCCCTGAGCCATTGCCACAAACCGGTTGGATGTGATGCCGGGCGTGTTGCTCTTGTTGAAGACAGTAAATTGAATGCCGTCGAATCTTGCGATTCCATCGAGGGTAGCTATCCAGAGGTAGCCGTCGGCAGCGTGCACGATACCGCGAACGCTGTTCTGAGGGAGGCCGGAATCGGCTGTCCATTGCGTGGATCGATACTGTGCGCTCGCGCATCGGCTGAGCGAGAAAGCGCACATCGCGACCAATGCGATGGAAAGTGCGCGGCCGTAAATCAGTCGATCTTTGGGAGAATATCGATCGCGGGGCCCCTGCGACATACTGCACATCCCTCAACGAAACCCAGAGTTAAGCGCCGGTGGTGTCCAGATTGTACTCGTTCGGCCTGGACCACTCTATCTTCCATCCATGCGGAACCACATGGCTTTTTCATGTAGCGCCACACTCCAAGGCGTGTAGGGTCACGGATTTCTTTGTGAGTTGCGGCCGCCTAACCTAACTCAACAAGGAGACACACTATGAGCGCGAAAAAGCGCACTTCCAAAGCTCTTGCTTTGCTCTTACCCGCTGGCGTAGTCGGCATTTCCGCGGCTCTCGCCGCAACCCAAGGCCAGGCGGAAGCCACCCCTCTCAGCACGCCGAGCAACCTATCGGTCGCCGACCGCCTTAGCGAAATCCGGTCCGAGGTTTCGTCGGTGAACGATGCCGTCTTCAAGAGCCCGTCCGGCGCAAATCTTATGCTTGCCGATTGGCTGAACGGCGGTTTTGGCTGGCGCAATGGCGGCGGGGGCTGGCACAACGGCGGTTGGCGCAACGGCGGCTGGGGTAACGGCGGCTGGCACAACTGGGGCAATGGCGGTTGGCACAACTGGGGTAACGGTTGGCACAACTGGCACAACTTCTGGCACAACTGGTAGCCCTGACGGAACGCCCCAGGCGAAAGGACACGAGGATCATGCAAGCATCGAAACCGCAGATTCAGACCATCGTTTTGCAGCCCACGCCGTTTTGCAACATTCGTTGCAAATACTGCTACCTGCCAACTCGCGACGATACCTCGGTCATGGATATCGAGACCGTGAGGGCGAGCTTCCAGAAAGTCTTTGACTCTCCCTACGCCGGAAGCAAGATTACGGTCATCTGGCATGCGGGCGAGCCGCTGGTACTCCCGGTGTCGTATTACGACGCCGCGTTTCGCGCGATCGATGAGCTTAGGCCTTCTACGGTAGAGATTCGCCACTCCTTTCAGACCAACGGAACCCTGGTAACGAAGGAGTGGTGCGACCTGATTCGCCGCTGGAAGGTAGGCGCAGGTGTAAGCATTGACGGTCCTCGGCGCCTGCATGACGCGAACCGTGTGACCCGCTCGGGCAAGGGAACGTTCGATCGCGCTATCAGCGGGGCGCGCCTGCTTCGTGACGAAGGCATTCCGTTCCATGTCATCAGCGTGCTTTCAAAGGATGCTCTGGAATGCCCGGAAGAACTGCATGCGTTCTATGTTGAGGAAGGGATCGAGGATGTCTGCTTCAACGTGGAAGAGTCCGAGGGCGACCACGTCTCGGAGCTGATGACGCTCTCGCGCACCAGCATGCGCGACAAGTTCCAGGCCTTTCTGCACCGCTTCTGGACGATCTCGCGACAGAATCCGGGCATTCGCTTCATCCGCGAAATCGATGGCCTGATTCCACGCATCTTTCGTCCGGAAGACGCGCAGATCAGTAACGAACAGGTTGAACCCCTGGCCATGGTCAACATCGCATGCAATGGCGACGTCTCGTCGTTCTCGCCCGAGTTGCTCGGATACAAGAACGAACGCTATGGCGATTTCATTGTGGGCAACGTCCACCAACACACCATTGAGCAGATGCTCAACAGCAAGGCAATGCAAGCCATGGTCTTGGACATCGGAGCCGGGGTTGAGGCGTGCAAGAAGGAGTGCGGATACTTCTCGCTCTGTGGCGGCGGCGCGCCCGTCAACAAGCTGTCAGAGAATGGCAGCTTCGCGAGCACGCAGACTTCATTTTGCAACCTGGTTCAGATCACGCCGGCCAGCATGATCCTTTCAGCCTTCGACCAGATGGAAGCAACGCTGGCGAAGACGAGCGGCACAATGCAGACGGCCCAGCTCTTCGCAGTTCCCGGCCCGGCTTCGACACAATGCGAACTCGTTGAAGCCGCCTGTGCATGACCCAATTCATCTCCATAGACAAAGGAGCAACATTTCAATGCAAACGACGACCAAGATAACCGCACTCCTGCAGGCCGCACTGGTGCTCACCGGCATCGGCAACGCGCAGACCAACTCCGCGCGCGGCATCAATCCGCCAAGCGCGCAGGAAACAGCACCCGCGCCCCAACAGATATCCGCGCCAAGCCAGGACGAAGCTCCGAACACGGCCCCGGTTTTCTGGGTGACCAGTGTTGAAGTCATGCGCAGCGCGCACGCTCCGCAGTTGGATGTCGTTCGTGTGCGCGGCCTCGTTACGACAGAAGGCTGGGAGTCTGTCCAGCTTGTTCCCCTCACCAAGGGAACACCCTCCGACGGCATCCTGGATCTCGCCCTGATCGCCGAAGCCCCGTCCGAAAATACGGCGTCGACTACGTATCCCGAGGTCGAGGCGATCTTCACCATCGAGCCCGGGCACCCGTTCAATGGCGTGCGAGTTCACGGCGCGGCCAACCGGATCGTCCTGAAATCGATGCCCGGCTACGCAGAATCTGTAGCTCCACCCAAGAACTGTACAGATTGCGTTGGCAAGCTTTTTGTCCCCAAGGGACAGACTGCGCCTGCCGACCGCGCGCAGAACACCATCGTTCGCGAAGAGGAGCTGCCCGCCAAGCTGCGCGTCATCCACGAGTCTGACGGGCTCGGCACCATGGACTCCGATCCCAATCGCATCACGCTTCTTCTGAACGAGAAGGGCGAGATTGTCATGGCGATGTGGGACTAGCTCTCACAGCCGTCGTTTGCAGTGCAAGGCAACCCGTCGCAGCCCTCGCTTAGGCACAAGGAGAAGTACCGATGAAAATCAAACGCATCGCCCTGACCTTGCTCTCGATCGTCACCATGCTCCCGCTGAGCGCCATCGGATCAGGCGCCCAGGATTTGCAGCCGGCCCCGACATCTCCGGCAACTGACAATCTATGCGTCACGTTGAGCCTCGTCAGACCGATTGGAGCTCGCCGGCGGGGTCGTGCAGGCTGGCTCTAAAAGGTCAGCTTCAGAGCCAGCTGTATCAGGCGCGGATTGTTGACGGTGGAGTTGACCGTACCGAAGAATGGGGAGACTGTGCCCGCAGGCGGTGAATTGTAGTTGATGTCGGCGATTGGCGATCCGTATTGCGGATGATTGAACAGGTTGAAGAATTCAGCGCGGAAGTTCAAGCCCATCTCACGAGGCAAGCGAAATTGCTTGATGACCGAGAAGTCAGAGTTGACGAAATCGGGTCCCGAGACGGGGACACGCGCGGCATCGCCGAGCTCGCCTGCAGCCGGGACGGCAAAGCAGGCAGCGTTGATCCATTCGGTACTGGCTGTGATTTGCTGCGTGCGTATTGCAGCCGGCAATCTGGTCGGGCCGGTTGAAATTGTTGCAATTGCCGCCAGCGTTGAAGGTAGTGCCCGACTGGTTATTGGAGTCGATCAGTGGAACCGGGAACCCGGAGGAGATCCTTTCAATCAGCGTGACCTGCCAGTTGCCGAGCAGCGTGTCGGTCACAGGGTTCGAGGTCGCTTCCGAACATCTTGCCCTTGCCGAATGGCAGGTCATAGATGAAGCTTGCCGTGAAGCTGTGATTCAGGTTGATCTGCGACAGGGACCAGTCGAGATTTTGCCAGTTGGGCAGCGGGAAATACGGGGCGCTCAACTCCGAGCCCAGGCCGTCGGTTAGACCATTGTCGTATGTGCGCGAGTAGGTGTAAGCGACCAGCGCGTAAAGACCGTGCTTGGGCGTCTTGGTCTCTGCTTTGATCTGCAGCGAGTTGTAGTGGGTCTTGCCCACATCGCCAAAGAGCAGAGATCGCGTTATAGTTCGCGGTGGGTAGGGATAGATGTAGGGTGCGCCACCGGGCAGGCAGCCGAGCGTATAGCCGGATACGGTTCCGCAGCCGGAGGGGCTGTTGACGTTGAGGTCGTTGCCGCTCACCAGCAGGTGGCCGCCGACCGCGCCGGCATAGCCGGCGGTGATCAGAACATCGCCCGGCAGCTGGCGTTCCACGTTGGCGTTATATTGATGAACCCTGCCGGGCTGGAAGTTGGGCGGCTGATAGTAGAACGTGCCTTCGAAATGTGCTCACCGTCAGCGGCGTGGGCGGAATGGCAAAGCCGGTGGAGAGGTAAAAGGTTCCCGAAGGTGTCTGGCCGTGTGTGGCGCAGTAGGACGTCGCAAAGGCGCAGCCCGCGCCGGCGAATTGATCCGTCTCGCCGAGGTTGGGCGGATTTTGCCACAGGCCCTGCGCGCCCTGGCTCCACGCCGAATCGTGATAAATGCCGAAGCCGGGCGGAGCACTGTTTTGTCGCTGCCGAGAACCTTCCAGGCGAGGCCCACGCGGGGTTCGTACGCGCCCCAGAACATATTGATGCCCGCCGATCGGCTCACTCCGTTCTGGCCGGCGATCAGAAGCTTTGCCGGTCGAGGGAATGTAGTCCGCCATCCGGTTATCGACCTCGGTGATCGGGAGTGGTCATGTCCCACGCCAGGCCCAGATTGAGGGTCAGCGACGGAATGATCCGCCAGTCATCCTCGACGAAGGGCCTTACGATCTTCCAGCGGCGGCCGGTGATTGCGCCATCGTATGTCTGGTCGTGGATGGCGCCTCCGCTGATCCCCATCAGCAGGTCGGCCTCGGGATTGCCGGCGGCTGAACCTCGCCGCGGTGAAGTTTCCGGTGACACCGGGCAGCAGGAAGCCGGCTCCAAAGGCTTCTGTGCCCACATTCATCTGATTGGCGCGGAGATCGATGCCGACGTGAATATCATGCTTGCCGCGGATCAGGTCGAGATCGTCTTTGAAGGAGAAGATGTTCGTTCCACCCTGAAAGGGGGAGTAGCCGCGATCGCCGAGTGACCAATAGCCGCTGGTGGGATCAATGGAAACCAGCCCTGACTGTAGGAGCCGCCGGGAAGAGGGGTACCGCTGGCCGAGCAGCCGAGATCGGCATTGGGAATGCCAAGAAGCGCCGATCCGCAGGTGAAGTTACCCAGCGAGTCAATGTAGTCGAAGATGCGGTCGTACCCGAAGGTGGCCTGGTTGACCGTGGTGGCCGAGAACACGTGGCTCCAGCCGATGCCGACATTGCGTGCGTGGTTGATGAGGTTTTCATTGCTGCCGAAGGCATTGGCTTCGGCAAGGGTGGGCGCGCCGCCGGGCGCAAAGGAGAATGCCTGGTCGTAGCTGAAGCGGCCAAACAGATTGTCCGACGGCCGTGAGCGTCTCATCCAGCCGAACATCGAATTTGGTTTCGTTCAGGATGCGGACAGGCTCGTTGACATAGTTGTAGCTCCGTTGCCGGTGGCATTTGGCGCAGGATAGATATTGAGCAGGGCCTGACCGGCGCTGTTGATCAGGTTTGAAGGAATCTTGTTGCATGGGGTTCCCTGTGCCTGGCTGCCGTCGGAGTTCGCGGGTATCGGATTGCCGGAGCTGTCGCATTGGAAGTAAACGTTCGGATAGGTGGACGGGCTGGTGGACGAGCCGATCATATTCGGGTTGGCGATGGCGAGACCTGAGGCGGGATTACCGAAGGGGTCGGCCGAGAAGTCGCCGTTGTGCATGGCCAGTGAAGGAACCAAACCGGTAAAGGTGATTCCTTGACGCTGATACTTCTGCTCGCCATCCACGAAGAAGAATGTCTTGTTGTGGAGGATGGGCCCTCCGAATGAGCCGCCAAATTGGTTCAGATTGAACTTCGGGGTTGTAGTGTCAAAGTCGCCCTTCGCAGTCGAGGTCGGTGTTGCGGACGAACTCGAAGAGCGATCCGTGGAAGTGATTGGTTCCCGATTTCGTGGTGACCAGAACGGTCGGACCAGCGCGGGTGCCGTACTCGGCGGAGTAGGTGTAGGTGAGCACCTTGAATTCCGGCGATGTCGTCGATCGAGGAGAAGACGCCAATTCCGCCCGCCGTCAGTTCGTTATTGTCGACTCCATCGAGGATCCAGTCGGTGCTGTTGGGTCGTGAGCCGCCGACCGAGAGCGAGAAGGAACCGCGCGCGGCGACCTCGCTGTCGGTGCCCGAGGTGAAGAAGCTGTTGGGGTTGGTTTCGGCCGTGGCGCCGGCGGTCAACGTTGCGAGCTGAACGAAGTCGCGGCCATTCAACGGGAGCTGCGACACCTGCTGCGCCGGTGATGACCTGGCCGAGCGAGGGGTTGGTTGTTTCGACGGCGACGGCATCACCCGATACCGCAACGGTGGTCGTGACAGTGGCGGGAACAAGCGAAAAATCGAGTTCTCGGGCTTGATCGACCTGGAGATTCAGACCTTTTGATTCAGCGCTCTGAAAGCTGTGTGCATCGACGCGGACTGTGTAATTCCCGACGGGAAGAAGAGGCAGGAGGTAGTGTCCGGAACTGTCGGTCTTGACGTCGCGAGCCAGGCCGGTCGCCTCCGCGGTGGCAACGACGGTCGCTTCCGGGATAGCAGACCCTGACTTATCGGAGACGGTGCCGGAGAAGCTTCCTGTAGCCTGGGCGCGCATGGACGGGGCGGCGATCATGGCGATCATGCAAATGGTCGCGAGAAGCAGCATGTGGAATCGTGCGCTGGGGCGATTTTCCGTTGTCTGGGGATAGTCCGCTGCAAACTCTGAGAGTTTCATCGTTAACCTCTTTGGATAGCTCGTATGAGGTGAATCTGGATCGATGGCTTGGGGAGGAATTCCCTTGACTGTAAGAACTTGTTGATCAAAAGTCAATCGACGCTTCGGCCGTGTCGCAGAGCGCGCAGCCTATCTGCAGGCGAGAGTGCGGGAGGAGATCCTCTCGATGAGCCGGTTCGTGGCACCTTACCATCGCAAAAGCTAAAATGCGGCCGGCCACGAGGAGATTCCGCTTCCTCACAACCGGGCGCATCCTGGTAATTATGTTTCTGATCCGAAGTGCTTTTTATGCTGCAGGATGATCCAGGATCTTCGCGAGTGCGTGGAGGCGTTTGGCGTCCGCTGGATCCGTTGCGCTGGACGCGTCGGTCTCTACGGATGCAGCCATGGTGTGCAGCTTCGCCAAATCCTTCTTGCTGTTGTGCGAATTCTGCGTGCGTTGAATTGCTTTGTCTAGCGATGCGATCTGGTCCGCCGGCAGCGCCTTGGAACGCTGCAGTTGGTCGAGATAGGCACGCGCAACGACAAGCTGTTCCGGCCATGTAATCTTCGGCTGGTTCTGCACATTGAGTTCGTTGAACTGCACGAGGTTGGCCGCATCAATTTCATTCTGCGTGAGGAACTTGCTTGGCACGAGCTTGAAAACATCCAGACCGCGGGCGATCTCCGAGCCGTAAATGTAGCCGTTGTACCAGTAGGCGGACCAATAGCCACCGAGGATCAGCGTCGTCGGGCTGATCGGACCGCGATCGTAGTAGGCAATCTCGTAGGGATGCGACGGGTCGGTAAAGTCCATGACCGAGATGCCTCCCTGGTACCACGCCTGCACCTCGATATCGCGTCCGGGAATCGGGACGAGCGAACCGTTATGGGCTACGCAGTTTTCTGTAGCAGTTTGGGCTGCGGGCATTTTGTAGTAGCTGGCGAGCGAGAGGTGATCGCCCTTGAGGGTGAAGATTGCGTCGGCGCCCCACTTGTTGGGATCGGTGGCACGGCAGCGTGGCTGCAGGCCTCCACCCCATTCGTCGGTGAAGACGACCTTGGTTCCGTCATTGGAGAACGTCGCGGAGTGCCAGTAGGAGTAGTTGGGATCGTTTACCGCGTCGACGCGCTTGGGGTGGACGGGATCCTTGATGTCGAGGAGGATTCCGTTGCCTGAGCAGGCGCCGGCGGCGAGGCCGAGGGATGAGTCGACGGTGATGTCATGGCACTGGTTGGTGTCGGCAGCCTTCTCCGTGCCGTGGCTGCCGCCGTTGTTGAGGCCGTTCAGTGCACCGCTGCGGGGATCCATAAAGACGCGCGGGCTGGATACGATCTTTGCGTCCTGCGGCGCTGAGAGCGGAACCTTGATTACATCGATGCGGAAGAGCGAGGTGTTGGGATCTTTGTCAGGGGCCTCACCGGAGCAACCTGCCAGCTCTTCCTTTTGGCGTACGAAGGATGTTCCGGAGACGTAGATGTAGACGTTGTCCTTGTCGTTTGGATCGACGACGAGGGTGTGGGTATGCGAGCCGCGGCAGGTCTGGACGGCGCCAACCTGTTTGGGATTCTTGATGTCGGAGATATCGAAGATTCTTACGCCGCGGAAGCGTTCAGGACTTGCTGCGGGCATGGGGCGCTCTTTCTCGTGGCCGGGCGGCGGCGGAGGTGGCGGAGGGAAACCCTGTGTGCCGCAGTCGATGCGCCCGTTCGGCATTTCTACCGACATGAAGAGCAGATGGCCGTAGACGGAGACGTCGCCCTGGCCGCCCGGGCAAACAAGGGAGGTAATCAGCGAAACCTTTGTGGGGTCCGAGATGTCATAAAAATTCACGCCATAGAAGTTGCCCTGGAACAGGTGTGTTCCCTGGAAGGCGAAGTCCGAGTTCGCGAAGGCCAGTTGCGCGATCACGAGCTGTATAGGCTTGGGGATCTTCGCGCTGTTGCCGATGCCGAGCAGGCCGAGTGTCTTCTGCACGGATGGATCGTCCGCATCGGTCGCATTGACCTGAAAGGCGGTGGGCTTCTTGAGGAAGTCGAGATGCTCCATGCCCATGGCGGCCTCGCCGGCGTCGTAGAGGCCGGGCTTGAGGCCTACGCGAGGATCGTTCATGGTGGAGCCCGTCATGCCGGGAGGCAGCGGAGTTGCTGGGGCTGGTGCGAACGGATTGGGCGGTTCGACTGCGGGCTTGGTTGCGGGCGTTTGCGCTTGCAATGCGGTTGGCGCAACGGACAGGAGGGCCAATGCAAACAGCGCAGCGGCGAATCGAATGGCGGGAGCATGGAAACGGTTCATTGTTTCTCCTTCAACATGTTCTGCATAATTCTGATCTCGGCTCGCTGGGTGTTATCCGCATCGGTGGCGAAGTCGAAGAGCTCTGCGTCCTGACCCGCGCCTGGGTGATCGAATAGATCTTTCACCATGATGAGCGCTCCGTTGTGATGCTGGATCATACCGGTCAGAAACAGGTAGTCGAATTGTGCGCCGCTGGCATGACGCAATGCGTCCATCTGCGGGGGCGTCAGCATTCCCGGCATGGCGTGCATGGGATTGCCATTCATGTCCATGGTCGGCATGCCTGGCATGGCCATTGATTCAGGCTGGCCGCGCGCTGCGAGCCAGCGCTTCATGAACTTTATCTCGTCGGACTGGGAGAGGCTGATGCGCGCGCCGAGGGTATGAATCTCGGGATTTTGGGTGTGAGACTGGATGAGCGCGGTCATCTCGACGGCCTGGGCATGATGCATGATCATGCCCTGCATGAACTCGATGTCGGCGCGCGAATCTTGCGGAACGACGCCGGTGGTGGAAGGCGGAAGGGTGCGGCTGGGCGTGCCGGGTGCGCCGGGCTCGACGACTGGAGCCGTGGCTGGCTGTTGAGCATTTGCGGTAGGGGTAGAGCTGCCGCAGACGAGAGCAGCGGCTAGCGACGCACAGGAGATGATCTTCGCTCCCCTTGAGAGATGCGGCTTGCGCTGGCGATCGGGAAGTGTCCAGTTCAACGTAGGCGCGGGTTCAGGCATGTTTGATCGCTAAACGGTATCACAGCAAGATCGCTCAGGGCATCATGAAAGCGCCTCAACCAAGGCGAAATCATTTGATTGCCAATAGCGGACGCTTCTATTTCGACGGTCTGACCGAAGTTACGCCGGTCGACCGGCTATCATGATAGAGATGTTTCATCCGAACAAGATGTCGATCGTTGGTTCGCTGATAGGGCTGGGTGCTGTGCTGGTCTGGCGGATTCGCGAGGGTCGTACCGCGGTTTCCGTAAAGAAAATTGTGATTCCGCCGCTGGGCATGGCGACCGGATTCTCGATGTTCATCGTCCCGGCGTTTCGAATTCCCTGGACGTGGGGATTGGGAGCGTTCCTGATTGGCGCGGTCCTTCTGGCGTACCCACTGCTGAAGACTTCGCGCCTGGTGCAGCAGGGCGACGCCATTATGATGCAGCGTTCGACGGCATTCTTCAGTGTCATCCTGGTGCTGGCGGCCGTGAGAATCCTCGCCCGTGGATACTTCGATACCTTATTAACCGTGGAGCAGTCTGGCGCGCTGTTCTTTGTGCTGGCCTTCGGAATGATTGTGCGGTGGCGTCTGAACATGCTTCGGGAGTACCGCAAATTGACCGCGGCTAATGGATCAATCGCCGTCAGCCGATTATAGTTTTGCGAGCAGAAAACCGATGTCAACCCGCGCAGCGCGGACCTCGGAAGCGCGGAACTGGCGGAGAGCACATGTTGCGATGGATCGGGCGGTTGCTTGCAGGCTTCGGATTGCTGGTTCTTCTGTGTCTGCTTGCAGTGTTCGCGACCTATGGAACCGTCCCGACGCACAATTGCAATTTGACGCACTTCGACACGATCCTGGTACTTGGATCTCCGGCGCGGGTCAATGGGCAGGCATCCCCTGAACAGCGCGAGCGCGTCGCCGAAGGGGTGAGGGAATTCAAGGCCGGACGCGCCGAACACATGATCTTCAGCGGAGGTCCGACGGAGAATCGGTTCGTCGAAGGCCAGGTGATGGCGAACCTCGCCGAAGAGCAGGGAGTTCCTGCCTCCGCGATCGTGGTTGAGGGCGAATCGCAAAACACCATTCAGAATATCTACTACAGCGACCAGATTATGCGGCAGAAGGGTTGGAATAGCGTCGAGGTCGTCAGCTCCCCGAGTCATCTGCCCAGGGCCGGCCTGATCCTGGAGTACTATCATTTCGAGTGGAAAGAGCATGCCTCGCGGTGGCCGCCAGAATATCACTGGCGACAACTGGGAATGATCTATGCCGCGGAGATTGCCGAGACATGCGCGTTGCGCTGGCGTGGATTCCCTCCGTCGCCGTTTCTGCCGTTGCGACACGCCTCCTGATCCCCGCTGCATCTACGCAGATTGCAGTCAAGGAAGGGCCCAAACGCGATACACAAAGTAGCGGAAGACGAAGCAGCAAGGAGAGATCGCATGTCGAAGCAAAATCGGTGGGGTATTGCAGCAGCAGGATTTCTGATGCAGATGGCACTGGGCGCGGTGTACGCGTGGAGCGTCTTCCGCACACCTCTTGTCAAGCAGTTTCACTGGTCCATCTCGGACGTTACACTAACCTTCACTATCTGCATCTTTGTACTTGGCGTCGCGGCTTTTTTTGGCGGCCTTTGGTTGAACAAGGTCGGGCCCCGCACCGTGGCTCTGACGGGCGGATTCCTTTATGGCCTCGGCGTATTCCTGGCCAGCTTCTCGGCGTATAAGCTGTGGTGGCTTTATCTCAGCTATGGAGTGATCGGCGGCATCGGACTTGGCTTCGGATACATCGTTCCCATCGCTGTGCTGGTTAAGTGGTTTCCGGACCGGCGCGGTCTCATTACCGGTATAGCGGTCGGCGGCTTCGGAGCGGGCGCGCTGGTCACTGCGCCGGTTGCCACGCGGCTCATTCAGCACGTTGGGGTTCTGCAGACGTTTGCCTATCTTGGCATCATCTATCTCATTGTCGTCATGGGTACCGGATACTTCATGCAAAACCCACCGGACGGCTGGAAGCCGGAAGGCTGGACGATCAGTGGTACGCAAAACCTGCAACGTGCGACGAAGGATTACACCCTGGGTGAGGCGCTTAGCACCTGGCAGTGGTGGGCGCTCTGGACGCTCCTTTTTCTGAATACCTCTGCAGGTATTTCGCTCATCTCGCAGGAGTCGCCGATATTCCAGGAGATCGACAAGACGACCGCGATCGTGGCGGCCGGCATGGTTGGGGTCGTCAGTATCGGCAATGCCGCCGGCCGCATCTTCTGGGCGTGGATCTCCGATGCCATCACGCGGCGATGGACCTTCCTGGTGATGTTCATCGTGCAGGTCGGCCTGTTCTGGATGCTGCCAAGCCTTGGCTCAGTCGCCATTCTCACCGGCGTCTCGTTTCTGATCCTGATGTGCTATGGCGGAGGCTTCGGCACCATGCCGGCGTTCGCGGCAGACTACTTCGGGTCAAAGAATGTTGGCCCCATCTACGGGCTGATGCTCACCGCCTGGGGAACAGCCAGCGCCTTTGGTCCGCTGCTCATCGCGCACCTTCGCGAATCCAGCGGATCGTATGTGAGCGGGCTGCATGTGATCGCAGGCATTATGGCGGTTTCGATCCTGCTGCCGATCGTGGTTAGGCCGCCCAAGACGCAACCCAGCTAGTCGCACTGATCGCGGCTCAACTTATTGCGTTGGGTTCGAGCCGCGCTGCTGCAACACCTGCGGAAGATAGAAGTGGAAGAACTGGTCTGCATCCGAGTGCAGGCAAACGTTGGCGTTGGGCGCGCCCGCATCGACGCGCGTGAATCCTGCATCGTCGACGCGGATGTGCATCGGCGTCACGGGGCAAAGCGCAGGCTTGAGGACCACGGCGACGGCCATCGCGTCGAACAGCGTTGGCGTGACATTGTTGGGATAGCTCGCCCATTGTTGATACAGCGCATGCAGCGCGTCTGTCGCGGGAGTTTTCTGGCTGAACAGGATAGCGCGTAATACCTCATCCAGTTTCAGTTGCGTGGAGTCGAGCGGCATCATGTCGATCGGTACACCCGATGCGAATAGGGCTTTCGCCGCCGGGATATCCATCTTGATGTTGTATTCCGCGCTGGGACCCCTGTCTGGCAGATAGCCGAGGTCGCCATACCCCTGCCGGATGGAGCCACCCATCATCACGACGCGCTTAAGCTTGCGGAAGGTGACAGGGTCCTTTTGAATGAGCGCGCCGACGGTACTCAGCGGCGCCAGTGAAATTAGTGTGATCTGTCCGGGGTAGTGTCGAATCTGATCGAGGATAAAGTCGACGGCGTTCGGCCATTCATTGGCTGACTCAGGAAACGCCTTTGCCCATGCGGCTTGTGTGAACGGTGTGGCGGATTGTGTCTTCGGCCCGGCGGCTACAGGGATTTCTTCATGGCCAGTCTGTTTGAGGAAACGTTCCACGAGCCTCGCTCTCAGGTCCGTGTCGCCCCACGCTGTCGTGACGCCAAGGATCTGGAGGTGGGGGTTCGACAGTGCGAGAGCCAGCGCAAAGGCATCGTCGACGTCATCGCCGATGTCGGTATCAACGATGACCTTTTCTGTTGTCCGAGTGGTCGCCGCAGAGGTGGTTTGTCCACTCGCGCGTACGCAGAGAAGGCCCATTGCCGCGAAGACCATCATGCTTCCGACAAAAGCGCTTCCCGAGCCTTGCGGCTTGCCTGCTTTTCGCTTCATCGTGTCTCCTGCTGAAGGGGTTCGGCCAATTAAGCTCCACACCCGATTTCCATCTTACGTTTCCTTGAAGACTCTGCGATTTTTCCTGGAGCGCATTGGCGCTCAGCCCGGACGGGCATTCGTCGTCGCGATAGATGCTATTTTTGAGGGCCTCCAAGCGCATCTGCTCGCTTGCGGTAAAACTCCGATAGACTGAGCACCCATGGGTACCATCCGGAGCCCGAAAGCGGCGCTGCGCGACGACTCCATCGCTTGCGTGCTACTGTGCGCGAGCGTTGGTCTCTTCGGTTGCGGGGACGGCGCGGCACCCGTTCCGCCTGCGCCCATCACGATCGCCATGGCGGGCCACGTAATGGGGGGTAAATCCCCTATCCAAATGGCGCAGGTTCAAGCGTATGCCGCTGGCAGTACTGGCAACGCGTCTTCTGCTATTGCGCTTGGCGATCCGGTATTTACGGCCGCCGATGGCTCCTTTTCTCTGGCCAGCAGCTACCCATGCTCGTCGGCGACCGGGCCCATCTATATCGTGGCCTCAGGGGGTAATGCGGGGCTGGCTTCCGGTTCAAGTAATCCCGCGCTGCTGCTCATGGCCGCTCTAGGATCCTGCGAGCAGCTCACGTCGGCGACTGGACTGATTATCAATGAAGTGACCACGGTTGCAGCTGCGTGGGCCCTGGCTGCTTTTATGGACTCGGCTACGAACGTCGGCGCGACCGCTACCAACACTCGGGGCATTACCAACGCGTTCCTCAACGCCCAACTGCTCGCCAGCACCACCAGTGGGGGAGCTCCGACACTTGCGGCAAACCTCTCGATCGAGACTGGGAAGCTTTACGCGCTGGCCGATGCACTCAACCCGTGTGTCGTGACGGGCGGTGCTGATTGTGACGTGCTGTTTGCCTCCGCTACGCCGGCGACGGGAACACCGCCGCAGAACACACTCAGCGCCGCGCTCAACATTGTGCAACATCCCGGCGAGAACGTTGCCGCGGTCTTCAAATGCGTCGCAGTCAGCCCACCGTTTCCGACGAATCTCACGCAACCGCCCAACGACTGGACCATGAGCCTCACAGTCACTGGTGGAGGTCTGAACGCTCCAGCGTCGATCGCGATCGATGCGTTGGGGAACGCCTGGGTCGCGAGCTATGTCGGCGTTCTCAGTGCTTTCTCGCCCCAGGGGGCGCCGCTTAGCAGCATAGGCTACGGTGTTGGCGTGCTCAGCGAGTCGTATGGTCTTGCTATCGATTCCAGTAACAACCTCTGGGTCACGAATGAAGAGACACCGAGCCATGCGCCTACTACCGGCAGTGTCTCGGCGTTCCTCGGCGCGAAGTCTACCACTCCTGGCAGCTTGCTCGGCGGCAGCAGTTACTTCTACGACGCGTCGATAGACTTTCCGCGCGCCGTGGCTGCCGATACCAACGGCAACATCCTGATCGCCGACTACGGCAACTCCTCTGCAACGATCTACAGCAGCAAGGGCCAGCTGGTGCAAAGCGGAGTTCCTGCGGGAGCAGCCGCACTCCCTGTGGCGATCACGGCAGACGGGTCGCATGGCTTCTGGCTTGCCAACCAAGGGGACAACAGCGTCACGCATGTTTCTTCGTCGGGTGCGCTGCTTGCGCACGCGGTATGCTGCGACGGCGCCAGCGCCATCGCGATCGATCCGGGCGGAAACGTCTGGGTCGCCAACTACAACAATGGATCGGTGAGTGAGGTATCGAGTACCGGGGCGATTGTCGTCGACTCGGACTCCGGCGGCGGCATCGCCGGCAACAACCCCAATGGGATCGCCATTGATGCGGCCCAGACAGTATGGGTCGCGAACTTCCGCGGCAATAACTTCTCCGCGCTGGCAGGTAATGCTGCGGCTGTCGCTGCCGGGACGCCCCTTTCTCCAGCCATGGGTTACGGGCTCGACGCCCGCCTGGTTCTCCCCTTTGGCATCGCGCCAGATGCCAGCGGCGATATCTGGATCAGCAACTTCGGCGGCTCCAGCATCGTGATGTTCTTCGGACTCAGTGCGCCGACGGCTACCCCGGTCATTGCCGCTCCGTCGGCTCCATAACAGAAAACACGCAACAGATTTGCACTATTGCGGCGCAGATCATTTGCCGATAGATTCTTCGTAGACATCCCACTGCCGCAGCGTTTATGTCTTTCGCCGACCAATGAGATGACCAGGCGCTGAGTTCTGAGCATCTCCAACTGTCTGTGTCCTTCGCTCAGGAGAGTGATGAAGTCTGCGCTGAGCCGCATGCCAACTGTCGAATGCAACAGGAGAGCCAGGTGCCTGAGGTTTCCCGTGTTACGGTACGGACTTCTTGTTGGGATTGTGATCAGCATCTGGATTGCCGCACTCCCGCCCTGTTCAGCGCAGGGTCAGGTCAACTCACAGTTCCGCACCGCCTCACGTTCGCTGATCACGCAGAACATTGACCGCACCCAGACGACGCCGATTCCGGGCGCTCTCGGCGGCATCTCGTTCACGGATAAAGGCGAAGCAGACGGTGCACTTTCCATGGAGCATCTTCAACTCCTCCTCCGCCGTCCTACCGAGCGCCAGGCCGCCTTCGATGGTGAGGTGGAGGCTCTGCACACTCCTGGCAGTTCGAGCTATCACAAGTGGCTCACGCCGTCCGTTATCGGCGCCGAGTTTGGGCTCTCCGGCGCCGACATTTCCGCCCTCACATCCTACCTGGATTCCGAGGGGTTCACGGTTAACTTCGTCTCTCCCGGAAATGACCTTATCGACTTCACGGGCACCGTTGCGCAGATTGAGCACAGCTTTCAAACGCAGATCCACAATGTCCAACTCGTGAGCGGCGAGCTTCGCTTCGCGGCCATCCAGCCGGCAAACATCCCGACAGCACTCGCTCCTGCGGTCGTCGGTTTCGTCTCGCTGGGGAATGCCGAGGTGCCGCGGCCTTTGCTGCGGAAACCAATTCCCGCACAGCACACCGCAGCGTTGCTTGCGCATGCTTCCCGCGCGCTCCCACAGAACACAGAAACGATTGATGGCGACATCTACTACGATGTCGGTCCACAGGACTTCTACACCATCTACAACGAGACCCCGCTGCTGACGGCCGCGACTCCGATCAACGGCAGGGGACAAACCATCGCCCTGCTCGAAGAGACCGACATCAACACGGCCGACGTCACGCACTTCCGCGCCACGTTCAACGTACTGCCCAACGCTCCCTCGCTCACTGTGCTGCATGGGTCGGGCACGGTCACCTGCGGCGACCCTGGCATCCTCAACTCCGCTAATGATGACGAAGAGGGCGAAGCTGTGCTCGATACCGAGTGGGCTGGAGCGGTTGCGCCCGCGGCCACGCTGCTGTTCGTCTCCTGCGCGAGTACAAGGACCACTGCGGGCATCTTTCTCTCCGCCGAAGCTGTGATCTATAACAATCTCGCCAGCACCATGAGCCTCAGTTACGGTGAGTACGAAGGCGGCGCCGGAAGTGAGAATGCGATGGCCAACGACCTATGGGAGCAGGCGGCCGCGCAGGGGGAGACCGTCGTCGTTTCTTCAGGCGACAGTGGTTCGGATGCAGAGGATCAGGACGCCAGAGACGCCACGCATGGTCTGAACGTCAGCGGCTTTTCGTCTACGCCCTACAACGTCTCCGCGGGCGGCACCGACTTTCAAGACACGTACAACCAGGGGCTTGGCGACACGTCTTACGAGATCTCGACGTTCTGGAATGCAACCAACACCACTGGAGACAGCTCCGCCAAAGGGTATGTTCCGGAGACCACCTGGAACGATACGTGCGCTGGGAGTCTCGCCAGCTACTACGTGACCGGCAGCTCGACGCCCACGGCCTTCTGCGACACGAGGGAAGGCTATACCGACTTCCTGGCGACGGGCGGCGGCAGCGGTGGAATCAGCTCTATCAATGGGCGTCCGTCGTTTCAAATTGCGACTGTCTACGGACTGCCTTCAACGCCCGCCTATCGGTTGCTGCCTGATATTTCGCTCTTCGCCTCCAACGGCTTCTGGGGACATCTGTTGGATTATTATGAGTCCGACGTCAGTCAGACCGCGCTGCAGTTCGCTGGTGGAACCTCTTTTGTCGCACCCCAGCTTGCAGGCGTCTTTGCGCTCGTCGATGAAAACAGCGGTGAGCGTCAGGGCCAGGCGGACTATGTGCTCTACCCTATGGCCGGGATCGAGTACGGAACCACCGCGGCCACAGGAGCGTGCAACGGCAGTGGGGCGACCGGTACGGGCACCACCAGTGCGCTTCCCGCCAGCAGCTGCATCTTCCACGACATTGAAACCGGCAACATCTCCCAGGCCTGCAGCAGGGGTTCGCCCAACTGCTACGTCGACAGCGGAAACTACGGCATCCTCTCCACCAGCTCCTCCTCCGACTCCCCGGCCTACCCGGCCGGCGAAGGTTACGATCTTGCAACCGGACTTGGCTCCATCAACATCACCAACCTGGTAGACAACTGGCAAAGTGCGACGACGGGCATCCTCTACACGCCTACCATATCGCTTACTACCAGCCTCGGCTCGTACTTGTACGGCTCACCAACGGCCATCATGTATACCGCAACTGTGTCTGGGGCGGGCAGCTTTCCCACGGGCTCGGTTGCGTTCTCCGGCTCGCCTATCATCGGAAGCATTGGGTCCGCAGACGCACTCGTGATCAGCGCGGGGTGCAGCAATGGGGGAACCTGCACAGAATCCACCACGCAGTCGTACACTCCGTTTTCGACACTTCCCGCCGGCGCCTACACCATCACCGGAACCTACAGCCCTACCAACGAAAACTACACCAGCGCCTCCGGGACCATAGGACTCACCGTCAACAAGCAGACCCCCACACTCGCGGTGAGCAATGCCACTCTCCCTGCCGGGAACCTGATGGTCGTGCTGACGGCGACGCTGGCCTTCACCGGTTCGGGCCTCGCTCCCACTGGTGGCGTCAACTTTGCCGTAAACGGTGGGAGCGCCGTAAACGGCGTGTGCGTCGGCACGAGCTCGCCCGTTACCTGCAGTGTCAACTATCCCATCTCAACCCTTGCCGCCGGCACCTACACCATCAGCGCGAGCTATCCCGGTGACATCAACTACAACGCGGTGGGCCCGAAGACAGCGACACTCACGCTCATCAGCAACCCTTCCACCCTGAGCTTCTCCGTCGCCAGCCCGCAGCACACGATGGTTCCCACGCTCAGTCTTTCCGCGTTGTCTAACAATGCCTCTGGGGCTTTAACCTACTCCGTGGTTTCCGGGCCGGCCACTGTCAGCGGCTCGGTTGCAACGCTTACCGGCGCGGGCGCGGTTGAGCTTCAGGTGACGCAGGCGGCGGGCGCGACCTATAGCCTCACCACCGCCGCCACGACTTTCACGGTGCTTGCCGGCAGTGTCTGGGTGGCAGACTCAACCAGCGACGTCAGCACCTTTGATCTGCTCGGCAATGTCATCCTTGCGAGTCCCGGACTCTCCGGCGCCGGGGTTGGAACCGTTGCCTCAGCGCAGGGCGTCGCCTTCGACGGCGCCGGGGATCTGTGGGTCGCGAGCAGCACCGGGATCAGCGAGTTCAATCGGTACGGCACACCCCTTAGTCCTAGTCCACTCACCTCTGGCGGAATCACCGCTCCACTTTCCATCGCCATCGACGGCGCCGGCACGGTATGGATCGCCAACGGAAACGGCAGCGTTAGCGCGTTGTCGAACGCTGGCTCCGCGCTTTCTCCCAGCACAGGCTACTCCGCTGCGGCCACTGCCTCCAGCACGGGTGGCATCGCGGTCGACCTCTCCGGCAACGTATGGGTGACGAGCAGCAGCGGCAACAGCGTAACGGAGATCCTGGGCGCGGCTGCGCCGGTCGCTCCGCCATCGACGTCGCTGGCCGATAAGACTGTGGGGGCGACGCCATGAGCTGCGTTTTCCAACTATGGACCCAACTTAGGGTGAGTAGCCACTGCACGTCGCGACGAATTGCCGCCAGCCTCGTTTGCGTTGCGCTTTGCATCGCCCTCACGGGCTGCGCGGGCGGCGACACTGTGGCCACCACCACAACGGTCGCTACGCCGCAGGCCGTGACGCTTTCGGGACGCGTCATGGGAGGTCAGCAGCCGATCAATGGAGCCATCGTTCAGCTCTACGCCGCAGGCAACACTGGCTACGGGTCCGCGTATCCCTACACCACGGGCACCTCACTGCTCGGCAATCACTCCGTCGTTACCTCTGGTAGCGGGGACTTCAATATCACGGGCGACTACACGTGTCCGTCAAGCTCTACGCAGGTGTACATAGAGGCCATTGGTGGTGTTCCTATTGCGGGCGAAGCAGCGAACCCCAACATCATTACGCTTGCGGTACTTGGGCCCTGCGGCAATCTCCCGAGCGTCAGCTTTATTACGATCAACGAACTCACCACGGTCGCCTCGGTCTGGGCTCTCGCCCCCTTTATGACCGGGCCCTCCAATATTGGAACCAGCCCCACCAACAGCGTTGGTCTCAGCAATGCCTTTGCCTCTGTTAATAAGCTGGTGAATACCGTCGACGGCGCTCTCAGCGGCCCCGCCCTTCCGGCCGGCGCTTCCATTCCCACGAACGAGCTCAACACACTCGCCGACATCATTGCCTCCTGCATTAACACCTCCGGAGGTGGCCAGGCAGGCGACGGTTCCGCCTGCGGCAATCTCTTTGCACTCGCCGTCTCATCCAACGGAACCAAGCCCACCGACGTTGTTACTGCTGCGCTGAATATCGCGCACAATCCAACGCAGAACGCTGCCGCACTCAACAGGCTAGCCGATGCTACCGGGCCCTTCCAGCCGATCCTCGCTGCTGCGCCGGCTGCCTGGACGATTGCGATCCAGTATTCGTCCACGGGTCTCACGGCACCTACCGGCATTGCGGCCGATCCATCTGGGAACCTCTGGGTCACGAACGCGACGGGCCACTCCGTGACGCTGCTCAGCCCGACCGGGGCGGTCATCGGGACCTACGCCAGTGGCCAGTCCGGCAGCGGTGCCATCGCAATCGATCTCAGCGGCAATGCCTGGGTAGCCGCAAATACGTCTGGCTCGCTGCTCGAAATCACGCCCTCCGGTACCACCACCACGTACACGGGCGGCGGTCTTAGCACCACCAACGCGCTCGCAGTCGACGGCTCAGGGGATGTCTGGGCAGTTGGCACGGGGAGCCATCTCAGCGTGTTCAACAGCTCCGGCAGCGCGCTCTACCCAACGGGCTATAGTGGCGGCGGCCTATCCAACGGCCAATCTCTCGCCATCACGCCGCAATAAGCCGTGCGAATGTCGAATCCCCGGGTTCGTCCTGCGGATCAGCGCAGGCAGGATTCAGCAGACGCTAAGCAGCGGACAGGTCGCGGCCGCGAGCAGGGCGGGCGTCAGGCCAGTGTGGATAAATTCGAGCCAGAAGGACGCCTTCCTCGCTCCCAATACGATCAGGTCGGCTTTCACTCGGTCTGCTAATGCCAGAATTGCTTCTGACGCCTTGCCATGTTCCACGACAAACTCGGGCTCGCAACTACAGTGTGCGGATTCAGGAATAAGAGCCTTCAACGAAGAGAGGAACTTCTCTTCGCAGTGCTCGCACTTCGACGCCTCATGGTCGACAACCACATGACATAGATAGACCTTGGTGCCGGCCGTCTGCCCGAGGGCCAGCGCGAGCTCGATACCCTTGGCGGCCTGCGCAGAGAAATCTGTTGCGTACACGATTCTATGAAACGAGATTGGGCCGTGCGGTGGCGCCGCCACATGCGGTCCTACTGTCAATACCGGGCAGCACGCGGTGCGGATGACGTCTTCCGCGGTTGAACCGAGAGCCAGCTTCGTCAATCCGAGCCTGCACTTCGTGCCCACCACGATCAGGTCGGCGTTGCAGTCGACAGCTTCGTCCACGATAGCGGCCGCCGGCTGAAATCCTTCAATCACCTTCTGCTTGATCTTTACGTCGGAGATGTGCCGTGCGACACGCTGCAATTCTTCTTCACTGCTGTGTCGCACGGAATCGAGTGCGCACTCCGAGATCGCGTCCAGCGAAGGCAGCGTGACGACTGTCGTCAGTTCCAGTGTGGATGCGTCATGCATCGCCAGTCCAACAGCGTAGGCCTGGGCAATCTCGGCGTCTGCCGAAAAATCCGTTGCCAGAAGAATCCGCTCAAACTTGATTTGGGTTTGCAAATCGATCGTTCGCATGTTTCCTCCGTTCCTCTCAATCATTTGTCGAGTTGATGATTCGCATTCTTCGGTTCAGGGGATGTCGAGAGTGCCCATGCGAAGCGCTCTTCGTCCGCGCTTGGCGCGTGAGACACCCGGCGATGAAATGATAATCCGGAAGATGCAGAAGCTGATGCCCACCAGCACCGTTACGAACTCAGCCCGGTCGAGGACCAGTAGTCTGCAGGCGAGATGAACCATGCCGCCCATGCTTAGATCCTCGCTCCGTGCGGGTCCAGGCGCGGTCTGTATCGTCACAATTAAAAGGTGATAGGCATCACAGACAATATTGGATTGTGGGGAAGATTAGAACCATTGACCATGATCGATAGCAGAATCTGATAGTTAGGTTGGCGATGATCGCCTAACCGCAGCCTTTCCACAGCGCCTCGCCTTGACAAACTCTCAGATGAGACAGAATCTAGATTAGCGATGGACGCCGAGACGATCAGGCATCTGCTGGATGCCAACGGGGTAAAGTTCACCACGCAGCGCTACTGCGTGATGGCGTTTCTGATGGAGAACCCTGGCCATCCGACGGCTGCGGAGATCTTTGACGGTGTCAACCGGCTCGACCCGCGCTCCGCTCGTGCCACCGTCTATCGCAATCTGCGCGACCTGGTGGACGCCGGCCTGGTGCGCGAGGTCGCTGTGGAGGGCCGCTCCGCGCGATTCGATGTGAAGGGCATGCGCCACCACCACTTCATTTGCGACCGCTGCGGAGAGGTGGAAGACATGGAGTGGTTCAACGTTCCTCAACCTCCCGCAGACTTTCTCGGCGATCGGTTGGTTCGCGAGTACGAGTTGATTCTTCGCGGATTGTGCACAAGGTGTGCCTCCGCTCCACCGCATAGCTCCGCAGGTTCCGGATGACCAGCTTAGCCTGCCGTGCGTTGCAGATTTAATCACACGGCAGCCTTAACCCCACGCATATGGGATTTGATCGAACTGTAGAGATCAGTTCCCCGACAAAACGTCCAGTCCAACGACAACCACGCAACCAGCAGAGCAGCTAACTGCTTTTCCCTAACGAGACAAAGGAGTATTTCCATGTCGGACGAAATGAAATGCCCAGTACCGCACGGCGCCAACCCCGCCACCGCCACAGAATTAGAGTCGCCCATGCACGGCGCTGTCACGCATGACTCGCGCAAGATTCTGCGCAACTTTGAGTGGTGGCCCGATCGCCTGGAACTCGAAATCCTGCACCAGAACACGAAGTTGGCCGATCCGATGGACCCGGACTTCGACTATGCGAAAGAGTTCTCGAGCCTCGATCTCGATGCTGTCATCAAGGATCTGCACGTCCTCATGACCGATTCGCAGCCATGGTGGCCCGCGGATTACGGTCACTACGGTCCGTTCTTCATTCGCATGGCGTGGCACAGTGCCGGCACCTACCGCACCCACGACGGCCGCGGGGGCGCGGGCATGGGCACGCAACGTTTTGCTCCGCTCAATAGCTGGCCCGACAATGTGAGCCTGGACAAGGCTCGCCGCCTGTTGTGGCCGATCAAGCAGAAGTACGGCAAGAAGATCTCCTGGGCCGATCTCATGATTCTCGCCGGCAACGTCGCGATCGATTCGATGGGACTCAAGACGTTTGGCTTCGGCGGAGGGCGCGTCGATGTCTGGGTGCCGCAGGAAGACATCTTCTGGGGGCCGGAGCGCACGTGGCTTGGCAGCGACCGGTACCAGGGCGAGCGCGATCTCGACAACCCACTCGCCGCGGTGCAGATGGGCCTGATCTATGTGAACCCCGAAGGCCCTGATGGCAAGCCCGACCCGCTCGCCTCTGCGCGCGACATCCGCGAGACCTTCGGCCGAATGGCCATGGACGACGTAGAGACATTCGCTCTCGTCGCCGGTGGGCATACGTTCGGCAAGGGTCATGGCGCGCACGATCCCAGTAAGTTTGTCGGCCCCGAGCCTGAAGGAGCTCCCATTGAGCAGCAGGGGTTGGGATGGAAGAGTTCCGCCGGCAAGGGGAATGCGGAGGACACCATCTCGAGTGGCCTCGAAGGTGCGTGGACGTCCAAACCCACCACTTGGGACTCCGAGTACCTCGACAACCTTTACAACTTTGACTGGGCGTTGAAGAAAGGTCCTGGCGGTGGTTGGCAGTGGTACGCCGTCGCCGAGGGCGAGATCATCCCCGATGCGCACATCCCGGGCAAGAAACACCTGCCTATGATGTTCACTTCGGATCTTGCGCTCAAGTTCGATCCGGCCTACGAGAAGATCGGCAAGAACTTCCAAGCGCATCCTGACCAGTTTGCCGACGCGTTTGCGCGCGCATGGTTCAAGCTGACCCACCGCGATATGGGCCCGATTGATCGCTACCTTGGTCCGCTGGTTCCGAAGGAGCGTCTCATTTGGCAGGATCCCGTCCCTGTGGTTGACCACGACCTCATCGGCGACGCGGAGATTGCCGCACTGAAGGCGAAGATCCTCGCCTCCGGCTTGTCGATCTCACAGCTCGTCTCTGCGGCGTGGGCCTCGGCAGCGTCCTTCCGCGGATCAGATAAGCGCGGAGGGGCCAATGGCGCTCGCGTTCGCCTGGAGCCGCAGAAGAATTGGGAGGTCAACCAGCCTCTTGTTCTCGCGAAGGTTCTCAGCACGCTTGAGGGTATCCAGAAGGACTTCAACGGAAGCGCCGCGTCGAACGGAAGCAAGGGCAAGCAGGTCTCTCTTGCTGACCTCATCATTCTCGGCGGCTGCGCCGCTGTGGAAGAGGCTGCGAAGAAGGCCGGCAGCGATGTGAAGGTTCCCTTTACGCCCGGCCGCACCGACGCGACGCAGGAGCAAACCGATGTGACATCCTTCGCTCCGCTGGAGCAGACGGCAGATGGGTTCCGCAACTACCTCCGCCTGGGACACACCCAGCACCCTGAGGCCCTGCTCGTCGACCGTGCGCAGTTGCTGACGCTCACGGCCCCTGAAATGACCGCGCTGGTTGGAGGGCTGCGCGTGCTTGGCGCGAACTTCCGCGGCTCGAAGAGTGGCGTCTTCACCGACAAAACCGAAACGCTGTCGAATGACTTCTTCGTCAACCTCCTCGATATGAAAACGGAGTGGAAGGCATCGTCCACGGCTGAAGGCTCGTTTGAAGGCCTCGATCGCACAACCGGCGAACTGAAGTGGACGGCCACGCGAGTGGATCTGATCTTCGGCTCCAACGCACAGCTCCGGGCTGTTGCGGAAGTCTATGCAGCCAGCGACGCGAAAGGGAAGTTTGTGAAGGACTTCGTGAGTGCTTGGAACAAGGTGATGAACCTCGACCGCTTTGACCTCGTAAAGCACTAGGCCAACTGGAAGAGGATCCTGGCCCGCGTGAACATCAGGCTCACGCGGGCTAGTTTCGTTTCCGGGGCGATTTCTGCCCCCTCTTTGCGTGGTTCCGGTTTGTGGCGATAATTGAACTGTTATGTCAAAGCAACAGTTCCAGACGGAAGTAAGCCAACTCCTCCAGCTCATCGTCCATTCGCTTTACTCACATCCGGAGATCTTCCTCCGCGAGTTGATCTCCAACTCGTCGGATGCGCTCGACAAGCTGCGCCACCTCACCCTCACTGACGACAAGTACAAGGCGCTGGTCGGCAACGGCATCGACGCGCCGCGCATTGACCTTACGCTCGACGAGGACAAGAAGACGCTCACCATCTCCGACACCGGCATCGGCATGAGCGAGGAAGACCTCGTCTCTCATCTCGGCACTATTGCGCGCTCAGGCACAAAAAACTTTCTTGCGCAACTCTCGGGGGACGCGAAGAAGGATTCCAATCTCATTGGGCAGTTCGGCGTCGGATTCTACTCGGTATTTATGGTGGCCGATAAGGTCGAGGTGCTCTCCCGCAAGGCCGGTGAAGAAAAGACCTACAAGTGGACCTCTAACGGTAAGACCGGATTCGACATCGAGGAGGCGACCGGCAGCGAAGCTCGCTCTGCCGCCGGAACCACCGTCCTCATCCACTTCAATGAAGAAGGCGCGACCTACGCCAACGCCTGGCGGCTGCAGGAGATTGTCAAGAAGTACTCCAACCACATCGCGTTTCCTATCTTCCTCATCTATGACAAGAGCGAGTGGAACGCTGAGAAGAAAGAGTCGATCAAGTCCCGCGTGACCGAGCAGGTCAACGCCGCCAGCGCCATGTGGCAGCGGCCCAAGTCCGAGCTCACCGACGAAGACTACAAGGAGTTTTACAAGTCCATCACCGGCGACTGGGAGGACCCGCTCTTCTGGTTTCACACTCGCGCCGAGGGCACGCTCGAATACACCACCCTGTTTTATATCCCGGCCAAAGCCCCCATGGACCTCTACCAGGTCGATTACAAGGGCGGCATCAAGCTGTATGTGAAGCGCGTCTTCATCATGGATGACGCGAGGGAACTGCTGCCACAGTACCTGCGCTTTGTGCGCGGCATCATCGACTCGGAAGACCTCCCGCTGAACGTCTCGCGCGAAATCCTCCAGCAGAACAAGGTGCTCACTGCGATCAAGACCGCCAGCGTAAAAAAGATCCTCTCCGAGTTGAAGAACATCGCCGCGAACGACAAGGAGAAGTACGCGCATTTCATCGCCGAGTACAACCGTCCCTTGAAGGAGGGCGTGTACGGCGACTACGCCAACCGCGAAGCACTTCTCGATCTCGTTCGCTTCAAGTCCACTAAGGTCGAGGGGCTAACATCGCTCGCCGAAGCGAAGGAGCGTATGCAGCCCGACCAGAAAGCGCTCTACTACATCACGGGCGGCTCCGAAAGCATGCTCCGCAACTCACCTCTGCTCGAGATCTACAAGAAGAAGGGAATCGAGGTCCTGCTCCTCGATGACGATATCGACGAAATTGTCTTTTCGAGCGTCGACAAATATGGCGACACTGACCTCAAGTCCGTCAACAAGTCCATGGCCGGCGACGACCTCGAGGACGCAACCACTGCCGAGAAGACCGAGGAGTTGAAGCCGCTGCTGGAGAAGATCAAGGCAACGCTCGGCGATGCAGTCAAGGAAGTCCGCGCCTCTTCGCGCCTGGCAGACAGCCCATCTGTCATTGTGTCGGACGAGGACGAACCCAGCGCCCGCATGCGCCAGATGATGCGAGCGATGGGCCAGAAAGAAATCCCCGAGCCCACCCCAACCCTTGAGATCAACCCCGACCACGAGATCGTCAAGAAACTCCTCGCCAACCCAGAGGAAGCAAAGGTGGCTGATGCGGCGTGGCTCCTCTTCGATCAGGCACTCCTCCTTGAGGGCGTGCCACTCAAAGATCCGTCCGCGTTCGTTCAGCGCCTGAACCGGGTGCTGAATCAGTCAATCGAATCGCGACATTGATTAGGCACCCGCTTCATCCGCACCATCGATGGCCAGCGCAATCGTGTAATTCCATGCATGGTGGCGCATTGGCCTCGACCTCGGCTCGACGGTATTTAACTGAGGAAAGTGTCTTAAACCTTCAGAAGCGCAGAAAAGAAGCCTGGCCGGCTCTGCGCAGTTCAAACGTGCGACCCGCTTCTCTCAGAGAGAATGCTCATCTTGGCCAGCTAGCGAACGACCTCTAATGTAACGCTGCAGGCGCTCGATCCGATCACGGTTCGACCGGGATCTTCTACCCTTCGAAACTATTTTTGTTGACGAATACGTTCTGTCTTGCGTATTGTTCGGTTGCATATTACATCGCTTTAAAAGGACCACTTCTATCCCGTATCGCGCACGCGTTTCGCTCCCTGGCTGGATTTCGTTGTTGGCAGCCTGCGGTCGTTCATCCTGCTCCGCAACGAAGGTGCAGTGTCTGCCAAAACTCTTACAGTTCTGGTAGCCACGTCTAGACCCGATGGCGCAGCGCGTTTCCGTCGTCGTCTGCGACGGGCACCTTTTCTCCAATAACGCACAATTCTTCAAAGCACTGCGCCAGGCTACTCACGGCGCAGGGTGGGCAATCTCTTCTAAAATTCGAGTCCGCGATGATATCGTTATCGGTTCTGGCGGACCAGAGGGCCTTGCCGGAAGAACATGTGTACGAACATTTCCTGCCAGCCTAAGAGACCCCAAATGTAAAACCGCTTTAATTTGTCAAAATTTGCGCTTGACGGTCCTCGTATTGTCACTGCATAATTCTGCCCGCAATCAATTTGAAAAACAATCGGGGTTTGGGCCATCGCAGTCTGCTGGAAAGATTGTGATCGTTATCAAGCATGGTTTCGAACAAGCGATGACCGGAAGATAGCCAAAGGGGGCTGTTAAATGATGTCATTTCCAACGATCAAGCAGGCAGCCGGACGTTTACTCGTCGTGGCGACCGGGCTCCTGTTGCTGCACTCAGCCGCCCTGGCGCAGGAGACGACAGGAAACGTGTCGGGCCGGGTGCAGGACACCACGGGGGCCGTAATTCCGCATGCCACCGTCATCCTGACGAATTTGCAGGACAGCTCGGAACGAAAGACGATCAGCAATGGATCTGGAAATTTCACGATTGCCTCGGTGGCGGCGGGTCCTCGATATCAAATCAAGGTGACGATGTCAGGCTTCAAGACGTGGGAGTCGCAAGTGTTTCCGCTTCGGCCGGGGGACCAGCCAAACTTCACTGATATCAAAATGCAGATTGGTGAAACGAGCGCCCAGGTGACGGTAGAAGCAACCGCCAGTCAGGCTGTGAAGCCGCTCGATTCCCCGGAACGCAGCGATGTTATTACATCGAAGGACCTCGAAACCCTGGCAATTGTCGGTCGGGACGCTGGCGAACTCATCGAAACATTACCCGGATTTGCAATGATCAGCCCCGGAGTCAGCAACAAGTCTTCGGCCAATACAGCCGCTGTTGGATTGAATAACGGCATTACAGGCGGCTACTCCCCGAACGGCCTGGGTCCGGGCGCGACAGCTACCATCCTCGACGGTGTCTCGCTTACGGATATTGCAAGCAACGCTGGTACGGTTCAGACGGTCGACTCCGACATGATCCAGGACGTCAAGGTGTCGAGTGCGAATTTTGGCGCGGAGATCGCCCAAGGGCCGGTGATCTTCAATGCCACAACGAAAGCTGGCACGACCTCCTATCATGGCGAGGCATATTTCTATGCCCGCAATACCGTGCTTAACGCCAACGACTGGTATAACAACTATCTTCAGCAATCAAGGCCTCCCGGGAGCTACTACTATCCCGGTGGAACGATTGGTGGACCACTGTGGATCCCGTTCACCCAATTTGGACCACACAATAAAAAGCTTTTCTTTTTCTTTGGGCTTGAATATCTCAATCAGACGTACTCACCCGAGACACTTGGATCATGGGTTCCCACCATGGCCGAGCGCAACGGCGATTTCAGCGTAGCCAATCTGAACGCGCAACTCTGCGGCGCGCGCCCAGATGGATTGGTGAATCCGAACTCGATCCAGCCGATGTGCTACGCGGAAAACTATTACACCAACGGAACCGCGGTTCAGGACGGCAACGTAACCAGCCAGGCGAATGCCGGAGGCGTAGCGTTGGTGAACTGGTTACCGCTACCAAATGCCGATCCGTTTGCTAATACGAACGGATACAACTACATCCAGCCTGTGATCCAGACGCAGAATGGCGACATCCTGCATGCGCGCATTGACTACTCGATCAACGACAACAATAAGCTCTACATTTCCTATGGACGTCAAACTCAGATAACCCAGGATCCGGTTGATTTGGGATATGTACCCGACTACTCAGTCCTGTACCCGGGAGATGTTACTACCGGCGACATCTCGAGTATTATTTCGGTGAATTACACACGAGTATTTGGAAGCAGTGTCACAAATGAGTTCAATGCGGCCATGTCTCTCATTAGCGACCCGGGTAACATGGGCAATCCCGCAGCGGTAGATCGTTTTGAGATGAACAAGTACAACTGTAACGACCCTGCGGAGCGAGCTGCGGGGACATGTACAAATCCTGCATCAGATAACTTCAATTATCTCGGGGACTACAAAAATGCGGGAGATTATTCGGTGCCGGCGCTCGCCAATTACAGTGGCAATCTCGGGTATCCCCAAGTCCTGATGCCGGGTGGCTTCTACAACGACCAGATTCATACGAAAAAAACTGTACCTGATGTACAGGACAATGTGACATGGGTTAAAGGTGCACATACTTTCCAGTTCGGTGGCTATTACCAGAAGGGCATTCTGAATGGCGACGCTGTAACGAACGCGTATCCACAAGGTGAGTACACCTTCAATCCGGCGACCTCCGGGTATCAATACAATCAGCAGGTTGGGCAGGTAGCCCAATACACCGCCTGCGAAAATCCTCAAACTACTGGGACAAGTCGGAGCTCGGGAGCCTCTTATCTCGGAGCCTGCATCAATCCTATCGCGATGATGTATCTGGGCACGCCGGACAGCTTCCAGCAAACCAACTTCACGCCGGTGGTCGATATGCAGTTTACGACCCTGGCTGGTTACGTCAACGATCAGTGGAAGTTCCGCCGGATTACTGTTGTGGCTGGAGCTCGCATTGAGCATCTCGGTCCCTGGACCGATCGCCACGGGAACGGCTTGGCAACGTTCGATCCGACCACTTACAACCAGGATTGCAGCAGAGCCAATGGCTCGCCGGTCACATGTTCACAGACCAGCGATTACCCGGGACTCGCCTGGCACGGCATAAACAGCGCGGTTTCGAATCAGGTAAACAGCCCTCCTGAAGTATATTTCTCACCGCGTGTGGGTCTTTCGTGGGATGTTTTTGGTAAAGGAGAGACCTTCCTGCGCGGTGGATGGGGAATCTATCGGCACGAAGAGGAGTTTGCCCCGTACGCTCAGGCAGCCGCGACAGCTCAGGGATACAAGACAACGTTCATACAGAATCAGTCGTTTACATTCCAAACCGTGGATGAGCAGGCGCCCATCAATCCTGCGGACTACAGCGTCGACGTTCTCACGGATCACGACACCGTGCGGCCGATCTACTACGTGTACAACGCCACGATATCTCAGCGGTTGAAGTGGAACTCACTGCTCGAAGTCGCATACGTTGGCACCAGCAGTCAACATATGAGCAGTTACAGCTCGAGCGGCGGTAATTACAATGAAGCTTCTGATATCAACCTCATACCCCAGGGTTACATGTTTCAGAGCTCGCCGGCGTTCTGCCTGTGCAATTTACCAGAAGGGGAAACCCCAGATTCCATCTCTGCTTTGACAACAGCACAGCAGGACTTCTTTCGGCCCTTTCCCTTCTATCAACATATTTATGCTCTGAATCACAATTTCTACGCAAATTACAACAGCTTGCAAGCAAGCTGGAATAAATCTTCGGGCAGGATTCAATTTGGACTCAACTATACCTTCTCAAAGAACCTCGCCACGGCGGCTTCGTATAACAACGTCCTCGTCGATCCCGTAAACCTACGCAATGATTACAATCCCTCCCCACAAGATCGCACGCATGTTGTAAACGCGCACTATTTATTGGATCCAGGGAAGCTATATCACGGGGACCATCGTCTTATCTCCGCACTGGCCAATGGATGGCAGTTATCGGGAATTTCAACCATCATGAGTGGAGTTAACCTGCCCTCAAATGAAGGCCAGAACTTCAACTTTGGTTCTGGTTCTCTTGAGCCAACGCAGGTCTCGACGTTGCAACAAGAGCCGAACGGGAACAGCAAGCCATGCGCGCAAGAATATGGGATTCCTCCCGATAAGAACGGCAACACCTACTGTGTGACAAATCTAAGCACGATCACTTGGCTGGGAACACCCGACTATGAATTGATGCCGACAGTAAACTGCAACCCCGCTGGCGGGCCAGCGAAGCACCAGTTCATTAATCCAGTGTGCTTTGGGGTGCCAGTACCCGGGAGCCCCACGACCGGACCGTACGCACTGTCGCCGAACCCTTCGGGGCAGGGGCAAGATCGTCTCCCCTATATTCGGGGTCCCTATTATCAAAACCACAATTTGTCCTTGCTAAAAAACTTCCCGACTGGCGCAAATAAAAACATCCAATTCCGTGTAGAAGCGTTCAATGTTTTCAATCACGCGAATGTTTCCTTCAACAATAACGACAACGAAAATCTCAATCTGGGAAGCCTTAATTTCGCCGTAACTGGAAAGCCTCTCACGACCGGCATGCTTGAGAATCCCAACTTCGGCGTCGCAAATATCAAGTATGGCTCGTCTCCGATAGGCGGTCGTCTTATCGAGTTGGGCGCAAAGTTTACGTTTTAGTGTAACTCCGTTGGCCCTTGAACATGGATCGCGGAGTATCAGTGGATCGACAGCAGAGTATCTGCCCGCGATCGTGAAGTTTATAGACCGTAGTTTCATGGCGGACTAAGGACGAGGGCAGATCAGTAGTTCTCGCAAGTGCTTGGATCGAGATTTTCTGGAGGGGTTTTATGGCCATCGAGTCTGCAGCGTACTTCAGTCGGCTGGCGCGCACCGGTTTAGTGTCATTCATTGGCATTGCGTCTCTTTGCAGTGTGGCCTCGGCGCAGAAGGAGTTGGCGACGACCGGCTCGGTTATTCCGCTGCAGCATAGCACCAGCTGGTGCCAGGTTTACAACGTAGACATCGCGCCAAACGGGGACGCGTTATTTCTCGATGTCTGCGGCGGCGGCGGCTATGGTTCCATCTATCAGCTATCGAAGGGATCGACCACATTCCAAACAGTTACGTCAACGATCGATACGGCAGGGACCTATTGGAACGAAACTATGGCGATGGATGCGCAAGGCACCATCTATATTACCGACCGATATAGTGGCAGCCAGCATATATATCGTGTTCCTTATAACCCTACAGACGGTACCTGGGACTTTTCCGCGTCGGGCGATAACTGGGAGCCGACAATCGATGGAGGTTTCGAGGGAAATGGCACTCAGGGGGCAGTGTTTCTGAACAGCGCAGCTAAAGACGGCAGTGGCATCCTATTCGTTTCAGAGCAGAATGCGAACGACATCCTGATGATCCCGGTAAATGCTGGCGGAACAGTGCCACTTTTTCCGAGCGGACCCGATGCAGGTCAACCTGAATTTCAATACCTCATCAAAGGATTGAAAGATAAGGTCATGCCCATGGCCGTGGACGTCAATGGAAATCTCTATTTCATCGAAAACCCCTATGACCCACCGGCTAGCCGCACTACCGGAGTCTTCTTCGTTCCGGCGAGTGCCTATGCCGCCTGCATGGCTTTGAGCGCCGCAGGAAGCACACCCCCCACCACGCCATGTATCTCAGGAGCGGAAGGGTCCTTGTCGCGCATCGATTCCGGTAACACAGAGAAGTTCAACGGACTCACGCTCGACGCGGCCGGTAACGTATACGTTGCGGACACCGACGATAGCTATGGGGGCACCCGGAACGGATTACTTGAAATCCCCAATGAGAGCGGCAGCCCGACAGGCGTGACCGCTAGCAGTTTCAATTTTGCGGACGCCGAATATCTTTCTCCAGCACCGGTCAACGCCTACCCTACGATTGATCCCCGTGGTTTCTTCTGGCTTCCGCAGGGCACCGCGAGTCTGTGGAATCCGAATGGATCTGCTACGGGTATTCCCGGTACAGGCAATCTCATTCTTTACCAGTTGGGAGCTGCCAACCTGGGCGCTACGCCGGTGGGCACGCCGAGTGCTACCGGGACTGTCTTCTTCACCTTCAGCGGGAGCGTAACTCCGTCGAGCATCGTGTTTTCACAGCCAGGCGGCGGCACGGAATTTAGCGCTGTCTCCACCAACCCATATCCACCTGCCAGCGGCAACGCGCCAACAGTTCCCTGCGCCACCAACACTCAGGGGCTGCCCAACACCTATACCGCATTCAGTTCCTGCGAGTATTGGGTTGCGCTTACACCGCAGGGAACCAGTTCCGTGGGGAGTGTCTCAGGCCAGCTATCCATGCTGGACTCGAGCAACAAGGTCATCGGTGGCAGCACGGCGGATATTACCGGTATAGGCGAAGGGCCGGCCGCCGCTCTCCTGATTCCAGCAAACCAAACGCCATTGGCTACCGGCCTTTCTGCGCCGAAGCAAGTTGCAGGTGATTCGCTGGGTAACTCCTATGTTGCTGACTCCGGCCTTGGCAAGGTGCTGATGTTTGCTGCGGGATCCACAACTGCTTCTGCTGGAACTCCAGTCGGCACCGGCCTCACGGCACCCACAGGCGTCGCAGTCGATGAATTCGGCGATGTTTATATTGGCGACTCCGGAAAGGTCATCGAAGTTCCTGCAGTGAACGGGACCTTGAATCCCGCAGGCCAGACGGTTCTGCTCTCGGGCCTGGGTGCGAACCTTAACTTAGCCGTGGACGATGCTGGCAACGTCTACGCTGCCGATCCAGCGAATGGAAGAGTAGCGAGAATCTACAACCCACAGATGTCAATGGCGCTTGAGCCTACCATATCAGGCACCACCACTATCCCAAATACTCTCGGTACAGGCTTCACCAAGCCCACGGCGGTCGCTGTGGACGACTTCGGTAATGTCTATGTGGCTGATGGCACGAACCTCTACGAGATTACCTTCTGGGGGGGGCAGACGAGCATCACCAGTAACCTGTCCACGGACGTCACTGGGCTCGCGGTAGATCCATCGGGATCCGTGTATGTAGCACAGAGCGGAGGAATTCTGCGCATCCCTCTCGAAAGCTCCGGCCTCAATTTCAATGATGCTGCCCAGATCGATAGCGCTGGTATCACCTCTCCAAGCGGCGTTGGAATCGATTCCCTCGGCAACCTTTATGCATCTGCAGCGTCCTATACCGTTCCCACATATACAAGCACCGCAGCTCCAACGACCACGACCGTCAACACACCGAACCTGTTGTCACTCAGTGGCGCATTCGTCGGATTTGGAACCGTGAGCACGCAAACGCAGAGCAACCCAGTCGATGTAAATGTTTATAACATTGGCAACGAGCCCCTGGCGCTTGCAGGAAGCCCATCGTTTTCGGGTACGAACGCCACAGACTATTCCATCGAAACCGATGGCCAGATTCCTTGTGATACGACTGGTGCGACGCCGGTTGCAAGTGCCACGGCATGTTCTCTCGGCGTGACGGTCACTGCGCAAAATAATTATCTAAGCCAAGCCAGTATGTCTGTTCCAACGACAGCTGTAAATGCTCCGTCAACGAGCGCTGTATTGGAAGCCTATGCGTTGAATAATCTTTGCCTCACCACGACAACGATCACGTTGACTCCCGGAACAGGTTTGTCGTATCCAGCTAATGCGACTGTGGCCGCTACCGTAACTCCGGTGGATCCCAGCTGCTCCACAGGTAACGAACCAACTGGAGGAAACATCGTATTGACATTGGATCCTCAAGCAAAGGGTTCATCGGAGACCACGCAGACCGTTGTCGTAAAAAACGGGGCGGCAAGTTTCAACCTGACAGGGCTGAACGGCGGTACCTATATTCTGTTTGCGAGTTACAAAGGCGACCCGATTTTTGGTGGAAGTTCAAGCTCCAGAACATTCAGTTTCGTCGTCTCGCAGGCTACGCCCACGGTCATTCTTAGCGACCCGATTGGTATCGCGCCGATAAATAATACGTACTACGTCTTACAAGGAGCTACGGCTACGCTACAGACTTCTGTGACCTCGACAGCGGGGTCGCCAAGCGGTAGCATCGAAATCCTTAATAATGGATCGGCACCTGCAGACCCAACCCAGAATCCTATTACGTTGGGTGCGAATGGGACGGCAACCTTCAATACTTCCAACCTGGCAGTGGGTACCTACAATCTGACTGCTGTGTATGCGGGAGATCTAAACTTCGCCTCAGTCACCTCACCCGTCGTCACGATCCAGGTGATCAATCCCAGCGCGCTTATCACGGCTAACCCCGCGTCGGTCACGACTGCGGCTGGCACTCCCGTAACAACTGCGCTCACCATTACCCCGCTAGAGGGATACTCCCCGCAAATGGGCGTGCAGATGTATTGCGAGGTGCAACCGGTGGATACTGTTCCACCAGATGCGGAGTGCACCTTTGATGTCCCGCTGGTCATGTTCAGCAGCACCGTGGGTGCTCCTCCAACCCCACAGGTCACACACGTCACCATCAGCAGCAATATTCCTGTAAATGAATCCTCAGTCAGGATGGAACCCTCGCCGATCCTATTCGCAGGATTACTCGGCCTGGGTCTCACGGGCCTAGCGCTGCGCAGAAGAAGAAAATTCAACAGCGCTTCTCTAACACTGCTTTGCGTGGTGCTGTTGTTTACCGGCACGCTGTTTGGATTCACTGGATGTACGAACTCGGGCTACACGACGACGCCCCCGGCCCCTCATGTGACGACGCCGGCTGGCACTTACAACGTAAGCATTTACACGCTCGATCTGGGTACGAACAAGATTTCCTCGTTGCCCTTCACGTTGAGTGTAACTATTACCGCAGCAAAGTAACTGCAGAAATAACCAGCTAAAAGTAAGTCCAGGGAAGTGAAATATGATTCCCGGGAGCACTGAGAAGAGAGATCAAAACACGGTTGGATAGCAGCCGTTTGCAGGTTGGTATGAGTCCTTTAGGGAGAAATATCATGTTCACCAAGTCCTTCAATTCGCCGCGCATGCTCTCTACTCACGTGCTGACGGCGCTCCTTTTCTGTGTACCTTGCTGCGAGGGAGCGGTGGCGCAGGGAACTGCTGCTCCTCCTGTCATAGCGAGTTATGCCCAGGGGTTGACGCCTCCTACCGGATTGGGCACTGTCTTCCAGACAGCGCTCGATAGCTATGGTGACCTGCTGTTTGTGGATTACGCGAACGGTGCCTTGTATGAGTATCCGGTCAATGGTGGCCCGGTAATTACCTTGCTGCCCAGCGGAAGTCTTGGTGGGTACGCGAATCCCGGCATCGCCATCGGCGCTGCCAACGACCTGTATCTTGAGGGCAACTACAACAATACTCTCGGCAGATTCCCTTTCAATACAACAACGATGACCTGGGATGGGCTGTCTACTATTAGCTCTGCAAATGGAGCCTCATCAGCCTCACTGTGCCCCAAGGGTTCCGGAACACCGGTACCACCGTACGGATTTGCATGCGGAGATACGCCCAACACATCACCATATTACTTTCAGCCGTGGGCAATTGCCATAGATCCTAATAATGACGTCCTTATAAGCAATAACAACGGCGGATTCTTCATCTTCACACAACCGGTTATTGGTACAGGAATTACGTCAACAGCCGGTCAGGCAAACAGCGTTATTATTAGCACCATGTCCCAGCGGGCACAGTCTATTACCGAGGATAAATTCGGAAATATTTATTTTGTTGAGGAGGTCGATCAGAAGAATCCTCTTCCTGGTGTGCTCATGATTCCTGCGGGATCTACTGGTTTGACCACAGACGTAGGTCTCGCTCGTGTTGATCCAAACCTCCCTGCAGTGACCGGAGTGACTACAGACGCGGCAGGGAACCTCTATATCAGTGATTCGACCGAGGGCGTCTTCTTTGTTCCAAACCCCTCCGGAACTCCGCAGACGTCCTCCGCGGTGCTGTTGACGCCCGTGCCGGCTGATGGTCAGGTGAGTGTTGATCTGGCGCGTGACATTCTCTATGTTCCGACAAATCAAAGCGGCAGTCAGACCATCTCCAAGGTCTTCTTCAACGCGGCACAACTCGGCTCAACGGCCCCGGGAACTCCAGCCGCGACATCGTCCCCAATTTCATTTTCCTTCAATGCTGCCGTAACTCCGGCATCCTTTGCAATTCAGGAGTCAGGTACCTCGACTCCGGACTTCGTCATCACAAACGGTGGCACCTGCGTGGCAGGCACTGCGTACAGCGCCCAAAGTGGCTGCACCGTGAATGTGACTCTGAACTCGACCGTTGTTGGTGATGTTTCAGCCAAGCTACTAATGCTTGACGGTTCGGGTAACACCTTAGCTTCGCTCACCTTGCAGGGAACTGGAACGGGTTCGGCGATTCAGGTTCAACCCGGAGCAGAGTCGCTCATTGGTGCCGGACTGAAGACACCAAGCCAGGTCGCAGTAGATGCGAATGATAACGTCTACGTGGCGGATTCAGGCCTTGGAGCCGTGGAGGAATATCCGAAGGGGTATGGCGCCGTGGCTGCTACTACAACCGTGGGAGCGAACCTCGTGGCGCCTACTGGGGTAGCTGTCGATGGGGCGGGCGACGTGTTTATCGCCGATAGCGGTAACGCCTATGAGGTGCCGATAGGGGCGGCGGGCTTGAACACTGCAGGTCAGCTCACGCTCCGGGGTGGCCTCGGTAATAATCTTCAGCTTGCGGCGGATGGATTTGACGATCTCTATATATCGGACCCTGCCAATCACCGCGTTGTGAAACTTGGAAATCTGGCTGGAACCTTTGGCCCGCTAACTCAGACAGAAACTGATCTGGGAGGGTTCAACGCGCCATCTGCCATCGCGGTAGACGAGAGTGGAAATCTTTATGTTGCGGACGGATCGAATTTGTACGAGGTAACACCCTCAGGAACTCAATCCACATTGCTTACAACGCTAAGCAATGCTACGGGCCTCGCGGTGGATCCGTCCGGAGCAATCTATGTGACGATGCCGGGAGGAACCCTACGCATTCCGAACGAGGGCGGAACGCTAACTCCGGCGAATCAGACCGTCATCGCGCCGACAGTTACGAGTCCAGCATCCGTAGCAGTTGACTCCGAGGAGAATGTGTACGTTGCTGATTCGATTGCAGAAGATGTCAACCTCATAAGCGCAGACGCATCAGTCAACTTCGGGACGCTAACCAGTGCGACGGCGACAGCCACGGCGAATTTCTCGCTGGTGAATGACGGAAACGCTCCGTTCAACTTCACGGGCTTCACGAGCACCGCTGACTTCAGCGTTACAACAACCAGTTGCGTCGCACCGGTTGCGGTTGGTGCGACCTGCACGGGGACGATAACCTTCAATCCAGGTCCAGGTGATCAGGGGAGCCTCTCCACCGAGATTCTTGCGCAGACTGGCGCAGCGAACTCACCGGTCGGAATTAATGTTGTCGGCGTCGGTGTGGCCCTGGCGAAGTCGGCCACCACGATCAGCGTGACCAATCCCACCGTCGACGGTGCACCGGCTGTGATCACAGTGGCCCCTGCATCCGGTACAGGAGCAGCGCCTACGGGCCAAGTAACCCTGACTATCACTGGCTCTACTCTGACCACCCCTGTCGTCCTCACAGGTACACTTGCGAACGGCACCATCACGCTCACCCCGGCGCAGCTTGCGGCGGGCGGCTACACGTTTAGCGTGAGCTATCAGGGGGACCGGACCTATGGAACCTCCACCGCCACGGCTCAGGTGACGATCGCTGCCGGTGCTGTGACCCTGACACAAGGTCCATTGACCCCTTCGCAATCGCTGGTTGAGATAGACGGAGTGTTCTATGTGCTAGCGGGCTTCACCGGGTCACAAGAACCCTACGATGGATCTGTTAGCCAGTATGAGTACACCTACCCGGTCACTATTGCTGCTACCGATGGCGTGCCTCTTATTGGTCAACCGGTCTACGTCGCAGGGAAGTTGGCGGGAGTCAATTACGGCTCAGTGACCTATCAAGGCGCGCCGGTAGCGGGCTGCCAACCGGTTCCTGTGTCATCCACTGGAATTGGTTCGTTCTCCGCAGGTTGTTTCACAATCAATACCGGCAACAATTCGATCCCTGACCTCGAGACCACCTACACCATCACGCCGGTATACAGTCCTACTGGAACGGGCTCAACCTCCTGCAATCCCACCTGCGTTACGAATCCGAATTACACAACGGTCACAGGGACTCCAATTACGTTGACCGCGTTGCGTAATCCAGTGGTGCAAATTACTTCTAGTCCTGGATCGCTGACCGTTTCTCCCGGCTCAACTGTTACATCGACGCTCACTTTGACCTCGGTGCTCGGATATGGAGTGGCTGGCGCCGGCGCGCTCTTGAATAACTACTCCTTGCCAGTTCAACTAGCTTGCGATGGTTTACCGGCCTATGCGACGTGCAGCTTCACCTATCCAAATCCTGATCCAACGGACGCCCAGTCAGTAGATGTTGGTCCCGCTGCTGGCACGGTGCTGTCCTTCATGGGAGGTGCCGCTGCTCCATGCGCCGCAGCAGCGCCTGGCGCCGTCGGTGGTTGCTTCGGACCTGGCACCGTCATCATGACGATCAATACGAACGTTTCGTCCGGCGTCGTCGCCAGCAACCGTCATGGACAAAGCAAAGTGGTATTCGCCGCGATGTTCGGGTTTGGCCTACTGGGCTTGGCGTTCAGCAGGAAGAAGAAATCCTTCCGTGGCGTCCTCTCGACGCTGGTCTGTTTATTGTTCTGCACCGGAATCATAGCCAGCATCAGCGGGTGCAGCACCAAGCAATTCGGTACTACGACGGGAAATTCCACGCCCGCGGGCACCTATACCGTTACGATTACGGCGAAGCAGGTTGGCAGCCAAATAATTGCCGAATATCCAGGAATTACCTACGGCAATTCTAACCAGATGTCTTTGCCCTTCACCATGAATGTAACGATTCAATAAGACGTATAGGATGACGCGGTCTGTTCTGAATAAGCAGGAAGGCCGTTTGAGACCTCGAGGCAAAAGTGGATCACACGATGAGACGACAGAGCGAAGCGAACGGACCAAGAGACGTTCCCACCATCCTAAGAGAACCGACTACAGGAGCATTCGAGATGAAAGTTAATCGGACAGGCTTAAGCTACTCACCGCGGTCAAATAGTTTGCTCTCCAATGCCCTGGTTGTCTTATCAGCCTTGTCCGTTTTCAGTGTGACTACGCCAGCGCAGGCCCAATCCGCGTTCCAGAATATCGTTCTCAGCCAGACTGCGGAGCTTGGGCTACTCACAAGCGGTGGTGGCCAATCAGGCCATGAGCCGGCAGGATCCTCCATGGCGGTGGACTCTAAGGGCGACGTGATTATGGGCAATACCTACGGCGGCCAGGTTCTCCTCTATGCCGCGGGCTCTGCAAACATAAGCCCAGCGCCCGCAGCCACTGTCTTAGGTGCCCCAGGTAACAATGTGGATGCAGTGGCAATTGATAGCCAAGGCAATCTATACGTCGGGTTTGCAACATCCGCCATCGTTGTAAAGGCTCCCTACGTTAATGGCGCGTACGTGACTATCAACGCGCCCTCTGGCAGCACTCCTAACTGCACCGGCAGCGACACGGTCGAATGCGTCATGAATAACCTGAATACCAAGGGGTCTGGGGTCTCAGGTCTGGTATTTGATGCGGCGGGAGACCTCTTCTATAGCACGACAAATATCGCAGATAATGGCGCGGGAACGGCACCTAACTCCATTTGGGAATGTACCGCGGCTTGTCTGTACGCTGGCACGCCGGCGGCCGCGCTATTGTTTACGGAGCCGACCGGCTCATCGCCGAGCACCACCGGGCAACTCAATGTTGGCGGCTTGGCTGTAGATTCCTATGGAGACCTCTTCTTTACCGACTCGGCCGTGAGTTCTTCAACCAGCCAGGAGAGCTATACGTCTAACCTCAACGAGCTTGCGTATACGTCTGGTTCGGGTTTCGCGACATCTCCTAAGGTTCTATACACCTATACGCCTTCATCACCCAGCAACTATGACAACGAAGTGGATGGTGTCGCTGTCGATGCCAGCGGTACGGTCTACGCACTGATCACGGGGTCGCCGGGGCTGATCGCTTTTCCCAACAACAATGGCGTTATCAACACGGCAAAGATGTATGTGGCATCAACTGTTGCAGGAAAACTGTTGGCGTCCGATGGCAACGGCAACTTCTATATAGACACCTATAACAATACTGCTAGTGAAGACGAGATTGAGTGGGTTGGCCTCAACATCCTGAAGGCCGCTCCTTCGGCGGTTGGTGTTGCCTCTAGCGCATCGTTTATCACTGTTTTGAATGATGGAGGGTGCAGTCCGGCACCGGTGGTCACGTTTACCGCCACCGGAACGAGCGCTTCTGCGTTTTCTGCGGTTACAACCGGTTCATGTTCTTCTACCGCAATCGGCGCCTCCTACACATCGACACTTACCTTCACGCCCGCCGCAGTTGGTACCAGCACAGCGACACTTACGGCCGAGGACACCAATAGCAACAGCGGTTCGGCCGCCGTCTCGGGAACCGGAGAAGGTACTGTCGCTACGCCGTCCTTCTCATTAGCAGCCGGCACGTACACGGGCGCGCAATCGCTCACGATCACCGATGCTACCTTGGGCGCTTCGATTTACTACACCACAGATGGCTCGACGCCTGCACCAAACGCGGGTACATCGACGCTTTACAGCGGCGCGGTCTCGATAGGGAATTCGGAAACTGTCAATGCCATTGCAGTTGACCCGGGCGATACGAGTAGCTTGGTGGCTACCGCTGCTTATGTAATTAATGTAGCGGGCGCGTCCGCCACCCCAACCTTCTCCGTTGCCCCTGGAACGTATACAACTCCCCAGTCAGTCTCCATCGCGGACACCACCGCTGGTGTGGCGATCTACTACACGACGAACGGTTCCGCGCCTACTTCAAGTTCAACGCTGTACAGCAGTCCGATCGTAGTCTCGTCAACTGAGACCCTCAATGCGATCGCTGTTGGCGGAGGCTTCGGCAACAGCGGAGTTGCAACCGCGCTCTATACCATTAGTTTGCCTCCCTCTGCATTCCAGAACGTCGTCCTGAGCCAATCCACGCAGCTCGGCTCGTTCCCCGGCGGAGGAGCGCAGTCTGGCGGCGAGCCCGCCGGAGACACGATGGCGGTGAACGGATATGGGGATCTGATCGCTACCAACACCTATAACAACAAAATCCTGTTATTTACCCCAGGCGGAACAACTGCGACGGTACTGGGTTCTCTGAGCAACCCGAACGGTGTTGCCGTCGACAGCCAGGGCAACCTGTACATCGGATTTTCCTATGGCTCGACGGTTCTCAAGGTTCCTTACGTAAACGGGGCCTATGCGGCGATAGCTGCCGTCTCCGGTACCACACCCAACTGTACCGGTACGGACACCAACGAATGCATCATGAACAACATCTCCCTATCGGGAGGGTCTGGCGTCGTATCGATGGTGTTTGATGCCAAAGGAGACCTGTTCTTTGGAACAACCAACCAAAACCAGGGAGGAAACAATCCCGATACGATCTACGAGTGCACAGCAGCCTGTCTCTATACCGGCACGCCTGCTCCAACGGTAGTTTACGCAGAGCCGACGGCGACCGCACCCGATACCACGGGACAGTTGAGCATCGGGGGCATGGCGATTGACGCAACCGGCGACCTGTTCTTCACCGATTCTGCAATGGGTTCGACAAACAACCAGGAGAGCTTCAGCTCGAATGTGAACGAGTTGCCTTACACATCCGGCACTGGCTATGCAACGACGCCAACAGTGATTTATACCTACACGCCAGCAACACCGTCCAACTATGATGCCGAAATTGACGGCGTTGCAATTACACCTAACGGAACCGTCTACGCGTTGCTTCAAAACACAACTGGAATTCTTGCCTTCCCGTATGTCAGTGGAAGCTACAGCAGTACAAATATGTACCTGGTCTCAACGCAGAGTGGCAAGCTGCTAACGAGTGATGCTCTCGGTAATCTCTACGAAGCAGATAACAACAGCAACGTCTTCGAGATTGCAATCGACAATATTACGGCGCCCACGTCGCCAGTCCAGAATCCAATTACCGCGACCAACGTTACGACATTCCTTAATGACGGTGGCTGCACAACCACGCCCCCGACAGTCACCTTTGCATTCACTGGAACTTCCGCATCCGCATTCTCAGCGGCGACAACCGGTGCGTGTGCCGGAACCACGTTCGGCGCCTCGTCTGGAGCTTCGTTCGCGACCTCGCTCACCTTTAGTCCGATCTCCGTAGGTACCAACAGCGCGACCTTAACGGCCACAGATTCTCTGAGCAACACCGGTACAGCAGCAGTCACGGGTGCAGGAACGCCCGCACCTCCCGCGGCTACGCCGACCTTCTCGGTCGCGGCTGGCACGTACACCACAGTACAAACCGTGAGCATCAGTGACACGTCAACGAACGCGACCATCTACTACACAACGGACGGATCGACCCCCACGTCTGCTTCCACTCCCTATAGTGGGCCCATCACTGTTGGAGCGACCGAAACGCTCAATGCCATTGCGACCGGTAACGGCTTTTCAACCAGTCCCGTAGCCACGGCTCTCTACACGATTAACCTCCCAACCGCGGCGATACCCACGTTCTCCATAGCGGCTGGGACCTATACCACCCCGCAGACGGTAAGCATCGCTGACGCAACCGCAGGTGCGGCCATCTACTATACGACGGACGGCTCAACGCCGACCGCCAGCTCCACTCTCTATGCGGGGCCCATAACAGTCAGCTCCACTGAAACCATCAACGCAATTGCGATATTGGCGAATTACAACAACAGTGCAATCGCCTCAGCAACCTATACGATCAATCTACCTGCTGCCGCGACGCCCACCTTCTCTGTGGCAGCTGGTACCTATACCAGTGTGCAGACCGTCAGCATTTCTGATGCGACAACTGGTTCATCCATCTACTACACCATTGATGGGTCAACACCGGCGGTTGGAGTAGGAACTACCACCCTTTACAACGGCCCAATTACAGTTGCTGTGTCTACGACGATCAACGCAATCGCCGTCGCCCCACCTGACTACAATTTGAGTGCCGTCGCATCGGCAGCCTACATCATTAATCTCCCTGCAACGTCCTTTACGATCACTAGCGCTTCTTCAACAATCACTGTCCCGCCGGGCGGATCCGGAACGGCAACGCTTACCCTTACCGCAGATGCTGCCTTCAATGGGTCGATCTCATTTGCCTGTGGCGGCTTTCTTCCGATCGGAGCTACATGCACGTTTAGCCCAAGCTCTGTAACACTGGTGGCTCAAGGAAAGTCCACCACTACGCTAACGGTGAACGTACCCGCGTCCACGGCCGCTGTTCGCCACGGACCTGGCCCGTTACTTCCCGGAAGCATGATGGCGGCAGCACTGGCGCTTCTCGGCTTCAGAAAGTGGCGCCGCTTCCGGATAATGCTCCTGCTCCTGATAAGTGGAGTTGGCTTGACGATGTTTAGTGGATGCACCACAACCCCCACATCTTCCTCGTCGTCCTCACAGATCGCGGTCACTGCCACCGGAGCGAGTTGTCCTTATAACTCCGCGGGCTGCACGTCGCCGACTCAGGTTGTCCAAAATCTCAACTTGGTTCTCAGCGTCAACTGACGCGTAGGAGAGCTCATAACATCGGGGCCTTGGGGCTAAAGCCTCGCAGGCGTTATCTGATCTACTGAGGCTAGCGGTGAATCGACGCAAATTTTTACGGGCCACTGGGCTGACCCTGGGCGCGGGATCACTCGCGAGGTCTTGGACCGGAAGGGCGTTCGCTCAGCTGGGAGTACGCGCCACGGATGCGAGCTTTCCCCAGGGTTTCTTATGGGGCGCAGCGACTGCAGCCTATCAGGTAGAAGGCGCCGTGAATGAGGGGGGGCGGGGTCGAACGATTTGGGATACCTTTTCTCACACCCCCGGAACTACCTTCAATGGAGATACCGGTGATATCGCCGACGACTTCTACCACCTCTTTCCGAGCGATATCCAGCTCATGAAAGAGATGGGTTTGAAGGCGTTTCGTTTTTCTGTCGCATGGTCACGTATTTTCCCTGACGGAACTGGAAAGCCTAATCAAGTCGGCATAGATTTTTATAACCGACTGGTGAACACGCTAATGGCCGCCGATATTGCACCTTACTGTACCTTGTATCACTGGGATTTACCTCAAGCTCTTCAAGATCGGGGAGGTTGGGAGAATCGTGATACGGCAAAGGCATTCGCGGACTATGCCGGTTTCACGTCTGGTCTTCTTTCTGATCGGGTCAAGCACTTTATGACCATGAATGAAATGAGGAGCTTTGTTGAACTGGGCTACGGCCAGGGCGTTCATGCTCCAGGACTTCGGCTTGATCCCAAGAGGCTGGCCCAGTTGACTCACTACGTTGTTCTCGCCCATGGGCTGTCGGTTCAGTCGATACGTGCTCATTCAAAGGCGGGCGTCCAAGTCGGCATCGCGGACAACGTGCAAGCATGCACACCCATCATTGAGACTGCTGACCATATAGATGCTGCTCGTCGAGCGATGCGAGAACAAAACGCGATGTTCCTTACGGTATTAGAGGAAGGTCGTTATACCGATTCATACCTGCAGAAGCTCGGGACTAGCGCACCAAAATTTACAGCAGAGGAAATGGACATCATCAAGACTCCCATGGATTTCGTCGGGCTTAATGTCTACCAACCTACTTATGTGCGAGCAGATAGCTCTGCAAATGGTTACGAAATCGTATCCAACCCGGCGTCATTTCCTCACATGGATAGTGCGTGGCTGTATGTCGGACCGGAGACCCTGTATTGGGCACCCAGGCTTGTTCACGAATTGTGGAGAGTACAGGCGCTTTACATAACTGAAAATGGTGCGTCGTCTGAAGACCAGATCGTTACCGACGGACAAGTCTATGACAGCGATCGAATTATGTATCTTCGCAATTACATGACACAACTGCATCGGGCCACATCAGAAGCTATACCCGTGAAAGGTTACTTTTTATGGAGCCTGCTGGATAATTTTGAGTGGGCTGACGGATATAAGAAGCGCTTCGGCATCGTCTATGTGGATTTCAAGACGCAGAAACGGATTCCGAAACTCAGCGCAGCGTACTACAAAGACGTAATTGAAGCTAACAGCGTCAAATAAATCAAACGATCAATTCTTCAATGGCACCCCGTTGAAAGATATGCGGCCCAAGGACTCGAAAGGAAGTTGCTATGACCCAGGCTAGGTGGACTAATGTTGGAGTCGCGATAGGAATGAGCCTATGCTTGGTCGGCTGTGGTGGCAACGGTGGTTCGGGTACGCCTCCCCCTACCACCTATGTCCTCACGGTAAACTCCACCAACCCTGCGACGGGCGTTGCCGTCGCTGTGTCCCCAGCGGATAATAATGGTGCTACCGGCGGCACCACGAGCTTCACGCGCACGTATAACTCCGGATCTTCGGTCACTCTGACGGCGCCCGCCACATCGGGCGGAAACACCTTTGCGTCCTGGACTGGTTGTACTTCGGTGAGCGCCGCAGTGTGCACGGTATCACTTACTGGGAACACGACTGTGACGGCTAACTATACAACCCCTGCACCCGTTACTTACACCCTTAGCATAGACTCGACGAATCCTTCCAGTGGTGTATCGATCACAGCCTCGCCAGCGGACAACAATGGCAAGGCTGGCGGAACGACAGGGTCTTAGCCTCACCTATAACTCGGGTACGGCGATTATTCTCGACAGCGCCCGCTACATCCGGGACGAATACATTCTCTTCGTGGACTGGCTGTACCACCACTACCGGAATGACCTGCAATGTGACATTGACGGCCAATACCACGGTCACTGCGAATTACACCGTGCCTGTGCCGCCACCTGTAACCTATGTCCTTACCGTTGCGTCGACGAATCCAGCAAGCGGCGTAGCCGTTACCGTATCCCCTGCGGACAACAACAGCTTGAGTAATGGTACAACGAGCTTTACCCGCACCTACAATTCCGGTGCGACAGTCACTCTAACAGCGCCGGCCACCGCAAGTGGGAATACATTCTCATCGTGGACTGGATGCACCACCGCTAGTTCCACGACTTGCACGGTCACTCTCGCTGCCAACACAACTGTTACCGCCAACTATACGGTTCCTGTCACGACCACGTATGTACTAACAGTGAACTCCGCAGGCCCATCCAACGGCGTCGCCATCAGTGTCTCTCCTGCAGACAACAACAATGCATCCAGCGGCTCAACCAGCTTCACCCGAACCTACAACTCCGGGAAAATCGTGACGCTCTACGCACCCGCTACGACGGGATCGAATAGCTTTGTGAATTGGACCGGTTGCACCTCTCCCCCAATTACTGAGACTTGCGTCGTCACAATGAGTGCGAACACAACCGTCACAGCCAACTACAACGGGCCCAATGTCACTTCGGTGACTGTGACTCCAAAGCCGGCGAGCGTCACGATTGGTAGCACGCAACAGTTCTCAGCGACGGTGAATGGCACCGGTCTCTCCGGCAATGGGGTTAAGTGGTCCTTAGCTGCACCATCCGGAAGCACCGACAGCCCCGGGACCATTACCTCGACGGGTCTCTACACGTCACCATATCCCGCGCCGCCAACTGTTACCGTTACGGCGACCAGCACCCAGGACACAAGTGTCAGTGAAAGCGTGACGGTAACCCTAGCAGCTCCGGCGACGGCGACGGGGCCGTCACTTACTGTCGACGCCGGCAATCAGACCCACGCGATCAGTCCCTACATCTACGGGATGAATGCTTATCTGCTGGATACGACCACAGCGTCTAATACCAACATCGCAATTGCGCGGTGGGGCGGCGACGATACCTCCCGTTATAACTACCAGACGAATGTGGTCAATTCCGCTAACGACTATTACTTCGAAAACTTCAGCGGCTCCAACAGCATGTTGCCCAACGGCGACAACGGTAACGGTACCAGCTTCAACGCCTTCCTCTCTGCGGCCAATACCCTTGGTATAGCAACCCAGGGCACAGCTCCTGTGATTGGCTGGGTTTCTAACAGTACTGTCAAGGCCTGCAGCTTTTCCGAAGCCACCTATCCCAACCAGGAGCAGTACAACGGCGACGGGTGCGGCAACGGGGTGGAAACGGGCGGAACTGACCTGGTCGGAAATAACACAATCGCGGCCATCACCAGCATCTCCGAGCCTCCGCCTACCGCACCGGGTGCTGGCAATGCAACCTCTGCTTGGGCGGATGCCGCGTGGACTGGAGGCTGGGTGAACTGCCTGCTGACGAGTGGCACCTATTGCGCCTCCGCTGGCGGTAAGGATGCAACTATCTGGGATCTCGATAATGAACCAGAGTACTGGTCTGCGGTTCATCGCGACGTGCACCCAATTCCTATGACTTACGATGAGATCACCAACGGCGGCATAGGTACGGCGCTGGCGATCAAGACTGCTGACCCAAGTGCGCTAGTCGCCGGACCGATCATCTCCGGTTGGTACCAGTATTTCTACTCCCAGAAGGACGTTAACAACGGGTATTCGACGGGTCCTTGCTACGCCCCCTGGAGTGATCCCACCGATCGTACAGCACACGGCGGTGTTCCACTTATTGAGTACTACCTGCAGCAGATGGCCGCCGCATCCCAGACCTATGGCGTTCGTCTGTTGGATTATGTCGACATCCACGCCTACTTCGCCGCCAATTATAACGGCACTTCGGTTGGCCTAACGACCGCAGGGGACACTGGAGAGCAACAGGCTCGCATGAACTCGACACGCGTATTCTGGGACCCCACCTATACGGATCCCGCCTACACCCAGCCGAACTATCCTACGGATGGCAACTATTACAACCCCACCGCAAAGGGAAACTGCAATATCCCCTTACAGGCTCCTGAACTGATTCCGATGATGCAAAGCTGGGTCACCAATGGCTATCCTGGTACCAAGACATCCATCGATGAATACAATTTCGGTGGCAATGAATCCATCAATGGCGCAGTCACCCAGGCCGATATTCTGGGAATATTTGGAGCGTACGGCCTTGATATGGCAGAGCTGTGGCCTACAACTAACTACAGCAATCAGGGCCCGGGAAACATGGCCTTTGAGATTTATCGAAACTACGATGGAAATAAATCAACTTTTGGAAATACCGCACTATCTTCTACAAGCGCTAATCAGGGTGAGCTCTCTATCTACGGAGCGGTCCGGTCCTCCGACAGTGCGATTACGATCGTCGTCATCAACAAAACCTATGGTGCTCTCACTTCAACGCTCTCGCTCGCGAATTATCCTGAAAGCACTGTTACAACCGCAGACGCTTTTCTCTACAGCAATGCGAATCTGACCGCCATTGTGGCGCAACCTAATGTGACAGTAACCCCGCCGGTGGCAGGGAGCACGACCAGCACCATCACTGCCACCTTTCCACCGCAATCAATCACCTTATTGGTAATTCCCGCAATTTAGTCCCACGGGGACAAAAGAATAAGGCGCGCGCTCAGTGCTGGTTCTCTTAATGCGCGGACAGGCCATTACGATAGCACCACACAAGTAGGGTGGCAGAGAAGGAGCATGTGATGATCATTGCTTTCCGAAGGCTGGCTGCTGTCGGGTTGATTCTGGCGACGGCATGCTGGTCTCGCGCCGCAACCGCTCAACAGTCTGATGAACGCCAAGCCTTCCGGCGGGCGGCAGCTTTAACGCGTGGGATCAACTTGTCTGGCTGGTTCGGAGGTTGGGGCGACTACTCTCCCGAGCACACGTCTACCTATATCACTGCTGCCGATTTTCAGATGATGAAGGGCATGGGCATTCGCTACGTACGATTTCCGTTGGATCCCACTTTGCTCTCACAAGGGGGACTCAGGAATCCGGATAAAGATCAGATCTGGGCGCGCATTGACAGTGCGCTCGACCTGGCGATGAACTCTGGCATGATCGTGGACTTTGTCGTCTTCCCGCGGGACGATTACAAGCAGCGGCTCGCAACTCAATCCGGGGCTGATCAGTTTATTATGCTCTGGCAAATTCTGGCGAAGCACTTCCTTGGTCGCGATCCAGATCGATTCTTCTTCGAGCTGATAAATGAGTCAGAAGAGCAAGACCCCTATCGATGGGTGGGCCTGCAAAGTGCCACCGTGAAGGCCATTCGCAACATCGATGTGCAACACACCATCATCGCATCGGGCGCACATTACGATAGTCTCGGCGACCTGCTTGCCACCGAAACCATTGACGATCCCAACATCATTTATACATTTCATTTTTACGAACCTTATGCATTTACTCATCAGGGTGCAAGCTGGGGGTCGGTCGAGTGGAATTATTTCAGCGATATCCCTTATCCCGCCACATCCAGCCAGATCGCGGACCGCATGAAAAATATTCCCAACGATTCAGCTCGCTATCAGCTCTACCTCTACGGAGCAGAAGGCTGGAATGCGGCCTCGATTCGCCAGCGTATAGCGTTCGCCGCTGCGTGGGGTCGAGAGCGACATATTCCAGTTATATGCAATGAGTTTGGTGCCTTTCGCGATACAGCCCCGAAAGACTCGCGAGCTCGCTATCTCCACGACGTTCGGACCGGGTTGGATCAAAATGGTATTGGATGGGCTATGTGGGACTGGAGTGGAAACTTCGGGCTGGTAACGCATCAGGAAAATGCGATTGTGCCGGATCGTCTTGACGTTGATGCGCTCGGTCTCAAACAACCATGACTGCTTGAATTCAGCTTTGTAGCCTTGGCGTCAATACATTTGAATATTGGATAAACCGTATGGGAATTATTCGGACCTGTTACACGATCCTTCTTGCAGCATCTCTCGAACTGCTATTCTCTGCGGGTGCACACGCGGCGATCACTCTCCCTAGCCTTCTTAGCGATCACGCCGTTCTGCAGCGTGAATCGCCCATACGTATTTGGGGATCGGCCACCCCTGGGGCAAAGCTGACGATCCGCTTTCATAACCAAATGACGTTGGCGACTGCGGACGATCTTGGTCAATGGGTAACGTGGTTAGCGCCTGAACATGCCGGCGGCCCCTATGTGCTCGATATCGACGGAGGAGCACTGGAGGGAAAGAAGACGCTTTCAGATTTGATGGTGGGAGACGTTTGGATCGCGTCCGGCCAATCGAATATGGAGATGCCGCTCATAGGATTTCCCCCGACAGCATTTGTGCGCAATGCGGAAAATGAGATCAAAGCCGCCGACAATCCGATGTTGCGCCTTTTGCTAGTAGAGCATAAGAGTTCCGATGTTCCTCTTGGCAACATAAGCGGCCAATGGTCGCGGTGTACCCCTGAGACCGCTAGCAAATTTTCCGCGGTAGCGTACTTCTTTGGGCGAGAAATTGCCGAAAAAGAACATGTCGCCATTGGTCTAATCGATGCGAGCTGGGGAGGCACGCCTATTGACTCCTGGATTTCGCTGGACACTCTGGGCAACGACCCTGCACTACTTTCTGCCTTCAGCAATCGTGCGAAGTTTGCTGATCAGCAGACCAATCTCAGTGCTGAGATTGCAGCGGAAGCAGCTTCTGGTGCGGCTGCGAGGGCGGCAGGGAAGCCCGTTCCTAAACATCCCTGGCATCCTCAAGAGGAGTCCTGGTTGCCGGCGGGACTTTACAACGGCATGATTGCACCTCTCAGCAACATGTCAATAAAGGGGTTCCTGTGGTATCAAGGAGAAACCGACAGTGCGCCACTGCGTGCCTCCCATTACAGCACCCTCTTCCCGGCGCTCATTCAAGACTGGCGGGCACGCTTCGGGCAGGGAGACCTTCCGTTTCTCTTTGTTCAGATATCGAGCTTCGAATCTCCTGGAGAAGACTGGGGTCTGGTTCGCGACGCCCAACGGCGTACACTTTCTGTTGCGAATACGGCGATGGCTGTGTCGATTGATGTGGGCACGCCAGGGAACGTTCATCCCCCCGACAAGCAAACGGTATCCCAACGGCTGGCTCTGGCCGCCCGAGGGCTCGTTTATGGTGAGCACGTAGAGTATGAGCTGCCGTTATTCCGTGAGGCTACGATCGAAGGTGCGGCGATTCGTGTCTGGTTCGACAACGCCGACGGACTTACTGCGAAGGGAAAACCGCTCGGAGACTTCGAAGTTGCAGCCAGCGATCGTACCTTTGTCACCGCATCCGCCATTATTCAGGGAAATACCATTCTGGTCTCGGCGCCGGGGGTTCTGCATCCAAGGTATGTGCGATATGGTTGGAGAAACGTAGTTCAGACTTTCTTCTATAACAAACAGGGAATACCAGGTCCGACATTTACTTCCGAAGAAAATCCCAGCGATCATGGCCTCGGCCACTGAATAGAATTGACTTTGCGAGCCTGAATCGAACTGCGCGAAGGCAAATCAACGCGCCCAAGTAGGAGGCTTTACCCATTGAATCATGTAACCCGAATGAGCGATGTCGCAAAGCTCGCCAGCGTTGGGACGATGACTGTGTCGCGAGTGCTGAATGGCAACGCACATGTGAGCAAAGACACGCGAGCGCGCGTGTTGGAGGCCATAGCAAAGCTGAACTACGTTCCCAACGAGGTCGCACGATCACTCAGGGACCATCGGACACGCCAGATCGGTATTATTGTTCCGAATCTGCATGATCCTTTCTTCGCACAATGCGCCCATTCCATCAGCCTTGTGGCAAAGGAGCGTTCTTACTCGACTGTGATTACGACCTCGGAAGAGGATCCAGCGACAGAATTTATCGAGGCCAAGCGAATGTTGCGACGGCATATAGAGGGACTGATCATCGTGCCGGCGCCAGGGAAGTCGCGCCTGCAAGATGCTGAATTCGAGCAGACCCCGATTGTGACGCTGGATCGGCCCGTTCGAGGGAGCTCCTTCGACAGCGTGGTAGTGCAGAACAAGCTTGGCGCGCAGCTCGGTGTTCAACATCTCATTGAACATCATCATCGGCGTATCACCTGCCTCGGCCTGGCCGGAAAAGTCTGGACGAAGAACGAACGGTTGGAGGGGTATCTTTCGGCAATGAAAGCCGCCGGCCTGGAACCGGACGCGTACACCGTGGGCGACATACAAGTGGAGACGCTTCAAACGGTACGAGGGCTCCTCAACAGCAAGAAACCTCCGACCGCGTTTTTCTGCACCAATAATCTTGTGATGCGCCACACGCTCAACGCGCTCACTATGCTGAACGCGAGGATACCCGAGCAGATCGCTATCGTGGGATTTGACGATTTTGAGATGGCCGATATTCTCAAGCCTCCGATGACCGTGGTCCGCCAGCCGACAGATGTGCTGGGCCGCGTTGCCGCGGAGCTGCTGTTTTCAAGGTTGACCGACAAGGCCCAGAACAAGCGGGCCAAACGGATAGTCCTTCCAGTGGAACTTGTCGTTCGAAGGTCCTGCGGAGCCCACGGTGGGCGATCCTCAAAGAAAACAGCAACATGAACTTCCTGCGTGTCCGCACGAACCGCTGTTGCTAAGCACCGGCAGAAACGTAGGAGTGCTCCGGCATTAGCGCGCGGCATCGCGTCTCAAGGCAAACCCTCATAGCGACGGCCCCTGCTCAAATTGGAAGCGCACCGCCGCCGCCGTTCGTTCGATAACGTTCTGTTCAGTGACTTCGGGCGCCAGCTCACGCACAGCAAAGCCGCCGCGCGTAATATCCAGGACCGCTAGGTCAGTGATCACACGCTTCACCACACTCTGCCCTGTGAGGGGCAGCGTGCAGGCATGGAGCAGCTTGGGTTTGCCGTCTTGTGCGGTGTGCTCCATCATAACGAGCACACGATTCACACCGGCGACAAGATCCATCGCGCCGCCCATGCCTTTCACGCGCTTGCGCGGGATCATCCAGTTGGCGAGATCGCCGGTTTCAGAAACCTCCATCGCGCCAAGGATCGCCAGGTCGATCCCGGACGGATGACTTCATCTCCTGCAGCGCCCCTTCGTCTAGATCGCATACGAGTGCGTTCGCTCCGGCAGATACGAGTTGTTGGACGATCGCTCTGCCGATTCCTCGTCCGCCTCCCGTAACAATGGCGGTTTTGCCGGTTAGCGTGAACGGGGACGCCGGCGAGACTGCGTGGTTATCTGTCATCCTTGCGGGTACTCCTTAATAAGGCGAGGCCTTATCGCGGCTGCGCCGACCACACCAACTCCAGAGCCCGTCCGAAGCATCCTTCCCAATCATTAAGAAGGTTTTGTAAAAAAACACTTCCAAAAGGGGAATGCTAATGATGCACAAACATCCCGCCGTCTGGGTTAATGCCATGCCATTGCGACCTGGGGCAGCCAATGGCACCGGCAACGTCGACATCTCCCAACTCGATCCAAATCCCGGTCCGGCTGGCAGTGTTAATGGGCCAACGGCATCCTCCGCTATCCTGATCAAACCGTCATCGACATCTCGCTCGCCAAGAATACCCAGGTTCACTGGCCTAAGGACGACGCCACCGTTCAGTTCCGAGCAGACTTCTTCAACGCCATCAATCACCCGAATTTCGCTGGGCCAGACAATACGTACTCGACGACACCATCGGCGTTTGGAACCATCACTGCCGTGAGCACGAATCCGAGAGTGATTCAACTCGCGTTGAGGTTCTCGTTCTAATCGAAAGAAAAGATAGTCGGCCCTCGTAGACCCTACGTCTCAGGGTCGGCCTTGTCTTCACGGGCCGACGGACTCCACAACAACATCGATACCATCTCCGCCGTCCTTCGCCACGACGGTAGCCGACGCATCTACGTAGTGGAAGTTCGCGGCCTTTCCATTCACCATTACGGACGACGGTCTAGCCGAGAGCCCGTTTACCTCTACCGCGATCTCCTTCCACCATGCCGGATAGCTGCCATCATGCTTGCCGATGTGTATGTCTAATCCTCGGTGATCTGCCAAAGGTTGGCACGAAAAGCTGATCTGCAGAAAGTCACCCCGCTTGTAGGCGAAGGTCTTCCCGTCATCCTGGTAGAGATGTCCAGCACAGTTCGGGCCCGGAAATACACGCAACGTCAGTGGCCCTGAAGGCTGCTCTTCAGTGCTCTGTACCAGAGGCTCGATTGGAAGGATCGTGCCCGGCCTCACGAATACCGGGAGCGTGGATAGTTCGCGGTGAATCCTGACTGCTGGCAGAACGGGCCCCGCCGCAGATTCAGGCTGCAGTCCGCCAGCCTGCACCTGTTCCCGATTCTCCTTCACCTCTTTGCCGGTCCAAAAGTCATACCATCCAGAAGAGGGAAGTGTCGCCTCGTAATCGCCGGCCTTGTCTTCGAAGGCTGGAGCAGCAATTAACAGATCCGGCCCCAACATAAACTCGCCTGACGTATTTAGGTCCACGTCGAGCGGATGCCGATCCGCAGCCGCGTCCGGAAACTCGAGAAACAGCGGTCTAAGCAGCGGCAACCCTGTATGCGTGTCCTCCTCCGTCACCGTGTAGAGGTAGGGAAGCAACCGATACCGGGTCTCGATGAACCTGCGTCTAATATCTTCCTGCTCCGGCCCATTGGCCCAGATCTCGTGGTCTCCCGTCCCCTTCTCTGCGTGATCACGATCGATCGGTTGAAACGCCGCGATCTCAATCCACTTCGTGAGCAGCTCCGGCGTGGGCGTTCCCGCGTAGCCTCCCACGTCCGCTCCAGCAAGGGCGAATCCACTCAGCCCCAGATTCTTCAGCATCGACGTCGTTAGCCGCAAATGATTCCATGTCGCGGAGTTGTCTCCAGTCCACGTCGCTGCATACCGCTGCCCCCCCGCATACGAAGCTCGAGTCAGTACAAACGGCCGCACGTCCGGTCTCAGCGCCAGTTGTCCATCAAACGTTGCTCGCGAGTTCTCCATCCCATAGACGTTATGAATCTCGCAGTGAGTTGCCGTGCGCTTCGCAAACCCCGGCTCGTCGATGCGATGCACGGTCGAGCACGGCATCGTCAACTGCGCGTTGAACACCGAGGGCTCATTCATGTCATTCCAAAAGCCGTCGATCCCCATCTTCGCGAAGTTCGTGTACAGCGTTCCCCACCAAGCCCGCGTCTGTGCCCTCGTAAAGTCCGGAAACACGCTGGGCCCTGGCCACACCTTGCCCACGTAGAGTGTCCCATCTGGATTCTTCACAAAGTCATCGCCTGCAACGCCACTATTGAAAGGCGCATAATCCTGCCCCGGAAGATACGCGATGTGCAGGTCCGTGATTGCGACCACGTGGAACTTCTCCGCGTGCAGCGTCTTCACCATACCCGCCATGTCCGGAAACGCATCCCTATTAACGGTGAAGGGTCGATTTTTCTCCTGGTAATCGATGTCGAGATACACGGCGTCCGAAGGAATCTTGTCTTTGCGCAGTCGCTCCGCCACCTGCAAAACGCGCTCCTGCGTCATGTAGCTGTAGCGCGACTGCTGAAAGCCCAGCGTCCATAATGGCGGCAGTGGGGTCGGCCCGGTCAGCCACGCATAGGTTTTCAATACCTCCTTCGCGGATGGCCCGTACAGAATGTAAATGTCCGCCGGCCCTCCTTCCGCACGATATTGCATCCTGTCGCCGACCGTCTTGCCAAAGTCGAACGACGACGGCCACGTGTTATCAATCAACACTCCCAGCGATACTCCCGCACGGTACGTGAGATAAAACGGGATGCTCTTGTACAGTGGGTCGGTTGACTCCTGCCAACCATACGCATCCGTGTTCCACATCCGGAACGCCGCATTACGATGATCGAAGGCACCCGTCTTGTCTCCCAGGCCGAAGTAGTGTTCATCCGCCGGCATTGTTTCCGCGAGGCGAAACCCCTGGCCATCAAACAGCGTCGGTTCGGCGTCCTGTCGCAACACCGCACCCATCGCGTCCCTCAGTGTCATAAGCCCGGTAGTGCGATCGACAGAGACACGCAGCGCGGCCGTATGAAATCCCACCGCATTCGCATCACGATCCTGGCTCACACTCACGGAAGCGCCCCGTGCCGTAGCCAGTACCGCCCAGCTTGCGTCTTCTGGCAGTACGCCCGTGCTGGAAGCGCGAATGCGCAACACGTCGTCGCGCAGTGCCGTAATCTGCATCACTAGCTTGCCATCATGCAATTCCACCCCGTTCGGAAGAGGCATTGCGTCGGTGATCTCTGAGAACGAAGCAAACCCCGAACCTACCGGACGTGTCTGCGCCGTCGCACAAGCACCCGCGACCGCAGCACACAGAAAGATGAAACTGAACGAGCCTGTGACTCTCCGTCCGGGCATTTGCTTCTCCGCAAGGTTCAACACGTTTACAGGAACACCACCAACCCGCGTTTTCGCTGGCGATCAAAAAAAGCAAAGGCCACGGCGGCATTTCCACCGCCGCAGCCGAGCCCAGGTTAGAAATTGAATACCAGCGATACTTCCGAGATGCGCCGCCCTAGCTTCAGCGGAGCCGACCCAAATCCTTCGCTCGGGTTATAGGTTGCCGTTGCCGGCGACCCATTCGGCGACGTATCGCTCAACTGCAGCGTTGTCTGCGATGCGTATCCAGTGCCAAAGCTGTTCAGCGGGTGGTTGATGAAGTTGAACGCCGCGTAGCGCAGCCGCATCGTCCTGCTGCCGCCCAGATGGAAGGTCTTCTCCAGAGTCAGGTCCGTATTGAAGAAACCGGGTCCGTGAGCGTACGGCTCAATGTACTGGCCATTGGTTCCAATCGCCGGCAGCGCAAAGCAGTTTGGGTTGAGATACTGATGAGACGCCAATCCTTTCGCTGGATTGCAGGTTAGCACCGGCTGCAGATTCACGTCCGGCGTTCCAAGGATCGACTGCGATTCCACGGGGTAGGCGTCGGCCCCCTGGCCGATATTTCCCTGCAGATAGTAGCCCGGCGAAGCGCTTACACCCGTCTGCATGTTCGGTCCGCTTTGGAGATTGGTGATGCCCGAGATCAGCCAACCGTTGATGAACCAACCGAGCACACGCTGATCGGTAAACTTTCCCGTCTGGTATGAGTAGCTGAGGTTCAATACCTGCGACCGGTCGAAGTTCAGCGGCCCGTAGTTGTTCTGAAGATTGAATGGATCCATGCCGGCTGTCCAGTTGAAGTCCGCCGCCGACCCGAGAATGCCGAGCGCCTTGGAGAACGAATAGTTCACATTGAAGTTCAGCTTTCCCAACTGCTTGACCGCCACAATCTGCAGGCCGTTATAGTTCGCATACGTGTTGTGACGTGGCACGAGGATCTGGCTGTAGTTCGGGAATGGACGGGCCTTCTGCACCGCCTTATCGCCCGGGTAGTTATAGATGTTGTCGAGGCTCGCTGCCTGCTGCGGTGTGCAACCCGTCGGATTACAGGCATCATAGCCTGCACCCGCATTGATTGCAGCCGCTGCTGCCGGCGTAAAGAGCGTGCCCACCGGGATCGCGTTCACATTGTCCAGGACGACCGCCTGCGTCGTGCCATTGTCCATCATCGAGTTGGTGTTGTTGCCCGCGTACGAAATCTGCAGAATCCAGCGACCTGGCATCTTCTGCGCTACGCTGAGGCTGTAGTTATTTGTCACCGGCTCTTTGTTATCGCTGGGGTCAAGGCCGTAGATCGTCGACGGCGAGATGTACGTTTCCGTGCTGCCCGGCCCTGTATTGCCATAGGTGTAGGGATCAAGTTGCAGAGTGCTCACGCCCTCCAGGGTGTTACCCCCGAAGCCTTGGAGGTCGGTGTATCGAACGTTCTCCGCCAAGGCGAACTGGCTCGTCACGTCCGTCACTGAATCATGGAAGCGATACACGCCCACTCCGCCGCGCAGCACGGTGTTGCCATTCTTGAAGACATCGAACGAGAAGCCAACCCGAGGCTCAAAGTAGAGAGGCGGTGTCCCTACGCCAGAGTTCGGAACGGAAGGCGTAACCGCGTGCCACGTGATGCCCGGCAGCGGATTCGTTGTCGCGTTATATTCCGAGTCGTATAGCGCCGGATTCCAGATCGCCGCGCCAATCCCATGCGCATCCTGCCACGCGCCCAGCTTGCTCACGCGCGCGCCATACGTCACCACCAGGTTCGACGTGACGCGCCACGTATCCTGCGCGTAGAAGTCGGTGTTCCAGAAGTAGAGGTCCGTATAAGGATTGAAGTTCTGCTGATGCCAATCCTGGATCTGCCCTTCAAAGAAGTTTGCCAGCGCATTGCCGCTGTTGAAGTGTGGGTTGCCATATGCAGGCGACCCATCCGGATACGTCCCGTTGTAATCCGCGAAGTAGCTTCCCGCAGGCCCGTAATAGTAGTTCTGGATGATGCCGTTCGTCGCTGGATTCGTTGCCGTCTGATTATTCGATGTGCGTTGGCTGAAGATACCGATCTCTCACCACGTGCTTGCCCCACACCTTGGTCAGGTTATCGCCCACATTCGGTTGCAGCTTCTTCAGCTCCAGCGGATTCTCCGAATAGTCCGGCCACAGTCCCAGCGGCAAACCGCCATACGTCGTGTAGGTGCCGAGCTGCGGATACTGCGTGTCATTATTCTCGAATGCGCCGTTATACGGATAATCGATCGCGCCCTTCTGCAGTGCCGCGATGTCGCGCGCATCAAACGACTCCAGGAACGACGTGATGGTCGCATACATCTCGTTGGTCAGCGTGGGCGTAAACTGCGTCACGTAGTTGGCCGCACCGCTGTTCACCCACACGTCGTTATTTACGCCGTAGCCGGGCGTGTTCACGCCGCCCATTACGCTCGATGCTGCCGGTGAGTAATACAGGAACTTCCGGCTGGCCCTGCTTTTGCTTTTCAAAGCTGTAGCGTGCAAAGAAGATATTGCGCGGCGTGATGTTGTAGTCCACGCGCCCGACAAACTGGCTCACATTGTTGTTTACCAGGTTCTGGCGCGTCGTAGTTGAAACCATCCGTGCCCGTCTGCTGCCGCGTCGGCAGTGGCAGCGTGCCGTTGACTAGCGCCATCGCTCCCGGATTCAAATAGGTCGCGATGTTCCCGTTGGTCAGGGGACTGTCGTCGTCACCCACCGTTGGTGCCACATTGAACGTGCCATAATTCCCGTTGGTCGCCTCTGGCCCAAGGAAATTATCCAGCGCGGCCTGGCTGAAGTCGCCATTGCGCAGTGCCTGCGTCGGCACCAGCGCATGAATAATCGCGCTGCCCGAGCTGCCGTACGCATAGATATTGCGCTGCGCATCGTACTCAGCGCCCGCAAAGAACGTCAGCTTCTTAGTGTGTGGAATGGGTCCGCTGATCGTGCCGCCCGGATAAATATAGCGGTCATCCGGCCGCGCGAGACCGTTGTAGTTTGCCAGCCAATCGTTGGCGTTGAGCTGGTAGGTACGGGCATACGTGTACAGCGAACCGTGGTATTTCTCCGTGCCCGATTTCGTCACGCCCGTGATCACTACTGGCCCGTTCGATTGGTCGGCGCCGAAGTTCGAGGTCTGCACCTGCACCTCGCTCACAAATGCGTCGTCGATGTTCATCAGCGCCGCGCCAAAGTTTCCAGCGTCGGTCAGGTTTGCGCCGTCCAGCTTTAGAGTGATGCCTGCCACCGGCGACCCATTCGACGCATACGGCGTCGGCTGACCGATCTGTACCTGCGTAAAGTCGGGCGCCGCATTGGTCGAAGACAGGTTGCGGATCGCGAATCCGGGCAGAATGCTCTCCAACTCCGTGGCGTCTCGTCCCACGATCGATAACCGCTCCAGGTCGCTGTCGGAAATCGTCGAGCTCAACTGGCCGCTGTCCAGCGGCAAACTCGCCACCGTCGTGCTCACGGTCACGCTCTGGCTCACATCCCCCACGGTCAGCTGCAGGTCCGTCAGCGTCAGGCTGTCTCCCGCGTTCAGGTGGATCGCCGGCCGCACCAGCTGCTTGAATCCGGCATGCTCCACTGTCAGCTTGTAGTCGCCGACTGGGACTGCGGAAAAAGTGAAGGCTCCGGCACTGTTGCTCTGCAGGTGCCGCTACTGCCCCGCTGGCCGAGTTCTGGATCGTCACCGTTGCGCCCGGAATGCTTGCCCCCGTCGTATCCTGCACGATACCGCTCAACGACGCCGCGCCCACCTGGCCCCTGGCCGGGCTGCAAATGGCCAGAAGCAATATCGCGTAAACAAACAGACCCAGAGCGATCCAGCTCTGCCGGAACTTCCTTGAGCCAGCCGCGCCAACCTTCATACCATCTCGGTTCATGTTGCCTCCAAAATTGACCGTCTCCCGTAGAAGTCGGCGTCACTCTTCATACAATTCAAAAGTTCAGTTCGAGTGTCGCCCGGTTATAGGTAGCCCTTTCGTCGCTGTCTAGGACTTTGCGGTAAGGTACAAATTCTTATCCTGATAAGAATCGCCAAATTATTATGAAAACAAGCACTTATACGCCCGCGACAAAGCCGGGCTCGAAACGCTATAATCCGCCTTTGACGGAAAACTTATGAGCGATTACGGGGTCGTTTCGGCAGCCGTCTACGGCGATGCGGAGAAGGCAGACATCCTGCGACAGCTGGATCGCCTCCTCGACAACCCCCACTTCTCCCATAGCAAACGGTTTCCCAGCTTTCTCCGCTACATTATCCAGGAGGAACTCGATGGCCGTGGCGACCAGCTCAAGGAGCGCACTCTCGGCATCGAGGTCTTCGGCCGCCACGCCGGCTACGATACGACCTCCGACCCTATCGTCCGCGTCACTGCCGCCGAGATCCGCAAACGCATCGCCCAGTACTACCAGGATTCCGACAGCCCCGACGAACTGCGCATCTCCCTCCCTCCCGGCTCCTATATCCCGCACTTCGAGTGGCCCTCCGGCTCTTCCTCCCCTCCACGCACCTACCTCCCCGGCCGACGGGTTCTCCGCTATTCCGCATGTTCACGAGCAAGTCGCCCCTGCCGCCCTGGACCCACCTTTCACGGTCCTCATCCCTGCCCGATCCCATGCCCGGTGGTGGTGGCTGGCATCCGCGCTGCTGATCACGATCGTTGCCGGCGTACTTCTGGTTCAGTCCCCGTCCCTCTACGCTCGATAAATTCTGGGCTCCTGTCTTCGGCTCGAACGACCCCATCGCCCTCTGCTTTCCGCAGAGCATGTTCACCGGCCAAACCCTCCTCGACGCCTCCAGTCCCAACCAGGTCCGTCACCTCGACGAGCACATGCGGGGCGTCGTCCTGGATGATCTCCAACCCCTCATGAGCCTTTCCGGGCTGCTCGAGATGCGCCACCGGCATTACACCCTCCTCGGCGAGGACACTGCCACGCTCACCGATCTTCGCCAGGGCCCCACCATCTTCCTCGGCGCCTTTGATAACACCTGGACCCTTCGCATGACGCGCGATCTTCGCTATCGTTTCGGCAACGATCCAGACATGACTCACTTCTGGATCGAAGACACCCAGTCGCACAACCAACTGCGCTGGAGCATCGACCGCGAAGTTCAACAGACCACCCACAACTACCGCGATTACGCGATCGTCGCTCGCTTTCATGACGCCAATACCGGCAAACTGGCTGTCGTCGCCGCCGGTATCGCTCGCGGCGGCACAGTAGCTGCCGGCGAGTTCCTCACGCAGCAAGGCGAAATGGACGCTCTGAAGGGCCATCTTCCCAAAGACTGGGAGCAGAAAAATATGGAGATTGTCTTGAGCACTGAAATCATCGACGGCATCTCCTCCCCACCGAAGGTGGTTGCCACCTACTTCTGGTAAGTTGATCTGCATGCCAAGCAGAAAGCAGCACCCACGCCGAGCACTCCCGAAGCTTCTGCTCCTTCTGTGCAGCTTCCTCATCCCCGCATCCGCTCACGCCCAGCGCCTCGTCTTCGCGCACTACATGCTCGCCAACCAGGACGCCACCGCCGACACGCCCACCGGTGAGCTCAACATCGCCTCTTACGAGCGCGAGATCCAGCAAGCCCAAGCCATTGGCATCGACGGCTTTGCTCTTAACGCGGGAGGCTGGTCCAAAGAGCCGCGCTACATTCGGCGCGCCTCTGAGATGTTTGAAGCCGCCTATCGCCTCCACTCCAACTTCAAGCTCATGTTCTCTGCAGATATGTGTTGCTCCAACGATGCTGCCGATGTCAGGGACATGGTCCGCCGCTTCGCCAACAATCGCCGCTACGCCGGCCTCTACTTCCAGCACGACGGCCGCTTCGTACTCACCACCTTCGCCGGCTCCAGCCACGGCCCCGAGTTCTGGCAGCAACTCCGCTCCAACCTCGAGCACGGCACCGCTCCTTCGCTCCTCACCGCACCCAACGCTCTCTCCTTCGTCGCAGGAGTTCCCTCCAGCGCACCCCTTCGCGTGTTCCTTATGCCGTCATTTTTCTGGGGTGGTGAGCTCCCTACTGCCAGCGACATCGCATCCGGTCTCGAGCAATACCAACGAATCATCGATGGAGCCTTTTACTGGGGCATCGCCGGCGTTCCCGGTCTCGGCTACCCGCCTGACCAACTCCCATCCTCCGCCGCCTACGCCGACACGCTCCACGCCGCGCACAAGCTCTACATGGCGCCCATCTGCTTCCAGTTTTGGGGAGCCAACGCCAACCGCTATTACGAGTACAGCGGCTACCAGGGTATGCGCGCTCTCTGGATGCAGGCGATCCAAACCACGCACCCTGACTGGGTAGAGATCATCACCTGGAATGACTTCATCGAAGGCACCTACATCTCTCCCATCGACGATCCCGCCCTCTACCCCGGCGCTAATGATCTCGGTGCCAGCATCGCCCCCGCAGACACGCAGCACTTCTTCCACTCCCACCGTGGCGCCACCGATCTCCTCGCCTACTTCATCGCCTGGTACAAGACCGGCCACCAGCCCGCGCTCCACAACGACTCCATCTACTGGGCCTATCGCACTGTCCTCTCAACCGAACATCAGCCGCCCATTAAGGTCTATGGCCCCATCGCTGACGCCCTCTACATCACTGCGAATCTAACAGCACCTGCGGACCTCACCGTCACCCTCGGCCCCACGGAGATGACCATCACCCTCCCCGCTGGATCCAACGATCTCCAACTCCCGCTTTCTCCAGGCCCCGCGCCCCACTTCGCGCTCACCCGTAATCACGGAGTTCTCACCCAGGCCACGGCGGACGATCCCGTAGTCGCCACGGGCCCCTACCCGAACTTGTATTACTCCACCGGATCAACGCACGATTAGAGCAAGACAGACCCTTTTCCCGTGCAGCCGTGAAATAATCCTGCAACGGCGAATTAGAAATCCGCGATGCCTCTCTAGGAAGTCACGATGGAAGTTTTACTGAAGTCGTTTTGGGAAATAGCGGCAACGATCGTAGAAGGCGCAGCGGCTCTTCTCATTACCGTCGGTGCAGTAGAGGCATTCGCCTTGTCCTTATTAGGATTTCGCAAGCCCACAGCTGAGAAGATGCGAATCTGGATGCACTTTGCAACCTGGCTGTTGCTGGGTTTGGAATTCGAGCTCGCGGCCGATGTCATCCGCACAGCCATCGCGCCGACATGGTCGGATATTGGACAACTCGCCGCCATCGCTGGTATCCGCACGTTTCTCAGCTACTTTCTAGATAGGGACATTCAAGAAGTGTCGGATTCAAAACGAGGTCCCTATCATGATCGAGCTCAAGGTAGACGTCGGCTCGCTTCACCAGATCCGCCGGCCTCATGAACCATCTGCCGCAAATAGCCTCATGCTGCCTGCATGACATGCTTAAGCTCGATCAATGGGTCATCCAATATGAAGAAGCTGGATAGCGAACGTGAAATCAAAGTAGCCACCGACGTTCACCCGCCAGACGAAAACATGGTCTGGATTCCAGGCGGGACGTTCAAAATGGGTTCGGATCGGTTCTACCCCGAAGAGCGACCGGTGCATGAGGTTTCCGTCGACGGGTTCTGGATGGATCGTTGCAGCGTAACCAACGACCAGTTCGCGCGCTTCGTAGCGGACACCGGTTATCTAACAGTGGCGGAGCGAACTCCCGATGCAAAGGACTATCCAGGCGCACCTGCAGAGAGCCTCGTGCCCGGCGCCATGGTTTTTCATGAGACGCTTGGTCCCGTCAATACGCGGGACTATTCGAACTGGTGGCGATGGGTGCCAGGCGCGAATTGGAATCATCCTTTTGGTCCAGAGAGCTCGCTTGAAGGACTCGGAAGCCATCCCGTGGTGCATGTCTCCGATGAAGACGCGCAGAGCTTTGCTCGATGGGCTGGCAAAGAACTCCCGACGGAGGCTGAGTGGGAATTCGCTGCTCGAGGCGGGATCGATGGCGCCGATTTCACCTGGGGAAATGAGCATGTGCCAAACGGCAAACCGATGGCCAACACCTGGCAAGGTGAGTTTCCCTGGCAGAATTTAGTGATCGACGGATACGAAGGAACTGCGCCTGTGGGTTCTTTTCCACCCAACGGCTTCGGTTTATGCGACATGGCAGGCAATGTCTGGGAGTGGACCGCTGACTGGTTCGTACCGATGCATGGCCAGGGAAAGATCAAGTCCTGTTGCGGACCGACGTCGAATCCGCGCATCGTGTCGCCTGAATTCAGCTACGATCCGGCGCAGCCCGAATTTCACATTCCCCGCAAGGTCGTAAAGGGCGGCTCATTTCTCTGCGCGCCGAATTATTGTCTGCGCTATCGCCCAGCCGCGCGGCAGCCGCAAATGATCGACAGCGGAATGAGCCATCTCGGATTTCGTTGCGTAGTTCGCAATCGCAAGAGTGTCCCCGACGGCGCGGATCCACCCGCCTGAGGTTGAGCAAATTGTTGGGCCATTAAAGTCTGAAAAATGGTCGGCCCTGGCGGGCGATTTTCGAACTTTCCATGCTTCCGGGATTAGTCCCAAAATGCTCTGGAATGACCAGCCTGTCGAGATGAAGTATTTTGTGTCGTGATTTCGATATGAGGTCAGGATGCGGAGTGGGATCGGTTGGCGGGGACGGGCAGACCGACGTGTAGCATGAGCTTGCGGAACTGGGGCTGATCGCGGACGGAGGTGAAACCGGGATCGACCATGAGGGTGACGAGCCACCAGGAGTGCTCGGCGTAGGCTTTGTCGAGGGCGACGTAGGCTTTGCCTGGTTCGTTGACGGCGAAGTAGAGTTGCGCCTGCTGGTAGAAGCCGATGGGGTGGTGGGTGAGGAGGGTGTGCAGTTCGGCGCGGGCACGCGAGAGATTGCCGCTGTGGGCGTCGTCTAAGCTGCGCAGGCTTTGCTGGCTGGTGGAGTCGCCGGTGAGACGGCTGTAGATGGTTACTTCTCGCTCAGCGTTGGTGAGGTCGCCGATGTCGTGATAACAGCTGGCAAGGTAGATGTGGGCGGGGGCGAAGTTGGGGTAGAGAGCGAGGATGCGGTGGAGCTCGGCGATGGCTTCGGGATCTCGGCCAGCGTGCATGTAACCGGTGGCGAGATCGCTGCCGGCGATGGCGGAGAGGGGATCGAGGTCGCGCGCGGTGCGGAGCTCGGCGATGCTCTGGTCGAAGCGGCGGAGATCTCCGAGGAACTCGCCGTACCATTGGTGGGCCGTGACGTAGTTGGGATTGAGCTCGATGGCTTTGCGGAAGTAAAGCTCGGCCAGGGAGAAGTTCCACTCGTAGCGGTAGGTTTCAAAGGCGAGCGAGGTGTAGCCCTGGGCGGAGGTGGGATCGAGTGAGAGAGCGGTTTGTGCGGCGCTGCGCGCCTTGCGAAAGGCTTCGCTGGAAGGCAGATTGCCCCAGACGGCGAGTAGGTTGTAGCAGTCGGCCAGGCCGGCATAGGCGGCTGCGTAGTGAGGGTCTTTGGCGATGGCCTGGTGGAAGGCGTCGACGGCTTTGAGCATGCTGGGCTGGTCGCGCAGATTGAGGAAGTAGACGCCGGTGAGATAGGCGAGACGTGCTTGCGGGTCTACGGGGTGCGTGTTGACACTGAGCTGCGGGATGGTGCCGGTGAGCTTCCCGGTGACGGCAGTGGTGATGTCGGCGGCAACCTCGTCCTGGAGAGAGAGGATGTCGTTGGTCTTGCGCGAGTAGCTGCCGGCCCAGAGCTGGTGGTCGTGGGCAACGTCGAGGAGTTGCGCGGAGATGCGGGCTGCGCCGTTCTGGTGGGCAACGGTGCCTTCGAGAATCAGGGTTGCATGAAGCTTGCGCGCGATGTCTGGAAGCGACCCATGGGAGGATGTGAAGGGCATGACGGAACGGCGAGAGATGACTCGGAGATGCTCGGTGGTGCCAAGATCGGCAATGAGATCGTCGGTAAAACCGTAGACCCACACATTGCCGGAGCCATCTGGAGACAGATCTTCAAACGGGAGGACGGCAAGGGTCTGGTCGGAGGCGAAGGGGATTGCAGGAGTAGGCCTGCGCAGATGCCAACCCCAGGCTGCGAGGGCGGTCATCGGGACTGCGGCGATGGCGATCGCCAAAAGCGCACGCGTGAGGCGTGAAGAGCGCGCTACTAGTGGCGCGATTGGCTTGGGCGCAGCGGATGCCCTTTCGTGCCTGCGGGTGCGCAGCCAGGTGTCGAGCTCGGAGGGGTAGGCGTAGACGCTGGAGCGGGTGCTGTGCTCGTGGCGATGGATGGGGAGGGCTTCGCGCTTCTCCCAGAGCTGGACGGTACGGATGTCGCGATCGAAGTAAGTGGCGATCTCTTTCCAGGAATTGAGCCGAGGTACAGCGATAGCGATGTGAGGGTCACTCTGAGGGGCAAACGGACTACTTGCAGGAAGGGACACGCGAACTCACCCAAACTGCCGGACAGGACGTCGAAGAGTTGACAACACTCTAGCATCGGTGGATGCGGAAGGATACACGATAGACGAAATCAAACGAAATTGGTGCTAAACGCGTGATTTCGCTTGTGGACGCCTGCCTCAATAAATAAAGGTAGGGCCGTCCTTTTACAGTCTGTCGGTCCAACGGAGATATTTGATGATTGCCAAACGGAGTCGCTTGACGCGGTCGGTTACGGCTGTGGTGGTGTTGGTTGGCTTCGCGGGATTAACAGGCGTGGTGGGGTGCGGTGGAGGCTCTGGACCGACGGCGATTAAGATCCAGGGGCCGGCGAGCGCGAATGTGGATCCGGGCGACTCGGCGACGTTTTCGGCTACGGTCGCGAGTGACACGAATAACGCGGGCGTGACGTGGACGCTGACGGGGACGGGATGCTCGGGGGCGGCGTGCGGGACGCTGTCGGGGATGTCGACGACGGGGGTGGCGTATACGGCTCCGGCGAATGTAACAACCGCGTTTACAGTGACGATCACCGCGACTTCGGTTGCGAAGACGAGCGTGACGGGAACGGTGAGCATCAGTGTACCGGTGAACCTCGGGATTACGACGGCGGCGGGTGCGCTGGGGGGTGGGACGGTGGGTGTGGCGTACTCGGTAACGCTGACTCAGACGGGTGGGGTTTCGCCGTATACGTGGACGGTGACGACAGGGGCTTTACCGGCTGGGTTGAGCCTGAATGCATCGACGGGCACGATTACGGGTACTCCGACGGCGGCGGGCAGCCCAAACTTTACGGTGACACTGACGGATTCGGGTTCGCCGGCTTTGACCACCACAGTGAAGCTCTCGATTTCGATTGCGTCGCCACCGGCGATTGTATTCTCGACGAAGTCATTGGCGGGCGGAACGGTGGGGACGGCGTATTCGGCTGCGGTTGCGGCAACAGGTGGTGCGGGGACGCTGACGTATGCGCTGGGAAGTGGGTCGTTGCCGGCGGGGTTGAGCTTGTCGAGTGCGGGTGCAATTACAGGGACGCCAACGAAGTCCGGGAGCAGCACGGTTATAGTGAAGGCTACCGATGCATATGGAGATACAGGTACGAGCGTGAGTCTGTCGATTGCGATTGCCGCGGCACCGGCGATCGTGTTCTCGACGACGTCATTGGCGGGCGGAACGGTGGGGACGGCATATTCGGCTGCGGTTACGGCAACAGGTGGTGCGGGAACCCTGACGTATGCGCTGGCGAGTGGGTCGTTGCCGGCGGGGTTGAGCTTGTCGAGTGCGGGTGCGATTACGGGCAAGCCTGCGGCAGCGGGCACCGGCACCTTTGCGGTGAAGGCTACCGATGCGTATGGGGACACAGACACGAGTGGAAGTTTGTCGATTGCTGTGGTGTATCCGGCGTTGACGATTACACCCGCGACACTGGCGAATGGGACGGTGGGTACGGCGTACTCGGCGACGCTGAGTGCCAGCGGCGGGTCGGGGAGCGGGTATTCGTTCACGGTGACTTCGGGGACTGGGTTGAGCGCGGTCGGGCTGTCGCTGAGTACGGGCGGTGTAGTGAGCGGGACACCGAGTGCCGCGGAGACGGCGGGAACGTTTGTGGTAAAGGTGACGGACGGTGTGGGGAATACGGCGTCGGCGACGATTACGCTGACAGTGGCGTATTCGCCGTTGAGCATTACGACGGCAAGTTTGCCGGCAGGGATTGTAGGTGGGGCTTATTCGGTGCAGCTGGCGTCCAGCGGCGGAAGCGGGATGGGGTATGCGTATACGGTGAGCACGGGTACGGGTCTGAGCGCGGCCGGGCTGACCTTGTCATCGGGTGGGTTGATCTCTGGAGCGCCGACGGCGGCGGAGAGCGCGGGCAGCGTGACGGTGAAGGTCACGGACTCGGCGAGTAATACGGCGACAGCAACGTTCTCGGTGAAGATCTATGCGGCGTTGACGATTACACCCGCGACACTGGCGAACGGGACGGTGGGAACGTCGTACTCGGCGACGCTGAGTGTCAGCGGCGGGTCGGGGAGTGGGTACTCGTTTGTCGTGAGCTCAGGAACCGGGCTCACTGCGGTTGGATTGTCGCTGAGTACGGGCGGTGTGGTGAGTGGGATTCCGAGCGCGGCGGAGACGGCAGGGACGTTTGTGGTGAAGGTGACGGATGGTGTGGGAGATACGGGAACGACGACGGTGACGTTGACGGTGGTATATCCGGCGTTGACGATCACGACGACGAGTCTGGCGAACGGGTCGGCCGGGGTTGCGTATTCGCAGACGCTGGGCGCGAGCGGCGGCAGCGGCAAGGGCTTTACGTGGACGGTGACTTCGGGCAGCAGCAGCCTGAGTGCGGTGGGGCTCAGTGTGTCGAGTGGCGGCGTTGTTTCGGGGACTACGCCGACGGCTGGTACAGCGAACTTTACGGTGAAGGTGACGGACTCGGCCGGCAATACCGCGACGGTGAGTCTGTCGGTAACGGTCTCTGCAGGCTTGACGGTGACGACGACAAGCCTGCCGAATGGCACGGTGGGTGCGGCGTACTCGGCGACGCTTGGGGCCAGCGGCGGCACGGGAATGGGCTATACATGGACGGTGACTTCGGGAGCCGGACTGAGCGCAGTCGGGCTATCGCTGGGCACAGGCGGTGTGATCAGTGGAACTCCAACGGCGGCAGAGGCGGCGACGCAGTTCACGGTGAAGGTGACGGACTCGGGTGGAAATACGGCAACCGCGACGCTGGCGTTGATTGTGAACAATGCGCCGCTGAGCATCACGACGACCAGCATCCCCGGCGCTACGGCGAACGTGGCCTATAGCGAGACATTCAGCGCATCGGGTGGAAGCGGCAACTATTCATGGTCGGTCACGAGCGGGCTGGGCGAGCTGACAGGTGAGACGCTTGCTTTCACTACTGGCGGCGTGCTCTCCGGCACACCCACGACCGTGGAACAGGTTACCTTTACCGTGCAGGTGACGGACACGACGACGAACGCCACGGCGAGTACCTCGTTCACGCTGGACGTGAGCAGCGCCGCGCTGGCTTCCTGCACGCACGATGGGAGCGGCAACGCGCTGCTCAACGGCAACTATGCGTTCGGACTGAGCGGCTTCGACCCGAATGGGCACTTCTATGACGAGATCGGCGACTTTGCGGCCGATGGCTCAGGCGCCATCTCTGGCGGCAACGGGGACGTGAACGGCGACCAGAACATCAGCAACTTCGCCTCCGGCGAGGTGCAGTACACCTTCACCGGGACCTACTCCATCGGCAGCACCGACGACCGCGGCATCATGACGTTGACCAATACCAACTCGGGTACTCCGGGGACCGAACTGCCGTCCTCAACCAGCTACTGCTTCGTCGCCGATAGCGTCACAGGCGGAGTGGCGCAGACCGGCCATATAATCCAGGCGGATGGCTCCGGGTTCGTGCTGACTGGAGACTTTACGATCCAAAGTACGAGCGACTTTACGCTCGCCGCTCTGAATGGGAACTATGTCTTCGGGATGCAGGGCGTCGATGGCACGGGTGATAATCGCAGGGGCTTCATCGGACTCGTCGCGTTGGATGGGTCGGGCAATGTCACCAGCGGACAGTTCGATCACTCATCCGTGAATTACAACGGAGTGACCTACTCCAACAGCTATAGTGCGGCTAACGCGATCACCAGCAGCGGGAGCAGTTATACCGTCGGCACGAACGGCCGCGGCACACTCACGCTGAATGCCGGTTCAGGCAATGTGCTTAGCTTTGTGACCTATGTGTATGGCACTGGCAACCAGTTCCGAGTGCTCACTGCGAATGCGTCCAGCGCCAGCACGACGCCTCTGCTGGAGGGTTCGGCCCATAAGCAGAGTACAACCAGCTATACGACGGCCAACGTTGAAGGAACGAGCGTTCTTTCTTCGGATGGGACCACCGATCCTTCCGTCTCGCCGCTCCGCGACCGTGTGACGGTCGGTCAACTGAGTCTCGACGGTAGCGGCAATGCCACCGAGACTCAAGACAAGAACAGCGGCGGAACCCTTACCGGGCCAACGGTGGATACTGCAGGGTACACGGTGACCTCTGCCGGATATCTGACGATTACGGGTGGCACAGGGCCGTTCTTCTACTTGTACGCGCCGGGGGCGGGCTTTGGTCTTGATGAGGAGACCTCCGTCAATTTCTATCGCCTGGTCTCGCAGACCGTACCGTCGGGCGGGTTTACCAGCTCCGATCTCAATGGGAGCTACGGCCTGGGTACGATCTCCCCGGCGGCGTACAACGGCATCCCAGTCAGCGGCGGCATCAAGGCTTATCCTCAGGTAGCGGATGGGACTTCAACGTTCACTTCGGGGAGTGCGACCTTAACTCAGGACTCCGATACCGCGCCGGGACTCGCGGCCGATATTCAGGTCGACCAGACGGACACCAACTCCTGGGCGCTCGACAGCACCTACGGGGCGACGACTGGGCGGTTTACCGTCACGGGCGGCGGTGGCGGAACGATCGCAGGCTATCTCGTCTCGCCAACGCAGGCGTTCCTCTTCCAGGTCAACGGCACCAACGGCTCGACCATGCCGATCGAGGCCGATCACCAGTAGCAGCCTGTGCGTCCGAGTGTAATTCGGCAAGATTCATAGGAAGCCAGACATCGGCTACCGGCACATCTGTCGCATCGACGCACTGTGATGACGATGCTGCGACGTGGACCTATCAAGCCTTGATGGGACTCGCATATTGCGCGACTCTTTGCTCTGCGCTGACAGTCAAGCGAGAGGATATCCTTCTGGCGGTCATTCTTCCGATCACGCTGCCGTTCTTGCTCTGCAACCGGAAGCCTCGGCCACTCTTAGACGTGAACATGTCCCGCGTTTTAGAGCGTTACTTCGGTCCGAGGAGTCTCGCCGACATCAGGTATGATCCTTATCTTCAGAACCTAGCCCAACGTTTGGTTGCGTGTGATGATTCGCTGTAATTCAATTGGGCAATTCTTGATCTTGGGGCAATGATTTGTACTTCTCGATCCCCTAAATGTTCGATATGCCCGCTAAGAAGTGGATGCCGTTCTACGAAAGGCATTAGCCGCGCCAGAGACGACGTTAAGACGCAAGGAGCTTGAGGCACCGAATCTTTGAAGCCCCTTTGTCTATGGAATGAACATTCGGCGGGAGTGGAGTAGACAGCGGATAAACACGCGATCGTGACCTCGCCATCATCGATTTTCTTGCCAATAGTAATCAGAGACAAAATTGAAGCATGAAATTGGGTGCAAGTCCCTATTGGCCCTTTTTGGCCCCACGGTTGGAGACGCAAGAGCCGACCGGAAGAGCTAACTGATTGAAAGAAATGGTCGGGACGACTAGATTCGAACTAGCGACCTCACCCACCCCAAGGGTGCGCTCTACCAGGCTGAGCCACGTCCCGACTTGTTACGATTGCCGCTCGCACCTCAAGGGGCCAGCAGCTGGGGTACCTTCAGTCTACACCAACCCGACCAGCTTCTCCTCTGAGAGTGTGTCGCCCGAAACCAGGCTATGCATGACGTCGCGCATCCCGAAACCAGGCTAAATACGCACGAAATGCAGCCGATTTACTGCGTTGGTGCGACGTACTCCTTGGGCAGTTCGCCGCCGGCGCCGAAGAAAAACTCGTTCATCTGCTCCACCAGAAACTCCTGCGCCTCGCGCGTCCAGGGCTGCAGACGGTATTCGTTCAAAAGCATCTTCTGGCGTTCCACCCACTCGCCCCAGGCCTTTTTGGACACATTCTTGTAGATCTTCTGGCCAAAGTCCGTATCGAACGGTGGTTCGTCGAGCCCCTCCATCTCAGCCTTGTACTTCGTGCAGAACACCATGTGCGCCATCGTTAAGCTCCTTTTCCTGCTAAATCCAAGATCTCCAGTTTACCCGACGCGGAGCTTTCTATAATCCTTGCGATGGCCAACAAATCCTCCTCCGCCGATCCGTCTCCTGAACAACGCATCGATGCGCTGCGCGAGGAGCTTCGTCACCACGAGTATCTGTATTACGTGCTGGACGCGCCAGAGTGGACCGATGCCCAGTATGACGCGCGCATGAACCAGCTGCGTGCTTTGGAGGCTGAGCATCCTGAGCTCGTGACTTCGGACTCGCCGACCCAGCGTGTAGGCGGCAAGCCGAAGGAAGGATTTGCCAAGGTTGCGCATTCGCGTCCCGATGCTCTCGCTCGACAACGCCTACAACGAGGAGGAGCTGCGCGCCTGGGCGGAGCGCGTTGTTGGTGGGCTTGCGCTCGCGGAGAGCGTGCGCTATGTGTGCGAGCTCAAGCTGGATGGACTTTCGCTGGCGCTGCAGTATGAGGCTGGAGCGCGCGGTGTGGCGACGCTGAAGACTGGTGTTACGCGCGGCGATGGGACGATCGGTGAAGACGTGACGACGAATGTGCGGACGATCCGCAGTGTTCCGCTGCATGTGTCGGCGAAGAAGCTGGAGCAGGCTGGATTGCCCGCGGAGTTTGAGGTGCGCGGTGAGGTGGTGCTGCCGCAGAAGGCCTTTGAGCGGATGAACGAGGAGCGTGTTGCGCAGGGCATGGCGCCTGCGGCGAATCCTCGGAATGCTGCTGCTGGCACGATTCGTACGCTCGAGCCAAACATCGTGGCGCAGCGGCGGCTGGAGCTGTTTGCCTACTTCCTGCTGCGTGGAGCGAGTGCCGGTGAGGCAGCTGGAGAGCCACTGCTCGCGTCGCAGAGTGCGGCGTTGCAGGCGTTGCGCGATGCTGGGTTCCTGGTCAATCCGCATGCGAGGACGGTTGACTCGATCGATGCGGTGTTGACGTTCATCGCCGAGGCTGATGCGATGCGCGATGGGTTGCCCTATGAGATCGATGGCGTTGTGATCAAGGTGGATGCGATTGCGCAGCAGAAGCGGCTTGGGCTTTACGGGCAAGGCTCCGCGCTGGGCGATCGCGTACAAGTTTCCGGCGCGCGCGGGCATTACGAAGCTGGAGGATGTGCTGTTCCAGGTTGGGCGAACGGGAAAGGTTACTCCGGTTGCGGCGTTGGCTCCGGTGTTCATTGGCGGAACCACGGTGACGCGCGCTACGCTGCACAATCCGGATGAGGTTGTGCGGCTGGGCGTGAGGATTGGTGATTTCGTATCGGTTGAGCGCGGCGGCGATGTGATTCCCAAGATCACCGAGGTCGTCTCCGATGCGAAACATCCGCGTGGCGAGAGGGAAATTGTGTTTCCGGAGAACTGTCCGCGCTGCGGGGAAGCGTTGGTGCGCGAGCCTGGTGAAGTCGATCTGCGCTGCGTGAATGTGAGCTGTCCGGCGCGGCTGGAAGAGGAGTTGCGGCACTTTGCTTCGCGCGGCGTGATGAATATTGAAGGGCTCGGTGAAGCGATGGTGGCGCAATTGCTTGGGCACACGCTGGCTGAGCAGGCTGGAGCACTGCGGTCGAATGTCGAAGCTTCGGCTGAAGACGCTGCCGAAGAGCCTACGCGCAAGGCGCTGGTGCATTCGATCGCGGATCTCTACGACCCGAAGAAGGTCAATCGCGAGAGCCTGCTGACGTTGGAGCGCGTTGGCGAGAAGACTGCCGATGCGTTGCTGGAGCAGATCGAGCGGTCGAAGAAGCAGCCGTTGCAGCGGGTGCTGCTGGGGCTGGGGATTCGGCATGTGGGCGAGCGGACGGCGCAGGCGCTGGCGGAGGAGTTTGGGTCGATCGATGCATTGATTGCTGCGACCGAAGAAGAGTTGACCCGCGTCAATGACATTGGGCCGAAGGTTGCCGCGACGGTGCGCGAGTTCTTTTCCAACGAGCGCAACCTGGCTCTGGTGGAGCGGTTGCGCGGGTATGGGCTTACGTTTACGGCTGAGCGCAAGGTGCGAGGAACGACGCTGAGCGGGCTGACGTTTGTGCTGACTGGAACGCTGCCGACGCTGACTCGCGATGAGGCGAAGGAGCGGATTGAGGCTGCGGGCGGGAAGGTTTCGGGGTCGGTGAGCAAGAAGACGGATTATGTTGTGGCCGGCGAAGAGGCTGGGTCGAAGCTGGATAAGGCTCAGTCGCTGGGCGTGGCTGTGTTGGATGAGGCTGGACTGCTGGCGCTGCTGGGGTAGGTACCCCCCCCTCCCCCTCAAAAGGGGTGTTTTTCGTCTAAAGTAGTCATTCCAGGCTGCTTAAGTACCAAAGTATCCCCTCGATGGGGTGCTTTTTTGGTCGTAAACGACTGTAATGAAATGAGTTAAGTGTCAAAGTATCCCCCCCGTGGGAGGTGGTTGGCTTTTGGTGTTGGAAGGGGCTCTCATTTAATTGTAGCGGGTTGGGAGGGGTGATTATGCCAGGTTTTGAAAATATAAATCGCCAGTGGTTATCGGGGGTTTGGCGATTGTTGAGGGGTTTGGGGGGTTGACACGGTTTTGGGGCAGGAGGGTTGGGGCGGCGAGGGGAACGGGCGCGCTTCGCGCGAGAGCAGGTTCTCGCGGTGCTCGGAATGACAATTTCTTTTAGAAGTTGTCTAGAAAGGCAAAGGCAAAGGCTATGCAGGATGAAGCAGGTCTCCGCTAAGTTGGAGGAGGGTGACCTGGGGAACTACCGGCGAAGAATTGCCGTATTCTGCTCGGAATGCTCTCTGCTCAAGCCAACGACCTCTCTGCGCCGGGATGTGATTGTCCTGAGTGCGCTTGCTGCCCTGGTGATTGTTGCCCATTTTCTGATGGGGAATGGGTATGGATTTCATCGCGATGAGCTGCAGTTTCTGGACGATGCGCGGCATCTGCAGTGGGGGTTTGTGCCGTATCCGCCGCTGACGTCGTTCTTTGGGCGGGTGGCGATTGCGCTGTTTGGGATCTCGGTGCAGGTGTTCCGGCTGCCGGCGGCGGTGGTGGATGCGGTGTCGCTGGTGCTGGCGGGGCTGATGGCGCGGGAGCTGGGTGGAGGGCGCGCGGCGCAGGTGGTGGACGCTGCTGCTGTGCCTTCCGATTGCGCTGGCGTTGAGCTCGCTGATGCAGTACACCACGTTCGACATGCTGGCGTGGTCGGTGCTGATTCTTTCTACGGCGGCAGTGTTGCGGACGGGGGATGAGAGATTCTGGCTGGGTGCAGGGCTGGGGTTGGGGCTCGGGGTGCTGTCGAAGTATGCGATTGCGTTTCCGCTGGTGAGTTTGATGGCGGGGATTGTGCTGCTGCCGTCGCAGCGGAGGCATTTGAAGAGCCGGTGGTTCTGGATGGGAGCGCTGCTGGCGGCGGTGATTGCTTCGCCGAATTTAATTTGGCTGGCGCGGCATCACTTCGTCACGCTGCAGATGGAGCACTCGATTCATGCGCGAGACATTCGGATTGGGCGGGCGAAGGGGTACTTCACGGACCAGCTGAAGTTCACGATGTTCGGATTTCCGTTTGCCGTGGGTGGGCTGGTGGCGCTGGTGCGGAGTCCGCGTTTCCGGCTGCTGAGTGTGTTTTACCTCGGGCCGTTGGTGCTGTTTGCGCTGGTGAAGGGGCGAGGGTATTACCTGCTGCCGGCGTATCCGGTGGTGTATGCGGCGGGAGCGGTGGGGCTGGAGCGCTGGCTGGCGGGGCGGGCGGCTTCACGACACGCAAAGGCTACGCGCTGGGTGGTGTATGGGGCGGTGATGGCGGCGGTGATGCTTGAGGTTGCGGCTGTGGCGTGGTCGACTTTGCCGATTTGGCGGCCCGGGTCGGCAGCGTGGAACTGGCAGATGAAGAACAATTACGACCTGGCGAATGAGGTGGGGTGGCCGCAGATTGTGGCGGAGGTGGCTGCGGTTCGGGATCAATTACCGGCGGGGGAGCGGTATGCGGTGCTGGCGGAGAACTATGGAGCGGCGGGGGCCGTTGCGCTGTATGGGCCGAAGTATGGGCTGCCCGTGCCGATCGCTACGGTGAATGATTTTTATGATCGGGGGTGGGGGCCGTTTGAGCCGGAGACGTTGATTGTTGTCGGGGGGCGGTTGAAGGATGAGAGCCACTTCTTTGAGAGTTGCAAGGTGATGGGGATGGTTCATCTGCCGTATGGCGTGCAGAATGAGGAGTCGGAGGACCATCCGCAGATTCTGGTTTGCCATCATTTGAAGGAGCCTTGGCCGGTGGTTTGGGGACGGTCGCGGGATTTTAGCTAGGTCCAAAGGCAAAGACTTTGACGCAAAGGGCGCGAAGGTAGCAACGTTTCGCAGCGTAAAACAGGCAACAGCAAGGACAGAAGCAGATTCCCGGAGGGAATGACAGAAAGAAAAGCAAGAGCAACGGCCAATACGCGGATCCTTCGGCTGCGCCTCAGGACGACGGCGAAAAACTGGTGTCGGTCTTAAGTTTCGGAGGCGGTTTTGGGAGTGGTCCGGGAGAGCCATAGGAGGGCTGCGGCCAGGTAGGCGGCGTAAAGGTAAGGGAAGTAGCGGAGTGGGGATGGTGGGACTGGGTAGAAGTTGCTGGCCATCGCGAGGAGCATGGCCAGTGTGGCGGCGCTGGTTAATAGGATGTAGCCGAAATTCAGGCGGCGGGAGTGTCGAAGGTGGAAGGCGAGGGCTACGGCTACCAGGCCGTAGGCGGTGAGGAAGCCGTAGACCGCTAACGTGCCCATCCAGCCGTAGATGTCGGCGCCGCTGGTTCCGTGCAGGGTAAGGGAGGCGGCTGGGAGGAAGGCGAGGAGGGCGGCGAGGATGCTGGCTTCGCCGGGGGTTTCGTGGGTGGTGTTGGTGTGGGTGAGGCGGGCGTGGGCGAGGCCGTGGTGGGCCATGAGCAGGAGGACGCGGGAGGCGGCGATGACGCAGGCGAGGGTGGCGGCGAACATGCTGATGAGGACGCCGATGTCGATGACCGGGCCGAGGAAGGGAATGCCGGCCTGGGTGGAGAGATAGCGGAAGGGGTTGGCGGAGTCGCCGAGGGAGGTGGCGGCGTTGCGGAAGCCGAGGACCTCGCCGTAGCCGGCGATGATGAAGAAGAGCGCCGGCGAGGAGGGCGGATTGGATGACGGCGCGGGGGATGGTGCGGAGTGGGTTGCGGGCTTCGGAGCCGAGGGTGGTGGCGGACTCGAAGCCGACGAAACTGAAGATGGCTAGCATTACGCCGAGGCCGATGCCGCGGGGGGACATGGTGGCGAGGTTTAGCTGGGGGTGGTCGAAGTGGAGGCCGTGGCGGAGGAGAAGCGTGGCGGTGACGATGGCGATGAGGGTTACGGAGATGCCCTCGATGGCTAGCATGAGGCGGGCGGAGACTTTGACGTCGTGATAGGCGACGAAGCCGGCGGTGGCGGCGGCGAGGGTGACGAGGACTAGCCCGGGAATGTGGGGAAGGCCGAAGCGGGCGTGCAGCGGGTTGAGGAAGACGTAGGCGAAGGCTACGAAGCCTCCAATGACGGCGGAAGCGGTGGTGATGTAGGCGAAGAATAGCGCGAGCGCCGTGATGGAAGAGAAGATGGGCGGGAGCGAGCGGCGGGTGTAGACGTAGAGCGAGCCGGGCGAGGAGGATTCGCGGGCGAAGGCGGCGATGCAGAGGCCGACGAGGATCATTAGGCCCATCGCGATGAGGTAGGCGATGGCGGTGCCCTGGCCGGCGAGTACGAAGACGAGTGGGATCGTGAGTTGGGGGGAGGTGCTGGGAGCGATCGTGGAGACGGATTGGGCGAGGGTTTCGAGGGGGGAGAGCGCGTTGTGGCGGAGGCCGAAGGTTTCGGCCGCGGCTAGCTTGGGGCCGTCGTAGGTGGGGGCTGGTCGGTCGGCTTCGGGGCATCGACACCTCTAAGAGCAGGGATTAGGGACTAGGGATTAGGGCAACGGCAAGGGCTTTGACGCAAAGGGCGCGAAGGTAGCCACGTTTCGCCACGTAAGAACGAGCAACGGCAAAGATCAATGCGGGGGTCCTTCGGCTGCGCCTCAGGATGACGGCGAGAAACGAGCAACGGCAACTGCAGATGCAAAGGCGGTGTGGCTATGGTAGCTGATGGCGGCTGGTGGGGCGGCTGTCATCAGGTAGAAAGATCAGCCGCCGCGTGGGGGATGCGGCTAGAAGGCGAGGCTTTTGGTGCGGAGGGTGGGGCGGAAGAGCTTCCAGATGTCGATGAGGATTTGCAGAAGGACGATGAGGAGGACGATGCGGAAGCTGATGCCGATCCAGTGATTGACCAGGGCAAGTTTCGCCTGGTCGGCGGCGGGGCCGGCGGGGATGAAGTAGGTCTTCATGGATGCGAGGAAGATGGTGCTGGCGAGGCTGGCGAGCTTGAAGACAAGGTTGAAGGCGGGTTGAAAGCGATCGGAGTTCGGGCTGAGGGCGATGATCTTGGGTATGAGCTGTATGACGAGAAGGACGAGGAGAAAGATGTAGTACGTGTGCCAGGCAGGAGCGAAGGTGACGTCGAACTGGCGGAAATAGAGTTCGCCGGGGCCGAGCAGCAGGAAGAGATGGCCGGGGATGGCGAGGACGTAGAGGAAGAACAGGCAGTGGAAGACGAGGTCGACGATGCGGCCGGCGCGGGATTTGCCCTGGAATTGGGGTTTGAGGGTTGGGAGTTTGGTGGGGTCCCAGGGGAGTCCGAAGGGCTTGGCGTGGTTGCGGGCGTAGACGAATTCGGCGATGGCGAAGCCGACGGTGATCCAGAAGGCGAAGGAGATGACATCCGGGATGAGCTGGCCGAGGCTGATGAAGATGGCGGAGATTAGCTCGGGGAGGGTGTGGACGGCGAGGAGATGGGAGAACTCGGCGAGGAAGCAGATGACGAGGACGAAGGGCGCGGCTTTGCGCAGGGTCATGAGGTAGTAGGGGAAGATGGCCGGGCCGATGAGGTATTGCTGCGGCAAGTAGCGGGCGGCGACGACGATGGGGCGGCCGTGATCCTTGAGGATGGCGGCGACTTCGATTTCGGTGAGGGGACGGTTGAGCTCTTCGGCGCGGTCGTCGATCTGGGCTTGCAGGTTGGCGCGGAGTTCGGCGAGGACGTCGGCGCGCGAGGCGGCGGGGAGGTGATCGCCGATGGCCTGGAGATAGCGGTCGAGTAGGTCGGTTGTGGGGTTCATGAGATTGCCTCTGAGGTCTGGGAGTGTGCGGCGGAGTGCTGGAGGATGTTGTTGACGGAGTCGTTGATGCTGTTCCACTCAGCGAGGAGCTGGGTGAGGATGGTTTCGCCTTCGGGGGAGAGCTTGTAGAAGCGCTTGTTGCGCTTGTCTTCTTCGCGCCACTGGCTGGTGAGGAGGCCCTGGGTTTCGAGGCGGCGGAGGAGGGGGTAGAGGGTGGACTCTTCGATGACGAGGCCCTGGTCGGCGAGGGCTTTGCGGAGGGTGTAGCCGTAGTGCTCGATCCGAAGCTGGGCGAGGACGGCGACGATGAGGCAGCCGCGGCGGAGCTCGAGGCGGAGGGAATCGAAGATCTGGGGTTCGGAGGACGGGTTGGACGAGGCGTTCATACTGTATGTCGACTACTGTATGACGCATAGTGTGTGGTGTCAAGTAGAAAATTCGTCGGACTGTCGCTATCCCAGCCGTCCGCAAGTGCGCGTTTAGATGGGGCACCCGCTACTTGAAGGTTTCGAGCTGATTTTGGTTGTTTGGGGAGACTGTGGTCACATCGCCACACGATTCACCGTCTTTTATTCGCCCCGGCTAGCGGGATGCGCTAAGCTGAACGCGGACGCGGGTGTGTTGACGCGGACTGGAGAACATGTGAGTCAGGTAGTCTTCGTCCTGGAAGATGATGCGGACATCAGGCGGCTGGTGCAGTACCAGCTGGAGGGAGCGGGATACGTGGTGAGAGCGTACCCGGCAGTGGGCTCGATTGTGCAGGATGCGGAGCGGCAGCGGCCGGCGTTGTTTCTGCTCGACATTATGGTTCCGGGCGGCGATGGGCTGGATCTTTGCCGGCGGTTGCGGCTGAATCCGATGCTGGCGAGCGTGCCGATCATCTTCCTGACGGCGCGTGCGGGCGAGAACGATCGCGTGCATGGGCTGGAGCTGGGCGCGGACGACTATATTACGAAGCCGTTTGCGATGCGCGAGCTGCTGGCGCGGGTGAAGGCTGTGCTGCGGCGGTTCGAGCGGCCGACAGAGACGCAGGGTGCGTCTTCCGTGTTGAAGATCGACACCCTTGAGATTGATGGGAACTCGATGCAGCTGCGGGTGAATAACGAGCTGGTGACGACGACGGCGACGGAGTTTCGGTTGCTGGATTATCTGGCCCGGCATCCGGGGCGGGTGTTCAGCCGCGACCATCTGCTGGATGCGGTGTGGGGCGATGCACGGTTTGTGACGCCGCGAAGTGTGGATGTATATGTGCGGCGCATTCGGGAGAAGATTGAGGTTGACCCTGAGACGCCGCGTTTTCTGAAGACGATGCGCGGAGCGGGCTACCGATTCGATCTTCCCAAGGCGAAGGAAGCTTCGATGGGGAGTGCGGTGGTCGCGGCAACCGAGTAATCTGCCGACATGGGATCGTGGCTGCGAAAGAGTTTGTACCTGGCGCTGTTATGGCGCATTGCCGTGGGCATTGCGGTGATGGCTGGGGCGACGCTGCTGCTTCCGCGTGGTGGATGGTGATCGGCACGGGGCTCGTCGTGACGCTGTGGATCGCAGCGTGGGTCGACCAGTGTTGTCACCAATGCTGTCGAGTTGATTGAGCCTGCCGCCGCGTCGGTAGCCGGCAGAGACTCGCGATGGCCCGACGCTCCGTTTCGGCAGATGGAGCCGCTGGTGCATGCGCTGCACGTGTCGGCGGCGGAGGTGACGCGGCAACTGGAGGCGAGCTCGGAGAGCCGAAGGAAGCTGGAGGCGCTGCTGGATTCGATGCAGGATGCGGTGACCAGCGTGGATGCGGCAGGGCGAATTGTGTGGGCGAATGTGCCGATGCAGAAGCTGGTGGCGGAGTCGTCGGGAAATGTGCGGGCGGGGCACTCGCTGGTGCAGACGATTCGTTCGCCGGAGGTGCTGGAGTGCGTGCAGGAGGCGCTGGAGAAGCGCGAGTATGCGGAGATGCGGCCGGTGTCGTTGCCGATGGGAAGAATCTTTGCGGTGAGCGCGGCGCCGATGCCGGAGGGCGGCGCGGTGGTGGTGATGCAGGACATTACGCAGGTGGAGCAGGTGGAGCGGACGCAGAGAGAGTTTGTCGCGAATGTGTCGCATGAGCTGCGGACACCGCTGACGTCGATCTCGGGCTATGTGGAGACGCTGCTGGAGGATGAGCGGACGGGGCTGTTCTTTACGCCGCAGGTGAGGGAGTTTCTGGAGGCCATCTATAAGAGTGCGAAGCGGATGGGGCGGCTGACGGATGATCTGCTGGCGATGGCGCGGGTGGACTCCGGCGAGCAGAAGCTGCGGCCGCAGCCGGTGGAGGTGGGCGTGCTGATCCAGGAGGCGGAGGATGCGGTGGCGGCGCTGGCGCGGGAGAAGCATGGGGTGCTGGAGATTGGGGAGTTTCCGGATGTGGAGGTGGTCGCGGATCTGGATGCGATTGTGCAGGTGCTGAGCAACCTGATTGAGAATGCGCTGAACTATGGCGTGAGCCCGGCGAGCGGGGGCAGGCGTTGCCGGGGCAGTCGACGGATGGAGCGCTGGTGGTGTTGAGTGCGGCGATTCTGCCGGGGTCGCAGGAGGTTCGGTTCTGCGTGGAGGATTTTGGGGCGGGGATTGCGTCGGAGCATTTGAGCCGGTTGTTTGAGCGGTTCTACCGGGTGGACAAGACGCGGTCGCGGGAGTCGGGCGGGACGGGGCTGGGGCTCTCGATTGCGAAGCATATTGTGGAGTCGCACAAGGGCCGGATGTGGGTGGAGAGCGAGCTGGGGCGGGGCAGCCGGTTCTGCTTTACGCTGCCGCATGCGCTATGCCGGTGCCGGCGGCCGAGGCGTAGCCGGTCGCGCTTGTGCGGTATGTCGACGACGCGTAAGTGGAAATCGGCGGGCGGCTATTAGAGCGCTATTCACACTTCTATTCATCGATTCGTTCCCTGTTCATTCATACAGGGTTGCGAGGATCAATTCACGGACAAACCTGGCAAGGCAGTTCCACGAATCCATAAGCGAGTTCGCGCGCCTTAGCCATCCGTCCCTGAGGAATGATGACACGATATAACGTATTGAGTGCTGCGCTGGTCGCCATGACGCTATTGACGACCCAGCTTCCGATGAGTGCCCAGACGACAGACAGCACCGACGAAGTCCAAGACGGCGAAGCAGACCAAAGCACGAACAAAGAGACTGCCGATGGAGATTCAGCTGCGTGAGATGAGAGAGGCGTTGAAGGCGCAGCAGGACCAGATCGATGCGCTGAAGGCAGCAGCTCTCGGCCAAGAGCAAGCGACGCGACCGCTGCGCAGCAGACCGCAGCCGATGCTCAGACACAGGCTGCTGCCGCCGCTGCTTCGGCAGCGCAGGCACAGGCCGCGGCAACCGCCGCTGCGATCGAAAGTGGATGCGGTTTCGAGCAGCGTGACGGAGCTTAAGACGACCACCGCCGACCCTGAACGAGACCGTGGTCGACCAGCCAGAAGAAGATGGAAGACGAGATCAATTCGCCCGCGACGCTGCACTATAAGGGCGTGAACATTACGCCGGGTGGCTTCGCGGCGTTTGAAGGTGTGTGGCGTCAGCACTCGGTGAACTCGGACATCAACACCCCGTTCAACAGCATTCCGTTGCCGAGCGCGAACGAAGGGCATGTGAGCGAGTTGAACTTCTCCGGACGCCAGAGCCGTTTGTCGGTGCTGGTGACGGGCGATGCGGGCAGCTACAAGCTGAGCGGCTACTGGGAGATGGACTGGCTGGGCAGCGGGCACGACCGTCCAACAACAACCAGAGCAACAGCTATGTGCTGCGTCAGCGGCAGATCTGGGGCCAGGTTGCGACGCTCGAGCGGCTTCACGGTGACGGGCGGCCAGATGTGGTCGCTGGTGACGGAAGATGGCCAAGGGAACGATCCGCGGACTGAGATTCAGCCGCAGACGATCGATCCGCAGTACCTGGTCGGCTATAGTGGACCCGTCAGCCGGGTATCCGTGTTGCAGCAGCGCTTCGGTCGATTAGCAAGACGGGCGCGTTCACGCTCGCGGCTTCAGCTGAGCAGGCGCAGATCACCGGCTTCACGGCCGCGGGTTCGATTCCGACCGACTTCTTCTTTGGCGGCATCGGCCAGAATGGCGGTCTGTACAACGCTGCCGGCAACGTTGGCGCGGGCAACACGGCGGGCACGGGAGCTCTCACCACGTATGCCAACAACGTTGCTCCTGACATCATCGTGAAGGCTGCCTTCGATGTCCCCAAGGCTGCACTTTGAGGTGGGCGGCATTGGCACGCTTCCTGCGCAACGAGTTCTTCCCGGTGCTGACTGTGGCCGGAACGGCATCCGCTCCGGTGACCTACACGTATGCGCACGAAGCTCGAGAACAACACCGCGACTGCGGGCGGCGTGTTCGGCAGCATCCGCGTGAAGCCGACGCCTCTGTTTGAGGTTGCGGTGCAGGGGATGGCCGGCACCGGCGTGGGCCGTTATGGTTCGTCGCAGCTGGCCGATGCTACGCTGAAGCCGAATGAGACGCTGGAGCCGATCCGCAACTACCACGGGTTGTTCAGCCTGGTCTTCCACCCAACCAAGAACTGGGACTTCTTCAGCCTACTACGGTGGCGAGTATGCACAGCGCACGGTGTACGACGACTACGCCGACTGGGACGCTCTGATCGGCTACGGTCCGCGCAACCTCAGCGACACGGGTTGCTACAACCTGCCGGCGGTAAGCGGCAACAGCAGCGGTTCAGCGGGATCCATCTCGGCCTCCAGCTGCGCTTCGCCGACCCGGTACATCCAGGAAGCGATGGGCGGATTCATCTGGCGCGCCGATCAACAGCCCGAAGTATGGCCGTCTGCAGTATTCGGTGACCTACAGCTACATCCAGCGCAACCTCTGGTCCGGGAATAACATTCCGGCGACCGGACCGATCACCGGCCCGACCGGTCCTCGCGCTACCGAGCCGATGATCCACGTGCAGATGCGTTACTACATCCCCTAGGGTGATGGATGTAACGGCTGCGATTCCTGGAGATGGGCGAGTAACAGCGTGACGCGGCATCAAATACATGCCGTATTCATGGTCGAGACGCGCCGATGCTCGTAGGATTTTGAGTGGAGCATTCGTGACTGGCCCTTCCTGATGGAAGGGCCAGTTACCGACCGAAGCGAATATCACAGCCGCGATTGGCATGTCCCTGCTGGCTTGCGGCTTCAGGAGACATGATGAAGACAAAGCTTTTATCCCTGGTTGCAATGGCAGCAATGACGGCAAGCGTTATGCCCGCTGTGGCTCAGCACCTTACGGGTGCGGGCGGAACGTTCCCCAACCCGATTTATCAGCGTGGTTCACGGAGTACGGCGCAGTCGCATCCTGGCGTGCAGATCAACTATCAGTCGGTGGGATCGGGCGCGGGCATTCGGCAGATCTCGCAGGGGATTGTCGACTTCGGCGCATCCGATGGCCCGATGACCGACAAGCAGCTGGCTGACGTCCAAGCAGAAGCTGCTGCATATTCCGACGGTGCTGGGTGCCGTCGTGCCGGCCTACAACCTTCCGGGCGTGACCGCGGAGCTGAAGTTCTCCGGTGACGTGATTGCCGACATCTACCTGGGCAAGATCACGAAGTGGAACGATCCTCGCATCGTCAAGGACAATCCGGGCGTCAACCTGCCGGACCACCCGATTCTGCCGGTGTATCGCTCGGATGGATCGGGCACGAACTACATCTTCACGGACTACCTGAGCAAGGTGAGCCCGGAGTTCAAGGCGAAGATTGGCTCCGCAACCTCGGTGCAGTGGCCGATGGGCGTTGGCCAGAAGGGCAACGAAGGCGTGGCGGGGATGATCCGCAACAGCCCGTACTCGTTCGGCTATGTGGAGCTGATCTATGCGGTTCAGAACCATATGCTGTTTGGCCTGGTGAAGAATGCGGCAGTGGCAAGTGGATCAAGGCGTCGACGGACACGGTGAGCGCGGCGGCGGCAGGTGCGGCCAAGAACATGCCGGCTGACTACCGGGTGTCGATCACGAATGCTCCGGGTGCGAACGCCTATCCGATCTCGTCGTTCACCTGGCTGCTGATTCCGGATCCCGTCCAAGGATCCCGGCCAAGGGCAAGGTGCTGCATGACTTCCTGGAGTGGATGCTGGATCACGGCGAGGCCGAGGCTGCGAGCATGACGTATGCTCCGCTGCCGCCGCCGGTGGTGCAAGATGGTACGCAAGACCATCGCAACCGTTCACTAGACGCCTGAAAGGGAGACCTGCCGTGAAGCAGGTCTCCCTTTGTACTTTCGTCGTTATTCGACGTTTTGGCAACGCTGGGCTGGCCCGTCCAGATTCACGGTCCATTCACATTCCTTTCATAAAGTGATAGGGGAGCCTGCAAGCAAACCCATGAATGAGCCAAAGATCATACCGACGCCCCCCTCGCCCGAGGAACCTGTTTCGGCGCCGGAGAGGATCAGCTCCCTTCCCATGATCAAGACGATGGTTCCGCAGACGGAGATGGGTTCGGTAGACAGCGGCGGCGCCCGTGGCGCCGTCGGCGATCCGGATGTTTCTGCAGGGCAAGAGTTCCGGGCGCATCGGCGGACGGAGCCTTCGCAACCCTGATGGTGGTTTGCGCGCTGAGCATCTTCGCGATTGTGCTGCTGATCGTCTCCGTCCTGGTCTCGCACTCGCAGCTATCGATCAAGGCGTTCGGCTGGCACTTCTTTGCGACCCGCATCGTGGGACCCGGTCTCGGGCGATTTTGGCGCGCTGCCGTTCATCTACGGAACGGTGCTGTCCTCGCTGCTGGCGGTGTGCATGGCGGTGCCGCTGGCGCTGGCGACGTCCATCTTTCTGTTGGATATCTGCCCGAAGTTTCTGCCGGGCCCCGATCTCATTTCTTACCGAGCTGCTGGCGGCGATTCCGAGCGTCGTGTATGGACTTTGGGGCGTGTTTGTGCTGGTGCCGATTATTCGCGATCAGGCTGGACCGGTGCTGGAGAAGTATCTGGGCTGGACCGGTTTCTTCGTCGAGCCGAACTTTGGTGTGAACATGTTCACGGCCAGCGTGATTCTGGCGATCATGATCTTCCCGGTGATCAGCTCGATCAGCCGCGATGTGATGCGCGCGGTGCCCGTGACACCAGCGCGAGGCAGTGCTGGCGCTGGGCGCAACGCGGTGGGAGATGCTGCGGATCGGCGTGTTGCGCAATGCGCGCATGGGCATTATCGGGTCGGTGATTCTGGGGCTGGGGCGCGCGCTGGGCGAGACGATCGCCGTGACCATGGTGATCGGCAACCACCCGGCCATCGTGAAGAACCTGTTCGCTCCGGGCTACACGCTGGCCAGCGTGATCGCCAATGAGTTTACGGAAGCGACCGGCGATCTCTATCTGAGCGCGCTGATTGAGATTGGCCTCGCGCTGTTCCTGGTGACGATTGTCGTGAACGCGATTGCGCGGCTGCTGGTGTGGGCGGTTGTGCGTGAGAACGCGGGGAGTGCGCACTGATGGACGCCTTGCCTGCTACGCTCCCGCACGGTTTCGAACTTCACAACGTTTCGACGCAGCCTGACCAACCACGTCGTCACTGGTCGTGGCGATTGTCAGCACGATCCTGGTGCTGGTGCCGCTGGTGGCGATCTTCGGATACCTGCTCTACAAGGGCGCAAGTTCGCTGAATCTCGCCTTCTTTACGCAAGCTTCCGGTGCCGGTGGGCGAGACCGGCGGCGGCATGGCGAACGCGATCGTTGGGTCGGGAGTGATCCTTGGCCTGGCCAGCCTGATTGGGAATTCCTGTCGGAATCGGCGCGGGTGTGTACCTGGCGGAGTATGCGCGAGGCACGTGGCTGGGCGCGGCGGTACGGTTCACCGCCGATGTGCTGAACGGCGTTCCGTCGATTGTGATGGGCCTGGCCGCGTATGCGCTGATCGTGGCGCAAGGCAGCAGCATTTCTCCGGGCTTGGCCGGAGGCGTGGCGCTGGCTATCATGATGGTGCCGACGGTGACGCGAACGACCGAAGAGATGCTGGCGACGGTGCCGAACCCGGTGCGCGAGGCGGCGCTGGGGCTGGGCATTCCGAAGTGGCGGACGGTGCTTTCGGTGAGCCTGCGAACGGCGTCGCCGGGCATTATCACGGGCTGCATGCTGGCCTTTGCGCGCGTCGCTGGTGAGACGGCGCCGCTGCTGTTCACGGCCTTCGGGAACCAGTTTTGGAGCTTCGATTTGAATCAGCCGATTGCAGCGTTGCCGCTGCAGATTTATGTGTATGCGCTGTCGCCGTATGACGAGTGGCATCGCCTGGCGTGGGCGGGAGCGCTGGTATTGATTGTGATGATTATGGCTTCGGTGACGCTGGTGCGTATCTTTGCGAACCGCGGCGTGCTCAAGGGAGGAAATTAGTGGGAGTCGACATTCGCGTCGAGAATTTGAATGCATGGTATGGACCGGTGCACACGCTTCAGGACGTGAGCCTGCATATTCCGGCCAACCACGCGACGGCGCTGATCGGGCCTTCGGGCTGCGGCAAGTCGACGTTTGTGCGCTGCCTGAACCGGATGCACGAGACCAACCCTGGAGCGCGCGCTGACGGCGTGGTGCGCATGGGCGACATCGACATCTACAAGGATGCGACGCCGGTGGAGATTCGGCGGCGCGTGGGCATGGTGTTCCAGCGGCCCAATCCGTTTCCGACGATGTCGATCTACGACAACGTCGCGAGCGGGCTGAAGCTGAATGGGTTTCGCAAGAAGCGCGTGCTGGACGAGGTGGTGGAGCGCTCGCTGAAGCAGGCTGCGCTGTGGGACGAGGTGAAGGACGACCTGAAGAAGAAGTCCGGCGCGAGCATCTCCGGCGGCCAGCAGCAGCGGCTTTGCATTGCGCGCGCGCTGGCGGTGGATCCTGAGGTGCTGTTGATGGACGAGCCGGCCAGTGCGCTCGATCCGGTTTCTACGGCGAAGATCGAGGATCTGATCTTCAAATTGAAGAGCCAGTACACAATCGTGATTGTGACGCATAATATGCAACAAGCAGCTCGTGTGGCGGAGAACACCGGGTTCTTCCTGATGGGCAAGCTGGTCGAGTTCGCCCCGACCACCAAGATCTTCACGAACCCCTCGGATAAGCGCACCGAGGATTACATCACAGGGAGGTTCGGATGATACGGATCAAATTCCAGCAGAGTCTCGACGAGTTGAAGGAGCGCCTGCTGGTGATGGCGGGACTGGTGGAGCAGGCGATCCAGCGGGCGACCGAGGCCTACACTTCGCGCGACGAGAGCTTGTGCGAGCTGGTGAAGATGTCCGAGCCGGCGATCAATCGCATGGAGCGCGAGATCGATCAACTGGCGCTGGATCTGCTGGCGATGGAACAGCCGATGGCGGTCGATCTGCGCTTTATTCTTTCGGTGATCCGGATCAACGTGGACCTGGAGCGCATGGGCGACCAGGCGGTGAACATCGCGGGGCGCGTGCTGGATCTGGGCACGCAGGCGAACGTCGATCTGCCGGTGGATATTCCGCGGCTGGCGCTGCTGGCCGCGGCGATGGTGCGCAAGGCGCTGCAGGCGTTCATCGAAGGCGATGCGGAGATGGCGCAGTCGGTGCTGATGCTGGATGACCAGGTGGACGATATGAACCGGGATGCGTTCCGCGCGCTCGGTGACCTGATCAAGGACAAGCCGGAGCTGGCGCCGCAGGCGCTGAATGCGCTGATCATCTCGCGCAACCTGGAGCGCGTTGGCGACCACGCAACCAATATTGCTGAGGACGTGATCTTCTGGGTGCGCGGCCGGATGTGCGCCATCACAGCCTGCCTGACGATGGCGACTGATCGAATCAGCAGCATGTTGTTGTGAAGCCCGGAGATTCTCTTCGGGCTTTCGCTTTGGGCGTGCCCTTGAAATCGCAAAAATCCTGGGTTTGTGTAGTCTTCCGGCCGGGAGACGCGTCTTTACATGCAGGGAACGGCGTAGGTTGGTAAGCACAACGCATGATGTCGCAGCAAAGTCTCCAATCCGGCGAACTGACACTGGCTGAGAACGACGCCGAGCGCGTCACGCCCTTCGACGACATTGCGGCTGTGCACGCGCTGTATGAGGAGAGGATTTTTCGGTTTCTGCTGCTGTCGGTGCGTGACCGCGATGCGGCGCTCTCGCTGACGCAGGATACGTTTCTGAATGCGTGGCGCACGCGGGCGAACTTTCGAGGCGAGTGCTCGATCGCAACCTGGCTGATGTACATCGCGGTGAATCTGCTGCGCAGCCACACCCGGACGGAGAGCTTTCGTTTCTGGAAGCGTGTTGGCGCTACGGCCGTGAGTGCGGACGATCTGAAGTCTCAGCTCCCGCATCCTGAGCGGTCGGCCGAGGCGAAGCTGATCGCGCAGGCTGAGTTGGAACACGTTTGGCAGAAGGTTGAGAAGTTATCGGGACCACAGCGCACCATCTTTCTCCTTCGCTTTATCGAGGAGGCAGAGCTGGCTGAGATCGCCAAGGTGATGCACATGCCCATACCGACGGTGAAGAGTCATTTGTACCGAGCGTTGGATCACATTCGAACCGGTCGAGCCACGTCACCGAAAAAGAAAGGGAAGAGATGAACAACGATCACCTGACAGTCGAAGAGATGGAAGCGTTGCTTATGCACCCGGAGATGCGTGAGGGCTCGCAGCACCTTCAGGTATGCGGACCCTGCTCGGAGGACTTTGACTCCCTGCAGGCAGTCATCGGTGACCTGCGCGCGGCGGTGATCGCTTCGTCGAACGTGCATCGGCGACTGGCTGTGATGCCGGAGCCCGCGCATCGAACGCCGCGTGCGCTATGGAGCCTGGTTGCGGCGGCGGCGCTGCTGTGTGCCGCTGCTCCGATTGCGCTGCATCACAAGCCGGCGCATGTGGCCATCGTTCAGCCGCCAGTCAAGCAGGTTCACGCTACTGTGTCCGACGACCAATTGATGAGTGATGTTCAACAGGATCTTAGCTCGTCGGTTCCGCAGGGTTTGCTTCCGCTGACCGCGAACGATACATCGACTGAAGCAACAAGAGCAACACCCAGCTCGAAGGAGAACGAATGACCATCCGAGGATTGATTGCAGCATCTCTTCTCATCGCCGCGTCGCTTTCGCTGACCGCACGCACGGCGCGTGCGCAAGATGCATCTCAGACGGCCGTAGCGCCCGCAGCCGATCCGAGTGCGCAGGGAATGCCAGCGCCGGGTGCGCCACCGGCTCCCGGAGCCAGCGGCGACCACCCATGGGGTCCGCGGCATGATTGGGCCCGCGGCGGCCCTGACGGAGGTATGGACCGGGGCCGCAGCGTGGGACGCGACTGGGGTCGTGACGACGGGCGCCGTGATGCGATGCTGGCCTTCGGGATCGGGATGTGGTGGAAGAATCCAGAAGTTGCAGCTCGCATCGGCCTGACGGCTGAGCAGCAGAAACGCATCGGCGACCTGTTTCTGCAGAGCCGTTTGCAGCTGATCCATCTGCACGCTACGTTGCAAGAGCAGCAGTTGTATCTTGGGCCGCTCCTGGATGCGACACCGTTTGATGAGGCCAAGGCAATGGCGCAGATCGACAAGATTGCGGACACCCGAGCTGAGCTGGAGAAGACCAACGCTCGGATGCTGCTTAGTATTCGAGGGGTCCTGACAGCTGATCAGTGGACGAAGCTGCGCAGCCGCTGGCGCGGAATGCGTGGGCCAGGGGATCGAATCGACAAGGGAGCACAGGAGCCGCCAGCTTCGAACTAGGAGCTGTGTCTCGGGAGTTTCGGGTCGAAATCGCTGAAACGATAGATCGGCGCCGTGCTCACTGCATGGCGCCGTGCTATTTGCTTGCTTGCAGATCGACACGCTCCTACCGGACGCAAAGTGAAAGTTCGTCTTAGGACCGGCTTCCGTTATATAAATCGATATGCGATCTTCCTGCTTTGTCTCGGCCTCTCTGGCCGCCGCCGTGCTTTCTTTGTGCGTCTCTGCATCCGCTCAAGTTACGAACACCGAGTACGCGCGTGACCCGAACCAGCCCGTCGATCAGCAGTACACGAAGAAGATTCTGGAATACACGACAGACCCGTCGTTCCTTTCGCCGCTCGTAAATTATCTGCCGGCATCTTCGACGGTGCCGACACCGGAAAAGGTGCTGGGCGATGTGTCCGGCGCGCCGAATATGCTGCCGTACGCAGAGGACGTGTACAAGTATTTCCGTCTGCTCGCGGCCAGCACACCGCGCGTGCAGGTGGTCACGATCGGCCACAGCGAAGAGGGCCGCGAGATGATCGCGGTGGCCATTGCCGATGAGAGTCTGCTCAAGGGTGAGAAGGAAAATAACGAGCGGCTGGCGAAGCTTGCTGACCCGCGCACGATCGGGATGGATGATGCCAAGGCTGCAGCCGCTGATTGACGCTTCGTATCCGGTGTACTACATCACCGGGACCATTCATTCGACGGAGACGGGCGCGCCGACGGCGTTGATGGAGATGGCGTACCGGCTTGGCTGTGGATGATTCGCCGTACATCAAATACATTCGCTCGCACATGATTGTGCTGATTACGCCGGTGGTGGAGGTGGATGGTCGCGATCGCATGGTGGACATCTACAAGTGGCACCGCGCGCACCCGAACGAAGACTGGCCGCGCTTAGTCTACTGGGGACACTACGTGGCGCACGACAACAACCGCGATGCCATGGGCATGACGCTCGAACCTCACCAACAATGTGCTCAACACGTACCTCGGCTGGCATGCGCAGGTGCTGCACGATCTGCATGAGTCGGTGCCGTTTCTCTACGACAACACGGTGGGCGATGGCCCGTACAACGCGTGGATCGATCCGGTCCTCGCCGATGAGTGGGCAGAGCTCGGCTGGAACAATGTGGCGCAGATGCAGAACTTCGGCATGCCTGGCGTGTTTACGCACGGCGACTTCGATACGTGGAGTCCGGGTTATCTGATGTTCCTCGCGGGGTTGCACAACGGCATCAGCCGTTTGTACGAGACGTTCGGCAACGGCGGCGCGGACACGGAGAAGCGCATTCTCTCGCCGGAGGAATATTCGCGCACGTGGTATCGGCAGAATCCGCCGCTGCCGGTGGTGACGTGGTCGCAGCGCGACAACAATAACTACGAGGAGAGCGCGCTGCTCTCGACGCTGTCGTACTTCTCGAAGAACACGCACCACTTTCTGGTGAACTACTACGAGAAGAGCAAGCGCGTCGATGCTGAAGCCGACGATCGAGGGGCCGGCGGCCTACGTGCTGCCGGCGAATGCGGCGGAACTGAATCGTCAGGTGCAGTTGCTCGAGGTGCTGAAGAAGCAGCACGTGGAAGTGAGCGAGCTGACCGATGCCGCGACGGCGAGCGTGCCACCGGCCAAGCGCGGCGACAAGCCCACGCAAGAGACGTTCCCGGCGGGCAGCTTCGTGGTGCGGATGGATCAGCCCTACTCGAGGATTGCGGACGCGCTGCTGGACAAGCAGTATTGGGCTCCGGATGATCCGCAGAAGCATCCCTACGACGACACGGGATGGAGCTTCAGCGAGCTGTTCAATCTGAAGGTGGCGCGGCTTACCGATCCTGTCGATCCTGAGCGGCGAAGATGACGAGCGTCGATGATCCGCAGAGCCTTGTCGGGTAAGCAGACAGGTGCGGGTTCAGTCGCGGTGATTGCGAACACGGGGCAGAGCTCGCTGCTGGCGCTTGTGTACAAACTGAAGGATGCACATGTCGCGGTTGCGGAGAAGGCGTTCGATGCGGCAGGGAATCACTACGGCGCAGGCTCGCTGCTGATCAGCGATGTGTCCGACTGCGACGCTGACGCCGGTGTTGAAGGAGCTATCGCTGGATGCGGCTCGCGTGGCATGCTGCACCCGATGTGGCCGACGCATGCGGCGAAGGCGCCGCGGATTGCGTTCATGCATACGTGGCAGGGAACGCAGACCGAAGGCTGGTGGCGCTATGAGTTCGACCATGCAGGCGTTCCGTACGCGTACATCAGCACGCAGACGGCGGCTGCCGAAGCAGATCTGCGCAGCAAGTACGACGTGATCGTCTTTGCGCCGGTGGGCTATGCTTCCACGCAGTCGATTCTCAATGGCACACCGAGTATGGCAATGCGACGCCGTGGCAGAAGACGGATCTGACGCCGAACCTGGGACGGCTGGACTCGACGGCGGATACGCGGCCGGGCCTTGGGCTTGACGGGCTTGGAGCATCTGCGCAAGTTTGTGGAGCAGGGCGGACTGCTGATTACGTCGGAGGACACGGCGGAGTTCGCGATCGATAGCGGCCTGGCTCCCGGGCGTGTCGGTCGTGCAGAGCGATGCGCGCGTGGTTGGCACGATTCTGGACACGGTCTTTGTTGCGCCGGATGATCCGGTGGCGTGGGGCTACGGCGCGTCGGTTCCGGTGATCAGCGCGAACGGTATGGCCTTCAACATCAGCAATCTGGAGGGCAGCAGAGGCCCCGGCCGCACGCTGATGGATCCTTATGCGCAGCGGCCCACCGGGCGCGGCAGCCTGGACGACAGCGACGTGGTGCAGGGACGGAAGAATGTCGAGCCTGAGCCGTTGGTGAAGCAGAAGCCATGGGAGGCGAAGACGCTGAACGAAGAGCAGTTGCGCAATAATCCGTCGGTGATTCCGGCGGCGCTGCGCCCCGAGGTGATTCTGCGCTTTGCGGATGCGAAGGGGATGCTGCTCTCGGGGCTGCTGAGCAATCAAAGCCGCCATTGCGGAACATGCCATCGTCGTGGATGCGCACCTGGGCGATGGCAATGTGCTGCTGTTTGCAAATAATCCCGTGTATCGCGGCGAAACGGTGGGAAGCTATCCGCTGGTCTTCAATGCGATTCTGAATTTCGATCATCTGGGACATCCGGCGAAGCCGTAGATCTGCGGATCTGCTTGCATTTCGAGGGAACACGCGTTAGGAAGTGGCATAGCGCGCTGCCTGTAAGTGGTACACAAACGCCGCGACAGTCGCGGCATTTGTGTCGCATGGGAGACCCAGTGATGCGGCGATTCGGGCCATTGGCGACGTCGTTTCAGCTTGCTTTTGAAGTCACCTTGCTGTAATACATTACTTATCCACGAATTGCATATCCGTACTCCTGTTTGATTGTTGGGCAACCAGACTTAAACAGATTTCATATATATTCCCCCCATTTAGGGGCTGGTCAAGCTGTTAACTCTTTGGAGGAAGCTTTTGATGAGACGCATCGGTGTATTCGTACTCGCTCTTTTTCTCTCCCTTTGTACCGCAGCGAGTTTTGCGCAAATGGCGACAACCTCGTTGCGTGGCGTGGTGAAGGATCCAACGGGGGCGGTCGTTCCAGGGGCGACGATTACGCTTGAGCAACGCTGCGACACGGGACAGACGCTCAAAACGACCTCCAAGAGTAGCGGTGAGTATCAGCTCTTGCAGATTCCGCCAGCGAAGTACGTGATTACGGTGACGGCTCCGGGTTTGGAAGTCACTTCGAAGACAAGCGGAGCTGCTGGTGAACCAGCCCGCGACGATCGACTTTGCGCTGTCGGTGAAGGGAAGCACGGAGGTCGTGGATGTTACTGAGGCGACGCAGACGCTTGAATACGACCGACGCGTCACTCGGCGGTTCGACCAATAACGCGACGATTCAGGCGCTGCCCAGTGAAGAACGCAACGTTCCGGATCTGCTTTCGTTGCAGCCTGGCGTCTTCTTCCTGCCTCCGCCGACGAATCCTGCGATGACTGACAGCCGCAGCGGCGCCGTGAATGGCGGGCGTTCCGATCAGGGCAATATCACGCTCGATGGCGTTGACGATAACGATCAGGTGCGCGGCCTGGCGTTTACTGGTATTCTGCGCGAGACGCAGGACTCGGTGGAGGAGTTCCGCGTGACGACGAGCAATGCCAATGCGGATGCTGGCCGCTCTTCCGGAGCGCAGGTTTCGCTGATCACGAAGTCTGGAACCAATAAGTTTCATGGCGCGGCGTATGAGTATTTCCGCCCTACGAATACGGTTTCGAACGATTACTTCAATAAGCAGGCACAACTCGAGAGCGGCGAGGACAATCGGCCTCCGAAGCTGATTCGCAACATCTTCGGCGGCGATGTCGGCGGTCCGATCTTCAAGGACAAGCTGTTCTTCTTCGCGAACTACGAAGGCGAGCGCATCGCGGAGAGCGCCATCGTCAGTCAGACCACACCGACCGCGCTTTATCAGCAAGGCGTGCTCCAGTACATCGGAGACAACAGCAGCGGTGGAACTGAAACCGATACGTCTCACCCCGACGCAGCTCGCAAGCCTGGACAGCGGATGCCAGGTATGCAATAGCGCCGCGTATCCCAACGGCCTCCGGGGCCAAACCCGAATGCTCTGACCTACTTCAACTCGATGCCGGCAGCGAATGGCACCAGCCTCGGCGATGGACTGAACGAAGGTTCCTATACGTTCGCGTCTCCGAATCCAAGGACGTTGAATACCACCATTGTTCGCATCGATTACATCCCGACGCCCAGCCAGCATATCTTTGGGCGCGGCAATCTTCAGAAGGACACGACCGGCAACACCGAGCAGTTTCCCGGCCAGGGGCCTTCGTCCACCCTCGTCGACAACACCAAGGGCATGATCTTCGGCGACACGTGGACCATCGGCCAGAACATGGTGAATGACATTCGGTACGGATATATTCGCCAGGGTTATGGCGACGTCCGGTGTTGGCAGCGGCGACTATGTCGATTTCCGCTTTCTTTCGACGCCCACCGCAGAGACGCGGACCACCGTTGTCAGCGTCCCGGTCAATAACATCATCGACAACTTCTCCCTGACCAAGGGCAAGCACAACATGCAGTTCGGCGTGAACTGGCGTCTGATCGATCAGAACCGGACCTCGAATGCGAACTCGTTCAACAATGCCAGCACCAATCCGTATTGGTTGAAGGGCGATCCGCCGCAACCCGACGTCGTCCTCGGATTGAATCCCGTGGACCAGGGCTTCACGAATTCCTACGAGATCGCGTATGCGAACCTGATCGGCACGGTACCTTCGGTGACCGTCGTGTCCAACTACCAGATCACCAGCGCGACGCAGGCGACGCTGCTGGCCGACGGAACTCCCCTCGCGCGCCACTTCAGGGCCAATGAGTATGAAGGGTACGCTCAGGATTCGTGGCGCATCTTGCCAAACCTGACCATCACCTATGGCGTTCGCTACACGGTCTTGCAGACACCGTATGAAACCAAGGGCCAAGAAGTGACGCCGACCGATCGACACGCATGCCTGGTATACCCAACGTGAGACCGCTGCACTTCAAGGCAAGGTCTACGAGCCGGATCTAACCTTCGCGCCTGCTGGCAAGTTCTACAACAAGCCCGGCTTCTATCCGGCGAACAAGAATAACTTCGCTCCGCGCTTTGCCATTGTTTATTCTCCGGATCCCAAGACCACATTTCGGGCCGGCGCAGGTATTTACTACGACCACTTCGGCGAAGGCTTGATTAACATGTTTGATCAGAACGGCTCGTTCGGTATCTCCAGCGCGGTGACGAATCAAGCCGGAGTGATCACGCTATGACGCTGCCGCTCGCTTTACAGGACGGCACAACATTCCGGCGGGCGTCAATGATCTTGTATCGCCTCCGACCGAGACGTTTCCGTTCACGGCGCCCGCAGGGCAATTTTGCAATCACCTGGGGCATCGACAACCAGCTCAAGACGCCTTACACGGAGGCATTCGATCTCTCCATGCAGCACCAGTTTCCGGCTGGATTTACGTTTGAGTTGGCCTATGTCGGCCGGCTCGGGAACCATCTGCTGCAAGCTCTCGACCTCGCAGAGCCTGTCGATTACACCGATCCGAATGGAGGCGGCGACTACTATACCGCCGGATCGACGCTCTCCAAGGAAGTTGACGAGAATGGGGGCAATCCAATTCGCGAGTGTGCAGGCGATACCCTACTTCGAGAATGTCTTCCCGTTCATGGCGAATAATCCTAACGCCAACATCTACGACCAAAATAACAACCTGATTTACAGCGGCGTAGGAAAGTCGGCGACGCAAAACATCTACACCGATGAGTGGGCGCCGTACCGCTACAACTATGGCGCAACAACCTCGCTGGCGGACATCGACTTCTACTGCGTCTACGGATGCCCGTCGAATTGGACGTCGCATTTCTGGCAGGATCAGTTCTCTTCGTTGTATGCCCTCTCGACGATTGGCAAGAGCTACTACAACGCAGCTCAGTTCACCCTGCGTCACCCGATGAGTCATGGACTCCAGATGGAGGTCAACTATACCTTCTCCAGGTCGATCGACTAGGGCTCGGACGCGGAACGCTCCACGGAGTTCTCCACCGGGCGTGGCAACGGGAGCAAGCTCCATCATCAATACCTGGAAGCCCTATCTCAACAAGGCCGTCTCGGACTTTGACACGACCAGCCTGATGACGGCCGATTGGGTCTACCAGCTGCCCTTCGGTAAAGGAAAGCCATACCTTGGAACGGCAAACGCGGTTTGTTCAAGCCTTGATCGGAGGCTGGCAGTCTTCGGGCATCTTCCGCTTCACCACTGGCCTGCCGTGTCTCGCTCTTCGAGCCCGGCTGGACGACGAACTGGCAGCAGGAAGGCTACGGCGTTGTCACAGACCCCAGCACGATCGCGCCACAAGCACTTCGATTCGAGTGGTAACGTTCTGTACTTCGCAAATGCGAATGCCATCAATAGCGGTGTGTACAACGGCTCACCGGTGCGCTTGCCTTATCCGGGTGAGACTGGAGAGCGCAACAAGTTCCGTGGAGACGGCTACCTCGATCTCGACTCGGGCCTGACGAAGACCTGGGGGCTCGGTCGCTACGGGAACCTTGTGTTCGCGTGGGAGGTGTATAACGTCACCAACTCCAACCGGTTTGATCCCTTCTCCATCGGATCCGGCCTTACTGGCGGCAACCTTGGAGTCGCAAGCTCGCGCTGCTCACCAGCACCACGCCGTATGCAGTTCTCTCTGCGCTACGACTTCTAGATCGTGCGTCCTACTAACCCGACAGCCGGCGGGAGGAGCCCATGCTCTCTCCGCCGGCTTTATCTTTTGCGCAGGATGTAGGCTTGCGCTAAGCTCCGATGGAACCATTGCATACGTCTATGAGATTTACTCGTACCTCCGTCTTCCTGCTTTCTGTCCTGATTGGCGCCTCATTCACGGCTGGCGCACAGAGCTCTCCGGCAGCTCCCAGACAAGCCGCCGATCTCGCTCGATGAGTTTATGAATGCGACCGACATCCTGGGCGCGCGGATCTCGCCGGATGGAAAGGCCGTGGTCATTTCCACCGCGGCTCCGGACTGGCAGCATAACCGCTTCAGCGAGGATCTCTGGTTGTCGAAGAAGAGAGCGGAGTGGCTACTCCGCTGACGCATGCCGGCCATGATTCTTCGCCGCAGTGGTCACCGGATGGACGCATGATCGCGTTTCTCTCGGATCGGCCGCTGCCCGGTGAGCCGGCGAGTGACGACGACAGCAAGGAGGGCACGACCCGCGTCTGGCTGATCTCGATCGACGGCGGCGAGGCGGTGCCGCTGTATCGCGAGAAGCTGGATGCCCACGCCTTCGCGTGGTCGAGCGATGGGGCCAGCGTGCGTGTTCTCCGTAACGCAGGTGCTCTCGAAAGACGCCGAAGATGCAGAGAAGGAAGAGTGGAAGGATGTGATCCGCTGGCGCGAACAGGAGCGAGGCGATGTCCTGCTTTCGCTGCCCGTCGCCGTCGCGATTCGCAACAGCGCGAAGATTCCGCCGCCGCATCAGGATCCGAAACCAGCGGCGGACAAACCGGAGTATCCCGAAGATGCCACCGTGTTGACCACAAGTCTTGCTGCAGATCAAGGAGATCGCGCCTTCGCCTGACGGCCAGCAGATCGCGTTTGAGACGGGGCCGGTCTCTCTTCGGCTCGAGAATCCAGCCGACAGCGAGCTGTTTGTTGTTGCGGCGAAGGGTGGAGAGGCGCGCGCAGCTCACGCATAACCAGGGACTCGAAAGCGATATCCACTGGATGCCTTCGGGAAACAATCTGATCTTTCTCGTGCGCGCTGCCGCCGGATCGATTGAAGGTCCATACCAGGACGTGCAGGGGCGGATCTATTCTCTCGACGCGTCCACGGGAAGATTGATTCGCCTCGGCGCAGGCGTTCCATGGTTCGTGGGAGAACACGACCGTGACGTCGGACGGCACGATCCTAGCTGCGGGCCTCACCGGCATCGATCAGCGGGTGTATCGCATTGACGGAGAGAAGGCCGAGCTTGTGGCAGACACAGCCGGAAACACGGCGCATCTCGACGCTGCGCGACACAGCAGTGAGCTGCTCTTCACTCACTCGACCATCACTGATCCGACGCAGGTATACGTGGCGGATGGGCGTCGAACGCTAGAGGCTGCGCAAGGCTGTGACGGCATTCAACCACGTGTTTGACGAGCGGGCGCAGGTGGGGTGGAAGCCTTATCGCTGGAAGTCGAAGGACGGCACTGAGGTAGAAGGGTGTGCTGATTTATCCTCCCGGCAAGTTGGACGAGAAGCATTTGCCGATGCTCACGCTGATTCACGGTGGCCCGGCCGACGCTGACGGCGATCGCTTCGAAGCCGACTGGTACGACTGGGCGACGCTCGCGGCAACCAACGGCTGGCTTGTGTTTCGCCCGAACTATCGCGGCTCTTCGGGCTACGGCGACGAGTTCATGCTCGCTATCCACCCGCATATTGTTTCCGCGCCCGGGATCGACATTCTCTCGGGCGTCGACGCGCTGGTGAACGACGGCATCGCCGACCCTGATCACCTGACGGTCGGCGGCTACAGCTACGGCGGCTACATGACCAACTGGCTGATCACTCAGACCACACGCTTCAAGGCTGCCGTGACTGGGGCGGGCGCAGTCGAGCATGCCGCCAACTGGGGCAACGACGACCTCACCTGGGATGACGCATGGTATCTCTCGGGCACGCCGTGGGAGAAGCCGGAGCTCTACCAAAGCGAGGCAGCACTCTTCCAGCTCAACAAGGTGACAACGCCAACCCACATCGTCGGAGGCAACGCGGACAATCGCGTCAGCTACTTCGAACAGGTTCTACTTGAGCGCGCGCTGCAGCGCCTCAACGTGCCACACGAACTGCTGGTCTTTCCCGGCGAGAATCATCCGCTCGACAAGAATCCGTGGCATGGGTACATCAAGGTTCGCGAGGAGCTGAAGTGGCTGGCGCGCTATGCCCTGAACTAAACCGTCACGCCGCGCGCTGCCCTTACGCGGCGGGAGCTTCGATGTGTTTCGTCTTTCTGTAGACACTCGCGACCGCTAACGTCCACAGCGGAATCAAATCAGCGCCCGGCACCAGCTTGCCAAGGAACGATGGCGCAAATTCCCAGTGCCAGCCCAGCAGCGCGATCAGCGCGATGCCAACCCCCGCATCGAGCGCGTCATCGGCAGGCGACGCCGCTCCTTCAACAAACATAGGAAGCAGCGCGATCTGGACCACATCCGCAACGACGGCAAGGATCAACGCAGCCCGAAAGCGTACCTTGCTGGAATCCGGTATCAAGACTTCATCCATGGCAACCCCCTGCTTCTGTCTCAGTCGCTGGCGCAGGATCGATGCTACGCCAGCGCGCCTGCTTTTAGTTTAACCCTCGGCCGTCGCCAGCGCATCTCGCAGCCTCTTCAAAAGCGGCTCCTGTTCCTTGCGGATGGTTTCGCGCGCTTCGGCCATCCCAAACCACCGCCCCTCATCAACTTCCGGAATCTCGACGTATTGCCCCGAACGCGGCGGCCATTCCAGACTGCACGTGTTGCTCACCAGATCTGCGGGATCGCAATCGCCTTCGACTGCCCACGCGGTGACGATCTTTCCGCTTTTTTGCTCGATCGATCCAAGCTCAATCAGAGGGCCCGTCGCCGTGAAGCCCGTCTCCTCGGTGAACTCGCGTTTCGCTGCAGCCAGAGGCTCTTCGCCTTTGTGGTACTCGCCTTTGGGAATGCCCCACGCGCCTCCCTTTTTCACCCAGTAGGGGCCGCCTGGATGCACGAGAAACACCTCCAGCCCAGTCGATGTTCGCCGATACATCAAGAGACCTGCACTGCGCTTCGGCATTTCAACTCCCAGCTTTACCGTATCAGCGAGTAGCCTGCGCCGATCAGCTGGCAGCCGAGCGCAGCCATTGCTCCATCTGGTTATGGTCTACCAGTCCAGCCTGCTGCATGACGGTCTTGCCACCGGAGAGCACAACAAAGTTCGGAATTCCACGAACCTGGAATCGTGCCGAGAGCTGAGGATTGGCCTCCGTGTCTACTTTCAGCACCAGCGCTTTTCCCGCCATGTCCGCCGCGGTTCGCGCGACTTCAGGGGCTGCAGCGCGGCAGGGGCCACACCAGGCCGCCCAGAAATCGACAAGCACCGGGACGGTCGCGTTTTGGATGATCTCGTCAAACAGCGCCGTGTCCGCAGCCAATGGTTCAGCGAGCGGCGGGAGCGGAGCCTTACAGGCCCCGCACCGTCCGGTGCTGCTCAGATGTTTGGCGGAAACCCTGTTCTTCTGCTGGCACTGCGCGCAAGTTCGAATGACAGGCATAGCACGTCGCTCCGTTCCATTCGATGCGCGAGCCATGCGAAACGTCACATTCGTGTTGCGTAACTGGTTGGAAGCGCAATCGCAGGGCCTTAATTGCTGCGGCGCGACTGATCCGTTATCCTACGTATCGATGCAACAGCAATCGCAGCAGTTTGCCAGTGATAATTATGCGGGAGTGTGTCCGGAGGCCGTTGCGGCGATGGACGAAGCCAACCACGGCCACCAGCCGGCCTATGGCGGCGACGTATGGACCGCCCGCGCATCGGACGCGTTTCGCGCTCTCTTCGAAACCAATTGTGAAGTCTTCCTCGTCTTCAATGGAACAGCGGCCAACTCCCTCGCGCTCGCCTCCCTCTGCCAGAGCTATCACAGCGTCATCTGTTCCGAAGCGGCGCACGTCGAGACGGACGAGTGCGGTGCGCCGGAGTTTTTCTCCAACGGCTCCAAGCTCCTCGTCGCCCCTTCGCCAAACGGCAAGCTCACGCCGGAGGCCATCCGCGCCGTCGCGCTCAAGCGCACTGACATTCACTATCCCAAACCGCGCGTCGTCACCATCACCCAACCAACAGAGACGGGCGAGCTGTATCAAATCGAAGAGGTTCGTGCGATTGCTGGGGCCTGCCGCGAGCTCGGGCTGAAGCTGCATATGGACGGCGCACGCTTTGCGAACGCCTGCGCCTCGCTCGGCTGCAGCCCCGCAGAGATTACCTGGAAATCGGGTGTCGACGTGCTCTGCTTTGGGGGCACAAAGAACGGTATGGCGATCGGCGAGGCTGTCATCTTTTTCGACACCAAGCTTGCAGAGGATTTCGACTATCGGTGTAAGCAGGCCGGCCAGCTTGCGTCCAAGATGCGCTTTCTTGCCGCTCCCTGGGTCCACATGCTGGAGACTGGTGCATGGCTCCGCTACGCCGCGCACGCCAATGATTGCGCGAAGGAGTTCGCGTGCAAAGTCAGCAGCCTGCCGCAAGTCGAGCTGATGTTCAAGGTGGAAGCGAACGCTGTCTTCCTGAAGCTGCCGGCTGATGTCGCGGATGGCCTGCGTGAGCGCGGTTGGATGTTCTATACCTTCATCGGTGGCGGCGCGCGCTTTATGTTCGCGTGGGATTCTGAACCTGAGCGCATCAACGCTCTAGTCAATGATCTGCACGACCTTTGCCTGAGCCCGGTTACGCTTGAACTCATGACCCGCCGGCGGCCTTCATCTCCAGCGTCAGCACTTCGAACGGCGCAAGTTCGAAGGTGTGCGGCTGACCTGCGTTCAACCGAAACTCGGCGTGCCCTGCATCTTCTTTCCAGGGACTCTTGACGAAATACGACTGCGGGGCGCCTGCGGGAAGCTGCAAGACATCTGCGAGCTTCAAGACTGATCGATTGCGGCTTATCGCTGGGGTTGCGCAGCGTGAGGATGCCTTTTGCCGGAGACCATGCGGCCCAGCCGTAGACCTGCAACCACGCCGGATCGCCGCCTACCCAGTGCGTGTCCTTCAGGGTCTCTGCGTTGGCGCGCGACCACTTCGCCGCTTCGGCCAAATCGTCCCAGTTGTTCTGCGTCAGCAGTGATGGCGTAATGTACATCTCCTGCAGTTGCGTGCCGGTCCCGAAGTAGGAGCGCACCTCCTTGCGAAAGTCGTCGCCCGGATCGGTGTTCAGATTCTTGTTGTACTTCGCATAGATGATGCCGTGCAGCATCAACGAATTCAGCGGATACAGCGGACCATTCTGCACCACTCCTTCGTAGGTGTCGGCGTCGCGGTAGGTGATCCAGCGCTCCCGCTTGGTGCCAACACCGGCGAGGCTGTCGTCGTCTCCGCCGCGCCAGATGGTGTCCGAGCGCATCAGCCAGAACGGCGACGGCCAGGTGCCGGTGCTTAGGTTGATGAAGATGTCCGGCTTCACCGCGCGGATCTCCGCAATCAGATGGATCATCGCATCGAAGTCGCTGTCGAACCGGCTGCCCTTGAATACCGAGTTCACATTGCCGGTTCCATCGAACTTAAACTGGTTCACGCCGTACTGCTTCACCATGTTTAGCGCGACGTCGCGGAACGCGTCATAGTACTTCGGCCCGGAGAGCGCGTAGCCGCCATCGACGATCTCATAGCCCTCGCTCTTGCCATAGGCGAGGCGTTCCTTCTGTGGCGTGGAGTAGCCTCCCCAGGGCGACATCCAGACACCTGGAGCTGCGTGATATTTCGCCAGCGCCTCTTGTACCTTGGTGAAGCCATCCGGGAAACCATCGTTGAACTGCCATAGAGAGTGATGATTGTCCCAGCCGTCGTCGAAGAGGGCGCTGTCCAGCTTCACGCCCCGCTTTTCGGTTAGCTCATGGCCAAAGGCATTGATGCGATTCAGCGCACCGGCTTCGTCATACGGTGTGAAATACCCCAGGTCGTACCAGGAGTTGTAGTGCAGGAACGTGCGATAGGGATGGGCGCGCTCGCGCTCGACGTAAGCCAGGAAATCCCGCCGCATCTGTCCGGCCCGGGCTACACCTACCACGCTCGAGTATGTGATCGAGTGACCGGTCTGCAGCGGAAGATCGCGCTCGATCCACGCCGTCGCACGGCCGGCCGTCACCTTGCTGTTCGACATCGGGTGCTCAAAGCCCAGGAAAAGATTTCCGGCAACGATCGGCGAACCCTCCGCGGATCCGACCACCGCGGCATCTGGCATCGGCAGGTTGATCATCTCCACGCGGCTGATGGGCGCGTCCTTGTTACCGGCTGTGATGGTCACCACCTGTCGCAAATAGTTTGAGCCATCGCGCAGCACCATAGACCATGTGCCTGACAGCGAGCCGTCGGCGGTCTTCCATGGGAAGTCCACCTCGATGCCCGCAAAGCGCTCGCCGAGGCAGGAAGCGCCCGGCGCGGCCGTCAATGTCTTACGCGTGGGTGGCCCACTTAGCTGCAAATTCGTTGCGTCGAAGATTGTGCCGTTCTTCAGGAGAATGGAAAAGGGCGCGAACACAAAGCTGGACCGCTGGCCCAGCTTGTCCGTGATGCGCAGCGTTCCGAGGTGCCCTACCGGCGTCGACCACTTAGCCGAAAGCACTCGATTGCCAAGATCGACATGCGACCCGGACACCGTGGCCACAGCCGCTCCCGGCTCGAGCACCAGCGATTGAGCCGAGGCCCGGCTCGCAGCCGTCACCATCAGGACAACTGCGCAAGAGAAGAGGCAGATGCGCCTCATAAGGCAGTCTCCATTTCGAGGTTCAATGTGTTCCCCACAGACCTTCCTCGCAATCCTGTAACGGAAATCATAAGATCATAAAACGCAATAGATGCTTAGCGTTCGATCTTTCGGATGTAAGCCGTGTAAGTGACTGATTTCAAAAATGTTACCCGTGATTTGGCGCGGTACTGGATTGTTGTCCAGTTCCTCGGCGGACGGTTCGATCCTGGAACGACCTGTTATCGAGCCCTTGGATAAAGCGCGGTTATTATGTTGGTGTAGGGCGTCGGCCCGGGCTTGCATCGTTCGAGTCGATGAGACCGCGCGCAAAGCTGGACTAACAAGACGCATTGATTTTTCGCTAACCATCCTGGCGCAAAACACGATGAGGCCGCCTCCGTTCATTCTCGATCTTCAAAGCAACCACGATCAATGACCGAAGGTGGGGCGATTGATTGCTTGTCGGGTGGATCTCTACAGTCCCCACGGTGTCGTCGCACGAGAATGACTCCTCGCAAGCGTGCTCCGCCTCGGACAGCGAATCTTGTGTCGTGCTAAAGTTGGCGGCAAGTTGCTGATAGCATGATCGAACCTGTCTTGGAGGAACTATGCGGGCTTCATCCTCTGCTCGAAGACGCGGACGTTGGTTCTATTCGTGGTTGGCAGTGGGAGTAGGTCTCCTTGTGATCCAGGCGATCCTCTCGCTGACTCTGAAGCAAGGTCCGGCCCTGGTCGCATACTGCGACATCAGCTATCTGGTTTTGCTGCTCCTGGCGTGCGGGGTCGCCATCCGGAATGCGGTGCAAAGCAGGCAGGCGGCCCGGCTATTTTGGTCATTCCTTGCAGGGGCCTATGGGGTATGGGCGCTGGTTCCCGCCGGTTGGTTCAATCGTGGGGTTCTGCACGGCCGGATGCCATCGTTCCTTTTTGCCAATCCTCCGCTATTTCTACATATCGTGTTCATGATCGCAGCGATGGCTTCCCGGCCGCACTTGAAGTTACCTAGCCTAAGACCGTATCGATCGACGCTGAACTTTCTCCTCCTTCTGTTTGTATGGGTTTTCGCCTATACCTTCTTTCTGTTCCCTTATCAGTATGGAAACGAGGGAGCGGCGATGATGTTGCGGTTTGAAGCGATTTACTTCGTTGAAAATGCCGTTCTTCTTGTCATTCTTGGCAGGTTGATTTTCCAGTCGCAATTTCCCTGGAGACGTATCTACCTGCATATATTGGGTGCTTCAGCCCTGTATCTGTGTGCGTCCCTGGTCACCAACGTTCTTTGGGCGTTGAAGGACCCATCCGGCGACCTGACCGATGCAAGTTATTCGGGCCTGAGAGGTCTCATTGGGATCGCGTTCACTGCCTCCATCTTCTGGTTTTTCTGGATTGGTCTGGAAGGGAACAGGCTGAAATCGGATCTAAATCACTCCGTGCAGTTGGACACCACAGATCCCAGGTACAGTTCTGTTTTGGCGACACTCGCAGTACTGGGTGTTCCCCTGGTTGGGGTGTGGGAGCTGTTCCGGACGGGCGAACCTATCGGGACCCATGAAGTCCGACTCCTTGTAGTCATGGTGGCAGGAGTCATTCTCGCTGCCGGGGCCGCTGCCGAGCATTATCTTGCGAACCGCGAATTTACGTCTGATGTCGCCGAGGCCCACGACCGGCTCCGTCTGGCGATGAGATCGGGTAAATCCATGGGATGGGACCGGGACCCTGCCAACGGGCAGAATATATGGTTTGGCGACCTGGAGCCGACATTTGGGATACAAGGGGATCCTTACCTCCCGCGCGACGGCGAATTCATGGAGCGGGTGCACCCGGACGACCGCGAGCGTGTGTCGAAGCTGGTCGAACATGCAATGCAAGGCCGAACTGAGTATCAATCGGAGTATCGCGTGGTGCGGACCGATGGCGCGATACGATGGCTTGCTGACAGCGGGAAGTTCTACTTCTCGGCCAATAGCGATCTGCCACGCTTCGTCGGGATCGCGGTGGACATCACAGAACGCAAGCAGGCGGAATTTGCGCTGCGAGAGAGCGAGGAGCGCTTCCGCTTAATGTCACACGCGGCTCCAGTGCTGATCTGGATGGCCGGCACCGACAAGCTTTGCACCTACTTCAATAAGCCCTGGCTCGACTTCACTGGAAGATCACTCTCGGATGAACTGGGAAACGGCTGGACCGAGGGGGTTCACGCAGAAGACGCAGGACGGTGTCTGGAGACCTATGCCCACGCATTCGATCGGCGGGAGCCGTTCAGGATGGAGTACCGGCTCAGGGCAAGCGATGGGGAGTATCGCTGGCTTCTCGATATAGGAGTGCCCAGATTCAACTCCGATGATTCCTTCGCCGGATACATTGGATCGTGCATCGATGTGACGGAGCGCAAGCTTGCAGAAGAGGGGCTTTACAGCATCAGCAGCAGGCTGATCCAGGCGCAGGAGCAGGAACGTACCCGCATTGCACGAGAACTTCACGACGACTTCAGCCAGCGAATGGCATTGCTCTCCATCGAACTTGACTTGCTCAAGAGAGATATTCCCGGCTTGAACGGCGAAATTCTCTGCCGCATCGATAACCTCCGGAGGCATGTCCAGGAGTTCGCCACTGATATCCAGGCGATGTCTCACGAGCTGCATTCTGCGGCGCTGGATCACCTGGGCATTCTCGTTGCGATGAGGGGGTTCTGCCAGGAGTTCGGGGAAAAGCAGAAATTGAAGATTGACTTTCACAGCGAGGACTTACCGAGCCCTGTATCACCCGACGTTGCCCTTTGCTTGTACCGCGTCCTGCAGGAAGCCTTGCACAATGCCGCGAAACACAGTCGAGCTTCGCAGTACAACGTGCAATTCATTGGCATGCCAGGAGAGATCCAACTCACGGTGAGCGATGACGGGGTCGGCTTTGATGTCGAATCGGTCAACAAAGGACGGGGGCTTGGCCTCATTAGCATGCGTGAGCGGGTCAAGCTGGTGAAGGGAACGATCTCGATTGTCTCGAAGTTGAATTACGGTACCGACATCAACGTTCGAATTCCAGTGAAGTCGACGCCGCAAATGCAGCGAACCGTATGATCATCTCGATTCAACGACCGATCGGCCCGAAGCTTGCTCGAGGAGATGAACAAATGCACCCAGGGGGCAGGACATATCCGCGCGGCTGCATTCCGGAAGGAACACGGGTACGCGTTCCGGTGGATTCGAGAGATTGAGCGGAGTGGAAGACCTCATCTGTTCCAGGGTCTGCGCTGTGAAGTAAGTCCGGACGGAATACTTTCCATTCGCACGGCTACGCCATAGCTCAAAGATCAAGGCAGCGCCGGGCGGGGTATCGTCTCGCCGTCCATCGATAATCCAGGTGAGGTTGAGGAGTCCAGCGATGTTTTCCTGGTTTGTGTCGTGCCCGATCAGAAACAGGACGCGATCGGACGGCTTGCCTATCGCTCCGTGCAGAGCCTTCTGGTTGGCAGCCTGCTGGATGGACCGTCGAATCTGGTCGAGCAGATTCGATGCCTGGGCGCGCGCGACTTCCGGTGTTCTCTGACTGAAATCCGCGGAAGCAGTATGCAGTGCGAGGAATGCCTGGACCTCGGAGCGATGGATGCAACCCCAACCAACATTCGGATCTTCCATCCCCTCGGTGTATTCGAGCAGAAGATTTTCAGAGAGCGTCGCGGCGGTCGTGAGGGGTCCTTTGAGATCGGCGCGGTGGTCTCCAGTGCCGTCGGACAGAGTCGCGGGGATATCCAGCAGCGATATGCGCTGCGAGGGCTGCTGGAGTGATGACGCCGTCCCGCAGGTGGCGAGGATGTGATCCAGTGCGGCGATCTGGGTGTAGTAGGCGCGGGTAAGGTTGTCGGGATCGCCGCCGATGCGACCCTCGATGGCGGCCTTTGCGAGCGCGGCGTCCTGGGCGCGTGAAGCGTTCACGACGGGATGAAAGAGAGGATCGTTCGTTCCCTCCGGCAGAGACCGCACCGCTAGATCGCAGCCGGGCATGAATCCCCGCGCGATGGCCTTGCCGGTCTGCTGGGTGCGCTGGTCGGAGTCGGCATAGATGGTCACCTTGGACGCGTCCGCGCAACCGCTGCCTGTCAGGAGACCCTGGGTGGCTAACTGCGCACGGTCGAATGCGCCGAAGAGCTCCATGAGGTGGAAGCCATGGGGTGTGAGGTAGCCAGGTTGCACCGGCCAGCTGGGCCACGGAGCGGTCGAGTAGCGATTGTATTGAGCGGCGTTGCCGGTGGGCGAACGCACACCGTGTCGGGAAAGGTAGACGACGTAACGCAGCTCGGCGTCATTGGGTTCGTTGCTGCTGCTGTGCCGGTTTTCAGCTTTCCCCTGCGCGTTGGCAGGGTTGGGTAGCAGCATCAACAAACAGGCTGCCGGCAGAAGGTAAAGTCTCATCGTGTTCCCTGGGGTCTCATTTCGTTATGTCTTGCAGCCGTAGTCTGGCGATCGAACCGAAGTCTGCGAAACGGGAACCTGCGAGTGCAGCGCAGGTTCCGATCTCGATGGAGCGAAGGCTGACTCACAGATCGACGTCTCGAGGATCATATCCCGAAGTTAGCGGGAACCGAGAGTGTACCGAAGTCCGCCGGTGTACGTCGGCTTGTAGTACTCGCGCTGGTTTACGAACGGCGTGCTTCCCTGGTAGTAGCCGAAGACTTCGTTGTTGAGGTTGAGGCCGGAGACGACGGCACGCAGGCCCTTCCAGAAGCGATAACTAACCTGAGCGTCAACCTGGAAGTGGGTGAGGGTGAAGATATCGCCGGACGGCCCGGACGGTCCGAGCCCACTGGGGTCGGCGCCCGTTACGTACTGAGGCGAGACATAGTTGTAGCTGAACAGACTGGCCTGGTCGTAGGCCAGACCGACGCGCGCGGAGAAGCGCTTGGTATCGTATGTCGGGCTGATCTTCCAGGTATTGGGTGCCTGATCGATGGTCGTGGGGTGGTCGTTGCGCAAGGGAAGGCCCTTCTCGCGCGAGGCGGTGTAGCTGTAGTTCGCACTGAGGCCGAGTCCCTTGAGGACTCCGGGCAGATAGCTGAAGTGCTGCTGGAAGCTCAGCTCCAATCCGTAGATCCATGCGTTCTCAGCGTTGCTGTACTGCGTGATCGCGTCGCCGGGATACTGAGCGAGCACGGTCTGTATAGAGGCGGGGAAGTAGTTTGGGGGGAAGTCCGAGAGGTTCAGGCCGCCGGGCAGTGTGATCAGCACCTGCGGCGCGGTGAGTTGTTTGAAGAAGAAGCCGGCTTGAATGAGGCCGAGAGGCTGGAGATAGTTCTCATAGAGCAGGTCGTAATTATTGGCGTGCTCCGGGCGCAGGGCAGGGTTGCCGATGGTGACGGCGATGGGGCTGGCGGTTGAATCTTCCTGAACATAGGGAACGAGCTGCGCAGGATCGGGCCGGGCTACCCCGCGAGAGTACACAGCCCGCAGCGCGGAGTTCTGCGTGAGGCCGTAACGCAGTTCGACGCTGGGCAGGTAATCAATGTAAGCGGGGTTGTTGTTGACGCCGATGAAGGAATAGCAGTTGCCAGCCGCCGGAGGGATGGGCGCGGCATTATTTGGGCACTCTACTTCTGATGAGCCGCCCGCGTAGGTGCCGGTCTCGGGGTTGTAGGTGCCGTAGAAGGTGAGGTTATAGCCGAAGGTGAGGTCGCGCGTGGCTTCTATGCGGAGGCCTGTATTGATGTGCAGCTTGCCGAAGTCGACGGCGTTCATCACGTAGCCTGCAGTGATCTGTTCGGTGGTATGGAAGAGGTTAGGGTAGGTGTCGGCGGCGGTCTTCTGTCCGTCAACGTAGCCCTGGTAGTTGGCCAGCGTGAAGTTCTCGGCGGAGAGGAAGTTGGATACCTGCCCATACTGGCCGCCGAAGTAGGTGCCGTTGAAGTAGTCCGTGTTGTTGAAGCTGTCGAGCAGCGAAGTCATTAGGGGAGCGGTGCTGGGGAAGCCGTCATAGACGGTTTCGGTGGAGTCCTGGGTCTGATGGGCATTGGAGAACTTGAAACCCGTTTCGAAGGTGCCGAAGTGGCCCCACCACCGATAGCTCTTGGCATACGAGGTCTGCGCGGTAAGAGCGAGATCGGTGTTCTTACCCCTGGAGATCGTGATGTCCTTGAACTGCCAGTTAGCCGCGCTGAGGAGCGGAGAGGTATTGGTGTTGTCGCAGTCGCCAAAGTGCGGGTGATAGAGGTCAGTCTGTTGCGAAGGAATGTAGTTGCAGTAGACCGTCGGGCCTACCCACGAGAAATCTGCTTTCGGGTTGCCGGCAGAGTCGATCTCATAGGAGCGCGAGGCAGAGATCTGATAGAGAAAGAGTGAATCTTGGTGCACGGTGCGGCCGCCGAGGATGAGGGTGCCGACTGAGGCGTTGGGGCGCTTGCTGGATGTGTAGAACTTTGGCGAAGAAGACTTTTTTGATGCGACGGGATAGACCGGGTCAGCTGCCGTTCCGCCGATGGCTGCGGAGACTGGCTCGTAGTACCACTTGTCGCCCCAGTCCTTGAGGTCCGAATAGAAGCCGTGAGCGTAGAGTGTGGTGCTTGGCGTGAGGTGATAGTCGCTGCTGCCGTCGAAGCCGTAACGTGTCCGGTAGTAGCGGTACTCGCGGATGGTGTTGCTGTCGTAGAACGGGATGGCGAAGGTAGAGAGCGGATCAATCGCGGGCTGGATGTTGTCGATGCCGCGGCCGTTGTAATCGAAGACTGCGTCGCCGAGAATTCCAAACCGCTTGGATGCGCCAAAGCGCTTACCAGTGGTGCCGCCGAAGTCGTACGAGCCTCGGCCGTTCATGATAGGGGTATATCCGCCGTCGCCGTAGAGATCGAGGGTTGGCTTTTCGCCGGCTTCTTTCACGACGCAGGTTTACGGAACCACCGATGCCGTTGCCGTCCATGTTGGCCAGCAGCGTCTTGTTCATCTGGATCGAGTCGACCATGCCCGAGGGAATGACATCGAGGCGCACCTGGCGAACGGTCGGTTCAGGAGCGGGGATCGTGATGCCGTCGACCGTCACGTTGGTAAGGCGAGGTTCGGTACCGCGCACCTGGATGTACACGCCTTCGCCTTCGATGCGGTAAAGAGTGACCGAGGGGAAGCGACCAATGGCGTCGGCAACGTTGGCGTTCGGAAGGCTGGTGATGACCTCCGAGGGCATAACCTGCATCAGGTTGTCAGCGCTGCGCGTCTCGTTGATTGCCTCGGCCTCGCCATGCGGACGCGAAGCCGTGACCAGAATACCCTCGCTGGCATTAGCTACCTTGATCGTGAGGTCGAGTTTGAGTGTCTGCCCTGCGGTTACCTCAACATTGGTCGTCAATGGAGCGAAACCGATGTAGGAGACGGTGAGCGTGTACTTGCCGGCAGGGACGTCAGGGATGCGATATGCCCCCTGAGCGTCGGAGACGACTGTCATCTTGACCGGCGCCAGAGTGATCTCGGCTCCTGGAACGGCTGCACCGGCTGCATCCAGCACAGTTCCCTGGATGATCGCGGTATCGGTGCTGGCCAGGACGGCAGCGCGAGCGGCGGAAGTCAGGGCAAGCAAGCATCCGGCCATCAACACGGTGGTGAGCACGCGGCGGCTCCAACTCTTTAGCGAGGACGTCATCAAAACTCTCCTTATGTGCGGGCGTGGTCGATCGAAACCATTCGTCGGATCGGATCGATTCGCGGGAACAGGATGGAGTGTGGCAGCAGAGTCTAAGCACAACCTAAGGAATGGTACGCAAAACCTCGCGTTTCATCGGATATTTACAGAGCGAGGCTAACCTGAGAGCTCATGCACATCTTGATCGTCGAAGACAAGCGCAGCTTCGCCACGCATATGGGGCGCGCTCTGGAACGCGAAGGACATACTGTTTCGCTTGCATACGATGGCCACCAGGCGCTTCGCATGGGAAGAACCGCGGCCTACGATCTGATGCTGCTCGACGTCATGCTTCCAGGGATGGATGGCTTCGACGTCATCAAGACGTTGCGCGGGGACAGGCTGCGTACGCAGACCATCCTGGTGTCGGCCCGTGATTCGATGGAAGACGTGATTCGCGGCCTGGACTCAGGCGCAGACGACTATCTCACCAAGCCGTTTGCTTTGGATGTTCTGTTAGCGAAGGTGCGCGCGACCGAGCGCCGGATTCCGCTGGCGGCGCCGCAGATTGCGCAGTTCGCAGACCTGATCCTCAGACCGCACCTTTGCGAGGCGCAGCGCGGAGCGCGCATTGTGTCGTTGACGCGTACAGAGTGTGCTCTGCTCGAGACGCTGATCCGCAGAGCCCGAACCATTGTGCCGCATCGAGTGTTGATCGAAGAGGGGTGGGGACTGGATGCGGACGTGAGCTTCGATAGCCTCTATGTCTTCATCCGTGGGCTGCGCGCCAAGCTGACCAAGCCGGGGGAACAAGAGTTGTTGCACACGATTCGGGGAGTGGGGTATTCGCTGCGTAGCGGGGCGACATGCTGAAGGAGCGAATCTCGATCTCGCTCCGTCTCACGCTGTGGTTTGGTTGCGCCTTCTTTGCCGGTTGGGTGTTGTTTGGCGTGAGCATGTGGGCCAACCTGAGCCACACACTAAGGGGCGAACGCCATCAGACGCTCGACCGGCGACTGGATCGGCTCGAGCAGTTGCTGCTCAAGAACAAGGCGGCTACTGCTTCCAAACGAGACCAGGACTTCGCAGAGTTCGCGCATGCCACGGGCAACGGGCTCGTTGAAGTCTTGCATCCAGATGGCACGCTGGCTTATGGGTCTCCCACGGCCGCGGCTTCGTCCTTCCCATGGCCGAAGATACAATCCGACGATCCCAGTCTCTTTGTAAAGGTCAGTTCGGACGGTCAGCCGTATTGGGTGCTCACGCGGCCCTTCTCGCTCGAGGGCGATCCCCTGGTGCTGATCGCCGCCGCTCCAGAGGCCGGTAACCTGCTAGTGATCCAGAACTTCCTGTGGGGGCTGCTGGCGTCTGCACCGCTGTTGCTCGTGATCTCCTCAGCCGGCGGCTATTGGGTCAGCCGACGGGCATTGAGGCCAGTGGATCGCATCACAACAACCGCACGTTCGATCAGCATCAGCAACATCTCTGAACGGATTCCCGTGTCGCAAACAGGAGACGAACTGCAACGCCTGTCCGAGACATGCAACGCTATGCTCGATCGCCTGGAATCGTCGGTAAATCAGATCAAGCGATTCACTGCAGATGCTTCGCACGAACTTCGTGGTCCTCTTTCATTTACGCGTACGGTGGCCGAGATCGCACTTAAGAACCCGCAAGCCGATAAGGAGAGCCGAGCGGCTTTGCAGGACATTGTCGACGAAATGGCAAAAGCGGCGATCCTGCTCGATGAGATGCTCACGCTGGCGCGCGCAGATTCGCTCCCCGTCGCGCTTCCTCGGACGCATGTGGACCTGGGATTGCTGCTCACGGAGGTGTGCGACATGGCACAGCCGATCGTAGAGCAGCACGGCCTTCAACTCCTGGTTCCCGCGCATATTTCTGATCTCGTGGTTCTTGGAGATGCGTCCGCATTGAAGCGGCTCATCTGGATACTGCTCGACAACGCTCTCAAATACTCCAACCCGAACGGAACAATCTCAGTGTCAGTGGAAATGCTGGCCGGACACACGAAGGTCGCGGTTCATGACGATGGCATTGGAATTTCACCCGCCGACCTTCCCTTCATCTTTGACCGCTTCTACAGGGCCGATCCCTCCCGCGGCATCGTAGAAGGCAACGGACTTGGCTTGGCCATTGCGAAATGGATCGCGGAAACACATCAGGCTGAGCTGTCTGTGACCAGCGACGCAAGCAATGGAACGTGCTTCTCTCTCGTGTTCGCCAATGCGCAAACTCTAAGAACCCCAGGTACGGTCAGAGAAGCGTTCACGGGACAGGGTCGAGACAACTTTGCAACGATCATGAATGAATCGACTGCGGGCTGATTCGTGTGCTCGAATGTTGCTCACACTTTTTACGATGTGATGAAACAGACTGGAATGCCGCGATGCCCATTGCCTAGCGTTTCCGAAGAATGACTATCTTGCCAGTAGGGTACAAGTCGAGTGGTGGGGGGTACCCTGACCAAGAGGTGATTTGACCCAGGCTGCTTGCGCAGTCGGTCCAGGGAATTTGCTCGAAAGCAACATGCTTGCCTCTATAGGAATAGACAGTTACCCTCTAGTTGAGTTTCGCGAAACGAAAGCCCCTGCGCTTACTCCACCGGAGGGGAATCGAAAGCCAGGCTTAACGGCTGCGATCCGCAGCGGAATCGGGAAAACAAGCCTGCTTACCGCAATCTTTCAGCATACGGCGCCGGTGAAGAAATGCAGTTGGGCCCAGGTTACGACAGTTGAGGCTTCGGGTAGACGGTTCATCGAGATATACACCGTGTGTACCGCATAGTTCCCAATTGAGCAAAGAAATTCGGCGCGCGTAGAGGGGGGCCTTGCAGTCGAATGGACTATCGTGCGTTACAGAAGTCGACGGACGAAGAGTTGATGACTCAATTGCGGTCGGGCCATCATGACGCGCTCGCGGTCATCCTGGACCGTTACCAGCGACTGGTTTGGAGTGTCGCCAAGCGGATCGTCCATGACTCAGGCGAGGCGGAAGATGTTGTCCAGATTGTTTTTCTGGATTTATTCCGAAAAGTGGAACTTTTTGACCCCGAGCGGGGAACACTTAAAGTGTGGCTTCTTCAACTGGCCTACACGAAGGCCATCAATCGTCGGTATCACCTGCAACGCAGGCGGTTCTACGACCAGGCTGAGGTCGAGGAAGACGTGGTTGTCTCTGGTATACCCCCGGGCGCATCTCATCTTGGGTTGAGCACGGGAGAGTCGTCCAGGCTCGTACGCGAGGTGATGGAGACATTAAATCCGAACCAAAGGACAGCAGTGGAACTGATCTCATTAGAAGGACTTACGTTTGAGGAGTTGGCGGGCAGGACGGCCCAGACGCTCTCCAACGCGAAGCATCATTACTATCGGGGGATGATGAGGCTCCGCGAGTTGCTGTCGGAGAAGGCAGGACAACCGGAGCCGTCGAAACGGCAGCGAGCGAAGGGAAAGATGGGAGGATCGAATGCTTGAACACGCCAAATACGAAGAGTGGTGTGTTCTGGCAGCAGCAGGGCAGATTTCGCGGGAAGAATTCGCCGAGTTTCAGACTCACCTCCAGGAGTGCAGCCACTGTCAGGGGTTGCGCCAGGACATGCAGGATATCAATTCCGTTTGGTTGCCCCAGGTGCGAAAACAGGAACCAGAGATGCGTGGTCAGCACGTTGTGTTGCGAACGAAGATCCTCGAAGCGTTGCAGGAGGCAGGAGCCCAGTTCTCGGAGGAAGTCGATACCGGGATGGCGCCGCCCCGGACTAAGTTCCGGCTATTCGAGGTAATCCGCAGGCCGACGCCAGCCTGGGCGATAGCGGCACTTGCACTCATCGCTGCGTTCCTGGGCTTTGAGGCTGGAACGCACAAGCATGCTCCACAGGGGGATAGCCAGAAGGCCGCCCTTGGATCGGTTGCGACTCCAACGCCTCGCCCCCTGGATGCTGGTGCCGCTGCCAATGAAACGTCAAAGGCGCCCGCTGCGCAAAATTCGCAAGAAGAAGCTGCCTTGGAACAAAGGCTCGCGGCGTCCGAATCTGAGCGCACCAAAGCATTAGCCGATGAGCAGGTTCTGAGGCAGGACATCGCTGCTTTGGAAAGCAGCAGGGATCAGGATGCCAGCCAGATTGCCCAGCTCAAGATGCAGGCCGCGCAGGACCAGGATGCGACCGCAGCCGCCCAGGCCCAACTGCGGTCGTTGAAGGGATCAGAAAGCGCGGAGACGGCCGACCTGGCTGCAACTGAGCTTCAATTGCGCGACTCGGAGAAAAAGCTCGCGGATCAACGTGTTGCGGCAGAACGGGAACAGGCATTGGCAGAGGTCTCATCCAGCAGTGAAATGCGTGATGTGATTGCTTCCCGGAATCTGCATATCATTGATGTGGCCGATGTAACCAACAACGGCGTTCAAAAGCCTTTCGGCCGTATTTTCTATACCGAACGGAAGTCGCTGATCTTTTATGCCTACGACCTGGCGGGGGCCAAGGGCACAAAAACCTTTTACGCCTGGGGACATCGAGAGGGGAATCCGAACACGACGCTTGCATTGGGGTCTCTTCATCTCGACGACCCGGAGCAGAGACGGTGGGTTTTTAAATCCAACGATGCGAAGGTTTTGTCGCAGATCGATTCGGTATATGTAACGCTGGAGCCAACGCCAACTGCGGGTGAGAAGCCCAAAGGGCAAAAGATCCTGACTGCTTTTCTGGGCACGCCGGCGAATCATCCGTGAATTCATGATGCGGAGCACCCGCTCGATCGATCGGATGATAGCCTAGCCTTCACTAAGGAATGACTTTTCACCGTTTCGCGCATGCAGATGTGTGGATAAGGGATAAGATGGCCCCGATGAAAGTCCCAGGTGACCCGCGGAAATCTCATCGGCTCGCACTCCTGATGATCGGGATGCTTTGCTGTGCTCCTCGGGCCTTTGGCCAGACGGATACGGCGACGATCTCCGGCTACATAACCGATCAGTCCGGCGCCGTAATTTCCGGAGCCGCGATCGAACTGACCAATGTCGAGACAAATACCGATGTGAGCCAAACGTCAAATGGGTCGGGGCTTTATGTCTTCAGCAGCGTAAAGCCTGGGCACTATCGCATGGTCGTACAGAAGTCGCAGTTCAGAGAGATCGCGCTCACGGATATGACGGTTGACGTGCAGGACCTGTTGAGCCGGAATTTCAGGATGGAAGTTGGAGCCGTCGGCGAGTCGATTACAGTCAACGGCAACAACGCTTATATCAACACGGTGTCGGGGACAGTCAGCACCGTCGTCGATCAGCAGTTTGTCGACAATATGCCGCTCAACGGGCGCAGTTTTCAGTCCCTGATTGCGCTCACGCCCGGTGTGATGTTTGTGGCCACCGGTTTGGCGGACAATCAGTTCGCCGTCAACGGGCAGCGTCCCGACGCGAACTACTTCATGCTGGATGGAGTCAGTGCCAACTTTGGGGTTGCGGCGACCTTCGACATCACTCAGACCCTAGGCGGTACGACACCGGCCTTCACTGCCGCGGGAGGCACCAATGGGCTGGTTTCGGTCGATGCCATGCAGGAGTTTCGAGTCCAGACCTCCAGCTATGCTCCTGAATTCGGGCGCAGCCCTGGCGGCCAGATTTCGATCGTTACGAAATCGGGCACCAATCAATTTCACGGCTCTGCATTCGACTATCTGCGGAACGATGTCTTTGACGCCCGAAACTGGTTCGACATGCCACCGCTTCCCAAGCCGCCTCTGCGCCAGAATGATTTTGGCGGTACGTTGGGCGGTCCGCTCAGAAGGGATAAGGTCTTTTTCTTTTTCTCGTATGAAGGACTCAGACTGTTGCTGCCCGAGACCGCGTCGTCCTTTTTCTACACGACGTCCGCGCGCGAAGCCGTGTCTCCCGTCTATCAGCCGTATATGAATGCGCTGCCGGTGCCGACCGCGCCGCCGGTCGATCCCACTTGCGACAACGTCACCAATCCTTGCATCGCCCCACTCACGGTTGCCTATTCGGATCCATCAGAACTCAACGCTACGAGCCTGCGTGTGGACTACACCGTCAACAACAAAGATCAATCTCTTCGGGCGCTACGATCATGCGCCGTCGACCGATTCGATTCGAAACTGGGAAGAAGTGTTAGTCGACAATGTGGCAACCGACACGGCCACGATGGGAGCAACCTACAGGTTTGCTCCAACTAAAGTAGACGACTTCCGCGCCAACTGGAGCCGCGCTACGGGTAGCGTTATCCATAACCTCACTCCCTTTCATGGAGCCGTTGTTCCGCCCAACTCTTTGATCTTCCCCGCTCCCTATAGCCCGAACATGGGGCAGGCGCTGGTTTCCTTTCCCAACGATGATGAAGTGCGAGTGGGCGCGTTGAGCCTCAATACCCAGCGGCAGCTTAATTTCGTAGACAGCTTCTCGTGGACTGTCGGCACCCACCAGTTGAAAACGGGTATCGACTATCGACACCTGCGTCCTACAAACGGCGACTCGACAGGCTGGTCAGTCTTCCCGGCGAATTTTAGTTCGCTCGTCGCCGGTACAGCAGATTTTATTCTGCTGGATGCTAGCGATCACCTCACCGTTAACATTGACAACTACTCGCTGTACGCGCAGGACACCTGGAAGGCCGGGCGCCGACTCACGCTTACGTACGGTCTGCGATGGGAGATTAATTCGCCGCCTTCAAGAGTGTCGGGGCAGCCGCTGTATGTGACTGAGGGAGTCTTTGATTCACTTCCGCCGGCAGTCCTGCCGGGGAAGTTGTGGAGCACAACGTACAGCAATCTCGCACCCAGGATCGGCGCAGCCTATCAAGTCAGGCCGGGAATGGTCGTGCGAGGAGGATATGGCCTTTTCTACAATCTGAGCTACGGTGACGCGGGGGTTGCCGCCTCCGAGTTTCCTTATGATCGAAGCCGTTTTACCAGCGGACCTTTCAATCCCAGCAGTGCGCTCTTCCAGCCCCCGCCGTTTTCAACCACGATTGCCAAAGGCGTTTTGTACATTGCCGCTTTCGATCCGCATCTGCAACTCCCCTTCACTATGGAGTGGAATGCCGCAATCGAAAGAGCCCTCGGATCGAAGCAAACGTTGACCGCAACCTATGTGGGGGCGGACGGCAGGCGACTCCTGCGAGAGGACGACATCCTTCCGCAGGCCTATTTGGATCTTGGCCTCGACGGCGATATCAGGGCGATTCATAACCTGGGATATTCCCACTACAACGCGCTCCAGCTTCAGTTCCAAAGGCTGCTATTCCATGGCCTGCAAGCGCTTGTCTCGTATAACCTTTCCAAGACAAGCGACATTGGCTCCAGCGATACAAGTGGCGTGACCGCAGCCAGCATCAACCAGGTCGTGCCGCCTCCTCTGTCGCCTGCCGACTTCGATATCCGCAACACCTTCTCCGGTGCCGTGTCCTACGAAATTCCGTCGCCGCCATGGGGAGGCATTCCCAATGCGATCCTCCGCGATTGGGCCATCGACGGTTTGCTGCGCATAACCTCTCAGCCTCCGATCAACGTGTTGGTTTCCGTGATTTCTCCCGAGCTGGGAGAATACAAAACGCAGGCGGAGGTAGTTCCAGGACAGCCCTACTGGATTCACGATCCAACTCAGCCCAACGGCAGAGCGCTCAATCCGAACGCGTTTACAACGCCGGCAGCAGGAGCGACAGGAGACTTTCCCCGCAATAGCCTTCGCAGTGGATACTCCATCGACCAGACAGACCTGGCCGTGCGCCGCCGATTCAACCTGACCCAGCGAGTGAGCCTCGATTTCCGTGTGGAGTACTTCAACATTTTCAACCACCCAATGTTCGGCGCGCCTGGAGATGGATACGTGCCCTATACCTATTGGGGGTTGGGTCCAACGGCGTCTCCGGGGTTTGGGCTGGTGACGCCGGGATACACCACCAACTACGCCATGGGTACGGGCGGCTCTGGGGGCGGCCAGAACCCTTTGTATTCCGTGGGCGGCCCGCGTTCAGGACAACTGACACTCAAGATTAATTTCTAGCGAGGTTACTTTTTAGAACTTTGGTTGGCCTCCTGACATGCGCGCTGTAATTCATATCGTACTGTGGGAACAATCGACGCCGCCCAGTGTAAACAGCGATGTAACCACTCGTTTCATCATCCTCTGCAACATCGAGGGGTTGACTCTCCCCCATGGATTGAGCAAGACTCAATCCCTGATAACTCATACGACCTGAAGAGCGACGGAGAAACAATATGGCTCACAACGGAAATCTCGCCACCTGGGCAGTAGACCGCCAACCGCCTTTCGGTCTCGTTTCGATCGACAAGACTGTCAGTTCTTCAAACGCGCTACGCCGGCAACTGAAAGAGTCAGAAGTGGCACGCATGGAATTGAGTCGCCGCATGATTGACGCGCAGGAAGCCGACCGTACCCGCATATCGCGGGAGCTTCACGATGACATCGGGCAATCGCTTGCGGTGCTCAAAATTCAGATGCTGCGCAGCGGCGGGCCCGCGTCCGATCATCGCGAAGGAACGGCCGTAGACCTGACGGAGTTAGCAGGGAGGGTGGACGCAATTATCAGTAAGATAGGCCGCCTTTCGCATGATCTGCACTCTTCGGCACTCGAATACCTGGGTTTGAGCGCAGCGGTCAGGACGCATTGCCTTGAATGCTCCCAGCAACTTGGATTTCCAATCCAATGCCATTGCGAAGGAGTCGCCGATGACCTGGATAAAACATTGGCACTCGCGTTCTTCCGGATCTTGCAGGAGGGCATTCACAACGCGCTCAAGCATAGCCATGCCTCCAGCATGCAAGTCAGCATCATTGGTGCGAAGCGAGAACTCCGTCTTGAAATTTCTGATGACGGCGTCGGCTTCGACGTCGACGCAGTACGATTCGGGGCGGGATTAGGGCTGGTTAGCATTCGCGAGCGGATATATCTCGCGGGCGGCCAATGCAGTATTCACTCGAGCCCCGGCCGCGGGACCCGTATTAAGGTCAGCGCTCCTTTACCATCGAGGAACATTTGATTGCTACCCGAAGATGGCAACCTTCCCGATTCATGCTCCTCGTCCCGTCATGAGGAAGAATGGCTAAACTCCTAAGTCGGCGACAATTCCGCCGCCTTCTGCCGGAGAGTCCTCACTTTGCGAGGCTTCGCAATGCAATTCGGCCCGGCGTTGTAACGGGCGAACACGAATAGCGTCTTATTGCCCAATGAACTTTCCGCAGTACATGGTCCGCCGCACGACTGCAAGGAATTGCGTCAGAGAGTGCGTTTGAAGAGCGGAGTGGCGATGAGCAGCGTTCCGATACCAAAGGTGAACAAGAAGAGCAGATCGTACTGGATGGCCACGAAGCCGCCGTCCTTCAGCAGGATCGCTTTGAAGCCGTGGACGCAGTAGGTGAAGGGGTCGACGACGGCGATGGCCTGCAGCCATTTGGGAAAGGCGCTGATGGGAAAGACGGCGCCGGAGGGGAAAAAGAGCAGGGTGTTCAGGACGCCGAACATGGCGCGGGGGACGAGCGGATCGTCGACGCGGACCATCATGAGGAACATCATGCCGTTGAAGGCGATGGCGGTTGCGACAATCATGAGCGAGCAATTCCAGATCGGCGATGGGGCTGAAAGATTGCATCCGAGGCCGGCCATCAGCGAGCCGATGATGGTGAGGCTGATGCCGGCGAGCACGGCCTTGGCTGGCGCCGGCGAGGTTGAGCCCCATGACCAGCTCGAGCTTGGTGATGGGAGTTACGAGATAGCCCTCGTGGACGCCGCGGGCCTTGTCGTCGATGTACAACATGCCGCCGCCGATCATGACCGAGATATACATCGCCAGAGAGATGGTGCCGGCGAGCAGGAACTTCATGTAAGAGACATAGGGATAGAGCTCGACGGATTGCAAGCGCGATGTTATTGACGATGCGCGGCTGAATTACTGGGGCATTGAGGGCGTCGACCAGCGATTGCAGTTCGGACTCGATGCTGGAGCTGGTGAACTGGTCGGAGTTGTCGACGACCAGGCCGAGTCGCGGCGCGTCCTGCGCGTAGACGCGGCGCGAATACTGCGCGGGAATGATGATGGCGGCGTCGATTTTGCCGGTGCGCACATCTTCGCGCGCCTGCACTTCGTTGCTGTAGTCGACGGTCTTGAAGGTTGCGATGTTGACGGCGATGGCGGCGCAGGCCTCGCGAATCTTGACGGCCTGCGGGCCGTGGTCGTAGTCGACGATGGCTACACGGGCGCCGCGGATCTTGCCGCCGTAGGCGTTGCCCAGGATGACCAACTGCACGATGGGCAGCATCATGGACATGATCATGAGCACGGGCGAGCGGAAGAACTTGCGCATCTCGCGCTCGAAGATGGCGAACATTCTGTTCATGGCTGTGCTCCCGGCCGCGGCGGCATGGTGAAGACGGACTTGACCTGCTCGTCGCGAAGCTGGCGGCCGGTGTAGTGGACAAAAACGTCGTCGAGAGTGGTGTTCTGAACGCTGAGCGAGGTTATGTTTCGCCCAGGGATGCGGCTAACTCGACTAACTGCATGGTGGTTCTGGAACCGGACGAGGTGAGGACGCGATAGAAACCGGCGCTCTCTGCCTGCACGCTGGTAACTCCCTCCAGGCCCTCCAGGCGTGACTTCCACTGGTCGGTTTCGCGATCGAAGTGGACCTCGACCACGTTCGCGCCAGGAACATTCTGCTTGAGCTCGATGGGAGTGCCGAGCGCGACGAGGTTGCCGTGATCGACAATGGCGATGCGGTCGCAGAGCTTGTCGGCCTCTTCCATGTAATGCGTGGTGAGAAGCATGGTGAGGTTGCGGGTTTTGCGCAGGTTGTCGAGCATCTCCCAGACGGCGATGCGCGAGACGGGATCGAGGCCGGTGGTGGGCTCGTCGAGAAAGAAGATGTGCGGATTGTGCACCAGGCCGCGAGCGATTTCGAGGCGACGCCGCATTCCGCCGGAGAGCGTCTTGGTTTGCGCGTCGCGCCATTTGACCAGGTCGACGGCTTCCAGCACCTCCTGGATGTTCTTTTCGCGCTGAGCTCGCGGAACGCCGTAGAGCTTGGCGTAGATGCTGAGATTTTCTTCGACGCGTGAGATCCGGATCGCTGGTGAGGGCCTGCGGAATGACGCCGATGACGCGGCGAACGGAGTCGGGTTCCTTCGCCACGTCGAAGCCGGCAACCATCGCCCTGCCGCTGGTGATGGGGACGAGCGTGGTCATCATGCGAATGAGCGTGCTCTTGCCGGCGCCGTTGGGTCCGAGCAGGCCGAAGATTTCGCCGTCGTTGACGGCGAAGCTGACGCCTTTGACGGCCTCGAAAGTGCCGTAGCGCTTGACGATGTTTTCAACAGCAATCGCTACGACCGCCGGCCGGCTTGGGATTCTGGTCCAGCAGTTGCTCGGCTGGGCAGCTCATGGCTTCACCAGCTTGCTCTTGGGGATGTAGACATCGGCAGTCATGCCGGGGACGAAGCGCTCGCCGGGATTGTCGATGATGCAGTTTGAGCTGTACGGTTTCGATGTCGCGCTTGGGGCTGCCGTTGATGTCGCGCTGGGTTGCGAAATCAGCTTCGGAAGCCTTGGAGATGACCTTGCCCCAGACGGTCGCGCCGGAGGGCATGACGACGCGGAGGGAGTCGCCGAGCTTGACGGAGTCGGCCTGAGTTTCCGGCAGCGGTGCGTAGACCCAGGTTTGCGTCAGGTCCATGACGGTGACGATGGGGGCGCCCGCGGCGACAACTTCTCCCTGGCGCGCGGCGCGCACGTTGACTTTGCCGTCGACCGGTGCGAAGACCTTGGAGTAGCCGAGCTCGACCTCCGCCTGCTGTGCGAGGGCGCGGGCGTTGGCAGCCTGATCGCGGGTTTCATCCACGGTGCGGGCAGCGACGTTGGTCAGCAGTTCGTGGGCGCGAGCCTGACGGAGCGAGGCTTCGGCTGCGGCCACGGTGTCGCGCGCGGCGTCGACGGCGGCCTTGTCGGCCTGCAGGCTGGTGACGGCGTCGTCCTTGGCCTGCTCGCTCATGATTTGCTGCTGAGCCAGCGCCACGGTGCGGCTGGTGTCGGCCTTCTGGTGGTCGTAGTTGGCCTCGGCCTGCGCCAGCGAGGCCTTTGCAGCGCTGAGCTGGGCTTCGGCGTTGAGGGTGGCGCTGCCGGTTTCGCCGCGGGTCTGGTGTTCGGTTTCGACGGTCTCGCCGAGCTTGAATTGCTGGCTCTGGCGGTGGCGATCGGCGGCCTGCTGCGCGGCCTGAAGGTCTTCACTCTCGATGACCGCAATCAGCTGCCCGGCCTTTACCGTGTCGCCTTCATCGACGGTGAGCGTCTGGATGCGGCCAGGAATCTTGGAGCTGACCAGGACCTCATTGGCGTCGACGGTGCCGATCAGCTCCAGGTCGCTGGAGCGATGGGTGGTGAGGAGATACCAGACGAGGGACCCCGCGGTCAGAATGCCCAGGATGAGAAAGACTCGATTACGTGCGTTCACTTGTGCCTCACTTCAACTGTCTTGTTTAGGACCACCGAAGCCGATGGGCCTCCAAATTCTGCAATATTGGGCTCGTCAGGCTCGGGCATTGGAACCGCGGCCAGCACACGGGCGGCGACGCGGGCTCCGTGCTCGCGGTCGACGAAGATGGTCTGGCCCAGATATTCGACCGCGGCCTTGCGGCGGAACTCCAGTGCACCGGGCTCAAAGGGGTCGAACTCCATCAACAGCCCCATGACCGGGCCGGAGAGATAGTAAAAAACGTTGGCTCCGAATGCGGCGTAGATCATTTGCATGCCGTCCACGCGAATCAGCTCTCCGGTGCTCTGGCCCTCGGCGAGAGCCTCGCGGAAGCGCAGCATCATGGGCTTGAAGACTTTCTCCACCAGCGGCGCAACCGCATTCTCTTCGCCGCGGTGCAGGCGGATCATCTCCTGCTGCATCAGCGATTGAAATGTCCGTCGCGTATGGATGCGGTCAAAGTGGTTCAATGCAAAATGGACCAACCGTTCGCCGGCCGAGCATTCCAGATTCATGACAGAGAGGCTGCTCGAGACAACCTTCTCCGCAAGCTCTTCAAGAGCCGCGTTGTAAAGCTCCTGCTTGCTTCGGAAGTAGTAGTAGAGAAGCGCTTTGTTCACTCCGGCGGCTTCGGCGATGCGCTCCGTGCGGGCCCCCGCAAGCCCGTTGGCACTGAACTCGTTCCTTGCAGCCTCCAGGATGCGGGCCCGGGTCTGGTCGGCGCGATCGAGGTTCGAGCGGGTTGGATTCGAGTCGGACATTAATTAACTAACTAGTTAGTTAATTAACTGGAGAACCAGAAAGATTACAAGGGGTCCACGGCTGAATTATGAGATTTTCAACGAAGCGTACGGTGAAACGACCGCCTGCGTGCATTGCAATTGTGCCCGGCTGAGTCCAACGATCGAGCTTATGCCCAGCCTGTACCGGGTTCGTGCGTGGGTGAGGGCCTGGGCAGTTTGTGGCGGAACTGATCGGCGACAGCGATGCGTCGAAAGGCTATCTGTGCGTTGAGGATGGCGATTACACAGGTCCATCTTATCCGGGTTGGGACTCAGAGCTTGAGGGACAGCTCGTGCATTAATTCGATTTCCCCTTGCGGCGCAAGTTGGAGCATCTCTCGCGGGGATGTGGATGACGGCTGCACTCGCCAGCCTCCCGGTCTACCGCTCTGCCTTGGTGAGGTCCTAGCCTATGGCGATGATTGTGGGTCCTTCTAAGATCTCTGCCGCGCGAGAAGATGAGATTTAGGTCGCGCCGTTGTTTCATGTGATCGGCAGATCGGCTCCTAGATTCTCGTCACATCATCTGCTCGCGTGGAATCGTGACGATTGCGGGACGAAGTAACACGAGAGCAGCCAGCGTTACATGCATCAAGAACTCGCGCAGCGCGTTCGCCCGCTGATCACTAGCCGCTTCCCAGAACCTGGAAAGGGTGATCGTTAGTTGATCTTCAGCGCCATCCGCGTCGAGCTCGAGCCGGGACGGAGCCGATTCAGCTCATCTTTCACCGAGTCAATGTTGAGGGGCCTCTCTGTATCAGTGACCGTAGGTGTCCGCATAAGTCGAAACTTTCCCTCGGAAGAGCCAGTAGACAATTCCGAAATAGAAAAGCGCAAGCAGTGTGCCGAAGATCCACCATATGAGGCCGACGTGCAGCGCGTAGGGGCCAGCCATCGAGTTCGCAATCGTGATGTCCCTGTTGCTCCCCAGCGTTGAGGGTAGCAGCACGGGAAACAGTCCGGCCGCCGCTCCGCACAACATTGCGGCGAGGAAGGCGCAGGAGCTCAGGAACGCACCTAGGGCGTGTCCCTTCCGGATGTACCGTGGCAGGAGCACAAGGCTGATCACTACTGCCAGGGGGGCAAGGAAGGCAGCCGAATGCGCGGTGTAATTCTGCAATGAGAGCGGACGTGCGACGACGGTTGCGGGTACGCAGATCAGAGCCCCGACAGCCACAGGAAGAACCAGCGCGCTAGCCAGGCGGTCCGACCGGCGAAACAAGTCATGTTCCGTCTTATATGCCAGATAAAGGGCACCGTGCATGGCCAACGCAACAAGCGCCATCACACCGCCAAGTACGGTATACCAATCCAGGATTCCGGGGCTGCTGCCAGTACGCCAGTTTGTCCAAAGCGGCAAGAAGAAATATTGGTCGGGCCCAATCGGAACGCCGCGAATGACGTTCGCCAGCGCGGCTCCAAAGAAGATTGCAAGCAGGGAACTGGCAACGAAAAAGATTCCATCCCACAGCGTCTTCCAGATCGCGTCCTGGACGTGTCCGCGCAGCTCAACCGCGAGCCCACGCAAGATCAGCAACCAGAGAACCATCATCAGAGGCATGTAGAAACCACTGAAGGACGAGGCATACGCAAGCGGAAAGGCAAAGAAGAGCGTCCCTCCGGCAGCGATCAGCCACACCTCATTCCCATCCCAAACAGGGCCAATCGCCTGAAGCGCCTGGCGCTTCTCCTCCTCAGTCTTCGCCACGAACGGAAAGATGATGCCGACCCCAAGGTCGAAACCATCGAGGACCACGTAGGCCGCCAGCATCACGGCGACGATCCAGAACCAGAGTGTTCCCATCGGTGTTTCTCCTATCCAGCCGTTGTAACTGCAAGCGGAGCATCGTGGGGCTCGGCAGGTGCGGGGCCCTTGTCAATTGCGCTCCACACCAGGATGATCCAGAGGATTGAAAGAACCGAATACAGGCCCAGAAATCCCAGCAGCGAGAACAGACTTGTACCGGCTCCAATATGTTTTGAGTAGCCCTCGGAGGTGCGTAGAAGCCCATACACGAGCCACGGTTGACGCCCGATTTCTGCGGTCATCCACCCTGCAGTGTTCGCAATGTACGGCAGTGGAAAGCTCAGAAGAATTGGCCAGAGAATCCAGCGGGTCTTATAAATGGAGCCGCGCCACAGCAGAAACCCGGCCACAACCATCAGCAGCGCGAAGTAAGTTCCGAGCCCCGCCATGATGTGATAGCTGTAAAAGAGAAGCGGCAACGTGCTGGGCCATTGATCCCGCGGGAAGGTATCGAGCCCTTGTACCTCTGCGGCGGTCGTGCCGTAGATCAGAAAGCTTAACACCTTGTTCACTGCCAATGGATTATCGATTCGCTGATTCTCCATATCCGGTTGTCCCAGCAGCACAATCGGTGCGCCCTTCTCAGAGTGAAACAGGCCTTCCATCCCTGCCACCGCAGCAGGCTGATGCTTTGCCATGTACTTTCCGTGCAAGTCGCCTGTAGGAAATATCTGCATGATGCAGGAAATAATCCCCGCAATCACACCGACTTTGAGAAAGATACGACCATAATCGCCTTCACGCTTCTGCAGCAGATAGAACGCGCCAACCGCCGACATCACGAACGCGCCGGTAATAACGGCTCCGCACATGTTGTGCGCGTACTGAAGCCATGCCCACGGATTCATTATCAGCCGCCAGAAGCTGTTGACCTCATACGTACCGTTGGGCAGAAGAGTATATGCGACCGGGTGTTGCATCCAGGCATCGGTCACGATAATGAAAAAGCCAGAGATCCACGAGCCGACGAAGACAAAGAACGCTGCTGCCCAGTGGGCTTTCTTCGAGAGACGCTTTTCGCCGAAGAGAAAGAGGCCGAGGAAGGCAGACTCGAGGAAGAACGAAAACACGCCCTCCATCGCCAGCGGCTGGCCAATCACGCCTCCCGTTCGCCGTGCGAATTCGGACCAGTTGGTGCCAAACTGAAACTCCATCGGAATGCCGGTGACAACGCCGAGGAGGAAGTTCACAGCAAAGATGCCACGCCCAGAAGCGCGCTGCGACGTTGTATCGCTCATCGTTCTTACGCAAGGCAATTGTCTTGAGGATGACGATGAGCAGCGCGAGGCCCATGGTGAGTTGCGGGAACAGGTAATGATAGGTCACCGTGAAGGCGAAGTGAATCCGATGAAGCGTCAGTGCGTCCATGCTGAACCGGCCTCTCTTTCTATGGTGTCAAGAAACAGCCTCGAAGCATAGCCAAAAATTGCAATTAGCGAACTGAGGGCGCGTTTATAGGGTCTCTCCAGCGATCAGTATAGAAGTACAACACCGGGATCGCGAGTCTAGACAACAACGTCGAGGCGACTTCACCAGCCATCAGCGAGATCGCGAGCCCCTGAAAGATTGGGTCGCTGAGGATCACGGAAGACCCCAGGACGACGGCACCCGGCAGTAAGAAGCATCGGCCGAAAGCGGACGGCGCCGGCGTCAATCACAGCATCGCGAAGACCCAGACCCTCTTTCCGGCGAACCTCGATGAAGTCCACCAGGATAATCGAGTTGCGGACGATGATTCCGGCGCCTGCAATGAACCCAATCATCGACGTAGCCGTGAAGAATGCGCCCATCAATGCGTGGGCCGGAAGGATGCCCACCAGCGTCAGCGGAATGGGCGCCATGATGACCAGCGGCGTAAGGAACGATTTGAACCAGCCGACAACGAGGATGTAGATCAGCACAAGCACTACGGCAAACGCGAGACCAAGGTCGCGGAACACCTCGTAGGTAATCTGCCACTCGCCGTCCCATTTGAGCGAGTAGTGCTGCGTGTCCGTGGGGAGCTTGGTAGAGTACTGCGTGATGCTTAGGCCGTCGGGGGCGCTCAGCTTCGCGATCTCCTGCTTCATCTTCAGAATGGCGTACACCGGACTTTCGGCTGATCCCGAAACATCTCCGACAACGTAGACGACGGGCAGCAGGTTCTTGTGCTGAATTTGCTGCTCAATTGTTCCCTGGCTGATCGCGCCAAGGCTGCCGACACTTACAGGATTGCCGCTTGCACTGAGCAGCTGCATATTGCGTATAGCGTCCAGACCAGAACGTAGCGGGCGCTCCATCTGCAGGCGAATCGGTACGTCTTCGCGGGCGCGCGCATCGTGCAACAATCCGATCTCTCGCCCAGACACTCCATCGGCGACGTTCACGGCGATCTGCTGCGTTGTGAGTCCCGCGATGGCCGCTTGTGCTGAATCAACGTGCAGATCGTACTGGGGTTCCGGCGCAGCGACGAACCAGTCTGTATCCACGACACCGTCCGTGTGCTCGAAGACGCGCTTAACTTCCGCGGCAAGCTCAATCTGCTTCTTCGCAACCGGGCTGTAGATCTCTGCGACAAGTGTCTGCTGTACAGGCGGCCCAGGCGGAACCTCGGCCACTGCGATCCGTGCCCCCGCGGCATCCGAAATCTCCTTCAACGCAGGACGGAGGCGTTTCGCAATGTCATGACTCTGAGCCTTGCGATCACCGCGTGGCTTGAGATTTACCTGGATGTCTGCCTCGTTGGGAGCGCCGCGCAAATAATAGTGGCGCACAAGGCCGTTGAAATTAAACGGGGCCGCAACGCCGGAGTAAATCTGGTAGTCGGTGACGTCTGGATCGGCCGCAATGCGTCTGCCCATCTGCTGAGCGACGGCCGTGGTCTGCTCGAGACTCGAATCCTCCGGCATGTTCACGATCACCTGGAACTCACTCTTGTTATCAAACGGCAGCATCTTTACCTTGACAGCCTTGAGCGGGACCAGTGCCACCGCAAGCAGCAGCAGAACCACGACCGCTGCGAGGAACATGAGCGCGTTCCGGCTATGGCCGAGCAGACCGCCCATCAACCGGCGATAGAGCCCGGTGAGTTTGCCCTCTGTCTCATCGTGATGACTCGCTGCGCGTCCGCGGAGGAACTTCAGCGCCGCCCACGGGGTGACGGTGAATGCCACCATCAGCGAAAACAACATGGCGGAAGATGCGCCAATCGGAATGGGGCGCATGTACGGGCCCATCAGGCCGCGCACAAACGCCATCGGCAGAATCGCCGAGATTACCGCAAACGTCGCCAGGATGGTTGGATTGCCGACCTCGTCGACCGCGTCGATGGCTACCTCGCGAAAGCTGCGTTCGCAGTTTTTGCCCATGCGGAAATGACGAACGATATTCTCGACAACCACGATCGCATCATCTACCAGGATTCCGATGGAGAAGATCAACGCGAACAGAGTGATGCGATTGATCGTGTATCCGTAGAAGTAGAACATCGCGATCGTCAGCGCCAGCGTGACGGGGATGGCGACGAGTACGACGCCGCCTTCGCGCCAGCCCAGAGCGAACGCGATCAGCAGCGTAACCGAGAGCGTCGCGATGAAGAGGTGCAGCAGCAACTCGTTCGCTTTGTCCTTCGCCGTCTCGCCGTAATCGCGTGTGATATTGACCTTGAGGTCAGGCGGAAGGAGGGTGCCGCGCAGGTCAGATAGACGAGCCTTTATGTTGTCAGAGATCGTCGTAGCGTTCGTGCCGGCACGCTTGGAGATGGCGATCGCAACAGCTGGAGTCTCTTCCGTATTCGCGGACCCCAATCCGACCCCGGAGAGCACATAGCTCTGCACATCCGAGCCGCCATCCTCAACCCGCGCGACATCGCGGAGATACACGGGCGTCTCTCCATGCGAACCGACTGCTGTGTTTGCAAGATCGGTAGCAGAAGAGAAGAAGCTTCCTACCTGCAACATCGAATTCTGTCCATCGGTCGTGAATCTTCCAGGCGTAGTGCGGGTGTTATCAGTCTGCAGCCGAGCCGCAAGCGACTCCGGCGTGAAGCCATAGGAGGCCAGCTTCGCCGAGTCGAACCAGATGTTCACGGCGCGAGGTTGGCCCCCAATGATGGAAGTCTGTGCCACATCATCGACACGTTTAATCTGCTGACCCAACTCTTCAGCGATCTTACGCAGCTGCACCACGCTGTAATCCGAGCCAGTCAACGTCAGGGTCATCATCGGGACGTCGTTGATCGAGCGCACCTTCAGCACGGGATGCGAAACGCCCGGCGGCAACGAATCTGCTGCCCCGTCGATTTGCTTATACGTCTGAACGATCGCGTTGTCTTCCTTCTCGCCCACACGGAAGCGCACCGTGACAAGACTCATTCCCGGCTGGCTCGTAGAGTAGATGTATTCCACGCCGGTGTTGTTGCGAAGGATGCGTTCGAGGGGTGTGCTGACGCGTTCCTCAACCTCCTTGGCTGATGCTCCGGGCATCGCAGTAAAGATGTCGATCATTGGCACAACGATTTGCGGCTCTTCTTCGCGCGGGATCTCGGTCAGGCTCAGGCCGCCCAAAGCGATCGCTGCGATCACCAGCAGCAACGTCAGTTTGGATTCGATGAAGACGGAAGCGATGCGGCCCGCGATATTGCGATTCCTCATGGCCTAACCTCGATCTTGCGGCCAGCCAATCCCAAGTCGCCCTGGGCCAGCACGCGGTCGCCCGGCTGCAATCCGCTTAGGATCTGCGTCTGATTTCCAGCCGCCCAGCCGAGCGTTACGTACCGAACTTGAGCATGGCTGTCTGGTGTCGCAATCAGGACCGCGTCCAGGCCGCCCTGCTGGACGACCGCCCGCGACGGCACAGAGATGCTGGCGGCATCATTGCCAGAAGGAAGCAGCATCTCGACAACCATTCCAGTGCTCCACGGCGCGGAAGCCGGAACGCCTGCCTTAACCACAAATGAATGCGAACCCGCATCCCCAGCCGGTGAGATGGCCGCGATGGTCGCGTGCAGCGGACGGTGTCGATCCAGTGCGATAGGTACTTCGGTGCCGACCCGAAGATAGCTCATCAGGTCTTCCGGCGCCGAAAATTCAACTTCGCAATTGCCTGTTGACTGCACGTGAAGAAGAGGTACTCCGGGAGTGGCCATCGCTCCCGGATCGACCATTCGCTTGGTAACGACTCCATCAAAGGGCGCATAAATCACGGCGTCGGAGTTATTCGCCTGGCGCGCCGCAAGTATCGACTTCGCGGCCGCGACCTGTGCCTCGGCTCCTTGATGTTGCGCGCGCGCTGCCGCAGCTTGTTCCTGTATATGATCCAGTTCGTAAGGCGTAACCGAATGACGTTCGCGCAACTGCGCATACCGTCCCAACGTGCCCACCGCAAGCTTCTCCTGATCGGACGCGACAGCCTCTTGCTTCTCCGCGCTGGTCACAGCTGCATTCGCCTGCGCAACATCCGCAGCGAGCGCCGGGGCATGGAATCGCACCAACACCTCGCCCCTGCGAAAGTGGTCGCCCTCGCGCTTGGTCACCGCAGCGACTGGCGCAACAATCTGCGAAGCGAGGTCAGCCTCCAGTCGAGGCTTAACGATCCCCGCCACCTGGACCGTCCCACCGTGGTCCTCAGGCGCTATCGTGATCACGCGCACAGGAATTGCCTGCTCCGAAATAGTTGGTGACGTTGATTCACGGCATCCCGTGAGCAGAAAACAGACAGTAGCGAGAGTAAAGGCTTTGTTCATGGCTGGCCTGCTTTCGAGGTCGAAGACGATCCGCTCACGAACGCAAGGTTCGCATCGGCGATACGAAGCTGATAGAAAATCCTGACCCGATTGAACTCTGCGGCCGAGGCGTCACCCTCGCTGTTCAGGACGTCGCTGATCGATGCAAGGCCGCTATCATAGCGGTCGCGAGCCGTCTGCAGCGCTTCCTCTTCCACGTGGACGGCATCTTGAGCTGTGGTGTAGCGACGGCTAAGGTCGTCGATCTGGTGGCGCAGACTCGCGACTTCAGACCGCGCCGCAAGCATTGTCGCCCGCTCCTGCGCCTCGAGCGAGTGCAGCTGGGCCTCAGCTTGCTGTTCATGCGCCTTCCGAGCACCGCCGTCGAAGATGGGAATCTCGAGCCTGGCGGCGACGGTCCAGTTTCCGCTGCCATTGGCGACCACGTCCTCGGCATCATTCTCCACATGCGCATAGGTCGAGAGGCGCGGCCACGCCGTTGCCTTGGCCGCGGCGCCGGTTAGCCTGGCTGCCGTCTCCTGTTGACGCAGCGCCTGCAAGTCAAAGCGGCCTTCGAGAGCGCCCGGTATCGCGTTCGGTAGCGTCTTCGTCGACGGGACATCAGGAATGGGGCGGACAAGCGCTCGACCGGAGTCTGGCTCGCCAATCGCATCGAAGAGATCGCGCCTCGCGAGGGCCACATTATCACGCGCCGCCGCCAGATCGTCCTCGGCTGATCGTTGTGCCAGCTTCGTTCGCATCTTGTCCGATTCCAGCGAAAAGCCCGAACGTTCGCGATCCTGAACATCGGAGGAAAGTTCCTTTGCCCGACCAAACGAAGTCTCTGCGACCCCGACCTGATCCTCGGCGAGAAGTACACGGTAATAGAGCTGCATGATCTCGGTTCCAAGTTCGTTCTTCGTGTATTGACCGGATAGTTCGGCGGCATGGAGGGTGGATTGCGCACTCTCCAGGTTTCGATGAGCCGAGCCCGCGTCAAATACAACCCATGTTGCCGTCGCCGATGCGCTGAAGTTCGCCATCGCGGCCGGATGGTTCAGGGTCGCCAGATCAAAGTCAGTCGCATTGAACCGTCCCTGGCGCAGCTTGCTGCCAAATACGAAAACCGGATCGTTGGAATACATCATGTCCTCAGCAGCACTGAGCGTAGGCCGTCGCGCCGCTCTGTCCCGCAGCAAATTCGCGCGATCCTTTTCCAACGCTGCTTCTGAAAGAGCAATGGAAGGATGGTGCGTCAGCCCCGACGCTATGGCTTCATCCAGCGAAAGGGGTGATGGCGTTTGACTCTTGCCTGCCAGGGCCATTCCGCAAGCCATACTCAGCGTCACGAGAGTGTTGTAAAGAATTCTTCGAGTGACCAAGGGTTCGCCTCTCTAACAACACTATATCACCATGTGGTAATATAGTGGCAGTAGGCGAAATTGTGAAAATGTCGACGATTTTCAATTCGGGACTGGAACTACTTCCGCTTAGAACGTTTGCGAGGTGTTTCTTCCTCCAGCGCGGCCAGCTCTTCTCTGGTTTTCGCCGTAGCGCTCTTACACACGAGGTCGCAAAGCGTAAAGATGAGCGGATCGGCAACCGAGTAGATGCTACTGGTGCCCTGCTTGCGCCGGGCGACGAGACCACCTTCGAGCAGCAAATTCAAATGCTTGGAGACGTTTGGCTGATTGGCTTCAAGATCCTCTACCAACTCGGTAACTGTCTTTTCCGATTTGGAAAGAGACTGGAGGATTCTGAGCCGAAACGGCTCGCCAAGATAGCGAAAGCGCCGCGCAACCAGTTCCAACGTCCGGCCCGAAAGGGTGATTTCACTCATGGAAATAGAGTATCACTCTATGCGCATATAGTGGACACCGTACCTGGAGCGGTGTTCGGTCGCTTTCAGGTTGGAGAAATAAATCTACAAGAAACTCGACGAAAGGAAAGAAGATGACTGTTCAAACAGCTGTCCGCATGTTGGCTGGAGTAATGATCCTGATCTCAGTGGTGTTGGCGCACTGGGTCTCTCTCGATTGGCTCTTCCTTGCAGTGTTCGTTGGCCTCAATCTGGTGCAATCCGCTTTTACAAACTGGTGCCCTGCGATGACGATATTCCGGTGGCTGGGATTGCGTGACGCGGAACCTTCATTAGGGTCATCCAGCGAGGCGTAGACAGAGTCGAAGCGGTCAATGCGATCGGTTGATCAATGCTTCCTGACCAAACGTCAGATTTCCGCGAATTGCTTCTGGTCCGCTCATGCGGATCCTCCGTCAGGCAGGAGATCGTTTTGCGGACCTTCCGGGAATGAACGCTGCTCTGGTTTCTGTCCTGATGCTTTATCTCTTCGGCCATACACCACCATGTAGACCGCCGGCACGAGGAATACTGTCACGACAACCGAAACTGACAGTCCACCTATGATTGCGCGAGCCAAAGGAGCATATTGCTCGCTTCCTGCTTCCAGGCCTAAGGCCAGCGGGATCATTCCGAGTAGTGTCGCGAGTGAAGTCATCAGAATTGGGCGCAGTCGGATTTTGCATGACTGGACGACCGACTCCCGATAGCTCGTTCCGCGCTCATGCAGAATTCCCGCGAACTCGACGATCAAGATGCTATTCGAAACGACAATCCCTACCATCATGATCACCCCCATCAGGGACATGACATTCAGGGTGGATCCGGTAATCACCAGGATGATGATCACGCCCGCCAGCCCTGGGGGAACCGCCATCAAGATAATGAACGGTTCGATGAAGGAGGTGAATTGGGCCATCAACAACAGGTAAACCAAGACGACAGCCAGCACTAAACCAAGACCGAATCGGACAAAGGATTCATTCATGCTCTGCACCGCCCCGTGCTCCAGCACGCGAAGACCATTGGCTGTCGGCACGGTCTTGATGGCGCGATTTACCTGATCACTTACGGAATTCAGTGCTTCTGCTTTGGGGAGAACATAGACATCGATAACACGTCTCAACTGGTAGTGGTCTACCTCGGTCGGTGTGTTGATTGGCTTCGTAAAAACGACAGAACGAAGCGGCGTATAGTTTTCGCTATTCTTGCCGCGAAGTGGAATGTTTCCCAGTTCCTCCAAATTCATGTGCCCAATCTGCGAATTGGAATATTGAACGGTGAGCATGTAATTGTTGCCGGTCTTGGGGTCAATCCAGTAGCTGGGTGCAATCACGCCATTGGATGTAAGAGCGGTAATCACATTGTCGACAACGTTCTTCGGAGTCAGTCCAATCAAACTGGCCCGCTCACGATCGATGTCCATTTCAAGCCCTGGATACTTCAGGTCCTGGGGAATAAAGACCGCGGAAACGCTGCTGGACCTGCGAAGTTTGTTGGCTAGAATCTGGGCTTGCGCGAACGCAGCTTGTTGATCGTTCGAAGAAAGTTGAATGTCGATGGGTGCAGGTTGCCCCTGGTTGACGACTGAGTCGACGAGCCCGCCGACCTGAAAATACGTGCTCAACTGTGGCAGCTGAGACGACAACGCATCGCGCACTTTTGCGATGTACGCATAGCTGCCTGTCTTATGCCCTTCTGTGAGGCTCACCTGGACGAAGGCGGTGTCCATGGCCGAGTTTGAGGTATAGATCGCGGACAAATCCGGGGTTACGCCAATGTTTGAAACGATCATGCCGAGATCGGTTGGAGCGACGACTTGCTTGATGATGTTCTCAACTTTAGCGATCTCGTCATTGCTCACCTCGATGCGCGTACCGCTCGGCATCTTCACGTTCACGATGAATTGCCCAGGATCCGTCCTTGGGAAATAGGCTCGGCCAAGGAAAGGAGCGAACAGCGCGATGACTAAGACGATTACGCCAAGCATCGCCGCAGCTGCCAGCCCCGGTCGGCGCAGCATCCAGTAGGCTGCCCTCTCGTAGCGCTCAAGCATTCCAGCAAATCCCGTGTTAAACAGGACCAAACCCCTCTGGAATATCGACGGCTTCTTCGCATTGCGCTCCGTTGTGTGCATCGTGGGCGTTTCGGTGGCCGCGACCTCCCTGTTTTCCTCATGGGAGACGATTTCTTCGGCCCTCGCCTTCGGGTGAATGAACTTGGCGACAAACAGGGGAACCAAGGTCATCGAAAAGAGGTACGAAGCAAAGATGGAAAAGACCACTCCGTATGCAAGATCCGTGAAAAGGTATTTACTAACACCACTCAGAAGAAATACAGGAAAAAATACAACGGAGGTTGTAACCGTTGCGGCAAATACAGGTAGGGCAACCTCTGTGCCACCATCTCCGGCCGCCTCTTCCGGCGCTGCCCCCTCTTCCATAAATCGGAAGATGTTTTCCAAAACGATGACCGAATTATCAATTAGGCGTGATAGGACGAGTGCTAATCCGCCAAGCAGCATCGTATTGATGGAGCCACCCATAGCGCTCACGATCAGCAAGCACGTCAAGATGGATAAAGGGATCGCGATTAGCGCGGCGATCGTCGCCCGCGGGCTGCCCAGGAACACCAGGATCATGATCCCAGTTAATAAAAGACCGATACCAGCTTCCTTCAGCAAATTCCGGATGGCCCCTTTTACGAAGACCGATTGATCGAAGACCACGGCCGTCTTCAGGTTCGGGGGAACATCGACTAGCTTCGCAATCGCCGCGCGCATCCCGTTGACAATCGTGATGGTATTGCTCTTTCCGGCCTGCTTGAGTACCGGGATGTAGACCGACTTTTGCCCATTGATGCGAACGATATTTGTCTGGATAGCGCCCGCATCCTCAGCGTGGCCGACGTCGCCCACCAATACCGAAGCGTTTCCCGACGAGCGCAATGGGATTGAATTGATGGCTCCAGGTGTGGGGACTTGGCTGTTGGCATAGATATTCAAATCCTTTGTACCAATACGCACATCGCCCGCCGGGAGGATGAGATTCGAGTCGTTCACACTGCCGACGACGTCCATCACGCTCATGTTGTGGGCTTCGAGCTTGAGTGGGTCGACGTAGACCTGAATCTGCCGATAGGTTCCCCCAAACGGCTGCGGTACCGAAGCGCCCTCAACATTCGCAATCTGATCGCGCACGGTGAACTGCGCGAGATCCTTTAATTGGGTTTGGTTGAGTCCCTTCCCTTCCAGTGTCACGAGGCAAATCGGCTCACTCGAGGCTGTCATGCCAAGCACGACCGGAGGCAGCGTACCGGGTGGAAGTCGGCGCAAATCCGCCAGCGCCAATGTAGCAATGTTGCTCAGCGCGGAATCGCCATTGGTTCCTGGTCGAAAGTACACCTTGATCAAGCTGACACCGGTCATAGACTTGGACTCAATGTGGTCGATATTGGCGCCCAGCGTAAAGAACCGCTCAAAGGTATCCGTGATGTCTGCTTCAACTTGCTGCGGAGGCATGCCGGCGTAAAACGTCGCTACGACCACAACCGGCATATCGATATCGGGGAACAGATCGACTGGCATGGAAAGCATGTTTGCAATACCCACGACGAGTACCGCCAGGCAGATCATCAGCACCGTATACGGATAGCGCAACGCAAATTTCGGCATTATTTGCTGCCCCCATCACCCTGCTGCGGGTCCGTAACCCCACCTTCCTCATGCATCATGTCGCTTGCAGGTTCCTGCTGCGGCCGTGGGGAAATCAGTTCACCGCTGTGGTAGTTGCCCGGATCCCCCACGACAACACGATCGCCTTGCTGCAAACCGCTCTTCACTTCAACGAGCGTCGACCCGCGCAAGCCTATTTGCACAGTTCTCTGTTCGATTTGGTTATTCGGATTCAAGACAAGCACGATCCCTGTATTGCCCGAGCCTTGGACTGCGCTTATCGGTATGGTCAGCACGCCTTCCACGTGCGCGAGCTGGAGATACGCGTTGGCATACATGCCAGGCGTGATCGCCAACATTGGATTCGGCACATCCACTTCCGTCTCCATGGTTCGCGTAGCCAAATCGAGGTTACGCGTGAACCGAACAACTTTGCCGCTAAAGCTCTGGTCGATGGCATCTACCCGGATTTGCATCAAGTCGCCTACATGTACGTACCTGACAGCATCTTCAGGAACAGGAACCCGTAGCCGGAGTAGTCCGCTCTGGGCCAGCCTAATCAATGGCATCGCTTGTGTTTCGGAGTTGGTCCCCTCTTGCAACAAAACACCCGTGTCCGCATAACGCAATACAACGACCCCGTCTAATGGTGCAATCACCTTGGTATAGGCTTCGAGGTCGCCAACTCGCTCCTGGTCAGCACTCGCTGCGTCTGCGCCTTCTCGTGCTTCTGCCAGGTGAGAAGTTGCAGCATTCAATTGCTCCAGGGTCGCATCAGCCTGGGAACGAACGTTATCCAGTTCTTGAGCTGCGATCAACCCTGGTCGCTGAGCAGATGCAGCGGCCAATCGATCGTAGTTCGCCTGCACTGCAACATGAAGTGCCTTTGCGCGACTTACTTCATGTTCTGCCGCGGTAATTGCATCTTGAGACCGAAGTGCTTCTGATCTCGCATTTCGATACTGGGCCTTCAATTCTGGAACTTCTAATGTTGCCAGGACCTCCCCAGCGTGTACACGGTCGCCGATGTCGACATAGATGTGACGCACATAACCCGCCACTTTCGCATGGACGTCGACTACCTGATACGCCTGAAACTGTCCAGCGACACTCAGCAAATGAGAGATGTTTCCCCGTTGCACAACAGCCACAGAGGCGGCAGGGGGAGCCGAGGGTGCCTTCCTTGGTTCTTTGCAGCCCGAGAGGGCAACAACGATCGCGCATACTACCGTAGCTGAGCGCCATGGATGTTGCGTGTGCATACTCGAAAAAGCCCCACGCACACCAGTTGCATACCTAGAGTGCGCATCTTCATTCATCATGGACAGAAGATCTGTCGCGAGCCCTATCGCCTTTGGTCGAGGTCCGACATCCGATGCTCGTAAGACGCCGGAGCCGTGCAGTGCGTTGTGTCCTGGTCCAATCCGCTGTCGATTCGCTGGGCGCCCGGACATGAGGAAGGAGGGAAGGTCAATCATGAGGATCCTTGAATCCAATTGTTAAGACAGGACAGACGGCTTTCGTCAGCAATTGATATGCAAAGCTGGTGTGCAAATGCCGGCCAAACTGTGAAGCCGCATGAACCCCGAGGACGATGAGCCCAGCTGTCTCCACCTCAGCCCGCTCCACGATTTGATCCAACGTGAGGCCGTGTCGCAGATGAAACGCCGGCGTACACCAGGCCTCGGCGATCTCAGGCGCTTCACGCCGGAGTTCGTCACAATAGATTTCAGCGGTCCTCAACGCCGTGTCTGCGTCCTTTTCGAGTGGGGTGGGCGCCAAATGACACACCTCCACGGGGACGTTGAACTCGGAGCCCAGCCACAACGCAAACGGGGCGACAGCGGCAGCCTGCGGCGTGAAATCGGAGCAGTAAAGAATTTCGTTCAGGTTGAGTCGCAGATCAATCCCGGCTAACACATGAGCGCCGACCGACAGCGTAGGACAAGATACCGACAATAGAATCTTCTCTGTATTTGATCCGACCAGAAGGTGGCCAATGCCACGATGCACACCATGTACCCCGAGTATCAGAAGATCCGGTGCAACCTCCTTCACGGCGTCCAGCACAACCTGACACGGTGTGCCGTCCCGCACGAGGACCTTGACTTCAATTCCTGTACGGTGCACTCCCGCAGCGAAGGTCCTCAGACGTTCTTCGGCCAGTGCACGCGACAGACTCGGCCTTGCGGTCACCAGCTCGGCGGCCTCTGCCGACGGCGGCAGTTCGATAGCGTGCAGAAAAACCAAGCTAGCGTTGAACTTATGTGCGAAAGCGACCGCGTAATCGAGGGCCAACCGCGAACTCTCGAGAAAGTCTGTGGCAAATAGAATCCGCTTGATTCCAAAGGTTGGTTTCATGCGTCCACTCCGGGTTGGATAGATTTCGTCATGAGACTTCGGCGGGAGCGGGACGGATTGAAATTACCGGACACGTTGCTCGGGAAAGAAGTTGATAAGCAAAACTTGTATGAAGGTGACGTCCCAGCTGTGACTCAGAGTGCGCTCCCAAGACGATCAAGCCTGCCTGCTGCGATTGCGCGCGATTGACGATTTCGTCGAACGTAACGGCCCTATCTAGATGAAATCCTGGTGTATCCCACTGCGCTTCCGAGGTGGGGAAGTCCTGTCGGATGGCAGCGCAGTATTCCTCGGCAACTCCTTGCCAGAACGCGGGATTAACTGGAATATCCTCCGTCAGCAGTTGGCACACATCGATAGGGGCCTGAAACGCCTTTCCGAGGAACGCCGCATACGGCGCAGCAGCGGCAGCTTCCGGACTGAAATCCGAGACGTAAAGGATCTCTTTGAAGTGCAGGTCCGGGTCAACGCCGGTGAAGACATGAGCGCCTACCGTCATTGTTGGGCAACTCGTGGAGAGAAGAATCTTCTCCGTGTTGGATCCGATGAGTAAATGCGATAGACCTCGGTGGACTCCGTGCACCCCGAGAACAAGGAGGTCCGCCGAGTGATAATCGACGGACCGGGTGATCACATCTGCCGGTATTCCGTCCTCGATGAACGCCTCTACTTTTACGCCAGCGTTTCGGACGCCCTTCGCTAGGGCCTGCAACCGCTCTTGGGCGTGTTTCCGTGAAAGGCAAGGTCTGGACGTTTCTGCTTCGACCTCTCTTGCGGGCTGAGAAAGTTCTAGAGCATGCACCATGATGACTGTCGCTTCGAAATGACGCGCGAATGCCACCGCATAGTCAAGCGCAAGGCGCGAACTTCCTAGAAAATCTGTAGCGAATAAAATGCGATTCACCTTTGGATTCGCGAGCATAATGTCCGCCCCCTTTCTCTTTACGGCTGAGATCCGCTTTGGAACCGCAGTGCGGCAAGGTCCGCCTCGTAGTCGAAACGGGCATTGGCGTCATCGATCTGCGCTTGGGTTTGCTGGAGTTGTGCCTGGCTCAGTTCGACAATGGAGCTGAGGCCGAGGCTATACCGCGTATTGGCCAGATCAAGTGCGGTGTTCGCCTCTTTCACGAGTTCAGCGGTTACGGCCATTCTCTGTTGCGCCGTTTGAGCCTTCAACCATGCTGTACGTACATCGCGTACGATCCGATCGATCAAACCGCGACCTTGCTCATCGGAGGCCTTCGCCCGCAGGTCAGCTTCCGCTGCTTCGGAATGGTACTTGAAACCATTGAATATGGGGATGCCTACGTTCACACCTGCTGCGCCGTAGTGGTTGGTGATGAAGTACTGGCTTGATCCGACGGGCGTATAACCGACGTCTCCCAACCCGGATATAGTAGGGAGGAATTGGTCGCGTTCGGCACGGGCGAAGCGCACGTCCGCATCATGGGTCGCTTTCAGAGCAAGAAGGTCAGGCCGTTGCTGCAATGCCATCGTAATAACTCCCTCGGCCGATGGAGCAATGGGCTGTGGGGGCGTGGGGTCATCGATGAGCTGATATTGGTCGTCATTGGTGGTTCCGAGAACCTCGTTTAGATTTGCCATGGCGGAGTCGTATTGATTCTGGGCATCAAGGTTGAGCAATTTCGCTTGCGATAAATTGACCTGCGCAAAGCTTTGATCCAGCGTAGACTTCAACTTGCTCGCCGTAAGAGCATCGACCTGATCGCCTACAGCCTGACGCGCCTTGACCGTACTCTTGGCAACCTGCAGCGTAGCCTGCGCCTCGAGCGCGTTATAAAACGCAAGGTCCACGGCGAGAATAATATCGTCTCGCGTCGCATCAGCTTGCTGACTGGCGGCCTTTGCCTGGAAGGAGGACGAGGCAACGAGGTTTCGTGTGTGCCCGAAGTCCGTAATCAGCTGATCGAGTTCAACTCCAGCGCCTACGTGGTACAGCAGTCTTGAAGCCGTGAGTGAGCCGGTTGAGATGCGGCTAGCCTCTTCGGCGTCCACCCCGGTGAGCTCTCCGTTGAGAGTCGGAAATTCGGCCGATCGGACCACGCGGACATGCACCTTTTGTGCGCGCGCCAACAAGTCTCCGACGCTGATCCTTGGGTTGTTCTTGAGTGCAATCTGCTCGGCCTGGCTGCGCGTGAGAGTGAGTCCTGCCGCAGCCGCCGGAGGGCCGTTGGGGGGAGGGACTACAGCAGGAGAGGTGGGGACCAGCCCCGATTGTTGCAGTTGAATATGCGGTGCATCCGGCAGAGCCAATGCTCTTTCTTGCGCTCCAAGAGTGAGCGGGGTTGCAATGAGCCAAAGGATTAGATAGCGAATACGGTTATGCATGGATCACCTCGCCCGCAGCGACTTCACTTTCGTCGTCGCGAGCTTCTTTGCGATGAATGAGCAGATAGGCTGTGGGTACCAGAAAGACAGTGACGATTCCCGAGACAGTCAGGCCGCCCAGAATGGCGCGAGCCAGTGGCGCGTATTGTTCACTCCCGGGCTCAAGAGCGAGCGCCATCGGAATGAGGCCGAGAATCGTAGCTAGAGTTGTCATCAGGATGGGCCGTAATCGGACCTTGCACGCTTCCGCAAGGGCGAGCTTAATTGGATGTCCATGGGAACGCAGTGTCCCGACGAACTCCACAATTAGGATGCTGTCGGAGACGGCAATTCCAGTCATCATGATGACACCCATGAGTGACATAACATTGAGGGTCGTGCCAGTCACGAGTAGAAACAACACCACGCCGGAAAGCCCCGGCGGGATCGCCAACAGGATAATGAACGGATCGGAGAAGGAAGCAAACTGAGCCATCAGGATCAGGTAAACAAGAATTACGGCGAGAATCAGACCTATTCCAAAGCTCGCAAACGAACTGTGCATGTCAGCAACTGCGCCGCCTACCGCGACCGTGATTTGAGCTGAGTGATGCATTCCACTTAGGACTTGATTTACTTGCTTACTAACGACTCCCAAGTCTTCCTTTTTTGGCATGACATAGATATCGAAACTGCGGCGCAGCTGATAGTGATCGACCTCCGTGGGGGTGTTGATCTCCTTGATGGAAGCCAAGGATTCCAAGGGGGTCGTAGTCGCGGCGCCGGGAGCTCGCAACGGTATTTGCTTAAGATCTGTCAGAGTCTTGATTTCGTTGTCAGGGTATTGCACGCTGAGAAAATAGTTATTTCCTGTCTTCGGGTCGACCCAGAAACTGGGAGCGATCATGGTGTCCGAGGTGAGGGCAGTGATGACACCATCGATTGCGTCCTGAGGGGAGATGTTCAACAGTGCCGCATGTTCGCGATTGATATTCAGCTCCAAGCCGGGGTAATCGAGGTCTTGCGGTATCAGGACGTCGTTGACGGAACTCAGAGCTCTTACCCTCTCTGCGATGCTCTGTGCGAAGGCAAAGGTCCCGTTGAGATCGTTGCCGCCTACGCGAATATCGATCGGCGCAGGCTGACCCTGATTGACAACAGAATCGACCAGGCCGCCGGTCTGGAAATAGGTGTTCACGTCCGGAAAGTCATTGGCAAACTTCTCGCGTAAGCGCTGCATATAGGCAAAACTACTTGTCTTGTGATCCTCTTTGAGACTCACCTGTATGAAAGCTGTATGCATTCCGGAATTGCTGGTGTAGATCGCTGAAAGATCGGGCGTAATGCCGATATTCGAGACGATCATGTTCATGTCCTTTGGAGCGACCACGCTCCGTATGTCCGCCTCCATCCTGGCAACGTATTGATCGGTCACTTCGAGACGAGTTCCAGGCGGAACCTTAACATTAACAACGAACTGCCCGGGATCCGTTCGAGGAAAGAAGGCGACTCCAAGAAAAGGAAATAGCGCAAAGCTGAGGATAACGAATGCCGCGAATACGCAAACGACCAAAACGGGTCGCTCCAGACACACCGCGATTGCTCTCTCGTACGCATGCTGTAACCGCTCAAATTGACGGTTGAAACCGATGACGATGCGCTTGAAGGGGTTCGGCGGTGGAGTCGTCTGCTCTGCGATTACCTCTTCCACTGCCTCTTCGGCACCGGCGTCTGTGCCATGGATGCCATGTCCGTGACCGGGCTCCAGGCGGATAAACTTTGCGCAGAATAGCGGCACAACTGTCATGGCGACCACATACGACGCGAACAGAGCCAGTACCACCGCGAGGGCAAGAGCCGTGAAAAGGTATTTGCTCACGCCGGCCAACAGGATCACTGGAAAGAAGACAATGCTGGTACTACAAGTCGCAGCCAGCACGGCCAGTTGAACTTCCTTTCCTCCATTGACTGCGGCTTCGACGGCTGGCTCACCCAGCTCCATGTGGCGAAAGATGTTCTCGAGAACTACCACTGAGTTGTCGATAAGTCGCGAAAGCGCCAGCGCAATTCCACCGAGCACCATTGTATTAATCGTGCTTGCTCCAAGATTCAGCCCGATGAAAGCTGCGAGGCAAGAGATGGGAATGGAAAGCAAGACCGATATGGTCGCCCGCACATTACCAAGGAAGAGAAGGATCATCAGAGCCGTTAGACACAGACCGATGGTTCCTTCGTTGATCACGTTCTTCACGGCAATTTTCACGAAGACCGATTGATCGAACACGACATTGGTCTTCAAGACCTTGGGAACGTCTAACAGATGCTTCACCGCTTCGCGAATGCCCTTTACGATTGCAATTGTGTTGGAGCCGCCACCCTGCTTGAGAACGGGTATGTAGACTGAGTGCTGGCCATCGACGCGAACAATGTTGTATTGGAGTTGGCCGGAGTCCACCGCTTTTCCGACATCTCCTACGAAGACGTTCCCGCCGATCTGATCCTGCTTGTCCGTCTTGATCGGCATCGCGTTGATTTGATCTACGACGGGGACCTGACTGTTCGCGTAGATGTTGTAGTCCTTTGGTCCGATGCGGACGTCTCCGGCAGGCAGAATCAGATTCGACTGATCCACCGCCTTAACAACATCCATCACGGAGAGTTGATGCGCTTCCAGTTTCACCGGATCGACATACACCTGAATCTGACGGTACTTGCCGCCGTACGGTTGGGGAACGGAGGCACCCGGCACATTCGCGATCTGGTTACGTACTGAGAATTGAGCAAGATCCTTTAGTTGAGTCTGGTTTAGACCTTGTCCTTCCAGTGTGACCAGGCATACGGGAAGATTCGAGGCGTCGAACTTCAGCACAACCGGCGGCAACGTCCCGGGTGGAAGCCTTCGTAAGTTCGCCATCGCAAGGTTCGAAATATTGCTGACTGCGGCGTTTGCATCCGTGCCCGGCTGAAAGTAGATCTTGATCAGGCTTACTCCGGGGAGCGACCGGGATTCAATATGGTTAATCCCGCTACCCAGGGTGAAAAAGCGCTCGTAACTGTCTGTAATGTCCGCTTCGATCTGCTTAGGAGGCATGCCTGCGTAGAACGTGGCAACGACTACGACCGGGATATTGATCTCAGGGAAAAGGTCCACGGGCATTCGTGCGACGGTGGCTATGCCCACGACGACCACCATCAGACAAAACATCAGTATGAAAAACGGATACTTGATCGCGAAGGAGGACATTACTCGCTGTCCTCCTGAGCTGCTGTCGGGATAAACGCGGCGTGTGGAGAAACGAGGTCTCCAGGTTGATAGCTGGTCTGGCCAGATGCGATCACCGTATCGCCGGCATGAAGGCCACTCGTGATCTCGGAACGATTCGCAGTCTGGATGCCGAGCGTAACATTCCGTTTCTCCACTCGATTAGCTGCATTCACGAGGAGCACGTAGCTCTGTTCGCCGTTCTGGACTACGGCCTGTGATGGGAGAATGAGCGTGTCATTTCTTTGCTGAAGCTGAATGGTCGTTTCGGCATACATTCCCGGATCGAGAACAAGATCGGGGTTCGGAACGTCTACCTCGGTCAGCATGGTCCGCGTGTTGGTATCGAGAGCCCGTGTAAATCGGACGATCTTTCCAGTCAGGACGTGACCAGTCGAACTGATCTTTACCTGAACATCGCCGCCGATTGCGATGTACGGCACGTCGCTTTCGGGTACCGGCATACGCAGTCGAAGCAAATCGCTCTGCGCCACCTGGACGACAGGGAGCGTCTGCGTATTGGAATCCTGTCCAGCCTGGATCAGTGACCCAGTATCCGCATAGCGCATCGTCACTACGCCATTGAACGGCGCAACGATCTGTTCGTACTGAGTGAGCGTCTGGAAGCGGTGACTGGTAGCGTCGGATACGCCCAGTTGTTGTTGCATTGCCTCGAGGGACGCTTTCGCGACGCCAATCTGCGCGGCAGCCTGCTGATCTTTAGCCCGCGCATCGTCTAGTTCCTGCTCGGCAATGAGGCCCGGTCTCTGCTTAGAGGCTTCCGCCAAACGGGTGTACTCAGCGTGCAGTGCAGAGTAGGTAGATTGGGCGCTGACGACCTCGCTCTGTGCGCGGTTGATCTCAGACTCGGTGTGTCGAACTTCCGCTTGAGCTCCCTGGTATTGATCCTGCAGCTCTGGCACTTCGAGTTTCGCCAGCACTTGACCCTGATGAACTTTGTCGCCGATATCTACCCCAATCCACCGAATGTATCCAGATACCTTGGCATGAAGATCGACTTGTTGGTACGGCTGGAACTGACCAGCAATCGTGAGAGAACTCGCTAGACTGCCGCGAGTCACGGCGACAACGGCGGCAGTACGGGGCTGCTCAGCAGGAGCTTTGGCCCTTCCAAAGAACGCGAACAGCGCATAGGCTGCAACTAGAAAGAGAATAACCACCGCGATCCAAAGGATTCGCTTATGACGCATGGAACCACCTATCGTAATGTTTTGAGCGAGCGTTGTTCCGGGAAGCGAGTCGTGCTGTGGAGGACAGCTGATGGATCTTCACGGACGTTAGTCGGTAGCTGAGAGTGGAAAGTGAGGAACTTCGATGATCCGGAATGTAACAATGAACCCGGCCCGCATTCCCGGACTCGGTCCGCAGTATTCTCATGGGCGGATAGTGGCGCCGTGGCCTCGACCGATAGTTTTCACCGGTCATAACGCATCCGCAAGTTGACCCCTGAACTTCGTAAAAGGCGTTGAGTGGCTTCAACAAGGGCAGACGGATTGAATTTGGCGCCCACGATCTCGTCATGCCGAGGTTTTCTTCTGATGATTTGATCTGTGCTGTAACAGCGGGTTGAATTGAATGAAGTTCATCTGCTGCCCGACGGCAGTTCCGAGTATCAGCAACCACTCGAAATACTCTCAATTTAAAGTTTTCGATCATGACGTGCCCCAATGAGCAATCGGTGAAGGGAGATTTAATGTCTCCGCCTCCGCACGATTGTTTCGCGCGGAGGTGCCATCCTTCTGAACGTTGCAAAGTAGCATCCAACGCAGACTCACGTCGGAAACTCTCAGCAACCGTTAGGGGGGAACCTTAACTTATGATTGGTGGGGGGCGGAAAAAGAAGCTGCTCATACTATTAGAGCGCCGGCGATGCCAGGATACGGTAGGCTCAATCTTCGAAAGAGTGAACCTCAGCGGGTTCAACGCAAGAGCTGCTAAGCAGATCGCAATGCAAAATGGAAGCGCTTCTTGAGCTGGCAGTGGAGGCAAATAATCTCCACCTAAATCACTCTTTCTTGTAACAGCACGCTCGTTCTTTGAAAGAAGCTTAGCCTCAATAATATGGTGGGCGTTGGATTGATGAGGCTCATAGAGAGAGAGCTTGTACCCGAGACCCCAACTGAAAACAGAGATAGCCAGCACGACGAAGATGATCGAGAAGCAAAATCGAGCAAGTCGCGTTGTCTTCACAAAGTTCACTCTCCATCTACCTTACGCGATTCAACTTGCGACGATCCAATAATTTCGTAGATTATCGTATAAGCTCTTGTCGTATTCATTCGCTTTGATGGTGGATCGCGTCGGAAGGATAGCCGAAAAGATGTTTATGATCGATCAAATTTTGTTAGCGCCATCGCCCCCGGAGTCGCCAAATTGGGATTCGCCTAACCGCCTGTATTATCAGCTGCTTGCAATCCTTGCGGTTCCCATCCAAGTGGAGCCTTACCTTCGCGGGGTTGGTTCCAAAACGTGAGTGATAAATCGCCAATGTGCTCATCGAGCATGGGAATTAGTCCTCATAGGTCGGCATATGTTTACCGAGCCCCTTCTCAACTGAGAGCTTCAGGCGCGTGCACTCATCGAGCTTCGGTTAGGGGCCATTCTCACGATGAGTCCGGACAAACGCGCTCATCAGCAACATCGGAGTCCGATCGCCCATCTCCTCTTTCGATGACTGTCTCCCAGAGGTTTAGATATTCTCCCAGAGGTTTAGATATTTCGAAAATCGATCTCGATTACAAAGACGACTTCACTGCGCTATCACTGAGATCCACAAAGACGATCTGCGCACCCGTCGAATATTAGCCGACTATGAGATTCGGGTGGCCATGGAAAACGACGGCCAACTGCCAACGTACTGGAACCTAATCGAAACAGAGAAGCTATTCTGGCAATCCAATCTGTCCGTCGACATGAAACTGCCCCGTGACTCCTCCCGCCCCGGTATCGGGTTGGCCGCCGCCGATGCTGATGGTGTAGTCGCCTCCTGCGATGATAGGATGGCCGTCCGCTGTGACCATGCTGAGGTCACGGTTCTTGAGTTCGAAGTGGAGCTGAATACTCTGACCGGGCTCAAGATGGACCCTTTGAAATCCACGCAGCGCGATACGTGGCGCACCGGCAACTGAGGGGAACTTCAGATAGAGCTGTGCCACCTCATCTCCGGCGACCTTCCCGGTGTTGGTCACGGTGACAGTAGCAAGCACCGGATCGCCAGCATTCACGCTGGTTGCAGGAAGAGTGAGTGCGCTGTAGTTGAAGCTGGTGTAACTCAGTCCATAGCCGAAGGGATAGAGTGGCTTGCCGGTGAAGTAGCGGTAGGTGCGATTGTCCATTGAGTAGTCTTCGAAGTTGGGAAGCTGGCTCACATCCTTGTAGAAGGTCACAGGAAGTCTGCCCGCCGGATTATTCTTGCCGCTGAGCGTGGCAGCAACAGCGGCGCCTCCCTCTTCGCCGGGGTACCAGGCTTCGAGAATAGCGTTGGCATGCTTGTCGATCCAGTTGACACCGAGCGCGCTCCCGTTCAGCAGGACCACCACGAGGGGCTTGCCCGCAGCGGCAACTGCTTCCACCAACGCTTCCTCGGGCTGAGGGAGATCGATGCTGGTCCGATCTCCGCCAAGGAATCCGGGCTGGTTAACGGGCATTTCCTCGCCCTCAAGCCGGCTGGTGATGCCGACAACTGCGATGACGAGATCGGCTTGACGGGCAGCGGCGATTGCTTCGGGCGCGGGCGCGTCGTTTACGGCCGACCAGATCAGCCTCACGGCAGGTTTGCGGTCATCCGCGCTGCGATACTGCACCTCCAGCGCGGTCTTCTCGCCCTTCACAAGATGAACGCGCCCAAGGTGTGTTTCGACGCCCTGCGAGCCATACTGCAGTGCGACCATCTTGCCGTCGACCGAAACGCGCGCGAAGCCGTCCGCCTGCACGCCGATCAAGTAGTCGCCAGTTGTCGGTGAGGTCAGCGATCCGGTCCATTGCACACCGACGGACTTCTTGCCTGCGATCGCAGCAGGCGGGTTCTGTTGGCTTAGGTCGATGTTCTGCTCAACGCGGGAGGTGATTGGTTTGGGTTTCACTCCGGGCCCAAAATCGATGCCGCCCCAGTCGACGTACTCGGCCTGCAAGCCGGGCTTGCCATCAGGGGTGGTCAGCAGGTCGTTGGGCACTGGGTGGCCTTCGTTGTTCAGGAACTGCGTACCGGGAACGTAGGTGATCTGGGCATCTGGGAACTCTGCCTTCAGGCCCTCGAGCACGGAAACTGTGTGCGTCGGCGTGCCGTTGTAGTTGCCGAGGAGAACGGCGGTCTGATCGGCGAGCGGGCCAACGACGAGAATCTTTCGCATGGCTGGTTTGATCGGCAGCGTGCCGTCGTTCTTGAGAAGTACCATCGATTCTTCCGCCAGCTTGCGAGCCAGACTGCGGTGCTCGGCGCTATTCAACTCCTTCTCGTCAATTTTCGCGTAGGGATTGTTATCGGGTGGATCGAACATACCGAGCTTGATGCGCGCCGTGAACAAACGAATCAATGCGGTATCCATGGCGCTCTCACTAAGGTAGCCCTGCTGGACTGCCTCAATGTAGGGCTTATAGTCGTGGTCGTCTTTCACGAGGGAGGTAAAGTCGACACACTCGTTATCCATGCCGCGTTCGAGCGAGATGGCGGAGGACTGCGGCTGCGTCGGACGGTAGTGGTGACCGCTGAAGATGTCACGCACGGCGCCGCAGTCTGAGACCACGTATCCCTGAAAGCCCCAGGAGCCGCGCAGCAGGTTCTGCAGTAGATATTGATTCGCGCAGGCGGGCTGGCCATTGATGGCGTTGTACGCGCACATCACAGATCCGGCTTTGCCTTCTACAACTGCTGCCCGGAATGCGGGCTCGTACGTATCGAGCTGATCGTGGCGACTCACATCGACGTCGGCAAAGTGGCGCGTTGGTTCCGGGCCGCTATGCACGTCGAAGTGCTTGGGGGTGGAGATGACGCGATAGTATCTTGGGTCGTCTCCCTGCATGCCGGTGACAAACGCGACGCCCATGCGACCGGTGAGGAACGGATCTTCTCCGTAGGTTTCCTGGCCGCGTCCCCAACGAGGATCGCGAAAGATGTTGACATTCGGCGCCCAGAAATCCAAGCCATGGAAGATGGCCGAACCGCCGTCATGCAAGGCCTGCGCGTGCACGACTCTCCCTTCGATGCCTATGTCCGTCGCCATGGCATGAATCGCCGAAACATCAAAAGTGGCGGCAAGTCCGATAGGCTCCGGATACTCGGTAGTGCCGTTCACGGCTACACCATGCAGCGCTTCACTCCACCAGTCATAGGCTGGAACCTTCAGGCGCGGGATGGCGCGGGATTGATTGACTAACTGCGAAGCCTTTTCTTCAAGCGTCATGCGGCTTACCAGGTCGCGTGCGCGCGTGTCGGGAGACAACGCTGTATTGAGGTACGGAGCCGCGGACGTGGCCCCTTGCTGTCCTCTCGCCGGGGCTACCGCGAGGGCGCCCGATAGGATTGTCACGACGATCGCGAGACAGGGCGAAGTGTGGGCTGCGGCGGTAAGTCCGCGGAAACAGGCGCGAAGAGAATGGGCGATCATGCGACTCCTTTGGCTGAAGCCGCCTACTGGCAGCTCGTCTGAAAGCAAAGATGGTTGCTGAAAAAGGGCATTACGTGATTCTGAAAACGGTCCGCCACAGCACTGGTGTGCGTGCCTGCATAGATTTCAAAGGTATTCGGAATGCCGTATCGGTCGAGCACGTCGTGCAGCTTCGCCGTATCGACGCGGAGGTTGTCCTGATCCCCTACGTCGATTGAGATTCCGTTGTATTGACGAAGGTTCCGGATGTACTGATCGATAAAATCGAGAGGGGCGTTCGCAGCCCACTTGGCCAGGATATCTGGTTGCGCGACTCCGTCTTTTGTAGGCAGGTCGAGATATAGCGGAGGGTTCTTCGGATCGGGTGACCAGGCCGCGGCCGAGGCTAGTTCAGCACGTTCGAAGAATGAAAGCCTGGCGGAATCCGCCTCAGTTTTAACCGACTCGAGTTTCTTTTCAAGTTCCACGTTGGGTGGCCCGGCGGGTCGAGCGGACATGCAGCAGGGACTCATAATGTAGAGACTGCCAAAGACATCGGCATGTTTCATACCGATGCGACTTGCACCATAGCCCCCCATCGAGTGGCCGACCAGGCCGCGACTTTGGCGATACGGCAGCGTTCGATAGTGCGCGTCGATATATGCAACGACATCGTTCGCAATGAAGTTCTCAAAGTCGCCAGTCGTGACGGAACTCGAATACATTGAGCCGTTGTGGATGGTCTTCGAGTCCGGCAGGACTACGATCATCTCCTTGGCACCATGCGCAAACGCGCCCTCAATCGTCTGCGGGACGTGGATCTCATGCGACCATTGCTCGGCTCCAATGGAATACCCGTGCAACGCAGAAATCACCGGATACCGCCGGTGCTTATCCTTCGCGTAGCTGGGCGGCAGAAACACCAGCACGTCGCGGTCGACTGCATCGCCTTCAAGATTGCCTTCGAGCGACGCTCCATGAATCTTGATGTGCTCGACAGTGACTGGTTTAGCGTTTGGAATCACGGGAGGGACGATCGTCTGCACCTGGCTGCGGAGCTGCTGGCTGCCTGCCATGCCTATCACGATTGCCCCGACCAACAGCCCACGGATGATCTTCATAAGAATCCTCTTCGAAGGACCTATCAGCTCAGTGGTTAGCCGAGCGGTTGGTTTTCAGTTCCCATCGAGCGATGGTCACTATTGAAGGCTCGCAAAGGGCCGAGACCAACGATTGTGCTAACGCTCCTGGCATCATGCACTATACAGAACGGGAATTGAGTTAAACAAGCGGAATAAACCGCTTTAACGTTATTGGCATACTAGAAGGGAAAATGCCCGTGGCCTCTATGAGTACCTTCGCTTTCCAATAAGAGCTGCTGCAGAAAAGTAAGTGGTCGAACTAATTCGAGCTATGTCCTACGCGAAACTTCCGCCACCGATTCAGCAACAGGGCGAGGCCCTTCTAAGTCAGTTGACCGAAGGCGGAGAGCCGACGAAGTAGGATAACGCCGGTGGTGCAGCGAGGATATTGGAGAAACCGTTTGGAACCGTTAGTCTGATAAGCTACGCTACCGATGGATAACCTCGCCTCATATTTCAAAGGGCTGGCCGACGAGAACCGGCTTCGCATCCTCAATCTCCTCTTCTACGGGGAGCTCTGCGGTTGCGACATTCAGCACGTCCTGGGAGCTTCTCAATCGAACGTCTCGCGGCATCTGAGCTATCTCAAAAACGCGGGGCTGGTTTCGGACCGGCGTGTGGCCAACCGCGTGTACTACCGTCTGGTGGACCGGAACGAGCCCGGCATGGATGGCCTGTTCAAGTTCCTGGAATCCATCTTCGGGAACAACGCCGTGCTGACGAAGGATCACAAGAAGCTTCTGTCAGCTATCAAGGATGGTGACTGTTCCGTGAGCGAGTCTGCCGTGAAACCACGATCAACCGTCTCCAAGAAAAGTTCAAAATAGGATTACTCGCCGGCATCCACTGCCATATTAAGCTCGACAGCCTTCCCTCGGGGCAATTTCAGCGAGATCAACGCCGCTAGCAAGACCATGGCCGCGGAACCCCACAAGCAACCGGTAAACCCAGCCCACTGGAAGATGAGGCCGGAAAGCAACGTCCCAAGAAGGCGCCCCCCGGCGTTGGCCATGTAATAAAAGCCCACGTTGAGTGCGACGCTATCCTCGTCCGTGTAGGCGAGCACAAGGTAGGAGTGAACTGCGGAGTTGATCGCGAAGACGAAGGCGAAGGCGGCGAGGCCGATCATCAGAGAGTCGCCGGGATTGAGTCCGGCGCGAAGGGCGGCGATCAGTCCTAGGGGCACGGCGAGCAGGATGAAGGCCCAATGCTGCGCCGCGGGACCGTCTACCTTCTCTCTGCCGATGGACCGAAGAATGTCGGGAACGAACGCCTGGATAATGCCGTAGCCGATGAACCAGGAAGCAATAAAGCCCCCGACTCCTGTAAACGACCAGCCAAGCTGCGTCAGGAAGACGGGCAACCCCACGACAAACCAGACGTCGCGTGCGCCGAACAGAAAGAGCCTGGCCGCCGAAAGCCAGTTGATGGCGGCACTCTTCGAGAAAAGTGCTGTGAACTTCACTTTCTTCCTGGAGCGGCCCATCTCTTTGGGGAGAGCAACGACGGTCCCAAGTAACACGACAACGAGGCCACCTGCCATCGCAATCAATGCGCCGACGAAGCCGAGTACCGAAAGAAGAACGCTGCCCACAAAAAAGCCTGCGCCTTTGAGGGCGTTTTTGGAACCGGTCAGGCGCGACACCCACTTGAACAGCGCGCCCTCCGACCCGTCTGGCACGACAACCTTGATGGCGCTTTTAGCGCTCATCTTGGTCAGATCCTTCGCGATTCCGGAAAGGGCCTGCGCGCACATCACGTAAGCGACAGAAAGCCCATGCGCCCAACTGGGCTGCAGCAACGCCAGCATGATCAACGCAAAAATCTGAAGGACGAGACCGCCATAGAGCGTGACCTTCAGACCGGACCGCGATGCGATCCAGCCTCCGAGCAGGTTTGTGACAATGCCGAAGAACTCGTAAAAGAGGAAGAGGAACGCGATCGAGATGTCGCTATAGCCCAGACGATAAAAGTGCAGAACGACCAGCATGCGCAACGCGCCATCGGTGATCGTGAACCCCCAATAGGCTCCTGTTACGAGCGCATAGCTGCGAACTCCGTTCACGTTCTTTCCCTCTAGTCTTGTTTCGGAAGGAGTGCCGCCAGCTTCGCAGCCAACTCGACCATGCGGTTTGCGTAGCCCCACTCGTTGTCGTACCAAGCCAGAATCTTCACCTGGGTGCCGTCGATAACCATGGTCGAAAGTGCATCGATAATAGCGGAGCGCGGATCGTTCAGGAAGTCGACCGACACCAGCGGCCGCGCTTCATAGCCGAGAATGCCAGCGAGATCCCCATCCGCAGCGGCCTTGAGTAACGCGTTGACTTCCTCGATGGTCGTTGGGTGTTCTACCTCAAACACGCAATCAGTCAGAGACGCGTTCAGCAGAGGCACTCGGACGGCAACACCGTTGAGCTTACCCTTCAGTTCTGGATAGATCAGCGTGATCGCCGTCGCCGAGCCAGTGGTTGTGGGTATGAGCGACATGAGCGCTGAACGGGCGCGCCGCAGGTCTTTGTGCGGGGCATCGACTATCGTCTGCGTATTCGTCACATCGTGGATGGTAGTAATGACACCATGGCGGATGCCGAGCCCCCGGTGAATGACCTTCACAACAGGCGCCAGACAATTTGTCGTGCAGGACGCAGCAGTGACAATGTTGTGCTCCGACGGATCGTAAAGATGGTCATTGACTCCCACGACGATGTTGAGAACGCCATGTTTGACCGGAGCCGCGACGACGACCTTCTTCACCCCGCGGGCGAAGTAGGGATCGAGAGTCTCACGCGTAAGCATCTTGCCGCTGCATTCCAGCACGATATCAACGTTAGACTCCTCCCAAGGAACGTCCCCTGGCTTCGAAGCTTCGGAGAAAGCAATGGCGTGCCCGTCAATCGAGATGTTGTTCTCTTGAGCCTCGACCTGCCTGGTCCACCGGCCATGAACACTATCGAACTCAAGCAAGTGAGCGGCGGTCTGAGGGCCGCCCTTCAGCTCGTTAATATGCACGATCGAGAGATCCTCACGATCCCGCGCAGCGCGGAGTGCAAGCCTGCCGATGCGTCCAAAACCATTGATGCCAATTCGTGTCATTTGAGTCCTCAAGCATTGTGCAAAGTGGAACCGGTGATGCAGGGCTTCGGCGCACTTGAAAGTCGCATCTCGCTCCAATGTTGAGCCGCTATCTAGCCAGGAGCGCAGAGACCGCAGGGGGGCGGGTATACCTGAGGCGGAGAAAGGAGATGTTTGCGATGCGCACCGTACGAAAAAGCTCTTAGCTCTTGCCGATCTCATTGATCTTTCGTTGCAGCGCAAACGTCCCCAAAGTCTCGATCGGAAGGCACAGAAAGAGACTGATGCGTCGATCCAATGTAGCGAAGGCGTCGCTGAATGCACGGTCGATCTCATCTTCAGTACCTTTGACGCTAACGGGATCGGGGACCCCCCAGTGCGCCGTCATCGGCTGTCCCGGCCACAAAGGACACATCTCGCTGGCGGCCTTGTCGCACACCGTAAAAACAAAGTGCAGATGAGGAGAGTCCGGCTTCGAAAACTCGTCCCAGGACTTACTCCGAAGATCTGTAGTGCTGAGGCCAGCCCGTTCGATCTGTTCGATGGCCCGTGGGTTGACACTTCCAGTGGGGTGACTCCCCGCGCTATACGCCGTGAAGGAGGCGCCACCTTTGCGTCGCATGATTGCTTCGGCCATGATCGATCGGGCAGAATTCCCGGTGCAGAGGAATAACACGTTGTAATGCAACATTCTGAACTTCCTTTGCGTTCTGCAGGTTAATGGGAGGCATTCGGTTTCACTGCATAGACCTTGACGCTCGCAGCAGCGGCATTGATGTCATATTGCGTGAGGAGTTCGGACAACTCTTTGTGCAAAGACTCCGGTGCTGCAGCAGGACTGCAGCAGGATTCAACCACTTGAAAGGGATTCGACGTGTCCATCGCCGGCGCGTCCATTGCAGGCGAGCAGCAGCCAGTCTGATTCTCCACTTTGGCGTACGCGTTGAGGTCGGCGCCGCTATCGACGATCTCTACATGCTCAAACCCTGCAGCGATCAACCCTTCGCGGTAATCGCCGATCTTGATCGCTCCGGCGATGCAGCCGACATAAGCTGCCATGCTCTTGGAAACCTCTTCCGGAAGCTCGTGCTTCAGAGCAATGTCGCTGACCGCGAGCCGTCCGCCCGGTTTGAGAACGCGCGCTATCTCGCGAAAGACGGCCGGTTTGTCCGGCGCGAGATTCAGGACGCAGTTCGAGATCACACAATCTACCGACGCATCGGGCAAGGGAATCTCGTCGATCGTGGACTGAAAGAACTCCACATTCGCGTAGCCCCCAGACTCTGCGTTGGCCCTGGCACGTTCGATCATTGCCGGAGTCATATCGATCCCGATTGCACGTCCCGACGGCCCAACCATCTTGGCAGCGAGGAACACATCGAGGCCGCCGCCGGAACCGAGGTCGACAATCACTTCCCCGGGACGGATATGGGCCGTTGCTGTCGGATTGCCGCAGGAAAGCCCCATATTGGCTCCAGCGGGGATCGAGGTGAGCTCTTCCGCGCTGTACCCGAAGGCCTCCGCAACCGCTTTTACACCGGCATGATCGTTTGAAAGATCGCTTTCCGCCACGGAACCGTACTTTGAACGAACTGATGCCAAGAGCTCTTCCGCCATGAATGCCTCCCCAAAACGTCTGATTCAAGCCGAACTATACCCATTGCCAATACATTCGTCAATGCGTATAAATAGGTAATGAAAAGAAAGTCACAGCATTTTGATATCGAACGTTTCTTTCAGGCTCTGGGCGACACGACTCGCCTGCGGTTGCTCAATCTGATGGCCGATCAGGAGATATGTGTCTGCTACCTGGTCGAAATTCTCGGAGAGGGGCAGCCGAAGATATCAAGGCATCTAGCCTATCTGCGGCGTGCAGGAATCGTTGAGGCGCGGCGGGAAGGGACGTGGATGCACTACCGGATCGTGATGCCCCCCAACATCGGGGCAACGCAGGTCTTGCGGCAAACCCTGTCCTGGCTGAAGAACGAATCTTCGATGCAAGCCGACTACGCACGACTCGCCAAGGCATGCTGCACGCCCGAAAAGTTCGTCTCCCTCCAAGGCGCACCCGCGCCCCTGCCCGTTGCTCATGAGGCTCGCTGACGATGCCCGGCGCGACCTACACCCAGCGCCAGGTTTGCGCCCCGGCAGCTCGGAAGAAGCTCTCGTTTCTCGACCGCTTCTTGACGCTCTGGATATTCCTTGCCATGGCAATCGGCGTCGCGGTAGGCCATTTCGTCCCGTCCTCTGCGGCGTTTGTGAATCATTTCCAGCGTGGCACGACGAACATTCCCATCGCGATCGGCCTCATCATCATGATGTTCCCGCCTCTCGCGAAAGTGAGATACGAAAAGCTCGGCGAAGTGTTCCGCAACAAGCGGGTACTCGGCCTGTCCCTGACGCAAAACTGGCTCATCGGTCCGGTGCTGATGTTCCTGTTGGCCATCGTCTTCCTTCGTGGTGAACCGGCGTACATGCGCGGCCTGATCTTGATCGGCATCGCGCGCTGTATCGCGATGGTGCTGGTGTGGAATGAACTCGCCGAAGGGGACACCGACTACGTAGCCGGTCTGGTCGCTATCAACAGTGTGTTCCAGGTTCTCTTCTACAGCGTGTACGCATGGGCGTTTCTCGCGGTGCTTCCGAAATGGTTTGGGTTGCAGGGAAGCGTCGTTCAGATCGGCATCGGCCAGATTGCGAAGAGTGTTGGCATCTATCTGGGTATCCCGTTTGCCGCAGGCTTCTTCACGCGTTTCATCCTGATCCGCGCGAAAGGAGAAGAGTGGTACGGGACTCGTTTCGTCCCTCGTATTAGCCCGCTTACCCTCGTAGCTTTACTGTTCACAATCCTGGTGATGTTCTCACTCAAAGGCGACCTCATCGTGCGGTTGCCGCTGGACGTTGTGAAGATCGCGATTCCATTGGTCATCTACTTCCTCATCATGTTCCTTGTGAGCTTTTGGATGGGCAGAAAGCTGGGCGCCAACTACGCACAGTCGGCCACGCTCTCTTTCACCGCTGCAGGGAATAACTTCGAGCTCGCGATCGCTGTTGCCGTTGCGGTCTTCGGCATAAACTCGGGCGAAGCATTCGTCGGAGTAGTTGGTCCTCTCATCGAAGTGCCAGCCTTGATCGGTCTCGTCAACGTCGCGTTTTGGATGAGACGTCGCTTCTTCGCTTCAGAAGGCAAAGAATTCGCCATCCATCCCGTAGAAGACACGCCCTAATCCCGCTTCGGCGTCTTGGGATCGAACAATTTTGGGTCTACGAGTCCTAGTTGCTGCGCATTTACGGACCTCAGCGCAGGCTTTGCATTCCGAACTTAAACGTCAGTCAACGGCATGGGGGCAACTCTTTCCACACCCGGGGGCAACACTTTTTGGAAACAGGGAGTTGCCCCCGATGTTGCCCCAGACGGCGTGGGCTGTCAAGGAACGCGGTGGGATAGCCTCAGACGACTAACGCTGAAAAATAAGGACTTATGGGAAGGTGGGAAGTGGTGGAACGCGCTGGAATGGGGTGGTGGTGGCCAGAGACGGGATCGAACCGCCGACGCCGGCCTTTTCAGGGCCGCGCTCTACCACTGAGCTATCTGGCCTTGGCATGCTTCTGCGCGAACGCGACCCTCAGGCAGCCAAGATCGCCCGCCGGGCTCGTGCGTCTCAACTTCGCCTGCCTGTGGGGGAGGGAATTGCGGCAACATCGGTCGATGGCGCCTTCGAGAACGTCGACCCACAGTATAGCAATCCCCGGCCTCCACGCCAAACCCCCGCGCCCCGAACTCTCCTGCTGCGCTATCCTTGGACAACTTCTATTGCACCGCACAGGCAGGCACGCATGACCCGCGCTCGTATCGCTTTCGCCCTCGTCCTCGCCACGACGCTCTCCACCGCCGTCGCTCAGAACAAATCCGCAGCTCAGAATCACCGCCGCTCGCAAGCTTCCGGCGAAGCCCGCGCCACCCGCGCGCTCGAAGCAGCCAAAGCCATGGGCCCCGGTGAGCTCTACGCCTTCCTCAAGCCTTTTCCCAAGGGCGCCGACCTGCACATGCATCTCTCCGGCGCCGTCTACGCCGAGACCTTCCTCGCCGAGGCCGTCAACGAAGAACTCTGCGTCGACCCCGAAGCCCTCAAGCTGTCGCCACCCGCCGTCGCCACCAAACCAGCCCAACGCTGCGTCCCCGGCAAGTCCTGCCGCCACGCCTCACCAACCAGCCGCTCTACGACAAGCTCATCGACGCCTTCTCCATGCGCAGCCTTCGTCCCCTCCGCCGGCTGGAGCGGCCACGACCAGTTCTTCTCCACCTTCGCCCGCTGGAGCGCGCTCGAGAAAGCCACCGCCGGCCGAGTGGCTCGACGAAGTCGCCACCCGCGCCGCCGCGCAGAACGAGCAGTACCTCGAAATCATGCAGACCCCGACCTTCACCCACGCCAGCGACACTCGGCCAACAAACTCGGCTGGCCAACAGACGCAACCTCGAGCGTCACCCCCGACCAACTCGCCGCCACTCCGCGACGAACTCTTCGCCGGCGGCCTCCGCGACGAAGTCGCCGTCGACATGAAGGAGCTCGCCGACGCGAAAGCCGCGCGCAGTGCCATCGAACACTGCGACTCTCCGGACCACGAATCCGCCGCCTGTGGCATCACGATCCACTTCCTCTACCAGGTCCTCCGCGGCTTCCCACCCCAGCAGGTCTTCGCCCAAACTCTCCTCGGCTTCGAAGTCGCCTCCGCCGACCCCGACGTCGTCGGCATCAACTTCGTCATGCCCGAAGACGGCCACATCGCATGCGGGACTACCACCTCCAGATGCAGATGCTCGACTACCTGCCATGCCGTCTACCCCAACGTCCACATCTCCCTCCACGCCGGCGAACTCGCCCCCGGCCTCGTCCCGCCCGACGGCCTCAGCTTCCACATCCGCGAAGCCATCGACCTCGGCCACGCCCAGCGCATCGGCCACGGCGTCGACGTGCTCTACGAAGACCAGCCCGACGCGCTCCTCAAACAGATGGCCGACCAGCACATCATGGTCGAGATCAACCTCACCTCCAACGCCGGCATCCTCGGCATCGAAGGCAAGGCGCACCCGCTCCACGCCTACATGGCCGCGCACGTCCCCTGGGCTCTCTCCACCGACGACGAAGGCGTCTCCCGCATCGACCTCACCCACGAGTACGTCCGCGGCGTCGAGGAGCAGAACCTCACCTACTTCGACCTCAAACGCTCCGCCCGCACCTCCCTCGAGCACGCCTTCCTCCAGGGCGAAAGCCTCTACGCCGCGCCCGACGACTTCGCCCGCCGCAACCCCGCCTGCGCCGCCCCCATCACCCCTACCGGCGAACTCACCCCCGCCTGCAAAGCCTTCCTCATCGCCAACGAGAAAGCCGCCGCCCAGTACGAACTCGAATCGCGCTTCACCGCCTTCGAGGCCTCCATCCACTAGCCTCCGCCTCCATACGCTAGACTGAATCTCGCAGCAGCAGCTCAGCAAGGAAGGGAAGTCCGATGAAGCGTGTTCTCTCGGTGGTCTTTCAATTCATCCTCTACCTTGTCGTCTTCGGCGTCGGCTCGCTGCTTCCGGCGTTTAGCATCCTCCCCACCTGGAGCATCCCCACCGGCCCCGGCCGCGTCTTCGTCTTCGACGGTCTGCTGCTCATGCTCCTGGTCTACGTGCTGATCCTGCTCATTGCCGCCGCCCGCAAGCGCCTGCCCATCGCGTTGCCCAATGCGACCATCGCCCTGGTCCTCGCCCTGGTCCTTGGCCTGCTCATGAAGTTCGGCTTCAAGAGCGTTTAGGTTCTCCGCTTTCCGCCGGATTTGATAAATCCACACTCAACTTTCAGCGGGCAAAACTCCGCGATTACCATTGAGTACCGTGCCAAAATCGGTTCATTCCCCACTTTCCCTATTTGAACCTTGGTAAACTAAGGCAGCAGGAAATTCTGTCGGCAAGCTGATATGCGATCCGAAAACGCTGATCGGACGACGCCATTTGCCGATGAATTTCCTGTTTGCTTTAGCAGTGCCCGGCCCCGTACCTCGCTTGGCAAGAGGATTTCCTTCAGATCATGAATCAAACGTTAACTCCCAGCTCCCGCCCCCAGCAGTCTCCCTCCTTTGACATCACCGCGCGCAAGATCGCCTACTTCTCCATGGAGATCGCCCTCGCCAAGGCCCTGCCCACCTACTCCGGCGGCCTCGGCATGCTGGCCGGCGACACCCTCCGCTCCGCCGCCGATACCGGCGTTCCCCTGGTCGCCATCTCGCTCGTGCATCGCCGCGGCTACTTCGAGCAGCACCTCGACGCCTCCGGCCAGCAGACCGAGAGCGACGTTGTCTGGTCGCCCGAGACGACGCTCCCCTCCGCCAACCAGACCATCACCATCACCATGCAGGGCCGCGAGATCACCCTCTGCGCCTGGCGCTTCGACGTCGTCGGCGTCACCGGCCACATCATCCCCGTCTTCCTGCTCGACGCCGACGTCGACGGCAACGACCCCTGGGACCGCCGCCTCACCGACCACCTCTACGGCGGCGACACCTACTATCGCCTCTGCCAGGAGACCATCCTCGGCCTCGGCGGCATTCACCTCCTGCACGCCCTCGGCATGCAGCCCGAAGTCTGCCACATGAACGAGGGCCACGCCGCTCTTCTCTCCATCGGCCTGCTCGAAGCCCGCGTCGCTCCCGGCGCCCCTCAGCGCCGCCACCGAGGCCGACGCCGAAGCCGTCAAGCAGCAGTGCGTCTTCACCACCCACACCCCCGTCCCCGCCGGCCACGACAAGTTCGGCCTCGACCAGATGATGCAGGTCCTCGGCCCCGACCGCGCCGCCGCCATCGAGCGCTTCGGCTGCCTGCACAACGACCTGCTCAACATGACCTACCTCGCCCTGCGCTTCTCGCGCTACGTCAACGGCGTCGCCATGCTGCACGGCAAGGTCTCGCAGCAGATGTTCCCCGAGTACACCGTCCACTCCATCACCAACGGCGTGCACGCCGCCACCTGGCTCTCGCAGCCCTTCCAGGAGCTGCTCGACAAGGAAGTCCCCGAGTGGCGTCACGACAACCAGTACTTCCGCTCGGTCTACGGCATCGAGCCCGAAGTCATCGAAGCCACGCATCAGCCCAGCAAGCTGCGCCTCTTCGCAGACGGTCAAGCAGCGCACCGGCGTCGACCTCGACCCCAACGTCCTCACCCTCGGCTTCGCCCGCCGCGTCGCCACCTACAAGCGCGCCAGCCTGATCCTGCACTCGCCCGAGCGCCTCATCGAGATCGCCAACCGCATCGGCGGCCTGCAGATCCTCATGGCCGGCAAGGCTCACCCCGCCGACAACGCCGGCAAGGGCCTCATCCGCGACATCTTCTCCGCAGCCGCCAAGCTCGAGTCCAGCAAGCTCCGCATCCTCTACCTCGAGAACTACGACTGGGACCTCGGCGAGCAGCTCACCAACGGCGTCGACGTCTGGCTCAACACCCCGCTGCGCCCCTACGAAGCCTCCGGCACCAGCGGCATGAAGGCCGCGCTCAACGGCGTTCCCAGCCTCAGCGTCCTCGACGGCTGGTGGGTCGAAGGCTGCGCCGAAAACATCACCGGCTGGGCCATCGAAAACTCCGAAGACGAGGCCGTCGAAGCCGAGCGCGTCTACAACAAGCTCGAGAACTCCGTCGCTCCCGCTCTTCGCCGACAAGGCCGCACTGGGCCGCGCATCCGCCGCCACTGCATCGCCATCAACGGCACCTTCTTCAACACCCATCGCATGCTCGGCCAGTACGTCTCCAACGCCTACTATCCCGCCCTCGGCCTCCATCGCCGCCTCCAACCAGGTCGTGGTCGACGACGAAGCGCACCAGGCCGTCCTCGCCTAACCAACTCAGGAGATCCGCCCATGCAAGCCGGCGACCTAGTCAGAAAACTTCACCCTGCCCGATCAGGACGGCAACCCCGTCAGCCTCTCTGACTTCGCCGGCAAGCCCGTCGTCCTCTTCTTCTACCCCAAGGCCGACACCCCCGGCTGCACCATCGAAGCCTGCGGCTTTCGCGACCACTTCAAGAAGCTCCAGAAGGCCGGCGTCATCGTCCTCGGCATCTCACGCGACACCGTCAAGGCCCAGAAGAAGTTCGCAGAAAAATACGACCTCCCGTACCCCCTGCTCGCCGACGCCGACCAGACCATCTGCAACCGCTTCGGCGTCATCAAGCAAAAGAACATGTACGGCAAGCTGGTCACCGGCATCGAGCGCACCACCTACGTCATCGGCCCCGACCAGCGCCTCATCCACGAGTTCAACAAGGTCAAGCCCGAAGGCCACGCCGAAGAAGTCCTCGCTCTCCTGAAGAAGTAAGCATGGCAAGCTCGCCAACTCCGATCGAAGTCTCGCTCGCCGCCACAGCCGCAGTCGCCGCCACCGCCGGCCTCACCCTCACCTACGCGGCCCTCAGCGCCAGCTCGCAACTCTTCGGCCACACCATCATCGCCGGCACCGACCCCACCGAAGTCGCGCTCACCTACGACGACGGCCCCAACGACGTCGCCACCGACGCTCTCCTCGACCTCCTCGCCCAACACAACGCCCGCGCCACCTTCTTCATGATCGGCCGCTTCGTCCGCCAGCGTCCCGAGATCGTCCGCCGCGTCCACGCGGCTGGCCATCTCATTGGCAACCACACCCAGACCCACCCCTGGCTCAGCTTCCAGTCCTCCCGCGCAATCCGCGAAGAACTCCGCGCCTGCAACCAGGCCCTCGAAGACACCATCGGCGCTCCCATCCACTATCTCCGCCCGCCCCACGGCGCCCGCCGCCCCATGGTCTTCCGCGCCGCCGAAGAGCTCGGTCTCAAGATCGTCCAGTGGAACACCATGGGCTACGACTGGCAGCCCATCTCCCCCGACCGCATCGTAGCCAACATCACCCGCGGCCGTCAGCGCGCCCAGCGCCGCCGCACCGGCGCCAACGTCCTTCTCCACGACGGCCACCAGCAGGGAATCGGCGCCGATCGCTCGGCCACCGTCCAGGCCACCAACATTCTCCTCGACCTCTTCGCCTGCGAAGGCACCCGCACCGTCACGGTTGACGCCTGGGGCTAGCTGACCCACCCGGCATCCGCATCCTGAATTGTGAGGGGGAAATGGTGCGCCCGAGAAGATTCGAACTTCTGACCTACAGCTTCGGAGGCTGCCGCTCTATCCAGCTGAGCTACGGGCGCATACTTCTAGCCTAGCAGAAACCGCCGCAACCAGTGTCGACAGTCAACCTCGCGGGAGTACCATATCAGCCATGAAGAATCCCGCGCGCTGTACCTCGCTCCTTCTCGCCCTCACCTTCGCCGCAACCCTCACCGCGTCGGCCTCCGCTCAAATGTCCACCATGGACGCGCCCGCGAAGCAGTCGGCCAAGCCTGCCAAACCCCTGCTCAGTCCTCCCGCTCAGACTGACGTCACCATCGACGGCACCACCATCACCGTCCACTACAACTCGCCCGCCATGCGCGGCCGCGTCATCATGGGCGGCCTCGTACCCTACGGCAAGCCCTGGCGCACCGGAGCGAACCCCGCCACTACCTTCGTCACCACCGGCAATCTTAAAGATCGGAAGCCTGATGGTCCCCGCCGGCAGCTACACCCTCTTCACGCTGCCCGGCGCTCCCGGAACTCCCTGGCAGCTCATCATCAGCAAGAAGACCGGCGAGTGGGGCATCCCCTATCCCGAAGGCGACGACCTCGGCCGCACTGAAATGCACCTGGCCAAGCTCCCGTCCCCGCAGGAATCCATGAGCATCACCTTTGAGAACACCAAGAAACGCTCCACCGAACTCCACGTCAAGTGGGAGACCACCGACGTCTCCGTAAAGATCGAAGCCGAAAAGTAGCCCCCGCGACTTAGCAATTCTACCCACGAACCTCGGGTGCCCCAGGTCTCGCTTCTGAGACCTGGGAACTCACAAGCCTACACAGTCGCGACTCGTCAGCGTTCCTTCAACGCACGCCTCGCATCGGACTCGTCGTTCAGCTTACCCAGCGCCGAGGCCACCAGCTCCTTCGCCCCGCCAATCCCCGCCAGCACCGCCTGCAGATCCATCTTCGGCAGCGCCGGATTCCGCTCGCTCCGGCAGTACACCCCATGCTGCCCCACCAGGATCATCGCGTCCGTCAGCACGTCGAGCGCAACCGCCAGCCGCCCCCGCGCCTCGCCGCGCATAAACTCCTCGCGCTCCAATTCCTCGCCGCGCGCATAAAACACATCCCCATGTCGATAAAACGGCGAGCCCTTCCGCGCCTCGCCGCCAATGCCCTCGCCAGCCATGACCACTCCTTCGCCGCAAGAATTGCCCTACGCGGCCGCCTGTCGATCCGTAATATAGCCAAAGATAGGGCCTGCAATCATCAAGAGACCCAGAACACACATCGCAACCGCTCCGAAGATGTTGCGTTCGTCCGGTTCATCATACGAGAAGCCTGCATCGTGCCCCGCGACGATGCGCAGCCTCGATACGTAACCTGATTCGCTCGTGATCACCGCTTCGACCCTCTGGCCATTCTGCGCCTTCATGAACATCAGCGGCTCTTCAGTATAAAGATCACGGCTTAGCTGACCATTGTCGGTTTCAATCAGGAAATGCTGTGTTTCGTTGCGTACCTGGGATACAGTGTGCAGGTCGACAAGCGTGCCCGAGATAGTCTCCGCCGTCATGCTTCGCTGCGCTTCCTGGCGCCACATGTTTATGCTGCTCACCAGAATCACAAAGCCCACAGCAATGAGCAGCACGCGTCTTTGCTTTCCGGTCACCACTCCTTCGCAGCGCGTATCCGGCGTCAACTCCGTCGACGCTACCGGCGCCTTCCACCGCAGCACCGGCTTCCGCGCCGCCGTCGTCTCATCCAGCCGCTGAATCCGCGTCGTATGCGGAGCCGTCTGCACCAGCTCCGGATTCTCCTCCGCCTCGCGCGCAATCTGCTTCAGCGCGTCGATCAGCAGATCCAGCTCCTCGCGGCTCTCGCTCTCGGTCGGCTCAATCATCATCGCGCCCGCAACCACCAGCGGGAAGCTAACCGTATACGCATGGAAGCCGTAATCGATCAGCCGCTTGCCCATGTCGCCCGTCTTCACGCCATTCTTCGCCTGCAGCTTATCGCTGAACACCACCTCATGCAGCGACGGCGACTTATACGGCAGCTCAAACGTCCCGTCCAGCTTCGCGCGAATGATAGTTCGCATTCAGCACCGCATCCTCGGTCGTCTGCCGCAATCCATCCGGCCCGTTCGCCAGGATGTACGCCAGCGCGCGAATAAACATCCCAAAGTTGCCGTACCACGCCCGCACGCGCCCCACACTCTGCGGCCGGTTGTACTCCAGCCCCAGCGAACCATCAGCATTCGTCTTCACCACCGGCGTCGGCAGAAACGGCTCCAGAATCTTCTTGCAAGCCACCGGCCCCGACCCCGGCCCACCGCCACCATGCGGCGTAGAAAACGTCTTGTGCAGATTCAGGTGCATCACGTCCACGCCGAAATCACCCGGCCGCGTCTTCCCGCACAGCGCATTCATATTCGCGCCGTCCATATAAAGCAGCGCGCCCTTCGCATGCAGGATGTCCGCAATCTTGTGAATGTCGCTTCTCAAACACGCCAATGGTCGAAGGATTGGTCAGCATCAGCGCGGCCACATCTTCATCCACCATCCGCTCCAGCTCCGCCAGGTCCACCATCCCCAGCGCATTCGACTTCAGGTTCGCCACCTCATACCCGCAGATCGCCGCCGTAGCCGGGTTCGTCCCATGCGCCGAGTCCGGAATGATGATCTTCTTCCGCGCATTCCCCTTCGCCTCGTGATACGCCCGCACCATCAGGATGCCCGGTAAACTCTCCCTGCGCGCCCGCCGCCGGCTGCAGCGTAATCGTGTCCATGCCCGTAATCTCCACCAGGCACTCCGACAGCAGCTTCATAATCCCCAGCGCGCCCTGCGACAACGACTCCGGCTGATAAGGATGCGCCTCCGCCAACCCCTCAATCCGCGCGACGGTCTCATTGATCCGCGGGTTGTACTTCATCGTGCAAGATCCCAGCGGATACATCCCCAGATCGATCGCATAGTTCCACGTCGAAAGCCGCGTGAAGTGCCGAATGATCTCAATCTCACTCAGCTCCGGCATCACGCCCAGCCCATCCGTCCGCACCGCATCGCCCAGCAGGGAAGCAGCATCCACCGCCGGCACATCCAGCTGCGCCAGCCGATACCCCTTCTTCCCCGCCGAAGACTTCTCAAACATCAAGTCCTCATTCTGATTAACATGCGTAGTAGCCTTCTTCGGCGTCCCAACAAACTTATCTGCCATGATTTCTTCCTTACGTGTGTGTCTCGTGTTTCCGTTCCGGCTGCTTTCGAATCTCTACCCAATACTCTTCGCGAACATCTTCATCAATCTCGGCTGGGACGTTGGTTGCATACAAAGCATCCCCGCCGCGCCTCTTTGGCCCTGATATCCAATATCGTTCACCGTTCTCTTCGCAGACGTAATTCGATTTGAAACCTTCGGCGCGATGAAAGGTTTTGCCCTGGTAATAAATAGAAAGACCAGTCTTCGAAAATGTTACCCGTCCGATCCTTGCTGGCCCAGTAAGGTCTCCTTCATCGGAAATCTTGAAGCCCCACGGACTATCAACTAGGCCGCCGCCCTTATTCTCGATGTACATAATGCGCGGCTTGATCGAGTGCGCCATCGCTAAAAGTCCTCTTCATCCTTCACCACTACCATCCGCCGAATAACTCCCAGCCTCCGGCCCATCCAACTCTTCCTCCCGCAAACTCAGCGCAATCACCGTGCCAGACTCAAACTCCACCGTCAGCGCCTCCAACTCCTCCAGCGCAGCCTTCGCGACCATCTCGCCAATCTGCGCACACAGCGCATTCCGATACTCCGGCTCACCAAACGCAATCGAAAAATCCGCCAGCAGAATATGCGGCCACGCATACAGCGTCAGCATCGGCCCATCAAATCTCAGCCGCAGATAGTCGCCAACAAACTCCACCGCCGTCAGCTCCTGCCCCTCAATCGCGCTGACATCCACTACCCTTCACCTCGAACAATCTGCACAACCAACCCAATCAGCCCAGCCCAGGGCCGCGTAAGCCAGAAACTGAACGCCGACTTCGATCGATCCCACCACCAACCCGATCATCTGGCCCTCATCATGAAACTCAACGCCAAACACCGACGACGGCCACAGCAGCAGCGCCAATCCCGAAACACTCACACCGCTCTCAATAATCGCGAACATCACTGCCAGGCCGACACACCCCCCGATGATCGCGCCCTTCGCAGAAGAACTCATCGAGGATCGTACCTGCCTTCTTTCCTATTTCACTCCGACAAGCTCCTGAGCCCGCACGCCCGCCAGCACCTTCGCCGCAGCATCCATCTGCGCCTTGGTCGTCAGCTCCGTCGCGCACCACAGCGTCGCACTCTCGCCCAGCTCCGGATACCACTTCGCCAGCGCCAGCCCGCCAACAATCTGCTTCTCCAGCAGCTTCGCATTCACCGCCGTCAGCAGACTCCTTCGTCGTCAGCACAAACTCATGAAACCGCGGCGCGCCATCGAACTTCGTCGCCGCGCCCGCATCCAGCAGCGCCTTCCGCAGGTAAGCCGCCTTCGCCAGATTCTGCTCCGCCAGCTCGCGCAATCCCTGCTTGCCATACACGGTCAGAAAGATCGTCACCATCATCGCGACCAGCGCCTGGTTCGTGCAGATATTGCTCGTAGCCTTCTCGCGCCGAATATGCTGCTCGCGCGTGCTCAGCGTCAGCACACATCCGCGCTTGCCATTCGTGTCCTTCGTCTCGCCGACAAGCCGCCCCGGCATCTGCCGCAGAAACTTCTCCTTGCACGCAATCACGCCGCAGTAAGGCCCGCCAAATCCAACCGCAACGCCAAAGCTCTGCGCCTCCAGCGAAACAATATCCGCCTCCACCGGAGCCTTCACACCCCCAGCGAAACCGCCTCAGCAATCGAAACAATCAGCAGCGCGCCCTTCGCATGCGCAATCTCCGCAATCGCAGCAACATCCTCAATCGTCCCAAAGAAGTTCGGCGACTGGATCAGCACGCAAGCCGTCTCATCCGTAATCGCCGCATCCAGCGCGGCCAAATCCACGCGCCCGGTCTCCGCGACATACCCAACCTCCGTAATCGGAATCTCCTGGTGCTTGGTCACCGTAGCCAGCACCTCGCGATACTCCGGATGCACCGTCCGCGCCACCACCGCGCCCTGCCGCCCGGTCACGCGGCACGCCATCAGCACAGCTCTCCGCCGCGCCCGTCGACCCGTCATACATCGACGCGTTCGCAATCTCCATCCCCGTCAGCTCGCAGATCATCGTCTGGAACTCGAACATCGCCTGCAGCGTGCCCTGCGAGATCTCCGGCTGATACGGCGTATAGCTGGTCAGAAACTCCCCGCGCTGCACCAGCGAGTCAATAATCACCGGCCGATAGTGCCGATAAGCCCCCGCGCCCAGAAAGCTCGCAAACAACTTCCCCGCCGGCAGCGCAGCCAACTCCACCGCATCGCCGCTGGCCACGTTCGCACCAAACGCACGAAACCGCTCCAGAATCTCCGACTCCGAATGCTGCCGCGGAATCTTCAAATCCTCCGTCAGCCGATACTCCGCAGGAATCGTCTCAAACAAGCTCTCAATCGACGCCACGCCAATCTCAGCGAGCATAGCCTCGCGATCAGCAGGCGACTTAGGCAAATAACGCATAGATAACCTCAAATCTCGGGCAGTCCTACTCATTCTCATCACTACCAACTACTCACTGTCTTAGTGTCCAGTCTCTTCCGCCACAAACTTCTCATAAGTCCGCCGCGCCCAGCAGCCCATCCACCGCCGCATCCTTCACCTCCAGCTTGATAATCCAGGTCTCATTCGCGGCCGTATTAATCGTCTCCGGCGCATCATTCAGCGCGGCAGTTCACCGCCGTCACCGTGCCCGCCCACCGGCGAATACAAATCGCTCACCGCCTTCACGCTCTCGACCGACCCAAACGTCGCCCCGGCCTCAATCTCCTGCCCCACCTTCGGCAGCTCCACAAACACAATGTCGCCCAGCGACTCCTGCGCATAGTCCGTAATGCCGACCGTCGCCGCGTCACCCTCCAGCAGCAACCACTCATGCGACTTCGCATACTTGTACGTTTCCGGATAGCTCATAATCCCTCTTCAATCCCGCTCGTGAATAGATACGTTCGACATCTCAATTGTAGGCAGCCCAGCCGGTGGAAAGCGAACGCCCGAACTCCATGCTGCATAACGACGAACTCAGCCGCAGTCCGCTAACTCAACGGAGCCGTAATCACCGCGACGCCGCCGCCTTCGCCCGCTTATAAAACGGCGTAGGCACAACCACCGCCTTCACCATCTGCCCGCGAATCTCAACCGCAACCTCAGTCCCCAGCTCCACAAACGCCACCGGCACATACGCCAGCGCAATATTCTTCTTCAAAAACGGTGCCGGCGACCCGCTCGTAATCTCGCCAATCCGCTCGCCCTCCAGCGAAAACACCGGATACCCATCGCGCCCAATCCCGCGCTCGACCATCTCCAGCCCCACCAGCCGCTTCGTCGGCCCGCCCGCCGTCCTGCACCTTCAGCCAGCGCCTCGCGCCCCACAAAGTCCACGCCCTTGTCCATCTTGCAATACCGCCCCAGGTTCGCCTCCCACACATTCAGCGTCGTCCGAAATCTCGTGCCCATACAGCGCCATCGCCGCCTCCAGCCGCAGCGTGTTCCGCGCGCCCAGCCCGCACGGCATAATCCCAAACTCCTCACCCGCCGCCAGCACCTCGCCCCACACCCGCGCGCTCGTCGCCTCATCCGCCGGCACATAAATCTCGAACCCGTCCTCGCCCGTATACCCCGTCCGCGCGATCAGCACGTTATGCAGCCCGCACACCTGCCCCCACGTAAACCAGTAGTTCTTAATCGGCGCCAGGTCCACCGGCGTCAGCTTCTGCAGCGTCGCCTGCGCCTTCGGCCCCTGGATCGCAATCTGCGTGTAGTAGTCGCTCACGTCGGTGATGTGCAGCCCGCCCATCCCGCCAATCGTCTTCCGAACCCACTGCACATCCTTCTCGCGCGTCCCTGCATTGATCACGATCAGGTAATCGTTCTCGCCCAGCTTATGCAGAATCACATCGTCCACAAACGTGCCATTCGGATACAGCATCGCCGAGTAATGCGCCTGCCCCACCTGCAGCTTGCTCGCATCATTCATCAGCAGCTTCTGCACCGCGGCCAGCGAGTTCGGCCCGCGCAGCTGAATGTCCCCCATGTGCGACACATCGAACACCCCCACGCCCGTCCGCACCGCCATGTGCTCATCAATCAGCCCGCGATACTGCACCGGCATATCCCATCCGCCAAAGTCGACCATCCGCGCCTTGTGCGCGTGATGCGTAGCATGCAGCGCCGTCCGCCGCAGGGCGGCGCAGGAATCGTCGGAAGGAAATCAGAGATTGTATCGTTCGTCGTATCACTCATAGAGAGTTACCTTTTCCAGCCAACAGCACGGCTCTCTCGCGCGCCCCGCGGCCCCCTCAAACGATACCAAACCGCCCCCACCCCCGGCGAACCGCAACCTTCGCCTCACGGAACTCATCAGCCACGCCATTCACTTCTTACGCTCGCCGTCCGCGCAGCGACCGCTCCCGCAGCCAGGCCCGCACAAAATTACTCACAGAAAAATAAGCGAACACCGCAAACGCCACCGCCAGCACATAAAACTTCACCGCCGCATGCGATCCCGCCGGCAGATGCAACGCCGCGCGTTCTTTCCACGCCCCCTGCGCCAGAAACATCGCAATCAGCGCGAAGAACAATCCCGTCACCTGCAGCCACACCACGCTCGAAAACCGCGCCACCGGCGTCCACACCGACCGCCCCAGCTTCCCCGCATGCTTCTGCGTCGCGCTACGGTCCGCTGCGTCTGCACCACCTTCTCCGCCACCCGATCCACCGGAGCCGCAACCGGCCGCGCCTGCCCCGCTCCACCGGTCGCGGGCGCCGGCGTCGTCGCCGCATCCGCCGCCTGCATCAGCGTCTTCGCCGCATGCCGAGCGCCATACCCCAACGCGCGTCCGAACCGAACCCTGTCCATGCCCTCCAGTGTACTGTCCCGCAACCGCTCAGCCCACTAACTCCCCGTCTCCTGCATCCAACGCCTCATGACGCCTCACATGAAGGGTCGATCAAGGAAACCAAGGGGCAAGCATGAAGAATCTGGTTTGGTTGGTAAGCGGTTTGGCAGCAGCACTCGTAGGCTTCCTCGTCTGGGACCGCACCCGCGTGCAGCCGGTAGAAGAGCTTGCCCATCGTCTCGAGGCCGCCTGGTCCGACCATCACACCGTCGTCTAACGACCCAGCTCTCCCTCGCATTTCCCATTTCGGAACGCGCTCGGCCCGCTATGGCCTATGCGTGAGTCCTCCCACGAAATCCGCGCTTCCCTCCCTGTCCGTTGTCCGTCATAATGGAAAGGGAAGGGAAGCACGCATGAAAAAGTTCGTTTGGTTCATCGGTGGCATGGCGGCCGCCGCAGCAGGATTTCTGGTCTGGAGCTCCACCCGCTCACAGGCCATCCACGAACCCGCCTACTACCTCGACGAAGACGCCTCCGACAGCCCGACCTTCGTCTAGTCCGCCGACCGCTCCGCCTCAGTTCAGTCCCGCCTCCGGCCAGCCTCTGCGCCCCGCTCCCCGCGTATATCGGTAATCTTTCCTGATTCCAAGCCAAAGCCGGACTTGGCTTCCACACGCCCCTCGGCGTAATCTTGATATTAGAACGATCTTCACCCGCAGCTGCCGTTCCCGCTGAATCTGGCAGGGAATACCCAATGCGTGGGATGGGCATTCCAGCATCGGAGAAGCAAGTTTTCTCTCCACACTTGTTTCCCTAACGACGGGGAGGTGGCATTGAATCAACAGGTCAAAGACCTTATCCAGAAACTGGGCGAAGCGATCCACGAGTCGGTCAGCGAGTCCGACCAGATCTCAGGCGTCGTCCGCGAAATTCGAGAGCAGGGGTTCGACGTTCTCCTCATGCTCGAAGCCACCATCGGTCTCAACGAGGTCGAAGACGAACCCGAGACCATCGACGCCGAAGTCGACGCCGAGGATGCCGACTGGCCCCTTCACCCGCAACGACCTCACCTTCCTCAAGTCCCTTCGCATCTCCACCGAAGAGACTGAGCGCATCGCAGAGAACGCGGAGTCGGCCGGCGAAGACACTGCTCCGGGCGCTTAACGCACACACGATTTGCCAAGAATTTCTCGCCGCTGATACTCTCGGGCGTCGTGGATGCCGTAACCTGCATCCGAGCAGAGTGCATGCGACTTCTACCGTCGCACAGCCGTTCGAGGAAGCTGGACCATGAGAGATACGCTTAGGCGTTTTGCTTGCCGGTGGTGCTGGCGAGCGGCTCTTTCCCCTCACCCGCGATCGCGCCAAGCCCGCTGTTCCCTTCGCCGGTCAGTACCGCATCATCGACATCACCCTCTCCAACTGCATCAACTCCGACCTCCGCCACGTCTACATCCTCACCCAGTACAAGGCGCTCTCGCTCAACCGCCACATCCGCGAAGGCTGGGGCTCGGTCGTCGCCAGCGAACTCGGCGAGTTCATCGAGATCCTTCCCCCCATGCAGCGCGTCTCCAAGAGCTGGTACCAGGGCACCGCCGACGCCGTCTTCCAGAACATCTACTCCATCGGCTCCGAGGAGCCCAAGCACGTCCTCATCCTCTCCGGCGACCACATCTACAAGATGAACTACGCCCGCATGAAGCAGCAGCACAGCGACTCCGGCGCCGACGTCACCCTCGCCACCCTCCCCATCACCCCCGACAAGGTCTCCGAGTTCGGCGTCGTCGAGGTCGCCCGCAACGGCGAGGTCACCGGCTTCGTCGAAAAGCCCAAGACCACCGACCTCCGCTCGCCCTTCAATCCCGACATGGTCGACGTCTCCATGGGCATCTACCTCTTCAACACCGACGTCCTCCTCCCCGAGCTCATCACGGACGCCGAAGACCCCGACTCCACGCCACGACTTCGGCCACGACATCCTGCCCAAGCTCCTCGGCCGCTACAAGATGCAACGCCTACAACTTCGTCGACGAGAACAAGCAGCGCGCCCTCTACTGGCGCGACGTCGGCACCCTCGAGGCCTACTACGAGGCCAACATGGACATCGCCGCCGTCGCCCCCACCTTCAACCTCTACGACAAGTCCTGGCCCATGCGCACCCGCGCCTACCAGTACCCGCCCGCCAAGTTCGTCTTCGGCGAACCCGGCCGCACCGGCATGGCCATCAACTCCATCGTCAGCGCCGGCTCCATCGTCTCCGGCTCGGTCGTGCGCAACTCCGTCCTCTCCCACGACGTCCGCGTCAACAGCTACGCCGACGTCGACTCCAGCATCGTCTTCTCCCACGTCAACATCGGCCGCCACTGCCGCATCCGCCACGCCATCATCGACCGCGACGTCCACATCCCCGACGGCACCGTCATCGGCTACGACCCCAACGAAGACAAGAAGAACTACTTCGTCACCGCCAGCGGCCTCACCGTCGTCACCCGCGACTACTCCGTCTACGAAAACCCAGTCTCCCCCGAATTCCTCCAACCCTAAGAACAGGGTTCAGGGCTCAGGGATCAGGAACGGCAGCATGCGCGCAACCTCGCACCAAAGCAAAGGCCCTCCACCAGGAGGGCCTTTGCCTTTCTAATCCCTAATCCCTGTTCCCTACTCCCTGCTCTTACTTCGTGTCCCAACCGATACACCACGCCCATCGAGATCGCGAAGAACTCGCGCGTCTCCGTGCCAAAGTGTTCGAACGTCATGTCAGGCTGCAGCCGAATCGCCAGCTTGCCGCTCTCATTGAAGTCGATGCTTCCACCCACCGCGCCATACGGCGCAAAGTGGTTGCAATACAGACCAAGATTCCCAACCTGTCCCAGCCTTCTGCTGCGCAGCGCACGCACTCACCGGGCTTCCGCCAGGATAATGATTCACCGCGTAATTGAAGTGACCATACGTCTCGCCCGCCAGCGCATGAAAGTCAATCGCCGCATACCGATTCTTCGGTCCGCGAAACTGCACGCCGCCGCTGGGAATGTTCTGCATGATCACCACGCGGTTGTAGAACGGGCTGGTCACCGGCGTCGTTCCCGCACCAAAGCGAAAGTCCCCAACCACGCCCCACCGCTTCACCTTCGCGCCGCCCAGCCAGTAGGTGCCCATCACCTCGCCGCCGCCCATGTTGTAGCGCCGGCCGGGCTGTACCTGCCCCGCCTGCCCGTTCATAAAGTTCAGGCCGCCATAGATCTCCCAGCGGTTGTCGTACTTCGGCCCGGTATAAGGAGCCAGCGCCGCCGCCGTCGCCTTGGTCACCGCCACCGTCCCCGGCGCCGCCGTCTGCGTCTGGCCGCTGCTGCTCGAATTCGGAGGCGTCTGGTTCGGTGTCTGCGTCTGTGCCGCTGCGACTCCAGCCGAGGCCACGCTCACCAACAGGCTAAGGGTTGTCGCACAAACCACCTTGCGAGTGGCAGAGTCAAAGGTCTTCTTAATCAGTTGCAGCATCTTCCTCGTAGGCGGGCTCAAGCGAGCAGCGCGGGTCCATCAGGTTGCGCCCGTTCCTGCGGCCTCTCCCAAGGCCCATACGTAGCGCCTCTCCAGGAAACCAAACGGAGCGTCTGTCCAAGGATATACTGTCTCGCCCCGCCCCCGCTCCCCATCCCCGCATTTGCATCCAAAACCCCTCCCGCGGCGTTCTCTACATGCCAGCCGTCCCGACCCACGGACATTCTCCAACCGATCGTGCGACAATGAATCGTCGCCCTGGGCCTATCGGATTACGGAGCACCGTAGCACCGGACCCCAGGATCGCAACACAGCATGGGCGGCAGCAGGGAGATTTCGTATGGGTGATCTATTTCAACCGTGGCACCTCATCATCTTGGCAGGCCTCGCCATTCTTCTCTTCGGCGGCAAAAAGCTGCCCGAGCTCGGCAAGGGTCTCGGTGAAGGTCTCCGCGGCTTCAAAGAAGGCATGAAGGGCATCAACGACGACGTCAAGGCCGACGCAAAACCCGCCGACACCGCGCACACCGTCACCCCCAAGCCCGACGAAGCCACCAAGCCCCCCACCGCCTAAGCCCTTCAGGCGCGGATGCCTCAGCGTCCCCGGCGTGATCACAACCAAGAGCGACGAGCCCAATCTGCGGCCGTCGCTCTTTTCCTTTGCCATCGCGCTATTCAGCTGCGAGAAATTCCGCAGCCGTCATCACCGGCACTTCTCTCCACAGATGCAACACCAGCAGATCGTCGTCGCTGCTCACCAGCGCATCGGCCTGTGCGGCCACCACCAGCGCCAGAAACTTGTCATCCTTTGGGTCGCGCGAGGCCTGCGTCATAGCCCCCATCGGCACGGCGAACAGATGCACACGCCGCGTCATCAATGCCACGAAGCTCAGCCTCAGCTCCCGCTCCAGATACCGGTCAAACTTTCTGCGTCCCATCACCGTCGCCAGCTCCGCAAGCGTCTCCACACTCGCGCACAGATCACATGAAGCCATGGCCTTCACTAGGGCCTGATGCGGCACCGATCCCACCCGCAACGCCGCGCTCACCAGCGTGCTCGTGTCAAACACCACCCGTCGAATCCGGCTCACCGCGCCTCATGCACGAGCCGGTTCACCTCTTCGTCCGTCAGCTTCTGCGCAGCCTTTCCCGCGCGCCTGCCCGCCGTCGCGCTCCAGGCCTCCAACTCGGCCACCGCAGCACCCCGCCTGCGTCGCGCATCCAGCAACTCCTCCATCTCCTGCGGCGACACCACAAACGCCGTCGGCCGCCCATGCCGCGTAATCGCAACCGCCTCACGCTGCGCAGTATCCAGCAACTGCCCGAACTGGTTCTGAGCCACCACAGAGGTCATCGTGATCATCGTCAAGCTCCGTCGCCAAAATAGCTACCTTAGCTATTATAGCCAAAATAGCTATTACCGGTGCCCTACAGTGTAATCATCACCACGGCCGCCAGCGCAGCCACCATCCCCATCGTCTGCCGCCGCGTCGGCCGCTCATGCAGATACCACGCCGCCAGCAGAATCGTTCCCGCCGGATACAAACTCGCCAGCACCGACGCCACATCCAGCCGCCCCATCCGCGTCGCCGCCAGGAACAACACATTCCCGCCCGTATCCAGCAGCGCCACCCCGCAAGCCCACCCCCAGCCCGCCAGCCACCGCCCAGAAACCGGGTGCCCCACATCTCGCTTCTGAGACGTGGGTTGAATCTGCCGCCCACCCGCCACCGCCATCACCACCAAAATCACCGAGCACAGCACCACGCTGCTAACCCTGGCAATCGTCATCGGCATCAGCAGCCCCAGCGGGTTCGACAACTTCAGCGCAACAAAGTAAACCCCAAACGCGACCCCCGCAAAGATCGCCAGCGCCATCGTGCCGCCACTCTTCTTCTCCGGAAAATCCTTCTCCGGAGAATCTCCCGCCGCGATCAGCCAGATCGCACCGCCCGCCAGCACAGAATCCACGCCAGCCGCATCGCCCCTGGCGCACCCTCCATCACACTCGACACCAGCGCCGGAATCGCCGCCGCCAGCAGCCCGCTCACCGCCGCCGACACGCCCATCCCGCCCCGGCTCAGCGCAATATAAAACGCCACCAGCCCCAGCGCTCCCGTCACCCCGCCTGCAATCGCCCACCCCACCGCAGCTCCATGCGGCACCCCCGCATGTCAGCTCCCAAAGAATCCCCACCAGCACCACCAGGCTGATCGCGTGCGACAGGATCACAAACCGGATCGCCCCCGCAACCCGGCCGCCCGAGGCCTTCACCCCCATGCCCCCCGAAAAATCACCGCCGCCCCAGGAGGCGGCGGCAGGCTAGCGCAATCAGCGCATTCTCGTGAATCGTCAATCCCATCGTTCTATTGCGGCGCGTCGGTGCCGTCGCCGGGTGCGTTTCAACTGCGGAGATTCCGTCGTTGGAGCAGCAGGGCCGGCGTTGCCGTCGATGCAGTCTTCGGCCTCATCCGCGCATTATCCGAAGCCTTCGGGTAATACCCGTCCGGCGCAATGATCGTCAGACCCGGCCTCAACACCCGTACCTCGGTCCTCCGATAGCTCTCGTTGAACGGAGACTCGTGCGTGTAATACCCAACCGTGTACTGTCCGCGAACCTCGGCGGTAATGCTGCGCAGAAGCTCTCTTCGATGCCCTTCGGCCGGAACTCCGAATCAAACTGTCCGCCCGTCGCCGTCGTGTACTTCGGCAGCACATCGTCGCGCATCGTCAGCGGAATGTGCATCCGGTCCACAAAGCCCATGCCCTTGATCGCTGATTCGCCCACCTGCGTCGCCCACACCTCGATATTGTTGGTCAGCAGAAAACGCGTCACTTCCTTCTGCGTCGCCTTGCTGCCATACTCCTTGCCGTCCGAGATCACATACATAATCCGCTCCCGCTGGTAATCCGCCCGTCGCAACCTCCTTCGCCGCCGCCAGGATCGCGTCATTCAGCGTGTGATACTCCTTCGGTACCGTGAACGACAGCGTGCCCGGCTGATGTCCCGAGTCCGCGACGCCATCGATCGGCATATTGTTGATCACCTGGTCGTGCGCCAGCGGCCCGGACAGTCCCATCAGCGGATCCCGTCCCATTCCCTTTGACTGCTCCAGCACCGCACCCAGCCGCGCGCTCTGCGCCGCCGTAAACGTCGTCTGCTCCTTCACGCCGTTGTTGTACGTAAACACCGCAACCTCGTCATACGGAGAGAACGCCCCCTGCAGCGCAGCCAGCGAGTCGTTGATCTTCTCCATCGTGTCGTGCGTCACGCTCTGGTCGATCACCAGCGCCACCGACAGCGGCGCCGGATCCGTCAGAAACAGTCGCCATATGCTGCAGCACGCCATTCTCATACACCCGCACATCGCGATACGTCAGCCCCGGAACCAGGTGCCCCTTCGAGTCCTTCACCGTAAACGGAATCGCGTGATACTGCACATTCACGCGAAATCGTGTTCGCCTCGCTTCGGCTCGTGACCGGCGGCGGCCCCTGCTCCTGCACCTGATCTCGGCAGCTGACCGTGAGTCGTCGCGTGCCTCTGGCGTCGACGAGCTCGCCCCGGCCTGGGATGGCGTGGTCGGCAGCGCCGGCGCCACCGGCGTAATCGTATTCAACGTCGGCAACGTCTGCGGCTCCGGCGCATTCGGAACATTCTGCTGCGACTGCGTCTGGCTCTGTGCCCCTGCCTGACTCCCAGCGGCAGCCAGCACCATCGCCAGCCCACCCACCAACATCCTTTGCGTACCCAACGTCATCCGTAATCCTCTTTCACGAGCAATTCAGCCCGCGGCCCCGCCCTGAACCAAATTCCTCAAAACGTTCCTGCTCAAGACGCTCTCTTGAGACTACCAGCGCCGAGCCACAACTGCACCCACCCGTCGTCTCCTCCCCATAACCAGCGCCTATACCCATCAGACGCACCAGCCCCCCTCTTCGTTGTGCAAACCCTCGCACCCATCACCGCACCACTCCCACTCCAACTCTCGCCGTCCAACTCGCCGTCCGACACTGGCGTCTAATAGCCACCATGGCCCTGTCCTCCACGCCGACGCCTCCCTCACCCTCGCTCCTCCTGTCTCGCCGCATCCTCGCCCACGACCCTCCACGCCCAGGAAGCCCCCTCCCCCGACGCCCCACCCCCCGCCTCCACCGCCCCCAGCCGCACCCGCACCCGACCTCCACGCCCCCAAACCCTCCACCTCTCCACCCGCCTCGTCGACACCTACTTCTCCGTCCGCGACGCCAACGGCTACGTCCTCAACCTCACCCCCTCCGACTGCCGCGTCCTCGACGACCACCAGCCCCAGACCATCAAGACCCTCACCCAGGAGAAAAACCTCCCTCTCACCATCGGCATTCTCCTCGACACCAGCGGCAGCCAGCAGCACGTCCTCCCCCTCGAGCAGCAATCCGCCGTCCGCTTCCTCAAAGACGTCCTCACCCCCAAAGACCTAGCCTTCCTCATCACCTTCGACGTCAACGTAGACCTCCTCGCCGACGACACCAACAGCCTCCCCGAACTAACCCGCGCCATCGACCCCGCCTCGATCAACGCCGCCAGCGCCTCCACCGGCCTCCCGGCATCGGCGGCGGCCCCTTTCCCACCGCCAACCCCCGCGGCACGCTCCTCTACGACGCCGTCTACCTCGCCGCCCACGACAAGCTCGCCACGCAGGCCGGCCGCAAAGTCCTCATCCTCCTCACCGACGGCGGCGACCAGGGCTCCCAGGAAACCCTCAGCCTCCGCCACCGAAGCCGCCCAGCGCTCCAACGCCATCCTCTACGTCATCCTCCTCACCGACCACCCCTTCGCCGACAACTTCTCCGACCCCTACAGCGGCAAAGTCCGCCATGGAGCACCTCGCCCGCGCCACCGGCGGCCGCGTCATCGACGTAGGCAACAACGGCCCCAAGCTCGAATCCGCCTTCACCCAGATCCAGGACGAGCTCCGCACCCAATACCTCCTCACCTACACCCCCACCACCCCCGCCGACAGCAAATTCCACCCCCTAGAAATCACCTGCGGCCCCGACCACACCATCCAGATCCCGCAAAGGCTACTACGCCCTCCCCACCGACGACCCAACTGACAACTAACAACTGAGAACTGAGAACCGTTCTTACGCCTCCATCGCCCCCGAATACACCGCCATCCCCGCCACAGCATCCACCCCCATGGCATCCAGCGCCTCCACCTCGCTCATCGCCTTAATCCCCCCCGCCACAATCAACTGCCGCGCCGTAGTAGCCCGCAAAATCGCCGCCACATCCAGCGGAAACCCCTGCATCGTCCCCTCGGTATCCACATGCGTATAAAGAAACGCCGAGCAGTAATCCTCCAGCCAGGTCACCGCCTCCTCCGGCCCCAGCTCCACGCTCTCCTTCCACCCCCGCACCGCCACCTTCCCACCCTTGGTGTCGACAGAAAAGCAAAGCGCCTCCTCCCCCAGCGCCCGTCTTCAACCCCTCCGCAAACTCCAGCCGAATCACCTTATGCCGCCGCTTCGCCACCATCCGCGTCCCCATGTCCATGGGCTTCCGGCCCCAAACAACGACGACCCATAGATCACCCTCTTCGCCCCCGCATCCAGCAACCTCCGCCCATCCTCCGCCGTCCGCAGCCCACCGCCCACCTGGCAAGGCAGCCGCTTGCAGATCATCGCAATCAGCGCCGAATTCTCCCCCTGCCGCATCGCCGCATCCAGGTCAATCAGCTGCACCAGCGGATACCGCCCGAACCGCTCAATCCAATAATCAAAGTCATCAAACGACGAGCTTCAGCTTCTCCCCCTGCACCAGCTGCACAATCCGCCCACCCATCAAATCAATCGAAGGAATCAACATCCCTCTATCTTCTCAAATGCCATTCCGCCGAACACCAACCCTCACGTCGGCCGGTCCTGGGAAAACATTATTTCGGTGATGGCTGTCACAGCGACCCGCTCCAGACGGGGCGAGACTTACGCTGCGAATAGAACCACACGCTTCACTGGAGAAGGTACCAATATGTCCACCGCAACACTGGAAATTACGCAGAATGCAGCTCTTTGAGGAGGCCGTTGCCTCCATCCGGAAAAATGGCGTTCGCGCCCGTTATGACAACTTCATTGGCGGTAAATTTGTCGCTCCCGACAACGGCAAATACTTCAAAGACAACAGCCCCATCAACGGCGCTCCACTCGCCGAGTTCGCCAAGTCCTCCGCAGCCGACGTAGAGCTCGCGCTCGACGCCGCTCACGCTGCCAAGGATGCATGGGCCAGCATCTCGTCCACCGAACGCGCCGCTATCCTCAACCGAATCGCCGATCGCATGCAGGAGAACCTCGAGCTCCTCGCCAAAGCCGAAACCCTCGACAACGGCAAGCCCATCCGCGAGACCCTCAACGCCGACGTCCCGCTATCCATCGATCACTTCCGCTACTTCGCCGGCTGCATACGCGCTGAAGAGGGCACCGCCGGCGAGATCGACAAGGACACCGTCGCCTACCACTTCAAAGAGCCCATGGGCGTCGTCGGCCAGATCATCCCCTGGAACTTCCCCCTGTTGATGGCCGCATGGAAGATCGCTCCGGCAATCGCCGCGGGCAACTGCACCGTCATCAAGCCCGCATCGAACACCCCGCTCAGCCTCTTGATCCTCATTGAGCTCATCGGCGACATCGTTCCCGCAGGCGTCATCAACGTCATCACCGGCCCCGGCGGCGAGATCGGCAAAGCACTCGCCGGCAACCCGCGCATCGCCAAGATCTCCTTCACCGGAGAAACGACGACCGGCCGCCTGATCATGCAGTACGCGTCCGAGCCCATCATTCCGCAGACCCTGGAGCTGGGTGGCAAATCCCCCAACATCTTCATGGCCGACGTCATGGACAAGGACGATGACTTCCTCGACAAGGCGCTCGAAGGCTTTGCTCTCTTCGCCTTCAACAAGGGCGAGGTCTGCACCTGCCCGTCGCGCGCCCTCGTGCACGAATCCATCTTCGATGAGTTCGTGAAGCGCGCCGTAGCTCGCGTTGCCAAGATCAAGGTCGGCAACCCGCTCGACCCCACCACCCAGATGGGCCCACAGGCCTCGAAGGATCAGCAGGAGAAGATCCTCGAGTACATCGCCATCGGCAAAGCAGAAGGCGCAAAATGCCTCACCGGCGGCGAGCAGGTGCACCTCGGCGGCGATCTCGAGAATGGCTACTACATCCAACCCACCGTCTTCGTCGGCAACAACAAGATGCGCATCTTCCAGGAAGAGATCTTTGGACCAGTCCTGTCGGTCACCAAGTTCTCCACCATCGAAGAAGCGCTCGAAATCGCCAACGATACTCCCTACGGTCTCGGCTCCGGCGTCTGGTCGCGTAACGGCACCGACGCTTATCGCATCGGCCGCGGCATCAAGGCTGGCCGTTGCTGGACCAACTGCTACCACCTCTATCCCGCGGGCGCTGCCTTCGGCGGCTACAAGGAGTCGGGTTTCGGCCGCGAGACCCACAAGATGATCCTCGATCACTATCGCCAGACCAAGAACCTCCTGGTCAGCTATAGCCCGAAGGCATTGGGCCTGTTCTAAACATCAGCACCCCTGGCATCACCAACAGGGAGGCCTGCGGACGTCGACTACGGCGTCCGCAGGCACCCCAAAAAATCCACCGATCCGTGCCGTAACGAAGCTTCACGCCGTAACCAGGCGCCACGCTGTAACCAAGCTCCACGCCGTAACAAGGGCCGGAGGCCCGCTCCATACCAGCGTGGGGCGAAGCCCCACGGCACTGGCATGAACGAACTGTAAGGGCCGGAGGCCCGCCCTATACCAGCGTGGGGCGAAGCCCCACGATACGGACCGCCAACGATCTGAGGGCCGGAGGCCCGTTCTCTACCAGCCCACGACACTTCCACCCGACACCAATGTTCCACCACACCGAAAGGAAATCAACATGGCAAAAACAATGAAAGCGGCAGTCGTTCGTGAGTTCGGCAAGCCCCTCGTCATCCAGGAGATGGCAATCCCCGAACCGGGCCCCGATGAAATTCAGATCAAGATGGAAGCCTGCGGCGTCTGCCACACCGACCTGCACGCTGCCGAAGGCGACTGGCCCATCAAGCCGACACCCCCCTTCATCCCCGGCCACGAAGGCGTAGGCTACATCTCCGGCCTCGGCAAGAACGTCAAGACCGTCAAGGAAGGCGACCGCGTCGGCATCGTCTGGCTCTATTCCGCCTGCGGTCAGTGCGTCGACTGCCTCGCCGGACAAGAGTCCTGCTGCTCCAAGGCTGAGTTCGGCGGCTACACCAAGAACGGTGGCTACGCAGAATATGCCGTAGCCGATCCGAACTACGTCGCTCACCTGCCCAAGAACGTTGGATTCGTGGATGTCGCCCCGATCGTCTGCGCTGGCGTCACCGTGTACAAGGGCCTCAAGTCCACCGAAGCCAAGCCCGGCGAGTGGGTTGTTATCTCCGGCGTCGGCGGCCTCGGCCACCTCGCCGTCCAGTATGCCAAAGCGATGGGCCTCCACGTTGCCGCAGTCGACGTCTCCGATGAGAAGCTCGCGCTAGCTCGTTCGCTCGGCGCCTCGCTCACCGTCAACGCCAAGACCCAGGACCCGGCTGCCTTCTTCCAGAAGGAAATCGGCGGAGCCCACGCAGTGCTCGTCACCGCGCCCTCCACACCCGGCCTTCGCCCAGGCCATCGGCATGACCCGTCCGCGCGCCACCATCGCGCTCAACGGCCTGCCCCCAGGCTCCTTCCCCCTTCCCATCTTTGAGGTGGTACTCAAGGCTCTCACCATTCGCGGCTCCATCGTGGGCACCCGTCTGGATCTGGCCGAGGCTCTCTCCTTCGCCGGCGAAGGTCTGGTCCACGCTCACACCAAGGCCGAGAAGCTCGAAGACATCAACGACATCTTCAAGCGCATGCACGAAGGCAAAATCGATGGCCGCATCGTCATGGACATCACCGGCAACAACTCCACCGTCGCCGTCAAACAGGAAGCCGATCTCGTCCTGGCATAGGTCGACTGCAGGCTCAACCAACCGAAAGGCCCGGACCAAAAGTCCGGGCCTTTTTGCGCACGTCGCCTCCCTCGGGCTTTGAGTGTCTAGTCAGTCAAGATAGCGTTGCTATGACCCCCGATTTGCAACCCGAAACCGAGCTATAAAAGTCGATTTGCAACCCGAAATCTACCGAAATCCCAGCAAAAACGACTTTAGTTCACCGTCACCGTGATCGTAGCCGGTGCCGTCACCGAAAGACCCCCGCTGGTCCCTGTCACGGTCACCGTGTAAGTCCCGGCCGTAGTCCCCGCTGTTGCATCATTCGGACAAACTTCCACGGTCCCCGCCGCACACCCATTCATTATCGCTAAGCCTAACCCCATCAATAATATAAGAGACGCACCACGGAGCATCCTCCGCCGTCGCGCTGGCACCAGCAGCAACAGAAATCCCGCCAGCGCCACGCCACCTATCCCACCCGTCCCGTTCGTCGCCGTGGTCGACAGGCAAGTGTTCGTAGGCCCTGCCGAAGTCAGCGAAATCACAGCCGTCCCCGTCCCCCCAGCCGTGAGATTCATACTCCCCGGCGACACACCGCACGTCGGAGGCTGTGCCGTAACTGGTGATACTGAACAGCTTAGAGACACTGTCCCCGCAAACCCACTCACCGAAGTCCCGGTCAAGGTCCAGGTGCTCGTCGTCGTCGTATTCGCTACCGGCGTTATCGATAAGGTCGACGGACTAGCCGAGAGCGTGAATGTGCCGGTAATTCCTCCTCCTCCTCCGCCGCCTGACGCCGCGCCAATGAAATCAGCAACATCCAGCGATCCCAATCCCGTCGCCTGGTCATATCCCACCCCGACCACGTACCCGGCCAGGCCGCCTGTCAGGCTGGACGCAGCCGGTGTGCTGTTGTTACACATCGATGGGATAGCCGCCGTACATCCCGTAACCCCTGAAGTTGCAACAGTTATATCATGAAACGCCGCCGGCGTCGAGGCCGCAAGACGGTACAGCATTGGATTGAGATTGCCCTGCGCTGCTCCCATCTTCGTATTCAAAAGTGCCGCAATTCCCGCCATTCCTGGCGCCGCCGCTGACGTCCCACTGAACACCGTAATCTCCGTGCCGCCGGAACTTGAAACACAGCTTCCACCGCCTGCAGCGAAGCAGCCCAGATATCCATCATGATCCGCGGCCGTGAACGCCACATCCGGGACATCGCGAAATCCATCGGCCGGAACCCCTATCCCATTCTGCCAGCTAGGTTTAGCGATGTATGCGCTGACTCCACCCCCTCCGGCGGCCACTTGATACAACAGCGAGCCATTGCTATTGACCGTGGACGACTCGTTCCACGCGCCCTCGGGAATGTATGAAAGCGCTGATTCATACCCAGGGTTCGTGTTCGCCGAAGCCCAATAGAGTGAGGGATTTATCTCATCATTAAACTCTGTTCCCCCAACGCAGGTCACGTAGCTGCTGGAACAGAGAACATTGATGCTCGCAACCTGCGGTGTCTCCGCCAAAGTAACCGCAGCAAAAGGCGTATCGCAGCCAGCAACGCCGGAATCGTCTGCGGAGACAAACGTAGATATTCCCTCACTTGCGGCCGTCTCAAACTGTGAGTTCAGATAATCCGTCTCGGCCGAACCGTTTTGAGCCTCGCAGCTTCCGAAGGACATGGTCATGATTGGATCCCGAAGGGTCTCAATGTTGTAAGCGATCCCTATGTCCACACCGTCGTCCGTACTCGTGTCCGCGCTGAGGACCAGGTCTGCCTGAGCGCCTGGCGCCGTACCGATCACTCGATCCACATCGAGCGTTGCTTCGCTCGCATATCCAACATTGGAACCCGTCGCGACCCCCGGATCCTTCCCTGCCAGCACCACATTCGGCTGGACGCTCGGAAGACCAGCCAAAGCTTCATAATTGGTTATGTCACTTGCCACAATCCGGGATTTTCCAATGATTGCGATTCGCTGCGCTGTGGATCCGATCGTCGCACCCTTGTCACCAGCCCCGTAGACGCTGGCGATGTCATAGATGACCGAAAAATCGTTGGGTAAGATCGCGTACGACCCGGCACCCAGGTCCACTTGCGGTCCAAGACCAGCGCCCGGCCATGTGTGCACGGAGAATCTGGACTGTGGCTCATACTGAGTTTGTGTCAGTCCATGAACAGACCGAATTACTGAGGTGAAGGCCGCGGGAACAGAAGGCTCGGAGACCGCGGACAGCCGCTGCCGTCCTTTATCGGTAAACATCCCGAAACTGGTATGAAACGCGCCGCCAACCGCGGCGATCGAGCCAGAGGCACGGATGATCAACCCGTCCGGAGAAGTCGATTCCACTGTAAGCCCTTGACTCGCGAGCCAGGAAGTGACCGCCGCCAGATCATTCGCAGTAGGCCCATACAGTTCTCCAACTTGTTGTGGTGTGAGCCAGTGGTGGTACAGCGGTGACATCGGATTCTGCTGGTTTGCCACCAACTGGCTGAATGCAGATTCGGCGGCAGCTTCTCGGCTCAGCAAAACCGAGACATGAAGCACCTGCGCCAGGTTAGCTGGCTGCTGCACAATTTGGTTAGGCGCCTTCGCCCAGTCCGGTAGCATCTGTTGCAATCCCACCGACGGTCCATAGTCTGCATTCGCTGAAATTCGATCAGCTTGCTTCACTGGTTGTAACCCGGCAATTACATTGGAAGGTGTCTGAGCTGGCAAACTGGACACGACGACGCCGGCACCGACCGCAAGTATCAGGGCGCATAGAAAGATACGGCGACGACGAATCGCAAAGCAGGAGTGCATCTGGCCTCGAATTTAATCACAAAAGATGCGGGATTTGCTTCTAAACAGATTACGGCATTGCGACGCACCGGAAAAGGTGCAGCCAGGAAACTCAAAATGGGGCTCTAGCTATGATGTCGACTGGAGGTCATTATGTCCAGAACTGAATCCTCAATGGTGCAATTGGGAACGGTCGCACCTGATTTCCGGCTGGTCAATGTGATGACGGGAAAAGGCATGAATCTAGACGAGGTCCGCGGACACGGGGAGAAATCTGGTCTGCTCATCATGTTCGTTTGCGTTCATTGCCCATACGTCAAGCATGTCGAAGAGGAGTTGGCCCGGATCGGCAAAGACTATTTTGGACCATCCGGGGAGGGACCGATTGCAATCGCCGGCGATTCAATCGAACGATATTGAGCAATATCCTGAAGACGGTCCCGAGCCTATGCGGGAACAGGCAACTCGCCTGGGGTGGCGATTTCCCTATCTTCTTGACGCGACCCAGGAAGTTGCCCGTTCTTACGAGGCCGCCTGCACTCCTGACTTTTTTCTATTCGATGCGAAAGTTGCGTTTGGTTTATCGCGGTCAGCTGGATTCCAGCCGGCCGCGTCGTAAGGATTTTGGAAATGATGAGCCCGTGACCGGCAAAGACCTTCGCGCGGCAATGGATGCGCTCATTGCTGGGAGGCAGCCGGACCCGGAACAACGCAGCAGCATTGGATGCAACATCAAATGGCGGGAAGTCTAGGAGCCAGATGGACGAAATATTAGCAGCGACTCGAAGACGGAGTTCGGCGCTTTCAGACTGAGGTTTTTCCGGAACAGGCAGAGATGTTCGCGCAGGCTGCAAGCGAAAAACAGTCTCCTCACACGCTATTCATCACCTGCGCCGATTCGCGCATTGATCCAATTGCCATCACCAGCTCCTCCACGGGAGAGATATTTGTAGCCCGGAATATCGGGAACATGGTGCCAGCTTACGGCGAGATGCTCGGCGGCGTCAGCGCGGTGATCGAATTCGCTGTCAGTTCGCTCGGGGTTCGCCACATCGTCGTCTGCGGTCATTCACACTGCGGTGCCATGCAGGCCCTGCTCGATCCAGCCTCTATCGCAACGATGCCAACGGTTAAGTCCTGGCTTCATAACGCCCATGCGGCTCTTCGCGTGGCTGAGACGCTGCATGATTCATCGGACGACGCTCACCCTGATCATCAACTGATCGAAATCCTTACGGAGCAGAACGTTCTGCTTCAGATGCAACATCTAAAGACGCATCCGTCTGTCGCAGGGGCGATCGCGAAGGGCAATTTATCAATATCAGGATGGATCTACAGCATTGGTACAGGCGAAGTTCGAATCGCATGCGATGGCGAGCGAAGCTTTACGCCGATTGGGATTGGAGCCCCAATCGGCGGCTGAATCTGATGCAATTTGAGAAGTGAGCAGGCGGGCATATTTCCTTGGGTTGCGCAGGGCGAAAGATCAATCGATAGTTTGTTATTCCCACTTCAGCTCTTCTGTTCATTGACATTGGGACACGATCCCTTTAGCGTAAATATCAATGAGTGTTCAGTTGCACCATCTCGGGCATCACCATCATCATGCGCATAGCATGTTGGCGGCTGTGTCCGGGGCGGCAGAATAAGTAACAGGACGCACTCCAGGATTACGACAGGCCCGCCGACGCGCATCATCGCGAGCGGGCTTTTTGCTGTGTCGCGTCGAAGTGATCTCTACAGGCGACCACACAGCGACATAACCAAGAGGAACCAGATGATGAACGCAGCAGAGATGATATCGATCGATTTCGCAAAGGCCGGCGGCATGGTCGCCGGTATCGTGCAGGACGCGAAGAGCAACGAGGTGCTGATGCTGGGCTTCCTGAACGAAGAGAGCTACCGCAGGACTCTCGAGACTGGTTTTGTTACGTTTTGGTCGCGCACCCGTTCCAAACTATGGATGAAGGGCGAGACGAGCGGCAACCGCTTGCGCGTAATCTCTGCCTCCACCGATTGCGACAATGACGCACTGCTCTTCCGAGTCGAAGTCGAAGGCGACGGCCTGGTTTGTCACGAGGGCACCGTCAGCTGCTTCACGAAGCCGATTCAGACAGGGAGCAAGTAATGGCGGAGAAGAATAAGCTGAAGCTCGGTATTCCGAAGGGAAGCCTGCAGGACGCGACCATCGCGCTGTTCGAGCGTGCAGGCTGGCGAATCTATGCGAACGGTCGAAGCTACTTCCCAACGATCGACGACGCTGAGATTGAGTGCATGCTTGTTCGCGCCCAGGAGATGGCTCGCTATGTTGAGCATGGCGCCCTGGATGCGGGTCTCACGGGCAACGATTGGGTGCTGGAGAATCAATCCGACGTCGAACGAGTTACGTCGCTTACCTACTCCAAGCAATCTCGAGTGCCGGTGAAATGGGTGCTCGCCGTCCCGGAAGACTCTCCGTTCCAGAAGCCCGAGGACCTTGCCGGTAAGACGATCGCCACAGAGCTGGTTGAGTACACGAAGCGCTACTTTGCCGAAAAGAATATTCCGGTCAAAGTCGAGTTCAGCTGGGGCGCAACCGAGGTGAAGCCTCCGACACTTGCCGATGCCATCGTCGAAGTCACCGAGACGGGCAGCTCTTTGCGGGCGAACCGTCTGCGCATCATCGAAACACTGATGGAATCCGAGACCCAACTCATTGCCAACAGAAATGCATGGGCAGACGATTGGAAGCGCTCCAAGATCGAAACGCTTGTCGCTCATGTTGAATGGCGCGATGGATGCCCGAAGTCCAGGTGGGTCTCATGCTCAACGCGCGAAAGGCTGATCTCGACAAAGTGCTCGCTGTTCTTCCGGCGCTCAATTCTCCGACGATCTCGCAGTTGCGTGATGCAGATTGGGTTGCGCTCAATACGATCCTCGAAACCCATCTTGTTCGCGATGTCATTCCGAAGCTGAAGGCTGCTGGCGGAACGGGAATCGTCGAGTACCCGCTGAGCAAAGTCGTTTTGTAACTAAAGGATGCAATGAAGATTTTGAAGACATTTGGCGCGGACGCTTCTGCCGCAGATGCAGCAATCCAGCAGCTGGAGCAGCGTGGCGCCGTCAACACCGCGAAGGTCGACGCCGTTGTTCGCGACATTCTTGCGAAGTGCAGAAAGCCGCGGGGATGAGGCCGTGCGTGAGTTCGCCGCCAAGCTTCGACGGGCTCGCTGACGATCAGCCGCTCCTGGTCGAGCCGCGCCGAGATGCAAGCGGCATGGGAATCCACCAGCGAAGAACTGAAGGCTGCGATGCGGCTCGCTCAGGCAAATATACGGGCCTTCGCTGAGAAGCAGCTTCCTCACGCATGGAGTTTTCGTCCGGCCGAGGGTATGGAAGTGGGCCAGATCGTGCGGCCGCTCGGGTCTGTCGGCTGCTATGTTCCGGGAGGGCGTTATCCGCTTCCGTCAACGCTGTTGATGACCGTAACGCCGGCGCAGGTTGCGGGAGTTGAGCGCATTGTCGTCTGCTCGCCTAAGCCTGCACGCGAGACGATGGCGGCCGCTTATCTCTGCGGCGTCACACGAGTTTTATCGCATTGGAGGGGCACAGGCGATTGCGGCATTGGCCTACGGCACAGAGACGATTGGTGCGGTCGACAAGATCGTCGGCCCTGGCAATCTTTATGTGACGGCTGCAAAAATGGCGATCTCTCACCACACTGGCATCGACATGCCTGCAGGCCCGACTGAGATTGTGGTCACTAGCGAAGATGGCGACTCGACGGGCATTGCAGCTGATCTTGTTGCACAGGCGGAGCATGATCCGGAGGCGCTCGCTGTCTTTATCACCAGCAAGCCTGACCTTGCCGCTGGAGGTCGTTCTGGAGGTGAAGCGCCAGTCGCAGGGGAATCTCTATCGCGCAGCAATCGCTAGCTGCCCAGGGCGTTGCTTTTGTGACGAAGACGGTAGAAGAGGCGCACGCGCTCACCAATCGGCTCGCGCCGGAGCATCTTACGGTGGATGCTGGCGCGGATTTGCGGTGGGTGAAGAACGCGGGATCTGTTTTCATTGGCCACCACACGCCACAGTCGATGGGGGACTACATCAGCGGGCCGAATCATGTGCTTCCAACGGGACGCAACGGACGCGTTCGCGGAGGCCTGAGTGTGCTGGACTTCGTGAAGGTAATTACTGTGCAGCAATACACGCTCGATGCGCTCCGCGAGGTTGGTCCCCACACGATTGCACTGGCGGAAGCAGAAGGTTTGATCGGCCACGCCGAGAGCGTGCGCGTGAGGATGCGATGAGCACAATTCTGGAACAGACGACGCTGGTTCAACCGCGCAAGGCCGTGCTGGCAATGCCCGAGTATCATCCGCCGCTCGCCGGTCGCGACGCCCTTCGTCTCGATTTCAACGAGAACACCTTCAGCCCTAGTCCATCCGTTCTTCGGAAGTTGCAGCAACTCACGGCAGAAGGCTTGACGATCTATCCTGAGCGGGAGCCGGTCGAGCGCATCGTCGCAGAACACTTCGGCCTCGAGCGCGATCAGGTGCTCCTGACCAATGGAGTGGACGAGGCAATTCACCTGGTCTCGTGTACTTTTCTCGAAGAAGGCGACGAAGCGCTTATCTGCACGCCAACCTTCTTTATGTACGACGTGTCTATCGGCCTGATGACCGCAGGCCTCACGCGAGTGCAGTCGGATGACTCCTTCTCGCTTTCCCTTCGAGCGATTTCTTGCCGCGATCACGCCGAAGACGAAGCTGATCATCGTCGCATCGCCCAACAATCCCACCGGCGCAACGGTGAGCCGGGAGCATCTGCTGGCAATTGCCGCCGCCGCACCGCAGGCGTTGCTGATGGTTGATGAGGCATACTTCCACTTCCATGGCGAGAGCACCCTCGGCGACGTTGGCAACCATTCCGAACCTGATTGTGGCGCGCACATTTTCGAAGGCGTATGGGCTGGCGAATTTGCGGATTGGGATGCTGGCTGGGAACCGCGCGTTTGATCAGCTATATGCGCAAGGTCAGTTCACCCTACAACGTGAACGGCGTGGCACTCGCTGTCCTTCCGGATGCCGTGGCGGATGATGCGTACCTCGCGTGGTATGTGGAGCAAGTTCGGACAGGGCGCGAGCGAATTTTCGCTGCGCTGACAGAGCTGGGAGTGCGGACCTGGCCGAGCGCAGCGAACTTCGTCTTGATGGACATCGGCCCGAGACATAAGGAGCTTTGCGCCGAGTGCGGAAGCGCGGAGTGCTGCTGCGCGACCGCTCCACCGATCCTGGATGCGACGGTTATGTGCGCATCACGATTGGTGTGGAAGATCATGTGACCCGCGGCATTGCTGCGCTGCGCGAGTCGCTGGCGGGAATGAACTGGACTCCGGCAGAAGGCAGAGGGCGAGCATGAGCGATCTTGCCGAGGAAGTTGGAGTTGCGCCGCAGCCGATGGGACCGGAGCGCATCGGGATCGTCGAGCGCAACACGACTGAGACGAAGATTTCTCTGCGCCTGAATGTCGATGGACAGGGAAGCTACGTGGTGTCGACGGGAATACGTTTCTTCGATCACATGCTGGAGCTCTTTACGCGTCATGGCGGCTTCGACCTCGAACTGAAGTGCATCGGCGATCTTGATGTCGATCAGCACCACACGGTCGAGGATGTCGGCATTGCGCTGGGCGAGGCGTTCGCCGAGGCGCTCGGCGATAAGAAGGGCATTTTGCGCGCGGGTTATTTCGTGATGCCGATGGATGAGACGCTGGCGGTTGCTGCTGTTGATCTGTCTGGGCCGTGTTGCCTACGTCGGTCGATGACCAGGTGAATGTGCCGGTGGTGGGCGATTTCCAGACTGAGCTGGTGGCGGACTTCTTCGATGGGTTTGCTCGTGGCGCGAAAGCGAATGTGCATGTGAAGACGATGTATGGCCGCAGCAATCATCACAAGATCGAGGCGATCTTCAAGGCGTTTGCGCGGGCGTTGCGCGGGGCTTGTTCGCGGGATGAGCGGATGCAGGAGCTGCTGCCGAGCACGAAGGGGTTGCTATGAGCATTGAGCTCTCGAAACAGGTGCGCGATCAGAGCGATTTCGTCCATTCAGCAGTACTTCGAGAGGAATATGCCGGAGCCGATTGGCGAACTCGCCTGCTGGGTTGCTGCTGAACTTACTTCGTGGAGGAGATTGGGCCGGCGATCTACAACCAGGCGATTGCTGATGCGCAGGTCCGGCTGCAGCAGCGGGTGATGGATCTTGAGGGTGAGCTATACGAAGATCCCTTTCAGTATTGGCACAAATCCAAGGCGAAGCGAAGCCGATGATCGCGGTCATTGACTACAAGGCGGGCAATCTGACCAGCGTGGTGAAGGCGCTGCGGTTTCTTGGCGCGAAGGACGTTGTGGTGACGCAGTCTCCGCAGGATGTGCTTCGGGCGGACAAGATTGTGCTTGCCTGGCGTGGGGCATTTTCAGGCTACGCAGTTGCTGCAGGATTTGGGCTTGACGGAGGCTGTGCGAGACGCGCTCGGGAAAGGGGTTCCGTTTCCTGGGGATTTGCGTTGGGTTGCAGTGGCTTGTATGAGGGGTCGACCGAGGCGCCGGAGACTGCGAGGGCTTGGGTCAGTTTGCCGGGAAGTGTGAGCGGTTTCCGGCGGAGTTTGAGGGCGCGGAGTTGAAGTCTCCGCATGTGGGGTGGAATTCGCTGGAGACGATTCGGGCGGATTCGCGGTTGTTGAAGGGGGTTGAGGCTGGGAGCTTTGTGTATTACACGCACTCGTGGCGAGCGCCGGTTTCGGCGGATACTGCTGCTGACGACGTTGTATGGAGGAGCGTTTACTGCGTGTTGTGGAGCGCGGGAATGTGATGGGAGTGCAGTTTCATCCGGAGAAGTCGGCTGAGACTGGGTTGCAGGTGTTGAGGAACTTTCTGGAGCTGTAGATGCTGACGAAGACGGATTATTGCTTGTCTGGATGTGCGCGGTGGACGCGTGGTGAAGGGTGTGCAGTTTGTGGACATCGTCGATGCGGGCGATCCGGCGGAGCTGGCGCATCGGCATGCCGCGGCGGAGCGGATGAGATTGTGCTGCTGGATATTACGGCTACGCATGAAGGGCGCGGAACGCTGCTGGAGACGGTGAAGCGGACAGCGGCGAAGCTGTTTGTGCCGTTTACGGTTGGAGGCGGGATTCGGTCGGCGGAGGATGCTGCGGCGGTGTTCGATGCGGGGGCGGACAAGGTGAGCATCAACTCGACTGCGATTGCGCGGCCGGAGTTGATTGGGGAGATTGGTGGGAGCTTTGGAGCGCAGGCGGTGATTGTGGCGATCGATGCGCGGAGGGCGCAAAGCTGCTGATTCTGTTGGAGATGCTGAGGTTTTTGTTTCGGGGGGCGGAAGCCTACTGGGCTTGCGGGTGATCGATTGGGCGGTGGAGGCGGAGGCAGCGCGGGGCGGGGGAGATTTTGCTGACCAGCATGGATACGGATGGGATTCGCGGCGGGTTTGACTGCGAGCTGACGCGGCGGGTGTCGGAGGCGGTGCAGATTCCGGTGATTGCGTCGGGTGGTGCTGGGTCGGCGGCGCACTTTGCTGAGGTGTTTCTGGCGGGCAAGGCGGATGCGGCGCTGGCGGCGAGTATCTTTCACTTTGGCGTGACGGATTCGCGGGCGCTGAAGGCTGAGGTTGCGGCTGCGGGTGTTGCGATGCGGCTGCCCTGTTGAGGCAGGGATTCAAGGGCAGGGATTAGGGATCAGGGAACAGGGATTAGGAGTGCCCTCCCCCCCTCCCCCCGTACTTTTTGGAGGTGGTCGTTTGGAATCAGGTGGTTGCGAGGCGGGTCTGGCGGTAAGCGGCTGATAACAGGGTTGTTACGGTAAAGTAGGGCAATGATTTGGGTTATGGGTTTTGGGGTGGGTATCTCGCTGATTGCGCTTGGGTTAGGGGTAAAGTATGGCAATGATTCGGGTTAGGGGCGTTTTGGCTGTAAGTGAATGATTGCAGGCGGCTTAAAGGCAAAGTCTGGCAGGGATTGGGGTTAGGCGGTGGTTGCCGTTGTTGGTTTTCCTGCCTGATTTAATTATAGGCTTTTGGGTGGGCAAGTATGCCAAGTCTATTTGGTTTGGAATGTGCGGGTTAGGTGGTTTAGGGGCTTGACAAGATTTGTCCTACGCGGACGGCGGTCCTGCGCGGACGGCGGGGGCTTCGCGTGGTGCGCGGGGCTGTGTGGGTGGCGGCAGTGAGGAAGGCAATTTGGTCGTTGCGCCTGCGGCTTCACTCCGGCCTGCGGCAGCGAGGTAGGCGTCTGCGACGCTGTCTGGTTTATGGCCCGGCTGAAGCCGTGCCCTTCCGGGTCGTTTGCCCGGGCCTGGGGCGAAGGCGTGGCGGACTCCGTCTTTGGCGTTGGGACCCGGGGCTTCGCCCCTGGCTGGTATATTTCGGGCCGCTGGCCCTTGGTTGGGTGCGGGCGGCGGGAGGCTTCGCGTGGCGAGGCTGGCTGGTTTATGGCACGGAGACCCAAGGCTGAAGCGTTGGGCTACCAGCCGTGCCCCTTCGAGTCGTTCGCCCGGGCCCAGGGGTGTGGGCGTGGTTGGGCTTGGCGAAGGCGTGGCGGGCGTGGAGGGTTTCGGGCGTGGGCTCGTCGGGGAGATTTGGGTGGGAGCGGTCGCGCTGTGCCCCCGAATGGCCCAAGAACGTCCCCTGGCGATCCCGGCTTTCGCTACACCCACTCATGACGAAAAGATGTCATGAATGGGGCACCCGGCACCCGGTTTTGTGGGAGTCGGGGAGGGAATTCGCGTTCTGCGCGCGGACGATTCCGTGCGGAGTTTCGATGGTAATGTGACACGGCTCCCGCGTGGCGTATGCGAGGAAGCTGCTCCAAGGCCAATCTTCCGGCCTGGCCACGAGTTCTCTCGCGACAGGGTTGCGGTGCATGTACCTTAGCTTTTCGATTCGCTTCGCGTCGGTAAAAACGTTGAAGTCGTAATAGCGAGGTAGCCAGAAATGCTCGTGGACGCCACGGAGCAACTTGGAGGTTTGGCCTTTGAGAACTCGGAGGGTTGAGTTCACTGATCCCGTTTTTGGTTCCGTCATGAGTAGATGGACGTGCTCGGGCATGACGACGTAGCCGAGTATTGCGAAACCGTGACGGGACCGAAGTGCTTCCAACATGTCCTCGAGGACCGTTTTGCAATGCGGGGTGTTGAGCAGAGGCCGGCGTTCGTGGCAGCTGAAGGTGATGAAATGGAGGTCGCCTTCGTTTTGGAGACGCTTGAGGCCTATAGGCATGGAGCTATCGTAGGGGAGATTGGGCGGGGGCGTCGCGCATTCGCGCGATTACCCACTCATGACGAAAAGATGTCATGAATGGGGCACCCGGCGGTCGCGGTTTCTCACGATTGCCCACTCAAAGTTGTTGTGAACGGAGCGCACGACTATGGCTTACTGCTTCAAGTTGTTGTCCTGTGAGCGCCCACTTCGGCACAGTTACTTCGAGCGGTTTAACGATTGAGTCGGGGTGCAGCGGCATCCCGTTTGTCACTTGCCCGACCGTAAAGGACATTTCCCATTTTCCCGAATCCGCGCGTCGAACAATTAGGGTCTCAATGGTCTCCTTGTTGCGGTAGGTTGTGTTCACGAAATATGTGGTTTCTCCAATCATGTCCGGCGTTATCTGTCCGATCGGCAGCATTTCAGTCGACGGTACTGTTCCGTGGAACTCCGCCTCCGCGCGAGTGCGCGAGGTCATCTGGTCTACATATCCACTCACTGTTCCTTCACCCGGGATCGGAGGTTTTCGGACAAGGATCGAAACGTCCTCGAGCGTTCGCCTCTTGCAATTCTTCCCGAGAGTAGTGACCAGCTCGAAAGTATTGGGTTGTTTTATCGGGATGAATATCGGGGCAACGATCAGATAGCTGTCGCCGCCTGTCATATTTGCGACGCCCTCGGCCGCCATGTCTGCCGCCTCGCCGGTCTTTCTTAGAATTTCATTTGAGGCCGTCATGGAAGCTTTGAATTGCTTTCGGGCGTTGGTTGACGAATCAGTCATTCGGTCCGAAAGGGTCTGAAGATTTTCAGATGCGGTGTCCAGGCCGCCTGCCGTTTTGTCTAGTCCTTTCTTTGTTTGTTCCAGATCGCCGTTTGCCTGGCTAAGGCCATCTGCGATCGTCCGAAATTCTTCAATTTGTTCTTGCTCAGAAATGTAAAGGTTCCTAATTTCGGCAAACCCCAGTAACGCAAAGAGGATAGTCCAAAGGGCTTTTTCCGGCAGCGAGGTATCCTTTCGAAACGTCACCGCCGCCGCTAGAACGCCCAGAATTGCTATATACGTGCCAACGGGAGGATGGTGGCCCGATTTTATAAGGAGATGGGGAACTACGATGGCGAACGGGCAGAGCAGTGCTGCTATCCATGCAAAAGGGTCTGCGCGCCAAGACGCTCGGAGCCGGCTCAGCATCGGCGTGAAGGTCAGCTTCGGAGGCGCCATGATTCTGTGCAGAATACGCTTGTGTTGGTGACCGGTAAAGCCAATCTTATGGGCGAACCTAATGGTGTGGGCGATTTGAGGAGGTTGAGATCGTGATTCCGTCGATTGACTTGCGGCGGAGGCTTCGAGTGGACCCGAGCTTTGACTTGGCTAAGATTGGGGATGGTCGCTAAAAAGGGTGCAGGGGTGAAGATGCCGGGGCGGCGGTTGGGGGAGGCTGGGTGGGCTTCGGGGGTGGTTGGTGAGGTGGGGGCGCCTGGGCGGGCGCTTTGCCGGTGGTGTCGGATGGAGATTCTGGCGAAGCGGCGGCGGACGTTCTGCTCGGACTATTGCGTGCACCAGTGGAGGCTAAGGTCGGATGCGGGGTATCTGCGGGAGCAGGTGCTGCTGCGGGATCAGGGCGTGTGCGCGCTGTGTGGGACCGATACGTTGGTCGAGTATGCGCGGTTGTTGCGGAGTCGGGGGAGGGTGAGGGCGGAGTTGCTGGAGGTTTGGGGGATGCGGTCGGTGGGGGCGCGGCGGTCGTTGTGGGATGCGGATCATGTGCGGCCCGTGGTCGAGGGGGGTGGGGAGTGCGATCTGGAGAATCTGCGGACGCTTTGTCTTTGCTGCCATCGGGAGGTTACGGCGGATCTTAGGCGGAGGCTTAAAGGCAGGGATTAGGGATTAGGGATTAGGGATTAGGGCCCAGGGCTAGGGGCGAACAGCAGATTGCTGAGGGGAATGACGGAAGAACGGCAGGGGCAACTGCGGATCGTGGTTGAGAACCATGGGGAGGGTTGCGGCAGCTGGATGCGTGGCGGGTCCTTCGGCTTCGCGCTGCGCGCTTCGCTCAGGATGACGGCGTGAAACAAGCAACGGCAACGGCAAAGGCAGAAGCAGCTCCCTACGGGATGACAACCAAAAAAACAACAGCAACGGCAACAGCAACGGGAACAGCAACGGCAAGGGCAAGGGCCAATGCGGGGGTCCTTCGCTTCGCTCAGGATGACAGATATATCGTAAATAAATATAAATAAACAACTTACTTTTTTGATATTCTCTATACAAGTCCTGCACAGGTACGCAGGCTCAACAACTTCCAGACAAAGTCTACACGGAATCTGCACAGAACGAATCAAATCGACAGAGGCGAATATGGCATTCGTCACCGACAAATCGGAGCTCAAGCCAGGCTTGGTTCTCTTCCGGCGTGGCGACGTGGATCATCGGATGTGGTATTGCCGCATGAAGATCCCCAAGGCAGATCGCTATAAGACCGTCTCCCTCAAGACGACTGATATCGACGTGGCGCGGGAACGCGCCTTCGACCACGACGCAGATATTCGGTTTCGCCTGAAGCATGACGTTCCTGTGTTCAACCACCCCTTCCGCGAGGTGGGGAGAGAGTATTTGCTGACGCAGGAGGCGCGAGCGAAGCGCGGAGAGGTCAGCGCCGCGCGGCCTAAGAAGGTCCGCGCCATCATCGAAGGCGCTCTAGACCGATATGTAGGTTCAACCCAGGTCCATTTGATTGGCGACGAGCTTTGGGGAGGTTATCCGGCATGGCGACGGGCGAATGGTGCGGGTCGCCACAAACGAAACGGTGTTCGGGAAGTCAGTGACGTCATGGCGCAGGCCTTCGCCGATGAGGAAGCCGAGCGCCGCACCAAGACTCAGCAAAGCCTGGGCATCAGGGTGTTGAAGCCGATTGAGGTGAAGCCTACCGAAGATAGATCGGTTCCCTTTATCAGTGACTCCACCATCCGCTTTGAGATGTCCATCTTCGGTGCAGTGATGAACTACGCCATCAAGAAACACTACGTGCCCGCCAGCCAGCGTTTCGATGAGCGCCCCAAACTCAAGTCCATGCGACGCGATGAGTTCACCCTGGAGGAATACCGCAAACTTCACACTGTAGGCCGCAAATGGATTGGCAAAACGGACAAGCCTTCGAGCATTTGGCATCGCACACTCACCTACAACATGATCCTCATTGCGTGCAATACAGGCATGAGGCCGGCGGAGATGAAGAATCTGCGCTGGCGCGACATCATGCCCGCAAAAGACCGTGAAGGGCGTGAGATTGTCGTGCTGTTCGTGCAGGGCAAAGGCAAGTCGCGCAAGCTGGTCGCTCCTAAAAGTGTCGGAGATTATCTAGAGCGCATTCGTGCTATCTCCAAAGCGACGCAACTAGAGGATAGAGTCTTCACCAACATCACGGGCAAGCCTGCGAGAAGTCTCTACAACTACCTGATTTGCGATCTTCTAAGCGAAGCGAATCTGCGCGAAGGCACGCAGGGCGTGCCGCGCTCGACCTATTGCTTCCGGCACACCTACGCCACGCTTCGCTTGCAGGAAGGCGTGGATGTGTATTTCCTTGCCGAACAGATGGGAACATCCGTCCACATGATTGAGCAGCACTACGGGCATGTAAACACCATCAAGCACGCCGACCGCGTGTTGCAGGGCATGGCGGGATGGGAGTTGCCGCAACCGGAAGATACCAGGGCCAAGGCGTCGAAAGCTGCAGCGGCGCACGATCAGACTAAAAGAGGTCAGCGCAATAAGCTGCGCTGACTGTGAACCTCCCTAAGCCGTCTTTAGCCGGAGCCGCTGGCGGAGGCTGGCGCGGGGAGGTAAAGGTTCCCGTGTCAAGTCCGGACACGCCTCAGTGAGATGGTTCTGATTTGCCGCTGCCCCGCTGGGGCGTTCTTAGCGGCAAATCTGGCTGCACGAGCCGCCGCTGGCGGCTGTTCTTCGTGCAGCGCTGCTTGCCGGATGGCTACTGAGGGGGATTCTTTTTCTTTATCGAACTTCCCTTGTCAGAGTCTTGTTTCTTCCTAGCCCTAGCATTCTCCCATCTCTTATTTGCAGCCTTCCGAGCCAGTTCCTTCCTCTCTTCAGGCGTGAGGGAATTCATACGCGATCTCCCGCCCTTTGGGCCGCCTTTTTTGCCGCCCCGTTTTCCCATTTCACGCATAACACGAGAGATCGTATCTTCTTTCACTGCAATAGTTTACAGCGCAACAATCAGCAGAAGAAAAGATTTCATTTGCATGCCAGAAGCGCTTGTAGTAAAACATGTTATGCTAGAACCGCTTCTTGTATAGAATTCGCATGACACTCCCCAATCAGGCACGGCAGCTTCGAATGCGTGGCGACTACTGCAATCACTTGCTAGTGCAGATTGAACTCCTGCGTTGCGCTATTTCCCACGAAGAACTCAGCAAGAGGTTGGGCGACGTAACAGAGCGCTGCCTAGCGCGGTATATCGCTGGCAAGACGCATCTGCGGAAGGATGAGTTCGATAAGATCGCGAAAGCTCTCGCCGTCGACGCACAAATGCTCGCTCAGGCATGGGCCTTATCCCTCGGTGTGCGTCTGCCAGAAAAAGATGCTGTGAGTCGGATAATCGATCGAGCCTACCGTCACTGGAGGCGACATTCGCGCCTCGCTGCGCGCCGGGTCCCACCTAGTCCGTCTCCCATGACGGTCATTCGGGCTAAGTACGCAGACCTGCTTCCTCGGCAGACACCGCCCCTGTGGTTTTACTCATTCGGCAACAAGAAGCCTACACGCGCGGGCCGTGAAAGATTTGCCCGTGCCTACCAGATGTTGGTCGAGTTCGTCCACTCGAACCAATCACAGCGCGATGTCGGAGCATTGCACGGCGTCAGTGGAATACGTGCAGCGCAATTGATGAGGCGTGCCGCCTACACCTGGGCTAAGAGCGAAGGTATTGATCTTATCTATGACAAGTCAGTGCCTTTCAAGAACGACCGCAACCTCGTGAGGAACCTTTACGTAGGTTTGAGGTTTTTCGCGCAACAGCAGTTCAATGCGCTCGCTGGGCGTGCAGATTCGAAGCGAGATGTGGAGGGATCAACACAATGGCATTGCTGACTAGGGAAGCCTTTTATAAACTGCTCGGCCAAGCGCTAAGGAATGCGCGGGAAGAACGCGGTCTTTCCCGTGAACAGCTGGCCGAGCAACTGAAGCAGATGCCCATCGACCCGGAACGGCACTTGCGTCACATTGCTGCTCTCAGCATCATCGCCGGGCACATCCGTCGAAAAAAGCGCCTGACACTCAAGCAGGTAGCCAAACGCGCCAATCTCCCCGTCGAATTTGTACGCGACATGGAGGCCGGCAAAATCTGGAACCCCGAAACCTACTCTATTTATTGCCTTGCCTATGGGCTGCGCTGCGCCTATCCAACGTTTGAAAAGAAAATTGATGTGCTATCCCGCACAGAGTTGGATGAGAACGATAGGCCGGTCTGCAGGAAGACAAAACATGCCTCGCTTCCACAATCGCATCCGCCTCTTCTCTCTGAGCCGGGTAGCACTCAAGAGGAGAAACCGTGAACTTGAAAACGAACAACAACGAATTGGAGTGGAGGCAAGTCCAGGTCGTTATCGAGGAGGCTGCTGGCAAGCGTATCCGTCAGTTGGTTATTCAAGGACCGCCTGATCCAGATATGAATGATTTCGCCGTGTGCGTTTCATTTGACGACGACACGATGATTTCTATCGAGCTTTCACTCCTGTTGCGATTCGGCAATTTTTATGACAGAGCCGTTGACGGCGAACTGCAATCGGTCAAGGAATATCCAAAGCGAGTGCTGGAATGAAGACTGTGGTTGCGATGTGTAATAGGCGGAATCAGGACGCCCAAGCGGAGGCCATGGATGGGTAGAGCGCGCAGACAAGCTATCCACTTTGACAGGCGAGGCGGGGTTCTCTTCTATCGTGGAGCCTCTGGGAAGACAGTGGACCATACCCTCCGCGTCTCGCCATGTACCGAAACTGTTGACATGCAAGTCTCCAACTGCCAGAACCTTCGGAGCGCTGCAGAGATCGGAGCACACGGATGGCCACAACTCGGCCCACCGATAAAACGTTCCCCGTAGAAAACCAAACGTGGTTTCCTTCATCTGCTCGTGCTTTGATCGAAGGTCGGACGAAGAATGTTGGCACAACTACGCATCCACGCCTCGTAGCTCGCAGTCACGCTCTCGATGTTGTGCTCTTTTCCCTTTGGTGAGGGTTGCGAACCGGGGGCGCTTTCATTGGTCGGGCGATTCTTCATTGTTTGCTTTGAGTGACTAGATGACTAGCCTTCGAGTAGATGCAAAGTAGCCAACATAAGTTGTTTATTCTAAAAGGGAATTTGGCGGCCATCATGGGGAAGCGCAAATTCAGTGGCAGGCAATCCTGGATATCTTCAAGAGTGTAAAGAGGAAGTGTTATTGCTTTCCGCATTAGAGGTCATCAAAGGATTCCCCCCACACCACTGACGCCTCTTGTGAGAAAACCGTAGCTGCACATCCTCACCATCAACTCGGTGACGACGCTATTGGCATGCGGAATTAGCTGAAGAGAGTTCATTGGCGCATTGCACAAAACCCTAGGATAGACTGGCAGCGCTATGGCCACTCGGATTCTGCTCGCCGCGATCCTTTGCTTGTCGCCCGCCTTCGCCGCCGCCCAAGCCGACACGGGGCGTCCGCGTGATATTGCGGAGATACATCATCTCATCGAGCAATACGCCAAGGCTGTGGATACGGTTAATCTGAATCTACTCTCGCAAATCTGGTCTCATTCGCCCGACGCCTCCTTTATCTATCCACTGGGGGAGGAGCACGGATTCGATGCCATTGAGCACCAAGTCTTCCAGAACGTTATGGGCGGTATGTTCTCGGCACGCGATCTCGAGACGCATGGTGAAGAGAGTCGTAGTGTCTGGTCGGGTAACCCGTTAGTGTCGCGTTTAATTCTGTTGAATTGGGCTAGGGTTGGATCTTTGGCGCCCGTCGCTTGCGAGCTTCGCTGGTTGCAACTCATGACACTATTTACTCAAAAACGTGTTCCGATGACTTCGACATCCAAGACCTGGATCTATATGCGCTCTCCGAGCGCGTGAAGGCAGCATCGCTAGACAAAGGCTTGACTTGACGGTATTCGACGTTCGGCCAAAAAAATATTCTTGACACGTCTTGATCAGTTCAGTAATGTTGGCCGATCCGATTGTGCAAGTGGCCAATGAGCCGCAGACGATGCATCCTTCTCTCCTGGAACAGAGAGGAATTCCGAACGTGGGTAAGCTGCGTCTTTTCGTCTGTGAGCCTTTAGAGCATTTGTCTAGCATCAAACCTTCCCGACTTATCTCATATGCACTCGTTCTTGTCGCCGTATCGTGTGGACCAGGCTCTGATTTCCTGGGTGCCCATTCCTGTGCTCAGACAGGGAATCTTGGCGATGCCGTTCAGCACCCAATACCAGGAGCGGGGCACGACTATATCAAAGGTTTGAACGAAACGGTCAATCCGGCCAATGGAAGTCTGAACATCAAGATTGACCTTCCTACTTTGCCAAGCAGGGGAGTGTCTCTACCGTTTGCCATCACATACGACTCTGGAGAAGTATTCAGCGCAATCCCGTTTGCTTATGCGACCGGCGGCGGTTGGATTGCTGCGGGCACACTGGCAAGCAGGGCCAGTGAAGGGTTTGGGTGGAGCGATACTCTGCCTTACGCTACCGCTTCAGCGACCCTCGCCTATGTTTACTCTGAGCCTCCGAGTTCCACAGCGGGCTATGGAGCGGTCGGAACTTGTCCTGTCAGTACGTTCTACAACTTCTACGATTCTGAGGGCGTATCGCATATGCTGGGCCTCGCCGCGATTGGCGCTGAAACGCAGTTGTCCGGAATGCAGCCACAGCAAGGATGCAATCAAGCTACGCTCTCCACAACACTGTCGCAACCCTATTACGCCTCTCAGCAAACGGGCGGGGACGACCAGGTTTCGGCTTCAATGCAGTACAACTGCACTGGCAACAACAGCACGATTGTGGCATGTGACCAAGGAGCTCCACCTTTCACCGTGGTAGACGAAAACTCGAACGTGTACACGTTTCCGGGTAATTCATTTTCCGTGCCGGGGGGCGGCGGGACGTCCACGGCAATCATGTTCCCGAGCACGATTGAAGATCGCAATGGCAACATCATCAATTTCACCATACCTGCAAATGCAAACGCCGGGTTGCCATTGATTGATACGGCAGGGCGAACGGCAGTCTCATCGAATCTTGCAGACCCTATTCGCCCCACCGAGTACACCGTTGGGGGCCTGACCTACAATCTTGCGTATACCTCCGCCGACACCAACTTTACCCCGAGCGCGACCCTCTATCCGTACGATTTTTCAACGAGTCAGGTAAGCTGCAGCTTTCAGACCGCCCAATCCGGATCAATCAAGGGAGTTCAAAGTATCAGTCTCCCAAACGGGCAGTCGTACACGTTTGAGTACGACCCTACGTTCGGATTGGTTAGCAAAATCACTTATCCGAACGGCGGATGGGTATCCTACACTTGGGCGCTGAGCACGGAGCAATCCACACTCGCCACCTTCAGTGGAATCATAAATGGCCAGAGTGCAATACCGGTAGCGGGCCTTTGTAACTGGCGATATCAGACGCCCGTAATTGTGCAAAGGGAGGTAGGCTTCAGCTCCTCTTCGGGCGCCGTTCTGACACAAACATTTACATATACAACGAACTGGGAAGCCTCTCCAAATTACTACTGGAGCAGCAAGACAACGACGGTTACGACTACCGACAACGTTAGTGGTCATAAGTCAGAGACCATTTACACGTACGGGTCGGTAGGACAGCCAATCCAGCCGAATGCGCCAGGAATGGTGCAGCCGCAACTGCCGGTCGAGACTTCGGTCCAAACCGTTGATCTCGGAACTACCGCATCGTCAATCAATACCACTCTTCAGACAGTGAGCAAGACCTGGGCGGATCAATTTGACATGACGAGCGAGACTACCGTTGTGCCGCCGGGATTGAGTTCAGAGGTGGTGTATTGCTATCAGGGCGCTCGAGTTACCGAGAAGGATGAGTATGGGTTTGGCACTTCTGGACCTGCCAGTCCCCCGACCACCTGTGGATCGCCAACGCCTACACGCAAAACGACCTACGGCTACTTCAACACGGCATCTCCGTGTCAGACCATTGTGTACGCTGGCACGGTTCGAACTGCCGAAACGGATGCATATCTCGACGGAGGTTCAGCGCCGTGCTCAAGTGGAGCGGCACAAACTCAGCTAGTGAGCAGCTTACCTGCCAACACCCATGATGCGACAAACTACGGTCCAACGGTGAGCGCGAAAAGGGGAAATCCGACAGAGGTCGCGCGATGGCTCAATACGGGTGGTTCTATCATCTCTACCGCCGCCTACGATGAGACCGGGCAAATCATCTCGAGCACAGACCCATGTGGCAATTCTGGACTGTAGTGACGTGACCGGAACCAGCCACACTACGACCTATAGCTATACAGACTCACCGTCGGGCGACAATGCAGCGGGAAACTCAAACGCCTATCCTACGCAGATAACAGACCCTTTAGGACATGTTCAGGCCTTTACGTACAACTACACTACTGGTGAGCTAGCGACCTTTACGGATCCTAACAGCAAGGTGACTAGCTATACATATGTTGACCCTCTCAATCGCTTGACGGGAACTACTTTCCCAGATGGCGGCGCGACGAATATCAGCTATCAGGACGCAGTTCCAAGTTTTACCACGACAAGGCTCCTCAACTCTTCAGGAAGTCCTTCGCCTGAGGTAAGGGTAGCCACATTGGATGGAATGGGCCATGTTATCCAAACCGAGTTGTCTACTGATCCGTCTGGGGCCGACGTTGTCGTTACGTCGTATGACGGGGAAGGTCGTGTTCATACAAAGACCAACCCTTATCGCTCAACCGCCAACGGTACGGCTGCTTACTATTACGATGCGTTGGGACGGCCAATTGAAGAATTAGAAGAGGATGGCACGAGTGAACTGCAATGGAGCTACAACGGGAGCTGCTCTGTTCCAGCTGTTGCCAATTGCAACACGGCCCACCTGGGAAGTGTTGCGACAGGAAACTGGATCGATTTTACGGATGAGGCAGGCAATCATTGGCAGCGCTCCACGGATTCTTTCGGGAACCTAGTTGGTGTCATGGAACCGAATGGCTCATCTACAGCACCGACGATGGAGACAGATTACGGCTATAACACCCTGAACGACTTGGCATCTGTCACCCAATGGGGGGGTACGAACGGATCATCCGGCGCGCGCTTGCGTTCTTTCACTTATGATTCACTGGGTAGACTCGGCTCATCGACAAATCCAGAGTCCGGCGTAGTGAGCTATACCTATGACGCGAACAGCAACCTCGCATCGAAGACGGACGCTCGCAACATTGCCACCCAGTATACGTACGATTCCGATAATAGGTTGACCGCGGAGACAGCGACCGGAATCAGCTATGTGTACACCTATGACTCGGGAACAAATGGAGTTGGGCGATTGACCGCGGCAAGTAATTTAGTCAACGCCGACGAAGTATTCTCCTACGACTCCATGGGGAGAATCATTTCTCAGGCATCATGGACGCCATCGAGTCCGAATAACACAAGTATCGTTACGACAGCCAAATATGATCTGGCAGGCAATCTAACAGATCTTACATACCCGGATGGCCGTCATATTACGCAGCAGTTTGATGGTGCGGCGCATCTGACCGACGTAGTATTTGCGGATTGGAATGGAACCTCCGTAAATTATCCTTATGCATCGAGCATCAGTTACTCCCCCTCGGGTAGCGTTTCGCAGATGACGCTTGGGGACGGAGTTATCCAAACCTTTAGCTTGAATACGCGGCTGCAGGATTGTGAAATTAAGCTCGACGTTTCCTGCGACGCCAGGAAGTTCGACGATGCAATCGTCCTTCGATAAGCAGTATTACTTTGGCCCTGGGACCGGAATGGTATGCGGAGCCGCGTCCGGTAACAATGGCGACATCGCGCGTGTTACGGATGCTCTCAGTTCAGCGAGAACGCAAAGCTTTCAGTACGATTCTCTAAACCGCATAACCGGCGCGGTTCGAGCTGATAACATTTTCAACTATAGCTATGCAATGGACGGGTTCGGGAATATGAACCAAATCAATAAGCTTAACCGGGAATCCTGCAGTCTCTTTTCTTGCGAACAATCAGATGCAAATGAGTGTGAGTGCCTGGACGTACGACGCCGCAGGCAACCTTACGAGTACCGGCCAACCTGCGTACGGGGGAAGCAGTTTTACATTCGACTCGGAGGGGCAGTTGACCCAGGTGAACTCCGGCAGCACTGCTACATACACTTATGACGCAGAAGGACAACGCATTCGCAAGGACACACCATCCGGCTGGACGGAGTACATCGATTTTGGAGGTCGGCCGATTGCTGAAAAGAACGCTAACGGAACATGGTCCGACTATGTGTTTGCTAATGGCCAGAGACTAGCGGAGGCGGATAGCAATGATGAGCGGATTCATTTGGAAGGTACGACAACGGTGGCAGGACATTCTGCAGCCTGGTACCTTCCGTTCAGTGGCTACGTAATACAAAATGGCGACAAGGTATTTTGGAGACAATACCAAACCGGTGGAGCAGAGGGCGGTCTAAGCTTCTTGTTTACGGACGACACATGCACAAACTGGACTACTTTGGACTCGAGCGGCGACGTGATGAATAGCGATGTGACTCAGGGTGTCTGGCATGAGAGAAGCGTGGATCTTTCATCATTCGCTAATAAGACCGTGGGTGAGTCCTGGATCGGCGCAGATGTTGAAACCGCAGTCGGATCGTGGAACAGCTATTTCGCCGACATAGCTATTGTCAGTGCGAACGGCACGGTGACGCCGATCTACTATCGGGAACCGTCGATTGGTCTTACTTTCACGAGCTCGGGAGATGTGACGAATACACAAGCGTTTGTCGAGGTCAGCAATACTGCGGGAGATTCGGAAGTGCCCCAGTACACCACGACCTACTATGCAGGAGACAGTCTTGGCACAACTCGAATGCAATTCGCGGCGGGGGGTTGGCCAGTGTGGCAAGGCGATTTTGCTCCCTATGGTGAGGAGATCAACGCTCAGCAAACGAGCAATCACTACAAGTTTACCGGCAAAGAAAGAGACGCTGAATCCGGGCTAGACTACTTCGGGGCTAGGTACTACGCAAGTTCAATGGGGCGTTGGATGAGCCCTGACTGGAGCGCCAAGGAAGAGCCGGTTCCGTACTCAAAGCTGGACAATCCGCAGACGCTCAATCTGTACGGCTATATGCAGAACAATCCTCTTGGGGGAGTCGATCAGGATGGGCATTGTGACTGGTGCCAAAAGCTATGGAACGGAATTACCGGCAACGGGTTCCAAACGAATGCCCAGATTGCCCAGACCGCAGCGTTAAACGCACCCTCGACGATCACTGAAACCCAAGGAAGCGGTACCCTGGTGACTAACACCTCGTCGTCACCCGCGGCGACCACTCCGAATCTGCAATTAGGTCCCGGTATGCAATCGGCCATAGACGCTGAAAAATCTAATGGACTAGTTGACCTTGCTACGAGCGCCCTGGGGTTAGGGGCCGCAACCCCCGGGGTTATCCCAGAAATGTCTGGCGCTATACCCGGTGCGCCGGCCTTTATGCTGGGATTAACGGCTTCGGGTGCAAGCGTGAACAATGACTCCAGTTCTCTTAACCTCTCAATCAATGGAGCTTCGACTGTTTTTGGGGTTATGAGTACCTTCGGGACTGGCACAGTAGCTGCCGTAGGAACGGGGGGAGGCCTCGGGGTTGCTGCCGGAGCCACGGCCTGGAGTTTCTCTAACTTCACATCGAACATCATTACTTCTGTTTTCGCCCCTCCGCCAGAGGCGATGAATATCAATGGCACGACCGTGCAACAACCTGACTTATCGGACATTCCGCAATAGCCGCTATAGCCCGAAATATCGCTACGAAAAGAAAAGGGAGCATTCTTCATGGACATTCCGCAACTAATTCAGCGATACATCTGGCTATTCTTCGGTGTACTGTCGTTGGGCATGGCTGGGCACGCGGCAGTTACTGGAAAACTTCGGGGACGTTTTGGTCAAGTATCTTACCGAGCCCAGAACCCGAAACAATTCTGGGGTTCCCTAACAATCTATTGTCTTTTTGGAACCGGTTTTGTCTTGTTCTTCCTGTACAAGATCCACGCGTTCTCAAACTGAGTTGTGATTGCATTAGTGAGAGCGTAATTGAATCCCGATCTCAGGAGTCTTAATCTACCCATGCGCTCACTCTTAGCCTTAGTCCTGCTGTCCATCACCGCGTCCGCCTACGGTCAAACCACGGGTGCGCCAGACACCATCATCGCGCAGGAAAACGCCTTCTGGAAGGCGTACGTCGAAGCCGATACTGCCGATCTGTCGAAACTCTTCTTGCCGGAGTTCGTCAACGTTGAAGAGCAGCTAATGAATCGGGATCAGGTTCTCGCGTTCGTCGGACAGTTCCATCAGCACTGTACCCTTGCTCCCGTCAAACTACTCGATCCCCGTGTGGTCTTCCTCAGCGCCGATATCGCCACACTGGTGTATCACGCCACCGAGACGCCCACCTGTGGCACCCAAAGCATGTCTGGCGATACGAACATCACTACGGTCTGGGTTCGTCGCGATGGCCGCTGGCAGATGCACCTTCATACGGAGTATGCCGTGCCTCCCAAGTAGGCTGTTCTGCTCCGAAAGAAAGAGCGCGCTGCCTACGGCATCGGGAGTAGGCCGACACGTCACCCCCAAATGGGATGCTGCCGGTAAACCGGCCCTTTCGTTCCGTTAGCCAACGTTAACGCGCTCTACATCAGCAACTTGCTAATTTGCAATTTCGACACGGCGGCAATGCGTTTACGCCGGTAAACGGCAGAGCAGTCCACAGCGTGCAGCGTGTAAACGTGCTGATAAACAAAGGTTTCCAGCATCCCGACGCTTGACGGCGAAAATTACAGGGTGCAAGCTGGTTTTGAGGCGGGCTTCCCCATGAGCACTCCCCGCATCCCGGCTCCGTTGCAGTCTCCAGCCTCGCCGAGTGGCGAAGCGCGTCCGGTTCTTCGTGCCAAAACCATTGCAACCAGGGTTACGCCGGAAGAGCTGGCCGAGGTAGAAACCGCCGCCGAAGGCGCAGGAAAAACCGTAGCCGAATGGCTGCGCGAGCTGGCCCTGAAAGCCGCGCGGGAACGTCCGGCAGACCCTACCGAGCTGCTGCTGGCCGAAGTCTCGGCACTGCGATACATGCTCCTGAATCTCTTCCACGCGACTGCCCAGGCGAACGCCGAAGGCAAGCATCTGCTGCCCGATTCCGTGGTCAAAATCCGTGACCAGGCCAATTTGCGGAAGCTGGCCGACGCACGAAAATTGCTCGCAGACTTTCTGTCCCAGGAGGGATCGGACGGGGGCAAGCAGTGAGCCGCCCCATGCGTTTTCCAAGCCGGACGGGGCGGCTGTTCTGGCTTCTTTTCTGGCTTGCGGTTGGCCCGCTTGTCCTCATCTTCCCGGCTTCGGCTTGGCTTGCCTGGACGCTCCAGCCGCTCCAAAAGGTCTACCTTACGACCTATGCCGCCAGCTCGGTAGGGGTTGGGATTCCGCACAGCGAGATGACGATCCGATGGGTGATGAAGATCGCTCCCAAGCGGAAGCCGGTCCCCGCCTCAGCCGAGGATGTAGTCGCAGGCCCAGACCCCAAATTGCCCGTCAGCCTCTCGCCCAAAGCCATCGCGGAGGGCTGGCGCGGAGTGGCTTACAGCGCCCCGGAGAAAGTGCCCTCAGACGCGCTCGCCAAGGGATTGCGGGACTACGTTTATGACGGGGTGAGCGTGTGGTGGCTGTTTGGACGGCCCATGCTCAACAGCCTCGCCGTGCTGATGCTGCTTTATGTGTTCCGGCTCCAGATGAAGCAGGGGTTTGGGCGGAGACAGCAGCAGGAAGAACGCCACGGACGCAGGACCAAAGGCCCGGAGCTGGCCTCAGCTTTGCGGTGGCGCGGCGCAAAGACAGACGGCATCCGGTTCCGCCTGCGCTTTGAGAATGCGCTTTTGCGGTGGCTGCCCTTTGGTCCGAGCTACCGGATTCCGAAGCGCCTCGAAGCGAGCCACATTCTAATGATGGGCGACACCGGCAGCGGGAAGTCGAACGCCATCCGGCAGCTACTTCGCCAGGTGCGGGAACGCGAAGAGAGCGCCATCGTCTACGATCCGGCGATGGACTTTGTGAGCGAGTTCTACTCGCCCGCGCGCGGCGATTTGATTCTGAATCCGCTGGACCAGCGTTGCCCGTATTGGGGGCTAGGCGATGAGATCGACCGCGATGAAACAGCGGCGACCATCGCCGCCGCGTTTCTGCCGGAAAAAGAGTACGAGAAGGAGTTTTTCACCGACGGGCCGCGCCGGATACTGGCCCATCTGCTCAAGCGGAGGCCGCAGCCCAGGGACATTCTGAGGATGATGGCCGACCCGTCGCGGATCGAGGCGGCGGTGAAAGGAACACCGCTGGCCGCCTTGCTTGATTCGGGAGCACCGGCACAGCGGGCGGGTGTGCTTGCCAGCCTCAACATGGTGGCCGACAGCCTGGAGCTGTTGCCGGAGTGGGAGCATACGAGGCCGACGTTTGCGACGGCGGAGTGGTACACCGCGCGTAAGCGTTGGGTGTTTCTAACTTCCACTCCCGCCTATCGTGCGAAGATTCTGCCGCTGCATTCTGTATGGCTCGATTTATTCATCCTTCGCATGATGGGCTACTGCGAGGACCAAGCGGCGAAGCCGGTATGGTTTGTGCTGGACGAGCTGGCGAGTCTCAACAAGCTGCCGCAGCTCCACACCGCCGTCACGGAAAACCGCAAATACGGGAACCCCGTTGTGGTGGGCTTTCAGGGGCGCAGCCAGCTTGAAAAACGTTACGGCCAGGATGCCGAGGCCATGCTTTCGCAGCCCGCAACCAAGCTGTTTTTTAAGACCACCGAGCCGCGCGCCGCGAAGTGGATTTCCGATGCCATCGGGGAAATCGAAGTGGAGCGGCTGAAGGAGTCGCGCAGCATGAAGCTGTTAGGGAGCAGGAAATCGTATGCGATGGAGATTGCGACCAAACCACTTGTCATGGCTTCGGAAATCGCCGGTCTCGAACCGTTGCACGGCTTCATCAAACAGGAGAACAAAGTTGTTCGGGTTCACTTCCAGTTCGCAAAGAAGCACGGTAGACAACCGGAGTTCATCGAGCGCAAGTTGCCGGAGACTGCGCCCAGGCCGTCACCGCCAACGCCGCAGATAGCAGCTCGCGCAGAGCAAGCCAAATCATCGGCAGCGGTCCAAACCACGCTTCCACTTTTCGATGCGCCCGCTGACAAGCCTACCGACAAACCCACGGAGGCGTTTGTGTGGGACGAGTCCAAAGGGATTGAGTAAAGACAGCGGCGTTTTCCATGCCTGTTCTTTACCACGTATCCAAAGTTGTCGTCAGTGAGCGCGTCGGCACTGAAGTCGCCAACCGACAACGAGACCAGATTTCATTAATGATGCGTCTGCTCTACTTCTGCGACCACATCCCGTATTGCGTCTGCAATAGCTTCAGGCTTCTGCCGATGCATCATATGACCTGAACCGTCCACCAATCTGTATTTCCCATACTTGGACCGCGAGGCAAGGTCGACTTGGAAGTTATGCCAGTCACTGTTGAGGGCGTCCACCTGCTGCTGAGTCAGATTAGGAAAGGCCGAGTGTGGGACTTTCTCTGAACGTTCCAGATCAATCAAGGGTATATCTGCGTGCCAGGTAAGCCTCTGATGGTCCGGAAGGAAGCCGTTGTCTCGCAAAAATGCTGGGTTATTCCAATTCGGGTCAATCTGCGGTGAGATGGCTGCATCACGCCACTCCATTTCCTCGTGCGATGAGTCTACAAAAACGAGGCCAGCGACCTCGTGCGGGTACTCCTGCTGATACCGCCGTACCAAAATGCCCCCAGCCGAAGCCCCGACAAGCACATAAGGTTGCCTTAGCCGCGCAGTCTGGAAGAGCGCGTGCATCTCCGAAATTACCTGATCGATAGGGCGGAATTGGGGAGACTCCTGAACATGATCGCTCCGACCAGCCCCGATCGCGTCGTAGCTGCATACTCGAATCGATGAAGGCACCTTTTGTTGTACCAATGCCCACGAGTCGGCAGTACCCAAGCCTCTGCCAGTTGCCAGAATCACGGTGGGTCCAGCATTCGCTTCTCCTGAACAGTCGAGAAACATCTTATGGCCATCAGGAATTTGAACCAGGCTACCAGCTGTCCCGGTTGGCGGAGAGCTTTGTAGGTTAGATCCTTCCTGAGAGCACGCATGGACAACACGAGAAGCACCAATCGTACAGAAACCGAGAGCAAAGCCAATGGTTGAAACACTCGCCAGTGCGCTGGCGGCCAGCAAGAGGCGAAGTCGGGCTGCATAACGCGGAGCCGTCAGGGCGATTGTTTCAGCGAAAATGTCAGACCAAATTCTCGCAATGGCGCTTGGGCCTTCACACCAGGCATCCTTCAGTTCATCTCGAAATACCCCGCGTATCTCGTCTCCATATCGAGCTAATAGCTCATCGCTTTGAAACGTGAGAAGGAAGTCGAACAAACAGCAGTGTGCTCGGTATATGCGATTCATTTCTGTTCTCCGATCCTAAAGAGTTTCTTCCTTCGTGCAAGGTCAAGCAGTTGTTGTTGACGATGAAACTCCGCACCGAGGAGACGCCTTCCGGCGGAAGTTAAGGCATAGGTTCTGCGTCTGTCCTCGATTGAATTGGGGGTTTCACGGATCAAACCTTGATCGGAGAGTTTCTTGATCGTCGTATACAGGGTTGCGGGTCCAATGGAAAAGGTTCCCCCAGAGAGTTCACGCATATCCTGCATGATCCGATAGCCATGCTTCTCTCCTTCCGCCAGTGCAAAAAGCACAAAGAAAGACGGGGTCGGTAATGGGAGGTTTTCAAGCAAATCACCATCGAATTGACGTTCCCTTGGCATCAGTTCAACCCTCTCTATCCGATTATGATATATCCATATCCGATAGTGTCAAGTCGGACTTAGCTGATTTCCGACCTAATGGCAGCCTCGTCATGATTGGCGTAGATGTAATGTATTTGGGAATTGAGAACTCCACCGGTCGCGCTGGGTTCCTGCCCAACTTCAGCTCCTCGCCGCGCAATAAGATCATTGTCAATGGGGATTGACAGCGACAGCGAATGGCGATACAGTCGTTTATCGATATATCGATCATCGAGCAACTATGCCGAAACGAAAACTTGATCCGTTACCCTCCGCTGCATTCCAAATCATGCTTGCTCTCGCCGATGGCGACCTGCATGGATACGCAATCATGCGGCAGGTCAAAGAGCAGACCGGTGGACGCCTTCGGCTTGGTCCGGGTACGTTGTATGGCTCGATCCAGGCTCTCCTGGAGGAGAAGTTAATCGAGGAAATGGTGGTGGCTGGGGAGGCCGCAATTCTTCCGGAACGCCGCCGCTTCTATCGATTGACCAGTGCCGGGAGGAAGCTGGCGCGGGCCGAGGCCGAGAAACTCGCTGATACCTTGCGAGTCGCACGAGCAAGAAAGATCCTGAGGGGGGACTATGTCTGAGAAGATGTACGTCTTACTGTTGGGCCTATATCCTTCGCAGTTTCGCAAGGCCTATGGGGAAGAAGCCATCCAGCTATTCCGTGATCGCTTCCGCGATGAGCAGGGGTTCCTTGCGAGGGTGCGGCTGTGGTGGGATCTGCTGGCCGATCTGCTCGTCTCGCTCCCGCGGGAGCGCGGTTATTTGCGCCCGTCCCCGGTGAGCGTACCTTCGCGACCACGCCTGGAGGGTGTGCCTTGTTTCGATGTGCTCGAAGCTGGTTCGCCTCGCGTCGAGGCACTGTGCCTTGGTGTCGCGCTATCGGTAACTGTGTTGGCGGCGGTTTCTATTTCGATGAATTGGACAGCACGCAACATAAGCATCCGCGGCTCAGTGCCGCCCGATTTTGCTCCAGCAGTAATCGAGCCTTCTGCGTTTGGAAATTTCGGTTCGAGGTACGCCAGAATTTCAGCGGGAGAATCAAGAGCGCCTCGAAGGGGCACTTCGGGCGGTTCGGCGCCAATGAGGCAGACCGCGGATGGGCGGACAGCGGTAGTCGTAAGCAGCGATGCTACCTTAAACGCAGCGGAACGTCAGCGAGTGATCGATCGTGCAGTCGCGAATCTGAAGCAATACTACTTCGATCATAGCGTCGCGGAGAAGACAGCGCAGGCACTGTTGGCGCATGAGAGGAATGGCGATGACGACGGCGCGACACAAGGTGCGCCCTTCGCCGCACTAATAACCGCCCAGATGCGGGATGCGAGCGGCGACATGCATCTGGTGATGGAGTACAGCCAGAATCCGCTGCCATCGGGACCACCCGTGCAGACGCCTGAAGGCACGGCGCGCTTCCGGGATGCGATGTTGCGGCAACACTGCATGATCCGAAAGGAGGAGATTCTGCCGCACGATATTGGGTATCTAAAGCTTGATTTCTTTGCGGATGATTCGGTGTGCGGGGCCGAGATGCGGGAAGCGATGGCGTCATTAAACCACGCGCACGCAATCATCTTTGATCTGCGGGACAACTCGGGTGGATTTCCGAATACGGTGTCGCTGGTTGCCAGCTACCTGTTTAATCATCCGGTGTACCTGTACGATCCGCGGGGCGCGCCTACGACGGACTCGTGGACGCACTCGCCGGTTGCTGGAAACGATTTGGCGGACAAGCCGGTGTACGTGTTGACCTCTGGCGCAACGTGGTCGGGAGCGGAGCAATTCAGCTATGACCTCAAGATGTTAAAGCGCGCCACGCTCGTGGGTGAGACCACGCGCGGCGGCGCTCATGCCGGTGTCTTCCATCGGGTCGACGATCACTTCGGGATGGGCATTCCGGAGGAACGGTCGATTAATCCTTACGGAAAGACTGACTGGGAGGGGGTTGGGGTGACGCCGGACGTGAAGGTGAAGGCGGCCGCCGCACTTGAAACAGCAACGAAACTAGCGGAAGCCAGGGTCGAGAAAAAGTAATCACGCGGATTCCCTCGAACGATCTGCGGCTTTACGGCCCTTTCCAGATGTCAAAAGAGCGCGAAGTCCATTTCGTTTCCTCAATTGATGCTTCATCGTAAAGTTACTCATGGAACTAAGATTCATAACCATAAGTCTTATCGTCAGAGAATAGAATCTCCGTATGCTGACGATCTCCAAGCCGCTGTCAGCTTCACAGGTTCGGACGTACCATGAGCGGGAGTTTGCGTCGGAACGGCAGAATTATTGGAGCCGCAACCAGCAGGGGCATAGCGAGTGGCAAGGCAGGCTGGCCGGGCAGTGGGGCTTAGAAGGCGCGGTGGGCAACGAGCACTTTGCGCGTCTGACCGAAGGCCAGCATCCGCACACGGAAGCGCAGCTTGTTCGCCATCAAGTTTCCAAAACCTATGAGGGCAAATTCGGCAAGGAAGTAACCAGCGTGGAGCATCGCGCCGGTTGGGATGCGACGTTCAGCGCACCCAAGAGTGTTTCTCTCACCGCCCTTGTGGGCGGCGATGAGCGCGTAAGAGAGGCGCATCGGGAGAGCGTCCGCGTGGCGCTCACCGAGTTGGAGAAGTACACGCAGGCCCGCATCGGCAACGTCCATGCGCCGGAGACGACCGGCAAATTCGTTGCGGCTACCTTCGAGCACGATACCGCCCGCCCTGTGGACGGCTACGCCGCGCCGCAGCTTCACACCCATGCTGTGATCTTCAACGTCACCGAGCGCGACAACGGCCAAACACGCGCCTTGCAGCCGCAGGAGCTATTCGCGTCGCAACGCTATGCCACCAGCGTTTACCGTTCCGAGTTGTCGATGCGATTGCAGGGGTTGGGCTATGAGTTGGAGCGCGGCAAACACGGACAGCCGGAGATCAAGGGCTATACGAAGGAGTATCTGAAAGCCAGCAGCCCGCGCCGGGAGCAGATCAAAGACCATCTCCGCGAGATGGGAATAGACGGAGCGGGAGCCGCGCAGGTTGCCGCACATCGAACGCGGGACAGCAAAGAGCTGTTATCACCGGAACAGGTATTAGAGAGACATCGGAACCTCGCCGCGCAGTATGGACATCAGGCCGACCGCGTTGTGGCCGAGGCGCGGGAGCGCGGCCAGCATCACGTTCACGAACCCGCGCTGAATCGGAGCACAGTGGCCGCGCAACAGGCCGTCACGTATGCCCGCGACCATCTCTTCGAGCGTTCCGCCGTGCTGGACCGCCGCGAACTTCTGGAAGCCGCGCTCAATCGCGGCATGGGGGAAACGACGTATGCCCATGTCCGGCAGGAGTTCGAGCAGCGGGCCGCGCGAGGCGAGTTTCGCACGGTCCATCATGCAGGCGCAGGACAGCAGTACACCACCGCTGCCATGCTTCGCATGGAACGCGAGATCGTCACACGGATGCAGGAAGGCAATCAGCGCGGGATGAGCGACCCGATGCTGGTGGATGCGCGCATCCGTATTGCGACGGAAGACCGCCACCCGGAGCTGAATACCTCGCAGCGTCAGGTGGTCAATGATGTTTTTCTCTCCCGCGAAAAGATAGTGGGTTTGGATGGCGTTGCTGGCGCGGGGAAGACAACGACGCTGGCCGTCATCCGTGAAGGCGCGGAGACGCAAGGGTACAAGGTTGAAGGCTTCGCGCCCACGTCCCGCGCGGCGCAAAAGCTGGCCGATGCTGGTATGGAAACGTCCACGCTGCAAAAACATCTTGCACGCGGCCAGCAGCCGGACACCGGAGAACGCCGCCTGTATGTGCTCGATGAATCCTCGCTTGCGTCCACCAAGCAGATGCACGAGTTTGTGAATCGCTTGCATCCCCACGACCGCGTGTTGCTGGTTGGCGACCGACGGCAGCATGAGGCGGTAGAGGCCGGGCGTCCCTTCGCGCAGCTCCAGGATGCGGGCATGAAAACAGTGAAGCTCGAAGAGATCGTCCGGCAGAAAAACCCGGAACTAAAACAGGTGGTCGAACAGCTTGCGAGGGGCGAAGTGCGCGAGGCCGTGCAAGGCTTGGAGCGGCAGGGCCGCGTCCATGAGATTCGAGGCAATGAGGAACGTATCACAGCCATAGCGAAGGAATACGCGAAGTCGCCGGAGGGTACGCTGGTCGTCTCTCCCGACAACCGCTCCTGCGTCGAGATCAACTTGGCAATTCGCAGCGTGATGCAGGAGCGCGGCTCAGTCAGCAAAGACGAACATCGCATCGAGGCGCTTGTACCGCGCCAAGACCTCACCGGGCCGGAGCGCACATGGGCCGCGCGGTACGAGTTCAACGATGTAGTGCGCTATGCCCGCGCGTCGAAAGAGACGGGCATGGAGCGCGGCGAATACGCGCGGGTCAAGCGCGTTGATGCGGACAAGAACCTGTTGACCGTGGTGCGGGCCGATGGCTCAGAGCTGACCTATGATCCACGCCGTCAGCAGGGCGTTTCTGTGTACCGCGAGGAGCCGCGCAGCTTCGCCGTGGGCGACCGCATACAGTTCACCGCGCCAGCCAATGACTTGAAGATTGCCAACCGCGAATTAGGGACGGTCGAGGACATCGGCCAGGATGGGCGTCTGTCTCTCAAGTTGGACGGAGGCCGTGACGTGCAGCTCGATCCGCGCGAGCATCCCCATCTCGATCATGGTTATTCGGTGACGAGCCACAGCAGCCAGGGACAGACCGCCGAGCGCGTCTTGATTCACGTTGATACCGAACTGGCCGCAAAAGACTTGCTCAACAGCCGCATGGCTTACGTTGCCGTCTCGCGCGGCGCGGAGGACGCGCAGCTTTTCACCAACGACCGCGCGAAGCTGCCGGAAGCATTAGGGCATGACGTATCCCACGAGAGCGCCCACACGCCAGCGATAAAGCCGGAGCAATCCATCAAGCCGCCACAGCCAGAAATCGCGCCGGTCATCGAACATGGCATGGGCTTAGGACACAGCCTCTAACTTATGAATCGTCCCTGTAGAATGGTGTCTCGTGTTCAAGAAATGCACAGAAATCGAGAAATAGCCTGCACAGTTCCTACACAGCCAAAAATGGCATATTTATCTCTAAATAAATCAGCAGGTTCTAAAAATCAACTCACCCGCTCAGGATGACGGCGTAAAGCAAACAACGGCAACGGCTGATGCAACGGCTAGGGCGAAGACAAAGGCGGGGGATTACTCCTTGTGAGGGGGGAATTTTGAAATCTGGGGGTAATGGTGGGCGCGTAGAAGGAATGTGGGTGGAGAATGGTTGGTGAGAGGTTGATGCTATGGGGCTGAGACGGAAGGCGTTGTTTCTGGATCGGGATGGGGTGATCAACCAGGAGGCGGGGTATCTGCACAGGGCGGATGAGGTGCGGTGGGTGGAGGGGATCTTTGAGCTGTGCCGGGTGGCAGTGGGGCTCGGATACCAGCTGGTGGTGGTGACCAACCAGTCGGGGATTGCGCGGGGGATGTACTCGGAGGAGCAGTACGAGGAGTTGACGGCGTGGATGCTGGAGGAGTTTGTAAAGCAGGGGGCGGCGCTGGATGCGGTGTATTACTGCCCGTTTCATCCGGATGGGGTGGGGAAGTATAAGCGCGAACATGAGGACAGGAAGCCGGGGACGGGGATGCTGCGGAGGGCGGCGAAGGAGTTGGGGGTGGAGCTTGGCGCGTCGGTGATGGTGGGGGACCGGTGCAGCGATGTGGTGGCGGCGAATGCGGCGGGGTTGCGGCGGGCGTTTCTGCTGGCAGGGACGGAGACGGAGGCGTGCGGGGGGGAGTATGCGGCGGTGTCGAATCTGCACCAGGTGCAGGAGTGGCTGGTGGTGGCGGCGGCGGCGAGCGCGGATGAGGTCGCGCATGGGGATGTGGATGAGGTGGTGGAGTGATGGAGAGGATGCGGGATGTGCTGCGGGGGTCGTTGGGGAGGAGTTTGCGCGAGCTGCCGGATGAGGACCGGCTGATGGCCGCATGGCCGGTGGCGTGTGGGAGTGCGCTGGCTGGGCATGCGCAGGTGCTGTATCTGGATGCCGAGAATTGGCTGCATGTGCGGGTGGAGGGAGCGCAGTGGATGCAGCAGTTTGTGCATATGCGGTCGGCGCTGGCGAATGACCTGGGGAGGATCGCGGGGGTGCGGCTGGGCGGGATACACTTTAAGGCAGGGATTAGGGATTAGGGATTAGGAGATGGCGATGGGTGATGGGGCGGTGTCCTTGGAGGATGTTCGGCATGTGGCTGATTTGGCGAATTTGGAGCTGACGGCGGAGGAGTTGCCGCGGATGGCGCGGGATTTGAATGCGGTGCTGGGGTATATCGCGCAGATGAATGAGCTGGATACGTCGGCTGTGGAGCCGATGGCGCAGGTGGGGCAGGCGCTGGGGTTGGAGGTGGCGGAGGCTGGGCGAGACGCTGAGGGCGGATGTGGTGCGGGCTTCGTTGGATCGGGGGCTGGTGATGGCGGAGGCTCCTGAGACGGATGGGAGGTTTTTTAAGGTGCCGAAGGTGATTGAAAGATAGGGTCCAGGGTTCAGGGTAGGGCTCAGGGTAAGGGATTAGGGAATTAGGAAGAGCGGGATGGAAGGTAGGATGGGTGTGGAGATGGACGAGTTCGTTGGAGAGGTTGACGCTGGCGGAGGCGCGGGCGGCTGGTGGTGGAGGGGCGTGTGTCGGCGGCGGCGCTGGCGGAGCGGCACTATGAGCGGATTGCGGCGGTTGATCCGGAGATCCATAGCTTTCTGGCGCTGACTCGGGAGCGGGCGTTGGCGCAGGCGGAGAAGGTGGATGCGGCGGTGAAGGCTGGCGATGCCGGTGGGGCTGCTGGCGGGTGTGCCGGTGGGGATTAAGGATGTGCTGACGTACGAAGGGAGTGGTGACTACTGCGGGGTCGAAGATTCTGGAGGGGTATCGGCCGCCTTATGATGCGACCGTGGTGAAGAAGCTTGAGGCTGCGGGGGCGGTGGTGCTGGGGAAGATGAACTGCGATGAGTTTGCGATGGGGTCGTCGAATGAGAACTCGGCTTATGGGCCGGTGAGGAATCCGCGGGCGATGGATCGGGTGCCGGGGGGGAGTTCGGGTGGGTCGGCTGCGGCGGTTGCGGCTGGGTTGTGCGTGGCGAGTCTGGGGACGGATACGGGCGGATCGATTCGGCAGCCGGCGGCGTTTTGTGGGGTGGTGGGCGTGCTGCCTACGTATGGGCGCGTGTCGTCGGTATGGGTTGATTGCGTTTGCTTCGTCGCTGGATCGGGTGGGGCCGTTTGCGCGGTCGGTGGAGGATGCTGCGGTGATGCTGGAGGTGCTGGCTGGCGCGGATGAGATGGACGCTACGTCTTCGCATGAGGCGGTGGGTAAGTATGCGGCGGAGACGAGGAAGGGTGTGGAGGGGTTGAGGATTGGAGTGCCGGAGGAGTACTTCGGCGAAGGGTTGAATGCGGAGATTCGCGCGGCGATTGAGAAGGCGCTGGATGGGTTGAGGGCGGCAGGGTGTTCGATTCATAAGGTGTCGCTGCCGCACACGCAAGTATGCGGTGCCTACGTACTACGTGATTGCTACGGCGGAGGCTAGTTCGAATCTTTCGCGGTTCGATGGGGTGCGGTTTGGGCTGCGGTCGAAGGATGCGAGGACGCTGGCGGCGATGTTCCGGAACACGCGCGATGAGGGGTTTGGCGCGGAGGTGAAGCGGAGGATTCTGCTGGGGACGTATGTGCTGTCGGCTGGGTATTACGACGCGTACTACCGGAAGGCGCAGCAGGTGCGGGCGTTGCTGACTCGGGACTTTGTGCAGGCGTTTGAGACGGTGGATGCCATTGTTGCGCCGGTTACGCCTACTGCGGCGTTCAAGCTGGGCGAGAAGACGGATGATCCTTTGCAGATGTATTTGGAGGATATTTATTCGGTGGCGGCTTCGCTGGCGGGGATCTGCGGGATGAGTGTGCCTTGTGGGGAGACGTCGGAGGGATTGCCGATTGGGGTGCAGGTGCTGGGGAAGCATTTTGACGAGGGTACGATGTTGCGGGTGGGGAAGAGGATTGAGGCTTTTTAGCTTCTAGCTTCTAGCTTCTAGCTTCTAGCAAAGGCAAAGGCAAAGGCAAAGGCAAACGGCAAAGGCAAAAGCAAAAGCAAAAGCAAAAGAAAAAGCAAAGGCTTTGACGCAAAGGGCGCTAAGGTGGCCAAGTTTCGCCACGTCGGGGATGGGCTGCGGGGAGAAGCAGATTCCCTGGGGGAATGACAGAAAGAAAAGCGAGGGCAACGGCAGGTGCCAATGCGGGGGTCCTTCGCTGCGCCCAGAATGACGACGGAAGACTTGCAACAGCAAATACAACGACAAGAGCAACTACAGGGGTTCTTGCCCTTCGCTACGCTCGAGGGTCAGAATGACGAGATTTCCTGGGGCTCGTGGAATTCTTTGGACGCGGCGCTAGATGTGGAAGCGTTTGCGGAGCCACCAGCATAGGACCGAGACTGCTAGCCACACGGCGGTTGCCAACGGCAGGATGAGGGTTAGATGGTGGGTGGGGAGGCCTAGCCAGAGGGTGATGGCGAAGGCGGCGAGGCCTAATGCGCCGGCGGAGGCTCCGGCGGCTTCTACGCTGGCTTCGGCGCGGGCGAAGAGAGTGCCGTCCGCGCCCTGGCTGGCTTTGCGTTCGATGGCGTGGGTCTCGGTCATGCTGAGGCCGGGGGCGAAGATGCCGGGGAAGGCTAAGAAGAGGCCTCCGAGGATGGGGCCGTAGTGGCGGGCGATGAGCGCGGCGATCACGGTGAGGGTGCCACCGAAGATAAAGCGCGTGAGGTATTCGGAGGGTTTGCCTTCGCGGAGTTTGGCGACGTTGATGCCGATGAGCATGGCGATCTACTTTCTGAGCCACACGGCGTAGAGAAGCGCGGCGACTGCGAACCAGATGGGCGAGAGGGCGCCGGCGGCGACGAGCGAGCGGGGACGATAGCGCATGAGGATGAAGCTGACGGCGCAGGCGTAGACGAAGAAGGCGAGGGCTCCAATGATCATTGAGCGGGCTTCGATGCTGACGTAGGCGAGGCCGTGCTGATGCGCGGTGAGCGAGATGGAGGCGAGGGCGATGGTGGGAGCGGCGGCGAAGATTCCGCCGAGGCTCTTGGGTTTGAAGACGTCTCCGATGATGGAGAAGAGGATGACGACGGTGCCGCCGATGAGGAAGCGTGCGATGAGGTCAGGCATGGTTGGGCCTGCTTTCGAGGCGTTGCAGTGAAGACTGCGGAGGTTGGAGGTTGGGGAAGTGGCTTGCCTCGCTCATGGTGCTCGTATGTTAACAAAGTGTTAATGGGGAGGGTGCTCGAAAACAGGGATTAGGGGTTAGGGGTTAGGGATCAGGGAAGGCGGGTGCAGTGTGTGAGAGGCTGAAGAGATGAGGCTGGGGCTGCGATCGGTGTGGGTGGGGGCGTGGGTTGCGGCTTGCGTGGTGGGGGCCTGGGGGCAGACGGTGGCGGTGCAGACGCCGCCGGCGCAGGCTGCGAACTCGCCGGTTGTGCGGACGTCTGATTCGGTTACGGTGAGTGCGGATCGGGGGCTGGTAGGGGTTAGCGATTCGGCTACGAGTGTGGCGGTGGTTTCGCAGCAGCAGATGGAGGCAGAGCCGGGGTTGACGCTGGATGACCGGCTGCATGAGGTGGCGGGGTTCCAGTTGTTTCGGAGGACTAGTTCTTGGACGGCGAATCCTACTACAGAGGGTTTGAGTCTGCGGGGGTTGGGAAGCACGGCGGCCAGTCGAACACTGGTGGTGAGCGACCAGGTGCCGCTGAACGATGCGTTTGGGGGGTGGGTGCATTGGGATGAGATTCCGTCGCTGGCGATTGAGCAGGTGCGGTTGTTGCGGGGTGGGGCGGCGGATCTTTATGGGTCGAGTGCGATTGGGGGCGTGGTGGATGTGGTGCCGGTGATGCCGGTGCAGCGGGGGTGGGTGGTGAAGGCGGATGCGGGTGGAGCTACGGAGAATACGGTGAATGAGGATGCGCTGGTGTCGGGGGCGATGCGGCGGATGGCGGTGCTGGCGGCGACTTCGGGGCTGTGGACGGATGGGTATATTCCTACTGCGCCGGAGTTTCGCGGGACGGTGGACGTGCCGGCGAATGTGCGGGAGGAGAGTGGGCGGGTGGTGTTGAGTATGGTGAAGGACGAGCGTGGCGTGAGGGGATTTTTGCTGGGGAATGTTTTGAATGAGGCGCGGGGGAATGGGACGCCGCTGCAGACGAATGGGACTCGGTTGTGGAGGTATGTGGGTGGGGTGGATGCGGATGGGGGGTGGGGGACAGGGTTGTTGCGGCTATATGGATCGCGGGAGGCGTATCGGCAGAGTTTTTCGGCGATTGCTGCGGATCGGGATTCGGAGGTGCTGACGAAGCTGCAGCAGGTGCCTGTGGACGAGATGGGATTGGTGGCGCAGGCGGCGCGGACGCTGCGGACGGTGACGGGGGCGCTGGGGTTGGATGTAAGGGATGTGCGGGCTACGGATGATGAGTCGGCGGTAGTGAGTGGGGAGGTGGCGTCGACTACGAGCACTAGCGCGCGGCAGAGGGAGGTGGGCGGGTATGCGGATGCGATCTGGCTGCCGCGGGGGTGGTCGGTGTCGGGATCGGTGCGGGTGGACTCCTTTCGGACATTTGATGCGCGGCGGGTGGTGTCGACTAGTGCGGGTGGTGACGGCGTTGCCGGAGTTGGATGAGTTGATGGTGAGTCCGCGGGTGGGTGTGGTGAAGACGTTGCGGCCGGGATTGCTGCTGACGGGGACGGCGTTTCGGGCGTTTCGCGGGCCTACGATGAATGAGCTGTATCGGACGGGGCAGGTGGGGCAGCAGACTACGCTGGCGAATGACGCGCTGCTGGCGGAGCGGGCTACGGGGTTTGAGTTTGGCGGCGAGGTGGGCGGGCGCGTGGGGAGATTGCGGGCTACGTATTTCTGGACGGAGGTGAATCGGCCGATATCGGCGGTGGAGCTTAGCCAGACGGCGACTACGCAGTTGTTGCAGCGGCAGAATCTGGGGCAGATTCGGAGTCGGGGAGCGATGGTGGAGGGGCAGACGGCGACTTGGCGCGGGCTGGATGCGAGCTTCGGGTATCAGCTGGCGGTGGCTACGGTGACGGCGTTTAACTCGAGCAGCCCGGCGCAGGTGGATTTGAAGGGGAACTGGATTCCGGAGGTGCCGCGGCAGTCGGTGACGGGGGTGGTGAATTATGTTTGGCCGAAGGTGGCGACGCTGCATGGGTTTGGGATTTATGAGGGGAAGGAGTTTGATGATGCGGCGAACCAGTATTTGCTGCATCCGTTTGCGCGGGTGGATGTGTCGGCCGAGAGGGTGCTGGGGAAGGGGTTCAGTGTGTATGCGGGGGCGCAGAACTTGTTGAATCGAACGATTGATGCGGGGCTGACGCCGGTGTTGACGCTGGCGGCTCCGCGGCTGGTGCAGGGTGGGGTGCGGTTTAGGTGGGGCGGGGGAGGCAGGGATTAGGGATCAGGGATTAGGGATTGGGGATTAGGAAAGGCGAGCGGGTTGGGGCTGGGTGATCTGACAGTGTGCGACCTGCGGGTTGGAGCGTAGTCTAATCAGCTAACGCAGGAGTCGATCGTGAGGCTGGCTTGCCGGATGATCGTGGTGGCGGCGGTTGCGGCGTCGGCGTGCTTGGTGCGGGCGGAGAATGTGGAGTGCAAGTCGCTGCGCGGGATTGTGCTGCCGGCGGGTTTGATTGGGTTGCCGACTACGGGTGCGGAGGTGCGGTCGGCGAAGGAGAGGCATGAGGGTGGGGCGGCTTACTGCAAGGTGATGGGCAGGATTCATCCGGTGGACCCGACGGCCGATGATATTCAGTTTGAGTTGAATCTGCCGGAGCGGTGGAATGGCAAGGCGCTGCAGTATGGCGGCGGGACGTTCGATGGATATATCGGGATGTCGGATGGGTTGGGGCGTACGGCGATGGGGTTGAAGAGAGAGCCGGTGCCGCTGGTGCGGGGGTATGCGACGTTTGGCTCCGATGGTGGACATCATCGCAGTTATTTTCCGTTGCCCGATGCGATCAACGCGTTGAATGCGAAGTTTGCGCGCAATGCGGAGATGCAGAGGAACTTTGCGGGCGATGCGCTGAAGAAGGTGCATGACGTTGCGGTGGTGTTGATGAAGGCGAGGTATGGGGAGGCGCCGCGACGGATGTATTTCATTGGCGGGTCGACGGGCGGACGTGAAGCGTTGCGCGCGGCGCAGCGTTATCCGGAGGACTATGACGGCGTGCTGGCGGCGTATGCGGCGTGGGACCAGGCGGAGTTGGATCTGCAGTTTGTAAGGACGGCGCAGGCGCTGTATGCGCCGGGTGGATTCCTCGGATATTCGCAAGACCCGGATGATTGCGCGCCGCGTGGAAGAGCGGTGCGATGCGAAGGATGGATTGCGGGATGGGATTATCTCTGATCCGGCGGGGTGTAATGTGTCGGCGGAGGAGTTGCGGTGTAAGGATGGGAGGTCGCATCACGGGTGCTTGTCGGATGCGCAGGTGCATACGCTGGAGACGTTTGCGACGGAAGAGCGGACAGCGATGCCGCTGTCGAATGGAGTGGATAGCGTGCCCGGGATATAACGTGCTGGCGGGGGCGAGTTTGAGCCCCGTCGGTGGGGCTGCTGCACTTTCCGCTGAAGAACCCGGTGGTGGTGCTGAATAGTTTTGGGTATGTGATTGGCGACGATGTGACGCGGAATTTTCTGACGGCGGGAAGGCACTTTAATGCGCGAACGTTCGATATCAATGGTGGCGGGTCGTTGCATGAGGAGCTGGTGAAGGCGGCACGGGAGATCGACAGCACGAGTGTGGCGTTGGAGCCGTTTGTGGCGCATGGGGGAAAGCTGATTTTGGTGCATGGGACTACGGATGTGGTGATCCCTACGAACTCTACGGTGGATTATTACGAGAGGGTGGAGGCGCGGATGGGGATTGTGGAGACGAAGAGTTTTGCGCGGCTTTATTTGGTGCCCGGGATGGGGCATGGGAACGGGCGGTTCGATGGCGGGTTCGATACTGTGGGAACTTTAGATGCGTGGGTGGATGGTGGTAGAGCACCCGAGAATTTGGTGGTGACGGATAACCACGGTGGACGAACGCGGCCGCTGTGCGAGTGGCCGGCGTGGCCGAAGTATGACGGGGTGGGGGATGTGAAGAGCGCGGCGAGCTTTACGTGCGTGACTTCAGGGCAGGCCGGTGGGATGCTGCAGGCTGCTGTGCGGTAGACGGCGGGCGGGCCGAGCCGCAACGGCACCTCAGCGGCTGAAGCCGCAACGCAAAGATGGTTTATTGGCACGGCTAAAGCCGTGCCCCTTCGAGAGAGGCGGTGATGCTGAACAAGCTTCTGCGCAGCGAAAGAGCTCTAACACGGAGTTGGGAAGAAGTTGCGCGCAACACGGTGGGTGGGATTGCGTTTATCTAATTGCACGACGGAATTAGAAACGTGCAGGAGGAAACGACAATGAAACTGGCTAATCTCACCGCGAAAGTGAAGGGCATGAAGTTCAACGCAGTTAAAGTGCTGGCGGCGGCGACGCTGGCCGGTGGTCTGCTGGTGGCAGCGGCTCCTGCTGCGCAGGCGCAACGCGTGGTGGTTGGTGTACGCGGGCCGCGGGTCTTCTATGGCGGACCGAGAGTGGTGGTGGCGCCGCCGGTGGTTGCGTATGGCTCGCCGTACTATGCTGCGCCGGTGTACGGGCCTACCGGTTGGCGTTGGGTTCTATGGACGCGGATGGGATCGTGATCACGGTCGCGGATTCGATCATGACCGTGGTGGATGGGGTCGTGGCCACCGGTAACGATTGACGAACGAGGTTCGCAGGGCCGCTCTAAACGGGGCGGCCTTGCTGTTTGTGGGGGCAAAGGCGAGCGATTAGCTTCTAGCTTTTCTTAGCTTCTAGCTTCTAGCTTCTAGCTCTTAGCTAGAGGCAAAGGCAAAGGCAAAGGCAAAAGCAAGGGCAAAGGACCAATGCGGGGGTCCTTCGCTCCGCTCAGGATGACGGCGAAAAACAGACAACGTCAACGTCAACGGCAACGGCGATGGCAACAGCAACAGCGATGGCAACGGCGACGGCGGGTTCGGCTAGAGGGGTTGGTAGTAGAGGGTGGAGGGGTTGGCGCAGGCGAGGCAGAGGCGTTCACCGTTGCGTTCGACGAAGCGATCGAAGTTGACGCCTTCGCCGCAGCGGGCGCAGGCTACGCGCTCGCCTTTGTAGCCGGGGAATTCGCTGGGGGGTAGAGAGACGCGGACCCATTGCGTGGAGAAGAGCTCGTCGTCGGGGAGCTCGCGGTAGGCCTTCATTTGTTGCGCGTTTTTTTCGAGGTCGGGGTAGAGTTCGCGGGCGCGGGCCTTGGAGGTTTCGAGGGCTACGATGCGGAGGGCTTTGTAGTCGTCTGTCTCGAGCTTGTTGTTGAGGTCGATGAAGGTGGCGGCCATCTTGCCGAAGTCGCGATGCTTGAGGGCTCGCTTGCCGAGGCGGCAGCCGGTGACTACGGCGATTGCGTCGGTGGCGCAGCGGTCGATTTCGATGAAGGTGACGAGGCGCTTGCGGTCGGGGTTGAGGGTGCCGTCGGGGAGGGTGCGGGGGCGGGGGTCGTGGATGTTGAGGCGTGCGAGGGCGAGCATGGCCATGCGGACGCCGAGGACCTGGCCGGCGCAGAGATGGCCGTGGGCGATTTCGGCTTCGTGGAGAGGGTCGAGGCGGTCGAGGGAGGGTGTGGAGGTCGCCATGGATCTATGCTACGCCGGTTGGTGGGTTGAAGAACGGGCGCTCGCTGCGCGAGCGAGAAGCAGGTTCCTCGCTGGGCTCGGAATGACAGCCAGAGAAGCAAGTGCAAGGACGTGAGGCGGGGAGTGGGGGCGTGGCATCCTATGAGGTATGGCTGATAGCGAGTTTGAGGCGACGGCAGTGGTGGCAGACGGGTGTGATTTATCAGGTGTATCCGCGGAGTTTTCAGGATACGGATGGCGATGGCGTTGGGGATCTGAAGGGGATTACGGCGCGGCTGGATTATTTGAAGGGGCTGGGGGTGGATGCGGTGTGGGTGTCGCCGATTTATCCGTCGCCGATGGCGGACTTTGGGTATGACGTGAGCGATTACACGGGCGTCGATCCGCTGTTTGGGACGATGGAGGATTTTGATGCGATGCTGGCGGCGGCGCATGCGAAGGGGCTGCGGGTGATTCTGGATTTTGTGCCGAATCATACTTCGGATCAGCATCCGTGGTTCTGTGGAGTCGCGGTCGTCGAGGACGAATGCGAAGAGGGATTGGTATCTGTGGCATGATGCGGCGGCCGGTGTGCGATGACTGGAAGCCGGCGAAGGACGCGGTTGCCGAATAACTGGATGTCGCAGTTTGGTGGGCCGGCGTGGACCTGGGATGAGGGGACGCAGCAGTTTTATCTGCACTCGTTTTTGAAGGAGCAGCCGGATTTGAACTGGCGGAATCCGGAGGTGCGCAAGGCGATGTATGCGGCGATGCGGTTCTGGCTGGATAAGGGGGTGGATGGGTTTCGGATGGATGTGTTGTGGCTGCTGATCAAGGATATTTATTTTCAGAGCAATCCTCCGAACCCGGAGTACTACGATGCGCAGCATGATGTGAAGCGGGTGCTGCCGGTGTTCAATGCGGATCAGCCGGAGACGCTGGAGATTGTGGCGGAGATGCGGGCGGTGATGGCGGAGTATGGGCCGACGATTGGCGAGTGAGAGCGACGTCGGCTGACGGGTCGAGCCGGGTGTTGATTGGGGAGATTTATCTGCCGCTGGATCGGCTGGTGCGGTACTACGGAGTCGCGGCCGCAGTTGAGTGGGGCGAATCTGCCGTTTAATTTTTCGCTGATTCAGACGCAGTGGGCGGCGGGTGCGATTGCCTCGGTGATTACGACGTATGAGGGGTTGTTGCCGGCGGGGGCCTGGCCGAATTATGTGTTGGGGAATCATGATCAGTCGCGGCTGGCTACTCGGATTGGGAAGCTGCAGGCGCGGGCGGCGGCGATGTTGCTGCTGACGCTGCGGGGAACTCCTACGATGTATTACGGGGATGAGTTGGGGATGGTGGATGTGGTGATTGCGCCGGACCAGGTGCGGGATCCGGCGGAGAAGAATGAGCCGGGGAAGGGGCGCGGGCGGGACCCGGAGCGGTCTCCGATGATTTGGGTGGATGCGGCGAATGCGGGGTTTGCGCCGCCGGGGCGTGTGCCGTGGTTGCCGCTGAGGCGGGGTGGGAGACGGAGAATGCGGCGTCGCAGGCGAAGGATGCGAAGTCGATGCTGACGCTTTATCGGAAGCTGCTGGCGTTGCGGCGGCAGCATGACACGCTGCATGCGGGTGGAATTGCGGAGGTGGTGGCGGAGGGTTCGGTGCTGCGGTATCGGCGGGTGGGGCTGGAGGATGGAGAGAGTACGGATTTTCAGGTGGTGCTGAATTTGGGGTCGGAGGTGGCTACGGTGGCTTGTGCGAAGGGGACGGTGGTGTTGACGACCTGCTGGATGGGGAGGGGAGTGAGGTGGAGGGGACGGTTACGGTGGAGGCTGGGGAGGGGTTGTTGATTGCGGTGGAGTGATAGAAGTGAGAAGTGAGAAGTGAAAAGTGAGAAGTGAGAAGTGAAAAGTGAGAAGTGAGAAGTGAAAAGTGAGAAGTGAAAAGTGAGAGTGTTCGAAGTGGAGTTGGGGATTGTGGTTTCTTGAGGTAAATAGTTTCTGGTAGGATTCAGGGCACTATGGATCGTCGGGATTTGTTGAAGGTTTCGCCGTTGGCGGTTGCGTGTGCGGTTGGGTATGTGGCGCGGGCTGAAGCGCCTCGGGTTGCGGACGCTAAGGTTTTGTTTGATGTGCGGACGTATGGGGCTGCGGGCGATGGGAAGACCGTGGATACGCCGGCGGTCAATCGGGCGATTGAGGCGGTGGCTGCGGCGGGGGGTGGGACGCTGGTGTTTCCGGCGGGGACTTATGTTTGCTTTACGATTCGGCTGAAGAGTGGGGTGGATCTTTGGCTGATGAATGGGTGCGTGATTCTGGCGGCGGATTCGCCGCGGGTGGGGGAGACTACCGGGTATCGCGGGGGGACGTATGATCCGGCGGGGCCGGCGCAGGCCTGGGAGGCTTACCAGGATTATGGGCATAACCACTGGCCGAACTCGCTGTTCTATGCGGAGGGGGAACATGATTTTGCGATCTATGGGCGGGGGATGATCTGGGGGAAGGGGCTTAGCAATGGGACGAAGGATGTTCGCGACGGGACGGGTGGATTTATTGCGGAGCAGGCGGGGGTGGGGAACAAGACGTTTGGGTTGAAGAATTGTCGGAATGTTTTGTTGCGGGATTTTGCGGTGCTGAAGGGTGGGCACTTTGCGCTGCTGGCTACTGGCGTCGATAACCTGACGCTCGATAATTTGTTGATGGATACGGATCGCGATGGGTTCGATATTGATTGCTGCAGGAATGTGCGGGTGAGTAACTGCACGGTGAACTCGCCGTGGGATGATGCGATCTGTCCGAAGTCGAGTTATGCGCTGGGGTATGCGCGGTCGACGGATAATGTGACGATTGCGAATTGTTTTGTGGCGGGGATGTACAAGCTGGGGACCGTGATTGACGGGACGTGGAAGAAGTATGGGCCGGGCGATGGGGTTTGGGGGAATGGGCGGATTAAGTGTGGGACGGAGTCGAATGGCGGGTTCAGGAATATTGCGATTACGAATTGTGTGTGCGAGGACTCGCGGGGGATATCGCTTGAGACCAGCGATGGGGCGTATCTGGAGGATGTGGCGATTTCGAATATCACGATGCGGGGGACGCTCGATGCGCCGTTGTTCTTGCGGCTGAATGCGCGGAACCGTGGGCCTAAGGAGACGATGCGTGCGGGGACGTTGCGGCGCGTGCTGATTTCGAATGTGGTGTCGCATGATTCGGCGGCGAAGACTTCGTCGATTTTTTCGGGGATTCCGGAGAATGCGATTGAGGATGTGAAGGTGTCGAATTGTTTTTTCGGGCATACGGGGGAGTATCCGGCGGAGGCGGTTGGGCGAGTGGTGCCGGAGATGGTGGATGGGTATCCGGAGGTGGGGAAGTTTGGGCCTACGCCTTCGAATGGATTTTTCATTCGGCATCTGCGGCATCTGGAGATGTCGCATGTGGAGATTGCGCCGGAGAAGATGGATGCGCGGCCGGCGTTCTGGCTGGAGGATGTGGAGCGGGCGGATTTTTTTGCGGTGACGGCGCCGGTTTCGGTTGGGAGGCGAAGAATTTTGCGATGAGGAAGGTTAGGGACTTGAGGATTTTCTGGTCGAGGGCGGCGAAGGATGTGACTGTGGCGTCGGTGGAGGATGAGGTGGTTTAGAACGGGCGCTCGCTTCGCGAGCGAGAAGCAGGTTCCTCGCTGCGCTCGGAATGACAATTTCCTCTTGGAAATTGTCAAAGAAGGGCAAGAGCAAGAGCAAAAGCCCCGGCGGGTGCCGGGGCTTTTGCTTTGACGCGAGGTTGTTGAGGCTTAGGCTTCTTTGTGCTCTGGCTCGTGAGTTGTTGTGGTGGTAGACGGGGTGCCGGGCTTGGCTTCGTTGCCTGGCTTGCGGATGTCGATGCCGCCCTTGAAGAAGGCGCCGTCTTCGATGGAGATGCGGGCGGCGATGACGTCGCCGGTGAGGGAGCCTTCGCTGCGGATGTCGACGCGATCGGAGGCCTGGCAGTTGCCGCGGACCTTGCCGAGAACGACGATCTCGCGGGCGCTGATGTTGGCGGCTACCTGGCCGTTGCGGCCAATGGTGACGCGGTTGCCGGGGAGGTTGATGGCGCCTTCGACTTTGCCGTCGATGTAGAGGGATTCGGAACCGGAGACCTCGCCTTTGACTACGAGGCTCTTGCCGATGGTGGCTTGTTCGCTGTTGGGAATTGCACCGGGAGTGGCGGCAGGTGCGCCAGAACTGAAGGCAGGTGTCGCGGCAGGCGAAGTCGGACGCACGGGCTCTGGAGCCGCGGGCGTGGTGCCAGGTTGGTTTGGTTTCCACATAGAGGATCTTCTGTTCCTTTCGGCTGTTCCTTCCCCAGGGGGAGGGGTTTGGTGCTGGTAGCTGTTGTTGCGCCAATGGATGTGAGATTCAGGCGTGTGGCACAGCGTTGGCTCCCGCGCTGAGATCACGATACTACTTTGTGAATGGACGTGTTCTGTGGAGTTCTTTGTAGTTGCGCCTTGGGAGTTACCCCCGGAGGGCGCAGTTTTGTGATAGGCGAATGAATTTGGGTGAGCGAACTACTGGTCGGTGTTGTCGTTCTCTTCGATGAGGGAGACGCTGCCTACGACGTCGTAGGTGACGGGTTGGGCGCCGGTGAGTTGCAGGGTGGCGCGCATGGGGGTGCGCTGCCAGATGGCGGGAGCGCAGACGGGGTTGGATGGGGAGGCTTGGGGCCAGGGGGCGAGGAGTTTCTGGACGATGGGTTTGCGGGCGCCGAGCTGGGCGATGACGGCGACGACTCCGCCTTTGGCGGTGGTGGCGATGCCGCAGTAGGCTGCGTCGTCGCGGAACCAGACGACGTCGGAGACGAGGGGGTCGAAGTCGGGGAGATGGAGGGCGGTGATGTGGCCGCTGATGCGGTCGACCATGAGCCAGGGGCCGGGTTGCCAGGCCCAGCGGACGGGCTCGGCGGGGAGGGAGTCATTGATGCGTAACGCCCGGCGGACGACGAAGGTGCGGTCGGTGACGTCGTGGACTTCGCCGAGGGTCCACTCTTTCTGGATGCCGTCGACGACGAGCGGGCGGATGCGGAGGGTGGAGGAGTCTTCGGATTTGGTGTCGGGGGTGGCTTGCGGCGGGGTGTAGGGAACTTTGCGCGCGGGGCCGAGGGTTACGGTGTGGACTTTGGGGCCCTTGGCGGGGCGGGGATGGCGCAGGAGAGGACGAAGAGCAGGGGCACTAGAGCCGGGCGGAGGGTCTGCATGGGGAGGAGGGTAGCAGAGGGGTGGGGGCGATGCTGTGATGGGTGGTACAGGGGAGTAGGGTCCAGGGCTCAGGGTCCAGGGCCCAGAGAGCGGACTCGGCGCACAGGAATTTGGGTTAGGTGGTGAGGGTTCGGTGGGTTTGGAGCTTCCACAGGACGTAGGGGGCGAGGGCGAAGAGGAAGACTACGAGGGCGTATTCGTTTTGGGCGGCGGGGCGGAGGGCGAAGTCTACGCGGATGTGGCCGAGGCCGGTGGGGATGGCGAGGCGGTTGGCCTGGACGTGGGAGGTCGCGGCGAGGAGGGCGAGGAGGGTCAGGCTGAGGATGGGCCAGAGGGCGTTCATGCGCTGTCGAGCTGCGGCGAAGACCATGCACCAGCCGGCAAGGATCGGCGCGCCGAGGTAGAGGGATCGGTTGAGCTGGAAGTAGATGTTCTGCGGGTCGGAGAAGTGGAGTGCGACTGTGGCCGAAGGGGGTGACGGCTCCGGGCAGGAAGAGGTGCCAGCCGAGGCGGAGGAGGCAGAGGGAGAAGAGCCAGAGGGCGGCGAGGAGGAGGAGTGGGCTGAGGGTGAAGACGGCCCCGGGGGCTCGAGCGGTGAGGGAACGGAGGTGGGGTTGGGCGAGCATGGCGTTGGCGAGGGTGTCGGCGGTGCCGAGGCGGGCGAGGGCTGCGGTGCGGGCGGCTGTCGGGGGAAGGCCGTGGGATTGTTCTTCGGCGGTGAGGTCGGCGAGGTGGTCCGAGAGCTCGGTGAGGTAGCGACGGACGTGGCGGGGAGCGATGCCGGCGCGGAGGAGGCGCTCGCGGAGTTCCGGGAAGGCACGGGGTGGATAGAGGCACTTAAGAGGGGGTAACGGCATTGTGGCCTCCGGTGAGGACTTGCTGGATGGATTGAGTAAGGGCGGTCCAGGTGGTGGTGAGGTCGGCGAGGCGGCGCTGACCGGTGGGGGTGAGGGCGTAGTAGATGCGGCTGCGGCCGTTGACGGGCTTGCGCTGGGCGGTGAGGGCGCCGTCGCGCTCGAGGTTGTGGAGGACCGGGTAAACGACGCCTTCGCCGAGAGTGATGGAGGCTCCGGTGCGGTCGCGGATGGCCTGGACTAGCTCGTAGCCGTACATTTCGCCTTGCTGGAGGAGGCGGAGGAGGAGGAGCTCGGGAACGCCATTCATGAAGTTCGGGTTGGTGTCGCGGGCCATGGGGAGACGATACATTGTAGTTCTAGGTATAGCAAGGGGAATTTGAGTTGGCAGCGGAAGCGGCGGGGCAAGAGCAAGAGCAAAGGCAAGAGCCTTGACGCAAAGGGCGCAAAGTTGGCCACGTTTCGCAACGTAAGGCGTATTTGGGCGAAGGCGAGGGGGCAGTAGCCCACTCATGGCAATCGCCGTCGTGAAAGGGGGCACCCGGCTTTCTCCCTTGTGAGAACATAGGCATGGGGCCGCTGGGGGCTGGGCCCTCCCGTACACAAGCCGGATACGTGTCGTGCGAGTCGGTGCTGGCGATTTCCGGTGCAGCCAATCCGATCACGGGTATCAGGCCCCGATCCCAACTTAGCCACCACGGTTGCGCGGCGGGGCTTCCCAAAATGGCTGGAATTGGGTTAGACTTGCAGATGGTGCGTGTACCTTCCGCCGTCTGCTCTTGTGTGTCTGGCTGAGTGATTGCCGGGCGATGCCAGAGGGGACTATCAGAAGCCCACGAAACAGGTTCAAAGGGAAAGCAGATGGAGCTGATCTGCGCCGCGAGGCGTGGACTCTATCGAAGGAGACTGTTTGTCGAAGGAAGATGCAATTGAAGTGATGGCGGTGGTCGTTGAGACGCTGCCGAATGCGTTGTTCAAGGTCGAGCTCGAGAACAAGCACCAGGTGCTGGCGCATGTTTCGGGCAGAATGCGCAAGAACTTCATCCGCATCCTCCCCGGCGATCGAGTCGCGATTGAGCTTAGCCCGTATGACCTGAACCGCGGCCGGATTGTCTATCGCTACAAGTAGACACGGGTGTCAGGGCCCAGGGTCCAGGGTCCAGGCAAACACAGAAGGGAGTTTGCAGATGAAGGTTCGTGCGTCAGTAAAGAAGATTTGCGACAAGTGCAAGGTGATTCACCGTCGCGGTGTGGTTCGCGTGATCTGTGAGAACGCGAAGCACAAGCAGCGCCAGGGCTAAGGCAGGGACGGTAAGAAGTCTCTGCTCTGGTCTATCCTGAGCTATCCAGCATGCGGCCCCACTGGGCGAGTTCGCCGAAGTCAAGGCGTGCGATGAACCCGGAGGAGACAGCAGTCAGGTCAGCCGCACAACGATCAACCCCGCCTTCCAGATGATGCTCCGAGGCCCAACCGAAAGGCACACCATGGCCCGTATTGCCGGCGTCGATCTGCCAGGAAACAAGCAGGTTCGCATCGCGCTCACTTACATCTACGGCATTGGCGACCCCCGCGCTCTCAAGATTCTTGAGAAGGCGGGGATCGATCCCTATGCCAAGATGGCTACCCTCGATGAGGATCAGCTCAACAAGATTCGTCAGGTGATTGAAGCAGAAGGCGGCATTGAAGGCGATCTTCGCAAGGAGATTTCGCTCAACATCAAGCGCCTGATCGAGATCCAGTCCTACCGTGGCCTGCGCCATCGCCGCTCGCTGCCGGTTCGCGGACAGCGCACGCACACCAACGCTCGTACCCGCAAAGGTCCTCGCAAGGGAACCGTTGCCGGTAAGAAGAAAGCGACGAAGTAACCCATGGCAAAGTCACAGAATAAGGGTACCGGCGCGAAGGTCGGAAAGAATAAGAAGTTCAAGAAGCGCGAGCGGAAGAATGTTCCGTTTGGTCTGGTGTTCATCCAGGCGATCGTTCAACAACACGATCGTGACGATCACCGACCAGCAGGGCAACACGCTGAGCTGGAAGAGCTCGGGTTCGCTCGGCTTCCGCGGATCGCGTAAGGGCACGCCGTTTGCCGCGCAGCAGGCAGCGGTCGGTGCGGCTACGGCTGCGCGCGACCACGGTCTGCGCTCGGTCGATGTGCGCGTTGCAGGGCCGGGTTCGGGACGTGAGTCCGCGATCCGTGCACTGGCGGCTGCGGGGATTGAGGTTCGCTCGATCCGCGACGTTACGCCGATGCCGCATAACGGCTGCCGTCCGCCGAAGCGCCGCAGGGTTTGAGTACGAGTTCTAGTCCTAGTTCTAGCTGTTAGCTAAGGCCAGGAGCTGGAGGTTCGGTGTTCACGCTTTAGCTAGACGCTGATGGCTGAAGCTCGAAGCTGTTTTACCGGATCGTGACGAAGCGCAGCCAGCGTGTAAAGCGATCGACAACCGAAGTATAGGAGAGATAGAAAATGGCACGTTATACAGGACCCGTCTGCCGCCTTTGCCGCCGCGACGGAACCAAGCTGTTCCTCAAGGGCGCGAAGTGCTTTACCGATAAGTGCCCCGTCGAGAAGCGCAACTTCCCCCCCGGCCAGCACGGCCAGTCCAAGAAGGTGAAGAAGGTTGTGGGCTACGGTCTGCAGCTGCGCGAGAAGCAGAAGGCCAAGCGCATCTACTTCACGCTCGAGACGCAGTTCCGCGCGTACTACGAGAAGGCTGCGAACCGCACCGGCGTTACCGGCGAGCTGCTGTTGCAGCAGCTGGAGACGCGGCTGGACAACGTCTGCTACCGGCTGGGATTTGCGATGAGCCGCCGCCAGGCGCGGCAGGTGGTTCGCCACGGGCACGTGCAGGTGAACGGCCGCAAGGTGAACATTCCGAGCTTCCAGTGCAAGGTTGGCGACGAGATCGCGATCCGCGAGGGTTCCAAGCAGCTGGTGATGCTCGAGAGCGGCGAAGGACTTCGTCTCGGGCCAGAGCCGGGTGAACTGGCTCGACGTGGCTCCGGACAATCTGTCGGGCAAGGTGATTGCGCTGCCGAAGCGCGAGGACGTGAACCTGCCGGTGAACGAGCAGCTGATCGTCGAACTTTACTCGAAGTAAAAGTGAGTAGGCGATGCTTCGAGACGAGCGAGATCCTGCAGAAGGGCGTCTGCCGCTCGCAGCTCGTAGCAACGCGTCATCTGCATCAATAACCGCAGGACCATCCGCCACGCAGAATGCTTCGCGTGTGCGACGAAGAAAGGATCAACCATGCTTTGGAGAGGTTTTCAAAAGCCCAAGCGTCTCGCAGTCGATCAGGAGACACTCACCAACATGTACGGCAAGTTTTCCGCGCAGCCTTTTGAGCGCGGCTTCGGTACGACCATCGGCAATGCGCTGCGCCGCACGCTGCTCTCGTCGATCGAAGGCGCGGCCGTTACCGCGGTCCGCATCGAGGGCGTGCTGCACGAGTTCCAGTCCATCACGGGCGTCGTCGAAGACGCGACCGACATCATCCTGAACCTGAAGCAGATTCCGTTCAAGCTGAACGGCGAGGGGCCGAAGGCTCTGTACCTGCGCGCGGATGCTGCGGGCGTGATTACCTCGGGCATGATCGAGGCCGATTCGGACGTTGAGATTCTCGATCCGAATGTTTACATCTGCACGATCTCCGAGGGCGGACGCATCGACATGGAGATGCGTTTGAAGCGCGGCCGTGGCTATGTTTCGGCTGACAAGAACTTCGACAGCGACCTGGGCATCGGCTTTATTCCGGTGGACTCGGTCCACTCGCCGGTGCGCAAGGTGAACTACCTTGTGGAGGCTGCACGTCTGGGCCAGATCACCGACTACGACAAGCTGACGCTGGAGATCTGGACGAACGGAACGGTGCTTCCTGCGGACGCGCTGGGACTTTCGGCGAAGCTGCTGAAGGACCACATGACCATCTTCATCAACTTCGAAGAGGAGTTGGAGGCCGGGTCGGAGGGCTTCGCACGATGGACCTGCGATTCGCAACGAGAATCTCAACCGCTCGGTTGAAGAGCTTGAGCTTTCGGTGCGCAGCTACAACTGCCTGAAGAATGCCAACATCGCGACGATCGGCGAGCTGATTCAGAAGACCGAAGCCGAGATGCTGAAGACCAAGAACTTCGGACGCAAGAGCCTGAACGAGATCAAGGAAATTCTTGCGCAGATGGGTCTTTCGCTGGGCATGAAGATCGACGAGCAGGGCAACCCGGTTCCGGGACCGACGTCGGTACTGCCGGCGGCGACACTGGCGGCGAGCTACGGCAACTTCGACGATGAGGACGAGGACGAGGATGAAGATGAACTCGATCTCGGCGTCGAGCCGGAGACGTTCTAACTTTATCGCGGCGCAGCGGGGTTGATTCTCTGCTGCGCTGCAACAACCGTCTCGAATCTCTAGTTCTAATCCCTCGCAGTATCCGAGCCGGGCAGAAGTCCGGGTCGAAGGAGATCATCATGCGCCACCGTAATGGCGGATTCAAGCTGGGACGCAATACCAGCCATCGCCGCGCTTTGCTTCGCAACCTTGTTACCTCGATTATTTTGAACGACCGCGTTCACACCACCATTACCAAGGCGAAGGCTTCGAAGCCGCTCGTCGAGAAGATGATTACGCTGGGCAAGAATGGCAGCGTTCACGCTCGCCGTCAGGCGCTGGCGTACATGATGACGCCGGAGTCGGTGGATCGTTTGTTCAACACCGTGGCGCCGCGTTATGGCTCGCGTCCGGGTGGCTACTCGCGCATTGTGCGCACGGGACACGCGGCAGGGCGATGCGTCGGAGATGGCGTACATCGAGCTGCTGGGTGCTGAGCAGGAGCTGAGCGAGAAGGCTGGAGAAGCGCGCCGAGGCTCGGACGAAGCGTCGTGAAGAGCTGCAGAAGCAGATGGAAGAGAGCGGCCAGGCAGAGCCGCCCGAGCCGGGAACCGCAGGCGTAGGCTTCGGTTTGATTTTGGTTGTTTGTGAGAGGCGCATCCTTTGGGGTGCGCCTTCTTCGTTTCAGCAGCGGCACTTTCGCGTTGCGATAGACTAGGCGGAGTATCTCCCAAGAAGACAGGGTGGACTCTGAAAGAAGGCGTTCAAGCGCATGCCGATTGTTGAACTCGAGAAGATTCGCAAGGTGTATGACACGAAGGTTGCGGTGGAGGGGCTGTCGCTGACCATTGAGCCGGGAACGATGTTTGGACTGCTGGGGCCGAATGGGTCGGGGAAGACGAGCTCGATTCGGATGATGATTGGGATGACGGTGCCGGACTCGGGGTCGGTGAGTTTGTTTGGGAAGCCGTTCGATCGGACGGCGCTGCACCGGGTGGGGTATCTGCCGGAAGAGCGCGGGCTGTACAAGAAGATGAAGGTGATCGACCAGCTGGTGTTCCTGGGGCAGCTGCATGGGCTGAGCGAGGCGAAGGCGCGGGAGCGGTCGCTGGCGTGGTGCGAGCGCGTGCAGATTACCGAGGCGATCGAGAAGAAGACCGAAGAGCTTTCGAAGGGGATGCAGCAGAAGATCCAGTTCATTGCGGCGCTGCTGCATGAGCCGGAGCTGATCATTATGGACGAGCCGTTCAGCGGGCTGGATCCGGTGAATGCGGAGCTGCTGCATGAATACGCTGATCGATCTGCGCAAAGAGGGCAAGGCGGTGTTGTTTTCGACGCACCGGATGGACCAGGTGGAGAAGATGTGCGATGCGATTGCGCTGATCTCGCGGGGGAAGCTGGTGCTGTCGGGGTCGATGCGCGAGGTGAAGTCGAGCTATCCGCGGAACCGGGTGCATGTGGTGTTCTCGGGCGACGAGTCGTTTCTGCAGAATGCAGAGGTGGAAGAGGCGAAGAATTATGCGGGGGTTGCGGAGTTGAAGCTGCACAACGAGGCGGGTGCGCAGAAGGTGCTGGCCGAGGCGATGGCGCGGGGGACGGTGATTCATCGGTTCGAGGTGAAGGAGCCGACGCTGGAAGAGATCTTTATTGAACGCGTGCGCGCGAGTTTTGGCGATGAGGAAGCTCGAGGGATCGTCGATGCATAATGTCTGGCTGATTGCGAAGCGCGAGTATACGGAGCGGATCAAGACCAAGGGATTTTTGATTGCGACGATCCTGATTCCGCTGCTGATGGGCGGAGGGTTGTTTGGGGTTGCGACGCTGGCGGCGAAGTCGAAGACGACGTCGCACATTGCGGTGCTGACGTCGCAGCCTGCAGCTTGCTGAGGATCTGAAGCAGGAGCTGGAGAACGGCAAGGACAGCAAGATGACGGTGGACATTTTGCCGGCGTCGACTTCGCATGCGCTGCTGGATCAGGAGATGGCGAACAAGCAGCTGGACGGATACCTGGTGATTCTGCCGGCGACGGATGCGGGGCAGCGGCCGACGTTCGACTTTACGCCGCGGTCGACGGCGGATATTGCGACGAGCTCGGCGATTGAAGAGGCGCTGCATCACGTGCTGACGCGTGAGTATCTGGCAGAGAAGGGAGTTTCGGATGCGGAGACGGCTGCGCTGATGGCTCCGGTGACGCTGAATGTTCTGGGGAAGAATGGAGAGCATGGGAACTCGAGGTCGTCGTTCCTGGTGGCGTATGTGCTGTTCTTGCTGATGTACATGGTGGTGCTGCTGTATGGGATGAATGTGGCGCGATCGATTATTGAGGAGAAGACGTCGCGGGTGTTCGAGGTGTTGCTGGCGACGATCAAGCCGGATGAGTTGCTGGCAGGGAAGATTCTGGGCGTGGGTGCGGTGGGGCTGACGCAGGTGGCGATCTGGATGGTGGCGGCGGGGCTGATTGGCGGCGCGGTTGGGAGCGACGAGCGGCGTGCAGATCAGCACGCCGCAGGTGGTGTACTTCATCGTGTACTTTGCGCTGGGGTATGCGCTGTATTCGGCGGTGGCGGCGGCGCTGGGTGCGATGACGAACTCGGAGCAGGAGCTGCAGCAGTTGAATATGTTCCTGATGATGCCGCTGTTTTTCAGCTTGCTGATGCTGACGCCGGTGGTGACGAATCCGAACTCGATGCTGTCGCGGATTGTTTCGCAGATTCCGTTCTGCGCGCCGCTGCTGATGGACTTGCGGATCTCGATTTCGATGCCGCAGCCGTGGGAGATTGCGCTGTCGATCGGGTTGATCCTGGTGACGATTTACGCGGTGCTGTGGGTGTCGTCGCGGATCTATCGCGTGGGAATTTTGATGTACGGCAAGAAGCCCAATCTCCCTGAGATTCTTCGCTGGTTGAAGTACAGCTAGAGCAGGATGCGCTAGCCGCTGGAGAGGCTGGATGGAGATCGATCTTGCGACGGTAGAGGCTCCGGTTGAGGCGGTTCGGTCGCAGGTGTGCGTGGTGGGGGCGGGGATTGCGGGGCTGGTGCTGGCGCGGAAGCTGGCGCTGGCGGGTGTGGATGTGGTGGTGCTGGAGGCCGGTGGGCGGTCGATTGAAGACGGCTGGGCAGAGGCTGTTTGCTGAGGCGGAGTTGAGGGGGCAGGCGCATGTGGGCACGACCGAGGGGCGCTTTCGGGTGTTTGGGGGGACGTCGCTGCGGTGGGGTGGGCAGGTGCTTGTCTATGTCGGGCGGATGCGGATGCGTGGCCGGTGGGTGCGGAGGAGTTGAGGCCGTTTGTGGCGGAGGCTGAGGGGTTGCTGGAGGTGGGGACGCTGCCGTTTGAGGCGGAGGAATTTTTTAGCGGCGATTGGTGCAGCCGGTGCCGGCGATGCTGAAGGAGTTGCGCGGGGTGGATGCGCGGGTGTCGAAGTGGATGGCGTTTCCGCGGACGGAATCTGGCGCCGTCTTTGGGGAAGGATTTGGTGGAGCGGGCAAGGGTGTATCTGCATGCACAGGTGGTGGAGTTGCTGCTGGCACTGGATGGTGCGAGGGTCGAGGCGGTGGTGGTGCGGACGCCGTCGGGGAAGACGGTGCGGTTTGAGGCGGATGAGGTGGTGCTGGCTGCGGGGACGGTGGAGACTGCGCGGCTGATGCTGGCTTCGCGCAGCGTGGCGACGGAGGGTGTGGGGAATGCGAATGACCAGGTGGGGAGGAACTTTCATGATCATGTGACACTGCCGGCGGCGACGTTGACGGGGGTGGCGCGGGCTCGGGTGGTGAGTGAGCTGCGGCCTTGGGTTTTCTTTGCGGGTGGGATCGGCGATGTGCGCGGAGGGACGCTGCATAGTGTGAAGCTGGAGGCTTCGCGGGAGTTGCGCGGAGCGGCTGGGGCTGAATCCGATACTGGCGCACCTGGCGATTGTGGAGCCGGAGGGGTCGGGGATCGCGGTGGTGCGGGAGATGCTGACGTCGGTGCAGCGGGGCGAGTTTGGGAAGGCGCTGACGACGCATGCGATGAAGATTCCGGGGGCGATGCTGGATGGGGCGCGGCTGATGTTGGGAGCGAAGCTGCGGGGGCGGCGGTTTATTTCGGAGGGCGCGGTGGTGAAGCTGCAGTTTAATGTGGCGCAGGATCGGCCGTCGTGCTCGCGGGTGACGTTGGGCGATGAGATGGATGAGACGGGGATGCCGGAGGTGGTGGTGGACTGGCGGGTGTCGGCGCAGGAGGTGGGGACGATGCGGCGGTATGCGGCGCATCTGAGGGGGGAGTTTGAGGCGATGGGGTTGACGGGGGTGGAGTGGGCGCGGGGGATGATGGATGAGGGTGAGGCGTTGGAGGGGTTGGAAGACGCGCGGCATGCGATGGGTGGGGCTTGTATGGGCGATGATCCGCGGACGAGCGTGGTGGATGCGGAGATGCGGGTGCATGGGGTGGGGAATCTTGTCGGTGGCTAGTGCGGCGGTGTTTCCGGATGGGAGCGCGCAGCTGCCTACGCTGACGATGATGGCGCTGGCGTTGCGGTTGGCGGAGCGGTTGGCGGCGGGATTGGGGTAGCCGGTAGACTGGAGGTTGTGCCTTCCTTCACGCGGAAAGAGAAGTTGTTGCTGGCTGTTGTGCCGCCTGTTGTGGCGCTGTTGATTCGTGCGGTGGGAGCTACGCTGCGGTATCGCGATGTGAATGCGCCGGGGGTGCCGGTGGGTCATACGCTGCCGGGGCCGGTGGTGTTCGCGTTCTGGCATTGCTCGATGCTGACGTGTGCGCATCGGTTTCGGAATTTGGGGATTGCGATTTTGATCTCTCGTTCGTTTGATGGCGAGTTGATTGCGCGGACGGTGGAGCGGCTGGGATTTCTGGCGGTGCGGGGATCGAGCTCGCGGGGCGGGGCGGCGGGGTTGAAGGCGATGGCGGATGCGTATGCGGCGGGGCATCGGTGCGCGTTTACGGCGGATGGGCCGAGAGGGCCGGCGCGGGTGTCGAAGGCGGGGCCGGTGCAGCTGGCGGAGTTGACGGGGGCGACGTGGATTGGGGCGTATCACGCGGAGCCTGATCGCGCGCGTGGTATTTGAAGAGCTGGGACCGGTTTGCGATTCCGAAGCCGTTTGCTACGGTGACGTTTGGATGGCCGGAGCATGTGGGGCTGGAGCTGGAGCTGGTGCAGAAGGCGCTGGATGAGGCGGTGGCGATGGCTGAAGTGCAGGGATTAGGGAACAGGGATTAGGGATTAGGGCGATGCTGGTTTCGGAGTTTGGGTATGAGTTGCCGGAGGAGTTGATTGCGCAGCGGCCGCCGGAGGTGCGGGGGACGAGCCGGATGCTGACGCTCGATCGGCGGACGGGGGCGTTTGCGGATCGGAGGTTTGCGGAGCTGCCGTCGTTGCTGCGGGCGGGGGATTTGCTGGTGCTGAATGATTCGCGGGTGATTCCGGCGCGGTTGTATGCGCGGCGTGGGGGAGTGGCGAGGCAGGAGAAGTCTCCGGCGCCGAGGGGTTGGTGGAGGTGTTGCTGACCGAGAAGCTGGGCGGCGCGAACGAGTGGGGAGCGCTGGTGAAGCCGGCGAAGAAGGTGCCGGTGGGGGAGACGCTCGAGTTTGCGGCGGCGGGTTCTGAGGAGGTGTTGCTGCGGGCTCGGTGGTGGGTGCGGGAGAGTTTGGGGAGCGGACGCTGCGGTTCGAGGCGGTGGAGGATTTTCATGCGGTGCTGGAGCGGATTGGGCATCTGCCACTGCCGCCGTATATTCGGCGAGAGAAAGATGTGGCGGATCGAGCGGAGGATCGGGAGCGGTATCAGACGGTGTATTCGCGGCCGCTGACGAGTGCGGAGGAGCGAGGGTCTTCGGCGGCGCCTACGGCGGGGCTTCACTTTACGCCGAGGATTCTGGAGGAGCTGAAGGCGAAGGGCGTGGAGATTGCGCGGCTGACGCTGCATGTGGGGCTGGGAACGTTTCAGCCAGTGCGGGCGGAGCGGACAGAAGAGATTCGGCTGCATGCGGAGAGCTATACGATTTCGGCGGAGACGGCGGAGGCGGTGAATCGGGCGCGGAGAGAGGGGCGAAGGATTGTGGCGGCGGGGACGACGACGACGCGGACGCTGGAGCTGTGGCGCGCGAGGCGGAGGTGCGGGGCGGGGAGATTGACGTGCGGGCGCACTCGGGGAGTACGAGTTTGTTTTTGTCGCCGGGTGCGGAGTTCAAGGTGGTGGGCGGGTTGCTGACGAATTTTCATCTGCCGGAGTCGACGCTGTTGATGCTGGTGTCGGCGTTTGCGGGGCGGGAGAAGGTGCTGGCGGCTTATGCACATGCTGTGGAGCAGCGGTATCGATTCTTTAGCTATGGGGATTGCATGCTGATTGTTTAAGGCAGGGGTTAGGGACCGGGCATTAGGTGCGGGATCGCATCCTCAGGATGTGGAGATTCGACCCATCTCATGGGTGGGCCGTACCATCAAATGATCATGTCTGAGACGAAACACACCGCTAAGAATTCTTCCAAGCCGCCGATTTATCTGCTCGACTCGATGGCCTTTATTTTTCGGGCGTATCACGCGATGCAGCGGTCGCGGCCGATGACTACGCGGACGGGGATTCCGACGGCGGCTACGTATGTGTTTGTGAACATGATCAACAAGCTGCGCGCGGATTTTAAGCCGGAGTACCTGGCGGCGGTGTATGACGTGGGGGCGCCGGTGCATCGCGAATGAGATGGCCGCGCAGATGAAGGATGTGCAGAAGTTCAATATCAAGACGCAGCAGTTCGAGACGGTGGAGTATGGCGGGTATAAGGCGAATCGGGTGGAGACGCCGCCGGATTTGATTCAGCAGCAGCCGTATATTCGGCGGGCGCTGGAGGCATTTCGGATTCCGATTTTGTATTACGAGGGGTTCGAGGCCGACGACGTCATCGGCACGCTGAGCTGCAAGCTGGCGGAGTTGGGACACAAGGTGTTTGTCGTTTCGAGCGACAAGGACATGATGCAGTTGGTGAATGAGAGTGTGTCGATTCTGAATCCTACGAAGGACAATTTGATTCTTGATCCGGCGGGGGTGGAGAAGGTGCTGGGGGTTCCTCCGGAGCGCGTGGTGGATGTGATGGCGCTGCGTGGGGATGCGATTGATAACATTCCGGGGGCGCCGGGGATTGGAGATAAGGGGTCGGTGGAGTTGATCCAGCAGTTTGGGACGGTGGAGGGTGCGCTCGATCATGCGGATGAGGTGAAGAAGAAGACGTATCGGGAGTCGCTGCAGAATAATCGCGAGAATATTTTGCTGTCGAAGGAGTTGGTGACGATACATACGTCGGTGCCGATTGAGTTTTCGCTGGAGGCGATGCGGACGCAGCCGGTGGATAATGCGGCGTGTCGGGCGCTGTTTACGGAGCTTGAGTTTACGACGCTGTTGAAGGACCTGGCGCCGGATGTGGATGCGGTGGTGACTACGTACAACGTGAAGGCGTCGGCTGAGGATTTGAAGAAGCTGCTGAAGGAGGCGCGCGCGGCTGGGCATCTTGCGATGGCGATGGCTGCGAATGCGCAGGCGGTGGCGGAAGAGGTGAGTGCTGAGGCTGAAGCAGAGGTGGAAGTTGAGCCAGAGCCGGCGCAGAACATGTCGTTGTTTGGTGCGGGCGGAGGAGCAGGTGGAGGAGAAGACTGCGCTGGTGGCGGAGCGTGGGGATGTTGCCTGCAGGCTGGGGTTGGCGGTGAATGCGGGGCTCGCGATTGAGGTGGGGTTGGATACGCCCGGGTTGCGGGAGGCGTTGGAGGATGCTTCGCTGCCGAAGCAGGTGCACGATTTGAAGGCCGTGCTGCGGGCGTTGGAGCCGCACGGTGTGACGCTGGCAGGAGCGGTGACGGATGTGATGCTGGAGAGCTACCTGCTGAATCCTACGCATGCGTCGCACACGCTGATTGATATTGCGGCGCGGTCGACGAGTTTGGCGCTGCTGCATCAGCCGACGAAGGACAATCCCAAGGATCCGAAGCGGCTGGCGGAGGCTGCTGCGGCGGTGGTGCGGTTGGCGAAGACGCTGGGTGAGCAGCTTGAAGAGCATAGGGTCCAGGGTTCAGGGTCGCAGGGCCCAGCGGGCTAGAAGGATGAGCCGGGGTTGGGCGGCGCAATCACGACAGAGATGTTGTTTGCGGAGAAGAGGTCAGAGGTACCAAGGTCGAAGGTTGAGAAGGTGAAGGAAAAGTCTTCTGGGCCCTGGACCCTGAACCCTGAACCCTCGGAGTTGAATGAGGCATCGACGCTGGAGGATGTTTATTGGAAGCTGGATTTGCCGCTGGTACAAGTGCTGTTGCGGATGGAGCAGGTGGGCGTGCGGGTGGATAGCGAGGTGCTGCGGGAGATGAGCTCGCGGCTGGCGGTGACGATTGATGATTTGGCTGAGCGGATTTATGCGAGTACCGGGCATCGGTTTAATATCAATTCGCCGAAGCAGTTGGGCGATGTGTTGTTCAACAAGATGGATCTGCCGAAGCCGATGAAGTATGGCAAGGGCAAGGTGATTTCTACGGCGCAGGATATTTTGGAGGACCTGGCGCAACATCATGAGGTGCCGGCGCTGGTGTTGGAGTATCGGCAGCTGCAGAAGTTGAAGGGGACGTACCTGGATGCGCTGCCGGTGCTGGCGGATGCGCAGGGGCGGATTCACACTACGTTTAATCAGGTGGGAACGGCGACGGGAAGATTGAGTTCGACGAATCCGAATCTGCAGAATATTCCGGTGCGGACGGCGGTGGGGAGGGAGATTCGCGCGGCGTTTGTGGCGGCGCAGGGGAACCTGCTGATGTCGGCGGATTACTCGCAGATTGAGCTGCGGTTGATGGCGCACTTCTCGCAGGATCCGCTGCTGCTCGATGCGTATCGGACGGGCAAGGATATTCATACGCTTGACGGCGGCGGAGGTGTTCGAGGTTGACGCGGAGACGATGGATAAGGAGACGCGCGCGCGGGCGAAGGCGGTGAACTTCGGGATCGTGTATGGGATCTCGCCGTTTGGGTTGGCGGCGCAGTTGGGGATTGAGCAGAAGGTCGCGAAGGAATATATTGCGCGGTACTTTGAGCGGTACCAGGGTGTGGCTGCGTTTATTGAGAAGACGCTGGAGACGGTGCGGCGCGATGGGGCGGTGCGGACGGCGTTTGGGACGGGTGCGGCCGATACCGGATATTCAGTCGCGGAATCCGAATCAGAGAGGGTTTGCGGAGCGGACGGCGGTGAATACTCCGCTGCAGGGAACGGCTGCGGACCTGATCAAGATTGCGATGCTGCGGATTGATGCGGCGATGCGGGAGCGGGGGTTGAAGTCGGTGATGACGCTGCAGGTGCATGATGAGCTGCTGTTTGATGTGGTGCCGGAGGAGGCGGAGGAGATGCAGGAGTTGGTGAAGCGGGAGATGGAGTCGGCGGCGACGTTTAGCGTGCCGATTGTGGCGGAGGTAGGGGTGGGGAAGAATTGGAGGGATATTAAATGAGCGCAGGCTATGATGGTTGGCTATGCGAATGCTGGGTGTTTTGGTTGTGATGTTGATGACGTCGGTGGGGGTGGCGCAGAAGACGACGCTGCTGCTGTGGCCGCAGGGGAATCCGGAGGCGTCGAAGGTGGTGGGGGCGGAGGCGGATACGACTACCGTGACGCCTGCGGGGAGATCGGTGGTTCACGTTACGAATGTGAGCGCGCCGAGCTTGACGGTGTATGCGCCGCGCGGCGGGGAAGAATACGGGGGCGGCGGCGCTGGTGTTTCCGGGTGGGTCGTATCTGCGGCTGAGTTACACGACCGAGGGTACGGATATTTGTGAGTGGCTGAATTCGATTGGGATGACGTGCGTGCTGGTGAAGTATCGGGTGCCGGAGGATGGGCACTATCCGGCGAACGTGGAGGACCTGGAGGACGCGCAGCAGGCGATGCGGATTGACGCGGGAGCATGCGGCGGAGTGGGGGATTGATCCGAAGAAGGTTGGGGTGATTGGGTTTTCGGCGGGGGCGCATTTGGCGGTGGTGTTGAGTACGCATCCGGATTTTCAGGGGAAGAATGTGGCGGCGTCGACGGTGGATGCGCGGCCTGATTTTCAGATGGTGATCTATCCGGGGTGGCTGACGGATCCGGCGGGTGGAGGGACGGTTGATCCGGTGCTGGCGCCTACGCTGCAGGTGCCGCCTACGTTTTTAGTGCAGGCCGAGAATGATTACACCGCGCATGTGGAGAACGTGCTGGTTTATTTTGAGGCGTTGAAGAATGCGAAGGTGCCTGCGGAGCTGCATGTGTATACGCTGGGTGGGCATGGGTTCGGGATGGGGGCGAAGGAGCTGCCGATCTCGGGGTGGACTGGTCTGGCGGAGACTTGGCTGAAGACGATTCACGTGCTCGGGCCGCCGGGCGCGGTGGGGATGCCGTGAGGGGTAATGTCGCTGATGAAATTCGGGATCACGATGCTGTCCTCTATCGATCGACATTATCTTCACATGATTCGTCAGCGCTCACGAAAAGCTTGTAGCGCTGATAGAAGCGTGAGAGCATGGCTGCACGAAAGGCGATCCCAAAAGTCCTAATGCTTGGCGGGCTGTAAAGCTCCCATCGCTTCGCGAAACCTTTCCGATGAATTTGGGCAAAGTACCCAAGAAGCGGCTGTATTGGATAGCGCTACTCATGATCGTTATAGTGTCGGTCGAGATTTTCTTCCTTCACACGCTTATGAAGTAGAAGGCATTTCAAACTGGCCCACTTGTAGCTGACCATTCGACTTCATACTACACGCCTAGTTCGGAGCGGATGGCGTTGGCGATGGTGTTGGCGTGGTGGTGCATGGCTTCGGCATTCGGCTTCGATCATGACGCGGGCCAGGGCTTCGGTGCCGGAGTAGCGGATGACGACGCGGCCGGTAGTCGGCGAGGTCGGCTTCGGCGGCGGCGATGGCGGCGACGACGGTGGGGAAGGTGTCGAGCGGGAGCTTTTCGCGGACCTTTACGTTGACGATGATCTGGGGGAAGTTGGTGAGGTCGGCGATGAGCTGGCCGAGGGGCTTGCGGCTGCGGTGGACGAGGTCGAGGACAAGCAGCGCGGTGAGCAGGCCGTCGCCGGTGGTGGCGCGGGCGGGGAAGAGGATGTGGCCGGACTGCTCGCCGCCGAGGGAGGCGCCGGAGTTGCGCATCTCTTCGAGGACGTACTTGTCGCCGACGGGGGCGCGGAGCATGCGGATGCCGGAGCGGGCGAAGGCGGCTTCGAGGCCCATGTTGGACATGGTGGTGGCGACGACGAGGTTGTTGGCGAGCACGCCGCGGGCCTGGAGGTCGCGGGCGCAGGCAGCATGATGGCGTCGCCGTTGACGACGTTGCCGTTCTCGTCGGCGAAGAGGGCGCGGTCGGCGTCGCCGTCGAAGGTGATGCCGATGGAGGCGTCCGGAGACTTTGACCTCGGCGGCGACGATCTCGGGGTGGAGGGCGCCGCAGTGCTCGTTGATGTTGCGGCCGTTGGGGGAGGCGTGGGTGACGTCGACGGTGCCGTGGAGGGATTCGAAGAGCTGCGGGGCGACGGAGCTGGCGGCGCCGTTGGCGCAGTCGAGGACGATGTGGCGGTTGTCGAGGGAGATGCCGGGGACGGCTTCGAGGAGGAAGCGGATGTAGTCGGCGCGGTAGGAGTCGTTGACTTCGGGGAGGGTGCGGGCTGTCGGGGAGGGTTGGGTTGGTGGCGAGGACGCGGGTGATTTCGCGCTTCGATGGCGAGTTCGGTTTCGTCGGGGAGCTTGTAGCCGTCGTGGCCGAAGATCTTGATGCCGTTGTCCTGCCAGGGATTGTGGGAGGCGGAGATGACGACGCCGGCGGAGAAGCCGTGCTTGCGGGCGAGGAAGGCGATGGCGGGGGTGGTGATGACGCCGGCGGATTCGACCGAGGCGCCAGCGGCGCGGAGGCCGGCGGTGAGCGTGGCGGCGATCCACGGGCAGCTCTCGCGGGTGTCGGTACCCATGACAACCCTGACGGGGCCAAGGCCGATGCGGACGGGCTTGTGGGATTCGGCGAGTTTGGTGGCTAAGGCGACGCCGATGGCGTAGATGGTGCGCTTGTCGAGAGGGGCCTCGCCGGCTACCGCTCGAATTCCGTCCGTTCCAAACAACTTCCGCATGCTGATCCTTGAGGCGCTTGATGCTCCAACTGATGATGCTAGTGGAAGCGGGCGGGCAGGGCTAGTGTCCGCAGTGGTGTAGGGCGGATGGTGGTGAACCCGCCTCCCCCTCGGGTGTGATTTTGGCTCGTAAGTGGTGGAGGGCATGTGGGTTAATGGTCAAAGTATCCCCCACCCGGGAGTGATTTGTGCTTGTAAGTAATAGAGGGCGTTGGGGTTAATGGTCAAAGTATCCCGCGACTCGGGAGTGATTTTGACTTGTAAGTGATAGAGGGTGTGGAGGTTAATGGCCAGAGTATCCCCTTCGCCGGGAGAATCTGGCTTGTAAGGTGTTCCATCCAGATGGTTTAAGGGGAACTTATGCGAGCTGCGTCGTCCAGGTGGGGGCGTTGAGCCGTTTTGGCTCTGGTGTGGGCGGTTGATTTAATGGGGCTAGTTCCATTGTAGCGGGTTGGCGGGGGTAACTATGCCAGGTTTTGAGAATATATATCGCCAGTGTTTATGCGGGGTTTCGCGATTTTTGGTGGGGTTGGGGGTTGACAGGGTTTGGGGGACGGCGATTCCGAGTGATGGGGCGGTGGCGCGGAGGAAGGCATTTCTGTCGTTTCGCCTTCGGCTTCACTCCGGCGTTACCACCCATGCGAGCAGGGAACGCTCGCTCGGGGCCCCGGTTCTTCGGCAGAGCGGTAAAGAGCGTCTTTTACGGTGCTGGTACCTAGGGCTACGCCCTAGACTGGTGTATGTCGGGCCTTCAGCCCTTTGGATTGGTGGGGCGCTGGTACCTGGGGCGCTGCCCCAGGCTGTGATGGATTGGGCCTTTGGCCCTTGGAGGTCGAGGGTGTTGTTGCTTCAGGTCGTGCCGAGGCGGGCCGTCGGGACAAGGAAGTCCTGGGCCTCCGGGCGAGGGATGGACCTAGGATGCAACTATTCGAGAGGTGGGCAGCGTGAACTCAAAGGGTGTGGTGCGCGGGTTGAGGACGTGAGGCTAGGAGGCCCAAGGCTAAAGCCTTGGGGTACCTAGAAGCGTGAAGGACAAAGACCTTGAACACGACGACGCAGCAGCGCTAGAAAAAAAGAGCCAGCACGCTAGTCGGTGGAGGTGACCTTGGCGCGGAGGCGGCCTTTGGCTAGCTGGGCGGTGATGGGGGTGCCGGTGGGGGCGTCGGTGGTGTTGCGGAGGAGCTTGCTGTTGGGGCCTCCTTCTCCGATGTAGACGAGGGCGTAGCCGCGTTCGAGGACGCGGAGTGGGCTGAGGGCATCGAGGCGGGAGGTGGCACGGTTGAGGCGCGTGTGGGCCTGCTGGAGGGTTATGGTGCGGGTTGCCCGGAGGCGTTGCTCGAGGGATTGGAGGTGGTGGCGGTCGTTGGCGAGGCGGAGGGAGACATGCTGGTGGCGGAGCCGGGTTTCGAACAGGCCGAGGCGGGCGGTATGGGCGCGGAGAGTGCGGTTGAGGGTGGTTTCGGCGCGGTCGGCAAGGTCGTCGAGGTGCTGGGCGCGGCGCTCGAAGGTGAGGCGGGCGCGGCGGAGGATGGCGTCGGCGTTGAGGGCGGAGAGGCGCTGGCGAAGGCGGAGGAGGTTGTAGCTGTTGGAGCGGGTGAGGCGGGAGTGGAGGCGGGCGAGGCGGTCGGCGATGCCGTGCTGCGGGGCGGTGAGGAGCTCGGCGGCGGCGGAGGGGGTGGGGGCGTGGAGGTCGGCGGCTGCGTCGGCGATGGTGGTGTCGGTGGCGTGGCCGATGCCGGTGATGACGGGGACTGAGCAGGCGGCGATGGCGCGGGCAACGATCTCGGCGTCGAAGCCGTGGAGGTCTTCCCAGGAACCGCCGCCACGGGCTACGAGGACGACGTCGACGACGCCGTCGGTATAGGTGGGGGATTTGTGGGGGGACTGGCTTCGTTCCCTCCCATGTCCCAGAAGCGGGACATGGGGCACCCCTTGTTGTGGTGATTCCGGAGATTGCTTTGCGTGCTCGCTGAACCAGCGGATGCCGGCGGCGACTTCGGCGGGGCAGTGGGGGCCTTGGACGGCTGCGGGGTAGATGAGGAGGTTGACGGCGGCGTGGCGACGACGGCAGACCTTGACGATGTCGCGGAGGGCGGCGCCATGGAGGCTGGTGACGACGCCGATGCAGTGGGGGAAGGGAGGGAGGGGGCGCTGGTTGTCGAAGAGGCCTTCGCGGCGGAGGCGTGTCTTTGAGGGCTTGGGTGGCGGCTAAGAGCGCGCCGAGGCCGGTCTGCTGCATGGTTTCGGCGACTAGCTGGAGTTGGCCGCGGGACTCGTAGACGGAGAGCGAGCCGGAGATGCGGACGGCGTCGCCGTCTTTGGGGCGGAAGCGGAGGAGGGCGGCCTGGCGGCGGAAGAGGACGATGGAGAGCTGGGCTTCGGCGTCCTTGAGGGTGAAGTAGCAGTGGCCGCTGGCGGCGGGACGCCAGTTGAAGATTTCGCCTTCGACGGTGACGTGGTTGTGGGTGCGCTCGACGAGGTTGCGGACGTGGCGGATGAGGGCGCCTACGGTGAAGACCTGCGCGGTCGGCGAGAGGTCCTCCGCGGATGGCGAGGGTTTGGTGGGGGCGGGTGCGGAGAGGGAGCGGGATTGTTCGGCGAGGATGTCGGCGGCGGATACTTCGGGGGTGGCGTCGAAGAGGGAGGGGGAGGTGGGGCGCGCGGGGGGCTTGCGGGAGCGGGTGCGGCGGAGGTCGGCGAGGCTGGGGATGTCGTCGGGCATCTTGACGATTAGTGTACGGCTTGGGCTGGTGGGGGTGGGGCAGGGGCCAAGAACGGACGCGCTTCGCGCGAGAAGCAGGTTCTTCGCTGCGTTCAGAATGACAATTTCTTTTAGAAATTGTCAAAGAACGGCAACGGCAACGGCAACGGCAAGGGCAAGGGCAAAGACAAGGGTAACGGCCGATTTCCAGAGGGAATGACAGAAGCAAGGCAAGAACAGGTGCTCTCGCTGGTCCCTGTTTCCTGAGGGCTGCGATCAGGCGGTTTGGAGGAGGGCCTGGGCTTCGTGGAGGAGGAGTTCGGGGCGGCAGGGTTTGCTGAGGAGCTTGAGGGGGCGGCGGGTGCGCGAGATGTGCTGCTCGACCTTGATAGCGTTGCTGGCGTAGGCAGTGAGCATGAGGAGCTTGAGGTCGGGCATCTCGTGGTGGAGCGCTTCGGCGAGTTGGAGGCCGCTCTGCTCCGGCATGGAGATGTCGCAGAGGAGGAGGCCGGGAGCAAAGGTCCGGGCACGGGCGAGGCCGTCGGCTGCAGAGTAGACGGCTTCGGACTCATAGCCGTTGGCTTTGAAGACGAGCTTAAGGGTGTCGGCTACAAGATGGTCGTCGTCGACGACCAATACACGCTGTTTCATGAGACACCTCGGGCCCTGCTGCATGGAGGAAATCTGGATTGTTTTGGCGTGGACAGGAGGCACTGATTGAGACGCTCAGCACCATTGCTACTTCTAGATGTTAGACCTTGCGCACATGAAAAAGCTACCGGTGCAGGGTGATTTTTTTTGATGATTCATCTTTTAGACACGGGACGCGTTAGAGTCTTTGACATGTATGTTGTAGCAGTCATCTTCGGTTGTTTCTTTCTGGCGGGGGTGTTGCTGGATGCGTTTCAGACGATCATTTTGCCGCGCCGGCCGGTGGGACGGTTTCGGATTACGCGGTTATTTTTCCTGGCGACGTGGGGGCCGTGGAAGTGGGTGGCCGGGCACTGGCCGGTGCGACGGAGTCGAGAACAGATGTACAGCATCTACGGGCCGTCTGCGCTGTTATTGCTGTTCGGTTTGTGGGCGATGCTGCTGGTGGTGGCCTATGGGCTGATCTTCTTTGGCATGCATATGCCGTTCAACGATCCGACGCATCCGGTGACGATATTTCAGCGGCTGCGCAGCTGCTTCTATGCGAGCGGGACAACGCTGTTCACGCTGGGGTTAGGCGACGTGTTGCCTGCGAGGCAGGCGGCGCGGATGCTGATTGTGGCGGAGGCGGGGACGGGGCTGGGGTTTGTGGCGCTGGTGATTGGGTATGTGCCGGTGCTGTATACGGCGTTCTCGACGCGGGAGATTGCGGTGGCGCTGCTGGACGCGCGGGCGGGGTCTCCACCGACGGCGGGTGAGTTGTTGTTTCGGCACAACTTCAATGGCGGGCACCATGCGCTGACTGCGCTGCTGGCGGAGTGGGAGAGATGGTGCGCGACGATGCTGGAGACGCACATTTCGTATCCGATTCTTTGCTACTACCGGTCGCAGCACGACAACCAGAGCTGGCTGGCGGCGCTGACTTCGGTGCTGGATACTTGCGCGCTGCTGATCACGACGATTGAGGGGCCGAGCACTCGGCAGGCGCAGCTTACGTTTGCCATTGGACGGCATACGCTGGTGGACCTGGGGCACGTGTTCCGGCAGGAGGGCGAGGAGCAGCGGCTGATGAAGGTGCCGCAGCAGCGGTTGGGGGATGATGAGTTTGCGCGGCTGTGCGACCTGCTGGGGCAGGCGGGATTTTCCTTGTGCGGCGACCTGGGATCGAGAGAGCGGTTGAATGCAATCCGGATGTTGTACGAGCCGCATGCGTGTGCGCTGGCGGGCTATCTGAGGCTGCAGCTGCCGGCGTGGGCTCCGCCGGTGAAGGATGTGACGAAGCGCAAGGATCAGTGGTCGACGGTGGCGGAGCTGCGGTCGCCGAGCGCGATTGCGGATCGGCTGACGGCGCATGTGAGCCGTCAGTCAACGGCGACACATTTGGAAGATCAGGGGTAGGGCAGCGGGGGAGGGTGAGGCAGAGGCAAGGCAGAAGCAGATTCCCTTCGGGAAGTGACAGAAAGAAAGGCAAGGGCCAAGGCACAAAAAATGCCAGGCTCGCATGAGGATGCGAGCCTGGCATTTTCGTGAGGACGGGTTGGGTTACTGGGCTGCGCCGAGGCCTGGGCGAGCGGCGGGGGCTGGGTTCAGTTTCTGGGTGGCGATTTCGGCGGCTGCGCCGGGCTTGCCGGTGGCATCCTTGCTCTTATCCTTGAGGAGGGCGAGGATCTGGCGGGCTTCGTCAGTCTTGCCCTGGGATTGGTAGAGCTCGGCTAGCTGGAGCTGGGCGAGGTCGGCAGGAACGGTGGTGGACTTGCCCTTGCTGAGCTCGTTATAGATGTCGATGGCCTTGGAATCCTGGCCGGTCTGCTGGTAGAGGTCGGCGAGAGCGTCTTTGCCGAGGGCGGCGAGGCCGCTATCCCAGCCGGAGGCGACCTTTTCGAGGGCCTGCTGGGCGGGGCCGGTCTGGCCCATGTCCTCATAGGTGAGGCCGACGAAGTACTCGGCGAGGCGGCCGGGGGTGGTGAGGCCGTACTGGCTGGCTACCTGCTGGAACTGGGCGTTCGCGGCGGCGGCGCGGGACTTGGCGTCGGGATAGGTCTTGACGCCGGGGGCGGGGGGTTCGCCGGAGGTGGAGAGAGGAGCCTGGTAGATGCTCATCGCCTGGCCGAAGGCGGTGGAGGCGGCGGCGGTGCGGCTTTGATAGAACGAATAGCTGGCGACAATGGCGATGATTGCGACCACGGCGGCGACGCCATAGATGATGGCCTTCTGGCGGTGCTCTTCTGCCCAATGGACACCGGTGTTGGTGAGGGCGACAAACTGGTCCTGCTTTTTCAACTGACGCTTGGTTGCGTTATCCACGAACGATCCGTCCTTCAGAGCTACAAAGAGATTGCCGGGCCCACCGCCCGCGCATCGTTTCAGTTTAGCAGGGAAGAGCCTGCGGGGGCAGCCGTGGGGGGGATTTGGCCGTTGATCGGGAATTGAGTGGGCTGGTCCGATTATTGGGGGCGGTTCTTGCACACAGTGCTTGCCAAGCGTGTTTGGTTGGGCATAGTATCTGCGTCGGACCAATCCAAGCTGCACTGTTTTTGAAGCACCGCCAGCGGGGTCGGTCGCAGGGCGAGATTTGTACTGTTCACCAAGAAGCAGACAAGAAATCCGCGGGAATCGGCAGGATTGGATGAAGCCGACCGGCGGGGGCACGAAGACTCAGGAGCGACAAAACGCTATGGCTTGGTACGCATACTGCATCACCGAACGCAATGCTTTTTCTGAGCTGGGCCGGCATAGAAGGCCGATGCCACTTACAGGGGTCACAGGGCTTTTCGGAAATCAAACCTTTCTCTTTCCCGCAGCCGATCTGGCTGTGGTGGTATCAGAACACCTACCGGAAGACGCAGCGAAGTTAGTTACCGCGGAGGGTCAATCTGCGGCGCGGGAGCATGCGCGGGTGATTTCGGGCTGCTTTGCGAAGTCGACGGTGCTGCCGTTCCGGTTTGGCACAACGTTTGAAGATGATGAGGCGCTGCGGCGGTCGGTGCGATCCAACCAGCGGCACTTTATGGCGAATGTCGAGCGGTTGCGCGGCATGGCGGAGATGCACCTGAAGGTGGTGGTGGATGATATCTGCCCGGAGACCAAGGGTGTGAAACAGACGTACCAGGCGGCGGGACAGGAGTATCTCTCGCACCTGCGGGAGTCGGCGAGCCGGCAGAGGGAGCGGCAGTCGCGGGCGCGGGCGCTTTCGTTGCAGATGCACCGGATGTTTCTGCCGGTGGCTGAGGAAGTGACCTGCAAACGGATGGAGTCGGGCAAGATGCTGCTGGATATTGCTCACCTGGTGGAGAAGAAGACCGTGGAGCGGTATCAGAACAAGTACAGCACGGTGACGCTGGAGCTGAAGGACTGCGCGATGCAGCTTTCAGGGCCTTGGCCGCCGTATCACTTTGTGCATCGGGAGCAGCGCGGACACGCGTAACGGGATGGTTTGTACTAGAAGGCCCTGGCGATTGCCGGGGCCTTTCGCCTTTGGGGCGGAGTCGAGTTCGTTCTAGTCGCGGACGGTTACTTCGACTGGGGGGGTGGGCTTTTTGTTGCGGCTTAGGACGGAGTTGCGGCGGCGCTTGCCGGTGGAGACGTGGTCGATCTTGTTCCAGAAGCCTACGAAGTAGTCGGTGGCGGAGATGATGGAGAGGATGGTCATCCAGTAGGTTGCGGTGATGGCGATGAGCTTGACGCTGATGGGGAACCAACCTAGTAACCAGGTGTCCCAGCGGTGGTTGAGAATGACGGCGACGATGGCTACGATCTGGACGACGGTTTTGAGCTTGCCGAGGTCGCTGGCCTGGATGGTGAAGCCTTCGCTGGAGGCGATGGAGCGGAGACCGCTGACCAGGAATTCGCGGCCGATGACGAGGACGGCGATCCAGGGCTTCATGACGTGGGGGTTGTAGGCCACGAGGAGGATGAAGGCGGCGGTGACCATGAGCTTGTCGGCGAGGGGGTCGAGGAGCATGCCGAGGGTGGTGATCTGGCCGCGGCGGCGGGCGAGGAAGCCGTCGAGGCCGTCGGTGACCGAGGCGGTGATGAAGATGGCGGAGGCGATGAGCTCCTGCTCGCCGTGAGCGCCCTGCCAGGGAAAGCGCGGGGAAAGCGCCCAGATCAGCAGCGGGACGCTTGCGATGCGGGTCAGCGTTATGGAGTTGGGCAGATTCACGTGATGGTGCGCCGTGCGGCGAATGCGATGCCGCGAATATTGTCATTCTCCCATAAAGGCAGGGATTAGGGATTAGGGAACAGGGATTAGGGTGAGAGCAGTGGTACGGCAGTGGTACGGAGGCAGGTTCGGCCGTGGCAGGAAGCAGATCCTCCGCCTGCGGCGAAGGATGACAACTTCTATGGCGAGGCGCCTTGCAAGGGAAAAGGCTTCGGCGGTTGCCGAAGCCTTTTCTAATCCCTAATCCCTGTTCCCTGCTTTAGGCGTAGATGCCGCGCTGCTTGGTGGTGTGGGCTACGCGGTCGATGGCTAGCATGTAGGCTGCTATGCGGTTGTTGACGCCGTGGGCGATGGAGAAGTGGAGGACGTCGTTGAAGCTGTCGATCATGATGCGATCGAGGCGCTGGTTGACTTCGTCTTCGGTCCAGAAGTAGCCCATGCGGTCCTGCACCCACTCGAAGTAGCTGGTGGTGACGCCACCGGCGTTGGCGAGGATGTCGGGGATGACGAAGATGCCTTTTTCGGAGAGGATGTCGTCGGCGACGGGGGTGGTGGGGCCGTTGGCGCCTTCGCAGAGGATGCGGCACTTCAGCGTCGGCGGCGTTGCGGCTGGTGATGACGTTCTCTGTGGCTGCCGGGATGAGGACGTCGCACTTCTCGATGAGGATGGCGTCCTTGTCGAAAGGCTTCGGCACCGGTGAAGCCGTGGATGGTGCCGGTGCGGGCCTTGTGCTCGAGGAGCTCGGAGATGTCGAGGCCCTCGGGGTTGAAGAGCGCCGCCATCGTATTCGCCGATGCCGATGATCTTGTAGCCCTTGTCCCAGAGCAGCTTGGCGGCGTTGGAGCCAACGTTGCCGAAGCCCTGGATGATGACCGAGGTTTCGGAGGGGATCATGTTGAGGTGCTTGAGGGCTTGGTCGGTGACGACGGAGATGCCGCGGCCGGTGGCCTCGCGACGGCCGCGCGAGCCGCCGAGAGAGACGGGCTTGCCGGTGACGACCGAGGTCATGGTCTGGCCCATGTGCATGGAGTAGGTGTCCATGATCCAGGCCATGGTCTGCTCGTTGGTGCTCATGTCGGGCGCGGGAACGTCTTTTTCGGGGCCGATGAACTCGATGAGCGCGGCGGTGTAGCGGCGGGTCATGCGCTCGAGCTCGCCTTCGGACATGTTTTTGGGATCGCAGATGACGCCGCCCTTGGCGCCGCCGAAGGGGATGTTGACGACGGCGCACTTCCAGGTCATCCAGGAGGCGAGGGCGCGGACTTCGTCGAGCGAGACGTCGGGGCCGTAGCGGATGCCGCCTTTGCAGGGGCCGCGGGAGATGGAGTGCTGAACGCGGTAGCCGGTGAAGACTTCGATGCTGCCGTCGTCCATGGAGACGGGGATGTGCACGATGATTTCGCGGGAGGGGTAGCGGAGGACTTTCCAGATTCCGGGTTCGAGGTTGAGTCGTTTGGCGGCCTCATCAAAGCGCGCGGCTTGCGCGAGCCATGGATTGGTCTCCAGCTCCAGGGAGTTGGGAGCGGTGGGCGTGGTGGTTTGCATCGTTGATTCCTTCTCTGGGGTGGGCCCGGTTTGGCCCGGCGTTCTGCCCAGTGTGGGGAGGCCTGCTAGAGAGGCTTCCGTGGGTACTAATCGTTCTCCGGCCATCGACTTGATCTCCTCGTGCAGGCCCAGCCTTGATTAGACGCCAGGGAGGGCGAATGGAGTCAAACATTCCTAGTCTGGTCAGACCGGTCTGTGACCAAACTTGGCGAGTATAGGCCTGCCTTTCAGCCACTCGCAAGGTACACAGGTGACTTTATCGGCACATTGAGAACGAGCGATTACGACTTGCGCAAGGTGTATGAAATGTGAGCAAAGGGATGGAGTTATTTGCAGGGGTCGAGGGGGGCTGCGAGGGGTGAAGCTGCATCTCAGTTGGGAGGCTGTACGGAGCGATGCCGGGCATTTAAGGAGAAGCGATGAATCGAACGAAGGGTTGGGTTGGAGCAGTGATTGGCGGGGTGATGTTGGTGGGTGGTTTGGGATGCCAGCAGGCTCCGCCACCGGCGACGACCGTTGTGGTGGAACATGACCATGACCGGGATCGGAAGCCGCCGCCAACGCCGCCGCCGCAGGATCGGCGAGATCAGAATCAGCGGGACCGGGATCAGCGGGACCAGGATCACAGGAATCCGCCTCCGCCTCCTCCGCGGCAGCCGGAATAAGGCGGACTGTATGCGAAAGCCGTCTTGACGTTTTGCTGGAGCGCGGCATCTGACGTTGGAGCGTTGTTGTTGGGATCCCAGGTCAGGAGACTTTATCAGAATGAAAATTAAGAAACAGATTGCGGGCTTTCTTTTTGCTAGTGTGGCGATGCTGGGCCTTGCGGGTTGTTACCACCATCATCATCATGATCACTATCCGCCACCACCGCCACCTCCTCCCAGTCACTATTAAGAGCGGGCTTTGAGGCGAAGAGAATCGGTTGCTGCAGGGAAGCGGGTGAGGCGTCTGGCTCGGTATGATGGTGGAGATGCCTCACTCGAACACGCAAACGACTCCATAGTTTGCGCGAATTTCAGAAGCTGGCACGCGAGCATTCGCTGGTGCCGGTGACGCGGACGGTGGCTGCGGATTTGGAGACGCCGGTGTCGGCCTTCTTGAGGGTAGCCGCGGAGGAGCCTGAGGCGTTTCTGCTCGAGTCGGTTGAGGGCGGCGAGCAGGTGGGGCGGTACACGTTTATCGGGATACGTCCTTATAAGAAGATGACCGCGAAGGGTGGGCGGATCACTGTGGTTGAGGGGCGGAAGCGGCGGACGTATGAGGGCGATATCTTTGAGGAGTTGAAGACGGCGCTCGAGGGGGAGAAGCCGGCGAAGGTGGCGGGGCTGCCTCCGTTTACTGCTGGGGCGGTGGGATTCTTTTCTTACGATGTGGTGCGGGTGATTGAGGAGTTGCCGGAGATTGCGAAGGATGAGCTGCATGTTCCGGATGCGCACTTGATGTTCTTTGATGAGGTGCTGGCGTTCGATCATGTGAAGAAGGCGATTCATTTGATGGTGACGGTGGGGGCTCGGGTCCGGGTGGGGAAAGGCGCACAGCCGGAAGCGGCGGGGTATAAGGCTGCGGAGAAGCGGCTGAATCGGCTTGAGAAGATGTTGAGTGCGGCAATTGTGCTGCCGCGGCGGCGCGGGGCGGTGAAGGGGTCGCTGAAGCTGAAGGCTCGGACGAAGATGGCGGATTATCTGAAGGGCGTTGAGCGGGTGAAGGAGTACATTGCGGCGGGCGATGTGTTTCAGTGCGTGCTGTCGCAGAGGTTTGATTGCGAGCCGGGGGTGGATCCGTTTGAGATTTACCGGTCGCTGCGGATTGTGAATCCTTCGCCGTATATGTACTTCATGCGCTTCGCGCTTGAAGCACAGGGATTAGGGACTAGGGAACAGGGATTAGGAAAAGCGCGGCGCAGAGAGTGCCATATTGTGGGGTCGTCGCCGGAGTTGCTGGTGAGGGTGCATGAGGGGAGGGTGGAGTATCGGCCGATTGCGGGGTCGCGGCCGCGGGGGAAGGATGAGGTGTAGGATCGTGCGCTGGAGGCTGATTTGCGCGCGGACGCGAAGGAGGTTGCCGAGCATGTGATGCTGGTGGATTTGGGGCGCAATGATGTGGGGAGGGTGAGTGAGTTTGGGTCGGTGAAGGTGAAGGATCTGATGTTTGTGGAGAGGTATTCGCACATTATGCATCTGGTGAGTGCGCTGGAGGGGACGCTGCGCAGGGGGTTGGCGCCGATTGATGCTTTCAGGGCTTGCTTTCCGGCGGGGACGTTGAGTGGGGCGCCGAAGATTCGGGCGATGGAGATTATTGAGGAGTTGGAGCCGGCTCGGCGTGGGGTATATGGCGGAGCGATTTTCTACGCGGATTTTAGCGGGAATCTGGATTCGTGCATTGCGATTCGGACGCTGTTTATGGAGGGGGAGAAGGGGTATATCCAGGCGGGGGCGGGGATTGTGGCGGACTCGGTGGCGGTGAAGGAGCATGAGGAGTGTGGGAATAAGGCGAAGGCGGTGGTGAGAGCGATTGAGCGGGCGCGGGGGTAGAGGATATGCCGATCGAGACTCAGGAACGGAGATTTGGTGTTCGGTGGATATGGATAATGCTTATCACTGCGCTGTGTCTTGGAGCGGGGCTGCTTGTTGCAACCGTGCCCCTTGCTGTCAAACTAGGTTCGTTTTATCCCTATCGAATTTCAAGCGAGTCGATGGCGCCGACGCTGTATGCAGGGGATAAGATCTTTGCGAATCAAGGCTACTACGCGCAGCACAAGCTGGCTGATGGGGATCTCGTTGTGTTTCGCCATCGCAATCTGATCCTTGTTAAGAGAGTCTCCGCCCTGCAGGGAGAAACGATCGAGGGGAAGGACAACAAGTTCTTCAGGAATAATGTGGCCTTGGTAGAGCCGTATGCGGTGTATTCGAAGGAGAGTCCGATCCCGGTGATAGACACTTTTGCGAAACGCACGGTACCTGCGGGGGAGATCTTTGTGACGGGGGATTCGCGCGATGCGAGTCTAGATAGCCGAAGTGCGGAGTTCGGAGCGGTTCATATCTCGGACGTTCTAGGGCGAGTGTCGATGGTCTATATGTCATCGCATCGAGGGCAAGCTGGCCGGACCTTTTGAGGGGCTAGTCGGAGTCTTCTTGTTTTAGGGCCCAGTAGATGCCGGCGGCGATTTGGGCAGCGCCGATGGCTCGGGTTAGGTTGGGGCGTTTGGAGAGGCCGTGCATTAGGGCGCGCCAGGGTTTGGGGCCGCGCTTCCAGGCGTTGGCGTCGGCTACGGGGTGGATGAGGGCCATGACGCCGTCGCCGATGAGGACCATGGCGGCGAAGTGCTTTGCGCGGGTTGGGGTGGTGATCAACATAATGGGTTGGAGGGGGTTTGGGGGTGTGGTGTTGTCTGTGGGAGCGGTGGCGCGCGAAATGCGAGGGTCCTTCGGCTGCGCCTCAGGATGACGGCGAAGAACAAGCAACGGCTTTGACGCAAAGGGCGCGAAGGGAGCCAAGTTTCGCCACGGGATCGAGCAAGGGGAGAGGCAGATTTCCGAGGTGATAACAGAAGAAGGGCAAGGAGAGGAACGGACGCATGCTGCGCAAGCGAGGAGCAGGTTCCTCGCTGCGCTCGGAATGACAGAAAGAAAGGCAAGGGCAAAGGCAGAAGCAGAAGCAGATCCTCCGCCTTCGGCGAAGGATGGCAATCCTCGGATGGGGGTGCGCGTAAAACTGTGGGGTGATGGTCTTTGTGCTCGACAACTACGATTCGTTTACCTACAACCTGGTGCAGTACATGGGTGAGCTGGGGGCTGAGGTGGTGGTGCGGCGGAATGATGAGGTGACGCCGGAGGAGATTGTTGCGATGGGGCCGGAGCGGATCCTGCTGTCGCCGGGGCCTTGTACGCCGCAGGATGCGGGGATTCTGATTCCGCTGATTCAGCATCTGGCGGCGCTTCCGAAGGAGGAGCAGATTCCGGTGCTGGGGGTTTGTTTGGGACACCAGGCGATTGGCGCGGCGTTTGGCGGCGATGTGGTGCGGGCTCCGCAGCTGATGCATGGCAAGACGAGCGTGGTGGAGCATGATGGGCGGACGATCTTTAAGGGGATTCCGAAGCCGATGACTTGCACGCGGTATCACTCGTTGATTGTGGAGGAGGGAACGCTGCCGGAGGAGCTGGAGGTGTCGGCGCGGGTGGCGGGTGAGGGCGGTAAGGGTTTGATTATGGCGGTGCGGCATCGGACGCTGCCGATGGAGGGTGTGCAGTTTCATCCGGAGAGCGTGCTGACGGATCATGGGAAGCAGTTGATTGCGAATTTTTTGAAGCAGGGATTAGGGAACAGGGATTAGGGAACAGGGATTAGGGAACAGGGATTAGGAGTTTGATGAGAGCTGGGTTGGCTGTTACGGTGGGTTGGCTGGTGGTGGGGATTGGTGGTGTGCGGGGCCTGGCGCAGGACCAGGCGGCGCAGATGATGGGGACGGTGGCTACCAAGGATGCGCTGGTGACGGGTGGGTTGGAGGTAAAGGGGGACTGGGCGCGGCTGATGTCGAATACGAGCGTTACGGCGTATGACCATACGGCGCAGGTGAAGCTGGAGCGCGGTGGGCAGGTGCTGGTGTGTGCGACGAGCCAGTTTCATTTGCTCCACTCGGGGACAGGGAGTGCGCTGCTGTTTGGGCTGGATCGCGGGGCGATTGAGCTGCATTCGCAGACTGAAGGACAGGATGTAATTCTGACTCCGGATATACGGTTTTCGGTGGAGCAAAAGGGGACGTATGACCTGCGGATGCGGGTGACGAGGGATGGCGATACGTGCGTGGAGAATGCGGGGAAGAAGGCTCCGGTGCTGATGCTGAACGATGCGTTCTCGCGGGCGAGTTACAGGCTGCTGCCGGGGCAGCATGTGCTGTTCGAGCGGGGGAATCTGCATGAGGTGGTGGACAACGAAAAGTCACCCTGCGGGTGTCCGGGCAGCGAGAAGGGGGAGCAGGTGGCGGAGAATGCGACGCCGGCGACGAAGGCGGCTGCGGAACATCCGTTCCCTGCGGCGGAGAGCGAGGGGCTGGCGCCTACGCAGGCGGTGCCGAATTCTCCGGTGGGGGAGAAGGAGACGCAGGTGTCGACGACGCTTGCGTATGCGCCGGGGGCTGGGACGCCACCGAGCGCGGTGGAGACTCCAGAGCAGATTGAGGCGGACAGTTTGACGCCGCAACCGCCGACGCCAGTGGTGAAGCACTCGTTTGGGTACAAGTGGAAGCGCTTCTGGTACAAGCTGTTTCATCCGGGGTCGGCGTAGGGCCTGGGCTAATGCCCTGTTGCCCCGGTGAAAGTGCAAGTGCAAAGGCCAATGCGGGGGTCCTTCGGCTGCGCCTCAGGATGACGGCGAAAAACAGGCAACAGCAAGGGCTTTGACGCAAAGGTCGCGAAGTTGGCCAAGTTTCGCAAAGGGGCTGGGTTCGAGGGGCGGGCTGTAGGTGGGCTACAATCGTAGGGTTGGGCTGTTCTTCATTGAGCCCCATATTTTACCCACAGAATCAGGAGTTTTCCATGGCGATTCCGGCGACACAGATGCGCCCCGGCATGATTATCAAGTTCAAGGACGATCTTCATCTCGTCTTCAGCGTAGAGCACCGGACGCCGGGCAATCTGCGTGCGTTCATCCAGGCGAAGCTGAAGAACGTGCGGACGGGCGCGATGTTTACGGAGCGGTTCCGGTCGCCGGACCCGATTGAGCGGGTGCACGTGGACTCGATCAAGATGGAGTACCTGTATAACGACGGCGATGACTACTACTTCATGGATCAGAACACGTATGAGCAGACGGCGTTGAAGCACGACACGCTGGGTGACTCGGTGGAGTATTTGACGCCGAATCTGCTGATCGAGGTGAGCTTTCATGATGGCAAGCCGGTGGGCATTGAGCTGCCGACGGCGGTGGAGATGACGGTGGTGGAGACGGAGCCGGGGATCAAGTCGGCAACGGCGAGCTCGGTGACCAAGCCTGCGAAGACGGAGACGGGGCTGATTGTGCAGGTGCCTCCGTTCATCAATGAGGGCGAGCGGATCCGCGTGGATACGGCGGAAGGCGCCTACATGAGCCGGGCGTAAAGGCAGAGCGATCGATGGTGGTCCACTTTCTTATTCGCGGACGTGTGCAGGGTGTCGGGTTTCGCTGGTTCGTGCATCGCGAGGCGGCTGAGCTTGGACTGCGTGGATGGGTTCGGAATACGGATGCGGGCGAGGTGGAGGTTGTCGCGGCGGGAGATGCCGAGACGATTGCCGAGTTGCGCGCGGAGCTGCACAAGGGATCGCGCGGCAGCCGCGTGGATGCTGTGATTGAACATGAACTGGTAGAGGCCGAGGGCGAGACGCTCGGTGCGTTTGAGATTGAAGGAGCATGGTAAGCGAGATGACGAAGCCTATTGATTGTGAGCCGCTGAAGGAGATGATCCGTGCGGTACCGGATTTTCCGAAGCCGGGAATTTTGTTTTATGACATTACGACGTTGCTGAAAGACAAGACAGGCTTTGCGCAGCTGATTGACGCGTTTGCGCAGTATTACATCGACAAGAAGGTAGACCTGGTGCTGGGGATTGAGGCGCGCGGGTTTATCTTTGGACCGGCGCTGGCGTATCGGCTGAATGCGGGGTTTGTGCCGGTGCGGAAGCCGAAAAAGCTGCCGGCGGCGGTGGAGAGAGTGCAGTATGACCTGGAGTATGGGAGCGACTCGCTGGAGATCCACGCGGACGCGATCTTGCCGGGGCAGCGCGTGATCATTGTGGATGATTTGCTGGCGACGGGCGGGACGATGGAGGCGACCATTGAGCTGGTGCGGCGGATGGGCGGGGAGATTGTGGGGCTGACCGTGGCGATCGAGTTGGACTTTTTGAAGGGGCGGGAGAAGTTTCCGGAGATTGATGTGTTTAGCTTGATGCATTACGACGAGTAAGGAGCGGGCGAATGCGGCGGAGGCTGGCGGTTACGATGGGGATGGCGCTTGCCTTGTCGGCGATGGGTGCGCGGGCGCAGGGCGATGCTTCGGCTGCCGTTCCGGAGGATTTTCAAAAGCTGGCAGCGGCTAACGATCTCGATTTCAAGGGTCACACGCCGTTTCACCTGGGGATGACATTTCAACTGTATGACCTGAATGGCAAGCCAAAGGGGACCGGGAGCTTCGAGACCTGGTGGGCAGCGCCGGGTTCGGATCGGACCGTCGTCCATCTGGACGGACTAAATGAGGATGGGTCCGCAATGGAGGGGGCTGGCTGGGAGGTGCGCCGCGAAGCCTACCTGGTGAGGAAACTGATAAACGCAGCGTTGGTGCCAGTGCCGGCGATCCCGATTGCGCCCGGGACGCTGAAGGCGGAGACGGTTAATTTGGGGAAGGTTGCTTTGGACTGTATCAGCCCAGGGGCCGGTCCGGTTCCAGCGGGGCTTACAGCGATGGCTGCGACAGCTTGTGTTCTTCCTCAGAGCGAGGAAGCGGTCATCATCCGGGAGTCCGGTGGAATTGAGATGCTGGCGAGGCCTTCGACCGGAAAGTTTCACGATACATATGTGGCATTGGATCTTCAGGTTCGAATCATGGGACGAACTGCGATTACGGGCAAGGTGACAACCTTGCAGACTTTCGATCCGGCGACGTCGGATGTAAAGCTGCCAGCGCCGCTCGCGGGCGTTGGGTCGCCATTGCAGCCTGCGATGCCGAAGCATGTTGTGGGCGGGGTAATGGCGGGGAAGCGTGTCCAGTTTGTCGAGCCGGAGTACCCAGCGATGGCGAAGATAGCGCGTTTGAGCGGAACCGTGGTGTTTGCCGCGGTGATTGGTAAGGATGGCTCACTGGTGAACCTGGTACCACTCGCAAGCACCGATTCCATGTTCACCGAAGCCGCTTTTGATGCGGTGAAACAGTGGAAATACTCTCCGTATGAATTGAATGGCGTGCCTACGGAAGTGGATACGACGATTACCGTGAACTTTGCTTTGAATGGACGCTAAGCCGGTTCTGGTGAGCCGGGGCCGGTGGGCGTGCGCGCGTTTTACGGGTGGGCGTCGTTACGAATCGTAGGCCAACGTCTTTGCGCACAGGTGTTTCGTAGCCCTGTGATTTTTGTCACATACTATCGTGTGTTCGAAAGTCGACTATTGACAACCGATGAGTGCAAGCGGGGTGACGAGACGGATGCATCGTTTCGGGGCTCGGCTTGCAGCTACGAGCGAGGGTGTCATGGGACAGACGATTTGGCAATCGATGCAGCAGAAGGGCTACAGCCGCAGGGAGTTCCTTCAGTTCTGCAGCGCGGCCGCGGTGATCGCGGGGCTGGATAAGAGCAGCGTGGGCCAGGTCGTTTCGGCGTTTGAGACGAAGGCACGGCCGGCGGTGGTGTGGATGCACTTCCAGGAGTGCACGTGTTGCAGCGAGAGCTTCATCCGGGCGTCGCATCCGACGGTGGCGGATGTGCTGTTCGATGTGATCTCGCTGAACTATACCGAGACGCTCGATGGCTCCGTCAGGATTCCAGGCGGAGAAGAGCCTGAATGATACGATTCGCGACAACAAGGGCAAGTACATTGTGCTGGTGGAGGGGTCTGTTCCGATGGCGGCTGACGGCGTGTACTGCATGATTGGCGGAAAGACTTCGGAATCGATTCTGCAGACGGTGGCGGCGGATGCGGCGGCGGTGATTGCGTGGGGTAACTGCGCGTCGAATGGCTGCGTGCAGGCGGCGAAACCGAATCCGACACAGGCTACGCCGATTCACAAGCTGGTCGAGCAAGCCGGTCATCAATGTGCCGGGATGTCCGCCGATCGCTGATGTGATGATGGGCGTGGTGACGCACCTGCTGGTGGTGGGGTCGATGCCGGAGCTGGATGACCAGGGCCGGCCGAAGGAGTTTTATGGGCGGCGGGTGCATGACACGTGCTATCGCCGGCCGAACTACGATGCGGGCTTGTTCGTGGAGGCGTGGGACGACGAGAGCGCGCGCAAGGGATATTGCCTGTACAAGATGGGCTGCCGCGGGCCGGTGACGTATAACGCCTGCTCGGTGGTGAAGTGGAACGAGGGAACGAGCTATCCGATCCAGTCGGGCCACGGATGCATTGGGTGCGGTGAGGCGGGGTTCTGGGATAACGGGCCGTTCTATCAGCATCTGAGCTCGTTCCCGGGATTTGGGATTGAGAGCACGGCGGACACGATCGGCGTGGCGGCGGGGCTGGTGACGCTGGCCGGGGTGGGCGCGCATGCGGTGCTGACCAACGTTCGCAAACAGAGCGTGATTCAAGAAGAACATCGGGACGATCAGACGGAATAGTGAGGCATCATGGCACGCGTAGTTGTTGATCCAATCACTCGAATTGAAGGCCATCTGCGCATTGAGGCAGTGGTAGAGAACGGCGTCATCACGGATGCATTCAGCGCCGGTACGATGGTGCGCGGACTGGAGAAGATCCTGATCGGGCGCGATCCGCGCGATGCGTGGGCGTTTTGCGAGCGGGTGTGCGGCGTGTGTACGACCGTGCATGCGCTGGCCAGCGTGCGGGCCGTGGAGGATGCGGTGGGAATCAGCGTGCCTCCGACGGCGGAGCTGATCCGTAACATCATGTTGACGACGCAGTATATTCAGGACCACGTGATCCACTTCTACCATCTGCAGGCGCTGGATTGGGTGGATGTGGTAAACGCGCTGAAGGCGGATCCGAAGAAGACGGCGGAGCTGGCGCAGTCATTCTCGTCGTGGCCGAAGAATACGCCGGCTTACTTTGCCGAGGTGCAGGACAAGGTGAAGAAGCTTGCAGCGAGCGGGCTGGGAATCTTCGCGAATGGATATTGGGGACATCCGGCATACAAGCTGCCGCCTGAGGCTAACCTACTGGCGGTGGCACACTATCTGGATGCATTGAGCTGGCAAAAAGAAGTGGTGAAGATCCATGCGGTGTTTGGCGGCAAGAATCCGCACCCGAACTATCTGGTGGGTGGCGTTCCTTGCTCGATCGATGTGAATGAGGTCGCGGCGATCAATTCCGAGCGGCTGAACCTGGTGGCGGGGCTGATTGCACAAGCGGACGAGTTTATCAACCAGGTTTATATTCCCGATGTGCTGGCGATCGCTTCGTTCTACAAGGACTGGACGAAGTATGGCGGCGGCCTGTCGAACTATCTCTGCTATGGCGAATTTCCGACCAAGGGATATGGGGACCCGGCGTCGTTCAAGATTCCGCGCGGCGTGGTGCTGGGACGCGATCTGAGCACGGTGCATTCCGTTAATCCGCGGGACAGCCAGGAGATCAAGGAGTACATTGCGTCGTCGTGGTACACCTACCCGGGCGGCGACAAGGAAGGGCTGCATCCGTGGAGCGGAGAGACGGACTTGAACTACACGGGACCGAAGCCACCGTTCGAGACGCTGGAGGGATTCGAGAAGTACTCGTTCCTGAAGACGCCGCGGTGGAAGGACCAGGCGATGGAAGTGGGCCCGCTGAGCCGGATGATCGTGGGCTACGCTGCAGGGCGCGCGGACATCAAGGAGATCGTCGGATCCACGCTGGGCAAGCTGAACGTGCCGGTGGATGCACTTTTCTCCACGCTGGGGCGGATTGCGGCACGGGCGCTGGACGCTGAGTTGGCGCTTAGCTACCTGAAGGAGTTCTTCGCCGAGCTGATGGAGAGGGTAAAGAGCAATGACGTCGCGACGTTCAACGGAGAACGTTGGGAACCGAAGAGCTGGCCGAAGGATGCCGAGGGAGTTGGGCTGGTCGAGGCACCGCGCGGGGCGCTGGCGCACTGGATCAAGATTCACGACGGGGCGATCGAGAACTACCAGCTGGTGGTACCGACGACCTGGAACGGTTCGCCGAGGGATGCGAATGGGCAGCGCTCGTCGTTTGAACAGGCGTTGATCGGCAATCCGGTTGCGAATATAGAAGAGCCTCTCGAGATTCTTCGTACGATTCATTCTTTTGACCCGTGTATGGCCTGTGCGGTGCATTTGTATGACCCACAAGGCCGTCACCTTCACCGCGTTTCGTTTGAGTGATCCCTATGAGTACTCCAGTGATTGGCGCAGGCAGTGTGAAACCGGCGGTGACCGAGCGTCCGGCGGACTACAAGCGGATCTACGTTTGGCAGTTTCCGGTGCGGCTGTTCCATTGGGTCACGGCGATTGGGATTTTTTTGTTATGCGTGACTGGGTTCCTGATAGGGCACCCGCTCCACGCGTTTTATGCGGAGCAGGCTTACCAGCAATATTGGTTTGGATGGGTGCGTTTCATTCACTTTGCGAGCGCCTTTGCTGTGGTGGCAGTGTCCGGGCTGCGGCTTTACTGGGCGTTCGCGGGGAACCAGTATGCGAAGTGGAACAACTTCCTTCCCCTGACGAAGGCCAAGTGGCTGAGCATATGGGAGCTGATCAACGTCGAGGTGCTGCAGATCAAGAAGACGGGAAGGTATCACGTTGGCCATAACATTATGGCGGCGACGTCGTACTTCTTCCTGTTCCTGGCGTTTGTTTTCCAGACAATTACTGGTTTCGCGCTGTATTCGAGCATGAGTGGTCTGCGCGTTACGCACATCTTTGACTGGATCGTGCCAATCATGGGCGGGGATGCCAATGTGCGGTTCTGGCATCATGCCTTCATGTGGATCTTTATCCTGTTCATCATTGTGCATGTGTACCTGGGGCTGTATGACGACTACGTCGAGGGCGGTGGCGAGATGTCCGCCATGATAAGCGGATGGAAGTTCAAGCGTGACGAACGTGAGAAATAACGCGCACAAAACGCTGGTGCTTGGGCTGGGCAACACGCTCATGGGGGATGAGGGCGTTGGCGTGCATGTGCTTCGGGAGTTGGAGAAACGGGTTCTTCCGGCAGGCGTGGAGTGTCTGGATGGCGGGACGGGCGGGTTTGTGTTGTTGGAGCCGCTGCAAAGCGCTGATCGGATTGTGATGATCGACGCGGCTGCCGATGGCAACCCGGTCGGCACGATAACGCGGACCACGCCGCGCTTTTCGAGCGAGTATCCGCCGACGCTGACCGCGCATGATGTTGGCGTGAAGGACCTGCTGGACATCTTCTACACGCTTGGCGGGAATTGCGAGGTGGTGCTGTTTGCGATCACGATCGACCCGCATCAGACGATTACGCTGAGCATGTCGCCGGTGATCGAGAAGGCGGCGAGTGAGGCGGTGGAGATGATTGCGGCTGAGTTGAACGACTTCGCGGAGACCGAGCGAACGGGGCATAGTGAAGGAATTTGTGGTGTGCGCTAAATCACCGGGCAAATTGCTCCGCTGAGCAAGAATGGAGTGATGTAGAAGGTCCGGACGGTGGTGTCCTTCGACGACAGGGAACGGCGAGGCGATTGCGATGTGTCTTTCGGTGCCAGGAAAGCTGTTGGAGAGAAACGACGTCGGCGGTGTGCTGGTGGGGAGGGTGCAGTTCGGTGGGATTGTGCGTGAGGTGTGTTTGGACCTTTTGCCCGAGGCTGCGGCCGGCCAATATCTGCTGGTGCATGTGGGGTATGCGATCTCGCTGGTGGATGAGGATGAGGCGCGGAAGTCTTACGAGTATATGGAATTGGCGGGAATGCTTGAGGGCGAGCTAACGGCGTTTCCAGACGATGGTCCAGTGCCGTTGATTGAGGCGTCGCCGCCTAAGGACGACTTTGTTCCGCGGCGGTTGGCTGGGGAAGCGACATGAAATATCTCGATGAATATCGTGACGAGAAGCTGTTTCGGTCGCAACTGGCGCGGCTGAAACAGATTGCTACACGTCCCTGGGTGCTGATGGAGGTGTGTGGGGGGCAGACGCATACGCTGGTGCGGTATGGGATCGACGAGCTGCTGCCGGCGGGGATGGAGATGGTGCACGGGCCGGGGTGCCCGGTGTGCGTGACGCCGGTGGAGATTATTGACAAGGCGATTGCGCTGGCGCGGCGGCCGAAGACGATCCTGGTTTCGTATGGGGACATGATGCGGGTACCGGGGTCGGAGAGCGACCTGCTGCAGGTGAAGGCGCTGGGTGGGGATGTGCGGATGGTGTATTCGCCGACGGAGAGCGTGAGGATTGCGATTGAGAATCCGGCGCACGAGGTGGTGTTCTTTGGTGTGGGATTTGAGACGACGGCTCCGGCGAACGCGATGGTGGCGTGGCAGGCGAGGCGGCAGGGAGTCAGGAATCTTTCCTTGCTGTCGTCGCATGTGCTGGTGCCACCGGCGGTGGAGATGCTGCTGTCGTCGCCGCACAACCGGGTGCAGGGGCTGATTGCGCCGGGGCATGTTTGCACGATTATGGGCACGGAGGCTTATGAACGGTTGGCGGCGAAGTATAAGGTGCCGATTGTCATTGGCGGGTTCGAGCCGGTGGATTTGATGGAAGCGATTGTCATGCTCGCGGCACAGCTGGAAGAGGGACGCTTCGAGATGGAGAACCAGTACCGCCGGAACGTGCGGGAGGACGGCAACCGGCGCGCGCGGGAGCTGCTGTTCGAGGTGTACGAGGTTTGCGATCGCAAGTGGCGCGGGTTGGGCGAGGTGGCGGCGAGTGGGTTGCGGCTGAGCGCGGCGTATCGGGAGTTCGATGCGGAGCTGCGGTTTGGGCTGGAAGACATTTCGGTGGCGGAGCCGAAGGAGTGCATCAGCGCGATGATTTTGCAGGGGCTGGCGAAGCCGAAGCAGTGCTCGGCGTTTGGGACGCGGTGCACGCCGGAGTCGCCGCAGGGAGCGCCGATGGTGTCTTCGGAGGGGGCTTGCGCGGCGTACTACTTGTATCGGCGGCATAGCGGGAATGTGGGCGAGGACGCGAGTGTGCTGGCCGGGGGTGGTGAATGAGTACGCGTGAGATGCCGGCGATTGCTTGTCCGGTGCCGTTGGCCGTGAAGTCGCATGTGGTGTTGGGGCACGGGAGCGGGGGACGGCTGTCGGCGGCGTTGATGCGGGATATTTTTCTGCCAGCGTTCGGGAATCCGGTGCTGAACGAGTTGAACGATCAGGCAGCGGTTCGGCTGGCGCCGGGGCGGGTTGCGTTCTCGACGGACTCGTATGTGGTGAAGCCGCTGTTCTTTCCGGGTGGGAGCATTGGTGAACTGGCGGTGTATGGCACCGTGAACGACCTGGCGGTGGGTGGAGCGGAGCCGCAGTATTTGAGTGCGGCGTTTATTCTCGAAGAAGGATTACCACTGGAGACGCTGAAGCGGGTGGTGGAGCAGATGGCGGTGGCGGCTCGGCGAGCGGGTGTGAGCATCGTAACGGGCGACACGAAGGTGGTGGAGAAGGGGAGTGGGGATCAGATCTTTATCACGACGGCCGGGATTGGGGTGATTCCGGATGGGGTGATGCTGGGGCCGCAGTATGTTCGCGCGGGCGATCGAGTGTTGTTGAGTGGGCCGATTGGCGAGCATGGGGTGACGATCCTGGCGCAGCGTGAGGGGCTTGGCGTGTCGGGAGAATTGAGGAGCGATTCAGCGCCGCTGACGGAGCTTTGCCACGCGGTGGTGAAGGCGGCTCCGGGATTGCGGACGATGAGGGATTTGACGCGCGGGGGATTGTCTAGCGCGATGAATGAGATTGCGGCATCGGCAGGGGTGGGGATCTCGCTTGAGGAGCGAAAGATTCCGGTGAGCGAGGGAGTGCGCGGAATCTGCGAGCTGTTTGGACTTGACCCGATGTATGTGGCGAATGAGGGCAAGATGATTGCGATCGTCGCGCCAGAGGATGCAGAGGCGGCACTGGCAGCGATGCGGTCGGTCGATACGGGGGTGGGTGCGCAGGTGATTGGGACGGTGACGTCAAACCGGCCTGGGTGCGTGGTGATGCGGACGAGCTTTGGCACAGACCGGATTGTGGATATGCTGGCCGGCGACCAGTTGCCGCGCATCTGTTGAAGGGCGCGCTGGAGCCTGGAGTGGGCGAGTAGGCGGATAATCACAGGATGGTTCGTCGGCGGGTAAAGATCGCTGGGGTGGTGCAGGGGGTGGGGTTTCGTCCTTACGTCTACTGCCTGGCGACTGAACTGGAGCTGAGTGGCGAGGTGGCGAACGGAACCGGTGGGGTTGTGGTGGAGATTGAGGGCGAGGCTGCGCGGGTAGAGGAGTTTTTGCGCCGGCTGCCGTTGGACATTCCTCCGCTGGCGCAGGTTGATTCGATTGCGCTGGAGGAGATTGGGACTCGCGGGGTGGTGGGATTTCGCATTGTTGCGAGCGATGGGAGCGGGCCTGTCAGCACGCAGATTCCCGCGGATGCGGCTACGTGTGCGGACTGTTTGCGGGAGATGCTGGACCGGGGGAATCGGCGGTTCGCATATCCATTTATTAATTGCACGCACTGTGGGCCGCGGTTCACGATCACGCGGAGCATTCCTTACGATCGGCCGCAGACTTCGATGGCGCGGTTTAGGATGTGCGCTGCGTGCCAGGGGGAATATGACGATCCACGAGATCGCAGATTTCATGCGCAGCCGAATGCTTGCTGGGAGTGCGGGCCGCGGCTGACGTTGCTGAATGCGGAGGGTGGGGCGAGCGGCGTGGATGAGCCAGTGAGCGCGGCGCTGGAGTTGTTGCGTGCGGGGAAGATTGTTGCGGTGAAGGGGATCGGCGGGTTTCACCTGGTTGTGGATGCGACGAATCAGGCGGCGGTGGCTCGGCTACGAGAGCGGAAGCATCGGTTTGGCAAGCCGCTCGCGGTGATGGTGCGGGATCTGGAGGCAGTGCAGCGATTGTGCGAGGTGACCGATGCGGAGGCGGCGTTGCTTACGAGTTCGGAGAGGCCGATTGTGTTGCTGCGGGCGGTGGAGGGACATGGACTCGCTGCGGAGGTTGCGCCGGGAGTGCCGTGGCTGGGTATGTTTCTGCCGTATGCGCCGGTGCACCATCTATTGTTTGGCGATGAGCGAGTGGCCGCGTTGGTGATGACGAGCGCGAATCTTAGTGAAGAGCCGATCGTGATTGCGAATGATGAGGCGGTGGAGCGGCTGAGGGGGATTGCGGATGCGTTCCTGGTGCATCACCGCGAGATTCTGCAGCGTGCGGATGACTCGGTGATGCAGGTGGTGGAGGGACGGCCGCAATTTGTGCGGCGGTCGCGCGGGCATGTGCCACTGCCAGTGCGGTTGATGCAGGAGACGCCTCCGATGTTGGCGGTGGGTGGACATCTGAAGAGTGTATTTACGCTGGCGAGCGGGCGGCATGGTTATCAGAGCCAGCACCTGGGAGATTTGGAGTCGGTGTCGTCGGTGGATTTTTTTGCGGAGGCGCTGGAGCATTTTGAGCGGATCTTTCAGATTGAGCCGGAGTATGTGGTGCATGATCTGCATCCGGGGTATGCGTCGACTATGTGGGCGCTCGCGCAGACGCAGCCTAAGATTGCGGTGCAGCATCATCACGCGCATATTGCTGGATGCATGGCGGAACATGGTTTGCGTGGACCAGTGATTGGACTGGCGTTGGATGGAACGGGTTACGGTGTCGATAGGCGTGTTTGGGGTGGGGAGGTTTTGATTGCGACGCTGACAGAGTTTGAGCGGTTTGCTCATTTGAAGTATGTGGCGATGCCGGGATCGGAGGCGGCGGTGCGGCAGCCCTGGCGAATGGCGTTGGGACATCTTTATGCCGCGCTGGGGGAGGGGGTTTTCGATGCAGATGTGTTGGGGCGATTGCAGGTGAGTGAGAGTGACGCGCGGCTCGTGGCGCGAATGATCGAGCGTGGAGTGAATTCGCCGCTGACATCGAGTTGCGGAAGGATGTTTGACGCGGCAGCGGCACTGATCCTGGGACGTGATCGCGTGGACTATGAGGCGCAGGCGGCTATTGAGTTGGAGGGAATCGCGGACGGAGATACGCAGGGTCAGAACAGCGGGTATCCTTTTCAGCTGAAAGATAGCGGCGCAGAAGGGCCGTTGATTTTGGATCCGACGCCGATGTGGCGGGAGTTGTTGGTTGATCTTCGAGGTGGTGAAGAGCCGGCGAAGATGAGCGCGCGATTTCATGCGGGCGTTGGGGATGCCTATGTGCGGGCGGCTATTGCGGCGAACGAGCGAACCGGGATTCGCGACGTGTGTTTGAGTGGAGGGGTCTTTCATAATCGGCTCTTAACTCACCTAGTGTGTAATGGGCTGCGCGAGGCGGGAATGGAGGTCTATCTGCCGATACAGGTGAGTCCGGGAGACGGCGGACTCAGTTATGGCCAGGCGGTAGTAGCTGCGGCGCGAATTGCCGAGGATACCGGGATTTAATCGCCGGATTTGGATTTGGAAATACACTACTAATCGGGTGCCTTCCTTGTGCGGCGGGCATCTATAGGATTGCAGTCGAAATGGCATTCCAGTGTTTCGTGCGAAAGGAACTTTCGTGACACAAATTCATTCTGACGCTCTCGTTTTCTTTGGCGCTACAGGTGATCTGGCGTACAAGAAGATCTTCCCTGCCTTGCAGGCGATGGTGAAGCGCGGTGCGCTGACGGTGCCTGTGATTGGTGTGGCAAAGGCAGGATGGGGTTTGGACCAGCTTAAGGCACGGGCGAAGGACAGTCTGGAACAGCATGGAGGGCTGGACCCGGCGGCGTGGGAGAAACTGAGTGCGTTGCTGCGGTACGTGGATGGGGATTATAACGATGCAGCTACGTTCGTGGCTGTACGCGAAGCATTGGGCGGCGCGAAGCACCCGGCGCATTATTTGGCGATCCCGCCATCGTTATTCGAAGAGGTGGTGGATCAGCTGGTGAAGTCCGGTTCGGCAGACGGGGCGCGGATGATTGTGGAGAAGCCATTTGGACACGATCTGGCTTCCGCGCAGGAGTTAGACAGGATTCTGCTGAAGGCGTTTCCTGAGTCAGCTATCTTTCGCATCGATCATTATCTGGCGAAGGATCCGGTGCATAACATGGTGTCGTTCCGGTTCTCGAATTCGTTTCTGGAGCCGCTTTGGAATCGCGATCATATTCAGAGTGTGCAGATCACGATGGCAGAAGATTTCGGGATACAGGGGCGAGGCGCTTTTTACGATCAGACAGGCACAGTTCGAGACGTCATTCAAAACCACTTGTTTCAGCTGATGTGCAACCTGGCGATGGAGTCGCCCGCGAATAAGGATAGCGAATCGATTCGCGATGAGAAGGTGAAGGTGCTGAAGGCGATTTCTCCGATCCAAGCTAAGGATCTCGTGCGAGGACAGTTTGTTGGCTATCTGGATGAAAAGGGCGTGGCGCCGGGGTCGAAGATGGAGACGTATGCCGCGCTGCGGCTGGAGATCCAGTCGTGGAGGTGGGCGGGCGTTCCGTTTTACATTCGCTCGGGAAAGAATTTGCCCGTCACTTGCACGGAAGTGATTACGAAATTGAAGTGCCCGCCTGAGACGAAATTTTCAGACGCGCATATTCCGCAGAACTATATACGCTTCAGGATCAGTCCTGATATGACGATTGCTATGGGCGTATCGGTGGCGGCGGTGGAAGATCAATCGAAGAGGGATGCGGTTGAACTTGTGGCCAGCCGGCAGCCGCAGAAAGAGGAGATGGAGGCGTACGAGCGAGTGTTGACGGACGCGATGAGTGGGGATTCAAGCATCTTTGCGCGGCAGGATTATGTGGAAGAGGCGTGGCGGATTGTTGACCCAGTGTTGAAGGAAGATACGCCTGTGTACAGTTACGCGCTGCATACGTGGGGGCCGAAGGAAGCGGACGCGATTACGCCGCCGGGCGGATGGGTGGATCCGGTCCTGGATCATGATGTGACGGACGCGTCGGGGCAGAGTCTGGCTCAGAAGTAGGAGAGTGGGCTGCTGCCGGTTGGAGTTAGAGACTGCCGAGGGAGAAGTAGTCGCGGACCGCGATGATGAACCAGAGGACGGGTGCGGCGAGGAGGAGAGCGTCGATGCGATCGAGCACGCCGCCATGGCCGGGAAGGATCGTTCCCGAGTCTTTGACGCCGGCGCCACGCTTGAGCGCCGATTCGAGGAGATCGCCGAACTGAGCGGCGGCGTTGAGGACGACTGCGAGGATAAGAAAGACCCACCAGGGCTCAGAAGTGTGAAGCTTGGTAAAGGACGAGTTCTGCTGCGTAAAACAATCGCCGAGCAGGATAAGGCCCATGCCGAAGATGCAGGAAGCTACTACGGAGGCGATGGCACCTTCCCATGTCTTGTTCGGGGAGAGGTTTGGAGCGAACTTGTGGCGGCCGAAGCGTTTGCCGACGTAGAGGGCGGCTACGTCACCCGACCAGACGCAGAGGAAGAGAAATAAAAGAAGGGCTACACCATTCTCTTCGTTGAATATTTGTGGCAGAAGCATGAGCGGATAAGCGACATAGATGAGCATGAGCAGACCGACAGCAGTCTGCCAAAGGACACGCTCAAGCGGGGTGCTGAATACAGCGACCGCGAAGAGGACAAAGGTAGAGAACGCCACGACGGTGAGGGCATCCATCGGGCGGAAGGAGGCAACGAGAAAAAAAAGCGCGATCGCCGGGAGAGTCCACCAGAGCGGGATTGGGCTGCTACCAAGGCGCGCCAACGTGCGGAACTCCAGTGCAGCGAGTCCGGCAACGATGGCGGCGAAGACCGTGACCATCCAAAGTTTGCCGAAGAAGATCAATGCTGCGACGATTGCGATGAGTACGATTGCGGTGACGATTCGCTTCATGTGCCTTGTTGAGGATACAACGTTGAGAGGCCCAGGTGAGCGTGCGAACGACTGTGGATGGGATGATTGCGCCAGCGGTGCTGAAGACGGACTACAATTTCATTGCTTTAGGTGATCCATACCGGTTGGTTCACTGGCGGGGAGGGATGTTTGATGAGCTATCGTGTGTCGCGAAGGCGTTTTTTGCAAGTGTCGGGCCTGGCGGCTGCAGGGTCTGGATTGAAGCGGAGTGGGTTCGCGCAGAATGTGGTGGGACAGAGGCCTCTGATGGAGGTTGGGTATCAGCAGGTCACGCTGAAGAGCGCGCCGCACCTGGCTCAGCTGGTGAACACGCAGGGCATTCTGATGGGTATCAGCAACGATAGCTTACTCAAGCCGTTGCGAGAAATGGCGGGCGTCGCTGCGCCGGGGGATGATATTGGGGGATGGTATTCCTACCGGAAGGACTTTGACTTTCGCACGGATACGGTGGGATTTGCGCCGAGCTGTAATTATGGGCAGTGGGTTTCAGCGTTGGCGCGAAACTATGGGATGACCGGCGATACGGCCTCGAGAGACAAGGTGTTGCAGCTGAATCGGTCGTTTGCTGAGACGATTGGGGTTCGATACTTCGACGTGAACCGCTTTCCGGCGTATTGCTATGACAAGCAGGTATGCGGGCTGATGGATTCGCATCGGCTGGTGCAGGATCCCGATGCTTTCCGTCTATTGGACGCGAGCACGAATGCAGTGGTGCAGGTGCTGCCCGAGCATGTTGTGCAACACGATGTTGCGTGGCGTCCGAATCGAGATGTCTCGTGGAGCTGGGACGAGAGCTACACGTTGCCGGAGAATCTTTACCTGGTGTATGGGATGGGAGCGGGGCCTCGTTACCGCAAGCTGGCGCAGCAGTATTTGAATGATGCGGTGTTCGTTCCACTTGCCCGCGGAGAGAACTCGCTGGCGCACCGGCATGCGTATAGCTATGTGAACTCGCTGTGCTCGGCGATGCAGGCTTACCTGGTGGATGGAAGCGAGGAGCATCTGGAGGCGGCGAAGAATGGCTTTGAGATTCTGCAGGCGCAGAGCTTTGCAACAGGGGGATGGGGGCCGGATGAGACGCTGCAGGCGACTGGATCGAGCGCGCTGTTCGATAGCTTGACGAAGACGCATCACAGCTTTGAAACGCCCTGCGGATCGTACGCGCATATGAAGCTGACTCGGTATCTGCTGCGAGTCGACTCGCGATGGGAAGTATGGCGACAGCATGGAGCGAGTGATGTACAACACGGTGCTGGGGGCGCGTCCGTTGAAGGTGGACGGAAGCACTTACTACTACTCGGATTACAACTTCGCGGGGCGCAGGGTGTATCACGACGGCGACTGGGCGTGCTGCGCGGGAACGCTACCACAGGTGGCGACCGACTACGGCATCAACAGTTATCTGCAGGAGCCGGGTGCGGTGTGGGTGAATCTGTATATCCCGTCGGTTCTGCGGTGGAATGTTGGAGCGAATCAAATCCAGATGGAGCAGTCGGGTAATTATCCGGTAAGCGATGCGGTGGAGTTTCGCGTGACGGCGGCGCGACCGGAGGCGTTTGCGCTGCATCTGAGAATTCCGGCGTGGGCAGACGGTGCGAGGGTTGCGGTGAATGGACGGGCGGTTCCGCTCGAGGTGACCAAGGGCTTTGCGATGGTTCGGAGGACGTGGAAGAGCGGCGATATGGTGGAGCTGGAGTTGCCGCAGAGGCTGAGGCTGGAGGCGATCGACGCGGCGCATCCGGAGGTTGTGGCTTTGATGAACGGGCCTCTCGTGCTGTTTGCGAAGACTGAGTCACAGCCGGCGCTGACACGGACGCAGTTGCTGGGAGCGCGGCGCAGCGCGGGTGCGGAGTGGGTGATTGATACAGACCATGCGTCGCTAACGCTGGTGCCGTTTACGGAGGTTGGGGACGCTGCGTATACCACGTACTTGAAGCTGTCGTGAGGGATACGGGGCGGCGAGGTTAGGGTGTGGGCATGTTGCAGAAGAAGGTATTCTGTGCGCAGAGGGCGGCGTTCTGGTTGGCCACATTCTGGTCGAACTCGTGCTTCATGATGAGGCCGGTTGCGACGGCAGCGCCGACGGTGATGCCGATGAGCGCGATGGTAAAGCCGGTGCCGTGGTAGTGGGGGTAGGTGGTCAGGTCAGCGGTTTCAGTCTCGTCGAGTGGTTGATTGGCGAGGACTTTGACGCGACTGACCAGGTTGGTCACCCCGATATCAAGCCAGTGGGCGCGGGCTGATTTGCGGCCGGCGACTTGAACGGGCGAGTTGATGGTCCATAGCGTGACGTTGGACCTGGGGTCCTTGATGGCGAGTTGGAAGGCAGGGCTGTTGATGGCGTAGACGCCTGCGCGGCTACCCTCGACACCGGTGACGGGCGCGATGCCGCGGAGCTGGAAGACGAGGTCGGCCTGGTCGGGAGAGGTGACTAGCTGGAAGTGTCCCCAGGCTTGCAGGGCGGCGTAGACCTGGTTGTAGGTGTCGTCCGCGGAGAGGGGAAAGTTTGTGTCAGCGCCGTTGTTGACGAGGAAGATGGTGTGGGCTGCGGCGATCTGAGTGGGAACAGGAGCTTGTGAAGGGGGAGGGGTTTGAGTCGCTGTAGGCGACTTGATGGATCCTGGCGGCGTGGGCGCTTTGGTTGAAGAGGATGGCGAGGGAGAGAAGAGCAGAGATCGTGCGGAGTGCACGGTGGAGCGTGGTACCAGCTGCAGGTTTCATGGTCGAGCCTCTGTGGATTGGCTGCTAGCAGATGTGCATGCCAACTGATTCAGAGAACGCGACGCGCGAGGAAAAGACTCCGCTGAGAACGGAAATATTTAGTTGCGGTGATTTCGCAAATTATTTTTTGCGCAGAATGCTTGCGGCTCATCCTGCTTGCGGAGTTTTTGCTACGGCAGGAAAGCCCGATGAACAGCGGGCTTTGCGGTTGTTGAGACTAGTAGACCGCGATGGAGAGGGTGGGGTCGGGGCTGGTCCATGCGGTTGAAGTGAAGGTCGCGACGGGCGCGATGTTGCCGTCACCGGTGGTCGAGAACTTGAGGACCGTGGGGCTGGCGGTGCTGCCGCAGGTGGGAACGGAGACGACGTAGAGGTAGCCGAGGTTGTCGAGGGCGATGCCACCGACGCAGCCGAGGAGCGTGTTGCTTCCGGTGATGTCACGCAACGGGGGCGTGTTGCCGGTTGCCGTGGGCTCGAAGATGAGGATGCTCGAAACGCCGGAGACTACGTTGGCAACGTAGAGATTACCGGCGGAGTCAGCGGCGAGGCCCTGAGGACTGCCGATGGCGAGGGTGGTTAGATCGCCGCTGAGAGTTCGTGAGGGAGTGGTCGCGCCAGGGGCGAAGATTTCTATGGGTGCGATGGCGATATTGTTGGTCGGAACCGGCGTTGCGATGTAGAGGTTGCCGGAGGGGTCGACCGCGGTTGCCTGCGGACCAACACCAGCAGTCGTGTTAACCGTGCTGGTTGGAGCTACTGAACCGGTCGCGGTGGAGCTGAAGATGGAGACACTGCCGGTGGTGTTGGAGGCGTAGATGTCGCCCATTGGGTCGACCGCGAGACCGCTCATGGCGGTGAGGGTGGTGGTGGTGTTGAAGGGGATGCCGCGGGTGGGCTGAGCGTTGTTGGAGGAGTTGACGGGGAACTCGAGAATGGAGGTACCGGTGGTGCCTTCGGTGGCGGAGGTGTAGATGTCGCCGGTGCCGTCGACGGCAAGGAAGGCGAGGGAGGTGACGTTCAGGTTGGCGATGGTTGAGACGGGGGTCGAGGCGCCAGACGCGGACGTGGAGAACTGGAGAATGGTGCCGGTGGCCTTGGTGGAGGTGCCGGTGGCGGGGGCCGGGGTGTTCTGGATGACATAGACGCCGGTGGAAGGAGCCCCGTTGGTATCGCCGAAGGTGTTGCCATCGCCGGAGCAGCCTGCGAGGGCGAGAACCAGGGTGAGGCCAAGGGATGCGAACGCTGTTGCGGTCCGTGCTGGGGTCCGTGTAGCGATCGATACGGATGATTTCATGCCGCCTCCGTGGAGTCTGTCCCGACTGTCATAAGCCAACGCTAGAGCGTCGTGCCGGATGAGAGGGAGTCTCAGCCAGCGATTTAGATCCTTTTTCTCATTCAAGCATATATCGGGAGGATTCGAATAAAGGTGACAGTAGTAACAGGAGAGGTTCCGACAGAGGACTCTAATGAGATTCTTTATGGGTTGGGGACCGGCTAGCGACGGGCTAGTTCGGGCGAAGTTTCTGCGGGGGAGGGAAGGGTGTCGGCGAAGGATTCGTCGGACGATTCGCCGAGACCGCCGAAGCGACGCTCGCGGTGCTGGTAGTCGGCGATGGCTTCGAGGAGGTGGAGGCCGCGGAAGTCGGGCCAGAGGCGGTCGGTGACGAAGATCTCGGCGTAGGCGATCTGCCAGAGGAGGAAGTTGGAGATGCGCTGCTCGCCGGAGGTGCGGATGACGAGGTCGGGGTCGGGCATGTGCGCGGTGTAGAGCGCAGAGGAGATGTCGGCCTCGTCGATGCGGGACTTGATGGCGTCGTCGACACCTTCGGCGGCGAGCATGTCTTCGAGGGAGATGCCGCGCTGGTGGGCTTCGGCGATGAGCTTGTGGACGAGGGTGCGAGCGGCGTCGACGATCTCGGAGCGGGCGCCATAGTTGAGCGCGAGGGTGAGGGTGGTACCGGTGTTCTTGGCGGTCTGCTCGGAGGCCCACTGCATGGTGTCCTGAACTTCCTGGGGGAGTTCGTGGGTGCGGCCGATGTAGGCCATGCGGATGTTGTTGTCGTTCATCCGCTTGACGTTCCCGATGAGGTAGTTGCGCAGCAGCTTCATGAGGAAGTTGACTTCGTTTTTCGGGCGGCGCAGGTTGTTCTCGAGCGAGAAGGCGTAGAGGGTGATCCAGGGAAGGTCGATGCGGGAGGCGGTCTCGACGACGAACTGGACGCACTCGGCACCCTGCTGGTGGCCGAGGAAGCGCTTGAGGGCGCGTTTGCCGGCCCAGCGACCGTTGCCGTCCATGATGATGGCGACGTGCTGCGGCATGGACGCCGGATTAAGCGTGTCGTAGATAGCGCGCTCTTCGGGCGCAAGTTCGTGGGCCCGGTTGGAGCGATGATAGACGCGGCTGGAAGAGGGTTCGCGCACGATTGACTCTTAAGAAAGACGATAGCTGAAAAGCGGGAAGTAGGGAACAGGACGAGGAAAACCGGCCAAAAACAACAGCTTATGCTCAGCAGGATGCGCCAGATGCGGAGAGGCGTCGCAGCACTCGTCCTGGTAAGAACGAGGGATGCGACGCCAGGAGGTACGGTAACGCCGGAGGCCGGTTAGGCCATGCGGCGGTTGCGGCTCTGTGAGAGCTCGCGGACATGGTTGAGGAAGATCGACTTCTGGGTCGAGGTGAGATGCGCGGTGTACTTGGCTATCTCGGCCAGGAAGGGATCATTGAGCAGAACGGCGGTCTCGTCGCGGTGACGGGTGGGCGCGTCGCGGAGCAGGGCGGAGATGTCGACCTGCAGGGCGCGGGCGAGGCGATCGAGCGAGGACAGGGTAGGCATTGCCTTGCCGTTCTCGATCTTGGAGATGTAGGTGCGGGGCACGCCCATGCGAGCGGCGAGCTGACGCTGCGAGAGGTTGCGGACGTGGCGAAGATCGCGCACGGCGGTGGCTACCTGAGGGCCGGCATCGGGAGTCTCGGCGGTGGCTTCGAGGACGAGAGCGATGCTGGGCTGGACTTTGGGCGGCTCGGGCAGCAAGGACTTCTTGCAGCGACGGCAGGTGTCTGAAGCGGTGCGGAATTGCACCAGCTTGCAGGCTTCGCAGCGCAGGACTTCGCGTTGCGGGACCTCATGTACGGACGTTTCAGCTGTGCTGTCAGAAGCAGCCTGCGGCTGGACATCCATTGCGCTGACCTGCGCGATAAGGGTTGCCATAAGTTGTGTAATGCGGACGGCTGCCAGAGCGGGCACCGACCGCTTGCGTCCGATAACGGAGGCAAGCGATGTGCTTAGAGTGACACCGGGTGTCGGAAGAGTCAAGGGTATTGCCGGTGATTCCGCCAAAAAAGTGGTAGAAAAGTGGGAATGGAACCAAGGTGGTACATAGATTTCCACTGCATAGAGGCTGAACGGAGAAAGCGAGAGGTGTGCGTGAGCGAAGCGTTCGGAGCGGAAGCGGGCGGAGGCGTTGCTGAGAGAGTGGACGGCGAATCCGTCGCTGGTGAAGCATGGGCTGGCGGTGGCGCGTTGCACGGAGAGCTACGGGCTGCGCGAGGCCGAGCGGTTGGGGTTGAGTGGGGAGGAGGCTGCGAGGTTTGCGGAGGTGTATCGGTGCGCGGGGCTGCTGCACGATTTCGATTACGATCGGCACCCTACGCCGGAGGAGCATCCGTTTGTGGGCGTGAAGTTTTTGCGCGAGCAGGGATGGCCGGAGGAGATGCTGCACGCGATCCTGGCGCATGCGGATTACTCGGGCGTGGTGCCGGAGACGCATCTGGATAAGGCGCTGTTTGCGAGCGATGAGCTGGCGGGATTTCTTACGGCATGCGCGCTGGTGAAGCCTAGCAAGGCGATTGCAGAGGTAGAGGTCGCGGGGGTGAAGAAGAAGATGAAGGACAAGGCGTTTGCGCGGGCGGTGAAGCGCGAGGATATTACGCGGGGTGCGGAGCTGCTGGGGATTCCGGTGGAGGAGCATATTGGGAACTGCCTGCAGCGCGATGCAGGAGCATGCGGCGGAGTTGGGGTTGTAGCGGGGGATGAGCTTATACTGCGGGAGATTTCAGACGGTTTACGAGGAGAACGGACGATGCGCGGATTTCGATGGGTTGCGGTGGTGGTGGCGTTAGGGGTTTCGATGTCGGCTTATGCGGCGGACAAGTTGTTTGATCCGACGCGGGATTCAAACAAGGACCTGCATGCGGCGATGGAGCAGGCGCAGAGGGAGCACAAGAACATCCTGATGGATGTGGGTGGGAACTGGTGCCCGTGGTGCGTGCTGCTGGATCGCACGCTGCATGAGGATGCGGAGCTGCATGCGCTGCTGGAGAAGAACTTCGTGCTGCTGCATGTGAACTTCAGCAAGGAGAACGAGAACCTGGATTTTCTGGGGTCGTATCCGAAGGCCACGGGATATCCGGCGTGGTATGTGCTTTCGCCGAAGGGAAAGCTGTTGAAGGCCGAGGATACGAGTGAGCTCGAGCAGACGCACAAGCTCGACGCGGGCTATAACAAGGCGACGCTGAAGACGTTTCTGACGGAGAATGCGCCGCGGTAGGAATGTTGTGCAGTTAGTGGCAGCCGCGAAGGATGGCGAACCAGGCTAGCGAGAGGATGATGGAGCCGATGATGCCGATGGTGAGGAGCGGGGCTCGGGGGTTCTGGGGCGCGGTGGAGGCGTCGTGGGAGTTCTGGTGGGGGGCGTCGGGGTTGTAGCGGATGGGGAAGAGGGTGCTTTGGGGGATGGGATTGGCGGAGGTGAACTCGCCGGTGTGGATCTGGTCGTCGACGAAGTAGTTGTAGGAGATGCGGAAGTGCTTGCTGGTGGGAATGCCGAAGGCGAGGGCGCGGCCGGCACCGGCGTCGTATTTGCAGGCGGTGACGGTGGCCAGGGCTTCGGGCCATGCGGCATTGTCGGTTGATGGGTTCGGATGTCATTCTGCGAGCAGCGCTGAGGATGAGATGCGCTGAACGCTGGCGGCGGCGAAGGCGGTGTTGGTGGCGTCGACGGTGTCGGGGAGATTGACGGCGCGGGTGAGGTCTTCGATGACGATGGATTCGAAGCCGAGGCGGGCGGCGGCGAGGGCGGAGAAGCCTACGCAGAAGTCGTAGGCGACGCCGGTGAAGAAGAGGCGGGTGAGGCCGCGTTCGCGCAGATAGCCGGCTAGACCGGTGGGGGTTTGCCGATCGTTTTCGGTGAAGGCGGAGTAGCTGTCGATGTCTTTGCGGAAGCCTTTGCGGAGGATGAGTTCGGCGTGGGGGATGGAGAGGTCGGGATGGAGGTCGGCGCCGCGGGTGCCCTGGATGCAGTGGTCAGGCCAGAGGTGCTGGGTGCCGTAGGAGGCTTGTATGGTGTCGGTACATTGGGAAAGGGTGAAGGCCGTGGGTGCTGGCGAAGGAGATGTGGTTGCGGGGATGCCAGTCCTGGGTGAGGATGACGTGGTCGAAGCGGGCGGCGAGGGTGTTGATGCCGGGGATGATGGTGTCGCCGTCGGAGACGGCCAGGGCGCCGCCGGGGAGAAAGTCGAGCTGCATGTCGATGACGAGGAGCGCGTCGGTGGGGCGGAGTTGCATAGTAGTAAGCGTACTATTTTGTGCAAAGGCTCGGCGTAGGATGATGCGAGGCTCCTGGGAGTGACGTTGGGAATGACGTGTGCAGGATGAAACGAACAGAGGATGGGTCAGGACTTGGTAAAGATTATTGAGTGTCCGCGAGATGCATGGCAGGCGCTGCCGAAGGTGATGAAGCCGGAGGTGAAGGCGGAGTATCTGCGCGCGTTGATTGCGGCGGGGTTTACGCATCTGGATGCGGTGGGATTTGTGTCGAAGGAGTTTGTGCCGCAGATGGCGGATTCGGAGCTGGTGCTGGAGTATCTGGATGCTGCTGAAGAGATCGAGATGATTGGGTTGGTGGCGAATGTGAAGGGCGCGGAACGTGCGGTGAAGAGCGGCCGGCTGACGACGCTGGCGTTTCCGTATTCGATTTCGCCGCAGTTTCTGGAGCGCAACCAGCGGCAGACGCCGGAGGAGGCGCTGGATGAGCTGGAACAGATTGGGGAGATTGCATACAAGGGCGGCCAGGACGTGGTGGCGTATGTCGCGATGGCGTTTGGGAATCCGTTCGGAGATGTGTGGGACATCGACGAGGTGGTGAGCGCGGTGGATTTGCTGGTGGATTCGGGGGTGGCGCAGGTGTCGCTGTCGGATACGGCGGGAAGCGCGTCTGCCGGATTTGGTGAGGGATGTGGTGCGGCTGGTGATGGATGTGCATGATGGTTTGGAAGTGGGAGTGCATCTGCGTGCGCGGCCTGAGGATGCTGCGGCGAAGGTGCGGGCGGCGTATGAGGCTGGATGCAGGCGGTTCGATGCGACCATCGGCGGCTACGGATCGTATCCGTATGCGCAGGATGTGATGGTGGGGAACCTGGCGACGGAGACGCTACTGGCTACGCTGAAGGATCTGGGTGCGGAGATGCCGGAGACTTGAGCCGCTGGATCACCTGGTCGCGATGAGCGCGGAGATGGAGAAGCGGTTTGGGGTGGCGATGCAGTAGTGCAGTGATGATATTCGAAGGGCTGCAGTTCGTCATCTTCTAGACTGAGGGAATGAGCGATATGGAGAAGGTGATTGAGCAGGGCTATGCCGAGGCGCGGGTGCGGGTGCGGTATGCCGAGACTGACCAGATGGGCGTGGTGTATCACGCGAATTACCTGGTGTGGTTCGAGGTAGGGCGGGTGGAGTTCATTCGTCAACTGGGGATGGACTACAAGGACATGGAGCAGGAGGATGACGCGCTGATCGCGGTCGCCGAGGTGACGGCGCGGTATAAGGCTCCGGCACGGTATGACGATGAGCTGATTGTGAGGACGTCGCTGGCGGGAGTGCGCGGGCCGATTGTGCGATTTCGGTATGTGGTGGTGCGGCCGGCTGATGAGATGGTGTTGTGCGAGGGCGAGACCGTGCACTTTGTGGTGGGGCGGGATATGAAGCGACGTGAGATGCCGGCGAAGTATGCGGAGCGCTTCGCTGCAGTGATGCATCGGCTGGTGAAGAAGGATTAGACGGACAGCTTAGCGGCGGGGTTTGCGGGCGAGCTCCCAGGCCTTGGCGTACTTCCAGCTGGCGTAGGCGGCGTGGTAGAGGTTCAGGAGCAGACCCTCGCGGCCGTCGAGGAAGCCGAGGCGGAAGACGTAGTTCCACTTGAAGCCGAGGAGCGGGACGACCACGATGCGCGCGAAGAAGGTGAAGAGGTTGGCGCTGGTGCGGCCTTTGTCGACGAGGATCTGTGCGCCGAGCGAGCTGTAGCGGTCCATGTGCTCGATGTAGGACGAGAGCGTGGGGTAGGCGTGGTGGAGGATGTCACCGTCGAGGGTGGCAGTGGGGCCGGTGAAGCGGATGGTCTCATGGACGGGGCGGGCTTCGAATTGGGGCGGTGGTGGGAAGGTTGCGACGGAAGAGGCGGAGCTTGGGGTCGGGGTAGAAGCCGCCGTGCTTGATCCAGCGGCCGAGGAAGAGATTGCGGCGCTTGAGGTAGAAGGCGTCGACGGTGGGTTGGCGCGGAGAGGGTTTGGCGAATTTCTTGTTGGAGCTCGGGGGAGAGCTCTTCGTCGGCGTCGAGCGAGAGGATCCAGTCGCCGGTGCATTGGGAGAGGGCGAAGTTCTTCTGTGCGGCGAAGCCGGGCCAGGGGCGCTCGAGGACCGTGGCGTTGAAGCTGCGTGCGATTTCAAGGGTGCGGTCGGTGGAGCCGGAGTCTACGACGACGATCTGGTCGGCCCAGGCTACGCTGGCGAGGGTGCGCGCGAGGTTCTCTTCTTCGTTGAAGGTGACGATCGCGACGGACAAGAGAGGCATCGTGGACGGTGGCGTTCGTTGTTGCGGAGACCGTTTTCGGCGAGCTAGCTGAGCGTGATGGTGGGATCGTCGAGTTGCTCGCGGAGCAGGCGCTCGGTGAGGGTGCGGAGGTCTTCGCCTGTTTTGGGGAGGGTGAAGGCGTGCGTTGTTTCGTCCCACTCCAGTTTGTAGGAGGTGGAGAGCGCGGAGATCCAGACCTGGCGAACGGGGGTGTTGGGTGTGAAGACGAACTTGGCGGCGCCGTCTTCGAAGAGGACGTTGAGGACGCCGTTCTTCTCGTCGGTCTCGAAGCCGCCGTCTTCTTCGGCGCGGAAGAGAGCCTGCTTGAGAGACTCGAGGGCTTTGTCGGACTCCTGGCGGAATGTGATTTCGTCGATCATGCAGAGACTAGTGTAACGGTTGCTCGTGTGGCTGGTCGTGGGGGGCAACACAGGGAGCAGCGGGGCCACTGGGTTCGAAGTGCAGCGTGGTATCCGAGAAGGCGAACGGTTGGCAGGAAAAGTCGCGGAGGCGGGATTCCTCGAAGGTCTCTGCGTGGGCGATGGGGTCGCCAGTTTCGTTCGGCTTATCGTGGCCGGTGCCGGTGACGAGAAGGAAACGATGTTCGGGATCGGAGCTATCCGGCTGGAGCCAGCGCTGGGTAATGTCGCAGGGCGCTGATGGGTGGGGTCGCAGGTGCGTTCGCTGGAGGCGAAGCCGGTGGTGATGGTGGGACGGCCGTTGAGGATTCGCAGGTGGACTTCGGTCTCAGTGAAGTCTCCGTTGGGGCTGGCGGCGGTGGAGTGATAGATGGCAGTGTAATGCTGAGGCTCACGAAGCGCACGATCGGCGCGGAGAAAGGTGTAGGGGGTGGTGGAAGGATTGCTGAAGCTGGTCGGGTAGATGACTGTGGCGACGCGGTGCCATTGTTCGTCTTCGGGCATGAAGATGGCGCTCACCAGGTGTTGGTCGAGCTCAACGGTGAGGATTGCGTCTAGTTCGTTGGAGGTGCCGAGAGCGAGGAAATCAAGTCGAACGGAGTGCGGGAAGGCTGCATGGCCGTGATCAAGATAGGTGTCCGGCGCGCCGATGGCAGCCAGCGCAGCGGTGCGTAGACGATCGTCAGACGTTTGGAGTTGCGTTGCCAGCTCCTGGGGCGCAGAGACCGCCAGATTCATGGTGGCAAATTGCAGCGTACCGAGGTTTGGTGTGGCGAACGGTGCGGCCTGAGGCGCGGCTATCGGCTTTGCGGGCGGGGCCGTCGGTGGCGCGGACCCTAGATCGTGCCGCTGAGCCGAGGCTGGGCAAACGATGCAGAGTAGCGCAACGGAAAGAGCGGCAAGTGATCGGGAAAAGCGCATGAATATTGGTCCAGAGAATACTTTAGCGAAATAGCAACGAAGCGCGGTATGCGTATTTCAATATTCTATGGGTTTTGGTGGAAGGGCCACGATTGAAGGAGAGGACGAGGGCTAGAAGGGGATATCTTCGTCCGTAATTCCCTGGTCCGCGTAGTCGTTCGAGGGCGTAGGGGCGGGACTGGAGGCGGAAGGGCGCGAGCTGGAGTATCCGCCGGAGGAGCTGCTACCTTCGCTGCGGCTTGCGCCACCTGCGCCCCCGAGCAGAGTCATTTCATTGACTATGATTTCCGTCCGGAACTTTTTCTGTCCAGATTCTTTGTCATCCCAAGTACGAGTCTGAATCCGCCCTTCAATGAAAAGCTCCTTACCTTTCTTGACGTAATCGCGGACAATTTCTGCCGTTCGCCCATATGCCACGATATTGTGCCACTCGGTCTTATCAACCCAATTGCCTTGCTGGTCCTTGGTCCGCTCCGCAGTAGCGAGTCCAAAGCTAGCGACTGCCGTACCCCCGCCCGTTGCACGAATCTCGGGGTCTTTACCGACGTTGCCGAGAAGGAAGACTTTGTTGACGCCTTTTGCCATGGTGCACTCCAATTATTGATTGCCGAGACTTTGTGTCATCGGAAGCGGCTGAAAAATGACCGCTGCGTTTTCGGGTAGCTGATCTTGTGGGCATTCGTTCAAGCCCTCAATCGACTGAAGTGGGGCGAAAAAACGGTCCCGACACAAACCGAATCATACTATAACGATGCGGTGCAAATCGGTGACACGGTCGTTGCTCGCGGTGTGGCGACTTTCGATCCTGGTCGCGCGCAGCTGCATACCGAATTCAATGAACCGCGGGCTCTTGTTGCCACGGCGCGGCAGAACAGCATAAGTTAGCGATATGGCGAAATTGAGTGCTAAGTGTTGGTGGACGCTGCTGTTCGCCATCGCCGTGGGTGGATTGGGGCTGGGACAGGGATGGGCGCAGATGACGTCGGTGGGCACGACGCAGGATGTGACGATTGCGCCGAAGTCCGAGTGCGGTGGTGAGTGCACGGGTGATCGACGCCGCGAAGGAGCCGTCTATCTCAGCCGAACAGAAGCTGAAATTGATCCGACAACACATAAAGTACGTGTTTGTTCTGTTTCAGGAGAACCGCTCGTTTGACTTTTATTTTGGGAGCTATCCGGGGGCGGATGGACTCTATGCGGGGCCGAATGGTCCGTATGCGCCTGGGCAGGTGGCGGGGTTTACGCAGACGATTGTGAATACGGATGGAACAGTGGGGACGGTGACTCCGTTCAGGATTCCGGCGATGGTGACCGATGCAGCCGGCAAGACGGTTCCACTCTATCCAGCGGACATTGCTTCGGTGAACCACTCGCATGTGGGCACGGCGCGCAAGATTGCGCTGGATGCGGATGGGGTGGCGCAGAACTCGGAGTATGCGCTGACCGAAGAGGGTGTGACGCTGGTGGATGGAAAGCCTTCTAAGGTTCCTACGCTGGAGCGCAAGCAGTTTGGTGAGCTGGTGATGAGCCATGTGGACTGCGACACGGTGCCGTTTCTGTGGCGCTATGCGGACCGGTTTACGCTGTTCGATCACTTCATGGATACGATTGTGGGGCCGTCGACGCCGAATGCGATTGCGATGATTGCGGGGCAGGGCGGCGAGACGCAGTGGATGCTGCATCCTGACGAGGCGGCGACGGGCGGGAAGGGTAAGGGTGCTACGGTGCCGATGCTGTCCGACCCGCAACCTTACTGGGGATCGGTGCTGGATACGGCGGATCGGCTGAAGCAGCCGCAGGCGAAGCAGACCATTTGGAGGTGTGTCGAAGAATCTGACGTTTGCGAGTCTGCCGCTGTCGTTTATGGGGAACGCGATTGAGAAGACTACCGCGGCAGACTATGACCCGACGTTCGATCTGCCGGATGTGCATGAGGACATTGAGAAGATTGCAGGTCACGGGGTGAGCGCCGTGAACTGGGGCTGGTACCAGCAGGGGTATGACCACGAGATCAATGATCCGAATGGCGAGGCGACGCATGACGGGTACGTCGCGCATCATAATGCGCCGCAGTATTTCGGGTATGTGGCGAACAATCCGTTGGCGACGACGCATCTGCATGGGCTGAGCGATTTCTTCCGCGATGTGGCGGCGAGGCGGCTGCCGACGGTCGGGAGTGTTTTATGTGCGCGGCGGCTACGGGAACATCGAAGGGTGGAAGCCGCAGGACCCGAATCCGAAGCTGGCGAAGGTGTTTGATGGGAATGATGACCATCCGGGGTACTCGGACTCGCAGATCGGCGAAGCGCTGCTGGCGCAGGAGATTAATGCGATCGCGAGGAGCCCTTACTGGAGCCAGAGCGCGATCATCATTACGTACGATGAGTCCGATGGCGAGTATGACCATGCGCGGCCGAGGATACGCTCGCATGATGCGACGGGATTGCCGCTGGAGCAGGGGCCGCGGATTCCGGCGATAGTGATTTCGCCGTACGCGGTGGCGCATGGCGTCTCGCATGTGCCGACGGAGCATAGCTCGGTGATCAAGTTTGTGGACGAGCTGTTCACGCTGATTCCGCTGGCCGATCTTCCGGATGAAGAGCGCGGGCGCGAGATTGGCAAGGAGAAGTTTGGGCAGGATAACCTGGGGCCTGCGGACGATAAGGTTCCGGATGTCGGGGACATGAGCTCAGCGTTTGACGTGTTGCGGCTGCAGGGCAAGAGGGCGCCGTTGAGCGCAGCGTACGCGATCATTCCGAAGAAGGAGATTGATGCGTTCCCGCATGATCGTGGCGACGGCTGCCGGGTGCTGGGGATTACGCCGACAGACAGTGGAATGGCGAATCCGGTGCCGGTGGATTTCAATCCGCGACCGGATTCGACGCCTGGCATACCGACTGCTGGCGGGTGGACACCGTAGTGCGCGGGTGGATGGCGTGTGGCGTTGTGGCGATCGCGTGCATGGTGGTTTGCGCAGTGCGCGCAGGCTGCTGACTCGGGGCAGAATGCGAAGGGATCTTCTACGCTGGTCGCGGGTGCGCGCGGCGGGGGTGTTGCGGTGCGGCGTCGACCAGGAGGAGCCGGAGTATTCGACGGCGGATGACCATGGTGAGCGCGAGGCGTTTGATTCGGACTTGTGCCGAGCTGTAGCTGTTGCTGTGCTGGGGGAGCATGCGCGGGTGCGTGTGGTGGGGTATCCGGACGACCGGTCAAGCATGGAGGCGCTGAGGGCGGGCGCTGTGGACATGGCGCCTACGCTCAGCGACGACTTTACGCACTCGGTGGGAACGCATTTGGAATTTACGCGGCCCGTGTTGTGGGATGGAGTTGGATTTTTGGTGCTTGGTCCGAGCCCTGTGATGCGGGCACGGCAGTTGAGTGGGAAGAAGATTTGCTTCATTGCGGAGACGACAGTGGAGGAAAGCGTGCGGTCCTGGTTTGCGCGCGAGCATCTGGACTTTGTTCCGTTTCCATTTCAGGAGGAGGGAGAGATGGAAGCGGCCTTCGCCACCGGGAACTGCGGTGCACTGGCTGGAGATCGGACGCGACTGGCCGGGACAGCGGGCGCTGCTGGCGCAGCATGGGAAGCCCGCACGGCTGCTTCCGGAGATGATCTCGAAGGATCCGCTGGCGGCTGCTGTGCGAGACGATGATCCGCAGTGGGCGGCGATTGTGCGTTGGGTGATGGAGGCGTTGGTCCAGGCTGAGGAGAGCGGCGTGACGCAGGCGAATGTGGAGTCGATGACGGATGCGGCTGTTAAGGCGAAGGGCGGCGATCCGGAGATTTGGTTTCTGCTGGGAGGATCACGCGAGATTGGAAGTAGGTTGGGGCTCGAGAACGATTGGGTGGTGCAGGTGATCAAGGCGACGGGGAACTACGGTGAGATGTATGAGCGCGATCTCGGGAGCGGATCGGCTCTGAAGTTGCCGCGTGGGGAGAATGAGTTGTGGGAGCGTGGTGGTTTGATGTTGGCGTTGCCGCCGAAGTAGGTGGGACTAATCGTCAGGAGCGGTGGTGGTTGTCGCCGATGAGTTTGGCGAGGCCGAGGAAGAGGGTGAAGACGGCGGTGGGCACGCAGCCGAGGGCGACGACCAGCGCGAGCCAGCCGCCATTGGTGTGAGGGCCCTGACGGGTGACTCCGCCGAAGACGGTGAAGATGAGCAGGGCGGCGATCGCTCCTACGAGGAGGATGGCGGTGCCGGTGGTGAGGAGCTTGCGGGTGTCTGGCTGCATAAAGGCAGGGGATAGTGAGTAACGAGTAGTGAGTAGTGAAGGCCGCGCAAGGTTAACGGTAGGCGGCGAGCATGGCGTAGACGACTACTCCGCTGACTGAGACGTAGAGCCAGATGGGGAAGGTCCAGCGGGCTAGTTTGCGGTGGGCTGGGAAGCGGCCGGTGAGGGAAAGGAAGAAGGTGATTAGGATCATCGGAAGAGCTACGACGGCGAGGAAGATGTGGGGTAGAAGGAGGATCCAGAGATAGATGAAGCGCGCGGTGGGATGCGCGGTGGGGAAGAGCATGTCGCCGTGAAGAACGTGGTTGGCGATGTAGGCGACGAGGAAGGCGCTCGAGACGATGAAGGCTGCAAACATGCTGTTGCGGTGCGCGGTGATCTTGCGGCAGCTTGATGTAGCGGAAGCCGATGATCAGGAAGATGGCGCAGAGCGCATTGAGGATGGCGTCGAGCGCGGGGAGGAAGGTGAGGTGGGTTCCGGCGGCGTCGACGGGTGGGTGGTAGTAGACCAGCCAGGCGAGGAAGATGGAGGCGATCGCGGAGATGCCGATGATTGCGGCGATGATCGAGGGCGGTGTGCGGTAGTTCGGATTGGGTGCGGCGAGTGCGGGCATGACGTTCCTAGTGAATGAGCGGTTCGTGGTTAGAGACTCAGGGTCAGAAGATGAGGCGGCCTTTGGCGTCGAGCATCATGGCTAGCAGCAGCAGAGGCAAGTAGATGACGGAGACTTTGAGGAGTTGACGAGCGAGGATGCGGTTCTCGGGGTCGTCGGGGGCGCGGGTGATGCGCATAAAGCGGATGGTTGCGGCGAGATAACCAGCGTCGAGGACGATAGCGGCGATCGCGTAGGGCGTTCCGGTTACGTGGAGCCAGGTGGGCCAGAGGCTCGCAGGGATCATGAGGACGGCGTAGAAGAGGGCTTGCAGGGCTGAGGAGCGAGCGGCTTCGCTGGTGGGTTGCTGGGTGGAGGCGAGGCGGATGCCGGCGTGGGCGTAGTCGGCGCGGTAGAGCCAGCCGATGGCCATGAAGTGTGGGAACTGCCAGACGAAGAGGATGGCGAAGAGAGCGACGCGCAGGCCACTCGATGACGCCGCGGGCGGCGGTCCAGCCGATGAGTCCTGGGACTGCTCCGGGGAAGGCTCCGATGAATGTGTTGAGCGAGGTGATGCGCTTGAGCGGCGTGTAGATGGCTACGTAGCTGACTGCGGTGAGCAGGGTCAGCATGCCGGTGATGGGATTGGTTACGAGGGTGAGGTAGATCGACCCTACGAAGACCAGGAGGAAGCCGAGGATGAGTCCGTGGGTGAGGCCGATGCGATGCTGCGCCATGGGACGGTCCGCGGTGCGAGGCATGCGGCGATCGGTGGTGCGCTCGAGGGCCTGGTTGAGGACGCTGGAGCCGGCTGTGACGAGGCTGATGCCGATGAGGGCCTTGATGAGCCCGAGGTGAAAGGGCGAGATGCCCGAGGCGAGGGAGCCGAGATAGAAGCTGGCCGCAGCGTAGATGATGACCATCAGCGAGACGCGCGGCTTGACGAGCACGACGTAGTCGCTGAGCAGCGAGTGGCTGCGGGTTCGGGTGGTCGCTACGGTAGATGTGGCTGTGGTGGACACGTCGAACTTCAAGGATATCGCGGATTGGGAGGCGTATGCATGGCAATGATTTCGCAGGGCATACTGGATTCCTGTTAGGCGCAGCATCCTGATTGGTTCGGCGGCATTCATTGCACTGAAACGGAGGCAACGTTATACTGCGGTCATTGGCAGAGCTGGTGTTTTTCTTGCTGTGCCGCGAGTGAGGTTCGTCTTCAGCGCAAGCGTGAGGGATGTCCAGCTCGGGAATGGTGGGCCGCCTGGTCGTTATGCCGGCGAGTCCGGATGGCGCGCGGTGACTCGTGTGCTTCGAAGTTGCAGCGCGGCGATGAAGTGGACGGTCGCTGATTTCACCAACATTTTGATGCCTTCCGATTGCCGGGTGTGCGGGGCCGCTATGGCTGCGCTGGCGCCGGTGAGAGTTTGTGAGGCATGCGTCGCGCGGGTGGGGACGCAGGCTGAGACGGAACAGGATGTGTTGTGCACGCGGTGCGGCGACGCCATGGGGATGGAGTCGGCACGCTTTGCGGCGGCGATGGGCGTGAGCGAGTGCACGATGTGCAGGCTGGCTCCGCCACAGTTTGACCGGGCTGTGGCCTACGCAAACTACGAAGACGAGATGCGCAGGATGCTGCACCTGCTGAAGTTTGATGGCATGCGCGGCGTTGCGGAGTACGTGCTTGGCGACGCGATGGCGGACGCGGCGCGGAGGTTGAGGGGCGATGCGGCAGACGAGTTGGTGGTGGTTCCTGTGCCGTTGTTTGCCGCTCGGGAGAAGAAGCGCGGGTTCAACCAGGCGAGAGTACTGGCCGAAGTGATGGTGAAGCGGCTGCGGAAGATTGAGCCGCTGTGGACGCTGAAGTTGCAAGGACAAGTGTTGGAGCGGGTAAAGGACACGCGGGCGCTGTATGCGCTGAATCCTTCGCAGCGGCGCGCGAGTTTGAAGGGTGCGTTTCGCGTGGCCGATGTTGAGGCTGTGCGCGGACGCGAGGTGTTGCTGGTGGACGACATTATGACGACCGGAGCTACGGCGCGGGAGTGTGCGCGGGTGTTGAAGCGCGCGGGCGCGGCGAAGGTGTGGGTTGTGACGGCGGCTCGAGCGCTGCCGGAGAGCGTGCAGAGTGCGGTGCAACAAGATGAGTGAGAGCTTTGCGATGTGGGATGCGAGTTCGTCGGTTCCGGCGCGGGTGATTGAGCCGGAGGTTGGACGGCAGGTTCGATTTTAGGGAAGCAAGCGAACGACCAATAGAACCGGAGGGCAGGGATGCAGGCTGGCAAATCTAGTGGGGCGAGAAACAAGCGGTCGGGAAACCGGCACCATACGACCACCCGGTGGCGGGGACGGCGCGGGCTGAGGCGATCGACATACGCATGGGCGTGTTTCGACAGCCGGCGATGCAGACGCCGGTGCTGGTGCTGAATGCGAGTTATGAGCCGATCAACATCTGCGGGGCACGGCGGGCGCTGGTGCTGGTGCTGAAGGGCGTGGCGCGGACCGAGGAGGAGCAGGGTGCTGTGCTGCATTCCCATCGGATGAACCTGCAGATGCCGAGCGTGATTCGGCTGCTGGAGTATCGGCGGATTCCGCACCAGACGCGGGCGCTGAGCCGGAAGAATATTCTGCTGCGCGACCGGAATACCTGCCAGTATTGCCAGAAGGTTTTGATTGCTTCGGAGCTGACGCTGGATCATGTTGTGCCGCGGTGTCGCGGGGGGTTGTCGACGTGGGAGAATTTGGTGGCTTGCTGCCGGGATTGCAATCGGCGCAAGGGCAGCCAGATGCTGCATGAGTTGATGGACATGCGGCTGGTGCGCGAGCCGCGGCCGTTTTCGCTGCATACTTCGCGGCACATTATGCGGATGATTGGCAGCGCGGATGCGAACTGGCGGAAGTATCTGTACTTTGAGTCGGAGCCTGCAGCGTAGTTCTTCTGCGGACGCCGAGCGTAACTCCGCAGGGGGGACCCCCCTCCCCCTGCTTTCACTTTTGCCTAGTGAAGTCGTTTGGAATGTGCGAGTTAGCGGGTGAAAGCTGCTTTCAAACGGCTCATTCTAAAAGGGTTACATGTATGATCTTCTCTCCGTTGGGGTTAGGGGCTTAACTGTGAAAGCTGCAGCCGGTAATTGCCGGTGCAGCTTTTTGAATTTGGGCTCTACTTCAAGTGTAGCAAGTTGGGTGGGGTAACTATGCCAGGTTTTGAAAATATATATCGCCAATGTTTATAAGGGGTTTGGCGGTTTTGGGGTGGTCGGGGGGCTTGACACGCGGATTTGGGCGGCTTTGAGGATGCGGGTGAGGATTAATTTTGTGTTCTGCGCGGACGGCGAAGGTCTTGAGGCGGGGATTTGAGATGGGCGGGCGGTCGCGCTCCTCGCGCGATGCCAACATCTCAGAATCGAGATATGGGGCACCCGGCGTTCGTGGCGGGTGGGGTGGATTAGTTTTGGGGCGGGGTGGGGACTTCGGCGCCGTCGTGGAAGGTTACGGTGGCGTGGAAGCGCTGGTAGTCGGTGTAGCGGACGGTGGTACGGACGGCGACGGTCTGGGAGAGGGTGTCGGCGTGGGCTGGGAAGTGGAGGGTGCCTTCGGCGCGGGTGTAGACGGGGAACCAGTACTTGCCGTCGATTTGCTGGTAGTAGGTGGTGAAGGGTGGAGAGAGGTTTTCGTGGCCGGGGCGGGTGTCCTGGGGGAGGGTGGAGCCGTGGACGAGGACGATCTGGTCGTCCTGCTGGGAGAGCCAGACGCGGCCCTGGAAGTAGCGGTGGTCTTTTAAGATCTGGCGGGGGGCGCAGTCGAAGACGTAGGTGTTGAGCTGGTCGACGCGCTGGCGGCCTCGGTAGGTGAGGGTGTAGTCGGGGAGCTCGGGGATGGTGAGGATGAAGGGGAGGCGGTGAGCTACGTCGTCGAGGTCGGCTTCGGTGAGGGTGACGCGCTGGAGGGTGTTGGCGGGGGCGAAGACGATGCGCTCGACGCGGCGGCCGGCATCGTCGAAGGTGATGTCGGAAGTTTGGTGGTAGACGCCGTCGGGCTGGTTGGTGGAGGGGGCGAGGGTTTCGAAGGTGACGTCCTGGCGTGAAGGTGTAGTGGTCGCGGGCGGCGGCGAAGGCGGATTCCTGCTGGGCCATGTGGGCGAGGAGTTGGGGGATGGGGATGGTGGGGGGCGTGGGGTCGAGTGGGCCGAAGCCGGTTTGAGCTGGGGCGGTCGCGGTGGCTAGGAGGAGGGCGAGGGTAAGGAGGGTTGGGTCATGGTGGTGCTTGCCACAGGATAGTGGGTGGGTTCAGCGTACACTGGCGCGATGAGGGTGCGGCGAGGGCTCAAGTGACATTTGCACGGAAGACGAAGACGGTGAAGCCTCCGCTGGATGGGCCGGGGTTGCTGGAGTTTGCGGTGCGGTCGTTGAGCTCGCAGATGAAGAGCGTGCGGGATCTGCGGCGGAAGATGAGTGACGCGCGCGGAGCCGGGCGAGGTTGGTGAGGCTGCGATGGATGCCGTGATTCTGAAGTTGAAGGAGTTAGGGTATCTGAGCGATGAGCGGTTTGCGGCGGACTATACGCGGCTGCGCAAGGAGAATGAGAAGTATGGCAAGCGGCGGGTGCAGCAGGGGTTGATGCAGAAGGGGATTGCGCAGGAGCTGACGCAGTCGACGCTGGCTGCTGCATATGACGAGGTGGATGAGGTGGCGCTGGCGAAGGATTATGTGGCGCGGAAGCGGATGAAGAAGCCGGAGGGGGATAAAGAGATTGCGCGGGCGATGCGGCGGCTGGTGGGGGCGGGGTTTTCTACGAAGACGATATGGAAGGTGCTGCGGGAGTGGGGCGCGGAGGTGGAGGAAGTGGATGTGGAGGAGAGTGAGTAGTGGGTAGTGGGTAGTGGGTAGTGAGTAGTGGAGGCGGGATTGGTGCAGCGGGTGGTGGGGATTGACTGGTCGGGGCGGGTGGATGCGGCGGGGCAGCGGCGGCATATCTGGGCGGGGGTTTGGACGGAGGATGCGGGCGGGAAGGTGAGCGTGCGGCTGGAGGCGGGGAGGACGCGCGCGGAGGTTGCGGAGTGGCTGATCGAGATGGCGAAGGAGACGCCGCGGATGGTGGTGGGGTTTGATTTTTGCTTCAGCTTTCCGGCTTGGTTTGTGCGCGATGAGCATGGGATGCGGAGTGCTCCGGAGTTCTGGCGGCGTGTTGTTGATGAGGGGCATGCGGAGCGGTGGTTGCTGCGGGGGGCGGAGGATCGGCGGTTCTGGGGGAAGCCTGGCGGGCTTGGTAAAGGCAAACGGCCGCGGAGTTTTCGGGGGAGTTTCTGCATCGGATGCTGCGGGCTACGGATATTGATTGCAAGATTGCTTCGTTGATTCCGGAAGCCGAACGGCAGGCTCGGGTGCGAGGGGATTACGCCGAAGAGTGTGTTCCAGGTGGGTGGCGCGGGGAGTGTGGGGACGGCGTCGCTGCGCGGGTTTGCGGTGTTGCTGCGGCTACGGGAGGCGGGGTTTCGGGTGTGGCCGTTCGATGCGGCCGGAGTTGGTGGGGAAGGGCGCGCGGCCGTTGGTGGTGGAGATGTATACGCGGCTGAATACGGGGGCGGTGCGGAAGTCGAATGCGGAGGCGCGGGCGGAGTATTTGTTGAGGAAGCGTCGGGAGGATGAGGCGTATGCGGGGTTGTCGCGCGGGGTTCTGCAGAAGGCGCGGGATGGGGAGGATGCGTTCGATGCGCTGGTGAGCACGATGGTGATGGCGGAGCGGCGGGAGACGTTTGTGCGGTTGCCGAGGCCGCGGGATCCGCTGTGTGGGATTGAGGGATGGACCTGGGCGCCGGAGGGTTGAAGGAGGAAGCTTCTAGCTGTTAGCTGCTAGCTAAAGGCAAGAGCAAGTGCGACGGAAGAAGCAGATTCCCGGACGGAATGACAGAAAGAAAAGCAAAGGCAAGAACGGGAGGAAGCAGGTTCCTCGCTGCGCTCGGAATGACAATTTCTTTTGGAAATTGTCGAAGAAAGGCAAGGGCAACGGCAACTACAGGGGTCCTTCACTGCGTTCAGGATGACGGAGGTTTGGGGGTTAGGGGTAGTTGGTTTAGGTTAGGATGTTTAGCTCGGGGAGGGGTGGGAGGATGTTGATGCTGGCGGCCAGGGTGCGGAAGAGTTCTATGGCTCGGAGGCAGTCGGGGTCCAGGGTGTAGTGGATGTTGTGGCGGAGGTAGGTGCGAATGGTGTTGGAGGAGAGGGCTAGTTTCGGGGTCCACTCGTTGACTAGCTGTTCGGTGTGGGCGAGGCCGGCGTCGCGGCTGGCGGTTAGGTCTTGGATTAGTTGCTGAGGCGTCAGGCCAGCGGGAGCTAAAGATTCGGGGCGGAGGGCCCAGACGGCGGCTACCCAGGGGAGGCCGGTGAGCTCGCGCCAGAGGTGGGCGAGGTCGAGCCAGAGGAGTGGGGTTTTGGAGGCGTTGTCGATGGCGGTGCGGTGTTCGCGGGCGAGGAGAGCGGGGTCGCCGATGATGAGGGCGGCGTCGGAGGCGGGGAGCATGGTGGCGGGGTCCGCGGGGAAGTCGATGAAGGTGGGGTGGGTTTGGTGGAAGTGCTCGAAGAGGATGCGGGCGTAGGCGACGGAGCTGCGGCTGGCGGTGTCGGTGGCGACGGTGCGGACGCGCTTGAGGGCTTCGGTGGGCGAGAGCCAGTCGGGATTCTTGACGAGGAGGAGGATGCTGCGGACTTCGTCGAGTGGAGGCGATGGCGCAGCCGGGAACGATGGCGAGCTCGGGGGTGAGGGAGGCGATGGGGATGAGGCCGAGGTCGGCGGCACCGGAGTTGAGCTCATCGGCGCAGATGGCGGGCGAGGTGTAGTGGACGTCGTAGTGCTCGCGGAGAGCGGTCGCGGTGGGTTCGTGTTCGAAGTTGTAGAGCAGCGGCGCGGGGTTCAGGAAAGCGATGGTGGAGACACGTAAAGGCACAGATTGATTCTAGAAGATGCGCGCGACACTGCGATGGGAGGGGGGATTGGTATACGATGCGAGCACGACGCAGCTGAGAGGTACGCGTGATGATGGATGGGATTGCGGAGCGGGCGGGCGCAGCGATTGAAGAGGCGCGGCTGGCCTGGCTGGCGCTGACGCTGACGCCGGGGATGGGGCCGACGCGCTGTGCGCGCGCGGTGCAGCGGCTGGGGTCGGCGGGGCGGTTGTTTCATGCGTCGCTGACGGAGCTTGAGGGGTTGGGGATGCCGGCGGAGTCGGCGCAATTTTGTTTTGATGGACGCGCGCGGGCGGCGGCGGTTGAGGAAGCGGCGCGTGTGGAGCAGCAGCAGGCTTGCTTTCTTGACGCCGGAGGATGAGGCTTTTCCGGATCGGTTGCTGGAGATTTATGATCCGCCGGCTGTGCTTTGGGTGCGGGGGGATGTGCGGCTGTTGAGCCGTCCGGGGATTGCGGTGGTGGGGACGCGGCAGCCTACTCCTTATGGTGCGGGGATGGCGGAGATGCTGAGCCGGGATTTGGCGCGGCACGGGATGGTGGTGATGAGCGGGATGGCGCGGGGTGTGGATACGTTGCGCGCATAAGGGCGCGCTCGAGGCTGGCGGCGCGACGGTTGCGGTTTGGGGGACGGGGATCGATGTGATTTATCCGAAGGAGAATAAAAAGCTGGCAGAAGCATATTGTGGCGCAGGGTGGAGCGATTGTGAGTGAGTTTCCGCTGGGGACGTTTCCGGCGCCGCAGAATTTTCCGATACGAAATCGGACACTGAGCGGGATGAGTGTGGGCGTGCTGGTGGTGGAGGGTGGGGAGTATTCGGGGACGAGAATTACGGCGCGATGTGCACTGGACCAGGGGCGCGATGTGTATGCAGTGCCGGGGAATGTGACGAATAAAAATGCGTGGGGTCCGAATACGCTGATCAAACAGGGAGCGAAGTTGACGGCGAGCTGGGAGGATATCTGGGAGGATCTGCCGTCGCAGGTGCGCATGGAGCTGGAGGCTGCGATGGAGGCGCAGGCTGGGCGGAATGAATCTTCTGGAGAGGGGAGTGCATCTTTATTTAACGACCGCCCGACAACTCCTCCGATGAGCGAGCATGAGCGCCTGGTGATGCAGGAGTTACGGCAGGATGAGGCGCTGCAATTGGATGAGCTGATTGAGCGGCTGGAGCTGAAGATGGTGTCGGGTGAGATCTTTACGGCGTTGTTCGAATTGGAACTTAGCGGTAGAGTGAAGCAGATGCCAGGGAAACAATATGTGCGGTGCTTCTAGAGAGCGCCTCCGTTAAGTTAAGCGAGGGGTAGCGCTGAATCGAAAGATTTTTCGTCCAACAGGACAAGCAATTCAGATCGCAAGGCGACGAGATATCGGCGGGCGGTTTGACTTGTCCTTGGCAAAACGTGATAGGTTGCATAGGAATTAGGAACGAAGACACGGTTTCGGCCGTACGTCTTTGAATGGGTGTGCAGTATGGCAAAAAATTTAGTGATCGTGGAGTCGCCGGCGAAGGCGAAGACGATCGGGAAGTATCTCGGCAGTGATTACGTGGTGGAGGCCTCGATTGGGCACATCATGGACCTGCCCAAGAACGATATTGGGGTGGAGTTGAAGCATCGGACGTTTGAGCCGACGCTGATCGTGTCTCCGGGCAAAGAGAAGGTGGTGGACCGGCTGAAGAAGCTGGCGGCGAAGAGCGACAGCGTGTTCCTGGCGGCCGATCCGGATCGCGAAGGAGAGGCGATTGCTGCGCATTTGAAGTTTCAGCTGCTGCCTTCGATCAAGGACAAGAGCAAGCTGCGGCGCGTGACGTTCAACGAGATTACGAAGAAGGCTGTGAAGGCGGCGTTCGAGCATACGCGCGATGTGGACGAGAACCTGGTGGATGCGCAGCAGACGCGGAGGGTGCTGGACCGGCTGGTGGGATATCAGATATCTCCGCTGCTTTGGGATAAGGTGAAGCGCGGGTTGAGCGCGGGGCGCGTGCAGACGGTGGCGTTGCGGCTGATTGTGGAACGCGAGCGGGAGATTAATGCGTTCCAGGCGGTGGAGTACTGGAATATAGATGCGGTGTTAAGTCCGAGCAAGGGTGGGCAGGAGTTTACGGCGCGGATGGTGGGCGTGCAGGGGCTGCCGATTCGCGTGTCGAATGGTACGGATGCGGATGGTAAGGAAGTTTTCCTGTCGAATGCGCTGCCGGATAAGGGCGCGGTCGATGAGGTGATGGAGCAGCTGGAGCGCGCGACGTGGCGGGTGAAGTCGATTGAGAAGAAGGAGCGGCGGCAGAATCCGCGGGCTCCTTTTACGACGAGCCAGTTGCAGCAGCAGGCGGCTGGGCGGCTGGGCTTTAATGTTCGGCGCACGATGGGCGTGGCGCAGCGATTGTATGAGGGCATTGAGTTGGGTAGCGAAGGTACGGTGGGACTGATTACGTACATGCGAACTGACTCGACCAACATGAGCGCGGATGCGGTGAAGGAGATTCGCGAGTGGGTGGGGAAGAAGTTCGGCGATAAATATTTGCCGGAGAAGGCGAACGTTTATAAGAGCAAGAAGGATGCGCAGGAAGCGCACGAGGCGATTCGTCCGACGAATGTGGAATATGTGCCGGATGAGGTGCGGCGATATCTTTCGGATGAACAGTATCGGCTGTACAAGCTGATCTGGGAGCGCGCGGTTACGAGCCAGATGACGGCTGCGGTGTTCGACCAGACGACGGTGGAGATTGAGGCCAAGGCTGAAGCGGACGTATGACTTCCGGACTACGGGAAGCATTTTGAAGTTCGACGGCTGGCTGCGGTTTGAGGAAGAGACGAAGAAGGCGAAGGCGGCGCGGGCGGCTGCAGAGGTCGCAGAGAAGAAGCAGGTATCGCAGAGCGCGGACGCGGATGACGCGGAGAGTGCGAAGGATTCGACTTCGGAGGAGAGTTCGGCCGATCGGCGCTTGCCGGAGTTAAAGGATGGGCAGGGATTGGAGAAGGTGCGGCTGGATCCGCAGCAGAAGTTTACGCAGCCTCCGCCACGGTTCAATGAAGCGAGTCTGGTGAAGACGCTGGAGGAGAAGGGGATTGGGCGGCCTTCGACGTATGCGTCGATTATCAATACGATCCAGGAACGCGATTATGTGAAGAAGCTCGCGCAGAAGCTGGTGCCGACCGAGATTGGGATGGTCGTTACGGAGCTGCTGGTGAAGAACTTTCCGTACATCTTCGAGACCGGCTATACGGCTCAGCTGGAGAGCGAGTTGGATGCGGTGGAAGAGGGGACGGAGAAGTGGACGGACCTGCTGAACGGGTTCTATACGCACTTTGAGGAGGAGTTGAAGGTCGCTGAGACGGACATGGAAGACATCAAGGCGATGGAGGAGAAGACGAACGAGATCTGCGAGAAGTGCGGGGCGCCGCTGATTTTGAAGTGGGGTAAGTTTGGGAGCTTCTATTCGTGCTCGAACTTTACGAAGGTAAAGCCGATAACCGTGGCGCAGGGGCCGTTGAAGAAGGACCCGAAGGCGGCGGTGAAGAAGGTGCTCGCGACTTTTGAGTTCCCGATGTATGTGAAGGCAATGAATGAGGATACGACCGAGTCGAATACGAAGGTGGAGAACAAGGCGGAGTTGATTGAGGCGCTGCAGGCGGCGGCGGGCCAGGGAAACAAGCTGGTGGTGGAGCCGGAGAGCTGCGACTTTACCAAGGAGAACTTTGCGGCCAAGCCGGATTTGAACTCGCCTGAGGCGCAGGATGCGGAGCAGGAAGAGGAGTTCTGCGACAACTGCGGGCGGACGATGGTGCTGCGGAATGGGCCGTGGGGGCCGTTTATGGCTTGCCCTGGGTATAACGAAGATCCGCCGTGCAAGACGATTCGGAAGCTGACGCAGAAGGTGCAGTCGAAGCCGCCGGTGGTGTTGGACGAGCCTTGCCCGAAGTGCGGGAAGCCGCTGCTGCAGCGGGATGGGCAGTATGGGGAGTTCATTGCCTGCTCGGGGTATCCGAAGTGCAAGTATGTGAAACAAGAGCTGTTAGAGGTGCCTTGCCCGAAGTGCGGCGGGGAGGTGGCGGTGCGCAAGAACAAGCGCGGCGACACGTTCTATGGGTGCACGCGGTATCCGAAGTGCGACTTTACGAGCAATCAGAAGCTGGTGAACGAGACTTGCCCGAAGTGCGATTCGGCTTATCTGGTGGAGTATGCGAATGCTGAGGGGACGTTCCTGATTTGCCCGAACAATCGGGAGGCGTTGCCGAAGCGGCGGCCGCGCAAGGGGGCTAAGGAGGAGGAGGTGTCTGACGGCTCCTAACTGCAGCTATGAGAAGAAGATAGGGCCTCCTAAGGTGAAGGAGGAAGTGCCGGATCGGCGGCGGCCGGACCCGGAGAAGACGCGTGCGGTGGTGGAGGCGGTGGCGTAACCAGTTTGCGCGCAAAGGTATATGGGGTTCTGGAGGAATCGCTAGGGGGACTTCCCGTTTCCAGTAGGTTTATGGTATAAAGGTAGAGGCACGCGGCTCCAACTGCGGCTTGGACGCTTCTACTGCCTCGCAGTTGCGAGGACGTCCGGTCGCTGCAACTGACTGAAACGATTGGAAGGGCGTACTATGGCGAAAGCGATTTGGAACGGACAGACGATTGCTGAAAGCGACAAGGTAGAGACCATTGAGGGGAACATTTATTTCCCGGAAGAGACTGTAAACAGGGCGTTTCTGCGTCCCAGTTCGACGAGTTCGAACTGCCCATGGAAGGGTATGGCACGGTATTACACGGTGCTTGTGGATGGACAGGAAAACCCGGATGCGGCTTGGTATTACCCGAATCCAAAGTCTGCAGCTAAGACCGTCAAGCATCATGTGGCGTTTTGGCGCGGAGTGGAAATTATCCCCAGTTAGTTGTTGAGTCGTGGCAAGATTTTTTCTGGACTGGCTGTACAAGAATCGCCCCTTTGCGGGGCGATTCTTTGTGTCGCACTAGGTGGGTTTCGGGTTACGAATCGATGGCCTTAGCTGGGTTTGAGGTAGCGGATTTCGGGGATAGTTGAGTGACTAGTCAGTCATTTCCGGGTTGAGGGCGGGGTTGGAGGGAGGCTGTCTGGCTCCGCGGGACGGAGGGGCGGACTAGTAGTTGCAGTGGGCGTCGATGGCTTCGGGCTGGACGTACTGGTGGACGCAGGCGAGGTAAGCCTTTGCGCCGTCGGCGAAGGAGTTGAGTTTCATGTTCTCCATCATGCAGGTGGTGCCGGACTGGTGTCGAACGACCCACTGGGTGCCGTGCTCCTGGGCCTCTATGCGTTCCTCTTCGTCGGCGCGCTGCTTGCATTCGTCGGCGGCCTGCTGGCGGACGTTGATCTCGTCGCGGGCGGCGCTCTCTTCGGCCTGGACTCGGGACATACCTTTGTTGAGATAGTCGATGACGTCGCCACGGTGGGCGACGCGGCCTTCGATGGCCTGCTGCTCTTTGGGGATGCCTTGAATGAATTCCTGATTGAAGAAGACGCCGATGGCCTCGAGCGGAGTGGGGGCCTGTTGCATACGGTTGAGGGTGTTCTTGTCTTCCTGTGCGAGCTTGGCGGCGTCCTGCCAGTAGCGGCCGCGGAGGGTGTCGAGGGGTGTGCCGGTGCCGGTGATGTAGAGGACGCCGAGGTTGAACATGGCGAGGGGTTCGCCTTGTGCGGCGAGCGCTTTATAGATGGCGAAGGATTTGGCGGGGTCTTTGGGAACGCCATCGCCGGTGGCGTAGAGCTGCGCGAGGAGGTATTTCATTTGGAGGTTACCGGCCTCGAGACCGACCTGGGCACAGCGGACAGCTCCGGCCTTGTCGCCGAGCAGGAAATGCGCCTGGGTCATTGCCTCCCAGGAGCCAGCGGCGAGGCTTGCCGTGGTGGCGGCGTCGCAGGTGCGGGGGGCGAGATGGGCGATCCACTTGCCGTGCCAGGGGCTGCGCTGGCCGGGGATGATCCAGGTGGAGGTTCCGTGCATGACGTTGCCTTCGCGTACGCCGGTGTAGATGCCGGAGAGACCGGGGAACTGGCCGTCGAGGTCGATGCGGCGGAATTCGATAGCGCCGGGACGGTCGGTGTCGTATTGGATGAGGACGGTGGACATCGATGCGCCGAGATTGCGCATGGAGTTCAACGAGGCTCCCATGGTCATGACGTAGCGTGGCGGCGTTGGGTTGGTGGAGCAGAAATCTCCGATGTCTTCACATTGCAGCCAGGCGGTTGCGGTCGCGGGTACGTGGACGATGGCGCCGGGGGGAAGCGGCTTGAGGTCGGGGCGGAGGATGGCGTGCCACTTGGTATGGACCACCGGCTGGTTGCCGATCTGGGCTGTGGCGGTGCCTTCGATGGTGTATCCGGTGACGGTGCCGGTGTAGAGGGCGGTGAGGCCGGTGGACCAGCCGGTGACGTCTTTACGGGCGATGGTGATGGAGGTGGCGTCGAGGTGCTGGAGGGTGAAGCTGCCGAAGGTGCCATTGCCGCCGGTGGCCCAGTGGGCATTGGCGTGGCCATTGGTGAAGTTCAAGAGCGAGCAGCCGTCAGTGTCTTCGCAGAGGCCGATGGAGAGGTTGGCGGTGGTGGGTGGGGACTGGGCGTGGATGCGGGTCTGAAGGAAGAGGGGAGAGAAGCACAGGACAACAGCGACAACGCCGATCGATCGCATCGGTATCCTCCGATGCCGAGATTATGCTGGCAAACGGAGGGCAGCGCAATCGCGAAGTTGCAAGGAAAGAAGAATGGGAGGGCGGCGTGGTGGGGCCGGTGGGGTGAGCTAGTGGCGGGTGCCGGACCACTCGGGGCAGGAGTGGAAGTCGTGGGAGCCGGGGGCGGCTCATGCGGACAGGGATAGCAGGGCGGTTTCGATGAGGCGGTTGATTGCTACGGGTTTTGTTTGGGTGGTGATGTGTGGGTTCGGCGCGGGGCGAAGGCTAAGCGGATGACGGCGGCTGCGAGGAGTAGACCTGCGAGTTTGGGGAACCAGGTGCCGTAGCGATCGAAGAGGGTGCGGTCGTGATGGAGGGGGACGTCGACGAGCAGGGAGGCGACGGGGGCGGAGTCGGTGCGGGTTTCGCCGAGGATGCGGCCGCGGTCGTCGGTGACGGTGAGGAAGCCGAACTTGGCGGCGTGGGCGATGGCGTAGCCGCCTTCGACGCCGCGCATGATGGCGATGTGGCCGTGCCAGGCGCGATCGATGTTGAAGTCCCAGGCGGGATCGAGGAGGAGGTCGATGCCGGCGCGGCCGTAATCGAGTGCGGGGTGGATGAAGTCCATGTCTTTGCAGATGGCGACACCGATGGGGGCGGTGGTGTTCGAGAGTTTTGTGAGGGAGGTGCCGGGGGTGAGGTCGGACTCGAAGGGCGGGAGCATGTGCTGCTTGTCGTAGGTGGCGATGGGCTGGTTGGGGGTGTAGATGCGGGCCTGGTTGAAGGCGTCGTGGTTGACGACGTGGAGCATGCCGATGACGAGGGTGGCGCCGGTGCGGTCGGCTGCGGATTGCAGGATGGGGTCGATGGTGCTGGCGTTGGTGCTGAGGAGCAGGCCAGTTTTTTCTGGCATGACGATGATCTTTGCGCCCTGGTGGGCGAGGCTCTCGGCTTGCTGGGCGTAGGAGGTGATGAGGCTCTGCATCGCGGAGGGCTGCTTGGCGAAGGTTACGCTGTCGGTGTCGAGGAGGGCGACCTTGATGGTCTGCGGCGCGGTGGGCGCGGCGAGGCGGACGGCGCCGAAGAGGATGGCTGCGACGATGAGCGCGAAGGACGATGCGAGGACGGAGGTCGCGTGCGGGCGGTTTCTGCGGTGGAGATAGAGATAGGTGACGATGGCGGATGGGAACAGCAGCAGGAGAAAGGTGATGCCCCAGGGGCCGGTGATCGAGGCGACTTGGAGGATGGGCAGGAAGTGCTCCTGCGTGTAGGCGAGGCTGCCGGCGGTGCCGTTGGCGGGGGCGAAGCTGGCGAGGTATTCGGTCAGGGACCAGAAGGCGGGCAGGGCGATGACCGCCGCGAAGGGGGTTCGGAAATGGAGGAGAGCTCGGAAGAGAAGGACGCCGATGGTGAAGAGAACGGAAACGATGGAGAACGGAACGAGCCAGGCGTCGATGGGAAGCTGCAGGACGGAGTGCAGGTAATAGAGCATGGTGAGGCTGCCGAGAAGCATGGAGAGTGCGGTGGCTGCGGCGGCTAGAAGCGACGAGGTTGTCTCGGCGGCGAAGAGGAGAACGGGGATGAAGGCCAGCCACATGAGGGGCCAGATGGGGTTCATGCCGTTGCCGACGAGAAGGAGGCCGGCGGTGGCGAGGGTGGCGAGGGTTGCGGCGAGGATGGGGCGTTCTTCAACGAAGGCCATTGAGGTATCTCCTGAAACAGCGCTGGTAGAGTTTGCGGAACTGTTTTTCGGTTTGGTCGACGCGGTTGCCGAGGTAGAGGACGATGAGGCCGTGGGAGATTGCGCTGAGCTCGAAGGCAATTTCTACTGCGTCGTCGTGCTGGAGCTCGCCGTCGCGCATGGCGGCTTCGAGGATGTTTACGGTGGGATTGAAGGTGGGGGAGCGGCGAGCTTTGAAGTCGCGGGGGTAGACGCGTGCGCCTTCGCGGGGGACGAGGAACATGAGCTCGTAGAGGTTGGGGGATTGGAGGGCGGAGTCGAGGAAGACTTCACCGACTTGGAGGAGTCGGTTCTCGACGTCGCCCTTGAGGTGGATGGAGGCTAGTTGGGCGGCGAGGTCCTCGAAGCCGGCGTTGGCGACGGCGTTGAGGAGGCTGGCGCGGTCGGCGAAGTGGCGATAGATGGCCATGGGGGTGATGCCGACTTTTTCGGCGACGGGGCGCATGGCGACGGCGGCGATGCCTTGGCGGTCGAGGAGGTCGCGAGCGGCGGCGAGGATGGAAGCGGCGGTGGTTGGCTTGGCGGGTTTGGCTGATCGGGTCATAAGTCTACGGCGTATACTACGGTTTATGTATACACCGTATACTCGATTCAGCGCAAGTGGGGTTTGGTGAGGTTGCGGAATCAGGAAGTTAGCGGTGGGAGATGCGGGCTGTACGATCGCGGCAGGGTGGCCGTAGAATTCCGGGGTAGCGAGGGTTGGCGAAGGAGGCGGTTATGGCGATGGAGTTGGTGGAGTGCTCGCGGGTGTTTGAGGAGCTGGAGAGGGAGCGCGCGGAGCTGATGGCGGAGCTGGGGGAGTGGCCGCTGGGGAGGTTGAGCTTTCGGCCGGAGGCAGGTGCCTGGTCGGCGGTGGAGGTGTTGGATCATATTGTGCTGGCGGAGGCTGGGACTACGGAGGATATGCGGGAGAGTCTGAAGGCGCCGCGTGTGCTTGGGGATGAGGCTCGCCCGATGGTTGCGGCGCTGGAGCGAGCGCTGCGATCGGAAGAGAGGTTTACGGTGCCGGCGGGCGCAGGGATTGATCCGGATGCGCAGACGAGTTATGCGGAGGTTGTGAGGCGCTGGGATGCGGCACGCGCGGAGTTGCGGTTGATGATCGAGGGGTTGAGCGAGGAGCAGGCGCGGTGCGGGGTGTTCGAGCATCCGTTTGCGGGATGGATGACGATGCGCGAGGTGTTGAAGCACATGTCGGATCATCTGTACCACCATCAGTTTCAGTTGGAGCGGTTGCGGGAGAGCTCGGCGAGTTGGGCGGTGGAGGCGGTGTGATGCGCGTCGAGTTGCTGCGGCTGGATGGGACGGTGGAGCGGGATGCGGCGATTGATGCGTGGTTCGAGGCGCGTGGGGGTGAGCTGGGGGAGATGGCTCGGCGATGGTTTGAGGTGATGCGCGGATGTGGCGATGAGGTGCGGGAGGTGCTGCACGATGGATGCCCGGTGGCTTGTTTTGGGGATGTACCGTTCGGGTATGTGAATGTGTTTCGGGCGCATATGAATGTGGGTTTTTTTCAGGGCGCGGGCTTGCGGGATCCGGAGGGATTGTTGGAGGGGGCCGGAAAGTTTATGCGGCATGTGAAGCTGCGGGCGGGGGACGATGCGCACGAGGATGCGCTGCGCGCGCTGATTGAGGCGGCGTATGCGGATATTAAGGAGCGGGTGGAGAGGGGCTAGCGCTTGCTGATGGGTAGGGCGAGGAGTTTTTTGACGAGAGTGGAGAGGCGGTCGAGGTCGGGGGCGAGGTCATCGGCGAGGGCTCGTTCGCCGGTGCCTTGGGGTAGCTGCTGAGCGATGAAGAGCTGGTTGGTGAGGCTCTGGAGGGGGTTATTGATCTGGTGGGCAAGGTCGTTGGCCATGGTGGCGGCTGCGGCTGCGGAAGTTTTTTCGGTGAGCAGGGCGCGCTGTTTGAGTTGCAGCATGGCCATGGCGGCGAAGTCGGCGAGCATCTCCATCATGCGGCAGTCTGCCATGTCGAAGGCCTGGGTGCGGTGGTGGGCCATGACGAAGATGGTGCCCTGAACGTTGTCGACGTGCCAGGGGAGGAGGAGGCCGTCGGTGACGGGAGGGGCTTCTACGCCGAGGATGTTGAAGAATTTGGGGAAGACGCGAATGACCTGGGGACGGCCGCGCTCGAGGCAGATGCCGCAGGCGCTGGGGTAGCGAGGGAGCATGGCGTTGAGGAAGCCGGCGTAGACGCCGGCGCTGGCGACCCAGTGGTAGAACTCCTGGTCGGTGCCGTCTTGTTTGACGACGCTGATGGCGGCGCTGTCGGCACCGCAGAGATCGATGGCGGCGTTGACGAGCTCCTGGAGGATGTGGTCGGGGTTCTCGATGAAGGCCTGGGCGAGACGGCGCATGCCGGCCATCTGCACGAGGGCGTCGCGCGAGTGGAGGCGGCGTGCGGCGAAGTCGGGGTCGCTGTAGAGATCGATGACCTCGAGGCCGGTCGCCTGGATTTCGATGGTGGTGGAATCCATGGTGTCCTTTGATTATGGGCCTGCGATGGACATTTGTCGCCTGTACGACATAGAGCAGCGAGAGCGTGCTTGTTGCGGATTGGATGACGGGAAGGGCTTCCGAGGACGATGTTTCGTTCGCGGCTGCGGGAGGTGTGGGGTATTCTTGCCGCATGTCTCCCAGAGGTCGATTGCTGCGCGCACTTTGCGTGCTGGCTTTTTTGTTGTTCGGTGCGGGTGGGTTGCGGGCGCAGGCTGGCGCCGGCGCTGCGCAGGTGTTTGTGGCGGACGGGCTGGGGCGCGGGACGGTGGCGGTGGATGGGCCGTGGGCGTTTAAGACAGGCGATGATGTGGCCTGGGCAGCGCCGGGATTTGATGATTCGGGGTGGGAGCGGGTGGATGTGGCGCGGCCGTGGGGCGATCAGGGGCATTGGGCTTATGCGGGGCGAGCGTGGTATCGGCGGTGGATTGCGTTCAAGGATTTGAAGGATGTTGCTGACGTGTCGGTGTATGTGTCGGACACGTCGTGTGCGTACGAGGTGTATTGGAATGGGCGGCTGATTGGGCGGACGGATGCGATGCCCGCGCCGACGATGCTCGACCAGTCGGGGGCAAAGGTGTTTCGGTTGGGAGCGCCGGAGCGCGGGGTGCTGGCGTTTCGGGCGTCGAGTACGCCACTGGATTCGACGTCGCCGGGAGATGAAGACGGCTTGAGGGCGGTGCCGCAGGTTGGGAGCACGGAGGCGATAGCCAATCTGGCGGCGAAAGAACGGGCGGCGCTGGTTAGGCGCAAGCTGCTGACGGTGGCGCAGATTGTGATCTATGGGCAGCTAACGCTGCTGGCGCTGGTGGTGTGGTTGCGCAATCGGGGGCAAAAGCTGTTGTTCTGGATCTTTGCGTTTTTGCTGACGACGACGATCTGGGTTTCGCTCGATCAGACGCTGTTTCCCTGGCTGCTTGAAAGCACGGTGGCAACGGCATTCTATGGGCCGACGTTACATTCGATCGAGGATATTGCGCTGTGGTTTTTGCTGCTGTATCTGCTGGAACTGGATGATCGATACCCTGCGCTGGTGAAGTGGACGAAGGTGCTTGCGTGGATCACCTTGTGCTCTGTGATTGCAGATGGGCTGGTGTACTTAATGCCGTACAGAGACGCGCACATGCTGCGGTTTGAGCTGCTGGATGCGGCATCGACGATAGGGTTCTCCATACCTGCGGTGTTTCCTTTCGTTTTGATCGCGCTGGCGTTCCGGAAGAAGATGAATCCGGCGCGGAAGTTTGTGGCCATTACGGCCTTCTTGTCGGACATGTACTTCGTGGTGCATCACACGGCGGTGCAGGGCGAGCGATTTACAGGGCTGCGGTTTGGCGACACGATGATGAACCCGATGTTCACGGTTTGGGGAGTCGAGGTGTCGGTCCCGGCGGTGCTGTCGTTGCTGTTGGTATGCGCGATTGTGTATGCGCTGTACGAATACATGCTGGAGCAGGCGCAGCGGCAGAGCGTGATGGTGCAGGAGTATCGGAATGCGCGGGCGGTGCAGCAGGTACTGATTCCGGAGAATGCGCCGGAGATTCCGGGGTATGAGATCCATTCGGTGTATAAGCCGTATGGAGATGTGGGCGGAGATTTTTTTCAGATTATTCCGGTGGCGAGTGGCGGCGTGCTGGTGGTGATTGGCGATGTGAGCGGGAAGGGGATGCCGGCGGCGATGATGGTGTCGCTGCTGGTGGGAACGCTGCGGACGCTGGCGCATTACACGCAGAGTCCCGGAGCGATGATGGCGGCGATGAATCAGCGACTGATTGGGAGAAGCCATGGAGGATTTACGACGTGCCTGGTGCTGCGCGCGGATCCGGATGGAACGCTGACGATGGCCAATGCGGGACACATCTCGCCGTATCTTGCGGGGAAGGAGTTGACGCTGGAGACGGGGCTGCCGCTGGGGATTGTGTGGTCTCCGGCGTATGTGGAGACCACGTTTCAGATTGCGGAGGGAGAGCAGTTGACGATGGTGACGGATGGGGTGGTGGAGGCGCGGGAGGCTTCGGGTGCGCTGTTTGGGTTTGAGCGGACGGCGGCGATCAGTGCGGCGTCGGCTGAGGTGGTGATGAATGCAGCGCAGGCGTTTGGGCAGGATGACGATATTACGGTGCTCACGCTGACCAGGTCCTAGGCGGACGGCGAGGGGCTTCTAGCTTCTAGCAAAGCGACGGCGTGCTGTGAACCCATGTCTCAGAAGCGAGACATGGGGCACCCGCTTCTAGCTTCTAGCGAGGCAGCGGGATGCTGCGGGAGCTGGCTTGGTAGTGCGGTCGAGAGATTTCTCCGCTGCGATGCGAAGGGTGATAAGTTTGCGGAGTGGGAGCTTGCTGGTTCCCAGGGCCACTGAGGTTTCATCTGGAGGACTTGCAGATGGGTACAGAGGTTCTGGGGGCGGTGGCGGTGCGGCGGGTTAAGCCGGGGCATCGGACGCAAGATCGCGTGTTCTTTGGTGGGATGACGCTGGTCATGATGGGGACGATCCTGCTGGGGTTTCGGGCGTCGTATTTTCCGTTGGGGGAGAAGCCGGCGGCGCTGCACAGCTGGATGATTGTGGCGCATGGGATTGTGTTCTCGGTGTTCCTGCTGCTGTTTGGCGTGCAGGTGGCGCTGATTGCGGTGCGGCGGGTGAAGCTGCACATGACGCTGGGGCTGACGGTGTATGGGCTGGCGGTGTTGATGATTCCGTTGGGTGTGGTGTCGGCTGCGGACCAGATTCGGCGCGATCTGCTGGTGGCAAAGCCGGTTGGACATCCGGATGCGTACACGTTCTCGCTGGTGTCGGTGATGGGGATGGTGATGTTCGGGACGCTGCTGGGGTGGTCGTACGCGTGGAGGCGGAGGCCGGAGATGCATAAGCGGCTGGCGCTGTATGCGGTGCTGTCGATGATGGACGCGGGGGTTGATCGGTGGCCGTGGGCGACGTGGGGAGTGAGCCCGGGCTGGTCGCAGTGGGTGTATACGGGGCTGCTGTTGCTGCCTGTGGCGTATGACTTGGCAAGCCAGGGACGCGTGCTGGGCGTGACGATGTTTGCCGCGCCGTTCGTTTGGGTGATGGAGAAGCTGGAGATTCCGCTGGGGCACACGCGGGTGTGGCATTGGGTGGCGCACTTGATGCTGAAGCATCTGACGTAGGGTCCTACGCGGACGGCGAGGGGCTTCGCGTGGTGGGGTGAGGGGATGCAATCCCACCTGTCCGCCAAGTGCGCGTATGAATGGGGCACCCGGCGTGGTGCCGGCGCTGGCGTTGGGCTAGGCGGAGGGGCGGCGGCTGGCGTGGAGCATGGCCCAGCAGCCGGCGAGGACGAGCGTCGTGCAGGCGATGGCTAGCGCGAGGGTTGTGGGATTGAGGGTGGGGAGGGTGCGGGGGGCGAAGCGGTAGGCGAGCCAGGCGGCGGCGATGATGGCTGCGAGGGTGCCGAGGGTTTGCATGATGAGCAGGGGGCGCTCGGCGCGGGCGATGGCGGCGCGGCGGCGGCGGCGCTCGGCGCGGAAGAGGATGGCGGCGGCGGGCGGCGGGATGTGGTCTTCGGAGAGGGTGAGGGCGTAGTTGCGGAAGGCCTGGCGGAGCTGGTCGTCGGGGAGGTGATCGTTGGGGAGGCGGTCTGCGGGGAGGTTTGTGGGAACCCAAGTCTCAGAAGCGAGACATGGGGCACCCGGGTTGGTGGCCGGATTGGGGGGCTGATCGTGGGGGGTCATAGGGAAGGCCTCGCTGGGGTGAGGAATTGTTTGGCCTTGTTGCGGGCGCGGAAGAGGAGGGTGCGGACGCTGAGGCGGTTGAGGCCGGTGGCGGCGGAGATTTCTGCGTGGTCCATGCCTTCGACGTAGGCGAGCCAGAGGAGTTCGCGCTCGCGGGGCTTGAGGACCTGGAGCATGCGGGCGATGTCGAGGGTGGTGTCGGGCGTAGGGTTGGTGGTGGGCTCGGGCGGGTCAGCGAAAGCGGTGGTGTCGCCGCGGCGGTGGCGGTCGCGGAGGAGGTTGGTGGCGATGCGGAAGAGGTAGCGGCGGAGGTCGTGGGGGTCGAGGCGCGCGGCGGTTTCGGGGTGAAGGAGGAGGCGGCAGAAGGTTTCCTGGAGGAGGTCGTCGGCGACGTCGCGGCGGGCGGAGACGGCGAGGAGATAGGTGTGGATGGGTGTGGCGTTGGCTTCGTAGAGGCGCTGAAAGGCCAGCTCGCTCAGCGTGGCCGGTGCGATGGCGTGCTCGAGCGAGGCTGGCATTGCGTTGCTGGCAGGGTCAGACGCGCGGGGCATGGTTGTCGCGCGCGTCAAGGGGGATAAGCCCGAGCTTGCGGGAGACGACGAGGCTGGCAGCGGATGCAGTGAGAAAGCCGAGTCCAAGGCCGATGGCTCCTATGCCTGTGATCATAAATCCGGCACCGGGGTCGGGGGTGTGGTGGTGGAGGATGAGCGTGGCGATGCCAAAGAAGAAGAGCACGATGCCGGCCTGAACGCCGAAGAGGATGCGGTTGGTAGGGGAAGCGGACTGGGATGGTTCGACGGTGAGGGATTCGAGAAAGCGGCGGCCCGATTCGTTGGCGGCGAGGGCGGCGAGGGCATCGGAGGAGTCGATACGCTGGAGGACTTTCTCCTGGAGGTTGGCCTTGGCTTTGGCTACGCCGTAGCGGCGGACGTTGGTGAAGATGACCCAGATGATGAAGCAGAACGTGGCGCCGATGACGGCATCTTCCAAGACGGCTTGCATGGTGCTCCTTGTGAATGCGAAGAGTGGGTGGTGCTCACTGGGTATAACGGCTGGGGAGGGGTTTGGTTAACAGGTCTTGCGCGGATGGCGCTAGGCTTCGCTTGGGGGTGCTGGAATTGTGCACTTTCACTCATGTCGCGATGGGGCCGCGCCATGAATGGGGCACCCGGCTTTTGGCTTCTCGATAGGGGCAAGAACGGACGCTCGCTGCGCGAGCGAGAAGCAGGTTCCTCGCTGCGCTCGGAATGACAATTTCCGAACGGAAATTGTCAAAGAAAGGCAAGGGCAAACGGCAACGGCAAGAGCAAGAGCAAGGGCAAGGGCAAGGACAACGGCAACGGCAAGAGCAAGAGCAAGAGCAAGAGCAAGGGCAAGAGCAAGGGCAAGAGCAACGGCAACTACAGGGGTCCTTCGCTGCGCTCAGGGTGACGGATTTTGGTTGGCGCTGCGGAGGGAGTAGCGGGATGACGAAATTGTGGGAGGGGGTTGGCGGCGGTCAGGGTTGGGGCTGTAGGGATTTGATTACTTCGAAGAGGTCATCGGTGACGGTGCGGGTTTTGGCGATGGCGTCGGCGATGGGGATGTCGGAGATCTGGGTGCCTTTGAGGACTACGAGGCGGCCGAATTTTCCTGCGTGGACTAAGTCGATGGCAGCGATGCCGTAGCGGGTGGCTAACATGCGGTCGTAGGCTGTCGGCGTGCCGCCGCGCTGGGTGTGGCCTAAGTTGACGCTGCGGGTTTCGTAGCCGGTGCGCTTTTCGATTTCTTCGGCGAGGACCTGGCCGATGCCCGAGAGGCGCGCATGGCCGAAGGAGTCGAGCTTGGTGCCGACGGTGGTCTGGCCTTCGTGCTCGGGGAGTTTGGCGCCTTCGGCTACTACGACGATGGCGAAGCGTTTGCCACTTTCCCAGCGGGCGCGGAGGAGGCGGGTGACGTCGTCGAGGTCGATGGGGTGTTCGGGGGCGAGGATGACGTCGGCGCCGCCGGCGATGCCGGAGGTGACGGCGATCCAGCCGGCGTCGCGGCCCATGACTTCGACGACCTGGACGCGGGAGTGGGCTTCGGTGGTGGAGTGGAGGCGGTCGATGGCTTCGGTGGCGATGGAGACGGCGGTGTCGAAGCCGAAGCAGACGTCGGTGCCGGAGAGGTCGTTGTCGATGGTCTTGGGAACGCCGACGACGTTGATGTTGCGCTTGGCTAGCTCGACGGAGATGGACTGGGTGTCGTCGCCGCCCATGGCGATGAGGGCGTCGAGTTTGTGGAGGGCGATGACGGAGAGGCAGCGTTCGAAGCCGCCTTCGATTTTTTTGACGTTGGTGCGGGAGGAGCGGAGGATGGTGCCGCCGCGCTGGAGGATGCCGGTGGTGGTGACGAGGTCGAGGGGCATGGTGCGGTCGTCGAGGACGCCGCGCCAGCCTTCGAGGAAGCCGATGAACTCGTCACCGTAGTGGAGGATGCCTTTGCGCACTACGGCGCGGATTACGGCGTTGAGTCCAGGACAGTCGCCACCACCGGTGAGCATTCCAATACGCATTTCAGGCCTCCAAGTTGACTGGAGAATGATAGACGATGGTGTTGGCGCGCGAAACAACTGTGGATAATGCCGATTTACGCCGGGCGTTTACGTTGTGTTGAACGGTTGTTCACGAGCGGTGGGTTAGTTTCGGCACATGCGAAAAATTGCGGGACTTATGGCCAGTGTATTTTTGTTTGTTGCGCTCTTTCTGATGGTGAACGTGAGGGCGTTTGGGCAGTATGAGAATGGAAGCCTGGTAGGAACGATCCGGGACAGCAGCGGGGCGCCGATTCCGAACGCTTCGGTGGTCGTGACGAACACGGCTACGTCGATTGCGACGGACACGAAGACGAATGGCGAAGGCGATTACGATGTGCCGTCGCTGCGGGTGGGCGTGTACACGATTACGGCTAGCGCGCCGGGGTTTGCGAGCGCGCAGGCGAACGATATTACGGTGTCGGTGGGTGGGCGGCAGAAGATTGATCTGTCACTGAAGGTGGGTGGCGAGACGACGTCGGTCGAGGTGACGGGCGTGGCGCTGCAGGTGGAGACGGAGAGCAGTCAGCGCGATCAGACGATCACGCAGTACCAGAGCAAGGCGTTTCCGCTGGTGAGCCGCAACTATTCGGATTTGCTGGCGCTGGTTCCGGGGTCGAGGCAGGCACCGACGGCGGCGCTGACTAGCTCGGTGAATTCGCTGCTGCGCGCGGGGTCGTTCAATGTGAATGGCGAGCGCAGCATGTTCAACAACTTTTTGCTGGACGGCATGGACAACAATGCGTACGGCGAGAGCAACCAGGGATTCGACAACCAGATTATTGCGATTCCGCCGGATTCGGTTGCACAGTTTTCGGTGGTGACGAATAATGAGAGCGCGGAGTATGGGCGGAGCTCGGGGGCGACGATCAACGTGGCGTCGGCTAGCGGAACGAACAAGTTTCATGCGACGGTGTATGAGTTTTTGCGCAACACGGATTTGAATGCGGCGGGGTATTTCAAACCGCTGACGGTGAGCAACACGGGAACGTCGGTACCGTTTCAGAAGCCTACGTTCAACCGCAATCAGTATGGGTTCAATTTTAGTGGGCCGATCATCAAGGACAAGCTGTTCTTCTTCCTGGACTATGAAGGGTTTCGGCAGGTGCTGAAGCCGCTCAGCGTGCTGACGCTACCGACGCAGGATGAGTTGGCGGGCGACCTGGTGGTGCCGGTGCAGAACCCGATCACGGGTGTGGTGTATCAGCCGGGTGCGGGGCCGAATGCGGTGGAGGGTGGCGGCATTCCGGCGGGTGCGATCAATCCGCTGTCGGCGCAGATCGTGAGCTACTTCGACCAACTGAGTGCGGTGCTGCCGAAGGAAGGATTGCCTACGACGGGTTTGGCCAGCAATGATTATCCTGTCGCGGTGCCGTTTACGGACAATGCGGATAAGGGCGATCTGCGGCTGGATTATCAGCAGAACGCGAGCACGAGCTGGTTTCTGCGGGTGAGCGATCGCAAGGAAGATGGAAAGAATTATCCGTCGATTCCGCTACCGCTGGATGGGCAGACGAATGGAGCGATTTACATCCTGGATCAGCAGATCGCGCTGGGAAACACGCATTTGTTTGGCGTGAACAAGGTGCTGGATGCGCGGCTTGGGTTGTCGCGCACGAAGGCTGGCAAGTACACGTTCTCGATTGGCGATAACGCGTTCGATATTCCGGGGCTGCCGGATCTTCCAGGCATCTCGGGCGGATTGCCTTCGGTAGGGATTACGGGGTTCACGGGGTTCGGGCGGCAGAGCACGAATCCGCAGTGGCAGGATCCGTCGTTGCTGGACCCGAAGGTGAACTTTACGTGGATCAAGGGAAATCATCAGCTGAAGTTTGGCTATGAGTATGAGCACATCTGGATGGCGGTGAACGATAACAATCCGCTGTATGGATCGTTCACGTATGCGGCGGGTTCGAGTGCGTGTCCGAGCACGAAGGTGGGTGGCGTGAGCACGCCGGTGGATGCGAACTGCACGAGCTTGACGGCGGTGAGCGATAACTACTGGGCGGACTTCCTGTTCGGGAACACGAACAACTATTCGCTGGCGAATTATTTCGTGGCGCACCTGCGGCAGTCGATGGACAACGCGTATGCGCAGGACGATTGGAAGGTGAACTCGCGGCTGACGCTGAACCTTGGGCTGCGCTGGGAGTATGGGTCGCCGTACTCGGAGGAGAACAACTATATTTCGAACTTCGATCCGGGAACGCAGACGGTGTTGACGATTACACCGGGAGCGACGGCTGGCAATGGGATCACGCCGACATCGGCGGGCGGTGTGTATGGGAAGACGCTGGTGAATCCTGACCTGACGGATTTTGGGCCGCGGCTGGGATTCGCGTATGCGGCGGATGATAAGACGGTGCTGCGCGGAGGATTCGGCATGAGCTATGCGCACTACACGCGTGCTGGCTCGGGCGATATTCTGGCGATCAATGCACCGCAGGCGCAGTTTGCATCGGTGACGCAGCCGACGCCGACGCAGGCGAACCATTGCAGCACGCCGCTGCCGGCGCAGATTATCGCGGAGGGTGCGACCGCGCCGAGCTGCTTTGCGACGTCGGACCAGGGATATCCTTCGGGGCTGGTGACGACGTTCAATCCGGCGACCGACAACATTACGTACGTTCCGAGGAATACGAAGGACAGCTACGTGGAGAGCTACTTCTTCAGCGTGCAACGGCAGTTAGGGAAGAACGCGCTTGTGGATGTGGCGTATGTGGGCAACCATGGCGTGCATCTGCAGGGATTCTTGAACGCGAACCAGAAGAATCCGTCGCTGGGATTTGCGCGGCCGTATGCGAACTGGCCTAGCGATATTACTGAGGCGCTGAACGGGTTCATGTCCAACTTCAATTCGTTGCAGGTGAAGTATGAGCAGCAGATGGTGGCGGGATTGACGCTGTTGAACTCGTTTACGTGGGAGCACTCGCTGGATAACGCGAGCGCGTCGCTGGAAGGGAACACGCCTTCGCCGCAGGATGGGAACAACATTCGCGCGGACTACTCGCAGTCGGATTACAACCTGCCGGTAGCGAACATTACGAGCCTGGTGTATGAGCTGCCGTTCGGGCGTGGCAAGCGGTTTCTGGCGGACAGCAAGGGCATAACGGAGGTGCTGCTGGGCGGATGGCAGGTGAGCGCGATCAACACGGCGCAGGCTGGAACGCCATTCAACATTACATATTCGCCGAGTTCGACGAACGCGGTGAGCCCGCAGATTGCTGCGACGTACCGCGGAGCGAATGAGTATCGTCCGGACAAGGTGCCGGGAGCGAAGGTGACGCAGGGACGCGGGTCGCGCGCGGCGAACACGGGGTATGTGAACTACGTGAACCTGAGCGCGTTTGTGTTGCCGCCGACCAAGGATGCGGCTGGAAATCTGCTGAGTCCGTTTGGCGATGCGTCAAGGAATCCGGGACGTACGCCAGCGTTCTATGAGACGGACCTGGCGCTCAACAAGACGTTCTCGACGCCGGTGCAGGGGTTGAAAGTGGAGTTCCGCACGGAGTTCTACAACCTGTTCAATCATACGAACCTGTATCTGCCGGGAACGATCAGTGGAACGCTGGGGACGACGACGCAGACGCTGGGCGTGGGCGCGGTGACTCCGGTGAGTGACATTGTGGGCGGCGTGCCGAGCGGCGGTGGACAGGTGACGGCAACGTTCGAGCCGCGGATCATTCAGTTCGGGCTGAAGATCCTTTATTAAGTCCTGCGCGGACGGCGAGGGTGAGGGCACGTCTCTTTGAGGGCGTGCCCTTTTCTTTGGCGAGCGTGTTGTGCGGCGGGGCGGGGTTAGCGCTTCTTGGGCATCTTGGGGTAGAGCAGGGCGATCTGAAACTTGAAGCTCCAGGATGAGCCTCCGGGCGGATGGATTGCGTTGCCGTAAAACTGGATGGTCCAGTTGATGGGTTGAAATCCCAGTCGCCTGATTTGGCCGATGCCTCCGCCGAAGGGCACGGTCCATGTGCTGCCGGGAACGTTATTTCCAGTGGCTGCGTCGATGGAGCCGGTCGAGTTCCAGTTGGCTGTGATGATCGGCCCGCTGGTGAGGTAATAGCCCTTCTTGAGGTTGTAGTTGACGAAGTACTGCAAGAGCATCTGGTTGACACCGGGGCGGTTGGTGGACCCTGCTACGGACCAGAGGTTGTTGATCAGGACGCCCACCGTCCAGTGGCCCGGCTGCATCAGCGCTACGACGGAGGGGCCGATGCTGAGCTTGCCCTGGCCTGTCTGCGAGCTCGTGGCGGTGGGGAGGATGAAAGTGGGTCCTACACCGTAGATGAGCTTGCCGGCATTGGCGGGTGAGAGGAAGAAGGTTGGATTCATGTCTCCGATCCCGGCCTGGCCGCCGGTTGGATTGGCCGGGTATGGCTGCCAGACGAGCGGCTGGATGATGCGCGTGATCAGCATGACCTTCGGGTTGAGCTTCACGGGAATTACGGGTTGGATGTTGAAGATGTCTCCGGTGCGGTTGTAGGGTCCGATGCCGAAGTTGTTGTTGTTCTGGAGGGGAACGCTGATGAGGCTGGCGACGGGATTTTGCGTGGCTTTGGCTAGCGCGGCGGTGTCGTCTGCGGGCGCGGGAGTATTTTGTGCGGTGGCCGAGAGCGTTGCGATTGCGATGGTCAAGGAGACCGCGAGTCGCAACACAGCTCGCGCAATTCGCGGTCCATTCTGTGCTTTTGTGGTCAAGGGCCCCTCCGAAGGACGGTACTCTACGATCTCGCTAACTGAGTTAAGAAGATCAATTGATTGCGGCGAGTATAGGGGTAGAAAGACTCTGTGGCAGCTGTCAGCTTTGACAGGGCCCTGCGCGGACGGCGGGAGTTGGGGCGCTGGATCAGGCTTGGGGGGCGGAGTTCGTGTTGGCGGGCGTTAAGGTATTCCGTAACGCCCGCCGGGTGGATGCCGTTTACTGCCGTGGGTGGTTCTCTGCCGCTAGAGTTGTCATGAGAGACGTCTCCGTTTCAGAGGGCGACCAGTCTTTGGCGAGGCCTCCCACAAGTACGCCGTCTACGAGAATCTGGCCGTAAATTTCGTCACCCGCGTGCTGGGTAAACTCCACGTTCATCAGGAGCGGATCGAGCCCCAGGGTCTCGACGCAGGCATTGAGGAGCGCTTCGCCCAGACGGGCCCGCTGCTCGGGCGTGCGGCCGCGGCGGATCTCGCAGCTCAATACAGCGGCGGGGGTGACAGGGTCACCGGCTGTGCAGTGCCAGACGCCGCCTTCGCCGAGTTCGCGAAAGGTCACATGGACAAGGTCGGCTGTGGTTTGCATGATTTCGGCGTAGTGGCGGCCAAAGCGGGCCGCCAAATCGCGCTTCACGGAAAGAGGATAGTGGTTGGGTACATCGAGCTGTAAGTGGGGCATAAATCTCCTTTTTGGGGTTTTGGGGATCAAGCGTTTGAAGACGCAAGGTTGATATTGACACTGTCAACATAGTCAATATAGTCAATAAATGTGGACAGTGTCAATATCATGTGCGAGAATATTTTTGTGAAGGCCAAACAATCCAAAATCAGCGATCCGCCGCCTTATCATCACGGCGATCTTCGCCGTTCCCTCATCGACGCGGCCCTGGCCCTGGTTACCGAGGAGCAGGACTGGACATTTTCTTTGAGGGAGGTCGCTCGCCGGGCGGGTGTGAGTCACAATGCCCCTTACAATCACTTCGCAGACAAGAGAGAGTTGTTGGCGGCTGTGGCTGCGACTGGATTCGTCCAGCTAAGTGAGCGAATCCTTGCTGCCATTTCAGGGATTGAGAATGCGCAGACTGCGCTGGAGAGGAGTTCTGTGGCGTATGTGACTTTTGGCGTTGAAAATCCCGCGCACTATCGGTTGATGTTTAGTTCCGCCCTGGTAACGGCGGCGGAGGGTCGTCCGGAAACCGTTGCGGCTGCGGGCGCTGATACGAGAGCTATCCTGGCAGGAATCATTCGACGCGGAGCGGACGAGGGTATTTTCGACGCCGCTCTATGTAGAGACGACGAACTCCGGGTTTCTGTCCTGGTTGCCTGGTCGGCCGTGCATGGTCTCACGATGCTGACGATCGACGGTATCGCAGACACTCCGCCATTGAGTACGGAGGAGGTCGCAAGACAGGTGGCGAATCTGGTCTGTGAGGGCCTGCTCCGGCGCTGAAGGTGGTTAGGCTTTGAGGTCGAGGATGATTTTGCCGTAGTGGCTGCCGGACTGCATGTAGGTGAGGGCTTCGCGGGCCTGGGTGAGGGGGAAGGTTCGATCGATGACGGGGCGGATGTGGTTGGTTTCGATGGCGGCGATCATGCGGGTGTACATGGCGCGGCTGCCGACGTAGACGCCCTGGACGTTGATGGCTTTGGCGAGGATGGGGGTGGGGTCGATGGTGGCGCCTTTGCCGGCGAGGACGCCGATGACGTAGATGCGGCCGCCGGGGGTGACGGATTTCATGGAGAGGGGGAGAGTGCCGGCTCCGCCTACTTCTACGACGTGGTCGACGCCGCGGTTGGCGGTGAGTCTGAAGACTTCTCGATCCCATTCTGGGGTGGTGCGGTAGTTGATGGTTTCGTCGGCGCCTAGCTGGCGGGCGCGGGCTAGTTTTTCGTCGGAGGAGCTGGTGATGATTACGCGGGCGCCGTGGGCCTTGGCGAACTGGAGGGCGAAGAGCGAGACGCCGCCGGTGCCGAGCAGGAGGACGGTCTGGCCGGCGTGGAGATTGCCTTTTTCGACGAGAGCGTTCCAGGCGGTGAGGGCGGAGCAGGGGAGGGTGGCGGCTTCGGCGTGGGTGTAGCTGGCGGGGGCGTGGATGAGGCCGGTTTCAGGGAAGAGGTGGGCGGTGGAGAAGACGCCGTCGATGGGGCCGCCGAGGGCGGATTTGCCGGTGGTGGGGAGGATGGGGCCGTCGAGCCAGTCCTGAAAGAAGAGGCTGGTGACGCGGTCGCCTACTTTGAATTGGGTGACGGCTGAGCCGATGGCGGTGACGATCCCGGCGGCGTCGGAGCCGGGGATGCGGGGGAGCGGCATCTTGGGGTTGTAGGTGCCGAGGACGGTCATGAGGTCGCGGTAGTTGAGGCTGGCGGCGTGGAGGTCGACTAGGACTTCGGTGGGGCCGGGAGCGGGGAGGGTTAGGGGTTCGAGCGAGAGGTTTGCGGTGGTTTCGGGAGAGCCGAAGGCGTTGAGGCGGAGGGCGGTGGCGGACATGCGGTGCTCCTTGGGACGGTGGGATGCAGTTGAGGCATACCCAGGGGCTAAAGCCCCATTCCTTAACAAAGTTACGAGACCCAAGGCTAAAGCCTTGGGGTACCTGGTGGGGCGTCGTGCTACAAGGCTGAAGTCCATATACCTATGGGCGATAGAGATAGGATGCACCGAGGGCGGAGGGGGTGGCGGCGGTATTCGGCTGGCCGAAGATGACGGGGAGGGCAGCCTGGGGCGCGGCAGGGTACGTTGGGGCGCAATGCAACGTTGAGGGGGGCGGAGGTGTCTGATTCAGGACAGGCTAATTTCCCTGGGACGGCGAGAGGGTTGCGGGGGTATCCCGTGAAGAGGTTGGGTGTAGTGTCGAGAGCTGGATTGAAGAGAACAAGTGTTGAGCAGAAGGATCGTGCCCAGGTGACGCTGGAGTCGATTGGCGATGCGGTGATTAGTACGAACGGCGAAGGGGAGGTTACGTTTCTCAACCCGGTCGCTCAGCAATTGACGGGATGGACGGTTGCGGAGGCGCGGGGGCGGCCGATCGACGAGGTGCTCAAGATCCTGGATGCGACGACGCGGGAGAGTGTGACGCGGTCGATGGCGTCGTTGACGGAGCTGCACCGGCCGGGACATCTGCCGGGGTGTTGCCTTTTGATTCGGCGGGATGGGGCGGAGATTTACATTGAGGACTCGACGGCACCGATTCATGGGAGGGATGGGAAGGTTACGGGGTCGGTGATTGTGTTTCGGGATGTGACGGAGGCGCGGCGCGTGGCGGAAGAGATGCTGCACGCGTCGCAGCATGATTTTCTGACGGGGTTGCCGAATCGGTTGCTGCTGGCCGATAGGCTGGGACAGGCGATTGCGCTGGCGGAGAGGCACTCGGGCGAAGTGGCGGTGTTGTATATCGACCTGGACCGGTTCAAGCAGGTAAACGATTCGCTGGGGCACATGGTGGGGGATAAGCTGCTGCAGTCGGTTGCGGAGCGGCTGCAGGAACAGGTGCGGACGCCGGACACGGTGAGCCGGCAGGGCGGCGATGAGTTTGTGGTGTTGCTGCAGGAGGTGAAATCGAAGGCAGACGCGGAGGTGGTGACGAAGAGGATCCTGGAGGCGGTTGAGAGCGTGCACTCGATTGGTGAGTACCAGCTTTACGCTCACGGCGAGCATTGGTGTGAGCCGCTATCCAGAAGACGGAGTGGATGCGGAGACGCTGTTGAAGCATGCGGATACGGCGCTGTACCAGGCGAAGGCGAGTGGGCGCGGGTGCGTGAAGTTTTTCGAGACGGCGATGAATGCGCGCGCGGTGTATCGGCGGTCGATGGAAGAGGACCTGCGGCGGGCGTTCGGGCGAAATGAGTTTCAGCTGCACTATCAGGCAGCGATCGATCTGAAGACAGGAGCGATTGCGGGGGTGGAGGCGCTGCTGCGGTGGACGAGCGCGACGCGCGGGGCCAGTGGCGCCGGAGACGTTTCTTGCGGTCGCGGAAGACAGTGGGCTGATGTTGCCGATTGGCGCGTGGGCGGTGCATGAGGCGTGCAGCAGGCGCAGGCGTGGTTGGAGGAGGGTTTGCCGGCAGTGAGGATGGCGGTGAATGTTTCGGCGATGCAACTGCAGGATGTGAACTTCCGCAAGCAGATGGTTGCGGTATTGCGAGAGACGAGGCTGAGCCCCAGCTTGCTGGAGCTGGAGGTGACGGAGACGGTGCTGATGCATCTGCCGGAGCGTGCGCTGGCGGTGCTGCAAGCTTTGCGGGGGATGGGGGTGAAGGTGTCGATTGATGACTTCGGCGCGGGCTACTCGAGCTTGAGTCATCTGAAGAAATTGCCGGTGGATATTTTGAAGATTGACCGGTCGTTTCTTCACCCGCTGAAGGAGAAGCTGGACGAGACGGTCGATTGCAGTGGCGATCATTCGCATGGGGCAGAGTTTGAAGCTGCGGGTGGTGGCGGAGGGCGTTGAATCACTAGAGGACATGAAGTTTTGTGCGAGCGCACGATTGCGATGAGGCGCAGGGATTTTACTTTGGGCCTCCGGTACCGGCGGACGAGTTTGCAGCGATGCTGAGGAAGCGGCAGTTTAGCTGGAAGTTGAAGAGCGGGCGGTCGCGCGCAGCGGCGGAGTCTTCGCGGAAGATTGGGTGATTCCGAAAAAAAGGTGGACAGGCCTGCATTTAGAAGAAGCAGATCCCTGCGGGATGACAGCCAGAAAAGCAAGAGCAAAGACAACTGCAACAGCAACTACAGGGGTCCTTCACTTCGTTCAGGATGACGGGATTTGATGCAAATGCGGAGGGCTGGTTGTGGTCTGGCGCAACGAGAAACCCCATGTCTCAAAAGCGAGACACGGGGTCCTGCGCGGACGGCGAGGGTTAAGGTCGCCGTCCACGAGACAGGGTTAGGCTTTGACGGGGTGGCCGTCGACGATCTTGACGGGGTCGAGGAAGGGCATGGAGGCGCGGAGGGGTGCGCCGATTTTTTCTACGGGGTGGTTGCGCTCGGCGTCGCGATATTTTTGGAAGCCGTGGCGGCCGGTTTCGTTTTCGTTGATGAATTTTTTGGCGAAGCTACCGTCCTGGATGTTGGAGAGGAGCTGCTTCATGGCGGCTTTGGTTGCTGGCGTGACGATGGCGGCCTGGGCTTCGTAGCCACCCCACTCGGCGGTGTCGGAGATGGAGTAGTTCATGTATTCGAGGCCGCCACGATAGAGGAGGTCGACGATGAGCTTGAGCTCGTGAAGGACTTCGAAGTAGGCGAGCTCGGGTTGATAGCCGGCCTCGGTGAGGACCTCGAAGCCGCACTTGACGAGGGCTGCGGCGCCACCGCAGAGGACGGCTTGCTCGCCGAAGAGGTCGGTCTCGGTCTCTTCGGTGAAGGTGGTTTCGAGGACGCCGCCGCGAGTTCCGCCGATGGCCTTGGCGTAGGAGAGAGCGAGGGCGAGGGCGTGGCCGCTGGCGTCCTGCTCGACAGCGACGAGGCAGGGGACGCCGCCGCCTTCGGTGAAGACTTCGCGGACGCGGTGGCCGGGGCCCTTGGGAGCGACGAGCGAGACGTCGACGGTGGGCGGGAGGGGTGATGGTGCGGAAGCGGATGTTGAAGCCGTGCGCGAACATGAGGGTGACGTCGGGCTTCATGTTGGGGGCGATGTCTTCGGTGTAGACCTTGGCTGCGGTCTGGTCGGGGGTGAGGTTCATGATGACGTCGGCCCACTTGGAGACTTCGGCGACGGTGCCGACCTGGAGGCCGGCGAGCTCGGCTTTGCGGGCGTTGGGGGAGTTGGGGCGGAGGCCTACGCGGACGTCGACGCCGGAGTCCTTGAGGTTGAGGGCGTGGGCGTGGCCCTGGGAGCCGTAGCCGATGATGGCGACTTTTTTGGCTTGGATGAGGGAGAGGTCTGCGTCTGCGTCGTGGTAGGTCTTTGCCATGGTGTGGTGCCTTTCGGGTTATCAGTTCTCAGTTGTCAGATGTTAGTTTATGCAAGTTTCGGAGATCGTATCTGCGAGCGGAGGTGCTCCGGCTAGTCTTCGTCGAATTCGGTGGGGAGGATGTTGTCGTCGTCGGGGTGGTTGTCGGGGTCGTGGGTGGGGAAGTCGGAGGGGGCTAGCTTGGTGCTGGTGCCGAGGGCTTTGAGGACTCGGCTGGTGTGGTGGCCGCGGCGCATGGCCATGCGGCCGGTGCGGGAGACTTCGAGGATTTCGTAGGCGCTCTCGCGGAGGACTTGCAGGAGGCCTTCGATCTTGGAGGCGCTGCCGGTCATCTCGAGCATGATGGATTCGGGGGCGAGGTCGACGACACGGGCGCGGAAGACTTGCGCGAGTTCGAAGATTTGCGAGCGCGAGTGGAGGCCGTGGGGCTGGTTGGGGCCGGCCGCGACTTTGATGAGGCAGAGCTCGCGGACGACGGCGTCGGTGCGGTTGACCTCGTCGACGTCGATGGTGGTTTCGAGCTTGTAGAGCGAGGCGCGGATGCGGTGCGCGGCGTTGTCGGGTGCGTCGGCGACGATGGTCATGCGCGAGGTGTCGGCGCGCTCGGATTCGCCGACCGTCAACGAGACGATGTTGATGTTGAGACGGCGGAAGAGGCTGGCGACGCGGGTGAGGACGCCGGGCTTGTCTTGGACGAGGGCTACGAAGGTGTGGAGCATGGGTGCCTCAGTGGGTAGTGGGTAGTGAGTAGTGGGTAGTGAGTAGTAAGGACGAAGGCTAGTGGGGCGCGACGTAGGGGGTGTTGGGGTCCCAGAGTTCGGTTTGGCTGTCGTTGCCGGTTGCGGTGGGGTGGAGGAGGGCGCCGTCGTCCCATTGGTGGTTGGCGCCTCCGCCGAAGGTGTAGTCGCCGGAGGCGTTGTAGTGGTCGCCGCAGGGGAGCTTGCCGTCAGTGTATTTTTCGTCGGCGCATTTGGGGCCTCGGTAGATGTGGAACCAGACCATGGGGTCGCGGGCATCGACTGCTTTTTGGGGGATGCCGAGGTGGTCGAAGGTGCGGGTGTGGGCGGCGGTGCGGAGCTGGTAGATGATGGCTTCGATTTGTGCGTCGGTGGCGGTGGGTGTGGTGACGAGGGTGAAAGAGCCTTCGGGGGTTTGGTGGGAGAGGGTGAAGGGGGGTGGTGGGATGGTGGGGCGGGGTGGGTATTGCGTGGTGGTGGTTTTAAGGGCGATGGCGGTTGTGGCTTTGGGCGTGGAGTTGCAGCCTAGTGTGGTGATGAGCGCGAGCGACAGCAGGGGAAGAAGGTTGGTCAGGCGCATGGTGGGGCTAGCTCCAGGCTGTAGAGGACGTGTTGGCGGCGGGGGTTGTCAGGGGCGATGAGGGGATGGTCGAAGGTGAGCTCGGGGCGCGGTGTCATGCCTAGTTTGCGCATGACGTTTTGCGAGGCGAGGTTGTCGGGGGTGGTGATGGCTACGACGCTGGGGAGTTGGAGTTGGCGGGCGAGGTCGACGAAGGCCTGGGCGCCTTCGGTGGCGTAGCCCTGGCCGTGCGCGTGGGCGGCGAGACGCCAGCCGAGCTCGACTGCGGGCTGTGGGAGGTTGGGGACTTCGATGTACATGGTTTGCATGCCGATGATGCCGAGGAAGTCGCCGGTTTGTTTGTGGGTGGCGACGAGGAAGCTGAAGCCGTCGCGTAGCAGTTGGTGTAGGTAGCGGGCGATGTGGTTGTCGGATTCTTCGCGGGTGTAGGTGGAGGCGAAGAAGTGCATGACTTCGGGGTCGGCGTTCATGGCGGCGAAGGGCGCGCGGTCGCGGTCCTCGAAGGGGCGGAGGAGGAGGCGTGGGGTGGCGAGTTGGAGGGTGGCGGTCACTGAGTTTGTATTTAGTTTGAGCTATGCTTCGCGGTATGCCCCAGTCGTTGAGTTTTCTTCTCGTGCATGTGGTGTTTAGTACGAAGGACCGGGCGGCGTTGCTGGATACCGAGGTGCGCCCCGACCTTTATGCCTATCTGGCGACGATCGTTCGGAATAATGATTGCGAATGTTTCCGCGTTGGTGGTGTTGCCGATCATGTTCATCTGGCGATTCGTTTGAATCGCAGAGCGAATGTCGCGGATTTGGTTGCGGAGATGAAGGCGTCCTCGTCTCAATGGCTGAAAAGCCAATCGCCCAGGTTGGCGAAGTTCGCGTGGCAACGAGGGTACGGCGCGTTTTCGGTAGGACCGTCCGATTTGAATGCGTTGATACGTTACATCGAGACGCAGGAATCGCACGACAAGAAGCAGGCGTTTCAAGATGAGTTGCGGGCGTTTCTGGCGAAGTATGGGATCGAGTGTGAGGAGCGCTACCTTTGGGATTGAGGTGGGGATAGGTCGGGCCTCCGGCCCTCTGGGGGTGGGGGTGGGCGTACGTGGGGCTGCGCCCCACGCTGGTATGGGGCGCGCCTCCGGCGCTTTTTCAGGAGACGTTGAGGCATGCGGGTTTATGCGACACGCAGGGGAAGGACGCGGCACTGGCGCTTGTATAGGCGATGGCAACGTAGGTTGGTCGCGACGAAATGGATTGTGGCCTGGCAAGTTATTCGTCCTCCGGGAGTTCGAGGAGGGGGTCGTTGGTGGGGCGGCGGACCATCTCGTGGAGGGCGCTGCCGGGGGCGATCATGGGGTAGACGCCGTCTTCTTTTTCTACCTGGAAGTTGATGAGGAAGGGCTTGCCGGAGGTGCGGGCGTGGGTGACTGTGGGGGTGACTTCGCTGCGCTTGCGAGACGTTGGCGCCGGCGATGCCGTGGGCGGCGGCTAGCAGGACGAAGTCGGGCGAGAGGATGGGCGAGGCGGAGTAGTTCTTGTCGTAGAAGGTCTCCTGCCACTGGCGGACCATGCCGAGGAAGCCGTTGTTGATGACGGCGATGTTGATGGCGAGGCCTTCCTGCACGATGGTGGAGAGCTCGGCGGCGGTCATCTGGAAGCCGCCGTCGCCGGCGATGACCCAGACGTCTTTGTCGGGGCAGGCGGCCTTCGCGCCGATGGCTGCGGGCAGCGCGAAGCCCATGGTGCCGAGGCCTCCGGAGGTGATGAGCGAGCGCGGGGCTTCGTGCTTGAAGTACTGGGCTTCCCACATCTGGTGCTGGCCTACGTCGGTGACGATGATGGTTTGTTCGAGGCGGCCGGCGGCGCGGGCTTCGCGCCAGATGTCGTTGATGACGTGCGCGGCGTAGAGGTGGCCGTTGTCGGGGAGGTTGATGATGTCGCGGACGGCGGCGGTGCCCTTGGAGGCGTTGATCTCGGCGAGCCACGGGGAGGGTTCGGTGGTGGTCCGATCCCAGGTCTCAGAAGCGAGACCTGGGGCACCCGGAGTGGAGGCAGTCCCTACGGAGAGGAGGGGTTGGAGGAGGTTGAGGACTTCTTTCAGGTCGCCGATGAGGGCTACGTCGACGCGGACGTTTTTGTTGATCTCGGAGGGGTCGATCTCGATGTGGATCTTTTTGGCGTTGGGGGCGTAGTTGGCGAGGTTGCCGGTGACGCGGTCGTCGAAGCGCATGCCGAAGGCGAGCAGGAGGTCGGCTTGCTGGATGGCGTTGTTGACCCAGGACTCGCCGTGCATGCCCATCATGCCGAGCGAGAGCGGGTGCGCGGCGGGGATGGCGCCGAGGCCGAGGAGCGTGCTGGCGACGGGGATCTGGTGGCGCTTCGGCGAAGGCGATGACTTCGGCTTCGGCGCCGGATTCGACGATGCCGTGGCCGGCGAGGATGACGGGGCTTCTTGCGGATTGCTGGATGAGGGCGACGGCTTCGCGGATGGAGGAAGACTCGGCGCGGAGCATGGGGTGCGGGCGGTAGGGGCGCGGGCGCGGCGGCGTCGAAGTCGAAGAGGGCGGAGGCTTGTTGCGCGTCCTTGGTGATGTCGACGAGGACTGGGCCGGGGCGGCCGGAGCGGGCGATCTGGAAGGCCTCGCGGACGGTGGGGGCGATGTCTTCGGCGCGGGTGACGAGGAAGTTGTGCTTGGTGATGGGCAGGGTGATGCCGGTGATGTCGATCTCCTGGAAGGCGTCGGTGCCGAGGACTTTGGAGGAGACCTGGCCGGTGATGGCGACGATGGGGATGCTGTCGAGCATGGCGGTGGCGATGCCGGTGACGAGGTTGGTGGCGCCGGGGCCGGAGGTGGCCATGCAGACGCCGACGCGGCCGGAGGCGCGGGCGTAGCCGTCGGCCATGTGGGCGGCGCCCTGCTCGTGGCGGACGAGGACGTGGTGGAGGTGGGGAACTTGCGCAGGGCGTCGTAGATGGGGAGGATGGCTCCGCCGGGGTAGCCGAAGACGGTGGTGATGCCTTCGCCGGCGAGGGTGGCCCAGAGGATTTCGGAGCCGGTTAAGGTGGGGTGTTGGTTGGTGTTCGAGTTAGTCATGTGACTTCTCCATTAGGTCGTGCAGTTCGCAGCATTCGTTGTTTCAGTTTGTTAGGTGGGCGTAGATGATTTCGCCCAGGACCAATAGGTACATGAAAATCAGAACGGCCCAAAACTCTATTCGTTGACGCTTCTCGGTACGCTCGCTGATTGTTCCGCCTTGCACTGTTCGCGCCCACCCTCGCGACATAAGTCGAATGAGGAAGGCCATTATCGGTGGACCTGCGACGCAGAATGCAATTTGTTCCCACAGTGGAGCTGCGCCTGGTCTGCTCATTGAATTCGTACCTCAGGGGCTGAAGCCCGGGTGCTGGGGTGGTTGCGATGTGTCGGGCTTACAGCCCTTGCGTTCTTTGGTGTATGGCTGCCTAGGCCTTCGGCCTAGGCTGGAATGTGGTCGGGCTTACAGCCCTCGGGTTTCTGGTTGACGTTGTACCTAGGCCTTCGGCCTAGGCTGGAATGTTGGCGGGCCTTTGGCCCTTGCTTTTGGCACTTGCTGCTATTGTGATTTTGAAGTCGCGATATAGAATCCGACTCATGCCGCAGACGCTGAGCTTCAACCTCGTGCATATCATCTTCAGTACCAAGGGCCGTACGCCGTCCATCCACGACGACGTCTTGTTGGGCCTTCATGCATATATGGCTGGAACCGTTCGGGAACTTGGTTGTGATTGCGTTCGGGTTGGCGGCGTTGCCGATCATGTTCATATTGCCCTGCGTTTGCCGCCGACGAAGATGGCAGCGAAGGTGGTGTCGGAGATTAAGACTAGCGCGACCGCATGGATGAAAAGGCAGGGCGTGGAAGCGTTTGCGTGGCAACGAGGGTATGGTTTGTTCTCCGTCAGCCCCGCGGATGTGGATGCCGTTGTGCGGTACATTGATGGGCAGAAGGCGCACCACGCGAAGGGTGGCTTCGAGGATGAGTTGCGCGCGTTGTGCCGGAAGTATCATGTCGAGTTGGATGAGCGTTACGTGTGGGATTGATTTTGTGTCGGGCCGATGGCCCTCGGGTTGTTGGTTGACGTTTACCTAGGCCTCCCTGCGGTCGGCCTAGGCTGGAATGTGGTCGCGCCGTTGGCGCTTGCTGCGTGGGAGCTAGGTGGTGACGGCTCCTTGGCTGGCGGAGCTTACGGAGTTGGCGTATTTGGCGAAGACGCCTCGTTTGTAGCGCGGGGTCGGGGGCTTCGATGGTGTTGAGGCGGGTGGCGATTTCTTCGTCGGGGACGTTGAGGGTTAGCTTGCGGTTGGGGATGTCGAAGGTGATGGTGTCGCCTTCGTGGACGGCGGCGATGGGGCCTCCGAGCTGGGCTTCGGGGGCGACGTGGCCGGCCATGAGGCCGCGGGTGGCGCCGCTGAAGCGGCCGTCGGTTAAGAGGGCGACGGTTTCGGAGAGTTCGGGGATGCCTTTGATGGCGGCGGTGACGGCGAGCATCTCGCGCATGCCGGGGCCGCCGCGGGGGCCTTCGTAGCGGATGACGAGCACGTCGTCGGGGTTGATCTTGCCGGCTTCGACGGCGGGAGGCAGTCGTCTTCGGTGTCGAAGACGCGGGCGGTGCCGGTGTGGTGGATGCGCTCGTGGCCGGCGACCTTGATGACGCAGCCTTCGGGGGCGAGGTTGCCCTTCAGGATGACGAGGCCGCCGGTGGGCTTGAGCGGCTTGTCCCAGGTGTGGATGACGGGCTGGCCGGGGGTTTCGACGGCGGCGGCGGCTTCTTCGCGGAGGGTCTTGCCGGAGACGGTGGGCGTGTTGCCGTGGAGGAGGCCCTTGTCGAGGAGGCGCTTGGCGAGGACGCGCGAGCCGCCGGCGTCCTGGTAGTCCTTGGCGACGTACTTGCCGCCGGGTGAGAGGTCGCAGATGAAGGGCGTGTGCTCGCAGATGCGGTCGAAGTCTTCCATCGTGAGGGGGATGTCGAGCTCGCTGGCGATGGCGATGAGGTGGAGGACGGCGTTGGTGCTGCCGCCGGAGGCGCGACGGCGGCGATGGCGTTCTCGATGGACTTGCGGGTGATGATCTTGCGAGGGCTTGAGGCCGGTGCGGGCGAGGTCCATGACGATGCGGCCGGCTGCGCGGCAGGCTTCGTGCTTTTCGGGCGACATGGCGGGGACGCCGGTGAGCTGGATGGGGGAGATGCCGAGGAACTCGCCGGCCATGGCCATGGTGTTGGCGGTGAACTGGCCGCCGCAGGCTCCGGGGCCGGGACAGGCGGCGGCTTCGAGCGGCTTCGAGCTGGGCGTCGTTGATCTTGCCGGCGGCGTGCGAGCCCATGGCTTCGAAGACCTGGAGGATGGTGATGTCTCTCTTGGTGGTGCCGTCGGGCTTGCCGTTGGCGAGTGCAGGTGGCCGGGGGCGATGCAGCCGCCGTAGAGCATGAGGCCGGGGATGTCGAGGCGGGCGAGGGCCATGATGGCGGCGGGCATGTTCTTGTCGCAGCCGGCGATGCAGACGAGGCCGTCGAAGGAGTTGCCGCGGGTGACGAGTTCGATGGAGTCGGCGATGACTTCGCGGGAGATGAGCGAGGCCTTCATGCCTTCGGTGCCCATGGTGATGCCGTCGGAGATGGTGATGGTGTTGAACTCCATGGGGGTGCCGCCGGCTTCGCGGATGCCCTGCTTGACGGCTTCGGCGACCTGTCGCGGAGATGGAAGTTGCAGGGGCCGATCTCGGTCCAGGTGTTGGCGATGCCGATGATGGGCTTGTGCAGGTCTTCTTTGGTGAAGCCGACGCCGCGGAAGTAGGCGCGGGCGGCGGCGCGGGAGGGGCCTTCGGTGAGGACGATGGAGTTGTTCTTTGCGGATCGATTTGGTTGCTCACTGTGTTGCCTTTCATTGTTGCAGAAGCTGTTGGATGATGGATTGCGCCTGTGACGTGGCTGATCGACGTGAATCGTCAGACTGATGCGTCCGCGCCGTTGGCTGCTGGTCGAGTGACGGATTGCGCATAGACAGGTCCATGCGCCGTTGTTCGAGTCGTGCGCTTCGAATGGGTCGATGCGACGCCGCGACAGCCGTTCGCCGCAAGTTGGCGACGAATGGCTTCGACAGTGCGAGATTGACGTTTCGTCTGCGAGGTACGAAGCCGATCTCGTTGAGTGAATCGGAGCTTGCGCCGCAGAAGCTGAGTGTCGCGCATGAGGACGTGTCGCGAGTTTGATGTCGTCGATCATGCAGTGCCGTCAGGGGCTAAAGCCCGTTCGATTGTGGTGCTGTTGGCACGGCTGAAGCCGTGCCGCTTCGATCGTTGCTGGCCCGAATTGGTGCGGTCCGATGTGTCGGGCCTTCAGCCCTTGGATTCTACTTCGGTGCTGACCTAGGCCTTCGGCCTAGGCTGGATATTGGCGCGCCGTTGGCGCTTGCTCGGTGATGCGGTCACGTTGAGCGCTTCGGCTGAGACTGCGATGAGTCGTCAGGCGGTACTTTGCGAGTTTGGGGGAGAGCCAGAATTCTTGTCGTGGTGCTTGGATTCGTAGGCGTCGAGTTCGTCTTCGTGGCGGAGGGTGAGGCCGATGTCGTCGAGGCCGTTCAGCAGGCAGTATTTGCGGAAGGGGTCGATGTCGAAGTGGGCGCTGGAAGCCTTCGGTCGTCGGTGACGGTCTGGGCTTCGAGGTTGATGGTGATCTTGTGCGTTGGGGTTCGCGGTGCAGCGCTGGATGAGGGTTTGCGACTTCGTCTTCGGTGAGGCGGACGAGGATGATGCCGTTCTTGCCGGCGTTGGAGAAGAAGATGTCGGCGAAGGTGGGGGCGATGACGGCGAGGAAGCCGTACTGGTTGAGGGCCCAGGCGGCGTGCTCGCGGGAGCTGCCGCAGCCGAAGTTGCGTCTCGGCGATGAGGATCTCGCGCGCCCTTGTAGGTCGGGCTTGTTGAGGACGAAGTCGGGGTCGGGCTTGCGACGTGGTCGGGGGCGTCGAGGTCGTAGCGCCAGTCGTAGAAGAGGAAGTCGCCGTAGCCGGTGCGCTCGATGCGCTTGAGGAATTGCTTGGGGATGATCTGGTCGGTGTCGATGTTGGGCAGCGGGAGCGGGACGGCGGTGGAGGTGAGGATGTTGATGGGTCTCATGAGCAGCTCCTGGCTTTTAGCTTCTAGCTTCTAGCTAGAGGCGGTGGTGGCGGTGCGTTGTGTCGGGCCTTCAGCCCTCTTGCGTTTCTGCTGTGTCTACCTAGGCCTTCGGCCTAGGCTGTGATGTGTCGCGCCGTTGGCGCTTGCGTCTATCGTTCAGCTGGACTGCGTTGTGGCTGGGCTGTTCTGTGTTACGGCTACGTCTTGGAGTTGAACTTCCAGGTGCGGATGTCGGTGAAGTGGCCGGTGATGGCGGCGGCGGCGGCCATTGCGGGGGAGAGGAGGTGGGTGCGGCCTCCGCGGCCCTGGCGGCCTTCGAAGTTGCGGTTGCTGGTGGAGGCGCAGCGTTCGCCGGGCTGGAGGATGTCGGGGTTCATGCCGAGGCACATGGAGCAGCCGGGCTCGCGCCACTCGAAGCCGGCGGACTTGAAGATGCGCGTCGAGGCCTTCTGCTTCGGCCTGGCGCTTGACGGCCTGCGAGCCGGGGACGACCATGGCGCGGACCGTGGTGGCGACGTGGTAGCCGTTGACGACTGGCGGCGGCGGCGCGGAGGTCTTCGATGCGGCCGTTGGTGCAGGAGCCGAGGAAGACGGCGTCGATCTTGATGTCTTCGATGGGTGTGCCGGGCTTGAGGTCCATGTACTCGTAGGCGCGGGCGAAGGACTTCTGGTCGGCTTCGGAGCGTGGCGTCGGCGAGGGTGGGGACGGCGGCGTCGATGGTGGTGACCATGCCGGGCGAGGTGCCCCAGGTGACGGTGGGGGCGAGCTGTGGTGGCGTCGATGTGGAGCTCGCGGTCGAAGGTGGCGCCGGGGTCGGTGGGGAGGGTGCGCCAGTGGGCGACGGCTTCGTCCCATGCTGCGCCTTGCGGGCGAGAAGCGGCGGCCCTTGAGGTAGGCGAAGGTGGTGTCGTCGGGGGCGATCATGCCGGCGCGGGCACCGGCTTCGATGCTCATGTTGCAGATGGTCATGCGGCCTTCCATGGAGAGGGCGCGGATGGCGGAGCCGGCGTACTCGATGACGTAGCCGGTGGCGCCGTCGGTGCCGATGCGGCCGATGATGTCGAGGATGATGTCCTTGGCGGTGACGCCGAAGGGGAGCTCGCCGTCGACGTGTGATGCGGAAGGTTTTGGGCTTGTCCTGCGGGAGGGTTTGGGTGGCCATGACGTGCTCGACTTCGCTGGTGCCGATGCCGAAGGCGAGAGCGCCGAAGGCTCCGTGGGTGCTGGTGTGCGAGTCGCCGCAGACGATGGTCATGCCGGGCTTGGTGAGGCCGAGCTCGGGGCCGATCATGTGGACGATGCCTTGCTCGGCGTCCTGGACGTCGTAGAGCTCGATGCCGAAGTCGGCGCAGTTCTTGCGCAGTGCGTTGACCTGCGCGTTGGCGATCTGGTCGGCGATGACGAGGCGGTCGTGGACGCTGGTGGTGGGGACGTTGTGGTCGACGGTGGCGACGTGACGCTCGGGATGGCGGAGCGGGCGGTTGGTTAGGCGGAGGCCTTCGAAGGCTTGCGGGCTGGTGACTTCGTGGACCAGCTGGAGGTCGATGTAGAGGATGGTGGGCTCGCCGGCGGGTTCGGTGACGACGTGCTGCTGCCAGACTTTTTCGAAGAGGGTGCGGGGTTGGTTCACTTTGTTGCTCCGGTGTTAGTGGTGGAGGGTGGTGGCGGCTGAAGGAGATCGTTCCAGAAGAGATCGTTTGATCGGCCGTTGGGCCAGACGATGGTGGCGAGGATGATGTTCTGGTTGTCGTATTTGGAGATGCTGGCTTCATGCCAACTGGCGAGGCTCTTTAGGAACGCGGGGTTGAAGATTTTGATGGGCCGGTTGCCTGCATAGTACGTGGCGAGTTCGCGGCTGGTGTAGACGTAGAGGTGATAGCCGGACTCGCCCTTGAGACCACCCGCGACGAGGTCTTCGCCTACGAAGATTACGGTGGAGGGATGTGTGCCGGTGTCGATCCAGAGCATGCCTCTTGAGAAGCAGGCGTGGGGGACGCAGCCGGTGGCGGTGAGATAGCGATCGTCGTCGAAGGTTGTGGATTCGGGAATGCCGAGGAATTCGAGTACGGCGTTGGTGACGGAGGAATGGCCACCGTAACCGTTGACCCACCAGGAGTCGCTTTGGGGAAGGCTGTGACGGAGTAGCGCGAGGATGTGCGGGTCCCAGATGTTGATGCCGGCTCCGCTGCACTTGTCGGGGCTGGTGGAGCAGTTTGGGGCGTAACGCCTGGCCCACTGCGCGTCGGTTTGGGGCGGTTGGGCGGCCTTAGGTTGCGTGGTGTGCTGCGGCTGCGCGCTTCCCGATGCAGCACCGGATGCAGCGAAGGAGGCGAGGAGGAGAGCGGCGATGGACAGGGTCTTCATGCGGCTTAGTCGTTGGCTCCTTTCTGCGGCGTCGTCGTGTCGGGTTGGGGGGCTATGGTGTTGGCGCCGGCTTGTTCGGGGTTGAGGGCTACGGGGGTGCCGTCGGGTTGAACGAGCAGGGCGTGGGCGATGTGGGGGACGAGGCGGTGCGCGGTGGCCAGGCGTGCGTCCCAGTGGGCGATGGCTTGCGTTAGGGCTACCGGGAGAGCGTCGGGATCGAGTTGGCGGTTGGTGAAGAGCCAGAGGTTGTAGTTGGCTGTGGGCTGGTCGGTGGTGTTGGCTTGGGGGTCCCAGTTGACGGCGGCGAAGATGGCGAGGGGGTGGGGGCGGCCGAGGTCGATCCAGAGAAGGCCGCTGGCAGCGCAGAAGCTGGGGACGCAGCCGTCTACCGTCACAAAGCGGTTCTGTGCCGAGGTTACCGCGCCGTATTGCGTGAGGAAGAGGGGGATGATCGTCGCGAGGGGTTCCTGGCTATTGGGCGGGCCCCACATGGATTGAGGTTGCTTGAAGTTGTCCTGGAGGAAGGACTGGAAGCGGGCGTCGAGGCGGAGGTTGGCGGCTTCACCGATGGGCGCGGGGTGGGTGTATTGCCAGAGCCACTGGAGGTTGTCGTCGGGGGTAGTGCGGTGGATGGCGGGGTTGCCGGGTGGGGGGGCGATAAGCTTGTTGGGGTCGGAGACCTGGGCGCGGAGGGTCGTCGCTGTGAGGAGGGTGAGGGCGGCGAGATGGAGAGGCTTGCGCATGGTGTGAGAGCAGGAAGTAGGAAATAGGAAGTAGGTGGTGCAGGTGCAACAGCAGATCCCTGCGGGATGACAGCCAGAAAAGCAAGAGCAACTACAAAATCAAATACGGGGGTCCTTCACTTCGTTCAGGATGATGGGATTTTGGGTGCATCCTGAGGTTGTCCGAACCCACATCTCAGAAGCGAGATGTGGGGTACCCGGTTTGTTGGTCGCGCTAGACGGCGTGGAGAGACTGGCTGCGGTCAATGGATTCGGCTAGCGCGCTGTGGACTAGCTTGCCCATCTGGTGCGTGGTTACGGTCGCGGCCGTGTTGCCTCTTGCGATGTCGGCGGTGCGGTGGCCGGCTTCTAGAACTTTTTGGACGGCGGCTTCTATGGCGGCGGCTTCTTGTTCGAGTCCTGCCGAGTGGCGGAGGACCATGGCGGCGGTGAGGATCGCGCCTAGCGGGTTGGCTTTGCCGGTGCCGGCGATGTCGGGCGCGGAGCCGTGGACGGGCTCGTAGAGATTGACCTTGCCGCCGATGGTGGCCGAGGGGAGCATGCCGAGGGAGCCGGTGATGATGCCGGACTCGTCGGAGAGAATGTCGCCGAAGAGGTTTTCGGTGAGGACGACGTCGAAGTTGCGGGGGACGTTCATGAGGTGCATGGCCATGGAGTCGACGAGCTGGTGCTCGACGGTGACGTCGGGGTAGTCGGACTTGAGGCTGTCGACGGTGGCGCGCCAGAGTTGGGAGCACTCGAGGACGTTGGCTTTGTCGACGGAGGTGAGTTTTTTGCGGCGCTTGGTGGCTAGCTCGAAGGCTATGCGGGCTACGCGGGTGACTTCATCTTTCGTGTAGCGCATGGTGTTGATGGCTTCGCCGGTCTCCTTGTTCCAGCTGCGGGGCTGGCCGAAGTAGAGGCCGCCGAGGAGCTCGCGGACGAAGAGGATGTCGACGCCCTTGGTGACTTCGGGGCGGAGGGGAGAATTTTCTGCGAGCGCGGGGTAGGCGACCGAGGGGCGCAGGTTGGCGAAGCCGCCGAGGATCTGGCGGATCTGCAGGAGGCCGGCTTCGGGGCGCTTGTCGGGGGAGAGGGCGTTGAACTTGTTGTCGCCGACGGCGCCGAGGAGGACGGCGTCGGAGTCTAGCGCGATGTCGATGGTCTCTTGCGGGAGAGGGGTGCCTTTGGCGGTGATGGCTACGCCGCCGAGGAGGGCTTCGGTGAAGGTGAAGTCGTGGCCGCCGGCTTCGGCTACGGCCTGGAGGATGTTGACGGCTTCGTGGGTGACTTCGGGGCCGATGCCGTCGCCGGCCAGGATTGCGATTTTGAGGTTCATAAGGTCCAGTGAGTAGAGAGTAGTGAAAGGCAAAGGCGCTTTTAGCTTCTAGCTTTTAGCGTCTAGCTAAAGGCAAGAGCAACGGCAAGGGCAAAAGAAGAAGAAGCAGATTCCTCCGCTTCGCTGCGGAATGACAGCCAGAAGAGCAACGGCAAGAGCAAGAGCAACAGCAAGAGCAACGGCAACAACAACTACAGGGATCCTTCACTTCGTTCAGGATGACGAGGGTTTTGGGGGGACGCTGCTGTGTCGCGTCCTTGTTTGTGCCGTCATGCGGTTAGGGGACGTTGGTGACCAGGGGTTCGGTGGTGGTGGGTTGGAGCAGGGCTACTATGTCCTGGTCGTAGATGTTTTTCTTGCGGTCGGCTAGTTCGGTGAAGCGGTGGTAGACGACGTCGATTTCTTCGTGAGAGAGCTTGTGGCCTAGTTCGTTGAGGCGGAACTCGAGGGCGCGGCGGCCGCTGTGTTTGCCGAGGACGATGTTCTGGCCGGTGAAGCCTACGGAGGCTGGCGTCATGATCTCGTAGGTGAGGGGGTTGGAGAGGACGCCGTGCTGGTGGATGCCGGACTCGTGGGCGAAGGCGTTCTTTCCTACGACCGCTTTGTTGGGTGGGCAGCTGAAGCTGATGATCTCTCCGAGCATGCGGGAGGTGGGGTAGAGCTCGGACATGACGAGGTTGGTGGTGTAGGGATAGCGGTCGTGGCGGGTGGCGATGTTGGCGGCGATCTCTTCGAGGGCGGCGTTGCCGGCGCGCTCGCCGATGCCGTTGATGGTGCACTCGATCTGTCTCGCTCCGCCTTCTACGCCGGCGAGGGAGTTGGCTACTGCCATGCCGAGGTCGTCGTGGCAGTGGGTGGAGTAGATGATTTTGTCCGAGCCGGGGACGCGCTGGCGGACGGTTTCGAAGAGGGCCTTGTACTCGGCGGGGGTGGTGTAGCCGACGGTGTCTGGGATGTTGATGGTGGTGGCGCCGGCTTCCACTGCAATGCTTATCATTTGGATAAGAAAGCCGAGGTCGGAGCGGGTGCCGTCTTCGGTCGAGAACTCTACGTCGTCGGCGAAGGTGCGGGCGAGGGCGACGGCGGTGCCGACGTTGTCGAGGGCCTGGGCGCGGGAGATTTTTAGCTTGGCTTCGAGGTGGAGGTCGGAGCTGGCTAGGAAGACGTGGATGCGGGATTTGTGGGCGGGCTCGACGGCACGGGCGGCGGCTTCGATGTCTTCGCGCTTGCAGCGGGCGAGGGAGGCGATGCGCGGAGCTTTCGCCGAAGTGCTGACCTCGCGGGCGATGGTTTGCACGGAGTGGAAGTCGCCGTGGGAGGCGATGGCGAAGCCGGCCTCAATGATGTCGACGCCTAGGGCGGCTAGCTGGTGGGCGAAGCGAAGTTTCTCTGCATGGTGCATGGTGCAGCCGGGAGACTGTTCGCCGTCGCGGAGGGTGGTGTCGAAGATGACGAGCTTGGTATCGGGAGCCATAAAGTAAGACCTTTCCATCTGGACAGAATCATAACGTGCTCTTATGCTCAAGACCAGATGTATTGCGCATTCTAATGGGGCTATAGCCAGAAGCAGCTAACTGACTTATGGGAAAGTTACTCCTGAGCACGCTGGGAAGGCAACGGTAAAGGCTTTGACGCAAAGGGCGCCAAGTGAGCGAAGTTTCGCAAAGGTGGGGTTGGATGGATCTGTTTCAGCTTGAGACGTTTGTCGCCGTTGCCGAGGAGCGGAGTTTTTCTCGAGCGGCGGCACGTTTGCACCGTACGCAGCCAGCAGTGAGCCAGGTGATTGCCAAGTTGGAGGCGGAGCTGGGCGAGGTGCTGCTGGAGCGCGGGGCGGGGCAGCCAACGGACGCGGGCAAGGTGCTGCTGGAGTATGCGCACAAGATGCTGAACCTGCGGAAGGATGCCGGAGCGGCGCTGGTGGACCTCAGGAGTTTGCATCGGGGGCGGCTGGATCTGGCGGCGAATGAGTACACGTGTCTCTATTTGTTGCCGGTGCTGGATGCGTTTCGGCGGGAGCATCCGCGGATCAAGGTGGCGGTGCAGCGGACGCTGGCGAGCCGGATTGCGGATGAGGTGCAGTCGCACTCGGTGGAGATTGGGGTGGTGAGTTTCCGGCCGGCTGATCCGCAGGTGGTGTCGACGCTGGTGTATACGGATGAGCTGGTGTGCGTGATGAGTCCGGGGCATGCGCTGGCGAAGGCTGGGAAGGCTACGATTGCGCGGCTGGGACGGGAGACGTTTGTGGCGCATAATGTGCCGTCGCCGCTGCGGCAGAAGGTGATCGAGACGTTTCAGCGGCGGAAGATTCCGCTGCAGATGGAGGTGGAGCTGCCGTCGCTGGAGGCGATCAAGCGATTTGTGCAGCGGGGGAATGGCGTGGCGCTGGTGCCGCGGCTGACGGTGGAGGGCGAGTTGGAGAGCGGGACGCTGGTTGCGGTGGAGGTTCCGGAGTTGCAGATGGAGAGGAAATTGCGGCTGGTGCATCGGCGGGGAGCGGCGCTGAGCCATGCGGCGCGGGAGTTTCTGCGGGTGGTGCAGGCGCATGCAGTGGAGCATGGCGATCCATTTTGTTTTGTGGTGGAGAAGGGGTGAGCTTCCAGCTTTTAGCTTCTAGCAAAGGCAAAGGCAAAGGCAACGGCAACGGCAAAGGCAACGGCGAGGGCACAAGCGAAAACGACGGTAAAGGCGATGGCAGGTTGAGAATGATGGGGCGCGTTTGTGAGGCTAAAGACGCTGGCGCGGGGGGAAAGTTTCAGCGAAAGAATGTCGAAGAGGGAGCGGAACATTTTGCGCGAAATCGCGTCTGTACCGGTGATAGCAGCGCAGGACGTTCTAAGCGCGATGCTTCGAGAGAGAGCAGGGACTGGTAATGAAGAATTTTGGAAAGACAATGATGTTTCGTACAGCAGTGGTTGTGCTGTGTAGTGCCGGGCTGGGTTTGAGCGCGGCGGTTGCGCAACAGGAGACGGCTCCTCCTCCGCCGGATCAACAGCAGCAGGGGCCTCCGCCGGATGGACAGATGCAGCCGGGACGGCATGGCATGGATCCGGAGCGGCGAGTGGAGATGATGCAGCGCCATCTGGATCTGAGTGACAGCCAGACGGCGCAGGTGCGGGAGATCTTCTCGGAGTCGCACGCGCAGATGGAGACGATCCGATCAAATGCGTCGTTGACGCAGGAAGATCGGCGGGCGCAGATGATGTCGCTGCATCAGGGCGTGCAGTCGAGGATACGGGCGGTGTTGACGCCGGATCAGCAGGCGAAGTTCGACGCGATGCAGGCGAAGCGGCAGGAGCGTCATGCGGACGGAGGAGGGCAGGGCGCGCCTCCGCCTCCTCCACCGTCAGGATCGCCGCAGCAGTAAGTCAGAAGAGAGAGCAAGCGAAGAGGCCTCGTTCCGGATGACGGAACGGGGCCTGTTTCGTCTATAGGAGATCACCGGAAGAAGGAACGAAGGAACAAGCTGTAAGGATGAAATAGGCACGAAGCAGGGCCAGAATGAGGCGTGATGCGCGTGATGGCGTCGCGTACAGGTACAATAAGACATTAGCGCGCCGCGGTTACCGGCTGGACGACCACAGAGAGAGACTTGTGGAGCCTCGGGCTGGCGGTGTGCATGCGAAGGGATTTCAGCAAGCATGAAGAAAATGATTTTGCTCGGTGCACTGATGACGTTGTGCACCGCCGCCGTGGGACACGCACAAGAGAGCCGGCAAGACGCCAGCGTTAGCGTATTCGGGGTTTTTGCACCAGACGTTTATGGACTGAATATTCATCCGATGGTGACGACAGACACCGGAGGCTTCCTGGCGAGCTACCGTTATTTGCTGACACCCCGCAGCGCAGTCGAGCTGAACTACGGTTTTTTTCAGAACTCGATTAAATACAACCCGATTTCGCAGCCGAACAGCCGAGTGCATTCACGCGGGCAGGAGATCAGCGGCGCATATGTGTACCAGCGGACGTACAAGCGGTGGAACCCGTTCCTGGAAGGCGGCATTGGCGTGGAGATTTTTACGCCCATCCTGGACAACGGGACGACTCAAAAGGGGCTGAAGCAAAATCTGCAGATCGGCGGTCTGTTTGGCGGTGGAGTGGCGTATGAGCTCAGCCCCAGCTGGGACATTCGGACGGAGTTTCGTGGTTTCATGATGAAGGCGCCGACGTTTGGAGCGACAGACGGTCTGTTTACAACCAACCGTTACTACATCCTGTTCACGCCGTCGATTGGTGTTGCCTACCACTTCTAGTTCGGTAGCAAGGACGCAAAGCGGCCCAGCCTTATGGCTGGGCCGCTTTGTTTGGTGGGAAGTGGGGCGGGATATGGTGAGGTCTACCGTAGCGGTCCGATGTGTGGGACGGGGAGGATTGGCTGCCTGCTGGATGGAGAATTCGAGGGGGAGACGGTGGATGCGGTTTGATATAGGAAATGCCTGGAGAGCGGGAGGCGGAGGGATTTGTGCGGGTAAGCCCATACAAATCGTCCGTCCCAGCTGTCCAGGCAGATGGGTGAGGGTGCAGTTACTGAATCTTCTCGCTACCGGTGAAGTGATAGGACACGCCGACCTGAACCAGGAAGGGAGTCAGACCGTGAGGCAGGTAGGTGTCGTAACCGGGACCACCGACGCCCTCTGCGCCTTTGAGGCCGCCTGTAAACCAGTCCTGATACTCAACACCGGCGCGGACGCCGATGCGATTGGTAATGGCAAAGTCGGTACCGCCGCCAAACACGATCATGTTGTAGCTCAGAGAGCGGTCGCCTTGATAGAACTGGGCGATGGAATCGAAGGTACCACGACCGGCAGAGAGCTTGGCGTAGGGACTCCAGCGACCGTAGTCTCTGTGGTAACGGGCGCCATACTCAAAGGTCCACTCTTTGGCTGGGGAGTGTTGGAGGATGTCAATCGAATTGAACGAAAGTTCGGCGCCCCAGTGTGGGGTGATGTCCACATCGCCAAAGATGCCATAACCGACTGCGTTTTGCGGGGTGTAATCGGGGACTGCGTAGGTGAAGAGCCCGCCCGCCTGGATATCAATTCTACGGGTCGCACCGGGTATCGCTTGTCCGAGAGCAAAAGAAGAGGTAGCAGCCAACATAGCCAGGATGAGGACAATTCGTTTCAATGGATGGCCTCCATTGGCCGGGGTATGGGATCGGTTTCGACTTCAGTGTAGTTGAAGTTGTGCTGGAAATACCAGCATTATTTGAGGATATCCTCATGGTTCCAGTAGTTTGGGCGAACCTGATGGAGACAGAATCGTGCTTGAATGAAGCTTCTCTCAGGAGCTAAGACGCTCTTCTTGGGAAGAGGGTTGTGGTGATCCTATCGGAAAACGGCACTCACTGGAAGAGTGAGTGCCGTTGGTTGGAGTGACTGATTGGTTACCTGGCCCGGTGGAAAAGTGGTGGGAGTTAGGGCTGGGGCTGAGCGGCGGGAGCAGCTGAAGGAGCCGCGCCACCGGAGGTCGCATCGGGTTCAACAGGCGGCTTCCAGTAAGCCAGGTTTACCGAAACGGGGGTGATTTCGAACGGCAGTTTGTCTCGGGCGCTCAGGAGCGGCTCAACGGCCGCATTGAGCTTGATGACCTGATCGGTCCAGGGATCGTTACGGAGGTAGGCATTGAGAGGCTCAGCAGCCTGCTGCTTGAGGTCGGTGTTGTTGAGCTTGGGGGCCTTGGCGACGATTGCCTGCAACCAGAAGGTTCCGTCGGACTTGACGAGGCTGTCGCCGAGTTGCGGGGTGGTGAGGGACTTGAGGCCCTTCAGGCGAACCTGCAGCTGTTGGAGGTAAAGGCCGAAGTACTGCTGGCCGTCGGCGAGGTCCTTGGCGCTGAGGAGCTCGAGGGTCTTCTTGGAGGCCTCGAGGTCATCGGCATCGGTGTGCTGGAGCGGAAGGCGGGCGAAGGCCGACTCGGGTGGGAAGAGGAGGCGATCGCTGAAGGCGAACTTGGTGTCGATGTGGTGGCCGAGGACGATGTGAGCGACCTGGAAGGCCAACAGGGCATTGAGGTTACCCATCTGCTGGGCGCCGTCCGCGGTGACTACGGCGGTGGTATCGACCAGACCCTTGGAGATCAGGATCGTGTTACCGACGGCCACTGACTCGAGAGGCGCGGTGAGCAGGGTACGAACGCGGATGGGGCGATCGATGGGAATCTGATTGTAGGCCAGGATGTTGTTGGCCAGCAGGGCGAGCACCTTATCGAAATCGCTGGGAGCGTCGATGAGGCCGGCCGAGAAGAGGCGGTCAATGACGTTATCCTCAGCCTGCTGAATCCACTGGCGCTGGGCGCCGAGGGGGCTCAGGTTGCCATTCTGCTGGCTCTCGTCGGTTGCACCCTCAACTTCGATGTCCGCCTGATCCTCTTCCTTGGCAGGAACCTTGAGAGAGTAGCCCCAGATCTGGTTGATGGCTTTGAACTTCAGGCTGTGCGAGGGGCTCTTGGGGTCGGTTTCTTCGATGTAGGAGGCGGTGGGGAGCCAGAGGCCATCCTGGACGTTGGTCCGGATGGAATTGAAGTGGAAGTACTCGTTGATATTGTCTTTCTCGCCGCCGGCCAGGTCGCCGTCGTAACGGACGATGTTGCCACCGTTGCGCTCAACCCAGATACGGCCGAAGAAGCGACCTGGAACCTTCTTGATGGGAGCGACGTCGAAGACGACCGTAGGGACGGTGCCGAGGAAGTCGTTGCGCAGGAAGGCAAACTGGTAGTGCTGGCGATCGAAGCCAGTGCTATCGATGACGATCATGCGCACAAAGCCCGCTTCGTTAAAGCTGAGGCGGAGTTCTTTGGAGAGGCCGGTGATGTAGCCGAGGGAGTGCTTGAAGCGACCTTTCTTCTGGTCGCCGCCGGCGAGGAAGCCGTTTTCGCCGATGACCTTGCCAAAGTCGACGCGGGCCAGGAAGTGGGCGTCGCTATCGACGGTCTGACCCATGACGGGGTCGGGACGCATGTTCTGGATGTAGGTCTCGACGATGGGGCTGCGCTCGCGGAGGGTCTTGATGATGACGGCCTCGCGGGCGATCGCCTTGTTGACCAGCTGATCCTGGGCCGGGGTGAGCTTACGCGCGAAGGGAGAGTCCGCATCAACCTTCTTGTGAGGGAAGGCTGCAGCGGGCAGGGCCGATGCGACCAGGATGGTGAAAGCCACGGCGGCGGTCAGTTTCGTCGGGAGGTTCATAGGATTCGGGGGCTCCTTGGCTATTGCGGTCACCCCAGCGGGGTGACCCTTTCTGAATTCTGAAAAGACTTCGTTCGGTTACGTACGCCTGTGGGGCTTTTATGCTGATACGACTTTAGAATATCCTGAAGTTTTAAAAGCATGGTACAAAATAGTGTCGGCGGCATACCGGTTAGTTATTAATCACAAAGTGAATAATAACGTTGGTGGGGAAGTCGACAGGCTCCGCAGCCGCATTGAGCGCGGGGCGGAAGCGAATGCCACGAGCGACCTGGAGGGCGGGTTCGTCGAGTCCATAGCCGAGGCCACGAACCAAGCCGAGTACCTCAATGGTGCCATTGGCGCGGAAAACGACCTTGACGACGGCATCTCCCTCGATGTGGTGGTCCTTGGCGTCCTGGGTGTAGACGGGCTCAGGCTTGAAGGTAACCTTGGGTGGAGTTGCAGCCGAGAGGGACGAAGCAGACATTGGCGCCCGTTCGTTGGCAGCAGGGGGAGGGGTTCCAAGAGCGACAGGCTTGACCGGGGCGTAGTTCCTGGCGGTCACGGGGCCAGTGCCATAGCCGAGCGCGACGCCGCGAACGGGTTGGGCGGCATTATCTCGGCCACCCATCTTGCCATTGGGTGAACCGGAACCGAGGTTGACCGATGCGGCGTGGGGGCCGTTGCCGGTGTTGCCCTTGTTCATGCCGGGCATGCCCGCATTGCCGAGGTTGACATTGGATACAGCAGGGCCTTCGAGGGACTTGAGGGGATTGGTGGCGACACCCAGCCGGACGGCGCTGGGGTGAAGGTCATGATTGGGCACCGAGGCGGCGGAAGCGACGCCAAGGTTGACCTTAACGGGAGCGGGCGGGGGAGTGACGCGCTTGGGGGGAGTCGGCGGTGCGAGAACAGGCTTGGGTTGTGGAGTGGGCAGCGGCTTCATTTCCGGGGGAACCGGCATGGGCGGCGGCGGCGGCAGCTTGATTTTGCGCGGCGGCGGTACGGGCATGGGGGGCGCCGGCTTGATCTTGATGGGTGGTGGCTTGGGGACCGGCTTCTCAGGCGGCGGCGGAGGGGGAAGGGTCAGGACGGCAACTTCCTTGGCGACCGCGGGGCTGGTCTTAATGACAATACCCAAGATGACCACCAGGGCCGCAAGGGTAACATTGATGATGATGGAGGCCGCGGCAGCGCCCTTGCTGCGCTGGCCGTCATTAAGGACACCGAAGTCCCGGAACTGGACACTAGGTGGATTGGGATCGTCGCTACGAAGTGGCTTAGCCATTTTAGAATTCGGTCCTCAAACTTGCACTAATAGGGGTGCAGGGGTAGCACTCATGGAAAAGAGTATCCAGAGCATAGCAGAAGAATTTCGCTAACAATCACTGCGAAGATTGAAGTTGTGGTGTATGTGGGCACTGTGCATCTTTCTTCTCATTGGCGAGTTAGCTACTAGCATGAACGCGGCTGATCCAAAAGTAACTTATCGCATACACCGAAAGATTTCGGGCGATTAAGCAGGATATAGGTGCTCCGTGGTCGGAGACTTTAGTGGGCTAGCGCGTACGGGAGAAGAAATACAGCAAATCGAACGGCGGGTCGGAGTGAATCACTGGCACGATCCCCGTCGCGGTTAGGATAGCACAAAGGTACCCGCGGATTACGTCGCAAGAAGGGCCTGAAAGAGGCCTGTAGCCATTGGAGATACTCTCGATGCACGAGCTATTGCATACGCTGTCCCACGACATGTTTTCGATGCCGCTGCCACTGGCGGAGAAGATCCTGCGCCCGGTGATTGTTTACCTGTTCCTGGTAGTGTTTCTGAGGATCTTCGGGAAACGCGAGCTGGCGCAACTGAACCCGTTCGATCTGGTGGTGCTGCTGAGTTTATCCAACACGGTACAGAATGCCATGATCGGGGACGATAACTCGGTTTCGGGCGGGTTGGTGGGGGCGTTTTCGCTGCTGACCATCAACTGGGCGGTGGCATGGTTGATCTATCGAGCTCCAAAGGCGAATTTACTGCTCGCCGGGAAAGAAAGCGACGCTGATCACGGACGGGGTGGTGGATGAGGCGGAGCTGAAGAAGCAATCGTTGACACACGAGGACCTGGTTTCGGTTTTGAATAAGAACGGGTTTGACGATCCTGGGGATGTGCAGACGTGTGTGCTGGAGCCGAACGGGACGTTTTTTGTGGAGGGGAAGAAGCCATCGAGTGACGACGTGGAGCGGCAGCAGATGATCCAGGCGCTGGCGGAGTTGACGACAGAGGTGAAGGCGTTGCGGCGCGAGGTCGCGGCGAAGGGGTAGTCGTGGCGGGCTAGTCGTTGGGCGGGGTTGGGGTGGGGCCGTATTTGGCGCGAGCGGCTAGCAGGCGTTGGGGAGGGGTGGGGAGTTGCGTGTCTTTGATGGCGGCGCGGTAGCCACCCATGAAGATGGAGTACATGACGGCCAGAGCGCAGCCGACGCCGAAGGTGAAGCCTAGGAAAACACCGATGAGTGCGCTGGAGAAGAAGTCCACGATGATGCCATGGTATGCCCTGTGCTGCCGGTGGGTAGGCTGATCCGTGCTAGCTGCGAAAGGTTAAGTTGTTTCCGGGGAGGTGTGAGGAAGTTTTCTGGCGTAGTTTTAAGGGATGCCGGTTGCTGTGCCGAGTGTCGCGATCCTGCCCGCGATTCGGACTCTGGAAGGAATGAGACGATGCCGCAGGATATCGAGACTGTTAATGAGAACGTGTTTGAAACGCACATGCATGAGGTGCGGGTGTTTCCGCCGTCGGCGGAGTTTTCGGCGAAGGCGCGGCTGGGCAGCTTAGAGGCGTATGACGAGATGTATGCGCGCAGCGTGGAGGATCCGGAGGGGTTCTGGGGCGACGCGGCGCGGGAGCTGGAATGGTTTGCTCCGTGGGAGCGGGTGCTGGATGAGCGTGGGGCTCATGCGCAGTGGTTTACGGGCGGGAAGCTGAACCTGTCGCACAACTGTGTGGATCGGCATGCGAACGGCGCGCGCCGGGACAAGGTTGCGCTGGTATGGGAGGGCGAGCCGTGTGCTGATGGCGGTGGTGGCGAGGTGCGGCGGCTGACGTACGGCGAGCTGCATGAGCAGGTGCAGCGGTTTGCGAATGTGCTGAAGTCGCTGGGTGTGAAGAAGGGCGATCGGGTTGCGGTGTATATGGGCATGAGCCCGGAGCTGGCGATTGCGGTGCTGGCGTGCGCGCGGGTGGGTGCGGTGCACTCGGTGGTGTTTGGTGGATTTGCAGCGCAGGCGATTGCGGATCGGGTGAAGGATGCTGATTGCCGGGTGGTGCTGACGCAGGACTTGAGCTATCGGCGCGGGGCCGAGGTGAAACTGAAGGCGATTGTGGATGAGGCGCTGGAGAAGTGTCCGGACGTGCGGAGTGTGGTGGTGTATCAAAGAGAGCCGAAGAGTTTGGTGGCGATGAAGGCTGGGCGGGACGTGTGGTGGCATGAGGTGATGGCGGCGGCGAGTGCGGAGTGTCCGGCGGAGTGGATGGATGCGGAGGATCCGCTGTTCATTCTGTATACGAGTGGGACGACGGGCAAGCCCAAGGGGTTAGTGCACACGACGGGCGGGTATGCGGTGCAGACGTATCTGAGCAGTAAGTATGTGTTCGATTTGAAGGATGAGGACATGTTCTGGTGCACGGCGGATATTGGCTGGGTGACCGGGCATAGCTATGTGCTGTATGGGCCGCTGCAGAATGGGGCGACCGTTTTGTTGTATGAGGGCGCGCCGAATTTCCCCGAGCGAGATCGGTTCTGGAAGATTATTGATCGCCACAAGGTGAGCATCTTTTATACGGCGCCTACGGCAATTCGCGCGTTTATTAAATGGGGCACGGAGTGGCTGCACAAGCATGATTTGAGCAGCCTGCGATTACTGGGGACGGTGGGAGAGCCGATAAATCCTGAGGCGTGGATGTGGTATCACCGGGAGGTTGGCAAGGAGCGCTGCCCGATTGTGGATACGTGGTGGCAGACGGAGACGGGAGCGATCATGCTGGCGCCGATTCCGGGGGCGGTGGCGACGAAGCCCGGGTCGGCGACGCGGCCGTTCTTTGGGGTGGTGCCGGAGATCGTGTCGCAGACTGGAGAGCCGGTGGAACCGGGGCAGGGCGGGGTGTTGAGGATTACGCGACCGTGGCCTTCGCTGGCGCGAACGATCTGGGGGGATGCGGAGAAGTATGAGCAGGCTTACTTTCCGGGAGAGAAGAATGTCTATGTGACGGGCGATGGTGCGCGTTGCGACGAGGACGGGTATTACTGGCTGATGGGCCGGGTGGATGACGTGATTAATGTGAGCGGGCATCGATTGGGGACGGCGGAGATTGAGTCGGCGCTGGTGGGACATGCGGGGGTGGCGGAAGCTGCGGTGGTAGGGCGGCCAGACGATGTGAAGGGGCAGGCGATTGCCGCGTTTGTGACGCTGGAAGAGGATCACGAGCCGAGTGAGGAGTTGAAGCAGGAGCTGCGGCAGTGGGTGAGCAAGGAGATTGGCCCACTGGCTCGACCGGATGATCTGCGGTTTATTCAGCGACTGCCGAAGACGCGGTCGGGGAAGATTATGCGGCGGCTGCTGCGGGAGTTGGCGGCTACTGGCGATGTGAAGGGCGACACGACGACGCTGGAGGACTTCAGCGTGCTGGCGCAGTTGCGGGAGAGCGACGAGTAACGTCAGGCGGGCTGGGTGGGGCAGCCTTGCGTGGCCAACTGCAAGAACATAAGGGCGCGATTCGTTTCGATCTCATTCAGGACATGAAGCCGTCATGCATGGGGCGCCCGGGTGTGTTTGAAGGCATCGGGAGAACGAGTTGCGAGGTGGGGTTGGCGTGGTGGTGGCGGAAGGTGAGGTGTTTTCCGTCGAAGTGGACGAAGACGATCGCGAGGATGAAGATCACGACCAGAGCGACGCCGGAGAGGATGACGACGAGGAGAAAATTTGGCTGGTTGGGCGGAAGCTGTTCGATGTCCATGAGCAATAGGATGCTCGGGCGGGGTGGACGGTAACGCTGTTTTGAGTGGGCTTTAGTGTGGGGTGGGGATTTTGGGCTTGGAGGTGAGCGCAACCTAGCGGATGATGGATGTAGATCGCGCGATGTCGCGCAAGGAGATGGTGATGACCGTAGGAAAGCTTCGGATGGGTTTAATCGCGGCGGGAATGGCGTTGGGGTTGAGTGTTGGAGCGCAGGCGCAGATTGTGCCGGGACACGCGCACATCTATCCGACGGTGGACGCTGCGCAGGCGGATATTCATGCGGCGCTGGAAGAGGCGCGGAAGACGCACAAGCGGGTGATCCTCGATTTTGGTGGGGACTGGTGCGGCGACTGCCAGGTGCTGAACATTTATTTTCACCAGAGTCCGAATGCGGAGTTGCTGGAGAAGAACTTTGTTCTGGTGGATGTGAATATCGGGCGGATGGATGCGAATCTGGACATCGCGCACAAGTATGGCGTGCCGGTGACCGGGGTTCCGGCGCTGGCGGTGCTGGATGAGCACGGCAAGTTGCTATATGCGCAGTCGAAGGAGTTTGAGGATATGCGGAACATGGCGGCTTCGTCGGTGACCGAGTTTCTGAACAAGTGGAAGCCCTAGGCGCACGAGGTTCGGATGGCGCTACCAACAAGCGAGAAGATGGGGCAGCCGTGGTGGAGCCGGTGGGTGGACGGCGTTCTGCTTTGGTCGCGCATGGTACGCCGTGCGGCCCTGGCGGCGGTAGAGCATGACGCCCTGACGGTGGCGCAGGCTACCGCGTATTCGGCGATGGTGGCTTTGTTTCCCGCGCTGATTGTGGCGGCGGCGTTCATCAGCTTCGTTCCGGATACGGCTCCGCTGCGGCTGCAGATGGCGCAGTTTTTCAACCAGGTGTTGCCATCGAATGTGAGCCCGTTGCTGGAGATGTATTTTTCTCCGGCGCATAAGAGTGCGCATACGGTGCGGGCGCTGCTGGGAGCGTTGGTGGTGAGCGTGACGGGCGCGTCGAGCGTGATGTCGACTTTGATGGAGGGGTTTCGGCGGGCGTATGAGCTGCCGTTGACGCGGCGAAGCTTCTGGCCGCGGCAGGGTGCGATCGCTGGCACTGGTGCCGGTGTCGCTGATTCCGCTGGCGGCGGCGAGTGCGCTGGTGGTGTTTGGCCATTTGATCTCGCAGTGGCTGGCGGGAGAGGTGACGCCGACGCTGCGGATGCCGGTGCTGGTGATCTCGTTTGTGCTGCGGTGGACCGTTGCGTTCGCAGGGAGCGTGGGGATTATTGCGGTGATCTATCACCTGGGCACGGATTTAACCAAGCACATGCGAGAACATCTGGAGCCACTGTTGCGGGAGCCGTGGGGGATTCTGCGCAGGGACTGGACGCTGGCGGGCGAGTTTGCCGGGAGCGGCGCTGGCGACGATGTTCTGGCTGGTGACAACACTGCTGTTTGGGTATTACGTGACGCGCTTTGCGGATTATTCGCGAGTATATGGATCGCTGGGCGCGGCGATTGCCTTGATGGCGTGGCTATACATTATTGCGCTGAGCGTGTTGCTGGGCGCGGAGTTCAATGCGCAGCGGTCGGCGCAGGGGCCGGGGCGGAGGGATCCGGAGCTTTCGGAGTTCCTGTGGAAGCTGCCGGGACCGCATAGACGCCGGACAGGTAGAATTGCTGACTGACAGAGAGAAAACGTTTGCGGTCCGGTTCTGAGGAGTGTGATCTCAGGGGTTGGACTGGAAGGATGATGCAGGAATGGATGTACGGGAAGATTTGACGTCGCCGAGCGGCGGACGCCGGGCAAAGATTGTGGCAACGCTGGGACCGGCGTCGAGCACCGAAGCGACGTTTCGCGAACTGGTGCGGGCCGGACTGGATGTGGCGCGACTGAATTTTTCGCACGGATCGCACGAGCAGAAGAGTGAGCTGATCGCGATGGTGCGCAAGGTGGCGAAGGAAGAAGGCAAGCCGATCTGCATTCTGGCGGACCTGCAGGGACCGAAGATTCGGACGGGAAAGCTGGTGGACAACAAGCCGGTGCTGCTGATGGCGGGCAAGCGGCTGGTGATTACTCCTGAGACGGTTGCGGGAACTGCGGAGCGGGTGAGCACGGTGTTCACGACGCTGGCGGAAAATTTGAAGCCGGGCGATCAGATTCTGTTGTCGGATGGATTGATTGAGCTGCGGGTGTGCGAGATTGCGGGCGCGGACGTGGTGACGGAGATTGTCAACGGCGGGATGCTGGGTGAGAACAAAGGGATTAATCTGCCGGGTGTGGCGATCAAGGTGCCGTCGCTGACGGAGAAGGACGAGATTGACCTGGAGTTTTGTTTGAAGGCCGGCGCGGATACGGTGGCGGTGTCGTTTGTGCAGACGGCTGAGGATGTGTTGTATGTGAAGCGGCGGATCAAGGAGCTGGGGTCGGACGCGTGGGTGATTGCGAAGCTGGAGAAGCCGCAGGCGGTGGACCACCTCGACAGCATTCTGGATGCGGCGGATTGCATTATGGTGGCGCGCGGCGATCTGGGTGTGGAGGTTCCGCCGGAGAGGGTGCCGGCGATTCAGAAGCATATTATTCGGCGGGCGGCGGAGTTTCGGAAGCCGGTGATTACGGCGACGCAGATGCTGGAGTCGATGATTGAGAATCCGAGGCCGACGCGAGCGGAGACGTCGGATGTGGCGAATGCGATCTACGACGGAAGCGATGCGGTGATGCTGTCGGCGGAGAGCGCGGCGGGCAAGTATCCGGTGGAGTCTGTCGCGATGATGGCGAAGATCATTCTTGAGACGGAGAAGCATATGCTTGCGCTGGGACAGAGAGTGAAGCCGCGGCATGCGAGCGACGGGAAGCGAACGTTCCTGACGGTGCCGGAGACGATCTGTGAGTGCATGGCGCACTCGGCGCAGGATTTGGATTTGGCGGCGATTGCGATCTTTACGGAGAGCGGGAATACGGCGCGGCTGCTGTCGAAGTACAGGCCAGATGCGCCGATCTTTGCGTTGAGTCCTTTTGAGGAAGTGGTGAACCGGGCGATGCTGTTGTGGGGTACGATCGCGATCCATTGCGAGCGGTTTGTGGGGACGGATACGCTGGTGTCGATGGCGGAAGAGATGCTGGAGGAGCGCGGGTATCTGAAGCCGCAGCAGATTGTGGGGATCGTGGCGGGAACGGCGACGAAGACGGGCGCTACGAACTTTATGCGGCTGCATCGGGCGGGGGATAGATAGAGGCGGGATTTGCGCAGGGTGATGCGGGGCCGCTGACTACAATCGAGCGATGGGCAGGATACGCGTTCTTTCGGACCAGGTTGCGAACCAGATTGCTGCTGGTGAGGTGGTGGAGCGGCCTGCTTCGGTGGTGAAGGAGCTGCTGGAGAATTCGCTGGATGCGGGGGCGACGCGGATTCGGGTGGAGATTGAGGCGGGTGGGCGAAAGCTGATTCGCATTGTCGATAACGGGCATGGGATGGGGCGAGACGATGCGCTGCTGGCGTTTGAGCGGCATGCTACGTCGAAGCTGCGGTCGTCGGATGACTTGCTGAGTATCGCTACGCTGGGGTTTCGTGGGGAGGCGCTGCCTTCGATTGCGAGCGTGGCGCGGGTGAGTCTGGAGACGCGTGCGGCGGAGGATGAAGTGGGCACGGTGATGGAGATTGCCGGCGGGAATTTGTTGCGCGTCGAAGATGCAGGGCTGCCTGAGGGAACTACGATTGCGGTTCGGGATTTGTTTTTTAATACTCCTGCGCGGCGGAAGTTTCTGCGGGCGGAGCAGACGGAGTTGGGGCATGTGGCGGCGCTGGTGACGCATTATGCGCTGGCGCATCCGGGGAAACACTTTGAGTTGCACAGTGCTACGCAGGCGTTGCTGGTGGCGCCGGCGGTGGCGAATGCGGGGGAGCGGTTGTACCAGATCTTTGGGCGGGAGACGTTTGAGAGTTTGATTCCGGTGGCGGCGGAGATTGATTTTGCTCGGGCGGGATTGCCGGAGCCTCCGCCATGGAAACGCGGAGAGGATTATGAGGCGCCGGAGCCGGGGTTTGTGAGGCTGAGTGGATTTGTGAGTAAGCCGGAGTTGCAGAAGCTGAATCGGAATTCGATTTATGTGTTTGTGAATGGTCGGCTGATTCGCGACAAGCTGATATTGCATGCGTTCAACGAGGCTTATCGGAATATTATTCCGCCTACTTCGTTTCCGGTGGTGCTTGCTGTTTTTGGAGATGCCGCCGCAGGAGGTGGATGTGAATGTGCATCCGGCGAAGACGGAGGTGCGGTTTCGGCAGGGAAGTTTTGTGCATGATTTTGTGAGGGACTCGGTGCGGACGGCGCTGATGAATGCGCGGCCGGCGGCTAGTTTCTTTCAGGCGCTGAGTGGGGGCGCGCGGGCTAGCGAATCGTTGATGGTGGATGTGAGTCCGCTGCCGGGGGTGGATGGCGCTGTGTTTGAGCCTCGTGCGCTGATGGTGGAGGAGAGCGAGGGCGCGATTGAGGCCGGGGATGTGGCGGCGTTTGAGTTGAGGGAACGGTTGGTGCCTCCGTCGCCGGGGAGGTTGGGGTTTAGTGGGCCGGGGATGGCGGTGGGGTATGAGGAGGTTGAGGATTCTGCGAACCCACATCTCAAAAGCGAGATGTGGGGCACCCGGGATGGTGGCGAGGATGGTGGCGGGAACTTGAATGGGCTGGCGTCGTTTGAAGCCGTTGGGGCAGTTGAGGGACTCGTTTATTTTGGCGGTGAATGAGGAGGGGCTTTGGATTATCGATCAGCATGTGGCGCATGAGCGCGTGCTGTTCGAGAAGATTCTGCGCGAGCGGAAGGTGGAGGCGGTGCAGCGGCAGCGGCTGTTGATGCCGGTGCTGGTGGAGCTGCTGCCGGAGCAGATGGTGACGTTTGCGGCGATCGCGGAGGAGCTGGAGCGGAATGGATTTGAGGCAGAGCCGTTTGGGCCGCGGACGCTGGCGGTGAAGGCTACTCCGGTGGGGCTGGAGGGCAAGGAGCTGGAGCGGGTGCTGGAGGAGGTGCTGGGGGTGACGGAGAAGTCGGCGCAGGTGGAGAACGAGGAGCTGCGGCGGACGCGGATTGCGGCGTCGATTGCATGCCATGCGGCGATCAAGGTGAATATGGTGCTGGAGCCGGCGAAGATTGACTGGTTATTGCGGGAATTGGGGAAAACTGAGCATCCGATGAGCTGTCCGCACGGCAGACCGATCGCATTGCGGTATTCTCTAAGAGACATCCAACGGGCGTTTCAGCGTATTTAAGCGCTAGCGGGCGTCATTTTTACAGGATTTCTTTTGTGATTCTTTACAGGATTTTCTCCGAAGACAGCACTGCGAACAGAGGTCTATTCTCTGCGTGGTATCTCGGAAGCTGCGCGTAGACGCCGTGTGGCAGAAAACGATAGAGGCAATTTTGAGTACAACACCGGAGTTTAACGACATGCAGCTTGAGGCTGCACGCGCTGCAGCATGGAAACAGACGGGCGAGCCACTGCTGACGCTTGAGGCGGCGCGCGACTGGATCAACGAACGCGGGCTGGTGTTGTTTACGCCGCGTGGGTCGCAACTGCCGGTGCCGGCGCCAACGCTGGTGGAGGCTACGCTGGGTGTGGCGAAGGCTGCTCCTACGTTTGCGGAGACAGAGGTTGCGCGGGGATTGGTGGCGCGGCTGGTGGGCGAGGGATTGGCGCTGCCGTTGAATTTGCTGGGCGTGCCCGGCGATGCTCCGGACTTTGTGGTGAGCGCGCAGGTGTTCAGCTTTGTGTTCACGATGAGGGGCGATAAGGCGTGGAAGCAGCCGCCGTCGACGTCGGGTGCGGTGAAGGTTTCGCCGCTGGGGCTGAAGGTGTATGAGGTGGTGACAGAGCGCGGGCCGGTGTCGGCTGCGGAGGTTGCGCAGGAGCTGGGGCGCGAGGTGACGGAGGCGGCGATTCTGCGCTCGCTGACGGAGCTTTGGTCGCAGCTGCGAGTTATTCCGCTGCTGGCGCAAGGGGAGGGGTCTACGCTGTGGGAGCTGACGTCGCGGCAGATTTACGAAGGCGATTAAGGCGGGGGCGAATGCGGGGCAGCCTACGGCGCTGTCGGCGCTGATTTCGCTTGTACTTGGCGCAGGTGTTTGCGGCTACCGAGGAAGAGGTGACGACGTTCCTTTCGCCGCTGACGGCGCGGTCGCGGGTGCGCGAGGTGCTGCATGCGCTGGTGGGCGCGCGGCAGTTGGAGACTGTGGTGATCGAGGGCAAGACGCTGCTGCATATTCCGGGCGGTCTGCCGGTGGCTGCGGCGGTTGAAGGCGAAGATCCAGCGGTTGAGGGTGAGGCGATGGTTGCGGTGCGTCCGAGCTCCGAAGAAGATTGGGACGGGGCGGATTAAGAGCTTTGCGAGCGAAGGCAAGGTTGCGAGCGAGTTCCGCGGGAAGCCTGCTGGGAAGAGTTTTGCGGCGCGGGCGTGGGGCTGGACCGGTGAAGCCGTCGGCTCGGTTTGGGGCGCGGCTGGATGGGAAGACGGATAAGGATCGGCGACCGTTCAAGAAGGATGGGGCGGCGGGTGCGGCGAAGAAGAGCTTTACGAAGCCTTGGGAAGAGGATCGGAAGCCGAGAGCGGCGTCGCCTGCTAAGGCTGACGGGTTCACGAAGTTTCGGCGGCCGGCGCCGGAGGATCGTGCGCCGCTGGGTGCGCGGGAGCAGGCTGGGTTGCCGGTGGAGCGGCGGACTCCGCCGAAGGAGCGGGCGACCAAGTCATTTGAGAAGCGGTCGTATACGCCCCGGACGGAAGAGGGCGGAGAGCGTGCGACGTTCAAGCCTCGGAGCTATGAGAGCAGGGAACGGACGGGGAAGACGGGGTTTGGGGCAAAGCGTCCGTTCGTGAAGCGCGATGCTGAGGGTGGAGCGAAGCCGTTTGCCAAGCGGCCTATACGACCTCGCGGACGGAAGACGGCGGAGCAAAGCCATTTGCCAAGCGGCCTTACACGCCACGCACGAGCTGAGGGTGGAGCGAAGCCTTTTGCTAAGCGGCCTTATACACCTCGGACGGATGAGGGTGGCGAGCGGGCCTCGTTCAAACCGAGAAGTTTTGCGACGAAGGGTTTTGCGGGGAAGGAAGGCGGCGGGAAGCCGTTCCCGAAGCGGCCCTACAAGGCACGTGAAGGCGGGACGCGGCCGTTTGTGAAGCAGGCGTTTACGCCGCGGGTTGAGGCGAGTGGAGGTGCGGAGTCGAGGTAGAGCGGACGTTGCCGAAGCGGCCGTATAAGCCTCGGGCTGCCGATGCGCATACGCGGCCGTTCACGAAGGAGCCCGTGGGTTCCGAAGACGGAGGGCGACGGGGCGAAGCGGCCGTATAAGCCGAAGTCTGCAAGCTATGGGCGTGGGGGCGCGGGCAAGAGCTTCGGGAGCAAGCCGGGCGGAAAGTTTGGCGGGAAGCCGAAGTTCGGTGGCAAGACTGGCGGAGCTGGCGCGAAGCGGAGCGGGCCGGGCGCAGCGAAGCCGACGTTTCGCAGGAAGCCTGGGGCATAGGAGTTGAGGATGAGTACGACTTCAACGGCACCTGGATCGGGAACGGAATCGGGAGACGGAGCGGGCGCTGAGAGCAAGGCGCGGCGCACGCGGCCGGTGATTGCGATTGATGGGCCGGCGGGTGCGGGCAAGAGCACGCTGGCGGCGCATCTGGCGCGGCGGTTCGGGTTTCTGAATCTGGAGACTGGGGCGATGTATCGAGCGCTGGCGCTGAAGGCGATCGATAACGATTTGAGTTTTGACGAAGAGGCGGAGCTGCTGGAGCTGGCGGAGCGGACGCGCATTGCGCTGCAGCCGCAGCTTGAGGGCAACGTGGTGCTGCTGGATGGCATGGATGTGTCGCGGCGGGTGCGGGATGGGGATGTGACGGCGGCGGCTTCGCGCGTGTCGGTGCATCCGCGGCTGCGGCAGTGGATGGTGGAGCAGCAGCGGCTGCTGGGGGCGAACGGGGGCGTGGTGATGGAGGGCCGCGACATTGGGACGGTGGTGTTTCCGGATGCGGAGGTGAAGATCTTTCTGGATGCGGCGCCGGAGGTGCGGGGAAACAGGCGGTATCGGCAGGGTGTGCCGGCGCAGGCTGAGGTCACGGAGGAGGCGGTGATCCGGGAGCTGAAGGAGCGGGATGCGCGGGACCGGAATCGGGCGGAGTCTCCGCTGCGGCCGGCGGAGGATGCGGTGATTCTGGATTCGACGGCGATGAGCCTGGAGCAGGTGTTGCGGGCGGCTGAGGAGATTGTGGAGACGCATTTGGGGACGCATCTGGGGACGCATAAGCCGTAGTGAGAGCAGAAGTTGGGCTCGTTTGCGCGAGGGGTGGGAGTTGTTGCACTGTTTCTAGTGCAAACGAGAAGGTTTTGCAATTTTTTCGGTGGAAAATTCGACCTTCGTGCTAACATTTCTCCATCGTTTGAAACAGATTGGTTTTCTGCACCAGAGGTAGCCGAAGTCCCGATTTGGATTCAGCGTCAAAGTCAATCACAAGGATTTACGAGACATGGAACAGGGAACAGTGAAGTGGTTCAACGACGCCAAGGGATTTGGCTTCATCAGCCGTCAGAATGGTGAAGACGTGTTCGTGCATTATTCGGCGATCAACTCCAATGGTTTCAAAAGTCTACAAGAGGGCCAGGCCGTTCAGTTCAACGTAGTAAAGGGACCGAAGGGGTGGCAGGCGTCCGACGTTCAGCCTCTCTAAGCTTCGGCTAGGGGTTTGACCGGTGGGTGAGTTTTGTTCACTGAGCAAAAGGGAAGAGCTGTGCTCTTCCCTTTTGTCGTTTAAGGCTGTGGTTTGGGTTGCGGGTTGGACGCGGGTGGGGGATTGGGGATGGGCTGACCGTCGGGGCCGATGAGGCGGTCGGAGTCGATGATGGTGGAGTTGGTGTGGAAGCTTCGGTAGTTTGAGGCGGTTAGGTGGAAGCGACCGTTGATGCCGTCGAAGAGAAGGATGCGGGCGCTGCCCTGGGCGTTGATGGTGGCGGGAAGCCAGATGTTGCCGGTGATGTGGGTGGCAGTGAAGTCGAAGTTGAAGCCTTGATGGATGTTGAGGACGAGGCCGGCGCCGACTTTGAAGTCGTGGAGGAAGTGACCCTGGCCGCGGACGAGGACGCGGTCCTGCTCGTCGATCCAGACGGTGCCGACCAGGTCGCGGAAGACTTTTTCAGATCTCGTTGCGGGTTTTGGCGTTGGGGTCGCCGGCGTAGTCGAGGACGATGGTGGGCCGGCCGTTGAGGTCGACGCGGCGGGGATTGGAGAAGGTACCGAGCTCGAGGATGCGGGAGACGGTGAGGATGTCGTCGCCGTTGGAGTCGGTGGCTTTGCCTTCGGTGGCTAGTTTTTCGCGGCGCTCTTTGGCTTTGGCGACTTCCTTGTCGATGCGATCGCTTTCCTTCTGGGCTTCTTTGGCGGAGAGCGGCTTGCCGTTGCGGGCGACGACGCGGTCGACGCGGATGCCGTCGATGGTGAGGCTTTCGGCGTCGGTGGTGGTGGTCTTCTTGAGGTTGCCGTTGTGGTCTAGCTGCTGCCGCTCGAGTGTGGACGTGGTAGGTGTAGTCGCGGTTGGCGGCTTCGGATGTTTTCTGGTTGCGCTCGACGTCGAGGAGGAGCTGGGTGGATGGGAGGGAGGGGCTGCGTGGACGGCGGAGTTGCGTCGGATGGAGGCGCTGGCTGCTGCGCGGAGGCGTTCGCGCTGACGATGCAGAGGAGGAGTGCGAGGCAGCGTTGGCCCATGCTGAAGGATAAACCGAGAGGCCAGATGTGAAGTGAAGGCAGATGGGGATGGCATCATAGAGGTGTGGGTGAGACTGGGCACGTTGATTCAACTGACTTAGCGACAGCGCCGCAGCCGATCCCGGGTGGGCCGAATGCGTTTGGGCCGCTGAAGATTCCGTTGTTTCGGGATCGATGGGTGGCGTCGACGGTGTCGAGCCTGGGCACGTGGATGCAGGACACGGCGGGCACGTGGCTGATGACGGTGCTGACGACGTCGCCGCTGCTGATTGCGCTGATGCAGACGGCGGCTAGTTTGCCGGTGCTGTTTCTGGGGTTGCTGGCGGGCGCGACGGCCGATATTTATGAGCGGCGACGGCTGCTGATCTTCTGGCAGTGCTGGATGCTGGCGAGCGTTGCAGTGCTGGCGGTGCTGACGTTTGTGGGCGTGATCTCGCCGGTGACGCTGCTGCTGTTTACGTTTCTGCTGAACATTGGGTCGGCGATGAATAATCCGGCGTGGCAGGCGATTGTGCCGGAGTTGGTGCCGCACGAGGAGATTCCGAATGCGGTGACGTTGAATGCGGCGAGCAACAACATTGCGCGCGCGGTGGGGCCGGCGCTGGGTGGGTTGATGATTGCGGCGTTCGCGGTGCCGCATCGCGGGGCGGGGTGGGTGTTTGCGCTGAACTCGGCTTCGTTTGCCGGCGTGATCTGGATTCTTTGGCGATGGAAGCGGCAGCCGATCTTTCAGAGTGCGTTGCCGGCGGAGCGGATTGCTGGCTCGGTGCGGTCGGGGCTGCGGTATCTGCGCTATGCGCCGGACTTGCAGGGACCGTTGATTCGCGCGTTTACGTTTACGTTTTTTGTGAGCTCGGTGTGGGCGTTGCTGGCGCTGGTGGCGAAGCGGGATCTGCACCAGGGGGCGATGGGGTACGGCATTCTGAATGGATGCTTGGGGTTGGGCGCGGTGGTGGGAGCGACGATGCTGGCGTGGATTCGGCAGCGGGTGGATGCGGACACGATGCTGCTGGCGACGGGCGTGTATTACGTGGCGACGATGGTGGTGCTGGCGCTGGTGCCGATTCCGTGGGTTGCGATTGTGGCGCTGCTGGGCGCGGGGTTTGCGTGGACGACTACGATGTCGACGCTGAATGTGAGCGTGCAGCTGAGCGTGCCGGCGTGGGTGTATGCGCGGGCGCTGGGGGTGTACCTGATGGCGTTCCAGGGCGGGCTGGCGCTGGGCAGCGCGCTGTGGGGCGCGATTGCGCAGAGGACGTCGACGAAGACTTCGTTGCTCTGCGCGGCGGTTGGGCTGGCGGTGAGCCTGCCGTTGACGCGGCGGATTCATATTCTGAAGGGGCTGTTGCCGGACCTGACACCGTACAAGGTGGAAGCGGCCGCTGCCGGGGTTTGCGGCTACGGCTGATCCGGATGAGGGGCCGGTGAGGATTTCGGTGGACTACCACGTGGCCAAGGAGGACTATGCGACGTTTACCCATGCGGTGCAGAAAGCTGGAGGGCGTTCGGCTGCGCGGGGGAGCGGTGCGTTGGGGCATCTATCGGGATGCGGCTGATCCGGAACATCTGAACGAGACGTTCCTCATGGAGAGCTGGCTGGACTTTCTGCGGTCTCGGGAGCGGATGACGCTGGCGGACCAGGCGATTCGGGAGGAAGTGTATGCACTGCACCGGGACCCGGGTGGGGGTTCGGAGCCGCCGAAGATTACGTTCCAGGTTTGGGCGGGGGCCTACGCGGATGGTGAGGATGGCTCGTTGAGAGACTGAGGCGTCATGATCGGGGGTACCCCCCCTCCCCCTGCTTTCACTTTTCGTTTGTGAAGTCGTTTGAAATGTGCGGGTTAGCGGTTTCGTATCGCTTTCAAACGGATGATTCTAAACGGGTTACGTACAAGATATTCTTTCTATTGGGGTTATGGGCTAAAGAATGAAGGCTGCAACGGAACCGGTCCGCTGCAGCCTTCATTTTTAGCTCTACATCCAGTGTAGCAATTGACGCGGGTAGGTGTGCCACGCGGATCTGGTTTGGAATGTTTGGTTTGAGGGGTTTGAGGGGTTGACAGCCAAATTTTGGGCTGTTTTTAGGGGTGATGTGCGAAAAAAAGTTTTCCCGGGGACTTTAATGAGGTTGCGAAGCGGTTCTGAGAGGGATGGTATGGGGAGCGATTTCCGGAAGGATATCTATGCGGAGCGGGGGAGATCGGTTGTGCAGCGGGCGTTTTTGACGATGGGGTTGGGATTGGGCGTGGGGGTGGCGTGGTGGCTGCTGGTGGGCGGAGGGTTGGTGGTGGTGGGACGGGTGATGGGGTGGTCATGGAGCGAGGGGGATGGGGTGCGGCGGGTTTGTCTTGGGGTGGCGCTGTCAGTGTATTTTGTGCGGCTGCTGTTTACGCAGTTTGTGTTTCTGAAGCGGGCAGTGAGTTGGGGCGAGGTGGGAGCGATTGTGCCGTGGGTGCTGGCGATTTATTTGGTGCTGTCGATCAGCGGCGGGCGGAATGGAGGGGCGTTCGGGTGGGAGGGTTGGTTGGGGGTGGTGCTGTTTGGGGTGGGGTCGTGGATGAACTCGTATGCGGAGTATGAGCGGCACCGGTGGAAGCAGCGGGAGGAGAATCGCGGGAGGCTTTATACGGAGGGGTTGTTTCGGTACACGCGGCATCCCAACTACCTGGGGGATGTGATCTCGTTTCGGGGGTGGGTCTGATGGCAGGGCGGTGGGTGACGGTGGTGGTGCCGGTGCTGATGCTGGTGGCGGCTTTATGTTCGTGAATATCCCGATGCTGGATCGGCATTTGCACGAACACTATGGGGAGTCGTTTGAGCGCTATGCGGAGCGGACGCGGAAGCTGATTCCGTTCGTGTACTTAAGGGGATGCGAAGGGGCGGTGGATGGAGTCTGGGCGCATATAATTCCGCTACGATGAAAACCTTGTGTACGACCTTCTCCCTTCTCCCAGTGGTTCTTGCTTGTCTGGTTGCGGCGCCTTTGGGTGCGCAGTCGATGAACGGTATGTCGATGGGTTCGGCGGATAGTGGGGCGATGGCTACGCCGGCGCAGATGCAGGAGCGGCTGGGGACGGTGAATTTTCCGGTGTCGTGCGGGGCGGGGACACAGGCTTACTTTTAATCGCGGCGTGGCGCTGCTGCATGACTTCTGGTATGCAGAGGCCAAGATGCAGTTTGAGCGGATTGTGAAGGCTGATCCGACGTGTGCGATGGCGCACTGGGGTTTGGCGATGAGCTCGTTCCACCAGATATGGGACCGGCCGAGTGCGGAGGGGATGAAGTTTGGGTGGGAGCAGATGCAGGCGGCCGAGGCGCTGCCGGTGAAGACGCAGCGGGAGAAGGATTACATTGCGGCGCTGGCGGAGTTCTTTCAGGCCGGGCAAGGCGGAGTATCCGGCGCGGATTGCGGCTTACTCGGATGCGATGGGGAGGTTGTATGCGAAGTATCCGAACGACGTGAATGCGGGGGCGTTTTATGCGCTGCGCTGCTGGCGGAGAAGTCTCCTGACTGATTTGACGCAGGTGCAGGATCGAGAAGGCGATGGTGGTGCTGAGGCCGTTGTTTGTGAAGTATCCGGACAATCCGGGGGTGGTGCACTACATGATTCACTCGTGCGACAACCCGCCGATGGCGAAGGAGGGTCTGGCGGCGGCGGACCACTATGGAGAGATTGCGCAGGACGGGCCGCATGCGTTCCATATGCCGGGACACATCTACGCGCGGCTGGGGATTGTGGGCGAAGGATATCGCGTCGCAGGAGGGGTCGATCAAGGCGTCGCAGAGGGCGGATGCAGCAGGGTGAGAGCGGGATTCTGGATGAGCCGCACTCGTATGATTTTTTGATCTATGCGGAGCTGCAGAGTGGGCAGGATGTGAAGGCGAAGCAGGATCTGGCGGCGAGCGGAGTGGTGCTGGATAAGATGGCTGCGATGCCGGGCGGCGGCATGGCCTACATGACGGGGATGATTCCTTATTACAGGGCGAAGCTGGCGGGGTTCTACGCGCTGGAGATGCATGACTGGAAGACGGCGGCGGCGATGGAGCCGGTGGCGGAGTCTCCGGCTGCGATGACTGACGCTGGTGTACTGGGTGCGGGTGCTGGCGGATGGGCAGTTGAAGGATGGAGCGAAGGCGCAAGGCGGACCTGGCGAAGTATGACGAGTGATTGCCGAGGTGCGCAAGGGCAAGGACGCGTACGAGGTGGAGGGAACGGGAGCGAAGATTGAGCGCGATGAGATGGTGGCGTGGGTGGCGTATGCGGAAGGGGATGAGGCGGAGGCGCTGCGGTCGATGAGGGCGGCGGCGGATTTGCAGGACAAGGTGGGGCAGGGTGAGGTGGATATTCCGGCGCGCGAGATGCTGGCGAATATGCTGCTGGACTTTGGGCAAGCCGAAGGAGGCGCTGGCGGAGTATGAGGTCGCGCTGCACGTTGAGTCCGAACCGGCTGAATGGACTGTATGGAGCGGCGCGGGCGGCGGAGGCTGCGGGCGAGAAGGCCGAGGCGGCGAAGTATTATGCGGCGCTGCTGAAGTCGACGGATGGGGGCGCGGGGTCGGCGCGGCCGGAGTTTGCGCATGCGAAGAGCTTTGTGGCGGGGACGGAGCGGGCGGCGGATTAGTGGGGTGTCGCCTGGCAGCATCGTGCGATCCCGCATCTCAAAATCGAGATACGGGGCACCCGGGTTTTGTTGCTGGATGGTGTGATTGAGGAGCGGCGCGGTGGCGAAGAGTCGGCGATTGGTGGAGACACGATCGGCTGCGGAGATCTTTGCTGTGAATGAGCGCGCGAATCAGATGCTGCTTGCAGGGCTTGATCCTGCGGCGTGGAGAGCGAAGCCCGCGGGGGGCGTGCGGACGATTGCGGCTATCGTTACGCATGTGCACAATGTGCGCGCGAAGTGGGTGCGGCTGAATGCTCCGCAGGTGGGCGTGCCGGCGCAGTTGAAATGGGCGAGCTGTCGCGGGATGAGGCGCGGGTGGGATTGGCGGAGAGTGCTGCGCGGTGTGAGGAGATGCTGGCTCTGGTGGTAGGTGGTGAGGTGAAGGAGTTTCTTCGCGATGGGTGGGCGGCGGCGTGGCCCTTGGGGGGAGGGTCGGTTGGGATGGAGATGGTTTGTTACATGGTGGCGCATGAGGCGCATCATCGCGGGCAGGTGTTGATGCTGGCGCACCAGATGGGGTTTGGGGTGCCGAAGGACGTGATGTATGGGATTTGGAGTTGGGAGAGGTTGTGGGTTAAGAGTTAAAACGATAACCGAGAATGTGTGCTCGGGCATAGCGGTAAACAGCAGATTCCCGGAGGGAATGACAGAAAGAAAAGCAAAGGCGCCGAGTATGGAGCAACCAGGCGATGCGATTGATAGATCGGGAGGGCATCTCCGTCATCTACTTCTATAGCGATTGGTTGCGGTTTCTATAGGAGTACTATGGCGTTTCGAATGGAGAAGTTGCGGCAGCTTTGGCGGTTGGTGCGGGAGAGTCATGCGCAGCCGCTGGTGGGTGAGGCACGCAAGCCGGGGGCTCTGGGGGCGGAGGAGCAGGCCGTTACATTCATTGGGCACTCGTCGTTTCTGGTGCAGATGAAGGGGTTGGGAATGTTGATTGATCCGGTGTTTGCTACGCGGCTGATTTTGTTGCGGCGGCAGCGGAGGGCGGGAGTGCGGGTGAAGGATTTGCCGGCGATCGATGCGGTGCTGTTGACGCATGCGCATATGGATCATTTGAATCGGCCATCGCTACGGGCGGTGACGCGGGAGATGCGGCGGCGGGGACGCGTGGCTCCGGTGGCCGTGGTGCCGAATGGAGTTGCGGACCTGGTGGCGGACCTTGGATTTTCTGAGGTGGTTGAGTTGAAGTGGTGGGAGTCGGCGGAGGTGGAGGGGCTGAAGGTTACGGCTACGCCGGCGAAGCATTGGGGTGCGCGGATGTTCAAGGATACGCACCGGGGATTTGGTGGGTATGTGCTGGAGGCTGAGGGGGCGGAGACGCTTTATCACTCGGGTGATACCGCTTACTTTGGCGGGTTCAAGGAGATTGGACGGAGGTTGAGGCCGAGGATTGCGCTGCTGCCGATTGGGGCTTATTTCCCGGATAGCTATCGGAGCGTGCATACGAGCCCTGAGGAGGCGCTGCAGGGGTTTGTGGATTTGGGCGCGGAGACGATGGTTCCGATGCACTACAACACGTTTAAGCTGGGGCGGGAGCCGATGGAGGAGCCGCTGGCACGGTTGTTGAAGGCCGCCGAGGGCGCGGGGGTGTTGGGGAAGGTTGAGGTGCTGGCGGAGGGGGAGCGGTTGGTGGTGGGTGAGGTGAGGGCGTCGGAGGAGCGCGCGGTGGTTGGGGCCGGGTTGAGTGGCCGTGAGGTTTTGTCGGCGGGTTAGTTGGGCAGGGTGGGGATCGTCTCCGCGCAAACCCATGTCTCAGGAGCGAGACATGGGGCACCCGGTTTCGCAGCCGGTTGGAGCTAGGAGTCGTGGCCGAAGGCCAGGTCGATGAGGGTTTTTTCTTCGAGGGCGTGGGCCTTGGCGCAGCCGGTGGCGGGGCTGGCGGCGGCGGTGCGCTTGACGCTTAGGACGGCGCGGTCGCCGGCTACGCGGCGGAGTTGGGGGATGACGTAGAAGAGGGCTCCCATGTTGGCGGGCTCTTCCTGGACCCAGACGATCTTCTGTGGCGGAGGGGTGCTGGTCGAGGGCGGCCTGCAGCTCGGCTTCGGGGAAGGGATAGAGCTGTTCGAGGAAGATGATGCCGACGTCGGTAAGTCTTGCGCTTCGCGCGTTCGACGCGGAGGTTGTGGCCGATCTTGCCGGTGCAGACGAGCAGGCGGCGGGGGTTGGTGACGGCGTTGTCGGGGAGGACGTTCTGGAAGTGCGTCGAGCGGTGAGGTCGGCGACGGGGGACATGGCGTCGGGGTGGCGGAGCATGGATTTCGGGGTGAAGACGATGAGGGGCTTGCGCCATTTGCGCAGGGCCTGGCGGCGGAGGAGGTGGAAGTACTGCGCGGCGGTGGAGGGTTGGGCGATCTGGATGTTGTCCTGCGCGGCGAGTTGGAGGTAGCGCTCGATGCGGGCGCTGGAGTGCTCGGGACCCTGGCCTTCGTAGCCGTGGGGGAGGAGCATGACGAGGCCGGAGAGCAGGCCCCACTTGGCTTCGCCGGCGGAGAGGAACTGGTCGATGATGATCTGCGCGCCGTTGGCGAAGTCGCCGAACTGGGCCTCCCAGAGGACGAGGGCCTCGGGGTAGTCGCGGGAGAAGCCGTACTCGAAGCCGAGGCAGGCGGCCTCGGAGAGGAGGGAGTTGTAGACGCTCCAGCGGCCCTGCGTGGGGGCGATGTTGGTGAGCGGGGAGTAGCGGGTTTCGGTTTCGATGTCGATGAGGACGGAGTGGCGCTGGTTGAAGGTGCCGCGCTGGGAGTCCTGGCCGCTGAGGCGGACGGGGGTGCCGGCTTTGAGGAGCGAGGCGTAGGCGAGGAGCTCGGCCATGCCGTAGTCGAGGGGCTTTTTGCCTGTGCCCATTTCGACGCGCTGCTCGAGAAGCTTGGCGACTTTGGGATGGATGTGGAAGCCTTCGGGGGCGGTGGTGAGGGCCGTGGTGAGGGAGGCGATTTCGGCGAGGTCGAGGCCGGTGCGGGGGTTGTCGTCGGGGCGCAGCGGGCCGCCGTAGTAAGGGTTCCAGTAGTCGCGGATGTCGAAGAGTTTGGGCTTGCGGTTGGCGGCGGTGGCGGCCTTCTGCTCTTCGAGGAATTTGCCCTGCGAGAAGGCGATCTCTTCGGCGGGGTCGACGCCGATTTGTTTGGCGTAGAGCTGGTAGAGGGGAGGGTGGTCCTTGATTTTGGCGTAGCGGAGGGGCTGGGTGACGGTGGGGTCGTCGACTTCGGAGTGGCCGTGGCGGCGGTAGCCGATGAGGTCGACGACGACGTCGGAGTGGAAGGTCTGGCGGTACTCGGCGGCGAGGGCGGCGATGCGGACGACGGCCTCGGGGTCTTCGGCGTTGACGTGGAAGATGGGGATGGGGAGGCGCTTGGCGAGGTCGGAGGCGAAGCGCGAGGAGTTGGATTCGCCGGGGAGGGCGGTGAAGCCGAGGAGGTTGTTGACGATGACCTGGATGGTTCCGCCGATGTTGTAGCCGTGCAGGGCGGCGAGGTTGAGGGACTCGGCCCAGATGCCCTGGCCGGCGAAGGCGGCGTCGCCGTGGATGATCATGGGGAGGACCTGGCGGCGGGCTTCGAGGAAGTCTTCCTTGCTACGGTTGCGTGCGAGGCGTTCCTGGTAGGCGCGGGCGCGGCCCATGATGACGGGGTCGACGGCTTCGAGGTGGCTGGGGTTGGAGGCGAGGTGGAGGTGGACGGTCTTGCCGGTGGCGGTGGTGAAGTCGCCGGTGGCTCCGATGTGGTATTTGACGTCGCCGCCGCCGAGGGTGCTGCGGGGGTCGACGTCTTCGAACTTGGTGAAGATGTCGCGGGAGGGGCGGCCGATGGTGTTGACCATGACGTTGAGGCGGCCGCGGTGGCTCATGGCGAAGATGGAGCGGTTGACGCCGAGGTCGGCGGCGGTGGTGAAGAGCTGGTCGAGAAAGGGGATGAGGACGGTGAGGCCTTCGAGGGAGAAGCGCTTGGTGCCGAGGTAGCGTTGCTGGATGACCTGCTCGAAGAGGTCGGCGCGGAGGAGGTCCGGTGAGGATGCGCGCGGGCTCGATGGTGGGGGTGGTGTCGGGGGCGGCCGGATCTGCTTCGAGGCGCTGCTGGATCCAGGCGCGCTTTTCGGCGGAGGGGATGTGCATGAACTCGGCGCCGATGGAGGAGGCGTAGATGCGGCGAGCTTCCTGAGTATCGGGGGAGTCTTCGTCGGGGAGGCCGGAGACGGGGAAATGGGCGGGAGGGAGGAGCTGGCCGAGGGGGTCGAGGGAGGCCTGGAGGTAGCCCCAGCGGCGGAAGAGGTCGAAGGTTGTTTCGCGGGTGGTTTCTTCTTGTGAAATGGCAGGCATGCACTTATAGGATGTCACGCGGCTGGGTTTCGACCCAAGTTGGGACGGGGTTTCGACCCAAGTTGGGACGGGGTATTGGGAAAGTCTGGGGGTGTGATGCTTATCACAGACGGGTCTTATTGGGAGGCGTCAGGATGAAGTTGTTGGAGGATTCCCCGATGCCATTGAACTCTCTCCCAGAGGCTGTGCTGGAGTCGTTGCCGACACCTTGTTCCTGTGCCGGACCGTGTGCTGGATATGGAACTCGAACGGGCTGCCCGTCGCTGCTGGTACTGGCGACGCTGGATAAGGCCAAGAAAGAGCTGGCTGCTTCATCGATTGAGGAGGCAGCGGCGTAGAGATTGATCTTCAAACCAGTGAATTTTACTGTCGGCAGGACGGTAACTACTGGTAGCTGAAGCTCTATTCGGGATTCTCTTGGGAGAAAGGATCTCAGGATAGAGAAGTTGCCGCTCGAGGTCCCTCTCGAGCGGCAACTGGATTTAACGGGGTTGGTGGGGCCAGTGGATGGGCCTGCGTGGTAGTCTGCGGAGCATGTCTGAACATAACTACCGCCAGCGTGGCGGAGGTCGCTCGCAGGGTTTCTCGTCCATTCCTTCTTCACAAACACAGCATTCGCAAGGGGCCCACGGGGGTTCGCCGGCGGCGCATGACGGACACGGCGGCGTTCAACCTGGCGCAGGCGGCGCTGGATGAGATGCACGCGGCGGGATTTCGGCCGGAGTTCGGGGCTGGGGTGGATCAGCAGACGGCGGCGATCGAGAAGGCGCTGGCACAGTTGACGCCTTCGACGGGTGTGGAGGATTTGCGGGGATTGGGGTGGTCGTCGATTGATAACGACACTTCGAAGGACCTGGATCAGATTGAGGTGGCAGATCGCGTGGCGGGCGGGATCAGGCTGCGCGTGGCGATTGGGGATGTGGCGGCGGCGGTGGAGAAGGGAAGTCCGATTGACCAGCATGCGCAGGCGCAGACGCAGACGATTTATACAGCGGTGAAGAATTTTCCGATGCTGCCGTTGGAGTTGTCGACGGGGGTGACGAGCCTGAATGAAGCGGGCGACCGGCAGGCGGTGATGATGACGTTCACGGTGGGGCCGGATGGCGAGACGCTTGATGAAGGAGTGTCGCTGGCGCTGGTGAGGAACCGGGCGCAGCTGGCGTACTCGCGGGTGGGGCCGTGGCTGGAGAATACTGCGGCGGGAGTGGTGGACAACGATATGATGTCGCTGCGGTCGGACAGTGCGCGGGAGCATGACGCGGATGCTTCGCTGGTGACAGCGCCCGGACCGCTAGGGGCGAATTGGCTGGTGGAGCAGTTGAAGATGCAGGATGAGGCGGCGCAGGCGCTGCACGCGGCGCGGGTGAAGGGCGGGGCGCTGGAGTTTCATCGGGCTGAGGCTGATCCGGTGGTGGTGGATGGGCGCGTGATTGCAGTGCATGAGGCGATTCAGAATCGCGCGATGCATTTGATTGAAGACCTGATGGTCGCGGCGAATGGGGTGATGGCGAGGGCTCTGCGCAAGGGCGGACGCAGCGGGTTGCAGCGAGTGGTCGTGGTGCCGAAGCGATGGGACCGGATGGTGGCGCTCGCGGCGCAGCATGGAGGAACGTTGCCGGCGGTGCCGGACTCGGCGGAACTGAATACGTTCATGGCGGAGCAGTATCGGACGGACCTGATCCATTTCCCGGATCTGGCGGTGGCGATGATCAAGCTGATGGGGCCGGGCGAGTACATGCTGATGCGGCCGGACGATGATCCGACGGGACACTTTGCGCTGGCGGCGAGGGACTATACGCACTCGACGGCGCCGAACAGAAGGTTTCCGGATTTGGTGACGCAGAGGGTGCTGCACGCGATGGCGAAAGGGGAGCCGGCACCTTACAGCGATGCGGAGCTGTCTGCGATTGCGGCGCACTGCAATGATGCGGACAAGGCGTTGCGGAAGATTGAGCGCGATATGCAGAAGCGCGTTGCGGCGGTGGCGATGGCGTCGCATATTGGCGAGGTGTTCGCGGGCGTGGTGACGGGGTCGAGCGACAAGGGCGTGTATGTGCGCGTGATTCAGCCGCCGTTTGAGGGACGCGTGATCCAGGGCGAGCAGGGATTGGATGTCGGCGACAAGGTGACAGTGAAGCTGCTGCACACGGATCCGGCGCGCGCGTTTATTGACTTTGCGAAGGTGGGGATGCGGACGGTTGCGCCTGCTGCGGGCTCAGCGGCTGGGGGAAAAGCTCCGGTTGCTGCGTCACATTCCTAAATGGCTGCGGATTGCGAGATCTTTGCGGAGAAAGATTGTGGCTTGGGGGTTCTGGTTGTAGCGGGGAGTGTCGGTGTAGCCGCGGCGGCGGTACATGGTGATGGCGGCCTGGAAGTTATCTTTGCTGTCGAGGTAGATCCAGCGGAGGTTGGAGGCGCGGGCGGTGTCTTCGAGCGTGTCCATGAGGCGCGCGGCGATGTTGTGGCCGCGGAATTCGGGCAGGACGAAGAGGCGTTTGCACTCGGCGGAGTGAGGGATGTCTTCGAGTGGGCGGTAGAGGACGCAGCCGGTTATCGTGGTCGCCGCGGCGCTTTGCGCGGTGGTGAGTGTGGGAGATAGCTCGGCGAGGAAGAAGCCGTATGGGTGTTGGTGGAGATAGGCGTTGAGGGATTGCTCGTCTTCGGTGTGGTGCACGTCTCCTTCGGTGTAGTAGCGCTGAAGGAGAGCTTGCAGTGCGGGGAGATCGCTTGCGGTTGCGCGACGGATGGAGATTGCTGGGAACCCACTCATGGCGATGAGACCGTCAAGCATGGGCCGCCCGGCGTTCGGTGCGGGTGATTCATGCGTTAGACCCAGTCGCCTTCGCGCATGAGGGGTTCGGCGGTGCCGTTGGCGGAGATGCCGTCGACGTTCATGGTGGGGCCGCCGATCATCCAGTCGACGTGAATGAGGCTGTCGTTGGCGCCGAGGGCGGAGAGCTCTTCCTTGGACATCTTGTCGCCGCCGATAAGGCAGGTGGAGTAGGCCTGGCCTAGCGCGATGTGGCTGGCGGCGTTCTCGTCGAAGAGGGTGTTCCAGAAGAGGATGCCGGATTGCGCGATGGGAGAGTTGTGCGGGACGAGAGCGACTTCGCCGAGGCGGCGTGCGCCTTCGTCGGTGGAGATGAGCTTGTTGATGGCGGCTTCGCCGGCGGTGGCGTGGGCTTCGACGATGCGGCCGTCTTTGAAGGTGCAGCGGATGTTTTCGATGAGTGTGCCCTGGTGCGAGAGCGGCTTGGAGGCGGCTACGTGGCCGTTGACGCGGGCTTTGTGCGGGGTGGTGAAGCACTCTTCGGTGGGGATGTTGGCGTTGCAGTAATAACCGTTGCTGGCGGTTGAGCCGCCGCCGGCCCAGAGGTGCTGGTCGGCGAGACCTACGGTGAGGTCGGTGGCGTTGTCGGGGGTGAAGAAGCGGAGGGAGTGGTAGCGCTTGTGGTTGAGGAAGTCGACGCGGAGGGTTAGGTTGGCGTTGTGCTGCTTCCAGTCGGCGATGGGATCTTCGCCGGTGATGCGTGAGGTGTAGAAGATGGCATCCCAGAGATTGGCGAGGGCTAGCTCGGGAGGATCGTTGGGGAAGACGAGCGAGGCCCATGCGGGCGTGGCGGCGGCGACGATGGTCCAGTTGATGGCGAAGCGGGTGATGAGCTCCATGGCGGGCTTGTAGGCGACGGACATGGCGGTGTTGGCGCGCGAGACTTTGGAGGGGTCCTGGCCGGCGAGCAGCGCGGGATTGGCGCCGGTGATGCCCATGCGGGCGGCGTTGGATTTGTAGGCGGCGGCGAGTGCGTCGTAGTACCAGGTGGGCGCGTAGTCGAAGCTGGCGTCGGGCGCGTGCTGATAGCGGGCGAGGGTGGCAGCGTCGTCGGCGTAGAAGGTGGTGACGAGTTTGGCGCCGGCTTTGTAGGCCTGCTCGGTGATGCGGCGGACGAGGGGGACGGCCTCGATGGGAGCGGTGATGACGAGCTCCTGATCGGGCTGGAGGCCGGCGCCGATGCGGACGGCGACTTCGGCGAGGCGGTCGAGCTTGTGCTCGAAGGGGAGGAGAGCGAAGGGGGCGTGTGCGAGGGCGGCTGCAGAACTCATAGTGCAAGGGTAGGCGGAGGGCGGGATGGATGCAACTGGAGGGGCAAAGGCGCTTCTAGCTTTTGGCTTCTAGCTTTTAGCTAAAGGCCGGCGGAGAAGTGTTGCGGGCGGATTATGGCGTCGGGATGCGGGCGAAGAAGAGGATGCAGTGGCGCGGCGGAGAGGATGCAGTGGCGCGCGTTAGAGCTCGGTGAAGACTTCGTGGAAGTCGTGGACGCCGGTGTGGGTGGAGAGCCATTCGGCGGCGCGGACGGCTCCTTCGGCGAAGGGGCGGCGGGATTTGGATTCGTGGGTGAGGATGAGGCTGTCGCAGGGGCCGGTGGCGATGAGGGAGTGGACGCCTTCGACGTCGCCGGTGCGGTGCGAGGTGATGGGGGCGAGGTTGTTCTGGCTGGAGGGGTGGCCGTCGATGACGCCGAGGACGGCGTCGCGGAGGGTGAGGGCGGTGCCGCTGGGTGCGTCGAGCTTGCTGACGTGGTGGGTCTCGGAGATGGTGAAGGTGTAGCCGGAGTCCTTGAGGCAGGAGGTCATCTCTTTGGAGAGCTTGAGCATCATCTGCATGCCGATGGAGAAGTTGGTGCCGTAGAGGAGCGGGGTTTTGTTGCGGTCGGCGAGGGCGCGGATTTCGGAGAGGTGGTCGTGCCATCCGGTGGTGCCGATGACCACGGGAAGATGATGCGGGAGGCAGGCGCGGAGGTTGGCGACGACGGCGGTCGGGGTGGTGAAGTCGATGGCGGCGTCGAAGTCTTTGAGGAAGTCGGGGGTGAGGGCGGAGGCGTTTTTGTTTTCGCTGGAGGCGAGGACACGGACGGTGTGGCTGCGCTCGGAGGCTACTTCTGCGACGAGTCTGCCGGTTTTGCCGGCGCCGAGGATAAGGATGCGCATGGGGTTAGTTTAGTCCTGATGGTTTGCGGCGGGAGAGGAAGAGGTAGGTTAGTGCGGATACCGCTAGCCAGAGGCGAGCGAGAGCGATCGTGCACATAGATAGGCACGCCACGGAATGAGGGAAATTCTTTCCAGCGGATGTCGCTGAGGACTATCAGGTAAAGGCCAGCGACGGCAACGGCTTGCCAAGGCGACTTCGGAAGCAGCCAGCAGGCCAGGACCAGAAGCCATCCGGAGATATCGGAGAGTCCGTGCAGCGACGGCTTGAGGTGGGCGAATCGGCTTACTAGCAAGAGGGTTGTGCCGGTGACGGCGAGGGTCGCGGTCTGTCCACGTGTCGGAGATTGCGGCTTCAGACTTGGTCGAGGATTTGGCGTAGGTTTGCACGAGATTCCAGAGGACGACGGAAGAACAGCAGCGCGCCGATGAGGGTTGATATCGAGGTGAGCGATGTGGCTGAGGGTGAGGAAGTTGCGGGCGTTCATCAACAGTAGCGCGACAGCCGCGATGAGCAGGAGTTGCGAGCGGGACTTGATCTTGAGGTGAGCCAGAGCCATCGCTGTTCCTCAGAAGCGTGGGCGATCAGAGCAAACTACAGGGGTTCTTCACTGCGTTCAGAATGACGAGATCGGTGCGGAGTTCGAGCCGAAGAGCTTGCTAAGCTTTGTCCATGGCGGGGACGCGGGCTTCGATGTCGAAGATGGTGGGGTCGGGGTTGGCGAAGAATTTTTTGTGGAGGGATCGCAGGGCTTCGTCCACGTCTTCTTCGTTGACCATGAAGCTCATGTTGATTTCGCTCGCGCCCTGCGAGATCATGCGCACGTTGACGTGGGAGATGGAGGAGAAGACCTGGCCGGAGATGCCGGATTGGCCGCGGATGTCTTCGCCGACCAGGCAGATGAGGGCCTTGTTGCCTTCGTACTTGACGTCGGCGATCTGGCCTAGCTCGGCGCAGATGGCGGGGAGAGCTTCCTTGGAGTCGACGGTGACGGAGACGGAGATCTCGGAGGTGGAGACCATGTCGATGGCGCAGTGGTGCTTGTCGAAGATGCCGAAGACGGCGGCGAGGAAGCCGTGCGCAAGGAGCATGCGGCTGGCGACGATGTCGATGATGGTGAGTTTCTTTTTGGCCGCGATGGACTTGAAGGGGCTGGCGCAGGGTGGAGGCGTGGCGGTGATCTTGGTGCCTTCGTTGTCGGCGTTGCGCGAGTTGAGGACGAAGACGGGGATGTTCTTCTGGACTGCCGGAAGGATGGTCGCGGGGTGCAGGACTTTGGCGCCGAAGTAGGCTAGCTCGGCGGCTTCTTCGAAGCTGATGGTCTTGACGCGCAGGGCTTCGGGGACGATGCGCGGGTCGGTGGTCATGATGCCGTTGACGTCGGTCCAGATCTCGATGGCGCCGGCGTGGAGGGCGCCGCCGACGATGGCGGCGGTGTAGTCGGAGCCGCCGCGGCCGAGGGTGGTGGTGATGCCGTTGCAGGAGCCGATGAAGCCGCCCATGACGGGGACGCGGTTGAGTTCGATGAGGGGAAGGACTTGCTCGGTGAGCGCGGCTTCGATGGCGGGCTCGTTGGGCGCGGCCTTGCCGTAGTGGTTGTCGGTGAGGATGACGGTGCGGGCGTCGACGTGGGTGCTGGGGATGGTTTGTTGCGCGAAGGCTGCGGTGACCAGGACGGAGGAGAGGCGCTCGCCGAAGCTGACTACGTTGTCGGAGGTGCGCGGGCGTGAGTTCGCCTACGGCGGAGATGCCGCGGAGGAGGTCGTCGAGGGTGTCGAAGTCGTGATGGATGTTGAGCTGGAGGGAGGTGAGGCGGTCGCTGTTCGGTGACGAGCTCGGCGGCGGTGTTGAGATGGCGGGTGCGGAGGCTGTCGGAGAGCTTGAGAGCCTCTTCGCGCTCGTTGCGGCCGGCTGCGGCGGCGGCGGCGAGGAGCGTGTCGGTGACTTTCGACATCGCGGAGACGACGACGATGGGGTTGAGGTTTCTGCGCAGGCGCGAGGCTACGATGGAGGCGGTGCGAAGGATGGCGGTGGCGTCTTCGACGGAGGTGCCACCGAACTTCATGACGACGATGTTGTTGCGCGGCGTGCTGTTGCTCATGCGGGCGCCCCTGCTGCTACGAGGGCGTCAGTCTGCTGCTTGCCGGAGGCGATGGGGGGGAAGGCGCGGAAGTCGAACTTGCCCATGACGGCGAGGATCTCGGCGTTGAGGAGGGCGGCGCCGGCGGCTCCGCGAATGGTGTTGTGGGAGAGCAGAGTGAACTTCCAGTCGAAGAGAGAGCAGGGGCGGAGGCGGCCAACGGTGGTGGCCATGCCGTTGCCGCGCATGAGGTCGAGGCGAGGCTGGGGGCGGGTGTCCTCGGGGGCGTACTCGACTGGATAGAGCGGGGCTGAAGGCAGGTGCAAGCCGTCGAGGCCCTGGCCGTGGAGAGGCTGGAAGTCGGCCCAGGCTGCGAGGATTTCCTCGTGGGTGGCAGGCTTGCGGAGCTTGATGCTGACGCACTCGGTGTGGCCGTCTACTACGGCTACGCGGTTGCAGTGCGCGGAGAGAGTGAGCGGCGCGGGATTGAAGCCGGTGGTGGAGGCGGTGCCGAGGAGCTTGGCTACTTCTTCCTGGAGCTTCTCTTCTTCGTTCTTGATGTAGGGGATGACGTTGCCGAGGATGTCGAGTGAGGCTACGCCGGGATAGCCGGCGCCGGAGACGGCCTGCAGGGTGGAGACGAAGAGTTTGTCGATGCCGAAGCGGGCTTCCAGCGGGGCCAGAGGCAGCACGAGGCCTATCGCACAGCAGTTGGGGTTGGTGACGATGTAGCCGCCGGATCGCTTGCGGGTGGGCTGCTGCTCGATGAGGGCGAGGTGGTCGGCGTTGACTTCGGGGACGACGAGCGGGACGTCGGGGGCCATGCGGAAGGCGGAGGAGTTGGAGATGACGGCGCAGCCGGCGGCGGCGAAGAGGGGCTCGAGCTCGCGCGCGATAGGAGCGTCGATTGAGGAGAAGATGATGCGGGGAAGGTCAGGGCCTGCGAGCTCGGGGGTGTTGGGCTGGAGGACCATGTTGGCGATGCGGGCGGGGAGAGGCGTGTCGAGACGCCAGGCGCAGGCTTCGGCGTAGGTCTTGCCGGCGCTGCGGTCGCTGGCGGCGAGCCAGGTGATGTTGAACCAGGGATGGTTTTCGAGAAGCTGGATGAATCGCTGACCGACCATGCCGGTTGCGCCGAGAATGCCTACGTTTCGCCGTTCCATCTAGTAAGGATAGCAAGATGGAACGGGCGTGTCAGTGACTATGCGGGTTAGCGAGTTGGCGATTGGCGGTTAGTCGACGTAGGTGACGCGGCGGCGGGAGTAGACGCGGGAACCTCCGCCTCCCCAGGCGCAGAGCAGGGCGATGACGTGGATGAGGAACCAGAGGCCGATGCCTTGATCCTGGTAGATCCAGAAGAGGATCAGGAGGCGTGGGATGAGCAGAGCGACGATGACGGGAATGATGCCGACGACGGGCGGGATGTACTGCGTCATGCTGTGCTGGAACCACGCGACCACGATGCAGATGCGGGGAAGGAAAAGGGAGAGAACAAGAAACCAGAGCGGGAATGGTGTGGGTAGCTAGGTCGAGATGGACGTTCATGAGGGTGCCGGCTCCTGGGCTTGCGACGTGCGGTTCTTAGCGCAACTGTTTACTGGGTGCTGTAACGATACTCCCGGTTGGATGCTATTTGGCGGCAGAAAGTGAAGCTTGCCTGGGCAGCCGATTTCGCAGGGACCGTGATCTGGATGTCTTTCTCGCCGAGTTTTTCGTGGACGGCGGCGAGGGTGTAGGTGCCGGGCGGGACGCCGGTGATGGTGAATTTTCCGTCGGGGCCGGTGATGGCGAACCAGGGATTGGGAGCGACGTTGATGAAGGCGCTCATCCAGGGATGGTTGTTGCAGCGGACGGGGAGCATGACTTCGGGTGTGGGGAAGACCTCGGTGCGGGGAGCGCTGTTGGCGGGCTCGGAGATGTCGAGGGAGGGGTTGCCGGGCTGGTCGGGGATGGTGTGGATGTTGTGGACGGTGGCGTCGGAGTTGCTGAAGATGACGGAGCCGCCTTGCTGAACGGCGATGACGTGCGGGGAGTAGCGGCAGCCCTTCTGGTTGAGACGGACGGGCGGAGCCATCGGGACGGCAGTGTAACTGGGCGCTCCAGACTTGATGTAGACGTAGACGTTGGCCAGCTGCTGGTTGGTGACGATGATCTGCTCGGTGAGATAGGGCAGCTTGGGGAGATTGCAGGCTGGGTCGGCGGACATGTCGATGGGAATGCGCGCGGGGGGTTGGCCATCGAAGCGGACGACTCCGGAGATGGTGCCGGCGGTGGCGGGGTTGACGGGCGGCGCGATGGGTGTGCCGCGGATGTGGCAGCGGGGGCGGGCCGGGGGGCGTGGGAGTGTGCTTGCAGCCGAGAGGGTGAGCGCGGAGAGAGAAGGAGAGCGGGGATGCGAGAGAGTCACGATGCTCCTTTGGATGCTAGGGATGGATTCAGCGGGGGTTGGGGCGCTTGTTGCGAGAGTCTTTGCCGCTGAGCAGACCTTCGAGTTCTATCTTGAATTCGTTGACGTCTTTGAAGTCGCGGTAGACGCTGGCGAAACGAATGTAGGCTACGGTGTCGATGTCTTTGAGCCGGTGCATGATGAGCTCGCCAATGGAGGCGGTGGAGCGCTCGCGTTCGGGCGAGTCGATGACGAAGGCCTCGACGGCGTCTACGATCTCCTGCATCTGGGTGACGGAGACTTTGCGCTTCTGGCAGGAGTGGAGCAGGCCGGTGAGGACCTTCTGGCGGTCGAAGTTTTCGCGGCGGCCGTCTTTCTTGACGACCATGTAGGGGATTTCGTCGAGGCGCTCGTAGGTGGTGAAGCGCTTGTTGCAGCGTTCGCACTCGCGGCGGCGACGGATGGAATCGGCTTCCTTGCTCTCGCGGCTATCGATGACCTTGTCTTCAGTGAAGCCGCAGTACGGACATTTCATAAGCACCCATTTTACTGCTACGCGGAGGGCGAGAGTTGGATTGGTAGGTGCCAGGGAGCGGATGTGTAGGCGGCTTTGCGGACGGCGGGAGTTTGGGAGGGCTGGTGCTAAGGGGCGGGAGTAGAGGCGGCTTCGCGGAGGGTGATGCCTTCGAGGTGGGCAGCGATGAAGCCTCCTGGTATGACGGCCAGGTTCGCGACGACGAGGAGGACCGCGCCGCAGGCGGTGGCGGTTTCGAGAGGAACGTTGAAGAAGCCGTGCAGAGTGGCGGCGAGGATGGCGATTTGAGTGAACCAACCGAGGATGGGAAGCTGGATCAGGGAGCCGCCGAGGCCGGTGGCGAGCAGGAGCATGGTGGCGGCAAAGCTGAGGTTGGCGAGCGAGGGCGTGGCGCGGAAGGCGTGGACAGCCTCGAGGTACATGAAGGCGATGACCAGCCACATGCCGACGGAGATGCCGAGGGCGGAGAGAAACTCGCTGACGGTGGAGACGATGCGGAGGCCGTGGCTGAACTCGTGGATGCGCTCGGATGCGGCGTGGGCGAGCTTCTCGGAGATGGGACGGAGTAGGCTGGCGGCGATGCGGGCGACGTGTTTGCCGGCGAAGCGGAGGGAGAGGGCAAAGACGGCGAGGAAGAGGGTCGCGGCGAGAGAGAGGCTCCTGCACGGGCAAAGGCTTCGTGGTGCGGCATGTCGCGCGGAGCAAAGGCCAGGGTCGCGGAGAAGATGATGGCGGCGGCGGCGAGGTCGAAGGCGCGCTCGATGGAGTAGACGGCAAGCTGCGTGGCGACGGGGGTCTTGAGGCGGCGGGCGATGAGGTAGGGGCGGCCGAGGTCGGCGAAACGGCCGAAGAGCGCGACGATGGTGAAGCCGATGAGCTGGGAGGGCAGCATCTGGCGCGTGGTGGTCTTATGCAGCGGAGCGAGAAGAACGGCCCATCGCCAGGCGCGCAGCCAGTAGCCGAGATAGGTGCAGGCAAAGGCGATGAGGATGAGGACGGGAGAGACGGAACGAAGCTGGTGGCCGAGCGATCTCCAGTCAAAGGAGGCGTGGGTGCGGGCGAGCCAGACGATCAGGACGAGCAGAACCAACACGACGGGAATCATGGTGCGGGGGGTGAAGAGGCTTTTTTTTGCGGAGGTCTGCGGCGGGACACCGGGCATGTCTGGAAGCGCCGGCATTAGTGGGCGCCGAGGGATGCTGCGGCCAGGGATGTGGTGGGAGACGGATGCTGGGCGTGGTCGAGGGCTTCGTGTTGCGAGATTTTGTGTTCAAGGGCGAGCTTGCGGCGCTTGAACTCGTTCATGACGCGAACGACGTAGGCGCGGGTTTCGGCGTAGGGAGGAATGCCGTGGTAGCGATCGACGGCGGCCGGGCCAGCGTTATAGGCGGCGAGCGCGAGGGCCAGACCGTGGGTGTCGTTGTTGGGGTCGTAACGATCGAGGAGCTGATCGAGGTAGGTGGTGCCGCCGGAGATGTTCTGGTCGGGCTGGAAGGCGTCGTTGACGCCGAGCTGATGGGCGGTGCCAGGCATGAGCTGCATGAGGCCGCGGGCTCCGGTGCGCGAAACGGCGTTGGAGTGGAAACCACTTTCGGCGCGAATGACGCTGGCGAGCAGGTCGGCATCAATGTGGTGCTGGGCGCCGGCCTGGGTGATGAGCTCGGGAACGCTGGGGGTTGCGATTGCGGCGGAGGCGACCGGCGGAGGTTGCGGAGGGTCAGGAAGGGTTTCGATGGTGGCAATGGACTGGCGCGAGAGATCGATGAAGTCGGACGCCTGAGTTCCGGGCGTCTGGGCGGTAAGGAAGAGGCGAATGTGGGAGTCGTCGATGGGCTCGTAGCGGGCGCAGTCGTAGGAGAAGCCGTTGCGCAATGTGACGCGCTGAAATGCGTCCGCACTTTTGCACAGAAAAGTTGCGAGGAGGAAGGTGGAACCTAGAAAGATACGTGTTAGGCGGTGAATCTGCACTGTTTATGAGACTATCATCGCGTTGATCCGGGTAGCAAAGAGATCGCGAGTCCCTAGAAGTTTTCACCTGAACTGCCGATGTTGTACGTGCTGGTTTTGCCAACTGACTTTCAGGAGTGAATTGTTATGCGATGCCCGACCTGCCAGAAGGGCCGTATGTTTCGGTCGAAGCAGACGAGCTTTGAAAGGCTGCTGTACAGCCGACTTGGGACTGTATCCGTGGCGATGTGCTGCGTGCATGAGTCGCAAGATGTTGCGGGCTCGGGAGGAGCAGCAGGCCAAGCCGTCGCCGATCTGGACTGGCTGAGCGGATTTCGGTTTGAGGCTTGCAGCCAGATAAGCAGCTTAGACCGGGACGTGGCTTAGTACGGATTCGATCGCAACGGCGACACCATCCTCATTATTTGAGGGGACGAGAGTCCATCCGCTGGTGGAGGCGAGAGCCTTGAGGTCGTCGGGTGCGTTAGACATAAGGGCGGCATGGCCAGCAAGGCGAAGCATGGCGACATCGTTCCAGTTGTCGCCGATGGCGAAGATGTCGGGAGGGGTGAGGCCGCGGAGCTGAGCGAGGTGCTCGAGAGCAGAGGCCTTGGAGCTTCCGGCGGGCAGGATATCTAAAAGAGTGAGATCGGTTTCGGGGTAGGTGGTGCGGTGGAGTGCGACCTCGGCCTGAGGAGATTCTTGGCCGCCGACCGCGGTTACGAGGGGGTGCTGGCTGAGCAGGGCTTCGGCTTCCTGCATGCGATCGATGGGACCGCAGAGCATCATCTGGATGGGTGGATTGGCGCCGGGTTGGAGGGCGTCTTCGATCGGGGAGACCTGGGCAATGTAGCGTTCGTTGGCGCGCATCCAGCGGCCGATGCTGGAGTGGAGGTCGTCGAGGTGCTGGACGACGAGGGCGCCGCGGGAGTCGTCGCCGTCGGGGCCGGTGAGGTCGAAGGTGAGGACGAGGGTGTTGCGGTAGGCGTCGAGGTGGGAGCAGAGCCAGCGGGCGGTGGAGAGGGGGAGGTGGGTGCGGTGGATGAGCTCGGAGCCGATGGTGCGGATGACGGTGCCGTTGGAGCTGACGACGGCTGAGGCATGATGCAGGTTGAGATCGCGGAGGACGTGCATGGCGAAGCTGTGGCGGCGGCCGGTGGAGATGACGACTTCGATGCCGGAGGACTCGGCGAGCTGGAGGGCGGCGAGGTTGCGAGGGCTGACGCGGCCGGAGGAGTTGAGGAGGGTTCCGTCGAGGTCGATGGCGATGAGGCGAGGCGGCATGTGCTTCTAGGGTAGCTGATGGCTGTGAATAGGGCGTAATGCGATGGAGTTGGTTAGGATGTTGGCTATGCCTGCGATTGCGTATTTGGAATGCTCCCGTTGCCACCACAAACTCTCCGCTGATACGCCACAGACGCTTTGCCCGCTGGATGGGGGCGTGTTGTATGTGCGCTATGACATGGAGGCGCTGAGCAAGACCGCGAGGCGGGAACATGCGGCGGAGCTGGCTGCGGCGTCCAGCGGGAGTTTGGGGATGTGGCGCTATGCGGACGTGCTGCCTGAGGTTGAGGCAGTGTCGCTGGGCGAGGGCTGGACGCCGATGCTGCGCAGCCGCCGGTATGAGGGATTGCTGGTGAAGGAAGAGGGGGCGAATCCTACTGGTACGTTCAAGGCTCGTGGGATGTCGATGGCGGTGTCGATGGCGAAGCAGTATGGCTTGCGGCATTTGGCTACGCCTTCGGCAGGGAATGCTGCGGGGGCGTTGGCGGCTTATGCGGCGGCGGCGCAGATGAAGGCGCATATCTTTATGCCGAAGGATGTGCCGTTCGCGAATTACCTGGAAGGAGTGGTGTATGGCGCGGATGTGCGGATGGTGGATGGGCTGATTTCGGATTGCGCGCGGATGGTGGGTGAGGAGATGAAGCGGCAGAAGGAAGCGGGCGTTGCCGCGGAGGATGCATGGTTTGATGTGTCGACGCTGAAGGAGCCGTTTCGCGTGGAGGGAAAGAAGACGATGGGGTATGAACTGGTGGAGCAGTTGGGGTGGAAGTATCCGGATGCGGTGTTCTATCCGACGGGCGGTGGAGTGGGACTGATTGGGATGTGGAAGGCGTTTGAGAGAGATGGAGGCAGTTGGGTTGGGTTAGGGGCAAGCGGCCGCGGATGTATGCACTGCAGGCTGCGGGTTGCGCGCCGGTGGAGCGGGCATTTGAGGAGGGGAAGTTGGTTAGCGAGTTCTTCGAGGGGGCTGCTACGTTTGCGTCGGGGCTGCGGGTGCCGAAGCCTTATGGGGATTCGATTGTTCTGGAGATTGTGCGGGAGTCGGGTGGGAAGGTTGTGGCGTCGGATGATGCGGCGATATTGGCGTCGATTCTTGATTGGGCGAAAGAGGAGGGGATCCTTCTTTCACCAGAGGGTGCCGCGGCGACGGCGGCGTATGACACGTTGTTGGCTAGTGGAGAGATCAAGCGTGGCGAACGGGTGGTGTTGTTCAACACTGGTGCTGGGTTGAAGTATGCAGATGTGATCTCGGAGGCAATGCACTTGCGGCGACCGGACTCGTTGCCTACTTCGTTGCCGGTCGGTGGGATTATTACGCCGGTGTAGTGTGTTCGATCGAGGAGTCAGACCATCGCAGGGTCTTCGATGGGAGTGTTGGAGCGGGTGGTGAGCGCGATGGCCGCGATGAGGATCATGGCTCCTCCGAGCCAGGCTAGCGGGCCAAGGTGTTCGCGGAGAAGGAAAACGCCTAGCAGGGAGCCGATGAGGGGTTCCATGTTGAGGAGGACTCCGGCTTGCGATGCTGGGACTTGCGTCATGCCCCAGTTCCAGAGGAGCGTGGTGGTGGCGGTGCAGAGCAGGCCGCTGGCGGCGAGGGCGAGCCAGGCTTTGAGGGAGACTCCGTGGATGGGTGGAGGGCCGTAGGCGATGGGGACGTAGATGGCCAGCATGACGGTGCCGATGGCAATTCCGTAGGCGGTGACGACGATGTGGTTGTGACGCTGCATGAGGCGCTGGTTCAGCAGGATCCAGAAGAGGGCGATGATGAGGGAGAAGACGACGAGGAGATCGCCGGCGAGGCTTGGGCCTCCGTCGGTGTGATGGTGCGAGCCGCCGAGTGCGATGAGAGCAGCGCCGGTGGTGGAGACGGCGAGAGCGGACCAGCCGAGTTTGTTGAGGCGCTCGTGGGCGAAGATGGTGGCGCCGACGGCGAGGATGACGGGCATGGTGCCCACCATGAGCGCGGCGTGCGAGACGGTGGTGAGGGAGAGGCCTTTGAACTGCAGGAGGAACTGCAGGGGAACTCCCATGAAGGAGGCGAGGGCCAGCATGCGCCACTCGGCTGCGTTGAAGTTTGGGCGGTGCGTGATAAGCAGAGGCAGAAGGCCGAGGAGGGCGAAGGCGAAGCGGTAGAAGACCATTGCGCCAACGCTCATTTCGGCGAGGGCGATCTTTCCGAAGTAGAAGCCGCAGCCCCAGAAAGAGCTGGCGAGGAATGCGGCGAGGAAGCCGAGGGTGCGATGTCTTCCGAGTGTCTGCATGACTGGACTACCCCCCTCCCCCCTACTTTCACTTTTCCGTAGTGAAGTCGTTTAGATTGTGTTGGTTAGCAGGTGAAAGCAAGTTTCAAACGGCTCATTCTAAACGGGTTACGGGTATGATCTTCTTTCTATTGGAGTTACGGGGTGGTTCGGGGCGGGTGCAGGTAGAAATTTGGGTCTAGTTCAAGTGTATCAAGTTGAGCAGGTAACTATGCCAGGTTCTGGAAACGCGAATCGCCAGTGTTGATGCGGGTTTTGTGAGGTTTGGGGGTTGGCGGGGGGTTGACAGGCGGAATTTGGGTTGTTTTCGGGGGTTTATTTTTTGGGGGTGCGGGCGGGGGAGCGGATTCCTGGGGGGAATGACAGAAAGAACGGCAAGAACGGGCGCTCGCTGCGCGAGCGAGAAGCAGGTTCCTCGCTGCGCTCGGAATGACAATTTCTTTTAGAAATTGTCGAAGAACGGCAACGGCAACGGCAACGGCAACGACAAGGGCAACGACAAAGGCAAAGGCAACGGCAAAGGCAACGGCAAAGGCAACGGCAACGGCAAAGGCAACGGCAACGGCAACGGCAAAGGCAAAGGCAAAGGCAAAGGCAAAGGCTTTGACGCAAAGGGCGCGAAGTTAGCAACGTTTCGCGACGCAGACCTGAGAACGCCGCCCCGGAGGTTGGTGCTCCGGGGCGTTCGGTTGGTTCGGTTGGTTCGGTTGGTTCGGCTGGTGGGGTTTACCAGACGCGGCAGCTGGTGGTCGGGGACCATGGGGGTGCCCTTCTTGCAGCCGAAGGCGGCGGCGAAGCCGGGCTGGTTGACGATGGCTCCGTTGGCGCGGAAGTGGTCGGGGGAGTGGGGGTCGGTGAGGACCTGCTCACGGACTGCGTCGGGACGGGTAGTTTTCGCACCAGTTCTGCGCGAAGGCGATGTAGAAGCGCTGGGGGCCGGTGTAGCCGTCGATCTTCTTGTGGATGTCGATGCCGTCCTTGCCGGCGCGATCGAGGTAGGCGAGGTAGGCGAGGACGAGGCCACCGTTGTCGGCGGTGTTTTCGCCGAGGGTGAGCTTGCCGTTGACGTGGACGTCGTCCTTGGGGGTGGCGCCGGGGACAGCGACGAAGTTGCCGTACTCGTTGACGAGGCAGCCGGTCTTGGCCTCGAACTGGGTGGTGTCTTCGGGGGTCCACCAGTCGGCGAGATTGCCCTTGGCGTCGAACTTCTTGCCTTCGTCGTCGAAGCCGTGGGTGAGCTCATGGCCGATGACGGCGCCGATGTGGCCGTAGTTGACGGCGAGATCGGCCTTGGGGTCGTAGAAGGCGGGCTGGAGGATGCCGGCGGGGAAGTTGATGTCGTTCATGCTGGGGTTGTAGTAGGCGTTGACGGTGGGCGGCGTCATGCCCCACTCGTTGTGGTCGACGGGCTTGCCGATTTTGTTGAGCTGGCGATCGTTCTCGAAGGCGGTGGCGCGCTGGTCGTTGCCGAGGGCGTCGGTGGGGGAGATGGTGAGCTTGCTGTAGTCGCGCCACTTGTCGGGGTAGCCGATTTTGTCGGCGACGGCGTGGAGTTTTTCCTTGGCGCGGACTTTGGTTTCGGGGCTCATCCACTCGAGGGTGTCGATGTCCTTGTCCATGGCGGCTTCGATGTCGTGGACCATCTGGAGGGTTTTGGCCTTGCTGTCGCCGGCGAAGTACTGGTCGACGTAGACCTGGCCGAGGGCTTCGCCGAGGGCGCCGTCGACGGCGGAGGAGCAGCGCTTCCAGCGGGGACGCTGGGCGGGGGTGCCTTCGAGCTCACGGCCGTAGAAGTCGAAGTTCTCAGCGTCGATGGGCTGGGGCAGCTGGCTGGCGAAGGTGCTGAGGAGATGGAAGCGCATGTAGGCGCGGAGGGTGTCCATGTCGGTGTCGTGGACGGCGGCGATCATGGCGGGGAAGAATTTGGGGTTGGCGTTGATGAGGGAGTCGAGTTTGGGGGAGTGAACGGCTTCGAAGAAGGGGGCGAAGTCTGCGGGCGCGACGCTTTCGTTCGAAGGTGGCGATGGACTGGGGATGGTAGACGGCTTCGGGGTCGCGGCGCTCGGTGTTGGTCATGGAGGCGAGGGCGAGTTTGGTTTCGAAGGCGAGGATGTTGGTGGCGTCGCGCTGGGCGTCGGCGGGAGTTTCACCGGAGAGGGTGAGCATCTTCGCGATGTGGGCTACGTATTGGTCGCGGAGCTGCTTGTCCTTGTCTCCGGTGCGGGTGTAGTAGTCGCGCTCGGGAAGGCCGAGACCGCCTTGGTCGATGACGGCGACCTGCTTGGTGGAGTCTTTGAAGTCCTGCTCTTCGCCGAAGCCGAAGAAGATGTTGACGTTGTAGCGCTGGAGCTCGCCGGTGAGCGAGGCGAGGTTGGGCTTGGTGACGGCGTTGATCTGATCGAGGAGGGGCTGGAGGGGAGCGAGGCCCTTCTGGTTGATGAGCGCGGTGTTCATGCAGGCGGCGTAGTAGTCGCCGATTTTCTGCTGGTTGGGGGTGCGGTCGGGATCGGGCGCGGCGTACTTGGTGAGGATGCCGTTGAGCTCCTGGGTGTTGACGTTGTAGAGGGTGTAGAACTGGTCGACGCCGGCCTGGTCGGAGGGGATGGGATTGTTGGCGGCGAAGTTGCCGCAGGCGTACTTGTAGAAGTCGGTGCAGGGGTCGGCGGATTTGTTGATGGAGGCGGTGTCGAATGCGGGGGCGGGGAGGTAGTGGGTTTGGGGCGGCGCGGCGGGGGTTTGCGCGAAGATGGCGAGGGGAAGGGCAGCGAGGGTGGCGCAGAGTGCGAGGGTGGGGAGCGTGCGGTGCATGGAGGATGCACGACGCGGGAGGCGGTCAATCATTGAGAGGACTCCGGTTTGGGTTGGGGTGAGGTGGTCGCCGCTGATGGGGTGGCTGGCGGAGATTTGGGCGTGACGGTGCGTGGTCATAGAATGTTCCTGACAGAGTACTGTACGCGGGGGTGGGGATGCAGGTTCCAGCGAGGAGGAGTGAGTGGACGCTGGGCGCGAGAAGCAGGTTCCTCGCGCATCTCGGAATGACATGAATGTCCAGGGCAAGGGACATGGTAGGGAAGGCAGGGCGGAGACGGGCGGGAAAGCAAAAGGCCAGCGCGGGGCTGGCCTTTTGGGGTGGAGGGAAGGGGTTAGGCGGCTTTGGCCTTGGTGACGACGGCCTTGACGCGGGCGTTGAGGCGGCCCTTGTAGCGGCTGGCGGTGTTCTTGTGCAGGACACCCTTCTGGACGCTCTTGTCGAGGACGGAGACGGTGGAGCGGTAGGTCTCGACGAGGGTCTTCTTGTCGCCGGCGGCGAGAGCCTCGCGCATGAGGCGGAGGGCGCCGCGGAGCTTGGACTTGTTGGAGCGGTTGATGGCCGTCTTGGTGATGGTCTGACGGGCGCGCTTGAGCGAGGAAACGTGATTTGCCATGGTGCGAGACTCTTTTCTTTTCCGGTTGGGCTTGTGCCTATGGAAAGGGGGATGCTGGAGGAGGCTGGTGCTGAACCTAAGCGCAGTGCAGCGATTCCTCTGCAGGCTTGATTTTACTGGATTTGGGGGCGGAGGGTCAATGAAGGGGCGGGTTGAAGCGGTGTGTGGGGGCGGGGGTACGAACTTGGTTCGACATTGGTCGGGAATTTACACAGTGTGGCTTGACGCGTGGCGAGGGGGGCGATTAGGCTCTGGCTCAACATCGATACTCTATTGGCAAACTTCTCTAGTTAAGGCCAATCCGGTGGCTGTACAGCGGTGCGACGGAGGCGTCGCGGCTGTGAGCGACTGGTGCCGCAACCGGCGGTGTAGAGTCGATGGAAATCCCCCAGCATCTAAAAATAGAGAGATAGCGTCCTATCTTCTCTTGCAATCTCCTGACGGAGGTCAGGCTACCATTTGGTAAAAAAATCCCTGCATCTTACCCCTGGAATCGAGCCGTTGTATGGCACGCGTGACGAGAATCTTCGTCTGATGGAAGATGGGCTGAAGGTCCAGATCGATTTGCGGTCGGACAGTATCCAGTTGATGGGCGAGGCTACGGCGGTCGCCCGGGTGGAGGGAATCTTCTCCGATTTTGAACATCTGCGAAAACTTGGGGTGCATCCGCATAACGGCGAGTTGAATGCGCTGTTGAAGATGGTGGTGTCGGATCCGACGGTTACGCTGCGCGGGCTGGTGGAGAGTGGCAAGCAGCGGGCGGTGGGGACGAAGCGGTCGGTGCAGCCGCGGTCGCCGAACCAGCGGAAGTATGTGGAGTCGATCGAGACCAACGACATGGTCTTTGGGCTGGGGCCGGCGGGTACGGGCAAGACGTACCTGGCGGTGGCGATGGCGGTGAGCGCGCTGCTGGCGAAGAAGGTGTCGCGGATTATTTTGGTGCGGCCGGCGGTTGAGGCTGGCGAGCGGCTGGGATTTTTGCCGGGATCGCTGCAGGAGAAGGTTGATCCTTATCTGCGGCCGCTGTATGACGCGCTGTATGACCTGCTGGATCCGGTGAAGGTCGACAAGATGCTGGAGACGAATGTGATTGAGGTTGCGCCGCTGGCGTTTATGCGCGGGCGCACGCTCAATGATGCGTTCATCATCATGGACGAGGCGCAGAATACTACCAATGAGCAGATGAAGATGTTTTTGACGCGGCTGGGCAATTCGTCGAAGGCGGTGATCACTGGCGATCTGACGCAGATCGATTTGCCGAATCCTAAGAAGAGTGGACTGTTTGAGGCTATGCGCGTGCTGGATGGCGTGGAGGGCATCAAGTTCTGCCACTTCGAGGATGTGGACGTGGTTCGGCATTTGCTGGTGCAGCGGATTGTGCGGGCGTATGACACGTATCAGCGGGCTGAGCAGCTGCCGCTGGCGGTGGATGGCGTTCCGTTGACGATCCAGGAAGAAGAGACGCGGAAACGGGTGCTGCATCCGCAGTAAGGCAGGGATCAGACCACCAGCAAGCAAGAACGCTTGCCGGGGACCCGTGGGACAGGGATTAGGAGCATCGCTGATGCCTTGGTATTTTTATTTGCTGGAGTTTTTGGGTGGGGCATTCCTGGCGAACGGGGTGCCCCACTTTGTGCAGGGGATTAGTGGGGCACCGTTTCAGTCGCCGTTTGCGAAGCCGCCGGGGGTGGGTGAGTCGTCGGCGATCAGTAATGTGTTGTGGGGATTTGGGAATCTTGTGGCGGGATTGTTGCTGCTGCACTTATTTCTGGCCGTGGGGTGCGGCGGGGTGGGTGGCGCTGGGTGCGGGGGCGCTGGCGATCTCGATCCAACTGGCGCTGCATTTCGGGAAGGTGCGGGCTGGCAAGAGGTAAAGGACTTATTTCAAGGGGGTTGTAATTGGGTTGGAATGTGATGGGTATCGCTTGCGTTGGGGTGTGGTTGCGGTAGCATCAGAGCACGCATGATGACCTTGGAACCTCCGCGAACGCTGAGTGGGAATGCTGGGAAGATCGGGCAGGTTCCGGATGCCGAGGTTTGGCGCGCGTGGGGACTGTCGCGGCCGGGGCTGAGCCGGTTTCTGCGGATTGCGCAGGCGGCGGTGGGGCTGAAGGGCGAGGTGGAGGTGCTGCTGGCGGGGGATCGGACGCTGCGGCGGTTGAATCGCGAGTATCGGGGGAAGGATAAGGCTACGGATGTGCTGAGCTTTCCGGCGGCGGAAGAGTTTGCAGGCGAGCATGGTGGGGATCTGGCGATTTCGGTGGAGACGGCGAAGCGACAGGCGGAGGAGCATGGGCATACGCTGCGCGATGAGGTGAGAGCTGCTTCTTGCTGCATGGGTTGCTGCATCTTTCGGGGATGGATCATGAGACGGATCGGGGAGAGATGGCGGAGCGTGAGAGCGGAGTTGCGGGGGAAGTTGCGGCTGCCGAATGGGTTGATTGCGCGGGTGGAGGAGCCGGTACCAGCAGAGGCAAGGGCAAAGGCAAAGGTGAGAAGCAGATTCCCGGAGGGAATGACAGAAAGAAAGACAAAGGCAACAGCAGAAGCAAAGGAAGAAGCAGATCCCTACGGGATGACAGCCAGAAAGGCAACTGCAAAGGCAAAGGCAACCGCAACGACAAAGGCTCTTGACGCAAAGGACGCGACGTTGAAAGGCAAAGGACGCGAAGTGGGGCGGAGTGGGGTGCGGGCATGATTACCGGTTATGACGTGACGGTGTTTCTGCTGCTGTGCCTGCTGGCGCTGTCGGCTTATGTGGACCGAATTTATTTTGAGATGGGGAAGTTTCTTTCGCGCGAGTATACGGAGAACATTGACGCGTGGGAGACGCATGTGGAGCCGAAGTTGCGGTTGAGCCGGCAGTCTTCGGCGATGTCCGCGTCGGTGCTGCGGCAGATTGCGCTGGGGGCGCTGATCTTTCTGCTGGCGATCCATCTGCAGGGCAAGCATGGGGAGAGCCCGGTTGAGATTGCGCGAACGGTGTTTGAGCTCTTGCTGGCGATGCTGATCTTCGATCGGCTGCTGCCGCAGATTTTCTTTACGAAGACCGAGGGCTTGTGGATTGCGAGTATTTCGTTTCTGATTCGCGTGCTGTTTTACCTGGTGCTGCCGCTGACGCTGACGATTGGGCTGTTGCTGTCGATTGCGGGATTGGCGGAGCCGGAGGCGGAGCAGGTGGAGCATCCGGGTGAGGCGATGGATGCGCTGCTGGAGGCGGGTGAAGAAGAGGGCGTGCTGGACGAAGAAGACCGCGAGCTGGTGCGGAGCGTGGTGGAGTTCGGCGACAAGGTGGTGCGCGAGGTGATGACGCCGCGGCCGGAGATGTTCGCGGTGGCGGGAAAGACAACGCTTGAGACATTTACGGCGGAGGTGAATGCGCATCAGTTTTCGCGCGTGCCGGTGTATGGGGATTCGCTGGACCACATTACGGGGATTGCGTTTGCGCGCGATCTGCTGGGGGTGAAGGACACGGACGCGGCGACGTTGACGGTTGCGTCGCTGCAGCGGCCGGCGTTGTTTATTCCGGAGACGAAGAAGGTGAATGAGTTGCTGCGCGAGATGCAGCGGCAGAAGCAGCATATGGGCATCGTGATTGATGAGTATGGCGGGGTTGCGGGGCTGGTGACGATTGAGGATTTGATTGAGGCGATCGTGGGGGAGATTGAGGACGAGCACGATACCGAAACCGATGGCGACGCGCCGGTTGCGGAGCCGGAGGGGACGTGGGTGTTGCCGGGAAGCTTATGAGGTGGATCGGCTGCGCGAGTTGCTGGAGGAGTCGAGCGAGAGCGCGGATGTGGGCGAGAGTGTGGGGGAGGATGAGGACGGTTTAGAGGAAGAGGAAGAGAGCCTCGCGCAGCTGCTGCGGAAGTACGAGGCGACGACGGTGGGCGGGTTGGTGAGCGAGATGGCGGGACATATTCCGCTGCCGGGCGAGGTGGTGGAGGATGGGCCGCTGCGGCTGGAGGTGATTGCGTCGACGGATAGAAGAGTGGAGCGGGTAAGGGTGGGGCTGATGGGGTTCCCGGCTGAGGCGGCGTAGGGCGCAAGACGGTGTCATGATAGAGGGATGGCATTGCGTACTGGGTTTGTATCGATTATTGGGCGGCCGAATGCGGGGAAGTCGACGCTGTTGAATGCGCTGTTGGGGCAGAAGCTGGCGATCGTTACGCATAAGCCGCAGACTACGCGGACGCGCATCCAGGGGGTGCTGGAGCTGCCGGTGCGGAAGAAGACGAAGGGCGATCCGGGACGGCCGGCGGCGCAGGTGGTGCTGGTGGATACGCCGGGGGTGCATAAGCCGGAGACGCAGCTGGATAAGCGGATGATGCAGGAGGTGCATGATGCGCTGGAGACGCGCGATGCGGTGATTTTTATGGTGGATGTGACGCATCGGCTGCCGGTGGCGGAGAAGCCGCGGACGAGCGAGGAGTTTGCGGAGGCGCGGAAGGTGCGGACGCTGGGGCAGCATCGGCGGATGCTGTCGAAGGCGGAGGATGATTTTTCACTGCAGCTGGTGAAGAAGCTGGATTGCCCGGTGATTTTGGTGCTCAACAAAATTGATGCGCTGCCGAAGAGTGCCTTGCTGCCGCTGATTGCGCACTGGACGTCGCTGCATACGTTTGCGGATGTGATTCCGATTTCGGCGAAGAAGCGGGAGGGGTTGGAACTGCTGCTGGATAAGGTGGTGGCGCTTCTGCCGGAGGGGCAGAGGTACTTCCCGAAGAATCAATTGACGGACCAGCCGGAAAGATTTCTGGCGGCAGAGATTATCCGTGAGAAGATTTTGTTGTTGACGGGCGAAGAGGTTCCTTATGCGGCGGCGGTGGTGATTGAGCGCTGGGAGGAGCCGGAGAGTCTGAAGAAGAACAAGGCTGGTAAGCTGCCGGTGACGAAGATTACGGCTGCGATTTTTTGCGAGCGCGAGGGCCAGAAGGCGATTTTGATTGGCAAGCAGGGCGCGATGCTGAAACAGATTGGGACGTCGGCGCGTAAGGATATTGAAGGGCTGCTGGGGACGCGGGTGTTTCTGGAGCTGTTTGTGAAGGTGCAGGATGAGTGGCGAAGCTCGCGCGGATTTGTAGAGGAGTTGGATTGGCGTAGGCAGTTGGAGCAGTTGGCAGAGACGCAGCAGAGAAGTCGGGTCAATCAGTCGAAGGATTAAGCGAAGAAAGGTGGAGGCGCCGGGAGCGGTGCGGGACGCCAGGGCTAAAGCCCATTTCTTCGGGTAGCTTTTTCAGGGGGCTGAAGCCCCCTGCTAATCCGGACGAGCAAGCGGAGGATGCAGCGTGATTGATTTTTTGCAGTGGGGAGCCGTGCTCGGCTTGCAAGCCCGAACTGCCCGTGCGGCCGATCTGAGGGTCGGCAGTTTGCGTTTGGTGGCGATCACGTCCGAGATGCTGGATGCGGAGCATAGCGCCGACGCAGTGGAGCTGGGCTGGCTGCTGCGCGCGAAACTTACGCATGAGTGGCCGCCGGTGGACTGGGAGCCGCATGTGTATCGGATTATTCAGAAGCAGTATGAGGAGTGGCCGGGGAGTTTTGGGTGGCATCGGTATGTGGTGCTGGATGGGGGCCTGGGGAGATCGAGGACGCTGGTGGGTGCGGTTGGCGGGTTTCCGCGGGCGCAGGGAGATGTGGAGATTGGGTATTCGACGCTGCCGGGGTTTCAGCGGAGGGGGTATGCGACGGCTTCGGCGCGGACGTTGGTGGATTGGCTGCTGACGCAGGAGGGGGTGCGGTCGGTGAGCGCGCAGACGTATCACGCGGGTGCCGGAGTCGATCAAGGTGATGGAGCGGTGCGGGATGAGGTTTGTGGGTGAGGGCGATGATCCGGGCACGGTGCGGTATCGGAGGATGCGGTAGCTAGTCGTGGGTGCTGATGCCGAGGGCTTTCATCTTGCGGTAGAGGTGGGAGCGCTCGAGGCCGAGGGATTCGGCGGCGCGGGAGACGTTGCCGTGGCAGCGGTCTAGTTCTTTGAGGATGTAGTCGCGCTCGTAGGCTTCGCGGGCCTGGAGGAGGGTGGAGAACTCTTCGCGCGCGCTGGCGGGTGCGGGTTGCGCCGTCGGCGCGCTGGGTGCTGCCTTCGGTGCGCTGCACGAGCATGGGGAGATGCTTGGCTTCGATGCGCTGGGCTTTGGGGTTGAGGATCAGGACGCGCTCGATGACGTTGCGCAGCTCGCGGACGTTGCCGGGCCAGTGGTATTGCTTGAGCGCGGTGAGGGCGGCGTCGGAGATTTCGACGTGGGGGCGGCCGTACTGCTGGCCGAACTCGGAGAGGAATTCGCGGGCGAGGAGAGGGATGTCTTCCTTGCGATCGCGCAGCGGCGGGACGTAGAAGGGGATGACGTTGAGGCGGTAGAAGAGGTCTTCGCGGAAGTTGCCGCGGGCGATCTCCTCTTCGAGGTCCTTGTTGGTGGCGGCGATGACGCGGGTGTCGACGTGGACGGGCGTGGAGGCGCCGACGGGGTAGAAGCGCTGCTCGTCTAGAGTGCGCGCAGAACTTTGGCCTGGGTTTTGAGGCTCATGTCGCCGACTTCGTCGAGGAAGAGGGTGCCGCCGTCGGCGCGCTCGAAGGTGCCGCGCTTTTCGGTGGGCTGGTTGGGGCCGCCGGGGCCGGCGCCGTGGCGGTAGCCGAAGAGCTCGGTCTCGATGAAGTCTTCGGGGATGGCGGCGCAGTTGAGCTCGACGAAGACGCGGTCGCGGCGGAGGGACTCGGCGTGCATGGAGCGGGCGACGAGCTCTTTGCCGGTGCCGGATTCGCCGATAGATGAGGACGCGGCCGTTGGTGGGGGCCATGAGTTTGATCTGCTGGCGGAGGGCTTTGACGGAGATGGACTCGCCGGTGATGGAGCCCTTGGTGAGCTGGCGGGCGAACTCCTGGTTGTCTTCGCGGAGGTGGTGGGCCTGGATGGCGTTGCGCAGGACGAGGAGGGTGCGGTCCATGGAGAGAGGCTTTTCGAGGAAGTCGTAGGCGCCGAGCTTGGTGGCGCGGACGGCGGCTTCGATGGTGGCGTGGCCGGAGATCATGATGACTTCGGGAGCGCCGGGGCGGGGAGGGTGCGAGACGTCGCCGCGGATGGCGGCGAGGACGTCGAGGCCGTCGGGTTCTCCGCGGACGCCGCCTGGGTCGGAGAGCCAGATGTCGAGGAGGACGGCCTGGTAGTCGGCGTCGCGGAGAAGCTCGAGGGCTTCGGCGGCGGTGCCGGCGGTGGTGATGACGTAGTCCTCTTCGCTGAGGATGGCTTCGAGGGACTCGCGGATGTCGGCTTCGTCGTCGACGATGAGAACGTGGTTCATAGGGGCAGTGAGTAGTGGGTAGTGGTGTAGTGGTAGTGGTGCGTGGTGGCTAAGCTAGCTCTTCCTCGGCTTGGATTGTGGTGTCGGTAGAGGGACCGGGGGTCGGGTTGTCGGTGGGTTCGGAGGCGGGGCGGAGTTCGAGGATGAAGCGGGCTCCGGTGGGGATGTTCTTTTCGGCGCGGATGGAGCCGTGGTGCTCCTGGAGGATCTTGGCGGCGATGGAGAGGCCGAGGCCGGTGCCGCGCTGCTTGGTGGAGAAGTAGGGGAGGAAGAGGCTCTCGCGCATCTCGTCGGTGAGGCCGGGGCCGGTGTCGGCGATGGTGAGCTCGACCATGCCGGAGGGGAGGGCGCGGGTGGAGATGTGGAGCTCGCGGAGGAGGCTTTCCTGCATGGCCTCGGCGGCGTTGTCGATGAGGTTGGAGAGGGCGCGCTTGAGGGCTTCGGGGTCGGCGAGGACGAGCGGGAGGTTGGGCGCGAGGTTTTGGCGGACGCGGATGTTGCCGAGGCGGCCGGCGAAGAGGGCGAGCGAGTTTTCGACGATGGTGTTGAGGTCGGAGGGGCGGGGGCGGGCGGCTGGGGAACTCGGCGAGCGCGGAGAACTGGTCGACGAGCGATCGCATGGTTTCTACGGAGGATGAGATGACTTCGGCGGAGCGCTGGATGACGGCAGGGGAGGGGGATTCGAGGCTGTGCTCGGAGAGGAAGGAGCTGAGGCGGCCGATGTGGCGCAGGATGAGCTCGGCGTTGAGCGAGATGGGGGTGAGCGGGTTCTTGATCTCGTGGGCGACGCGGCGGGCTACTTCTTTCCAGGCGCTTTGCTTCTGGGCGCGCAGGAGTTCGGTGGCGTCTTCGAGGACGAGGACGTAGCCGCAGATGTTCGCGGCTGGAGTGCTTCGAGACCGAGGGTGCCGGGACCGGTGGCGGGGCGGCCTTCGAGGAGGGCGACGGTGGCGGCGAGATGAAGGATGCCGGCGTTGGATTGCATCTGCATCTCGGCGGAGGCGGAGCCCATGCGATGGGCGCGGCGAAGGAGATGGTCGAGGGCGTCGACGATGTCTGCGGGAAGGACGGCGGAGAGAGGCAGGCCGACGAACTGGCGCTGGCCGCCGGGGTCGAGCATCTCGGAGAAGGCGCGGTTGGCGAGCAGGATGCGGCGATCGGCGGAGAGGGTGACGACGCCGGAGGGGATGGTCTCGATGATGGTTTCGAGCTCGGTGCGGCGGGCCTGGAGGGCGTGGTTGAGGTCGGAGAGCTGGGCGGTGGAGCGCTCGGCGGTGGCGTGCGCGCTTTCGAGATCGGCGGCCATGACGTTGAAGCTGTCGACGAGTTCGCCGAGCTCTTCGGTGGCGGACTGGCCGACGCGGTGGGCGTAGTCGCCGGCGGCGATGGCCTCCATGGCGTCGGCGAGGGATTCGACTGGGCGGGTGACCTGCTTGCTGAGATTGAGCGCGAGCCAGCAGCAGGCGAAGAGCGCGAGCGCGGTGGTGAGGAGAAGGAAGCCCATGTAGAGGCTGCGGACTTCGCGGCGCTCGCGGTAGAGCATCCAGTATTTGTCGGCGGACTTGCGCAGGCGCAGCGAGGTGGCGGAGATTCCGGCGGGGATGGGAATGCCGGCGACGACGAGGCCGCCGCTGGGGAGGCCGGCGGTGGCGAGCGTGTAGTCGGTGCCGGAGAGGGAGTAGAAGGGCTCGTCGGTTCGTTGGGCGGCTTGCGAGGATTGCCTGTTCGGTGGGGCCTTCAAGCGGGGTGGAGACGACGGCGGGTCGCTGGTCGGAGTTCTCGTCGGCGGAGGGTTCGGCGGGCTGAATGGAGCGCAGCTCGGATTTGCCGGAGGGGGTTCGGGGGACGTGCAGCGAGGCGATGGCCTGGCGGTCGCGGTAGAGGATGACGAAGCCGCCCTGCAGGGTGACCTCGTGGTGCTGGAGGACGCGGTTGATTGCGGCGAGCGCAGGCGGGCGGTGAGCGGCTGGGTGTCCGCTCGAGTGGGCGACGTTGGAGAGCTCGACGGCGATGGAGTCGGCTTCGGAACGGGCGTTGGCGTCGGCGTAGCTGGTAGAGCTCGAGCGCCATGCTGTTGGCGTCGTCGTGCATCTGGGTGACGGGCTGCGAGAACCAGCGGTCGACGGCGCGGTTCATCAGCAGGTAGCTGAAGGCGAACATGAAGACGAGGGGAACGAGGGAGACCAGGACGGCTCCCCAGAGCATGCGGGTGCGGAGGCGGGTGCCGAGGACGCGGCTGCGCTGGTCGGCGTAGAGCTTGAGGACGTTGCGAACGAGCAGGACCAGAACGCCGACGAAGAGCAGGAAGGCGATGACGGAGAGGCTGACGAAGACCAGCGTCTGGAGGGGGGAGCTGGGATTGAGGAAGCGCGGATTGAAGGCGTTGAGCGTGGCGAGCGCGAGGAAGAGCAGCAGCAGGCACACGCCGAGCGCGATGACGAGGGCTCGGCGGCGGTTGTATCGACTCCCATGCGAGCAAGTTTACTCGGTCCTGCGCGGACGGCGGGAGTTAAGGTTCCTCTGCGTATGGGAATTCTTCATCCCACCCATGACAGAAGGACGTCATGGATGGGGCACCCAGCGGAGTTGAGGCTTAGGAGAGCAGGTCGGTGACGGAGGTGAAGTCGCGGCTCTGGGCGGTGGCTACGGCCTTGTAGGTGAGGGAGCCGTTGAAGGTGTTGACGCCTTCGGCGATGCCGGGGTCGGACTGGATGGCGGCGTTGGCGCCGAGCTTGGCGAGCTTCATGACGTAGGGGAAGGTGGCGTTGGTGAGGGCCAGGGTGCTGGTGTTGGGAACGGCGGCGGGCATGTTGGTGACGCAGTAGTGGACGACGCCGTCGACGACGTAGCTGGGGTCGGAGTGGGTGGTGGGGCGGGCGGTTTCGATGCAGCCGCCCTGGTCGATGGCGACGTCGACGATGACGGCGCCCTTCTTCATTTTGGCGACCATGGCTTTGGTGACGATCTTGGGGGCGGCGGCTCCGGGGATGAGGACGCCGCCGATGACGAGGTCGGCCTCGCAGACGGCGCGCTCGACGTTGTAGGCGTTGGAGTAGAGGGTGTAGAGGCGGCCGGAGAAGATGTCGTCGAGCTCGCGGAGGCGGTTGAGGTTGAGGTCGACGAGGGTGACGCGCGCGCCCATGCCGAGGGCGACCTTGGCGGCGTTGGTGCCGACGATGCCGCCGCCGATGATGCAGACGTTGCCGGGAGGGACGCCGGGGACGCCGCCGAGCAGGACGCCGCGGCCGCCGTGCTCCTTTTCGAGGTAGGCGGCGCCGACCTGGACGGAGAGGCGGCCGGCGACCTCGGACATGGGGGTGAGGAGGGGAAGGGTGCCGGCGTGGTCGCGGACGGTTTCGTAGGCGATGCCGGTGACCTTGTTGGCGAGGAGGGCGTCGGTGAGGCTCGCGGATGGGGGCGAGGTGGAGGTAGGTGAAGAGGACCAGGCCGGGGCGGAAGTAGGGGTACTCCTTTTCGACGGGCTCCTTGACCTTGACGACCATGTTGGCGGGGTTCCAGACGCTGGCGGCGTCGGCGACGATTTCGGCGCCGACGGCCTGGTATTCCTCGTCGGGGAAGGAGGAGAGGGCGCCGGCGTTGTGCTCGATGAGCACCTTGTGGCCGGCGTCGACAAGGGCTTTGGCGCCGGCTGGGGTGACGCCGACGCGGCTTTCGTGGTCTTTTACTTCCTTGGGGACGCCGATGATCATGCCTGAATCTCTCCTGAGGTGCTTTATGAGCCAAACTTGCAAACGTCTTGAGTATAGTCGCCTGCGGTTGCAGGCAGTAGAGTGGTTCGCAGGCCGTACAATGGATATGCCGGGTCAGCGCCCCAACTGCTTGCTATAAGTTCTTCAAATCTTTCTTTATTCTAGGAAACCGATCGGTCTCATGTCTTCGAAAAACTTTCAGATGCGGACCTCGCGTGTGAGCAACATGCGATCCATCTTCTCGCTGTTCTCAAGCGATCTCGCGATCGATCTGGGGACGGCCAACACTCTTGTCTTCGCTCATGGCAAGGGCATCATCGTGAATGAGCCTTCGATCATCGCGGTGAATCGCGTGACGGGCGAAGTGGAGGCTGTGGGCAAGGAGGCCAAGGAGATGCTTGGCCGAACGCCGGGCAACATCATCGCCATCAAGCCGATGAAGGATGGCGTGATTGCCGACTTCAAGCAGACCGAGAAGATGCTGAACTACTTCATCCAGAAGGCGCACAACCGGAAGATGATGGTGCATCCGCGCATCGTGATCGGCGTGCCGAGCGAGATTACGCAGGTGGAGAAGCGCGCGGTTATGGATTCGGCGTATCGCGCGAAGGCGAGCGAGGTGCATCTGGTGGAGCAGGCGATGGTGGCGGCGATTGGTGCAGGGCTTGCCGATCACCGAGCCGGGCGGCAACATGGTCGTCGATATCGGCGGCGGCACTACGGACATTGCGGTGATCTCGCTGGCGGGCATTGTGTACTCGCGGTCGGTGCGCATGGCCGGCAACCAGATGGACGAAGCCGTGATGACGTATCTGAAGCGCAAGTACAACCTGCTGATCGGCGAGCGGACGGCAGAGCAGATCAAGATCGATATTGGGTCGGCGTATCCGCTGGACAAGCCGCTGTCGATGGAGATCAAGGGACGCAACCTGATTGAGGGCGTGCCGAAGACGATTACGATCGACGACTCGGAGATTCGCGAGGCGCTGGCGTGAGTGCATTGCGACGATCATGAATGCGATTCGCGTGGCGCTGGAGCGGACGCCGCCGGAGCTTGTCGGCGGATATTTCCGATCGCGGCATTGTGCTGACGGGCGGAGGCGCGCTGATCAAGAATCTGGACAAGCGCATTCGCGAGGAGACGGGACTGCCGGTGACGATTGCGGATGATCCGCTGGCTAGCGTCGTGCTGGGGACCGGGAAGATGCTGTCGGACTTCCGGCTGCTGCGGAAGATCTCGATCGATTAAGCAGTGGGTAGTGGGTAGTGAGTAATGAAAGCGAAGGCCGCTCGGTTGAGCGGCCTTTTTGCGTGGGTGACGAGTTACTGCGGTGGGAGTTGGGTGCGGTCCCAGCCGCCGCCGAGGACCTTGATGAGGAGGACGCTGGCGTCCATGCGGCGGCGCAGGATGTCGATGTCGTTGCGCTGGTTGTTGAGCGCGGAGGTCTGGGCGGTGATGACCTGCAGGTAGGTGTCGACGCCGCCTACGTAGCGGTTGTTGAAGATGCGTTCGGACTCTACGGCGGAGGCGGTGGCCTGGCGCTGTTGCTCCTGCTCGTGGGAGAGGACGCGGAGAGCGACGAGGTTGTCTTCGACCTGCTGGTAGGCGGTGAGGACGGTCTGGCGATAGTTGGCGGTGGTGCCGTCGTAGTTGGCGCGGGCTTGTTCGGAGAGGCCGCGGCGGCGGCCGCCGTCGAAGAAGGTTTCGCCGATGGTGGGGCCGAGCGCGTAGATGAAGCTGGAGGTTTCGAAGAGCGAGGTGAAGCTGGTGCTCTCCTGGCCGGCGGTTGCGCCGAGTGTTGAGGGAGGGGAAGTAGGCGGCGCGCGCGATGCCGATCTGCTCGTTGGCTGCGGCGGTGCGGCGCTCGGCGGCGGCGATGTCGGGACGGCGCTCGAGGAGCTGCGAGGGAAGGCCGGGGGGGATGACGGGCGGCGCGTCGGTGAGTGGCAGCGGGGAGGGTGGCAGGCTGAAGGATGCGGGCGGCTTTCCGATGAGGATGGCGATGGCGTGCTCGTATTGCGCACGCGCGATGGCGATGTCGGCGGCCTGGACCTTGGCGTCCTGGAGCTGGGTTTGTGCCTGGGTGAGATCGGACTTTACGGCGACGCCGCCGAGGTAGCGGTCGTTGGTGATGCGAACGGCTTCGGCGTATTGCGCGACGGTGTCGTTGAGGAGTTTTTGCTGGGCGTCGGCGGCGCGGAGCTCGAAGTAGTCCATGGCGACTTCTGCCTGAAGCGAGAGCAGGGCGGTCTGGCGGTCGGCGGCGGTGGCCTGCGATTGTTCGCGGGCGGCGGTGATGTTGCGGCGGACGGCTCCCCAGAGGTCGACTTCGTAGCTCAGTTGCAGCGGAAGCTGGAGGTCGCCTTCTCCGTTGTTGGCGGAGGCTGACGTTGAAGTAGGGCTGGTTGGCGGAGTAGCGTTCGCCGCCGAGGAAGGGATTGATGCCAAATGTGGGGTACTTGTTCGCGTTCTGGATGCGCAGGTTGGCGCGGGCGGCGCGCAGGTTGGCGTCGGCGATCTGCAGAGTTTGGTTGGCGGCGGCGACCTGCGGCTCGAGGGCGTTGAGGCCGTCGTCGTGGAAGATGGTCCACCAGTCGCCGCGGGGGATGGTGTCCTGGGGCTTGGCGGTCTGCCAGTCGGAGTTCTCTTTGAAGGCGCTGGAGTCGGCGCTGGGATTGAGCTCTTTGAAGGCGGGCGCGGTGGGGACGGAGGGCGTTTTGTATTTGGGTCCGACCATGCAGCCGGCGAGTGCGAGGGTCGCCGATGAGAACTATGCTGCGGCAAGCGTGTCGTGCGGGCGAACCTGCCTTCATTGCATCACCGCCGGTTGGGTGGCGATGTGTACGGGCTGGCCTTCGGCGAGCGAGTCGGAGGGAGCGAGGATGACCTGGTCGTTGGGCGAGAGGCCGGTGGCGACTTCTACGGACTTGCCGTTGTCCTTGCCGATGGTGATGGTCTGGAGGTGCACACGGCCGTTGCGCACGACGCCGACCTGCAGGCCCTGAGCGCGGAAGATGAGGGCGTCGGAGGGGATGGAGAGCTCACGGCTTTGCACGGGGATTTTGAAGTGCACGAAGACGTAGGCGCCGGGCAGGAGCTTGCCGTTGTGGTTGTTGACGTCGACCTCAACGTTCAGGGTGCGAGAGCTTGGATCGATGGAGCCGGAGTTGCGGGTGACGATGCCGGTGAAGATCTGGCCGGGGTATTCGTCGAGGGTGAGGGTTGCGGTGTCTCCGTTGTGAATGTCGGGAGCGTAGACCTCGGGGACGGCGACGAAGACGCGCAACTGATCGACCGAGGCGATGTGGAAGAGTTCCTTGGCGGTGTTGTTGGTGGAGGCAGAGCCGGCGTTGATGAGGTCACCGATGTCGGTGTTGCGCTGGGTGACGATGCCGCTGTAGGGGGCGTAGATCTTTTCGAAGGACTGGAGTTGCGATGAGGCGGCGGACGTTGGCCTCGGCGGCTTCTACGGCTGCGCGTTTGGCGGCTGCGCCGGAGACGGCGACGTCGGTCTCCTGCTGGGAGACGGAGTTGAGCTTGAGGAGATTCTGATAGCGGTCGGAGGTGGTCTTGGCGAGGTCGAGATCGGCCTGCGCGCTCTTGAGGTCGGCCTGGGCGACCTGGAGCTGTTCGTCGAGCTCGGGGGTTTCGATGGTGGCCATGAGCTCGCCCTTGGTGACGTGCTGGCCGATGTCGACGAACCACTGCTTGAGGTAGCCGCTGGTGCGCGCGTAGATGGGGGTGTCGTCGAAGGCCTGGGTGTTGCCGGGCAGGGCGATCTCAGAGCTCGTGCCGGAGACGGTGGGGGAGATGACAGTCGACGGTCGGGATGGCATCGAGCCTGGTTTGCGTGGCCAGGTGATGCTCGTCGGCTGCGCGGCCAATGAGGCGATAGATGATGCCGGCGACGACGAGCAGGACGATAATGATCACGGTGGTGCGAATGCCTGCGGGCAGGCGCTGAGGCGATGGGAGCGCGTGGGCGGGGTCGGGGTGAGGAGCGATCGGGTGCTCCGAAAGCCGAGTGTATCCAGCAGAGGGTGTTGTCATGTCGGTGTTGATGTCGGTCCTGGTGTTGCGGTCGACGTTGTCGAGTGGCATGGTCCTGATCTCCAGTGGGGCTTTGGCGTGGATGGCTACCCGATCGCGACGGATTTTTGCGCGGATGATTCCGAGGTGATATCGAAGCGTTGATCGCGACCATGCAGAAGGGCAAAGACCGCGGGGACAAAGATGAGGGTGGCGACGGTCGCGAGCGTGAGACCACCGATGACGGCGCGGCCGAGGGGCGCGTTCTGCTGGCCGCCGTCGCCGAGGCCGAGCGCCATGGGGAACATGCCGATGATCATGGCGAGGGCGGTCATGCAGACGGGACGGAAGCGCGTGGTGCCGGCTTCTACGGCAGCGAGCAGGGCGTCTCCTGTGACGCGCAGACGGTCCTTGGCGAAGGAGACGACCAGGATGGAGTTTGCGGTGGCGACGCCCATGCACATGATCGATCCCATGAGAGCGGGGACGGAGAGCGTGGTGTGCGTGAGGAAGAGAAAGACCACGATGCCGGCGATGGCGGCGGGCAGTGCGGTGATGATGATGAAGGGGTCGAGCCAGGACTGGAAGTTGACCACGATGAGCAGGTAGACGAGAACGATCGAGAAGATGAGGCCGATAGAGAAGGCTGATGTAGGAGGTCTGCATGGTCTCGACCTGGCCGCGATGCGGACGAAGTTGCCGCGGGCGAGCTGAGGGGCGATTGCGATCGACGATGCGCTTGACTTCGCGTGCGACGGAGCCGAGGTCGCGGTCCTGCACGTTGGCGTAGATGTCGAGCGTGCGGCGGGTGTTGTAGTGGGTGATGATGGGCGGCTCGGTGGAGCGGGAGATGCTGGCGACGTCGGCGAGAATTTCAGGTGTCTTCGCGGTAGGCGAGGCGAGTGGAATGTTCTCGAGGTCGCGCAGGGATTGGATCTGGTACTGCGGCGTCTCCGCGATGATGCTGTAGAGGACGTGGTTCTTGTCGTTGAGGAAGAATTGCGGCGTGAGCTGGGCGGAGCCGGAGAGAATGTTGACCGCAGAGCCGCCGATGTCGCTTTGGGTGTAGCCGCCTTGCAGGGCCTTGGTGCGGTCGACCGTGACTTTGAGGACGGGCGAGTCGTCTGGCTGCTCAAGGCGCAGGTCGACGAGGCCGGGAACCTCGCTGAGTTGTTGCATCATCCTCGCTGCGACGGCGCGATTGCCGTGATCGTCGTTGCCTTCGATCTGGACGTCGATGGGGGCGGGAAGGCCGAAGTTGAGGATCTGCGTGACGATGTCGGAGGGAAGGAAGTAGAAGGTGACGCCGGGGAACTCGCGGGGCAGGCGTTCGCGCAGGGTGCGAACGTAGTCAGCGGTGGGCGAGTGATTTTGCTTGAGCGAGACGAGGATGTCGGCGTCGGCTGCGCCGAAGAGGCCGCTGGTGGCGTGCTGCGTGTTCATCGTGGAGTAGGGCAGGCCGATGTTGTCGAGGATGTTGTCCATCTGGTTCTGCGGGACGGTGGAGCGAATGGACTGCTCGACGAGATCGCAGAGGCGGGCGGTTTCTTCGATGCGGGTTCCGGTCTTGGCGCGGACGTGGAGGATGAAGGAGCCGTTGTCGCTGCTGGGGAAGAAGTTCTGGCCGAGCAGCGGGATGAGCAGCATGCAGATGAGGCAGCCGAGGAGGAAGAGGGGAATGAAGAGCTTGCGCGCTTTGACGAGCTGGGTGAGGAGAGACTCGTATGCGGAGCGAACCGATTCGAAGCTGCGTTCGAAGCCGCGTTGAAAGCGGGCAAAGAGATTTTGCGAGAGCGGGGCGTGATGGTCGACGGGCTTGAGCAGGTACATGCGCCATCGTGGGCACGAGTGTTCTGGAGAGGATGTAGGAGGCGATCATCGCGAAGACGACGGCTTCAGCGAGCGGGACGAAGAGATAGCGCGTGACACCGGAGAGGAAGAACATCGGGAGGAAGACGATGCAGATGGAGAGCGTGGAGACCAGGGCAGGGACGGCGATCTGCGCGGCGCCTTCGAGGATGGCTTCGCGGAGCTGGTGGCCTTCTTCGAGATAGCGCTCGATGTTTTCGATGGTGACGGTGGCGTCGTCGACGAGGATGCCGACGGCGAGCGCGAGGCCGCCGAGGGTCATGATGTTGATGGTCTGCGCCGATGAGGCTGAGGACGATGATGGAGGTGAGGATGGAGAGCGGGATGGAGACGGCGATGATGAGGGTCGAGCGCCAGGAGCCGAGGAAGAGAAGGATCATCAGGCCGGTGAGCGCGGCGGCGATGACGCCTTCGCGAATGACGCCGTCGATGGAGGAGCGGACGAAGACGGACTGATCGCCGATGGGCGTGATCTTGAGTTCTTTGGGAACGGTGGCTGCGACGCGCGGGCAGCAGATCCTTGATGCCCTTGACGACGCTGAGGGTGGAGGCGGAGCCGGACTTGAGGATGGTGAGCAGGACACCGCGATGGCCATCCTGACGGACGATGTTGGTCTGCGGGATGCTGCCGTCGGTAACGGTGGCGACGTCTTTGAGGTAGACGGTTGCGCCATTGACTTGCTTGAGCGGGAGATTGCCAAGGCCGGCGAGGGTGGAGGGAGTGCTGTTGAAGCGGACGTCGTATTCGGCAGGGCCGATCTTTGCGGTGCCACCGGGCTCGACGATGTTTTGATTGCCGACGGCGGTGAGGACTTCGGCAGGCGAGAGGCCTTCGGCCTGCAGTTTTTTGGGGTCGAGGTTCACCATGATCGAACGCTGGCGGCCGCCGTAGACGCTGGGGATTACGGCGCCGGGAACGGTGACGAGTTGCGGCCGAATGATGTTCATGCCGTAGTCGTTGAGCTGCTGCTCACTGAGGCCCTTGCCGGAGAGGCCGAGTTGGAGGATGGGGACGCTGGAGGCGGAGAAGTTGATGATCTGCGGCGGGAGAATTCCGGGAGGGAGGCTGCTTGAGCATCTCCTCGGCGTCGGCGGAGACCTGGGCGTTGGCGGTGTCGAGGGAGGCGCCGGGCTGCAGGTAGATTTTGACGATGTCCTCACCGTTGAGGCTGGTCGATTCGATGTGCTGGATGTTGTCGACGAGGGTGGTGAGGGAGCGCTCGTAGGGGCCGGTGATGCGGCCTTCGACCTCTTCGGGGCTGAGGCCGGTGTACTGCCAGGCGACGGAGACGACGGGGATATTGATGTTCGGGAAGATGTCGGTGGGCGTGCGCAGGATGAGCACCGGCGCAGCGATCAGGATGAGGATCGCGAGGACAACGAAGGTATAGGGCCGGTTAAGCGCAAGCCGGACAATCCACATGAAGCGCTCTCCAAGGGCGAGAGATGCCCCTTGTATGACTGTAATGGACCAGGGAAAGACTCGGGAGATGGCCGATAGTCGCACAGCGGGTGCGAACAGCGCAGAGGCTGGTGGGCTTTTGGTTCAGAGTGAGTGGTACTCGTCATGAGGTCGCTGGATTGCAGCCTTGAGACGGTGAGGGATCACGCACGCTGATTGGCAATTGAGGAGAGAGAAGTTTGGAGCACCGGGAGGGAATTGAACCCTCGAATACTGGTTTTGCAGACCAGCGCGTTAGCCACTTCGCCACCGGTGCTCGTAGTGGTCTGCCAGGGCCAGGGCTCAGAGAGCTAGCACGGCAGACTGGTGTGCGAAAATCGTTACTGCGGCTGCGCGGTGGTGCGCAGATATGGCTTCACTGTTTTGTAGCCGGGGAAGATTTTGTCGGCTTCTTCGTTGGAGATTGCGCCGGTGATGATGACGTCGTCGCCCTGCTTCCAGTTGGCCGGCGTTGCGACCTTGTGCTTGGCGGTGAGCTGGAGGGAGTCGAGGACGCGGATGACTTCGTCGAAGTTGCGGCCGGTGGTCATGGGGTAGGCGATCTGGAGCTTGATGCGCTTGTCGGGGCCGATGACGAAGACGGTGCGTACGGGCGCGTTGTTGGCGGGGGTGCGGCCTTCGCTGGTGTCGCCGGCGTCGGCGGGGAGCATGTCGTAGAGCTTGGCGATGGTGAGGGTCGGGGTCGCCGATGAGCGGGTAGTTGACCTTGTAGCCGCTCACGTCTTCGATGTCCTGCTCCCACTTGCTGTGGCTGTCGACGGGATCGACGGAGAGACCGATGACCTTTGCGCCGCGCTGCGCGAACTGTTGCTCGAGGCCAGCGACGGCGCCGAGCTCGGTGGTGCAGACGGGCGTGAAGTCCTTGGGGTGGGAGAAGAGAACGGCCCAGCCGTCGCCGATCCATTCGTGGAAGTGGATGGTGCCCTGCGTGGTTTCGGCGGTGAAATCGGGAGCAATATCGTTGATGCGGAGAGACATTGTGTTTTCCGTCCTTCTCGATGGTGTTTGCGCTTGAGGTAGAGGGCAGCCTGGTGAAGGGATCGAGGTAAAAGTAAAAACCCACCCGGCTGAGCCTTGGGTGGGTCTTGATGTTCGCTTCTTGACGCTTTGCTATCGTCTCGATTCGCTCATCCGCTCACCCGTGTGGGGCCGCAGCAACAGCAGCGACCACAGCAGCAGAGCATCGAGTTGGAGACGGTCAGGGTCATGGCTTGAGTGCTTCTAAACTTAGTACCGCCGCGGGCGCCTGGCGCCAGCGTGGAAGCAGTTTCGCTCCGCTTGCGGTTGTTGATAAGGTACGGCGGCGCGATTTGGATGTCAAGACACGCATCGCGTTGGCGATTGGCGAGTGAGTGCAGAGGATTGTCCGCACGTAGCATGGAGGGCATGGTTCGCACACTGGAATATTCGGTCTTAGATGTCTTTGCAGAGCGGCCGCTCGAGGGCAATGCGCTGGCTGTTTTTCATGATGCGCGCGGGTTGTCGGATGAGGAGATGCAGACGCTCGCGCGGGAGACGAATCTGTCGGAGACGACGTTTATTCTTCCGCGATGATGCGGAGACGGAAGCGACGCGAGGGTGTGCGCGTGCGGATCTTCACGACGCAGGAAGAGCTGCCGTTCGCGGGGCATCCGACGTTGGGTACGGCGACGTGGTTGTACTTGAATCATCCGACGCTGCGCGGCGCGGAGACGATCACGCTGCGAGTTGAATGTGGGGAAGATCGCGGTGCGCTTCGATGCGCGGGAGCGAGGGCGAAGCTGGCGTGTGAGCGACGATGGTGCAGAAGGATCCGGTGTTTGGTGCGACGCATGATCGAGCAGAGGTGGCGCGTGCGATTGGGTTGAAGGCGGATGATCTTTCGGCGGAGTATCTGCCGCAGACGGTGTCGACGGGCGTGCCGTTCTGCATTGTGTTGTTGCGGTCGCTTGAGGCGTCGCAGCGATTGCAGTTGGTGCAGCATGAGGCGCAGGCGTGGACTGCGAAGAATGATGCGCAATTTTTTTATTGCATTGCGCCGTTGGAGAAGATTGCGGAGCAGGAGCAGATTGGCATGCGCGGATGCAGTTCTATTCGGGGGAGGATCCGGCGACGGGTTCGGCGGCGGGATGCTGTATTGCGTGGCTGGTGAAGACGGGATTGGCGGCGTCGGGCGAGCCGGTGGTGATTGAGCAGGGGATGGAGATTGGGCGGCCGAGCCGGATTACGGTGCAGGCGACGCTGGATGGGGAGCGGGTTCATTCGGTGCAGAAGTTTCGGGACGCACCATTTCTGTTGCAGAAGGACGGTTTTTCCTGCCCTGAAAACGGGAGTTTTCCACAGGGGGAGAATCGCAAACGCCAACAGGGACAAGCAATGTGCGATTGCGGTGGAAGCGCCACCTCAAAGTCATTGCATTTTCGCTAAAAATTCACTGTTGCCATGAGGGGTGCGGCTCCGTATGCTCAGCAAATCGTCAACGAACCAATGCTTCGAAGACGCAAGATTTTTCGCCTGATTTACCGACAATCTGTGTGATAGCAAAGGCGCCAACGGGTGTTCTCTGCGCTGCGATGAAACCTTAGCAAGGCCGCGCGCTGTAGAGAATCCTGAGGCTCACCGGGCTATCACGAGCTACGAACCAGTTCATGGGGGAAATCCCACGTTGAGCTGCAGAGGGGCACTGCTTTCACGATGATATGTGAAGCGGTGGGGAGGGCTTTTGCGCCTTTTCCACTGCAATCCACAACATCCACAGCAGACGCACGGTCAGCGCTATTGGCGCGATCGAAGTGGCCTTTTTGCGGGGAAAACGGCTGTCTCGCGGCTAATTGAAACGCTCAACCCTGAGCGACGGATGGGATGCGCCTGATGGGCGCAAACGATCTCGCTCGGCTCCCAGCAACGGAAGCACTGCGCCTCGCAAGTCATTGAATTGATTTGAGATACGCCGCATAATCTGAACTTAGTCAACCTAAAAGCCGGGGACCACCGGCATGGAGAAAAACGATGAGACCTCGCAAGACGATTTTGTGTGTGGAAGATAACGAGCAGGTGCTATCGGTGCGGAAGTTTTTGCTGGAGACCGGGGATATCGGGTGCTGGCGATGAGCACGGCGGCGGAGGCTTTGGAGTATTTGCAGGGGGCGGCGCAGGGGTCGGTGGACCTGTTGATGGCGGATTTGATTATGCCGCAGATGGATGGTAACGAGTTGATTCGAAAGGCGAAGCAGGTTCATCCGGGGTTGCCGACGCTGCTGGTTTCGGGGACGGTGACGAGCTTTGACCGGGCGGCGGCGGCGGATGCGTTTCTGCCCAAGGGGGCGTGCACGCCGGCGGAGGTGCTGGATCAGGATTCGGATCCTGGTGGCGCGGAAGCGGGGGCCGAAGAAGCAGGTGCAGTCGGTGAGTGCTGAGGGCGCTCCGCAGGTTGCGATGGCGAGTTAGCGGCGGAATTCGGGTGAGTTTGGTGTCGGTATGAGCTGGGTTTCGGGTTACGCGACGACGTCTATAGCCGGGTTTCGGGACGCAGCCGGTTTTGGTGGAATCCCACATCTCAGAAGCGAGATGTGGGGCACCCGGATCTGGGGTGGGTCAGGCTTCGACCAGGCCGTAGCGGCGTTGCCATTGTTGCTTGAGGCGGGACCAGACGGCGTCGATTTCGGGGCGGGGGATGGTGGGGTCGGCTTGCTCGGCGAAGTGGGCGGCTTCCTGGCGGGCTAGTTCGAGGAGGTCGCGGTCGCGGGCGAGGTTGGCTACGCGGAACTCGGGGAGGCCGGCCTGGCGGGTGCCGAAGAATTCTCCGGGGCCTCGTTGCTGGAGGTCTAGTTCGGCTAGGGCGAAGCCGTCCTGGGTTTGGACCATGGCGTTGAGGCGGAGGTCGGCTTCGGGGGTGACGGTGGCGGCGGTGACGAGGATGCAGAAGCTTTTGGCGGCGCCTCGGCCTACGCGGCCGCGGAGTTGGTGGAGTTGCGCGAGGCCGAAGCGGTCGGCGTGTTCGATGACCATGACGGTGGCGTTGGGGACGTCGACGCCTACTTCGATGACGGTGGTGGAGACGAGGACGTCGAGTTCGCCGCGCTTGAAGCGGGCCATGGTGACTTCTTTGTCGTCGGGGGACATGCGGCCGTGGAGTAGGCCTAGTTTTAGGCCGGCGAGGGGGCCGGTTTGGAGGTCGTGGTGCATGTCGGTGGCGGAGCGGAGTTTGGTGGGGCGTTTGGCGGTCTTCGGAGTTTTTGGTGCGGCGGGTTGGGTCGGGCTTTCAGCCCTCGAAGGATTTTTCAAGGCGGCTGTCCTGGGGCGTTGCCCCAGGCTGTGATGGGAGCGCGCCGTTGGCGCTGAGTTGGTGGCGAGGCCGGGGCTAAAGCCCTTTTTTGTGCGGGGATTGAACAGGGGGCTAAAGCCCCCTTCTACTCCGAAGGACGCGGTGTCTCCCGAAGGCGTGGTTTCGTCGAATTTGGCGAAGTCTAGTTCGGGTTGGTCGTCGTTGGTGCCTTCGATGATGGGGTAGACGATGTAGGCCTGGCGGCCGGCGGTTACTTGCTTGCGGACGAAGTCCCAGACTTCGGCGCTGCGCTCTTCGGGCATGCGGCGGGTTTGGATGGGGGTGCGGCCGGGGGGGAGCTCGTCGATGACGGAGGCTTCGAGGTCGCCGTAGAGGGTTAGGGCGAGGGTGCGGGGGATGGGGGTTGCGGTCATGACGAGGACGTCGGGCTCCGAGTCCTGCGCGGACGGCGAGAGGCTTCGCGTGGCGGTCGGCGAGGCTGGTGGCGGTCGGCTGATCTCTCCCACCCAGTCCGACAGAGTCGGGAGCCGTGCGGTCATCGCGAGACTGGGGCACCCAGTGTGGTGGTTGTTGCGGAGCCGGTGTTGGGTTTGCGGATTAGCTGGAAGCGTTGCTGGACGCCGAAGCGGTGTTGCTCGTCTACGATGACGAGGCCCAGGTTGGCGAAGTCTACTTTTTCTTCTACTAGTGCGTGGGTGCCGATGGCTAGGTCGACTTCGCCGCGGAAGATGCGGGCGCGGGTGTCGCGTTTGGTTTTGTCGTCGAGCGAGCCGGTGAGCAGGCCGATGCGGTAGGGGCGCTTGGTGCGCGGGGAGATTTTTTCGCTGAGGAGTTTGCGCGCGGAGAGGTAGTGTTGCGTGGCGAGGATTTCTGTTGGGGCCATGAGGGCTACCTGATAGCCGTTTTCTATGGCGATGAGTGCGGCCTGGAAGGCGACGATGGTTTTGCCGGAGCCTACGTCTCCTTGCAGTAGACGCCGCATGGGTTGGGTGCGGCGCATGTCGGTGACGATTTCGCCGAGGACACGTTTTTGGGCGGCGGTGGGTTTGAAGGGGAGGATTTGTTTGAGGGCTTCGCGGACCTGGTCGTTGGTGACGAAGGCGGTGCCCTGGCGGTTGCGGAGCTTGCGGCGTTTGAGTTCGAGGCCTAGCTCGAGGTAGAAGAACTCTTCGAAGATGAGGCGGCGGTGGGCGGGGGTGCGGGCGGACATGAGCTCGGTCATGGAGGTGCCGGCGGGGGGGAAGTGGAGGTCGCGGAGGGCGGCCATGCGGGTGGGGAAGTGGAGGCGGGTGCGGAGGGAGGTGGGGAGGGTTTCGTTGGGGCTAGCTTCCGTGGAATCCCACGTCTCAGAATCGAGACGTGGGGCACCCATTGTTTCGCTGGATTCGGCAAGGTCTTTGAAGATGGTCCAGAGGATGCGGCGGAGTCCAGCGGGAGGTTAGTTTGCTGCCCCAGGGGGTTTTGCCGCCGAGGGATTCGTAGACGGGGACGATGCGGCCCATCTCGAGCAGGTGAACTCGGCGTCTTCGCCGGTGGCGTGGGCGTCGGGGAGGATCTCGAAGGTGGGCTGGATCATTTTGAAGCGTGTGCTGCCGGGGGGCGCGTGGAGGGCGTTGCCGCTGCGGCTGCCTTCGAGCTTGCCGTAGAGGGCGATCTTCTGGCCGGCGTGGAATTTGTCTTTGAGGTAGGTGCCGTGGAACCACATGCACTTTACGGTTTCGAGGATGGGGGCGCGGGGGTTGAGGAGGCCGGCCATGGAGGGGTCGGTGGAGACCCAGGTCTCAGAAGCGAGACCTGGGGCACCCGGATTTGTGGGCAGGAGGGGTGATGCCTACGGTCATTTCGAAGATGGGGCCGGAGCGGGTGCGGAGGAGGGCGGTGCCGCGGACTTCGCCGATGAGGGAGGCCATGTCGCCGGGATTGTAGAGGCTGAGGGGCTTGGGGTGGAGGCGGTCTTCGTAGCGGAAGGGGAGGTGGTAGAGGAGGTCTTCGATGGTGTGGATGCCGCGGTCGGCGAGGCCCGCGGCGATGCGGTCGCCGATGCGCTTGACGAACTTTACGGGGGTGGAGAGCTGAAGCGGCACGGGATTGATGGTAGCAGCGTAGGTACGGTGGGGAAGTGTTTTGGTCGCGGCGGGGCGCACAGATGAAATGATCGGCTAATGAAATAATGGAGGAGTGCGCCGGACAGGCTGGCGGCGCGCGGTTGCTGCTTTACATGGACTCATTCTTTTATCGATTTCGGAATCCGCTGGTGTTGATTGCGATCGTGCTGATGCAGGTGATTGCGCTGGCGATGCAGGTGCAGCGGCCGGCGAAGGACGCGGATGTGCCGGCGAGCGCGCGGGCGATGGAGAGTTCGGGCGCGGCTCCGGATGGAAAGCATGTGTCGTTGCTGAGACGGTGGACGGTGACGGCGATGACGCCGCTGGAGACGGCGGTGCATACGGGGAGTGTGAAGGTGCGGGGGGCGTGGGGGAATTATATTAACCTGTTGCACACGCGGCAGCAGGATGCGCAGTTGAAGCAGGAGGTGGCGCGGCTGCGGGTGGAAGAGGCGTCGTTTGCGGAGGACGCGGCGCAGGGGCGGAGATTGCAGAAGCTGCTGGAGTTCAAGCAGCAGTATGTGACGAGCACGGTGGCGGCGCAGGTGATTGGGACGAGCGGGTCGGAGCGGTCGCATGTGCTGTATCTGGATAAGGGGTCGGAGGACGGGCTGAAGCCGGAGATGGCGGTGATTACGCCGGATGGCGTGGTGGGGAAGATTCGGGATGTGTTTCCGCATACGTCGCAGCTGCTGTTGATCAGCGATCCGTCGTCGGGCGCGGGGGTGATTCTGGCGACGACGCGGATACGCGGGATTGTGAGGGGGACGGCGGCGGGGCGCGTGGAGATCGATAATTTGACGGCGGATTCGCGGATCAAGGTGGGCGAGCCGGTGGTGACGTCGGGTGGGGATCTGGTGTTTCCGCGGGGGCTGCCGGTGGGGACGATTGAGTCGATTGCGCCGGACCCGCTGCATCAGCCGTATACGGCGATTGTGATTAAGACGGCGGCGAATTTGAGCCGGCTGGAAGAGGTGCTGGTGATTACCGGGACGTCGAGCGACGTTGCCGCCGACGGCTGCGCAGGATGCGGCGGCGGCGGAGGCTACGGCAGAGGCGAATCAGCGTGCGGCGGATTTGATTGCGGAGAAGCTGCCGAGTCTGCATCCGGATGGGGACTGCGCCGGGAACGGCGGCGACGATGGGCGGCGCGGCGGGCGCGAATGGGGCGCCGGTGTCGGATGATCCGGAGAGCCAGGTGGGCGGGGCGGTGGGGTATATCAATTCGGGGTTGCCGCGGCCGAAGCCTGCGGTGCATCCGGACAGGTATTCGCCGGGGACGGTTGCCGCCGGCTGCGGAGTTGACGCCGGGTGCGCCGGCGTCGCAGACGCCGCGCAGCCGAGCGCAGAAGACGCCGCAGCAGAGTAGTCCGCAGGGAAGTCCGCAAGCAGGAGATGACGAGGACGATGGCAGAGCGTAGTTATACAACTCGCGAAGAGCTGGACCAGTACGGGTTCCATCCGGGGGTGACCGTGATGGCGCCGCTGGTCTGCATTCTGCTGCAGGCGATGCTGCCGAAGACGTTTCCGTGGCTGATCCATATCGACCTGCCGCTGATTGCTACGATTTTCTTTGCGGTGTCGCGGCGGAGTCCGATTGCGGGCACGGTGACGGGCACACTGATTGGGCTGTTTCAGGATGGGTTGACGAATCATCCGTTTGGGGTGGATGGGATTGCGAAGGGCGTGGTCGGGTATGTGGCCGCGAGTATTGGGTTTGCGGTGGACGTCGATAATGTGATCAACCGCGTGGGGCTGGTGTTTACGCTGAGCCTGGCGCAGAGCGGGTTGCTGTATCTGATTGCGCACTGGCTGCTGGGCGATGCGGTCGTACCGGTTGCTGCCGGTGGTGGAGTTGATTTCGGCGGCGGCGAATTGTGTGGTTGCGGTGCCGTTGTTCATGTGCTGGATCGGTTCAGGATTCGGGATTAGTGCTCAGTTGTTCGTTCTCAGTTGTTAGTTGTCAGAGCGTAGAGTTTTAAGAGGAGCATCGGCGGGATGGAGTTTGGAGAGCATCGATCGCAAGGAGAAGTTGTCGGCTACGAAGCTGCATGTGTCGCAGTATGTGGTGGCGGCGGTGCTGGTGGTGCTGGGGTGCTGGTTGTGGCGGCTGCAGATTCTGGGTGCGGATAAGTATCGGGTGCTGGCCGAGCAGAACCGGGTTCGGAAGGTTCCGGTGCTGGCGCCGCGGGGACGGATCTTCGATCGGTATGGGCGGATATTGGTGGACAACTATCCGTCGGTGACTTGCTTTTTGGTGCGCGAGCAGCAGAAGAGCTGGATGCGGATCTGCCGCTGATTGCGGAGGGACTGCATATTCCGCTGGAGCAGATCCAGGCGACGCTGCGGCACTTTCAGTATGCGCCGAAGTATCAGCCGATTCCGTTGAAGCAGGACATTACGCCGGATGAGCAGGCGTTTATTGCGGCGCATCGGGATGATCTGCCGGAGCTGGAGACGCTGGATACGGAGCGGCGGCTGTATCCGAAGGATGGATTTGCGGCGCATCTGATTGGGTATGTGGGCGAGGTGAGCGAGGCGGATCTGAATGATGAGCGGTTCGCGGCGTATGAGCCGGGCGACGTGGTGGGCAAGTTCGGGGATGGAAGAGACGTACGACGGGATTCTGCGCGGGACGGATGGGTCGCGCGACATCATTGTGAACTCGCACGGCAAAGAAGTGGGGCAGATGGGGCAGGAGCTGGCGATACCGGGCAAGGACCTGCATCTGACGATTGATCTGGATCTGCAGATGGCGGCGGAGCGAGCGCTGGAGGGAAAGAACGGGCGCGATTGTGGCGATGGATCCGCATACGGGCGAGATTCTGGCGATGGTGTCGCGGCCGACGTTTGATCCGAACGAGTTTGCGGTGCGGCTGTCGTCGGCTTACTGGAAGATCGATTATGGAGAACCCGAACCATCCGATGATGAACAAGGCGATCCAGGCGCAGCTGCCGCCGGGGTCGACGTTCAAGGTGGTGATGACGCTGGCGGGGCTGCAGGAGAATGTGGCGCAGGATATGCATGTGGAGTGCAACGGCGGCGGCGACGTTCTATGGGCACTTCTTTGCGATGCGATAGGCACCATGGGTTGGTGGACATGCACAATGCGCTGCCTTACTCGTGCGATACGTTTTATTACACGCTGGCGAATAAGCTGGGGATCGAAACGATTGCGAAGTATGCGCACAGCGTGGGGTTTGGGGAGAAGACGGGGATCGATCTACCGGACGAGCAGGCGGGCGTGGTGCCGAGCGAGGAGTGGAAGCTGAAGACGCAGCACGACAAGTGGTATGCGGGCGAGACGATTTCGGTGGGGATCGGACAGGGGGCGACGCAGGTGACGCCGATGCAGGAGGCGCGGGCGCTGAGCGGGATTGCTTCGGGCGGCGTGTTTGTGCGGCCGCATGTGCTGATGCCGGGCCAGCTGACGAGCGAGCAGCAGGCGGCGATCGATCAGGAGTTTCCGGGCTCGGGCGTGGCGCGTATTCCGCTGACTCCGGAGAACTGGGAGACGATTACGGACGATATGGCGAACGTGTTGAGCCCGATTCGGGACGGCGGCCGAGGCGCATCTGGATGGGATTGACATTGCCGGGAAGACGGGGACGGCGGACGTGGTGAGCGGGCGACAGAAGAACAGCTCGGATAAGGCTACGCTGCCGCATTCGTGGTTTGTGGGGATGACGCCGCGACGGAATCCGGACATTGTGGTGGCGGTGCTGTGGGAGCATGGGTATTGGGGGAACAACTCGGCGAAGCTGGCGGCGCAGGTGATTGATACGTTTGTGACCGAACAGAGGAAGCGGGCGGGGAATTTGAAGATGGAGGAGGTGGCGGTGCCGAAGACGGAGGCTCCGAAGACGGCGGAGGATGGGGCGGGGGCGCCTGGTGCGGAGTAGGGTTTTTAGCTTTTAGCTTCTAGCTTCTAGCTAAGGCAACGGCAACGGCAACGGCAAAAGCAACGGCAACGGCGACGGCAGATGCGGGGGTTCTTCGCTTCGCTCAGGATGACGGCGAAAAACTGGCGAGGGCGACGGTAACGGCAAGAGCAACTACAGGGGTCCTTCACTGCGTTCAGGATGACAGATATATCGTAAATAAGTATCAATAAGCTACTTATTACTTTGATATTCTCTGTACAAAGCCTGCACAGATACGAAGAGTCAACAACTTCCAGAAGAATTCTACACGGAATCTGCACAGAACGAATCAAACATACAGAGGCGAATATGGCATTCGTCATCGACAAATCGGAACTCAAGCCGGGCTTGGTTCTCTTTCGGCGTGGCGACGTGGATCATCGCATGTGGTATTGCCGGATGAAGATTCCCAAGGCCGATCGCTATAAGACGGTCTCGCTTAAGACGACCGATATCGACGTGGCGCGGGAGCGCGCCTTCGATCAAGACGCCGACATCCGATTCCGCTTGAAGCACGACGTTCCTGTGTTCAACCATCCCTTCCGCGAGGTAGGGAGGGAGTATTTCCTGACGCAGGAGGCGCGGGCGAAGCGCGGAGAGATCAGCGCAGCGCGGCCTAAAAAGCTCCGCGCCATCATCGAAGGCGCTTTAGATCGATATGTAGGTTCGACCCAGGTCCATTTGATTGGTGACGAGCTTTGGGGAGGCTACCCGGCATGGCGACGGGCGAACGGCGCGGGTCGCCACAAACGAAACGGTGTTCGCGAGGTTAGCGACGACATGGCACAAGCTTTCGCCGATAATGAGGCCGAGCGCCGCACCAAGACTCAACAAAGCCTGGGCATCAGGGTGTTGAAGCCGATTGAGGTGAAGCCTACCGAAGATAGATCGGTTCCCTTTATCAGTGACTCCACCATCCGCTTTGAGATGTCCATCTTTGGTGCGGTGATGAACTACGCCATTAAGAAACGCTACGTGCCAGCCAGCCAGCGTTTCGATGAGCGTCCTAAGCTCAAGTCCATGCGGCGTGATGAGTTCACCCTGGAGGAATACCGCAAGCTTCACACCGTCGGCCGGAAGTGGATTGGCGAGACGGACAAGCCTTCGAGCATTTGGCATCGCACCCTCACCTACAACATGATCCTGATTGCGTGCAATACAGGCATGAGGCCAGCGGAGATGAAGAATCTGCGCTGGCGCGACATCATGCCTGCAAAGGACCGCGAGGGCCGCGAGATCGTTGTCTTGTTCGTGCAGGGCAAGGGCAAGTCGCGCAAGTTGGTCGCCCCTAAGAGTGTCGGAGAGTACCTGGAACGCATTCGTGTTATCTCCAAAGCGACGCAACTAGAGGATCGAGTCTTCACCAACGTCACGGGCAAGCCTGCGAAGAGTCTCTACAACCACCTGATCGGAGATCTCCTAATGGAAGCGAATCTGCGCGAAGGCACGCAGGGCGTGCCGCGCTCGACTTATTGCTTCCGACACACCTACGCCACCCTCCGCTTGCAGGAAGGCGTAGACGTCTATTTCCTTGCCGAGCAGATGGGTACTTCCGTTCATATGATTGAGCAGCACTATGGGCATGTGAACACCATCAAGCACGCTGACCGCGTATTGCAGGGGATGGCTGGATGGGAACTCCCGCAACCGGACGACGCCAAGGCTAAGGCGTCAAAGGCTGCGGCGACTCATGATCAGTCCAAAAGAGGTCAGCGCAACAAGCTGCGCTGACTGGGAACATCCCGAAGCCGTCTTTAGCCGGAGCCGCTGGCGGAGGCTGGCGCAGGGAGAGAATCGCTCCCGTGTCCGGCCCGGACACGCCTCGCCGAGATGGTTCTGATTTGCCGCTGCCCCGCTGGGGCGTTCTTAGCGGCAAATCTTGCTGCACGAGCCGCCGCTGGCGGCTGTTCTTCGTGCAGCTCCAATCTCGATGTCGGCGAAATGAAGTGCCGCCGCAACACCGTGACTCAATGAGGTCCTGGATGGGCTGTGATCGGATGAACATGGTCATACGGCGGCCGACACCCCATATGCACTGACTAAACTGATATAGAGCTTCACCGCCAGATCTCGGTTACTAATCTGGCATTTCAATCCGCTTGTTTCTTCGGTGCGACCTTTTTCTTCGCGGCAGCTTTCTTCGTCGCAGCTTTCTTGCTCGGCCTGCCGCCAGGATCCGGAGCATAAGCGTCTACGTCCTTTCGGTTGACGAATGTCTTTCCCCCAAATTTCAAAGTCCTAAGCCGGCCACGGCGTAAAAGGCTACCTATCGCCTGTCTCGACACGCTACGGAGCCGGGCAGCTTCAGCCGTACTAGGGCGTGTTCACACTAACGCAGGGCTTCGACGATGAGGGCGAAGTTGAGGAAGCCGAGGAAGAGGACATCGAGTTTCTCGAACCGGGAGAAGATTCTGCGGAAGCCCTTGAGTCGTCGGAACAGCCGTTCGATCTCGTTGCGCTTCTTGTAGAGGGCGCGGTCGTATTCCCACGGCTCGATGCGGTTGGACTTGGGCGGAACGACCGGAATCATGCCCAGATCGAGCACCAGTTGCCGGGTCTCGTCGCCTTCGTAGGCGCGATCCATCAGCAGGGGCAGGCCTTCCGGCATCGGGCCAAGTTCCGCCAGCAGGCCGCGTCCTTCGGGCGCATCGTGGGCGTTGCCTGGCGACAGCGCGAAGGTTATGGCCGTTCGAGCATTCGCGGCAACCATATGAATCTTGGTGTTCCATCCGCCGCGCGACTTGCCGATGGCTTGGGGTCCGTTTTTTTTAGAGCGCCGGTGCCGTCCGGATGCACCTTGATCGAGGTCGAGTCCAGCGCGAAGGCTTCGATCTTGATGCGGACGATCTGCTCGACCTGCAACTTCTCGAACACCCGGTCCAGAACGCCATTCTTCGACCAGCGATTCATCCGCGTGTAGATCGTGTGCCAGCGGCCGAACCGCTTCGGAAGACCGCGCCATTTGCAGCCCTGTTCGGCCACGTACAGCATCGCGTTCAGCACCTGCAGATTGCTCAGGCTCACGTTGCCGCGCTGCACCGGCAAGGCATCCTTGATCCGCTCATACTGCGCTTCCGTGATCTCCATCTCACAGACATTAACACAGATTGGCAGTAGTGTGAACACGCCCTAAGCAGGGCTGCCTATCCGAGTAGCTTGGTTGCCACCGATAGGGCGAATCAAGACCGCGACGAGTACCCTGGACCCATTACCGAAAACGCAATCATCCATGGCAATGTGGGCTCCCAAAGAGACAGAGAAAGGGCCGAGCGCTCTTATTATCGAGCAAGATCATAGGACAACAGGTCGCTACGGCATCCAGTCGTTTTACATGCTGCACAATTAACACAATTTGTTGCGGTCGAAAAAGTAGTTGACACAATCCGTTCAACTACATATATTTGCCGAAATCGATACCAAGTGCCCGTTGAACCCGGTAGGACTGCTCTTATCTTCCAGACGACCAGATTGAGAGGTGCTACCACGTGGCATGCCTGCGCTGGATTGTGACGTACCGATACCATCCTTCGATTAAGACTTAGATGCACACGTCTTAGATTCCAAGACAACTTTGTTGCACACCCAGTACAGGTGTGCTCTCGCACCTCCGCGTCTCATTTCTGTATTAGCGTCCATGAGCTTCGAGGATTTCGATATGCTGACAAACGTTCTCGCTAAATTTCGGTCTTTGCACTTGCCGGTTGCATTATTCCGACGGCGCAACCTGATAATCGTGCTGTTCCCCGTCGTTCGCGGTCCCGATCGGTACAAGCGCACAATCGGCAACCCTTACCGCGGTTGAGCAACTAGCGTCATTGGCGTTCAATCCTTCCGCAAAAGTATTCTCGTCAATCACCCTTTCAGGCGCAACGGTGTGGACCGCCGGTTCGTTGCAGGATGCCGGGAATGTTGTATTTACAGCCTCCGCAGATGGTTCGAGTGGCGAGACTTGGAGTCTAGCCTCCCAGCCTTATTCGGTCTTGAACACTTCGTTCGCAGAGGGCCGGTCGTGTAGCTCCGTCGACTCTGCAGGAAAGACTCATCAAGACGCGAGTACAGCTTGTTTCCGCGCAGTGCCTTGGTTCGCTCCCTGGCTGAGTCTGTTGATGCTCTCCAATAATGTTCTACGGCCAACAAGTGGTGCCAACATCACGGCAGCGACGCAACACGGAACGCTGCTTCAATTTATGACCAACCTCGGAGCAGCGAACACGACAAGTTCTGCAACCATGCGTTCAGGAACCGTTACCCAACTCCTAGTCGATCGGGAAACTTCGTTCATCAGCGAAGTCGACTTTAATCAACCGATCGACAGTGATCCGTGCGCGGGTGATTGCATATCGTGTGCTATTTAGCGATTATCGACCGGAGGCGGGCTTGGTGCTTCCACACCGCATCCAGCGATACATTCAGGGCACACTTCAGGCTGACACCACGATCACGAATATCGCCGTCGAGTAATTCTGGAGAGTCCGAGATGCTTAGAAAGTCAGCACTCAGCGGTAGCGCTCACGTTTTCAACGATTCCCCTTGCGTCTTCAGCTCAAGTTCTCGGCACGGGGGCTTATCCGTTCTGCGACCTTCGACAACCGCGGATTCGATTCCATCAATCTCGGAAATCTAAATACAAGGTTTTCGATACCGATAGTGCAAAAGATTGGTCGTGGGCTTCCATTTAACTATGTGATCCAGTATGAAGGGTTGGTGTGGACACCTGTTCCGGTGACAGGCTCCCCAACAACCTCAAGCTGGGTTCCGAGCACTTCTTGGGGATTCACTGGAGCGCTCGATGGGACAGGTTTCGTAGGCTATATGACTTACAAATCGCGATCTGCAAGCTGCGGGAGCGGAGGCACCGAGGGCAGCTCTCCTACTGAGGAAATTTATAGTAATTATGTATATTACGATGCGTTTGGTGCTCAACATTCTTTCACATACGGATATGTGAGCGAATGTTCGAATGGAAGCGGAGGAAACACGACGTCGGGGAGCACCGTTGCATCCGACGGATCAGGGTACACCCTCGTGAACTATGGCACCCAAGTCCAGTCCCGTAACGGGTACCATCATCACACCCGCAGCCGCACCTAACACGCCTACTGCCACTTCGGAGACAGATTCAAACGGCAATAAGATCTCCTACGGGGGTTCCAACGGGGTTTTTACCGACACGCTTGGTACGACGGCGTTGACGGTAAGCGGCAGTTCACCGGTAACTTTCACCTATTCCGTTGTGAACCAAGCAGGGGCGCCACCACCGCAAGCGCTACCTTGACCTATAAATCATATACCGTCCGCACAAATTTTCAGTGCTCTGGGATCGTGGAGTACGGCAGCACGACAACGAACTTAGTGGATCACATAACCTTGGCGGATGGTTCGGTGTATTCCTTCAAGTACGAAGGAACTTATCAAGCCACAGACGGTGCCGTAACAGGCCGCATGGCTTCCATTACGTTACCTGGCGGTGGGGTAATCTCCTATACCTACAGTGGTGGATGCAGTAGCCTGGGTATTGGGATGAATAGCGACGGTACGCCGGGCAATTTATCTAGGACTACATCGGACAGCCCCAACGCTAGAACATACAACCGCGGGTTGATAAATGGAAATGCTACGTCAACGACGCTTCAGGATGAAAAAGGAAATCAGAGTTATCTGCAGTTTACGAATTACGGAGGAGACTTTTACGAGACGCATCGGCAGGTATACCAAGGTGCTGTAAGCGGCACACCCCTGCTTGAACGTTTCACCTGTTACAACGGAGGCCCGACTCCATGTGATGGGGTAGCTCTGTCCGCGCAAATTACCTCAACGTATATAACGGAACGCTACAACGGCGGCTCCGAAGCGGCGGTCAACAATCTCTACGACACCTATGGGAATTTGACTAACGTGTTCCAGTACAACGGCAGCACACTGTTGGAATCGACATTCAACTCATACAACGGTTTGAGCGAACTTACCGAGTCTAGGACGACGGATGCGTCTAGCAATTTCATATCTGAAGTGACTTACGGATATGATCAGACCACCCCAACGGTCACTTCAGGGATACCTCAACACGTCGCGGTGTCTGGGACTCGGGGAAACCTGACGTCCGCAAATCTTTACTATACGAGCACTCTTGCGCTTAGCAGCACAGCTGTTCATTACGACACTGGGATGCCAGTCTCCGCAACGTCACAAAGTGGGACGACGAGCTATGGATATGACCCAACCCAGACGTTTGTAACGCAAACTACGTTACCAACTCCGTCAAGCGGGGTTTCGTTAGAAATCTCTGATTCATACGATGCAGCTTCGGGAGCGTTAATCAACAGTACGGGAATGAATTCTGGGCAAACGACGACCGTAAATCTTTACGACGCTCGCTTGCGTCCGACAACGATAACTTCGGCTAACAACGGCCAAACCACGATTTCTTATACCCCTACTGAAATCAGTGTCACTCAGAATTTGAATCTCAGTACAGGAGAAAACGCTGCAGGATCTCTTCTGTATGACGCTTATGGTAGACCGAGTCGAGCAGCCGTCTTCAACGGTCAATCTACCAATGACTATTACCAGGCCGACACCTGTTATGACGCGTCGGGATTTGTGGCATTTGTAGCAACGCCATACGAGTCAACTGGCTTTAGCGTGGCGGCGCACTGTTCCGGAGCGGGAACGAGCTACATTCGTGACGCTTTGGGTAGACCGACAAGTGTGACAACCGCCGATGGACCTGCAACGATTCAATACACCAATCGTGCCGTAGAGACGGCGGATGTTAATGGCGTCCAGAAGATCACTCAATTTGATGTCCTGGGGAGAGTCACGGGCGTGTGCGAAATTACTTCAACTGCGCTGAATGGCCAGAGCCCTACCTCATGTGGCATGGACATCAGCGGCACAGGATTCGTTACTTCTTATGCCTATGTCTTGGCCACGCACACGACCACTGTAACCCAAGGTGGTCAGACGCGCACCTTTGTTACAGATGCCCTTGGAAGGACGACCTCTGTCACTGAACCTGAGCGAGGTATCACTACCTACACGTACACCTACAATAGCCAAGGATTATCCGTCGTAAGAACTCGTCCCCGAGCGAACCAACCAAGCTCGACAGTCCTTACCCAGACAACTTCTCAATACGACTCTATAGGACGTATCGTGAGTACCAGCTACAGCGATGGTACCGCCGTAGCGAAGAATTACTATTATGACGTGATGCCTTCGAATCAGGGTTGGTCGCAGTCGCCGGCAAATCCCAAAGGGATGCTGGTTGGTACTTCGTCAGGTGTATCAGGAACTAGTCTAGCGCAATCGGAATTAAGCTATGATCTCATGGGAAATGTTACGGCGATGTGGGAGTGCGGGCCCTCAACTTGTGGTGGTTCTTCGCAGAGTTCCAGACCTCTCCAGTTCGCGTACGATTTGGGAAATAACCTGATCTCGGAGGAAGATCCCGTTTCTGGGACGATAGCGTATGGGCGCTCACCCGCGGGTGAAGTGACTTCAATTGTCAATAATACCTACCAAGGTACGGGTAACCCGCCCAACTTGGTTTCTGCCATCACGAACGGTCCTTTCGGCTCTTCGCTGTACACGCTTGGGAACGGTTTGAACACGGTTCAGACCTTTGACAGTCTAGGTCGGAACAACGGTGGGTGGGTTTGCTCGGGATCCTCAGCATCGGCATGTACGGGAGGCACCCAGCTTTATGGCAACACCGCCAGTTTCAGCGGAAGTCGGGTGACGGGGGGGTGCGACACGGTATTGAATCAATGCGTAAGCAATACCTATGATGGTATGAACCGACTCACGGCAGTGAACGGTAGCATAAATAGCTTCACCTATACCTATGATCGCTGGGGCAATCGGCTTTCACAGACAGCCACGTTAGGCAGTGGAAGCTCTCCGAGCGGGGCTGTCAACCAGGCAACCAACCAGCTTAGCGGCGTGGCCTACGATGCGGCGGGCAATCAAGAAGCGGATGGTATTTCCCATACCTTCACTTATGATGCGGAAGGCAACATGACGGCGGTCGATAATGGGAGCACGGCTACGTACATTTTCGATGCTTCGAATCACAGGGTCCAGGCCGTGACGTCAGCAGGCACGTATGAATATGTCTTTGATGCGCAGGGCCGACGAATTTCAAAGTGGCAGACCTCCAATAATGCTGGGGTTGAGGGACGGATCTACTGGGACCGGAAACAAATCGCGTTCCGCGCAGTCAACGGGCAGACTTTCTTCGAGCACCAGAGCTACTTGGGGACGGAGCGGCTGCGGACCAACTATCTGGGGTCGACAGCGGCTACGGAAGTTTCTCTCGCCTATGGAGACGATTTCAATCAAACCGTGTCGATCCCGTATGCCGATCAGGACAACAGCCAGTTTGCTGGTCAAGAGTACGACTCTGAGTCTTCCTCGCAACATGCTCAGTTCCGCCAGTATTCATCCACTCAAGGTCGTTGGATGAGCCCTGATCCCTACGTCGGAAGCTACGACACAGGAAATCCACAGAGCTTGAATCGGTACTCCTATGTGGCAAATAATCCATTAAGCGAGACAGATCCTTCTGGCTTGTGCCCGCCTGCAGGGCGGGAGGGCGGAACTCCACCTTGCGGTGGTGCCGACCCTGATGCCCTCTTCGGTGGCGCTGAAGATGCAATTCCTACCTGGACCGTGGACTCGCCAACAGGTTATTGGGTAACGTCTATAGACATTGTCGAGAGCGCTTTAGCCGCCCAAAGCGCGAGCACCGATGAAAATAATGATATTTCTGTCCCCGCCGGTTCGACGAGCGAGGGTGGCTATGCCCCCGGCGGTGACACTGACACAAGTTTCTACGCGTCATTCTCGACCGTTACTCCCGATCCCCCACCGGGGGGGACCGTCTCCATATCGGAATCCGGTGCAGTAGCCCCAAGTAAACTACAACAGGCTATGGCGTACATTCAAGGGGTTAGCGACGATGTCCGCAATTGCATAAATAACGTTGCTCTACCAACTATTGCAAATGACTTGAATCCCTTCAGCCCTAGTGTGTTAGGTATCCTCCAACAAGGGACGTCTGACCTGAGTCAATCTAGCCTACAAGCCGCTGCATATTATAGCGTTACGAGCGGGTTGACCGTTCCCTTGCGCTCTAGCATCGTACGAGCTGGTATGACGAATGCTGAAGCGCTCGGAAAATTATCGTTCGCCATCTCGTTGCTCCAAGTGGATGCCGCTTTGTTAGACGCAGTAATACAGGAGTACAAACATTGCTAAAAACTCCAAAATCTAATAAAAGCGGGCTATCTCACTCAAGAATCATCGACTTTGGGCTATACCTGCTTATCGCAGCCGCGTTTATAACGACAGGCTTTGTCGTCAGTATAAAGTGGGGTGACGCTGCATATATTCGGTGGTTTGGATTTTCGGTGGATACCATCCTTTTGTACGGGTATTTTCTAAGCATCAGCCGTGAGTTAGTTTCAAGATTAAGTTTTTGGATAGTGGTTGGCGCATTTTTGTGTCTCCATGCGATAGTATTCGTCCCCCTTCTGCTGCACATCGCGGAGTGGAGACTTACATGGTCTGCGGTAATGATAGTAGAGCTGCCTGCGTTGATATTTGCGCGAGACAAACTTTCAGTGTATTTGTCTCGCCCCAAATAACGGGACGCCCAAACCCAGCTTCTTGTCCTGCACATTTACCGGCAAAGTAGGCCTGTCTTTAGGGGCAACGACGCTTGATGCAGTGGGTATCATTCCGGGTGCGGGAAACATCCTTCACGGTATTCAATTTGGGGCGGGACTCGTTGGCGCGGGTATTTCCTTGTTTGGAAACGTCACTGACGGGACTTTGTCTGCAACGGGCGTTGGACTCAGCTTGGCAGAAACATCCGCGACTAATATTGCGGTGCATGGGACTGAGCTGATTCCTATAGTCGGAAACATTGTTTCTGCTGGCGCGACACTACATGACATCTTTGGCAGCGAGGGCCTGATTGCAAACTACAAGGGTTGCCTGGCGGGGACACATCAATGACCGAACAGGAAAAAAAACCTACGGATTATACGGGCGTTATTATCGCGGCGATCCTCGCGCCCGTGTACCTCATCTTCTACCTCTTAGGTCAAGAGGAGATGGGCAGATCAGTATTCATCGTTCTTGGAATGACGATGCTCGCGATTAGAGTTCGTTGGGACTTGAGGAGGCACTTCTGGTTCTGGGCAATCATCGTGGTGTTGCTGGCGCTTCATATCCCGTTGTTATTTCTTGTTCGATGGCCGCATGGATGGCTTCCCGCAATCGGTACGCTGCCTATAGGACTCGCAGATGTTCTTATTATCTTGGGTGCAGTCCGATTCGTAGAGAAGTTCATCGTGAAAGCCTCTCCCCCTGAAGAGGTGTGATCCAGCCAGCAAGGCCGTCCCTCTGGGGCGGCGTGCTTGCGTCTGGGTCTCTCCATCTTGCCTCTGTGCCGATTGGTAGAGAGCGCACGCTGCCTACGGCATCGGGTTGGGAGCGACACGTCACCCCCAAATGGGAACTGTGGAGCGAGCGCGCGGCGGGGTTTGTGTTTACACGCGTGAACAGCTTTAGATTCTGCAACATCCGGTCTGAGCGAATCTCTCGCTGATTCGTGCGGTTGTTCCAGGTCGCTCTATGTAAACGCGGAGCGCACGTCGGCGTAAACAGGTTGATTTTGCAGGGCCTTGTTCGTTTTGGCGAAATTAGCCGATTGACGTGCCGAGCCGAACCGGGCAAGCTGTTTCTAAGGCGAGGTTTCCCATGAGCACTCTCGTCAACGGCACTCCGACGACTTCCAGCGCTCCAGAAAGCGCCCAGGAGAAGCCCGGCTTCCGCACCAAAACCATCGCCACAAGGATCACTCCGGAGGAGCTGCGGGAGGTCGAAGCGGCTGCCGAGAAGAGCGGCAAGACGCTCGCGGTATGGCTGCGCGAGCTTGCTCTGAAAGCTGCACGGGAGCGTCCCGCCGATCCCACGGAGCTGTTGCTGGCGGAGGTCGTGGCGCTCCGGTATACGCTCCTAAATCTCTTCCACGGGTCGGCGACGGCGCAGGCCGAAGGCAAGTATCTGCTCCCGGAATCCGTCGTCAAAATCCGCGATAAGGCGGAGGCCCGGAAGCTGGCCGACGCCCGCAAATTGCTCACCGATTTCCTTACCGGGGAGGATGGAACCGGAGGGCAAAAGTGAGCGCCGGACCAATGCGTTTTCCGAGCCGGGGCCGGTGGGTCCTGTGGCTGATTTTGCTCTTCGCTCTGGGGCCGTTTCTGCTGATCCTTCCGGCCTCGCTGTGGCTCGGCTGGACCATGAATCCCGTCCAAACCTACTACCTCGGAACCTATACCGCGTGCTCCATATTGAGCGGCTACCCCGGAGCGATGACCACCGTTCGCTACGCCGAAAAGACGGCTCCGGGGCGGAAGCCGGAGCCGCTGCTTCCGGAGGATGCGGTGAAGGGATCGGACCCGAGACAGCCTCTCGCGCTTGGCCCGAAGGCCCTCGCCGAGGGCTGGCGTGCGGTCGCGATCGCACCACCAGGCAAGGTTCGAGCGAAGGAGTTGCAAGCGTACCTTCAGACGACAGTCTACGACGGCGACAGCGCGTGGGCGATCTTCCTCCGGCCCATTTGCTACGTGCTGGCCGGAGTCGTTTTCCTGTACGCCCTATGGTTCCAGTTCGGGCGAAGAAGTCGGTTCAGTCGGAAGCAGGAGCAGCGCCATGGACGCCGCACCAAAGGTCCCGAACTGCTCTCCCGGCTACACGGCTCCGGTGACGGAGGTATTCGATTCCAGATGGAGCGGGAGGGAATCTTCGGTCAGTTGGCTACCGGCGTCGCAGCTTCCATATCCCGCGACGATTGGAGGCCAGCCATATCCTGCTCATGGGCGACACCGGCTCCGGCAAGAGTTCGGCGATCCGACAGCTTCTTCGTCAGGTCGAAGACCGGGGTGAGAGCGCCATTGTCTATGACCCAGCAATGGACTTTTTGGGTGAGTTCTATAACCCCAAAAGAGGCGACCTGATTCTGAATCCGCTCGATGAGCGCTGCCCATATTGGGGGTTGGGCGACGAGATCGACCGACCTGAGACGGCCACTACGATTGCCGCCGCAATGTTGCCGGACAAGGAATACGAGAAGGCGTTCTTCACCGATGCACCGCGCCGGGTGCTGGCGCATTTGCTGCTGCAAAAACCCCAGCCGAGGGACATCCTGCGGATGATGGCCGATCCGGAACGCATCGAAGCTGCGGTCAAAGGGACGCCACTGGCCGCGCTGCTCGATCCCGGCGCTCCCGCGCAGAGATGCTGGCGTCCTCTCCAGCCTGAATATGGTGGCCGACAGTCTGGAGCTGTTGCCGGAGTGGGAGCACAAGCGCAAAACCTTCGCGACCGCTGAGTGGTACACCGAGCGGAAACGATGGGTCTTTCTGACCTCTGCTGCTGCCTACCGGAGCAAGACGCTGCCATTGCACGCGGCATGGCTCGACCTGTTTATTCTGCGCATGATGGGATATTGCGAAGACCAAGCAGCGAAGCCGGTCTGGTTTGTGATCGATGAGTTGGCCAGCCTGAACCGGCTACCGCAACTCCACACCGCTGTCACCGAGAACCGTAAGTATGGCAATCCTGTCGTCATCGGTATACAGGGACGCAGCCAGATGGAGAAGCGCTACGGCCAGGACGCTGAGGCCATGCTCTCCCAGCCTGCGACGAAGATCTTTCTCAAGACTTCGGAACCGCGGGCGGCGAAGTGGATCTCCGAGGCCATCGGCGAGATCGAGGTCGAGCGTTTGAAGGAATCCCGCAGCATGGGGCTGCTCGCGGTCAAAGAAGAGTTTTGCGATGGAGATTGCCACTAAGCCGCTCATCATGGCCTTCCGAAATTGCGGGCCTACCGCCGCTCAGAGGCTTTATCAAGATGGAGAATCATGTCGTCCCGGCAAAGTTCCGGCTGGCAAAGAAACAGAACAGGCAGCCGGAGTTCGTGGAACGGGCGAGAGAACAGCCACTACCGCGCAAAGCGGATGCCGTGACGACTTCGGCTCCCGCGAAAGCCCCTGAGACGAAGAAGCCTGTTCAGGCGGTTTTGCCGCTGGAGGAAACGCCTGTCGTGAAGCGGGAGGGATTCAGTTGGGATGAGAGCAAAGGAATTGAATGACGCTGCCGCGTTTTGCAGGACTAATCGCGAATCATGGAAGTGCTCATCTCACCCGTTTCGATGAGACTGTGGATGCGCCAAGCAGGTTTTGACGAGCTTGGTACCCTCAAATGAACGACTCTATTTCGAGGCCGGGGCAGGTGACTGGTAGGCAAGCTGAAACGACCATACTTTAAAATTATTGACAGTGGTTGCCATAGTCGGAGTCTGCGTTACGGTTCCATCATAGTAGGTCTGTGACGGACCGAACGCCTTCGAAAAAGCGAGCTTTGCAATTCCGTTAAGCAATATCCCACCAGAAACCACGCCGAGACGATTGCTAGAGTTTTTTATCCCGTAATCGCGAATGTACGCCTGCGAGGTGTAGCTGTATCCGTAACTACCGCCTGCAAACAATGCGCCAGCAAATGTACCACCGCCAAGCGTTGGAAGATTGGTAGAGTTCATTTGCAGGTAGCCCTCCAACTGCAAGTTGGTATGGGTGGACGGAGAGGTGGCGGAGGCCGAGGTTCCAGCCGTGAAGCTCTGGACATCAACCCCTTCCAACGCTGAGACATCCAGCATCCCGCCCCAGCCCCCCGGCGAGTTGATCCGATTCCCGCCGACCGCGAGTATCGGGTAGGCCGCGGATGCGAAAATCGTCCCTCCATAGAGCATGTTCTGGGCAGCCTGTGCTGCCCCGGCAGGCGAGAGCGTTGGAACACTCCCCGTCGACACTGGAGTCGTCGGTGTGGAGCCCGCTTGAATGTTGGTTCCAATATTAAGTTGCATTCCAATTGGAAAGTTGAGCGTCCCAATATCGGCTGAAACCGTCGCGGAGTTACTCGCCTGGTTGAAGATCGACTTGACCTGGTTAAAGAAGACGAAACTTCCGTTGGTTTGCCAGAAAGTGTTGATGTTCGCATTCCTGGCTACGCCGGATCCCACGCACTCCTGAAAACCAACAGGTAAGAGAGCGCAGTTTAGGCTTCCGCCGCGCTGAGGCAGTACCGTCATATCACAACTCGCAGAGACGCCGGGCGCCCCGTTCTTATCGACAACAGTTATCTGCTGATTCAGCAGGACTCCCTGAGTCGACGCCCCCGTTACTAGTCCAGTGGGGGGGTCAAGAATAAGTGGCTTCTGAAGCGATGAGTCCGTGAATATGTACGGTCCTGCCCCGCCGGTCACATCCGCTATCTGGAAGGCCGTATCGACATATGCAATCCCATGACACAACACCTGCAATCCACCAGGAATAGGTGCTGGAGGCACTGTAGAAGCAATTGCCACTGGACAATCCTTCTGTATTTTCGTGCCTTTCCCGTTCTTATCCGTCACAGTTACCGTGAACGTGATATTTTTGCCAGCTTCGCTATTCGGTAGGGTTGCAAAAAGAAAATCTTTCGAAGAAGAGACCCCTTCACTGGGGGTGGCCGAAATCGTATAGCGCCCTTCTCCACCGTAGGCAGTCGCGACCAGGAATTCTTGCACTGATGTTCCCTGGGTCTGGCAGCTAATGGCCAACTTATCGTCCTTAGGAGTCTTTGGCGGTTTAGGTCCATTAGAACCCGTTCCGATCTTCATCATTTGCGCATCTGAGCTAACTGCTGCAAGCGTCAGACAAATCGAAACGGCCAAACACACGAGGCTTGTTAGAGTCTTCATGGCATTCCTTCTCCGCTTGCCCAGAAAATTGTGATTTCGATGGCTAAATTTTTGATTGAGAATCTCGGTTTGTGCGACTCTACCATAGGGTTTGGGAAGTAACGATCTATTTCTCGATTGCGAACCAAGATGGTTTACCCGCAAAAAAGACCCTAGATCAATGACACCAAGTCTAGACTGTCCTTCTAGGTCCCCGATCAGTACCGATAAGTCGGCCAGGGTCCAGCGATTCGACTCGTCTTACCGAATGCTATCGCGCGCAACTCGCAGAAGTCCCCGTTCGAATTGGTGTAGGTTTAGGCGGTCGATATTTAGAGCTCTTAGCCGTTGTAGTGTCCCATCAATGCTGTTATCCGCGGCTAGCAGGTGTTCTAGTTTCGCGGCAAGCGGAAGGGGGACGCCGTATTCGTCCAAGGCAACGATGCCTGCGTCGTAGAACAATCTTTCGACCCCAATTGCAAATGGGGCACAGCTCGAAATCTCAAATCCACGTGCGCCTAAGACCTCTTCTGCGATCTCACCGATCGCCAGGAATAGTCGCGGAAAATGAAACCCTGCCCAGCTTCTCATGAAGGAGTTGGTGCGCTGTACGGCCATGTCGGGCGGGCTGTTGTCAGATGTGAAATCGGCAATCATTCGCTTCAAATCTTTTCTGATCAAATCAAAGAGAAACTTGGTGAGTTGGTCTGCCGAGAAGACGCCACTTCTCGATACACTCTTCCCGCCCATTGAGTCCCAAATCACGCCATTTATCGCTTTCAGTTGGTCGTATTTGGGATAGCCGGACCACGAGAACTGCGTGGCCCACCGTTGCGGATCTTCGAGTAGCATTTTCGCGGTGGCGATCTGGAGTTCTGGATCTAGGCCCAATCTCTTGAGTGTCGATAATTTTAGGACCCCATTATTAGATAGGTTCTCTACTCTTTTAGCCGAGGCAGGGCTCAGGTCCCCGGGGTCTAGCCCCAAGAGAATACTGCTCGACGTTGATTCGGGTTGGGTGAAAATAGGCAAGTCGACGAACGGAGCTTCCTCCTGAGGGGAGGTGGCAAACGAGTAGACATTTCCTACAAAGTGTTGCATCATCCTTCCCGCACGGCCCTTGATATTGCTAAAGGTGAAGAAACTTATGTCTTTCCGATTCACCTTGGAGTCGACGATGATGAGGTTTCTAGCACGCGTATTGACGCCTTCGATCAGGGTCGTGGTGCACAGTAAGTAGTTCAGCCACCGATTATTAAATGCGCGGACTCCCCAATGGGCTAGAGACCGTGGGATGCTCCCATGGTGTACGCCTATGCCATGCGACATTGCACGAGCATAATGCCAGTCCGGGTGATAATTCTCGCCTGCCCACTTCGCTGCAATTGCGGCTTGGGCGTTTTCAGTTGTGACACCGGCTGCAATTAGACCATTCGTGATTTCGATAATGCGCTCGGGTGATCGACAAAACACGATGGTTGAATCCCCAAGCTGCTTGCAAAGGCTGATCGTCTCTTCGACGGGGTCTTTGTCTAAAATCGTGACATTTACTGCGACAGTCTTATACCCCGTTTTCCGGAATTCGCATCGATCCTCCAGTTCCTTTGGTATGCCTTCGATATTTGGGCCGAGCATGAAGAAAGGAATTTTTCTTTGGAGCAGTCGATAACACACTTTGTTCAGGGTCGCGTGGCGGTCCTTTTCGGTCTCGTTGCCAAGCTTGTAGAACTCGTCGATTATGAAGAAATCTAGCGGGCCAAGTTCATTCAGGTCTGTTCGCTCGGGTGTGAGGATATAGATATTTTTCTCATGCTTTTCTTGGCCGGGGTGCGTGATCACTTTCCAATCGGGAGAAAATCGCTTGGTCAGTCGCCGACGAACTTCGTCCATTAACGCGATCGTTGGAACGAGTATGAGTACGTTTTTGTATAGGTCTGCTGAGATGACTGCGTCGATCAGCGCGCTCTTGCCAAACGAAGTTGGTGCGCTCAGTACGACGCTTTTTCTTTGTATTAGTAGGGCTAGAACCTCGCGTTGCTCGCGGTGGAGAATGAAGTTGCTGTCCAGTTTCGGATAGCGATGCAGAGCGGCTGCGAAAAGTTCTTTAGTTCCGACTTCTTCAAGGTCTAAATAGGGAAACAAACCGCATTCTCTGACGAGTGAATTGACGATCGGTTTGGCTGCTCCGAAGGCGTCCAACTGGTCGAGTGATCTTAGAACGAGGTCTTGTGACTCGATATCGTAGTTCCCGTTTGTGCATGCATTCGCAACGTCTCTTGCGACGCCGAAGGGGTCGTCAGCGATAATACCCGGATTCGACAGACGAGAAAGTAGTTCTGCTAATTCAGCGCTTGGCATGCTAATAGCACCTCGTGGACGGCCTTAGTTAGCTTAGCTTTCTCGCCTAGTGGCATAAGGCAAAGGTGCACACGGGGCGTCAATTGGGGCAGTTTAGACGTGAAGGATTTAGATATCTTCTGCACTTCGTCGGTTAGCTTCTCGATAAAATCTTGTGATACATCGGTAAACGATGAGACCGCGCTGCTTTCGTAAGTAAGCAGGACCGGGATGCACATGTTCCTGAATATCTTGTCCAGTGATGTGTTTCGGTCTGTCAGTAGCTTGACTATCTGCTGGTCCGGAGATTGGTCTGTGCACTTTCTCCCGATAGCCACAAATTCTGTGTGAAGGTAGTCGCGGTCCAGGTGGGCCTTCAGTTCTTCGATGACATCTCTAACTGCCCGCGCGGCGTCGTCGTAAAACTTCACTTCGCCTAACCAAAGATCGAGGTCTGGTGGCATTCCAGACGCGTGCACGGAGTCAAATCCCTTTACAGCATCGTTCGGTGAATCTTTGAAGTACATTTTAGTAATGATTGCACGCGTTCCGTAAAACTGTTTCAGAATCACGTGAAGAAGGAGTTCACCAATCTCACCGCGCTTCTCGTATCTGGGGCTGGTGTAAAGCCAGTCAGCAGCGTCTGCCAGTTGTCGTCCAGCATTTTCGGGCGTCGTCGCTGCTTTCTCCTCTTCGGTAAGGGCGAAATCCAGGAGACAGTCTCGGATGAGGTATTTGGACAACTGAATGGCGCGCCATTCGCCGAGTTCATAGCCGGCGCATACGCACTTGAGAGTCGGACTGCTGGTCGGATCGTCAAGCCGTAGTTCGAGAAAATTTGTCAGCACTGACCTAGCTCGTTGATGGGAAGCGCGAGTGAAGGTTAGCATGTTTGGTACGCTGTCTGGGCAACAAAATTGCTAGGTACAGGTTAGTTACGAGGTACCTAGCTATTAGCCGATCGGGAACTTCTTGGTGCGAGTTCCTCAACTTGGCCGCGGAGTTGGGGCGGCTTTTTCGAACTCCAATTTTTTAGCAGCCTCGCGCAAGTCGGATTCTAGTTTGGAGATATAGCTGTCGAGTTCGGCGGATTTGTTTACCTCGTATCAGTGAATTGGGTGATGGATTTGATTGCGACAAGTACCTCCACTTGTAGTGGCATATCGAAAAGTGCGTTGGCCTGTTGGCAACGGTTGAGCGATTCCCAATTCGTAGGACCCTACCCGGACCTGGTGAACCCTTTCGGTGCGCTTGATGCTGCCTATGTTTAGAACGCGAGCTGCGTGATGACCGCCACCACGCGAGCGGCTCTCATAGATATCATCAGCAGCATTGGGCACCATCTTGCAGGCGGACGTTGCAGGGAATCCCTTCAATGCTCTGTTCGGCCGGCCGATTGTCATCGGAGTTTCAGCAGCGAATGGCAGCTGGCAACAGCCAGATTCTGTTCGGTGACGTCAAAGAAGGCTATGCTATTTCTTCAGTACCCTCACGACCACCAAGGCCGAGGTATCCAGACCTCCACAACAAGCACTCCGCCATCCACGAGCGTAACTGCTGGCAGTTCTCAATCGACCGCCAAAAAATCCTACCGCCCTGTCCCAAATTTAGCTCACTTACTGAAGCGGGGTTATGAATAAGTCCCAGAACACTTCGGCCGCTCCCTGCGCGGTCAACTTTTGCTTATCCCGGCCACCCATCGACTGCATTCCGAGCGCCTGGAAGTAGAGGGTCTGATCGTCATTTTTCACAGACAACGACTCATTCATGCTTCCGTGATGAGGATTATCGTCCATCGAATAAGCAATGCTATCCCTCCCCATCAGGGCGTCCCCAATAGAAGCCGAGCCTCGACAGAGTTTCTGTCCGTTCTGGTAGATGACCGCCGTGAAGCGGTTGGCATCGATACGACGGAAAGTCTGAGCCAAACCGGGGTTACGGGGAACGAGCTCATTCATTGAGTTCTCGAAGAATTTCGCGAGGAACTCGAAACCTTCGTGCAGGAAGCGGTCACGATCCAAGTCCGTGAACTCCTTCTTGACACGCAGATTGCTGGATCGTGGAGCGCCGAGGTTGTCTCGTACCGCTTCCACCCAAGGTCGCGCTGTTGCATTGGCGATCACCGGCAGTTTCGGCGTCTGCCCGAGCTCGTTAAGCGCCGCCTTGATTGCTTTGACAACATCCAGGAATGCTTCATCCTGATCCGGCCACCTCGTGACTGGTTTGCCATCGGTGGGCGTTGCAAGCAACCCACCAAAGGGCAGTCCATGCCAGTCACACGGGCGCAGGATGACCGGAATCACCCTTGCCTCTCCGCGCTTGTGCCTTTCCATGGCCCGGTCCATCTCTTTCTCATAGCAATAATCCGAATTGATGAAGTCAGGACTGACCAGGAGAAGAATGACATCTGCCGCATTGAGGTTTTCGTCGATGGCAGCCTCCCAGTTCCGTCCCGGCTGTGATCCGGCGGTCATGCCATGTCGAAATCACGCCCTGACGCTTCAGGCCGGACAGGTGCACCTCCAGTTCGTTGCGGAGATCTTCATCCTTGTGGGAGTACGAGAAAAACACACTTGCCATGAGCGATACCCTCAACACTATTGTGCGTCATCCCAACTCTGTTGCCCGCGAGATAGACTTGTAAGCATTAGCCTATGCATTGGATCGCCCCATCGGAAAAAGATGCTGGCACCACGACGCTGGAAAAGCGTCTATGGGATGCCGCCGACCAGTTCCGCGCCAACTCCGACCTTAAGGCGCAGAAGTATTCGCGCCCGTCCTCGGCCTCATCTTCCTGCGCTTTGCCGAAGTCCGCTTCGCCGCCCAGCGCGCCAAGCTGGAGAAAGCCGTCACCGCTCCCGGCGCGGCTCTCGCCTCGACGAACCCGCCGCCTATCACGCCGGAGGCATGCTCTATCTGCCCCTGATGCGCGGTTCGACCATCTGCTCACCGTCGCCCGAGCCGCAGACATCGGCGGCAAGGTCAACGAGGCCATGCGCGACATCGAGAAGCACAATCCGCAGCTCGCCGGCGTGCTGCCCAAGACCTACAACCTTTTCACCAGCACGCTGCTCAAGGAACTGCTCAAAAAGGTTTCCGAGATTCCCGCCACGCTCGACTACGACGCGTTCGGGCGCATCTACGAATATTTTCTTGGCGAGTTCGCCCGGACCGAGGGCCAGGGCGGCGGCGAGTTTTACACGCCTCCAGCATCGTCCGTCTGCTCACCGAAGTCATCGAGCCGTATCACGGGCGCATTCTCGACCCCGCGTGCGGTTCGGGCGGTATGTTCGTTCGTCCGCGCGCTTCGTGTCCGAGCATAAGAAGAATCCCGCCACAGAACTCTCCATTCACGGCGTCGAGAAGACCGACGAAACCGGACGCCTTTGCCGCATGAACCTCGCGGTTCATGGCCTCGAAGGCGACATCCGCCACGGCGGCAACGATAAACAGCTACTACGACGACCCGCACGACGCCACCGGCAAGTTCGATTTCGTCCTCGCCAATCCGCCGTTCAACGTCAACGCCGTGGATAAGGAACGGTTGAAAGATTCCGTCGGACCAGGCCGGCGCTTCCCGTTTGGCCTGCCGCGCACCGACAACGCCAATTATCTCTGGATTCAACTTTTCTATTCCGCGCTGAATGAAAAAGGCCGTGCCGGATTCGTCATGGCCAATTCCGCGTCCGACGCCCGCACCTCCGAACAGGAACTCCGCCAACAAGCTGATAAGCCCGCGCCGTGGACGTGATGGTTGCCGTCGGCCCAAATATGTTTTACACCGTCACGCTGCCTTGACGCTCTGGTTTTTCGACAAGGGCAAAGCCAACTCCTCGCGCCGACACGGTGCTGTTTATCGATGCCCGCCACATTTACCGGCAGATAGACCGCGCACATCGCGAATGGACGTCAGCGCAGATGGGTTTCCTCGCCAACGTCGTCCGCCTCTATCGGGGCGAGGAACTGGACTTCCTACTCGGCGATAAGGAAGCCAGCGCGAAGATCAATGAGGTCTTCGGAACGAAGCCAAGTACACCGACATCGCAGGCCTTTGCAAGGCAGCGACGCGCCGCGAGGTAAAGACGCAGGGTTGTGGTCACTCAACCCCCGGCGCTATGTGGACGTGGCGCCGGGCGGTGAGCAATGAAGACTTCAAGGTGAAGCTAGGAACGCTGAACGAAGGCTTCTGGAAGCTCTGAACGCGCAGACACAGCAAGTTATGGAAGCGACAATCGCGCGAAATCTGGCTGAGATTGCTCGGGGCATAATGGTGAGTTTGTTCGAATGGAACACCGTTCGGCATCCACGAGGTCTATGAGGGCCTTTACGATCGGCCACGCCACACCGAAATCGTCGATGAGCAGCCCGTTATTGGGAATTAGGAATGTGACTGACGACGGTCGACTTGACCTATCTGATATCCGAAATTTGGGGAGGACGAATTTCCAGCTTGGACTCGACGTGTTGAGCCGCGCCCGGGCGATCTCGTTTTCACCTACGAAGCAACTTTGAATAGATACGCGATCATCCCTGATGGCTTTCGGGGCTGCGGGCAGATGGCCCTGATTCGCCCGAATAATACGAAAATCGATGTTCGGTTTCTTCTCTACTATTTCTTCACCGACGCCTGGCGAATCTTCGTCAAAACACATTCGCCGGCGCTACTGTCGATCGAATTCCGCTCACCAAGTTTCCACGTTTCTCGGTCCGCATCCCGTCGCTCTCTAGGCAAAAGAGAATTGCGGATGTTTTGGCCGCCTATGATGGTGTTGATCGAGAACAATCAGCGGCGAATTCGGATACTGGAGGAAATGGCCCGCAGCCTCTATCGCGAGTGGTTTGTCCACTTCCGCTTCCCGGGTCACAAAAACCATCCCCAGATGAGCTCCCCTCTCGGCGAAATACCGCAAGGCTGGCGCGTAGTTCCTCTGGGAGATATTTTTATGAGACTCGTTCGGGAGGCACGCCGAGCCGCACACATCCTGAATACTTCGAAAACGGCACGGTTAATTGGGTAAAGAGCCAAGAGTTGCTCGATGGGTTCATTCTTTCAACAGACGAACAGATTACAGATGAGGCGATTCGTAAATCGTCAGCCAAGCTCTTTGCCAAAGGTACTGTGCTGCTCGCACTTTATGGGGCGACCATCGGGAAACTAGGTATCCTAGCCACCGATGCTGCGGGACGAACCAAGCATGCTGTGCGTTCTTTTTCCGCGCCATAAGCAGTTCAGCAGTGAGTTCGCCTTTTTCACTCTTCTAGAGAACAGGGAACGAATTATTGGGATGCGCCTCGGGGCCGCGCAGCAAAACATCAGTCAGGTGATTCTCAGAAATTTTGAAGTAATTGTTCCGGCCAGCGAACTTATTGATAGATTTTCTACGACCGCTGCTGCGATCATGAGCACGGTTCGCAATCTCCAAATTCAAGTCCGCAATCTCAGTGAGACCCGCGACCTGCTCCTCCCACGCCTACTCTCAGGCCAGATCAAGCTGGAGATTTAACTGAATTATGCCGCAGCCCTACTCCGAAAGCCTGCTCGTCGAACAGCCCGCCCTAGAGCTGTTTCGCTGGATGGGTTGGGAGACGGTCTCGGCCGCAGGACGAGACCTTTGGTGCAACCGCCTCAATTGGGCGCGAGACCAAAAGCGAAGTCGTCCTCACGCCGCATCTGCGTGATGCGAGCTCGGAACGCCTGAACCCGGGCCTTCCAGCCCCTGCCATCACGGCCGCCATCGAAGCACTGACCCGCGACCGCTCCGCGATGCTGCTTCCCGCTGCTAACCGCGAAGTCTACGAATTGCTGAAGGAAGGCGTTCTCGTCACCATCCCTGACGGCGAGCACGGCGGCCAAAAACAGGAGCGCCTGCGTGCCATCGACTGGCAGACACCAGAGGCCAACCACTTTCTGCTCGTCAACCAGATGAGCGTCACCGGCCCACTCTACACCTGCCGCCGCCCGGACTTGATCGGCTTCGTGAACGGCCTGCCATTGGTCGTGATCGAGCTGAAGAAGCCGGGTGTCCCCGCGCGTGCCGGGTTCGAAGACAATCTGACGCACTACAAGGCGGAGATTCCGGCATTGTTCTGGCCAAATGCACTGCTAATCTCCTCAAATGGCACGGACAGCCGCGTCGGTTCGTTGACCGCCGACTGGGATCGCTTCTTCGAATGGAAACGCATTGAGGCAGAGAACGAGCCGCGCCGCGTCTCGATGGAAGTCATGCTACGCGGCACCTGCGATAAGGCTCGTCTGTTGGACATCGTTGAGAACTTCACACTGTTCTCTGAGGCGAAGGAGGGCATCGCAAAGATCATCGGCAAAACCATCAAGTGCTGGGCGTGAACAACGCCATCGCCTCGATCTTCAGTCTCGGGAAGAGGGTCACGGCGGCGGTCGAGTCTTCTGGCAGACGCCGGGCAGCGGCAAGAGCTTCTCGATGGTCTTTTTCGCGCAGAAGATTCTGCGCAAACACCATGGCAACTGGACCTTTGTGATTGTGACTGACCGCGTTGAGCTTGACGACCAGATTGCCAAGACGTTCAAGGCGACCGGCGCGGCGAGCGAAAGCGAAAGCAAGCAATGGCATGCAGAGAGCGGAAGGCATCTGCGCGAGCTAGCTGGAAGGCAATCACCGCTACGTCTTCACACTGGTCCAAAAGTTCCAAGCACCCGACGTTCTGAACGACCGCTCCGACATTGTAGTGATTACCGACGAGGCGCACCGCAGCCAATACGACACACTGGCATTGAATATGCGGGCCGCGCTGCCCAACGCGACCTTCCTCGCCTTTACGGGCACTCCGCTGATAGCAGGCGAAGAACGCACCAAAGACGTATTCGGCGAATACGTCTCCATCTACGACTTTCAGCAGTCGGTGGAGGACGGCGCTACGGTCCCGCTCTTCTACGAGAACCGCACCCCGGAGCTGCAACTCGTAAATTCGGACCTGAATGAAGACATCTACGATCTGATCGAAGACGCCGACCTCGACTCCGAGCAAGAGAAACGTCTGGAGCACGAGCTAAGTCGCCAGTATCACCTGATCACGCGTGACGACCGCCTTGAGACGGTAGCCAAAGACATCGTGAGGCACTTCCTCGGACGAGGCTTTATGGGCAAGGCAATGGTCGTATCCATCGACAAAGCCACGGCACTGCGGATGTACGACAAGGTGCGGAAACATTGGGACGAAGAAACGAGCCACATTGAGCGCGAGATCGAGCGGGCCGCGACCTGAACGAGTCCCAGCAGGGCGAACTGTGGCAGCGTCACGAGCTGCTGAAATCGACCGAGATGGCGCTGATCGTCTCTCCTGCACAAAACGAAATCTCCGATATGCAAAAGCTGGGTCTGCGACGTTGCGACCCACCGCAAGCGTATGAACGAGTCAGAGCCAGGACTGGACGAACGCTTCAAGGATTCGAAAGACCCGCTGCGGCTGGTATTCGTCTGCGCCATGTGGCTGACGGGGTTTGACGTACCGAGCTGCTCGACAATCTACCTCGACAAGCCAATTCGCAACCACACGCTGATGCAGACGATCGCCCGCGCGAACCGTGTCTATCCCGGCAAGCATAGTGGCGTGATCGTGGACTACGCGAACGTCTTCGCCTCCTTGGAAAAGGCACTGGCAATCTACGGCGCAGGTAAGGACGGGTAAATCTCCCGTCAAAGACATACAAAAACTGGTGGCAGACCTCAAGGTCAGCTTGGAAGACGCAAAGCTCTTTTGCCAGCGGCACGGCGTGTCGATAGATGGGATTGCCCAGCTTCCGGTAGGGCGTGAGCGACTTTCGGAGCTAAACGACGCGGTGAATGCGCTGATCTCCCCTGATAGACTTCGCAACGATTTCCAAGCCCATGAGCGGCTCGTCACTACACTCTATAACGCTCTAAAACCCGATGCCGCTGCCATGAGTTTCACAGGTGCGGTGTCCTGCTTGGCGGCGATTGCCGATGCGATTCGGGCTAAGCTGAACCCAAACCCAGCCAACATTTCCGAGGTGATGGCCGACATCGGCGCTCTGCTGGATTTGTCCATCACGGGCGTCTCTATGCCGAAGGGGGAAAAGCTCCTTGATCTCTCGAAGATTGACTTCGACGCCCTTCGGAACAAGTTCAGCCAAGCAAAACATAAAAATACTGATCTTGAGGTATTGAAGGCCGCTGTTCGCGTGCAGTTGGAGCGTCTCGTCCGTTTGAACAAGACACGTATGAACTTTCAAACCAAGTTTGAGGAACTGATCGAAGCGTACAACTCCGGCAGCCTAAATATTGATCAGCTCTTCCAAGAACTCGTAGCCTTGAGTCGAAGCATGACTGATGAGGAGGCTCGCCATGTTCGCGAGAATCTTTCAGAAGAGGAACTTGTCATATTAGATATCCTCACGCGTCCAGCACCCGATCTCTCGACGGAGGAACAGGCGGAGGTGAAGAAAGTTGCGCAACGCCTCTTGGAACGCTTGAAAAACTTGCTGGTTATCGATTGGAGAAAGACAAGGCGTGCCCGAGCATCAGTGGAAGATGCAATCAAGGACCTACTCGATAATGGACTTCCACGGGCATATTCCAAAGACTCTTACGAGCAGAAATGTTCTGCCGTGTTCGAGCACTTCTACGAGAACTATCCGCAGCGCGATGTGAATGTTTATCGGTGAGTTCTCATTGACTGCCCACACCGCACCGGGTTCGGGAATACTTTGGACGCCAACTTCACGACGCCCGTGTATCGGAAGGTTAAACTTTGCGGCCACCAAATGACATCCGTTGCGTGAACATGGTCGCAATATTGCCGGTCAGGATTATCTGGACCTCTTCCTGCGTTATGGCTCCCTGATCGAGGCGCTCCACAATAAGAGTAATCCGATAGCCATCTATCTCTTTGATTGATGAGGCTGTGTTCCATCGATGGCGAGTTGCTTTCCGAACATTGGTCATACTCCTTGAAGGCGTAGTTGTTGAAAGCATCTTCTCTGATGCCGGTGAGCGAATGCAACTCTAGGATTTCAGAGCTGGCTCCTTCTGGGCCGCACATGAACTCGTTCGAATGAGCAGAGGGCAGTGATTTCAGCGGGCGGACTAAAGAGCATGCAGCTACTGTTCCCAGAGAAGCCCTCAACGAGTGCATAATCGCCAATGCGCTCATCGAGCTTCGGATCGGTGACGAGTCGGCATATATTGAGCAATTGGCATAAAATCTCCGTATGCTGACGCTCTCCAAGCCGCTGTCAGCGGGACAGGTACGGACGTACCATGAGCGGGAGTTTGCGTCCGAGCAGCAGAATTACTGGAGCCGGGACCAGCACGGGCATAGCGAGTGGCAAGGTACGCTAGCGCAGCAGTGGGGATTACAAGGTGAAGTCGGCTCCGAACACTTCGCCAGGCTAACCGAAGGTCAGCACCCGATCACCGAGGCGCAGACTCGTGCGCCATCAGGTTTCCCGAACCTACGAGGGCAAGAACGGCAAGGAAGTCACCAGCGTCGAGCACCGAGCCGGATGGGATGCAACCTTCTCAGCGCCGAAGTCGGTTTCATTGACTGCGCTTGGTGGGCGGTGATGATCGTGTTCGAGAGGCGCACCGGGAGAGCGTGCGCGTGGCGCTGGGTGAGCTGGAGCGCTACACGCAGGCACGGATCGGCAATGTCCATGCACCGGAGACCACGGGCAAGTTTGTGGCTGCGACCTTCGAGCATGACACCGCACGGCCCGTCGAAGGCTACGCTGCACCGCAGCTCCACACTCATGCTGTCATCTTCAATGTCACCGAGCGCGACAATGGACAGACACGCTCCGTGCAATCGCACGAGTTGTACGCCTCCCAGCACTACGCCACGTCGATTTACCGTGCGGAGCTGGCTTCGCGATTGCAGGGTCTGGGCTACGAGATCGAGTCGGGTAAGTATGGTCAGCCGGAGATCAAAGGCTATACAAAGGAGTATCTCGAAGCCTCAAGTCCGCGCCGCGAACAGATCAAGGACCATCTCCGCGAGCAGGGACTCGATGGAGCAGGAGCCGCGCAGGTCGCGGCTCATTACACGCGCGACCGGAAGGAACTGTTGTCACCCGAGGAGGTGCTACAACAGCATCGCGACTTGGCCGCGCAGTATGGTCATCAGGCGGATCACGTTGTTTCCCGAGCAAGGGAACATGGCCAGCGCCAGAATCACGAGCCGGAGAAGGCAGCGCAACGGGCGGTGACATACGCCCGCGACCATCTCTTCGAGCGGTCTGCCGTCGAGGACCGTCGTTCCATTCTTGAGAGCGCCCTCAATCGCGGTATGGGTGAAACGACCTACAGCCAAGTTCGGCAGGAGTTCGACCGGCGTTTGCAGGCAGGCGAGTTTCGCGCAAGCGCAAGCCTCCGTGCGAGGACCGCAGATCACGACCGCTGCCATGCTGCGCATGGAACGCGAGACGATCGATCTCATGCAGGAGGGCAATGAGCGCGGTTTCGATGACCCGATGCTGGTGAGTCCGAACATCCGCATTACAACGGAAGATCGTCACTCGGAGCTGAATCCCTCGCAGCGAGAGGCGGTGGACGCCGTCTTTCTTTCGCGGGAGAAGATCGTCGGTTTGGATGGAATCGCGGGCGGAGGCAAGACAACGACACTGGCCGTGGTACGTGAAGGCGCAGAGGCCGAAGGGTATACGGTCGAGGGATTTGCACCCACGTCTCGCGCCGCGCAAAAGCTGGGTGAGGCTGGGATCAAGACTTCGACTTTGCAGATGCATCTAGCGCGGGGGCAGAAGCCGGATACCGGGGAGAAGCGTCTGTATGTGCTCGATGAATCGTCGCTGGCGTCCACCAAACAGATGCACGAGTTTCTGACACGGCTTCATCCGAATGACCGGGTGCTGTTGGTTGGCGATACACGCCAGCATGAATCCATCGAGGCAGGTCGCATCTTCGCGCAGCTTCAGGATGCGGGCATGAAGACGGTCAAGCTCGACGAGATCGTGCGCCAAAAAGACCCGGAGCTAAAGCGAGTCGTCGAGCAACTTGCGCGGGGTCAGGTAGGAGAGGCCATCGTAGGGTTGGAACGGCAGGGCCGGGTGCATGAAGTGAAAGATTCAGCCGAACGCGTCGCGGCAATTGCGAAGGAGTATGCGAAGTCGCCAGAGAATACGCTGGCCGTCTCGCCGGACAACCGCTCACGCACTGAGATCAATCAGGCCATTCGCGCGGAATTGCAAGAAAGAGGAGTCGTCAGCAAAGAAGAGTATCGGGTGCGAGTGCTTGTGCCGCGCCAGGACCTAACCGGCGCGGACCGTATGTGGGCGGCAGCGCTATGAGGTCGGTGATGTCCTGCGTTATAGCCGCGCCTCGAAAGAGACGGGGATCGGTAAAGGCGAATACGCACGAGTGTCTGCCGTCGATGCTTCGAGCAATCGGCTGACCGTTGAACGGACCGATGGCTCGGAGCGCACCTACGATCCGCGCCGCCAACAGGGAGTGTCTGTCTACCGTGAAGAAGAGCGAGCCTTCTCTGTCGGAGACCGTGTGCAGCTCACCGCACCTGCACATGAACTGAAGGTCGCCAATCGCGAGTTAGGGACAGTCGAGGTCGATTGGAGATGAGAAGCGAATCGGCTTGAAGATGGATGATGGCCGTCAGATAGAAATTGATCGCGAAGAAGCATCCGCATCTCGATCACGGCTATGCAGTGACCAGCCATTCCAGCCAGGGACAGACTGCCGAGCGCGTTCTGGTGCATGTGGACACGGAGCTGGGAGCGAAAGACTTGCTCAACAATCGCATGGCTTATGTCGCCGTCTCGCGCGGAGCTCACGACGCGCAGCTTTTCACGAATGACCGCGAGAAAGTTCCGCTGCTCTCGGCCACGATGTATCCCACCAGAGCGCCCATGCACCGGAGATTGACTGTCGAAAAGGGTGTCACGCCGCAGCAAGATCGGGCCGAAGCAAGATCAAGCCACAGTCTGGAATCGGCCGAAGCACGGACCTTTGGATATGGCGTCTCGCTCAGGGATTCGCCGCCCTAACGATAGATTGAGTCGAGCAATCCAAGCACTCACAGAGTGCATGCGCTGTGCGGAGGAGGTCTCCTCCGCGCTGCGACCGCTTCGCGTTCTCCGCTGCCACCTCTGCGGGAGTTTCCCTCCCGCAACGCCCTCCCTATAAGTCCTGTGCGCTGACGCGCACTTGATAAGGAAACCAAGCCTTCCTAGGGGCGCTGCCCCCCGCGCTCTGCAAGGCCATTCGCCCTTCGGGTTTTGGCTCCCCCACGCTACGCGCGGTCCCCCCAAAAAGCTCCGCTCGAAGACCTTTCCGTTTGCTACCCCCGCCTTCGCCAGGTGGCGTTCGGCATGTACATGCCGCGTTTCAACGCGGACGTGCAAAAGCCAAACACCAAGGAGCAAACACCATGAACACCACCAAGACCATCGCCACCACCGACAGCAAGAAGCCCAACACCAAACAGGAACTCATCGCCGCCAACATCAAGCTGCTGATTGAGCAGTTGGAGGCCGGACACTCCGAAGCCCTCACCAACTACCTCACCGCCATGAGCCGCTTTCACCAATACAGCTTCGGGAACGTGCTGGAGATTGCGCGGCAGATGCCCACGGCCACCCGCGTCGCTGGGTTCTGGACGTGGAAGAACCTTGGCCGCAGCGTGAAGGCCGGAGCCAAGGGCATCCGCATCCTTGCTCCCATCGTTGGCGTTCGCCGCAAGAAGGACACCGAAGCCGAGAAGGACATCACCAAGCAGAACGAGCGGGTGCTTGCTTGGCTTCCGCAATGCCTACGTCTTCGATATCTCGCAGACCGACGGTGTAGACCTGCCGGAGATGCAGCGAGTCACCGGCGACCCCGGCGAGAACATCGAGCGCCTGACCGCGTTCCTCAACAGCAAAGGAATTGCAGTGAGCTACAGCGAGAACATTGCGCCAGCCCTTGGCATGAGCTACGGCGGACGCATCGCGCTCCTGCCCGGACAGTCGAAGGCCGAAACTTTCAGCACGCTTGTCCATGAGGCAGGACACGAACTGCTGCACCACAGCGAACGCCGCACCGCAACGACGAAGACCGTGCGCGAGACCGAAGCCGAGGCCGTGGCGTTTGTTGTCGGGAAGGCTGTTGGGCTGGTGAACGGTGTCGGCGTCTGCCGACTACATCCAGCTTTACAACGGCAATGCCTCACTGTTGGCCGAGAGCTTGGAAGTCATCCAGCAGACCGCCAGCGTCATCCTTGCCGCACTGGAGCCGCCCATCGCGGACGAAGTAACCAACGAGGAACTTGCTGAGGTCGCAGCATGAAGATCATGCCCGCGATCATGTAACAATTCGATCGACACACGAAAACTGGACAGACGGGACGCAGATGCTCCCGTCTGCCTTTTCAGCGGCGCGGGAGACACCCTGCGGGTTTCTCCCGGCCCTCTTCCGGCGATGAGAAAGCTGTCATTCAGACTGAATTCTGCACAATCGACTCTGCACAGTTCCTACACAGCCAAATTCATGCTCGATTTATAGCAATTAAATCAGCAATCTATGAAAATCTCTCTCACTCGCTCAGGATGACGAAGGTTTGTGGGGGGATGTTTTGAAGGGGTGAGGCTTGGTGCTGGAGTGTTGGCGGGGTTGTGGGGTTGGATGCGGGGTGGTTGGGCGGAGCGGCGGGGATTGGGTGGTTGCCGGTAGACTGGGTGTGGAATGATTCGAGCGCGGTTTCGGGATTTCGACTGGATGCTGCTGGGCATTGTGATGGTGCTGTCGGTGGTCAGCGTGCTGGAGATCCGGTCGGCTACGGAGATGACGAAGTTCCATGGGTTTCAGCAGAAGCAGATGGTGTTTCTGGGTGTGGGGCTGGTGGGGATGTTTGTGTTTGCGCTGGTGGATTATCACCGGCTGCTGGGGATTTCGTATTGGGCGTATGGGGTGAGCATTGTGTCGCTGCTGGCGGTGAAGGTGGTGGGGACAGAAGGTGCTGGGGGCTCGGCGATGGATTAATCTTGGCGGGCGGGGTGCACTTTCAGCCGTCGGAGTGGGTGAGGCTGGTGCTGATATTGGTGGCGGCGCGGTTCTTCTGGGAGATTGTGGAGAATGGGCGCGATTTGAGTTGGAAGGATATTGGCAAGGCGTTTCTGCTGATTGGCGTGCCGCTGGTGCTGGTGTTGAAGGAGCCGGACCTGGGGACGTCGCTGACGTATCTGCCGGTGTTGGTGGTGGGGCTGTTTCTGGGCGGGATCAAGTGGAAGCAGGCGGCGATGTTGATTTTGGCGCTGGCTGGTGGTGGGCGGCGTGGGGCTGGCATCGGGGAAGTTGCTGAAGCCGTACCAGCGGGCGCGGCTGACGGCGTTTATGAATCCGGATAGCGATCCGCAGGCTTCGGGGTACCAGATTCGGCAGTCGCTGATTGCGGTGGGGTCGGGCGGATTGTGGGGCAAGGGGCAGAGTAAAGGGACGCAGACGCAGGGGGATTTTCTGCCGATTCCTTATACGGATTTTATCTTTGCGGCGTTCTGCGAGGAGCATGGGTTTATTGGGGCGATTGGGGTGCTGCTGCTTTACTTTTTGATCCTGGTGCGGCTGATTCAGAATGCGCAGACCGCGGCCGATCCGCCGGGGAGCCTGATCGTGATGGGGTGGTGGGGGTGCTGCTGTTCCAGATTGCGGTGAATATCGGGATGTGCGTGGGGCTGATGCCGGTGACGGGGATTCCGCTGCCGCTGATGAGCTATGGCGGGTCGTCGATGATTTATATGTTTCTGGCGCTGGGGATTGTGATGAATGTGCGGATGCGGCGGTTTGTGAATTAGGCAGAGGTAGGGAGTAGGTGGAGTAGCTGAGATTGTCGGGGCGACGGTATGATTGGTTAGCTGTTCGCTCCGGTTTTGGTGCATACTAGAAGCAGACGATCTGCCATAGGGCTGATCGGTTACAGGGACTGCGGCACGGATGCGATGATTTCCCCGTTGCAGCGGTTAAAAAGTTTTAGAAGCAAGATTTTGAGAAGGCCGGCCAGGCGCGGATCAACTTCCGATGGCCGGACAGGTTTTGAGAATGAACGTAAACGGACGGTTAACGGCCCCGCCTCAGGTTGAGGTTGTGTTGGTCACAAACTCCGTTGACGGCATGGTGTCGAGGGGCAGAAACAGTGGGCCCACGACACGCGGTACAACACTGGCAAAGTTTTCTCCCGGTTCCGGCATGCGGATGCGCGCAGAGCGCAGGAATTCTGTGTGCGGGAAGGCGCGCTGCACAGAGTGCGCATCGAAGTTCGGGAAGTTCAATCCAGTCTCCGCACCTCATCTTCTGTCCGTATCGCAGGAGGCTGCTGCAGGGAGCTAACGCAGGGCGTTAGAGCTTGTGCAGCGCGATCTTCGCTTGTTCTGCCAGAGCACGCCGGCTTGAGAGCCGGGTGCGAGGAGAAAGCAGAGCAATGTCGAAAGAAATTTATATATCCAGCACGCCCCATGAGACGCGGCTGGCGATTGTCGAAAAAGAAGAACTTACAGAGATTTATTACGAGCGCGAGAATGAGTACACGCTTGCCGGCTCGATTTACAACGGGCGGGTGACGCGCGTTTTGCCGGGCATGCAGTCGAGCTTTGTGGATATCGGGCTCGAGCGCGATGCGTTCCTTTACATTACGGACTTTATGGAAGAGGCCGGCGACGCTGCGGACTTTGATGGCGCGGCGGGTGGTGAGCGTGCGCCTCGCGGAGATCGGCCGCGTGGGGAAGGTCGTGGAGAAGGGCGTGGCGAGCGCGGGGGACGTGGGCGGCGCGATGGGCGCGACCGGGATCGGGATCGTGGTGGCGAGCGGAGTGGGCGCGAGGTTGCGCCGGAGGCTCGTTCGGAGGGCTCGTCAGTGGAAGAGCCTGGCAGCTATGCTCCGGTAGAGGATGAGGCGCTGGATGCTGCGCCGCTTTCGGAGTGAAGGACGAAGAGATTGGTGAGGGTGCTCCGGGTGCCGATGGTGGGCGGCGGTGGCGTGGACGTCGTGGACGGCGGCGGGGACGTGGAGTTGCGGGTGAGGGTTCTGCCGAGACGCCGGCTGGGAATGAGACAGATGAGTCTGGTGTGGAGGCTGCGGCTCCTCGTGAGATTGCTCCTCGTGAGATTGCTCCGTCGTGAAGAGGTGCGTGCGGCGGAGCGGCGGCCGGAGTCGCGCGATGGTGGCGATCGCGGTGAGCGCGGTGGACGCGAGCGTGGGGGACGAGATCGGGGTGGACGAGATCGGGGTGGGCGCGATCGTGGTGGCCGCGAGGCTTCTGGTGGCCGCGAGGCGGTCGGCCGGGATTCGCGGTTGGATTCGGTGCGGGAGCGGTTTGCGCCGCGAGGTGCTCGGCCGGCTGCGGCGGACGATGAGGTTGTGGATTTGAATGCTTCGGCGGGACCGGCGGTTGAGCCGTTTATTCTGCCGGGTGAGTCGCTGTCGAAGTATCGGCGGGGAGAGAATGGCGCGGCTGAGAGCGCTGCTCGCCAAGCCTGCGAGTGCGAGCTCGCTGTGGTTGCGAAGCCTTCTACTGAGGTTGCGCCGCTGGTTGGTTGGGATGGCGGAGCGGTGCTGCCGGGCGAGACGCTGCGGGCTCGTGAGCCTCGTGGTGGAGAGACGAGAGGCGGAGATTCGAGAGGCGAAGGATCGTGGGGGCCGTGAAGAGCGTGGCGGGCGCGGGCGGGATCGTCGGCGTGGACGCGATGAGCAGCGCGGGCGTGGTGGCGCGATGGACGGACGCGCCCGAGAGTGCGCCGCGGACGGAGTATCGGGCAGAGCCGCGTGGGATTGATCCGGCGGAGGCTGTGTTGCCGGCGGTGAGTTCGGGGCATGATGTGGCTGAGAGTGAGTATGAGCCGCAGTATGCGGGGCAGACGGATTTGGCGCCGGTGGAGGCGGTGGAGCCGGCGGCTGCAGCATGAGGCAGAGTTTGAAGAGGCGATTGCTTCGGTGCATGACGCGGAGCTGCGTGAGGCAGAAGAGTTGCCGGAAGCGGTTGAGCCGGAGCCGGAGTTTCATGAGACGACTGCGGAGTATGAGCCGGAGGAGAATGCTTCGGCTTCGTTCCGTGTGGATCCTGCGGGTGCGCGGGAGTTTCGGCAGAGCGGCGTGGAAGAGCCGGTTGTTGAGGCTGTGCACGACGTTGGGCATGAGCCGGAGTTCACGAGTCTGCAGCCTACGGGCGAGCTGATCTCGGAGGTGGCGCATGCGGAGATTGTGCATGCTGATCCTACGGCTCCGATTGAGCATGAGGCGGTGGTGCAGTCGGTGCATGCGGCTGAGGCGGAGACGCCGGTGTCGATTGAGGGCGAGCGGGCTCATGCGCAGGAGTGGCGCAGGGCTTTGCGCCGGGCGATGGGCAGCTTGAGGAAGAGTTGCTGGATGAAGAGGACGCTGAGATTGGTTCGCTGCATGCGGGCGCGTTTGATGATGATGTCGAGGAAGAGACGCTGGAGGGTGCGGCTGATTTGGGCAGCATGATTCGCGATATGACGATCGACGACATTACGCGGCCTGAGCCGGTTGAGGTTGACGAAGACGAAGACGACGACGAGGACGAGGACTTCGACGACGAGGAAGATTTCGAAGAAGACGAGCTGGCGTCGAATGGCGAAGAGGATTTCGTCGAAGAAGAGAAGTTTCGGGAAGCCAGATCAGCGAGGCTGAGGAAGAAGAGTTTGCGGAGGCCTCGAGCTTTGATGAGAATGGTGAGGCGCGGACGGCTACGGTTGAAGGTGAGCCGGCTGTGCGTGAAGGCGAGTCGCGAAGGCGGACGCGAGGGTGGACGGCGCGGGCGCAGAGATGGACGTCGCGGTGGACGCGATCGCGAGCGCAGTGGCGGCGGTGAGCGCAGTGGTGGTGATCGCAGCTCGGATCGGGGAGGGCGCGATCGGCGCGGGATGGCTGGATCGCGGTCGGGCGGACGGGATCGCGGCGGACGGTCGATGCAGTCGACGAACCTGCCGGCGATCAGCGATCTGTTGAAGCCGGGGCAAGAGGTCCTGGTGCAGATTGCCAAGGAGCCGATTGCGAAGAAGGGTGCGCGGATTACGTCGCACATTGCTTTGCCGGGACGGTTCCTGGTGTTCATGCCGACGGTGAATCATACGGGCGTGTCGCGGAAGATCGAGAGTGACAGCGAGCGGCGGCGGCTGAAGGAGATTCTGCTTAGCGAGAAGGGCGACGCTACGGGCGGCTTTATTGTGCGCACGGCGGCGGCTGGAGCGAGCGAAGAGGAGCTGCGGAGCGATCTGCGCTTCCTGCTGAACCTGTGGGCGGATATTAAGACGCGGTCGGAGTCGTCGAAGAGCCCGGCGCTGATCTATCACGATTTGAATTTGATTGAGCGGATTCTGCGTGACCAGGTTACGGATAACTTCTCCGCGATCTGGGTGGATACCGAGGCTGAGTATGAGCGCGTGCTGCGGTTCCTGCAGCGGTTCCAGCCTAGCTTGATTCGGCGCGTGAAGCTGTATACGAAGGACACGCCGCTGTTTGAGCAGTTCGGAATTACGGAAGAGATTAATACGGCGCTGCGGTCGAAGGTGTGGCTGAAGTCGGGTGGATCGATTGTGATCAACCAGACTGAGGCGCTGGTGGCGATCGATATCAATACGGGCAAGTATGTGGGCAAGACGGCTCGGCTTGAGGACACGATTGTGAAGACGAACCTGGATGCGATTCCGGAGATTGTGCGGCAGATTCGGCTGCGCGATCTGGGCGGCATTATCATCATCGACTTCATCGATATGGATGAGCGGAAGAATCGCAACAAGGTGATGGCTGCGCTGGAAGATGAGCTGAAGAAGGATCGCGCTCCGTCGAAGGTGCTGCAGTTCAATGACTTTGGATTGGTTGCGATTACGCGGAAGCGCGTGAAGCAGTCGCTGGAGCGGACGCTGTCGACGACTTGCGGTGTTTGCACGGGTACCGGCATGGTGAAGTCGCCGGTGACGGTGTGCAATGACATCTATATCGAGATGCGGAAGATGCATAAGCTGATCGAGAAGGGTGACATCATGCTGCGCGTGAATCCGGAGGTGGTGAAGCAGTTGAAGACTGGCGGCGCGAAGTGGCTGCAGGAGATGGAAGAGATGTCGGGTAAGACGATCCTGGTGAAGAGCGATCCTAGCCTGCATCCGGAGCAGTTTGATATCCACTAAAGGCAGGGACTAGGGATAGGGATTAGGGATTAGGAAAGACTGAGCGGCGACCTTTGGGTCGCCGCTCTTTTTGGTGCAAGGGTGGGGTTAGTGGCCTTTGTAGGGTGTGTAGAGGTCGGGGTAGTCGGTCTTGAGGGTTTCGATTTTGGGATGGTCGCAGATCGTGATGTAGGGGTTGTCGGGGTGGTTGAGGGCGTAGTCCTGGTGGTAGTCTTCGCCGTGGTAGAAGGCTTTGAGGGGCGTGACCTCGGTGACGATGGGGTGGGGGAAGGCGTGGGCGGCGGTGAGTTGCGCGATGTAGGCGTCGGCGATGCGCTTTTGGTCGGGGGTTGCGAAGAAGATGGCGGAGCGGTAGGAGGTGCCTACGTCATTGCCCTGGCGGTTGAGGGTGGTGGGGTCGTGGACGGTGAAGAAGATGCGTAGGAGCTCGCCGTAGGTGATGCGCGAGGGATCGAAGGTGACTTCGACGGATTCGGCGTGGTGGGTGGTTTCGGTGGTGACCTGGTCGTAGGTGGCGGTGGAGGCTTCGCCGCCGGAGTAGCCGGCGGTGGTCTTGAGAACGCCCTTGACGCGCTCGAATACGGCTTGCGTGCCCCAGAAGCAGCCTCCGGCGAAGACGGCCTTTTCTTTGTGGGGTGAGGTGGCTAGAGGCGTGTCGATTTTTGGTGGAGGGAGGGGGCCGTGGGTTGCGGCGGCGCAGGCGAAGGAGGGAGGGAGGGTGAGGATGAGGGCCAGGGGGAGGGGGGCGCGGAGGGGGCGGAGGGGAAGTGGGGACATCGGGAGCCTCGTGATTTCTATGTATGAGACGCTCGCGGGGTGGGGATGGATTTCATGAAGGTAGCGGATCGAGTTGGGGCTCGAACGCAGGCTCTTTGGCGTATGGGTCAGAGAGTCCCCGATAGATAATCCATGCGGTTGCGGTGAAGCATAGATTGGCGACCTGCGCGATTGCGATGTGAGAGATGAATCGCGCTGGACGGCCGGTTTCAGCCCACAACGCGGGACCGAATCCCGCACGAATCATCGCCACGGAGTAGTGGGCGACGCGGATGACATCGAGAACGAAGAGGACGCCGCCGATTGAGCTTGATACTGCCGCAAGCGTTCTCGCGAGGCGCCGCGCAGATGGCTCGATGTTTACGGCTCCGTTATTTTGGCGGAAGAGGACTATGAGGAAAAGGGCGACGGCTATTTCCGTGGCCATCCATGGAATTTGAGATAGTTGTGACGCAACCCAGGGGTTCTTAAGCCATCGCCAGAATTGTTCAGCCACCGTTCCCGTGTCGTACCATCCGAATCCGGGGTGCTGTTGGATGATCTTTAGGAGTCGATAGAGTTGTGGGATCGCGAGGGCCGAGACTTCGACGCAAGCTGTGATGAGAGCCAGGTATCGACGGCGACTCGATGCAATGGGAGTGATGTGGGTCGTGCCTAGTATCCAAAACACGGCCAGCAAGGGAGAAGCGAGCAGTAGTTGAAGTGCGAAGAGAACTCCGATGATCCACGTTAGTTGCTGGAACGCCGCCCACTGCTGCAACTGGGCGACGAACGTGTAGAGAACACTGAAGGTCAGGACTATTGCTGTTAGTAGTGCCGCCCGCTTGACGTTTGTCCGCCGCATTCGTTTCTTCTCTTGAAGCTTAGTGGTTGCTTGGTTAACGGGTGGCCCAGGCCATGCCGTCGGGTTCGTTGATGTTGGGGATGTGGCCGGAGATGGTGAAGGTGTTGAGGTCGATGACGGTGATCTTGTTGTCGGGGGTGTTGGCTACGAAGGCTCGGTTGTGGGTGGGGTCCATGAGGATGCCGGCGGCGCCGGTGCCGATGGGGAGGCGCTTGATGACTTTGCGGGTGTGGGCGTCGAGGATGACGAGGTCGGGGTTGCCGAGGAGGGAGACGAGGACTTGCTTGCCGTCGGGGGTGAACTTTAGGCGGTTGGCGCAGAGGACGTCAGGGTGGAGGGTTTCGATTACGTTCTTGGCGGCGTAGTCGATGATGGAGATGGTGCCGTCCTGCGCGTTGGCTACCCAGATTTCTTTGTGGTCGGGGGAGAGGTCAAAGCCTTCGGAGCCGTGGCCTACGGGGATGACGGTTTCGTTCCAGTCTTTCCGGTCCTGCGCGGAGGGCCGGGAGGTTGGGTTTGCGGATGGTCGCTCGTGCTGCGGGGGAGGGCCCATGTGCATGGTCTGGAGGTCGATGAGGCTTACGGTGCCGGAGGCTACGTTGCTGGTGATGATGTGCTGGAGGTCGGGGAGGACGTAGATCATGTGGGTGCGGTTCTGACCGGTGCCGAGGATCCAGTCGACCTTTTGGGTGGCGGGGTCGTAGCGGCCGATGACCTTGGCGCCTTCGGCGGTGAAGTAGAGTTTGCCGCCGGCGAAGTCGAGGCCGTGGGGGCCGTTGAGGGGGCCGAGGTCGATGGAGGGGAGGGCGTTGTGGTGGACGAGGTCGAGGACGGCGAGGGTGTGGTAGGCGCCGAAGCCGTAGTTGGAGACGTAGGCGCGGGTGCCGTCGGTGGAGGCGATGACCTCGTGGGGGTCGGGGCCGACGGGGAGGGTGTAGAGGGTTTGGAGGGTGGTGGGGTCGATGACGGAGAGGGTGTGGTCGTGCTTGGAGAGGGCTAACAATTGTGGGGGAGGGTGGTCTGGGCGAGCGCGGCGGTGGTGAGGGTTAGGGCGAGGAGAGTGGTGGCGATGCGGAGAGGGGTTCGCATGGAGGGAAGGTTACTCCGGTTTGGTGGCGTTGGGGAGGGATTGCATGAAGTCGGCTACGGCGGACTTGGTTGGGTCGTTGAGGGAGCGGAGGCCGTGTGATGACGCCGGATTGGTCGGCGGCGGAGCGGTTCTGGTTGAACTTGCGCTTGCCTTCGAGGCGGGAGATGGGGAGCTCGAAGCCGATGATGGCTTTTAGCTGGCCGTCGATGTAGTTGGCGGGGGCGTCGGTGACCTTCCAGGGGGTGGGGAAGGTGGACTCGTGGAGGTCGGTGAGGCGGGTGACGATGGTGCGGAGGCGGTCGGTGTCGTCGAAGAAGGTGATGGGGCCGTAGGCGTGGATGGCGGCGTAGTTCCAGGTGGGGACGACGCGGTGAGTTTCCTGCTTGGCGGGATACCAGTTGGGGGTGACGTAGGTGTCGGGGCCGGTGAAGATGATGAGGGCTTCGGTGGCGGGGTCGGATGGTTTGCCACTGCGTGTTGGCGCGGGAGACGTGGCCGAGGAGGGTGCCGAAGGGGCCGCGTGTTGCGTCGAGTAGGACGGGGAGGTGGGTGGCGACGAGGCCTGCGGTGGTGAGGGTGACGAGCGCGGCGAAGGAGTTGCGCTGCATGTCGGCGTGGAGGGTGGGGAGGTCGTCGACGAGGAAGTCTTTGGGGGTGTACATGGCGGTGGCTCCGGGGCGGGTGCTCTGCAGGCTCGATGATACTTGGCCGCCGCGCCGGAGGTTGGGAGATGGATACTAGCTTCTAGTTAATGTGTATGCATATTTTGGGGCCTTAGGCTAGTTCTTTGCCCGGTGATGCGACTCGAGATGTTCTTAAAAGGCGAAGCGCGAGGTGAAGATGTAGGCGTGGTTGTAGGTGTGGAAGGTGGAGGTTGCGATTTGGAAGCCTGAGCCTAAGATGACGGCCAGGCGGTTGTTGGGGGTGTGGCGGAAGTTGATCTTGCTGACTATGACGCCGGGCGAGATGAAGGTTTGATTTTTTCCGTTGTTGGGACCTTCGTGGTAGTAGTTCGAATTGCATTCGATTTCGGGCCAGAAGATTTTGGCTACGCGTGCCTGGACGGTGGTGTTCCAGGTGATGGTGCGGCCGATGGTGTTGGCGTCGCTCTTGGGCAGGATGGCTCCAATGGTGGATTGGATGGCGAAGGGGCCGAAGCCTTTGCCGCCCATGACGGTGGGTGTGACGGTGGAGACGAGGGCGCCGTTTTTGTAGCTGCCGGTGGGGACGGTGACGGCGACCTGGCCGCCGAGGGAGTAGTCGTGATGCTTGTCGGGGCTGGCGAAGGGGCGGAACTTGATGACGGTGGAGAAGTCACCGGCGCCGTCGTTGACCTTGGGGTTGTTGTGCTGGATGTAGGGCGGAAGGTCGATGTCGATTTCGGTGTTGGCGAAGGGGATGAGGTTGAGGCCCTTGCCGTTGGTGTAGATGTCGGTGGTGGTGCGGGCGGGGGTGTACTCGTGGAGGTAGTCGAAGCGGAAGAGCTGGACCATCTGCGAGGAGGGCGCGATGACGGGGATGGGGTAGGAGGGCTGGCGGGAGAGCGTGGCGCGGACGCGGGTCTGCCAGGCGGAGAAGAAGTTGGGGTCGGCAGGGTCGAGGGCGAGAGGCGGCTGGTTGGTGAGTGCGAAGGCGGTGGAGAGGAGTGCGAGAGGCAGAGGGTGAGTGGGAGAAGGGTCTTGCGCGGCATGCAGGCTTTCTGCGACGCGAGTCTCGGGCGTTGGCAGGCCGGGAGTCGGTGCGCGGTGGTGAGGTGAAATTCTGTTTTGAGTTACCGCGCAAGTGTAGGGATTGTGGAGGGCGTTGAACATCCATCATTGGGATGAGATAAATACCGTACCGGTGTGGCGGTGCTGTGGAGATTGGCGTAGAAGAGTTGGTGTGATGATGCTTGCGAGGATTGGGTGGAGATTGGCGGCGCTGGTGGTCGGTGGCGTTGCGTGTGTGGGAGTGGCGAAGGCGCAGAGGCCGGTGACGGTGGATGTGGATCTGGGGAAGACGGTGGGGGTTTGGGAGCCGGCTTATGCCTGGTTCGGGTATGACGAGGGGAACTACTCGACTACTGTGCTGGGGCGGGAGCTGCTGGGAGAGTTGCATGGGTTGAGTGCCGCGCCGGTGTACATACGGGCGCATCACTTGTTGACGTCGGGGGATGGGGTGCCGGCGTTGAAGTGGAGTTCGACGAATGTGTACAGCGAGGATGCGAGTGGGAAGCCGGTGTATGACTTCCGGCTGCTGGATGGAATCTTTGATGCGTACAAGGCTGAGGGCGTGAGGCCGGTGGTCGAGCTGGGATTTATGCCAAAGGATTTGGCTGCGGTGTTGCCGGGCAAGCCCGATCAGCCGTACAAGGTGCTGTATCCGAAGGACACGCTGTCGGGTGCATCGCAGAACCCTCCGAAGGATTATGCGAAGTGGGAGGAGCTGGTGCGGGTGGTGACGGCGCACCTGGTGGAGCGGTATGGGAAAGAGGAGGTTTTGCAGTGGTACTTCGAGGTTTGGAATGAGCCGGACATTGAGTACTTTCATGGGACGGAGGCGGAGTATCTGAAGCTGTATGACTTTGCGGTGGCGGGCGTGCGGGCAGCGTTGCCGGGTGCGCGCGTGGGTGGGCCGGCTACTACTAGTCCGCGGAATGATCACGCTTATGGGTATCTGCAGAAATTTTTGGAGCATGCGAGCACGGGGAAGAGTGCGGCTACGGGTGGGGCGGTGCCGCTGGACTTTATCAGCTTTCATGCGAAGGGGCAGCCGGTGATTGCGGGCGGGAAGGTGACAATGGGGATCGATCGCGAGTTGAAGGATGTGGATCGCGGGTTTGGGTTGGTGGAGAGCTTTCCGAAGTTCGCGAAGCTGCCGGTGTTGTTGAGCGAGGCTGATCCGGAGGGGTGTGCGGCTTGTTCGTCGAAGGTGAATCCGGCGAATAACTATCGGAATGGAACGCTGTATCCGGCGTATACGGCGGCGGCGTATGCGCGGCTGCTGGAGTTGGCGCGTCAGCATCGGGTGAATCTGTTGGGGATGCTTAGCTGGTCGTTTGAGTTTGAAGGGCGGGATTATTTTGAGGGGTTTCGATCGCTGGCCACGAATGGAATCGATAAGCCGGTGCTGAATGTATTTCGGATGCTGGGGATGATGGGCGGTGAGCGCGTAGCGGTGGTGAGCTCGGGTGCGGTGCCGTTGGCGAAGATGATCGATACGGGCGTGCGTGGAGAGGCGGATGTGGATGGGCTGGCTACGCGCGAGGGGAGGCGGCTGAGGTGCTGGTGTGGGATTACCACGATGTGGCGGAGGGCGGTGAGGGCGCGGACGTGTCGGTGCGGGTGAAGGGATTGCCGGTGGGGGTGAAGCGGGCGCTGGTGGAGCGGTATCGGATGGATGAGACGCATAGCAATGCGTATACGGCGTGGAAGGCGATGGGGTCGCCGCAGACGCCGAGCGCGGAACAGATTGCGGCGTTGAAGCGGGCGGGAGGGTTGGAGCTTGCGGGGTCGCCGGTGTGGGTGGATGTGGATGGCGGGGAGTGTGAGGGTGGAGACGCGGCTGGAGCGGGAATCGTTAGAGTTGGTGCGGTTGAGTTGGTGAGGGGGCGAGACTTGCGAAGCGGTCACTTAGTCGGAAATCTGGCCGACGAGATTTAGATCAATCGCCACATCATTGTCGGCCTTCCAGATCAGGAAGCTCGGGTTCTTGAGACCCCATTGCACATACGGAACGATGAAGTGCGCCTTCGCCGTCGCTTTCGTTCCTTCCATATGGATCTGCAGTGGAATCGTGAGGTCGTGGGGCGTTCCGAGCAACGTGAAGACTCCACTGACTTGAATGGTCGAGTCGCCTGCGGGAAGAATCGTTCCGGTATACGTTTTGGGGGCGAAAGAGACGGTGGCGAACTGGTCGGTTTTGAGAATGTCTTTGTTCATTTTCTTGTCGCGGCTATCGTTTCCCGTCTTGCCGCTGCCCGCTGCGACGACGATGAGCCCGGAGATATGGGGGGCGGTTCGGTCGAAATCGATTGATCCGGACTGTACGTGGAAGATGCCGTTGACCACCTCGTGGGTCGTGTTCAGCTTCATCTTGACCTCGCTCGCGCCGGTGTTGACAGCGAAAGTCTGATGTTGTGCGAGCGCGACTGGAGCGAGTATGACAGCGAGGGCCAACACTACGAAGGATTTCATGGCATTTCCCCTGGAGGGTTTTGACGAAGAGCGTCGGCCCTCGTGTGGCTTGACTTCAGCTGGTGACCGCGTAGGGTGCGAGGGCGGCTGGCTGGGTGACGCGTGTCAGTCTGGCCGTTACGCGCATCGCGCCGGGCCAGACTCTGAGGCAGAACGGCAGAACAGTGCGAGAGAACGGGTTGTTCAAGCCAATCGCGGCGGCTTCGGCAAGACGCATCTGGGGCAGCATCGCGGAGCGGAGCTTTGGCTGGAAGAGCGGCGCCGGTTCTGAGTCAAGATAGGCGGAGGCCGCACGGCGGGCTGTATGCAGAGCGATGGAGATGCCATCGCCAGTGAACGAGGGAATTACGGCTGCCTGATCGCCGATGCAGTAAAGACCGTCCTCGGTTTCGCGGCGCAGGTACCCGTAGGGGATATGAGTGATGGTGATCGGCTTGTCGAGCTGCGGTTCTGCACCGTCCAGTCGCATGGCGAGGTGGGGACAGTCCTGCTGCATCTTCGCAAGCAGACCTGCCCAGCGAAGACCCGCACGGACAAAATAACTCCGTTGCACCACGCAGCAGAAATTCGTAAGGCCGTCTTCTACCGGCTGGATACCACCGTAGCCTCCGGCATAGAGGGTCAACTCGGACGCGTCTGCGAGGTTAGCCGTCTGGGCAGCAGACAGGCGGTAATACATCTTGAAGCCGAGCCATTGATGAGGGTCCTTCGGCCGAGCGTGGCCGCGCAGATCGTGCTTGCCGGTGGCGAGAAAGGCGGTTGGAGCTTCGTAGGTGGTGCCGTCGTCGAGCGTAGCCTGCCAGAGGTCCGCGGTCGTGCGGCTGAGCGACTGGACACTGCGACCACGCTCCACGCGGACTCCCGCGGCGATGGCTGCGGCGATGAGTGCTGTATCGAGCGCCTTGCGCGTGAGGGAGGCTGCGGGAAAGGGTAGCGGAGCCTCAGCGGCGCGCCTGGACGCGGCCAGTCGAACGTAATTTATGGGTGCGGCCCCGAGCGACGCGACGTCGAGACCCAGCGCATGCAGGTCCTCAAGGGCCTCACCACTTAGAAACTCTCCGCAGACCTTATGGCGCGGCGTGGGCTCGCGCTCGATCAGCGTGACGCTTCGTCCCTTTCGAGCGAGGGCGATGGAAGCGGCACAACCCGCCACTCCACCACCTATGATAAGAACTTCGTCTTGCAAAGCATTGCTCCTGATTCACTGGATGTTCAATCTATCTTTAGCGAAAGGGTCTACGTCTATCTAACCTGATAGACGTGCAAGATGGGGTTTGAGAGGCCATTCTGTACGAAACGTCATCTTGAGGCCGGGAAAGAGCCGGTTCCTTCAGGATCATACTGCGTCTCATAACGTTGAACTTCAGGACGGGGCATTTGATGGAACGACGGAGTTTCTGCGTTACGGCCTTTGTGTTGATCACGCTCGTCAACATGGCACTGGCGGAAACTATTCCAGTGAGACATGTCCAACGTCCGATGCACCGGTTCATGGTGGCGCGGTCCGAGGCTGGAGCCATCATCGCCACGGGTGAGTTTTTGCAGACTGTGCAGGGAGACGAAGTAACGATGCGCCTGACGTACCACTTCGTTGATGGGTCGATTGATGATGAGACGACGACCTACCGGCAGGAAGGCACGTTTCGGTTGGTGCGCAACCGTCACATACAGGAAGGGCCGTTTTTTGCGAAACCGACCGACTTTGCGGTGGATGCCGCCACGGGCACAGCGACCACCCGCACAAGGGACAGGAACGGAAAGATACAAGTCGAGAGTGAGCGCATCGACATGCCCGATGACCTGGCGAATGGGTTCGTCGGAACGTTGCTGCTGAATGTACCGCAAAATACGGCGCCGTTTCGGGTTGCGATGCTGGTGCCGGTCGGCGGCGGGCGGTTGATTCAGCTACTGATCTCACGCGACGGAGAGCAACCGTTTCATGAAGCGGGGCAGACTCTCACGGCGACGGTGTTTCGCATCCACCCTGAGCTGGGCGGGATTGTGGGCTGGATTGCGCGGCTGATCGGACTTCAGCCGAAAGATGTGATGGTGTGGGTGTTGGAGGGCGATGACCCCGCCGTGGTGAGGATCGTTGGACAGCTGGGCGGATACGGGCCTGTCGTCGACTCGGAGCTGGAGGGGACGAGTTTCGGGAAATAGGGCAAGCTGCAACTGTTATGTGCGGCGGGTCGTGAGCTCGTGCCAGTTGAGGCCGAGGTCGACGAGAAGAATGGATATGAGGGTGAAGGCGATCACGCCGACCGCCGAGAGCACGTCGCCGAGGTGGCTCCAGTAGGCGGGAACGAGATTGAATACACGACTGGAGACGAAGGTAAAGGTGACCGCATAGGAACGGGCCATCCATTGACGATGCGCTGCGATCTGGCGATTACGCGCCGCGATCACGGCTGCGGTCGTGCAGATGATCCACGCGGCCGCTTGCATGGCAGTCCCTGGCAGGCCAGGGCGCCCAGCGGCAAGTGCGACGCCGGTGAAGGCGCCAAACAGGACCGAGACAAAATATATTCGGCCAAGGACGCGATGGAGCTTCAGGTGGCGCAGCCGAAAACGCGACGAAAACTGTAGCGGGCCGGCCAACAAGGCAAAGGTTCCGCAGAGGGTGTGCGGGATGAGCAGACCGCGGTCGGCTATCACCTGAAGGCGATAGGCGTGGTACATGGGGTAATCGGTGACGAGAAGAACTTCTGACGTGATGAAGACAAAGAGAGTCGTGAGACCAAGTGAAATCCAGAGAATCGTCTTGAATTTGGAACTGGTGGGACTTGGCGCGGGCAGGGTGGACGTTGACATCATTCTCCTCTCACAGGGTTAGACGTGGTGCGGCGCTTCGTGGGGGCGGGCGGCGCGACAGGTTTCCACTCTCTTAGTCTATCGAGACACTTCACAAGCACCGAAATCACTTCCGCCACACCACGGACAACCTCCCGGCCGGCAATGCTCCCGTCAACTCTCACTCGCCGGCTGGCACTCCCCGCATCCTCAAACCAGCGTCGCAACAGCCCGTTCCGAGCGCTCCAGCGGATCCTGCATGCGTGGCAGGGTGATCACCAGCCTCGCCCCGCCTTCGGTCCGGTTCGAAGCCATCACTGTGCCTCCATGGGCACGCGCCACAGCTTCTACGAAGGCGAGGCCAAGGCCATGCCCACTCGAGTCCGACCCCTTCACGCGTCGCTTAAACATGGCGTCCCGTATCTCTGCGGCGAAGCCCGGCCCATCATCCTCCACAGATACCACTGCCGCATCGTTCTCCGTTCGCAGGCAGATTGTCACCGTGCAGGAAGCCGGCAGATGTTTCAGCTCGTTGTCAAGCAGGTTGGCCACCGCGCGATGCACCAATGCCGCGTCTGCAAAGACCTTTAGCGCGCCACTGCTGCGCAGTTGCATCCGCAGTCCGCGTTCAGACATGCAGGGCTCGTACAGGTCGGTCATGACGCGCATCATCTCATCCAGATCGATTTCGGAGAGCTTCAAGCGTAAAGCGTCTGCCCTCGCCTCCGCCACGTCCAACGAGGTGTTCAGGAACTCAGTAAGCCGATCCAGCTCGTCGATCGCCGACACAATCATCGGTTCTCCCTGCGCACTCTGGCCGCCTTCAGAGAGCGACATCTCCAGCTTTCCGCGTATAGCTGTCAGCGGACTTCTCAGGTCGTGCGCCAGCGAGTCCGTGATGGTGTGCAGCTGATGCACCGAGCTCTCAATCCGGTCCAGCATGCGATTGAGGGTGCGGGACAATTGTCCGATCTCGTCGTTATGCCTGGTGGTGGGAACGCGGCGGCTCAGATCCGACTCGCCGATTCTGGATGCAGCCTGAGTAATCTCGCGAACGTGACCCAGCATGCGCCGTGTGGTGTAGAACACGATCCCAAATCCAAAGAGTACGATCAAGAGTCCGAGCCACAGGAAACGAGCACGAAGACTACGCAGCACGCGCAACTCATCGCGTTCAGACAGGCCCAGGTAGATGTAGCTTCCATCGTTGATCGAGGAAGCGACCACACGAAACGGTATTGGAAAGCCCTTCACATTTAGATGGAAGGGAACGCCGGGCACTACGTTCTGAGCGCGGATGGCCGCGAGGTTCGCCTCGCCGTCACCTGCACCTACCCACAACTTTGCCGGCCCGGTTGGACCAGCTTGCAGGAAAAATACCGAATCATTTTCCTTGCCTTCATTTCGAGATCGATTCGGAACTTCTCTGCTGGCCAGCTCTGCTACCTCGCCAACGACGCGGTGATACAGGCGATCATTCGGCGTGCGTTCGGCCACATCACCGAGCGTTCCCACCTCACCGGACAACCACGCGTCGCTGCGCCGCTGAATATCATTGGCGACAAAACGCTGCAATCCCGCGAACACCAGTAAGGTTCCAAGCGCAAACGCCAGAGTGGCCCACAGCGAAATGCGCCAGGCCGCGCTGTGAAGCCGCTTGTTATCGATCTTTGAGGACATAACCGACACCTCGCAGTGTCTTGATGAGTGGCTCCCGCCCCTCCACATCGACCTTACCGCGAAGCCGATAAATATGCACATCGACCACGTTTGTGTCGGGCTGAATGCGCATGCCCCATACCTCGGCCAGCAGCATGGATCGCGTCACCACGCGCCCAGCATGGCGGCAAAGATATTCCAGCAACACAAACTCCTGCGGGCTGAGGTTCAACACCTCACCACCGCGCGAAGCTCTCCGCCGCAGCAGGTCAAGCTCCAGGTCTCCGACATGCAGCGTTGTCGGACTCGAGCTGGCCGCTGCGTTCCGCTTCAGCAGATTGCGGAGCCGCGCCAGCAACTCGGCCAGGGCAAATGGTTTGGTCAGGTAATCATCGCCGCCCTGCTCCAAGCCTGCCACGCGATCATCCACAGAGCGTCGCGCGGACAGGATCATCACCGGGCTGCTTACCCCTTGGCGCCGCAGTCGCAGAATTAAGTCGATGCCATCTTGGTCGGGAAGCCCAAGGTCAACAATCAGAGCGTCGTAGACCTTGGTTGACGCAAACTTCTCCGCAGTTGAACCATCCCCCGCGACGTCCAACTCATAACCTGCATCGGTAAGGGATGTCTTCAGGAAGTCCTGAATCTCGAGTTCGTCTTCCACCAGCAGCAACTGCATGAACCGAGCATAAGCCATTGACCAGATTGGACGCAGGCATCCATACCGCACATCGCACTGGATGAACAAATCGTCATCGGGGTCGGGCCGCTTCCTGCAAGATGAGTGTTTTGTGAAGGTTCGTCGCAGGGGGATTTTGATGCTCGATGTTGATGAGGCTTGCTACCTGGGGGACGGACCCAGGGTGGGCGGGGTGTCGAGGATGGTGGAGTGGACGTGGGTTTGTTCGAAGTCGCGGTTGCGAACGTCGAGGACGATGGTGCGGTTGAAGAAGAAGAGGACGTGAAGTTTGAACTCGGTGCCGAAGGTGATGGGGAACCAGAGGGCGTCGGTTGTGTCGGCGGGCTGGGGGGCGTAGGTGACGGTGAAGCCGAGGCCGGGGACGCTGGTGCCGAGGAGGGTGCGGACGGCGAAGGGAATGTTGCGGGCCATCGTGGTGTGGACGAGAACGGGCTGAAAGGCTTTGGTGTCGATCCAGGCGTCGCCCCTCCAGCCGTAGTCGTCTTTATCGCGAGGGACGAAGGCGATGTGGTAGCAGTCGCGGCCGTCGATGGGGCCGCGGCCGGCGAGGGTGTAGATGTAGTCGGCCTGTAGCTTGGAGGTGAGGGGGAAGAGGCCGGTGCCGATGCCGTCTTTGGAGTTGTCGGCGGTGAGGTTGTGGCGCATGTTTTCGACGAGGTCGAGGTCCATGGGGTCGTCGTCTTTGCCGATGACGCCGATGTGGAGGCTGTCGTCGTCTTTGACATTGGAGGCGTGCGCGTCGAGCTGGGTGTAGTGGAGGACCTTGCCTTTGTAAAGGAGGCGACCGTCGAGGGTGAGGAGCTTCTGGTCGGAGCCTTTGTCGGTGGGGATGATGCGGAAGTCGGTGAGCTCTTCGCAGCGGGTGGTCTTGCCTTTGCGGGAGAGCGTGTGGGCGTGCTGGACGTAGATGTAGTGGGTGCGGGCGGCTTCGGAGCGGTCCTGGTTGGCGGCGACGCGCGACATGATGTCGGCGGCGGTTAGCTGTTGTGCGCGCGAGGCCACGGGGACGATCGAGAGGAGCAGGACGGGGAAGAGGCGCATGCTCGAAGGTACGTTGCACCGGGCGCGAAGTTCCGCGGTTTCGTCACGTGCGGTGCGACTGGGTTAGCGGCCTAGTTCTTCGAGGTATTTTTCTACTTCGAGGGCGGCCATGCAGCCGGTGCCGGCGGCGGTGATGGCCTGGCGGTAGCGGCGGTCCTGGACGTCTCCGCAGGCGTAGACGCCGTGGATGCGCTCGCCGAGGATGGAGACGAAGACGTTGTCCTCGGTCTTGATGTAGCCGTCGGCGTCGAGGTCGAGCTGGCCTTCGAACATGCGGGCGTTGGGGATGTGGCCGATGCCGAGGAACATGAAGGAGACGGGCAGGGTCCAGCGCTCGCCGGTTTTCTTGTTGAAGAGCTTGAGGCCTTTGAGGTCCTTCTCTTCGACGCCGAGGACTTCTTCGACGAGGGTGTTGTGGAGGAACTCGATTTGAGGATGGGCTACGGCGCGCTCGAGCATGATGCGCGAGGCGCGGAAGTTTTCGCTGCGGTTGATGATGGTGACCTTGGTGGCGAAGCGGGTGAGGAAGAGGGCTTCTTCCATGGCGGAGTCGCCGCCGCCGATGACGGCGATCTCTTTGCCGCTGGCGAAGAAGCCGTCGCAGGTGGCGCAGGAGCTGACGCCGAAGCCGATGAGGGCCTGCTCGGAGGGAAGGCCGAGCCAGCGGGCGGAGGCTCCGCTGGCGATGATGAGGGAGCGGGTGTGGACGGTGTCCTTGCCGATGCCGAGGGTGAAGGGCGTGGTGGTGAGGTCGACGGTGGAGAGATGGGCCATGCGGAGCTCGGCGCCGAAGCGGGTGGCCTGCTTCTTCATGTTCTCGATGAGCTCGGGGCCCTGGACGCCGTCGGGCCAGCCGGGGAAGTTTTCGACGAGGGTGGTGATGGAGAGCTGGCCGCCGGGCTCGTGGCCTTCGAGGACGAGGGGCTTGAGGTTGGAGCGGGCGGCGTAGATGGCGGCGGTGAGGCCGGCGCAGCCGGAGCCGAGAATGACGGTGTCGCGAACTTCGTTCTGGGTGGACATAGAGATTTGATTGTAAAGGTTTGGAATCGGTGCATAAGGAGGGTGCAGGGTTCAGGGCCCCGGGTGAGGCTGCAGATTTGGGGGGCAGGCTGGACCCTTGGCCCTGAGCGCTGGTCCCTGCCTTGTGCGGCGTAGGATTGGGGATATGGCTGATTTGGTGTTGGTATATGGGTTGCGGTTGTTGCCGGCGGATGAGGTTGAGGCGGTGCAGGCTGCGCCGATCAAGCTGAAGAACGGGCATGAGGCCCAGGTGACGATGCATGTGGTGGAGGGCAGCCGCGAGCAGATTGAGGCGCAGCTGCGGCATAGCATCGACGCGTTCTTCGATTTTTATCCAGAGATTTAGCGCGGTTATCGGCAGCTTGAGGGCTGTTGCAGTGTAGGACACGTGTGCGGGTTTGGCGTTCTGCGACGAAGTAGGTTGCAGAGGCTTTGCCGATGCGTATTCGCGGAATGGATTTGGGGCGGGTTGCTGGTGGTGGGGGCGGTGGGCGGCGGTGCTGTCGGAATCGCTGCACAACAGCGGGATGTGCGAGCACCGGCGACGAGTGTGGGGGCGGAGCTGCGGCTGCTGGCGTCGCGGGCGGGCGTGGTGTTTGTGGGGCAGGTGGAGAGGATTGAACCCAAGGGCGGGGTGGTGGAGGTCACGTTTTCGGTGCGAGCAGCCGGTGCTGGGGGTGGTGGGCGGATCGTATGTGATGCGGGAGTGGGCGGGGCGATGGACGGGTGGGCAACAACATTTCCAGGTGGGTGAGCGGGCGATGTTCTTTCTGCATGCGCCGAGTGCGGCGGGTTGAGCTCGGCGGTGGAGGGGATGATGGGCGCGGTGCCGGTGGTGCCGATGGGCGCGAACGGAGCAGCGCTGCTGGATGTGCGCTGGCTGGCGACGAGGGTGCGGCGGGGCGCGGGGACGCCGCTGATGGGGACGTCTGGGAATTCACAGAGCGGGACTTCACAGGGCGGGAATTCGCAGAGCGGGATTGCGCTGGCGGATGGCGTGGCGGTGACGAAGAGCTGGCGGACAGAGGGAGTGGCGGAACCGAAGGGTGTTCGGCTGCCGGTGGGGGTAGTGCCGCAGGCGGAGAGGCCGCGGCGAGTGGCATCGGTGACGGGGGTCGACGATGGGCGGCGCTAGAGGTTGGCGAAGTGTGGTGGTTCTTGCGAGCTGTGATGTTGGGCGCGGCGTGCGCGTGGGCTGGAGGTCCGCGATTTATTACCGGCACGAGTGGATACGCGACGGCGGGTGTGCCGATGGCCTGGTATACGAATGCGCCGATGTACTTTACCGACCCGGGCGATTTGAGCGCGACGGTGACGCATGCGCAGGCGGATGCGATGGTGGCGGCGGCTGCGGCGGTGTGGAATATTCCGACGGCGAGTGTGACGCTGGCGCAGGGTGGTGAGCTGGCAGAGCATGTGGAGGGCGCGGGAGCGGAGGCGAATGCCTACTTCAACGGAACGGCGGTGGTGTTTCCGGCGGATGTGGAGGCGACGAACTATGCGTCGGTGCAGATTCCGGTGATCTATGACAGCGATGGGAGCGTGATCGATCTGCTGCTGGGAAGCGGGGCGAGCGATCCGAGCGGGTGTCTGCAGAATGGGGTGGTGGAGAGCGTGGACAGCTTCGGATCGAGTGGGACGATCCAGCACGCGGTGATTGTGCTGAATGGATTGTGCGTGGGGTCGGATCCGGAGCAGCTGACGCAGATGCAGTACCAGTTGACGCGGGTGTTTGGGCGGGTGCTGGGGCTGGCGTGGTCGCAGTTGAACGACAACGTGTTTACCGGAGCGTCGCAGGCGACGGCGGCGGAGATGGCGCTGTGGCCGCTGATGCATCCGATCGACGTGATCTGCGGGACCTATACCTATCAGTGCATGCAGAACCCGTTCACGCTGCGGCCGGATGATATCAGCGCGCTGGTGACGCTGTACCCGGTGGCGAGCAGCGGGAGGAGGAAAGACGCAGAGCAGCCTGGATGCGGTGTCGGTTAGTGGGACGTTGAAGTTTCCGACGGCGCAGGGGATGGAGCTGGTGGATGTTGTGGCGTACCAGATCATCCTGGGAAAGGACAGCGGGTGGGAGACGTATCCGGTGTACTCCAGCACAACCGGATATCCGTTTCAGCAGAACGGGGGGAACCCGGTGAGTGGAGCGGAGCCGGCGAGTGAGAACGCTGGAGCGGACGCTGTAACCGGGATGAGGGGGTGTGGGGTATGCAGTACCTTGCGACGGAGGCGGAGGGCGCGGATCTGTATTTTGTGACTGGAGCCGATCAATCCGTTGTACTGGGGCGATTACGCGGTGGGGCCGTATCAGCGGCCGGTGATCGCGATGTCAGGATCGGTGGTGCAGTCTGGCGATGATTACGGTAGGGCCGGGAGCGGTCGGGGAACATGGCGCTATCGGTGAGCAGCGCGGCGGTCGAACTGGTGCCAGTATCCGGATGGGACGGAGACGAATCCGGCGACGTCGAGTGCGACGGGATGGTGGAACGCGGTGTTGTGTGCGGCGGATTACACGGCGTGGCGGAAGACGGCGGTGAATGCGAACACGAGCTGGACGATTGAGAGTGACGGCGCTGAATGAGGCAGGAGTGGCGACGGTGCAGAAGCTGCAGCCGGTGATTGGCGTGTGGAACGAGACGGATCCGACGGGGACGTTGCCGACGGTGGCGAGCCAGGCGGCGGCGATGAATTCGATGGTCGCTGGGGATGACGCAGCTGCGGGTTTCGGCGGCGACGAGTGCGTCGACGTACCGGATTGCGATTGCGGACCAGTTTGGCGCGGGGCGGCCGGACTTCGCGTATACGGCGCGGATTCTGTATGCGAGTGGTGTGTCGCCGGCGACGCTGGAACGCGGGAGGCGGGCAGATCACGATTAGGGGACGGGATTCCAGACGGGCAACGAGGTGCTGGTGAATGGCGTGGCGGCGACGGTGGTGAGCTGGACGTCGACGCAGATTGTGGCGACGGCTCCGTCGATGGCGACGGTGGGCGCGACGAGTGGGGACGGCGGTGGATGTGGAGGTGTTGGACGCGACGACGGGCGGGAGCGACGGACATCGCGGGAGCGCTGACGTACAACCAGGGAACGAAGGATCTGGTGGCGCTGGTGTCGGCACCGGCGTCGCTGGAGACGGGGTATGTGGCGGCGACACCGTTTGCGGTGCGGGTGTATGCGTCGGATGGGGTGACGCCGGCGACGGGCGCGAATGTGAGCTTTGTGGTGGTGGGAAGTGGCGGAGGCGCGGCGGTGGCGACGGGATGTGGCGTCGGGCCGGGTTGCGTGGTGACGACGGATGCGACAGGGTTGGCGCAGACGCCGCTGATGGGGATTGCGCGCGGGGAGCGTGACGGTGAGTGGAACGGAGATGAGTGGTGGTGCGTCGTGCGAGGGTAACGATTGCGGATGCGAATCCAGTGCAGACGGTGACGATTGGAGCGGCGACACAGTATCTGGCGGCGGGGGCGGCGGGGAGTTGGGGCGTGTCGTTGACGGCGACGCAGGATGGTGCAGCGGCCGCGGAGGTTCCGGTGGTGTGGTCGACGACGTGCGACTGGGTTTACGCTGTCACCGGCGACGGCCATGACCGCGGCGAATGGGACGGAGGCAGTTGGTGGCGCAGGTGGGTGCGATTGCGAGCGGGTCGACGAATGTGGTGACGGGATGCGCGTGGACGAGTGTGTGCGCGAGTTGGACGGTGTATGGCGTGGCGGCGTCGCAGTGGGCGATTGCGGTGTCGAGTGGCGGCGGGCAGAGTGTGGTGGAGGGTGCTGACGCCGGCAGTCGTGACGCTGCTGGTGACCGATGGCGCGGGACATGCGCTGCCGGGGGCTACGGTGAATGTGTATCAGACGGTGTATGCGTGGGAGGGTGCGTGCGCGGTGAACGAGGTGTGTGCGTCGGCTCCGGTGCTGACGACGGCGCAGGAGCACGGCGGTGTCGAATGGTAGCGGGATGGTGCAGGTGACGCCGATGGAGGTGCCGGGCGTGGCGCAGGTGGTGAAGATTGCTGCGGCTACGGGGACGAGCGGGTTTGCTACGACTTCGGTGGTGGTGGCGCCTTGAAAGCAGGGATTAGGGATTAGGGAGTTAGGGATTAGGGATAGGAAATAGGAAGTAGGAAATAGGGATTAGGAAATAGGAAGTAGGTTGTGCGAGTCGGGGAGGTGAAGGCAGCCTGTTTGTTCTGATGAAGGTGAACGAACAGGCTGCCGGTTGGTGAGTCGTAGAGGGGGTTAGACGGGTTCGACGGGGAGTAGGGAGTCGCGAGCTGGCGGGGCGCTTGATGGCCGCAATGCCGAAGGCTGCGATGTAGATGTAGCAGATGGCCGGGATGAAGAAGGCGGGGTGGAGGCCGATGTGGTCGGCGAGCGATGCCCGGTAGCTTCGGGAACGATGGCTCCACCTAGGATGGCGGCGATCAGGAGGCTCGAGCCTTTGCTGGTGAGCGGGCCGAGGTCCTGGATGCCGAGGGTGAAGATGGAGGGGAACATGATGGAGTTGCAGAAGCCGACGACGAGCATGGCGAACATGGCGAGATGGCCGTGGGTGAGGAGCGAGATGACGACCAGGATGAAGGCACCGATGGCTGCCACGGTGAGGACGGGTGCCGGTGCTGACGCGCTGCAGGACGGCGGAGCCGACGAATCGGCCGATCATGGCGCCGCCCCAGTAGACCATGAGGAAGTAGCCGGCGATGGATTCGGTGGAGGCCTGCGATCTGGGGAAGGCCCATGTAGTTGACCAGGAGGCTGCCGATGGCTGACTTCGGCACCGACGTAGGTGAAGATGCCGAGCGCGCCGAAGAGCAGCCAGGGGTGTTGCCAGATGCTGGTCGGGTGCGGAGAGGGCTTCGGAGAAGGCGCCGGGACGGAAGTCCTGGGTGAGATCGGTGTGTCCGGTCTGGGGCTTGAGTTTGATGGCGGCGAGCGCGAGGGCGAGGAGCACCAGGGCGAGGCGATGCCGAGGTAGGGCAGTCGTGACGGTGGAGGCTTGGAGGACGCGGTAGGCCTGGACGTTGAACGGCGGACATGGCTAGGAGCTGCTCGGGGGTGGCCGGTGCCTGGGCGTTGCGCAGGATGAGGTAGGCTGCCGATGAAAGGGGCGATGAAGGTGCCGACGGAGTTGAAGGCCTGCGCGAGGTTGAGGCGGCTGGAGGCGGTGGCTGCAGGACCGATGACGGTGACGTAGGGATTCACGCGCGACCTGGACGACGGTCATGCCGGCGGCGAGGATGATGAGGGCGGTGAGGAAGAGCGCGAAGGTGGCGAGTTGCGCGGCGGGAATGAAAGCCGGCGGCTCCGATGGCCATGATGAAGCAGGCCGACGACCATGGTCTTCTTGTAGCCGAAGCTGTTCGACGATGCTGCCGCTGGGGTAGCTGAAGACGAAGTAGGAGGAGAAGAAGGCGAACTGGATGAGCATGGCGTCGGCGTAGTTGAGGGCGAAGATGGATTTGAGGTGCGGGATGACGATGTCGTTGAGGCAGGTGAGGAAGCCGACCATGAAGAAGAGAGCGGTGGCGACGCTCATGGCGCGCGTGTCGGTTTTGACCTGCAGGTCGTCGGCGTAACCTGGGGAGCTGATGTTGCGGATGGGAACGGCCAAGAAGGACTCCTTCGTAGGGGGGTGCTGTGTGTCCGCTTCAAGAGTAATTGTTTTGCGGAGTTCTGGGTTGAGCGGATTTAGCGGAGGACGATGGGCTGGGGCTGGCCGGTGTCGGGGACGGTGACGGCGTAGCCGAGGGTTGGTGTGGTCGAGGGGGATGGTGTGGCCGTCGATGGTGGCCTGGGAGGTGTGGGGGGTGAAGCCTATGGCTTCGATGCGGATGTGGGTCCACCAGGGGTGGAAGGTGCCTTCGCGGGCGGGGATGGTGACGGTGAGGGCGCCGTCGGGGGAGAGGGTGCAGGTTAGGTGGAGGCGGAGGTAGGCGCCGTGGCGGAAGTCGAAGGTGAGGCCGTCGTCGGTGTAGAGATCGCCGGAGCAGGGCGCGGAGGTGTCGGCGGGGGCGTAGACGCGGAGGGTTAGCGGGCCGTTGGGTTTCTCGTCGGTGGATTGCACGAGCGGCTGCATGGGGATGATGGCGCCGGCGTGGACGTAGATGGGGAGATCGCCCAGGGCGGGGTGGACCATGAGCGGCGGGAGGGTGGGCTTGCCGGTGGCGGTGGGGTTACGGAGTTCGAGGTCGTGGGAGGTGAGGGTCTCGCGGCGGTCGAGCTTTGCGCCGGTCCAGTAGTCGTACCAGACGCCGGGGGGAAGGTGGACTTCGTAGGGGGCGACGTCGTCGGGGAGTGGAGATTCGGCGACGAGGATGGAGGGGCCGAAGAAGAATTCGCCGGGGGCGTCGTCGTCGAGGGGGTGGTTGTCGGCGGTGGCGTGCGGGTACTCGAGGAAGAGCGGGCGGATGATGGGGATGCCGGTGCGGGAGGTTTCTTCGGCGGCGGTGTAGAGGTAGGGCATGAGGAGATAGCGTTGGTCGATGTATTGGCGGCGAATGGCTTCTTGCTGCGGGCCGTCGACCCAAGGTTCGTGGGGGCGGGTGCCTTTGGCGGCGTGGTCGCGGTCGATGGGCTGGAAGGCGGCTAGCATGAGCCACTTGGTGAGGAGGTCAGGGGAGGGGCTGCCGCCGAAGCCGCCTACGTCGGCGCCGGAGAGCGAGAAACCGCTGAGGCCGAGGTTGAGTAACTGCGGGGTGGTCATGCGGAGGTGGTTCCAGGTGGAGAGGTTGTCGCCGGTCCAGGTGGCGGCGTAGCGCTGGCCTCCGGCGTAGCTGGCGCGGGTGAGGACGAAGGGACGCAGGTTGGGGCGGAGGGTGAGGAGGCCTTCCTGGGTGGCGCGGGAGTTCTCCATGCCGTAGACGTTGTGGATTTCGGTGTGGAAGGCGGTGCGGGAGGCAAAGCCTTCGGCCTCTTCGCCGTTGATGCGATGGACGACGTCGCCGGGCATGGTCTTGGTGGGATAGGTGAAGACGGCGGGTTCGTTCATGTCGTCCCAGAAACCGGCCACGCCATCGTTGACGAAGTCTTTATAGAGGGAGCCGAACCAGGTGCGAGTGGAGGCCTGGGTGAAGTCGGGGAAGACAGAGGGGCCGGGCCAGACGTCGCCTACATAGGTTTGGCCGTGGAGTTTGACGAACTGGTCGGTGGCTGTGCCGCTGTCGTAGGGGTAGTAGTTCTGGTTGGGGGCGTCGGCGATGTGGAGGTCGGCGATGGCGATGGTGTGGAAGTGTTCGGCGGCGAGCTTGTGGATGAGGCCGGGGAAGTCGGGGAAGGTGGTGGGGTCGACGGTGAAGGGGCGGTACTTGTACTGGTAGTCGATGTCGAGCCAGATGCCATCGGCAGGGATGTTGTCGCGGCGGAGATGGGCGGCGATGTCTTCGACCTGAGACTCCGGGGTGTAGCTGTAGCGGGATTGCTGGTAGCCGAGAGCCCAGAGGGGTGGGAGTGGGGTGGGGCCGGTGAGCCAGGCGTAGGTTTCTACGACGTGCTTAGGTTCGGGGCCGTAGAGGATGTAGTAGTCGAGGGGGCCGGCGGGGGCGGCGAAGGTGTACTGGTAGGGGTTCTGGCGGCCGAAGTCAAAGAAGGTCCGATAGGTGTTGTCGAAGAGGACGCCGATGGTGCGGCCAGCGCGCATCTCGAGGAAGAAGGGGATGGACTTGTAGATGGGGTCGGTGGACTCCTGCCAGCCGAAGCTGTCGGTGTTCCACATGGTGAAGGCTTCGCCGGCGCGGTCGAGGGGGCCGGGCTTGTCGCCGAGGCCGAAGAAGTGGTCGTCGAAGGGCTTGGACTTGGTGACGGTAAAGCCTTGCGGTGTCCAGTTGACGGGGAGGGCGTCTGATTGGAGGACGTGGCCGGCGAGGTCGGAGACGGTGAGGCGGAGGTCGGGGGTGATGGTGACGCGGAGGTCGGCGGTGGAGAAGCCGGCGGGTTCGGGGGTGACGGAGATGCTGGCGGTGCGGGAGGCTGGGAGGACGGCCCAGGAGGCGTCTTCGGCGGGGTGGCCGTTGGGGTAGATGCGGACGCGGAGGACGTCGGGGCGGAGGGCGTCTACGCGGAGGGTCAGGGTGTTGTCGGAGAGCTGGAGGCCGGTGGGGGTGTGGGCGGAGGATGAAAGAGCTGCGGGAGTCTGGGCGGAGAGGAAGATCGGGAGGACGGCGCACAGGGCGCAGGCGAGCAGATGGACGGGGCGGGCGAGGGGCTCTTGGGGGTGTAGAGAGGAGCGTGCAGGAGCGAGCATAGTCCTACAGGGAACAGTTTTTCAGACAACATCACAATGCAGGGGGCTCCCAAAGTGTCTCATTTGTACTTCAACAGGCAAGTCATTTTGAATGAGGTAGTTGCTGTAATGGCTCAAGCTGGCGGAGGGGACACTGAGGCTACTTGAGATCGAGGGAATAGAAGTTTCCGGTGAAGATGCGGGCGCGAATGAGGGGGCGGTTGTCCTGGCTGAGGCCGCCGAAGACGTAGTCGACTGCGTCGTGCTCGCGGGAATCGGCGAGGCGGACGATCTCGTCGACGTGGCCATCGGGGATGGAGACGCGGTCGATGGGCTGGGCGGGATCGAGGGAGGCGTGGAGGAAGAGATAGCGGCTGTCGGGAGACCAGACGGGGTCAGCGCCGGAGGGCACGGCGAGGGTCGTCCAGGTGCCGGTGGTGACCGTGTAGAGGCGGACCTGGCGCTGGTCGAGCGTGAGGGCGGCGATGAATCGGCCGTCGGGGGACCAACGGGGACTGAAGAGGCCGTTGGAGCCGGGAATCTCGTGGACGGCGCCGGTGGCGACGTCCACGGTGTTCGAGGGTGCGGTTGGCGTTGTCCTTCCCCATGGCGTCGTTGGTGCCGCCGAAGAGGATGGACTTGCCGTCGGGGGACCAGGAGGGGTCGGCGGCGTTGCGTGTCTGGTGCAGTAGCGGGGTGAATTCGCCGCCATTGGCGCTGGTGATATAGATCTGCCAGGCCTTGCCGGGTTCGCGGGCCATGACGGCGATTCGGGAGCCGTCGGGAGACCAGCGGGCCAGGAAGGGAGTGAGGGTGTCAGGGGTGACCTGGAGTTTCTCGGTGCCGTCGGAGCGGGCGCGCCAGAGGTGCGAGTCGGTATCTGTCCAGACGACCCACTTGCCGTCGCGGGTGTAGTCGACGCGTCTGGCATTGGAGAGGAAGCCTCTTACGGGGACGAGTTCGCCGGAAGGAGAGACCGATTCGAGTTCAGAACGGGAGTCGGCGCCCATGAAGAAGATACGGTTGCCGGAGCGGGCGGCGACGGGGGACTCGAATTCGAGGGGGCCGTCGGTGAGGCGCGTGGGATTGGCGGTGGAGAGGCCGGAGAGCTTCCAGAGATCGTTGTTGCCGCCCTTGGAGGATTGGAAAATGAAGGCGCGGCCGTTGGCTGTCCAGACGCCGCAGCACTCGCCGGCGGGCTGATCGAAGTCCGCGAGGATGCGATGGGGGGTGCGGTCGGAGGGGGTGATCTGCCAGATGGAAAGGGTGTGGGAGATGGGATCGAGGATGGTGAAGCGGAGGAGTTTGCCGTTAGGTTCCCAGCGCAGCCAGAAGGCGCGGCCGGGGAGGGATGCGTAGTGGGAAGGCTGCTGGCGGGAGAGATGGGTGAGGAAGAGGTCGTTGCCGTTGGCATAGAGGATGCCGTCGCCGTCGGGCATCCAGGTGGCGTCGTGGGCGAGGACGTCGCCGACACGGAGGGCGGAGCCGCCGATGGTGGGGACGACCCAGAGGGGCTGCTCGGACTCGGGCGAAAGGTGATCGCGGAGAAGGAGGCGGGAGCCGTCGGGGGAGATGTCGCCGAGGGCGGGGCTGGCGACTTCGGAGGGGATGTTGATGGGCTCGACGAGGCCGCCGGAGATGGAGATGGCGGAGAGGATAGAGTGGCCACCGTCGATGGTAGCGGCGTAGAGGTGGACGCCGTCCGTGGCGGCGGCGGCGAGGTTCTCCATGTTGTCTACGCTCGGGGCGAGATGGCCATTGTGAGTGATCTGGACGATGTGCGGCGGGGTGGTGACGGTGCGGAAGGAGGCTAGATAGTAGCCGATGGCGCCGGCGGCGAAGAGGGCGACGGTAATGAATGACCAGCGGAGGAGGCGGGAGAGCCGGGGAGGGTGCTTGGCAGGGGCTATGCTGACGGGGATGGGAAGCGAGGCGGGTTGGGTCAGGGTCGCGCCGTTGGAGTGGACGCCGGACGCGACGGGGAGATGGGTCGTGGGATGGCCGTCGGCGGGGGCGTCGGGCAGGGGCTCGGTTGCGATTGGGGGCTCGATGATGCCGACGGGGGCGATGAAGCGGTAGCCCCTGCGGGCTAGGGTTTCGATGAAGCGGGGGTTTTCGGCGGAGTCGCCGAGGGCCTCGCGGATCTTATTGATGGCGGTGCCGAGGGAGTGGTCGAAGTCGACGACGGTGTCTTTTCCCCAGAGGCGGGTCTGGAGTTCTTCGCGGGTAACGACCTGGCCGGGTTTTTCGAGCAGGATGGTGAGGACTTTGAAGGGCTGGCCCTGGAGCTTGATGCGGAAGCCGGCTTTCCAGAGCTCGCCGGTGTGCACATCAATCTCATAAAGCCCAAAACTGAGCCGCGCGTTGGCAACCTGGCCCGTCATTCCCATCGGAATCCTCGTCCTCTCGAATTTACCACTTGTTCGATTAGATGATGTGCGGTACTCAACCGATTGATATCTGGTGACTTATCTGGAGATGAAAAATTGAGCGACAAAGGGATGGGAGAGGATTGCGTTGAAATGCACCAAGTGCGCAACGTTGGCAGCGAAACTTCCCCCAGGAACTTTTTGAACTGAGCTGAGCTCAGGAGGTGGAGGAACTTTGGAGGCAATATGATGCAATCGATTCTTGGGACCGGGCGTACAGGACGCAGAATTTTCCGCGTGCTGATGACGGTTTGCCTGTTGGCAGTATCGTGGACGGTTTTGAATGCACAGGCGGGTGGCGCGCGCGTCACCGGCACGGTAACGGACTCTACCGGCGCCGCAATTCCCGGCGCGACGATCACGCTGACGAATACCGACACCAACGCTGTGTCCAAGGCGACTAGCAGCGGAAATGGTGACTTTTCAGTAAATGCGTTGCCGATCGGCAATTATCACGCCAAGGCGGAGATGGCGGGCTTCGCCAGCCAGGAGCAAGACCTAAAGCTCGACGTGGGCGCGGTACAGACGCTGAAATTTGCGCTCAGTGTGGGCGCTGAAACGACTACGGTCAATGTGACGAGTGCGGCGCCGAACGTTGATCTGGCGAGCTCGTCTACGGGTGAAGTGATTACCGGACGCGAGTTGTCGGATCTCCCGCTGAACGGCCGCAACTTCACGCAGCTTGCGCTCCTGCAGCCGGGCATTTCCCATGGCCAAAGCAACAATTCGGCTACGGGCTATAACAAGGGGCAGCAGCCTGTTGAAACGCTCCGGTACAACGAGACCGGCGGCGCTTCGCTTTCAGCGAATGGATTGCGTCCTCAGGCCAACAGCTTCATCCTGGATGGCATCGACGACAACGAATCGCTGGTGAATACGATCGTTCTTTTCCCGGACGTGGAGGCGCTAGCCGAGTTTCGGGCGACGAATTCGCTTGAGCCGGCAGAGTACGGCCGCGTTGGCGGTGTTCTGACCCAGGCAGTTGTAAAGAGCGGCACGAACCAGATACACGGCTCCGCGTGGGAGTTCTACCGTGACTCCGCGCTGGGGTCGGCCAACCCAAATTACTTCTCTCCCGGCACGCCAGAGCCCAGCTTCCATCGTAACCAGTTTGGCGCGACCCTGGGCGGACCTATTTGGAAGAACCACCTTTTCCTGTTTGGCGACTACCACGGCTCGCGCCAGACCATTCCTAACTCCGGCCTGTCAATTAACACGGTTCCGACAGTGAAGATGCGTACCGGCGACTTCTCAGAATTGATCGGGTCGAGCCAGACGAGTGTGCCAGCCTTCTACACCGGCACCGGATCGTACAGCCCGGATGGCTGCGCTTCGTTCACCACAGTGCATGGCATCGTGTTAACGCCCGCGGGTTCAGCGGCGTTTCCGAATAATCCAGGCGGCGAGCTCAACGCGAGCATCGACAACGGCGCCATCTTCGATCCGCTGACGTGCGCCCAGTTCGGAACCATTGCAGCGCCGAACGTGATCCCGACCGACCAGCTCAACACCGTCGCGATGAAGTATCTGAATTATTTCCCCGCGCCGAACCGTACACCGGTCAACAACGTTATTAACAACTATCAAAACCAGCAGGTTTCCAGGACCACCGACAATGAGTACGACGCGCGCCTGGACTGGCACATCGGCAACCGCGACAATTTCTTCGTTCGCGGGTCGATCGATAACTACAACCAGGTGCTGACCACTGCGCTGGCCGGAGTACCTTCGGGGTTCGGCGCGGGCAACAACGATACCCACCCACGCCAGTTGGCTGCGGGTGAAACCCACCTCTTCACGCCCCTGCTTGTGAACGATGTGCGCTTTGGCTACACACGCGACTACTATTCGTATCTGAATCCGCAGAACGGCACCGCGATCGACACTGAGCTTGGAATTCCGAACGGGAATCGCAATGCGCTGCTGGGTGGCATCTCGCTCATCGGAGATAACAACACGCAACTCTCGTACACCGGAGACGGCGGCCAGTATTCCGTGCCTCAGTACACGTACGAAGTCAATGATGCTGTGAGCTATGTTCATGGGGCGCACAACTTCAAGGTTGGTGCGGACATCATTCACCGTGAGGTGGACTTCTTCCAAGCGGCGTACTCCGCTAAGGGTTTCTTCAACATGTACAGCGGCGCCTTCACGGGTTTCGATACCTCCGAGCTGGCAGGCGGCTTCGTCAACAACTATGACATTTCAAACCCAGGGTTTTTCCAGACCATCTCCTGGGAAACTGGCTACTTCGCTCAGGACGATTGGAAAGTAAACAGTCGACTGGTCCTCAACCTGGGCGTGCGGTATGACCTCTTCACGCATCCGTTCGAAGAGCACAATCAGCAGTCGAACTATGACATCGCGACCAACACACTCATTGTTGCGGGGCAGAATGGCGCTTCGCGCTCGCTGATCGACACTAACTTCAATAACTGGGCTCCGCGCGTCGGCTTCGCCTATGACGTATTCGGCGATGGCAAGACGGCGCTGCGTGGCGGCTACGGCATCTACTACTTCCTTGATCGCGGTGGTGTCGGCAACCAGTTATCCAACAACCCGGACTTCAACGGCACGTCCGACTACAGTTCGTATTCGGGCTACCGCATCAATCTCAGCGGTCAGGCGCCGCCGGTGGCCGACTCCGCCACGAATAGCAACACGACGCCTGGTCCTTATGCCGGAAACAACCCCACCCTGGCAACAGGAGATCTCCCAAGTGCAACGCCGACGGTGAGCCTCATCAATCCTCAGAACGTTGCTCTGCTTTCCTACCCGGTCCACAGCCCGACGTCGATGATCCAGGAGTGGAACCTGAGTGTGGAGCAGGCATTTGGCCCGCGGACTATCCATGACGCTCGCTTATGTTGGCACCAAGAGCGATCACCTGTTGAACTCCGTCGACTACTCCGCAACGCAACTTGGCACCGACGTGTCTTTCGGACAAAAGTCGGGCCAAACCATCACACTCAACGAGACAAACGGAACCTCGAAATACAACGGTTTGCAGGTCAAACTTGACCGGAAGCTCGCGAACGGGCTGCAGTTTACCGCGGCGTATACGTGGTCTCACACTACGGACGACACCATCGGGCCATTCTCTGAAACGGGTGCGAGCTCTGTGCCCACGACGGCTGCGGGACCACAGTTCCAGTTGAACCGTGGCGACTCCGACAACGACATCCGCCAAGTTGTCACATTTGCGATGCTGGCAGAACTGCCGTTCGGTCATAACAAGAGGTTTGGCGGGAATGTGAATTCAGTCGTCAACGCATTCATCGGCGGGTGGCAGGTCTCGCCCTTCCTGCAGCTCACCAGCGGTTCTCCATTCGACATCACCATTGCGGGATCGGGTGGTGGACCTTCGGTACGGCCTAATCTGATCAGCGAGACAAACCTGCATCTTCCATCCGTCAGCGGCAAACAACTACGACATCCTGAACCCGTACGACTTCGCGGGTCCAGCGACGAATGCGGGGGGCTTCTACATCGCGCCGGGCAACGTACACAAGAACGAGTTCCGCGGATCGAGCTACTCGAACCTGAGCATGTCAGTGTTCAAGGACATTCCGATTCACAAACAGTTCGTGGCGCAGATTCGTGGCCAGTTTTACAACCTGCTGAACTCGCCGGCATTCGCACCTCCTTCGAACACGCAGCTTCCTGCTGGACTCGCACCACAGACGCCCGGCGAGGCTCCGTATACGTTCTCCAACCTTAATTACATCGACTACTTCAGCCAGCGCCTCACGGAGCTTGCCTTGCGCATCCAGTTCTAGCGCGCAGTTGTAACTCTCTACGGCGCTGCAATGCACTTTGCAGCGCCGTATTTCTTCCGTTTCTTCATTGCAGGCCGCGGCGGCGGCGGAGCTGCTTCATGTTCTCTCATTTCTGCGAGCGCTGGTTTTCGCGAGGTGCCGGGCTGCTTCCCATTGCGACAATGTGCCTTGTCTTGTGCGGACCCACCTATGCACAGACATTGGGCGCGCCTTCCAGCAATGGCGATGTACTTACGATTATCAAAGTCGATCCGCCGAACTGGTGGGCGGCGATGCCGAAGCCGATGTTGCTGGTGCGTGGCGAGGGATTGCGCGGGGCGAAGTTTTCGCTGAGCGATGCGTGCAGGTCGGCGATTGAAGAAGAGTCGGTGGCGTCGGAGAATGGGCATTGGGCGCAGTTGTGGCTGTCGGCGTCACCGGCGGCGCCGGAGACGGTGACGCTGACGGCGAAGGCTGGTGGCGAGAGACGGCGGAGGCGCGCTACGCGTTTGCGACACGAGGCCGGCTAGCGATGGGTTTGCGGGGTTCTCGTCGCGCGATGTGATGTACCTGATCATGACGGATCGTTTTGCGGATGGGAATCTGCAGAATGATGGGGCGGATGCGCGAAGAGTGCAGAGAACAGTGCGGCGGCTGCTGGCGGAGCGGGCGAAGCCGCGGGGCTGGCATGGCGGGGATCTGAAGGGGATTGAGCAGCATCTGGATTATCTGCAGCAATTGGGCGTGACGACGGTGTGGACTACTCCGGTGTATGAGAATCACGAGGGTAGCAGTTATCACGGGTATGGGGCTACGGACTTGTATCGCGTGGATGAGCACTATGGGACGCTGGAGGATTTGAAGGCGCTGGCGGCGGCGTTGCATGCGCGCGGGATGAAGCTGGTGCTGGATACGGTGCCGAATCATGTGGGACCGGCGAATCCGTGGGTGAAGGATGAGCCGGCGCCGGATTGGTTTCATGGGACGGCAGGCGCATCATCTGGAGGCGCAGACGGACTTTCAGGCGTTGATCAATCCGCATGCGCCGGAGCGCGATAAGGTGGGGACGCTGGATGGATGGTTTGCGAATGCGCTGCCGGACATGAATACGGAGAGCCCGGCGGTGGCACAGTATCTGCGACAGAATGCGGTGTGGTGGATTGAGGAGACGGGCGCGGATGGATTGCGGATCGATACGTTTCCTTATGTGAATCGGGAGTTCTGGCATGGGTTTAATGGCGGAGTTGAAGGAGTTGTTTCCGCGGTTGACTGAGGTGGGTGAGGTGTTCAACGGAGATCCGGTGATTACGTCGTCGTTTGCTGGTGGGGTGACGCGAGCGGGCGTGGATACGGAGTTGTATACGCCGTTTGATTTTCCGACGTACTTCGCGTTGCGCGATGTTTTTGTGAAGGGCGCGCCGATGTCGAAGCTGGCGGATGTGCTGGGTGAGGATGCGCTGTACCCGCATTCGGAGCGGCTGGTGCCCTTTGTCGGGAATCACGATACGGAAAGGTTTGTTACGGCGGCGGGGAGCGAGGGGGCGTTGAAGCTGGCGCTGGCGTATGTGCTCACGACGCGCGGCATGGCGCAGATTTATTCGGGCGATGAGATTGCGATGCAGGGTGAGGGCGACCCGGAGAATCGGCAAGATTTTCCGGGAGGGTTTCCGGGGAGCGTAAATGATGCGTTTGTCGCGTCGGGACGGACGCCGGTGCAGCAGGAGACGTTTGAGTGGGTGGCGAAGCTGGATGCGCTGCGGCGGAAGCATGATGCGCTGGGGTGTGGGGCAGAACAGGTGCTGGCGAGCAATCAGGACTGGATGGTGTATCTGAGGGATGCGGGGAAGGCAGTGGAGAAGTGTGGTGCGACGGGTGAGCGCGTGCTGGTGGCGATTCATCGGGGTGGGAAGGTGCAGGGCGTTGCGCCCGCGATGTTGGATGTGAAGCTGGGGATGACGTGGATGGAGGGGTGTCGTCTGGGGGCGGCGGAGATGCAGTCGGGGGGAGCTACTGCAGAGGTGCAGGGAGACTTGTTGCATCTGCAGGCAGCTGGCGATGCGGTGTGGATGGGGAGCTGCGACTAAAGGCGTAGTAGGCTACGAGTGGTGGTGCTGCGGTGCGGTGCCAAGCTGCTCGTGGAGGATGTTTGCGCATGGCTCGTGGGGACGCGGAACGGATAGGGCCGGTTTCGCTGCGGCCGATTTTTTCGGAGCGTGTGTGGGGTGTTGAGAGAGTTGCCGAAGTGGTATGCGCAACCGAAGGCGGGGAGGCCGGTGGGCGAGGCTTGGCTGACGGCGGAGACTTGCGTGGTGGATGCAGGGAGGTTTGAGGGTGTGTCGCTGGCGGAGATGACGCAGCGATTTCCGGAGGCGTTTGGGGGTAGTGGGTCGGCTGAGTTTCCGTTGCTGGTGAAGACGCTGTTTCCGCGCGAGAAGCTGTCGGTGCAGGTGCATCCGAATGATGCGCAGGCGGCGGCGCTCGGGTTGGGGAGGGGAAAGACGGAGTGCTGGTATGTACTGTCGGCTGAGCCAGGGGCGGAGCTGGCGCTGGGGTTCCGTGGGGAGATTACGCAGTCGGAGATTCGTGCGGCGATTGCGGATGGGACGCTGGAAGAGAAGCTGAACTATGTGCGTGTGAAGGCCGGCGATATGGTGTTTGTGGATGCGGGGACGGTGCATTCGATTGGGCCGGGGATGGTGATTTTGGAGACCCAGGAGTACAGCGACATTACCTATAGGCTGTATGACTTTGGAAGGCCGCAGGGAGCTGCATGTGGATGCGGGGCTGGCGGTGACGCGGACGTCGAGCAGTGCGGGGTTGGTGAAGCCGGTGGCGATGGATGGATTTACGCGGCTGGTGGCGTCAGATTATTTTGTGGTGGATCGGTTTGCGGTGACGGATGCGGGAGCGGTGTTGGGCTTGAGCGGGAAGATGCAGATGCTGTTTGCGCTAGGGGAGGGGTTGGCGGTGGAGTCGGAGATGGGTGTGGTGGGGCTTGATCCGTGGCGCGTGCTAGTGCTGCCTGCGGAGGGGATGGAGTATTTGGTACGGGGGGTGGGTGAAGTGATTCGGATCGCGCAGCCTTGAATGGGGCGGGGTGGGCCGAGCGATTGGCGGGAGCGGTCGCGCTTCCGCGCGATGCCCACCTTAGCGACGATGAAGCCGTCGCGAAGATGGGGCACCCGGATGTGGGCCAGGTGCCGGGGATTCATGCTTGCCCAGGTCTCAGAAGCGAGACCTGGGGCACCCGAATTTGTGGCGCGGTTAGCGGGCGTAGCGGTGCTGGTGCCAGGTCCAGGCGCTGGCGAGGATGTCGTCTAGCTCGGGGTGTTTGGGTTGCCAGCCTAAGTTGGCTTTGGCTTGCTCGGAGCTGGCTACGAGGCGGGCGGGGTCGCCGGCGCGGCGGGGCTTGATTTCTACGGGGATCGGATGGCCGGTGACGCGGCGGGCGGCTTCGATGACCTGCTTGACGGAGAAGCCGCTGCCGTTGCCGAGGTTGTAGATCATCTTGTCGCGGGCGGCAAGGGCGTTGAGAGCGAGGATGTGGGCGTCGGCTAGATCGGCTACGTGGATGTAGTCGCGGATGCAGGTGCCGTCGGGGGTGGGGTAGTCGTCGCCGAAGATGGAAATGCTTTCGCGACGTCCCAAAGCAACATCCAGGATGAGAGGAATGATGTGGGTCTCGGGCTCGTGGGCTTCGCCGCGGTTGGGGAGGGCGCCGGCTACGTTGAAGTAGCGGAGGGAGGCGTAGCGGAAGCCGTGAATCTTGTTGAACCAGCGGAGCATGTGTTCGACGAGGAGCTTGGATTCACCATAGGCGTTGGTGGGGGCGAGGTCGGCGGTCTCTTCGATGGGTGTTGATTTGGGTTCGCCGTAGACAGCGGCGGTGGAGGAGAAGACGAAGTTGTTGACGCCGGTGGCGAGCATGGCCTCGAGTAGAGAGAGCGTGGAGGCGGTGTTGTTGCGGAAGTAGAGCCCGGGCTTCTGCATGGACTCGCCCGCTTCGATGAGCGCGGCGAAGTGAAGGACTCCGTCAGGCTGGAGGTCGCGGAGGAGGGACTCGACGACGGGACGGTCGGCGATGTCGGCTTCGACGAAGGTTGCGCCCGCGGGGACTTCGTTTCGCTTGCTGTGGCAGAGGTTATCGAGGATGGTGACGTGGTGGCCGGCTTGCATGAGGATCGTTGCGACGGTGCCGCCGATGTAGCCGGCACCGCCGGTGACGAGGATGTTCATTGAGGCTCCTTGGTGGAGAGGGCGATGGCTTTGCGAAGAATCGCGGCGGCGGATTCGGGAGTGATGTCGCGCTGGGGTGAGCCGAGGAGTTCGAAGCCTACCATGAATTTTCGCACGGTCGCGGAGCGGAGGAGGGGTGGATAGAAGTGGAGGTGAAGGAGCCACTCGGGATGAGGCTGGTTGTCGGCGGGCGCGGGGTGGAGGCCCATGGAGTAGGGGAAGGGCGTGTCGAAGACGTGGTTGTAGCCACTGGTGACCTGCTTGAGGATGGCGGCGAGGCCTTCGCGCTGGGGGTCGGTGAGGGCTTCGATGCGGGCCACATTTTGTTTGGGGAGGAGGAGGAGTTCGAAGGGCCAGACGGCCCAGAAAGGAACGAGGGCGGCCCAGGTTTCGTTTTCGGCGACGACGCGGGTTTTCTGAGCGAGCTCGAGGGTGAGGTAGGAGGAGAGCAGTTGCCGGTGGTGTTCGGCGTGATAGGCGAGCTGTGCGGAGAGCTCGACGGAAGGCTCGTTGGGGATGTGTTCGGTGGCCCAGATCTGGCCGTGGGGGTGGGGGTTGCTGGCGCCCATCATGGCGCCGCGGTTTTCGAAGATCTGGACGTATTGGATGTCGGGGCGAGCGCTCAGTTCGGCTGCCTGCTCGGCCCACATTTCGACGACGCGACGAATGGCCGGGACGTCCATGGTGGCGAGGGTAAGGTCGTGGCGCGGGTCGAAGCAGAGGACGCGGCACAGGCCCCGCTCGGTTTCGGCGCGGATGAGTCCTGCGTCGTCGACGTCGAGCGCAGCGGCGGGAGCTTCGGGTGTGAGCGCGGCGAAGTCATTTTCGAAGGCGAAGGTTCCGGTGTACTGCGGGATTCTGGTGGCCGCCGGCGCGGGTGTTGCCGGGGCAGAGATAGCAGGTGGGATCGTAGGCGAGCGATAGTGGGCTTGGCGGTGGACTCGGTCTGGCCCTGCCAGGGGCGCTGCGTGCGATGGGGCGAGACGACGACCCACTCCTGCTTGAGGGGGTTCCAGCGGCGGTGAGGCGATTCCTGAAAGATCTTGCTGATCATGCACGTTCCTAGATTGCGCGATGGGTTTGGAGTGGTGCATTGCGAAGCCAGGCACCATCGACGGCGTCGCAGAGGTAGGTTTCGGCGGCGATGTCGAAGCGGTGCTTGTAGGCGGACTTGAGAGCGGTGGCGAAGGCGTCGCTTTGGGAGCGTTGGACGAGGTTGACGGTGCAGCCGCCGAAGCCGCCGCCGGTGAGCCGGGCTCCGAAACAGCCGGGGAGGGTGGAGGCGGTGTCGACGAGGAAGTCGATTTCGTCGCAGCTGCATTGGAAGTCGTCGCGTTCGCTGGCGTGGCCTGCGAGCATGAGCTTGCCGAAGGCGACGGGGTCTCCGGCGAACATGGCATTGCGGGCTTCACGGACGCGCGCGTTGTCAGAGATGATGTGGCGGCAACGGCGGAAGGCTGCGTCGGACATTTCCGAGCGAGTGGCTTCGAGTTGGGCGAGGGTGGCTTCACCGAGGTCGCGGATACCGGTATTTCTGGACGAGGACGGCCTGGCCTGCTTCGGATTCGCGGCGGCGCATGCCGTATTCGCCGGTGGCGACGGAGTGTTTGACCATGGAGTTGCAGACGACGATCTGAGTGTTGGCGAGGGCTCCCTTGTTCATGGGGAGGTGTTCGTAGGTGAGGTCGCGGGTGTTGAGGAGAAGGGCGTAGCCGGCTTTGGCGGCGGTGATGACGAACTGGTCCATGATGCCACAGGGGGAGTGGACGTAGTCGTTTTCGGCGCGTTGGGAGAGCAGAGCGATGTCTTCGATGGGGAGTTCGGCGCCGGTGAAGGCGAGCATGGCCATGGCGCTGGCGACTTCGACGGAGGCGGAAGAGCTGAGGCCGGCGCCGAAGGGAACGTTGCCGGAGAGGTGGAGATCGAAGGCTGGCGGTTCGATGCCACGCTGCTGGAGCTGGCGGAGGACGCCGACGGGGTAGTCGGCCCAGATGCCGCGGCCGGCGGAGCGGTCGTCGCGGTCGAGGGCGAGGGTGTCGGGGAAGAGCTCGCTGGTGAAGCTGTAGAGTCTATCGGGGCGGGGGGAGATGGCGGCATGGGTGGTGAAGGGAATGGCCATGGGGAGGACGAGGCCACCAGTGTAGTCGGTGTGCTCGCCGAGGAGATTGACGCGGGCGGGTGCGACGCAGTGGAGGGTCTGGCCGGGCGCGCGCGGGGCGGGTTGGGTGGAAGGGTTACTGAGGGATGGCACGAAGTTCATCTCCGCTGCCATGATAAGGCAACGTTTACTTAATGACATGCGCCGAAAGTATGTGCGGGTGAATTTTGCGAATTAGGGGGTGAGATTGGAGGCCGAGGCTGCGCTGAGCTGGTGGATGGCGAGCCAGGTTTGCTGGTAGGCGCTGAGCGCGTCGAGGGTGGTGGAGCGGGCGTCGCGGAGGGCATCGAGGTAGTCGATCAGCGCGATGCCTCCGTGCTCGAAGGCGAACTGAGCGATATTGAGGACGTCCTTGGACTCGTCGAGATAGTGCTGGCCGTAGCGGTCGGAGAGTCGCTTGGCCTGGACGTAGCCGACCCAGGCCTGGTCGACGTCCGAGATGACTTGGTAGCGAGCGGCGGTTTCGGTGAGACGGGAGGCGTCGGCCTGGAAGCGGGCGGTGACCTTGTTGCCCTGGTTGCGATCGAAGATGCGGATGGGGATGTTGACGGAGAAGCCGGCGGAGTTTTCGGTTCCGGAGCGATCGTACTCGCCTTCGAGGGTGGGATCGGCGGTGCCGTTGGCGATGGCGAGGCGGGCGTTGGCGTCGGCGGCGGCTACGCCGAAGCGCGCTGCGGCGTAGTCGGGGCGGTTGGTGAGGGCGGTCTGGATGAGCTGGTCCTTGGTCTGGGTACACGACGGGCGGGACGACGTCGCCGGTGACGTCGAAATCCTCGGAGGGAGACTCGACGCCGATGAGGGTTTGGAGTTGGTCGCTGGCCTGGCGAAGATTGATGATGTCGTTGGCTTCGTCGGATTCGAAGTCGCCGAGCTGAAGGTCGAGGCGCTCGAAGTCGAGCTTGCCGAGGTCGCCGGCTTTGAAGCGATCGTGGGCGATGTCGACTTCGTGGCCGAAGTCCTTGAGGCTGGCGCTCGCGAGTGCGAGGGACGCCTTGGCGATGAGCATGTGGGTGAAGGCGGTCTTGACGGAGAGTTCGGTCTGACGGATGGAGTCTTCGAGTTGGGCCCGGGTTTGGCCGGTGGTGGCGCGGGCGTCTTCGAGGCGCCACTTGCGCTTCTCACCACGCTCGAAGAGACGTGAGACCTGGAGGCTGTAGCTGTAGGGGTTGTTGGAGGAGGCGGGCTCAGTGATGTCGGAACCGGCGATGCCGAGGTTGGGGTTCTGGCGGACGCCGGCCTGGATCTCCTGGGCGCTGGACGGCCTGGAGGTTCTGTTCGGCGGCGAGGAGGGTGGGGTTCTTGGTGCGGGCCAGATCGAGGACCTGGGCGAGGGTGAGGGCGCCGGGTTTCGAGGCGGGCGGGGTGCGGGGATCGGGAATGGAGTTGAGGCTGGCGGCGTAGGCGGCTGGCGGTCTGGCCAGCGTCGTTGGCAGAGGAGCTGGAGCTGGACTGGATTGGTGTCCGGGGACGGGAGCTTCCTGTGCGCGGAGTGCGGACGCGCCGAGCGTCGCGAGGACGAAGAAGGCGAGAAAAGCGGGTTGGGGCTTGCGCAAGATCTTCATGGCGTTAGTTCTCGAACTCCGTGTCAGGCGGCGGCAGGATATCCGCGGGGCGCGCGATCCAGACGTAGAGGGTGGGTAGAAGGTAGACGCCCATGACCAGCGCGCCGACCAGGCCGCCGACGATGACGATGGCGAAGGGGCGCTGCGAGTCGGAGCCGATGCCATGGGAGAGCGCGGCGGGCAGGAGGCCGAGCGTCGCTACGAGCATGGTCATCATGATGGGGCGAAGGCGGAGGACGGCGCCTTCGATGGCTGCCTCGTCGAACGGCGTAGCCGCGGGCGCGGATCTGGTTGATGCACTCCAGCATGATGATGCCGGTCTGCACGGAGACACCGAAGAGAGCGAGGAAGCCGACGCCGGAGGAGACGCTGAAGTGGTTGCCGGTGAGGAGGAGAGCGACCAGGCCGCCGACGGGCGCAATGGCGACGTTGGCGAGGACGAGCACGGCCCACTTGAAGGAGTTGAACATGCCGTACAGGATCATGAAGATGAGAAGGATGGTGATGGGGAGAACCATCATGAGGCGGCGGGAGCTGCGCTGCTGGCTGGCGTACTCGCCGGCCCAGTCGAGGTGATAGCCGGGGGGAAGCTTGACCTGCTTATTGACCTTGTCGATGGCTTCGCGGACGGTGCTGCCGAGGTCGCGGCCGCGCACGCTGTACTTGATGGCGACGAAGCGGCTGCCGCCTTCGCGATAGATCTCTTCGGCTCCGTCTTCGACCTTGACGTGGGTGAGCTGGGCGAGGGAGACGCGCTCGCCGGAGGGAGCGAGGAGGCGGATGTTGGAGATGGCTTCCTGGGTGGAGCGGTAGGCGGGATCGTAGCGGACCATGACGTCGTAGCGGGCTTCGCCGTCGAGGACCTGGGTGACGGGGGCGCCGTTGATCGTTCCTCCGACCGCGCCTTCGATGGCGGCCTGGACGTCGGCGACGTTGATGCCGTAGCGGTTGGCCGCGGCTCGATCGACGACGTAGCTGAGGTTGGGCTGGCCGATGACGTGAAACAGGCCGAGATCGGCGACGCCGGGGACTGTGCTCATGACCTGAACGATCTGGTTGCCCTTCTCTTCGAGGGTCTTGAGGTCGCTGCCGTAGAGCTTGACGGCGAGCTCGCCCTTGACGCCGCTGACGGCCTCTTCGACGTTGTCGGAGATGGGCTGAGAGAAGTTCCAGACGACGCCGGGAGTTTTTTCGAGTTCGCGGTCCATGGCGGCGATGAGTTCGTCCTTGTTCTGGTGGAAGACGGGACGCCATTCTGTCTTGGGCTTGAGGTCGACGAAGTATTCGGTGTTGAAGAAGCCGGTGGTGTCGGTGCCGTCATCGGGGCGGCCGATCTGGCTCACCACCTGGGTGACTTCGGGAAAGCTGGCAAGGGTGAGCCGGGTTTTATTAGCGATGGCGAGGCTTTCGGTGGGGCCGGTGCTGGGGGCGAGAGAGCCGCGGACCCAGATAGCGCCTTCGTCGAGGTGGGGCAGGAACTCGGATCCGATGACTCCGCTGAACATCAGGAAGACGCCAAGAAGGAGCATGGCTGTGGCCGCGGAGAACGGAACGATTTTGTGATCGATGCCCCAGGTGATGCTGGCGCGATAGCGGCCGGTAAGCCAGACCATCACCGGGTTTTCCCACTCTGTGGTGCCCTTCGGAAAGAGGAAGCTGGCGAGCACGGGAGCGAGCACCATAGAAAAGATGAGGGAGCCCAGGAGAGCGAAGGCTACGGTCCAGGCCATGGGCTTGAAGAGCCGGCCTTCGACCGACTGCAAGGTGAAGATTGGCAGATAGGCGGTGATGATGATGGTGATGGCGTAGAAGACGGGACGCTGGACTTCGTGCGCCGACTCGCGAATCTGCTGCATGACCGTCTTGTCTTCATTGCGGTGATGACTGAGATGGCGAACGATGTTTTCCACCATGACGACGGCGCCTTCGACGACCATGCCGAAGTCCAGCGCGCCCAGGCTGAGGAGATTGGCTGGGATGTGGCGGAGGTCGAGACAGATGGATGCGAAGAGCAGGGAGAAGGGGATGGTGATGGCGACGATCAGGGCGCCGCGCAGGTTGCCGAGGAAGAGGAAGAGGATGAGCGCGACGAGGCAGATGCCGACCGTGAGGTTGTGAAGGACTGTGTCGGTCGTAAGGTGCAGAAGATCGCTGCGGTCGAGGAATGGAACAATCTTCACGCCGGGCGGAAGAATGTGATCGTTGAGGTCCTTGACTTTGGCGTGGATGCCATCGAGCGTGCTGTCGGAGTTATCGCCCTTCTGGAGGAGAACAACTCCTTCGACAACGTCGCTGTCGTCGATGAGCTTGCCATCCTCGCGGCGAATCTCTGCCGGTTTCAAATCGCAGGTGCCATCTAGAGGCTTGCAGGTCTTGCCGATCTGGCCGAGACGGATTTTGGGTCCCTGAATGACGCGGGCTACGTCAGAGACGTGGATGGGGGTGCCGTTGGAGGTTTTGAGGACGACTTGCTCGATGTCGTGGACGTTGGTGAAGAGACCAACTTCCTGCACGTTGATCTGCTGATCGCCCTGCTCGATGAAACTGCCGCCGGCGTTGACGTTGTTGGCAGCGATGGCCTGTTGGACCTGCTGGATGGTGAGGCCGTAGGAGATGAGCTTGTCGGGGTCGACGATGACCTGGTACTCACGAGTGAGGCCGCCGAAGCTGGAGACGTCGACGACGCCGGGGACGCTGCGGAAGGCTTTTTCGAGCTGCCAGTCCTGGATGCTCTTGAGCTGCATCGTGTCGATGGAGGGGTTGGTGCTCTTGAGGGTGTACCAGTAGATCTGGCCGACAGGACTCCAATCGGTGCCGATCTGGGGTTGAAGGCCGGCGGGGAGGGTGACCTGGCTGAGGCGCTCGAGGACCTTCTCGCGGTTCCAGTCGTCTTCGCTGTCATCGTCAAAGATCATGGTGACGCTGGAGAGGCCGGCGAGGGTAGTGGACCTCAGGTGGGTCATATGGGGGATGCCCGCCATGCCGTTTTCGAGAGGAACGGTCACCTGTTGCTCGACGTCTTCAGCGGAACGGCCGGGCCACTGGGTGATGACGTTGACATAGTTATTGGCGACATCGGGGTAGGCTTCGACGGGGAGATTGTGGAAGGAGATTGCGCCCCATCCGAACAAGAGCAACGCCGCAACGAGCACGATGAAGCGGTTGTTCAGTGCGAAATCCACTAAACCCTTAATCATTGCTGCTCCGCTGCGTTCTCGAGGTCAAGTGCGTTGTTGACGACCTGCTGGCCGGGATCCACGCCTGCGGTAATTTCAAGGAGGTTGCCGGGGAGGGTGGCGCCTATTTTTACGAGGATCCGCTTGAAGGTGTCGTTGCCGGCCGGCTCGAAGACATACGACCGGTCATGCAGTTGAAGGATAGCGGTGGCAGGAACTACGGTTCGCTGCTCGGCGCGTGAACCTTGCAGGATGGCGGTGGCGAACATGCCGATGCGGAGAAGATGGTCAGGGTTCTCGACCTGAATGCGGACCTTGGCGGTGCGCAGGTTGGGGTCGAGCTGGGCGCCGATGTCGCTGATGGTGCCGGAGAAGGTTTTGCCGGGGAAGGCATTGAGCTGAATGTCAGCGTGTTGGCCCAGGTGGACGTTGGCGAGATCGTTCTCGTAGACATCGCAGATGACCCAGACGTGCGAGAGGTCGGCGATAGTGAGGGAGCCGGAGGCGCCCGCGTAGGTGATGCCGGCGGCGCCCGATGCGGTTACGTTCTGCGCGATGACGACGCCGGTTGCGGGCGCGTAGATTTTGACGATCGCGCTGGGATGATCCTTATCGACACCAAGGACCTTCAGCTGCTGTTCGGCGGCGAAAAGGTCCGCCTTGGCATCGTCCTCGCCGTTCTGTGCTGTTTCCTGCTGCGACTTAGGAATCGCGCCCTTGTCATAGAGGAGGTTGTCGCGCTGGAGGGTGATGGCGGCTAGGTGCTCGTCATTGACGGCCTTGAGATAGGCGTCGAAGGCGGCGGAGACGTCAGGGCTTTGGACCTCCATGACGAGCTGGCCTTTGTGAACGTAGTCGCCGAGGCCTACGTGAAGAGCGACGACGCGACCATTGGCGAGCGAGAGGACGGGAATCTCGCGGGAGACATCCGGATTGACCGAGCCGGTGACCTGGAGCTGGCTGCGGACCGGCTGGGTAAAGGCCTGCACGAGTGAAAAGCGGCCGGAGCCGTCGACATGAACGAGATTTGAGCCGCTGACTTCCTCGACTTGCGTTGCCGGCGGAGCCTCTGCGGATGGGGAAGCCGCCTCATGATTGCAGCCGGCGATGCCGAGAGTGAAGAGAAGAAGAGGTGCGGCGATACGATACAGGCCGGGCGCACCTGGCTTCGGACAGACTTGATCTTGCTGCGTTTTCAGCGTCATGTTCATAGAATTCGAAGGTTAGTGCGTGTGGGTGGTCGGCAATTAGCAATTACTTTGAGGGTAAATCAAATGGAATGCTCGAAGGCTGGGACTGCGCTCAATCTTATGATTGTCAGTTTTATCTTTCGATAGGATGCGCTGCCACTGTATGAATTTACAGATACTAAAGGGAGCGATGAGATCTGCAGCCAGCATGATGAAAAGCAAAACCTTTCGACTCGTGTCCGGGTTGGTGGGGATTGCAGTTATTGGGTATCTGGACCGGAGGCTGAGCGAGGCGATTCCGCTGGCGCTGCTGTACCTGGCTCCTGTGGTGCTCATGAGCACGGCGCTGCGTCGCTGGCAGATTCCGCTGCTGGGCGTGGTGTGTACCGCGGTGGCGGAGTTTGGAACTGGCTACGACTGGACGTTGAGGGACGGTATGGCGCGCGACTCGCTATATTTCCTGGCGTACACGGCGGCGGGTCTCTATGTGTCCGAGGTGTTGACGCGCAGGGCAACGGAAGAGTCGCATCTGGATGAGCTGGAATCGGAGATTGAAGCGCGGCGGGGGGCGGAGGAGCAACTGCGGCTAGTGGTGGCGAACTCTTCGATCGCGATTATTACGTCGGATGAGACAGGCACGATCCTGCAGGCGAACGATGCTGCGGAGCGGATGTTCGCGGGGGATGGGCCGATTGGGATGAGCCGGCTGGAGGGCTCGTCGCTGCAGGTGTTCATGCCATCGCTGGCGCGTGTGCAGATTCAACGGCAGGGCTGGGAGCATCTGAAGACGATGCTGCAGTGCCAGGGATTGCGGGCGACGCAGGATCCTTTTCTTGCGGATGTGTGGGTATCTTCGTACAGCACATCGCGCGGGGGAAGGCTGACGGCGATGATCATCGATGCGTCGACGGAGGTGCGGGATCGAGAAGAGGCGAACCTGGAGCAGGTGCTGGTGGGATCGCGGCTGGCAGTGGGAGCGTTGTTCCACGAGATTCGGAACATTTGTGCGGCGATCTCGGTGGTGCAGCAGAATCTGCGGGCGACGTTTGTGGTGGAAGAGCCGTCGGAAGACTTTGAGGCGTTGCGGCAGCTGGTGACGGCGCTGGAACGTATGGCGTCGCTGGAGCTTTCGCTGGCTCGGCGACAACCGACGAAGCTGCGGCTGGAAAGCTTCTTGAGGGAGTTGCGGATTATTCTGACGCCTTCGCTGCGTGAGTCGGGGATTGAGTTGGGATGGCATGTTGAGGAGAATCTGCCGGAGGTATGGGCGGATCAGCAGAGTTTGTTGCAGGTGTTTTTGAACTTGGTGCGAAATGCGGAGAAGGTGCTGGCTCCGGTAGATCATGCTCGGCTGGAACTATGCACGGCGCAGGTGGACGGGCTGGTGCAGGTGAAGGTTTCGGACAACGGGCCGGGGGTGAGGGATCCGGCGAGTCTGTTTCGGCCGTTTGGGGGCGGGTCGTCGAGCTCGGGGTTGGGATTGTATCTTATCGCGTGCGATGATGCTGAGCTTTCATGGAAACCTGGCGTATCAACCGAGCGCGTCGGGTGCTACGTTCGTGGTGGAGATGATTGCCGTTGAGGTGGAGGCATGAAGGCCAAGGATTCTCGGGGGCTGATTCGGCTGCTGCTGGTGGATGATCACACGTTGTTTCGTGAGAGTCTGCGGCGGTTGCTGGAGAGCGAGGTGGGCGTTGAGATCAGCGGTGACTTTGCGAACGCTGAGGATGCGCTCGCGGCGGTGCAAGCGGGACTGGAGTTTGACGCGGCTCTGGTGGATTACGAGCTGGAGGGTGCGGGTGGCGGGAATGGACTCGACCTGGTACGTAAGGTGCGGCGTTTGAGGCCGGAGGCGCGGGTGTTGATGGTGACGGCCGGTATGGGGTCGGCTGACCTGATGCGGGCAGTTACGGAGCTGGATACGGGAATATTCCTGAAGACGGAACCGACAGTGGAGTTGATGCTTGCGATTCAACGCACGGCGAAGGGAGAGCGATGGATTTCGTCGAGGGCTTCGCTGGCACTGATTGCGTCGGGAGGATTGGCGGGGGCGGAGCGGCCGGTAGCGGAACGGCTGAGTGCGCGGGAGTCGGGGGTGTTGCGGGGCGTGCTGGAGGGGCAGAGTAACAAGGAAATTGCGGCGCAAATGGAGATGACGGAGAGCTCGGTGAAGGCGGTGCTGCAGAAGCTGTTCGAACGAGCTGGGGTGCGCAGCCGGTCGCAGCTTGTCCGGTATGCGATCGAGACGCAAATTGACCCCAGATAGGTGCAAAAACAGTGGGCTATACTAGAAGGACAGGTGATCTGGTGCATGCCCTCTGAGCCGTTTTACGACCCGGCAAAGTCTTATCTGGACAACTTTGAGCACGGCCCATTTGGCCTCTTCGCCAACACCTCTCCTGTTTCCCCAACTTCAAAACCGAAGCATCAATTTCTCGGGTATCCGGTGTATGCGCCGTTTGGCATTCCTGCGGGACCGCTGATCAATGGGAAGTTTGTGAAGGCTGCGCTGGATATGGGGTTCGATATTCCGGTGTACAAGACGGTCCGGACGCACAAGTATGCGTGTCATCCATGGCCGAACGTGCTGGCGGTGAAGGTGGAGGGAGACCTGGCGCCGGATCGCACGCTGGTTGCGAACGAAGATTACAGCGAGCCGTTGTCGATTACGAATTCGTTTGGTGTGCCGTCGATGGATCCGGAGTTCTGGCAGCCGGATATGGCGGATGCTGCGGCGTATGCGCGGCCGGGGCAGGTGGTGGTGGGGAGCTTCCAGGGAACGCTGCCGGAGAGTGGCAGCGTGCAGGATTACATTGCGGACTTCAAGCTGGGGGCGCGGCTGGTGAAGGAGACTGGCGTGCCGGTGATCGAGGTGAACCTGAGCTGCCCGAATGAGGGAACAGCGAATCTGCTGTGCTTCGATATTGCGCGGTCGCGGCAGGTGGTGGAGGCGATCAAGGATGTGATTGGCGGGGTGCCGCTGGTAATCAAGATGGCCTTCTACAAGGATGAGAAAAAGCTGGAGGATTTTCTGCGCGAGGTGGGCGGGGTCGTGGATGGGATCGCGGCGATCAATACGATCTCGGCGGAGATTCGCGATGAAGAGGGCGAGCAGGCGCTGCCGGGTGAAGGACGCTTGCGGAGTGGGGTATGTGGCAGCTCGGTGAAGTGGGCGGGCGTGGCGATGGCGTCGAAGCTGGCGCGGATACGCGGAGAGTTGGGGCAGAAATTCACGATTGTGGGCGTGGGCGGAGCGGGGAGCGCAGCAGCGTTTGACGAGTATCGCAGGGCTGGGGCGGATGTGGTGATGTCGGCGACGGCGGCGATGTGGCATCCCGGGCTTGCGCGAGAGATCAAGGAGCAGGCGCATGAGCTATGAGGCCCGCAGCCGCGAGATTGCCGAGGCGTTGATTGCGATTGAGGGCGTGGGGTTTCGGCCGGCGGCACCGATTACGTTCAAGTCGGGGATCAAGTCGCCGGTGTACTGCGACAACCGGCGGTTTCCATTCTGGCCGGAGCAGTGGGCGAAGGTGATTCGCGGATTTGAAGGATTGATTGCGGAGCGCGAGATTGCGGTGGATGTAGTCGGGGGCGTGGAGGCTGCGGGGATTCCGCATAGCGCGGCGCTGGGATTTTCTATGCGGATGCCTTCGGTGTTTATTCGGAAAGAACTGAAGGAACATGGCACGAAGAAGCGCGTTGAAGGTGGCGATGTGACTGGCAAACGCGTGGTGCTGGTGGAAGATTTGGTGACGACCGGCGGAAGCAGCATCGCGGCGATTGAGGCGCTACGCGCGGAGGGTGCGGTCGTGAGCGATTGCCTGGCGATCATCAGCTACGATTTTCCGGAGGCGGCGGAATTGTTTGCAAAGTCGGGCGTGCGGCTGCATGCGACAACGACGTTTCCTGTGGTACTGGAATGCGCCGTGAAGCAGGGAATGATTGATGAGGCGGGAGCGGCCTTGGTACGGGATTGGCTGGATGAGCCGCGGTTCTGGGCCAAGCGGCAAGGGTTTGAGTAGGGGTTGGAGTCGAGGACGATGAGCGCAGCGACGGACAAGTTCGAGCGAAGAGCAGATGCCGTGGGCTCGCTGGTGTGCGTGGGATTGGATCCGGAGTTTGAACGGATTCCAGCGCGCTTCAAGAGTGAGGAATTTCCGCTATTCGCGTTCAATCGCTGGATCATAGAGCAGACGCATTCGTATGCGGCGTCGTACAAGCCGAATATGGCGTTCTATGAGGCGCGCGGGACGCAGGGGCTGCGGGAACTTGAGTTGACGATGGAGTATTTGCGTGGTGCGCATCCCGACGTGTTTACGATCTGCGATGCGAAGCGCGCGGATATCGGGAATACCAATCGGGGCTATGTGGCGGCGGTCTTTGATGCGATGGGGTTTGATGCGGTGACGCTGCATCCTTACCTGGGGCGCGAGGCGCTGATGCCGTTTCTGGAACGGAAGGATAAGGTGAGCATTGTGTTGTGCCGGACGTCGAATCCGGGCGCGGGGGAGTTGCAGGACCTGGTGAGTGACGGGCGGCCGCTATGGGAGACGGTTGCGATGCGGGTGAGCACGGACTGGAATGTTGCAGGGAACTGCATGCTGGTGGTGGGCGCTACGTATCCGGAAGAGATGCGGCGGATTCGGACGATTGCGCCGGAGATTCCGTTCCTGGTGCCCGGGGTGGGTGCGCAGGGCGGAGATGCGGCGGCAGTGGTCGCTGCGGGATTGGATGCGCGAGGGAAGGGATTGTTGATCAGCAGCTCGCGGGCGATACTTTTCAGCGAGGATCCTGCGGACGCGGCTCGCAAGCTGAGAGACGAGATCAATGCGGCACGAGAGGCGGCCCATGCTGCGTCTTGAGGGCAGGATTGCGAATCATGATCGGGAGTTTGAAGGTGCGATCGAGATCAATACCGAGACCGGATTGATTGAGTATGTGGGGCCGCGGACGGGTAAGAGCGATCTTGATCTCGAGGGTCAGATCATCTTTCCGGGGTTCGGCGATATTCATATTCATGCGCGCGATGATGTGAGCAAGTCGCAAGTGTACAAAGAGGATTTTGCTACGGTGTCGGCGGCGTCGGTGCACGGTGGCGTTACGCATGTTGCCGACATGCCGAATAATCCGGTGGCGCCGGTGGATGATGAGCGCTATGCGGCGAAGGAAGAGTTGACGAAGGCGTCGGCGGTGTATGTGACGTTGTATGCGGGGATTGGCCCGGAGACGAATCCGCTGCAGAGGCAGGTACCGTATAAGGCGTTCATGGGGCCGTCGGTGGGGGATTTATTCTTTGCTTCGCAGGAAGAGCTTGAAGGCGTGATTGCGAAGTATCGCGGGAAGAATGTGAGCTTTCACTGCGAGGATCCTGCGATACTGCGCGAGAGTACAGGTGAGCCGACGCATGAGCAACGGCGGCCGGCTCGAGCGGAGATTACGGCTACGGAGTTCGCGCTGTACCTGATTGAGCGATATGAGCTGGTGGGGAAGCTTTGTCACTACTCGACGAAGGGCGGGCTGGAGAAGATTGCAGCCGCGAAGTCGCGTGGGGTGAGGGTGACGGCTGAGGCTACGCCGCATCATCTGTTCTTTGATGACTCGATGCTGACGGATGAAAATCGGCTGTGGTTGCAGATGAATCCTCCGCTGCGTGGGCCGGAGGATCGGCTGGCGCTGATTGAGGCGTTACGCGGTGGGCTGGTGGATTATGTAGCGACGGATCATGCTCCGCACACGATCGAAGAGAAGATGCAGGGCGTTAGCGGTGTGCCGCATCTGGATACTTACGGGGCGTTTGCTACGTGGCTGATGGCGGAGCACGGATTTTCCGCGCAGGATATTGCGCGCGTGTGCGCTTGGAATCCCGGTGCGTTCGTGAGGGAGTTTCTTCCGCAGAGCTTTGGCAAGGGATATGGCGCGATTGAGCCGGGATATGTGGGATCACTCACGATCCTCAATCCCGATGCGCCATACGTGGTGCGGCGTGAAGACATGAAGACGAAGTGCGGCTGGTCCCCGTTTGAGGGATATATGATGCCTGGCCGTGTGACCTATACCGTATTGCAAGGCAGGGTTTACCCGGCAGGTTGAGGGAGTGTTCGCCCGAATGGAAAAGCTTAAGCACGTAATCAGCGCGCGACAGTTCAAGGATCCTGAGTTTTTGTTGTGGCTGTTTGAGTCGGCGCACCAGATGGAGCGCGACGATGTGTTTCGGGCACTGACTGATCCGCTGCGCGGGAGGATTTTGGCGACGTTATTTTTCGAGCCAAGTACCCGGACGAGGTTTTCGTTTGAGGCGGCTATGCAGAAGCTGGGCGGGGGCGTGCTGACGGCGGAAAATGCGCGCGCCAATTCATCCGCGACCAAGGGCGAGACAATCAGCGATACCATTCGTGTGGTGAGTGGATATGCGGACGCGATTGCGATTCGACACTATGAGCCAGGGACTGCGGAGGCGGCAGCAAGAATTTCTCCGGTGCCGATCATCAATGCGGGCGATGGTGTGGGAGAGCATCCGACGCAGGCGCTGGCGGATATGTACACGATCAAGAAAGAGCTTGGGCGGCTAAGTGGATTGCGGGTTGCACTGGTGGGGGATCTTCTCAATGGGCGAACGATCCATTCGCTGCTGCCGCTGCTTTGCCTTTATCCGGGAGTGACGATTGATCTGATCTCGCCGTGGCAACTGCGGTTGCCGTTAGCGTACCGGGAGTACCTGATGGAGAAGGGCGTCGCGTTCCATGAGGGCGAGAAACTGGAAGGTGTAATTGAACACGCGGACGTTGCGTACATTACGCGAGTGCAGAGTGAGCGGTTTGCTTCGAAGGATGAGTACGACGCAGTGAAGGACGTGTACGTGATCAATGGCGAGGTCGCCGATCGACTGAAGCCGGAGGCGATCATCATGCATGCGCTGCCGCGCGTGAACGAGATCTCGCCGGAGGTGGATGCGAATGCGAGGGCGGCTTACTTCCGGCAGGCGAAGAACAGCTTATACATTCGGATGGCACTGCTGAAGTATCTGCTGGCTTAGCGCGGACGGACGGATGTCTGTCTTGAAAATGGTCGGGGCGAGAGGATTCGAACCTCCGACCCCCTGGTCCCGAACCAGGTGCGCTACCAGACTGCGCTACGCCCCGAACAATGGATTAGGTGAGTGGCTGGTCGTTCGTGGACGAACGTAAGCTCCGGGAAACTGCACGAGCTGAAACACCCACTGACCAACCTTTTGATTTTAGCAGAAGTTGAGAGCGGCCAGCATGTGACGCTGGGCGCTCAACTTCTGATGGTTGATCCGCAGGGTTGATCGATCGCCCGTCTACTGCGGCGACGGACTGGTGGTTGAGGGAGGCGGGGTTGTTGTGGGTGCAGTTGTTTGCGTCTCAGGAGCAGCTGTCGTCGGCGGAGTGGACCCGGGGGCAGGAGCAAGAGCAGCGGGTGACACAGGAGCTGCTGCCGGCACTGCGGGTGATCCGGGCGCAGAGGTTGCAGGTGCTGGTGCTGTTTCGGGGGGGGCGGCTGACGTCGGAGGCGTGGCCGGCACTACGGGAGCGATAGGAGCTGGCGCCGGTCTTTCGTACGTCCTGGGTGACATTCTCTCTGAGCGAGGGATGCCATAGGCTTGTCCGTGGCGGACGATGGTCCTTTCGTCGAAGGTGTGGGTGTCCGGGTTATTGAAGGTTGCGCCAGCGGGTACGAGGACGTTGGTGACGGTCTTATCCGGGGTCGCCCCGACACGGAGCTCGATGCGTGTGGGATCAATACCCTTTTCCTGGACCAGGTATTGACGTGCGTTGAGGGCACGCGCTGCAGCCGCCTGCGGCTTTTCATCCGATGTCGAGTTGCCGATCATGACGAGGTGTGCGTCGGCCTGCTGGGTCAGCGTGAGGGCGATGTCGTCGAGGCAGCCCTTGGCTTCATTGTCGACGCGTTCTGGACGGCGGCGATCACGTGTGAAGCTCAGGCTGCAGAGCGGCTGAGTCTGCGGGACGTTGACGACCGGCGCGGTGATGATGACGTCGGTGGTCGCCTTGGCGGTCTGTCCGAGATCGTCGACAAGGTTGCAGGTGACGGTGATGGTCATCGGACTCAAGCCGGCGGTGGTAAGGATGGCGGTGGGTCCGGAACTGGCGATGACGCCTGCCGTGGCGGCGTAGGAGTAGGTGAGCGGACGATTCTGCGGGCTGACGCCAACGGTGCTGATGGCGATGTCGGTGCCTGAGACCGCAGTGCTGGGGTTGGCGCTGCAGGTGAGGGTAGGCGACTGGAAGGCCATGACGCCGAAGGGCGCGGCGCAGGATGCCTGCTGGCGCGGTTTGGTGCCTTGCTCTACGTGGCCGGTGACGACGTAGTCGCCCGGCGCGAGGCCGGTGGTATCGATCGTCGCTTCCGGGCCGGAGGCGGTGATCTTGCCGCCATTTGCAGCCCAGGTATAGACGGGAGTTTTCTTCGGATCCAGGTGCAGGGCGTTGGCTTCGACCTTAACGGGATCGCCAGGATAGATCTGCGCGGGTTGTGCGCTGCAGCCGAGCATGACGGGATTCGGCGGCTCGACGGCGCCCAAACGGACAACCAGGCCGGCAGAGAGCTTCATGTTGCTCAGAGCACTGAACCCTCCTTCGGTTCCCGAGGGAAGGAGCAGTGGACCATAGACGACCTGGGAACGTTGATAGTCAGCTTGAATGGGTCGGATTGAGACGTGCTGACCCCAAAACGGAAATACGTAATCGATGCCGACGCCGCCGGTGACTCCCCATCCCCACATCAGCGATTGGGCTGCGGGTCCATTGGTGCGCTCGCCACCGCCGAGTGCATGAGCGAAGGGCACCCAACGTCCTAGCGGATACCGGAAGACTGGGCCGCCTTCAGCGGTGTAGACCAGTTGGCTGCAGGTTTCGCCGGTACAGTTGGGGATGTATTGTTTGTGCTCGTTGTTGCCGGAGAAGTAGCCGCCCTCCAGCTCAACGCCGAAGTAGCGATTGAACCACGTAGAGATACCGATGGTTGCGTTGGGATTGTAGACACTCTGAAACTCATAGCCCGCGACGCTGCTATTGAAGGGATGAAAGTAGCCGTAGCCGCCGTAGATGTCGACTCGCGAGTCAATATGCTGCTCGCCACCTTTGGTCCCCTGCGCAGAGGAAACCGCCGCAGCAGTACCAAGACTGAGGATAACCAAAAGAAGCCGAGCCCATAGAGTCAAGCGTTGCATTGCGGCGATTCCTCCAAATAACCCGTTCAGTTTGAGAGGTGTTTCATCGAACAGAGGTTCCAAGAAACTGCATGGAATGAGGCGGCTGCGCCAATTCCACTTCTGTAGTATCCCCTAGAAGGCATCGGACGTATGAAGGAAACGTGGTTAAACGGGTGACTCAAACTTGATGCAGGGCTGGGAAGCGGATAAGCTCATTATGATGGAAGTCTTCAGTTTACGTATTACGCGATGTCCACGGCAAAGTCGATTTTGTTGTTGAGCACACGTGTATCCGATCTCATTCCGTGAACGGCTTTCCTCTAGAAACTTCTGGTCAGTTCATAGTAACCCTATCGCCCTTTTGCGGGGCATTTCATCTGTGACAAACAGGGCCGTTTCAGGTCTGCAAGGGGAGGCTGCTTGCTTACTGACAGAGCCGCTGGCGAAGGTATCGCGAAACTTCATCAGAAGCGGTTGAATCATCTTCAGGCGTTGGAGGCAGAGAGCCTCTACATTTTGCGGGAAGCGGTTGCGGAATTTGCGCGCCCCGTGATGCTGTACTCGATCGGTAAGGATTCGAGCGTCATGCTGCGGTTGGCGCAGAAGGCGTTTTATCCGGGCAGGATTCCGTTTCCGCTGCTGCATATCGACACCAGCTACAAGTTTCCCGAGATGATTTCGTTCCGCGATCATTATGCGAGGGAGATTGGCGCGGAGTTGATCGTGCATCGCAATGAGGCGGCTATTGCCGATGGGGCGAGCCCGTGGAAGCTGGGAACGCAGAACTGCTGTGGGGCGTTGAAGACGCGGTCGCTGCTGGATGCGCTGGAAGAAGGCGGATTCGATGCGGCGTTTGGTGGCGCGCGGCGCGACGAAGAGAAGAGCCGGGCGAAGGAGAGGGTGTACAGCTTTCGGGATGGGGCAGGACAATGGGACCCGAAGAATCAACGACCGGAGCTTTGGAGTCTGTATAACTCGCGGCTGCGCAAGGGTGAGAGTATTCGGGTGTTCCCGCTTTCGAACTGGACGGAGCTGGACATCTGGCTGTACCTGTATGCCGAACAGATTCCGATTGTGCCGCTGTATTTTGCGGAGGAGCGGTTGGCGGTGATCCGCGGCGGCATGATCACGCTGGTTCATGAAGGGACGCGTTTGCTGCCGGGTGAGAAGCCCGAGTTGATGAAGGTGCGGATGCGGTCGCTGGGATGCGTGCCGTGCACGGGCGCGATACGGAGCGAGGCGGAGACCTTGCCGGAGATCATCGAGGAGTTGATTGGCTTCCGGCGCAGCGAGCGCGAGGGGCGGGCGATTGATCATGACGAAGAGGGCTCGATGGAGTTGAAGAAGCGTGAGGGCTACTTCTGATGAGTATGTTGGATTCAGGCCAGAGATCTTTGAGTGAGACGAGCTTTCGGGCGTTTCTCGATAGCCACCTGGAACAGGAGATGCTGCGATTTACTACGGCTGGCAGCGTTGACGACGGCAAGAGCACATTGATTGGGCGGCTGTTGCATGACACGAAGAGCGTGTATGAGGATCAGCTTGCATCGATTCGCGCGAGCAGGGTCAATCGTTCGGGTGGGGCTGTGGATCTTTCGCTGTTGACGGATGGGCTGAAGGCGGAACGTGAGCAAGGCATAACGATCGATGTGGCTTACAGGTACTTCTCTACGGCGAAGCGTAAGTTCATCATTGCCGATACGCCGGGGCATGAACAGTACACGCGCAACATGGCGACGGGCGCTTCGACAGCGGATGTGGCGATTGTGCTGATCGATGCGAAGGCGTTCCAGCGCGCTGGGGAGTTGCTGCCGCAGTCGCGGAGGCATACCTATATTGCTAGCCTGTTGCGGATTCCGCATGTGGTTGCGGCCATCAACAAAATGGACCTTGTGGAATATAGCGAGGAGGTCTTCGAGAAGGTTTCCGCGGAGTTTGCCGCGTTGGCGATTCGTCTTGGGCTGACCAGTGTTGAGGTGATTCCGGTGAGTGCGCTGGCCGGCGATAACGTGGTTGAGCGCAGCGCCACTATGGGGTGGTATAGCGGGCCGACGCTGCTGGAGTATCTGGAGACGGTGCCGCTGACCATTCGCGAGGCGGCGGATGGGCCTTTGCGTTTTCCGGTGCAACTGGTGGTGCGACCGAACGCCGAGTTCAGGGGGTTTGCGGGGCGGGTGGAACGCGGCGAAGTGCGGCCGGGCATGCGGGTGAAGGCGTTGCCGAGTGGGCGCGTTACGACCGTAAAGAGCATCGTTACTTATGATGGAGAACTTCCAGCGGCAAGCTTTCCGCTGAGCGTGACGCTTGAGTTGGAAGACGAAATCGATCTTAGCCGTGGTGAGATGTTGGTTGGAGAGGATCAGAGTGCTCCGTATTTGAGTACCGGGTTCCGCGCGATGGTGGTTTGGATGCACGAGCAGCCGTTGGTTGTCGGGCAAACGTATCTTGCGAAACATACGACGCGCACGGTTCGGGCAACGGCCCGAAGGATTCTCTATGGAGTCGATATCCAATCGACAGAGCAGCGCGATTGTTCGCAGTTGCAGATGAACGATATCGCTGAAGTTGAGTTTGATACGAGTTTGCCGCTGTTCTTCGATGCGTATACGGAGAATCGCGAGATGGGCGCGCTGATTCTTATCGATCCTTTGACGAATGCAACGGTGGGCGCGGCGATGATCGTCGCTGCGGTCGCGCTCTCCGAGGGGAAGGAGCATGCTGCGAAGGGTTCCGCGTTCGTCTGGTTGAGGGGCATGCCCGCAGAGGCGGCTGCTTTCCGAGACGCGTTGCGGGAACGTGGTCGTGCTGCTGTGGTTGTCGATGACCCGTTGATTCCGGAGAGTTCGTTGGCTGGTGTTGTGCGGGCTTTGCGACTGGCCGAGGTGACGGCGATATCAGCGCGCGCGGCGTTGGATGAGTTGACGATTGAAGGGGTTAGGGAAGCGGCTAGAGATGGCTACTTCGAGTCGGTGCAGGATGCTTCGGACTGGCTCGATGGCTCATCCAATAAGGAGGAGATTCCATGAGCGGGAACGTGGATGCGTTGATGGACGTGAATGAGAGGCTTTCGGCGGAAGAGATGGTTGCTGATGTTGTGCGACAGGCTGAGCTAGAGAATGGTCTGCAGAGTATCTGCCTGACGAGCAGCTTTCAGACAGAGGACATGGTTGTGCTGCACATGCTGCGTGAGTTGCTGCCGCGGGTTCCGGTGATCTTCCTCGAGACTGGATATCACTTTCCTGAGTTGATTGCGTATCGCGATCGGATGGTGCAAGAGTGGGGTTTGAATCTTGTAAATGCGCTGCCGAAGACGACGTTGGAAGAGCATGAGCGGGAGTTTGGGTTGTTGCATATTGTGGAGCCGACGAAGTGCTGCGCGATTCGCAAGGTTGAGCCGCTGATGCGTTCGCTGGAGCCTTATTCGTGGTGGTTTACGGGGTTGCGACGGGAGCAGTCGCCGACACGCGCGGGATTGAAGAAGATTGAGGATCATCGGTTGCCGTCGGGAAAGACGATGAAGAAGGTTAGTGTGTTGGCGGATTGGGATTGGGAGAGGGTGGAGGGGTATGCGCGGGACGCATGGGATTGCTCGACTGGAGCTCTATGATCGTGGATATACGAGTATTGGGTGTGAGCCTTGCACGGCTGTGCCGGCGGTTGGGGCTGACCCGCGCAGTGGGCGATGGGGCGGCAAGAAGCTGGAATGCGGCATCCATACGTTTAGCGAGAAGCAGTAGGGAGGTAGGATTGCACCATGCGTGAGCGGCGAAGGATTGTCGAGCTTTGGCGGCGCGGGGATGCGGTGGCGCTGGTGACGCTGGTGCGGGTTGAGGGGTCTAGTTATCGGCAGGTTGGGGCTCGGTTGCTGGTGGCCGCTGATGGGGAGTATGCGGGGTCGATCTCGGGTGGATGTCTGGAGGCCGAGGTTGTGCGGAAGGCTGCTTGGATGGTGCGCGGCGGAGCGGTGGTTGAGAGGTACTCGACGCTGTTCGACGATACGGCTGAGATTCCTTATGGGTTGGGTTGCGGCGGGACGGTGGACCTGCTGGTGGAGCCTGCGGGAACGGTGGAGTTTGAGGGGTTGATGGAGGCGCTGGAGTCGTCGTTGGAGGGAGTTGAGAGTCGGGTGGTGACGTGGTTGCCGGAGAATGGGGCGCCGTTGCGGCGAGTGGTTGGCGATGTGGAGGTTCAGGGTGGGATTGAGGAGCGGATTGAGGCTCCGCAGCGGGTGGTTGTGTTTGGTGCTGGAGACGATGCGCGGCCGATGGTGCAGTTCGCTGCGCTGATGGGATGGAACGTTGTCGTGGTGGATGGACGGATGCAATGGGCGCGGACGGAGCGGTTTCCGGAGGCTGTGCTGGTGATGGCTGCTGAGGGTTTTGGGGAGTTGACGTCGTTGGGAATTGGGGCGAAGGATGCTGTGGTGGTGATGACGCATAGCTATGAGCAGGATCGGGTGTGGTTGGCTGGAGCGCTGCGGTGTGAGCCGCGGTATTTGGGGTTGCTGGGCGCTCGGCACCGAAGCGCGCTGTTGGTGAGAGAGACGGCTGCGCTGCTGGGATGGAGCGTGGAGCGGGCTTGCGACGGGCTGTTTGCGCCGGTTGGGTTGGACCTTGGCGGTGATGGCGCGGAGGCGATTGCGCTGGCGGTGATTGCGGAGATCCAGGCTTGTTGCGAGGGGAAGCTGGGGAGCTCGCGGCGGATGACAGCGGAGATGGTGCAGGAGCAGGTGAGGCAAGGTGGTGCTTCGCGATATCTGCAGGCTCAGTGTGCGCTGTGAGCATCGCGTGCTGTGGTGCTGGCTGCTGGGGCTTCGCGGCGGTTGGGGCGGGCGAAGCAGATGGTGGAGATTGGTGGAGAGACGCTGCTGGAGCGCGCGGTTCGGGTTGCGGTTGAGGCTGGGTTGGAGCCGGTGATTGTGGTGGTTCGCGATGCGGAGGTCGGGAAGTCGCAGCGTGGTTGCGATTTGGTGGTGAATGCGTTGGCCGATGAGGGCATGGCGAGTTCGATCCGCGTTGGCGTTGCGCGGGCTCGGGAGTTGGGTGTTGCAGGTTTGGTGGTGATGGCTTGTGACCAGGTTGCGCTTCGGGCTGAGCATGTGCGGTCGTTGTGCGTCGAGGCGGATCGGGTTACAGGTTCGGGGTATGCAGGGAAGGTTGGGATTCCGGCTTATTTTCCGGCGGAGAAGTTTCCGGAGTTGATGGAGTTGCGCGGCGATGTTGGTGCTCGGGAGCTGCTGCGCGGAGCGGTTGCGGTGGTGGATGAGGCGCTGGCGCTGGACGTGGATACCGAGGCGGATGTGGAGCGGGTGCGGTTACGAGAAGTGGCTGGTGGTGTAGGGGTACCCCTCCCCCCCCCAAAAAGTGCTCTTTTTGCTCTAAAGTAGTCTGCTTGCAGGGGTTAAGTATCAAAGTATCCCTGCGTTGTGGCCGAAAATTGCGGCTAAAGTGGTCATTCTGGACGGGTTAAGTATCAAAGTATCCCCCCTGTCCTGGCCGATGCGGGCGGATCAGGTTGGTCGGTGAGTGGTTCCGCGTTCGTCCGGGTACCCCCCTTCTGACCCCAACGGGCCAAGGACGCCCGCTGGGGACCCCCTTCTGACCCCAACGGGCCAAGGACGCCCGCTGGGGACCCCCCCTCCCCCCCCTGCTTTCACTTTCTCGGTAGTGAAGTCGTTTGGAATGTGCGGCTTAGTGGGTGAAAGCTGCTTTCAAACGGCTCATTCTAAATGGGTTACGGATATGATCTTCTTTCTGTTGGAGTTAGGGGCTTAAATTGGAAAGCTGCAGCCGGTTGTTGCCGGTGCAGCTTTTTGAGTTTGGGGGGCTACTTCAAGTGTAGCAAGTTGGGTGGGGTAACTATGCCAGGTTTTGGGATTTATTATTTGGTTTGGTTTGTTTGGGTTGCGTGGTTTTTGGAGGGTTTGGGGGGTTGACAGGTCCTGCGCGGACGGGGAGGGGCTTCGCGTGGCTGGGGCGGGTGTATGGGCGGCTCGGAGGAGGGCAGTTCAGTCGCTTCACCTGCGGCTTCGCTCCGGCCTTCGGCAGAGCGGTAGGGTCTTCGACCCGGCGGTTTTATGGCACGGCTGAAGCCGTGCCCCTTCGATGGTCTTGATGGGGGGACGGGTGTTGGGAGCAGGGTGATTCGGGCCTTCCCGGTAGAGCGGAACCCACCCGTCCGCAAGTGCGCGTACGGATGGGCACCCGGCAAAGGCAAAGGAAGAAGCAGATCCCTGCGGGATGACATCCAGAAAAGCAAAGGCAACAGCAAGAGCAACGACCGATGCGGGGGCCTTCGCCTTCGGCTCAGGATGACGGCGAAAAACGAGTCACGGCAAGAGCCACTGCGGGTCTCTCCGCTACGCCAAACGGTAGGGCCGTTTGGCTTCGGTCGAGATGGCACATCATTGTGTAGCCGAAGGGGCCAGGGCTAAAGCCCCTGTTGGCGTGGGGATTTTTCAGCGGGCTGAAGCCCGCTGCTAATCCGGTAGGGCAAGGGCAGAGGCAAAGGCCAATGCGGGGGTCCTTCGGCTTCGCCTCAGGATGACGGCGAGAAACAAACAACGGCAATGGCAAGGGCAATGGCAAGGGCAAGGGCAAGGGTAAGGGCAAGGGCAAGGGTAAGGGCAAGGGCAAGGTAAGGGCAAGGGCAAGGGCAAGGGCAAGGGCAACGGTAAGGGCAAGGGCAGAAGCAGATCCTCCTCCTGTGGCGAAGGATGACAAACGTTGGGGAAAAGGCGAAGGAAGAAGCAGATTCCGGAGGGAATGACAGAAAGAACGGCAAGGGCAAGGGCAAAGGAAGAAGCAGATCCCTGCGGGATGACAACCAGAAAAGCAAAGGCAACAGCAAAGGGCAAGAGCCAATGCGGGGGGCCTTCGCCTTCGGCTCAGGATGACGGCGAGAAATAAACAAAGGCGAAGACAACGGCGATAGCAATGCGAGGGCTGAGGTGAGTGCTTTAGGCTGGATGGCTGGAGGGTGGGTATGTATTTCGCTAGCGTGATCTTGTTGCTGTTGATTTGTCCGGTGGTTTCGGTGGCGATTGAGGCGGGGCGGTTGCATGAGAGCGTTGCGAGCCTGGCTTTGATTGGGCGGTGGTGGACGTTCTGGGCTGTCGGGGTGCGGCTGTTTGTGGCGGGGGTTCGGCAGGTGGTGCAGCCTCGGTTTACGGCTGAGGAGATTTTTCAGATCCGTGATGCGGGGGCGTTGCCGGTGGTTCGGGAGATTGGGTTTGCGAACCTGGCGATGGGGACGCTGGGGATTCTTAGCGTCGTGAGGCCGGGGTGGGTGGTGCCCGCGGCGTTGGTGGGTGGGCTGTATTACGGGCTGGCCGGGTTTGTCCATCTGCCGGGAAAGGGCAGGAATGCGAAGGAGTATACGGCGCTGGTGTCCGATTGGTTGGTGGCGGGGGTGTTGGGGTGGTTTGTGGTGCGGAGCTGGGTGTAGGCGTGGCTCGCGGCTATGGGTCGGGCTTACAGCCCTTGGGGGTTTGGTGGGCGGTGACCTGGGGCTGCGCCCCAGGCTGTGATAGGTTGCGCCGTTGGCGCAGATGCCGGGTCGAGCGGCTGCGTTCAGGCGTTGGCGGTGGTGCTGGGTTGAGCGGGGTGCGTTCAGGCGTTGGCGGTGATGCTGGGTTGGGTGGGCAAGGGGCTAGCTGCAGGCGGGGTAGTGGGTGGTTAGGGTGGGGGCTCCGCAGGTTAGGTACCAGGAGGAGAGGAAGAGCAGGGCGAGGATGGGGGCGGTCCAGAAGAAGAGCTGCATGGGGAGGGTGGAGGTGAGGGCGAGGTGGGCGTCGGGATTGGTGCGGACGGGGAGGCGGAAGACCAGGCCGCTGAGCAGGCAGACGGCGGCGGCGAGGGCGAGGCGGGCGAGGGCGAGGAAGAGGCGGTCCTGCCAGTGGAGGCCGGGGATGAAGAAGGCGCTGAGCGCTGTCCAATAAAGGGAGAGCAGGCTGGCGAAGAAGGTGGCGGCTTTGGCGAGCTCGAGCATGGTGGAACCCCCGAGGGTTCTGTGGAAATTATTTTAGTGGGGATTGGGGGCGGTGGGGTTAGCTTGTGACTAGCTTCTAGCTTCTAGCTTCTGGCTTCTGGCTTCTGGCTTTTAGCTTCTGGCAACGGCAACGGCAACGGCAACGGCAAAGGCAACAGCAAAGGCAACAGCAAAGGCAGAAGCAGATTCCCAGAGGGAATGACAGAAAGAAAGGCAAGGGCAACGGCAGAAGCGAGGCGGCGGGCGGTCGATGGCTCGGAAGGCCTGGTTGGACTGGAATGGGAATGCTTTTTGGGGACTGGAGGTTCGAGCGGTTGGTTCGGGTTCGGTGTTGGGTTGAATCCCGGGCTTTTGGCGAGAACAGGGGCAAGTGTACGAGTAGGTTCCTGTTCCCTAATTAGTACTGGCAGCTTTAGTAACTATGGGCTATAGGACCTTTGGTGGGGGGTATTACACCTTTCGGGCTCTTGCGGTGGCACCAGAGGTGGATAAGAATCATGCGCATGGTGAGCACACATGAAGACCAAAACAGTTGGATCTAGATGGGTCGGAGCGGGAGTGCTGGGGCTGGTCAGCTTGTTTGGACTGGCGGGATGCCGGCATTCGGGTGTTCGGGACAACGTGGCGGTAGCGATGGCCCCGGACTTTCAGGAAATTCATGTGAACAAGGACTGCCTGATTCTGCAGGATCAGGTGGACGGCGTGACGGGGACGAGCGTTCCCGGGGCGCTGCCAGTGGGCGGAGGAGCGCCGGGTGCGAGTGGCGAGCGGGCGGTCGCGCAGTTGGATTCGACTGTGTGCCACCTGGACAGCCAGTTGACGGCGAACCGTGTGAAGGGCGAGGTTGTGAATGGCGCCGTGCAGCGGAGCGTGGTGGTGCTGAAGGAGAAGGACTATCTGCTGCAGAATCAGTTTGGCCGGCCAGTGGTGTTCGTAGTGGAACAGCCGGTGCCGGAAGGATGGGAGATTGCTTCGATCCCAGGGCCGGACAAGATGGTAGGGAACCTGGCGCTGTTCCGTGCGGTGGCGCTGCCGGGGCAGATGGTGCGGCTGCGTGCTGGAGAAGAGCACACGATCGCGTTGGCGCAATAGGACCGGGGTTAAGGCGGCTGGCGATACCGGGAGCGACATCCAAAGGGTCTGAGGTGAATGGATGAGTGCTCCCCGGTATCGGCCAGCGCGTTTGTTTTAACGGAGAAGCAGAAGAGTTTTGAGCCGGTGATTTCGACGACGCCGGATTTGCCGGTGATTGATTGGGGCGGGGTGGGGCAGGCGGCTCCGGTGTTGGTGGGTGCTAGTGGGAGTGGGCTGCCGGCGGCGGATGCGGTGGTGATTACGTGGGCCGATGCGGAGTGGGCGGCGATGCAGCATGTGTTCTGCGCTAGCGGGACGGCAATGCCCTACTCGGACAGGAATACGGGGAGCTGGGGTGGGTGGACGAAGTATGCGGCTGGGATGCCGTCGGCGAAGGTGAGCGGATGGAGCTACTGGGGGGAGTGGCGGCTGGTGGAGATTGCGGGGAAGCGGGTGCTGCTGTGGAAGTCGAATACGCATCTGGATTTTCCGGGGCAGACGCAGCTGACGGCCATGATGGAGATGTTGTTGAAGGCGGTGAAGCCGGGGCTGGTGGTGTCGATTGGGACGGCGGGCGGGGCGATGGTGGGGGATCATGTGGGGACGGTGCGGGCGGTGAGTGCGGGGACGCTGTACGAGAAGGGGAAGGCGCAGGGGAGCTGGCCGGAGTGGGCGAACGGGTGGTCGGCGGCGGGGACGACATTGCATAAGGCGGGGTTTGCCAGCTTGCTGTTTCCGGTGCCTACGACGGAGAGCGATCTGCAGGGGTTGGTGTCGCAGTTCGATGCTTACTATGGGTCGAGCTATTCGATCTTTGATTTGGATCCGGATGGATTGAATACAGCGGACACGGTGCCGAAGTTTTTTGATGAGACGGGGGGAGGGACTTCGTTGCTGACTACTCCTACATTTGTGGTGGGGACTACGGCGGGGAGTTATGGGACGTACGCTTGCATCGAGATGGATGATGCGGTGTTGGGGGAGGTGTGCAAGGCGGCGGGGGTGGCGTTCGGGTTTGTGAGGAATGTGTCGGACCCGGTGCAGAGTGCGGCGCTGCCCGCGGAGGTGCAGGGGAGTTGGGGGAGCGCGGTGTATGACGCTTATGGGTTCTACTCGAGTTTCAATGGGGCGCTGGCTGCTTGGGCCACGCTGATCGGGCCGGCGTAGGCGCAAGAGGCTATGGGTGGTGGTGAAGGATCTGCTTGGAGACTCGGCGGGTTGGGGGCCAAAAAAAACAGTTGGGGTTTCGGTCAAAGTCGATTACTATTTGGCAATTGAATCTCCCTACGACATAGTGCGGCCCACACGATTTCTAAGAAGAACCCAGCTGTACGGTCCGTCCTCAACATGATTTTGAGACTCTCCCCCCTTAACTGGAGTTGCCGGTGAAGCGCTCTCTCGTAGCTAGTGCCATTGTGTCTGCATCGATTCTTCTGCCGCTGGTTGGATGCGGCTCGTCTGGTTCTTTGAGCAGTGCGGATTTCAGCCTGAGCCCGGTGTCGTATGATTTCGGGATTACGTTGGTGGGGACGTCGTCCACGCAAACGGTGGCGGTGCTCCAGAACACGGGGACGCGTACGCTCACGTTGAAGCCGACGATTAGTGGAGGGGCGGACTTCGGCCTGGCGAGCAGCGGTGCATGTGGGGCGACGCTGACGGCGGGGCAGAGCTGCAACGTGGTGGTGGCGTATGCACCGGCGGCGGGGTCAAGCCCGATGCAGGAGTCGGCGTCGGTGAGTCTGGGAATCGTGGGACTGTCGGCGTTGGTGCCGCAGGCGGTGTACGTGACGGGGACGCCGGGGGTTGCGGCGGTGAGTTTGAGTGCGAGCTCGTATGGGTTTGGGGACATGTTTGTGGGAGGAGCGCTGACGCAGACGGTGTCGACGGTAACGAACACAGGGAACGTAGCGCTGACGCTGACGCCTGCGCTCACGGGCGACAGCAGCTTCAGCTTGGGAAGCGGTAGCTGCGGCGGTGCACTGGCTATCGGGGCTACGTGCAATGTGGTGGTGGGGTATGCGCCGAAGGTGGCGTCGGCACCGGCGCAGCAGACGGGGACGGTGAGCCTGGGAGCAGCGCCGACGGTGTCGGGTGAGGCGGTGACGGTGACGGGGACGTCGGGGTCGGTGTCGGGCCAGGTGTCGACTACTGCGAATGCGATGGTGGCGCAGTACACGCTGACGATGCCGTTTGCGGGGACGTGGAACGTGTCGTTTGGCAAGGACACGGGGTATGGGTTGACGACCAGTACGGTAACGACGACGGGTGGAGCGACGAGCGTGTTTGTGGCGGGGATGCTGCCGAACACGACGTACCACATGCGCGCAAGCGCGACGCTTGGAGACGGGCAGACGACGACGGATGTGGATCACACGTTTGCGAGTGGCGCGCTGCCGACGGGGATTCCTGCGAGTTTTCCGGTGACGCTGGGAACGGGCACGCCGCAGCCGGGGATCGAAGTAATGGACCCGCTGTTTGGATCGGTACCGACGAGCATTATCACGACGGATCTAAAGGGGAACGTGATCTGGGCCTATAACCCGAAGGTGGTGACGTATGGGGGGTCGAAGGGACCGTTTATTTATCCGGTGAAGCTGATTTCGAATGGGGACTTCCTGATGTTCATATCGCCGAATTCCTTTCCGGCGGGGAATGCGGGCATCAATGTGATGCGGGAGATCGACCTGGCGGGCGACACGGTGCGTGAGCTGAGCATGGCGACGCTGAATACGGAGATGGCGAGCGCTGGATTCCCGATTACGCTGGCTTATTTTTCGCATGATCTGCTGGAGCTGCCCAATGGGCACTTCCTGATTATTGCGAATACGCAGAAGGCGTTCACGAACCTGACGGGATACCCGGGAACGACCAACGTGATGGGCGATGTGGTGATCGACCTGGATGCGAACTGGAAGCCGGACTGGGTGTGGAACGAGTTCGATCACTTTGATGTGAATCGACACCCGTGGGCGGCGATGTTCCCGGACTGGACGCACTCGAATTCGCTGGCGTATTCGAATGTGGATGGAGACTTTATTATTTCGATGCGTCACCAGAACTGGGTGGTGAAGGTGGACTTTGCGAACGGCAACGGAACGGGGGATGTGCTGTGGACGCTAGGGGAGGGCGGCGACTATGCGCTCAAGGGTGGAGTGGATCCGACCGATTGGTTTTATGCGTAGCATCATGTGCAGTTTGTATCGTCGACTACAACGGGCATCTATTCGATGACGGTGATGGACAACGGGGATGACCGGATCTATCCGAATGGAAAGCAGTGCGGGACCTCGGGTGAACCGGCTTGCTACACGACGATCCAGGAGTTGCAGCTGGATGACGGCGCAAAGACGGCGACGTTCCAGTTTCACCAGATTATTCCGACGGCTCAGTACAACAGCTACGGCGGCAACGTTGAGATCCTGGCGAACGGGGATTTTGAGTATGGTATGCCAGGCGTGCCTTCGGGCAGTACGGTGGTATACGAGGTGACGCCTGGAAACAATCCGCAGACGGTGTGGGAGATGACCACGCCGGGATCGCAGGGCTACAGGACGTTTCGGTTGCCGAGTCTCTATCCGGGCGTGCAGTGGTAGGGCGCGCTGGCGGGTACTAGCGGGCGAGGGTGCGGAGGAATTGGTCGAGGAGGTTGGCGGCTACGGCGCTGCGGTAGCGGGCGGTGGAGCGGATGTCGTCGATGGGGTGGGATTCGGTGGCGAGGGCGGCGCGGGCGTGGCGGAGGGTGGCGGGGAAGTCGGATGGGGCGAGGGAGGCTTGGGTGAGGGCGCGCTCGGTGGCGTAGAGGCGGATGGGGCGGTCGGCTAAGGAGGCTGCGGCCAGGCGGATTTCCTGGATGGTTTGGTTGTTGAGAAGGGCCGTGGCGGCGAGGGCTGTCTTGGAGATGGCTTGCGCGTTGCGGGTGCCTACTTTGCGGATGAGGTGTTGCGTGGCGGCGGTGGGGATGGGGATGGTGACGCTGTGGAGGAGCTCGTCGGGTTGGAGGGCGGTGCGTTTGTAGGCGAGGTGGAAGTCGGCGTAGGGGAGGGTGCGCTGGCCGGTGGAGGAGATGAGGGTTACGGTGGCGTTGTAGACGAGGAGGGCGGGGGGCGTGTCGGCGGCGGGAGAGGCATTGCAGAGGTTGCCGCCGAGGGTGGCGCGGTTCTGGTTGGCGATGGAGCCGGTCCAGGAGGCGGATTGGGTTAGGAGTGGGAGATCGGTTGCGATGGTTGGGTTGCGGCGGATGTCGGTGAAGGTGGTGTTGGCGCCGAGGGTGATGGTGGTGTCTTCGATGTGGATGAAGCGGAGCTCGGTGAGGTGATTGATGGAGAGGAGGGATTTTTGCTGGAGGCGGCCGGCGGCGAGGGCGACCATGAGCTCGGTGCCGCCGGCGATGGGGGTGTGGCGGCCGGGTTCGGAGGCGAGGAGGGTTAGGGTCTCGGCGAGGGTCGCGGGGGCAGTGAGGGCGTATTGGGTGGGGTCAGCTTGCATGGGTTCTGTTTAGTTTCGCAGGTCGCGCGGCGAACAGCAGATTCCTCCGCTTCGCTGCGGAATGACAGCCAGAAATGCAAAGGCAACGGCAAGGGTGAGAGCAGAAGCAGATTCCCAGAGGGAATGACAGAAAGAAAAGCAACGGCAAGGGCAGAAGCAGATCCGCCGCTTGGCGAAGGATGACAAGCTCAGAGGGTTGAGGGTGGAGGTTGCTTACCGGCGGCGGCTTGCTTTACGGATTCGAAGATGCGCATGTAGCCGGTGCAGCGGCAGAGGTTGCCGGAAAGGCCTTCTTTGATTTGGGCTTCGGTGGGGTTGGGGTGTTGGGCTAAGAGGTGGTGCGTGGCGAGGATCATGCCGGGGGTGCAGATGCCGCATTGGGCTCCGCCTTCTTGCAGGAAGCATTGTTGAACAGGGTCCAGGGTACAGGGTCCAGGGCCCAGGGTCGATGCGAGGCCTTCGATGGTGGTGATGGTGGCGTTGTGGGCCTGGAGGGCTGGGATGAGGCAGGAGTTGGCTAGCTCGCCGTTGATGAGGATTGCGCAGGCTCCGCATTCGCCTTCGCCGCAGCCTTCTTTGGTGCCGGTTAGGTGGAGGTCTTCGCGGAGGACGTCGAGGAGACGCTTCATGGGCGGGACGGTGATCGTGTGAGGTTGGTTGTTGATGGTTAGGTGGATGGTGGTTAAATTTTTCATTACGAGATGACCGTCCATGTCAGATACAGGAAAAGGAAGATGCATACGATGCCCCATCCGAACAGCCCTGGATGAGCACCAAACGTTGGGAACTTATCTTCCAAGGCTTTTTTCTTAGCCGGTTCATAAAGAAGACGCACGACCTTATAGGAAAGAAGAAGCAGTACTGTGCCGACCGCAATACGAATTAACCGTTCCATGGGTTCGCCTTGAGCTGAGGTGCATGGATGGAGGAGGGCATACCCCAGGGGCTAAAGCCCGCTTCTTCCATATAGGTTATGAGACCCAAGGCTGAAGCCTTGGGGTACCTGGGGGCGAAGTGCGCCGGGGCTAAAGCCCGATTCGTTGTAAGGGGCGAGGACCGCGGGCTAAAGCCCGCTGCTAATCCGGGTGAGGCAAATGCAAAGGCGCTGCAGGTCTCTCCGCTGCGCATCGCAGAAGCGCGATGCTTCGGTCGAGATGACAGAGTTTGGGTGGGTGTGGATGTTTCCTGCTTGGAGGCAACGGCACGCGAAGATTTACCCCAGGGGCTGAAGCCCCTTTCGTGGGGGAGGGGTCTATGGCCCGGCTGAAGCCGTGCCCTTCCGAGTTCGTTGTTCATGCGGGGACCTCGGGGGATTCGGTCGTTGTGTCTGGCGCTGCTTCTCCACGCTTGGCCTGGGCTGGTTCTACTCTGCTGTCGGGAGCTTCTTCTACGTGGGTGGCTTGGGCTTGCTCTACGCGAGTGTCGAGGTCGGTGGTGGGGTTTAGGTCTTCGGTGCCGCCGTGGGGATTGCCGATGCTTGTTAGGCGTTCGAAGATGTCTTCGGGGAGTAGGGGGATGGCGGTGAAGCTGATGCCGGTGGCGTCTTCGATGGCGTTTAGGATGGCGGGGGCCGGGCCGTCCATGGGGAGCTCGCCGATGCCTTTGGCGCCGCCGGGGCCGTGGATGCTGGGGACTTCTTCGAAGGTGACGTGGATCTCGGGGAGGTCGGCGGAGGTGGGCATGATGTAGTTGGTCATCTGGTTGTTCATGAGATGGCCGTCTTTGTAGACACACTTTTCGTAGAGGGCGTAGCCGATGCCTTGCGCGATGCCGCCTTCGATTTGGCCGCGGGCGAGGATGGGGTGGAGGACGCGGCCTACTTCCTGGAGGGCGTCGAAGCGGGTGACGGTGGCCATGTAGGTGTCGAGGTCGACGGCTACTTCGGCGACGTATACGGCCCAGGCGTAGCCGGGATAGGCGTCGCCGCGATAGAGGTCGTCGTCCCAGTAGATTTTGGTGGGGGGCTCGTAGCGAACGGAGGCGCGGAGAGGGCCGTGGTGGGCGTGGTGGCACTGGGCGGCGGCGATGAATTCTTCGCGGGTGTGGGGCGTGGGGAGGTGGTGGTGGTTGCGGAGGGTGGTGAGGATTTCGAGGGCGGCTCGCTCGACCAGCTTGCCTACGATCATGGCGGTGCGGCTGGCTACGGTGGGGCCGGAGTTGGGGACTGCGGCGGTGTCTACTTCGTGGATGAGGATGTCGTCGTAGGGGAGGGCGAGGGTTTCAGCGGCGACTTGGCACAGGATGGTGTTGGTGCCCTGGCCGAATTCGGTTGAGCTGACGAGGATCTGGGCTATGCCCTGGGGGCGGCTGGCGGGTCCCGTCTCTTGGGGAAGGATGTCGAGGTGGACGAGGGAGTTGAGGCGGCGCTCGCCGGAGCCGGTGAAGCCGGTGCCGTGCATGAAGGCGGCGAAGCCTATGCCGCGCTTGATTTGGGATGTTTTGTTTGAGGCGGCGAAGCGCGTTCGCTTGGCGTGATAGTCGGAGTCGGCGAGAGCGCGGGTGAGGAGGTGCTGCATGTCTACTGGTTCGACTAAGGGTTGGCCGGTGGCGGTGTGGTCGCCGGTGGCGAGGAAGTTTTGGCGGCGGACGGCTTCGGGAGAGAGGTTGAGGGTGTGGGCGATCTTGTCCATGTGGCGTTCTAAAGCGAAGAGGGACTGCGGGGCTCCGAAGCCTCGGAAGGCGCCGTGGGGCGGGATGTTGGTGGCCATGGCCTTGGAGCGGACGCGGAGGGCGGGCCACTTGTAGGGGCCGGGGGCGTGGATGGTCGCGCGGGAGAGGACGACGGGGGAGAGAGTGGCGTAGGCTCCGCCGTCGAGGGCGATGTCGATGGTGCCGGCGAGGAGGCGTCCGTCACGGGAGACTGCGGTGCGGAGGCGGGTGCGGGAGGGGTGGCGCTTGGTGGTGGCGGCCATGTCTTCGCCGCGGTCGTAGATGATCTTTACGGGGTGGCCGGACTTCATGGCGAGCAGGGCGGCGTGCGAGCCGATGACGGAGGGGAAGTCTTCTTTGCCGCCGAAGGCTCCGCCGGTTTCTACCTGGATGACGCGACACTTTTCTTCGGGGAGATTGAAGACGAGGGTGAGGGCGTGGACGAGGTAGTAGGGGCATTGCATGGAGCCGCGGACGGTGACGTCGAGGACGCGGCCGGTGGTGGGGTCGAGGTTGCATTCGGCGATGACGCCGTTGGGTTCGATGTAGAGCTGCTCTTGGGCGCCGGTGGTGTACTCGCCTTCGATGATGTGGTCGGCTGATTCGAAGGCTGCGGCTATGGCGTCTTCTGTGGCGGCCGCTTCGCCGGTGTACATCTGATATTGCTTGAAGCAGTTGGCGGTGCCGCCTGCTTCGCTGCCGGGCCAGATGATATTGGCGGTGGCGGTGGGGTCGTTGCTGAAGGCTTCGGCGGCTGCTTCGGAGGCTTCGATGGTGAAGACGCCGGGGAGTTCTTCGTAGGTAATGGTGATGGCGGCGCGTGCGGCGATGAGGGCGGACTTGTCGGGGTGGGCGAGGAGGAGGATGGGTTCGGCTACGTGGTTGATCTCGTGGGCGGCAAGGCAAGGGTGGTCTTTGGTGAGGTGGACGATGGTGTTCTCGCCGGGGATGTCGTGGGCGCGGACGATGGCGTAGTCGAACCAGTTGATGTGGGGGGCGAAGGTGATGTTGCGGATGCGGCCGCGGGCGATGGTTGAGCGGATGGTGGCGCCGTGCCACATGTTGGTGAGGGTGAGGTCGTCGGTATATTGGGCGGCGCCGAGGACCTTGGCGCGGCCTTCCTTACGGAGGGGAGAGGTGCCGATGATGGGAGAGCCCTGAGACATAGACCTTGTGCGCGCGGGGTTTGGGGTATCCGATGAGGATAGTACGGATGGGGGGTTGGTGGGTAGGGGTGGGTGGTAGGGTTTCTGGCTTCTGGCTTCTAGCTTCTAGCTTCTAGCTTCTAGCTTCTAGCTGTTAGCTTCTAGCTGTGGAGGCTCAACAGGTTATACCGATCGAGGCCGGCGCGGCTGATGGGAGGTTGGTGGTTGAGGCTGGCGTGGGGGCGATGCCAGTTGTAGTCGTGCAGCCATGAGTGTAGCTGTTGGGAGCGCTGATCGGAGTGGTCATAGGAACAGGCGTAAGCCCACTCTCGGAGGGCGGTCTGGATGAAGCGTTCGGCCTTGCCGTTGGTGCGCGGGGTGTAGGGGCGGGTGAAGCGGTGCTTGAGACCCAGATCGCGGCATGCGTGGGCGAACTGGAGGGAGCGATAGGAGGGCCCGTTGTCGGTGAGCACGGCCTGGAAGCGGATGCCCAGGCGGGCGTACCAGGCGATAGTGGCGTGCAGCGCGGCGACGACCGAAGAGCGCTTCTGGTCAGGGTAGATGCCCGAGGTCGCGATGCGCGAGTGATCGTCGATGGCGACGTGCACGTACTCCCAGCCGGCGCGCTTGACGTGGTCGCGGCGGTCGCCGGTGACGCGGTGCGAGGGCCTGACGATGGGGCCCAGCTTCTTGATGTCGAGATGCAGCAGGTCGCCCGGAGCGGCATGTTCGTAGCGCTGGATGGGCGGTGCCGGCTCCAGGTCGCGGATGCGGTTGAGGTGCAACCGGCCGAGGATGCGGCTGACCGTAGACCGGCTCAGGCCGGTGGTCCGGGCGATGCGGTAGCCGGTCCAGCGCTGCCGCCGCAACTGCTCGACGCGCTCGATCTGGTCGCTGGCAGTAGGACGGTAGAGCCGGTGCGGCCGCGAGCTGCGGTCGGCCAGCCCAGCCACTCCCTGCTCGCGATAGCGCCTGACCCACTTGCACGCCGTCTTCTCGGTGACGCTGAAGCTGGCCGCGGCCAGCTTCAGCGTCACCCCTTGTCGCACCACCTTGATCGCCAGCAGCTCTCGACTTCGCACCGTCAGTCGGGCATTCTTATGACTGTCCATTCGCTCTCCTCTTCACAGTCGCTTCTTGTTCGCACAATCAGCTTCTATGATCCGGATCGAATGGACAACCTATTGAGACATCACATCTAGCTTCTAGCTTCTAGCTTCTAGCTTCTAGCTGCTTCTAGCTTCTAGCTTCTAGCTTCTAGCTTCTAGCTTCTAGCTTTTTGAGGTTTTGGTTCTGGAGCGATGGTTGCTTGAGATTGGGAAAAGAAAACGGCTGCCGGGTGGGCAGCCGTTTTGAGGTTGTGCGTTGTTTGGGTTTAGCGATGTCCGCCACCGCCGTGGCCGCCGCCACCGCCGTGGAAACCTCCACCACCGCCGCCGTGGAAGCCACCACCGCCACCGCCATGGAAGCCGCCACCGCCGCCGTGGAATCCACCGCCAGCGTAGCCACCTCCGTGGTAGCCGCCGCCGCCACGATAGCCAGCGTTACCGCGGTAGCCTCCGCTTATGTAGGCACGACCACCGTAGCCGCCGCGATAGCCATATCCACCGCGATAGCCGTAGCCACCGCGGTAGTAGCCGCCACGGTAGCCGCCCCAGCCGTGGTTCCAGCCCCAGCCGTACCAGGGGCCTACGCCGAGGAAGATGCCGTTATAGAACCACTGCGGGCCGTAGTAGCCGTAGGGGGCGCAGGCGTAGGGTGCATAGTTGTAGTAGCCCCATTGACATGCGGGTGGGCCGTAGGCATAGCCGCCGTAGGGATAGCCGCCGCCAATGCCGACTCCGAAGGAGACCTGGGCTTGCGCAGCGGGAGCCGCTGCGACGGTAAGTCCAAATCCGAGAACTGCGAGAAGTGCAAGATACTTGAGACTGCGCATGTGTTGCTCCTGACTGGCCCAGCCGAACGTTCCAGCTTATTGGATGCGGGCCAATGGGGACGGGGCGCATGGGATCGCGACCGTTCCTGTTGTTAGAAACACGAGTTTGGTGAAAAAGTGTCGCGGGGTGGGAATTTGTTGATGGGGTGAGGCTTAGTAGTGGGCCGTGCGGCTTTCCGGCAATGGTGTGGAAACGCATGCACGGCTGTGTAGGGACCGCTATGGCTATGGGGTCGCCAAGTATCCTAGGCTGAACAGGTATTCGCGTTGGTGTTGTCGTGGGTGCGGCGTTCGGTCGCTGGAGGAAGAATGAAGATTGGCTTTTTGGCCCCTAAGTTTGAATTTACTGACGCGATCTTTGAGGGCTTGCAACAGAGATTGGTTGAAGACACGCTGATCGAATGGCAGCCGGGAGAGGTTGTACCAGCTTCAGATATCGACGTGCTGCTCGCAGTGGGGTCTGTGGACCGATCGCTGATGGAAGCGTTGCCGCAGCTCACGTTGATTCAGACGCTTTCGGATGGGTATGAGGGCGTGGATGTGGATGCTGCTACGGAGTTGGGAATTCGGGTGTCGAACTCTCCGGGGGATGTTACGGGCAACGCGGATTCGGTTGCGGAGTTTACGATCCTGCTGATGCTGGGCGCGGCGCGGCGGCTGCCTGTGGCGCTGGCTTCGATCCACGATCCGTCGATTAAGAAGCCGGGGCGCGGCGGTTCGCTGATTGGGTCGAAGGTGTGCATTGTTGGCATGGGATGTATCGGCTCGAAGATTGCTGAGCGGTTGATTGCTTTTGGGGCGCATGTGAGTGGGGTTGATCTTTTCCCGGAGCATGCGCCGAAGAATGTTCCGACGTGCACGCCTGACAAGCTGATGGATGCTGTGGCTGATGTCGATTTCGTTGTGCTGTCGGTGCGGGCGTCGAAAGAGAATGTTCACCTGATCAATGCGGACGTGATGAGGGCTATGAAGAAGGGGGCAATGCTGATCAACATTGCTCGCGGGTCGCTGGTGGATGAGCGGGCGCTTTATGACGCGATCAAGAGTGGGCATTTGGGGGGCGCGGGGCTTGATGTGGAGGAGCATGAACCTATTCCTCTCGACGACCCGCTGTTGACGTTGCCGCAGATTTTTATCACGCCACACCAGGCTGGGCTGACGGAGTTGAATGTGCGGGGAACTGTCGCGTATGTGGCGGAGGTTCTTGCGGAGATTAAGGCTGACCAGCCTGTGCGTTCGCAGTTGAATCATCCTGCTGTCACGCGGTTGATCTCGTCTCAGGGCTAGAGGGATTGGTCTTTGGTTTCGCGGATGAGGAGGAGGCCGCAGAAGGTGAGGACTGCGGAGAGGGTGACGTAGTAGCCGACGAAGGAGAGGCCGTAGGTTTTGGCTAGCCAGGTGGCGATGTAGGGGGTGAGCGAGGCTCCTAGAATGCCGGCGGTGCTGAAGGCGAGCGAGCTGCCGGTGTAGCGGACGGGAGTGGGGAAGAGCTCGGAGATGATGGTGCCGAGCGGGCCGTAGCTGAGGCCCATGAGGGTTAGGCCTACGGTCATCATGACGATGGCGCCGTGCATGCCGGAGGTGAAGAGTGGGGCGAGCGCGAATCCAAAGAGGCCGATGAGGGTGGTGATGAGGAACATGGCGCGGCGGCGGCCGTGTTCGGCGAGCCACGCGGAGAATGGGATGGCGGCGGCGAAGAAGAGGATGCCGAGCATCTGGATCAAGAGGAAGCTGGAGCGGCTGTAGTGCAGCGCGGTGGTGCCCCAGGAGAGGGCGAAGACGATCATGAGATAGAAGAGGACGAAGGTGGCGAGGGAGACGAGGATGCCTCCGATGAGTGCGCGGGTGTGGCGCTTGAAGACGGTGACGATGGGGACGGCGACTTGCTCGGAGCGGCGGGCCAGCTCGGCGAAGACGGGGGTTTCGGTGATGCTGAGGCGGACCCAGAGGCCGAGGAGAACGAGGACTGCGGAGGCGAGGAAGGGAAGACGCCAGCCGTAGTTGAAGAACTGCTTGTCGGTGAGGAAGTGCGAGAGAAGGAGGAAGGTGCCGCTGGAGAGGGCGAAGCCGATGGGGGCGCCTAGCTGAGGGAACATACCGTAGAGGGCGCGCTTGTTGGGCGGAGCGTTTTCGATGGCGAGGAGGACAGCGCCGCCCCATTCGCCTCCAAGGCCGATGCCCTGGCCGAAGCGGCAGAGGGCTAGAAGGATGGGGGCGAGGATGCCTAGTGTGGCGTAGCCGGGGAGGATGCCTATGGCGAAGGTGGAGAGGCCCATGGTGGAGAGGGCCAGGACGAGGGTGCGCTTGCGGCCGATGCGGTCGCCGAAGTGTCCGAAGAGAGTGGAGCCGATGGGGCGGGCTAGGAAGGCGATGCCGAAGGTGGCGAGCGAGGCTAGGGTGGAGGTGTTGGGATCGGAGCTGGGGAAGAAGAGTTTGGGGAAGACGAGGACGGCGGCGGTGGCGTAGATGTAGAAGTCGAAGAACTCGACCGAGGTGCCGACGAGGGAGGCGAAGAGGACCTGGCGGGTGGTGTTGATTTGCTTGTGGGTCGGGTTCGTCGGGGTCATTGGGAGATTGGATGGGGAGGGTGGCACGAGGTTGAATTGTATTTTAATTTGGGGGGAGGGTGCGTTGGACTGGTCGGCGTGCTCGCGCCGGGTATCGCGAAGGCATACCCAGGGGCTAAAGCCCCGTTCCTCATCCTTGGGCTATGAGACCCAAGGCTGAAGCCTTGGGGTACCTAGAAGCCAGGTCGAGTTCCTCTGTTGGGCGCGAAAGGTCAACCAGGAAAACAAGTGCGAGCGTGCAGGGGGCTCAGCTTTGTGGGTGCCGGGATGCGCTGGCGAGACGAAGTAGAATGTCGGTTATGTCGAACCAGCCTGACTGGCCTGACGATCTTGACGCGTTGAACGCGGCGTCACAGTATCACGCACTGTTATTTGAGAACGAGTTTGTGCGCGTACTGGACACGCGGATCCCGCCGGGACAGACGGTTCCCCTCCACACCCATCGATGGCCGAGCACTCTGTACATCCTTAGCTGGAGTGATTTCGTACGCAGGGATGGGGAGGGGATCACTTTAGTGGACAGTCGCACTCTCGGAAAAATTCTTCCGGAGAGTGCGGTATGGTCGGGGCCATTACCGCCTCATACGCTGGAGAATGTGGGCACCGTGGAGTTCCGCGCAATCAGTGTTGAGTTGAAGGGCGCAACGTAGGGTGGGTTGGATGCAACCGGATCGGCGTTAGAAGTGGCGGAGGCGGGGAGGGGTGTCGGTGTCGGAGCGTGGGGGGACTTCGGTGGGGCGGGGGGCGGGAGTTTTGTCCATGGTTTTTTCGATGGAGCGGCTGACCAGGTCGCGGGAGCCGAGGCCGATGGCGAGGGAGAGGGTGAGGACGATGCCGCCGAAGAGGATGCCGAAGGCGAGCTCGACGACGCCGCCACCGATGTTGAGGTGGTCGAGGGCCATGGCGGCGGTGAGAACGAGGACAAGCCACTTGACGCCCTGGGAGAGGAGGCGGGCGTACTGGAGCTGCGAGTTGACGGCGCCGATGAGGACGGAGCGCGCGAGGAAGCGGGCGAGCAGCGTGCCGGTGAGCAGGATGAGGATGGCTCCGGCGATGTGGGCGACGTAGGGGAGAAGGAAGATGGTGTAGCGCGAGTCCTCGGCATAGGAGGCGTCGAATGCGGAGATGCCGATGGCGATGCCGGCGAGGATGAAGAGCCAGAAGGTTACGCGCTGGGCGAGGACGGTGGGGGAGTTGGAGGGCGACCACTCGGTGATGATGCCGGCGGAGCCGGGGGCTTCGCGGGAGGCGAGGCGTTCGTCAAAGCGGGCAGCGATGAGCAGGCGGCGGATGAGCGCGGCGAGGCCCCAGCCCATGAGAGCGAAGACGAGGACGGCGAGCAGGAAGGCGAGGATTCCAGGAAGGAAGCTGGCCAGTACAAGGACGATGCGGTGAATGGACTGGTGAAGGGCGGATCCGATTTGCTGACCCAGTTGATGTCCCATGTTCGTTGATCCTTTCCGGAGGGTGGAGCTGGTTTTCAGTTCTCAGTTCTCAGTTGTCCGTTCTCAGTGTGGCGGGACTTAAGGGTTGAAGCGGTCGGGCCAGCGCCAACGGGAGACGATGTAGGACTTTTCATTTTCGAAGGCGGCGGCGGTTAGCTCGATGGCGTGGGCTGCGCGGGAGGGGTCGTCTGCTACGAAGCGGAGGTAGGAGGCGACCCAGGCAAAGTAGAGAGGCGTCATGGCGCCGAGCAGGTGGCTGCGATTGAGGGTGCGGAGGTGGTAGGCGAGGGCGAAGTCGTAGACGATGCGCGCCCAGAGGTCGGGCTCCATGGTGAAGGCGTCGGGCGAGAGGGCGGAGAGCTTTTTGATGGCGAGGCGAGACTGCGGGGGAAGGACGAGCGACCAGATCTCCTGGAGGTTTTCCTGGGCGAGACGGAAGGTCTCGATCATAGAGTGGATTTCGGGCGAGGCGGCGAGCTCGGCGATGGGGGGCGGCGAGGAAGGCTGGATGGAGGGGGCGTAGATGCCGCGGGCACGCTGCCAGAAGGATGATTTGCTTTCGATGTCGGTGAAGAGAGAGCCGGCGACGGAGGTGAAGAGGGCGTTGAAGTCGGCCTGGGTTTGCGGCGGCGGCGGGGTGGGCGGAGTGGCATGGCCGGCGGAGACTTCGCGAACGGAGAAGCCGGCGGCGGCGGATTCGGCGACCGGCCAGAGGAGGGTGGAGCCCTGGTTGAGAGCCATGAGGCGCTGGGTGGTGGAGACGAGGCGCTGGGCGAGGCGGCCGGAGATGGCGGCGTCGATGGGGAGGGGAAAGCGAATGTCGGCGCCGAAGAGCGCGCGGGAGAGCGGGTAGAGGAGAGCGGAGTTGACGAGTGCGTCGTTGGGACCGACAGAGAAGCGGGGGAGGACGAGGTCGATGTTTTTGCTGCGGAGGCAATCGATGAGGCTGCGGAGAAGAATGGGGTCGATGGCGTTGGGAGCAGAGAGGGCGGCGGTGTCGCCACCGAGGAGGATGACGGCGCGGGCGTTGTGCTCGAGGGCCAGGTGGGCGGCGGCGGCGTAGTCTCCGGCGGCGAGGATCCAGCCAACGTCGGAGCGGGTGGTGGTGTAGGGGATGAGATCGAGGGAGGGGAAGTCGGCGGGATTTTCTGGAGGGTGGGGGCAGGCCACGAGGACCGGCTCGGAGGGGAAGGCGGAGGCGACGGCGTGGAGCGCGTGGGGGAGAGCGTCGGGTGCGAGCGCGGGGAGGCAGATGAGGAGCTCTGCGGTGGAGTTGCGGGCGGGCGCGAGGGTGGGGCCGGAATCCGGGTGGGTGGTTGGCTGTGCGGCGTCGGCGGTGAGTGGGCTGGAGGACATGGGAGATAAGGCCGCTCAGGCTGAGATGATCTGCTGACAAGATTATGCGCTGTTGCGCGCAATTGCGAGAAGACCCTCTAAGGGAATGGGGAGCCAGGTGGGGCGATTGTTGAGTTCGTAGAGGAGTTCGTAGGAGGCTTTTTCTAGGAGGAGCGCGTCGAGGGTATTTTGATAGCCGGCGGTTGGTATCGTGTGAACCCACGTCTCAGAATCGAGACGTGGGGCACCCGGTTCCGGGGGTGGGAGGAGCGCGGGGTTGGTGGCGATGGTTGAGGTGTAGGCGTTTAGGAAGGCGGTGGTGACGGCGGTCTCCCATGCGTTGGCCCAGGCTTTGAGGTTGGCGGCGTTGGCGGGTGCGCGTTCGAGGGCGGTCTGGAGGGCGGTGCGGGCGGCGTAGCTGAAGCTGCGGAGCATGCCGGCGACGTCGCGGAGGGGCGATTGTTTTTTGCGGCGGTCGGCGAGGGAGCGGGCGGGCTCGCCTTCGAAGTCGATGATGAGGAAGTCGGATTGGGTTTTGGATTGGGTGCGGAGGATCTGGCCGAGGTGGTAGTCGCCGTGGATGCGGATGCGCTGGCCGAAGCGGGAGGGATCTCCGTTGAAGGCGGCGATGCGGGCGAGGAGGTGGTCGCGGTGGGAGAGGAGCTCGGTGGCGAGAACCCGGGTCTCAGAATCGAGACCTGGGGCACCCGGATTTGTGGGGTTCTTTAGGGCGGACTGGAGAGCGTCGAGCGCGGTGGTGACTTGCTGGTGGATGCGCTGGCGGTCGTTGGCCAGGTCTTCGGGGGTGGTGGCGACGGCGCGGAAGGCGGGGTTGTCGGTGGGGGTGGCTAGCGCGAGGTGGAGCTCGGCGGTGCGTTGGCCCAGGAGGGCTGCGGCGTCCAGGTAGCCTGAGGCGTGTTCGCGGATGGCGTCGGGAGTTGGTGTGGGGAGGGTTGCGATCTCGTTGAAGAAGCGGTCGAGGTTGGTGAGGGTCCAGGCCCAGCCGTCGCCTATGTTGGGGGCGAAGGATTGGAGGAAGGCCAGGGTGGTGTTGTCGGAGGTGAGGTGGAGGTCGCCAAGGTAGGCGGGGATGTGGTCGAAGTGGGCGACCTCGGTGAGGAAGCGGGCGATTTCTACGTCGGGATTTTCGCCGGTGGCGACGCGGCGGAAGATTTTGAGGATGGCTAGGTCGTCGTAGAGGATGCTGGTGTTGGATTGCTCGGCGGAGCCGAGGCGGGAGGGGACGTCGGCGAGGCGCGCGGGGTCGAGTGCGGTGGAGTGGTTGGCGGCGATGTTGGGGGTGGCGCTGGGGGTGGGTGCGGGAGGCTGTGGTGATCCGACAACCCACGTCTCAGAAGCGAGACGTGGGGCACCCGGAGTGTTGGAGATGATCTTGCTGAGGAGCGCGGTGCGGAAGGTTGGGAGGGCGGTCGCGTCGATGAGGGTGGTGTTGTCGAAGGTGGTGATGATGGCTTGGGGTGTGGAGGTTGGGAGGGTGGCGGCGTCGGCTTCGGGGATGAGGGCGAGGGGGAGTTGGTAGAGGTCGGTGGAGTTGTCGGTGTAGGTGATTTCTACGAGGGCGATGAGGGAGGTGGCGTCGAGGGGGAGCGTGGAGGTGATGCGGGTGGAGCGGATGGTGCGGGACTTGCCTCCGAACCAGCGCTGCTTGGCGATGTAGGTGCGGAGGATGGTGTCGAGGTTGGTGGCGCGGTCTTTGAGGACGGTGATTAATGTTGGTGCGGCAGCAGAAGATACAGGGGTCTCTCCACTGCGCTGCGCTTCGGTCGAGATGACGGCGTTGGGGTGGGGGTCTGGCGTGAGTTGCGATGCGGGAGAGGGTTGTTCTGTGGAGGATGCGGCGGTGTTAGCGGATTCCTGGAGGTCGACGGCGGGTTTAGGGGGATGCGCGGCTGTGGGTTGGAGCTCGAGCCAGAAGAAGCTGTAGGGGGCGAGGGTGATGGCGTAGGGCGTTTCGTCGACCAGGGGGAAGGGGACGTAGCCTAGCATCTCTACGGGCTGGCGGCCGGCGTACTTGCTGAGGTCGAGCTGGACGGGTTGAGCAAAGCGCGAGAGGTTGGCTACGCAGAGGACGGTTTCGGAGTGGCCGTCATCGCCCGTGAATTCTCTTATGTAGGCGAGGACTTTGCGGTTTTCTGGGTGCAGGAATTCGAGGGTGCCGCGGCCGAAGACCTGGAAGATTTTGCGGAGCGCGATCATGTTGCGCGTCCAGTGGAGGAGCGACGAGGCGTCGGACTGTTGGGCTTCGACGTTGATCGCTTGATAGCCCCAGATGGGGTCCATGATGACCGGGAAGTAGAGCTTGGCGGGGACGGCTTTGCTGAAGCCGGCGTTGCGATCGGAGTTCCACTGCATGGGCGTGCGGACGCCGTTGCGGTCGCCGAGGTAGATGTTGTCGCCCATGCCGATTTCGTCGCCGTAGTACATGATGGGCGTGCCGGGGAAGGAGAGAAGGAGAGAGTTGAGGAGCTCGATGCGGCGGCGGTTGTTGTCCATCAGCGGGGCGAGGCGGCGACGGATGCCGACGTTGATGCGCATGCGGGTGTCGGCGGCGTAGGCGAGGTTCATGTAATCGCGCTCGTCGTCGGTGACCATCTCGAGGGTGAGCTCGTCGTGGTTGCGGAGGAAGAGGCCCCACTGGCAGTTGTCCGGGATGGCGGGGGTTTGCGCCATGATGTCGGTGATGGGGAGACGGTCTTCCTGGCGGAGGGCCATGTAGATGCGCGGCATGAGGGGGAAGTGGAAGGCCATGTTGCACTCGTCGCCGTCGCCGAAGTAAGGGCGGACGTCGGCGGGCCACATGTTGGCTTCGGCGAGGACGAGGCGGTTCTCGTACTCGGCGTCGATGACGGCGCGGATCTCTTTAATTTTGACGTGAGTCTCGGGGACGTTTTCGCAGGAGGTGCCGTCGCGCTCGATGAGGTAGGGGATGGCGTCGAGACGGAGGCCGTCGACTCCCATGTCGAGCCAGAAGCGCATGGCGGTGAGGACTTCGTGCATGACGCGGGGGTTATCGAAGTTGAGGTCGGGCTGGTGAGAGAAGAAGCGGTGCCAGTAGTATTGCTGGGCGACTTCGTCCCAGGTCCAGTTGGATTTTTCGGTGTCGGTGAAGATGATGCGGACGCCTTCGAATTTTTTGTCCGTGTCGGACCAGACGTACATGTTGCGGTCGGGGGAATCTTTGGGGGCGAGGCGCGCGCGCTGGAACCAGGGGTGCTGATCGGAGGTGTGGTTGATGACGAGCTCGATCATGACTTGCAGGTTGCGGGCGTGGGCTTCGGCGAGGAACTGGCGGAAGTCATCGAGCGTGCCGTAGGAGGGGTTGACGCTAACGTAGTCTGCGATATCGTAGCCGTCGTCGCGGAGGGGAGAGGGGAAGAAGGGGAGGAGCCAGAGGCAGGTGACGCCGAGTTCCTGGAGGTAGTCGAGTTTAGAGATGAGGCCCTGGAAGTCGCCGATGCCATCGGCGTTGGAGTCGGCGAAGGCGCGGACGTGGAGCTCGTAGATGATGGCGTCTTTGAACCAGAGAGGGTCGGTGGTGCTGCTGGGCTTCTTCACGTGCGTTGCCTCTTGGGTTGGCATCTGGGGGTTGGATGCGGGGCCCGGTGACGCGGGTGGCTGTGGGTTCGAGTATGCACTCAGGTGCGGAGGATGCGGAAGATGTGGGCGGTGGCTTGCGGGGTTAGGGAGACGTAGTTGGTGGGGCCTTGCCAGGTGTAGCGGGCTTGCGGTGAGGAGGTCTTCTACGGTGTAGGTGGCGTCCCAGGGGATGTTCAGTTTGTCGAGGGAGAGGGTGATGAGTGCGGACTGGGTGTTGATGGGGTCGAGGTTGACGGCGACGAGGATGGTGTTAGCAGAGCTGCGGGTCTCTCCGCCCCGGTTCGCTTCGCCGGGGTACGGTCGAGATGACAGGCTGTGGAATGGGTCGGTGCGGAATGTGGACTTGGAGTAGACGAGGAGGTTGTCGTTGGGGGTGGTGTGGAAGTGGAGGTTTTCGTTGCGCTGGAGGGCGGGGTTGTTGCGGCGGATATGGTTTAGGTCGGCGATGAGCGGGGCAATGGAGTAGGGAGCGGTGCGGTCCCAGGTGCGGAGCTGATACTTTTCGCTGTCGAGATATTCTTCGCTGCTGGTCTTGCCGGGGGATGGCTTGGCGGGGCGGCCTTCGAGTAGCTCGTAGGCGGGGCCGTAGATGCCGTAGTTGGCGGAGAGCGTGGTGGCGAGGATGATGCGCTGGCGGAAGACGGCGCGGCGCTGGGCGAGGTCTTCGATTTGGAATTGCGCGTGGAGGATGTCGGGGGTGTTGGGCCAGACGTTGGGGCGGAAGAAATCGGAGACGGGTGGGTTGCAGATTTCTTCGAAGTACTCGATGAGGTCTGCCTTGGTGTTGCGCCAGGTGAAGTAGGTGTAGGACTGGGTGAAGCCGGCCTTGGCGAGGGAGTACATGACGTGGGGGCGGGTGAAGGCTTCGGCGAGGAAGAGGGCGTCGGGTGCGGTCTTGTGAATTTCGGTGAGGCACCACTGCCAGAAGGGGAGGGCCTTGGTGTGGGGGTTGTCGACGCGGAAGACGCGGACGCCGCGGTCGATCCAGAACTTGAAGACGTTGTGGAGAGCGTCCCAGAGGCCGCGCCAATCGGCGGACTCGAAGTTGAGGGGGTAGATGTCCTGATATTTCTTGGGGGGATTTTCGGCGTACTGGATGGTGCCGTCGGGACGGTGCGAGAACCAGGAGGGATGTTCGGTGACCCAGGGGTGGTCGGGGCTGCACTGGAAGGCGATGTCGAGGGCCAGGTCCATGCTGTGGTTGCGCGTGGTTTGGACGAGGGCGTCGAAGTCGGCGAAGGTGCCGAGGGCGGGGAGGATGGCGGTGTGGCCGCCTTCTTCAGATCCGATCGCCCAGGGACTGCCGACGTCGTTGGGCTCGGGTGTGGTGGAGTTGTTGCGGCCCTTGCGGAAGGCGTGGCCGATGGGGTGGATGGGTGGCATGTAGAGGACGTCGAAGCCCATGGAGGCGATCTCTGGGACGCGAAGGGCTACGTCGCGGAGAGTGCCGTGTTGGCCGGCTGGGCCGGCGCTGCGGGGGAAGAGTTCGTACCAGGAGGAGAAGCGGGCGCGCTCGCGATCGATCCAGAGAGGGAGCTCGGGTTCGTGCTTGGTAGCGAAGCTGAAGTCTGGATACTTGGCTACGAGTGCGATGAGGGCTGGGGTGATGGGCGAGTCGTAGTGAGGGAGGTTGTCGTCGGCGAGGGTGCGGAGATGGGTGGCGGCGGCTAGAAGTTTTTTTGCGTCGTTTCCTTTGGCGCGGGAGGCGGCGGCGTCGAAGTGCGTGGCGCCGATGCGGAGAGCGAGAGGGATGTCCTGTGCGGAGTCGTTTTGCGCGGCGAGGCGTTTGTCGAGGTCGTGGACCCAGGTGTCGAAGTGGTCGATCCAGGCTTCGATGGTGAAGTACCAGAGGCCTAGTTTGGAGGGATCGTCGGGGGAGCCGGCGGGGAAGGTGGCGGTCCAGCGATCATTGTTGATTTCGGCGAAGGGGACGGAGTTCCATTTGCGCTGGGAGGCGTGGCGATAGAGAAGGCGCGCGGCGACGTGATCGTGGCCATCGCCGAAGATGGCGGCGGTGACTTCGACGTGGTCGCCGAGGATGCGCTTGGCGGGATAGCGGCCGTCGTTGACGGTGGGCTGGATCTCTTCGATGATGATGCGCTTGCGGCCTTCGCTGGGTTTCATGCGCGGAGCAACTCCTTTGCGGGCTACACAGATGGTAGTCGATGTGGGTTGAAGGGACGACGCCGGAGGGAGGATGTGCATCCAATTGCATACAGCGTCGAAGTATTCGGTAGAAGGTGCTGGCGATCCCACCGTCTCCATTTGGTCTCTGGTTGGACGGATGCGATGCGGGTGGGAGTGGTTGTAGAGGCGCTGTGGAAGACCGAGTCGCTTGCGCTTTGAATTGTTGGTTTATTTTTTTGGAATTTTGGAGGAGACCTTGCCCGGAAGATTTTTCAGCAAGAAGAAGAAAATGCCGCTGCATGGTGCGCGGATTGAAGACTACGCGTTGATCGGCGATTGCGAGACGGCAGCGCTGGTGAGCCGCGACGGATCGATCGACTGGCTGTGCTGGCCGAACTTTTCTTCGGCGGCGTGTTTTGCGGCGTTGCTGGGGACGACCGAAAACGGGTTCTGGAGAATTCATCCGGATGAGGATGTGGTGGAGGTGCGGCGGCGGTACGAACCGGGGACGATGATTCTCGAGACGACGTTTGTGACGAAGCGGGGAGAGGTGTGTCTGACGGATTTCATGCCGCCGCGCGGAAAGCACTCGGATGTGGTGAGAATGGTGCGCGGGGTTAGCGGCCGGGTGAAGATGCACCTGGACCTGGTGCTGCGATTTGATTATGGGCTGACGGTGCCTTGGGTGACCAAGCACAGAGATGAGTGGCATGCCGTTGCGGGGCCGGACCTGGTGGTGTTGCGGACGCGATGCCTGAGCGGCAAGGCGGCGGAGTTGGTTGGCGAGGACATGAAGACGGTGAGCGATTTTGTGCTGCGCAAGGGGGACAATATCTGCTTCACGCTGACGTATGGAAATTCATTCGAGGATGTGCCGGAGGCGATCAACCCGGAGGACGCGCTCAAGGATACCCATGACTACTGGTGCGCGTGGACTGATCGTTCCGCGTACAACGGGCAGTACGCGGAGGTGGTGCAGCGGAGTTTGATGACGTTGAAGGCGATGACGTATCGGCCGACGGGCGGGATTGTGGCGGCGGTTACGACGGGATTGCCTGAAGAGATTGGCGGTGAGAGGAACTGGGATTATCGCTACTGCTGGCTGCGCGATACGTCGTTCACGCTGCTGGTGCTGATGCGTGCGGGGTACACGGAGGAGGCGGTGGCGTGGAGGCTGTGGCTGTTGCGCGCGATTGCAGGATCGCCGGGGCAGGTGCAGAGTTTGTATGGCATCAATGGCGAGAGACGCTTGCCGGAGTTGGAACTGGGATGGCTGCCGGGCTATGAGGATTCCAAGCCGGTGCGGATTGGGAATGCGGCGTCGGAGCAGTTTCAGCTGGATGTGTATGGCGAGGTGGTGGTGGCGCTGGGGAGAACGCCCGCGGCGAATGATGATCTGCGCACACCGGCGGTGGAGCTGGAGGCTGCGTTGATCGATCATCTTTGCAAGGTGTGGGACCAGCCGGATGAGGGGATATGGGAGACGCGGGGCGGGCCGCGGCACTTTGTGTATAGCAAGGTGATGGCGTGGGTGGCGCTGGATCGCGCGGTGAAGCACTATGAACGCTACGACGGCAGCGGCGACGTGAAGCGCTGGCGCAAGAATCGCGACATGTTGCATAAGGAGATTTGTGCGAAGGGATTCAACAAGAGGCTGAACTCGTTTACGCAGAGTTATGGATCGAAGGCGCTGGATGCGTCGTGTCTAAGGATTGTGCTGGTGGGATTTTTGCCTGCGGATGATCCACGCATTGTGGGGACGATCGATGCGATTGAGAAGGGTCTGATGAAGGATGGGCTGGTGCAGCGGTATGATCCGGGAAAGAGTGCGGATGGATTGAAGGGCGGCGAGGGAACGTTCCTGGCTTGCAGCTTCTGGATGGTGACGTGCTTGTGGCTGATCGGGCGCAAGCAAGAGGCGACGGAGATGTTTGGCCGGTTGCTGGCGCTGCGCAACGATGTCGGGCTGCTGAGCGAGGAGTACGATCCGAGGCACAGGCGAATGCTGGGGAACTTTCCGCAAGCGTTGTCGCATATTGCGTTGACGCATGCCGCGTTTACGCTTTCGGGCCAATGGACACCGGAGTCTCACGCAGAGACTGCGTGATGCAGCACAGCGATTGGTGCAACCTGGCGCCTGCGTTTCTGAGTCTAATTAGCAGAGATAAATCTATTGATGATGCGAGGAGCAGATAAGGTATGAGGCGTGTACCGGGGTCGACCTATCGTCTGCAACTGCATAAGGACTTTACGTTCGACGATGCTGCGTCGATTGTGGAGTATTTGAAGACGCTTGGGGTGACGCATGTGTACTGCTCGCCGTATCTGCAGGCGGCACCGGGAAGCATGCACGGCTATGACGTGGTGGATCATCGCAGAGTGAATGAGGAGTTGGGTGGCGCGCAGGCGCATGAGCGGTTCTGCAAGCGGCTGGAGAAGTTTGGGCTGGGGCAGGTGCTGGACATTGTTCCGAATCACATGAGCCTGGGTGCGGAGAACAAGTATTGGTGGGACGTGCTGGAGAACGGCACGAACAGCCGGTACGCGAGCTTCTTTGATATTGACTGGAACTCGAGTGAAGAGCGGTTGAGGGATAAAGTGCTGGTGCCGGTGTTGGCCGAGCAGTATGGACGTGCGCTGAGTGCGGGGAAGGTGTTGGTGAAGCGCAGGGGTGCGCGGTTTACGGTGGAGGCGGCGGGGCAGACGTTTCCGGTTTCACCGGCGAGCCTGGCGGTGATTTTGGGAAAGGCCGCGGAGTATGCGAAGAGCGATGCACTGAATTTTGTGAGTGCAAGCTTTGCGCGATTGCCGTCGCCAGACTTCTGGGATCGGAGAACGATCCTGGCGCGGCATCGGGACAAGAAGGTGGTGGTTGGGTTGCTGGATCGGTTGTGCCGCGAGGATGCGGAGGTGTCTGAGGCGATCGATCACGTGGTGCGCGAGGTGAACAGCAGTGTGGATGCGCTGGATGAGTTTCTGTCGCAGCAGTACTATCGGCTGGCTTACTGGAGGACGGCGGATCAGCAGCTGGGGTATCGGCGATTTTTTGATGTGAATACGCTGATTGGGTTGAGGGTGGAGCGGGAGTTTGTGTTTGACGAGACGCATGCGCTGATTTTGAAGTGGCTGAAACAGGGGCTGCTGGATGGCGTGCGGGTGGATCATCCGGATGGGTTGAGGGATCCGAAGCAATACTTTGAGCGGCTGCGGCTGCGGGCGCCGGACGCGTGGATTGTTGGAGAGAAGATCCTGGAGCCGGGCGAGTGGCTGCGCGAGGAGTGGCCGATTGAGGGGACCAGCGGCTATGACTTTCTGAACATGGCGATGGGCGTGCTGGTGAATCGCGAAGGGCTGAAGAGGCTGGGCGAGCACTACACGGCGTTCACGGGAGATGATTCGGACTTTCCGGGTGTGGCGCACGATAAGAAGATTGCGGTGGAACAGGAGGCGCTGGGTAGCGATGTGAATCGGCTGGCCACGCTGTTCGTGGATATTTGCGAGAGCAATCGGGACCAGCGGGATTTTACTCGGGCTGAGATTCGGCGTGCGATTCGTGAGGTTGCGGCTTGCTTCTCGGTGTATCGGACGTATGTGGTGCCGGAGCGCAACGAGATTGGGGAGGAAGATCGCAAGCGGATTCGACGGGCGATTGAGAGTGCGAAGGTGAATCGCGCGGACATTGACGGCGGGCTCTTTGATTTCATGCGCGATGTGCTGACGCTGAAGGTGATTGGGAAGATTGAGACGGAGTTCGTCAATCGCTTTCAGCAGTTCACCGCGCCGGTGATGGCGAAGGGTGTGGAGGATACTGCGTACTACTGCTGGAATCGGCTGACGGCTATGAATGAAGTGGGCGGCGATCCGGATTGCGATGGATTCAGTCTGGAGGGCTTTCACGAGTACCAGGTGAGGATGCAGCAGACGTTTCCGATGACGATGACGGCGTTGAGCACGCATGACACGAAGCGGAGCGATGATGTGCGGGCGCGGATGATTGTGTTGACCGAGATGCCGGATGCGTTTGCGGAGGCGGTGCGGCGGTGGAGCGCGCACAATGCGAAGTTCCGCAGTGGCGATCAGATTGATACGGGGACAGAATGGTATTTGTATCAGACGCTGATCGGTGCGTGGCCTATCAGTGGGGAGCGGCTGCGTGAGTATATGCAGAAGGCGATGCGCGAGGCCAAGGTGCGGACGAGCTGGGTCGCGAACAATGCGGAGTATGAGAGTGCGTTGAGCGGATATATTGATGCGATTCTTGCGGACGAAGAGTTTGTCGCAGAGTTGGAGAAATTTGTAGGGGAGATCGTGACGGCGGGGCGTGTGAACTCGCTCGCGCAGACGCTGATGAAGTACACGGCTCCGGGGGTTCCGGATTTGTACCAGGGCGGGGAGCTTTGGGATTTCTCACTGGTGGATCCGGATAATCGGCGGCCGGTGGATTATGAGCGGCGGAGGACGTTGTTGAAGGAGATGCACTCGATGACCGTGGAGCAGGTGATGGAGCGCGGCGAGGATGGGCTGCCGAAGCTCTGGTTGGTGCATAAGGCGCTGGTGCTGCGGAAGGAGCATGCGGATTGGTTTGGGCCGGCGGCGGAGTATGCGTCGTTGACGGTGGACGGGGCGGAGCGTGAGCGGGTGATTGCGTATCGGCGCGGAGAGCGCGTGTTGACGGTGGCGCCGCGGTGGTCGCAGGGGGCGAAGGGCTGGGGCGAGACGGCGGTGGAGGTTCCGGAGGGACGATGGAGGAATCGGCTGACGGGGGCTGAGATTGGGGGAGGACGAGTGTTGGTGGGGGAGTTGCTGAAGGCGTTTCCGGTGGCGCTGTTGACGCGGGAGCAGAGAGATTGATGGAGAGAGGAGCAGGGAATGCATAAGTTTGGAATCTGGGCGCCGCGGGCGAAACAGATGGCGGTGAAGTGGCGCGAGCAAGTGTTGCCGATGAAGGGGCCGAACAAGCGAGGATGGTGGACGCTGGTGGTGGATGGGGCGGAGTGTGGGGATCAATATGCGTTTCTGATCGATGATGATCCCACGCCGTATCCGGATCCGCGGAGCCTGCGGCAGGGGGACGGTGTGCATGGGCCATCGCGGCTTTACGATCACGGCGAGTTCGAGTGGCATGACCAGCTGTGGAGGGGATCGCCGAAGACTGGAGCGGTGTTGTACGAGTTGCATATCGGGACGTTCAGCGAGGCTGGGACGTTTGATGGAGCGATTGACCACCTGGATTATCTGGCTCAGCTTGGGATCACGCACATTGAGCTGATGCCGATTGCGGAGTTTGCCGGAGAGCGCGGCTGGGGCTATGACGGAGTGGCGTTATTTGCGACGCATGAGCCGTATGGCGGTCCGGACGGGTTGAAGCGATTCGTGGATGCGTGCCATGCGCGCGGGCTGAGCGTGATTCTGGATGTGGTGTACAACCACTTTGGGCCGGTGGGGAATTATGCGAACAAGTTTGGACCGTACCTGACGTCGAAGCACAGGACGCCGTGGGGCGATGCGGTGAATCTGGATGAAGGTGGAAGCGACGAGGTGCGGCGGTTCTTCGTCGATAACGCGCTGATGTGGCTGAAGGATTATCACTTTGATGGATTGCGGTTCGACGCGGTGCACGAATATATCGATCGCTCGGCGGTGCATTTTATGGAGCAGCTGTCGACCGAGGTGGAGCGATTGAGTTCGACGGTGGGGAGGGAGTTTTATCTGATTGCGGAGAGCGATCTGAATGATCCGCGCGTGATTCGCCCGCGCGAGGCGCATGGATATGGGATGGATTCGCAGTGGAGCGATGATTTTCATCATGCGCTGTTTTCGCTGCTGTATACGAAGGAGCCGGACCGCGGGTACTACGGAGATTTCGGGAAGCTGTCGGATCTGCATAAGGCGTTGAAGCATGCGTACGTGTATGACGGGCAGTATTCGAGTTACAGGAAGAGCAAGCATGGGCGGTTGGCGGAGGGATTGTCGGCGCACCATTTTGTGCACTTCGATCAGAACCACGACCAGGTGGGGAATCGGGCGAAGGGCGAGCGGCTGGAGCAGCTTTGCGGAATGGACGCCGCGAAGGTGGCGATTGGGTTGGTGCTGATGGCGCCGTATGTGCCGTTGCTGTTTATGGGGGAAGAGTTTGCGGCTTCGACGCCGTTCCAATATTTTGCGGACCACGACGATGACGAGATGCGGAAGGCAGTGGCGGAGGGACGGAAGCGCGACTTTGCAGCGTTTGGATTTGGCGATGAGGTTCCGAATCCAGAGGAGATTGAGACGTTTCGGCGATCGAAGCTGAACTGGAGCGAAGTTGGCCAGGGCAAGCATGCTGAGATGCTGGCGTGGACGAAGTCGCTGATCAAGCTGCGGCGATGCACGGTGGCGCTGAATGATGGGAGTATGCAGCACCTGATGGTGTCGAGCGACGAAGGACGGCGGACGCTGGTGATGGTGAGGGATGAGGTGCGGATCGTGGTGAATTTGGGAGAGCAGCCTTATCCGTTTGATCTGCTGCAGGGGGAGAAGCTGACGCTGGTGTCGCGCGAGGGGCTTGCGGCGAGGGATGGAAAGATGGAGTTGCCGGGGATGTCGCTGGCGGTGCTGATGTCGACGACGGAACAGGCGGAAAACCGCGAGGTGCACTAAAGGCAGGGATTAGGGGTTAGGGATTAGGGATTAGAGATTCGAGTGCTGCGATAATAACGGCGCGGGGGTGTGTGTGTCGATTAAGACGATTCGTAGTCGCGAGGTGTATCGGAACCCTTGGTGCCGGGTGAGGGAAGATGAGATTGAGCGGAGCGATGGTTCGCTTGGAATCTATGGGGTGATGGATAAAGATCCGGCGTGCATCGTGATTCCGCTGGAGAGGGCTGGGCCCGGTGACGGGGAGGGAGAGGGCGAGTTTGTTTGGCTGGTGCGGCAGTATCGCTACACGGTGGGGGGTACGTATTATGAGTTTCCGCAGGGTGGGTGGGAGACTGCGGAGATCAATGCGGAGGAGTTGGCGCGCGGGGAGTTGGCGGAGGAGACAGGGTTGCGGGTGGAACGGATGACTCCGCTGGCGGATTTGTGGATTGCTTATGGAGCAATGCGTCAGATTCATCATGTGTTTCTGGCCGAGGGGCTGAGTCCTGGCGAGACGGAGCGCGATCCGGAAGAGCATGACATGACGGTGCATCGCGTGGCGGTGAGTGAGTTTGAGGCGATGCTGCTGGATGGGCGCGTGATGGATAACTGCACGGCTGCAGCGTGGGGGGTGTATCGGGTGTGGGAGAAGCAGGGATTAGGGAACAGGGATTAGGAAATCGCAGGACACGGCTGGCGGGCTCGCAGGAGCCGACGGCCGTGAGCTAGTTGACTTGTTTGGAGCGACGGGACATGAAGTCCATTAGGAGGTAGTTGCCCAGGGTTTGCGGGGTGGTGAAGTAGGCTTTGCCGCGGCACATGGCGGACATTTTCTGGACGAATTGGATGAGCTGGAATTCGTTGGCCAGCATGAAGGTGTTGATCATGATGCCGGCGCGCTTGCAGCGGCTGACTTCTTCGAGGGTTTCGGAGATGACGATGGGGTCGAGGCCGAAGGCGTTCTTGTAGATGCGGCCGTCTTCGAGGGTGAGGGCGGAGGGTTTGCCGTCGGTGATCATGACGATCTGCTTCATGTCTTTGCCGGAGCCGCGGAGAACACGCTGCGCTACGCGAAGGCCTTCGCGGGTGTTGGTGTAGTGGGGACCGACTTTGACGCGGGGGAGTTGGGAGATGGGGATGTGCTCGGCGGAGTCGTGGAAGAGGACGAGGTCGATGGAGTCGCCGGGGTACTGGGTGCGGATGAGGTGGGAGAGCGCCATGGCTACTCGTTTGGCGGGGGTGAAGCGGTCTTCGCCGTAGAGGATCATGGAGTGCGAGCAGTCGAGGAGAACGACGGTGGCGCACGAGGACTGGTAGTCAGCCTGCTGGACGGTTAAGTCGGAATACTCGAGATTGAGGATGCCGGAGCTGTTGGGTGGGCCTTCGCGGGCGAAGACGGAGTTGAGGGTGGCGGTGATGTCGAGGTTGAGGGAGTCGCCGAACTCGTAGAGTTTGGAGGAGCCGTTGGTTTCGACGCCGGCGGCTTCGTAGCGCGTGTCGTGACGGCCGAGGGAGGATTTGCCGATGGGGCCGAGGAGGTCGCGGAGGGCCTTGTAGCCGAGGAAGTCCATGCCCTTGTCGGTGACTTCGAACTTGGCGTCGGTGTCGTTGCCTTCGCCGGCGGAGCCCGTGCCTTCGGACGGGGCATCAGGATTCTCGGCGTTGAGGTAGGACTCGTCCTTCATGCGCTGGATGATTTTGTCGATGAGCTCTTCGACCTGGGCGGCGTCGAGTTTTTCGAACTGCTCCTGGGCTTCTTCGTCGAGGAGTTCGCCGGACTCGAGGGCCTGGCGGATGGCTTCGCGGAGGCTCTCCATAGAGTCGTCGGCGTTCTGGAAGGGCGAGTAGGGGTCCTGGAAGCCGGAGTCGAGGAGGAAGTCGGAGAGGGCTTGCAGGAGGTCTTCGAGGTCTACGCTCGAGGAGAGGTCGCCGGTGAACTTGGTGTAGCGGGTGAGCTTCATAGGGGCAGTGAGTAGTGGGTAGTGATTAGTGGGTAGTGAAAGATGCGGGTTTTGCCGTTACGTCTAGATTAGACGCTTGGACAGCGTTATGGATGCGGGCCCGGCTGGCTCGGGCTAAGGGGGGCAAAGGAATGAGGTTAGGGTGCGGACGGGACGGCAGTTGAAAGCTTTGAGATGGGCACAATATTTTTGAGGCTGGGGCGTTAAGTCGAGTAGGCGATCTGTGTCCGGGTGAGGTGGCCGGATCGGTGGTGCATTTATTCTTCTTCGAGGGACGGTTTCCGCTCTCGAGGAATTGGAACTCATTTTAGTTAGGCTCGGTGGCGGCTTGGTTGGCTGGCGAGTGAAACCCCAGGAGGGGCATGGCACAGGCTGCAGTTGTTGCCGCCGGCAACAAGCAGGACAAGAATTACGATAGTGAGTTTCACTATGAGGCGTGGACGCCGCGGTTTAACCCGTGGATTATCGCGCTCACGGTGACGCTGGCTACGTTCATGGAGGCGCTGGACTCGAGCATTGCGAATGTGGCGCTGCCACATATTGCTGGGACGCTGGGAGCGACCTATGACGAGGCGACATGGGTGCTGACGTCGTACCTGGTTTCGAATGCGATTGTGCTGCCGATCAGTGGCTGGATTGCAAACCGGATTGGGCGCAAGAATTTTTATATGAGCTGCGTGGCGCTGTTCACGCTGTTCTCGTTTATGTGCGGGCTGGCGACGTCGCTGCCGATGCTGATCGTGTTTCGAGTGATCCAGGGAGCGGCGGGCGGAGGGTTGCAGCCCAGTGAGCGCGCGATCCTGGCGGACACATTTCGCGCCAGAGAAGAGGAGCGTGGCGTTTGCGCTGTATGGGATGGCGGTGGTGGTTGCTCCGGCGATTGGGCCGACGGTGGGCGGATGGATTACGGATAATTACACGTGGCGATGGATCTTCTTTTTGAATATTCCGGTGGGGATTCTGTCGTTGATGCTTGACCAGCAGGATTGTGGAGGATCCACCGTATCTGAAGCGGATGAAAGCGAAGCTAGGCAGTATTGACGGGATTGGGCTGGGGCTGCTGGCGGTGACGATTGGGGCGCTGCAGATCATGCTCGACAAAGGGCAGGAGGATGACTGGTTCAGCTCGCGGTTTATTGTTTCTTGCGCGGTGGTGGTGGCGGTGGGGCTGGTGTGGTTTCTGTATCGGGAGCTGACGATCGAGCATCCGATTCTGGATTTGAGGCTGTACAAGAAGCGGAATTTTGCGATGACGCAGATCGTGATGCTGGTGATTGGGGCGGCGCTGTATGCGACGACGGTGATGATCCCGCAGTTTCTGCAGGAGGTATTGGGATACACGGCGACGGAGGCGGGCATGGCGATGTCGCTGGGCGGCGTGGTGTTGCTGCTGCTGTTTCCGGTGGTGGGATTCCTGGGGCAGAAGCTCGATCCTCGGCTGATGATTACGATTGGATTCAGTTTGTTGACGCTGGGTATATGGAGAATTGGCGGGCTGTATTTGGGGATTACGTTCTGGGATGCGGCGAGCTGGCGCGTGGTGATGGTGCTGGGCATGCCGTTTATGTTTGTGCCGATCAGCGTGATGAGCTATGTGGGGGTGCCGCAGGAGAAGAACAACGAGGTGTCGGGGATGACGGCGCTGGCGCGAAATATTGGCGGGAGCCTGGGTGTATCGTTCATCAGCACGATGCTGGTGCGGCGGGCGCAGGTGCATCAGCAGAACCTGGCGGCGCATGTGATTTCGGGATCGGGCACGTATCAGTCGATGAGCAACGGGATGGCAGGCACGCTGCAGGAGCATGGATTTTCGTCGGCGGGGGCGGCTGGGGGTGCGATGGCGAGGATGTACGACATGATGGTGGTCCAGGCGCGGACGCTAGCGTATGTGGATACGGTGCATGTGCTGGTGATGCTGACAGCTTGTCTGATTCCGATTGGGTATTTGATGAAGAAGCCGCGGTTCCGCCCGAAGCATATCGAGGTGGAATGATGCTGCGGGCGGCGCGGGCCTGAGAGGTTAGGGGCGGGTGCCGGCCAGGACGGCGAAGCGATTGTCTTTGAACCAGCAGTCGGCGTCGGTGAAGCCGGCTTCGCGCATCCAGTGGAGCTGGTCTTCGACGGAGGCGCAGCGGTCGTCCTGCTGGCGGTAGAGGGAGTCGGCAATTTGCTGGGGGGTGGCTCCGGCTTCGCGAACTTGCTGGAGCCAGAGGTTTCTGGTAGACGGCGTCGAGGGCGGGGGTGGGGCCTGCGACCTGTTCGGCGTTGACGAAGGTGCCGCCGGGGCGGAGGGCGCGGAAGATTTTGGCGAAGAGGGCCTTCTTGGCGTCGTGCTCGATGTGGTGGATGGAGAGCGCGGAGACGATGGAGTCGTAGGTGCCGTTGATGGGCGCGGTGGTGTAGTCGGTGACCTCGAAGGTGACGTTGTTGTCGTTGGCGAAGCGTTCGCGGGCCTTCGCGATCATGGGTTCGGAGAGGTCGGCGAGGACGATGTGGGCGTCGGGATACCACTGGCGGACGAACTGCGAGAGGAGGCCGGTGCCGGCGCCGAGGTCGAGGATGTTTTTCGCGTCGTGGGCGATGAGGTCGGTGGAGCGGCGATAGAAGGCGTCGAAGCAGGGGATGAGCTTGGCGCGGTCGGCGTCGTAGGTGGGGGCGGTGATGTCGAAGATGGTTTGGGTGGTGGACATGGCGGACTCCTCTGGTTATGAGGATACAGCGATGTGGGTTGCCCGATGTTACGGATAAGCAGAAGTCATCGCGGTATTCGCGCTGGGCTGGCCAGGAGAAGCGAGCATACCCGAGGGGCTAAAGCCCCGGCCGAGTGCAAGTCGCCGACTGGCCAAGGCTGAAGCCTTGGCTTACCTAGAAGCAAGAGCGAGCAGGCTGTGCGGATAGGCAGTGAAGCTATTTGGCTGCGAGGATGGTGGTGTTGCCGCCGATGCGGGTGTCGGTGGGGGATGCTGGAGGGCGGTGAGGATGGAGGGTGGGAGGCCGTCGGGGCCGAAGCGCGCGACGTAGAAGGTGAAGGCGGCGAAGTCGTTGGGGTGGAATTCGTCTTTCTGGGTGTCGGAGGTGTAGGGCTTGACGAGACTGGGGTCGTCTACGGCGAGGCCGTAAAAGAGGATGGCGTCGCGAATGGTGCGGTGGTGGGACTGGTAGGCGTAGAGGTCGATGTTCTGGCGGGAAGCGAACTCGGCGATGAGGATGAGGGGTTCGAGCGCGAAGCCCTGGTAGTGGATGGCGTTTTCGTGGCGGGCCATCTCGCGGGGGAAGGCTCCGGCGGGATCGATTTCCTTGATGGCATCTTTGTAGGCGGTGATGCCGAAGTGGAAGAGCGTGTCGTCGGAGGCTACGACGCCGACGGCGGTTGCGGCGAGGGCGCGCCAGTAGTGGTGATTGTTCATGTCTTCGGGGCGCTCGAAGGTGAGGTCTTTGCGGGAGACGGTGTCGAGCCAGGCGATGACGCGGTGGAGTTGTGCGGGGTCGAGGGTGGGGTCGTTGACGAGGACGGAGGTGGTGATGGCGGCGGAGCCGAGGGTCCACTCGACTTGGTACCAGGACTGGGAGCGGGGCGTAGTCGAGGAGAGCGTTGGCCTGGGCCCAGGCGTCGAGTTGGGCGAGGGCACAGGCGGACTCGGCGTGACTGCCGGTGGCGAGGTATTGGTTCATGCCGTCGGTGATGCGGTGTTCGAAGGCGGAGTAGAGCGCGTGGCGATGGCTTCGGCGGGGTTGATGGGGCCGCTGGAGCCGGACATGTAGTGGTGCGGGATGTCCATGGGGGTGGGCGGCGCGGGGATGAGGGGCGTGGCGACGCAGGAGTGCAGGCTCTTGATGGCGGCGAGGAGAAGCGGGTTGGTGGTGGAGGCGAGCGTGGCCTGGCGGGCGGGGACGTCGAGGAAGGAGGCGTGGGGGTTGAGGTGCTGGGCGAGCGCGAAGGGTGAGAGAGGCTAGCGCGAGGAGGGCGAGGGCGGGAAGGCGCATGGAGGGAGTTTAGCGGAGGCCCTGATGCTTAGTCACTTGCGCTTGAGAGCGCTTCGAGCTCGTCGAGGGTGCGGGGCCAGTCGGAGCCGAGGAGGCGGGAGAGGCTGCGGTCGGCGAGGACTTTGCCGTTGGTCTGGCAGGTGGGGCAGTAGTTGGTCTCGTTGTCGGCGTAGCGGATGCGCTGGATGGGCGAGGCGCAGCGGGGGCAGGGCTGGAGGTAGCGGCCGTGCGCGGCCATGTCGGGGCGGAAGGCGGTGACTTTTTCGGGGAAGGACTTTTCGGCTTCGGCGTTGAAGCGGGCTACCCATTGGTTGAGGGTGGTCGCGGGTGGCGGCGTAGAGGCGTTGGAACTCTTCGGGAGTTAGCTTGCGGGTTTGGGCGAGGGGCGAGAGTTGGGCGGCGTGGAGGATCTCGTCGGAGTAGGCGTTGCCGATGCCGGAGAGGATGCGGGGGTCGGTGAGGGCGCGCTTGAGGGTGCGGTTTTCTGTGGTGAGGGTTTGCTGGAAGGCTTCGGGCGTGAGGGCTAGCGGGTCGAGGCCGCCGGGGTCTAGATCGGCTAGCGCGGCTTCGCCTCGGACGAGGTGGAGGGAGGCGCGGCGTTTGGTGCCGGCTTCGGTGAGGGTGAGGGTGCCGTTGGGGAAGTCGAAGGCGGCTAGGTTGTTGCGGCCTCCTAGGGTAGGGCGGGGTTTGTTGTCGAGCGGCCGCCAGTGGAGGCGGCCGGCGATCATCAGGTGCAGGACCAGGAACAAGGGTTCAGGGCCCAGGGTCCAGGGTTCAGAGGGCGTGGAGGCGAAGGCGAAGACGATGCGCTTGCCGATGCGGCGGAGGGCGCGGATCGGGTTGGCCTTCGATGGAGGTGATGGGTGGGATGGCGGTGCGGAGGAGGAGCGGGCGAGGCGATGCGGAGGTGTTCGAGGGGCTGGTTGAGGACGCGGGGGGTGAGGGCGGTTAGGTAGGCCGTGATGTCGGGGAGTTCGGGCATGCTACGACGTCGATACGTTCTGCGATAGGATGCGGCGGTGTGGACGTAGGGAGTGAGCGCTTGTAGGATCTTTGTGGCGTGGGATTGTTGGCTAATGTAGGCGAGTTGCGCTTGATGGTCGGCGCGTCGTCTCGGATGCGATGTTCGTGATGGCCGGGGTGCCGGATCTCTCCGGACGACTGTTCGTCGGGCTGCGAAGCGACGATACGCCGTCCCTTGATGAGTTGCAACGCAGCGCGAGGTGTTCTGGTCGGCGTGCGGGCGTAATCGAGGATGTGCGACGGTGATTCGGCATGATGGCGAAGTCCGTGAGAGTTTGAACTTTCCGGCAGTCGCGATATCGGAAGAGTGGTTGACGATGAAGAGCTTCGGCGTTCGCGGAACGCTGGAAATGAGCTATGACTTTGGAAGTGATCGAGATGCGTGATGGCGTAGGTGCTGTACGGATTGGCGGATTGAGTGGCCATGATGAAGAGAGCATACCCTCGGGGCTAAAGCCCAGATCTCTATGCGGCAGGAGGAACGGCCAAGGCTAAAGCCTTGGCGTACCTAGAAGCCAAGACGATCTTCGACGCAGACTGAACAGATGCAGCAACGCCTAGTTGAAGCCGCGGCGGGTGCGGTTGCGGGCTATGTCGTCGAGGTCGCGGTCCTGGAGGCGTTCGCGGGCTCGCTCGCCGAGGTTGGCGGCTTCTTCGTTGCGGCGGCGCTTTTCGCCGGCGGTGAAGGTGCGGGCTTCGGAGCGGGAGATCTTCTTGTGCGCGGTCATGCCTTCGAGGAGGAACTCGGCGGCGGAGACGGCGACTTCGACCGGGGTGCGCGGAGTTGATCTTGAGGGGCGAGAGTTTTTCGAAGAGGCCCTGGATGGTGTGGAGCTCGGTGAAGACGGACTGCGCGGGCTGCTTGTCGTTGAGCTCGACGGCGCCGCCGAGGTTGAACCACTGCTCGATCTGCTGGGTGTTGGTGTCGGCGAAGTAGCTGTCGTAGATGTTGGCGACGGATTGGCGGATGAGCTCGCGGATGACGATGTCGGCGCCCTTCATCTCGCCTTCGTACTCGAGCTCGATCTTGCCGGTGATGCCGGGGAGCGCGGCGAAGATGTCGCCGACGCGGGGAACGACGAGGCTCTCGCCGTGGATTAGGGCGCGGCGTTCGGCGTTGGAGACGACGAGCTCCATGGTGCTGATGGGCAGGCGCTGCGAGACGCCGCTGCGCTTGTCGACTTTCTTGTCTTCGCGGGCGACGAAGGCTACCTGCTCGACGATCTGGCGGATGTAGTGCGGGATGATGATGTTCTGGATGGCCTTGTTGTTGGCGTCGTAGGTGCGCGCGGTCCAGGCTTCCTGCTCGGTGATGCTGATGGCTTCGTCGAGGGACTCGGGGTAGTGGGTGCGGATCTCGCTGCCGATGCGGTCTTTGAGGGGCGTGACGATTTTGCCGCGCGCGGTGTAGTCCTCGGGGTTGGCGGAGAAGACGATGGCTACGTCGAGCTCGAGGCGGACGGGGTAGCCCTTAATCTGGACGTCGCCTTCCTGCATGATGTTGAAGAGGGCGACCTGGATTTTGCCGGCGAGGTCGGGGATCTCGTTGATGGCGAAGATGCCGCGGTTGGCGCGGGGGAGAAGGCCGTAGTGCATGGTGAGCTCGGAGCCGAGCTCGTGGCCGGAGCGCGCGGCCTTGATGGGGTCGACGTCGCCGATGAGGTCGGCTACGGTGACGTCGGGCGTGGCTAGCTTTTCGACGTAGCGCTCGCGCGGGGTCATCCAGGCGATGGGGGTGTCGTCGCCGAGCGAGGCGATGAGGTCGCGGGAGAACTTGCTGAGGGGGGCGTAGGGGTTGTCGCGGAGTTCGGAGCCGGCGACGTAGGGGGAGTGCGGGTCGAGCAGCGTGGTGAGCGAGCGAAGGATGCGCGACTTGGCCTGGCCGCGGAGGCCGAGGAGGATGAAGTTGTGGCGCGAGAGGACGGCGTTGACGATCTGGGGGACGACGGTGTCGTCGAAGCCGATGATGCCGGGGAAGAGGGATTCGCCTTCGCGCTTGCCGCCGGGCGCGATCTCGCGGAGGCGCGCGATGAGGTTGTCGCGGAGCTCGTCCTTGACGCTGCGGGCGACGCGTTCGGGGGTGAATTCGGAGGAGCGGAGCTGGCCTAGTGTGCGCGGGAGTGATGTCTGCGGCATCGTTTAAGTATAGATGTTTCGCGGGGAAGGAGGATTCGCGGGCTGAGGAAGGGGAATTCGGAAGCTAGGGTTTTCTGCGTGGCGAAAGATGGCGTCTAACGGTTTGACGATGCAATAACCGAAGCATCCGTGAAGGAGAGTTTGCCGATGACGGCGATGTATTACCACCATCGATGGTTTTTCGTGATCTTCGTCTTCTGTGCGACGCTGGTGCTGGCGAACCTGGTGCATTATGTGCTGTTTCGGCTGCTGAAGCGCGACGAGGCGGCTGGTAAGTTGCGGGGGTGGGGACTGCAGCGGCACCTGGGGAAACCGGCGCGGGCGATTTTTTTTCTGACGTGCATATTGATTGCGCTGCCGTTTGTGCCGAATTTGCCGGAGAAACTCCACCACAAAATCGGGCATGGCGTGTTCATGGTCGTGGTGCTGGCAATCGGGTGGTTGTGCACCGGCCTGGTGTATGTTGTGCAGGACGCGCTGCTGCAGAAGTATGACCTGACGGTCGCCGATAATATGCGGGCGCGGAAGTTTCATACGCAGTTCCAGGTGTTTCGGCGGATTGCGATTGCGTTTGTGATCGTACTGACGGCGGGTGCGCTGCTGTGGACGTTCGACGACCCGCGCATTTGGGACTATGGGAGTGGGTTGCTGGCGTCGGCGGGAATCGCCTCACTGATTCTGGCTACGGCGGCGAAGTCTACCGCCTCGAACTTTCTGGCGGGGTTGCAGATTGCGATCACCGAGCCGATACGGATTGACGATGTGGTCGTGGTGCAGGGGGAGTGGGGCCGGATTGAGGAGATCACGTCGGCGTATGTGGTGATCAAGATTTGGGATCTGCGAAGGCTGATTGTGCCGCTGAGCTGGTTTATCGAGAATGCGTTTGCGAATTGGACTCGAGAGAGCGCGGCGATTCTGACGTACTCGTACCTGTATTTGGATTACATGGTTCCGGTGAAGGAGGTGCGGGCGCAGCTGGAGGTGGTGGTGAAGGGGTCGGGGATGTGGGATGGCGTGGCGCTGGGATGCCAGGTGACGAATCTCACGCCGCAGTCGATGGAGGTGCGGTGTTTGATGAGCGCGAAGGATTCGGGGACGGCGTTTAATCTGCAGTGTTTGGTGAGAGAAGAGATGATGGAGTGGGTGAAGGAGACGTATCCCGAGGCATTTCCGAATATGCGGTATCGGGCGGTGGGGGAGGGGGCGAAGGCGCCGGTTGGGACGGAGGGTTTACAGGTTCGCTGATGTGTGGGGCGAAGAACGGGAGACAGCAGGTTCCTCGCTGCGCTCGGAATGACAGACAGAAAAGCAAGGGCAAAGCGAAGGGCGTGGCTTTTGGCCACGCCCTCGTTGCTGCATTTCCACCCTGAGGAAATTACAGCGAGCTCATAGTGCCTACAGCGAAGACATATTGTGGAGGAACTCCTGGTTGTTGCGGGTCTTGCCTAGCTTGTCGCTGAGGAGCTCCATCGCTTCTACCGGAGACAAGGGGTTGAGGACCTTGCGGAGAATCCAGGTGCGCTGGAGGTCGTCCTTGGGGATGAGGAGCTCTTCTTTACGCGTGCCGCTGCGCTGGATGTCGATGGCCGGGAAGACGCGCTTGTCGACGAGCTTGCGGTCGAGGATGACTTCCATGTTGCCGGTGCCCTTGAACTCTTCGAAGATGACTTCGTCCATGCGCGAGCCGGTGTCGATGAGGGCGGAGGCGATGATGGTTAAGCTGCCGCCTTCTTCGATGTTGCGGGCAGCGCCGAAGAAGCGCTTGGGGCGCTGCAGGGCGTTGGAGTCGACACCGCCGGAGAGGACTTTGCCGGAGGGCGGCACGATGGTGTTGTAGGCGCGGGCGAGGCGGGTGATGGAGTCGAGGAGGATGACGACGTCGCGCTTGTGCTCGACGAGGCGCTTGGCCTTCTCGATGACCATCTCGGCGACCTGGACGTGGCGAGCGGCGGGCTCGTCGAAGGTCGAAGAGATGACTTCGCCCTTGACGGAGCGCTGCATGTCGGTGACCTCTTCCGGGCGCTCGTCGATGAGCAGAACGATGAGGACGATCTCGGGGTGGTTGGCGGTGATGGAGTTGGCGATCGACTGCATGAGCACGGTCTTGCCGGTGCGGGGAGGAGCGACGATGAGGCCGCGCTGGCCCTTGCCGATGGGGCAGAGAAGATCCATGACGCGGCCGGGAATGCCGTCCTTCACGGTCTCCATCTTGATGTGTTCCTGGGGATAGAGCGGGGTGAGGTTGTCGAAGAGGATCTTGTTGCGGGTCTCTTCGGGGGACTCGAAGTTGATGGCCTCGATCTTGACGAGGGCGAAGTACTTTTCGCCTTCGTGCGGGCGAGCGGACGTTGCCGGAGATGGTGTCGCCGGTCTTGAGATCGAACTTGCGAATTTGAGAAGGCGAGACGTAGATGTCGTCGGGGCCGGGGAGGTAGTTGTAGTCCGGGGAGCGGAGGAAGCCGTAGCCGTCGGGAAGGATCTCGAGGACGCCTTCGGCGAAGATGTGGCCTTCTTTTTCGCTCTGGGCCTGGAGGATCTTGAAGATGAGGTCTTGTTTGCGCAGGGCACTGGTGCCGGCAATTTCAAGAGCGCGGGCGAGCTTGCCGAGTTCGGCAATGCTCTTTTCTTTTAACTCGGAGATGGTCATGAGTACCTGAGTAGTTTCCATAAATTTTTGCGGGATGGGATGTTGCGAGGGGGGTGTTGCGGAATCACGCTGGAACGGGGGTGCCGTGAAGCGGAAGTGCAGGGAAGATCGAGCGGAGGGACCTACAAGAATGGGAGTGATGTTGCCTGTTGCGGAGTGAGATGCTGGATTTCGGTACAGCGTAGCAGAACGGGGTGAGGAAAAGTGCCGTCACGCGACCGAAGCCGCGCGACGGTCGAAGATTATGCGGCGCGACGCTCCGCGGCGGGAAGGGTGTCGACCGGTTTCGGCGTTCAGATCCATGGGGACGGTGTCCTTGAAGCGGTCGAGGACTTCGTTGGTGGTGTCCTGCAGGCGGGTGTTGGGCTTGTGCAGCTTGCGGGTCGCTTTGGAGGCAAGTTGGCAGAGCTTATAGCGGTTGTTCACGTGCGTGAGAGCACCAAAGATCAAATCTGAGCGCATGGAAAGAGTCTCCTGGGGTGTGCGAAGCTCCGGGCGTACAGTAGCGCCGGTGATCGGATGCTTCGTGGGTTGCTTGGGCGGTAAGGCGGAAGCAATCCGGGGTTACTGATTAGACGCACGTACGAGGACAAAGGGCGCATCAAAGTTTGGCGCAGGGGACAGCCTGCTGGAAGTTATGGCCGCACAACGACTTAGCGGGGCGCTCCGCGTCTAGAGACCACGGAAATCCCTATTGCTACAAGGGGACAACCCATTTGGGAGGAATGTGCGGATTGACGTTGGCTGAACCGCGAATCGAGGAGGGGTTTTCCAGCTTTTTTCGCTCTCGAACGGAACAGCAGGCCCTGATTTCCTACAACTTGAACGATACCTGCCTGCGCGGTAATGGGTCAATCCTTTTTTTGGGACCCGGGTCAAAAATGTTACCGAAAATGGGATTTTGTTCGATTTTGGGAAGTTCCGGGGGCTTCAGGACCAGTAGCTGCGGTCGAGGGTGCGGTACTGGATGGCCTCGGCGATGTGGGGGACGGTGATGGCGGGGGCGGCTTCGAGGTCGGCGATGGTGCGGGCGACTTTGAGGATGCGGTCGTGGGCGCGGGCGCTGACAGGCCCTGCTGCTGCATGGCGCGCTCGAGGAGGCGTTCGGCGTCGGTGGAGAGCTCGCAGAAGGTGCGGATCTGCTGGGTGGACATTTGGGCGTTGGCGAAGATGGCGCGGCTGGGGGCGCGCGGGGTGCCCTTGGTGCGGACGGGGGTTTCGAGGAAGCGGTCGTGCTGGATTTCGCGGGCGGCCAGGACGCGGGCGCGGATCTCGGCGGAGCCTTCGGCGGCGGCGTTGCTGCGGAGCTCTTTGTATTGGACGGCGGGGACTTCGATGTGGATGTCGATGCGGTCGAGGAGAGGGCCGCTGACTTTGGAGACGTAGCGCTGGATCATGGGCGGGGTGCACATGCACTCGCGGGACTTGTCGTTGAAGTAGCCGCAGGGGCAGGGGTTCATGGCGGCGGCTAGCATGAAGCGGGCGGGAAAGGAGAGGGACATGGCAGCGCGGGAGATGGTGACCATGCCGTCCTCGAGGGGCTGGCGAAGGACTTCGAGGACGTTGCGGGGGAACTCGGGAAGCTCGTCGAGGAAGAGGAGGCCGTTGTGGGCGAGGGAGACTTCGCCGGGGCGCGGGATCATGCCGCCGCCGATGAGGCCGGCGTCGGAGATGGTGTGGTGGGGAGAGCGGAAGGGGCGATGGGTGACGAGGCCTTCGTCGCGGTTGAGGACGCCAGCGACGGAGTGAATCTTGGTGGTTTCGAGGGCTTCCTCAAAGCGCAGCGGGGTGAGGATGGAGGGCAGGCGCTTGGCGAGCATGGTCTTGCCGGAGCCGGGCGGGCCAATCATGAGGATGTTGTGGCCACCGGCGGCGGCGACTTCCAGGGCGCGCTTGGCTACGTGCTGGCCGCGGACGTCGCGGAAGTCGGCTTGATATTCGACGGCTTCGTTGAGGAGGATGGTGGTGTCGACGCAGAGCGGCTGGGCGAAGATGTTGCCGTTGGCGGCGGAGTTGAGGAGCTCGCGGACTTCGAGGAGCGAGGTGACGGGGTAGACGTTAACGCCGGAGACGACGGCGGCTTCGCGGGCGTTGGCTGCGGGGATGACGAGGTTCTTGATGCCGGCGGCGCGGGCGGCGATGGCGATGGGGAGCATGCCCTGGACGGCGCGGAGGGAGCCGTCGAGGCCGAGCTCGCCGACGAGGACGAAGTCGGAGATGTCTTTGATGGAGAGTGCGCCGTAGGCTCCGAGGATACCGATGGCGATGGGGAGATCGAAGCCGGAGCCTTCTTTCTTGAGGTCGGCGGGGCGAGGTTGATGGTGATGCGGGTGGGCGGGAGATCGAAGCCGGAGTTCTTGATGGCGGAGCGGACGCGGTCGCGGGATTCGCGAACGGCGGCGTCGGGGAGGCCGACGGTGGCGAAGGTCTCTTCCTGGGTTTTGATGCCGGAGAAGTCGACTTCTACGTCGATGATGTGTGCGTCGATGCCGTAAACGGCGGCGCTGCGAGCCTTGAAGAGCATGCCTGATGAATCCTTGAGGCAGGAATGCGGCCAGTGTAGCACCGGTCCTAGAATGATTGCGGTGATGGAGGCGGTATGACGCGCGGTGCGGATGTGTCGGTGTTTCGGAGGCTGGCGCTGGAGTTGCCGGGTGCGGTGGAAGGGTCGCACATGGGTGCGGCGGATTTTCGTGTTGGCGGGAGAATCTTTGCGACGCTGGCGTATGGGGAGAAGGGGTTGGGGACGCTGAAGGTGACGCCGGAGCAGCAGGCGATGTTTTTGGCGGAGGCGCCGGAGTATTTTTCGGCGGTGGCTGGTGGCTGGGGGAAGTCAGGTGCAACGCTGGTGCGGCTGGATGCGCCGGAGAGTGTGCTGGCGGGGGCGCTTTCGACGGCGTTTCGAAATGTGGCGGAGAAGCATGCGGCGAAGAAGGGTGTGGGGAAGAAACGAGTGGGAGCGAAGAAGAAAGTGTGACGACTACAATCGAGTGGACGTGGAGTTGGATGGGCGATGAATACGAGTTTGTTTGAGCTGTTCAAGATTGGGATTGGGCCTTCGAGCTCGCATACGGTGGGGCCGATGCGTGCGTCGCTGCGGTTTGTGCGGGAGCTGTCGGCGCGCGGGGAAATTTCGCGGTGCAGCACATCACGGTGGACCTGTATGGGTCGCTGGCGCTGACGGGGATTGGGCATGGGACGGATCGCGCGGTGATGATGGGGTTGCTGGAGGAGTCGCCCGACACGGTGGATTTGGACGCGATCGGTGGGCGCATTGAGAAGCTGCGGGCGACGGGCGAGCTGAAGCTGTTGGGCGAGCATGCGGTGCGGTTCGATCCGGCGGTGGATCTGCGGTTTCATCGAGATCAGATGTATCCGGATGCCGGGGTGGTGACGCATCCGAATGGGATGCGGTTTACTTCGCTGGATGCGGGTGGGAAGGTTTTGTTTGAGCAGGTGTACTACTCGGTGGGCGGCGGATTCATTTTGTCGGCGGAGGAGTTGGCGTCGGTCGATGGCGGGGCGAAGAAGCGCGATGTGCCGTATGCGTTTTCCAGTGCGGATGAGTTGTTGCGGTTGGGAGAGCAGCACGGGCTTTCGATTGCGGAGATGGTGCTGGCAAATGAGGTCGCGTTGCTGGCGGATCCGACGATTGTGCGAAGGATCGATCGGATTGTGTCGCCGCTACGGCCGGGAAGACGATGACACAGGTGGAGGAGTCGTTGATGGGCGAGGCGCGGGTGAAGGCGGCGATCTTTACGCTGTGGCAGGCGATGGCGGATTGCATTGAGCGTGGGATTGCGACAGAGGGAACGCTGCCGGGTGGGTTGAATGTGCGGCGGCGGGCTCCGGGGTTGGCGCGACGGTTGGCGGCGATGGATGAGGTGGGGAAGACGCGCGATCCGCTGGCTCCGCTGGATAGTGTGACGCTGGTGGCGATGGCGGTGAATGAGGAGAATGCTGCGGGCGGGCGTGTGGTGACGGCTCCGACGAATGGAGCTGCGGGGGTGATTCCGGCGATTGCGTATTACTACGTGCATCATGCTGCGAGTGAGGTGAGCGATGAGGAGAGGGAGGCTGGGCTGTTGCGGTATTTTTTGACGGCTGCGGCGATTGGGATTTTGTACAAGGAGAATGCGAGCATCAGTGGCGCGGAGGTTGGGTGCCAGGGTGAGGTGGGTGTGGCGTGCTCGATGGCGGCGGGTGGGTTGGTGGCGGCGCTGGGTGGCGATAATGCCGCGGTGGAAGGTGCGGCGGAGATTGCGATGGAGCACAACCTGGGGATGACGTGCGATCCGATTGGTGGGCTGGTGCAGATTCCTTGCATCGAGCGCAATGGGATGGGCGCGGTGAAGGCGGTGAATGCGGCGCGGCTGGCGATGAATGACCAGGGCGTGCATAAGGTGTCGCTGGACCAGGTGATTGAGACGATGTACCGGACGGGGATGGATATGCAGTCGCGGTATAAGGAGACGAGCTTGGCGGGGTTGGCGCTGAATATTATTGAGTGCTGATGCGGCCGGCGTCGATCCAGCAGGTGGTGGGTGCGGTGAGGATGCCGTTGGAGGCGTAGGTGTTGAAGTAGTCGCGCAGATGGCGGTGGAAGGTTTCGGCGCGCGGGTCGGGGGCCTGGGGAACGACGGAGAGGGATTGGTCTGGCCGAGAAAGGTTTCCCAGTCGAGCTGCTGTTCGTCCGTCGATTTCGGCGTGGTGGTGATCGGCGGCGAAGAGCTCGTGCAGATTCTCGTGGATGCGATAGCCGGCGCGGACGTACGTTGAAGTCGGTGCCGTGGTTGGTGAGGAGTTGTTCGAAGTCGCGAGACTGCGGGGTTTCCTCTTTGTCGCGGCCGAGGGAGACGAGGACCATCCAGCCGTCGGGTTGAAGGATGCGGCGAAACTCGGTGAGGGCGCGGGGGATGTCGAACCAGTGGAAGGCGCGGCCGGCGGCGACGATGTCGACGGAGGCGTCCGGGAGGCCGGTGGCTTCGGCGGTGGCGTTGCGGATGGTGAGGCGGGGCGAGGTGTGCTGGAGGTGTTCGCAGGATGCGCGCATCTCATCGTTGGGTTCGATGGCGATGACGGGATTGCTGTTGGAGAGGAAGACTTCGGAGAGCATGCCGGTGCCGGCGCCGATGTCGGCGATGGGCCAGTCAGGGTGCAGGCCACACCAGGATTGAAGGTGTTGAAGGATTGTGTCGGATGGATAACGCTGACGGTAGCGATCGTAGACTGCGGCGCGTCCGGTGAAGCGTTCGGTGTTGCCCATGGAAATGATGATAGATAAGACATGGCTGTGAGTGCGCTTGATAGACTGGAGCGCATGGCTTCGTTGCAATCGCAGAGCTCTGGTGTGCGTACGCATGACCGGCGGCTGTTGATCTTTGTGCTGGTGAGTTTGTTCACTGGCGAATGTAGTGCAGTGGGCGGTGTGCCGCGCGCTGCATCTGGGAAATCCGGGGAGCATGATTCCGGATTTGCGGCAATTTTTCCATCTGCGGCAGTGGACGGATTCGTGGCTGCCGATGATGAAGTCGCTGGATTATTTCAAGGCGCATCCGACGCTGCCGATCTATGACGCGAAGCTGTATGACACGCTGATCTATTCGCTGGCGAGCGAGTTGCCGCTGGTGGCGATGCGGAAGCTGGGGATGAGCGATCGCGATGATGCTGCGCGCGCTGGCGGTGCTGTCGTTTCTGGCGGTGTGGGGTGTGGCGGCGGTGTCGACTGGCGATGGGGCGGTGGTTGCTGCGGCGGCGCGGCGCGGAGTTGACTTGGCCGTGCCGCGATGGCAGTGGTGCTGGCTACGTTGGGTTGCTATCCGCTGATCAAGGGATACTCGCTGGGCAATGCGCAGACGTTTTTGTCGTTTGGATTTACGGTGCTGTTGCTGCTGTGGACGAAAGGGCGGAGCGATGGGCGGGCGTGGTGGCGGCGCATGCTGACGGCGGTGAAGCCGCAGTTCATCCTGCTGCTGGTGTGGATGCTGGTGCGCAAGCGGTGGGGAGCGGCGTGGGCGTTTGTGGCTTGCGGCGCGGTGTTGATCGCGGCTTCGGTGGCGGTGTTCGGGTGGCACAACAATCTGGATTACATCGGCGTGCTGGCGGGGCTGAGCCATAAGGCGCAGTCGCATTATGCGAACCAGTCGATGTTCGGCACGATCAATCGGATGATCTTCAATGGCGAGAATATTGAGTACACGCCGTATGTGTACACGCCGTATATTGCCTGGGTGTATCGGGTGACGGTGGTGACGTCGCTGGTGCTGGTGGGGTTGGTGCTGTTGTATCCGTGGAGGAAGCTGCGCGGGTCGACGGCGGATATTGCAGCGATGGGGATTGCGTCGGTGGCGGCTTCGCCGATGGCGTGGGAGCATCACTACGGGATCGTGGTGGGGATTGCGGCGTGGGCCTGGTTTGCGCACGCATGCTGGATGGAGCAGCGGCCGTGGGTGCTAGGGGTGGCGGTGTTTCTCTGTATGAACTTTCTGCCGTCGTTCAACTACCTGGCGGACATGCGCGGGTGGAATATTTTGCAGTCGTATCTTTATTTTGGCGCGCTGATGCTGATGGGGTGGCTGATGCCGCTGGCGCGATCGAAGGATGAGACAACGCTGGGCTGAGTGCGCGGCGGGGTTAGCGCGCGGGTTAGCGTTCGAGCGCCATGGCGACGGAGTTGCCTCCGCCGAGGCAGAGTGCGGCGATGCCTTTGTGTGCGTCGCGGCGTTGCATCTCGTAGAGAAGCGTGACGAGGATGCGGGCGCCGCTGGCTCCGATGGGATGGCCGATGGCGACGGCGCCGCCGTTGACGTTGACGCGGTCGAGCGAGAGGCCGAGCTCCTTGGTGACGCCGAGGGCCTGGACGCTGAAGGCTTCGTTGAGTTCGAAGAGGTCGACGTCGTTGAGGGACCAGTCGGCGCGGGCGAGAACTTTCTGAACGCCGGTGACGGGAGCGAGCATGACCCAGCGGGGAGCGACGCCGCTGGTGGCCTGGGCGCGGATGGTCGCGAGTGGTTTGAGGTGGAGATGCGGGCGCGCTCGGCGGACATGAGGACGACGGCTGCGGCTGCGTCGTTGACGCCGGGAGCGTTGCCGGCGGTGACGGTGCCATCTTTCTTGAAGGCGGGTTTGAGTGCGGCGAGGGCTTCGAGTGAGGCGTCGGCGCGAACGCTTTCGTCGTGGGTGAAGATGATGGGCGGTGCGCCTTTCTTGTTGGTGAAGGTGAGGGGAATGATCTCGGCGTCGAAGCGGCCGGCCTGTTGCGCGGCGGCGGCTTTGCGGTGGGAGTTGAGCGCGTAGGCGTCCTGCTGCTCGCGGGTGATGGAATGCTTTTCGGCGACGAGCTCGCCGGTCATGCCCATGTGCTGGTCGTCGCAGGCGCACCAGAGGCCGTCGTTGACCATGGAGTCGATGGCTTCCGCGTTGCCCATGCGGAAGCCCTTGCGCGCGGTGGGTAGAAGGTAGGGCGCGTTGGACATGGACTCCATGCCACCGGCGACGGCGATCTCGGAGTCGCCGACGGCGATGGCGTGGGCGGCGAGGCCAACGGCTTTGAGGCCGGAGCCGCAGACCATGTTGATGGTGAGAGCGGAGACGGTGTCGGCGAGACCGCCGCGGAGTGCGGCCTGGCGTGCGGGGTTCTGGCCGAGGCCGGCGGGGAGGACGCAGCCCATGATGCACTCGGTGACTTCGGCGGGATCGATGGTGGCGCGTTCGACGGCGGCGCGCACGGCGATGGAGCCGAGCTCGACGGCGGAGAGATGGGAGAGTGCGCCGAGGAACTTGCCTACGGGGGTTCGGGCTGCACTGACGATGACGACTTCGCGCATGAGGTCTCCTGCATTTCCGATGATGGATATGATTCGCCGCGATAGACGGAGTCGCCGCGGGAACAATGAAGTATACGATGCAGGGCTTGTCGCATGCAGATGCTGGCTGCAGAGATCGGACATGATGAGGCCTCTTCGAATGTGTGGTCGCACTTGCATGGCGTTTCAACGACTCGCGTGATGGATGAAGTTTTTGCGGCGAGGCCATCGAGCGTTGCGATCGCGTTCCGCTATGTTGGTGATGCGTGGCGTGAGAGACGTAGCGTGCTCGATTCTGTGTTCGGGCAGGGAGGGTTGTTGCAAGAACGCGATCGCGATGTGTCGGCGGAGGGTGGAAAGATGACCAAAAAATTCGATGCACTTGAATGTCGTTTTTTTCTTGACTCTTTGACGCGAGAAAACTATACCTTCGTTAGCTGCTTCATACAGATGAAACAGCGTCGATGTTCAACATCGATTGGGAGCGCAGGCAAACGCAACCAAGGCAAAGCATCAAAGCAATGGCAACACACTCAGGGAACGCGATCATTCGCATTCCCTGAGGTGTTTAATCGCCAGTGTTCATGCAGTGTTTCGCGTGTCATCGTATGAACACAGTATGCTGATTGCATGACAAGACGACGATGGATTGCCGATACGTGGACAGAGACAACTGCAACGTTGACGGGTGAGCAGGCGGCGCACCTTGCGCGGGTGTTGCGGGCACAGCCGGGGCAGGTATTCGATGTAGTTGCGAACGGGTTTTTGCACCGGGCGGAGATTGTGTCGGCTGAGCGAGCATGAGGTGGTGTTCACGCTGCATGAGGAGTTGGAGGCAGAGAGTGCGCTGCCGGTGCATCTGCTGATGGCGGTGTTCAAGTTCGATCACATGGAGTGGGGGATTGAGAAGGCGACGGAGTTGGGTGCGGCGCGGATTACGCCGGTGATTGCACGAAGGACGGAGAAGCATCTGGCGCAGGCTGCGGCGAAGCGCGTGGAGCGGTGGAGAAGGATTGTGCGCGAGGCGGCGCAGCAGTCGCGACGGAGCGATGTGCCGGAGGTGGATGATCCGGTGACGTTGAAGGCGGCGCTGGGTATGGTGAGCGCGGAGAGGAAGTTGCTGCTGGCGGAGACGGAGCAGGAGAACTCGCTGCGCGCGGCGCTTGAGGGTGACGTGTCGCGAGTGTGGCGCTGGCGATTGGGCCGGAGGGTGGATGGACAGCGGAGGAGATGGCGCTGTTCAGCGAGCAAGGGTGGAAGCATGTGACGCTGGGGCCGAGGATTTTGCGGGCGGAGACGGCGGCGATTGCTGGACTGGCGATTTGTGCGGCGATGCTGTAGAGTGGGCCCAGCTCAGCGAGATGCGGGGCGCTGGAGTGGAGTCAAATGAAACAGCGACCGAGGTGTGCTCGGTCGCTGTTTTGTTGGCGGGTGATATTGATTAGCTGAACATCTCTTTGACCTTGCTGAAGAGGCCGCGCGAGGTTGGGGTGTTTTCGATGGAGATGGTTTCGGAGAGCTGCTTGAGGAGCTCCTTCTGTTGCTTGGTTAGCTTGGAGGGAGTCTGCACGCGGACTTCGACGATGAGGTCGCCCTTGCCGTGGGAGTTGAGGTGGGGGACGCCCTTGCCGCGGAGCTTGATCTCGCGGCCGCTCTGTGTGCCTTCGGGGACCTTGATGGTTTCGACACCGTCGAGGGTTTCGAGTTCGAGTTCGGTGCCGAGCGCGGCTTGCGGGAAGCTGATGGGGATGACGCAGTGGAGGTCGTCGCCATCGCGCTCGAAGAACTTGTGGGCCTTGACGTCGAGGACGACGTAGAAGTCGCCGGCAGGACCACCGAAGCGGCCGGCTTCGCCTTCGCCGGAGTAGCGAATGCGCGTGTCGGTTTCGACGCCGGCGGGAACCTTGACGAGGATCTTGTGCTCGCGAGTGACGCGGGAGTCTCCCTTGCAGGTGGTGCACGGCGTGCGGATGACGGAGCCGGTGCCGCTGCAGACGGGGCAGGTGCGGGCGACGGAGAAGAAGCCTTGCTGCGAGCGGATCTGGCCGCGACCGCCGCACTGCTGGCAGGTCTCGGGCTGCTTGCCGTTGGCGGAGCCGGTGCCGCGGCAGTCTTCGCAGGCCTCGGCGCGGCGGATGGTGATCTCGCGCTCGATGCCGAAGACGGCCTCTTCGAACTCGAGCTTCATGTCGAACTTGAGGTCGCGGCCGCGCTGCTGGCGGGTGGCGCGGCGATTGCCGCCGCCCATGTTGAACATCTCGCCGAAGAGGTCGCCGAAGATGTCGTTGAGGTCGCCGCCCTGGAAGGGCAGCCGCCGCCGGGAAGCCGCTGGCGCCGTTGACGCCGGCGTGACCGTAGCGGTCGTAGGCGGCGCGCTTGTCGGGGTCGGAGAGAACCTGGTAGGCCTCGCTGCACTCCTTGAACTTCTCCTCGGCCTCGGGATTGTTCGGGTTGCGGTCGGGGTGGAACTGCATGGCGAGCTTGCGATACGCGGTCTTGATCTCGCCGTCGGAGGCGGTGCGTTCGACACTCAGGATCTCGTAGTAGTCGGTCTTCATCGTTGCGGTTGCCATTCTTGAATCCTAATGATGTGGGCAGTGTTTGCCCCGAAGTCCCAGGGCTAAAGCCCATCGTTTTGATGTGGTGATTGCAGTGGGCTAAAGCCCACTGCTAATCCGGTGAGGCTAGTCGCTCTTCTGGGCGGAGTTGCTGGCGATGCGGACGAGAGCTGGGCGAAGGAGCTTGTCGCGAAGTTTGTAGCCGCGGCGGATCTCTTCGAGGACCTGGTGGTCGGGATGCTCCAGGGTTTCGATGCTGCCGAGCGCCTCGTGGATTCGCGGGTCGAACTGCGCGCCGACGGACTTCGACGGGTTGGACGTTGAGACCGCGGAGGGCGTCGTCCATCTGTTTGACGATGAGCTGGACGCCGGTGCGAAGCTGGTCTGATGTCGCCGTCGGATTTGAGGGCGAGGGCGAAGTTGTCGAGTACGCCGAGGAAGGGCTCGACGGCGGATTGGATGGCGTAGTCGCGAACGTCCTGGCGCTCTTTGGCTTCGCGCTTGCGGGTGTTGTCGAACTCGGCCTGGAGGCGGGCGAGGCGGTCCTGCGCCTGCGTGAGCTGCAGGGCTAGCTGATCGCGATCGTCGCGGAGCTGCTCGAGTTCGAGTTGAACTCCTGTCCTTCGAGTTCCGGCTTCAACGTTCGCGTGCGTGTTTTCGGTTTCGTTGACGTTCGTTCTGTTCGATCTGTTCGGTGCTCATGTGATTCTTCCTTTTTGCTGTGGAGAGTTTCGCGGCCAGCGCGGGAAGCGATCTTTTGTCGGTGTCATGGGTTGATCCTGTCTGGACTGCGTCTGGATGCTCTTCAGGTGTTACGGAGATAGCGGGGCGACTTCGCCGGTATCTATTCGATGCAGAAGCTGGGCGACGTAGCTCACGGCGTTGATGGCGCTTTCATAGTTCATGCGCTTGGGGCCGAGGATGGCTACGGCGCTGTCGCCGGAGATCTGGGCAGGGGCGGCGATGAGGACGAGGCCGGCCATGCCGGGGTCCTGCTGCTCGAGGTCGAAGATGACGCGGACGGATTGCTCCGAGGTGTCGATGTAGGCGTTGAGGAGTTCGATGAGGCGCTGTTTTTCTTCGAGCGCGGAGAGCATGGCGCGGAGACGGTCGCGGTCGGCTAGGGAGGCCGATGAGGTTGACGACGCCATCGATGTAGACGGACTGCTGCTGAATGGCGTCGGCGGGGACGGTGCGGGACCAGAGATCGATGGCGTCGGAGAGCTGCTGGTAGACGGTGCGCTCGTGGTCGATGCGGCGGGTGAGCTCGTTGCGGACGCGATCGATGTTCCAGCCGCGGAAGTGTTGGTTGAGGAAGTTGGCGGCGGTTTCGAGCTCGATGGAGGAGAGATCGTGATCGAGCGCGAGGACGCGGTCGCGGACCATGCCGCTGCGCGTGACGACGACGGCGAGGACGCGGCGCTGGGTGAGGCGGCTGAAGTGGATGTGCTCGAGGAGGTCAGTGGAGGCCGCCGCGCCGATGGCGAGGCCGACGCCGCTGGAGAGTGCGGCGAGGACGTGGGAGGTGCGCTCGAGGAGCGCGGAGGCTCCGGCGATGCCGGCGAAGCTGGTGTCGATTTGAGTTTGGAGGTCGGTGCGCGAAGAGTTGGGCAGTGCTGCGGGCGCGCTGGTGAGTTGGCCGACGTAGAGGCGGAAGGCTTCGGCGGAGGGGATGCGGCCGGCGGAGGTGTGAGGCTGTTCGAGGAGGCCGGCGTCGGCTAGTTCGGCCATCTCGTTGCGGATGGTGGCGGAGCTCATGGCGTTGGCGAAGGCCGATTGCGCGAGGGTGCCCGAGCTGACGGGCTCGCCGGTCGAGATGTAGCTCTCGATGATGGCGGTGAGGATCTCGCGCTGACGGTTTGTGATGGGCTTGGCCACTAGCTTCATTTTACGCGGATCGTCAGAGCGAACGCTGGCCGATCGGGCGATTCCGCGTTGCACGAATCGGTAGATGCGTGCGTCAGCTGAGATTTCGAGGACGACTCCTCTGATTTGGCGGCGAGTTCCTGGGTGCGGGTGATGACTTTTTCGGCGATGGCGAGGAACTCGCGGCCGCGGGGGGTGGCGTCGCCGGCGAGGGCGGCGGGAAGGCCGCTGTCGCCGCCGGTGCGGACCTGGGGATCGAGGTCGACGGAGCCGAGGAAGGGAAGGTTGTACTGCTTGGCGGTCTGGCTGGTGGCGCCGGCGCCGAAGACGTCGACTGACGGTGCCGTCGGGGAGGGTCATCTGGGACATGTTTTCGACGAGGCCGAGGACTTCGACGTTGACCTGGTGGAACATTTCGAGGGCCTTGCGGGCGTCTTGCAGTGCGACCGACGAACCTGTGCTGACGACTATCGCGCCGGTGAGGGGGACGGTCTGGACGAGCGAGATGACTACGTCGCCGGTGCCTGGAGGGAGGTCGATGAGGAGGTAGTCGAGCTCGCCCCAGGCGACCTGCTGGAGGAACTGGCGGATGATCTGGTGGAGCATGGGGCCGCGCATGACCATGGGCTTGTCGCCGGGCGAGATGAGGCCGATGGAGATGAACTTGACGCCGTGGGCGGTGATGGGCTCCATGAGGTTGTCGGCGACGATGGTGGGCTGGCGGGTGGCGCCGAGCATGGTGGGGACGTTGGGGCCGTAGATGTCGGCGTCGATGAGGCCGACGCGGTGGCCGAGCTTGGCGAGCGAGACGGCGAGATTGACGGCGACGGTGGTTTTGCCGACGCCGCCTTTGCCGGAGCCGATGGCGATGATGTGCTGGATGCCGGGAAGGCGTTGCGGGCCTTGGGGTGCTGCTGCGTGCTGGTGAGACATGGGACCTCTTCTTGATGGAGCTGGTGGTTAGAGATGCCACTCGGGGGCGAGGATGGCGCGGAGTTCTTTTTTGCGCTGGGTTTCGCCGGAGCGCATCTCGCGGCGGCGGCCGGCGTCTTCGTAGCGGCGGATCTGGTGTTCGGTTTCGGGGATGACTTGCGGGACTTCGATGCGATTGCCGGCGTCGTCGACGGCGACGAAGGTGAGGTAGGCGGAGGAGACGTGGCGGAGGGTCTGCTGGCGGACGTCTTCGACCATGGCTTTGACGCCGATCTTCCATGGAGGTGCGGAAGGCGCGGTTGACGCTGGACTTGAGGATGAGGAGGTCGCCGACGTGGACGGGAGCGACGAAGTCGAGGTGGTCCATGGAGGCGGTGACGGTGAAGGCGCGGGCGTGGCGGCTGGCGGCCATGGCGCCGACGAGATCGATGAACTGCATGAGGCGGCCTCCGAAGAGGTTGCCGAGAGCGTTGGTGTCGGCGGGGAAGATGATCTCGCTGCGCTCGGACTGGGAGGCGCAGACGGTACTGGAATTGGGGCATTCAGACATTCTTCCATTGTAATTGCGGGCGCCGGTGGCTGAAGAGCAACGGCCAATGCTTTGACGCAAAGACCGCAGAGGAAGCCAAGTTTCGCAAAGGAGAGCGTCGTAGGATGGAGGGATGGACAAGATTGGGATGTTGAGCGAGATTTTGCAGCAGAATCCGAAGGATGCGTTTGCGCGGTATGGATTGGCGATGGCCTATGCGGCCGAGGGGAAGATGGACGAGGCGCTGCAGGGAGTTTGCGACGACGACGGAGTATAACCCGGATTATGTGCCGGCGTACCAGATGTCGGCGCAGACGCTGGTGAAGATGGGGAAGTTTGATGAGGCGCGGGCGCGATTGCAGGAGGGGCTTGGCGGCTGCGAGCGCACGGGGAATACGCATGCGGCGAGCGAGATGGGGTTGATGCAGGACGAGATCGCGGAGTCTGTAGAGGCTGGCGGTGCGCTTGAGGGCTCTAGTAGCCGTTGGCGAGGAGGTAGGCGGGGGTTAGCCAGTCTTCTTCGGCGCGGGCGCGTTGGGCGGCGGCGTATTTGGCGAGGACGTCGGTTTCGAGGTTGACCGGAGTGCCGGGCGTGAGGGTGTGCAGGTTGGTGGATTTGTAGGTGTGGGGGATGATGGCGATCTCGATGCGCGGGAGATTGGGATTCGAGAAGTCGATGCGCGCGACGGTGAGGCTGATGCCGTCGATGGTGATGGAGCCTTGCGAGATGACCTGCGAGGTGAGCTGGGTCGGGGAGCTCGAGGGTGAGACGCCAGTCGGTGGTGGCGAGGTCGGGGTGAAGCGGGACGGATGGAGAGAAGTGTTCCGGTGGCGTCGACGTGGCCTTGCACGACGTGGCCGCCGAGGGGTGAGCCGGCGGGGGTGGGGAGTTCGAGGTTGACGGTGGCGCCGGTGGGGAGGGCGCCGAGGGTGGTGCGGGCGAGGGTTTCGCCGGCGAGATCGGCGGCGAAGTGCGTGGGGTCGGGCGAGGGGATGGCGGTGAGGCAGACGCCGTTGACGGCGATGCTGTCGCCGGTGCGCCAGCGGCCGGCGAGTGCGGGGGCGGCGAGGATGAGGCGCGTGGCTCCGTCGGTGGGGGTGAGGGAGACGACGGTGCCGGTGGTTTCGATGAGTCCGGTGAACATAGATAGTAGGGTAGAGGGTCCAGGGCCCAGGGTTCAGGGGATGGCGGACCAGGGGTCGTGGAGGTAGCCGGTGATGCGGACGTCTTCGGCGTTGGGGGCGAGGTCGGAGGGGAAGGTGGCGCGGGTGGTTTGGGTGAGGCGTTGCTGCAGGGCGTAGGGGGAGTCGAAGTTCGGCGGCGAAGGGGAGGGCGTCGAGGCCTAGTTCGCTCTCGGCGTAGTAGAGGACGAGCTTGTCGACGAGGTTGGCGCGGAGGAGGCTGCCGTTGAGGGCGGAGCCGGCTTCGACGAGGACGCTGAGGATGTTGCGTTGGGCGAGGGCGGTGAGGGCGGCGTGGAGGTCGAGGTGATTGGTTGGCGGTGGGGATGCGGAGGACTTCGGCTCCTGCGGCGGGAGGGCTGCTTCGCGGTCGGTGGGGGCGTGCGTGGTGTCGTCGGAGCAGAGGATGAGGAGGTCGTTGGAGGCGGTGGTGACGAGGGTGGAGTCGAGGGGGGTGCGGAGGGCGCTGTCGAGGATGACGCGGAGGAGTGGGCGGCGGCGGGGGAGGTTGGTGCGGTCGGTGAGGGAGGGGTTGTCGGCGAGGACGGTGCCGATGCCGGTGAGGATGGCGTCGGAGGCGTGGCGGAGGAGTTGCGCGTCGGCGCGGGCGGCGGTGCCGGTGACCCAGTGAGGTGTGGTGGTGGTGCGGGTGGAGGGCGGTGGCGCTAGTTTGCCGTCGACGGAGAGCGCGGCCTTGAGGGTGACGAAGGGGCGATGGTGCTGGATGGAGAAGGCGAAGGCGTCGTTGAGGTGGCGGGCTTGCTGTGCGAGTGGGATGTGTGGGGTCGAGCGAGGTCGACTTCGATGTTGGCGGCGCGGAGTTTGGCGAGGCCCTGGCCGCTGACGAGAGGGTTGGGATCGACGGTGGCGACGACGCAGCGCGTGATGCCGGCGGCGATGAGGGCGTCGGAGCAGGGGCCGGTGCGGCCGTGGTGGGCGCAGGGTTCGAGGGTGACGTAGGCGGTTGCGCCGTGGACGTTGTGGCCGAGAGCGGCGGCTTGCTTGAGGGCGGCGATCTCGGCGTGGTCGCGGGCGTCGTAGAAGTGTGCGCCTTCGCCGAGGAGTGCGTCGTGGAGCGTGAGGACGCAGCCTACGGTGGGGTTGGGGCAGGCGAAGGCTGCGGCTTCGCGCGCGAGGTTGAGGGCGCGGGTGAGGTGGAGTTCGTCCTGAGGGTGAGGGACATGCAGGATCAGGATAGCTGGAGTGGCGTAGAGCGTTGGCTCCCACATGCTCAGAGTCGAGATGAGGGGCACCCGGAGTTTGGTGGAGCGTTAGTCGAGGAGGGAGTCGACGAAGGCGGTGGCGTCGAAGGGGATGATGTCTTCGAGCTTTTCGCCGACGCCGGCGTAGCGGACGGGAAGGCCTAGCTCGTGGGCGATGGCGACGACGATGCCGCCCTTGGCGGTGCCGTCGAGCTTGGTGAGGACGATGCCGGTGACGTGGGCGGCTTCGGTGAAGAGGCGGGCTTGCTGGAGGCCGTTCTGGCCGGTGGTGGCGTCGATGACGAGGAGGGTTTGGTGCGGGGCGCCGGGGACGAGGCGCTCGGCGGTGCGGCGCATCTTGTCGAGCTCCTTCATGAGGTCGGTCTTGGTGTGGAGGCGGCCGGCGGTGTCGACGATGAGGATGCCGGTGGCGCGGGCCTTGGCGGCGGTGAGGGCGTCGAAGAGCGCGGCGGAGGGATCGCCACCCTGGCGGGTCTTGATGAGGTCGACGTTGGAGCGCTGGGCCCAGACTTCGAGTTGCTCGATGGCGGCGGCGCGGAAGGTGTCGGCGGCGCAGAGCAGGACGGTCTGGCCTTCGCGGCGATAGAGTGCGGCGAGCTTGCCGCTGGTGGTGGTCTTGCCGGTGCCGTTGACACCGACCATCATGATGACTTCGGGCGGAGTGGCGGGATGGGGATGGGTCTTGTCGACGGAGTTGAGGATGCGGAGGATCTCGGCTTTGAGCTGGTGCTTGAGTTCGGCGCCGTCGGAGATGCCGTGGCGAAGGGCGCGGTCGCGCAGGGTGGTGATGATCTCGTTGGTGGTGGTGGAGCCGATGTCGCAGGCGAGGAGGGCGAGTTCGAGGTCGTCGAGGGAGGCTTCGTCGACTTCGCGGGTGAGGGCGACGACGGAGGCGATGGAGTTGGAGAGCGACTCGCGGGTGCGGGTGACCGCTTGCTTCATGCGGTCGAAGAGGCCGCGCGGTGCGGCGGGTTCCTGCTGTTCCGGATCGGGGGTTGGGGTGTCGCGCTTGCCGAAGAGTGAAAAAGCCATCGCCTTCTAGTTTAGCGGAGTGGGAAGGCTACTCGGTGCGGCCGGGGCGGGACATGAGTTCGCGGATGGCGTCGAGTGGGGGCTTTTGCCTGGTGGAGGATGGCGGCCATCTGCTCGGTGATGGGCATCTCTACGCCGTAGCGCGCGGCGAGGCCGAGGGCGGCGGTGGTGGTGAGGACGCCTTCGGCGACTTTGCCGTTGAGGCCGGCGATGATGTCGGGGAGCTTGCGGCCTTTGCCTAGTTCGACGCCGACGGTGCGGTTGCGGGAGAGGCCGCCGGTGCAGGTGAGGACGAGGTCGCCGATGCCGGAGAGGCCGGACATGGTCTCGCGGCGGCCTCCGCAGGCCATGGCGAGGCGGGTGATCTCGGCGATGCCGCGGGTGATGAGGGCGGCGGTGGCGTTGTTGCCGAGCTCGAGGCCGGTGACGACGCCGGCGGCGAGGGCGATGACGTTCTTGAGCGCGCCGCCGAGCTCGGTGCCGATGACGTCTTCGTTGCGGTAGATGCGGAGGGAGGCGGAGCTGAAGTCGTCCTGGAGGGACTTGCCGAGGATGGGGTCGTCGACGGCGAGGGTGATGGCGGTGGGCATGGCGGCGGCGACTTCGTGGGCGAAGGATGGGCCGCCGAGGGTGCCGATGGGGTTGTCGGGAGCGTACTCGAACATGATCTGCGACATGCGCAGGAAGGTCTTCTCCTCGATGCCTTTGCTGGCGGAGAGCAGGATCTGGCGCGCGGTGAGCATGGGAGCGATCTGCTCCATGATGGAGCGCAGGGCTTGCGAGGGCGTGACGCAGAGGATGATGTCGGCGCCGGAGATGGCGCGGGTGAGATCGTGGGTGATGTCGACGTCGGCGGGGAGGATGAAGCCGGGGAGGTAGCGGGTGTTCTCGCCGGTGTCGGCGAGCTGTGCGGCGTGGTCTGGCGAGTGGGCCCAGAGGGTGAGTCGGTGGCCGCCGCGACGGGCGAGCGAGACGGTGAGCGCGGTTCCCCAGGCACCTGCGCCGATGACGGCGATGCGGCTCATGCGTTCGCCTTCTTATTCGTCTGGAGTCGGAGTTCTTCTTGCTGCCGAAGCGGCTTTCGGTGCCGTGCAGGAGGCGGACGATGTTGGCGTGGTGCTTGACGATGCTGAGCAGGGAGATGAAGCTGAGGCCGGCGAGCAGTGCGGTGGAGCGGTGGGGCACCAGCAGTAGCGCGAAGAACGGGATGGAGACGGCGGCGAGGATGGAGCCGAGCGAGACGAGGCGCGTGGTGGCGACGATGAGAGCGAAGACGCCGACGGAGGCGAGCGCGACCAGGGGCACGAGGGCGATGAAGACGCCGAGGGCGGTGGCGATGCCTTTGCCGCCGCGGAAGCGGAGCCAGATGGGGAAGACGTGGCCGAGGACGGCGGCTACGGCGGCGGCGATGGCGAGGGTCGAGGGGCCGTGCGCGGTGTTGGGGGCGAGCTGCATGGCGAGGAAGACGGCGAGGAAGCCCTTGATCGCGTCGAGGAGGAGGGTGAAGAGGCCGAGGGCGGTGCCTCCGGCGCGGGCTACGTTGGTGGCGCCGATGTTGCCGCTGCCGGTGGCGCGGATGTCTTCCTTGCGGAAGAAGCGGACGAGGAGGTAGCCGAAGGGGATGGAGCCAAGCAGGTAGGCCGTCGTGAGGGTGAGGAGCCAGAGAGTCATAATCGTTCGCTGGTGAGTGTAGCAGTGGGAGTTTAGCGGTGAGGTAGTTCAGGCGAGGTATGCGGCGGAGCATCTCGAGGGCGTGCTGCGTGGCCCAGAGGCGGATGCGTTCGCGGTCGCCGGGGATGTGGAGCTCCTTGACCTGGGTGTCTTCGCCGTCGGTGAGGGCGATGTAGACGAGGCCGATGGGCTTGTTGGCGTCGGGGCCGCGGGGGGTGCCGGGGCCGGCGATGCCGGTGATGCTGAGGGCGAGGGAGCTGCCGGTGCGGCGGCGGATGCCTTCGGCGAGGGCGCGGGCTACGGCGTCGGAGACGGCGCCGTGCTCGTCGATGAGGTAGGCGGGGACGTCGGCGAGGGTGGTCTTGCTGCGGTCGGAGTAGGCGATGGCGCCGCCGAGGAAGACGCGGGAGCTGTTGGGGATGGCGGTGAGGCGCTCGGCCGAGCAGCCGCCGGTGCAGCTCTCGGCGATGGCGAGGGTGCGGCGGCGGACGCCGAGCATGAGGAGGACGACCTCTTCGAGGGATTCGCCGTTGAGAGGAGAAGATGTCGTCGCCCATCTCGCGGGCTCGACGGCGTCGGCGACGGCTTCGACGCGGGCTTCGGCTTCGGCGAGGGTGGGCTTGACGCAGACGAAGTGGAGCTGGATCTCGGCGGAGCCGGCGAGGATGGTGGTCTCGACGTCGGGGAACTGCTGGTAGATGGGCGCGGTGCGGGCGTCGACCTGGCTCTCGGGGATGAGCGCCATGCGGAGCAGGCGGCGGGCGAGGTGGTGGGGCGGAAGAGCGGCGGCGAGGCGCGGCTTGCACTCGGTGTCGAAGAGCGGGCTTGAGCTCCTTGGGCGGGCCGGGAAGCAGGGCGACGAGCTTGCGGTGTCCGTGGTAGGCGATGTCGAGCCATTGGCCGGGAGCGCTGCCGTTGCTGTTGGCGAGGATGGTCGGCGCCTTCGACTGGTCGGCCTGCTTGGCGTTGTTGGGCGGCATGTCCATGTTGCGGGCGGCGAAGCGCTTGCTGGAGGAACTCGAGGACGGCGTTCGTTGCGGTGGAGCGGGAGGTCGAGGGTGTCGGCGACGGCACTCGCGGGTGAGGTCGTCTTCGGTGGGGCCGAGGCCGCCGGAGAGGAGGACGATGTCGGCGCGGTTGAGGGCGATGTGGATGGCCGAGCAGAGGTGGTCGCGGTTGTCGCCGACGATGGTCTTGAAGGCGACGGTGACGCCGAGGTCGTTGAGGCCGGCGGTGAGGTAGAGGGAGTTGGTGTCCTGACGATGCGGCGTGAGCATCTCGGAGCCAACGGCGATGATTTCGGCTAGCATGTGTGTTCGATGGTATCGCGAGCGGATGTTGATCGGTGTTACGGACGCGCGTGGCGGGCGTGGTTTCGGGTGCTGCTGGTTGGGCGCGCTCGGCGGTGAGGAGCGGTTCGGGGTTGAAGGCAGGCTGCTTGCGGCGGATGCGGGCGAGGTCGAGCTCGTAGCGGCGCATGGCGATGCCGATGCTGCCTTTGACGCGGGCGGCGAGCTCGGCGAGGAGGTCGCGGCCGTCGAGCGCGGCGGCTGTCGGTGCGGTCGCGGAGGTCGGCCATCTCGGAGCGAGCGAGGGCTTCGATCTCGGCGTCGATGGTGAGGATGTCTCGTTGGGTCTGGGCGATTTGGTTCGGTGAGGCGTGTGAGCTGGGCGGCGGCGGGTTGGTCGTCGCCGGAGTCGGTGGAGGGGTCGTAGCCGTTGAGCATGCGCTGGAGGAGGTCGGCGTCGTTGCGGAGGAAGGCGGCGTTGGCCTGGGACATGAGGTGGTTGCGGTGAAGCTCGTCGTGGGCGCTGCGGGCGCGGTCGGGGTGGATGCGCTTGGCTACTTCGCGGAAGAGGGATTTGAGGTCGAGGGTTGCGGGGTTCGGGTTTGGCGTTCGGGTTCGGTGAGTGTCGGGTTCTGGGTTCGGGGGTTTCGGGTTGAGGTTGGGTTGGGTTGTGGAGCTCGGCGATGCGGTCTTCCCACTCGTCGAGCTGGATGTAGAGGACGCCGACCTGGCGGATGTAGCGGCCTTCGAAGCTGTTGAGCTGGGCTCGGAGGTGGTCGAGGTCGGCTTCGCGGGTGGCCAGCGTGGCGCGGAGACTGGCGAGCTCGGCGCGGCGGCGGAAGAGTTCGGCGTCTTCCGGTTTGGGCTTGCGTTTGATCGCGGCGCGCTGAGGCATGGCTGAGGTGATGATAGCTGGAGGGTCGTACCACCCCCCCTCCCCCCCTCCCAGGCACTTATTCCTGCAAAGTGGTCTTAACACTGGGGTTATGGGCAAAGTGTCTGTTCGCTTGACTGCCATCCTTTATGTGGCTGATTTCATGCGGGTTAGGACGTTGACGTGTTGTAAAGTGGTGCGCGCAGAGTCTTTATACGCAAAGTAGTCTTTCCATTGGGGTTACGGGTGAAATGGAGGGAGCGGTTGGTCGTGTTCGCGGGGCTGGCCCCGGGGAGTTGCGGGAGTCGTTTGCCTGATTTAATTGTAGGTGGTTGGGTGGGGTAACTATGCCAAGTTGGTGGGAGAGAAATCGACAGTGGGGACGCGGGTTTTGTGGCTTCTGGGGGGTGGTGGGGGGTTGACATGCGGATTTTGGGGTGTTTTTTGGGGGTGGAATGCGGAATTTATTTTTGTTAGAGCTCTTAGCTTCTAGCTTTTAGCTTTTGGCTAAGGCCAAGGCAAAGGCAAGGGCAGAAGCAGATTCCCGGAGGGAATGACAGAAAGAAAGGCACGGGCAACGGCAAAGGCAAGGGCAAAGGAAGAAGCAGATCCCTGCGGGATGACAACCAGAAAGGCAAAGGCAAAGGCAAAGGCAACAGCAAGTGCAAGGGCCAGGGGGTCCTTCGGCTGCGCCTCAGGATGACGGCGAAAAACGGGCCACGGCAAGGGAGAAGCAGATCCTCCGCCTACGGCGAAGGATGACAAACATGGTAGGGCGAAGGATGACAAACATGTTGGGGGCGAAGGATGACAAACATGGTAGGGCGAAGGATGACAAACATGGTGGGGGCGGCGGATGACAAACATGGTGGGGGCGGAGGATGACAAGGTTCGTTGAGGAAGATGACACGCGTCGCTTCAGATTCAGTATTCGCTGCAGCTCCAGTATTTTGTTGGGTGGGAAGCGAAACATTTGCTTGAAAAACACGTCTGGAATGGGCGTGGAGGTATCCTCCACCTTTCAGACATTTGATTTCGGGAGATGGTTATGATGCCTCGCATAGGGTCGGTCCGGCGGTTGTTTGGTGGTGCGCGTACGAGTGGAGCGCGGTTCGGAAGCCTTAGGAACAGGGGCTTGCAAGTTGCGCTGGGAGTGGCTGCGACGGTGGCGATGGCGGGGCTGTCGGGGTGCTATTGGGGGTATGGCTCGTACTACTACTACTGGGGCGGGGGCAACGGCGGGAACAGTGCGCTGTGGGTGGCGAATGGGACGAACGTGGTGGAGTTTTCGCCGTCGCAGCTGACCAACGGGGTGAGCGATCCGGTGCCGCGGCGGACGATCAGCTCGAGTGTGTTTTCGTCGCCGCAGGGAGTGGTGTGGGATTACTACGGCGACCTTTGGGTGATTGATGGAGGGACGATGGCGAGTGGCGGGACGGTGGCGCCGGCGTTGTATGAGTTCACGCCGAAGCAGCTGTCGAACTTGTCGAGCAATGCTGCGCCTACGCCGACGGTGACGATCTCGTCTGCGAGCTTTGTGTTTCCGCAGCAGGCTGCGTTTGATTGGAGAGGGAACCTTTGGGTGAGTGATAACGGCAGCAACGCGGTGTATGTGTTTTCGGCGAAGCAGCTGAGTACGACTGCGAGCGTGACGCCGGCGCAGACGATTACTTCGACGCCTGCGTTCAATGGGCCGCTGGGAATTACGTTCGACTCTCGCGGGAATCTTGTATGTGGCGAATAACGGGACGACTACGATTTTTCAGTTCAGCGCTTCGAGTTTGCCGGTGGTGAATCCGTCGACTACTACGCCGACGAGCACGGCGCTGACGCCGGCGGTGACGCTAAGCGATAACGGGTCGGGGTCGATCCAGGCACCGTGGGCGCTGGCGATGGATGGCAATGGGAACTTGTGGTCGAGCAACGCGAATGCGCCGAATACGGTGGTGGAGTTTACGCGGTCGCAGATTGCGGACGACGGGAAGCCCGACGCCGAATATTACGCTGGCGAGCGCGACGGTGAGCAATAACGCGACGCTGGTGGCGCCGAATGGAATTGCGTTCGATACCTATGGCGACCTGGCGGTGATGAGCTCGGCGGCACCGTTTGGGATGGCGGGGTTTGGGCCGTCGCAGTTGCGGACGAATCCTGCGAGCCCGCTTACGCCGGCGGTGTTTCTGGTGGGGAGCTCGACGACGCTGAATGCGCCGGCGGGGGATACGTTTGGGCCGACGTATTAGGAGCAGGGATTAGGGAACAGGGATTAGGGATTAGGAGGACGAATTTCGCGAAATTGCTCAGGAAATAGTGCAAAAAATCGAAGGCTAGTTAAGCACAGAAACGACGAGTTTTGCACCGATATTTTGGTGTTGCGCGATCGTGAATTTGTGGCATGATTCTTCTCAACGGAAGAGAGATCTTCCAGAGAAGAGAGAAGAATCAGAGGCAGCGAGGATCGGAAGCGAGACCCACTTCGGGCGACCGGAGACAGGGATCGGGAAAGAAACTCACACTTCGGGCGACCGGAGACATGCAGCCGATGAGGGCAGCTCACAAGATTTGCGAAACGGACGAACGAAGGACAAGCGGGTTCGCCTGCATGACCTGAGGGAGAAAGGGACGCGGAGATTGACCTGGTGCCGAGACCAGGTCTTCGAAGATTCGGACGGCGGAAGGGCGGGTCCTCGCGAGAGGATCCGCCCTAAAGCTTTTAAGGTGCTGCGCGCACGGCGGGAGTGGGGCTATGCTTCGGGTATGAAGCTTGCACCGCAGGAGGTTCGGACGTATTTGCTGACTGCTGTGACAGCGCAGCGGAGACGGTTATTTCAGGTGACGGCTACGGTGGAGATGTTTCTCACGACAATCGAGGACTATCGCGCAAAAGAGCGGTTTGCATTGCATGCGTTTGTCGTGATGCCGGAGCATGTGCATTTGTTGTTGACGCCTGCTCCTGAGGTGGCTCTTGAGAAGGTGGCGCAGTTGATCAAGGGCGGGTTTTCCTTTCGGTTGAGGAGCGCCCGCGATGTTTGGGAGAAAGGATATGACAGCCGGAGGATTTTGGATGGCGAACATTTTGATACGTGCAGAAGGTATATCGAAGAAAACCCGGTGAGGGCGCGGATGGTGGGTTTGGCGGAAGAGTATGCGTATAGTTCGTGCGGGCGGGGTGGGATGGTGGACCCGAAGCCGGTGTGGTTTGGCCAGGGCTAAAGCCCGGGTTGTGGGTGGAGTTTATTCAGCGGGCTAAAGCCCGCTGCTAATCCGGTAAAGCTAAATGCGGGTTGCTAATCCGATAAGACGAACCGGCTAATCACGGCAAGACGAAACGGCTAGATGAGGGGGAGGCCTTCTATGCCCAGGTCGGCGTGGAAGATGGTGCTGTTGGTGGCTAGGGCGGCGCAGCCGTCGTCGAGGAAGCAGAGGCCGATGAGGTCGTTGCCGGCTACGATTAGTTCGGCTTCGGGGGTGGGGGAGTTGGGGGTGTCGCGGAGGCGGACGATGCCTCGGTGGCCGCGGAGGCAGGCGGCTACGTAGAGGTTGCCGTCGACGTCGAAGGCCATGCCCTGGGGGCGGCCGAGGCCTCGGTAGTAGATGGTGGTGTTGCCGTGGGGGTCGATGGCGTAGATGGTCTGGTGGGAGCTGATGGTGGGGGTGGTGACCATGAGGACGCCGTCGGGACGGAAGCAGAGGTGGTAGAAGGCGATGGAGGGCTCGAGGGTGGCGAAGACGAAGATCTCGCCGGAGCGGTTGGGGTTGTGGGGGTCGAGCGCGCTGCTGGGGGTGAGCGAGAAGGGTGCGGCGGTTTGGGTGCGGCTGGGGATGATCTTGAAGATGGTGCCGGAGCGGTCGCCGACGAAGAGATTGCCGTCGCGGTCGAAGGCGATGCCGGTGGCGATGCCCATGCCTTCGGCGAAGGTGGAGATGGCACCGGCGGGGGTGATGCGGTAGATGGCGCCTTCGGTGCGGGAGCTGGCGTAGAGGTTGCCGTCGGGGCCGAAGGCGAGGGCGGAGACGTTGAGGAGCTCGCGGACGAAGGGGGTGACCTGGAGGTCGCGGGCGATGCGGAAGATGGAGACGGGGACCTGCTCGCCGCGAGGGCCGGAGACCATGGCGAAGAGGTTGCCGTCGGCGTCGACGGCGGGGTTGGAGATGACGTGGAGGTCTTCGACCATGGGGACGCCGATGTTGGCGTGGAGGGGATTGCTGGCGAGGCCGTCGCGGCGGAAGGAGAGGTCGGAGGAGATGGCGCCGGCGGGGACTCGGATGATGGCGCGGGTGGGGCGGGCGAGGTCGAGGTGCGCGGGGATTTCGCCGAAGAAGGCTTGCGGGAGTTCGGGGTCGGCGGTGTTGTGCGCGGGCGACATGAGTTGGCGAGCCGAGGACTTCGAAGCTGCCGCCGGGGATGGCGGAGCGGGGGTAGAGGCGGTCGAGGTGCGGGGCGGTCGGGTACGGGCGTGTTGGGTGGAGCAGAGGCATTGTATGGCTTAGGGTATGCGCGGTGGTGAGGCGATGCAAAGTGGGTCCTACGCTGGGCAGAGTGGAGCGGCTTCGGCGTGGGATGCGCTAGAGGATGTGGTGGTGGAGGTAGCTGAGGAGGAGGCCGGTGAGGAGGGCGAGGAGGCCGGCGGCTACGTCGTCGAGCATGATGCCGGTGCCGTCGGGGAGGGCTTCGAGTTTGCGGATGGGCCAGGGCTTGAAGATGTCGAAGAGGCGGAAGAGGAGGAGGGCGAGGAGCGGCGTGCTGCCAGTTGGGCGGCGACGAGGATGAGGGCGAAGAGCTGGCCGGCTACTTCGTCGATGACTACGAAGCCGGGGTCTTTGCGGGCGGATTCGCGGGCGATGATGGTGGAGGCGGGGATGCCGATGAGCGGTGATGAGGATGGCGGCGATGGTGGTGGCGATGGCGAGGGTGAGGCGTGTGGGGGTGAAGAGGTGTGCGGCGGCGTACCAGAGGAGGACGGCGGCGATGCTGCCGTAGGTGCCGGGGCCGGGCTTGAGGTAGCCTGCGCCGAAGAAGGTGGAGAGGGTCCAGGCCCAGAGGGTCTTGCGTTGGGTGGTCACTTGGAGAGTTTACGCGGGAGCTGCGCGGAAGGGCATCGCGCGGCTCACGCGGCGCGATGCCTGAATCTGTCTATAGGCTGGCTTGTGGCCCGGCTCGAAGCTCGTGCCCTTCCGGGATCGACGCTGTTGCGGATCGAGGGTAGTTGAGGATCGGAGCTAGTTGCGCCACTTGGAGTGGGGCTTGAAGTCGTTGTGGAGTCGGCGGTGGGGTGTTGTTGTTGCTGGGCGTGCTCGAGGTCTTCGAGGAGGTCGGGGTCGAGGATGGGGGAGGAGATTTTGTAGTCGCCGGAGGCCCACTTGCCGAGGTCGATGGTGCGGCAGCGCTCGGAGCAGAAGGGGACTTCGGGGGAGTCGAGGGGGACGAGTTTTTTGCAGATGGGGCAGTGGAGGGGTTTGGTCATGGTGAAAATCCTTACGGAGTGTTGGAGCGCGAGGCGAACAATTGTTGTTATCAGTAGGACCCATGCTTCGTAGAGTGCAAACCCGAACGTGACGACTATGAAGAAGCCGACGTAATGGCCTGTCGGGTGGGAGAGGGTGGCATCGCTTTTGTCGTAACGCTGAGCTTGATCGCTGCAGGAAAACCGCTTTGCCCATCGAAACTGGTTACGCCACATGCTGTGATGTGAAGGAGGCTGCACCAAAAGCGGCAAAGAGAATGTAGTCGGTCGAGGATCTCTGCAGGAGGCGCGGGTTCATGATGCGGAATTCTACTCGAGGATGCGGGCTACTACGTCGTAGTCGTGGGACTCGGTGATTTGGGCGCGGTAGAAGGTGCCGGGGACTAGGGCTTCGTGGGGGCCGAAGTCGTTGATGAGGACTTTGCCGTCGATCTCGGGGGCCTGGTCGAGGCGTGCGGCCTTGCCAGAGGAGGTCGGTCTCTTCGGACTCGCCTTCGACGAGGATGTCTAGCTCGCGGCCGATCCATTGCTTGCGGGCTTGCTTGCTGATCTTTTGCTGCAGCTTCATTAGCTTGCGGCGGCGGGATTCTATGGTGCGCTTGGGGACTTTTTCGTCGAGCGTGAAGGCTCCGGCGCCTTCTTCGTCGGAGTAGGTGAAGACGCCTAGCCAGTCGATTTTTGCGGCTTGTGACGAAGGCGCAGAGTTCTTCGAAGTCTGCTTCGGTTTCGCCGGGGAAGCCTACGATGAAGCTGGTGCGGAGGACGAGGTTGGGGACGATGCTTGCGGGCTTTGGCGATGATCTGGAGGAAGCGGTCGGCGGTGCCTCCGCGCTTCATGCGCTGAGGACGTTGGCGGACTGGCGTGCTGGAGGGGGACGTCGAGGTACTTTGCGATGGTGTCGTGGCGCGCGATGGTTTCGAGCAGGCGCGTGGTGATCTTGTTGGGGTAGGCGTAGAGGAAGCGCAGCCACTTGAGGCCGGGGAGGGGGGCGAGGGCGTCGAGGAGGTCGGCGAGGCCGTCTGGTGAGGCCGAGGTCTTCGCCGTAGCAGGTGGTGTCCTGGCCGATGAGGGTGATCTCGCGGACGCCCTGGGCGATGAGGGATTTGGCTTCGGCGACGATGCAGGCCAGGGGGCGCGAGCGGAACTTGCCGCGGAGCTGCGGGATGATGCAGAAGCTGCAGGGGTGGTCGCAGCCTTCGGCGATCTTGATGTAGGCCGAGGCGCGCGGGGTGGTGAGGATGCGCGGGGTTTCGTCGGAGTAGAGGTAGGTGGGGAGGGCGGCGGTGGCGCCGTCCCAGGAGTCGCGGGAGAAGCGGCCTGCGGCTTCGCGGAGCGTCGCCTTCGGGTCGGGAGTGCGTGGCCGCACCGACCCAGGTCTCAGAAGCGAGACCTGGGGCACTCAGTTCGTGCTTGATTTGAGGTGAGTCGGTCTCGGGGCGGGAGTGCTGGTTGACGGAGGCTGGCGTGGCGGTCGATTTGGGCGGTGGTGAGGATGGGGAAGGGCGAGTTGGCGGCTTGCCGCGGGTCTGTGGAGGCCGGCGGCTTCGAGGATGGCTTCGAGTTCGCCGGTGCCTACTACGGCGTCGACTTCGGGGATGTTGTCGCGGATCTCGTCGCGGTAGCGCTCGACGAGGCAGCCGGCTACGATGAGGCGCTGGGCGCGGCCGCCGTTGGCGACTTTGTGCTGGACCATCTCGAGGATGGTGTCGACGGACTCCTGCTTGGCGGAGTCGATGAAGGAGCAGGTGTTGACGACGAGGATGTCGGCGTCTTCGGCGCGGGGGGTGAGCTGGGCGCCGCCGCGGTGGAGCAGGCCCATCATGACCTCGGAGTCGACGAGGTTCTTGGGGCAGCCGAGCGAGACGAAGCCTACCGTGGGGCTTTGGCCGGTTGGGTTCTGGAGATTGGGTCTCGGGGGCGGCGCCGTCTTCGAGGGTGGAGGACAGGCTCACATGCTTTATTTTAGCAGGTTTGGCGCGGACGGCGGGAGCGGCGACAAAGGCAGAAGCAGAGGCAACGGCTTTGACGCAAAGGGCGCGAAGTTGAACGCAACGTTCGCCAAGGAAAGCCAGCGAAGATTACTGGATGCGGGTGGTTTGGGGTGGGGCGGACGGGGTGGGGGAGGGTTTGGGGGTGGGGTGGCTGGTGACGACTACGCCGTTGGTTTCGAAGTGGGAGATGCGGTGGTCGGTGGAGTGGCCGAGCATGACGGCCTTGCGGAGCATCTGGAGATGGCGGCGGGAGTCGTTGGCGAAGTGGCGGCTGATGGCGTGGTCGTAGTCGAGGACGAGGATGTAGGTGGCTTCGCACTTGGGGCAGTAGATGGGGTCCTCGAGCCAGCGGTGGAAGGCGGCGGGAGGGAGTGGGGCGGCGGGGTCGGTGCCGGAACGGATGGCGGCGATGATCATAAGGGCAGGGATTAGGGGATAGGGATGATAGGGGATTAGGGAAAGGCAAGGGCAAGAACAGCTGCAAGGGCAACTGCAATAGTTTAGTCGTTGCGCCCTTTGGGCTCCACTCCCGCCTTCGGCAGAGCGGTGTTTTGATGGTCGGGGCTGGGGCCCGTACCTTAGAAGCAACAGCAACTACAAATGCGGGGGTCCTTCGCTGCGCTCAGGATGACGACGAAAAAACAAACAACTGCGACGGCAAGAGCAAGAGCAACGGCAACGGCAAGAGCAACGGCAAGAGCAACGGCAAGAGCAACGGCAAGAGCAAGAGCAAGAGCAAGAGCAAGAGCAACAGCAAGAGCAAGAGCAAGAGCAAGAGCAAGAGCAAGGGCAAGAGCAAGAGCAAGAGCAAGAGCAAAAGCAAGAGCAACAGCAAGAGCAAAAGAAGAAGCAGATTCCCGGGGGGAATGACAGAAAGAAAAGCATGGGCAAGAACAGAAGCGGATCCTCCGCTTCGCGAAGGATGGCAAACATTCTGCGGCAGGTTTGGTGGAGGCGTGGTGGTGGTGGGTTAGAACTCCCAGCGGAGGAGGGTGGCGGCGGCGGTGAAGCCTGCGCCTACGCTGGCTAGAAGGACCAGGTCGCCCTTCTTGAGGCGGCCTTCTTCGAGGGCCGTGTTCATGGCGATCGGGATGGTGCCGGCGGTGGTGTTGCCGTAGCGGTCGATGTTGATGATGACGCGGTCTTCGGGCATGCCGAGGCGCTCGGCGGTGGAGAGGATGATGCGCTTGTTGGCCTGGTGGGGGATGAAGCAGCCGAGCTCGGAGCCGAGGACGCCGTTGCGGGTGAGGAGGGCTTCGGAGATCTCGGACATCTTGCGGACGGCGAACTTGTAGACGGCCTGGCCATCCTGGTGGACGAAGTGCTGCTTGGCGTCGACGGTGGCGTGGCGAGGCGGGGAGGCGGCTGCCGCCGGCGGGCATGTTGAGGGAGACGGCACCGGAGCCGTCGATCTCGTGGTGGAAGTCGATGAGGCCGATTTCGCCTTCCTCGCAGGGTTCGAGGAGGACTGCGCCGGCGCCGTCGCCGAAGATGATGCAGGTGGCGCGGTCGGTGTAGTCGATGATGGAGCTCATGACGTCGGAGCCGATGACGAGGACTTTTTTGTGGGCGCCGGATTCGACGAGCTTGGCGCCGACCTGGAGGGCGTAGGGGAAGCCGGAGCAGGCGGCGGAGAGGTCGAAGCCCCAGGCGTGGGGGGCGCCGAGCTTGTCCTGCACGAGGCAGGCGGTGGCGGGGAAGGCCATGTCGGGGGTGACGGTGGCGACGATGATGGCTTCGACTTCGGAGGCGTCGATGCCGCGCTTGGCGAGGCAGATTTTGGCGGCTTCGACGGCGAGATCGCTGGTGGCGACGCCTTTGTCGACGAGGTGACGCTCACGGATGCCGGTGCGCTCGGTGATCCATTGGTCGTTGGTGGCGACCATCTTTTCGAGGTCTGCGTTGGTGAGCAGGCGGGGTGGGACGTAGGAGCCTACGGATGAAATTTTGGCGCGGACGGGGTTCCGGGGCTTCAGGGTGAGACTCAAACTTCGACCTCCAAGGACAAAAACGTGGCAGATAAGCATCTTACCGTCTAACTGACCGCGCGGTCTGTTAAGCGCAGCGACTGTTGCGCGCAGGTGTTGTGGATAGGGGATTTTAGGGGGGTTAGTGTACCGGGTTTCCCTACTGCGCCCTATCGACCCGTTACCGTTGCTTCCTTCCGGACCTGGCGGGGTTGGCGGGAATAGTCGCGTAGGACCCGGCACATAAGGCAGTTTACCATGCGGGCTGAGGTGGGTTTCGGGACTGCAAATCGGGGGGCTTAAGCGTGGTTTGCGGGAGGTACGAAAAAGGTGTTGACAGCTATCTTAAAGATATATATCTTTCGGCATACTATGAGTGCTGAAAAGACATCTACGGTTGAGTCACTGCTGGGGTTACTGAGTCTGGGGCCGATGTCGGGGTATGAGATGCGGCAGATGATGGAGCGGTCGACGGCCAACTTCTGGACGGAGAGTTATGGGCAGATTTACCCGGCGCTGAAGCGGATGGTGAAGGACGGGCTGGCGACGGTGGAGGAGCAGAGCAAGGATGGGCGGACGAAGAAGGTGTACAAGCTGACGGGCGAGGGAGGCGGCGGCTGCGGACGTGGCTGGGGGTGGAGACCAGGCCGCAGGTGCGCCGGAATGAGCTGCTGCTGAAGGTGTTCTTTGGGGACCAGGCGCTGCGCGGAGTGATTGCGGCGCAGGTGGTGGCGGAGCGGGAGCGATGCGAGGACGAGCTGGAACGGTTTGAGGCGACGATGCTGCGGATGGAGATGCAGCATGCGCGGCATCCGGCGATGCCGTACTGGAGGATGGCGGCGCGGTGCGGGATGCTGCATGCGAAGGCGACGATTGCGTGGTGCGATGAGACGTTTGCGGAGTTGGAGAAGCGCGGGTTGGTGAGTAAGCCGACGTTCTATTGAAGGCCAGCTTCTAGCTTTTAGCTTCTAGCTAATGGCAAGAGCCAAGGCCTATGCACGGATCCTGCCAGGCCGGTCGAGAACGCGGATTGTTGCGGTGTCGAAGAGTGCGGCCAGGTACGAGCTAGAAGCTAAGAGCTAGAAGCTAGAAGCTGTTCTTAGGAGGTTGGTGATGAGTGCTGATCCGGTTTGGATGAAGGCTTTGTTGACGGTGCATGTGGCTTGCGGGTTTGGGGCGTTTTTGCTGGCGCCGGTGGCGCTGTCTACGGCTAAGGGCGGCAAGCAGCATAAGCGGTGGGGGATGGTTTATCTGTGGGCTATGGGTGGGGTGGCGGCTACGGCGCTGCCGATGGCGCTGTATCGGCCGGTGCTGTTTCTGGCGATGGTGGCGGTGTTTAGTTTTTATGCGGCGTTCAGTGGGTATCGGGTGCTGAAGCTGAAGGATTTGGCGCGGGGTGGGAGTGCGAAGCCGATTGATTGGATTGCGGGCGTGCTGACGTTCTGCTCGAGCTTGTTGCTGGCGCTGCTGGGGGCGTTTGATCCGAAGGCGATCCAGGGGTTTGGGATTGTGGCGATTGTGTTTGGGCTGATTGGGATGCGGCTGTCGTTTGTGCAGATGATGAGCTTTGTGCGCAAGCCGAAGGAGAAGATGTTCTGGTGGTATACGCACCTGGGGAATTTTATTGGTAGCTATATTGCCGCGTGGACGGCGTTCAGCGTGGTGACGCTGCCGACAGTTGTTGGGAAACCATGTGTGGTTGTGGCTGTGGCCTACGGCGGTGGGGGTTCCGGCGATTGTGGTGACGACGGCTTATTACAAGCGGAAGTTTGCGCCGCGGGTGAAGACGCCGGGAGTGGTGGCGGCGTAAGGACAGAGGCTAGCTTCTGGCTTTTAGCTTCTAGCTCAAAGCGCGTGGTTGGCGGGCGAGGCCGTCGGGCTTCTGCTAACCCAGGTCTCAAAGGCGAGGCCTGGGGCACCCGGTGTGTGAGGTTAGTTGGTGGGGGAGGCGTCGGGCTGGTGGGTGGGGTTGGGTTTGCGGGGCTGTTGAGGTTGAGGTCTCGCGGGAGGTGCGGATGAGCTTCCAGACTGGCGAAGGCGAGCGAGAGCAGGATGATGGTCCAGATGAGTGATGAGGATGGTGGTGGCCCACTTGTCGGAGAAGTGCGACCAGAGGCGGAGGAAGGCGTGGCCGTAGCGGATGCCGATCCAGACAGCGATGCAGTGGCGGATGAAGCGGCTGATGGTGAAGGCCCACATGAATTTTTTGCGCGACATGTGGACGGCGCCGGCGGCGAGGACGAAGGGCGAGAGCGGCATGGGCGGGGGGAGAAGCGCGGGGAGAGAGACGGAGAGGATGGCGTGGTCTTCCATCCAGGAGGTGATGCGGCCGAGGATGCGTTTGGGGACGTGTTTTTCGAGGAAGGCCATGCCGCCGGCCTGACCGATGGCGTGGGAGAAGAGGCCTCCGATGGCGGAGCCGATGGTGGCGAGGGCGACGAGGAGGAAGAGGTTGGAGTGGGCGGCGGCGAAGACGATGAGGAGGATGTCGGTGACGCCGGGGATGGGGAGCGGGACGAAGGAGCTGTCGACTGCGGAGATGGGGAGCAGGCCGATGAGGCCGAGGTGGCGGAAGAAGTGGATGAAGCCGTGGTGGGCGTGCGCGGCGTGCGCGGCGGGCGGCGGCCTGGAGGGCGAGAAGCGCGGCCGTTGGTGGTGAGAGGAGATGCCCATGCTGTTGATATGACGTTAGCGGGTGCGAGGGTGTTTCGGGGTCCTGCGCGGACGGCGGGAGTTTGTTCGAGCGGTGAAGGGAATAGGCGGAAGGCAAAGAAGGTAAACTTGAAGTCTATGCGTAACTTGAGTGGCAATCAGATTCGGGAAGACTTTTTGCGGTTTTTTGAGGGGAAGGGACATCGGCGGGTGCACTCGTCGTCGCTGGTGCCGGCGAATGATCCGACGCTGCTGTTTACCAATGCGGGGATGAATCAGTTTAAGGATGTGTTTCTGGGGGCGGAGACGCGGGAGTATTCGCGGGCGGTGTCGTCGCAGAAGTGCGTGCGGGCGGGTGGGAAGCATAACGATCTGGAGAACGTTGGGTTTACGCGGCGGCACCATACGTTCTTTGAGATGCTGGGGAATTTTTCGTTTGGGGACTACTTCAAGAAGGATGCGATTGCGTTTGCTTGGGAGTTGCTGACGTCTCCGGAGTGGTTTGGGATTGATACGTCGCGGCTGTACGTGACGATCTTTGAGGGGAATGAGACTGTGCCGCGGGACGACGAGGCGGAGCGGTTGTGGATGGAGATTGGCGTGCCGAAGGAGCGGATCTTTGGCATGGGGATGAAGGATAACTTCTGGCAGATGGGCGATACCGGGCCTTGTGGGCCTTGTAGGAGATTTTTTATGATCTGGGGTTGGCGGCTTCGGAGACGGGTGAAGATAAGCCGTTTCCGGAAGACGATCAGCGGTATATGGAGATTTGGAATTTGGTGTTTATGCAGTTCGATCGGGCGCGTGATGGGGTGTTGACGCCGCTGCCGAAGCCGATCGATCGATACGGGGATGGGGTTGGAGCGGGTGGCTTGCGTGTTGCAGGGGAAGCTTTCGAATTATGAGAGTGACTTGTTTACGCCGCTGATTAAGAGGGCGCGCTGGAGTTGACGGGGTTTGTATCGAGCGCTGAGATTACCGTTGGGTGACACGGAGATATCGAGGAGCTGGCGATCAGCGATGAGAAGGGTGCGGCTTCGCTGCGGATTATTGCGGACCATGCACGGGCGTCTACGTTTCTTGATTTCGGATGGAGTGACTGCCAGCGAATGAGGGGCGCGGGTATGTGCTGCGGAAGATTCTTGCGGCGTGGGATTCGACATGGGCGGTTGCTGGGGCAGGAGAAGCCGTTTATGCACGAGATGGTCTCGGCGGTGCGGGATGAGATGGTGGCGGCTTATCCGGAATTGAAGGAATCGGCGGAGCGAGTTGCGAAGGTGGTGCTGGCGGAGGAGTAGCAGTTTGCACGGGTACTATCGCAAGCCGATAAGGAACTTGAACAATTGCTATTGGCTGCGATGCTTGATGCTGTGTCGGCGGCAGGTGAGCAGGATCGGGCTTCATACATGAGTGCTTTCCACAGCGCCTATTCACTCCTCGTCGATGACTCTGCCGCGCTTCGAGGAAAGCTGGAAGCTCCTTCACTCGCAAGCCCCAACTTTCGAACTTATTCGGCTCATGTATCGGCCTATTGCGGATTATCTGCCACGCCATCGGGCAGTCCTGCAAGGAAAGAAGGCGTTCTTTCTTTACGAAACGTACGGAATGCCTCTGGATTTCATGATAGATGCGGCTCGCGATGCTGGCTTGATCTTTGACATGGCAAGGGCTTTGAGGCGGCTAAGGAGGAGGAGCAGGCGCGGGCTCGGGCTTCTTGGAAGGGTGGGTCGCAGAAGTCGGCGGCGCCGGTTTATCGGGAGTTGGAGAAGACGGAGTTTGAGGGGTATACCGCGCTTCGGACGGATGGCGCGAAGGTGTTGGCGCTGGTGAAGGATGGGGTGGGGGTGCAGGTGTTGCGGGCGGGGGAGACGGGCGAGGTCGTGCTGGATGCTACTAGCTTCTATGCGGACTCGGGTGGGCAGGTGGGGGATGTGGGGTGGTTGTATTCGGCGGATCACAACACGCGTGGTGGCGGATGTGACTGGGTGTAAGAAGCCGGTGCAGGGAGTGTTTGCGCACCAGGTGGTGGTGAAGCAGACGATTGCTGTGGGCGATGTCGTGGATGCGGTGGTGGATGGTGCGGTGCGGGCGGCCGTGATGCGGAATCATACGGGGACGCATCTGTTGCATGCGGCGCTGCGGCAGGTGCTGGGGACGCATGTGAAGCAGGCTGGGTCGTTGAATGATCGGGCGCGGTTGCGGTTTGACTTCTCGCACTTTGCGGGTGTGGCTGAGGAGGAGTTGGCGGAGATTGAGTCGATTGTGAATGCGCAGGTGTTGGCGAATACTCCGGTGGTGACGCTGGTGGATGTGCCGATTGATGTGGCCGTGCATGAGCTGGGCGCGATGGCGCTGTTTGGCGAGAAGTATGGCGATAAGGTGCGGGTGGTGAAGATTGGGGAGTTCTCGACGGAGCTTTGCGGTGGAACGCATACGGCGGCTACGGGGGAGATTGGGTTGGTGAAGCTGATGGGCGAGGGCGCGGTGGCTAGTGGCGTGCGGCGTGTGGAGGCGGTGACGGGGATGGGGTCGCTGGGGGTGTTTCGGCGGGATGCGGATGTGGCTAAGGTTGCGTCGGTTCGTTTGTTGGGGGCGGGGAGGTGAGTGGGGAGGCGCTGCGGGCTCGGGTGGCGGCGCAGGAAGAGGAGATGAAGAAGCTGCGGCGGGAGTTGGAGGGGCTGCGGATGAAGTCGGCTCGGCGGCTACTGCGGATGCGGCTGGCGTCGGCTGTCGAGGTGAAGGGCGTGAAGGTGTTGGCGCAGAGAGTGGATGCGCTGGATAAATCGCAGATGAGGAATCTGGTGGATGAGCTGCGCGGGAAGTTGGGGTCGGGGGTGGTGGTGTTGGGGGCGGCGGCGGAGGGGCGCGTGTCGTTGATTGTGGGGGTGAGTAAGGATCTGACTTCGCGGGTGCAGGCGGGGAAGATTGTGGGCGCGATTGCGGCGAAGGTTGGAGGGAAGGGTGGTGGGCGGCCGGATCTGGCGGAGGCTGGCGGGACGGATGTTGCGGGGTTGGATACGGCGCTGGCTCAGGCTAAGGATGTGGTGGGGGAGATGTTGTAAAGGCAGCTTCTAGCTTCTAGCTTCTAGCAAAGGCAAAGGACAATACGGGGTCTCTGCACTGCGCTGTGCTTCGGTCGAGATGACACTGAGCGGCGGTGGAGAAGCAGATTCCTTCGCTTCGCTGCGGAATGACAGCCAGAAATGCAAGGGCAACGGCAAGCACGGCAAGAAGCAGATCGCTTCGCTGCGGAATGACAGCCAAGCGGCAACAGCAAGAGCAAGGCAGCAAGAGCAAGCGGCAATAGCCAGATGCAAGGGCAAGAGCAAGGGCAAGGGCAAGAGCAAGAGCAGATCACGCAAGGGCAAGGGCAACAGAAAGCAAGGGCAACAGCAAGAGCAACTACAGGGGTCCTTCACTTCGTTCAGGATGACGGAGTGGGTGGGTCACGATGACGGTGAGGGTGCAGTTGGGATGGTGGGATGGGCTGAATTGGGACGGTGAGGGTATTCGCGGGGGTACCTTTGGGGGATTCACAGGGGTGGGGGTGGGTTCGGAACCTACACTTAAGTGGGTATGGGTCTCCTTGTTCAGGGTGGGGTTGGCAGGGGCTGCGGCTGGTTGGAGCGCGGTGGCTTTGGTGGGGTTGTGGTGTGGGGGCGTGGGGCCGGTGCGGGTGCGGGCGGAGAGTCCGTCGGATATTGCGGCGAAGCCTGGGGTGGGTTGGGATGCGGCGGTGGCTGCGCGGGCGGCGTTTGAGGCGGAGCCTCGGCGGACGCATACGCGCGAGGAGTATGCGCGGGTGATGAATGGGTTTCGCGCGATCTATCATTCGGATCCGGATAATGCGCATGCGGCGGAGGCGGTGGCGCAGGTGGCCGAGCTGCTGAATGAGCAGGGGCGCGAGTTTGGCGATAAGAAGAGCGTCCACGATGCGGCGGGGCAGTATGAGTATTTAGCGAAGGCGTATCCGGGAGACAAGCTGGCTCCTGAGGCGCTGGTGAATGCGCTGGAGTTGCTGGGGCCGGCGGATGCGGATGAGGCGGCGAAGGTTAAGGCGCAGCTGGTGCAGGATTATCCGCGGGAGGCGCGGGCGGCTGGGGTGGAGGTTCAGGTCGCCAGTAATCCCACATCTCAGAATCGAGATGTGGGGCACCCGGTATCGTTTCGTAATTCCACTCATGACGGTGAGGCTGTTGAGAATGGGGCACTCGAAACTGTGGCACGCAATCCCACATCTCAGAATCGAGATGTGGGGCACCCGTCGTCGTTCGGCGATCCCACTCATGACGATGGGACTGTCATGAAGGTGGCGCCCGGGGGTTTGGCTGGCTCTCACCTTAGCGACGATAAGGCCGTCGCGAAGATGGGGCACCCGGGGGTTGTGTCGGACGAGACGTTGGGGCGGGTGATTCCGGAGAAGGTCGAGGTGCAGACGGGGCCGCTGGCGGTGGTGACGGGGATACGGCATTGGTCGACGGCTAGCTATACGCGGGTGGCGATTGATTTGAATGTGGCTCCGGGAGAAGAGGTGAAGTATGAGGCGGCGCGGGTGGAGAATCCGGATCGCATCTTCTTTGACCTGGGGCATGCGCGGCTGGCGCCGGAGCTGGCGGGCAAGAGCTTCAACGTGACGGATGATGGATTTCTTACGCAGGGTGCGGGCGGCGCAGTTCATTCGGATGAGGTGACGCGGGTGGTGCTGGATGTGCACCACGTGGCGGAGTACTCGGCGTTTTTGCTGCCGAATCCTTATCGGCTGATTATTGATATTCACGGGAAGACGGCGAGGGATCCAGGGAGCCAGGAGTCCAGCGAGTTCAGACGAGAGCCGGCGGCGAACAGCGGCGGTGCGGTGTGGCGCCCGTGGTGACGTGCGAAGCGTGGGAGGGGCGGTGGCGGAGGTTTCGAGTTTGCCGCCGATGCCGGTGACGGATGGGAGCGCTAGCTTTGGGTTGCCGGCGCGGAGTACGGATCGGGTGGGGGATGGGAAGAGCGTGGCGCCGCCGCGGGTGGTGATTGCGTCGAAGCCGACGGTGGCGAGGCCGGTGCCGAATACGGTGGTGAAGAGTGCTGCGGATACGAGTAGCGAGGTTGCGGAGGTGAGCCGGCAGCCGGGGATGGTGGAGGCTACGCGGCGGCCTACGTCGAAGCCGATTGCGGAGACGAGTGGAGGTGATGTTGCGAGTGACGCGCATTATGTGCCGCGGTCGCGGAGGAAGTTGGCGACGAGTGGGGCAGGGGATGGGGTCGGCTCCGCACCCACATCTCAAGGTCGAGATGCGGGGCACCCGGTCGTTGGGGCTCCGGCGCAGGTGCCGCCGCCTACGGCGGATGGTGAGACGTCGCTGGTGCGGGCGCTGGGGTTGAAGATTGGGCGGATTGTGATTGATGCCGGGCATGGTGGGCATGACTCGGGGACACTGGGCGTGGGCGGGATTGAAGAGAAGGACGTGGTGCTGGATGTGGCGCTGCGGCTGGGCAAGTTGCTGCATGACCGGCTGGGCGCGGAGGTGGTGTATACGCGTGATGACGATACGTTTGTGCCGCTGGAGACTCGGACGGCGATTGCGAATAAGGCGCAGGCGGACTTGTTTATCAGCGTGCATGCGAACAGCTCGTCGGATCCTGACGGTGAAGGGGGTGGAGGTGTACTACCTGAACTTTACGAGCGATCCGGAGGCGATGACGGTGGCTAGCCGCGAGAATGCCGTGTCGACTGAGAGCGTGCATGAGCTGAGTGATCTGGTGAAGAAGATTGCGCTGAAGGACAAGATTGATGAGAGCAAGGAGCTGGCCGCGGATGTGGATGCGTCGCTGTATGCGGGGCTGCGGAGGGGGAATCCGGAGCTGAAGAATCGCGGGGTGAAGAAGGCTCCGTTTGTGGTGCTGATTGGGGCGAATATGCCGTCGATTCTGGCGGAGATTAGCTTTGTGACGAATCCGGATACGGCGGAGAAGCTGGAGACGCCGGCGTATCGGGAGCGCGTGGCGGAGAGTTTGTATAAGGGGATTGCGGTGTATGCGCAGGGGATCAATGGGGGAAGGCCGGGGGTGGGGACGGTGGAGCAGGCGGAGAGGTAGAGCAGCTTCTAGCTTTTAGCTTCTAGCTTCTAGCAAAAGCAACGGCAACGGCAAAAGCAAAAGCGAGAGCACAAGCAGATCCCTGCGGGATGACAGCCAGAAAGGCAAGGGCAACTGCAAGGGCAACTGCAACTGCAACTGCAGTGCAACTGCAAGGGCAACTGCAAGGGCAAGTGCAAGTGCAACTCAGGGGTCCTTCACTTCGTTCAGGATGACGGAGGGGGTGAAGGCAAACGCTGGTGGTGGCGGTAGGATGCTACCGTTTGGGGGGTTGGTGTAGTCTTTCGCTTGTATGAGGTTGGTTTTCGGGACAAGACGGTGCGTGGCGCTGGCGGTGATGTCGGCTGGGCTGCTGGTGGGCTCGAGGGGCAGTTGGGCGCAGGGTTCGGTGACGCTGATGGAGCCGGCGGTGCCGCTGTTGCCGGCGAAGTTTGGGCAGTGGACGCTGGTGGAGCCGGCGGCGGGCGCGAAGCCGGAAGCGGCGGAGGAGGCTTCGTTGCTGGGTGTAAATCCGGTGGCGCTGGGTGAGTGTGGGAAGATTCGGTCGAAGGCGGGCGATTACACCGCGGGCGGACGCAGGATGCATGTAGATGCGGTGCAGTTTGGGGATCGGACCGGGGCGTATAGCGCGTTTACGCTGGCGGAGCGGCCGGGGATGCGCGTGGGGGGTGTGCTGAGGTACCAGGCCGTGGGGGGAAGACTGGCGCTGTTCATGGTGGGCAAGTCGGTGGTGCTGGCGAGGTTTCCGGGGGTGGTGACGGCGCAGGATGTGGCCGGGCTTCAACCACTGTTGGACATGATGCCGAAGACGTTTGGGAATACGGGCGCGGCGCCGATTTTGCCGACGCTTCCACCGGAGAAGGGGCTGGTGCCGGGGAGTTTACGGTATGCGCTGGGGCCGGTGAGCTATGCGGCGGAGGGTGGGGTGTTGCCAGCTGCGTCGTTGAACTGGAAGATGGAGCCGGAGGCGGTGACGGTTCGGTATGACGATGAGCGCGGACGAGAGACGCTGACGCTGCTGATGTATCCGACGCCGACGCTGGCGCAGGAGGCGGCGAAGACGATCCAGGGCGAGGTGCCGGCGCTGAAGACCGGCGGGGCTCGGCTACGGCAGAATGGCACGCTGACGATGCTGGCGACGGGAACGTTTTCGGGCGATGCGGCGCAGCAGATGATTGCGGGTATCCATTTGAGCCAGATGACGTTCGACCAGGATGCGCATCCGCCGTTCAAGGTGGTGGCGGCGCAGACGTTCACGCTGCTGGAGAACATTGCGATCCTGTCGGGGGTGCTGGGGGCGGGGGCGGTGCTGCTGGGACTGTTCCTGGGGCTGGGGCGGGCCTGGTATCGGGTGCTGCGGGGAAAGCCGGCGGCGGTGGAGGTGGAGTTTTTGAGCCTGCACCTTTCTCCGCAGAATAAGCCGGCGGTGTTCCGAAGGCCGGACTCGGCTGAGGGGGCGTAGGCGGGTTTGGGGGTTGAGGGGAAAGGTTTTTGGGGGCGGTTGGGAGGGTGGAAGGGGAGATTTTCGGGGATTGTGGGAGGTGCCGGGAAAAACCGGAGAAAACCGACGTGTGCGGGAGGAAAATCGCATAAGTCATTGATTATGCTAGAGATGATAAAAGCTGGAAAACTTTCTTGACAGCACCGGAGGTCGAACATAGTCTTGCACCAGAGAGTTCCGATGGCTTTGCCTCCGTTGGAGCTGCCTCCCATAGAAAAGGGTCGCCCTGTTGCCGGGCGGCCCTTTTGCGTTGCGGTCCAACGCGCAAAACGAACGCGCGCTGGGGACTCCGGCGTTGTGGATAACGCGATAGAAACTTTGGTAAGCGATGTGTGTGGATGAGGTTGCGCGCGATGAGAGTGTGGTGATGGCGGCGAGAATTTTGCGGATGAAGTGATTGCCGATAGAATCATGAAGGAGTCGCCGACGTAGCTCAGTTGGTAGAGCAGCTGATTCGTAATCAGCAGGTCAACGGTTCAAGTCCGTTCGTCGGCTCCATAGAATTTTGAGTGGTGAGGAGTGCGGCCTGATGGTCGCATTTTTCTTTTGGGTGGTGAGTGGTCGTTAGTGTGTGAAGTTGATGCCGCGGCCGAGGATGAGGATGTAAGCGAGACCGATGAGGATGGCAGAGATCCACCACGCGGGCTGGCGCGTGACGATGAGAGGTGTTGTGGAGGGGGAAGACGTTCTGGGGAGACGATTGTCTGCCCAGAGAAGGCCGGAGTGGCCGCCGAAGGATGCGGGGATGGTGGAGAGGAAGAGCACCTTGATGCCGAGGGGATCGAAGGCACCGGCGAGACAGTAGAAGGCGCATGCGGCGTAGTAAGGGATGCGGCCGAGGGTGTTGTAGTGGGTGCGCGCGTAGATGTAGGTGGGACAGAAGGGGCGCAGCAAGCGTGCGATGAGAACGACGGCGAAGTAGTAGAACACGATGCCGAAGATGCTCATAGCGATGCGCAGGGCGAGATAGTAAGGGAGGCCGGCGATGACCTCCTGCCAGTCGCCCACGCCGAGGATGCCGGAGAAGGCGAAGTAGCCGGCACCGTCGAGGAGATTGAATGTGCCGAGGAGCCAGAGGAAGTAGCGGATGTTGGCGCGGCGGCCGGCGAGGGTAGAGAGGTACATGGCGAGAGCGCCGGCGATGAGATTTACGAGGGTGCCAGCGGCGTCGACGAGACGATCAGGGCGGATGTCGGAGAGGTGGTTGCTGGTGAGCTGAGTGGGGATGTCGCCGCGCACGTAGGCGGTGACGCCGTGGCCGAGGCCTTCGTGGAGCAGAGAGGCAGCGGCGATGGCGAGGACGGCCATGCTGATGATGGTGACTCGGTCGTTGGTCTCGGCGGCACCCTCGGTGGTTGGCATGGGCTAGCCGAGGGTGGGCATCGTGGTGTCTACGCCGGAGCGGATGCCGGTGGGCCAGCGGGCGGTGACGGTTTTTAAGCGGGTGTAGAAGCGAACGCCTTCGGGGCCGTAGATGGCGTGGTCGCCGAAGAGGGAACGCTTCCATCCGCCGAAGGAGTGGAAGGCCATGGGGACGGGGATGGGGACGTTGATGCCGACCATGCCGGCTTGCACGCGGCGGGCGAAGTCGCGGGCGGTGTCGCCGTCGCGGGTGAAGATGCTGGTGCCGTTGCCGTATTCGTGGTCGTTGATGAGCTGGAGGGCGGTCTCGAAGTTGTTGGCGCGGACTACGCCGAGGACGGGTCCGAAGATTTCTTCTTTGTAGATGCGCATGGTGGGCTTGACGTGGTCGAAGAGAGTGGCGCCCAGGAAGAAGCCGTTTTGGGTTGTCAGTTCTCCGTTGTCAGTTCTCAGTTGGGGGTTGCGGCCGTCGACGACTAACGCTGCGCCTTCTTGTTCGCCTTGGGCGATGTAGCTGGTGACTTTGTCGAGGTGGGCGCGGGTGATGAGGGGGCCTAGATCGGATTCGCCTGTTGGTGCGTCGGCTGCGCCGTCGCCTACGCGGAGGTCGGCGATGCGGGATTCTAGTTTGGTGATGAGGGCTTCGGCGGTGGAGTTGCCGACGGTGACGGCTACGCTGATGGCCATGCAGCGCTCGCCGGCGGAGCCGTAGGCTGCACCGACTAAGGCGTCGGCGGCCTGGTCGAGGTCGGCGTCGGGCATGACGATCATGTGGTTCTTTGCGCCGCCTAAGGCTTGCACGCGTTTGCCGGTGGCGGTGGCGGTGCGGTAGACGTACTCGGCGATGGGGGTGGAGCCTACGAAGCTGACGGCCTGGATGGTGGGGTGAGTTGAGGATGGCGTCGACGGCTTGCTTGTCGCCGTGGACTACGTTGAAGACGCCGTCGGGGAGGCCGGCTTCTTTGAGCATTTCGGCCAGGAGGTTGGCGGAGCTGGGGTCTCGCTCCGAGGGTTTGAGGACGAAGGTGTTGCCGCAGGCGAGGGCGAGGGGAAACATCCAGAGCGGGACCATGGCGGGGAAGTTGAAGGGGGTGATGCCGGCGACTACGCCGAGGGGTTGGCGCATGGAGTAGCTGTCGACGCCGGAGCCGACTTGTTCAGTGAGCTCGCCTTTGAGGAGGTGAGGGATGCCGGTGGCGAACTCGATGTTCTCGAGGCCGCGGGTGGCTTCGCCGCGGGCGTCGGAGAAGACTTTGCCGTGTTCGCGATTGATGAGGGCGGCGACTTCGTCGAGGCGGCGCTCGTAGATTTCGCGGAAGCGGAAGAGGACGCGGGCGCGGCGGAGAGGCGGCTGGGCGGACCAGTCGGGGAAGGCGGCGGCGGCGGCGGCTACGGCGGCATCGACCTCAGCGGCGGTGGCGAGCGGGACGCGGGATTGGATGGTGCCGGTGGCGGGGTGGTAGACGTCGGCGAAACGGTTGGAGGTGCTGGGGGTGGGGACGCCGTTGATCCAGTGGTTGAGCTCGGTGATGGCGGGGGTGGTGGCTGTTGCGGTGGCGGACATGGCGGGCTCCTTTGAGGAGGAAAGGATCATGTTAACAAATTGGAGGGATGGCGTTGGGTGGCGTGGTGGATTCGTGCAAGGGTCGGGCACCGTGAGCGCAGTCTATGGTTCGCGGTAGAAATCGGCGCGGGCTATTCGACGTATTAATAGAAGAGTCATGAGCGAGATTGGCGAAGCGGATATTCACAAGACGATTGAGGCGGTGTGGAAGATTGAGTCTACGCGGCTGATCGCGGGGATTGCTCGCGTCACGCGCGATGTCGGGATTGCGGAGGAGCTTGCGCAGGATGCGCTGATTGCCGCGATGGAGCGGTGGCCGGAAGAAGGCGTTCCGGAGAAGCCTGCGGCGTGGCTGATGACGGCGGCAAAGCGGCGGGCGATTGATTCGCTGCGGCGAGGACGGATGCTGGAGCTGAAGCATGGAGAGATTGCGCGAGAGCTGGAATTTCAGCAGCAGCGGCTTGGGGAAGCTATGGATCAGGCGCTGGACCAGGTGATTGACGATGACGTGCTGCGGCTTATCTTTACGGCGTGCCATCCGGTGCTGGCGGTGGAAGGGCGCGTTGCGCTTACGCTGCGGGTGGCTTGCGGGCTGACGACTACGGAGATTGCGCGGGCGTTTCTGGTGCCGGAGAAGACGCTGGGGCAAAGGATCTTTCGAGCGAAGAAGACGCTGGCCGAGGCTCATGTTCCGTTTGAGACTCCGCGGGGGGAGGAGTTGCGGAGGCGGGTGGAGTCGGTGCTGGCGGTGGTGTACTTGATTTTCAACGAGGGATACACGGCTAGCTCTGGCGAGGAGTGGATGCGGGCTGCGCTGTGCGAGGATGCGCTGCGGCTGGGACGCATATTGGCGGAACTGCTTCCTGGAGAGTCTGAGGTGTATGGTTTGTTGGCGCTGATGGAATTGCAGGCGTCGCGTACGGCGGCGCGGCGCGGGCCAGCGGGCGAGGCTGTGCTGTTGGGGGAACAAGACCGTTCTTTGTGGGACTACGCGCAGATTGAGCGAGGAATGAACGCGCTGCGTGCGGCGCAGGAGTTGGGGGGTGGGGCGGGAGACTATGCGCTGCAGGCGGCGATCGTGGCGTGTCATGCACGTGCGAGATCTGCGGCGGAGACGGACTGGGAACGGATTGTTGTGTTGTACGACGCGCTGTTGCAGGTGAGCCCGTCGCCGATTGTGGGGCTGAATCGTGCGGTGGCTGTGGGGATGGCGTTTGGGCCGGCCGCGGGGTTGCATGCGCTGGATGCTGTGGCGGCTGAGCCTGCGCTGGCGAACTATCATCTGCTGCCTAGCGTGAGGGGAGACCTGCTGGTGAAGCTGGGACGATATGCTGAGGCTCGTGAAGAGCTGCAGCGCGCGCTTGCGATGACGGACAATGTTTGCGAGAAAGATTTGCTGACGGCTCGGCTACAGCAGGCGGCGCTCGACGATCGAGCGCATTGAATGGATGCAGAGAGTTGAGGCTTTGGAAATAAAGCGTGGGTGAAAGAAAAAAACCTGGAGCCTTTGTAGAATTCGGGTCAAGCCGTTCGTCGACATTGTGAAGGCAGGACAAAACGTCCTTGTTACAACACCGCAGCACCCCAAAGGAGACATCATGCCACAGTATTTGCTTGCGAATTACCTTCCTGACAACTTCGACCCGTCCACCATGACCCCGGCGACGATACAAGCTATCAGTGATCTCAACGACGAATTAGAAGCGGCTGGCGCGAGGCTGATGGCTTGCGGACTGAGCCCGGCCAGCCAGGCGAAGTCGGTGCGTGGGCAGGCGAGTGGTGAGGCGCTGGTTACGGACGGCCCGTATCTTGAGGCCAAGGAACACATTGGCGGTTTCTGGATACTCGAAGCGGCTGATATGGACGAGGCGTTGGAATGGGCGCGGAAGGCTTCGTTCGATCCTGGGTCGCGGGGCGAGGTGCGGGAGATTCCGTACAGCAGTTTGGCGGGCGGGACACCGCATCCATCGCGGGTGAAGGCGAAGGCGTAGGATCATCGCCGGCGAGAGCGGCCTATTCTCAGTCGGCGACAACGTTTCGACTACGACAACATCTTTAGGGCGCCGATGTAATCAATCGGCGGTCACGGGTGGCCCATTCTCAAAAGGAGAAAACAATGCTGAATATTAAGGTTCAGTCAATCGGAATTCAGAGCTTCGCGCTGATGTTTGTGCTCGGTACGGCGTGTCCGATGGTGGCGCAGGGTGCTGCGGCGACGACGCCTGCGGCAACGTATTCGAAGATGGCGCCGGTTGAGGAGTACCTGATGGCGGATCGGGATGCGGAGATTGCTTTGGCGCGGAGTGCGGCGCCGGAGTCGATCGCACGCAATGCAGGTGTGATGGTGCTGGGACGGCGTGGGTTCGAAACTGCGGTGAAGGGCACGAACGGTTTCGTGTGTATCGTGGGGCGCGGGTGGACGGCGGCTGCTGATCCTGATTTTTGGAATCCTAAGGTGCGGGTTCCGATGTGTGTGAATGCGGCGGCTGCGGGTTCGTATCTTGTGCGTGTCAGGAAAGAGACTGAGTGGGGACTGGAGGGACGCACGGCGGCGCAGATCAATGCGGCTGTTGCGGCTGGCATCGCTAAGAAGGAATTGCCGGCGATGGAGCCTGGGGCGATGTGCTACATGATGGGCAAAGAAGGGTATGGCGGCGACGTCGCGCCGCACTGGCCTGCGCACCTGATGTTTTTTTATACGGATACTGATCCCGCAATATGGGGAGCGAATCTGCCGGGATCTCCTGTGATTGCTGTGAGCGATCCGGTGGAGCATCTGACGCAGTTTGTGATCCCCGTGCAGCGATGGGCGGACGGAACGGAAGTTCACGAGGGCGTTGGCGCCGAGCATCATCACTAGCGTGTGCGCGTCTGCTCTGGGAGAGGAAGGCTTGCAGCGTTAGAGGCCGGCGAATTGTTTGGGGCTTAGTTGCTGGTGGGTGGTGAGGAAGGCCTTCCAGGGGTCGGGGCGGAGCTTGGTGTGGTTGGCTACTACGTCGAAGACGGAGAGGACGGGGTGGACGTCGCGGGTGAGGGCCGTCCAGGGGAGGGGGAGGGAGATGGTGGCGCCGACGCGGGCGCGGGGGGAGTAGGGAGCGACGGAGGTGGCGCCGCGCTGGTTGCGGAGGTAGTCGAGGAAGATGCGGCCGGCGCGGGAGGACTTGGTCATCTTGGTGAGGTAGAGGTCGGGGTTTTCGCGCTCCATGGAGAGGACGAAGTTGTGCGCGGCGGTCTTGAGTTCGGTCCAGGTGAGGGTGGGCTGGATAGGCGCGACGACGTGAAGGCCTTTGCCGCCGGTCAGCTTGAGGAAGCTTTCGAGGCCGAGATTTTTGAGGCGCTGGCGGACTTCGGCGGCGGCGGCGGCGACGGTGAGCCAGGGGAGTTCGGCGTCGGGGTCGAGATCGAAGATGAGGCGGTCGGGGTGCTCGAGGTCTTCGTTGGTGGAGCCCCAGGGATGGATTTCGAGGACGTTCATCTGGGCGAGGGAGACGATGGCCTCGGCGGTGTCGAGGGTGATGTAGGGCTCGGGTTCGGCGGAGGTTTTGTCCTGGATGTCGATGGTCTTGATGCCGGGGGGAACCCAGGCGTTGACGTGCTTCTGGAAGAAGCAGGGCTTGCCGGCGCCTTGCGGGCAGCGAACGAGCGAGAGCGGGCGGTTGGCGATGTAGGGGAGCATGCGGTCGGCGACGAGGGCGTAGTAGTCGGCGAGCTGCTGCTTGGTGAGGCCGGAGGCTGGGTCGAGGATTTTGTCGGGGTGGGTCAGGTGGAGATCGGGGGCGCCTTTGGGTTTGGTGCGGACTTGGGTGGTCGGTTTTACCCAGGTCTCAGAAGCGAGACCTGGGGCACCCGAATTTGGCGTGGTGGATTTTGTGGGCTTGGATTTTGCGGCGACAGGCTTGGAGGGGGCCGATTTGGCGGGCATGGGGGGCTTCGATCTGGGAGACTTGGATTTGGTTGCGGTGAGGGCGAAGTGCTGCAGGGATTCGGAGCGGTGCGAGGCGCTGGCGCGGGGCTTGGCGGGTTTGGTGGGTTTAGTGGCGGCGCGGGCGGCCTTGGGGCGGGGAGCTACGGTGGGGGATTCGCGGGTGACTTCGGTTGCGGATTTGTCTTCGCGGAGGCCGAGGAAGGCGGCCTGGCGGACGAGGTTGTCGGAGGTCCAGGTGGCGAAGCGGACCTGGGCGACGAGGGTGGGGCGAACCCAGTAGACGGCGCGGGTGGCGTCGTTGGGGATGCGGTCGAAGGGGGATTCGGGGACGCGGAGTTTTACGAGCTGGGTGAGGAGGTCGCGGCGCGCTTTCTGGGTGAAGCCAGTGCCGGTGCGGCCGGCGTAGACGAGATGGCGTGGAGTTTTGGGGCCGCGCTTTACAGGTGGGTAATAGCCGAGGAGGAGAGCGCCGACGCGGTCGGGGCCTTCGCTGGAGATAGTGAAGCCGGCGATGACCAGTTCCTGCTCGTGGAGGCATTTGGACTTGAGCCAGTCGGAGGAGCGGGTGCTGCGATAGGGAGCGTCGGCGCGCTTGGAGAGGATGCCTTCGGCGTGGAGGGCGCAGGCTTTGCGAAAGACTTCTTGGCCGTTGCCGGGAATATCTTCGGAGAGGCGGATGGTTTCGCCGTCGTAGTCGGGTGGGAGGATGGTGGCGAGAAGGTCTTTGCGCTCGCGGAGGGAGAGGTCGCGAGGATCGTGGCCGTCGATGTGGAGGAGGTCGAAGACGAAGTAGGTGAGGGGATGGGTTTCGGCGTTCTGGAAGGAGGCTTGAAGGAGGGCGAAGCTGGAGGTGCCGTCGGAGGCGAGGACTACGACTTCGCCGTCGAGGGTGCAGTCGTGGACGGGGAGTGCGGCGACGGCTTTGGCGACGGTGGGCATGCGGTGCGTCCAGTCGATGCCTTTGCGGGTGAGGAGCTGGACTTGCTTGCCGGCCTTGCGCGCCTGGATGCGATAGCCGTCGAGCTTGAGCTCGTGGATCCAGTCGTCGGTGTTGGGGGTGGAGGTGGCTTCGAGGGCTAGCTGCGGGGGGATGAAGTCGGGCTGACGCTCGTGGGGGAGTTCGTCGAGATTGATGGTTGGGGTGGGCGCGGGTTTCGGCTTCTTGGCGGGTACTGGAGCGGATTTTTTTGTGGCGGCTTTAGGGGCTGGGGCGGATTCGAGAGGATCGGCGCGGTTGGAGTTCCAGACGTGGTCGGATGCGTGGGCGATCTGGTCGATGGAGCGGCCGGTGACGGAGGAGTTCGGTCGTTCGTCGGTGATGGCGGGATCGGTGGGGCCGCGCTCGTACTTGTCGTGCTCCTTGATGAGGAGCCACTGGGGCTTGTCTTTAGGGCCGTGGGCGGCGTGGTTCATGCGGATGAGAGCCCATTTGCCCTTCATCTTGGAGCCGTTCATCTCGAACTTGAGGTGACCGGCGCGGAGGCAGGCGTCGACGTTTTCGCTGCCGAGTTGTGGCCACCAGCTGCCCTGATCCCAGATCATGACGGTGCCACCGCCGTACTGGCCCTGGGGGATGATGCCTTCGAAGCCACCGTACTCGAGGGGATGGTCTTCGACTTCGATGGCGAGGCGGCGCTCCTGCGGGTTGTAGCTGGGGCCTTTGGCGATGGCCCAGGATTTTAGGACGCCGCCCCAGCTTAGGCGGAAGTCGTAGTGGAGGTGAGAGGCTGCGTGTTTCTGAATGACGAAGGGGAGGCCGCGCGAGGTGGTGGGCTTGCGCATGGCGAAGGTGTTGGTGTTGGGGCCGGAGCCGGAGGGCTCGGCGGTGGTGTTGAAGTCGCGCATGGAGCGATAGCGCTCGAGCTGGGCGTCGACTGCAGAGGACGCGGCGGTGGTGTGGGGGTCTCGCTTGCGGACGGCGCTTCTGACGGCGGACTTGACGGCGGATTTTTTGGTGGCCATGAGGGAGTCCTATGCGGTCTTTCGCTTTGGAGAGGTCCGGGTTGGCTTGGCTTCGCGGTGTGCGACGGATTTGGAAGCAGACTTGATGAGCGTGGGGCCTTTGCGGGAAGCGGATTTGATAGCGGAGGTGTTGGTGCTCTTCGTGGCTGAGCCTTTTGTATCATTGACGGACTTGCGGAGGGCGTCCATGAGGTGGATGACTTTGCCGTGGGAGCGGGGCGCGGGTTCTTCGCGGGGGATGGGGGCGTGCTTGAGCTTGGCGTCGACGAGCTCTTTGACGGCGGCTTCGTAGCCGTCGGTGAACTTGGTGGGATCGAAGGCTGCGGTCTTGCGGTGAATGAGTTCCTTGGCTAGAGAGAGCGAGTCGGCGTTGATGGCGTGGGGCTTGATGGAATCGAAATAGGCAGCAGGATCGCGGAGTTCGGCGGCATAGCGGAGGGTGTAGGCCATGAGGCCGGGGTGTGCGGAGCTGTCGGATTTTGTGGATTTGGACTTGGCGGATTTGGCGGGTTTGGAGGATTTTTCGGAGAGGTGCCGGGGGCGGGGGCGATGGCGACGACGTGCTCGCGGCCGGCGAAGGCGATGCGGGAGATGGCGATTTTGCCGGTGTCGATAAGCGCCTGACGGATGGTGAGGAAGGCTTCGGTTTGAGTGTCGTCTTCGGGGACGACGAAGTAGGGTTTCTCGAAGAACGCGGGGTCGATGGAGTCGATGTCGACGAACTGGGCGACGTCCATGGTGCGCTTGGAGGGGACGCGGAGGTGGGCGAGTTCGTCGGGCTCGATGGTGACGTAGCGGCCGTGGGAGTATTCGTAGCCTTTGACGATGTCGGATTTGTGGACGGGGTCGGCGGCTTCTTCAGGGGCTCGCTCGATGGCGCTCGCGGCTACGTTCTGATGCTTGACGCGCTCGCCGGTGCGGCGGTCGATGAGATGGAAGTGGATGTCGCTGGCGGCTTCGGTGGCGACGAAGAGTTTTACGCCGAAGGAGACCAGCGAGATCTGGATTTTACCGCTCCAGTAGGGACGGGCCATGGGGACGCCTCACACGGGCATGGTTTGCCATGAGATGAGAGTGTACGCGATGGGGTCGGGGATGTACGCGATGCGGTAATCGACGCGGGGAGGGCGGCTGGTTCAGGGTGTGAGGACCGCTGAACCAGCGGGGTGGAACGTCGGGGGAAGAAGGTTAGGCGTTGAAGCCTTCTTCTTTGAGGATGGTGTTGTAGGCGGGGAGGGTTAGGAACTCCTGGAAGGCGGGGGCGTCGATGAGGTCGCGGATGAGGGTGGAGGCGAGGTTGTAGGCGGCCACGCGGGCGGGGGGTGCGTCCTTGGTGGCGCGCGCTACTTCGGCGTCGAGGATCTGGTGGCAGAGCTCTGGGGTTACGGGCTGGCCTTCGTGTTCGGGGTCCTGGAGGATGGCGTGGTGGTGGACCCACTGCCACAGTTGGGCGCGGGAGATTTCGGCGGTGGCGGCGTCTTCCATGAGGTTGAAGAGGGGGACGCAGCCGGTGCCGCGCATCCAGGCTTCGAGGTAGCCGAGGCCGACGGCGATGTTGTGCTTGAGGCCGCTGTAGGTGATGGTGCCGGTGGGGATGGCGAGCAGCTCGTCGGGCGTGGCGGTGAAGGCGGGGAGCTGCTTGGCGATCTGGTTGGGCTGCGGCATGATGCGGTCGAAGACTTCTTTGGCGACGGGGACGAGGCCGGGGTGCGCGACCCAGGTGCCGTCGTGGCCGTCGGTGGCTTCGCGCTCTTTGTCGGCGCGGACTTGCGCGATGGCTGCGTCGTTGGCGACGGGGTCGGACTTGATGGGGATGAAGGCGCTCATGCCGCCGATGGCGGGGACGTTGCGGCGGTGACAGGTCTTGATGGTGAGGCGGGAGTAGGCACGCATGAAGGGGCGTGGTCATGGTGATCTGCGAGCGGTCGGGGAAGAGGAGGTGTTCGTTGGCGGAGAATTTTTTGATGAAGGAGAAGATGTAGTCCCAGCGGCCGCAGTTGAGGCCGGCGGAGTGGTTGCGGAGCTCGTAGAGGATCTCGTCCATCTCGAAGGTGGCGAGGATGGTTTCGATGAGGACGGTGGCGCGGATGGAGCCTTGCGGGATGTTGAGGAGTTGCTGCGGCGCGCACGAAGACGTCGTTCCAGAGGCGGGCTTCGAGGTGCGACTCGAGCTTGGGGAGATAGAAGTAGGGGCCGGAGCCGCGGGCGAGGAGCTCCTTGGCGTTGTGGAAGAGATAGAGGCCGAAGTCGAAGAGGGAGCCGGACATGGGCTCGCCGTCGACAGGAGGTGACGCTCTTCAAGGTGCCAGCCGCGGGCGCGGACGAAGAGGACGGCGGGGTTGTCGATGAGAGCGTAGTTCTTTTTGGTGGTGGGATCGGAGTAGGTGATGGTGCGGCGGACGGCGTCGCGGAGGTTGAGTTGGCCGTCGAGGAGGTTTTCCCAGGTGGGGGTGGTGGAGTCTTCGAAGTCGGCCATGAAGACGCGGGCGCCGGAGTTGAGGGCGTTGATGATCATCTTGCGATCGACGGGGCCGGTGATCTCGACGCGGCGGTCTTGCAGGTCGGCGGGGAGGGGGGCGATGGACCACTCGGCGGCGCGGATGTTGGCGGTTTCGGGAAGGAAGTTGGGGCGGGCGCCGGTGTTGATGAGCGTTCTGGCGGGTGACGCGGGCGGCGAGGAGCTGCTTGCGGCGGGGGTTGAACTCGCGCTGGAGGGTGATGAGGAAGTCGATGGCTTCGGGGGTGAGGATGGGGGCGTAGCGGTCGGCGAGGTCGGCGTGGAATTCGACGGTGGACGCGGGGGTCAGAAGAGGCATGAGTGATCCTTTCGGGGCGTGTGGTTAAGTGTACGGCGGGCGGGAGAAAGGGTCGTCTGATTTGGAGGTAGGCTGATTCGTGCTAGTTGAAATAGCTTCTAGCTGTTAGCTAAAGCAACGGCAAAGGCAAGCGCAACAGCAGATCCCTGCGGGATGACAACCAGAAAAGCAAAGGCAAAAGTGGGCGTTATTCGCCTAGCATGATGCGCTGGATGTGGTGGGCTCGGCCGGTGGCTCCGTCGCAGGGATGAGGGTGGCGCACATCTTGGGGTTGCCCTTGGCGGCTTCGAATTTGCCGGGCATGCCGGTGAGGAAGCGCTTGAGGACGAGCTCGGTTTCTACGCCGATGACGGAGTCGTAGGGGCCGGACATGCCGACGTCGGTCTGGTAGGCGGTGCCGTGGTGGAGGATGCGCTCGTCGGCGGTGGGGATGTGGGTGTGGGTGCCGAGGACGGCGGTGACGCGGCCGTCGAGGTACCAGCCGAGGGCGACTTTTTCGCTGGTGGCTTCGGCGTGGAAGTCGAGGAGGATGACCTTGGCGTTGGTGTTGCGCGCGATCTTGGTGAGGAGCTCGTCGGCTTTGCGGAAGGGGTCGTCGCAGGAGGACATGAAGACGCGGCCCTGGAGGTTGATGACGGCGTAGGTTTGGCCGTTGCCGAGTTCGCCTTCGTAGAGGCCGAAGCCGGGAGTGCCGTGGGCGTAGTTGGCGGGGCGGAGGACGCGGCGGCCGCGGCGTGGGAGTCGGCGGGGACGGTCATGTATTCGACGATCTCTTTTTTGTCCCAGATGTGGTTGCCGGTGGTGATGACGTGGGCGCCGAGGTCGAAGAGCTCTTCTGCGATGGAGGGCGTGATGCCGAAGCCGCCGGCGGCGTTTTCGCCGTTGATGACGAGGAGGTCGACGGCGTTGGTTTCGAGGACGTGGGGGAGGTGTTCGCGGACGATGTGGCGGCCGGCGCGAGCCGAAGACGTCGCCGACGAAGAGAATGTTCACTTATGGATTTTAGCGCGTGCGGCGAAGAAAAACTTTGACGCAAAGGGCGCGAAGAAGAGCGCCACGTTTCGCAAAGGAGGAACACGCGGAGCGGTAGACTGTCGGGATGATTGATCTGCAGTTTAACTTTCCGATGCTGGTGGGGCAGGATGCGGTTTGGGCGGAGCATGTGCGGGCGTCGCTGGAGGCGCAGGCGCGGGATGGGATGGCGGCGCTGCGGCCTTCGTTTCGTGGGGGTGGGGAGGATCGGCTGCGAGAGATGGCGGCGGCGTGGCTGGGTGAGGCGGTGGAGCGAGTGGCGCTTACTTGCAGTGGACATCATGGATGCCTGGTGGCGCTGATGGCGGCGGAGCTGGCGGGGAAGCGCGTGGTGGTGGAGGAGATTACGTATACGGGATTTGTGGAACAGGCTCGGATGCTGGGGGTGGAGCTGGTGGCTTGCGCGATGGATGCGGAGGGGTTGCGGGCGGACGCGTTGCGGGAGATTTGTGAGCGGAAGGCTGTGGCTGGGGTGTTCATGATGCCTACGCTGCATAATCCGGTGGGGTGCGTGCAGTCGCTGGAGAGGCGGATGGCGGTGGTGGAGGTGGCGCGGGAGTTTGGGCTGGTGGTGATTGAGGATGATGCGTATGGGTATCTGCATCCGGAGCCTGTGCCGGCGAATTATGCGAAGCTGGCGCCGGAGCGGACGTTTTATGTGCGGGGGTTGAGTAAGAACTTTGCGCCGGTGGTGCGGACGGGGTTGATGGTGGTTCCGGTGGAGTCTGCGGCGGCGGTGGCGAATGCGGTGAAGCAAAGTTCGTCGGGGGTTTCGCAGAGTGATGGCGGGCGCTGCGATTGCGATGCTTGCGGATGGGACGATGGATCGTGTGATTGCGGCGAAGCGGGTGGAGGGTGCGCGGCGGCAAGCGGCTGCGCGGGAGTTGATGGAGGGGTTGGAGGTTAGTGCGGGGCCGAATGCGTGGCACTTGTGGGTGTCGACTGCCGGAGGGAATGGGGCCGGAGGTCGTGGAGAAGAGGTGTGAGGAGAAGGGGGTGCTGGTGAGTGGGGGGAATTGGTTTGCTGCGCCGGGGGCTGCGGTGCCGCAGGCGGTGCGGTTGGGGTTGGGGGGTGAGGTGGAGTTTGAGCGGGCGATGGAGGGGGTAAGGGTGTTTGTGGAGGTGGTGCGGGGGATCTAGTTGGTGAGGAAGCTGTTGAGGGCTTGGAGGTATTTTTCGGGTTCTTCGTAGGAGGGGAGGTGGCCGCTTTGTTCGAAGAAGACGATCTTGGCGTTGGGGATCGCTTTGTACATGCGCCAGGCGGTGAGCGGGGCTACGTTCATGTCGTAGCGGCCGTTGATGACGAGCGTGGGGAAGTTGAACTTGGCTAGCGCGGCGGTGTAGTCGACGCTGGGGTTGGCCTTGGCGATGGCTTCGGCGGTGGCGGGGGAGAAGCCGAGGTCGGGGGCGTTGGCCATGTAGTGGGCCATCTTCTCGGGGCTGTAGAAGATCATGCTGAAGTGGTCGCGGAGGGCTTGCTGGGCCTGGGCTTCGGGGGTGGCGGTGGAGGACTTGGCGGCGGCGGCCTGGGCTTCGAGCTTGTCGGGGAAGACCTGGGGGAAGAGGTGGACGATGCTGGCGTAGGAGGCGAGGCCGTCGGAGATGATGAGCTGGTGGACGTGCTCGGGGTGGGCGGCGGCGTAGGCGATGACGAGGAGGCCTCCGTAGGAGTCGCCGCAGAGATCGATTTGGTCGAGGTGGAGGTGGGCGCGGACGGCGTCGAGGTCGGCGACTTGGGCGTCGATGGTTTGCGGGACGGAGGGGTTGGTGAGGGGCGAGGCTCCGGTGCCGCGCTGGTCGTAGAAGATGACCTGGCGGTGCTGGGCGATGCGTTGCCAGACGTCGTTCTGGACCATGTAGATGTGGGAGAGGCCGGGGCCTCCGTTGACCGCGAAGATGGGGGTGGTGGATTGCGGTGCGCCGTAGACCCAGTAGGCGATCGCGACGTCGGGGGTGGGGACGTGGCCGGTGGGCGGGATGACGGGCATGGGGGTTTGGGCGGCGAGGGGGAGAGCGAGTGCGAGGAGGAGGAGGGATTTCATGGGGGCTCCAGTGGTGGATGCGTGGGTCGGGCCTTCAGCCCTCGGGGATGCGGTGGTGTTGATCCTGGGGCTGCGCCCCAGGCTGTGATGAGGCGCGCCGTTGGCGCTTGGTGGTATATGCCGGTCGCACCAGGTGATGGATTATTCGGCGGATTCGCCGTGGGGTTGGGGTTCGGTGGTGGTTTCCTGGGTTGGTTTTTGGGGGCGCATGAGGGGGAAGAGGATTACGTCGCGGATGGTGCGGCTGCCGGTGAGGACCATGGTCAGGCGGTCGATGCCGATGCCTTCGCCGGCGGTGGGGGGAAGGCCGTAGCCGAGGGCGCGGACGTAGTCTTCGTCGACTTCGGCCATGGCTTCGTCGTCGCCGCGCTTGCGGTCATCGAGCTGGGCTTCGAAGCGGCGGAGCTGGTCGTCGGGGTCGTTGAGCTCGGAGAAGGCGTTGCCGACCTCGAAGCCGCCGATGTAGAACTCGAAGCGCTCGACCCAGTCGGGCTCGTCGGGCTTGATCTTGGAGAGTGGGCGAGACGGCGAGGGGGAAGTCGTAGATGATGGTGGGCTGGATGAGGTGCTCTTCGGCGAGGGCTTCGAAGACTCCGGCGATGAGCTTGCCGAGGGCTGCGCTGGCGAGTTCCTTTGTGCCTTCGGGATCTTCCATGGCTTGCATGTAGATGGGCTCGGCCTGCTTGTAGACGGGCCAGAGGGAGGCTGCTTTTCTGGCGGCTTCCTTGCGCTCTTCGGGAGCTTGCGAGGTGAGCACATCGTCCTCATCCTGCGTGGGGCTGTTGTAGTACATGTAGAGGCTGAAGACGGCGGGCATGGCGAGCGGTGAGGTCGGTGAAGATGCCGTCGGTTGGGACGTGCGCTTCTTCGGGCCACCACTTGAGGATGGCTTCGCGCATGGAGAGGCGTGTCCACTTGCCGAGGTCGATCTCGTTGCCGTTGAAGTGGGTGAGGGTGGTGCCGTTGACGTCCCTGGCGACGGTGATGATGAGGTCTTGCGTGAGGGCCATCAGGTCGTGGTAGTTGGCGTAGGCCTGGTAGAACTCGAGCATGGTGAACTCGGGGTTGTGGGTGCGGTGCTGATGCCTTCGTTGCGGAAGTTGCGATTGATCTCGTAGACGCGATCGAGGCCGCCGACGACGAGGCGCTTGAGGTGGAGCTCGGGTGCGATGCGCAGGGTGAGCTGCATGTCTACGGCGTTGTGGTGGGTGGTGAAGGGGCGCGCGGTGGCTCCGCCGGCGATGGTGTGGAGCATGGGGGTTTCGACTTCGAGGTAGCCGCGCGTGTCGAAGAAGTGGCGGATGGCGCGGAGGATGGCGGCGCGCTTGACGAAGACGTCGCGGACGTTCGGGGTTCGGTGAAGAGGTCGACGTAGCGCTGGCGGTAGCGGATCTCGATGTCTTCGAGGCCGTGGTACTTGTCGGGCAGCGCGAGCATGGCCTTGGTGAGGAAGGTGATCGCAGGGGCGCGTACGGCGGGGGCGGTGACTCCTGACGAGAGCTCGTGGGCGGGAAGAACGATGGGGGCGACGTGGAGGGTGAGCTCGCCGGTGCGGGTGCGCATGAGGTAGCCGCGGACGCCGATGTGGTCGCCGAGGTCGAGGAGCTTGTAGAGGTTGAAGAGCGTCTTCGCCGACGTCGTCTTTGCGGACGTAGATCTGGAGGCGCTGGCCGTGCTGCTGGATCTGCGCGAAGCCGGCCTTGCCCTGGACGCGGATGGCCATGATGCGGCCGGCGACGGCGGCTTCGATGTGCATGCGCTCGAGCTCTTCGGTGGAGAGGTGTTCGCCGAGGGCGCGGAGCTCGGGAACGGAGGTGGTGGAGGTGAAGCTGTTGGGGTATTTGGCTTCGTAGTCGGAGAGCGAGGGATCGGCGGCGCGGGCGAGGGCGGCGATCTGGTCGAGCTTTTCGCGGCGAAGCTGATAGAGGTTTTCTTCGAATTGACTGTCGTACTGGGGCACGATGCGGCTCGTTTCAGGGTTGGATGTCGAGGCTTCAGTATAGAAGGGAAGAGCAGACAGTAGAGAGTAGACGGTAGAGAGTAGAGAAGGACAAAGGCAAGGGCAACGGCTTTTACGCAAAGGTCGCTAAGGGAGCTACGTTTCGCAAAGGAAGGCTGGGGTGGTATGGTTTGGGTCGATGGCGGATAACGGACAGGGCGGGAAGAAGAGCGGGACACTACATGATCTGGTGAAGGCTGAGTCGATGATTCAGCTGGCGCTGGTGTTGCCGGCGGCTTGCCTGATTGGCGGGCTGGGCGGGGCGGCGCTGGATAAGCACTTCCATACGGGGTGGATGGGCGTGACGGGGATTTTGCTGGGGGCGGCGGCGGGGTTCTATCAGATTTATAAGACAGCCTCGCGGTACATGAAGAGGGATCAGTAGTGAATAGGGAAGAGGGATCGGCTGTGGCAGGTTTGGAGGGATTTACCGACGCGGATGTGCGGGCGACGTTGTTGCGGACGCTGCGGCTGCTGGCGGTGTTGACGGTGGCGGGGATGGCGCTGGTGGGGTGGAAGCTGGGGTGGCGGAGCGCGGTGCTGCTGCTGGTGGGGGCGGCGATTTCGGGGTCGGGATTGTGGGAGTGGATGCGGCTGATGAGTGCGGTGATGGAACGGATGGATGCGGGGCGGAAGGCGAGTCCGATGGGGCTGGTTTTGACGGGGTTCTTCCTTCGGCTGGGGCTGGCGATGGGGTGCTCTATGTTAGTCTTAAGTATCTCAATGGTTCCGTAATTGCACTCGCTGTGGGACTCGGATTGGGCATTGCTGCGCTCACGTTCGAGGCCATCAAGATGGCCAGAGCATGGACGGTCTAGCAGGATTTTGAACTTGAACCTTGGGTTGCGCAGGGTCGCAGCCGGCAGTTGATTTGCGTGTTTTGACTATGCCTCCTCAAATACTTCTTACGAGTTTTCTGAATCACTACTTGGCTGGGCCTGTCGATAAGTTGCTGGCGCTGCTGCATGTTGCGCCGCACTATCCGCAGGCTCCGATCACGAATGCGGTGGCGATGGAGCTGCTGGTGTTTGTGCTGCTGCTGGCGTACTTTGTGGCGGTCCGGATGACGCTGAGCGTGGAGAATCCGGGCCCGGTGCAGCATCTCGCCGAGATGACGCATGAGTTTGTGTCGGAGCAGGGCGAGTCAGATTATCGGTCACGGGTATGAGCAGTTTACCAACTACCTGACGGTGCTGCTGCTGTTCATTCTGATCTGCAATCTGATTGGGCTGCTGTCGCCGTGGTTTGAGTCGCCGACCGCGAATGTGACGGTGCCGCTGGGCTTTGCGCTGGTGACGTTTGTGTACTACCACTACCACGGCGTTCGGGCGAATGGGTTCGGGTATATCAAGCAGTTCCTGGGGCCGGTGTGGTGGCTGTATCCGCTGCTGTTCCCGATCGAGATCATCTCGCACCTGGCGCGCGTGCTCGTCGCTGACGGTTCGTTTGTATGCGAATATGTTTGCGGGCGACCTGCTGATCCTGGCGTTCTTCTCGCTGATTCCGATTGGTATCCCGCTGCTGTTTCTCGGGCTGCACTTCGGCGTGGATATTATCCAGGCGTATGTGTTCATGCTGCTGGCTGCGATTTATCTGAGCCTGGCGGTGGCGCACGATCATTAAGGGCAGGGATTAGGGAACAGGGATTAGGGATTAGGAAGACTTTGAAATTCCCATGGGCGGGTGCTCCCTGTCTGTGGTGCGTTCTACCGCCGATCCAGCGTGAGGGGGCCAGCACGGTGAGCCTCAACCACCCACTGGCGGCGAGATCTAACGGGGGCAAGGAGTTGTAATGGTTAATGCAATGCGCATGATGAAGTATGCATTTATGGCGATGGCGGCGATGCTTTTGGCGACGCCGGCGTTTGCACAGGCGGCTGGTGAAGCGACCAGCCCAGTGGATCACCGATCGGTGCCGGTATCGGCATGGCGCTGGCAGCCGGGCTTTGCGGCCTGGGCCAGGGTCGCGCAACGGCTTCGGCTACCGAGGCGCTGGCGCGTAACCCGGGAGCTCGTCCTGGTATCTTTACGTTCCTGATTCTTGGCCTGGCGTTTATCGAGTCGCTCGCGCTGTTCACGTTCGTCATTATCTTCCTGTACGTGAAGTAAGGCAGTGAGTAGTTGGTAGTGAGTAGTGAGTAGTAAAACCGAAACGGCCTCCGCGATGCGGAGGCCGTTTTTGTTTGAGATGGGCGTGGTTATTGCGCGGGGGTGATGGGGGTAACAGGGGCTTGCGCGATGGTCGTGGGGGCGGCGCGTTGGGTCAGGTGCAGGACGTGGTTGGGAAGGATGCCGAGGAAGAGGGTTGCGAGGGCCGTGGCGGCTAGCGCGAGGGCGGCGGGGAAGGTGACGCGGCGGTGGTGGGGGTGTCGGCGATGGTGTCGGTTGCGGGGCGGGCGTAGAGGGCGGCCAGCAGGCGGAGGTAGTAGAAGCAGGCTACGCCGGAGTTGGCCAGGCCTACGATCGCTAGCCAGGTGTAGCCTCCGTGGACGGCCGCGGAGAAGACGTAGAACTTGCCGAAGAAGCCGCCGGTGAAGGGGATTCCGATGAGCGAGAGAAGGAAGAAGGCGAAGAGGGCGGAGAGGACGGGGCGCTTGAGGGCGAGGCCGGTGAAGTCGTCGAGGGTGCGGAGCTTTTCGTCGAAGCCGGAGAGCTGGGTGAGGACGATGAAGGCTCCGACGTTCATGGCGGCGTAGGCGGCGGTGTAGAAGCAGAGCGGTGGAGACGGCCTCGTGCTGGGCGGCGGTGAAGGCGACGAGGATGTAGCCGGCGTGGGCGATGGAGGAGTAGGCGAGCAGGCGCTTGACGTCGGATTGGAGGAGGGCGCCGAGGTTGCCGATGGTCATGGAGAGCGACGGCGAGGATGGCGATGAGGAGGACCCAGTGGTCGCGGTACATGGGCGTGGCGTTGAAGAGGAAGCGGAGGAGGACGGCGAAGGCGGCGGCCTTGGGGGCGGTCGACATGAGGCCGACGACGGGGGCGGGGGCGCCCTGGTAGACGTCGGGGGTCCAGACATGGAAGGGGGCGGCGGAGACTTTGAAGCCGAGGCCGATGAGGACCATCGCTACGGCTAGCCAGCCGAGGAGCGGGGTCTGTGGTGATGGCGAGGCCGGCGGCGATGGCGGCGATGCTGGTCGAGCCGGTGGCTCCGAAGCAGAGGGCGATGCCGTAGAGGAAGAAGGCCGTGGCGAAGCTGCCGAGGAGGAAGTACTTGAGGGCGGCTTCGGAGGCTGTCGCGCGGCCTTTGCGGAAGCCGGCGAGGATGTAGGTGGAGATGGAGGAGATTTCGAGGCCGATGAAGACCATGAGGAGCTCGACGGAGCTGGTCATGAACATCATGCCGGTGGCGCCGAAGCAGACGAGGGCGAAGTACTCGCCGGCGTGGGTGATGGGGGCTCGAAGTAGTCGAGCGAGGCTAGCAGGGTGACGAGGACGATGCTGGCGATGAGGAGGTGGAAGAAGACGGAGAAGGCGTCGACCTGGATGGTGCCGGAGAAGGCGGTGAGTTGCCGCGGCGGCCGGTGGGGGCGGAGGGTGTCGACGACGTGAAGTTGGTAGAGGGCGGCGAGGCCGGAGGCGGTGGTGCCGAGGATGGCTAGCCAGCCGAGGGGCTTGCGGGTGCGGCCGGGGGCGATGAGCGGCTCGGCCAGCATGACGAGGACGCCGGTGAGGGCGAGGATGAGTTCGGGGAGGAGGGCGAGGAGGTTGGTGGACATTAGCGGACCTCCTTGTGGATGGGTTGCGGCTGCGGTGCGAGAGCCAATACAGGGGTCTCTCCACTGTGCGCTGCGCGCTCCGGTCGAGATGACGGCGTTTGCGGGTAGCGCTGGGGGGCGGGCGCTATCTGAAGCCTCACTTCACAGTGATTTGGGGGTAGGCAGTTGAAGACCATGGTTCTGTAAGTATCGCTCTGGTAATAAGCGTAGCTGTCGATGGCGCGCATCCAGAAGGGGGAGGCGATGCCCATGATGAGGAAGAGGGCGGCGAAGGGCCAGAGCTCGAGGTGCTCGCGGGCGGTGAGGTCCCAGCCGGGGACTTCGTCGGGGCGAACACCGATGCGAGCCGTAGAAGACTCGCTGGATCATCCAGAGCAGGTAGGAGGCTCCGAAGATGACGCCGGTGGCGGCGATGACGGTCCAGAGGATGTGGTGCGTGATGATGGATTGCATCGAGCCGGAGAGGATGAGGAACTCGCCGACGAAGCCGTTGAGCATGGGCAGGCCGACGGCGGCGAGGACGGTGATGACGAACATCGTGACCATCCAGGGGTGACGTGTGGCGAGGCCGCCGTAGTCGCGCATGTCGTAGGTGCCGTAGCGCTCGTAGAGCAGGCCGAGGAGGATGAAGAGGGCGGCGCCGATGAGCGACTCGTTGAGGATCTGGAAGACGCCGCCGTCGAGGCCGATGACCGTGAAGGTGAAGATGCCGAGAATGACGAAGGAGACGTGCGCGAGGGTGGAGAAGGCGGCCAGCTTCTTGAGGTCGGTCTTGATGAGCGCGATGAGCGAGCCGTAGACGATGCCGATGGCTCCGAGTGCGATGAGGACCGGGGCTACGTGGCGGGATTGGTCCGGGAAGATGCCGAAGCTGAAGCGCAGGATGGAGTAGAGGCCGAGCTTGCCGGCGAGGACCATGACGGCGGCGGTGGGGGCTTCGGCGACTGCGTCCTGCAGCCAGCCGTGGAGGGGGAAGACGGGGACTTTGACGGCGAAGGCTACGAGGAAGGCGATGGAGCAGAGGAGAAGCGCGGTGGGAGTCGCGGCCAGGTGATGCGAGAGGGCGAGGGCCTGGAGGGTGGGGAGGTCGAAGGTGCCGGTGAGGTTGTAGAGCCAGAGGATCGCGACGAGGAGGATGGCGGAGGGGATGAAGGTGTAGAGGAAGAATTTGATTGCGGCGCGGCGGCGGTTTTCGGTGCGGCCGAAGGTGGCGATGAGCAGCGTCATGGGGACGAGCGAGAGTTCCCAGAAGCCGTAGTAGAGGAAGAGGTCGAGGGCGGCGAAGATGCCGAGCATCGCGACCTGCTGGAGGAGGAAGAGGGTGTAGAAGAGCTTGGTTCGCGTGCGTATCGCGTTCCAGGATGCGAGCACGCCGATGGGGGCTAGGAAGGCGGCGAGGACGATGAGCCACATGCTGAGGCCGTCGACGCCGAGGTGGTAGCGGATGTTGGGCGACGGGATCCAGGAGAGGTTCTGCTCGAACTGGAAGGTGCGCGGGGCGGCGTGGTAGTTGAAGTGCGCGGGCAGGTGGAGGGTGAGGAGAAGGGTGAAGAGGGTGATGAGGAGCGCGCCGATGGCGTGTGTTTTGGCGCCCTCGCGCTCGGGAATGCAGGCGAGCAGGATCGCGCCCGCTAGCGGGGTGGCGATGATGAGCGTCAGGATGATAGGGTCGAAGTTCATTGGGTTCCGTGAGTTCTTTACTGGTTCAAGAAGCAGATTCCTTCGCTACGCTGCGGAATGACAGCCAGAAATGCAAGTGCAACGGCAAAGACGATGCTAGTGGGGCAATCCGTGATGACCGAAGAGGACGATGGCGATGACGACGGCGGCGCCGGCGGCTAGCCAGCCGGCGTAGGAGCGAATGTTTCCTGACTGGATGCGGCGGACGAGCCAGCTGCCTCCGCGGGTGGAGGCGGCGAGGCCGGCGCCGGTGCCCTGGATGATGCCTCCGTCGATCAGGCCGTTGAGGAGCAGGCGCGAGATGACGAGCAGGGGCGTGACGATGAAGCGGCCGTAGATCTCGTCGACCCAGTATTTGTGGTCGAGGAGGGAGTAGAGGCGGCGGAACCTGGCGGCGAGGGCGGCGGCGGTGCCGGGCTTGTAGCAGTAGAAGTACCAGGCGATGAAGGCGCCGTGAGCGCGACGAGAAGCGAGATGCCGGCGTCTACGCGTTCCATGAAGAAGTGCTGGGGATTGGCGGCGATGTCCAGGCCGGCGTTGAAGACGGGGGCGAGGAAGTGGTCGAACTCGTTGTGGCCGCCGAGGGCTTCGGGGATGCCGACCCATCCGCCGATGAGCGAGAGGATAGCGAGGATGATGAGGGGGAGGGTCATGATCCAGGGCGACTCGTGTACGCCGTGGGCGTGGGCTAACTGGGTGGGTTCGGGTTCGGCTTCGAGCACGAGGGTGGAGGTCTTGCTGGCGTGGACCGCGGCGAGGTGGCCGGCGTGGAGGTCGGGGGCTTGGCTCGGGCCGTGTTCGTCAAAGCGGGGGGCGCCGAAGAAGGTCTTGAACCAGAGGCGGAACATGTAGAAGGAGGTGAGGCCGGCGGTGAGGAGGCCTATGAACCAGAGCAGGACGTGGAGGTGGTTGGGCGAGTTGAGGGTGTCGTAGAGGATCTCGTCCTTGGAGTAGAAGCCGGCGAAGGGGAAGATGCCGCAGATGGCGAAGACGGCGGCGGACATGGTCCAGAAGGTGATCGGGATGCGCTTGCGCAGGCCGCCCATGTTGCGCATGTCTTGTTCGCCATTTAGTGCATGGATGACGCTGCCGGCGGCGAGGAAGAGCAGACCCTTGAAGAAGGCGTGGGTCATGAGGTGAAAGATGCCGGCCGCGTAGTCTCCGACGCCGCAGGCCAGGAACATGTAGCCGAGCTGCGAGACGGTGGAGTAGGCGAGGACGCGCTTGATGTCGTGCTGGACGATGCCGATGGTGGCGGCGAGGAGCGCGGTTGCGGCTCCAATGCAGGCGACTACGGTGAGGGCCGCTGGGGAGTGGTCGAAGAGGACGTGGCAGCGGGCGACCATGTAGATGCCGGCGGTGACCATCGTTGCCGCGTGGATGAGTGCGGAGACGGGGGTGGGACCTTCCATGGCGTCGGGCAGCCAGATGTAGAGGGGGATCTGTGCGGACTTGCCGGTGGCTCCGAGGACGAGGAGGAGGGCGACTGCGGTGAAGAAGCCTCCGGTGAGAGGGCTGGCGGCGATGCTGGCGAAGATGGTGTTGAAGTCGAGCGAGCCGTAGTGGGCGACCAGGAGGAACATGGCGAGCAGGAAGCCGAAGTCGCCGATGCGGTTGACGATGAAGGCTTTCTTGCCGGCGTTGGCGGCGGAGTCTTTGGTGAAGTAGAAGCCGATGAGGAGATACGAGGCGAGGCCTACGCCTTCCCAGCCAACGAAGAGCAGGAGGAAGCTCGAGGCGAGGACCAGGACCAGCATGAAGAACATGAAGAGATTGAGGTAGGCGAAGAAGCGCCAGTAACCTTCTTCATGCGCCATGTATCCGACGGAGTAGATGTGGATGAGGAAGCCGACGCCGGTGACGACGCCGAGCATGATGAGGGTGAGGTGGTCGACGGTGAAAGCGAAGTTGACGGTGAAGCCGGAGACCGCGATCCAGGGGCAGCTGACGACGGAGAGCGAGAGCGGGGCGCCGGCGGCCTTCATGTAGATCCAAAGATCACGTGACGATTAAGGCCGGGGCCAGCGGTGAAGAGCAGAGCGATGGTCGCGACGAGGGCGCGGGGCAGCTTGCGGCCGATGGTTCCGTTGAGCAGGAAGCCGGCGAAGGGAAGGATCGGGATGAGCCAGAGCAGTTGAGGATTCATATGCGAGATTCGAGAAGCGAAAAGCTAGAAGCAGATTCCCAGAGGGAATGACAGAAAGAAAAGCAAAGACTAATTCTTGAGTAGATCTACCTGGTCGACGTTGAGGGTTTGGCGTACACGGAAGAGCGCGATGATGATGGCGAGGCCGACGGCGGCTTCCGCGGCGGCGACCACCATGACGAAGAAGACGAAGATCTGGCCGGAGACCTGGTGCCACATGTGGGCGAAGGCGACGAAGGTGAGGTTGACGGCGTTGAGCATGAGCTCAATGGACATGAAGATGGTGATGACGTTGCGCTTGATGAGAAAGGCCGCGATGCCGATGCAGAAGAGCACGGCAGCGAGGACGAGGTAGTAGGCGATGGGGACCATGCTTAGTGTCTCCCCAACTTCTTCACCAGGATGACGCCGACGACTCCGCCGAGGACAAGAAGCATCCATGCAGTCGAGAGAACATAAAAACCGCCACAGGGAATGGTCATGGTTAGAGCTCCTTTCGTGCAAGAACGACGGCGCCAAGGATGGCGACGAGGATGAGGATGGAGGTGACTTCGAAGGGAAGAAGCAGCGAGGTGAAGAGGGTGTGCGAGATCTCGGAGATGTTGGAGACGGCGCTGGAGAGATAGCCGCCGAGCGGGGTGGAGCCGAGGTGGTTGCGCTCGGAGAGGAAGACGAAGCTGAGCAGGCAGAAGATGGCGGCGGCGCCGGGGATGCCGGCGATGTAGGCGATCTTTGAGCCGTGGGAGCGTTCTTCTTCGCCGGCGTTGAGCAGCATGACGACGAAGATGAAGAGCACCATGACGGCGCCGGCGTAGACGATGACCTGGGCGGCGGCGAGGAACTCGGCACCAAGGGACCAGTAGAGGACGGCGAGCGACATCATGACGACGACGAGCGAGAGCGCTGAGTTGATGGGATGGCGCTGGAAGAGGAGATTGAGAGCTCCTGCGACTGCCAGCAGACCGAAGATGAGGAAGAGTGCGATTTCCATCGGGGACTTTCTAACTCCAACGTGCGGGCTTTCGCGTCCAGAGAGTGCGTGTGCGCGGTGTTGATTCGTGCTGATTGTAAACGGATTGCATTGGTTTATCCGTGATCATGAGCGCTAACCGTGATACGTGAGCGCGAGAGCGGTGGCGAGAATGTTGACCATGGCCACGGGTAGGAGGAACTTCCAGCCGAAGCCCATGAGCTGGTCGTAGCGGAAGCGGGGCAGCGTGCCGCGCACCCAGATATAGAGCAGGAGGAACGAGAAGACTTTGGCGACAAACCAGAAGATGGAGAAGAGCGCGGTGAGGATGACGCCGGAGGCGAAGTGGTCGAAGAAGATGGCCGAAGGGGCTGGAGGCGCCGCCGAGGAAGAGCAGCGTGGCGACGCAGGAGACGGTGATCATGTTGGCGTACTCGGCCATGAAGAACATGGCGAACTTCATGGAGGAGTACTCGGTGTGATAGCCGGCGACGAGCTCGGATTCGGCCTCGGAGAGATCGAAGGGCGAGCGGTTGGTTTCGGCGTAGGCGGCCATGAGGTAGATGAAGAAGGCGATGAACTGGAAGCCGCCGAAGAGGTTCCAGGAGATGGCGCCGTGCGCGGACTGGGAGTTGACGATGTCGCGCAGGGAGAGCGACTGGGCGCGGAGGACGACGCCTACGAGCGAGAGGCCGAGGGCTAGCTCGTAGCTGATCATCTGCGCGGTGGAGCGGAGGGAGCCGAAGAGGGAGTACTTGCTGTTGGAGCTCCAGCCGGAGAGCGCGATGCCGTAGACGCCGATGCTGGTGACGCCGAGGATGACGAGCAGGCCGATGTTGAGGTTGGCGATCTGGAAGAGGTCGACGCCATGGACCATGGTGACGGCGCCGAAGGGGACGACGGCGATGGAGATCAGCGCGCAGCCGAGGGCGATGATGGGCGCGAGGACGAAGAGGGGGCGCTCGACGGCGAGCGGCATCATGTCTTCCTTGAGGAAGAGCTTGAGGCCGTCGACCAGGGGCTGGAGCGAGGCCGAAGGGGCCGACGCGGGAGGGTCCCCAGCGGTTTTGGAGACGGCCGAGAACTTTGCGCTCTAGCAGGACCGTGTAGGCGACCGCCATCAGCGTAATGACGAGCACGATGGCGATCTTGACGATCGTGAGGAGCAGGAAGATTTCGAAGTTGTTCAGGTGGCTCATCGGATCGCTATCAATTCTCAGTCGGCGGAGGCCAGGTGGTCGGCTACTTCGGTGGATTGGTGGCGCTGGACGTCCTGCAGCATGGGCGAGTAGCGGGTGAGGGAGCCGGAGGTGAAGAGGGTGTCAGAGCTGGGCAGGACGAGGTCTTTGCGCGGAGTGGTGATCTGGATGAGGCCGGAGGCCGCGGGGACGATGTGCTGGTCGTTGCCGCTGAGGAGCTGGAGGCGGAGGAGCTTGTCGTAGCCGGGGACGAGGCGCTGGATCTCGTCGAGGATGGCGAAGGGATCGAAGGGGCTGGTCTTGGGCTCGAGGTTGTTGGCGGTCATCCAGACGCTGTGGCGGTCGGCTTCGCCGGACTGCGCGCCGCGGGACTGGCCCATGTCCGAGCGGAGGCCTTTGCCGAAGGGGACGAGCGTCTTGAGGTCGTGGCCCATGTGGCCGGCGAGGCGAACGATGAGCTCGAAGTCGGAGCGGGTGCCGGCGCGGTCGGCGGCTTTCGAGACGAGCTGGAGGTCGCCGTAGCTGTTGGTGACGGAGCCGGATTTTTCGTAGAGGTTGGCGGCGGGGAAGACTACGTCGGCTAGCGCGGCCGTCTCGGTGAGGAAGAGGTCCTGCACGATGACGAAGGTGGACTTGAGGGTGGCGGGATCGATGCCGTAGCGCTTGATGGGGTTGGAGCCAACGACGTAGAGGGCGCTGAGTTTGTTGGCTGCTGCGGCGTCGAACATGGCGAGCAGGTCGAGACCGGGGGTTGCGGGGGTGTTGTATTCGGCGGCGAGGGTGGAGTTGGTGAGGGGCTGGTAGCCGGGGAGGACGTCGGGGAGCAGGCCCATGTCGGAGGCGCCGCGGGAGTTGGCGTAGTCGGCGAGCAGGGCGAACTTGGCGTGGGGGAGGGCCGCGATGAGGTTGGCGAGCTCGCCGCCGCGGAGCTCGTTGCCGACGAGGACGACGAGAGGATCTTCGGCCTTGACGGCGGCGCGGAAGCTGGAGAGCTCGTCTGCCTGGGCGACGATGGAGGCGGCTTCGGCGGAGGCGTCGTCGCCAGCGAGATAGGAGGCGAGCGCGCCGTAGCCGAACTGCTGGACGCGGAGGAAGGCCTTGGCCTGGCGGCGAAGTTTGATCTCTTCGTGATTGGCGATGTAGATGCGGGCCTTGTTGTGGCGGACGTTGGTGCGGATGTTCCAGGCGGTGAGCGGGGCCTGGTTGGTGGGATCGCCGCCTACTAGGAGGATGGCGGGAGCGCTTGCGACGCAGCGTTGCGAGGCGAAGCGGGACTTGCCTGCGGAGGTCAACGTCCCTTGTAGAGAAGTGGCTAGGGTGACGAAGTCCGCGGTGCGGTGGTGGTCGATGTTGTTGGTGCCGATGACGGTGCGGGCAAACTTCTGGAGGAGGTAGTTCTCCTCGTTGGTGGTGCGGTTGGAGCCGATGACTGCCGATGGAGTCAGGGCCGCGCTCCTGGCGGAGGTCGCGGAGGCGCGTGCCGGCGAAGGTGAGGGCTTCGTCCCAGGAGACGGGGGTTAGCTTGCCGTCTTTGCGGATGAGCGGAGAGGTGAGGCGCTCGATGTTGTTGGCGAAGTCGAAGGCGTAGCGGCCCTTGTTGCAGAGGAAGTCGCCGTTCATGCCGGACTTGTCGCGATTGTCGCCGCGCACGATCTCGGAGCCGTCGGATGACGGAGCGAACGCCGAGGGTGGTCTTGCAGCCGTCGCCGCAGTGGGTGCAGACGGTGGCGGTGTGGTTCATCTCCCAGGGGCGGGTCTTGTAGCGGTAGGTGCCGGAGGTGAGCGCGCCTACGGGGCAGGCGTCGATGCACATGCCGCACTGCTCGCAGTCGAGCTGGGCGAGTTCGGTGCCGTTTTCGACGACGCCGGATAGCTGCGCGGGGACGTTGGGGGCGATGACAGAGGAGGCTCCGCGGTTCTGGACGCCGAGGGCGAAGATGTCCATGCCTTCGCCGCACATGCGGACGCAGCGATAGCAGAGGATGCAGCGGGGGCGGTCGAAGTAGACGACGGGGGACCACTTCTGCTCTTCGCGGTGATTCTTGGGCTCGGCGTAGAAGCTGTCGGCGGCGCCGTACTTGAAGGTCATGTCCTGCAGCTCGCACTCGCCGCCGGCGTCGCAGACGGGGCAGTCGAGGGGGTGGTTGCCGAGGAGCAGTTGCAGGGTGGCTTTGCGGGCCTGGGCGATTTCAGGGGATTCGGTGGTGACGTTCATGCCCTCGGCGACCGGGGTGGTGCAGGCGGTCTGGAGCTTGGGCATCTTCTCGATGCGGACGACGCACATGCGGCAGGCGGCCTGGAGGGTGAGGCCGGGGTAGTAACAGAAGGCGGGGATCTCGATGCCGTGGGACTTGCAGGCGTCGATGAGCAGCGTGCCTGCGGGGGCGGTGAGGGTCTTGCCGTCTACGGTGAAGGTTACGTCTGGCATCTAAGGTCCTCAGGCTGCCTGCAAGGTGCGGCGGTTGTGGCTGGTTTTGATCTTTGGTGAGCTGGGCTTGCCGCTGGTTGCTTGGCATGCTGAGTGCGAGGCGTTCGACGACGACGTAGTAGCCGCGCGGGAGGATAGTCGCCGTCTGGTCCATGTCGACGGTCACTTGTTTATAGTGATCGTGACCGCCTGTTGAGTATTCGTACTGCCATCCTTCTTTCTTGATGAGCTTGAGCAGATCGCGATTCTTCAACTTAGTGTGCCGATCCTGCGTGTTCGGGTTCGCCTACTGGTTGGATCTGGATGAGGGGGTTGGCTGGGCGGGCGCCGGCTAGGTACTCCTCGAACTCGGAGCGGAATTTTTTGACGAAGCCGAGCGTGGGCATGGCGGCTGCGTCGCCGAGCGGGCAGAAGGTGCGGCCCATCATGTTTTCGGCGATGTACTGGACGTTGTCGATGTCCTTTTTGGTGCCTCCGCCGGCGTGGAAGCGGGTGAGGGTCTTCTTGATCCAGTCGGTGCCTTCGCGGCAGGGGATGCACCAGCCGCAGGATTCGTGCTGATAGAAGCGAATGGTGCGGAGGGCGAACTCGACGATGGAGACGGTTTCGTCGAGAACGACGATTCCTCCAGACCCCAGCATGGAGCCGGCCTTGGCTAGCTGGTCGAAGTCGAGGCCGATGTCGATCTCGTCGGCTTTGAGGACGGGGCAGGAGGCGCCGCCGGGGACGACGGCTTTGAGCTGCTTGCCGCCCTTGATGCCGCCGGCTACGTCGTAGATGGCTTTACGGAGACTGTAGCCCATGGGAAGTTCGTAGACGCCGGGGCGCTCGACGTGGCCGCTGATGCCGAAGAGGCGCGTGCCACCGTTGCGTTCGGTGCCGATTTTGGCGTAGGCTTCGCCGCCCATGAGCAGGATGTGCGGGGCGTTGGCGATGGTCTCGGCGTTGTTGATGACGGTGGGGCCACCGTACAGGCCAACGACCGCGGGAAAGGGTGGGCGGATGCGGGGAATGCCGCGCTTGCCTTCGAGGGATTCCATGAGGGCGGACTCTTCGCCGACCTCGTAGGCGCCGGCGCCGGTCTGGGTGATGATGTCGAAGTCGACGCCCTGGTTGCCGAAGATGTTTTTGCCGAGGAAGCCTTTTGCGTAGGCGTCGGCTACGGCCTTCTCCATGATGTTGAGGAGGTAGCGATACTCTCCGCGGAGATAGATGAAGCCCATCCTGGAGCCGACGGCGAGACCGGCGATGATGGTGCCTTCGATGATGGAGTGCGGGTCTTCGAGGAAGATGAGGTGGTCTTTGCAGGTGCCGGGCTCGGACTCGTCGCCGTTGACGAGGATGTACTTGGGTTTGTCAGAGACTTTGGGGACGAAGGACCATTTCATGCCGGTGGGGAAGCCGGCACCACCGCGGCCGCGCAGGCCGGAGGCTTTCATGGTGTTGATGATCCACTCGGGACCTTCGGCGATGGCCTTCTGGGTGGCTTTGTAGCCGTCGAGCTCGATGTAGCGATCGATGTTGGTAGCGCCCAGGCCGAAGCGTCTGGAGAGGACCTTCACTTCATCGGGATGTGAGGCGAGTGTTGGCATGCGTGATCCTTACCGTAGAACTACCAGTTTACGCGATTTCTCCGGCAGCGCTGTGACGGCGCGACGTGGTGGGATGTTGTGGTTTGCGGCTGAGGAAATACTGTTCGAAGGTGTAACGAGATAGGGCGGCAACGGCGATGGAGACGGCAGCCTCTGCGAGGAAGCGGAGCAGAAGCTGAGGGCAGATGGCGCCACTGGCGGTGGTGGCGATGGGCCAATGGGCGTTGATGAGCGTGAAGAGGAAGGGGTGACACAGATAAAGGCCGTAACTGATTTTCGCGAGGAATATCAGCGGGCGGCACGCGAGGTGGGCCGCGATGCCGGGGTGGAGGAAGGCGAGGAGGACGAAGCCAGAGAAGCCGAAGAGCCAGGGCTCGAGGTAGGTGGCTTGGGTAAGGTTGATGAGCGCGGGTGAGGTGGGCTGGGGAACAAGGTGCTGAAGGGCGAAGAGTGCAATGCCGAGGAGGATAAGGGGTGCAATGGCCTGGTGCAGCCGGGGGCGCAGATGCGGCAATCTGGCTGCGATGGCCAGAAGGGCGCCGGCGGCGAAGAAGTCGGCTACAGCCCAGGTTTTGAAGCGGATGTCCTGAAGGAACGGAGGCCCATAGAGCAGGACGAAGCGGAGAACGGGAGTGAGCAGCACGAGCGCAGCACAGAGGAAGGTGAAGCTGCGCGCGGAGAGCTTGCGGATGATAAAGGGCCAAACGAAGTAGAACTGCTCTTCGACGGAGAGCGACCAGAGGGCAGAGTATTCGCTGTGGGCGCCGAGGAGGCTGGGCATGTTGCAGAGGCAGAGCAGGCAGACTGCGAGGTAGCGCGCTGTGATGGAGTGGGTGAAGGCGAGGACGGCGACCATGAGCAGGTAAGCGGGAGCGATACGGAGGACGCGACGAGCGTAGAAGTTGCGGAAGTAGTCGGGCTGGTGGCGGCTGTCGAGCAGGATGCCGGTGATCAGGAATCCGGAGAGGATGAAGAAAAGATGCACACCCATGTGACCTAAGCGGAAGAGGTATTCGAGGCTGAGGAGAGCGTGAGAGGTGCTGGCTTGGTAGGGGGTCTGGTCGGCGGCGAAGCCGTGATCGAGAAGGACCATGACGATGGCGATTCCGCGGACAAGGTCGAGGCCGGGCATGTAGCGAAGGCTCGACGACGCGGGAGTGGAACGCAGGTGGGGAATGGACTGCGGAGATGCGGGTAGCGTCGTCTCTGCGGTCGCGGGGTTCACGGGCTACTTGGTCTCGCGGGCGCGGTAGGTGTCGAGGACGGCGTCCATCTTGGCGGGGGTCAGGTCGTCGTGGAAGTCGTAGTTGACCTGGACGGCGGGGGCCCAGCAGCAGGCTCCGATGCACTCGACTTCTTCTAGCGAGAAGAGGCCGTCGGGGGTGGTTTCTTTGTGGCCGATGCCGAGGGTGTGCTTGCAGTGGTCGAGGAGCTCGAAGCCGCCGCGGAGCATGCAGGAGATGTTGGTGCAGACCTGCACGTTGTACTTGCCGGCGGGGTGCGTGCGCAGCATGGAGTAATAGCTGAGGACGTTGCGGACGTCGAGCTCGAGGAGGTCGAGGCGCTGGGCGATCTCGGCGACTACGGCGTCGGAGACGTAGCCGATCTCGTCCTGCGCGTAGAGCAGCATCGGGACTAGAGCCGAGCGCTTGAGGGGGTAGATCGTGGCGAGCTCGTCGAAGCGGGCGGCGGTGGCGGGGGTGAAGATCGAGGTTGTGATGGCGGCCATAGGAGTCAGGGATTAGGGAACAGGGATTAGGGATTAGGAGTTAGGATCTCGCGGGCGAACTGTTCGGCGGCGATGTCCATCTCCTGCTCGGGTTGGTGGTTGATGGTGACGGTTCCGTTTTCGTTGAGGGTAAAGGGGATGGGGGTTGGCCGCTGTGTTGAAGGTCACTGGCGGTGAAGCGGAGCCAGCGGTCGTTGACGCGGAGGGTGATTTCGTTGGCGCTCACCTCGACTACGGCGTGGTGGGTGCTGTTGAGTCCGTGGGCGGCTGCGTAGCTGCGGAGCAGGGAGGCCCAGGAGGTCCAGAGTTCGGTGTGGAGTTTATGATTCACTAGAGCGCACAAGACACCAATTCAAAACAAATGCAACAAACTGATCTTCTGAGTAATATTTGCCTTCAGTGCCGCCCCAAAAAGCAAAACTATCGGCTTTTCCTTTTCTGAGATAGAAGCCCGCCTGCGGTCCAAAGGGACAATCCGACTGGCGATCTTCATCGAACACTTGAGAAATGTTTAGCCACTTATCACTTATAGAAAGTAAGACCCAATGACTACAGCTTGCATATCGCATGGCAAGCTTTCGTTCATCAAAGAGTGAACTTGCACGAAAGCGAATTCTGAAATCGGTTGCTACAGTCTCGTTGTATCTAATAATGCGATCGCAAACCGTACTAAATAGCCGACTAATCACGGGGCTGACACGTTCGAGACGAGCTTGACTTTCTATTTCCTTAAGCCGATTACGCTCCTTCGCAGGAAGGTAAGAAAGCTTGATTCGGCCGTCCTTGCGGATAGGGAGATTCATCGGTCGATGGCTCCGAGGACGATGTCGATGGAGCCGATTACTGCTACTACGTCGGCGATGAGGCGGCCTTTACACATGACTTCCAAGGCCTGCAGGTTGGCGAAGTCGGCGTTGCGCATGTGGACGCGGTAGGGTTTGGCGGTGCCGTCCGAGACGACGTAGTAGTTCATCATGCCGTGCGGCGCTTCTACGGAGCTGGTGGCTTCGCCGGCCGGGACCTGGAAGCCTTCGGTGACGATCTTGAAGTGATGAATGAGGGACTCCATCTGGGTCTTCATCTGCTCGCGGTCGGGGAGAACGATCTTGGGCGCATCGGCGTTGAGGCGGGTGTCGTGGAGGTTGGCGAGGAGGTCGAGGGCCTGGTGGCAGATGCTGGTGGACTCGCGCATCTCCTGCATGCGGACGATGTAGCGGGCCCAGACGTCGCCGTCTTTGGAGACGGGCACGTTGAATTTGAACTTGTCGTAGCCCGAATAGGGCATGTCGCGGCGAACATCCCAGTCGACGCCGGAGGCGCGGAGGGGTGGGCCGGTGATGCCGAGGGCGATGGCGTCTTCTCCAGAGAGATAGCCGACACCCTTGAGACGACCGATCCAGATGGGATTGCCCTGGAGCAGGCCTTCGTACTCGGCTATGTGGGTGGGGAAGACGTTGAGGAATTTGCGGATGCGGTCGTAGATGTCGGCGGGGGGCTCGAGGGCTACGCCGCCGATGCGGATGTAGCTGGACATCATGCGCTGGCCGCTGATGGCTTCGAAGATCCGGAGGAGGTCTTCGCGCTCGCGGAAGCAGTAGAGGAAGACGGTGAGGGCGCCAATGTCCATGGCGTGCGTGCCGAGCCAGACGAGGTGCGACTGGATGCGGGTGAGCTCGTTGAGCAGGACGCGGAGGTACTGGGAGCGCTCGGGGATTTCGAGGCCGAGGAGCTTTTCGACCGCCAGGGCGTAGGCGGTGTTGTTGGTCATGGGGCAGATGTAGTCGATGCGGTCGGTGAGGGGGGTGACCTGGGAGTAGAACTTGGCTTCGGCGGTTTTTTCGATGCCGGTGTGGAGATAGCCGATGTCGGGGGCCAGGGAGATTACGGTTTCACCGTCTACTTCGAGAACCAGGCGGAGAACGCCGTGGGTCGAGGGGTGTTGCGGTCCCATGTTGAGGACCATGGTCTGCGAGGTGACGGGGTCGGCGCCGCGGGGGTGGTGGTGCGAGGTGGACTCTTCGACTACGTCTTCGACGTCGGGGATGATGAGGTCTTCGGCGTTGCGGAAGCCGGCGAGGGTGGCGCCGGTGGAGTCGGTTACGGGAGCGGAGCCGGCCGGAGCTTCGTTGTAGGGGGTTTGGCGCGGGGCTTCTGCTCTGGAGTCAAGAAGGGGCGGGTCAGGCAAGGTGGAGTTGCTCATTAGCGGTATCCCTCGACGGGGTAGTCCTTGCGGAGCGGGTGGCCGTTCCAGTTGTCGGGCATCATGATGCGGGTGAGGCGGGGGTGGCCGGGGAAGTGGATGCCGAAGAGGTCGAAGACTTCGCGCTCGTAGAAGTTGGCGCCGGGCCAGATGGAGGTGATGGAGTCGATGCGGGGGTCGTCGCCGGCGACGCGCGTGGTGATGCGAATGCGCTGTTTGAGGCCCATGCTGAGGATGGAATAAGAGATCTGGAAGCGGGGTTCGGCGGGGTACCAGTCGACCGCGGTGACGTCCTCGAGGAAGTTATAGCCGGCGTCTTTGGCGGCCTGGGCCGCGGCGCGGATGTTTTCGGGGGCGACCTCGAGGGTGAGCTCTTTGCGGTCCCACTTGGCGTCGGTGATCAGGGGTTGGAGCGCGCCGACGGCGACATGGTCGGCGAGGGCTTCGGTGACGGCCTGTTTGCCGAAGATGGCGTCGGGGGTTGCGGGATGGGTGATGGGGTCCATCAGTTTGTGTCTTCGCTCCCTCAGGGGCTAAAGCCCCAATCTGCGGTGGAATCTTATGGCACGGCTGAAGCCGTGCCCCTTCGAGTTATGACGTAGCTGATAGTCGTGGCATAACCATGATCGTTAGAGGTCTGCTTTGTCGTTGGACCAGTTTAGGATGCCCTTCTTCCAGACGTAGAAGAGGCCGACGGCGACGAAGGCGAGGTAGACGAGCATTTCCCAAAAGCCGAAGAAGCGCTGGCCGGTGATGGCGGGCAGGCGGCGGTAGATGACGGCCCAGGGAAGGACGAAGACGGCTTCGACGTCGAAGAGGATAAAGAGCATGGCGACCATGTAGAACTTGACGGAGAAGCGGCCACGCGCGTCGCCGACGGGATCCATGCCGCACTCGTAGGGGCTGAGCTTGGTGCGGGAGCGTTTGTGCTTGCCGAGGAAGTAGGACGCAGCGACCATGAAGCTGGCGACGCCCACGGCGACGACGATCTGAAGGGCGAGTGGAAGGTACTGCCAAATGTAGGGATTCGACGTCGTCATGGCTAGTTTTGAGTGTAGGAGCGGTGCGGTCAAGGGTCAAGTTGGCGCGCGCTCATCGCACATTTCGGCCGGGAATCGGATTCCCGAAACGGGCCCTCAGAAGAGTGACGCGTACCAGGCGATGACGGGGGCGCCGAGGATGGCGGCTACGAGGCCGCCGATGGCGAGGAAGGCGCCGAGGGGAAGGCGGGTGGTGGGGGTGGCTCGGCGGCGGGCGATGAGGGTTACAGCGTAGATGGCGCAGAGGATGAAGCCGAGGAAGACGGCGAAGGCGGCGAGCCAGAAGCCGAGGAAGGCGGTAATCATGGCTACGAGCTTGATGTCGCCGAGGCCGAGGCCTTCGCGGTGGCGAAGAGCCTTGTAGGCGTAGCGGATGAAGAGCAGCAGGCCGGCGGCGAGGGTGATGCCCAGGATTCGGCCGAGGACGAGGTGCTCGGAGCCGGTGAGGATGACATTGCCGTTGTCGATGGCGCCGCCGACGCTGGTGAGCGGGTTGTGGCCGTGGAGAAGGAGGTCGTATGCGTGAGGCGGGAGATAGGCGGCGCGAACGCAGAGGAGGAGGAAGCCGATGAGGGTGCCGGTGAGAGTGAAGGCGTCGGGGAGGGTGTGGGTTTGCCAGTCCATGACGAGGAGGCCGATGAGGAGGAAGCCGAGGATGGCGAAGGCGGTGGCGTCGATGAAGGTGGCGACGAAGGCGGTGGTGGAGATGCCGGGCTTGAGGAGAGGGAAGGCGGTGCGCGCGGCGAAGGTTAGCCAGAGGGCGAAGGCGAGCTCGACTGCTGGATAGCGCCAGGAGATGGGTTGATTGCAGTGGCGGCAACGGGCGCGGAGAAGGATCCAGCTGAGGAGCGGGACGTTGTCGTACCAGGCGATGGGGTGAGAGCAGTGGGGGCAGTGCGAGCGCGGCTTGCTCAGGCTGCGGTGGTCGGGTAGACGCGAGATGCAGACGTTGAGGAAGCTTCCGAAGAGCAGGCCGAGGAAAAAGGCGGGCAGTTCGAAGACGAGAGGGGTGGGCATCAGATCAAGTATAGGGTCGCGCTGGCGCGCGATGCCCGCCGTACCACCCCAACGGACCAAGAACGTCGGTTGGGGGTCCGGCTTAGCGACGATGAGGCCGTCGCGAAGATGGGGCACTCGATCTGTGCGTGGGCTAGAAGGGCAGCAGCAGGAGGGGGAGGATGATTCCGGCTAGCAGGAGTGCAGCCACAACTAGCTTGTTGCGATTGAATTTGTAGGCCATGTAGAGGCCGGTGAGGGTCGAGGTGAAGAGGCCGATGGCGACGAGAAGGAAGAAGAGCTTCATGGGGAGATGCGACTTCTGCGGCGGCTCGGGTTGTTGCGGCGGGCCAGCGTCGGCGTGCTTGTCGGGCTTGGGGGCGGCGGCCGGCGGGCGTTGTTTGCGGACGGGGACGGTGGTGGTTTGCTTTTTGTGGAGCTGGGCGAGGGTGAGGATCCAGGTGGGGGGTTTGTAGTCGCTGCCGCGCGTGGTTTCGTGGAGGCTGAAGGTCTGGAGAGCGCCGGTGAGCGCGAAGAAGAGCAGCGCGGGAGAGATGAAGATGCCGATGTAGAGATGGGTCTGGCGGATGACTTTCAGAATTTTGTGAGAAGCGCTCATAGGGATTGTGATCGATTCTAGCTGGAGATACGCGTGCCACAGATGAACTGTTTGTAAGGTAGGCAAGAGAGGCTAGAGTGGGGCAATGGAGTTTTTGAGGTGGATGCGAACGAGTTTTGAGCGCGTGGCGCCTCCGCTGGCTGCGGCGCTGCCGATGGTGGGGTTGGTGTTGATGGCGATTGCTGCGGGGTTTGCCTTGCACTCGTGGAACTTTGCGCGGACGCGCGTGAGGGCTATGGCGACGATCACGGAGAATGTTTCGGGGTTCGCGAAAGAAGGAGGGGTGGTGTATACGCCGCGGTTTCGGTTTCGTCTGCAAAACGGCGAGCTGGTGACGGTGCAGGCGGCGGAGGGTGCGGAGGAGATTGAGTTTCCTGCAGGAGAGACGGTGCCGGTGCTGTATCGCGCCGGTGATCCACAAGGGGCGGTCATCGCTACCGCGTGGCGCGCCTATGAAGGGGCGATTGTGTTTGGGGTGCTGGGGGCGTTGCTGTTTGATGTGGGGTGGGCGCTGCGGTTGATGATGAAACGAAGAGCGGCGTAATTTTCACTCAGGAATTGGTTGCGCAAGTGTTACCTTGCTTCATGGTGAAAAAGAGCTGGCCGCACATCATCGTGGCCTTACTTACCTGGGCCTTTCTCATACAGTGCGCGGCGTGGATCGCGCTCTCGTTAGGGTTCGCTATCCGCAGCGCCATTTTTGAGCATCGCACCCTCTATACCTCGGGAACGATTACTGAGTTCGTTCCGATGTCAATCAATGACAGGTATGCCGTGCTGTGTCCGCGGTTCAGGTTCTTGACCGGTGACGGTACGCCGCATCTCCACACATCGAATGCGTGTTCCAGTGTGCCCGGTTTTAGAGTGGGGCAAACTGTTCCGGTTCGGTATGTGGAGGGAGATCCGGAGAGCGCACGCATCGCCACCTTCTGGCAGATGTGGGCTTTGGCTGCTGGCTTCGGAATTGCGGCCGTCGTTGCGTGCGGGGCTGGTTTCTTCGGCCTGATGTATGCCCGTAGACGCAGCTGGACGATGAATCTGTTCTCCAGCTAACTGTCGATGTGACCTGGTGGTTGGTGGCGAGTTTAGCGCTCGAAGTGCAGGCGGATAGCGAAGATGCCGGGGACCGGTCCGCGATCTTTGTTGTAGGCGGGGTCGCCTGCAAACTGGTAATCCACGGCACCATGGAGGTGCTTCGAGAATTTGTGGTCGTAGTAAAGCTCCACGTTTTTCTCTGGGGCGTAGTTCAGGGCGCCGTCGCCGGTGAGGATGCCGATACCGCCGGCGGCAAGGTAGTCATGGGCAGCTTTTGAAAGGCCACTGGTGATGAAGGCTGCGCCGATGACGTCGTCGGGCTGCTTCCACTTCTCACCCTTGATGCTGGTGCCAAAGGTTGCTGTCCAGTTGGCGTCAGTGAACTCGAACGACTCGTTCTGGCCGCTGTTCCAGCCGATACGCGAAAACACGCCGATATTTTTGGCGACCTCCTGGTCCATGTTGAGACCTATGCCCCAGGTGTTGCGCAAGGCGTGCGTATCGTCGATGCCACCGGTGACATCATTCGCACTGGCAAGAAACGCTGCGGCCGTGCCCCAGATTGCGAGCGTGGCGGGGTCATTCGCGAGAGCGACCGCTGCTCTGTAGCTGCCCATGTTGGCGCGGTCGTCGAAGGCCATAAGGCGAACAGATCCTGGATGCGTTGCGATGGTATGACGGTGTTCGAGTTCGGTGACCATGCCCCAGTCGTAGAAGATTTTGCCGTCGCCTGAGAGAGGTTCGGTCGGGAGCACGAGGTAAAGGCCTTCTACGGTGAACTGATTGCGGTACTTCGACATCTGGTACCAGCCGTAGCGGACGGTCCAGTTGGACACGTTCGCTTCGATCGCGATGCCGGTGGTAAAGCCGAGGGCGTCGGCGGGATAATCGTAGGCGGCGTTGGCCATGAGAGCCCAGTTCAGGAACTGCCCGCGGGGGTCATTAGAGTATTGATTGTTGTCGAAGATGTCCTTGACGCTCATTCGGCCGATGGTGATGGTGATGCGATTCGTATCCTGCTTGCCGCGGAGGGTTAACAGGTCGTCGTCGACGGACTCCTGCTTGCCGCCGAGATTGATGGTCGTGCGCGTGAAGAACCTCACGATAGCGAAGTGGGGATAGCGTACGCCTACTTTGAAGGCTTCGCCATCAGGGAAGTCGGCCATGCCGTAGGTGTTGTTGACGCCGTAGCCCTGCCAGAACAAGGCGTCGACGTGAAACTCGGTGTTGGAGAACAAGCGATAGCCGAAGTAAACGTCGGCCGATTCTGTTTCGCGAGCCTGGCCCTGGGTCGGGAGGCTGCTCCCGGTTCCGTACACGAGGTAGGCGGGGTTAGAGTAGTCGGCTGAGAAGGACGCATAGGCCATGCCGGTGAGCGTGTATTGGGCGTGGAGGTTGTATGTTTGGGGCGGGCCTTCCGATTCGTCAGTTGCCGAAGGGGTGTTGTGCGCGGGGCTGGACGCTGACGCCTGGGCTGCGGAAGTCGATGGTTGGGAGGCTTGCGAGTAGATCCTGGCGCTGGGGCGAAGATCTGCGGCGAGGTGCGCGGAGGGAGCGTCGGGGAGAGAGTCTTGCGCGATCTGCGTGCGGGCCTGCGTGGGCGACTGCGCCTTCGCGTTCGAGAGGGGGAGCGGCAGACACAGAAACAGCGCGGCGATCAGGGGACTGCGTGGGGAGAACATGAAGGGCTTTCTCATTCTTCATGCAGAAAAAGAATAGAGTGTGAATTTTGGCGTTCGAGGGATAGTATACCCCAGTAGGGTATAGGAGACTGAACCGTGGAATTGGATCGTGAGCGGATGAAACTGGTGAACCGCGCCAAGCGGATCAACGGACAGATGGAGCGGGTGGAGCGGAGTTTGATCGAGGACCCGGAGTGCGCGAATGTGCTGATGTTGCTGGCGGCCGTGCGTGGCGGGATCGATGGGTTGATGGCGGAAGTGTTGGAGGATCACATACGACATCACATGGTGGGACCGAAGGCGAAGGCGCTGACTCCGGAACTGGGGGAAGAGTTGATCGACCTGGTGCGGGCGTACATGAAGTAAGGGAGCGGCCGGAGCTTAGCGGCTGCGGGCTCCCACGACGACGAGGGCGATGCCGCCGACCAGGGCGATGCCGCTGAGGATGGGTGGGATGGGCACGGTGCTGGTCTGCTTGTGCTCGATGTCGATGGGGCCGACTTTCGCGTCCTGATGTTCGTGGGTGAAGCTGAAGCCTCCGACGGCGAAGCCGACGATGCCGACGACGATGAGGAGGATGCCGATGAGAGTGGACGGTTTCATGCAGAGGGGTTGCTCCTAAGCGATTTGGATTCAGCAGGTGAGATGCCGATATGCACAGAGGGGCGGTCTGGGGCGTTGACTTGAGGCTGGGAGGCGGCGTAGTTTGAGTTTCAACACGGGAAAGGAGGATGGTCCAAACCTATGAAAATTGATTGTTCCAGTTGTACAAAAACACGTGAGGTGACTGAGGCTTAGAGCATCCGTGCTCTAGACCTGGAGTGCGGGAAGTGTTGTAGATGCTTCCTGCGTGGGTTCAAGTTCCGAGGCCCATCCGAGGACGGATGCCTCAAGTCAATCTCAACAGATCACTGCACTGGCGGCTCGCTCCTTCTGGGGGCGAGCCGTTGGTGTTTGTGTTACTTGTTAGCATTGAGGATTGCATACAGAATCCCGAGTACAACCGGAAGCAGTACAACAATTATCCAGAGGTGTTTCACAATTCGACCGGCAATATGATGGGCATCTGCGGACACTTCAGTTCTCGGATCGAATGGGTTGTCTTCTAGTTCTTTGCGCCTTAATACTCGCTGCTCTGCTCTATCCGAATCAGCTTTAGCCGCCTTTTCGTCCCACTCGGCTTTCATCTTTGCACGATAAATTTGTTCTTCTTCGCTGAACGCGCTCATTTAGAACTCCACTTTCGTACGTGTTTATCTGTAGTGCCCAATTTTGCCATGAAGCTGTGTTATTCGTTTATGCGAATTGCAGCCGTAGAATGTTGGCATGGATTCTTTGGTGATTGCAGGGCGGACGTTTGGGGCGAGGCTGATTGTGGGCACGGGGAAGTACAAGGATGGCGCGGAGACCAGGGCTGCGATTGAAGCCTCGGGCGCGGAGATGGTGACGGTTGCTGTGCGGCGGGTGGAATTGGACCGGAGCAAAGAGTCGCTGCTGGATTTCATTGATCCGAAGAAGTACTTTTTGCTGCCGAATACGGCGGGATGTTTTACCGCGGAAGAGGCGATCCGCGCGGCGCGTCTGGGGCGCGAGGTGGGGCTGTCGGACTGGGTGAAGATTGAGGTGATCGGCGATACGGCGACGCTGTATCCGGATGTTCAAGCTACGGTTGAGGCGACGCGCGTGCTGGTGAAGGAGGGCTTTACCGTGCTGCCTTATACGACGGATGACATTGTGTTTGCGAAGCGGTTGATCGATGTGGGCGCGGCAGCGGTGATGCCGCTGGGGGCGCCGATTGGGACTGGGTTGGGGATTGCGAATACGTATACGCTGCGCATGATGCGCGAGTTGATCACCGACGTGCCGCTGATTGTGGATGCGGGTCTGGGGACGGCGAGCGATGCGGCGCTGGCGATGGAGATGGGGTTCGATGGCGTGCTGCTGAATACTGCGATGGCGGCGTCGAAGAATCCGGTGCTGATGGCCAGTGCGATGAAGAAGGGTGTTGAGGCTGGGCGCGAGGCGTTTCTTGCGGGGCGGATGGGGAAGAAGTTGTATGCGACGGCTAGTTCGCCGTTGGAGGGGATCTCGCGGTAGATTAGCCGTTTGGGGCGGAGAACCCAGGTCTCAAAAGCGAGACCTGGGGCACCCGGATTTGTGGGGAGCCTAGTCGAGGGTGTACATGGCTAGGCCGCTTAGGAGTTTGGGGTAGAAGTCGGTGGACTTTTGGGGCATGACTTCCAAGTTTAGCGAGATGTCTTTCATCTGCTCGAGGGTTACGGGCTTGATGAGGAAGGCTACGTCGGCGTTGCCGCAGCCTACTTGTTGCAGAGCTTCGGAGGCTTCGCGGAGGTAGCGGATGTTGCCGCCAGCGCGGACGGTGTCTTCGTTTAGGCCCAGAAGTTTTTCCAGGACAACTTTGTGGAGTTGCGTGACGTCGAGCTGCTGCTGGCGTTTGGGAAGGCCGGCGAGTAGCGGGGCGATGGCTTCGGGCTTCGGCGTTAGGAGAAAGTCTCCGTCGCGTGTTGCTGCGATGAAGGCTATGCCTTTGGTGTCGTTGAGGCGCTTGAGGAGTGCGTCGGCGCCGGGGTAGTGGCCGCTCGGAGTGGCGGCGATTTCTGTGACGTTGAAGTACTGCTCGGCTTTGGTGGCGAACTCGCGGCCGTGGAAGCCGATGAGGTTGAAGGCTACGCGGTGAGTGGGGAGGATGGTGATCCCGGGGGCGTCGATGTTGACGAAGGTCATCATCATGGCCTGCTCGGGGAAGGCTGGTTGCGGGAGGGTTTTGCCGGGAGCTACCGGGGCGTCGATGGGGTTGGCGTTGGGGTCCTGGTTTAGCTCGGCGGCTCGCTCGTGCATGTAGGTGGTGGAGGTTTCGTAGCGGTGGTGGCCGTCGGCGATGAGGAGCCACTTGTCGGCCATGGCGTCGAGGACCTGCTGGATGATGTCTGGGTCGGCTAGTTTCCAGAGGCGGTGAATGACTTCGTACTCGTCGGTGATCTCGACGTCGGGGGGGCGCATGGCGGCGGGTTGCTGCTCGGCTGGAGTTTCGCCCGGGGTGTCGAACAGGAGGTGGTCGACCTTGCTTTCGGGGTCGGAGTAGAGCATGTAGATCTGCTCGCAGTAGGCTCGTGTGGCCTTGAAGAGGGCGAGGCGGTCGGACTTGTGTTTCGGGAAGGTCTGTTCGTGGCGGTAGACGACCTTGTCGGCGTAGTCGTAGAGCTGGCCGAGGGCGATGAAGCCTCGGCGCTCGCGGACTTCTGCGGTTCCCGGGACGGTGTAGGTCTGGGAGTAGATGTAGAGGGCTGGTTCGGTCTCTTCTTTGAGGATGCCTTCTTTGCGAAATTCGTTGAGGGCTGCGGCGGCGCGGGTGTAGACGTTGGGGCCAGCTTCGGTGTCGTCGGGGAGGTGTTTGCCGAGGATGACGCGGATGAGGTTCCAGGGGCTGGCGGCGTAGTAGGCGTCCTGCATGGCCGGGGTGATCTTGTCGTAGGGCTGGGTGACGACGTCGGTCATGTTGACGCGGGTTGGATCGTAACGGAGAGCGCGGAAGGGAAACAGACGAGCCATGGCGTTATTGTATTTGGCTGCGATACGGCCTGGGGTGGCAGGCACCCCCCCTCCCCCCTTCCAGGGGTATTTTGCTTGCAAAGTGTGGGAAACACAAGAGTTAGATGGCAAAGTATCCCCCTCCTGGTTGTGAAAAATTGACTGTAAAGTAGGGCAAACAAGCGGGTTACAGGCAAAGTAGGGCAAACAATGGGGTTACGGGTAAAGTCGGGTAAACAAGCGGGTTAGAGGCAAAGTATGGCAAACAATGGGGTTACCGGTGGATTTGGCGGTTGATTGCATGCAAGAGGTAAGGGTGTGGGGCTAATTCAATTGTACGTGGGTGGTGGGGGGTAGTATGCCAAGTTGGTTGGAGAGAAATCGTCAATAGCGATAGGGGGTTTGTGGGTTTGGAGGGTGTTTGGGGGGTTGACATGCGGATTCTGGGCTGTTTTTGAGGGTGGTTGCGGGGATTTATTTTTGCTTCTGGCTTCTGGCTTCTGGCTTCTGGCTTTTAGCTTCTAGCTTCTAGCTTTTAGCTAAAGCAACGGCAAAAGAAGAAGCGGATTCCCAGGGGGTGACAGAAAGGGCGGGAGGGTTCGCGTGGTGAGGGGAAAGGGGGTGGGTTAAACTGGGCGGATGTTTTTGGAACGGATTCGGGAAGCGGATTATGCGGACGTGGTGGCGCTGGCGAACCTGGCGTATCGGGGGACTGGAGCGGGGGAAGGCCAGGCGGAGAGTTGGAATATTGAGGCAGGGTTGGTGGAAGGGCCTCGGCTGACGGAGGAGACGCTGCGCGCGGATCTGGTGGAGAAGCCTGAGCTGCTGGTGTGGCGGGAGGAGCCCGTGGAGCCTGGTGGACCAAGCGGGCCGCTGATGGGGACGGTGTGGATGCAGAACAAGGGTGAGGGGGTTTGGTATTTGGGGTTGCTGACGGTGCGGCCGGATGTGCAGGATCGGAAGCTGGGGCGGGCGCTGCTGGCGGCGGCGGAGGCGTGGGCGCGGGAGCGGGGTGGGCGGCGGATTACGATGACCGTGCTGTCGGGGCGGGATGTGTTGATGGGGTGGTATGAGCGGCGGGGGTATCGGAAGACGGGGGAGACGCAGCCGTATCCGTATGGGGATGGGCGGATTGGGCGGCCGCTGCGGGATGATTTGCACTTTGTGGTGATGGAGCGGGCGATCTGAGGTCGCAGTTTGGATCGGGCTTTCAGCCCTCCGGACTGGCGTTCTATACCCCTGGGGCTGCGCCCCAGGCTGTGATGGAACGGACCTTCGGCCCGTGAGGATGGCTACCGGAGATTATTTTCTGCTGTGGGTATGGTCTGGAGGCGTGCCGCGGTGGAGGAAGGCATACCCCAGGGGCTAGAGCCCCTTCTTTCCGCGTGGCGGGGAGGCCCAAGCTGAAGCCATGGGTGTGGGAGGCCCAAGCTGAAACCCTGGGTTATGTGGAAGCCAAAGCTGTGCGCAAGGATGACGACGCTAGACCCATGCGCACATGCGTCTAGCCGCCGGCTATGGCTCCGAGGATGATGAGGGGTTCGGTTGCGTTGAGGATGGCTTCGGGGAGTAGGGTGTTGGTGGGGAGGTGGGTCCAGTCTTCGTTGCAGACGAAGAAGCGGAGGAAGGGGCGGCGCTGTTTGGTTATGTGGTCGCGGATGGTGTTGCGGAGCATGGGGTAGCGGGCTTCGAGGGCGTCGAGGGTGGTGGCGATGGTGGCGGGGTGAGGGACGTCGAGGGTGGTCTCGTGGGTGGGGAGGTTGGCCAGGCGGCGGAGGTGGGTGGGGAGATCGATGCGGATGAGGGGCATGGGGGTGGATTGTTTGAAGAAAGCATACCCCAGGGGCTAAAGCCCCGATTGCTTATGGGGCTAAGAGACCCAAGGCTGAAGCCTTGGGGTACCTGTTCGTTATCGGGTCGGAAGAAGAGCAAGGGCAAGAACGGGAGACAGCGGGTTCCTCGCTGCGCTCGGAATGACAATTCCTGAAAGGAATTGTCGAAGAAAGGCAAGAGCAAGGGCAAGGGCAAGGGCAAATGCAAAGGCAAAAGCAAGAGCAAGAGCAAGAGCAAGAGAAGAAGCAGATTCCCGGAGGGAATGACAGAAAGAACGGCAACGGCAAAAGCTTTGACGCAAAGGGCGCGAAGAAGAGCGCCAAGTTTCGCTACGTGCGTTACGCGAGGGTTTGGGCCTCTACCGATAGGACGGCGGGTAGGTCGTGGGTGATGGCCTGCCAGGTGTCGCCGCTGTCTGGGGAACAGTACACTTGGCCGCCTGTCGTGCCGAAGTAGATGCCGCAGTCGTCGAGGGTGTCGACGGCCATGGCGTCGCGGAGGATGTTGACGTAGCAGTCTTTTTGCGGGAGGCCGTTGGTTAGGGGCTCCCATTCGTTGCCGCCGGATTTGCTGCGGAAGACGTGGAGCTGGCCGTCGAGGGGGAAGTGCTCGGAGTCGCTCTTGATGGGGACTACGTAGACGGTTTCGGGTTGGTGGGTGTGGACGTCGATGGCGAAGCCGAAGTCGGTGGGGAGGTTGCCGGAGATTTTGGTCCAGTGGTCGCCGGCGTCGTCGGAGCGCATGACGTCCCAGTGCTTTTGCATGAAGAGGGTGTTGGGCGTGCGCGGGTTCATGGCGATGTGGTGGACGCAGTGGCCGACTTCGGCGGTGGGGTTGGGAATGTATTTGGAGTAGAGGCCTTTGTTGATGGGCTTCCAGGTTTTGCCGGCGTCGTCCGATGCGGAAGGCTCCGGCCGCGGAGATGGCGATGACGATGCGGTCGGGGTTGGTGGGGTCGAGGATGATGGTGTGGAGGCAGAGGCCGCCGGCGCCGGGCTGCCAGTGGGGGCCGGTTTCGTTGAGGCGGAGGCCGGAGAGTTCGTGCCAGGAGGCGCCGCCGTCGGTGGATTTGAAGAGGCCGGCGTCTTCGGCTCCGGCGTAGACGGTGTCGGGGTCGGTGAGCGAGGGCTCGAGGTGCCAGACGCGCTTGAACTCCCAGGGGTGGGGCGTGCCGTCGTACCACTGGTGGGTGCCGGGGGTGCCGTCGTAGGTGAACTGGTTGTCGACGGGGGTCCAGGTTGAGGCCGCCGTCGTCGGAGCGCTGGATTTGCTGGCCGAACCAGCCGGAGGATTGGGAGGCGTAGATGCGGTTGGGGTCTGCGGGGGAGCCCTTGAGGTGGTAGAGCTCCCAGCCGGGGAAGTGGGGTTCGGAGATTTGCCAGGAGCGGCGGGCGGCGTCGGAGGTGAGGATGAAGGCGCCTTTGCGGGTGCCGATGAGGAGGCGGACGCGGGACATGGTGGCTCCTTGGATTTTAGTGGCCACAGTATAGGGCAATCGGCGGAAGGTTGGGGAGCTCGATTTGCCTCAGCGCCCGCACCCTTCGCACGAGGAGCAGAGGCAGTAAGAATTCTAGCAATACCGGAGTGTTGGACTGCGCAGATGTACGGAGATCAGCTCGACGTGGAATTTTGTCCAAGTGTAAACCAGTTTGCGCTACGTTTCGGGTGGAGATGAGCGGGAGATAGGAAGGGCAAAAGCCTTGACGCAACGTTCGCAACGTTGGCGAAGTTTCGCAAAGTAGAACACCCCAGCCGCCGCCTGTGCAAGCGCGATGCTGGGGTGTGGGTTGCGTGGTTGGTTAGAGGAAGAGGGGGGCCAGGACCAGGGTGATCGTGGCCAGGAGTTTGATGAGGACGTGGAGGGAGGGGCCGGCGGTGTCCTTGAAGGGATCGCCTACGGTGTCGCCTACTACGGCGGCTTTGTGGGCGTCGGATTTTTTGCCGCCGTACTTGCCGGTTTCGATCCACTTCTTGGCGTTGTCCCAGGCACCGCCGCCGTTGTTCATGAGCATGGCGAGGAGGACGCCGGTGATGGTGCCGACCATGAGCAGGCCGGCGACGGCGGTGGCTCCGCCGAGGTTGACGGGGATGCCGTTGATGGTGGGGACGGTGGAGAAGCCGCCGGCGGTGAGGACTTCGGTGCCTGCTCCGTAGACGGAGCTGAAGTTGCGGAAGATGAGGCCTACCGCTACTGGAAGGCCTACGGCGAGGATGCCGGGGAGGACCATCTCTTTCAGGGCTGCGCCGGTGACGATGCTGACGCAGCGGGCGTAGTCGGGTTTGCTGGTGCCGGCCATGATGCCGGGGTTCTCGCGGAACTGGTCGCGGACGTCTTTGACGACCATCTGCGCGGTGCGGCCTACGGCCTTGATCGCCATGGATGAGAAGAGGTAGACGAGCATGGCGCCTAGCATCGCTCCGGCGAAGACGGGGATCTCGGCGAGGTTGACGTTGGTGAAGGACCAGCCGTGCGGGCATGTAGCCTGCGGCGCCGGCGGCGGTGACCTTGGCGGTGACGAGGGCCTTGATCTCTTCGAGGTAGGCGGAGAAGAGGAGGAAGGCGGCGAGTGAGGCGGAGCCGACGGCGTAACCCTTGGTGAGGGCCTTGGTGGTGTTGCCGGCGGAGTCGAGCTTGTCGGTCTTGTCGCGGACGGCGTCGGGCTGGTTGGACATTTCGATGATGCCGCCGGCGTTGTCGGTGATGGGGCCGAAGGTGTCCATGGCGAGGATGTAGGCGGCGCAGGAGAGCATGCCCATGGTGGCGATGGCGGTGCCGTAGATGCCTTTGACGTAGTTGGAGATGCCGGGGAGGTCGACGCCCGCGAGGCCCTTGACGCCGCAGTAGTAGCTGAGGAGAAGGGCGGAGCAGATGACGACTGACTGGCATTGCGGGGGTTTCCATGCCGACGGCGAGACCGCTGATGATGTTGGTGGCGGGGCCGGTGAGGGAGGCTTCGGCGATGGACTGGACGGGGCGGTAGCGGGCTCTCGGTGTAGTACTGCGTGATCCAGACGAAGAGGAACGCGGTGACGAGGCCGATGACGCCGCAGAGGAAGAGGTAGAGGGGCTGGACGCCGGGGCCGTTGAGCATCTTGTAGACGATGCCTGCGAAGCCTGCGAGCGCCAGGATGGAGGTGACGTAGAAGCCGCGGTTGAGGGCGCGCATGGGGTCTTCGCTGTCGGTGGTTTTGACGACTGCGACGCCGATGATGGAGGCGACCAGGTTGATGGCGTGGACCATCAGCGGGAAGAGGATGCCCTTGATGCCGAAGACGGGATAGAGGGCGGCGCCGAGGATCATGGCGCCAACGTTTTCGGCGGCGGTGGACTCGAAGATGTCGGCTCCGCGGCCGGCGCAGTCGCCTACGTTGTCGCCGACGAGGTCGGCGATGACGGCGGGGTTGCGGGGATCGTCTTCGGGGATGCCGGCTTCTACCTTGCCTACGAGGTCGGCGCCTACGTCGGCGGCCTTGGTGTAGATGCCGCCGCCGAGCTGGGCGAAGAGGGCGACGAGGGAGGCTCCAAAGCCGAAGCCTACGAGCTCATAGACGACGTGCTGGGGATTGTTGAGGCCACCGAAGGCGAGGAAGAGGACGCCGATGCCGATGAGGGCGAGAGCTACGACGACGAGGCCGGTGACAGCGCCGCCGCGGAGGGCCGATTGGAGCGCTCCGTTGAGGGAAGTGCGGGCAGCGGCGGCGGTGCGGATGTTGGCGCGGATGGAGACGTACATGCCGGTGAAGCCGGCGAGGCCGGAGCAGGTGGCGCCGACGAGGAAGGCGATGACGGTCTGGACGGCGACGTCGCGGGTGTTGGGGGAGAAGTAGTAGCCAAGGAAGATGATGACGGCGAGGACGACGGCCATGATGCCGATGGAGCGGTACTGGCGGGAGAGAAAGGCTTCGGCGCCTTCGCGGATGGCGTCGGAGATGACGCGCATGTCGGGGGTGCCGGTGTCGCCGGCGAGTACGACGCGGGCGAGGATGAAGGCTGCGATGAGGGCGAGGACGCCGACGCTGAGGGCGATCCAGAGCCAGATGGTGTCACTCCCCTGGAGGGCGGCAGGGGCACTTGATTGTAGGGCTTGTGAGCTGTCTTGAAAGTTGAAGATCAATGTTGCGAGCACGCCTAAGTTCATGAACAGGATTCCTCTTAATTCTTCTCGGGAAATGGTGGAGCGAATGATCGAAGCAAAAACACGCGATTTGGCGAATGGGCGAATTAGAGCATACGCGGATAGGACGGTCAATGAAAGGGCGTTGGTCACGGAGGGCCTGGTGAGAGTCGTGGGGAGGCGCGCAGGGGAGGGAGTGTGGCGTAAATTGAAGGAGCGACGGTCGCCGGCTCTGGTTGTTGGAGGACGGTGACTTATGGTCGCAAGGGGAACTATGCGGGATCGCTGTAGTCGATGGGTGTGGATGGTAGGAATCAGCGTGGTCGCCGGAGCCCTTGCGGCCGGAGGCGTGCGTGCGCGTGCGCAGACGCCGGCGGATAACGACACGGCAACGCAAAAGCCGGTCGGGCCAGAGCGCGGTGATGCAGAAGCGGCCGCCGAGCCCGTTGACGCAGGACTCGGATCCGGTGCCAAGCGCCCGACCCGCAGGGCACGGTTCCTGGGCAATCGCAGAAGACGGTGCTGGGGCAGGAGCAGGGTGAGGAGCAGGAGCAGGGGGATCAGATTACGAAGGAGAACGGGCGGTTTACGCTGCGCACGAATGCGTTCGAGGTGCGGCTGAACGCGTCGGTGTTCGATAGCAGCGACCGCGAGGTGGACACGCTGCCGGAGAGTGCGTTCAGGATTTACGAGGATGGCGTGCTGCAGAAGATTGTGGGATTTCGGCATGAGGATCTGCCGATATCGCTGGGGATTTTGATCGACAGCTCAGGGTCGATGTATGACAAGCGGCCGTCGGTGGATGCGGCAGCGCTGAATTTGGTGAAGTTGTCGAATCCGAAGGACGAGGCGTTCCTGGTGGATTTCAATTCGGAGCCTTATATCGATCAGGATTTTACGAGCAGCATTGCGAAGCTGCAGCAGGGGCTGGCGTACATCAAGGCTGGAGGAGGGACGGCGCTTTATGACGCGGTGATTGCGTCGGCCGATTATCTTTCGAAGAATGCGAAGCAGTCCAAGCAGGTGTTGCTGATCGTGACCGATGGAGACGATAACTCGTCGAATGCATCGCTGGAGGAGACGATTCGGCGGGTGCAGGCGCTGGATGGGCCGTCGATTTATTGCATTGGGCTCTTGTTTGGCGGGGATCTGAATCACAAGGATTCCAAGCACTCGCGGGAGGTGTTGACGCAGCTGGCGGAAGATACGGGCGGGCAGGCTTACTTTCCGAAGTCGTTGAAGGAAGTGGATGGGATTGCGCAGCAGGTGGCGCAGGATATTCGGTCGCAGTACATGATTGAGTACCACTCGACGAAGCCGATGTCGGTGCCGGGGTATCGGACGATTCATGTGGAGGCGTCGGAGAAGGGGTATCGGGGGCTGCGGGTGCGGACGCGGGCAGGGTATTTCCCGAAGATGGGGCTGGGGGCGGCGGCGAACTAGCTTCTAGCTCAGGCAAAGGCAAAGGAAGAAGCAGATTCCCGGGGGGAATGACAGAAAGAAAAGCAAAGGCAAAGGCCAGGGCAATCTAAGCGGCGGCGCGACCAAACAAGAGCCCAGGGCTAAAGCCCATTCCTGAGAGAGCTTCGTTCAGGGGGCTAAAGCCCCCTGCAATCCGTAAGTGCGATAGTCTTTTGGGTGGCGGAGCGCGTTGGCCGCACGAGTGGATTTGTAGAAGCGATGCGTACTGGAAATAATGTGACGGAGTTGGTGGGGCATACGCCGATGGTGCGGATTAACCGGCTGGTGGGGAGCGGCGATGCAGAGCTGTGGGCCAAGCTGGAGACGATGAATCCGGGCGGGAGTATTAAGGACCGCGCGGCGCTGGGGATTGTGCTGGATGCGGAGCGGCGCGGGGTGTTGAAGCCCGGCGACACGATCTGCGAGGCTACGGCAGGAAATACCGGCGTGGGGCTGGCGCTGATCGGCGTGCAGCGCGGGTACAAGGTGAAGATTTTTATTCCTGAGGGATTTGCCGAGGAGAAGTGCATTTTGATGCGCGGGCTGGGGGCCGATGTGGTGCGGACTCCTGAGAGCGAGATGCTGGCGGGGGCAATTAAGCGGACGCTGGCGTTTGAGGACGAGACGCCGGGAGCGTTTGCGGCGATGCAGTTCGAGAATCCTGCGAATCCGGACTTTCATGAGCAGACGACGGCGGTGGAGATTCTGGAACAGATGGATGGGCGGATTGACGCGGCGGTGATTGGCGTGGGGTCGGCGGGGACGTTTACCGGGATTGCGCGGGCGCTGAAGAAGAAGCTGGGGAACGTGCTGATGGTGGCCGTGGAGGCGCAGGGAAGCGTGCTGCAGGGAGGGGTTCCGGGGCCGCATCGGGTGGAAGGGATTGGGGTGGCGGAGATTCCGGCAACGTTTGATCGCAGTGTGTGCGATCGCGTGATGATGGTGAGCGATGACGACGCGTTTGCTATGGTGCTGCGGATGGCGCGGGAGGAGGGCGTGCTGGGGGGATCGAGCTCGGGCGCGAATATGTTTGCGGCGGTGGCGGTGGCGAAGGAGTTGGGCGCAGGGAAGCGAGTGGTGACGATTGTGCCGGATTCGGCGGAGAGGTATTTGTCGAAGGGGGTGCTGGGGTAGAAGCGTTAGCTCTAGCTTCTAGCTTTAGCTAATGCGAGGATCAAGAGTCTGATCAGTTGCGAGCGGCACGAGGAACTGAAGCAACGGACAAGTGCAGAGCAGATCCTTCGCTTGAAGGAGGCAGGGCCATTGGAGTGGACGCTGGGGGCGTGGTTTGGGCATATTGTCATAGAGCACGGGTAGGATGCAGGTGCGTGTGGTGATGAGACTAAGGAGAGGTGTGCATGGTTGATTATTCGAAGCTGGAGTTTGCGACGATCAATGATGTCTTCGAGCGGATGAGCCACCAGGGCGCGACGCCGGTGGCGATGTGGAAGAGTGGGAATGAGTGGAAAGAGATTTCGTCGCGAGCAGATGTATGGGCGGGTGCGGGCGCTGGTGGGCTTGCTGCAGCAGTGGGGGATCAAGCGCGGCGAGCGCGTGGGGCTGGTGAGCGAGAACCGCTGGGAGTGGCCGGTGGTGGACTTCGCGGTGCTCGCGATTGGCGGCGTGGATGTGCCGCTGTATGAGACGCTGACGCCGGAGCAGATGGGGTATATTCTGCGCGATGCCGGAGTGCGGGCGGTGATTGTTTCGAACAAGCTGCAGTACAAGAAGCTGGTGGCGGCGGGGGAGATTCCTACGCTGGAGTTTGTCGGGGTGCTGGATGAGGGCGAGTTTGACGGGGCTACGAGTCTGGCGGAGACGTTCAAGCGGCGCGACGGAATTGGAGGCCGTAGATGCGGGGTTTGATGCGCTGTTGAAGGAGACCAAGCCGGAGGATCTGGCGACGATTGTGTATACGTCGGGGACGACGGGCGATCCGAAGGGCGTGATGCTGACGCATCGGAATTTGGCGGACAATCTGCGGTACTCGACGGTGGGGTTGAGGATTGGGCCGGGGGATGTGACGATTTCGTTTCTGCCGCTGAGCCACTCGCTGGCTCGGCATTTGGGGTATGCGATCTACGGGCATGGCGGGAAGATTGCGTACCTGGCGAAGTTCGACGATTTGCGGGGAGCGATGCAGGCGGTGAAGCCGCAGATTTTTCTGGCGGTGCCGCGGGTGTACGAGAAGATTCGGCAGGGGACGGAAGCGAAGTCGGTTGGGTTCAAGAAGAAGATTTTGCATTGGGCGATGGGGCAGGGGAAGAAACATCGCAAGGAGTTGATGGCGGGGAAGACGCCGTGGTCGCCGCTGTGGAAGCTGGCGGACAAGCTGGTGTACTCGAAGCTGAGGGAGGCGTTTGGGGGGAAGGCGAAGATTTATGTTTCGGGAGGCGCGCCGCTGGGGATGGATTCGGCGGAGTGGTTTCTGGATATGGGGATTCGGATCTTCGAGGGGTATGGGCTGACGGAGACTTCGCCGGTGATCTCGCGGAATACGTATGATGGCTACCGGATCGGGACGGTGGGGATGGTGGTGCCGAATCTTGAGCTGCGCATGGCCGAGGATGGCGAGATTGAGGTGCGCGGGACGACGGTGTTCTGCCGGCTATTGGGGACATGAAGAGGCGACGCAAGAGCGAGTTCACTGCGGATGGCTGGTTCAAGACTGGCGATATCGGGAAGTATGAGGATGGGTTTCTTTCGATTACGGATCGGAAGAAGGAGCTGATCAAGACCAGCAGCGGGAAATATATTGCGCCGCAGCCGATTGAAGGGAAGCTGAAGGCCGATGAGCTGGTGGGGAATGCGGCGGTGATTGGGGACTCGCGGAAGTTTGCGGCGGTGCTGATCTCGCCGGACTTCCAGGCGCTGGGACGCTGGGCTGGCGAGCATGGTGTGACGACCAAGGATCATGCGGCGCTGGTGAAGGATCCTAAGGTGAAGGCGCACTACGAGGACCTGGTGAAGAAGGTGAACAAAGAGCTGCAGGACCACGAGCGGATGAAGAAGGTGGGCGTGATGCCGGAGGAGTGGAGCATCGAGGGCGGGGAGTTGACGCCGAGCATGAAGCTGAAGCGGCGGGTGATCTTCGATCGGTATAAGGATCGGATTGATGCGCTGTACGGCGGCGAATAACGGATGGATGGTTTGCGGTGGGGGTGCATTGCTGAGACTATGGGGCGATGGGCGCATCCAATCGGGAAATGACGTATTTGAAGCGAGCTGAGAAGCAGGGTGGGAAGTTTTTGAATCCCGTGCCTACGGATGTGGGTGGGCTGCGGATTGTGTTTAAGGTGCTGCCGCTTTATTTGACGAATAAGGCTGAGGTCGAGCCGAAGCGGTTGCTGGGGCCGTTTACGACGGATGCGGGCTTGTACGCTGCGGAGGCGACGAGTGGGTTGCGGGTGACGTGGTTTGGGCATTCGGCTTCGCTGATTGAGATTGACGGGATGCGGGTGTTGGTGGATCCGGTTTACGAAAGGGCTAGTCCGTTTTCGTTTATGGGGCCGAAGCGGTTTTTTGAGCCGACGATTGCGCTGGAGGCGCTACCGAGGATCGATGTGGTGCTGATCTCGCATGATCACTATGACCATCTTGGAGCGAAGACGGTAAGGCAGCTGGCGAAGGTTGGTGCGACTGCGGGAGCGCGGTGGGTTACGTCGCTGGGTGTGGGGAGGCGTTTGCGTGGGTTTGGTGTTCCGGCGGAGAGGATTGCGGAGTTGGATTGGACGGAGAGTGTGGAGGTGGGGGAGTTGAAGGTGACGTCGTGGCCTTCGAGACACTTTTCTGGGCGCGGGGTGGCGGATCGGTTTAAGACGTTGTGGGGTTCGTTTGTGATTGAGGGGCCACGGCATCGGGTGTACTACGGCGGGGATTCGGGGTGGTGGGAGGGGTTTGGAGAGATTGCTGGTCAGTATGACGGATTTGATTTAACGATGCTGGAGATTGGGGCGTTTCATCCGCTTTGGGCGGCGATTCATTTGGGGCCGGACAATGCTGCGAAGGCGTTCGAGACGATGGTGGACAACGGCGGTGGAGCTCGGGGTGGGTTGTTGATGCCGATCCACTGGGGGTTGTTTAATCTGGCGCTGCATGCGTGGAAGCAGCCGGTGGAGCGGATGGTGGAGATCGCGGATGAGAAGGGGATTAAGCTTTGGCTGCCGGAGCCGGGTGCGCCGACGGAGGTGGTTGGTGGGGTCGAGGTGCGGTCGGGGTGGTGGGAGCGGGCGGAGTAAGCGGGCGTCCTTGGCGCAGCGCAGGAAGGCATACCCCAGGGGCTAAAGCCCGGTTCTTTCTTGCATGGGTGTGAGGCCCAAGGCTGAAGCCTTGGGTTACCTAGAGGCAAAGGGCTCTGCCAGGGCGGAAGCGCGGTGTGCGAAGGCAGAAGCAGATTCCCAGAGGGGATGGGGGAAAGAAAGGCAAGGGCAACGGCAACGGCCTTGACGCAAAGGGCGCCAAGGTTGCCAAGTTTCGCTACGTTGGTGGAGGGGTGAGAGACGCGGATTCCCGGTGGGAATGAGGCAACGAAAAGCAAGAACGGGAGAAAAGCAGGTTCCTCGTTTCGCTCGGAATGACAATTTCTTTCAGAAATTGTCAAAGAACGACAACTGCAACTGCAACTGCAACTGCAACGGCAACTGCAACTGCAACGGCAACGGCGACTGCAACGGCAACGGCGACTGCAACTGCAACTGCAACGGCGACTGCAACTGCAACGGCAACGGCGACTGCAACTGCAACGGCGACTGCAACTGCAACTGCAACTGCAACTACAACTACAACTGCAACGGCGACTGCAACTACAACTGCAACGGCAACGGCAGCCGTGAAGACGAGGTCAAGAGCGAGAGCAGCGGTTATTTACTTGTAGATGAGGTGGATGGTGGTTTCGGTGGTGGGGCAGGCTACTGTCATGGCTGCGGTGTCGAAGGATGGGGCGGTGAGAATGACGTGGGGGTTGTTGGAGAAGCCGAAGCCTTCCTTGGGGATGCCGAACATGTTTTTGTCGAGCTTGTGGTTGGAGTTTTCGTCGTGCAGGGCGACGAGGGCGTAGCGGCCGGGCGGGACTTGCACGGAGATGGTGGTGGAGGTTCCGGAGAAGGGGTGGGGGCCGTGCTGGAAGGCCTTGTCGTTGTTCTCGGGCCAGCCGTCGGCGGACTTGAAGATGGAGAGGCCGGCGTCTCCTTTTTGATTGCGGAAGCCATCGATGTGGACGATGAGGGTGCAGGTGGTGGCTGCGGGCGTTTGATGGGCGAGCGCGGGGCCAGGGGCGATGAGGGTGGTGGTGAGGAGGGCCGCGGCGAGGGTCGTGCAGCGGGTGAGGGTGAGCTTCATGGGTTGCTCCTGCGGGTGGTTCTAGTGCTGGCGGGTGGTGGAGGCGGTCAACGTTGCCCTAGCGGTTGGGGCCGCTTTGATCTGGAAGAAGGGGCGGGAACACAGTCCCACCCCTTCAGGCAAAAGCGAACGCGGCTACTTGGTTTTCCTGGGGACCATGATGTTGCGGCCGAAGTGGAAGGATGGGCCTACGGAGAAGCGATAGGACCAGCCGCCGTTGGCGACGACGTAGTTGAAGGGATGATTCCAGACGGCGTCCATCTGGGCGCGGATGCCGAAGTGCCTGGTGATAGCGAAGTCGGCGCCGCCGCCTACGCCGTAGGCTCCGGTCCAGTCGACGATGGTGCCGTTGGGCTGGAGAACGTTGGTCTCTTCGAGTGCCGCGACGACGGTCTCATCCGGTGTGCCCGGCCGAGGATGCGCCGTGGCGTTAAGGCGGAAGGCTGCGAGGCTGGGGCGGATGAAGAGCGTCACCTTGGAGAAGTGGCGATAGTTCAGCTGCGAGCCTGCCGTGAAGGTCTGCGTCGTTGCGCTCAAAGGAACATCGACGGCATAGGTTGGTGGAAGGCCATACGCGCCATCAGTTTCCTCGTAGAGCTCATAGAGCTGGGTGATGCCGGCGATGATGGCGGGGCTGGCGAATCCGGGAACCAGGCTGGTGTCGCCAGTTTGGACGCTGTAGTCGAAGCCGGTGGAGAGCCAGCGGTTGTTATTGATGCCGGCCTGCAGGTGGAAGCCCTTCTGGTTGATGCCGTTGAGGCCGGGGGTGTAGAGATCGGAGAAACCGGTGTAGAGGTCGTAGCGGCCGACGTATTGTTGTTGCGCGGAGGCGTACGGCATCTGGGTGAGGAAGACGAGGATTGCGACGAACAAGCCAATGCGGGTGAAGCGGTTGATGCAGGAACAGTGCGTCATAGGAGCTCCTAAGTAAGGGTGAAGCAGTTACGAATTGCCACCGCCGGTAAGCGGGGGTTGTTGAAGATGCGTTGGGGACAGGAACTGAGAGACCCGGTGAAGAACGCGGTCGGTTTGTTCCTTGTGAGGGAGGTGACCGGTGTCGGGATAACTCTCATGCTCAAGATTGGGAATTGACGCCTGAAGGGCTGCGAGTTGGAGGGTGGTGCCAAACTCGTCGCGCTCTCCTTGCAGAACGAGAACGGGGCAGGCGATGCGGGGAAGAAAATCCTGGAGAGGAAAGACTTCCTTGCCGAGCGTTGCCGCCCACTGCGTCCAGGAGGAGAAGACTTCGTCGGGGTGTTGGTGGTAGTGGGCGAGGCGCTCCTGCAATTTGCTGCCGGGATAGGCGGCGGCCATCCTGCTGATGAGTTCGCCGGCGGCGTTGGTGGTGATCACGAAGGGGCTTTCGAGAATGAGGGCGCGAATGCGACTGGACGACGCGGCGTAGAGCATGGCGATGCCTGCGCCTTCGCTGTGGCCGTAGAGGACGGGGTCGGCTACGGAGAAGTGGTCGAGGAGGGTGGGGATGACGATGTTGACCTGGTGCAGGTAGTAGTCGTCGGTGCGCTTGGCGAGCGGGCCTTCGGAGTTGCCGTGGCCGGCGCGGGAGTAGGCGATGACGTTGTAGTTGGTGGCCTGGGCGAGCTTGTGGGGAAACTGCTTCCAGTAGCTGACGGAGCCGAGAGCTTCATGCAGGAGGAGGATGGTTCCGTTGGCAGCGGGGAGCGAGTGATAGGCGACCTCGGCCATCTTGCCATCGAGGGAGAGATGGAGGTGCTGGGTGCGAAGGGTGTCGGTTGCGGAGTGGCTCATAGGGACTCCATCCAGATGACTTTGGTTTGCGAGTTTTCCCAGGCGGCAAAGCGAGCGGAGTAGCGCTGTTCGAGGGTGGAGCGGCGGACTTTGAGGGTGGGGGTGATGAGCTCGTTGTCGATGGTCCAGGGCTGCTCGGAGATGACGATGAAGCGGAGCTGCTCATGGTGCTCGAGGTGGGCGTTTACGTTGTTGAGCTCGGCGACAAGTTTGGCTTCGATATAGGACCGATGGGCGAGGTCGAGGTCTTTGCGGATGGACGGCGCGAGGACGGCCATAGCGAAGGGCGCGGTCATGCCGCTGCCGAAGACGGCTACGGATTCGAAGAGATAGGAGCAGGAGAGAAGTTTTTCGATCTGCGCGGGGGCGACGTATTTGCCCTTGGAGGTTTTGAACTCTTCCTTGAGACGGCCGACGAGGCGCAGGCGGCCTTGCTCGTCCATCTCGCCGCGATCGCCGGTGCGGAAGTAGCCGTCGTCGGTGAAGACTTCGCGGGTGAGGTCGGGATTGCGGTAGTAGCCGACCATGTTCATGGGGCCCTTGATCTGGACTTCGCCTTCGGGGGAGATGCGGGTGAGAGCCCACGCGCTGGCGTTGCCGACGTAGCCGATGCGCTCCTGACCGGGCCGGGGAGCGTGGGTGATGCCGGACTCGGTCATGCCGTAGCCTTCGGCGAAGTTGAGGCCCATCTTGCGATACCAGACGATGATGTCGACGGGGATGGCGGCACCGCCGGAACTGATGAGGCGCGCGTTGCCGAGGCCGAGGTTGGCCAGGATCTTCTTGCGGACGATGTTGCCGAGGATGGGAATGGCGAGAAGGATGTTGAGTTTCTTCTCGTGAATCTTTTCGAAGACGCCTTGCTGAAAGCGGATGTAGAGACGCGGGATGGAGAAGAAGAGGGTGCAGCGGGAACGGATGAGGTCGGTGAGGAAGGTGGGTTGACCTTCGGTGAAGTAGATGTGGATCGGCATGAAGAGCGAGTTGACTTCGACGATGGAGCGCTCGGCGATGTGCGCGAGCGGAAGGTAGGAGAGGATGCGGTCGAGCTCGCCCGTTGGGGTTGGGGCCGATGGTGGGCAGCATGGACTTGGCCCAGAGGGAGAGAGCGCGGAAGTTGTGCACGGCTCCTTTGGGTTGGCCGGTGGTGCCGGAGGTGTAGATGATGGTGGCGATGTCTGTGGCGTTGCGGACGGGACTGGTTTCGAGCGGCGGTTGCGTGGCGATGATGTTCGACCAGAGAGCGCTGCCGGGTGGAATGTGCGCGGGTGCGCAGTTGGGGAAGGCGATGAAGGGAAGATTGTGGAAGGCTGCTTCGTTGAGGGGCAGAGGGTTGTCGAGTGAGCCGACGAAGGCGGCGACGGGCTGGCAGTGGGCGAAGAGCCCGGCGAGGGAGAGATCGCGGGCGGAGGGGAAGAATGGCACGCTGACGTGGCCGGACATCCAGATGGCGAAGTCGGCCATGAACCACCAGGCGCAGTTCTTGGAGACGATGACGATGTTGGAGCCGGGAGGGAAGTTTTGCGCGGCGATCCATGCGGCCATGCGACGGACTTCCTGCATGGCGCTGGCCCAGGTCCAGTCGAGGAGCTGGCCGTTGACTGGCTGCGTGAAGAGCGGCTGCGCGGGAGAATTTTGTTCGCACGCGTAGATTCTCTGCAGCGGCAACTCGCGATCCGGGAGTGCTGGGCCGATGGAGTCTGTTCCGGATATTTGAGTTTGTTCGAGCGGTTGCATCGGTGGATCCTTCCAATTTGTTTAACGGAGGGTAAGATAACCAAAAGAGACGACGTCTGTCATCTTGAATCTTTTGCGGAGGGTTGGCAGGGGATGGGAGAGGACAATGTCGCAGGGCGAATTGCTCTGCGGGGTGGCGTCAGGAACGAGCGAAAACTATGGCTGATCTAAAGGGTAAGACACTTTTCATAACCGGGGCTAGCAGGGGAATCGGGCTGGCGATTGCGCTGCGGGCGGCGCGGGATGGCGCGAATGTGGTGGTGGCGGCGAAGACGGTGACGCCGAATCCTAAGCTGCCGGGAACGATTTTCACAGCCGCCGAAGCCATTGAGGCAGCAGGCGGTAAGGCGCTGGCGATCGAGCTGGATATCCGCGCAGAAGAGCAGGTGAAGGCGGCGGTGGAAAAGGCGGCAGAGCATTTTGGCGGGATCGACGCGCTGGTGAATAACGCGAGCGCGATCAGTTTGACCGGGACGGCGGAGACCTCGTTGAAACGGTTTGACTTGATGATGGGGGTTAACGTTCGGGGTACGTTTGTCTGCTCGCAGGCTTGTTTGCCGTACCTGGCGAAGGCGGAGAACCCGCAGATTCTTACGCTGTCGCCGCCACTGAATATGCAGCCGAAGTGGTTTGGGCAGCATGTGGCGTACACGATTGCGAAGTATGGGATGAGCATGTGTGTGCTGGGGATGGCGGAGGAGTTCCGGCCGGTGGGGATTGGGGTGAATGCGCTTTGGCCGCGCACGATTATTGCGACGGCGGCGCTGCAGATTATTCCCGGAGCGCATGCGGAGCGGGGGCGGACGCCGGAGATTGTGGCGGATGCCGCGCACTGGATTCTGACGCAGGAAGCCCGAGCGACGACGGGGAACTTTTTTATCGATGACGAGGTGCTGGCGCGGGCGGGCGTGACGGATCTGTCGCGGTACGCGATAACGCCGGGCGAGCCGCTGCAGATGGACTTCTTCCTGTAGGGCGTGCGTGGACGGCGAGAGTTAGGGTTGGGCGGGCTGTGGCATAATCCGTCCAGAAGAAAATCGGCTCAATGAGTTTTGCGAAGGAACGTGGCAACTTGGCCAAGACGTTGGATACAAACGAGGGAGCGAATCGGCCGCGCGAGCCGTGGAAGGCGTTCCAGGCGCGGCAACGCAACCTGGATACCAAGCGTGATGCGGTGTTGCAGACGGCGGCGCACCTGTTCCTGGAGCATGGGTATCGACGGACGTCGATGAGCGAGTTGGGGACTCGGCTGAAGATCACCAAGCCCGCGCTGTACTACTACTTTCACAACAAGGAAGAGATTTTGGTGGAGTGCTATCGCCTGGGGATTGCGGCGATTGAGCAGCTGCTGGACAAGGCCGCGGTGAGCCATGGGAACGGGCTGAACAAGGTGCGGGCGTATGTGGAGGCGTATGCGAAGGCGGTGGTGAGCTACGACTTTGGGCGGTGCGTGGCGATGCTGGATGATGCAGAGCTTTCGCCCAAGGCACGGCGCGAGGTGCGCGATCTGAAGCGGAGAGATCGATATGACGATTCGGTCGTATGTGGAAGAGGGGATCCGCGACGGGTCGATTGCGGTGTGCAATGTAAAGCTGGCGTCGTTTGCGCTGGCCGGCGCGGTGAACTGGATTGGGACGTGGTATCGGCCGGAAGGCGCGCTGAGTGCGGAAGAGATTGCGACGCAGTTTGCGGATCTGCTGACGCAGGGCTTGCGGGGGTGCGAGGCGAAGCCTGCGGTGGCGAAGCGGGCGCGGGCAGCGGCGGCTTCCAAGAGATAAGACTCAGAAAGACAAGGCAAGAACCGGCGGAAGTCAGCGCGTTTTCAGCGCTTTCCGGGCGCTGATTTGCGCTTGTTGACTTTCTTACCGTGCGTTCAGTATTCTGCACGGGCTGGTGAGGCTGCGAGGTTTTGGTCTGCCGCACAGGTTTGGAAAAGCCCGGCTGAGGGCTCGGGAGGAGTGGTGACGATGGCAGCGTTGGAGTCCGCGTTGGTGGTTGATGAGGTTTCGTCTAAAGGACGAGCGAGCGATCGGGTGTATGACGTGCGGCGGGTGGCCGTGCTGGGTGCGGGCACGATGGGCGCGCGGATTGCGGCACACATTGCGAATGCGGGATTGCCGGTGCTGCTGCTGGATATCGTGCCGGCGAGTGGCGAGCGGAACAGCATTGCGGCGGGTGCGCTGGAGGCGCTGAAGAAGGCCAAGCCGGCGGCGTTTGCGGATGCCTCGTTTGCGAGCCACGTACGGATTGGGAACTTCGAAGATGACCTGGCGAAGCTGAAGGATTGCGATTGGGTGATCGAGGCTGTCGCCGAAAATATGGAGATCAAGCACAGCCTGCTGAGCAAGGTCGCGGGACATCTGCGGGCGGATGCGATCCTGACGACGAATACCAGCGGGCTGCCGGTGGCGAAGGTTGCGGAGGTGTTGCCGGAGGATTTGCGGCGGCGTTGGTTTGGGACGCATTTTTTCAATCCGCCGCGGTACATGCGGCTGTTCGAGATGATTGCGACGCCGGAGACCGATCCGAAGGCTCTTGCGGCGATCGCGGAGTTTGCGGATAAGAAGCTGGGCAAGACGGTGGTGCCGGCGAAGGATGTGCCGAACTTTATTGCGAACCGGATTGGCACGTTCTTCATGCTGAACACGCTGCGCATTATGGAGGCGCAGGGGCTGAGCATCGAGGAGATTGATCTGCTGACGGGTGCGGTGATGGGTTGGCCGAAGACGGGAACGTTTCGGCTGGCGGACATGGTGGGGATCGATGTGCTGGGGAACGTGGCGAAGAATTTTGCGGCGAACATCGCGATGAGCGTGCGGATGTGACGCTGCCGCCGATCATTGGGCAGTTGATGGAGCGCAAGTGGCTTGGCGATAAGACGAAGCAGGGGTTCTACAAGAAGGATCGCGGTGCGGATGGCAAGGAAGCGCGGCTGGTGCTGGACTTCGCGACGATGGAGTATCGGCCGGCGGGGAAGGCTGCGTTTGCTGAGGTGGAGATGGCGAAGTCGAACGACTCGCTGACGGGGCGGATTAAGTCGCTGCTGAGCGGGAATGCGGCGAAGGATAAGGTGGCGAAGTTTTATTGGACGGCGCTGCCGGAGATGTGGGCTTACTCGGCGAACAGGATTGGCGAGGTTGCGGACACGATTGTCGAGATCGATGCTGCGATGAAGGCGGGGTTCAACTGGGAGTTGGGGCCTTTCGCGATGTGGGATGCGGCGGGCGTGGTGGAGACGGTCGCGAAGATGCGCGAGATGGGCGTGGCGATTCCTGCGGCGGTGGAGAAGCTGCTGGCGGCGGGTGGGACGTCGTGGTATCGCGCGGAGGGGACGGAGTTTTTTGATGTGGCGTCGGGGGCGTACAAGCCGGTGGATTTGAATCCGGAACTGGCGCCGGTGGCTAGTTATAAGCGCGCGAATGGGGTGTATGCGCACAATGCCGGGATCTCGCTGGTGGATATTGGCGATGGGATTGGGTGCTTCGAGTTTCATTCGAAGATGAATAGTTTGGGGCAGGACATTGTCGGGTTTCTGAAGAAGCAACTGCAGCCGGGTAGCGATGCGGTGAAGAACTTCGACGGGTTCATCATCACGAGCGATGCTACGAATTTTTCTGTGGGCGCGAATTTGATGCAACTGCTGATGGGGATCCAGGACCAGGAGTGGGACGAGATTGACCTGATGGTGCGCGAGTTTCAGAACATGACGCAGGCAATCAAGTTCTGTCCGCGGCCGGTGGTGGCGGCGCCGTTTGGGCTGTGTTTGGGAGGCGGCACGGAGATCTCGATGCACGCGGCGGTGCGGCAGCCGCACGTGGAGTTGTATACCGGGCTGGTTGAGACGGGCGTTGGTTTGTTGCCGGCTGGCGGCGGGTGCAAGGAGATGGTGCTGAAGGCGCTGGCGGCGGCGGAAGCGGTGAATGCGAGCGGTGGCGCGGAGTCGGTGGAGGTGTTTGAGGCGATCAAGAGTGTGTTCGAGACGATTGCGATGGCGAAGGTTTCTACGTCGGCGTTTGAGGCGCGGGCGCTGAGGATTCCTGGAAGAGAGCGATGCGATCTCGATGAACCGCGACCGGCTGGTGAGCGATGCGAAGGCGCAGGCGCTGCGGTTGGTGCGCGGTGGGTATTCGGCGCCGGTGATGCGGACGGATATTCCGGCGCCGGGTGTGTCGGTGGAGGCGACGCTGAAGCTGGGCGTGTACACGATGCTGGAGGCACAGTACATCAGTCCGCATGACGCGAAGATTGCGAACCATGTGGCGAAGGTGCTGACCGGCGGCGGTGTGACTGCGGGGACGCTGGTGAGTGAACAGTATCTGCTGGACCTGGAGCGCGAGGGATTTATTTCGCTGTGTGGCGAGGCGAAGACGGTGGAGCGGGTTGGGTTCACGCTGAAGACTGGCAAGCCGTTGCGGAATTAAGGTCCTACGCGGACGGCGAGAGTTAGTGACGTTGCTGGAGAGAAGGAGTTGAGATGAGAGAAGCAGTGGTGGTGAGCGCGGTTCGTACGGCGGTTGGCAAGGCGCCGCGAGGGACGCTGAAGCATACGCGGCCGGATGATTTGGGAGCGGCGGCCGTGGTGGGCGCGCTGGAGCGCGTGCCGATGCTCGACAAGAGCGAGATTGAGGACGTGATCATTGGCTGCGCGATGCCGGAGGCGGAGCAGGGCATGAATGTGGCGCGGGTGATTGCGCTGCGTGCGGGATTGCCGGTGGAGTCGGCTGCGATGACGGTGAATCGCTATTGCGCGTCGGGGCTGCAGACGATTGCGCTGGCGGCGGAGCGGATTCGTGGCGGCGGCGCGGAGGTGATTGTTGCGGGTGGCGCGGAGTCGATGTCGTATGTGCCGTTTGGGGGGAACAAGATTTCGGTGAACCCGTGGCTGGTGGAGAATTTTCCTGGCTCGTATATGTCGATGGGATTGACTGCTGAGCGGGTGGCGAAGCATTACGGGATTACGCGCGAGGAGTCGGATGCGTTTGCACTGAGCAGCCATCAGAAGGCGTTGGCGGCGATTGAGGCGGGACGATTTGCGGAGGAGATTGTGCCGGTGAAGGTGGTGCACACGTCGGTGAACGGCGGGGGCAAGCCTGAGTCGAAGGAGAAGGAGTTCAAGGTGGATGAGGGGCCGAGGGCGGATACGTCGCTGGAGGCGCTGGCGAAGTTGAAGGCGGCGTTCCATGCGAAGGGCGTGGTGACCGCGGGCAATAGCTCGCAGACGTCGGATGGCGCGGCGGCGGCGGTGATCATGTCGGACGAGCGCGCGAAGCAGATTGGCGCGCCGGCGCTGGCGAGGTTTGTGTCGTTCGCGTATGCGGGATGCATGCCGGAGGAGATGGGGATTGGGCCGGTGTATGCGATTCCCAAGGCGCTGAAGATGGCCGGGCTGACGCTCGAGGATATCGACGTCATTGAGTTGAATGAGGCGTTCGCTGCGCAGTCGCTGGCGGTGATCAAGACGCTGGGGCTGGATATGGCGAAGGTGAATTTGAATGGCGGCGCGATTGCGCTGGGACATCCACTGGGCTGCACGGGAGCGAAGCTGACGGCGACGCTGATGCGCGAGATGAAGCGGCGCAAGGCGCGGTATGGCCTGGTGACGATGTGCGTGGGCGGCGGCATGGGCGCTGCTGGAATTTTCGAGAATTTACAGAATTAGGAATTGTGCGGGAGGAATGACGATGAGTGCAGCAGCTGTAGAGAATCCAACCAAGCGGGCGTCGGGTGGAAGTTTTCTGATTGAGGATTTGCGTCCGGAGGATGTGTTTACGCTGGAAGATCTTTCGCCGGAGCAGAAGCAGATTGCCGAGATGACGGCGAACTTTGCGGAGGAGAAGATTCTGCCGCAGGTGGCGGAGATTGAGGCGAAGAAGCTGGACGTGAGCGTGAAGCTGATGCGCGAGGCCGGCGAGCTGGGGCTGCTGGGCGTGGATGTGCCCGAGGAGTATGGCGGCCTGGAGCTGGACAAGGTGACGTCGGCGCTGATCGCGGACAACATCGCGGTGATGGGAAGTTTTTCGGTGACGTTCAGTGCGCATGCGGGGATTGGGACGCTGCCGCTGGTTTGGTATGGAACGCCGGAGCAGAAGGCGAAGTACCTGTCGAAGATTGCGACGGGCGAGTGGATTGCGGCGTATGCGCTGTCGGAGTCGTCGGCGGGTTCGGATGCGATGAATATACGGACCGTCGCGAAGCTGAGCGAAGATGGCAAGCACTATGTGCTGAATGGCGAGAAGATGTGGATCTCGAATGCCGGCATTGCGAATTTGTTTACGGTGTTCGCGAAGATCGATGGAGAGAAGTTCACGGCATTTTTGATTGAGGCGGGGACGCCGGGACTGACGGTTGCGGCGGAGGAACATAAGCTGGGGATTCGCGGGTCGTCTACTTGTCCGCTGAGGCTCGAGGATTGCAAGGTTCCGGTGGAGAATCTGCTGGGCGAGGCGGGCAAGGGACATCACATTGCGTTCAACGTGCTGAATGTTGGGCGGTATAAGCTCGCAGCTTCGGCGATTGGCGGAGCGCGGAAGTCGTTCCGCGATGGCGTGCGCTATGCGAAGGAGCGCGTGGCGTTTGGGAAGCCGATCAGCTCGTTTGGGTTGATGCAGGAGAAGATCGCGGAGGGTGCGGTTGGGATCTATGCGGGCGAGGCGCTGATCTATCGCACGGTTGGCGCGATCCAGGCGGCGCTCGAAGGGCTGGACAAGCATTCCCCGACTTACACGCAGGATGTGCAGAAGAGGATTGAGGAGTTTGCCGTCGAGTGTTCGATTCTGAAGGTGTGGGGATCGGAGATGCTGGAGCGCGTGGTGGACTCGACGCTGCAGATTCATGGCGGGTATGGGTATGTGGAGGAGTTTCCGGCGGAGCGCAGTTATCGCGATGCTCGTATCAATCGGATCTTTGAAGGGACGAATGAAATCAACCGGCTGATCATTACAGGATGGATGATCAAGCGGGCACTGCAGGGTCGACTGGCGCTGTTGCCAGCGATTAAGCAGGTGATGGATGAGGTGATGGCGGGACCTGTTGCGAAGGGTGACTACGAGGGTCCGCTGGCGGAGGAGCGGGCGCTGCTGGCGAGCGCGAAGAAGCTTGGGTTGTTCTGCGCGGGCGCGGCTTCGCAACGATTTGGCATGGACCTGGCGGATCAGCAGGAGGTGATGGGCGCGCTTGCGGATGTGCTGATCGAGGTGCTCGCGCTCGAGTCGGTGATACTGCGGACGGAGAAGATGGCGGGCAAGAATGAGCTTGCGATCAAGATGACGAAGTACTATGCGGCGCGGTCGTTTCGAGTTGTGGAGACGGCGTCGGAGCGCGTGATTGCTGCGGTGGCGGAGGGAGACATGCTGCGGACGCAGATGGCGATCTTCCGGCGGCTGGCCAAGCATGAGCCGGTGAATACGGTGACGCTGGGGCGCGAGATTGCGGCAGTGATGGTCGAAGCTGGCCGGTACACGCTGTAGGAAAGCGGCGAGTTGCGTGAAACGAACGCTCCGCGAGCTTGTAAGCAAGTAGATTCCGGGGATATGACAACGAGAATGCTCGAGCGAAAGATCTTAGCTTTGCAGGACTTGCTTGGCGATGGTGGCTAGCTGCATGTTGGAGGTGCCTTCGTAGATGGTTCCGATCTTGGCGTCGCGGTAGAGCTTTTCTACGGGATAGTCTTTGACGAAGCCGTAGCCTCCGTGGAGCTCGACGCATTTGCTGGCGACGCGCTCGGCTACCTGCGAGACGAAGTATTTGGTCATGGCGGCTTCTTTGAGGAAGGGTAGACCTGCTAGCTTTCGGCGGGCGGTGTTGTAGACCATGAGGCGGCTGGCTTCGATGTCGGTGGCCATCTCGGCGAGAGCAAATTGGACGGCCTGGAACTCTGCGATGGGTTTACCGAACTGGCGGCGCTCCTGGGTGTATTTGGCGGCGTGGCCCCAGGCTCCGGTGGCGAGGCCGAGGAGCTGGGCGGCGATGCCGATGCGGCCTTCGTTGAGGGTCTCGATGGCGATCTTGTAGCCTTTGCCGATTTCGCCGAGGATGTTGGCGGCGGGAACGCGGCAGTCGTCGAAGAGGAGCTCGCAGGTGGAGGAGGCGCGGATGCCGAGCTTGTCTTCTTTCTTGCCGACGGTGAAGCCTGGCGTGTCGCGCTCGACGAGGAAGGCCGTGATGCCCTTGTAGCCGGCCGCGGGGTCGACGGTGGTGAAGACGATGAAGAGGCCGGCTTCGGCGGCGTTGGAGATCCAGAGCTTGCGGCCGTTGAGGATGTAGTGGTCGCCGTCGAGCGCGCGCGTTGGTGGTGAGGGCGAAGGCGTCGGAGCCGGAGCTGGCTTCGGAGAGCGCGTAGGAGCAGATGGTGTCGGTTGCCATGCGCGGGAGGTATTGCTGCTTCTGGGCCTCGGTGCCCCAGCGGAGGAGGGCGTTGACGGTGAGGGTGTTCTGCACGTCGACGAGGACGCCGATGGCGGGATCGACGGCGGAGATCTCTTCGACGGCGAGGATGGAGCTGAAGAAGGAGCCGCCTACGCCGCCGTATTCTTCGGGGATTTCGATGCCCATGAGGCCGAGCTCGAAAAGACGGGAGATGATTTTGGGAGACATTTTTTGCGCTTCGTCCATCTCGCGGACGAGTGGCGCGATCTCTTTGCGGGCGAACTTACGGACCGTCTCCTGGAGGATTTGCTCTTCGGCGGTAAGGGTGGAGAGAGGCGCGGGGAGGGAGGTTTCTGTGGCGAGTGTGGGCATGAGTGAAGAATCTCCGGGAAGGGGTTGCGTAGTTATTCTACCCGAGGGTAAATTAACAGATCAGCAGGTTGACAGGCAAATTTTCTGCGCTGAAATGATAGGCGCGTGGATGTGTAACGGGATAGGGCAGGAGTTGGAGAGATGCGGATTTTGACGTTGATACGGCAGGTGCTGGATGCGGAAGAGAGTGTGCGCGTTCGCAATGGAGCGGTGGAGCTGGAAGGCAGCAAGCTGGTGATGGACACCATGGATGAGTATGGCGTGGAGGAGGCGCTGCGGCTACGCGAGGCGGGCGCGGAGGCGGAGATTGTGGCCGTGGCCGTGGGGCCTGCTCGAGCGGAGGAGGCGCTGCGGACGGCGCTGGCCATGGGGGCAGATCGGGCGATTCATGTGGTGACGGATGTGGCTCTTGATGCGATTGCGTTGAGTTCGGTGATGGCGCAGATTGCTAAGGCGGAGGGCGCGGAGTTGATCTTCTGCGGCGGGCAGGAGGCGGATTGGGATAGCCAGGCGCTGGGTGCGGCTACGGCGGAGCGACTTGGCTGGCCGCAGGCTACGTGGACGAGCGCGCTGGAGCTGAATGGGACGATGCTGGTGGGGAAGCATGAGGCGGATGAGGGGAGCGAGTCGTTTGAGGTGGCGCTGCCGGCGGTGGTGACGACGCAGCAGGGGTTGAATGAGCCACGGTATCCGACGCTGCCGAACATTATGAAGTCGAAGAAGAAAGAGATTCGGAAAGAGACGCTGGAGACGTATGGCGTCGCGCCGAAGGTGAAGGTGAACGGCGTGGAGATCCAGGTGAAGGAACGGCTGAAGAAGATTCTGGATGGCAAGGATGCGGCTGGCGCGGCGGCGCAGCTGGTGAAGATGTTGCGGGAAGAGGCTGGGGTGATTGCATGATTTTGATTGTTGCGGAACACGCGAATGGGAAGTTGAGCAAGAGTGCTTATGAGTTGGCTACGGCGGCTCGTGGGTTGGGGCGCGGAGATGTGGTGGCGCTGGTGCTGGGGAGTGGTGTGGCGTCGGTGGCTAGTGCGGCGGCGTTGATTGCGGACCAGGTGCTGGTGGGGGATTCGGCTGAGCTGGCGCAGTATGATGCGGAGGTTTGGTCGGCGGCGGTGGCGCAGATTGCTGCCGAGGGCGAGGCAGAGGTGGTGCTGATTGCGGGGAGCCGCAGTGGGCGGGAGTATAGCCCGCGCGTTGCGGTGAAGCTGGATGCTCCGCTGCTGGAAGATGTGACGAGCTTGAAGGATGAGGGCGGCGTGTTGCATGCCGAGCACTACACTTTCTTGACGCGTGTGACGGAGCGTGTGGAGGCGAAGGCGCCGGTCGTGGTGGTGACGGTGAAGGCTGGGGCGTTCGCGCCGGCTGCGCCAGGGACGGTGGGGGCGGAGCAGTTCGATGTGGATCTGACGTTGCCGAAGCGGCGGCTGGTGGTTACGGCGAGCACGAAGGAGAAGACGGGGCGGATTGCGTTGGCTGAGGCTGATGTGGTGGTGTCGGGTGGGCGCGGGGTTGGAACGCCAGAGGGATTTGTGGCGCTGGTGGAGGGGTTAGCGGATCAGCTGGGGGCGGCGGTTGGAGCTACGCGCGCGGTGGTGGATGCGGGGTGGAGGCCTTACTCGGAACAGGTTGGGCAGACGGGGAAGACGGTGCAGCCGAAGGTTTATATTGCGGTGGGGATCTCGGGGGCAGTGCAGCATCTTTCCGGGATGAACAAGAGCAAGGTGATTGTGGCGATCAACAAGGATGGCGATGCGCCAATCTTTAAGATTGCGGACTACGGCATTGTGGGTGATGTAAAAGAGATTGTGCCTGCGATGATTCAGGAGCTGCGCAAGTAGTTTGACCGTGGGGTGAGTGTCGATGCTTCCTTTAGCGCAGAAGATTGCTTTCCTGGTGTTCGCGGCGGTTACGGGTGGGTTCGGGGCGTGGGGATTCTGGCGGCTGTATCGGCGGATTGCGCGTGGGCGGGCGGATGCGGATCTGCGGTGGGACCGGCTGGGGGCGCGGGTTTGGTATGCGCTGACGACTACGCTGCTGCAGACACGGACCTTTCGCAAGAGGCCGTGGGTCAGCTTCTTCCACTCGTTTATTTTTTACGGGTTTGCGTTTTATGTTCTGGTGAATTTTGTCGACGCGGTGGAGGGGTATTTCCCGGTTTCGATTTCGTCGGGGAGTTGGTGGGGCGCGGGGTATAACCTTGCGGCGGATGTGATGAGTGCGCTGGTGATGGTGGGTGTGGTGGCGCTGGTGGTGCGGCGATTCTTTCTGCCAAGTAAGCGGGATTTCCGGTTCAACGAGCGGACGATGCTGCATGAGGATGTGCGGCGGCGAAAGATTACGCGCGATTCGCTGATTGTTTCGGTGTTCATTTTGTTTCATGTTGGAAGCCGTGCGGTGGGGGCGGGGGCGAAGCTGGCGTCGGAGGGGCCCGATCGGTTTCAGCCGTTTGCTTCGATGGTGTCGCATCTGTTTTCGCCGGCGAATGCGGAGGCCTGGCGGGTGTTTGGGTATTGGGGTGCGCTGGGGAGCGTGCTGCTGTTCCTGATGTACTTCCCATATACGAAGCATGTGCATTTGTTTATGGCGCCGGTGAAGTATGCGGTGGCGCGGGCGGTTTCGTCGGGGGTGTTGCCGGCTTTGGACGTGAATCTGGAGACGGAAGAGCCGCAGTTGGGGGCGAAGCGGCTGGAGGATCTGGGGTGGCCTCGACTGCTGGATGCTTATGCGTGTATTCAGTGCAACCGGTGCCAGGATGTTTGTCCGGCGTCGGCTACGGGGAAGGCGTTGAGCCCGGCGGCGCTGGAGATCAATAAGCGGATGGAGTTGAATTCGCTGGCGAGGAGTGGGCCGGGATTTGAGCGAGGCGGGGAGAGCCCGCGGCCGCTGCTGGCGTTTGCTTTGTCGGCGGAGGCGGCGTGGGCTTGTACGACGTGTGGGGCGTGCATGGAGGTTTGTCCGACGCAGAATGAGCAGATGCTGGATATCGTCGACATACGGCGGCAGCAGGTGATGATTGAGGGCGAGTTTCCGTCGCAGCTGCAGACGGCGTTTCGGGGGATGGAGCGGGCGAGCAATCCGTGGGGGATTAATCACGAGAAGCGGATGGAGTGGGCGGAGGGGCTGGTGGTGCCGACGATTGAGGAGAATCCGGAGCCGGATGTTTTGTATTGGGTGGGGTGCGCGGCTAGTTATGATCCGCAATCGCAGAAGACGGCGCGGGCGTTTGTGCAGCTGCTGACGCGGGCGAAGGTGAACTTTGCGGTGCTGGGGAAGAAGGAGTGCTGCACGGGCGATACGGCTCGGCGGGCGGGGAATGAGTATCTGTATCGGCAACTTGCGGACGGGAATGTGACGACGCTGACGGCGGTGCGGCCGAAGTTGATTGTGGCGACGTGTCCGCATTGCATGAACACGATTGGCAAGGAGTACAAGCAGATTGGCGGGGACTTCAAGGTGGTGCACCACACCGAATATTTGGAGTCACTAGTGGCGGAGGGGCGCCTGGAGGTGGAGGCTACGGAGTCGTCGGTGACGTACCATGACCCTTGCTATCTGGGCCGGCATAGCGGGGTATATGACGCGCCGCGGAATGTGCTCAAGGTGCTGACGAATGACTTTGTGGAGCTGGATCGGAAGCGGGAGAACTCGTTCTGCTGCGGGGCGGGCGGGGCGCAGTTCTGGAAGGAAGAAGAGCCGGGGAGCGAGAGGATCTCGGATAACCGGTACCGGGAGGCTGAGGGACGGCTGGCTGAGCGAGGGGAGAACAAGGTGCTGGCGGTGGGGTGTCCTTTCTGCAAGAGCATGCTGGAGAGTACGCCCGGGAAGGGAGAGGGTGGCGGGATTGCGGTGAAGGATGTGGCGGAGTTGATGCTGGAGAGCGTGCTGCGGCGGGCGGGGGAGACTGTGGCGCGGGGTCCTGTTGCGGCGAAGGAACACGCTGCGGTGGTTGCTGAGCCGGTAGAAGTTGTGGCGAGGGCGGGAGAGCCGGTCGTTGAGCCGGTGATGGAGGTTGCGGCGTCGGAGACGCGGCGAGGCTGCGACGCCTGTGGTGCGCGAAGAAGTGGGCGCCGAAGGGTGCGGCTGCTGCAAGCGAGGTCGAGACGCTGGCAGGGGTTGCGACGGGCGCGGAGAAGCCAGGCGGTCAGCCGAGGATTGAGCTTGCGGCGAATGCTGGTGCTGGGGCGGAAGCGCCTGAGGTAGTTGCGCCCGCTGTGGCGCGAAAGAGGTGGACGCCGAAGGCTGCGGGGATTCCTGATGGGGCTGCCGCGAGTGAGTCCGAAAAGACTGAAGCGGCGGGAGTTGAACCGGGCCCGGTGGCGCCAGAACCTTCGAGTGGGTCCGGAGTGGGAGACCCGGCTGGGCCGGCTCCGGTGCGGAAGAAATGGGAGCCGAAGAAGAGCAGCAAAGCTCCCGATTCCGAGCAATAGGCTGCCGGGGATTGGGATGGCTTCTTGCGCGGGCCACAATGCCCATTGTTTTCAATTGTTTATGTAATTTGCGGGACTCAGTCTGCAGTCATGGGGTCTATATACTCACTGGTTAACCGTGGCGAGACTAGAGGGGGCACCAAATAGGCCTTGTCTGCCTGTGGAAAAGCAGGTAGAACAAGGGGTACGCAGGAGATACCGGAAGATTCACGTACGACTGGAGATGTTCATGGCAGCGGGAACTACACAAGGACAACTGGCGCTCCGCGAGGTGATGGATATTCGCCAGGCTGCGGACTACCTGGGGATCAGCGGGGACACGCTGTACCGGTATGCGTCCGAGGGATTTGTGCCGGCGTTCAAGCTGGGAAACCGGTGGCGGTTTCGGAAGAGCCTGCTGGACAACTGGATGGATGTGAAGAGTGGGGTGGCGCCGAAGGGCGCGATGGTCGAGCCGGGCAAGAAGAAGCCTGTGGCGAGCGCGCGCTGAAGGGGCAGGGTTCAGAGCCCAGGAGCAGGTTCCCGTTCCAGGGTCCAGGGTAAGCAAACTGGCGTGGTCAGGCTCGGACCAACGTGAAGTGAGTGAGTTCGGCGGGGCAGTTCAGCCGGAAGGGGAGACCGACTGTGCCGATACCGCGGTTCACGTAGAGCTGCATGTGATCGAAGTGGAACATGCCTTCGACGTACTTCTGACCCATGGGTGGCAGAATGAGGGGGCCCAGTACGGGGAGACGGATCTGGCCGCCGTGGGAGTGGCCTGAGAGCATGAGGTCGATGAGCGGGAAGCGGGGATGCAGGACGACGTTCTCGACGTAGTCCGGCTCATGGCACATGAAGATGACGGGGGCGCGGGGGTTGGGGGGGATGGCGAAGTTGAGGTCGGGGGTGCGGGTGCCGGCGTCGTTGGCGCCGCAGAGCCAGAGGATATCGCGGCCGCGTTCGAGCGCGAAGTAGCTGTCGACGAGTATGGGGGTTCCATGGGCTTCGACGGGGCGGATGACGTGATCGGCGCCGACGTTGACGTCGTGGTTGCCGAGGATGCCGAAGCGCTGGGGCGCTTTGAGGGTGGAGAGGATTTCGGCGGCCACGCCGGCGCAACGCCAGGAGACCTTGAGAGCGAGGGGGCCGCGGCTAACGAAATCGCCGGTGACCAGGACGAGGTCTGGCGCCAGGGCGTTGGTCTGGGCGACCATTTTCTCGAGGAACCAGGGTTCGGTGAACTCCTCCAGGTGGATATCGCTCATTTGAACGATACGGAAGTTCTGGAAGCCGTCGGGTAGATCGCGAATGGGGATGGTGAGACGGGTGATTTCGAACTCGTGGCGCGCGTGGGTTCCGGAGTAGGTGGCGACGCCGAGGCCTGCAGCTGCGAGGGTGGCACCAAGGAAGCCGCGGCGTGTGAGGTGGAGAGATCCTGGTTGGCCGTTGGGCGTGGAACCTCGATGCATACTCCATGATAGCGGGTAAGGTGCGTTGAGGGTAACGACTAAGGCATCGCCGGTGTGAAGGACGCAAACCGCAGGTAAAATGGGGAGATGCGCGAAAGGGCAAGACGGAAGCAGGCGATGCGGGCTGCGCTGGAAGCTGGAGCAGAGGCGCTGCTGGTGACGCACGGGCCGGATGTGCGGTATCTGAGCGGGTTTACGGGCTCCAGTGGAGCGGTCGCGCTGGCCGGCGGACGGGCGGCATTGTTTACGGATGGGCGATATACGGCGCAGGCGAAGGCTGAGGCCGAAGGGGTGCGGGTGGTGATCGACAAGCGATCGCCAGGCGTGCAGGCGGTGGAGTGGCTGGCGGCGGCGGGCGTCAAGAAATGCGCATTCGATGCCGGACAGACGACGGTGGCGGCGCTGGAGCTGATGAAGAAGGGGCTGCCCGGTGCGGCGCGGCGGAGCTTCCTGGTAGCTACCGATGGGTTGGTGGCGCGGATTCGCCAGGTGAAGGATGAAGATGAGATTGAGCGCCTGCGCAAGGCAGCTGCGCTGGGGTGCGGGCTGTTCGGCGCGGTGCTGCAGTATGTGGTGCCGGGGATGGAGGAGACGCAGGTGGCTGCGCAGCTGGAGTTTATGGCGCGGCTGGGCGGGGTCGAGGCGATGAGTTTCGAGACGATTGTGGCGAGCGGAGAGCGCTCTGCACTGCCCCACGGCCGGGCGACGGCGGCGAAGTTGCCGGCAAAGGGCTTTGTCACGCTGGATTTTGGAGTGCTGTTGCACGGGTACTGCTCGGACATGACACGGACCGTACACCTGGGGAAGGCCAGCGAGCGCGAGTGGGACGTGTATCATTCGGTGCTGGAAGCCCAGGAGGCAGCAATTGCGGCGGTTGCGCCTGGGGTTCGCTGTGCGGACGTTGATGAAGCTGCGCGATCGGTGCTGCGCAAGGCCGGGTTGGAGAAGGAGTTCTCGCATTCGACCGGGCATGGCGTTGGGCTGGAGATTCATGAAGGACCGAGGATTGCGGCAAAGCAGGAACAGGTGCTGGAGCCGGGGATGGTGATTACGATTGAGCCGGGAGCGTATCTTTCTAGTGGGGCTGCGATTGAGGGATCGTCGGCCTGGCACTCGCAGCAAAGGGGTTCGCCCGGTTGCGAAGGCCTTTGGGGTGCGAATCGAAGATATGGTGCTGGTAACGAAGAGCGGCCACGAGGTGCTGACGGCCGCCAGTCCGAAGGATTGGATCGAGTTGTAAGGATCGATCGAGAGTCAGGAATACGAAATTTTCAGGAGCTGGAACGTATGGCTGGTACGGAAGGTAATGATTTGCGCGAGTTGAAGGAGTTGGTCGAGTTTCTAAAGGCCAACGGGATCGCCGAGTTTGAGATGGAGCGGCCGGACCTGAAGGTGGGGCTGCGTTTTGCGGGCGAGACTCCTGTGGCTGCACCGGGAATCGATCCGGCGCAGATGGCGGCGTTGCTGACGGCGGCGAAAGGCAGTGCGGCCGCGGTGCCCGTGGCGGCTCCGGCAGCGGCACCAGCGCCGGTGAGCATTGCGGCAGCGGCGGAAGCGCCGGAAGCTGCTGCGGCCGAGGCTGATCCGTGGGCTGGCGCACACATTGTGAAGTCGCCGATTGTGGGCACGTTTTATGACGCGCCGTCTCCGGACTCGCCAGCCTTTGTGCAGGTGGGCGATACGGTTGCGGTCGGCAAGGTGCTTTGCATTGTTGAGGCGATGAAGTTAATGAACGAGATCGAGAGCGACGCAGCAGGAAAGATCGTGCACGTGTTCGTGAAGCGGGAACAGCCTGTGGAGTATGGGCAGCCACTGTTTGCGGTGAAGTAATCGTCGGATCGCCGCTGCGAGAGAAAGAGCAGATCCTCCGCCTGTGGCGAAGGATGACAAGCAAACTGAACGGATACGATTTCTAAGTTGATTCGAGTGGAAGTGCAAGGGCAAAGCATGTTTCGTAAGGTATTGATTGCAAATCGCGGGGAGATTGCACTGCGCGTGATCAGCGCGTGCAAGGAGATGGGAATTCGCACGGTTGCGGTGTACTCCGAGGCGGACCGCAACAGTCTGCATGTGCGGTTTGCGGATGAGGCGATCTGTATTGGGCCGCCGCCGTCGAAGGACAGTTATCTGAATGTGCCGGCGGTGATTTCGGCTGCGGAGATCGCGGGCGCGGACGCGATCCATCCGGGCTATGGGATGCTGAGCGAGAACGCGAACTTCGCTGAGGTGTGCCGCGCGTCGAATATTAAGTTCATTGGGCCGCCGCCGGAAGTGACGCGGATGATGGGCGAGAAGGCCACGGCGCGGCAGACGATGAAGAAGGCCAAGGTGCCGATTCTGCCGGGCAGCGATGGAGCCATTGAGGATGTAGGTGCGGCGCTGGCATGGGCGCAGAGCGTTGGGTATCCCGTGATGCTGAAGGCGGTTGCTGGCGGCGGCGGACGCGGTATGAGGATTGTCCGGAGCAAGGAAGAGCTGCCGGCGCTGTTTCAGAGTGCGTCGCATGAGGCGCTGAATGCGTTCTCGAACGGCGCGCTGTACATGGAGAAGTTTATTGAGCGGCCTCGGCATATCGAGTTCCAGGTGCTGGCCGATGAGCATGGCAATGTGATGAGCCTGGGAGAGCGCGAGTGCTCGATTCAGCGGCGTCATCAGAAGCTGATTGAAGAGGCTCCGAGCCTCGCGATTACTCCCAAGCAGCGCGAGGAGATGGGCAAGGTCATTCGGCGGTCGCTGAAGGATATTGGCTACTGGAATGCCGGGACGATTGAGTTCCTGATGGACGAGGATGGGTCGATCTACTTCATCGAGATGAACACGCGGATCCAGGTGGAGCACTGCGTGACCGAGATGGTGACGGGTGTGGACCTGGTGAAGGCGCAGCTGCGGATTGCCGCGGGCGAGAAGCTGGGCGCCATTGTGCCGGAGCAGCCGAAGATGATCGGGCATGCGATTGAGTGCCGGATCAATGCTGAGCATCCGGAGAAGTTCATCCCGAGCCCGGGGAAGATTACGGTCTTCAATTTGCCGGGTGGCAATGGTGTGCGCGTGGATACGGCGCAGTATGCCGAGGGCGTGGTGCCGCAGTATTACGACTCGCTGATTGCGAAGCTGGTGTGCCATGGCAAGGACCGCGAAGAGGCGATGAACAAGATGCAGCGGGCATTGAGTCAATTTGTGGTGCAGGGAATTCATACGTCGATTCCGCTGCATCAGCGGATCTTTGCGGATGAAGAGTTTCGGTCGGGGCAGTTCGATACGAAGTTCATGGAGCGGTTCCTGGAGCGGGAGAAGCTGAAGGCTTAGGACTACGCGTCCAGCGAGAGGCGCTTCGCGCGGAGGTGGGATTGAAGGAGTTGGAAAGGCTGTACGCGATTGCAGATCGGGCGACGCTCGATGCTCGCGGGATGAGTGTCGGCGAGTTTGCGCGGGAGTTGGCGCGGGCCGGGGTGGGCGTGCTGCAGTATCGGGACAAGGTGGGCGCACCGAACGAGGTGCTGCGTGCGGCGAAGGAGATTGCTGCGGAGTTTGCAGGGTCGGATTGTGTGCTGATCCTGAATGACCGGCCGGACCTGGCGCTGCTGGCGGGGTGGGGGGTGCATGTGGGACATCTGGATATGAGCCCGGTGGATGTGCGCAAGGTGGTGGGTGCGGGGCGAGTGATTGGGGTGTCGACGCACAACGAGGCGCAGATCGACGGAGGCCGACGCGGGCGCGGCGGATTATGTTGCGATCGGGCCGGTGTTTGCGACGGCGACGCAAGGCGGATACAGAGCCGGTGGTGGGGCTTGAGGGCGTGCGGCGGGCACGGGCGCTGACGCGGAAGCCGCTGGTGGCGATTGGCGGGATTACGCGGGAGAATGCGCGCAGCGTGATTGAGGCTGGAGCGGATTCGGTGGCGGTGATTGGCGCGTTGCTGGCTGCGGGTGAGCGGCCGGGCAAGATCGCGAAGGACTTTCTTGAAATTTTGCGATAGATATCCAAGGCTGGAGCGTTCGCTGCCTGGATGGTCCGAGTGGCGCGTTGTTTCTGGTTTGCGGTAAGGTTGGGGAACGTGATTCCGCAACAGACTCCTTCTCCCATAGATACCGCGACTGCCTCTGCGCCGAAGTTTGTGCAGGGGATGGGGCTGTTTTCGGCGACCGCGATTGTGATGGGGTCGATGATCGGGTCGGGCATCTTTATTGTGCCGGCGGACATGAGCCGGACGCTGGGGTCGCCGGCACTGTTGATTGCTGCGTGGCTGGTGACGGCGCTGATGACGATAATTGGGGCGCTGAGTTATGGCGAGTTGGCGGCGATGATGCCGAAGGCCGGCGGGCAGTATGTGTATCTGCGCGAGTCGCTTGGGCCGATCTGGGGATTTCTGTATGGGTGGACGCTGTTCCTGGTGATCCAGACAGGGACGATCGCGGCGGTGGGCGTGGCGTTCGGAAAGTTTCTGGGGGTGTTCTTTCCGAGCGTGAGCGCGACGCATTGGCTGTGGCATGTCGGGAGCGGCAATGTGGGATTGAGCACCGCGAACCTGGTGGCGATCGTCATCATTGTGCTGCTGACGTGGTTGAATACGCGCGGGGTGAAGCTGGGGTGCGGCGGTGCAGAATGTGTTTACCAGTGCGAAGGTTTTGGCGCTGCTGGGGATTGTGGCAGTGGGGCTGGTGGCGAGGAATGCGGTGGCGATCGCTGCAAACTTCGGGCACAACTTTTGGTCGTTGGGGCCATGGAAACTCAAGGGCGCGCTTCTCAATCACGGTGAGTGGGTCGGCCATGGCGACTGGCCGCGCGCGACTCTGTGGGAAATTGGATTGAATGTCGCGGTCGTTCTTGCGGTGGTGCAGGTGGGATTCGCTGTTTTCCAGCGATGCATGGAATAACGTGACGTTTACTGCGGGGGAGATTCAGAATCCGAAGCGGAATCTTGCCGCTGAGCCTGGCGTTGGGTACGGGCGTGGTGTTGGTGCTGTATGTCGCGTGCAACTTTGTGTATCTGAGCGTGCTGCCGATGACGGCGATCCAGACGGCGCCGCAGGATCGGGTAGCGACGGCGGTGATGCAGGTCGCGTTTGGGTGGGCTGGGTGCGAAGCTGATGGCGGCGGCCATTCTGGTGAGCACGTTCGGGTGCGTGAATGGGCTGCTGCTGGCCGGATCGCGGGTGTACTACGCGATGAGCCAGGATGGGTTGTTCTTCAAGTCGGTCGGGAAGCTCGATGAGAAGACGAAGACGCCGGTGAACTCGTTGTGGATGCAGTGCGTGTGGGCTTGCCTGCTGTGTTTGAGCGGGCAGTATGGGAATCTGCTGGACTACGTGATCTTTGCGGTGCTGGTGTTTTATGTGCTGACGATTGGCGGTTTGTTTGTGCTGCGCAGGACTCGACCGGAGGCTCCGCGGCCGTACAAGGCGTTTGGGTATCCGGTGTTGCCGGCGCTGTATATCGTGATGGCGGTGTGGATTTGTGGTGTACTGTTGCGATATAAGCCGCAATACACGTGGCCGGGATTAATTCTGGTGCTGCTGGGCGTGCCGGTGTATTGGGTGTGGACGAAGAAGCAGGGATTAGAGATCAGGGACTAGGGATTAGGAGAACGAAAACGAATGGCGAATCTGCTGGCGATCAAGCCGCTATCGATGTTGTTGAAGGAAGCCGAGAATGAAGGGCGAGCACGGGCTGAAACGGGCGCTTGGGCCGCTGAACCTGATCACGCTGGGTATTGGCGCGATCATCGGTGCGGGCATCTTCGTGCTGACGGGGACGGCCGCGGCGCAGCTTGCCGGACCGGCCGTTGTGCTGCTCGTTCGTGGTGGCGGGCATCGGCTGCGTCTTTGCCGGGCTGTGCTACGCGGAGTTCGCCTCGGTGATTCCGATCGCCGGGTCGGCGTACACCTACGGCTATGCGACGCTGGGCGAGCTGGTGGCGTGGATCATCGGCTGGGCCTGTGCCTGGAGTACGCCTTCGGCGCGGCGACGGTGGCCGTCGGCTGGAGCGGCTACTGGTGGGTTTGCTGCTGGGATATTTCGGCATTCATATGCCGATTCAATGCGCGACGCCGGGTTCGGTCTGTATCAGATCGCTGCAGCCGCTGCTTCGTGACACCGGGCGTCAGTTCGTCAGGCCAGAGTGGACATCTTCACCTTGTGCGCGATCGATCGTGGTCACGGCGGTGCTGGTGGTGGGGTCGGGAATCGGCGAATTTCAACAGCGCCGCGGTGATGTCGAAGCTGTTCGTGGTGCTCTTCTTCATCGGCATCGCCACGGTGTTTGCCTTTGCGCATCCGGCGCACATGATGGCGAACTGGCATCCATTTATTCCGAAGAACCTTGGGCATTTCGGGCAATACGGATGGTCGGGCATTATGCGAGGGGCGAGCGTGGTCTTCTTTGCGTACATCGGCTTCGATGCCGTTTCGACGGCGGCCCAGGAGGCGAAGAATCCGCAGACGCGATATGCCCATCGGCATTCTCGGCTCGCTGGTGATCTGCACGATCCTGTACATCATCGTCGTCGGGCTGCTGACTGGACTGGAAAGCCTACACGACGCTGAACACGCCGGCCCCGGTGGCCGACGGCGCGGCGTCGATTGGGGCGACATGGGTGCGTGTGCCTTATCGATTCTGGTGCGATTGGCCGGCCTCGCTTGGCGCGTGATGCTGGTGATGATCCTCGGCCAGACGCGCGTGCTCTATCTCGATGTCGCGGGACGGCCTGCTGTCGAAGTGGGCGGGCGGATCCATCCGCGCTTCCGGACTCCCTGGATCTGGTGACGATCGCGGTCGGCGTGATGGTCGCGTTTCTGCCGGCGTTCTTCAACATCTCTTTCCTGGGCGAGCTGGTGAGCCTGGGTACGCTGCTGGCCTTCACCATTGTGTGCGTGGGAGTCTGGGTTATGCGAAGACGGCAGCCCGAGCTTGCATCGGCCGTTCAGACGCCGCTGGTTCCGTTCGTGCCGATCATGGGCATACTCATGCTGCGTTGTCTCTGATGCTGTCGTCGGACACGCCGGCAAAGATCGGCTTTGTCATCGTGGCTCGTCGTCGGCCTGGTGATTTACTTCGGGTACAACGCGGCACAGCAAGGTGCAGAAGCTGCCTGCTTCCGAGCAGGCGCCGCTGGTTGATCCTGGCGCGTAAGTTGCGCCTGGGATCACCTGAACCCATCTGGCGGTAACTCAGATGGTGGTGGGGGAAGTAGTGGAAGGAGAGCTCGGCGCCGGTGGCGTCGGGCTCTCTTGCTTTTGGGGCGCGGGAGTTGGCGGGGTGGTGGGGGCAGGCGTGGGGCTGGTGCCATCGGGTGTCGTGCCTGCGGGCATAGCGGCAGATCCTGGCCTGAAGGTTCTGTGTCGCTGTGGGGGATGTGGGTTGCGTGATGGACGTGAACGCACCGGTGCGGGCACTGGCAGCACAGCTGATTGGATGCTGGTGGGGTCGTCGCGAAGTTTGAAGAAGATGGTTGCAGCCGATGGGTGAGGGATGGTGAGGCTGGTGCCGGTGTAGCCATCGGGAACCGAGACCGCGTCGGAGAAGTCGGGGTTTGCCGAGACTGCCTGGAGAAGGAATAAGTTGAGGCCTGTGATGGTGCAGGACTGGGTGACGTCGGCCGGGCATTGGAGCTGAGAGAGCGTGGGGATTCGCACCAGGGTTACGAGCGGCAGCCAATCGCTGGCGGGCGAGGCGGGATCGTCGGTGTCGGTGTCCGCGGTCGCTGCGGCCGTTCCGGGCTCGGTCGAGGGTTCGGGGGCGTGATGCTCGCCGTGATGGCTGGCTACGACTGGATAGATTGCGCGCATACGCAGGGCGCCAAAGGCGCTGGGGCCAAAGGAGCGCAGCGGATCGAGCGTGGCGACGATGGTGTGCGGGTCCTGCAGGAGCAGGCCGCCCGAGGGCGCAAGGGTGAGGACGGTGCGCAGGGTTCCGTCGAGGGTCTCAATCTCGATCTGGCCGTTGCGTGGGAAGCGGTCCGGGCTCTTGAGGGTGAAGGTGAAGAGCGAGGAGAGCGGAAGATCGTCTGGATTCGAGAGGTTGATGTTGGAGGTCTTGGCGTCGGGGATGGATGACTTGCGCAGCAGCGAGATGACCGGGCGTGGGGCAGAGACGATGAGCGGGATGGAGAGGTCGCGGCCGTCGCGGAGGGCGATGGAGGCGGTCAGGTGTTCGCTGACGTGGGTGGGCGGTACAGGCGCGTTGGCAGGCAGAGCGAAGTGAAGGGTTCCGGCCGAGGTGGAGTCGGGAGGCTGCGTGTCGTAGGAGGCGTCGGGTGCGGGCGCGAAGACGAGATCGCCGAGCCTAATCTTCTCGATCTCGCCAAGCCGCGTGCCGGTGACGACCAGGGTCTTGTCGCCGGCATGGAGTTCGACTGCGGTCACGGTGGCGGGTTCGGAGAAGGTGCGGGCGGAGAGATGGTCGGCCTTGGGCTGATCGTACTGCTGGATGGCGAGGTGAAGATCGCCCGGCGTGAGGTCATGCTCGAGCGGCAGGGTGAGCGCGAGAACGTTGGGCCGATCGGGTTTCGGCTCCGGCTTGAAGGGAACCGGGAAGGGGTTCTCGCCCTCCGGGATCCGCGGTGATGGTGTGAACGCAGGCGGAGCCGGTTGAGTTCAGCAGAAGCGTGGCAGTGTGGCCGGCGATGAGGTCGTAGGTGGGCTCTTTGCCTGCGCCGGCGGACGGGACGATGGTCCAGTCGGCGCCGGGGAGCTGCTGCAGCTGGACGGTGGGGCCGGTGAAGCTGTCGAAGCCCCAGCGGCCCAGGATGACGCCGGTGAGCAGCGTCGGCTTGGGTTGAGGCTTGGGCGGTGGCTCGGCCGGGTGAGGCAGCCAGTTTGGGATCGGCGAAGGGATTGGGCTCATCGTGAGGAGCGGCGGCGGCCTGCAGCGGCGTGGAGTCACGCAGCGGGATGTGGTGCTGCTGATCCTTCTGCAACACCAGGCCGCCGTAGTAGGCGTCGGGGGCTGAGAGGGATGTCGGGCTCGGAGGGCGCGCCGGGAGGGGTGTTCAGATGCAGGACGAGGTCGTGGGCGAAGTCGGTGGAGAAGACCAGCGGCGCGCCTTCGATGGGAAGGACGACGGAGGGCTTGATGAGGCAGGTGACCTCATTGGGGTCAGCCGGGCGCAGAGGCGGGGTGACGACGGTCTGCACCGCTGGGAGCGCGATGACCAGAACAGACTTTGGATTGTGGAAGGATGGTGGCGTATTCAGACGCAGATTCATGGCGTCGTCCTGCGGGAAGCTGATGGCAGGGATGTACTGATACTGAGCCGTGTGCAGGTTGCTCATGATGCGCACGACGTCGACGATGGCGCCTACGTACGCCGAGTAGAGGCCACCACCGGCCGCGGTGGTGTAGCTGGCCTGCGAGATGAGGTCGGAGGTGGGGCCGTTGAGCACGTTCGAGATGGTTTGGCCGTTTCCGTCGTCGAGAACAATCTGCGAGCCAGTCTGGGTGAGGCAGGTGAATTGGGTGTCGACTGGCTGCTTGAAGCAGGCTTCGTTGGGCTTGAGGGCCAGGGTGCGGGCGAGCAGGTCGGAGTGCTTGGCGAGCAAGGTGGAGTCGGCCGGCGGGACGCGGCGAATGGAGGCGATGTACTTCTCGATGCGGGCTTCCTCGAAGCCGGCCTCAATGAGGTCCTGGGAGGCGCGAACGAAGGCTCCTGGACGGCCACGCACTGCGGACTTCAGGGTCTTGAAGTCGCCGCCCGTCTCTGGCGCGAGGAACATCACGGCCTGCTGGGCGTCGGCAGGAACGGTTACGAACGCACCTTCGTCGCGGACCTTGGGTTCCCAGGTCTCGATGCGGAAGAACCAGTCGTCGGGCGGAGGGTTGGTGTTGCCGCGGAGGAAGACGCAGATCAGCAGGTAGTGGACCGACTGCGAGGCGGGAAGATCCGGGACGGATCCAGAGCTTATCGCCGGGCTGCAGGTTGGGAACGTCGCGATGGGAAGGGTTTGACCGTCGCGGGTGACGCGGACGTCAATCTTGGGCCCGATCAGATCGAAGCGTGAATCAGCGGCGTAGCTCAGTTTGCAGCAGGAGAGGAAAAGAAGGGGCAGCAGCAAAAATCGGACGCGCTTATCCATACTTCTAGTTTAGATGCGCCGGCCGCTTGGCATGGTGAGCGGAGAAACGTTCCGGGGCTGCCTAGAGTGATTCGCGGTCGCGAAACGCTCAACTTGATCGATCAAGATGAGCAAGTTGCGATGGACGCAGTTCCCATCGCACATTTCCGGTCGAGACAGGGGTGGTCAGTGAGGATGATTAGTGAGGCAGCTCGCTGGCGTGGCGGACTGCGGATATGGTGCGCTCGGCGTTGCGCATTCGGGCGCTCGGTCCATCGGACTCGACGGAGCCGTCGCGGATGGAGATCACGCGGTGAGCGTAGTCGGCGATATCGGGCTCGTGGGTGACGAGGACGATGGTGTTGCCCTGGGCGTGGAGCTCGTCGAAGAGGGCCATGATCTCGACCGAGGTTTTGGAGTCGAGGTTGCCGGTGGGCTCGTCGGCGAGGATGATGGAGGGCTTGTTGACCAGGGCGCGAGCGATGGCGACGCGCTGGCGCTGGCCGCCGGAGAGCTCGTTGGGCTTGTGGTTCATGCGCTCGCCCAGGTTGACCGACTCCAGTACGAACTTGGCGCGGGCGATGCGTTCGGCGGCGGGGGTGCCGTTGTAGATCAGGGGCAGTTCGACGTTGTGCAGCGCGGTGGCGCGGGCGAGCAGGTTGAAGGTCTGGAAGACGAAGCCGATTTCCTTGTTGCGGATGCGGGCGAGCTCGTCGTCGTTGAGCTCGGAGACGTCGTGGCCGTTGAGCCAGTAGCGGCCCTCGGTGGGCGAGTCGAGGCAGCCAATCAGGTTCATCAGCGTGGACTTGCCGGAGCCGGACGGGCCCATGATGGCGACGTACTCGTTGTGGCGGATGCGGATGTCGACGCCGCGCAGGGCGTGGACCTGCTGGTCGCCCATCTCGTAGGTCTTCCAGAGATTGTCGGTGACGATGACATCGCCGGGGTGGGGGCCGTCGGCGTTGGCGCCGATGCGGTTCTGTTCGGGCGCGATGACTTCGGAAGTGTCGATGGTCATGGGTGTCTCCGTGAGAACGGTGGAAGAAGAACGTTAGCTGGAGCTGTCGTCCGTAAACGGTGACAGGGGTGACGGAGTTATCGCGTTTCACGGCGATGCCGCTCTCGAGCGTGCGCAGGATCTTGTAGTGGCCGGTGACGATCTCGTCGTCCTGCTTGAGGCCGCTGAGGACTTCGATGTCGGTGGTGCCGGTGATGCCGGTCGTTACGGGGACGAAGCGAACGCGGAGGCGGTTGTCGTCCTTGGCGACGAGATAGACGCCCTGGACGAGGTCGGACTGCTTGCCCGGAGTCGCAGGAGCGGCGGTGGTGGACGCCTTGCCGTGATTCTTGAAGAGAGTGGCTTCCTCTGCAGGATCGCGCATGACCAGCGCCTGAATGGGGATGGTGAGGGTGTTCGGCTTGTGCGCGGTGGTGATCTTGGCGGTGCAGGAGAGGCCGGGACGGAGATCGACCTTGGTGGGGTCGAGGGTGACGACGACCTTGAAGTCCTTGGCCTCTTCGGTGCCGGTGGTGGACTGCGAGGTGGCGACGCCGGTGGTGCGCAGCAGGGCCTGATCGCCGACTTCGGTGACCTTGCCGGTGAAGGTCTGGCCGGGGAAGGCGTCAACGGTGACGCTCGCGGTCTGGCCGAGGGCAACATTGACGATGTCGGTCTCATCGACCTTGACTTCGGCGGTGATGACGGACATGTCGGCGAGGGTCATCAGGGTCGATCCCTCGGCGTTCTGGATGCCGACGACGACGGTCTCGCCCTCGCGGACGGGGATGTTGGTGACCAGGCCATCGAAGGGAGCGATGCTGCGGGTGAGGCCGAGCGAATAGGTGTCTCCCTGCAACGTGGCGGTATTTTGCTGTACCTGGCTGCGGGCGGAGGCGGTCTGAGCCTTGGCCTGGGCGACGGCAGCCTTGCGCTGGGCGAGGGTCGCGACGTCGACATCGTAGGCAGCCTTCTTGGCGTCGAAGTCCTGCTTGGCGATGAGGTTGTCCTTGTAGAGGGCCTGGGCGCGCTGGTAGTCGAATTTCTTCTGCTCGAGGTCAGCCTGGGCCTCTTCGACGTTGGCTTCCGCGGTCTTCTCGGCGGCGATGTAGGAATCGACGTTGGTGCGTGAGGAGGCGATGGTCGCCTGCTGGGCCGCAACGGCGCTGGCGGGCTGCTCGCTTTCAACGGTGGCGAGCAATTGGCCCTTCTTCACGTGGTCGCCCTCTTTGACGTAGAGGTGCGTGATGCGGCCGAAGGAGGTGGCGCCGACGTTCACAATGGTCTTGGGCTTGATCTGGCCGGTGCCGCTGACGGTGGAGACAAGGTCTCCGTGAACGGCCTTGGCGGTGGTTACGGCGGGCACGTCCGAGCGGCTGTGCAGCACCGTTCCGACAATTACACCGGCCACAACAAGCACGATGACGACGATCAGCAGAATTTTCTTACCGGTCATGGACGCTTTCTCTTGCGGAGGGCGTCCAGTGCAACAAGACACAAATCCGCTGTTGGATTCAACGAAGGGGGATACGCAGGCAGGCTGCGATCGGTTCCGTAGCATCGGAGAAGCGATGCTTTGGTACACCCAAATAGAGAGCCTGGATGGACGGTTGCGGGCACGCAGTCAGAAAACTCCTTCGATGACTTGATGATATCAGTGGGTTGCATGGAGCCTTGTGCAGGCGGCTTACCGAAGACTAGAATAAAGGGTCTAAGGAAACAGGAGCAGGGCCTCACCCAATGAAAATGTTTTTGTCGCGCTTTGTTGTCCCAGGTATGGCGCTTGTGGCGCTCTCGTGCAGCGAGCACGGGGGTGATAGCGCAGACTACGCCCTCCAATGCCACCCCGGCACAGGCGACCCAATCGACCCCGGACACGGGCAGCGTGACGAAGACTCCACCGGTGGCGGAGAAGCCCGATCCATTGAAGCGCCGCTTGAGCTGACCGCGAGGAACGCGAGCGCCTGAAGGCAACCAAGAACGAGTTGAAGGGGCAGTACAAGAAGTGGCTGGACGAGGACGTGCGGTGGATCATCACCGACCAGGAGGCCAAGACCTTCAAGAGCCTCTCCAACGACGAAGAGCGGGACGCGTTCATCGAGCAGTTCTGGCAACGGCGCAATCCGAATCCTGATTCGAACGATAACGAATATCGCGATGAGTATTATGCGCGCATCGCTTATGCGAACGAGCATTTCGCGGCTGGCGAGCCTGGATGGATGACCGACCGCGGGCACATTTATATTGCGTACGGAAAGCCGGACAGCATCGACTCGCATCCGTCGGGCGGAAGCTACGAGCGTCCCATGGATGAGGGCGGCGGTGAGACATCGACCTTCCCCTTCGAGGTGTGGCATTACCGCTATCTCGAGGGTATTGGCGACAACATCGACATTGAATTTGTGGACACGTGCATGTGCGGCGAGTATCACGCGACCATCGACCGTTCTGAGAAAGATGCTCTGAAACATGTGCCTGGAGCAGGATTGACGCAGTATGAGGAGATGGGTCAGGCCAAGAAGGCGGACCGCTTCTCGGGCGGCGGCCTGGAGCAGCTCGGCAATGGTCCTACGTCGTCCTCGCAGCAGAGCAAGGAGTTCGATCGGCTGGATACGTTCGCCAAGCTGTTTGCACCACCGCCGGTCAAGTTCGCGGACCTGGATGATTTCCTGGCCACCTCGAAGGTGCTGTCCGGGCCGCCATTCCTCTTTGACGTGCGCACGGATTACGTGAAGCTGACCAATGAGACGGTCATGGTTCCCGTCACGCTGCAGATTCGGAACGGAGACATCACGTACAGCACCAAGGAAGGCGACTCGGTCGGAACGGTCAATATTCTCGGCCGCGTGAGCACCATTACTCACCGCATCGTGTACACGTTTGAAGACACGGTCAAGGTCGAGACGCCGAGCGATCTTCTGCAGCGCACCAAGAACAACATGTCGGTCTACTGGAATGCCATTCCGTTGCCTCCGGGACGGTACAAGCTGGAGATTGCGATCAAGGATGTAAACAATCCGGACCACATGGGCGCGTGGAGACGGAGCGTGGATGTGCCCGAGTTCGACGATGACCGGCTGGCTTCTTCTTCGCTGATCCTGGCGGGTGAGATGGAGCGGGTGCCGTCGAAGGATGTGGGTGCTGGAAGCTTTGTGATTGGGAACACGAAGGTTGTGCCACGGGTTCCGCCGACGTTTGCGGCGCCTGTGACCTTCCACCGAGCGCAGAATCTGAACTTCTGGATGCAGGTTTATAATCTGGGCATCGGCGAGAACAAGCGCAATGACGCCACGATCGAGTACCAGATTCTGGATATGGCGACGAACAAGCAGATTTTGGATATGCAGGAGTCGGCCGCAAAGTTGAACCCCAATGCTGACCAGCTGACCCTGGAGAAGACGATGCCGCTGGCGGGCCTTGAGCCAGGCAAGTATCAGGTGACCATCAAGGTGAACGACGGGATCTTGAAGCAGACGATCGATCAGAGTGCGCCGTTCATCGTGGAGCAGTAAACCCAAGCGGAGCAGTAAACCCAAGCGGAGCAGTAACCCAGGAGCAGTAGACGCAAGAGGGCCCGTTCGAACGTGGGCAGGTGAAGAAGTAGTTCAGCCGATCTTCCGGCCGCACGAGGAGTAAAGCTACGCAGGACAGGACCGCGATAGCAGTCTCCACCAGCTAAGACAGCCGTCCGGCTTCCCGACTGGGCGGACCATCGGAGAGCCGTAGACGCGCGAATGAGGGTTTGAGCGCGGTGAAACGAGTTTTACCAGGTTTGTTGCTGTTGATCGTGGTTGCAGGTACAGGGCAAATGTTCGCCCTGCAGACTTCTGCCATCATCTCAGGCACAGTCCGAGACGTTCACGGGACGCCCCAGATGGGTGCGCTGATTGAACTGATGCGCGCCGACGACGGGACGGTCGCAACCGCGGTCAGCGACGATCACGGCCGCTACATCATGGCCACGGTAATGCCGGGCCGCTACCAGCTACGCGCGACCGCCGCTTTCTTTATTCCTCTATTGCGCAATGATGTGCGCCTGCGCGCGGGTGTGCAGTCGATTGTCAATCTCACGATGAACAACCTGTTCGACGCCGACAACTGGCTTCCGGCGCAACGCCGCAGGGCCGATGAGCCGGTCGACGACTGGAAGTGGACGCTGCGTTCGGCGGCAAACCGGCCGTTGCTGCGGTTGGTGGATCCAGAGGATGGCGCGCCGATCTCTTCAAGCGCTGAGCAGCCACATCGTGTCTCCTCGCAGGGAAGAATCATGCTGACCAACGGGGATGGAGCCTTTGGAGATGGCGGACTGCACCAGGCGCTGGTTCTGGACAGGACGATGGAGGACGGCGATGGAGCCGTGCTGCGCGCCGATGTCGGGGATGTGCAGACGGGTGGGATCTCCCCGCAGCCGTCCATCGCGGTGATTACAGGTTATGAGCGTCGAAGCCCGCTGGGCGGAAGCACGCGCCTGGTCTCGAGTTTTCAATCGCATCCGGAACTGACCGACGGAGGCTCGACGGGCGGCTTCCAGGTGCTGCGCCTGGCGAGTACCCAGCAGTTCGCCCTGGGCGATATGTTCCTGATCGACGCGGGAACGCTGATGGCAGGCCGAGCGCCTTGAGCAGACGCGCCTGGAAGCTGAGCCATTCGTGCGATTGACCGCCCGCCCGGGGAACGATGTCGTCGTGGAGTATCGTTATGCCTCCGAGCCGTGAGCTGCAGAGCTCGGATGATCTCGATCAACTGAAGCCTGCGTTGTCGGTGGTGCCGGACGCGAATGGCAAGCCGCTTAGCGACCGGGGCATGCATCAGCAGCTCTCGGTGAGCCGCAAGCTGGGCAGCCGCGTGATGAGTGCGTCGGCCTATATCGATAGGCTTTCCTATGGAGCTATCGGAGGCAGCGGGCTGATGAGTGCCGCTTCGCTGCAGCTCGCGAATGCGGTGGCCGATCCGACGACGGGAACGTTCCAGGTTGGTGGGCCCGGGTATGCTGCGCGCGGTTTGAGCGTTTCGCTGATGCAGACGCTGACGCCGGCGCTATCGGCCTGGGTGGAGTATGACCTCGGAACCGCTCTGCGCAGCGACTGGCGACCTGGTGATGACGGACTTGGCTGCCGGCATGACGCCGCAGACGGCATCGGCGGCCAGCGTGGCTCTGCGAGGAAGGATTGTTCGTTCGGGCACGTCGCTGAAGGCGGAATATCGCTGGCAGCCCGTCAATACACTTACTCAGGTGAATGCCTACAACGTCATGCCGGAAGAGGCCTACCTGACCTTCTATGTTCGGCAGAGGTTGTGGTCCGGAAGCATGTTGCCGCAGGGTCTGGATGCCGTGGTGGAGGCGACCAACCTGCTGGAGCAGGGCTATCAGCCTGTGCTCTCTCCGGACGGCCAGACGCTGATCCTGGCGCAGGTTCCGCGGGCGATCCAGGGTGGGTTGTCGTTCAACTTCTAGACTGGGCGTTCCGCTCCGGCTATCCCGCTAAACCGTCTCAATTATCGAAACTTTTCGCCGTGTTTCTCACGGTCGATGCGCGCGGTTGCGCGATTTTCCTCATCAGGATGGGAGATGATGGATAGAGAGCAATTTCTCTTGAATGCAGGCAGTTGCATGGCCTCGTGATCCTCTCCTTTGAACCCTTTGGGCTGGACCGGACTCAAATATAGTGAAGCAGGCAGACGTCTTCAGCTTGTTTTATCCACGCTGGTGGACTTCGCGGTGATTCACGAAGTTTGTGCGGCATCAGGCAGGCAGTGAGGAACCATGTGCGGTATTGTCGGCGTCTTCGGGCGTAGTCCAGTAAGCTCTGTCATCTACGAAAGTCTTTCGATGCTTCAGCACCGCGGCCAGGATGCCGCGGGCATTGCGACGTGCTTTGAGGACCGGTTCTACCTGGAGAAGGGCAATGGCCTGCTCACGGACGTCTTCGAGGCCGGCAACATGGCGCGGCTGTTGGGGGATATGGGCATCGGGCATGTGCGTTATCCGACGGCAGGCTGCGCGTCGGTGGCTGAGGCGCAGCCGTTCTATGTGAACTCGCCGTACGGCATTATCTTTGCGCACAACGGCAACCTGACCAACGTCTCGGAGATTGTCGAGAGCCTGTTCCTGACGGACATGCGGCACCTGAATACGAGCTCCGACTCCGAGGTGATGTTGAACGTCTTTGCCCATGCGCTCTCGCGGCGCGGAGCTGTCCATCCGAATGAGTTCGACGTGTTTGCGGCCGTCGAAGAGGTTCATCGACGATGTAAGGGCGGCTACGCGGTGATTGCCATGGTCGCCGGCGTGGGCATGGTGGCGTTCCGCGATCTGCACGGGATTCGACCACTGGTTTTCGGTAAACGCGGCGAGGGGAAAGAGGCGGAGTTCATGATCGCCTCAGAGAGTGTGGCGCTGCAGGTGAGCGGCTTCGATCTGGATCACGACCTCGCGCCGGGCGAGGTGATCTTCATTGATATGGAAGGCACGGTCTATCAGCACCAGAGCCTGCAGGCGCACGAGAAGGCTCCCTGCTTGTTCGAGTTCGTCTATCTGGCGCGGCCGGATTCTGTGCTCGATGGTGCTTCGGTCTATCAGTGCCGCATCAACATGGGGACCAAGCTTGCGGAGAAGATCAAGCGCGAGTGGTCGCACCTTCCGATCGATGTTGTGATTCCGATTCCTTCGACGAGCCGCGTGGCCGCGCAGGAGATTGCGACTCGATTGAATATTCCCTATCGCGATGCGCTGGTGAGAAATCGATATGTAGGGCGAACGTTCATCATGCCGGGACAGGCTCAGCGCAAGCAGTCGATTCGGCGCAAGCTCAATCCCGATACCGCAGGCTTTTCAGGGCAAGAACGTGCTGCTGGTGGACGACTCCATTGTGCGCGGGACGACGATCCGCGAGATCATCGCGATGGTCCGGGAACAAGGCGCGAAGAAGGTGTACGTGTGTTCAGCTGCACCCCCGGTGCGCTTTCCCGAATGTCTACGGAATTGATATGCCGGCGCGATCGGAGTTGATTGCCAGCGGTCGCGATGTGCGGCAACTGGCGAAAGATATCGGCGCCGATGAGCTCATCTTTCAGGATCTGGAGGATTTGAAACAGGCCATTACCGATGCTGCACCGGGTCTCACGCACTTTGATACGTCCGTCTTCGATGGAGTGTATGTCACCGGAGACATCACCGAAGAATATCTCAACACGCTGGAACAAAAACGGAACGACGCTGCCAAACATACTGAAGATGTCGCAAGCCACATCACAAGAAATCTCTCAGCCCACCTCTAGCGGAACGACGGTGCGCGTGCTGCCCGGGCCGTCGGCACTGACGGCGTTCGAGGCCGAGCGCGTCGTGCAGAAGCTGCGCACGAGCTACCCTGTCGAAGCGGCGAATGTGGTCGCTGTTGAGTCGTCGTATCTGTATCTGCTGCTGATCCGCAAGGACGCGGAAGATACAGTGGATCATCAGCGTCTGGCTGAGTTGCTGGGGACAGGTGCCGAGCTGTGTGCCGGTCAGCGAGTATGGATTGGGCCGCGGATCGGAACGCAATCGCCCTGGTCGAGCAAGGCCACCGACATTCTGCACAACACTGGCTTCGCCGCGATCGAGAGGATCGAGCGTGCGCGCGTGGTGCGGATCGTTTCATCCGGTGATGGCGTGGTGGGAGACATTTCGACGCTGGCAGCAGCACTCCATGACCGCATGACGGAGAGTGTGTTCTTTGAGAGTGCCGATGAGTTGCAGGCACTCTTCGCGCCGCGCGAAGGCAAAGGCGTTAGGGCATATCGACGTGCTGGGCCTCGGGGCGGAGGCGATTGTTGCAGCCGATCGTTCGTTGGGGCTGTCGCTGGCGAGTGATGAGATCGAGTACCTGGTGACTGAGTTCACGCGGCTGGGGCGCAATCCTACCGACGTTGAGCTATATATGTTTGCGCAGGCCAACAGCGAGCACTGCCGCCACAAGATCTTCAATGCGAGCTGGACGATCGACGGCGAGAAGCAGCCGCGATCCTTGTTCCAGATGATCCGCAACACCAATGAAGTTTCGGGCGACAATGTTCTTTCGGCGTATCGCGACAATGCCGCGGTGATTCGCGGAGGACTCGGCGGAAGGTTCTTCCCTGAGGCCGGCGATGCGACCTACAAGTACCACGAGGAAGATATTCATATCCTGCTGAAGGTGGAGACCCACAATCATCCGACGGCTATTTCGCCGTGGCCAGGTGCGGCGACTGGATCGGGCGGAGAGATTCGCGACGAAGGTGCGACCGGACGCGGCGCCAAGCCAAAGGCCGGACTGTGCGGCTTCACCGTATCGAATCTGAATCTGCCACAAGCGCCGCAACCGTGGGAGAAGGCATATGGCAGGCCCGTCGCATATCGCTTCGCCGCTCGACATCATGATTGAAGGCCCGCTGGGCGCTGCTGCGTACAACGACGAGTTCGGGCGACCTGCATTGTGCGGGATACTTTCGCACCTACGAACAGGCGAGTGGGGGCACGGTCTTCGGATATCACAAGCCGATCATGCTTGCGGGCGGCCTGGGAAATATTCGCGCAGAGCATGTAGAGAAGGGCGCGATGAAGCCGGGCTACGCGCTGGTCGTGCTGGGCGGCCCCACGATGTTGATCGGACTTGGCGGAGGCGCGGCGTCGAGCAGTGCGGGCAGCGGGAATACAGATCTGGACTTCGCTTCCGTGCAGCGCGACAACGCGGAGATGGAACGACGCGCGCAGGAGGTCATCGATCGCTGCTGGCAACGGGGTGAGAGCAATCCGATCGCGTTTATCCACGACGTTGGCGCTGGCGGTCTGTCGAATGCGTTTCCGGAGTTGGTTAAGGACGGCGGTTGCGGAGGCAGTTTCAATCTGAATGCGGTTCCTCTGGGGGAAGAGGGACTGAGCCCATTGGAGACCTGGTGCAATGAGGCGCAGGAGCGTTACGTGCTTGCGATCGCACCGGAGAATCTGCAGGATTTCGAAGCGATTTGCCAACGTGAACGCTGCCCTTTCGCGATCGTTGGGACCGCGGAGCAGCAACCGCACCTCACACTTAGCGATGATGAGGCGGGACGAGATGCGAAGGCAATCGATCTTCCGCTGCAAGTCCTGTTTGGCAAACCGCCGAAGATGGAGCGTGCGTTTACGCGTTCGAGCATCGAAACCAAGCTGCTCGATCTAACGGGCGTTACCGTTGCGGATGCGGTCGAACGATTGCTTCGCTTACCAGCGATGGCCTCGAAGTCCTTTCTCATTACGATTGGCGATCGCAGCATCTCGGGCCTGGTGGTGCAGGATCAGATGGTAGGGCCATGGCAGGTCCCGGTTGCGGATTGCGCTGTCACGCTTCGCTCCTTCGATTCAGTTTGCTGGGGAGGCGATGGCGATCGGCGAAAGGACGCCGCTGGCTGTCATCGACGCAGCGGCCTCGGCCCGAATGGCTGTCGGCGAAGTGATTACCAACATGGCGGGCGCCTCGATAGAAAAGACTCGGCGACATCAAGCTTTCCGCAAATTGGATGGCCGCTGCAGGTGAGGGGCAGGAAGATCAGAAGCTGTTCGATGCGGTGCATGCAGTGGGCATGGAGTTCTGCCCGGCACTGGGCATGTCGATTCCTGTAGGGCAAGGATTCGATGTCCATGAAGACCAAGTGGCGCGAAGGGAGCCAGGCAAAGGCGGTTGTGTCGCCGCTGTCGCTGATTGCGTCGGGGTTTGCTCCTGTTAGCGATGTGCGCAGAACGCTTACGCCACAGCTACGGTCGGGCGATGCGGCACTGATATTGATTGATCTGGGCGAGGGTAAGAAGCGATTGGGTGGATCGTGCCTGGCGCAGGTGTACGGACAGATCGGGAATGAAGCGCCGGATGCTCCGTCAGCCGAGACACTGAAGAGATTTTTCGCTGCGATCCAGCAACTCAATCGTGAGGGCAAGCTGCTGGCGTATCACGATCGCAGCGATGGCGGATTGTTTGTCACGCTGCTGGAGATGGCGTTCGCTGGGAATGTCGGATTGGATATCACGCTGCCCACCGCTGGTCTGGAAGAACTGTTCAGCGAAGAATTGGGCGCTGTCGTGCAAGTGGCAAGGCAAGGTGTCGATGATGTCACGGCCCGCCTGAATGCTTTGGGCCTCGCGACGCAGGTTGTTGGACAAAGTATTCCAGGCAACGAAATTATTATTCGTAGCGGCACAGAGATTGCCTATCGGAACAGCCGCACGGCGCTGCACAAGATGTGGTCGGAGACGAGCTTTCATATCCAGTCGCTGCGCGATAACCCTGCAAGCGCCAGGCAGGAATTCGCATTATTGGACGATGCGTCGCGACCGGGACTCTCTGTCACCGTACCCTTCGATCTCACAGAGCGAGTTAGCGCGCCGTTCGTTCATGCAGCGCGCCCGCGCGTGGCCATCTTGCGTGAGCAGGGCGTCAACGGCCAGGTGGAGATGGCGGCCGCGTTCGATCGCGCAGGCTTTACGGCAGTCGATGTTCACATGAGCGATCTGCTGGCCGGGCGCGCGCATCTCGCGGACTTCCAGGGGCTTGGCCGCATGTGGAGGCTTCTCTTACGGTGACGTGTTGGGCGCGGGCAGTGGGTGGGCAAAGACCATCCTGTTCAATGAACAATTGAAGGAGATGTTCACACAATTCTTCGAGCGCTCCGACAGTTTTTCTCTGGGAGTTTGCAATGGTTGCCAGATGATGGCGCAGTTGCGCGATATTATCCCTGGCAGTGGGGCATGGCCGAGCTTTGGGCGCAATGTTTCGGCGCGGTTCGAGGCGCGCCTCTGCATGGTCGCCGTAGAGGAATCGCCGTCCTTGTTCTTCGATGGCATGGCCGGCGCGCGCATGCCCATTGTGGTTGCACATGGCGAAGGCCATGTGAGCGACGTCCGCTCGGATGCCATGATCGGTTTGCGCTACATTGATACCTATGGCAAGGTGACGGAGCATTATCCGCTCAACCCGAGCGGATCGGCGCAGGGCGTTGCCGGGCTGACCAGTGCAGACGGCCGTGCGCTCATCATGATGCCGCATCCTGAGCGCATCTTCCTCGGAGTGCAACACACCTGGGCGCGCACACTCAAGGACAGTCCATGGCAAAGAATGTTTGACAACGCACGCAAGTGGGTTGGATAGGAAACGATGCACAGAAATCAGAGGTGGCTGGATTGAGTTCGAAGGTAGATTACAAGTCCGCAGGAGTGGATATCGAGGCAGGGAATGAGGCGGTGCGGCGCATCAAATCGCATGTGGCAAAGACTCATTCCGCGGCCGTCCTGACCGGCCTCGGATCGTTTGGAACACTCTTCTCGCTGGGTGATGCCTTGAAAAACCTCAAGGATCCGGTGATGGTGCAGAGCACCGACGGCGTCGGGACGAAGAGCAAGGTGACGGTAATGGCAGGCCGGTATGAAGCGCTGGGCCATGATCTCGTAGCGGCTGTTGCGGGCGATATTGTGGTGATGGGTGCGACCCCGCTTACATTCTTGGATTACCTGGGATTTCATAAGATTGAACCCGAGATCGTAGAAGCTCTGGTGCGTGGAATGAGCGCTGCATGTGTGGAAGCCGGAATCTCCCTGGTCGGCGGCGAGACAGCGGAGATGCCCGCGGTCTATGCCGAAGGCGATCTCGATGTCGTCGGATTTGTCACGGGTGTGGTGGATCGCGAACGCTTGCTGACCGGTGCGAACATTGTTGCGGGCGACGTCTTGTATGCAATCAACTCAAGCGGGCTGCATACGAATGGCTTTTCCCTGGCGCGCAAACTGATCTTCGAGATTGGCGGGTATGCGATTGATGCGCAACCCGAGGAGTTGGAAGGGAAGTCGATTGCCGACGTTCTGCTGGCGCCGCACGCAAACTATGTCGCGCCGGTGAAGCGAATTCTGGATGCTGGAATTCCAGTAAAAGGCATGGCGCATATCACGGGTGGTGGCCTGGTGGAGAACGTGCCGCGCGTTCTCCCTGAGGGATTGGGCGTCGTCATTGATCCTGCGACGTGGACGCCGCAGCCGATATTCACGCTCATGCAACGCCTCGGGGATATCGAAGATCACGAGATGCATCGCGCATTCAATATGGGAGTTGGTCTGGTCTTGATCGCTCCGCCCGGCTTACAGGATGATTTGGCCGCGGCCATTGCGAGTTTCCCTCAGTTCAAGGTCTGGGAACTGGGCCGAGTCGAAGCAAATGCATCTGGCGTCCGCTTCGGGCAGGTGAATTGAAATGGAACGACAGCTGCTGCTTGATGCGATTCCACATTGCCTGACCTCCACTGATCTGCCGCTCGCGGCGAAATATCCGGGTAAGGTGCGCGACACGTACGAGATCGGCGACGGGCGCTTACTGCTGGTGACAACCGATCGGCAGAGCGGATTCGATCGCCTGCTTGGTGCGATCCCTTACAAGGGGCAGGTCTTGAATCGAACGTCGATGTACTGGTTCGAACAGACTCGGGATATTATTGCCAACCATGTGCTGCTCAGCCCTCATGCAAACGCGCTGATTGCCCGCAAGTGCCAGGTGTTGCCAATCGAATTTGTGGTGCGCGGATACATGACAGGATCGACCGATACATCGATCTGGACCCAGTATCAGAAGGGCGTACGAACCTATTGCGGCCACGCCCTCCCAGAAGGCATGAAGAAAAACGAGGCGCTGCCAAACAATATTGTCACGCCGACGACGAAAGAGAAAACGCATGATCGCCCCATCACCGCGCAGGAGATCGTCGCGGAAGGTTGGCTGACGGCTGAACAGTGGGAGATTACCTCAGCGAAAGCGCTCGAGCTATTTGCCTTCGGTCAGAAGCGGTCTGCTGAGCGCGGATTGATTCTCGCTGACACGAAGTATGAGTTTGGTCTAACAGAGGAAGGCGAAATCCTTTTGATCGATGAGATCCATACACCTGATTCGAGTCGATACTGGTTGGCCGACAGCTACTCGGAGCGGCTGGCCGCGGGTAAGGAACCCAACATGATTGACAAGGAATTCTTCCGGCTGTGGTTCCGCGATCGTTGCGACCCCTATAAGGACGCGGTGCTCCCTGTGCCTCCGGATGAATTAATTGCTGAGCTCGCTGCGCGGTATATTCAGCTATTTGAAAAGATCACCGGAACAACCTTTGCGCCGGACTTGAGGCCGTTGGAAGCAACCATTCTCGCGAGCCTGGGGCGATGAGCGAGACAATTCTCATCATCGGCTCAGGGGCTCGCGAACATGCGATTGCTCTCGCGCTGGCCCGGTCAGCTCAGCAGCCCCAGCTGCTTTGTTTCAGCAATGCTCGCAACCCGGGAATTGCCTCGCTCTGTTTGGAGTACGGCATCGGACGCATCACAGATCCGGCAGCCGTAACCTCTTTCGCTCGCGAGCATAAAGTTACGGTTGCTGTAGTTGGTCCTGAAGCACCGCTCGCGGCGGGAGTCGCAGATGCTCTGTTGGCGGCCGGCGTCCCAGTCGTTGGCCCAACTCAAAGCCTGGCGCGGATTGAGTCAAGCAAAGGCTTCGCGCGAGATCTTCTCGCGAAGTACAAGATTCCCGGCAACCCGTTCTTCCGGCGCTTCACCTCGGTGGATGGGCTTGAGGAAGTGCTGGACCGCTATGCGGGGCGGCACGTGATTAAAGACGATGGGCTCGCCGGCGGTAAGGGAGTCAAAGTTTGCGGGGATCATCTGCTGTCGATGGAAGATAGCGTTGCATTTTGCAGGAGCCTCGTTGAGCATGGGCATCCGTTTGTCGTCGAAGAGAAGCTCGAAGGCGAAGAGTTCTCGCTGATGAGTTTTTGCGATGGCGGGACGCTCAAACATATGCCGGCGGTGCAAGATCACAAGCGCGCCTATAACGGGGATAAAGGACCTAACACAGGTGGAATGGGTACGTATACGGATGCAGATCACAAATTGCCGTTCCTGACGGACGGAGATATTGCAGAAGCGCAACAGATCAATGAGCGCGTTGCGGCTGCATTGGCTCAGGAGTGCGGTGCGCCGTATCAGGGCATTTTGTATGGCGGATTTATGGCAACGCGGGATGGCATAAAACTCATTGAGTACAACGCACGCTTCGGCGACCCCGAGTCGCTCAACCTCCTGACCCTGCTACAAACGGACTTGGTAGAGATTTTCCGCGCGATTGTTAGCGGAACACTCACCGAGGTCGATGTGCGTTTCGCAGCCCAGGCCAGCGTCTGCAAGTACGTTGTTCCCGAGGGCTACCCAGAGACTCCGCGCAAGGGAGACGAAATTCAGTTGCCTGAAGAACTGCCCGCGAATGCGACGATCTTCCTGAGTGCAGTGGACGTGCAGCACGGTAAGCTAATCACGACGGGATCGCGCACTATTGCTGTGGTTGGAATTGGCGCAACTCTTGGCGAGGCGGAAGCTGTTTGCGAACAGGTTGTCCGGGAGATCCCGGGACCATTCTTTCATCGCACAGATATCGGTACCGCTTCGGTGATCACTCGCCGCGTGGATCATATGAAGAGGTTACGATTCGCATGATGTTAAAGGTAGGTGTTCTTGGGTCAACTCGGGGAACTGCTTTGCAAGGTATTTTGGATGCGATCACGGCGGGAACGCTGGATGTTGGCCTCGTATTGGTCGTCTCGGATAAACGGAATGCCCCCATCCTTGAGCGGGCTGAAAAGCATAGAGTTCATACGCTGTTTCTCGACCCCGCAGGCTTAACGCGCGACGAGTATGACAGGGAAGTGAGCGACGCGTTCCATCGGGCTGGTGCAGAGCTAGTGCTTATGATTGGCTACATGCGCATTGTTTCGGCGAGGTTTGTAGAGGAATGGAAGGGGCGTCTGTTAAATGTGCATCCGTCTTTGTTGCCCGCTTTCGGCGGATTGATGAATCAGAAGGTGCACGAAGCCGTCCTGGCTGCAGGTGTAAGCGAGACCGGTTGCACAATTCACCAGGTGACGGAAGAAGTGGATGGCGGCCCGATCGTGTTGCAGAAACGCTGTCCGGTATTGCCAGGCGATACGCCAGTGTTATTGAAGGATCGCGTGCAGGCGCTAGAGCAGGATGCGTTCGTTGAAGTATTGAAGGGCTGGAGGTCGTGATGGCAAAGGCAAAAAAGTCCGGAGGCCGCGTCGTAGTAGGAATCATCATGGGGTCGAAGTCAGATTGGCCGACCATGGAAGCGGCGGCCAAAGTGCTTGATGAGTTCGGGATCGCCTATGAAGCTGAGGTCGTCTCCGCCCACCGAACCCCGGACAAGATGATGGCGTATGCGGCCAGCGCAAAGTCTCGAGGTCTGCGCATCATCATTGCAGGCGCTGGCGGTGCAGCGCATCTCCCGGGAATGGTGGCGTCGAAGACAAGTTTGCCCGTCCTGGGCGTGCCGGTGAAGAGCCGCGCGCTCGATGGACTCGACAGCCTTCTTTCGATCGCACAAATGCCCGCCGGCATCCCTGTGGCCACGTTCGCAATTGGAGAAGCTGGCGCCAAAAATGCAGGCCTCTTCGCTGCGTCGATCCTCGGACTAACCGATGAAGCGATTGCGCAGAGGCTGGAGAAGTTTCGCAGCATGCAGACGAAGACTGTGCTGAAGGGGCCCGATCCAAGGAAATGACCACTCGCGTGAGGCCAAGAATAGGAATTCTGGGCGCCGGTCAACTTGCGCTGATGCTGGCGCAAGCTGCGAAGGCATTGGATGTCGAAGTAATTTGTGCAGGGCAGCAGGGAGACTGCGCAGAGCAGGTTGCCGAGGTAATACCGGTCGACCTGGACGATGCCGCGGCGGTTGCTGGATTCGCGGCGGGCGTCGATGTGGTGACGATCGAAAGTGAAAACATTCATGAGGATGTTCTGCAAGGCTTGAATCTGTATCCCAATGCACGAGCTGTCGGGATTGCGCAGGATCGTTTGTTGGAGAAGCGATTCTTTCAAGCATGTGGCATTGGTACAGCTCCATTCGCGCCAGTCGACAGTCTGGAAGATCTTCAGCGCGCAATCGAAGTTACGGGACTGCCAGCGATTCTCAAGACCCGGCGAATGGGGTATGACGGCAAAGGACAGGCACGTCTGCGCAGCTTCGACGATTTAGCAGGCGCATGGTCGGAGGTTGGAGGAGTGCCCTGCATTCTTGAAGGGATGGTGAACTTCGAGGCAGAGGTGTCGCTCATTGCTGTGCGCAGCCGGTCGGGAGAGGTGGTGTTCTACCCGTTGATCGAAAACCAACATCATGAAGGAATTCTGCGCACTTCGATCGCGCCATTCGTCAGCCACGCGCTGCAACGTCAGGCGGAAGGTTATCTCGAAGTCTTGCTTGAGAAGCTCGAGTATGTTGGCGTGCTCGCGGTGGAGTTTTTTGTCGTGGATGGTACTTTGCTGGCTAATGAAATGGCGCCTCGCGTGCACAACTCGGGCCACTGGACGATTGAGGGTTCAAAGACCTCGCAGTTCGAAAACCATCTGCGAGCCATTACGGGCATGGAGCTCGGCAGCACGGAGAGCACCCCGACGGTCATGCTTAACTGCATCGGTTCGATGCCCAACGAAAGCGAAACATCGAAGTTCCCAGAGCTATTCCGCCACGATTATGGCAAGGAGCCGCGGCCTGGACGCAAGGTCGGGCACTTAACCTTTCCTGCGTCCGCGCACGCGGCGATTGCAGAGTGGCAAAAGCGCCTGCAGGATTGATCGATCCCAGCTACCAGCCGCCCCCGAGTGCGTTGTAAAGCTGCACCAGGGACAGAGCCTCCGCCTGCTGCGCGGCCTCGAGTGTGAGCTGCGAGTTGTAGAGGTTCGTATCCGTTGTCAGCACTTCGAGATAGCTGGTGGAACCACCTTTGTACCGAATGCGCGCAAGGCGAACAGCGTCTGCAGAGGCGGCTGTCTGCTTCTCCTGTTGCTCACGGTACTCGCGCGTCTTGTTGTACGCGATCAGCGCATTCGAAACATCGCGCAGCGCTCCGGCAATGGTCTGTTGATAGGTATCAATCAGTTCTTTGTCTGTTGCCTGCGCCAGGTGATAGTTGGCGCGAATCTTTCCCGCGTCGAAGATGGGCTGTGTGAGGTTTCCAGCCGCATAGTAGTAGACATTCACAGGGTTCACCAGTCCCTTCAACTGACTGCCGGAAGTGCCTCCCGTACCCGTCAGGGCGAGTTGAGGGAAGTACTGCGCACGTGCAACCCCGATATTGGCATTGGCCTGGATCAGCAGTTCTTCGGCGCGTCGAACGTCGGGACGTCGCTCCAGCAAATCGGACGGTAGTCCCACGGGAACATCTGCCGGATGTGGCGCATTTGCGATGATCGAGGTGCTGTCGGCGATATTGCGAACGATGGGTCCAGGATCCTCGCCGAGCAGGAGTCGCAGGTTATTCTCCTGCTGTGCGATCTGCCGCTCGAGATCTGGAATCTGCGCCTGCGCTGTATAGTAAAGTTCCTCAGCCTGGCGGACGTCGGCCATGGAATCAGCGCCGCCTTGCTCGAGCTTTTGCGTGAGATCGAGTGACTGCTTGCGAGCATCGAGAGTGCTCCTGGTGATCGCAAGCTCAGCATCGAGCGTGCGGAGCTGATAGTACGACGTTGCTATATTTTCGACGAGTGTGGCGTAGGTTGTCTGCTTTGCCCACTCAGTGGCGCGCAGATTGGCGCGTGCGGCTTCGGTCTGGCGGCGGTACATACCCCAGAAGTCCAGGTTCCACGCGACGGACGCGGTGATTCCGCCAGCATAGTAGTTGGTCTGGCCGTTGTTGTTCGAGCTGTTGGAGCTAGTGTTGACGCTGTTTAGCAGACTGCTTGGAAGGCCTAGCGCATCGTAGGTTGCGCCGACATTGAGGGTTGGATACTGTGCCGCCTTGGTGATGCCTACCTGGGCCTGCTGCTCCAGTACTCGGTCAGCTGCGATCTGTACGTCGTAGTTATTTTTCAGAGCCTCGGTAATAAGCTGTTGCAGAACCGGATCGGTGAACACGGTGTTCCACTTCTGCGCGCCGAGCGGCGTTGCGTTGGTCGGGGGTGCGATGTCTGGCGCGAGGGCTCCGCGATAACTTGAGGGCGTATTGACTGTTGGCCGCTTGTAGTTAGGGCCAACCTTGCAGCCGGCGAGGGCGGCGATCAGCGCGAGTGCCGAGAGACTGCGAACGGAATGTTTCATGCCTGTCCTCCCTGCGGGGGCGCCTTGGTCTTTGGCGGCCCTGCGTCGTGGTCGGAGTCGAGACTCGCGTTATGTGCGGAACTGAATCGTTGCGCGAAGCGTTCAGCGATAGAGAACGTGACCGGGATGAGGAAGATCGCGATGAGTGTCGCCGCAAGCATTCCTCCTATCACAACGGTGCCGAGGATCTGGCGCGAGACACCGCCGGCGCCGGTGGCGAACCAGAGCGGAACGCAGCCAAGGATGAAGGCGAAGGCTGTCATCAGGATGGGCCGGAAGCGGAGACGTGCGCCGTTCATGGCCGCTGCGAAGATGGTCTCGCCTTTTTCGTATTCATCTTTCGCGAACTCGACGATCAGGATGGCGTTCTTCGCCGAGAGGCCGATGAGCATGACCAGACCGATTTGCGCGTAAACGTCGTTTTCAAGATGCCGCATGGTAAGCGCCAGATAGGCTCCGAAAATCGCGACGGGCGTGCTGAGCAGAACACCGAAAGGCAGCGACCAGCTCTCGTATTGCGCGGCGAGAATGAGGAAGCAGAAGACGATCGAGAGCGCATACACGACCCACGGCGGAATGCTCTGCTGCGCCCTGTGTTCCTGGAAGCTCATGCCCGAGTAATCCATGCCCATGCCTGCCGGCATCGTCTGCGCAAAGGTCTGCTCGAGCGCCTTCATCACCTGGCCAGAGCTGTATCCAGGATTCGCAACGATGGTGAGCTGCGCAGCTTCGTACTCGTTATAGCGCGTCGTGAACTCCGGGCCGGCTGAGCGCCGCACTGTGGTGATCGCGCTCAGCGGAACTCGGTTGCCGTTTGCCGCGGTAACGTAGAACTGGCCGATGTTGTCGATGTTCGTGCGGGTGTCGCCCTCGGCTTCGATGTAGGTTTGCCACTGCCGGCCAAATCGGTTGAAGTAGTTCACCAGCGTTCCACCCATGAAAGCCTGCATCGTTGTGTACACGTCCGAAAGGTTGACCTGCTGCTGCGCTGCCTTTTCGCGATCAACGTCGACGTAAAGCTGCGGTACGGCCGGAGCGTAGGACGGGAATTGCTGCCGCAATCTCAGGACGATTCTTGAGCGCGCCGAGGAACTTGTACGTATTCGCCGTCAAGAAAATTCAAATCGCCGCTGCCGGAGCGGTCTTCGAGCACCATGCTCACGCCGCCTGAACTGCCCAGACCCGGGATCGCAGGAGGCGGAAAGGAGAACGCGAGACCCTCTTTGACGCTGCCGAGCTGCTTCGCAAGATTCTGCTGGATCACCGCTGAATTGCTGATCGGCGCTCTTGCGTTGGTCCCAGTCTTTGAGCGTGACGAAGTAGAAGGCGTGGTACGTATCCTGCGTAAAGCTGAGCAGGCTGAAGCCGATGACCGAGGTTACGCTCTGAACTCCGGGCACCTTATGCAGCGCGTTCTCTACATCGCGTGATGCCTCTTCGGTGCGTTGCAGTGAGGTGCCTTGCGGAAGTTGCAGCGCCACGAACGCGTATCCCTGGTCCTCAGTTGGCAGGAAGCCGCCCGGAAGTCTGGCCCCCAACAGAACTACAAACGCACTGAGTATCGCGATGACGACTACGCCCACGATCGACTTACGCACCAGCCACCCCGAGGTGCTGACATAGCCATCGGTTGTGCGCTTGAATACGCGATTGAACCAGCCGAAGAACCGAGCCAGGGGGCCTCTGGATGTTGTCTTGGGCTTGAGCAGCAAGGCGCAAAGTGCGGGGCTGAGTGTGAGCGCGTTGAAGGCCGAGAAGAGAACCGAGATTGCGATCGTGACAGCGAACTGCTGGTAGAGGCGTCCGGTGATGCCCGGAATAAACGCGGTCGGGATGAAGACAGCAGCCAGGATGAGCGCGATCGCAATGACCGGGCTCGCTACCTGTTCCATCGCGGCGTACGACGCATCCACCGGCGTCATGCCCTCTTCAATATGATGTTCGACAGCTTCGACTACGACGATTGCATCGTCGACGACCAGGCCAATCGCAAGCACCAGTCCAAAGAGCGACAGCGTATTGATGGAGAAGCCGAGCAGCGGAAACACCATGAAGGTGCCGATGAGCGACACGGGTACAGCGAGCAGCGGGATGAGCGTCGCGCGCCAGCCCTGGAGAAAGATGAAAACCACAAGGATGACCAGCGCCAGCGCAATGAACAGCGTTATGAGAATCTCGTGAATGCCCGCGTTAACGGCTGCCGTAGTATCGAGCGCGACGTGATAGGCCATGTCCGGGGGGAAGTTCTTGGTAAGTTGATCCATCTTCGCGCGAACATTTTTCGCCGTCTCCACGGCGTTGGTGCCGGGCAGTTGATAGATGGCCATCACGGCCGCAGGCTTGCCTTCAAAGCGGCCGCTGAGATTGTAGGTCTGAGCCCCGAGCTCGATGCGTGCGACGTCCCTGAGGTGAAGAATGGAACCGTCGGGATTGGCGCGCAAAATGATATTGCCGAACTGCTCTGCGGTGATAAGACGGCCCTGCGTGCGAACCGTGTAGGTGAACTGCTGACCGCTCGGAACGGGTTCCCCGCCGATCTGGCCAGCCGGATTCACCGTGTTCTGCGCCTGCAGCGCCGCCGCGATCTGCGGTATGGTAACGCCGAGCTTCGCGAGTTGATCGGGCTTGACCCAGATGCGTAATGCATACTGGCCAGCGCCGAATACCTGGATGCGCGACACGCCCTTGACGCGGGTAACTTCATCGACCAGGTTGATGTAGGCATAGTTGGCTAGGAAGGTGCCATCGTATGTGGCCTTCGGCGAGGAAATCGCCAGCAGCATCAGCGGCGAGGTGAGAGATTTGTTGACCGTAAGGCCGGCAACCGTGACCTCAGCAGGCAACTGGCTCTGCGCCTGGTCGACGCGCAGCTGCGAAAGGATCTGGTCGGTGTCGGCATTGGTCGCCACATCGAAGTCGACGGTCAACTGCGTGAGACCATTGCTGGCGTTGGTCGACTGCATGTAGTTCATGTTGTCGACGCCATTCATCTGCTGCTCAATCGGCGTCGCAACAGCCTGTTCCAGCGTCTTTGCGTCGGCTCCAGGATAAGTCGCCTGCACCAGAATTTCGGGCGGCACAATGTTTGGGAATTGCGCCGTCGGCAGGCTGAGCAGCGAGACAAGGCCGCCGATCACCATGAGAATCGCAATCACCATGGCCACAATCGGCCGGCGTATGAAGAACTTCGAGATCATAGGTTAGTTCCCCTGCGCGTTCTGCCCGGCTGATGCTGGAGCGGGTGGATGATCGGGTTGCGGCACGACCTTCATACCGTCCCTTACCTTTTCATTGCCTGCTGTGACCACTTGATCGCCGGCATTCAGGCCGCTCGAGATGACGATGTCTGGACCAACCTGCGTTCCAAGTTGAACCGTACGAATATGAGCCACGTTATCGGGTCCAACCACGATGACCTGGTTCATGCCCTGCAGTTCCGACACGGCTCGTTGCGGAACAACCACCGCGTTATGCAGAACGGTGGTCTCTGCCGAGATCCGTCCGAACTGTCCCGGCCTCAACAAGTTTCCAGGATTTGCGAACTGCGCGGCTATGCGAATACTGCCCGTTTGAGAGCTCAACGCCCGGTCGACAAAGATGATGCGGCCCGTCTGCGGATACACCTGGCCATTTGCCAGCTTCAACTTCAGTGGGATCGCGTTGCCGCTGCGCAGCAGGTCTGCCTTGCCTCGCTCTTTCGCCTGCTCGGAGAGGGTCAGGTACTCCTGCTCGCTGATGTAGAAGTAGACCTTGATGGGATTGAGTTGCGATACCGACGTGAGAACCGAACTGGTGTTGACCAGATTTCCGACCTGCAGTGTCGCCTGTCCGGCAACGCCATCGATGAGGGATCGAACTTTCGTGAATCCAACGTTGAGATCGGCGGCTTCTACGGAGGCTTGCGCATTGGCTACAGCGGCCTTGTTGGCAGCCTGCGTCTGAATGTCATTATCGAGCTGGCTTTGTGCGATCGCGTGCGCCTCTGCAAGTGGCGTATCCCGACGAACGTTGATCCCGGCCAGCTCATATTGCGCCTGCGCCTGCGCGAGGCTGGCCTTCGCCTGATCCAGAACGGCCTGCAGCGGCCGCGGATCGATCTCAAATAAGACCTGCCCCTTGTGGACCTCGCCGCCTTCTTTGTAATCCTGTCGAATGAGGTATCCGGAGACCTGCGGCTGGATCTGTGCGTTCACATATCCATCGGTGGTTGCGACCCATTCGCCCGTAAGGGGAACGTCCTCCTGAACCGCGGTGCTCACCTGTACGGGCAACGGTCCGAAGCCTGCCGCACCCGGAGGGGGACCGCCGCTCTTGCATCCGCCCAGCAATCCTACACAACTTGCAGATAATAAAGTGGCAAGTGGTACCACGCTTTGCAGGGTCTTGCGGAACGTCATAGATTCGGACCTCGATGGAAATTCGCTGGGTTGCCGTGCACGAACTGGAAAATATACACGTGTGTATATTATGCTGAGGCCACGAGGAACGATTCAAAAAATGTCTCGGACCAGGCAAGCGCCGGATCGCAAACGTCTCCAGTCCGTGGACATCAGTCCCGCCTCGCGATCACAACAAGCCATGAAGTCCGAGCGTACGCGCGCTGAGTTGCTGCGTGCAGCCGAAGTGATCTTTGCCCGGGACGGCTTTGAGGCCTCTCGCATTGAGGATATCGCAGCGGAAGCTGGCCGTAGTCGCGGAGCGTTTTATGCGAACTTTGCCAGTAAGACCGAAGTGTTTCTCGCCCTGCGCAGCCTCGCCGCCCGGCGCAATGCGAGAGCTCTGCGCGATCGTATCAAGGATGTGAAAGACGAAGAGGGAAGATACCGGGCAGTGACCCGTTACATCCTGGAACAGATATGCGATACGCAGACCCAGCTTCTGCAGATTGAGTTCAAGCTCTTCGCCTTGCGTCATCCCAGGATGCTGGCGGATCTGGCGGAGAAGCATCTCGAGGCCAGCGCCTCGGTCAATCGCCAGGAGCTTTCGGATCTATTTCCTGAGAAGAGCGAGAATACAGCGGAGATGCGCTGCAACACATTAGCTGTTGAGGCTATTCTAGAGGGGTTTGCGCTGAATGCTCGATTCAGTCCAAAGGTGCTGGATGAATCGAGCATTCAGAAGATGATTCCGCAGTTATTGGATACGATATTTCATCGCGCGTGAGAGTCGATCACAGGCGGCAGATCAGCAGCTCCCGTTCGTAGATCATCTCGGCCGGCAGATGGTCATGCAGCGCGAGGAAGAGTTCTTCATGGCCCATGACCTCGCGCAGCCAGGCCTTGCTGTCAACTTTCTCAAGCTGAGCAAAGGCCTCGGCGGACATGTCGAGTCCGTCCCAATTTATATCCTGATAGCGCGGAACCCAGCCGATGGGGGTCTCTCTGCCCTGGGCACGACCACGCACACGGTCGATGATCCATTTCAGCACGCGCATATTTTCACTGTAGCCCGGCCACAGGAATTTCCCTTGCTCGTCCTTGAGGAACCAGTTGACCTGGAAGACGCGCGGCGTGATGCTGAGCTGCCTCTGCATGGTCAGCCAGTGACGGAAATAATCTCCCATGTGATAACCGCAGAAGGGAAGCATCGCCATCGGGTCGCGTCGCACGTTGCCAACCGCGCCCTCGGCAGCCGCAGTGGTCTCGGAACCCATCGTAGCGCCCAGGTAGACGCCGGACGACCAGTTGAATGCGTGCACGACCAGTGGAATCGCGGTGGCGCGTCTTCCTCCAAATACGAAGGCGGAGATTGGCACACCGTCAGGAGACTCCGCCGCGTCCGAATCAAACGAGGGGCATTGTGATGCGGGAGCGGTGAAGCGACCGTTGGGATGGGCCGCCGTTCGTCCAGTTTCGCGGCCGATCTCCGGGGTCCAGCGCTCGCCACGCCAATCGACGCACTCAGCGGGTGGTTCCTGCGTCATGCCTTCCCACCACACGCCGCCATCGGGGGTGACGGCCACGTTGGTGAAGATGGTGTTGCGGCGCAGGGTCGCCATCGCGTTTGGATTCGTTCTTTCGCTCGTCCCCGGAGCTACACCGAAGAACCCTGTTTCGGGATTGATCGCACGCAGGCGGCCGGTTTCGTCCGGCTTGATCCACGCAATGTCGTCGCCGACCGTCCAGGTCTTCCATCCGTCGAATCCGTTGGGAGGAATGATCATTGCCAGATTGGTCTTCCCGCAGGCGGAAGGAAAGGCCGCAGCCAAATAGGTCTTCTCGCCTTCCGGAGACTCCAGTCCAAGAATGAGCATGTGCTCCGCCATCCAACCCTCATCGCGAGCAATGTTGGACGCAATGCGCAGTGCGAAACACTTTTTGCCGAGCAGGGCATTGCCACCGTAGCCCGATCCGTAACTCCATATCTCGCGCGTCTCCGGGAAGTGCACAATGTACTTCGTGTCGTTCTGTGGCCACGGAACATCCTGCTGCCCGGGCGCCAGCGGCGCTCCCACCGAGTGCATGCAAGGCACTACCCGATGAATATCCTTGTCGATCTCCTCGAAGACGGGCAGGCCCACCCTTGCCATGATCCGCATATTCACAACGGCGTACGCGGAGTCTGTAAGCTGCACGCCGATACGCGACATCGGGGATCCGATCGGCCCCATGGAAAACGGCAGGACATACATCGTGCGCCCACGCATCGATCCACGAAAGAGCTCCTTGAGCTTCTTGCGCATCACAAAGGGGGCTTCCCAGTTATTCGTCGGCCCCGCATCGTCCTTCGACAGAGAGCAGATGAACGTCCTGTCTTCTACCCGCGCGACATCCTTGGGCGACGAACGGGCACAGTAGCATCCGGGCCAAAGCGTCTCATTGAGCTTGGTGAAGGTGCCGGATTCAACCAGCTGCGCACATAGATATTCGTTCTCTTCGGCTGATCCGTCGATCCAGTGAATGGCCGCCGGCTGCGTCAGGTTCGCCATCTTCTCCACCCAGCGGATGAGATGGATGTTCGTCGACAGAACACGTGTTGAAGTGGGATGTACGGCCGTCGTTCCAGGTACTGTTGCCATGAATTGCCTCCAAGGATTACGCGGGGCGATGCTCCCAAAAATTCGCGTCAGAGTTCCGTCCAGTGGTTGGGGTTCTGAAGTTTAATCATAGTAGTTCTGGAAGGTACCCCTTGTGATATTCGGTGCAGCCCGCTACGATAACCGGCTATCCAAGCTTGATCTCAGATTTCCCGTTGGGCCAGGTCCGGCGCATGCCCGTCGAGAACATTGCAACGGCTACACCTTTGCCGGTACACTTATCCAGGAACCGACGAGATATCCGCCTTCGGAGAGCTGCTCGGTCCAAAATCATTTGCCATGCAATCGGCATCTTCATGCCACTCCAGATGCCTGGTTTTCGAGCGACATGATCGCATTTCAGCTCATGTCGCTGTGTAGCAAGTGATTGAGCCTCCATGGCTTAGAGCGGAGAGTTGGCAGAGCCCGGTTGAATGCACCTGACTCGAAATCAGACATAGTCGCAAGGCTATCGGGGGTTCGAATCCCTCACTCTCCGCCATACTTCCTTTAGGATCAGCACAATACAGCACTCCTCCCAGAGCCTAACTGGCACTTCGCTTGTAGTTGGAAAGGTGGCGTGCGGATTATATGTTGCGGCGGTCGCTCGAGGCTGCCAGCAAGTCCTCGATACGGACGGGGAGCTCGCGGACGCGGACACCTGTGGCGTGGTAGACGGCGGCGGTGATGGCGGGCGCGACTCCGGCCAGGCCGATTTCGCCGATGCCGCGGGCGCCGTAGGAGCCCATGAGGGGGTCGGGGATGTCGAGGAAGTGGACGTCGATGAGGGGGGCGTCGGCGCTGGTGGGGACGATGTAGTCGGCGAAGTTGGAGTTGATGGGAGCGCCGTTGCGGGGGTCGTAGATGGTGTCCTCGAAGAGGGCCATGCCGACGCCCATGACGGCGGCTCCGGCGCACTGGTTGGTGGCGGCGCTGCGGTTGATGATGCGGCCGCCGTCGATGACGGTGACGATGCGGCTGACGCGGAGGTGGGCGATGCCGGGATCCCACTGGACTTCGGCGAACTGCGCGCCGAAGGAGTGGATGGAGTACTTGCGCGGTGTTGGGGTTGCCGCCGGACTTGCCTTCGCCGCGGGCGCTGGCGAGGTTGCCGCTGCGGAGGATGTCGCCGAAGGGAGTGCCGGAGGAGGGTGGCTGAGACTTGGCGTGGATGCGGCCATCGGTGAGGGTGAGCGTGCTCGGCGTCCTGGCCGGCGAAGGGGGAGCTGGGTATGTGGACGGCGATGGTGAGGAGGTTCTTGACTGGCGGCGTCTACGCCGTCGACGATGGCGGGCATGACGGTGGCGGTGGCGGTGGAGCCGCCGGACATGGGGCCGGGAGGGAGCGAGCTGTCGCCGAGGATGACTTCGATCTTGTCGACGGGAATGCCGGTCTTGTCGGAGACGACCTGTGCGATGACGGTGTAGGTGCCGGTGCCGATGTCCTGGGTGGCGGAGCTGACGCGGGCAGTGCCGTCGGGGAGCAGGCGACGGAGCACTGCGAGGGCGCCGCGGCCCGCGCCCCAGGATGCGCAGGCCACGCCCCAGCCGAGGATGAGGTCGCCGTCGCGCATGGAACCTACCTGCGGAGTGCGGCGCGACCAGCCGAACTTTTCGGAGCCCACTTGTAGACACTCCTTCAGGTGGCGAGAGGAGAAGGGTTTGCCGCTCTCTTCGTCGGTAAGGGTGTCGAGGCCGAGGCGAAGCTGAACGGGATCCATGTTGAGCTTGATGGCCAGCTCGTCCATGGCGGACTCGATGGCGAAGAGACCGGGGACGGCGCCGGGGCCACGCATGGGGGTGGGTGTGCCGACGTTGCGGCGGACCAGGCGCGGAGCTGACGCGAAGGTTGGCGGTGCTGTAGAGGAAGGGTGTGGCTTCGCCGCAGTTCTCGCGGATGTCGTCGAACTCGGAGGTGTGGTTGCGGTAGTCCTGCTGGAGGGAGAGCAGCTTGCCGTGCGGCGTGGCGCCGAGGCGCATGCGCTGCTGGGTGCGGGGGCGATGGCCTACGTCGGAGAACATCATCTTGCGGGAGACGACGAGCTTGACGGGGCGATTGAGCTGACGGGCTGCCACCGCGCAGAGGGCTGAATGCGGCCAGGGGAAGAGCTTGCCGCCGAAGCCGGAGCCGATGAAGCGGGAGATGATCTCGATATTCTCGCGCGGGAGGCCAAGGACCTGGGCCATCACGTCGTGATGGTTGACGACACCCTGGGAGCTCTCGTAGAGGGTGACGCGCTGACCACGCCAGACGGCGGTGGTGGCGTGCATCTCCATGGGATTGTGCGTCTCGACGGGGGTGGCAGTAGGTGTCGTCGATTTTGACGGGAGCGGAGGCGAAGGCGGCGTCGGAGTCGCCGCGCTGGCTCTGGATGTGCGGGCCGCCGGGGGCTCCGATGGCGGGCATGGGGTCGGAGAGGTTGGTGCTGACGTTGGGCTTGTCGGCGTCGTACTGGACGCGCACGGCGGCCGCAGCGGCGTTGGCCTGGGCGAAGGTTTCGGCGACGGCGACAGCGACGTACTGGCCCCAGTAGCTGACGGTGTTGTCGGAGAGCGGCGGGCGGTTCTCGCTGGCGCGTCCGCTGCCGGGGGCGTTGCGGTAGATGCCGCTGATGTTGCCGTGATGCAGGATGAGGAGGACGCCGGGAAGTTTTTCCGCGGCAGACGGTGTCGATGGAGCGGATTTTGCCGTTGGCGATGGTGGAGCAGACGGGAACGGCGTAGACCATGCGCGGGAAGTTGTAGTCGCCGGCGTAGAGGGCGGTGCCGGTGGTCTTGAGAGGGCCGTCGATGCGCGGGACGGCAGAGCCGATGATGGCGGAGGGGTCGGTCTCGGTGGGGTTCGGCGGCGGCGCGGATTTGCCGTTGGCCTGGGCGGCGTCGATGAAGGCGATGAATTCGCTGAAGTGCATGGTGTCTCCGAGATCGTTAGGCGGACTTGGTGGCCAGGGTGAGGGCGCGGACGATGCAGCGCTGGGCGAGGTCGACTTTGAAGGCGTTTTCGGATTGCGGGTGCGCGTCGCGGAGGGCTTCCTGCGCGGCATGACGGAAGGTGGCGAGATCGACGGTGTGGCCTTCGAGAGCCCGTTCGGCTTCGAGCGAGCGCCAGGGTTTGGTGCCGACTCCGCCGAGCGCTACGCGGGCGAAGGTGATGCGGTTGCCTTCGGTGCCGAGCGACGACGGCAGCAGAGGCGAGCGCGAACTCGTAGGCGGCGCGGTCGCGGAGCTTGAGGTAGACGCTGCGCGCGCCGGGGCGCGGCGGCGGCAGGGTGACTCCGGTGATGAGGTCGCCGGGCTGGAGGACGGTTTCGATGTGCGGCGTGGTGCCGGGGAGGACGTAGAAGTCGTGGATTGGGATGTCGCGCTTGCCCGATGGGCCCTGGATGTGGATGGTGGCTTCGAGAGCGGTGAGGGCGACGTTCTGGTCGGAGGGGTTGGTGGCGATGCAGTCCTTGCTGGTGCCGAGGATGGCGAGCGATGCGGTTGAAGCCGTCGATGGCAGAACAGCCGGTGCCGGGCTCGCGCTTGTTGCAGGGGAAGGCGGTGTCGCGGAAGTAGACGCAGCGGGTGCGCTGCAGGAGGTTGCCGCCGGTGGTGGCCATGTTGCGCAGCTGCGGGGACGCGCCGGAGAGGATGGCCTGGGAGAGGACGGGGTAGTCGCGGAGGACGGTGGGGTGATGCGCGACATCGGAGTTGCGGGAGAGCGCTCCGAGGATAAGGCCGCCGTCGGGCGTGGGCTTGATGGCGGCGAGAGTCGAGGTCGTTGATGTCGATGAGGGTGGAGGGGCGCTCGACGTCGAGCTTCATCATGTCGATGAGGTTGGTGCCTCCGGCGAGGAAGCGGGTGGGAGCGGCGGCAGAGGCGATGTGGGCAGCGTTGGCCTGGATGGCCTGGTCGATTGAGCTGGCGCGGGTGAATTGGAAGGGCTGCATGGCAGGGCTCCGTTGGTTGGAGGGTTGGGAGATCAGGCCTGATTGCGGACTTGTTGTACGGCGGCGACGATGTTGGGGTACGCTCCGCAGCGGCAGATGTTGCCGTACATGGCGTTCTTGACGTCTTCGTCGGTGGGGCCGACAGGCTCCTTGAGCACGGCGACGGCGGACATGATCTGGCCGGAGGTGCAGTAGCCGCACTGGTAGCCGTCGTGCTCGACGAAGGCGGCCTGCATGGGGTGTAGGTGATCGGGTTGGCCGATGCCTTCGATGGTGGTGATCTCGTCCTTGGCGTGCATGACGGCGAAGGAGAGGCAGGAGTTTACGCGGCGACCGTTGACGTGGACGGTGCAGGCTCCGCACTGGCCGTGGTCGCAGCCCTTCTTGGTGCCGGGGAGGTCGAGGTTCTCGCGCAGGCAGTCGAGGAGCGTGGTGCGGGGGTCGAGGTGGAGATTGTGGACTTTGCCGTTGACCTTGAGGGTGATGGGGATGGTGCCGGCGGGAGCTGCGGTCTCGGGCTCCTGGACAGCGGACGGCGTGAGTGTGGCCGCGGAAGCGAGGACCGGCGCAGTGGTGGCGGCGATGCCGGCTGCTCCCAGATGGGAGAGGAAGGAGCGGCGGCTGACGCGGCCAAGGAACGAGCGATCCTCTTCACTTGGGTTGGCGGAGTTGGTGGGCGCCGGCTCCAGGCTATCGTCCAACGTGGTGGGTTCCTTTGCCATGGTTGCGGCTCCTTGGGCGGTTTTGATGTTGGATGCAATTGCTGTGGACGCGATTGCACGGCTGATAATAGGACGTGCGGCAAGGCTCGGAAGTCGCAAGGGGTCGGGGGGCTGCCGCAAGGACGCTCCCTTAGTGACTGAAACTCCAACGTTTCTCCAGGGCTATTCCGTTGGGAACGGAACGAACCGACCGGCGCAGGAGTAGGGCGTTCCTTTTGTAGGCGAACCCGTGACGGTGACGTCCGTGCCAGCGGGAAGCTGGAGATTGCTCCCGCCCGGGCCGAAGACGACGTCGGCATGGTCGAAGGTGTAGGTGTACGGGACAGGCGGGTGGGTGCTGTCGGTAAGGAAGACGCCGTCGAGGTTTACCTGCGCGCGATGGTCATGGTCGTAGCCATCGAAGAGGATCCTGCCGCCTCCAGAGATGCTCACGTTACGCAGCGTGATGTCGCGGAAGGTGGGCGGTGAGTTTCCCTTGACGGGACCGTTTGCCGCGTAGGCAGCAGTGATATCCAGCGGGCGGCCTGAGTTCCGAATGCAGATGCCGTCGTAGACGATGTCGTGCACCAGCCCGCCTTTGGTGCCCATGGACTTGATGCGGATGCCCGAGTCGGTGCCGTCCAGGGTGAGGTCTATGACACGAATCTTACTCACTCCGCCCATCGTCTCGGAACCGATCGACATACCATGTCCCCAATAAAAGTGGTTGTGGATCACGGTCATGTTGGTCAGGCCGCCGGGACCGCCTTTGATGGCCACGTTGTCGTCGCCTTCGCGAAAGAAGGAGTGGGTGATGGTGATATTTTTCGAGCCATTTCCCGGATCGACGCCGTCGGTATTGCGTGAGAGAGGATGCAGCGCCGTCGCGATACGCTGCACGGTATCGATCTTGACGCCCCACACTGTGAAGCCATCGCCAGCGTTATAGGAGACGTGAAAGTTCGGTGAGTTTCTCAGCGTGATGCGGTAGAGCGTGAAGTTGTCGGCATGATCGGCAACGATAAGGCGGCTGACCTTCTGACCTGCATTGTCTTTGAGAGCCTGTTCGCCAAGTTCCCACGCAGACGTGTTTGTGCCGAGAATCTTCTCGCCGCCTCTTCCATCAATCACTCCGTCTCCCATTACGCCAGCACCTGACACATGGCTTACAGAGATCAACGGCTTACATCCTCGCCCGGGCTCTTTGCTGACAATGCCGCAGCTCCCGGGAGAGATCTCCAAAACCTTCGGGTCGAGTGTCTCGAAGAGCGTCGCGCCCTTATCCACCACGAGGGTCACTCCTTCGCGAAGCTCAAGCGGACCACTGACAAATGCGTTGAACCGGCGGTGAGTCTGGAGCGCGACGGCTTTTCCTTTTCCGCAGCTGTCGATGGCTTTCTGAATGCGATCGGTGTCGAGCTTGCCTTCGTCGGCCGCGGACAGCGTGTTGTAGGTGCCGTCGTTGATCGAGGTGAGATGTGCGTCAAGCCTGGTGCAGAAAGGCGGAATCACTGGCTCCGTGACCGTGCGGGCATCCTGCGCCGCTGCGGCTGCTGACAGGCAGAACGCCAGTACTAACAGGGTCGACGAGTATCGTTGCATGTCTGCTCCTTCGTGCTTTGTAGTGTGAGGACGGTCCAGCCGTCACTTCGCTTCCCTGGCTGGATCCCAGCCGTCTGTGCCAGCCAGAAAAATTTTCGTCTCAAATCGTTTGGCCTGCGCGGCCGTTAGCTGGTGAGAGTGCGGATCACGCGCTGCCGGATTGGCTCCAGGGCCAGTGGATTTGTATTCGGCGTAGAAGGCCGTGTCGAGATTATGCGTCTCGCCCGGATGCCACTCGCGCCAGCCCGCTGGTTCGATGTGGGCTCCCATCCACGTGTGCAGGAAGACCACGGACGCGTAGGGGCGCCAAGGCCGGCCAAGGTAGACATGGGTCTCTCCAGGTTCGGCGGTAAGGCGGCAATGGTTGAAGACGAAGGTGGACTGCTGGTTGGGCAGATACTTTCCCTGTGCGGTCAGGTAGCCACCTTCGGCATGCAGCGTACTGCGAATCTCACAATCATTGAACACAGCGTTGCCATCGCCATAGATGAAGTCGACGTTCCCTGCAATGACACAGTGCGTAAAGTAACTGCGAGTGGGAACCGGCACGCAAGGTGTCTCGGTCGGGAGTGGTGCGGGTTGCGCAGTCTGCGCGGAAGTCGTCGAGCTCGCAGCCGGCTTTCTCCGGCTCCCAGCCTGGCCACATCCGCGAGCGCCGATATACAGCGTGTCCTGGTTCGCGAGGATGCTGACGTGGTCGAGAATGTTTCGGTCACCTTCGAGGTTCAGCGCCTGCGCCTGTGACCCGGCAAACACCTGTGCGTGCGTGCGGTTGAAGTCGTTCTGGAAGGTGAGGTTGAAGGCGCGGAAGTCGTTACCGAGCACATGAACGGTCGCATAGCTAGGCTTGCTGCCGCGCGTTCCCTGGCTGGTGTCGTCGACCAGGATTGTCGCCTCTGGGTTTGCGCCCGTTCCGCGAAGCGTTACGTGGGACTGGTTGATGATCACCTGCTCGCGATAAGTGCCGGGTGCAATGAGAACTGTTCCGCCCGTAGCGGGAATGGCATCGACCGCCGCCTGGACCGTTTTGTACTGCGCCGAACCGTCGGCAGCAACGCGAAAAACGGTTGGCCCCGAAGGCTGAGCCTTGCAAGGCGACGCAATTGCCAGGAAGAATCCACTCGCGAGAAGGCCTAGTGTGCCAAAGCTCCGAACCATCGTGCAGATGAGCATAGCCTCTCCCGTCGTTGGCAGGCAACCGTGGAAGTATCTGCGCCCAGATGAAGCGGTGAAGACAGCCGAAAGCGAAACCGCTAGGTTTCTGAATTGGCAGTGGATGTTAGAGCGGTGGCTATCAGCGCGGCCAGGAGGAAGGCTGCAGAGGTGATGAGGAGGGCCGCCGGGAGTCCGTGGTGCTCGGAGATTAGGCCGATGAGGTAGGGGGCGGCGGCACTGGCGATGCGGCCGATGTTGTAGACGAAGCCCATGGCGGTGGCTCGGATGGGGGTGGGGAAGAGGTCGGCGGAGATGACCGCGAAGCCCGAGAAGTAGCCGGTGCCGAAGAAGCCTACGATGGGGCCGATGATGAGGAGCAGCCAGGGGTTGGCGACGGAGGCGAAGATGGGGACGGCCGCGGCGGCGATGAGGAGGTAGGCGATGTAGGTGCGCTTGGCTCCGAAGCGTTCGGCGATGCTGCCGAAGCTGATGTAGCCGGCGAAGGTTCCGATTTGCATCACGATGGTCCAGGTGGAGGTGTTGACGATGGAGAGGCCGTGGCCGCCGTGCGCGATGGGCAGGGAGAGAAAGCGCGGGGTCCAGGTGAAGAGGCCCCACCAGGCGAAGAGCGTGGCGGCGTTCATGGTGGCGCAGATGAGGGTGGGGCGGGCGAGCGGGGCTCGGAAGAGTTGCAGCGGTGAGGGGTTGGGTTGGCGGTCGCGCTGGAAGAGCTCGGGCTCGTGGACGCGGCGGCGGATCCAGAGGGTGAGGAGCGCGGGGAGGATGCCGGCGAAGAAGACGGCTCGCCAGCCGAAACGAGGGAGGATGAGGGCGGTGATGGCGGCGCCGAGCGCGTAGCCGATGGCCCAGAAGCTTTGCACGAAGGCGAGGGCTTTGCCGCGGGCGGCGGGTGGGAAGGTTTCGGCTACGAGGGCGGCGCCTGAGGCCCACTCGCCGCCCATGCCGAGGCCGAGCAGGATGCGGAAGGTGGCGAGGGCGAGGGCGGTGTGGGTGAAGCCGCAGGCGAAGGTGGCGACGGAGTAGATGAGAAGGCTGGCGTTGAGGGCGCGGGTGCGGCCGAGGCGGTCGGCGAACCAGCCGAAGAAGATGCCGCCGGCGGCGGCGGCGAGGAGGGTGGCGGACATCATGGCGCCGGAGAGGGCGGAGGAGAGATGGAGGTCGCGCTGGACGGCGGGGAGGATCATGGCGTAGAGCATGACGTCCATGCTGTCGAGCATCCAGCCGAGGGCGGCTGCGATGAGGGCTCGGCGCTGAGAGGCGGATGCGGTGGTTAGCCAGGACATAGAGGAAGTAGGTAGAGGTAGTAGTAGCGTGTGAGACGGTTTGGTTCAAGCATACTGGTGGGGATTGGTTTGTGGGGGATTGGTTTGCGGATTGCGATTGATACCGGCGGGACGTTTACGGATTGCGTGGCGATGGTGGATGGGGAGATGCGCGTGGTGAAGGTGCGGTCTACGCCGGGTGATCCGGGCGCGGGCGGTGATGGAGGGGGTGCGAGTGTTGGGGGCGCGGCGGCTGACGGGCTTGGAGTTGAGGCATGGGACTACGGTGGGGACGAATGCGATGCTGGAGCGGAAGGGGGCTCGGGTGGCGTTTGTTACTACGGCGGGGTTTGAGGACACGATTGCGATTGGGCGGCAGACGCGGCCGAAGTTGTATGCGTGGACGCAGCCGGCGGCGGCTTGCCTGGTGGGAGGAGCTGCGGTTTGGGGTTCCGGAGCGGGTGTAGTGCTGAGGGTGAGGTGCTGCAGGCGACCTTCGGATGCGGAGCTGGACGGAACTGGTGGAGAGGGTGCGGGCGAGTGGGGCGGAGGCGGTGGCGGTGTCGCTGCTGTTTGCGTTTTTGAATGCGGAGAATGAGACGCGAGTGGTGAGGGCGTTGGAGGGGCTGGGGCTGCCGATGTCGGTTGGGCATCGGATGCTGCCGGAGTTTCGGGAGTATGAGCGCGGGTCGACGCTGGTGGTGAATGCGTATCTGACGCCGAAGATGCGCGGGTATCTGCTGGGGCTGGAGGCGGAGGTGCAGGCGAAGTATGAGGGTGGGACGGTGGAGGTGATGCAGTCTTCGGGTGGGATTGTGGGGGCGGGGCTGGCGGCGGAGGAGCCGGTGCGGACGGTGCTGAGCGGGCCGGCGGGTGGGGTGATTGGCGCGTGGGAGATGGCGCGGGCGGCGGGGTTTGAGCGGGTGATCGGGTTCGATATGGGTGGGACGTCGACGGATGTGTTTCTGGCGGATGCGGAGACGGGTGGGGTGCGGCGGACGAATGAGAGTGTGGTGGCGGGCGTGCCGGTGAGCGTGCCGATGCTGGATATTCATACGGCGGGCGCGGGGGGTGGGTCGCTGGCGCGGTTCGATGCGGGAGGGTTGTTGCGGGTGGGGCCGGAGTCTGCTGGCGCGGAGCCGGGGCCGGTTTGTTTTGGGACGCGGCGAGCTGCCAACGGTGACCGATGCGAATCTGCTGCTGGGGCGGTTGGATGAGGAGCAGTTTATGGGTGGGACGGTGAAGTTGGATGTGGCGCGGGCGCGGGAATGTTTTGAGGCGCGGCGCGGGGAGTTGGAGAGTGTGGAGGCGTTTGCGGCAGGGGATTCTGCGCGTGGTGGAGACGCAGATGGAGCGCGCGATTCGCGTGATTTCGGTGGAGAGGGGACATGATCCGCGGCGATTTACGCTGGTGGCGTTTGGCGGTGGCGGGCCGCTGCATGCTTGTGCGGTGGCGCGGGCGCTGCGGGTGCCGCGGTGATGATTCCGGCGATGCCGGGGGCGCTGAGCGCGGTGGGGATTCTGCTGGCCGATGCAGTGCGGGATTATTCGCGGACGGTGATGCTTGCCGGAACGCGAGATGGGGGAGTTGGAGGAGGAGTTTCGCTGCACTGGAGGCGATGGGTGCGAGGGAGTTTGCGGGGAAGAAGTTTGAGGTGGAGCGGACGGTGGATGTGCGGTATGTGGGGCAGGGGTATGAGCTGAATGTGTCGCATGGAGCGGATGCGGCGGAGAGGTTTCATGCGACGCATGAGCAGCGGTATGGGTTTGCGAATCGCGAGCGTGGGTTGGAGATTGTGAATGTGCGGGTGCGGGTGCGGTGCGCGCGGAGACGTATGCGCCGTGACGCGAGGAGGTGCGCGCGGGCGATGGTGCGGCGGCACTGCGCGGGAGAGAAGTCAGATTTATTTCGATGGGGAGATGGGTGAGGGCGCGGATGTTTGATCGCGAGACGGTTGCGGGCTGGAGATGTGTTCGAGGGGCCGGCGCTGGTGGCGGAGTATACGTCGGCTACGGTGGTGCCGCCGGGGGCTCGGGTGGTGGTGGATGGGTTGCGGAATCTGGTGATCGATGTGAACTCGGGGGTGAAGGCATGAGTGATGTGGATGCGGTGGAGCTGGCGGTGTTTCAGAGTGCGATGCATTCGATTGCGGAGGAGATGGGGGCGGCGCTGCGGCGGACGGCGATCTCGCCGAATATCAAGGAGCGGCGGGATTATTCGTGCGCGGTGTTTGATGCGGAGCATCGGGTGATTGCGATGGGCGATCACATGCCGGTGCATCTGGGGTCGATGCCGATGAGCGTGGAGGCGGCGGTGCGGGCGCTCAGGCTGGAGCGCGGGGATGTTGCGATTCTGAATGATCCTTATGCGGGCGGGACGCATCTGCCGGACATCACGATGGTGATGCCGGTGTTCTGTGCGGCCCAGGGGGAGGGTGCGGAGGCGGCGAGCTTTTTTGTGGCGGCGCGGGCGCATCATGCGGATGTGGGTGGAATGTTTGCGGGGTCGATGGGACCGGCGCGGGAGATCTTTCAGGAGGGGTCTGCGGATTCCTCCGGTGAAGCTGGTGCGGGGTGGGGTGGTGGATGAGGGGTTGATGGCAATGGTGCTGCTGAATGTGCGGACGCCGGAGGAGCGGGAGGGAGATCTGGCGGCGCAGATTGGGGCGTGTCGAGTGGGAGAACAGCGCCTGCTGCAATTGGTGGAGCGGTATGGGACGTGGAGCGGCTGCGGAGTACTGGGTGAGGCGTTGCTGGATTACTCGGAGCGGCTGGTGCGGGCGGAGCTGCGGACGCTGCCTTCGGGTGTCGTATGAGGCAGAGGATTGGCTGGATGACGATGGCGTCACCGATGAGCGCGTGCGGATTGCGGTGAAGATTACGGTCGATGCTGACGCGGGAGAGATCGAGATTGATTTTGCGGGGACGTCGGGGCAGGTGCAGGGAAGTGTAAATGCAGTGCGAGCGATTACGCTGTCGGCTTGCTTCTATGTGCTGCGGTGTTTGCTGGGCGAGGATGCTCCGGCTACCGCGGGGATTTTGCGGCCGCTGACTTTGATTACACGGAGAAGGGAAGCGTTGTCGATGCGTTGCCGCCGGCGGCTGTGGCGGGAGGGAATGTGGAGACGTCGCAGCGGATTGTGGACACGCTGCTGCGGGCGCTGGCGAAGGCTGCGCCGGAGAGGGTTCCGGCGGCGAGCGCAGGGACGATGAGTAACTTGACGATTGGTGGCGTCGATGCGCGGACAGGCTCAGTGTTTACGTACTACGAGACGACGGCGGGAGGGATGGGCGCGAGTGCGACAGGGCGATGGGCTGTCGGGTGTGCAGACGCACATGACGAACTCGCTGAATACGCCGGTGGAGGCGTTGGAGTTTGCGTATCCGCTGCGGATGACGGCGCTATGGGTATCGGCGTGGGTCGGGTGGGGTGGGGAAGCATCGCGGCGGCGATGGGTTGGTGAAGGAGTTGGAGCTGCTGTGCGATGCGGAGGTAACGCTGCTGGCGGATCGGCGAGTGGTCCGGCCGTATGGGTTGGCGGGTGGAGGCGAAGGCGAGGCAGGGCGTGCGGTGTTGCGTGACGGCGAAGACGAGCGCACCTTGCGCGGAAAGTGCAGCACTCGGGTTAGGCGTGGGGCGGTGGTGCGGCTGGAGACGCCCGGTGGCGGCGGGTGGGGCCGGTAGCGGAGAAGGGTTTTGCGTGAGTTACTAAGCTCCGACTCAGCGACCTGGTCCACCACTCCCGAGGAATCTTAGGCTGTATCCACTCGCTGGATCGATCGGCTTCTGAATCACACCCAAGTCCAGCAGTTGTTGATAGAGCGTTGCCCATCGCTCCGGATCGAATTGTCCTGTCTGGTCGCCGCCAGCATCATCGCCGCTCACAAAATGCCCCGCCTTCAGCGCCTGGTAACTGAAGTTCACCCAATCGGGATTCAGCGCTGGATTGAGCTTTTCGATGAGTGCATTGGCAGCCGTTGGATCCTTCATGTAGTCGCGCCAACCGCGGATCGATGCTCGTGTAAATTTGGCGACAATCTCAGGATGCTCCTGCGCGAAGGCACGTGAAGTGAAGAACACACGGTAAGGGTCGTATCCAGCGTCGCGATTGAGCAACATGCGTGTCGGGACCCCGGCGCGCTGGGCGAAGTACGGTTCCGATGTTACGAATGCCTGCTGAATGTACGTCGGATCCTGAATGAAGTTAGCAACACTGTAGGTAGCTGGCACCTCGTGCACCCCATCGAGGTGAAACTTCTTCCGAATGAAGTCCCACCACGTCGACCCGGGCTTGACCGCGAGTGTATGTCCGTTCAGATCCGCCCACGTGTGGACAGGTGAATCCGCGTGCAGCATAATCCCTTGCGGATCATGCTGCATCGTAGCGCCGACCGCGACGATCGGCTCATTCGCGTTGGCAATCGCCTGCAGCACGTGGTCGGAAGAGTTCATGCCGAACTGAACCGCGCCGCTCGCCACCAGCGCGTCACTCGAAACGTAGGGTCCGCCGGGAATAATCTCCACGTCGAGGCCTTCGTCCTTGTAATAGCCCTTGACCAGCGCATCGTAAAAGCCGCCGTGCTCAGGCTGCGGGTACCAGTCTGCCTGGAACTTCACCGGCGTAAGGCCGTTGGAATTCGTGCGCGAATGGCAGCCCGCAAGAGGCGCCAAGGAAAGTAGCAGAGCAGCCGCAAGGGAGAGGTTGCGTCGGAGACTCATGGATGCAGCCTAGCACCGTTTTCGAATTTCTCTGAGAGCGAGGCGCTCAAGGCCAGCAGCGCAGCATCGCTCCCCATGGGCCCGATCAGCTGGATTCCGCCAGCCGGGCCTCCGGACCGAAGCGTTGGCAGCACAACGACCGGCAATCCCGCGAGGCTGACGGGCGTCGTGTAGCGCAGAATGCGCGAGCGCGTCGCGCTATGGTCTGCACCCGCGGCAATCGACGACATGGGTGCGCACGGGAACAGCAGGTAATCAAAGCTCTCGAAGAGCGCATCCGTTGCTGCCCGGAATTCCACGAGCCGACGGTGAAGCGCCGCAAGCTCAGCAGGCAGTATCGACGCGCCCCATGCGAGCCGCTCCGCAATCGCCGGCTCGAAATGTTCGAAGTAGCCCTGGTGCAACGCTGCTGCCTCGCTCGCCTGTATCGGAGCATAGATTGCCATCGCCTCCAACCAGAACCGCGCATCGAAATTACCGATGCTCGCGCCCAGTTCCCCAAACCGTGATCCCCACGCCCGAAGCGTTTCCAGCACGTCGGCATCACAATCCTCAATGAGGCTTGGATCAGGCGCTCCAATTCTTAGGGTGTCGATCGTGGGAGCTGTCGAGATGGGAAGATCAAACAAAGCGCGGCCAAGCAGCGGACCATCTCGAAGATCGCGATAGAGCCACCCAATCGTGTCGAAGCTGGCTGCAAGGTGATATCCCCCACGCCACCGAGGTTCTGTGTTAATCGTGACGGACGACCTATACCCTGCGACACCGCACAGCGCAGCGGGTGCTCGAATCGAGCCGCCCGTGTCCGTCCCAATCGCAGCCATCGCAGAGCCCTCCTGCACGCTTGCGGCCGCGCCGCTCGACGAGCCCCCGGTCAGCACTCCGGCGTTCTGCGGCTGCAGGCAATCGCCAAAATCGCGGTTCTCGCCCGTGATCCCATACGCTAGCTGGTGCAGATGCGTCTTGCCCGTAATCACAGCGCGAGCGTGCCGAAGCTTTTCAGCAACCCAGCTGTCTGCTGCGGCGATGCCATGCAGATCCCGATAAAACGCAGACCCGCAGGAGGTAGCAAAGCCAGTCAGATCAAAGCAGTCCTTGAGTGAAACCGGGATGCCCCAGAGTGGCTGAACATCGATGTCCTCTCTGCGCAGCGTGCGCGCCTCACTGCGAGACCACTCCTGATCCTGCGAGAGGTAGACGTTATGACTGGCATTGCTGTTCGCCCGAGCCAGCGCGTCCTCGAGCAGCGTTTCAGGGTTGATCTCGCCGCGGCGATACATCTTCCGAAGTTCAACGATCGATGACGTCCGATCTCCCATGACCGAATTCTACCCGCTCACCCTCACCCCATCGCCGCGCGGCGCGCGGCTCATCGATTTCTATCGAAGCGGGAAGCCATGTCATGCTACCTTCGACTATGGCCCCCAAAACATCGATGACGAAGGCTCGAAAGGCAGCGCTCGACGCGGAACGGATGCGCGACCTGGCTGCGTGGACAGCGCGTTCGTTGAAGACCGGCCATCCCGTGCCGTTCGGGTCAGATGTCTTCCATAGCAGGACCGGTGAACGCCTGACGCGTGCTGCAAATGCTGTCGGCAAAGAAAATGATCCAAGCTCGCACGCAGAAGTTCGCGCCATCCGTCTCGCATGTAAGAAGCTCAAAGGCTTCTCCCTCAACGGCTACACCCTCTACACTACCTGCGAGCCTTGCCCCATGTGCATGGCAGACGCCCTCTGGGCGGGCCTCGATCGCGTGGTCTACGGGGCGACCATTGCGGACGCCAACCAGTTCTGTCGTCAGATACGGATTCCAGCAGTTGAAGTAGTGCGGCGGTCAGACATGATCTGTGCAGTAGAAGGACCCGTAGAACGCGAGTTGTGTCTCGCGCTCTTCACTGATCCCAGGATGCAGAAGGCATTTCGCTCCTGGAGCAAGAAGCGATAGGCGCCAGGAGGAGACGTTCAGGATGAATAATCTGGCGGTAGATTTAGCCGAGATCCTCGGCGACCCAACGCGAGTGCTGACGCAGCCCCAGGTCGTGGAGCGTCTATCGCGTGACTTCTACTGGTACTCTCCCATCTTGAAGCAGCAACTCGACGGCAAGCACGCCGATGTTATCGTCCAACCCATCAACACCACCGAGATCCAAGCCGTGCTCCGCCACTGCTATCTGCACGAAATACCCGTGACCGTGCGAGGCTCTGGCACTGGCAACTATGGACAGGCAGTCCCACTTCAAGGCGGCGTGGTGCTCGACCTGCAGCGCATGGAGGCGATAGAAACCATCGACGAGCAAGGCATCGCCGTCTGCGAGCCCGGCGTCAAGCTCGCTGCGCTCGAAAACTATGCGCGCGATCGAGGCTGGGAGCTGCGTTGCTATCCATCGACCGTCGCCAAGGCCTCTCTTGGTGGATTCCTCGGGGGAGGTTCAGGCGGCATTGGCTCGGTCGCACACGGCGGCTTGCGCGACTTCGAAACGGTCCGCGCCTTCGAAGTCGTCACCATGGAGTCACAGCCGCGCATCGTGCTCCACGAAGGAGCGGCCGTCCACGACGTTCTCCACGCGTGGGGAACCAACGGCGTCATCACCCGCATCTGGTTTGCCCTCACACCAGCGGTGCAGTGGGCGCAGGTGGTTGTGAACTTCCCGACATTCAGTGAGGCCTTCGACTTCAGCGAGTCGATCGCCACTCGGGATCGCTGGACAAAGAGACTCGTGACAGTCTTCGAGTGGCCCATCCCCTCATTCTTCGCTCCCATCAAACAGCTAATCGGAGCCGAAGCGTCTTCAATCTTTTTCCTGATCGCGGAAGCCCAGCGCACAGACCTTTTCGCTGCAGCGCTCTCCGCTGGCGGATCCGTCTCATTCGCGGAGCCCTACGCCGGCCTCAAATCAACGCCCCTGCTATCCGACTACACCTGGAACCACACCACCCTCTGGGCAATGAAGGCTGACCCCACGTACACCTACCTGCAGTGTGGCTTCAGCCCCGAGACGTCACGCGAACAATTCGCTTTGCTCAAACAGAAATACGGCGCGGACTTCCTGCTCCATATCGAATGGATGAAGAATGGCGCAGGCGTCGTCATCCCAGGTTCCATCCCAGTCGTCCGCTTCACCACGCCGGAACGCTTGAACGAGATGATCGACTACTGCCGCGAGATTGGTGTCTTTGTCGCGAACCCGCATGTTAATCACGTCGAAGGCGGTGGTCGATATCGCGAAGATAACGTGCAGCTGCAGACAAAATATCTCTACGACCCCAGAGGCCTTATGAACCCAGGCAAGATGGCGACCTTCGTCCGTCGCGAGGAGAACGAGGTCCAAACCGCATGAAGACCTGGATTCCCGATGCCAGAAACTTCGCCTACCTGAACTGGAAGCAGGTCGATGCGCTCCCTCGCGATAGCACACTGCTCGTGCTCCCCACCGCCGCCATCGAACAGCACGGACATCATCTGCCCCTGGCCACCGACACCCTGATCAACAACGTTCTCCTCGGTCGCGCGCTCAGCCTACTGAGCCCGGATCTGCCCATCTATGCCTTGCCCCCGGTCTGCTACGGAAAGAGCAACGAGCACATCGGCTTTCCGGGCACCATCGCCCTATCGGCCAAAACCTACATGTCGGTACTGCATGACATCGGCGCCAGTATCGCCGCCGCAGGCTTCAAGAAACTCGTGCTGTATAACTCCCACGGCGGCAACACGGCGCTGAATGATGTGATGGCGCGCGACCTCCGCGCCGAGTTCGGCCTGCGCACCTTTCACATGAACGCGAGCGCAGGCGCAAAGCCCGAAGGACTAAATCCGCAAGAAACAAAGTACGGCTTTCATGCAGGGGAATGGGAGACGGCCGTGCTCCTCCGCGCCACCCCTGAGTTGGTCGACACCAGCGCCTACACCACGAACTACATTGCGCGACTCGAAGACGAGAGCATCCTGTCCCCCGAGCAGGGTGCCGTAAACTTTGCATGGCTCACGCGCGACATCGCGTCCAGCGGCGTAATGGGCGACCCCCGGCCAGCCACTGCGGACAACGGAGAGAGATGGATCGCCGCAGCGGCAGCTAAAGTTGCCGCTGCCCTGGAAGCCGCCTACCACTATCAAAATCATCACAAACCATAAAACGAATCGCGCGCAGGAGCGAATGAGCCTGAACCAACGAGTAGATTGTGGTGGAGGTGTAACGCTCGAAAGAAGCGTCGACTGCCGCATGTCCGATGGCATTCTGCTTCGCTCAGATCACTACTATGCTGCGGGCGACGGACCGCGACCAACCCTTCTCATGCGCCAGCCTTACGGCCGAGACATCGCATCGACAGTGGTCTATGCCCATCCCATTTGGTTCGCGCGCCACGGATACAACGTGGTGATCCAGGACGTCCGTGGTCGTGGCAGCTCGGAGGGCGCTTTCTACCCATTTCGCCACGAAGGCAAAGATGGCGCAGAGACAATCGCGTGGCTTCGCTCCCGTCCCGAGTGCAACGGTCGCATCGGCATGTATGGCTTCTCGTATCAGGGAGCGACGCAGTTGCTCGCAGCGGCCGAGCAGCCACCAGGCCTCGAGTGCATCGCGCCAGCCATGACTGCTTGCGATCTATACCGTGGCTGGTTCTATCACAACGGCGCGCTCCGCCTGGCTTCTTCGCTGGGATGGGGTTTGCAGATGCTAAAGGAAGACGCGCGCCGTCTCGGGCTGCACGATGCAAGCGCAAAGCTCGAAGCAGCATGGTCAAACGTACGCGCCCAGGCCTCGCACCTGCCCTACGCCGAGCATCCCGCGATCACCGACCCTGCGCTGCCCTCCTACGTACGCGACTGGTTCCAGCATGACGCACCGGGTGACTACTGGTCTTCCATGGACCTGACGAAATCAGCGGAAAAAATCCTGGTTCCCGCGCTGCACATGTCCGGATGGTATGACACTTATCTCGAAGGCAGCATGCAGGGCTACGAACTCTTGCGTCAACGCGCAGGTTCCGAGCATGCACGCCAAAATCAATTCCTGCTCGCCGGCCCGTGGATCCATATCCCATGGTCTGACCGCGCAGGCGACGCAGACTTGGGCAAAGAAGCTCTGTTCGATACGGACGCTCTGCTCCTGCGTTGGTTTGACCATTGGCTAAAGGATGCTGGCACATTCGCGACAGACCCGCGTGTGCGGCACTTTGCCCTTGGCGAAAATCAATGGTATGAAGCAGAAGACTCTCGTGGCGACTCCGAGGTCATCCTTTACCTTCACAGCCAAGGTCGAGCTGAATCACGCAAAGGCAACGGCAGCCTGTCGCGGAGCCACGCAGAGCATGAGCCTCCCGACGTCTTTGTCTACGATCCCGAGGTTCCAGTACTCGCACCAGGCGGCCCGTTGGCTCTGGGCGGCATGTTTGATCAAACGGCAGCCGAGTCTGGAAACAATCTGCTCGTCTATACAAGCGATCCCCTAGTCCAGCCCCTGCATATCTTCGGCGCGCCGCGAATCGTGATCTATGCATCGACCTCTGCATCCTGCGCCGATCTAACCGCAAAGCTGGTGCGCGTTACCGCGGACTGCGCCGAGTTCTGCTGCATCGGCATCGCGCGTTCGACCTACCTCTTCGGAGACCAGTATCGAGCTGACCAGGTCCATCGCTGGGAGTTTAACCTGGAGCCGACATCGTATGTCTTCGCCAAGGGCGACCGCATTCGCCTGGAGATTGCTGGAAGCGCGTTTCCCCTCTATGACCGCAATCCTTCGACCAACATCAAGCCCAGCGAGATGTCGCAGTGGAACTGGCAGCGCTCAACCCACATGATTTACCACGATGCCGGCCGTAGATCTGCGCTGCATCTGCCGGTGGTCTCATGACCATTCCTGAAATTCTCTTTCGCGAAGTAGGGAAGCGCTTTTCTCCGGCATCCTCTCCGGTGCTTGGAGGGCATCGATCTCTCCGTCGAAAGAGGAGAGTTCGTCTCCATCATCGGCCCATCGGGCTGCGGAAAATCGACCTTGCTGAAACTGGTAGCCGGCTTGTCGTCGTGTTCGCAGGGAGAGATCCAGGTCAACGGCATGACCCCCGCCAACGCCCGCGAGATCGTCTCCTTCGTCTTTCAGGACGCGACGCTTCTCCCGTGGCGAACAGTGCAGAAGAATGTCGCTCTCGCGCTCGAACTCGAGGGACGCACCCGCGACGAAACCGCAAGCACGACCGAAAAGCTCTTGCAACTTGTCGGCCTCTCACACGTCGCAGGACACTACCCACGCCAACTCTCCGGCGGAATGAAGATGCGCGTCTCCATTGCCCGAGCCCTTGCAACCAAACCCAGAATTCTCCTGATGGATGAGCCGTTCGCCGCACTGGATGAGATGACACGCGATCGCATGAACGAGGAACTGTTGCGACTTCGAGCCGAGCACAACTGGACAGCGTTATTTGTTACGCACTCAGTTGCGGAGGCTGTCTTTCTCTCCTCCCGCGTAATCGTCCTGGCGCCGCATCCCGGCCGCATCGCGCATGATCTAAGCGTAGATCTCCCGTACCCACGCACTTCCGAAATGCGCGAATCAAAAGAATTTGATAATTTCGTCAATCGCACGTCCAGATTGCTGCGGGAGACACACCGCGTATGAAAAAACGCCTCATCTTCAGCGGAAGCGCGGCGTTGGTCTTTTGTGGCCTCCTGGTCTTCTGGCGTTTACTGATTCTCGCCTTCGATATTCCCGGTTATCTGTTGCCCACGCCGCTGGCAGTGGCTCGAGTAGCTATTCAGCGCCTGCCAGACCTTTGGGCGTCGCTGACGATCTCGGCAGAAGCAGCCATTGGCGGTCTCGTCGCAAGTATCGCGGCCGGCATCTTCATCGCCCTCATCTTTGCGCGCTCTCCTTGGATTCGAAAGATGTTCTTTCCCTACACAATCCTGTTGCAAACTGTTCCGATTCTTGCCGTCGCCCCGCTGATCATCATCTGGGTTGGCCCGGGGCTTCTGGCAGTGGGTGTCGTGACCTTCGTCATCTGCCTCGCGCCGATCATCGCAAACACTACGCAGGGCTTGGTCAGTGTGGACGAAAATCTCGTCCAGCTATTTCTCATGCACAACGCTTCGCAGGGGCAGATCCTTTCCAAGCTGCGCCTGCCGCACGCGTTACCCTATCTCTTCGTAGGAGTCAGAATCTCCAGTGGAATCGCAGTCATCGGCGCGCTTACCGGGGAGTGGTTCGCGGGCTCAGGCCGAGCCGGGCAAGGTGGCTTGGGTTACTCAATTCTCTACGCTCAGGCCCAACTGCAAACTGCGTATCTCTTTGCCTTGGTCATTGCCGCAACGTTGCTAGGGTTTACCCTCTTCTTTACCGTGATGTTCTTCGAGTGGCTCGCACTCCACAAATGGCATGAATCCGCCATAAGAGCGGATCCCGAAATGGAGTAAAACTGGGGCATTAGCAGTTCGATGAGACTGGAGCACAAAGATGCTGCGATCTAAGGCGGAGGACGGCTGGTGGCTCATCACGCATCCGGATCACGCCCACCTTGCAGGTGAGTTTGCGAAATATTGGGGTAACGATTCATTCGTGTCTCCCGAGCCACGCGAACACATCTTACGCGGGATATATTGTCACGACGACGGTTGGCGTGCGCGAGATGCGCAGCCTGTCGTCACAAAGCAGGGAATCCCCGCAGCATTTTCCGTTGAGCTGGTAGGGAAGTACTCTGCCTTCGAGGACATCGACCTCAGCGCTTACCTCGCCGTTCGCCGAGAAGCCGTACAGTTGATGGCGAGGGAAGATCCCTACGCCGCAATCCTGATATCGATGCACACGCACAACCTGCTGTCGGAACGTGCCGATCGCAGCACGATTCGAGAAGACGACCTGCCCTTGCTGGACGCGTTTCTCGAAGAGCAGATGAGTCTGCAAACAGCCTTGCGCGATCAACTCATCGCTGCGAATAAGTTGCCCCCCGCGTATCTGGAGCCCGCAACGTTTCGCCGGCACTTCCAGCTATTGCAGGCCTGCGACAACCTGTCTTTGCTAAGCTGCGTCGATTTCGATGGCCGCGCAACACTCTTGCATCCGTTTCCAACAGCCGATGGCGCGACCACGGAGATCAAAGTCCACCGCATCGGCGAGCGCATCTTTCGACTGGCACCCTACCCCTTCGCGCAGCCCCATATCTCGCTCACGGTCCCCGCTAGATTTGTGCCCGGAGAAACCTTCGCCACCACGAACGATCTGCGCGAGGCGTTGAACCGCGCAGAAATCGTGAACCTGTCGGTCACGATCACCGCTTAGCGAAGCATCGAGACATGCGCAGACACGATACGCCAACCCTCGTCTAACCGTACCCAAACCTGGCTCTGTCGGCCGCGCACAACCCCCGACGGCGTATCCCGTTCGAACTCCAGCGTAATGCTGCCGAAGTCCTTCCCAAAGCTCGCGATCTCCAGCCGCACCAAACGGCGTGCAAGATTCACCGCAGGCCGGGATTTGCGAAAGGCTTCAATCTCTTCGACACCATAAAGATTTTCACCCGCACCAAACCGAATCGCATGCGGCGACGCCCAGAACATCTTGGTCAGCGTTTCAACGTCATTGCCGACCAGCGCAGCTTCGTACAGCGGATAGAGCGTGCGAAGCTCGGCAATGACTTCCGGATCGTTGATCTCCATTCAACCCTCATTGCGCCATCGGGAACAGCACCCGCTCTGGCAGGATGCTCTTGGCGATAGACGCCGACACCGTAATGATCGGCTCATTCACAACCTGGCTCAGCCGCAGGTGCATCGCAACGCTGCATAGCAGGTAGGCGTGCACCGGATCGAATCCCCACCGGCTCGACAACAGGTCCACCATGCGGTCGGTAGCGCCGTGCGCAGCCGCAAGCGCATCCGTCGACGACTCGACGACCACCCACGAGGCTCCGTGCTCGTCCGCAGCAGGCGACGATTCGACCAGCGGGCCCGCCAGCGGTTGCTGCTTGTGCAGACGAAAACGAAGAGAAACATCGGCAGGGCACTCGATCCCATTGATGCACACCTCGCCATTGCCTTGTGCCGCGTGCGCATCGCCGCAGGAGAACAGCGCGCCCGGCTGAAGAACCGGCAAGTATAGCGTCGCGCCCGCCGCCAACTCTCGCACATCCATATTGCCCCCGAAAGCGCCCGGCGGCCGCGTGCGGAACTCGCCCTGCTCGGCAGGAGCAACTCCCATGATCCCGCAAAATGGTCGCAACGGCACGATAGCCGGCGCAAGCGAGCGAGACACCACGGGCTCCAGCTCCCAATGGAACAGAAACGGCTCAGTGAAGCGCTGCTTGAGAAACCCGAGACCAGGAATCACGCTCGACCATCCCCAACCCTTGTGCCGAACATCCAGGACGTCGATCTGCAACACATCGCCAGGCTCCGCGCCTTCGATTGCGACGGGCCCCGTGAGCGCGTGAATCCGTCCGCGATCAATCCCTTGAAACGTCTCCACCATCATGCCAGGATGGACCTGCGCCCCGCTCGAGTCCTGGCACTCGAAGTGCACAACATCTCCCGAGTCAATCGTCAGGCGTGGCGGCAGCGCTGCATTCCATCGTGAATGTGTCGGTACGGCCGAGAGCGAATGTTCGGTCATCAGACCTCCACCGTCATCTGGAGTTCCACTAGCGCATGACGCGGCAGGCCGCTCACGCCGATCGCCGCCCGAACATGACGCCCAGACTCGCCGAACACCGAAAGAAATAAATCCGAAGCGCCGTTGATCACCTTCGGCGAATCCGCAAAGCCCGGAACCGAGTTCACGTACCCGTTCACCGTGAGAATTCCCCGCACCTTGCTCAACGAGCCAAGATGTTTCTGCAACACCGCGAGCTGCAACAGCGCGCACGCACGGGCCGCCGCATAGCCCTCATCGATCGACCGATCCAGCCCCACAGTACCCGTCAGTATGCCATCCGACGTCTGCGAAATGACACCCGAAAGGTAAACGATATTGCCCGCTGTCTTAGCCGACGTGTAGTTGCCGCCCGGTGCAGGCGGCGAAGGCAGCGCGAGTCCAAGCTGTTGCAACGCATCCAGTGGGTTCATCGTGAAGGTTACTTTAGCATGCTAGTCTGCGGTTCAACGGCTGAAATTCAGCGGATTTCGGCTACTATTACGGCATGACCCACACAAACAGGTCTCTGGTGGCACTTCTGGTGCTGTGCGGGATGACTGTATGTACGGCCGCCCTCGAGACGGAACACCGTCTCGTGCTTCAAACTGCGCGCCACGCGTTCAGCGATCTTGAAGTAGGTGGATCATTGCAAGGCGTTCCGAAAGGCGAGACGAGATTCGTTTCCTACCAGTCTCTTCTGTCTCTACCGCAAGAGACCTACACCGTGACTGACGACGCAAACTTCGGAAGGCCGGTCCAGATCAGCGGCGTCCCGCTGGAGAAATTGCCCGGCTGGCTCGGCGCTAAGAACGAAGCCTCGATGGTCATTGCGATCTGCGAAGACAAATACGCCGCGCACTATCCAGCCTCCTACGTCCGGGCCCATCACCCTCTGCTGGTCCTTAAAGTCAATGGCCTCGATCCGGATCACTGGCCATTGGGAGTCGCACGACTGCCAATGGGCCCCTACATGGTGTCCCATCCCAGCTTCCGGCCGTCCTTCCGTGTCCTTTCGCACGATGACGAAGCACAAGTCCCCTGGGGAGTGGTGCGCATCGATATACGCCGCGAACAAACCGTCTACGCGCCCATCGAGCCCCTTGGTGCGGCCGCCAAAGATCCCGTCGTCCAGCAGGGTTACATCATCGCGCGTCAGAGTTGTTTTCGCTGCCACAGCCGTTCGGGCGAAGGCGGTCAGAAATCCAAACTACTCTGGCGTGACCTGGCACAGGAAGCCGCGAAGAATCCAAAGCAATTCGACGCCTACGTCCTCCATCCGAAGAACATCAGCTCGAAGTCGCAGATGGTCGCCAGCCCACAGTATGACGCTGCCACTCTCACCGCATTGCGACGTTATTTCGCGAGCTTTCAGGAGCCCTCTCGATGATCGCCTGTTCGAACCTGCAAGATGTTGCTGCTCGCCGCGATCGCCTTCTTCTTCACCCTCGTCGCGTTCAATAACCTGACCGACTTCGACTCCAACTATCAATTCGTCCGCCACGTCCTCATGATGGACTCAACCTTTCCTGGCAACCACGGCATGTGGCGCGCCATCCGTGCCCCCTGGATTCATGTCGCTTTCTATCTCGGCATCATCGCGTGGGAGATCCTCAACGCTGTTCTCGGCTGGTGGGGATGCATCGCCCTCTTCCGGGCCCTCCGCAGCCCCGAAGCAGAGTTCCAGCGTGCCAGGCAGCTCGGCGTGGTGGCGCTAACCTCTGGAATGCTTCAGTGGTTCATCGCGTTTCTGTGCATCGGCGCCGAGTGGTTCCTCATGTGGCAATCGAAGCTCTGGAATGGTCAGGACGCAGCCTTCCGCATGTTTGTCGTCGAGGCCCTGGTCTTAGTGATCTTGCTCCTCCCCGACTAACTGTCCTTGGAATCGGCCGCGATCTCGATGTCTCGCAGCAAGTGGTACGCCTCATTGATTGCTGCCATCCGCTTCGTGGCGAACGCACGCACCTTCTCGCCGCTCTGTTCCAGCCGGTCCGGATGCCACTCGCTGACCATCCGTCGATAGGCAGCCCTGATCTGCGTTGCCGTGCTGTGCTCACCCACACCAAGAAGTTCACAAGCTCGTTGATACGTCATCGAACCTAATATCGCCTTCACGTCCCGATGCCGTTTGTAACCTGCTGAATCCCGCACTGGAGATTGATCCCCGGTCCGCGAAGCAAACTCTTCCAAAGGGTCGCGCAACCACGCAGCAGCATAGGATTTCGCTGAATCCGCGGGATAAGCAGGACGATCCCCCATCAAATCGTTCGCCGCCGGGAAAAAGAAGCTTCCGAGCGCGTTCAACTCTCCAAAGGTGACGCCTTCGTCATTTTCCGTAACCTGCTTCCGCTTGCGCGCATACACCACCGAAGACATCGGTTGGCCAGACGCCCAGCTCTCCTCGAGAAAACTTGCCTCCAGCTCACAATCGTCGCCGAGCAGGTCTCGAATCTCGCCGGCAAGGCGCGACGTGCTTGCAAATTCCAGCAGCGCCTTTGCCGGCGGTTCTCCGCAAAAAGAATCCTCAGCAGAATAGGAGTTGTCCCCGGCATACCACTGATGGTCCATCGCTCACCGCCGCATGCGGCCTCGCGGACGCACACCAGCTATCGGCAACAGGCGAAAATGTTTCTATAGGACATAGCCAAAACCGCACCCGCGCCAGCTCACGAAATTTTGACGTCCGTGCTACACCGAACCGCTCCACCAATACCGTCGCAAAGGATCAGCCCGTAAGCGCAGGACTTATACTATCGTTGTGATACGTTGACTTTCGTGAGTCCAGGCCTTCGCATGCCAAGTGAGCAATCTTCTTTGGGTCCCAGGATGCAAACCTCGCATGCGCATCCGGTCTTGGAGGCAGCAATCGACTTTCATTCTCCCACTCATCGGTCTCTCCCAGCCCATCCAACTCGATCGCCTTTCGCCTCCACCCCGCGCGGGAAACGACCGCTACTTCGCGCCCTTCTGGTAGCCTCTTCGGTACTGTGTTTGCTCGAGACGTCGATGCTGGCGCAACGCGGCGAGCCCATCCCTTCTCATCAAGAGGTGGCTGCCGCATCCTCTAGCACCGCTGGCTCCGCCTACATTCCAGTCGACAGCTGGATCTACTCAGCCGCCCTGCGTCTCTACTACCTCGGATATCTTCCCACCGCGTACCTTGATCTGCGTCCCTGGACACGCGCTTCTCTCGCGCACATGCTCACCCTCTCTCAGGAGTCGCTCGCATCCACCTACGCACCCGCTGAGGCCGTAGAGATCAACGCACGTCTTCGCAAGGAGCTCGCTCCCGAACTGGCCGGAGACCGCTCACCCTCTCTCCGCGCAGCGAGCGCCTACACTCGCGTCCGTGAGATCAACGGCGCAATCCTCGACGACAGCTTTCACCTCGGCCAAACCATCATCAATGACTACGGCCGCCCAAATCAGTCCGGCTTCAATAACATCAGCGGCGTCAGCGCAACAGCCCAGGCCGGCCGATTCAGCCTCATGGTCCGGGCGGAATATCAACACGCACCGTCTGCCATGGGGTACTCCGCATCTGTCGCTACGCAACTCGCCGCCATCGATGAAACCCCCGACGTCCCTCAAACCACCATCCCCGCAGGCGAAATCCCCGGCCAGGACACCGTCCAGATCCTGGAGGCAAATGCCTCCGTCCACCTCCTCGGCCACGAGATCTCCTTCGGCAAAAGTGATCAATGGCAGAGTCCAGCGCTTGGCGCCAGCATGGGCTGGTCCAATAACGCGCAGGACATCTACAGCTTTCGCATCAACCGGGTAGAGCCACTCTATATTCCCGGGCTCTCCCGTTACGTAGGACTCTTTCGCTACGACTTCATGGTGGGCGAGTTGCAAGGGCACCAGTTTCCCAGCGACCCATGGATTCACATGGAGAAGATCAGCATGAAGGTAGTTCCCGATCTTGAGATTGGCTTCATGCGCTCCGTGATCTGGGGTGGGCATGGACAATATTGTGCGGTGCCGGCGCCAGACGAACCGTATCAGGATGTTCCCACCTGCAACGTGCCCATTACGATCCATACATTTCTCAAAAGCTTTTTCAGCGTCACCGCTCCGCAGCCTGACGTTAAATACTCCAGGCAGAATCCCGGCGCGCGCTTCAGCACCTTCGACCTCACCTGGCGAACACCCTGGGCCAATCACCTGGTCACGCTCTACATGGACTCCTTCGCCCACGACAACGTCTTCCCGATCAGCAACCTCGGACGCTCCGGCCTCCGACCAGGGTTCTATCTCGCGCGCTTACCCGGCTTGCCGCGAGTCGACTTCCGCGCGGAAGGCGTGACCACCAATGTGCACGACCCCGAGAGCAGTGGCGGTCACCTGCTGCTCTGGGAAAGCGTTCAGGTCCAGGGGTACACCAACAAGGGATATATTCTCGGTGACTGGATTGGACGAGAGGGCACCGGTGGCCAGGCTTGGCTGACCTGGCACCTTCGTCCGGATCAGCAGATTCAACTGCAGTATCGTCAAGCCAAGGCGGCAGACGATTTCATCCCCGGAGGCACCACCCAAAACGACCTCGCTGCCGACGTCGTGTTACGCCCTCTCCGCAACTTGGAGATCAAGGCCAACGTGCAGGGGGAACTCTGGAAGGCGCCCTTCATAGCTCAGGGGCGACAAAAGAACGTGGTAGGAACCATCCAGCTGACGTACTTCCTGCACAAGGAATAGGCCTTCGCTAGCAAGATAGAGAACAGGGAAGCGCATTCGTAGCGTTATGCCCGTGAGTCAGGCCGACTGCCGAACTTCGTGCCCAGCAAAGTCCGAATTCTCCCGGGAATGAACCTCGCCCACAGACATTGACTCCGCGCTCGACCTCGCCATCAGGAACCGCGCGGACTCTGTGGAGAAGGTACGTCTCTGTGCATTGCTCAGCTTGAAAATCGTGTGCAGGAGAATCCTCAGATCGGTTACAAACCTGGTGGTCTCAATGTATTTGATATCCAGCTTGCACTTCTCAGGATTGAGGACCGTCACCACATAGCGTTCAACTAATTCTTCCGGAACGCCCGCAAGTAAACCTTCCTCGTGAGAAAACTCAATGGTCGCCGCTCCGGTGATTCCGGGACGGCACAGCATGCATAGGCTCTCATGCTGAGGGATCTTTGGCCGAGGCCCCACGAAGCTCATCTCACCACGGGCAACATTGATTAGCTGCGGCAACTCATCCAGTTTCAGGCGACGAAGCAGAGCGCCGACCTTCGTCATCCTGGAATCACCGTGCCTTGTGACTGTCGGTCCGGTGTTTAGCAGCTCGCGGCGGTTCTCCATCGTCCGGAACTTGAAGATGACAAACGTTTGCTGGTGTAACCCAACCCGCTCCTGGCGAAATAACGCGGGCCCTTGCGATGTGAATTTAATCAACCACGCAATCAACAGCATCAACGGCGAAAATATGACCAGAGCAATAACGCTCAGCACCAAATCGAAGCAACGCTTGCGCTTCGACATGCACCAGCCACTTACGTAACGGGGGCAAAACATCGGCTCGGCACAAGCCCTTTCCCAGGGACGCTCCTCAAACGATTCAGAAAGGTTGTTCTCGGACTTGTGGGTACGATCGTGTTCGGCCCGCGATTTTGCCATCAAAACTGCCCATCCCTTTTTCGTCGGCTCTTAACCGTAAGACTCTGCTGTGGGTTGCAACGATTGCAAGACGTTTTAGTCATAGTACATGACCGCCTCGGCTGATTTCAGTGTCCATTCCTTGCGAAATCGATTGTCGAGATGAAATTCCTGTAATCTCTCCAATTTTGCGAAATCAGCACGCATGCATCAACAGCACGATTTGTCCCTGCTCTAGCAATAGACGTAGCAACCTTCGTCATTAGGTTACAAATCATTGAATGTGCGAATACCTTCTGGTTCAAACGAACTCCCTCCATGGGAACCAAGATGCGACATCGATTGCTCGGACGCTGCCCTGGATCTCTTATCGGCCAATCTTCAAAAAACTTTACATCCGCCTCGGACGCTTAACGTTTTCATGCGTCTAAACTTAGCGTTTTCTTTCGCTTATCTGCGCCCATTCATGGGGCGCAAATTGAAGATCGTCACGTGGTTGACCGCGTTTACGCGTGTTAAATTCGCGTTTATTCTTTGCATGGAAGCCCCGTACGATAAACGGTTGTATATACCTTAGACACTGCGGGAGCACTCTCCACCCTCCGACGCTTTTTCAGGTCATCCATTTCCTCCACGCTAGAATGATCCATGCAAGTTTTTGACACCAGTCTGCGAGACGTGAAACGCCTTCGACCTCAAAAGTATGGAGACGAGCGAGGTTGGTTCTCCGAGATCTTCAATGCCCGCACCTTCGCCGCCGCTGGCCTCCCTGATCGTTTTGTGCAGGACAACCAGTCTTTCTCCCAGCGCGGCGTCTTGCGCGGCCTTCACTATCAACTCTTGCAGCCCCAGGGTAAGTTGATTCGCTCAATCTCAGGACACATCTGGGATGTCGCCGTCGATCTCCGCCCTAGCTCGCCGGACTTCGGCAAATGGGCAGGTTTTCATCTGCAGGGGGACGATATCGAGTTCCTTTGGATACCCGAGGGCTTTGCGCACGGCTTCGTCGTTCTGTCCGAGACCGCCAATGTCCTCTATAAAACGACGGATTTCTACTGCCCGGCCGGAGAACGCTGCATTCGTTGGAATGACCCAACCCTAAGCGTTGCATGGCCTCTCGAAGGAATCGAAGCGCCAATTATCTCAGCGAAGGACGCTAAGGGAACTTTCTTTCAGGACGCTGAACTCCCCGCTCCCCTCGACCTGCACCACACAATTCCGTGACGCGCACAACGCCATAAGTGCCTTTGTCTCAACGCCTACTCATGTCCGCCAGTACTTCCTCCATCACTTCGCGGGTGGCGGACTCCCACTCAGGCATCTCAAACTCCAGCCCGCGCACAAGCTTCCCACAGTTCAGCCGCGAATTCTTCGGGCGCACCGCGGCCGTCGGATAAGCGCTCGAGGGAATCGCCACCAGCCTCGCCAGCGTCTTCTCCGGCATCGCCTCCCGCGCAATCTGTAGAAACTCCCTTGCAAATCCGAACCACGTAGTCTCACCCTTGCTACTTGCATGGTACAGCCCGCCCATTGGCCTCACCGCCTCATCCAGGCCACGGTCATCGAGCTTCGCCTTCTCTTCCGCTCGCCGTATCGTATGCTCCACCAGGCGCGCCAGCGTCCTCGACCAGGTCGGCGACCCTACCTGGTCATCGACGATCTTCAGCTCCTCCCGCTCCTGCGCCAAGCTGCAGGATTCGTCGCAGAAAGTTCTCGCCACGAGCGCCAAACACCCAGCTCGTCCGAAAAATAAAATGCGCGGCGCCGCTCTCCGCTAAGCGCCTTCTCGCCGGCAAGCTTCGAAGCTCCATAGACGCTCAATGGCCCGGGCAGATCGTCCTCCCGCCAGGGCCGCGATCCCTCCCCCGAAAACACATAGTCCGTCGAAAAATGGATCACCGCCGATCCGATCCGAGCCGCCTCTTCGCCCAGTATTCCTGGCGCGTCGCCATTGAGCGCATACGCAGTTCGCGACTCACTCTCGGCCTTGTCCACTGCCGTATAGGCCGCTGCATTCACAATCCACCGCGGCTTCAGCTCTCTCACCGCCGCTCGAATGGCCGGGCCATCGGTCAGGTCAAGCTCGGCCCGCCCAGGGCTGACAACCTCTCCAAGCTCCCGCAACAACGGCAACGCCTCTCCGCCCACCTGGCCATGACCGCCGAGTAGCAGAATCGGACGCTCGCCGATCCCCATCAGTAGAGTGTCTCCGTAAGCAGCCGCGTCAGGTACTGTCCATAGGTGCTCTTCCCGATTTTGCTCGCCAACGCCTCTAGCTCTGCAGTTGAGATATACCCAAGGCGGAACGCAATCTCCTCCGGACACGCAATCTTCAAACCCTGTCGCCGCTCAATCGTCTGCACAAAGTTCGAAGCGTCCAGCAGCGCATCATGCGTCCCCGTATCGAGCCACGCCATACCCCGCCCCAGCAATTCAGTGCACAGCAGCCCACGCTCCAGGTACCAGCAATTGACGTCGGTAATTTCCAGTTCGCCGCGCGCCGAAGGCTTCATCTGTTCGGCCACCGAAACAATCTGTGCGTCATAAAAATAAATCCCCGTAACGGCGTACCGCGACTTTGGCTTCAATGGCTTTTCTTCCAGAGACGTAACCTTCCGGTTGGCATCAAACGCAACCACGCCATACCGCTCGGGATCGGTGACGGCATAGGCAAATACCGTCGCACCCTCTTTCCGCGCCGCCGCGTGCTGCATCGCCTTTACGAAATCATGGCCGAAGAAGATGTTGTCTCCCAACGCCAGGCAGCATCCTTCCCCAGCGAGAAACTCCTTGCCAATCAGAAATGCCTGCGCGATGCCATCGGGCGATGGCTGCACCGCATACTGTATCCGGATGCCCCATTGTTCTCCCGTTCCCAGCAGCGCCTCAAATCGAGGCGTATCCTGCGGCGTCGAGATCAGCAGAATCTCCCGAATCCCCGCCAGCATTAGCGTCGTCAGCGGGTAATAAATCATGGGCTTGTCATAGATCGGTAACAATTGCTTGGAAACTGCCTGCGTCACCGGATGCAAACGCGTCCCCGAGCCGCCCGCGAGAATAATTCCCTTCATCAGCCCTTCACCTCGTGCTTGCGGTCAGTGTAGTTCGTTGTCACCCACTCCTGATAGGCCGCCCCCGTCACCGACTCGATCCACTTCTGATTCGACAGGTACCACTGGATCGTCTTGCGCATGCCCGTCTCAAAGCTTTCCTCCGGCTTCCACCCAAGCTCCCGTTCAATCTTCCGCGCATCAATCGCGTAGCGCCGATCATGCCCCGGCCGATCCGTCACGTACGTCATCAGCTGCGCATGTGGCCTGTAGGGCGAATCCGGCACCAGCTCATCCAGCAGCGCACAGATCGTCTTCACCACCTCAAGGTTGCTGCGCTGGTTGTCTCCTCCGATGTTGTACGTCTCCCCAACCACACCCTTCTCCAACACCTCAACGATCGCCTTGCAGTGATCCGTCACAAACAGCCAATCGCGCACCTGCAGCCCGTCCCCATAAATCGGCAGCGGTTTCCCCGTCAGCGCATGCGTGATCATCAGCGGTATTAACTTCTCGGGGAACTGGTACGGCCCATAATTGTTCGAGCAGTTCGTAATCAACACCGGAAGCTTGTAGGTGTGAAACCAAGCTCGCCCCAGAAAATCGGAAGCCGCCTTCGAAGCAGCATAGGGACTATTCGGCGCATACGCCGTCGTCTCAGAGAACGCCGGATCATCCGGCCGCAACGTCCCATACACCTCGTCCGTAGAGACGTGAACGAATCGAAATGCCTCTCGCTCCTCATCGCTGAGGGTCGCCACATAAGCGCGCGCCGCCTGCAGCAAGGTGAACGTGCCATCGATGTTAGTCTTCAGAAACGCATCCGGCCCCAAAATCGACCGATCCACATGACTCTCCGCGGCGAAGTGAACAATCGCCCGAGGCCGATGCTCCGTCAGCGTCTTGACCATCAGCTCCGCATCACAGATGTTCCCATGCACGAACACATGGTCCGGACTCCCCTCAAGCGAAGCCAGGTTCCCAAGGTTGCTGGCGTACGTCAACGCATCCACGTTCACCACGCGGCCCTTCCCCAACCCAACCCAATGCAACACAAAGTTGGAGCCGATAAACCCCGCTCCGCCGGTAACCAAAATCCCAGCATTCATAAACATTCAATCCGCCTGCTTTCCCAACCACGGCGCGAAATAACCTGACCGGCTTGATGATTTATCAAACCTTACTCTATAGCAATTCTGTAAGCCTTCGCTGCCATTCGTCCAATGTCACCTCGCGCGAAAAATACTCCCGGTAGATGCGTTGACAACGCCGATTCATCTCATCCCTCGCCACCGTATCCGTCATTAACGAGGTTATAGATGCTGCTACGTCGGACACATTCTCATCCGTAAGCACCCAACCCAGATCATATTGTTCGATCCAGCGAGCGACTGCAGAGCGGCGATCTCCGCAAAACAGAAGAGGTCGTCCCACAGCAAGCGCACCGAAGGATTTTGACGGAACGATTGTACCCGTCCACTCTTTCCGCAAACTGACTACATGCACGTCCGCACAGGCGAGCCGGTTAGCAAGGTTTTCTGCCGTGGCGAAGGGCACGAAGCTCACATTGGAATCACTGATCCCTACGGCCTCCCTAAGCGTCTTCTCGCGATTTCCGCGAACGCTGAACGCGAGCCGAACGCCGTCGGGTCGCAGCGCTCGCGCCAGTTCCAGCAGACCATCGTAGCTGTGTGCGCGACCGAAGCTGCCTGCATACAACAGGCCAATAGGGGCATCCTGGAATACAAATCGGCGCTCCGCCGCCGGTATCGGCAGAACCTGCCCCGGCTCATCGAGCGCCCACGGTACCAGCGTCGCCGTCGGTAGATTGGGGTCGTAGCGCAGCAGCAATTCGCGCATGCACGGTCCAATATCGACCACGAGATCGCATGCTCGGTACGCCTTTTTAAGCAGATAGTGCAATACCCGCGCCACTATGCTCTTGCGACTGAACAAACCATCGGCGAAGGCTGCTTCTGGATAAAGATCGAAACACCAATGAGCGATGACGACCTTGGGATGAAAGAATCGCCATACGCTTGCGATCAAAACGCTGAGAATCGGGTCAGTTCCAACGATAACAACGTCTGGCGCCTGTCGTGGCCCGACTGCAAGTAACGACCAGCGCAGAATCATCCAGATAGCGTTGAGCAGGCGGCCAGAGCCCGAGGACTGACGCCACGCCGGCCGCCAGATTCGTTTGATTCGGACACCCTGAAACTCGCCCTCTTTGGGATACTCAACAGCTTCGCTGCGACATCCTCGCGTACTAGGAAATGCCGTCACCTCCCAGCCGCGCTTCACCAATCCGGCACTGAGCTCGCTGAAATGCACCGAGCTAACAACGTCATCCGGATAAAAGAACTGGTAAAAGATATGTGCCCGAGGCAAGCGTTCGATCCTAACGGTTCAGCAGAACCATGCAGTGTGCGGTTGGGCCGCAATTTGCTTCGCAACCCAGCGATAAGTTGTTTCCAGCCCGTTCGCGAGCGAAGATTCGGTATTCTGGCTCAAGTATAAAGTGTGGGCTCAGAGATCTGCCAATGGCAGACGCCCTATTGCACGAGTGTTTTTTGCAGGGAACATGCGGAGGGAATCGCACACCCGGCGTCACAATGGGTGCGCGGATAACAGGATCCATAGGTGAATCCTTAGCTCCAGGCTAGAAGTGAACGGACCTGAACTGGCCTCAGCCGAAGCTCGTTTCCAGAGTCTCAGCAATTTTCTCTGGAGCAGGCCAACCGTCGAAGCAGACATCCGATGGACGGTACTCCAGCGGTCGATGTCCCGGTTGCGGGTCAGCCTCTACGGCAATGACCGTTGGTGGTAGCCACTCTTTCATCGCCCCGTGGTTTGTGACAACCAGAGTCCGGCACCGCAGGAGAGCAGCCACATGCATGGGGCCAGAATCGTTCGCAATAACATACGAACTGCCAGTGAGTGCCTCTACCAGGTCGCCATTGACGAGTCGGCTTACATCTCCTTCCACGATGCCCTCAGGAAGAGAATCGCCCGGGCCAGCCACAATCCGAACGGTGTAAGTTTTTCGCAGTATCTCAGCCAACTCAGAAACATGCGGATATTGTTTCGATCGCCACTGTGCTCCTAGGTGGATGAGGACGGAGCGATTCATCGGCAAGGGCCGCTTGTCGCGATAGAAATCTTCTACCGTCGGCCATGCCACCCCCGCTAAAGACGCCCACGCCTTATATCGGCTCCTAACTGATAGCCATCCCCTTGAAAAAGGAATGTCAATCATAGTGGACCGCTTTGCCAGGAATGGTATCCATCCATTCATCCTGATTCTCGATGCAGGGAAAAATTTCCTTGCGGCCAGGTAGTCCCGCAGGTCGCCGCGAATGCTGAGAACCGTCGCGCTTTGACTCCGAAGTAACGGCTCCTGAGTTTGTAATGCCTTATCTTGAAAGCGGCTGCCATATGCAAGATCTACCGCTATCAGCGCGGGAAGCGGCATTCCCTTCGCTACACACCGAATCGTCTCATGCCATCTGGAATTGCAAGCTAAAGACAAACGATCAGGAGCATGAAGCGCAATCGCGAATGCGATCATAGAGTCGCCAAGACCCCAAGGTTCAAATAAGACAAACTGTTCGGGTCTCATCCCTATCCTCTCGGGCACCTCAGATCCCTGAAGCAAACCTTGCTTACCCTCTGCGGCTATTCGCGCAACCATCCCTACGACATACTTCGTGACGAGCGCGGATGTTCGCGAGATTTGTTTCGCACTGTATTCATCATTCACCCCCGATTAAAGGAGTCTCCGCTCCCACCTGTCAGATTCACATCCGTCGGCGACACTGAAAACATTGGACTCCGAACCAGTAATGCGAGTCTCATGAATGTAGCAACCCTATGTCCGTTGGTTCGCCCAACGGGCTCCGTAGAGGTCTGGTTGCTAGGGTTAGGAAGCCAATCATCGCTCCCTGGAAGACCAACCAAGTCCAAAAAATGGGAAAAGGAGCGTTGTAGAAAACAGTCATCCCGAAAGGAAACCCAATCTGTGCGCCCAACGCAAAACTTACTAGAGACTTCTCTCTAATAAATAACTCAAAGGCCGCTTTTGAAACCCATGCTTCAAAAAACGCAAACAACACAACACCCGCGACACCAAAGTCGGTATAAGGAACAATCCATCCCGTAAGTCCAGGAGTTGCACCCTCTTCAGCTGCCCCGGGGTACATCATATCAGTGATTGCGGCTGTGCCATATGCATGCGGCTTTGCAGGATATGCAGCTCGTGGAACGTACATCCACAGTGCAGATAGCGTCAACCTTCCATACTGGAATGAGAAATTAGGACTATCAAGAAATTGTTCTGTATTTGGCATGTAATCGAAATACAAGACGGCCTTGACCATGTCTCCTGCCGTCCCGTAGACAAACTGCAGCCCCATAAATGCAAACGCAACCGACGCTCCAGCCAATAGAACTGTGCGCTTCGATAGTCGACGCAAATGATTGTCTATGAACAAAAGCCCAAACACGAAATATCCGAGCATTAGTCCCTTCGACCCCAGCACATAGCTGCAAACCGAAAATGCGAACGCTCCAGCAAGTACTCTCTTAACGCTTGTTCCATATCTCAACAGATAAATAAAATAGATCAGATAAAGAGAGGCGGATGAAAGTGCCCACCATACACCCACCCCCGATCGGTGCAGTTGATAAGCGTCTCGTGGGCTCGTAATCCACAACGATCCCGCGCCACTGAACACTACCAGACAGGCGAATGCCCCACCGAATTGCAAGAGCAATATAGGAATCGCGAAAGGACTTTTCTCGATGGCAACACCAGCCCCAAACGGAGAAGAGCACCTCCGAATAAATCTTAGAGCACGATCAAAAGGTGAAAACTTAACAAGATAGGCAATGCCGAATGCTAAGAAGCTTAGGGTCGCTAAGGCTTGTGACCAGTTGAGGGTATGTCTTGATACATCGAGAAGCCCTAGTGTCTGAAATACAGTTGTCCCGACAATGTAGCAAATAAAATTAAATAGCCCTAGGAATGTGACAGGGTTTAAGAGCGAATTGTACTTTTTAGATGCAGCTACCACTAAAACAATAATGGTAATTGCGTCAAGCATCTGAAACCAATTCACTCATACCTCCGTCGTCCTATCGAACTTCGGGATCAAGTTTGTGTGCGACCTCAACTGCCAGGAGTCTGCAACCGTGATACGTTGCTTTGTTCCTTCAACACGAATCTTAGTCTGAAGCCAATCATCCAGGCCGGGACAGAAGAGTAAAAGACGCCCGCGCACCAAACAACGTCGTCAGTATAGTAGCAGGATGGCTTTGACGCGGCCAGACGGTGTCCGTGCAGGTAAATCCTTCACAAGCCGCTATACGAAGGCTCCTCATTGTTCAGGAGCACAATATATTTACAGGCATCTCTTACATTACTGTTTCGATCGCCCGATCGTTCCCAGTAGCAGCGACTACTTTCGTCACCTTGTCAATGATTGTAATATAAAGTTTAGGGCCAAACTCATCACAGTGTGCAAAGGGCATGGGCCTGTAACCCCAGATGTCTGATGTGGTCGTAGAAGCGGACAACACGAATGAAGATTCTGATCACCGGCGGTGCGGGTTTTATTGGGCAGCATCTCGCGCGACTCCTGCTTGAGCGAAACTTGTCGGTTACCATCCTCGATAATTTCTTGGCTCAAATACATGGCGACCAGGGCCATTTGCCCAGAGACTTGGCAGCCAATGTGCGTTTGGTCCAAGGTGATGTCGCCGACGCAGCTGCCATGCAGGACGCGCTCCACGATGTCGAGCGCGTTGTCCATCTCGCGGCTGAAACAGGCACCGGGCAGTCCATGTACGAAGTGGGTCGTTATGCGCGGACCAATCTCGAAGGCACCGCGCAGCTCTTTGATGTGTTGGCCAAATCCCGCAAACGCAAAGTCGATCGCGTTGTCGTCGCCTCGTCCCGTGCGCTTTATGGTGAAGGCGCTTACCAATGCGTCCAGGATGGTGTGGTCTACCCGCTGCCGCGGTCCGCAGCGGAGAAGCAGACGGGCAACTTTGATCCCTTATGTCCCGTCTGCGGAGGTATTTGCTCGGCTGCAGCAACGCCGGAGACCGCGCCCCCGCAGCCATCGTCCTTTTACGGGCTGACCAAACTGACCCAGGAACAAATGGTTCTGCTCTTCGGTCAGGTACTGGGCATTCCATCGGTCGCCTTACGGTACCAGAACGTTTTTGGTCCTGGCCAGTCGCTGCAAAACCCATACACGGGTATTTTGGCCATATTCTCTAATCTCGCGCGCGTCGGTGAGCCAATCCGGGTATTTGAGGATGGCATGGAGAGTCGCGATTTTGTATACATCGACGATGTCGTGACTGCGACAGCCGCCGCGCTGCTCGCCCCGATCGAAGGTTGTCATTCTGTCAACGTAGGATCTGGCGAACGCACCACCGTGCTAGAAGTAGCAGAGCAGATTAACGCATACTTTGGTTCTCGTTCGACTGTGCAGGTTACCGGAGCCTTTCGAGAGGGTGACATTCGCCACGGCTTTGCCGACCTGACGAGAGCTCACGAGTTACTTGGCTATCAGCCAACGTGTACTTTCCAACAGGGATTGAATCGGTTTCTCGCCTGGGCAGAGCTATCATCCCCCTCGACTGAAGGCTATGAGCATTCCCTCGCGGAGATGAGAGACCGGGGATTACTTCGTGACTGAAACTAATCAAGTGGAGCAGGGCAAGATCGGGGTTGTCACCGTTGCCTACAATAGCGAGATGGTATTGCAGGAGTTCTTCGATTCGCTGGCCCGTCAGACTCATCGTAACTTCGTACTGTACGTCGTGGACAATGCATCCCGTGACGAATCGGTGGATATGACAAGGCAGCGTTCTGACGTGCCCATCTTCATCATTGCAAATGAGAATAATTTAGGTGTCGCCGAAGGCAATAATCAAGGTATTCGCGCCGCGCTTGCCGATGGATGCGAATGCGTTCTCTTGCTGAATAACGACACGGTGTTTCCAGAAGATTTGTTTGCGCAGCTCTACTCTGGGTTGACTTCCCATCACTGCGATATGACCACATGCAAAATGTACTACCATGACAAGCCGGATGTTCTTTGGTGTGCTGGCGGACATTTTCAGCCATGGCTGGGCTATCGCAATCAGCACGATGGACTTGATCAAAAGGACACTGGCCAATTCGACCATCCCCGCCCCGTGACCTACACTCCCACCTGTTGCCTGTTAGTACGTCGGAGCGTGTTTGATCGCGTCGGCCTGATGGACAGTAAATACTTTGTATATTCCGATGACGCAGATTTTCTTTATCGTTGTATGAAGCAGGGCCTATCGCTCTGGTATCTTCCCGATGCTAAGCTGTGGCACAAGGTGAACTCCTTGACCGGGGGCGTCTCCGATTTCACCGTACATTACTGCACTCGCAATCGAATGTATTTTATGAGAAAAGGAATCCCTGCATGGCAAGCTCGGTTGTGGTACGGGGCATATCGGATGTACTACCTCCTGGATTTGATAGTTGGAAAAACCACGCGTAAGCAATACGAGTCTCGTGTTCTCTCAGCAAGAGACGGCTGGGAACTCGTAGGTTTGAAGGAGTGACTGTTATTAGCTCTAAGCTGCAGCAGTTCTACCGATGGCTGACAGCTAGGAAAGAATATGAAGCGGCAAGGTTTTTGGATGTTCGGAAGCTCGATCCTTGAGTTCTCAAATTCGTTGTTGGTTAGCCGATCGTAAGACTTTGAAATTACGCTCACTTAGAGTCCTCGATTACGACAAGGTGAAGGCTTGTTGCGGGAGGGATGGTGGTATGAGCTATAAGCTGACGGAATGTCCCATTTGCGGGGGCGCTGCGCGTGAGCCGCTGTATGCCACGCGTGACAGGCACTATGGCATACGAGGCGAATTTCAGCTCGTTCGCTGTGTTGGATGTCAGCTCGTCCACCTTGATCCTATGTACTCGGATGAGGAGCTTTCAAACTTCTATCCCACTGATTACTATTCCTACCAGCCTCGCACGACGAAACCAGCTAAGGAATTAATTCGCCGCCTCGTTGGAATGAGAATCCACACAAAAGATCCATTGTTTCCTAAACCAGGTCGCATGCTGGATGTTGGCTGCGGTACAGGATGGATTCTCGAGGAGATGCGGGATAATGGATGGGAAGTGTATGGAATTGAAATCAGCCTTCAGGCGGTTCAGGTCTGCAAGGACCGTGGGCTCAACGTTCACGCAGGAACACTCTTTGATGCGAACATGCCCGATAATTTCTTTGATTATGTCCGACTGAATCACTCATTCGAACATATGGCGCGTCCCAATGAAACATTACAGAAAATACGTGAAATTCTTAAGCCGAACGGTAAAGTTTTGATTGGAATTCCTAACGAAGATAGCTTTAACTCGAGATGCTTCGGGCGATATTGGTGGTATAGAGGGGTTCCTGTGCATCCCTTCACATACTCGACCAATAACATACAGCTATTGCTGCGAAGGAACGGCTTCTCGATCGAGAAAGTGAACTTTACTTCCGACTACTCTGGAATCTTGGGCAGTGGCCAAATCTGCCTCAATCGGAACACATCACAAAACAGCACTGGAGCGTTGATCAGCAATCCGATTTTTCAAATTATTACTCAACGCATGGCTAAAATGCTGGACGTGGTTAAAATGGGGGACGCCATCGAGGTCATAGCGCAGAAAAGGTGACAGAGATCCAAACAAAGGTTCTAACTGACCATGAACTAGCGAAGCCATGCGTGCGACCTCAGGCGGAACTATCTTCCTTCGTTGAGCGCAACCGCCGGCACATGATGTGAACCTATAGTTGTACATGAGCAAGAGAAATGCTAGGTTACAGTGCGCGGATCACGTCACATTCGCAAAGAGAGCATATGCTATCCACAAGTTAAGCCTCAGCATCAACGCAGCGACCGCAGGATTTGGTCCCGAACAATATCATTTTTGAGTTCGATCGCGCCTCTGTCCAGCGCCATCTTGTTCTCGTAGCTCTTCATCGCAGAAAGCCAATGATAATAAACAGTCTGCGCCACCAAAAAATAGCCAGGCCTTCCTGCCTTGTAGCCTCTTCTAACAAAGAGATTGGCTACAATCATTCGCCCTCCGGAGAGGATCAAATGCAGCAGGTTCAGTCTCGGTCGCTCCTCAGTACCTTCGACATCTGTATACCGATCCATCACCTGCAGGTAGGACTTAGCTGTATTGGAAATAAAATGATGCACGAAATACTTCGAAGGTAGCTTGTGGATGCGAGCTCCCGGAACAATCCGCCCGAACAAGTGAATTGTGTTTCCAGTGAAGTCAATCGAGTCCTTTCTAAAGACGCGGTTCATCCGAGCGGCAAACGCATCTTGGCAAAATTCACCATAGTAGTAATTCTTGCGAGTAAGGCTGACGACGTCATACTTGCCAGAGTTTACAGTCGAGACAATCGCTTCCATCGTCTCTACTCCAACCATCTCATCGGCGAAACCCCAGTAGATCCAGTCAGTCTGAACCGCTGCTTTGACCCTCGCCGTTGTAATCTCATCCTCCACCCATCCTTCATTCTTGTTAATGAGAATGTCGCAGCCATAGTGCATTGCGATTTCAACGGTGCGGTCCGTGCTCTCGTTATCAACTAAAAGGACTTTCCCAAATTGAACAAAGTTCATAAGTACTCGTTCAATCCGCTGTTCCTCATTAAATGTGAAGACAACAAAAGTGATATCACTAGGGACTGTAGACATCGGTTACCTCTTATACCTTTTCCGTGGTGCATCATAAAGAAGACGAATTCTGAGTCTTGCGAACTGCACGGAGGACTCGAGCAGGAATTCCAGCAGCGACACAATAGTCTGGCAAGCTGCGACTAACTACCGAGTTAGCCCCAATCACACAACCCTTGCCAATTCTCACATTAGGTAGGACTACACAGCCGATCCCGAGAAAACTACCATCGCCAATTTCGACGAATCCTTCATCGTCCTGAACCATCGCCCCAACCTTGGCATCGGCTGACATGTCATCGAACGGATGCGTCGTGTCCACAATGGCGCAGTTGGCAGTTATCGAGACGCGATTTCCAATTAGAACCCGATGATGACAAACAATATGCACGTTTTGTTCGATATTGACATCACTTCCAATGTGGAGTGCTGGCGGCTTTGTCGGATGTAAAATCACGGCCTCCAATCGAGCTCCCTGTCGAATTAAGGTATTGTCCCCAATGTGCATGCACTGAGGATTGCTTAGCAGCATTGGCTTATACAAAAGGGAGCCATCCCCAAAACTTCCGAAAATGTGGCGATAAAAGAACCTGCCCGTGAGAAGTAATCGAAATCGATTCACAGCGTTAACTTTGTTCGGGAATGGCATATAGAGAAATGTTTTCAATTTCGACATCAATTCCATTCATGTCGCCTCATTATCATTGTTTGCACATCGCAACATATTCTCGCTTCTAGCTCTAGCGGCACGTACAGTCATAGAATCTCGCAACACAGAAGCGTCGGTATTAACGAAAGAGTGACGTGGCATTACGCTCCTCCTCGCAGTGTTGCCCATGTCGAGTGAAACTTATCCTTATAGAAGAGATAAATACCTGACGCATACAAAAGTAGACCACAGACCCCATAGATTCCTAGGGTCCAGATATGAACAGGCACGCGCACGCGGCAGAGCACGTAGACAAAGACGCCGCTGCCACCCGCAATACCCCAAACCGGCAAAGTGACTGGAAGCAATCGGAATGGAATGTGGCGGTGCGCGACCCGATACATCCAGTAAGCATTGAATTGTACGACGAGGTTGGCGATGGCAAATCCAATCGCTCCATACACCAGGATGAGCGGCGTTCCAATAATCCAGATGCCGGCCATGGCGCCTATCGAAAATAGCAGGACGATCTTCGACTTCCCCAGCGCGTTCAGTAAGCCCATCATTGGCATCACCGTCGGCACCGCCAGATTTACGCACCAAAAAAGATAAAAGTATGGAAGGGCCACAAGCCACTTCGCACCGTAAATTGTAGTTGTAATCGGGACGACCATTACCAGCGTAAGGATCGCGAGGGGGGCAGCGACGGCGTTGTTAGCCAGAATCAAATTCTCCAAAAGCGCGGCCAGCTTTTCGCGTCGGTGTTGCAGGCGCGCAAATGCAGGCATGTAAAGCCGCTGAAGAACCGTCAGGACCAGCACTGGATAGGCTGCAATCATGCTTGCCCATGTGATATATCCAACATCGGCGGTTCCAAGAAGAAGCCCGATGAATATAGGCGCAATACTGTCTTTCAGCAGGGAGCTCACTTGAATTCCTTGATACGGAAGTCCAAAGGACAAATGGGCTCGTACCAACGGCCAGTCCCAATGCCAGCCGATCCGCCACGGGCTCATCCAGTTCGCAACTACCGTACCAACCACGGAGCGAAGCAGCAGCGCCCAGACGAATGCATAGGCCCCCAGGCCACGCCATGCAAAATACACTGCGAGAAAGTTGAATGTGATTGCCTGCGCAGAATCAACTACGGCAACTTTATTGAAGGCGAGATGCCGCTCCATTCGTATGAGCGGAACCACCATAAAGGATGTGGTGAGAAATGATAGAGCAATCAGACGGAACAGCCATGCATCTTTCGGTTCCAGGTGATATTTCGATGCCATGTACGGGGCAGCGAGCCACATCAACACAGTGACGACAAGGACGACAATCTGCTGAACAGTGAAAACGGCTCGATAGTCGGCAGTTTCAGGTTCATCATGCTGGCGCACCAGACTGGCCGCCAGGCCAGCGTCGCCAAAGGCCATTAGAAAAGTCTGAACGTACAGAACGATGGCATAGATGCCAAACTGGTTCGGAGTCAAAAGGCGAGCGAGGAAAATGCCCCCAAGGATTCTTGTGCCCTGGACAAGAATCTGGCGAACACCTAGCGCAAATGCACCGTGCACCGTTCTTCTTGCAACCGTCTGCGGAGCAAGAGAGGGAATAGCCGGGTCGCTCATAGGCATACCCCTATGCCAACACAGAACTGCGAAGTGTAAATCGTCGAGATCGTACGCTTCACGCGGGTCACTTAGTGTCTTTCACGTCGGCTAGGGTAAGCAATCTTGTGCTGCCCAACCTCGGGCTGCAGGCCTGCAAGAGGTGGCGCGCCGGAACTCAGGATGTTCTCCGCCGCCTTAGAGATAATGCTCGCTGCAATTGTGCGAGCTTCCCAGTGGTCGCTGGATCTTCTCTTAGGTGTTCTAAACCTGCTGCGATCAGGGCAAGGAATACTCCAACAAATATCCCTGCAAACGTTGCGCCTATCACGATGAGTCCGCGCCGCGGAAAGGAGCGTCTGTCGGGAGGAATGGCCGGATCGACAACCTGAATGAGCGCGCCCTCTTTCGCCTCATCCAACTTCGCCACCTCGAACTGCCGCGCAAGGATATCGAAGATTGTCTCGTAATACTTCACATCCCTTAACCTGCGGACATACTCCATCCCCACCTTGGGAACCAGCCCCTTGGGGATCAGGACTTCATTCCCCGAGCTATCTTCAGAGCCTCCCAGCTTAGCCAGCTGCGCGCGCAGCCCAGCCAACTCCTGTTGCGCCTGAATCAACTCCGAATTCTCGCCTGTCGCGTACGTCTGCATGCCTTGAATCTGCACCTCGCGCGCAGTAATCTGAGCGCGTAACGACGCCGCCGATTCAATGAGAGCTCTTTCCTGACTGTCAGGCTGGATCACGCCCGTCTTCTGCTCTGTCTGCTCGAGCGCCTCCTCGGCGTCGGCAAGATTATTCTTTGCCTGCTCCAGCTCCTGCTGAAAGAAGAGTCGGCGTTGCGAAGCTTCTGTAATCGCAAGATGTTGAGACAGGTCTCGAAACTGATCGACATAGCCGTTCGCGAGCTCGGCCGCTCGGTCGGCATCATGATCTTCAACCGAAATGTGAATCAATCCATCTTTACCGCTGCCGTCGACAGTCGAATGATTCTGAAAGGCCTTCCGCGCGTCTGATAGATATCGCTTCCGGTACTCCCGCATAAGATCGAAGCGCCGCACCATCGCATCTTCCACAGTGCGACTCTGCAGCATCGCTACATACCGGTCGGTTGGATTCTTCATGCCGAGCCCCCCACCAGCCAACGCCGCCATGCCTCCCAGGCTGCCAAGCTGCGACGCGAGCGCCGCGCCCACGGAACTACCTTCCTGTGGCGGCAACAGCGTAACAGTCGCCGTATAACTGACGGGAAGAATCAGCGAGATGATGACTGCGAGAATCGCGAAGACCGCTGTGACCCAAAGCACGATGCGTTTGCGTTCTGCGATGACAAGCAGCAAGATCAAGCAAAGAAATCTCCCCTTCTCCCGCAGCGTTTCCTCCCGCCGCGCTCGCGACCGGAAGAGTGTCAACGGGTTCGTTCCGCTCTGGGAAGTGGAGAATTCGACGTCATGGGTCCCTGCTAATCCCTGCTATTGAATTACGGCAATTGCCGCTGCGCCGAGCGCAAGTTGAGAGAACAATTGCGAATAAGCAAGCACGGTGCGCAGCGTTCCGGGTTTATACGTCTTCTCCGGCACTACAATCGTATCGCCCGGATACACACGCAGGTCCTTGAATTTCTCAGCCCAGATTCCTTTTCCGAGGTCACTGCTAACCACTTCGCCGTCCGCGCGAATCAGGAACGAGTGCTTATAATCCGCGTCCCGGTTCGGTCCGCCCGCCAGCCCCAGATAGTCGCCAACCCGCCGTCCCGTGGCGTACAAAAATGAGTTCTGATCGTACACCGAGCCCACCACGTTCACCGTGGCCGGCACCGACGGAACGGTGAAGTGGTCGCCATCCTCCATCGCGATATCTGGCAGGGCATCAACTCCGCTGCTCGTCGGCACAAACGACAGCACGATCCGCCCGGTCGCGCGAATCCGCCGCAGGTTCGCCAGCAGGTTCTGCTCATTGGCCTGCAGCCGACGCCGCGGATGCCGCATCCTGCGGAGTTCCCGTCGCCGACGCCGCGACCGCCATATTGCTGCGCTGAATCTCCATGCTCAGGTTCTGCACGTATTCATCGATGCGTGCCTGTTGCATCGCACGCGTCGATTCCCGCGTGTACTGCGAGCCATACAGATACGCATTCGGTGTGAGCCCTCCAGCCCGCTCCACCAGGTGCCGGAACGTCTCTCCCGGTTGTACCGAGTACACACCCGAATGCACAAACTCCCCGCTCAGCGTCACCAGCTTCGTCTGCTGCGCAATCGGAATGCGGATGTCGGCCTCCGAGAAGATCGAGACCACATCGCCCGCCTGCAACTCAATATCCTGCGAGCTGTCATGCTGCAGCACCAGCTTGCCCAGGTCGAACGAAATCAGCGACGTCTTCAGCGTGTCCGGATCCTGCCGCTGGATGACTGCATAATCCCAGTCAATCTCCGGCGCAAGTTTTTGCACCTCGGTGCGCTGCCCCGGCGGCGGGCCATTGAAGGTGTTCGCCTGTTGTTCCGCCAGTGAGGAGTTGCTGGCTCGCTCATCCGCAGTCAGCCGCTGGTTCTGTTGCAAGCCATACTGCCCCGCCTGCGAACCATACTGCCCCTGCTGCGATCCATCCGCGTATTGCCCCATCTGGTCCTGCACCGAGCCATTCTGGCTGTTGTTCATTCCCGCAGCGTTGTTCGACCCGCTGCCATTCGCGTTACCGTATTGATCCTGCTGCGAACCATACTGCCCATAACCATTGGTCCCATTCCTTCCTCCCTGCGACTGCGGCCTCAGCGTCACCGCGTTGCCGTCAACCGGCTGTCGCATGTTGGAGAAGGAGGGAATTGGCTCAAACTCCGGAGCCGGCAAGCCAAGCTGCGCTCGCTTCCACCAGTAGTTTCGTGTGATCAGCGAATCCTTATCCGGAATCAGATCGCTCACACGCATGCCCGGATGCCACGCAAACCGTCCCAGGATTCGCGATGTTGCCGCGCAGCGTCACTGTCTTCTGATACCGCGGGACGATGGAGTACACCTGCACCAAATCGCCATCCGCCAGGGTGGTCTTCAACCCATTCGCGTCGTAGGCTACCTCCATCGCAAATCGGTCGTGATGATCCGAGATGCGCTCAATCGAGACTCGTGCCTCCGCCGCCACGGCCGACACGCCTCCGGCATCCGCGATCAGCCCGTCCAGCGACTCGCCCTCCCGCAACTCATAGATCGCCGGCGTCCGCACACTGCCCGTAATCGCAACCTCTGGCTCCCACCGCCGGAATGAAGATCACATCGCCCGGCAGCAGCTTCACATCCTTCGACTTATCGCCGTGCACCAGCAACCCGTAAAGGTCAAAATCCGTAACCACGTCACTTCCGCGCCGCAACTCAATGTGCCGCATCGACCCCTGGATCGACGGCCCGCCGCTGGCAAACACCGCATCCACCAGCGTGCTCAGCGAGCTCACCGTGTACACGCCCGGCCGCCGCGCCTGCCCCGCCACATACACCTGGATCGCCCGAATCTGCCCAATGTCTGCGGTCAGATCGAAGTTGCGATACACCCGCCCGATCGCCTGCCGCAGATGCCCATCCAGATCCGAGAACGGCATCCCCGCGACGTGCACCGGCCCCACCTGCGGAAGGTAAACCTCTCCTGCCCGATCCACCTGCAGGTTGGCCTGAAAGTTCACCTGTCCCCACACGCGTATGCGCAGCTCATCCCCCGGACCAATCACATAATCAGAGGGAACCGGCGTCATGTTCAGTGGCGCAAAGGTAGAAGGCACCCGCCGAAACAGGTTCGCCCCGAAGATCGGCAGCACCTGGTTCGTCGTCGAAGCAATAAATTTCTGAAACTCTGTCAGCGGCTCTGGCGGAAGCAACATCTGCTGCTGCGAGTTCACGCCATACTGCTGTCCCAGCCGCGAGGTCTGCTGCCCTGTATCGGTGTAATTGTTATTCGAATTCTGCGTCTGCGCCCCAAACGTTCTGGGCACGCCCGCTCCGCTCTGTGGATTCACATTCAACTGCTGACCGCTGTTCTGGTCTTGACCCGTGCACTCCGCAGAGCTCGCCAACAACGGATCGGAGCAGTCCCCACTCGTAGAAGTCTGTGAGTTATCTGGATAGCCTGAAGGAGTCGATTGCTGCGCACTCGCCGCCGCCAACAGCAATGGCATCAGGAGCAAGAACCCAAGCTGCCTCACCGTTCGGAGGGAAATTTCGGATCGGCTACGGGCAGGGCCAGGGCTCCAAAATGCGCTGCCCACGCCATACTTAGGGTCACTCATTCTGCTCCGAGTCTACCATGATCAATCCGCTTCTCCTGTGTCCCCGAAGCTCTCCTAAGCCCCGCTTTCTGTTCATTCTCGAGGGCATCTCCGAACCTCCGCGGTCCACCCCGGCAGCTCACTCTTCTTCCCAGTCCATGCTGCGGAGAACGGCCTTCTTCCACTGCTTGCGGAGCCGCGCGCGTCTCCCGGCCTCCATCTGCGGCTTCCACACCTGGTCCATCTCCCAGCTCTCGGCGAGCTGATCCGTCCCCTTGAAAAATCCCGAAGCCAGACCCGCCGCATACGCCGCTCCCTGCGCCGTCGTCTCCCGCATCGCCGGCCGGATCACTTCGCGATCCAGGATGTCAGCCTGAAACTGCATCAGCAAATCATTCACCACCATCCCGCCATCGGTCCGCAGCTGCGCCAGCGAGATTCCCGCATCCGCCTCCATCGCCTCCACCAGCTCGAGCGTCTGGAATGCCGTTGCCTCGAGCACCGCCCTCGCCAGATGTCCCTTGTTCGCGTAGCGCGTCAGCCCCACAATCACGCCGCGCGCATCGTCCTTCCAGTACGGCGCATACAGCCCTGAGAACGCCGGCACAAAGTACACCCCGCCGTTGTCCTTCACCGTCTGCGCCAGCGCCTGAATGTCCTCGCTGCGTTCAATCAACCCGAGGTTGTCGCGCACCCATTGCACCAGCGCGCCCGTAATCGCCACGCTGCCCTCCAGCGCATACACCGCCTTCTCCGCACCAAACTGGTACGCCACGGTCGACACCAGCCCATGCGTCGACGCCTTCAATTCCCCCGTATTCATCAGCAGAAAGCATCCCGTCCCATACGTGTTCTTCACCTGCCCCGGCCGAAAGCACGCCTGCCCCACCAGCGCGGCCTGCTGATCTCCCAGCACGCCGCAGATCGAAACCCCCGCCAGCACGCCACTCTTCAGCTCTCCATAGCGCTCACTGCTCGACCGAATCTCCGGCAGCATCGCCCTCGGAATCCGCAACAGCTCAAGAATCTCCTGGTCCCACGCCAGCGTCCGCAGATTCATCAACTGCGTGCGGCTGGCATTCGTCACATCGGTTACATGCACGCCCCCATCCACGCCGCCCGTCATGTTCCAGAGCAAATAGCTGTCGACATTCCCAAACAGCAATTCGCCCCGCTCTGCATCCTTCCGCGCGCCCTCCACGTGATCCAGAATCCACGCAATCTTCAGCCCGCTGAAATACGTGCTCAGCGGCAAACCGGTCATCCCCCGCAGCCGATCCTTCCCACCCTCGCGGCTAAGCGCCTCCACCGCCTCCGCCACCCGCGTGTCCTGCCACACCAGCGCGTTGTACACCGGCACACCGGTGCGCTTATTCCAAACCACCGTCGTCTCCCGCTGATTCGCAATCCCCAGGCTATGGATGTCCTTCGCCAGCAGCCCGCGCGCCTCGGCCGCCTCCTCGATCACCTCCTGCGTGCGCCGCCAGATCTCCAGCGGATCGTGCTCTACCCATCCCGGCCGCGGATAAATCTGTTCATGGTCTCTCTGCGCAACCGACACCACTCGACAACGGCGATCGAAAATAATGCACCGCGTACTCGTCGTCCCCTGGTCCAATGCCGCAATATATCCAGCCACATCGCTGCCCATCGAGATCTCCTTTACCGCCCGATCGAATACTACAGCCCCCACCTCACATCCCACGCAAACGCAGCAACGGCGCGCCCGAAGACGCGCCGTCGCTTTCCAAACTCAGAATCGTTTTACTTGAACGAAGCAACCGCAGAAGCCTCGTCATCCTTCACCTCGAACACCGTCACCAGCTTCGTAATCACCAGCAGGTCCCGCACCCTGCTGGTCAGGTTCAGCAGCTTCAACTCGCCGCCAGAGTTCTTCACAGACGTGTACGAACTTACCAGCTCGCCCAGCCCCGAGCTGTCGATGTAATTCACGTCAGCCAGGTTCAGCACAATCTTCTTCTTCCCCTCCTCCAGCAGCTTGTGCACTTCCTCGCGCAACGTCGGGCTGCCCTCGCCCATGGTGATCTTCCCACTCAAATCCACAAAGGTTACGCCGCCCACTTCGCGAGTCTTAAATGTCATGCTCATGCTGAAAGCTCCTTCTTCGCTCGGTACTTGATCATCTCGATCTCCGTGCCGGGATTCAACTGGTGAAAGTGTACCTCATCCATGATGGCCTTCATGAGGAATATCCCTCGCCCCGAACTGCGCAGAATATTCTCCGGCGCCAGCGGATCGGGCACGCTGTCCGGATCGAGTCCCGCGCCCTCATCCGCAATCTTAATGCTTCAATGCACTCGTCGTTCAGCTCGTAGCAGACGTGCACCTGCTTGGCAGGATCTTTCTTGTTGCCATGCAGAATCGCGTTGATGACAGCCTCGCGCACCACCATCGCAATCTGGCTTGCAGTGTCTTCGTCGAACCCAGCCTCGCGCGCGAGTCCCTCGGCCTTCGCCTCCACAGGATCCACGCTCGAGAGCTCAGACTCCAGCGTCATGCTGCCACGATTTTTCGTCGAATCGGTCAAGGCCGCCCTTCCTCCAGTGGAGTGTACCCTGTCGCACAATCCAGCCAAAATCATCGACCCACGAATTAGCTTCTCTACTGCGGAGCTGGCCCCCGCACCACCTGCACAAAATCCTCTGGCCGAATCAGCTTGAAGAACGCCGCCCGCACCTGGTCCGCATTCAGCTCGTAGTAGGTCTTCGCCGCGCGAATCGGCTCATCCAGCGGCAGCCCAATCTCCGCGCGGCCCAGGAACCCATGCGCCACAGCCTCTTCGCTCGACTCACTCAACGGAATCTGCCGCAGCATCAAAGCCTTCGCCTGGTGCAGCTCCGCATCGGTCACATTCTGCGTCCGCATCTGGTTCAAATCCCGCTGCACCAGCGCTCGCGCCTTCGACACATTCTCCGCGTTGCACCCATACTCCACCGTGTACGTCGCCCGCGTCTTCGAAGCCCCAAGGTCCACGCCCACGTAATACACATACCCCGCCACCTGTCGCAGGTCGTGATACAGCCGCGTCGCGTAGAACCCGCCACCCAGCACATGATTGCCCAGCTGCAGCGGATAGTAGTCCGGATCAAACCGATTCAGGTTCAACTGCTCTGCCAGGTACACCGAATCCTGCACCGCCTCCGGATCCGCCACATTCGCAGCCGACGCTTTGTTCACCGGAACCGGCGGCAACGTGGTGTCCGGCTTCGGCCCCTCCGCCTTCCAATCTCCAAACCATTTCTCAATGACGGCCTTTGCTTCCTCCGGCTTCACATCGCCAATCACCACGATCGTCGTCAGGTCCGGACGAATCGTGCTGTCGTGATACTTCTTCACATCATCCAGCGTCACCTTCGCCAGCGTCGCCGGAGTCGTCTCCCGCAGCGAAGGATCGCCCGCCGGCAGCAGCCCTATATCCAGCGCCCGCGACGTCCTGTACGCCGGGCTCTGCAGATTGCCCGCCACAAACTGCGCGGTCTGCCGCTTTACCACCGCAAACGCCTGCTCCGGCAGGGCAGGGTGGAGCTCGTTGTCCGCCAGCAGCTCAACCCCCCGCGAGAAGTGCTCCTTCAGCACATCCACCGAGAAGCTGTACCCCGCGCTCTCATTCGCCGCAATATCATCCAGCGCCTTCTGATACGCCAGCCGGTCCATCGTCTGTGTCCCATACGAGTACAGATCGTCCAGCACCTGCGCCGTCCCATCCATCCCCGCCGCCGTCTGCAGGTCAGAGTTGTGCTTCACACGGCCCATCACCGTCACCGTCGGCGAAATCGGATCCGTCTTCACGATCAGCCGAATCCCATTCGGCAGCGTCGTATCCAACGACACCTGCGCATAATCCGTCGGCACCTTCAGCTTGTCCAGCGCCGTCGCCGCCCACTCCGGCAACACCACCGGCTTCGTTGGAGCCGACGTCACCTCCTCCGCGCCGCCAAATCCCTTCGAAGACACCGGCTGCCCCGTCGGCACCGGCTTCAGCGTCGCCGTAATCGAGTTCGCCGCCGTCAGATACTCCTTCGCCACGCGGTTCACATCTTCCAGCGTCACCTTCTTCAGCGCCTCCACATCCTGCTCCGGAGACGTCCGTCCCTCCGCCGCCAGCGCATTCGACCACACATTCGCCAGTTCCGGGATCGAGTTCCGCTGGAACTCCGCCGCCGCCACCTCGCTCCGTTTCGCCGCGTCGACCAGGTCTGCCGGCACACCCTTCGCCGCGTAGTTCTCCAGGATCCCGCGCATCTCCGCGATCGCCGCTGTCGCATCCGCACTCGCCGGCAGCGCCACCACGCCGTACCCGACGCTCGCCATCGGATACTCCTCCGCCATCCCGAACTCCGCCGCCAGCGCCTTGCCCGCCGGCACCATCCCATACAAATCGGCGCGCTGGCTGCTCAACACATCCGCCAGAATCTGGCTCGCCGCGTAATCCGGCGAGTCCGTTCCCGGCAGCCGGTACGCAATGAACCCCAGCGTGTACGGCAGATTGCTGTCCAGCGTAAAGCTCTCCGGCTTCACCGGCCCCAGCGCAATCGCCGGCCGCTTTGGCAGCGCATGGCTCGGGATGCTGCCGTACATCTCCCTCACCTTCGCCATCGTCGTCGCCGGATCCACATCCCCCACAATCACCAGGATCGCGTTCGCAGGCGTGTACCACTTCTTGTAAAACTCCTGCAGCATCGCGCCCGTCGTCGCATCAAACGACGCCTTCGTTCCCAGCGGATCGTGCGCATACGGCGTCCCCGCAAACATGTCGCCGTTCATTCGGTCGATAAACTTGTACGTAGGATTCGACAGGTCGCGCGCCACCTCCTGCTCAATCGCACCGCGCTCTTTCGACCACTCCTGCTGCGTGTCATCCGCACCCCTCATGCAGGCCGCCTGCGCCTCCAGCGCGACGTCAACATCCGCCGCCGGCACTGTCGCGTAATACTGCGTGATGTTCTGCTGCGTATCGGCGTTGTTCTCTCCGCCCATCTGCGCATAGATCGCCGCAGTCTGATCCGCGCTCATCCCCGTGCATCCGCGGAACGCCATGTGTTCCTCCGCGTGCGCCATCCCCGGAAACCCCGCCGGCGTCTCATCCCCGCCCACGATAAAGTTCATCTGCACCGTCACCACCGGCGCCAGCGAGTTGCGAATGATCACCACCCGCATCCCATTCGGCAGCGTCTCCCGCAGCGTCCCGGCATCGCCCGCCGTCTGTGCGACCACACCATACGTGCCAAAAGCGGCAAGTCCCACTACCAGGGCAAAAATCTTCTTCAAGGTCACTTGAGTTATCTCCTTATCGCAGGGCAACGTAGGAAGCACCGGGCAAGAGCAGCGCGGCCGCCGAATCTCAACCGTTTCATCATAACGGTTGTTGGCATCACACTTATCAAGACGCGGGTCGCTCAGCAATCCGTTATCCGCGCAGCCCCTCGACGCCGCACACGCTCACTTTGTCTGACGTCCGACATCCCCAGACGTATCCACCTCGCCCCAACTTCGATGACCACTCTCCTCGAAATCCTCCCACCCCTCATCGTTGCCATCCATCTCGCCTGGATCCTCTGGGTCATCGCCGGAGCCTTCTTCACCCGCGGCCGCCCCTGGCTCACCGCCTTCCATATCGCCTCGCTTATCTGGGGCATCCTGGTCGAAACCCTCCCCATCGACTGCCCACTCACCCTCGCCGAGCAATCCCTCGAAGCCCGCGCCGGCCTCCACCCCTGGGCCGGCAGTTTCCTCCTTCATTACCTCGACGCCATCGTCTACCCCAACGTCTCGCTCACCCTGCTCATCACCTGCGCCGTAGCCGTCTGCGCTCTCAACCTTGGCATCTACGCCTGGCGGTTCTACCAATACCGCACCGCACGCCGCCGTTAGCAGCCGCGCACTTACCCCACCGCATTCTTCGTCTTCCGGATCACGTAAATCGAAGCCACCAGCACGCTGATCAGCACCGCCAGCACCCCCGCCTCAATCATCGCCGCCCGAAAGTGCGATTGGATATCCGAAGTCCACGCCGTATTGCGTGTAAAGTCCTCCGCCTGCAGCGTCAGCACCAGCGTTCGCCGAATAATCGCAATCAGCCCGATCACCAGGAACGGCTCCACAAACAGCGAATGCGAACGAATCGAAATCCTCACGGTATGCAGCAGCTCCACCAGCATCAGCACCAGCAGCAACCGGTCGATCAGCACAAAGATCGCCGTAGTCCCGCTAAGGTCCCGGACCTCCGCACCAAACAGATGCAGGCATCCCACGATCGCCAGGATCGCCGTCGCCCCCAGCAGCACACCCAACACTACATAGATCGTCGTCTCCACATGCCCCAGGAAACGATACGGGCGATATCCTTCGTTCTCGGCCGTCAACCTCTCTTGCGCCACTTCAATGCACCGTCAGCACCGGACACGTCGCCCGCGCCAGCACCTCGAGCGTCACCCCGCGCTTCACATGCGTCAGCCAGAACGAGTGCTTCCTCGGCCCCATCACGATCAAATCCGCCTTCACCCTTTCCGCCAGCGCCAGGATCGACTCCGCGGGCTCTCCATACTCAATCTCCAGCTCACAGCCATACTTACCCAGCGACGACGCGGCCATTAGCCGCTCCAGATGCTCCCGCGCATCCCCCTCAGACGGTACCTCCTCCGCATTCGCCCGGCAATGGATCACGTGACACACATGAATGCGCGCCACCCCATGCCCGGCAAACAGCAGCGCCGCCTGAGCCGCCTTCTCTGCCTCAGGAGTAAAGTCCGTCGCATACACAATCCGCTTGAACTCCAGCGGCCCATCTGCCGCCGCCGGAACTCGCGGCCCCACGGTCAGCACCGGCTGCGCCGCCTGCCGGATCAGCTCCTCCACCGTCGACCCCACAAACACCCGCTTCAACTGCGCCTTCGACCGCGTCGCCACAACAATCAGGTCGGCATCCTCCGTCCTCGCTGCCTTCAGCAACCCGCTCCAACTCGGCCGCACCACCGGCAACTCCGTCTTCGTCCTCACCCCCTTCGACGAAAACGTCTTAGCCAGCGCCTCCAGCTTCTCCGACCGCACCGCCAGCCGGTCATCCAGCGTCCGCAGCCGTGGCTCTGCATCATCCAGGTACACATCCGTATCGAACACGTGCACCAGGTCCACGCTCGCCCCGAAGCTCAGCGCCAGCCCCTTGGCATACGTAGCCGCGCGCTCGGCCACGGGCGAAAAGTCCGTCCCAAACACAATCCTCTCGAGCCCAATCCCAATCGACGTCGCCATCGGAGTCATACCTGCTCCTTCTCCCACCAGCCCTCAGCGAACCGATTGCCATCCCCCAGTCCGCCGGGCTCACGGGTCGTCTCGAACGCATCAGAACCCGCTCTGATTGAACGAGTCGTCGCTCCGCAAGTATGTGACAGCTGTCACCCTGCCCGCCCTTCCGCTCCCCATCCGCCCCGCCAGCGGTATAATCAGTCTTCTGAGCGGGAGTAGTTCAGTGGCAGAACGTCAGCTTCCCAAGCTGAATGTCGCCGGTTCGATCCCGGTCTCCCGCTCCAGCCCTTCAGCGCACCTCGCGCCACGAACAAAAAAGGCCGCGCTCCAAGCGCGGCCTTTCCGTTCCACCTACTTCCTACTTCCTATTTCCTGCCTTTACTGCGCGCCCGAAGTCGCACTCGCCGTCTGCACCTTCTGTTCCGACGGCAGCGTATGGTTCTCCAGCGCCAGCGCCTCTGGCATATAGTTCAGCGCCGCATTCACCTGAGGATCCCACTCCGTAATCACCTGGCTGCCGGCTGCCTGGCCAAACTGCGCCGTGAACAGCTCCGTCTTAATCCGCGCCTTCACCCAGTCGAGGTTATCGGCAAACTCCTTGTCGGTGAAGTCCACGTTCTTCGACTTCAGAAAGTCCTTGAACTCCTGCTGCATCGCCGCATCCACCGTCATGTCCCGGCTCACCGTGTGGGTCGCCAGGTAATGCCGGCTAAAGTCCGAGAACGCGTAGTGAATCAGCATCTCGTCCTCAAAGTGATTGTTCTTCAGCGGCGCAATCTTCTCATCCGGAGTAATGCCGCCGCCGCCATACACGATGCGCCCGGCATCGGTCTTCTCGACTTCCTTATTCGTGTTATTCGCCGGCAGCGCGCCATCGCGCACATAGTAGTAGTCGTACAGCGAAATGCCATCATAGTTGCGCTGGATCAGCCGTCCCGAAGGCGTGTAGTAGTGGTACGTCGTCAGCGCCAGCCCGCTGTCCTCCGAGATCGGAAACACGGTCTGCACCAGCCCCTTGCCAAACGTCGTCTCGCCCACAATCAGCGCGCGATCATGATCCTGCAGCGCGCCCGAAATAATCTCCGCAGCCGACGCCGTATTCCGATCCACCAGCACCACGATCGGATACTTCGTATTCGATCCGCTCGGCACCGTGTACACCTGGTCCGGGAACACGCCCTTGCGCGCCCGCTGCGACACCACGATATCGCCCTTCTTCAGGAACTTGTCGCACACATCCACCGCCTGGTTCAGCAGCCCGCCCGGATTGCCGCGCAGATCGATCAGCAGCCCCTGCAGGTTCGGCCCAAACTTGTCCAGCGCCTCCTGCACCTCGTGCCGACGTCGTCTCCATCTCGCCCGTGATGCGGATATACCCAATCCCCGGCCGAATCATGAACGCCAGGTCCACCGACTTCTCCGGAATCTCATCGCGCATCAGGTCAAACGTCAGCGGCTTCGGCCGACCCCTCGCGCACCATCGTCACCGTCACGTGCGTCCCGCGCGGTCCCTTCAGCAGCGCCGCCACGGCAGCGGTGTCCATGTGATCGGTCGACTTCCCATCGACGGACAGAATCACGTCGCCCGGCCGAATCCCCGCCCGAAACGCCGGCGTGCCTTCCATCGGCACCACCACCACAATCTTCGTGTCCTGCAGCACGATCCGCATGCCCACGCCGAAGTACTTGCCGCTCTGCTCCTCGCGCATCTCCGCATACGACTTCGGATCGTAGAAATTCGAGTGCGGATCCAGCACATGCAGCATCCCCGGAATCGCCCCGTCGTAGATCGCCTTATCGACCTGGTCTTTATCCAGCTTGTTCGCGTAGTTCGCCTCCACCAGCGCATACACGTCCGTAAACTGTTTCATCGAATCGCGCAGCTGCGACTCATCCGTGGCCGACTGCGCCGCCACCCGGCCGCCCACCAGCGATCCCGCAAACCCGCAGGCTGTTAAAAACATCGTTGCTGTAAAGAGTGCGCGACGCATCGGGGAAGCCATCATGGAAGGGAAGAACCTCGAGTAGAAAACAGCCAAAACACCGGCGGGACCTGCGTCATTGCAGCCGTTTCCCGTTGGACGGAGTATAACATCGCAGGGTTAGCCAACGCCTCTCCCCGCCCCCTTCTCCTCCCCACAAACCGGGTGCCCCACGTCTCGCTTCTGAGACATGGGTTTCCACAGCCTTATCCCTCCGACATCCCAGCCGCACCCCCCAACCCCCCAAACCAGCCGTCCGCACGGGTAGAATGGAATTGCCAGATAACCTCTACCCGGCTCCGCGGTCAAATATCTAAGCCGCGCGGTCAAATACTCATCAGACCGCTTGACGAGCACACTGCACGGGCGGTTCTGCATAAGGAACGGATGACCCAGAAGCTTACACGCATCAACCTCCAGGGCCGGTTCACGACCAAGCCGAGCATCGTAGCCACGTTCGTTCTTTCCGCTGCGGTGGCCGGTTCCTCCGCGCTCGCGCAGCAGCAGCGGCTATCAGCCCCAGAGCACCAACTTCGAGCCCGCCTCCACGCTCAGTCTCCCGCCGCTGCCCGCCCCGCCGCCCATCACTCCCAACGGCACCGTCGTAGAAGATGCCGTAGCGCGCGTCAACGACCAGATCATCACCCGCACCGAGTACGAGGCCGCCGAAGATCAGCTCCTGCAGGAAGCCCGCCAGGACAATCTCTCCCAGGCCGAGCTTGACGAGCGCGTCCGCAATCTCCTCCGCGATCTCATCGATGAGCAGCTCCTGCTCTCCAAGGGCAAGGAACTCGGCATCACTGGCGACGCCGAAACCATCCGCGAGCTCGACGACATTCGCAAGAAGAACAACCTTCCCTCCATGGAGGCCCTCGAGAAGGCCGCGGCTCAGCAAGGTGTCTCCTTCGAAGACTTCAAGCAGCACATCCGCGATCAGATCATTCGCCAGCAGGTCGTGCGCGACCAGGTCGGCAGCCATCTCAACATGACCCGCGCCGATGAGGTCGCCTACTACGACGCCCACAAGCAGGACTTCCTGGTCCCCGAGCAGGTACACCTCAGCGAGATCCTCATCCCCACTCCCGAGAACGCAACCCAGGCCCAGCTCGAGGCCGCCCAGGCCCGGGCCGATGCCATCGCCAGCCAGCTTCGCGCCGGCGCTAACTTCGCCGCCCTCGCCCGCACCGACTCCGGCGGCCCCAATGCCGCTGCCGGCGGCGATCTCGGCGACTGGAAGCGCGGCACCCTCGGCGACGTCCTCGAGAAGGCCACCTTCTCCCTCCCCGTCGGCGGCAATACCGACCCCATCCGTACCCGCCAGGGCTACGTCATCCTCCACGTCGACTCCCACCAGCAGGCCGGCGTCCCGCCCCTCTCCGACGTCGAAGAGCGCGTGCAGGAGGCCCTCTACTTCCAGCAGCTCCAGCCCGCCCTCCGCGCCTACCTCACCAAGGCCCGCGCGGATGCCTACATGGATATCGACACCCAGGATGGCTTCGTCGATACCGGCGCCGCCACCCAGAAGCCCGCCACCCAGATCGCCTATACCTCCTACAAGGCGCCGCCGCTCAAGAAGAAGGTCCAGGCCAAGCAGCGCCTCGAGCAGGAAAAGGCCAACCGTGCCCAGGCTGAACTAGCCGCCGCCCGCGAACGCGCAGCCGAAAAGGAAGCCGCCGCCGCTGCCAAGGTAGACGAGAAGAACGGTAAGCCGGTCGAGGCCGTCTACAAACCCAAGAAGATCCATCGCGAAAAGATCCGCTTCGGCGAAGCGCCTGAGAAGGCTCTCCCCGCCGGCACCGCCGAAACCGCCGAGGGCGCCTCCATCGGTCGCCCCCATCACCGGCCAGGCTCCCGGCGTCGCCATGTCCCCCAATGAGTCCATCACCACCATCACCACCGGCACAGGTGCGGATGAGGACACCGCCGATCCCTTTGCCTCGAAGACCGGCGCCCACGGAAGGTTCGCTACGCCGACCTGGAGGCACAGGCCGAGGAGAAGACCGCCAAGGAGAACGTCTCACCAAGGCGGAAGCCAAGGCCGAGACTCGCCCCCTGCCCACCACCCCCACCGAGAACGCAGACGAGAAGCTGCGCGCCCAGCCCCTCGGCCTCAACGGCGACACCGTCGCCAAGAAGAAGAAGCCCAAGCACCATAAGGGCGAAGTGAAGGAACGCTACGAGGAGAAGCCAAAGGAACCCGCGGAGACGCCGAACACCGTCGCCCCCACGGTCAACCCCAACCTGGCAGCTCCCGTCCCGCCGCCCCCCACCAACAGCAACCCAACCCAGCCTTAATCACGAACCACCGCAATCCCCCAACGAGGGCCATCAGGCCCTCGTTTCTTCTGCCCTCAACTCAGAACTGACAACTGAGAACTGACAACTCAGCTCCCGTCACAGCCACCACCCCACCACTGTCGTATCCTTGCCAACAGTGAAAGACTTCTTCATCGCCGACGCCCCCCGCTTCGAAAACCAGCCCATCACCAGCTTCTTCGTCATCGCCGCCATGACGGCCCGCGACAAGAAGGGAAGCGCAGGCCAATACCTCGCCCTCACCCTCGCCGACAAGTCCGGCCAGTTCGAAGCCCGCATGTGGGAAGACTTCGCCGACGTCCTCCAGACCTGCGCCGCCGGCTGCTACGTCAAAGCCCAGGGCCAGATCTCGAAGTACCAGGGCAAGTACCAGATCACCCTCACCAAGATGCGCCTCGCCGCAGCCTCCGAGATCGACACCGCCGACTTCGTCCCCACCACCCAGTACGACATCCCCTCCATGGCCGCCGAGCTTCGCTGCTACGTCGAAGCCTTCCGCAACCCCCACCTCCGCCGCCTGGTCCTCGCCTTCCTCGACGACCCCACCCTCGGCCCCGCCTTCCTCGAAGCCCCCGCCGCCAAGCGCCTCCACCATGCCTGGATCGGAGGCCTCCTCGAACACGTCCTCCACCTCGTCCGCATCTGCCTCGCCAACGCCCCCTTCTACCCCGAAGTCGACCCCGACCTCCTCGTCACCGGCGCCATCCTCCACGACATCGGCAAGGTCCGCGAGCTCTCCTGGGACAGCTCCTTCGACTACACCCTCGAAGGCCAGCTCATCGGCCACATCTCTATAGCCCAGGGCCTCCTCCACGAAAAAATCGCCCAGCTCGATGCCGAAGCCGCCGCCGCTGGGGTCTCTCGGATTAGCAGTGGGCTTCAGCCCACTGAATCAGGCGCTTCAACAGAAGGGGCTTTAGCCCTGGGCCCTTTCCCCCCACAACTCCGCATCCTCGTCGAGCACATGATCCTCTCCCATCACGGCAAGCTCGAATTCGGCAGCCCCAAACTCCCCATGACCCCCGAGGCCATGCTCCTCTCAGCCCTCGACGACCTCGAAGCCAAATTCCAGGCCCTCCGCAACGAGTTCGCCAGCCGCCGCCGCCGTCGGCCGCCCCGCCAACGAACCCACCGAATGGGTTCGCAGCATGGACCGCGCCCTCTTCAACTCCCAGGCCTGGCTAACCTCCACCCCACCCAAGCCCCCCAAAGACTAACCCGGCCCAAAAACGAACTTGCCGATAATGCAGGAACCTCGCCTGAAGGCTCTGTCCTTTCCCATCAGTGACTCGGCGATTTCGCGCCAAGGGTCACGGCGGATTATTTCCGAACAGCGGCCCATCCTTCTGTTACCGCAAGGGTGCTTGACTCTTATCCGGTAACTAGTCTGCCAGCGCAAGACAGCCCGTCGATCTGTGACGAGTCCACCGGCTACTTTTCGGCTGTCACGTACCGAACTTGTACCTGCTCGATTCTCCCGTTGAACTTGAACGGCACCTTCTCGTAGTAATCCAGTGACACGGGCGAGCCGTGCGCAATGCCGATGTCCAGGCAATCATTCGCAGTGAACAACAGCGGAGCCGAAATCGGTACCTGACCCGTCGCAACCACATCACCATTGACCTTGATCGTGATGTTGAGCGGGCCGCCGGGCCTGGGCACCGCGTACGCGGTCTCGACTTCGATTTTTACCTTGCCGGTCGGGAGCTTCTGCTTGGCGCGGATCTTGGTGCGCTGGATGAGGAAGAGGTTGTATTCGTAGCAGAGAATGCCGTCCTCTACGAAGAGGGTGAGGCCGCCGGAGTTCGCTCCCAGCTTGTAGAGCACGCCGTTGGCGTTGGCTGGGACGTCGGCGTCGATCGTGACGATGTTAGGTTTGTTGCCGAGCGCTGGCGCACAGAACTCCGGTATGCGGACTGCATCACCGGAGAAGGTCCATTCGCTGTAAGGGGGTGTGATGCGCATCTCGGGGTGCATGACGGCAACCCAAAGGCCACCGCCAACGGGAAGCACCTTGTTCTTCGTAGCCTCGATGAGAAAGAGATCCTTCAACTGGGCCAGCTTCTCCGGCATCTTTGCAGCGAGGTCGTTCGCCTGGGTCCAGTCTTCCTCAAGGTTGTAGAGCTCCCAGGCATCCTTGTCGGGTGTCCAGTCGTGAATACCTGGAGGCACACCCGTAACCCACGGAAGGCGCGGCCCAATAGCGGAGGCCATCCAGCCATCGTGATAGATGGCGCGGCTGCCCATGATCTCGAAGTACTGGGTCAGCATCTGCCCCTTCGCCTTCGCGTCGCCGAAGGAGTAGGCCAAACTCACGCCGTCGATCGGATCCTGCGGAATGCCATTGACCTCCAGCGGCGGTGTGATCCCGACAACCTCATAAATGGTGGGGACGATGTCGTTGCAGTGATGGAACTGTGGGCGTGGTGTGGCATCGTGGTTGATCTTTGCGGGCCAGCGAATGGCCATGGGGTTACGCGTGCCGCCGAGGTGCGAGGCCAGGAGCTTGGTTCCCTTGTACGGCGTGCTGCCGGCCCAGGCCCAGCCTGCGTGGTACTGGTTGTCGGTCTTGGGTGAGCCGAGCGCGTCGAGTCCGCCGAGTCCGTCGAGCGCGGCGATATGTTGCTTGACGGTGCTCGGAATCCCGTTTTGTGCGAGCAGCTCGCTGATGGTGCCGTTTTGACCCTCCGACGACGAACCGTTGTCGCCCCAGATGTAAAAGATCAGCGTGTTGTCCCCGTAGCCGAGCTTGTCGATTTGATCGACGAGCCTGCCTACCTGCACGTCCACGTGTTCGGCGTAGCCAGCCGCCACTTCCATCAGGCGGCGCTGGAACGGCTTCTCGTCCTCGGGGATGCTCTCCCAGGATGGCATGGTTTCGTGGCGCGGTGTGAGTTGAGCATCGGCAGGAATCCAGCCCTTTTCTTTCGCGCGTTTGAAGACGCGCTCGCGGTAAGCGTCCCAGCCGTCATCAAACTTACCCTTATATTTGTCGGCCCACTCCTTCATGATGTGGTGTGGGCCGTGGATCGCGCCGCTCGCCCAGTACATATAGAACGGCTTGTCTGGCTGCAGGGCCCTGTGTGTGTTTAGCCAGCTGATGGCATCGTCGGCGAGGTCTTCGCTTAGGTGGTAACCCTCTTCCGGGCTTCTGGGAGGCAGGACGACGGTGGTGTTGCGAACCAGGTTGGGCTCATATTGCGAGGCCTCGCCTGCCAGAAATCCGTAGAAATACTCGAAGCCCAGCCCAGTCGGCCAATTCTCGAAGGGACCTGCGGCGGTCGTTTCTTCGGCCGGTGTGTTGTGCCACTTTCCCCACGCGGCCGTGTTATAGCCGTAGTCTTTCAGCACATCGGCCACCATTGCGCTGCTCTTCGGGATGTGGCCTGAATATCCGTCCCAGTCGTTTGCCAATTCCGCGATCTGACCGGAACCGACGCGGTGATGGTTCCTTCCGGTCATCAGAGACGCGCGTGTGGGAGAACACATGGCCGTGGTGTGGAAACGGTTATACGAGATCCCGTCATTGACGATGCGGTCCATGGTGGTGGTCTGGATCTCGCCGCCGAAGGTGGACGGCAGGCCCGGACCTGCGTCATCGATCAGCACAATGAGAATGTTGGGAGAATCGGAGGGAAGCCGGCGCGGCTCGACGCGGCGCTTGTAGACCGATTCTTGCATGGTGCGACCGGCGATGCTCGCCGAGGGTGTTGGGGGAAAAGGCAAAGAATCTTGCTTGCTTAGTTTGTCGTCGGCGCTCATAGCGTTCCTCTGATCCACGTCCGTTCTTTAGCCTATGAGCACTGTCCTGCCCTGAGTAACTGGCAAAATTACCAGTGAGCGGAGCAGCCGAGAGTTGTGAAGTCTCTACGCCGGAACAGTTTTCAACTGACACGTCGACAGACTCAACTGTCGGAATGCACTCATTGACTCCGGGATCGTTCCCGCAAGACGGCGCTTTGGGAACTCTCACTCGTTTGCCCTCAAACCCTGTCAACCCCCGAATCCCGCCCAAACTCCCCAAACCCCCTATGAACACTGGCGATTTATATTTTCAAAACCTGGCATAGTTACCCCCACCCACTAGCTACAATAGATACAGCCCCCGAAATCAAATCATTGCAGCCGTCGAGCGGAATACCCGCCTGGCAGCTAACATCTTTGCTTGCCCTACTTTGCCCGTAACCTCTTTGAGTACCCTACTTTACGGGCAATTTTGCCCCGGAGGGCGGGGGATACTTTCATACTTAACCGCCCACCGTGCAAGACTTTACCGGAATCTCCGCCCGAAGAGGGGGGAGGGGGGTACCCCCACGCGAGCCCTGCCGCCATACGCGTAGCGCCTTATAATCGAAACTTCATGCTTCGTTTCTCCACAGCCGGCGAAAGTCACGGCGAATCCCTCGTAGCCCTCATTAGCGGTCTACCCGCAGGCATCCCCGTAGACCAGTCCTTCCTCGACCACGAACTCTGGCGCCGCCAGCAGGGCTATGGCCGCGGCGGCCGCATGCGCATCGAAGCGCGACACCGCCCACATCCTCTCCGGCGTCCGCCACGGCCATACCATCGGCTCGCCCATCGCCATGACCCTCGCCAACAACGACTGGAAGAACTGGGAAGAGATCCTCCCCGTCGAGACCGGCGATCCTTCCAAACACAAATCCGTAGCCAGCCCACGCCCCGGCCACGCCGACCTCGCCGGGGCCCTCAAGTACAACTTCCCCGACGCCCGCTACATCCTCGAGCGCGCCTCCGCCCGCGAATCCGCCGCCCGCGTAGCCTGCGGCGCCCTCGCCAAAATGCTCCTCCGCGCCCTCCACATCGAAGTCGCCAGCCACGTAACCCGCGTAGGCAGTGCCGAGCTGTCCCGCGAGGCCAGCTTCGCCGAAATAGCCGCACTAGCCAGCAGGGAAGACGTCCTCCTCGCCTGCGTCGACCCCGAATCCGAAGCCCGCATGAAGGCCGAAGTCGACGTCGCCCTTCGCACCGGCGACACCATCGGCGGCATCTTCGAAGTCATCGTCCACGGCCTTCCGCCCGGCATCGGCACTCACGTCAACTGGGACGAGCGCCTCGACGGCCTCCTCGCCCAGGCCGTCATGAGCCTCCAGGCCGTCAAAGCCGTCGAGCTAGGCCGCGGCGTAACAGCCGCCCAATCCCCAGGCTCAAAAGTCCACGATGCCATCGCCTACTCGAGCGGCGACGTAGGCGAGCTAGCCGAAGGCGGCCCGTTCACCAGGTTCACCCGCGAGCACAACAACGCCGGCGGCCTCGAAGGCGGCATCTCCAACGGCGAAGACCTGGTCATCCGCGGCTACCTCAAGCCCATCTCCACCCTCCGCCGCCCCCTCGCCTCCGTCTCCTTCGAAACCCGCGAGCCCACCAAGGCATCCTATGAGCGCTCCGACGTCTGCGTCGTCCCCGCCGCCGGAGTAGCCGCCGAAGCCATGGTCGCCCTCACCGTCGCCCGCTCGCTCCTCGAAAAATTCGGTGGCGACAGCCTCCAGCGAACTCCACCGCAATTACACCGGCTACTGCAATCAAATAAAATCATACTGAACAGTAAAGAAACAGCGACAGACATGCCCACCGATACCAAATCCGACGCCAAAGAGACCAGGAAGCTCGCCCGCATCGCCACCCGCGACCAGGTCCGCAAGACCGCGCCCAAGCTCCACGAGGTCATCAAATACCCTGACCCCGTCCTCCAGAAAAAGGGTGAACCCGTCACCGAGTTCACCCCCGAGCTCGCCCAGTTCGTCGACGAGATGTTCGACAGCATGTACGCCGCCGAGGGCATCGGCCTCGCCGCCCCCCAGATCTCCGTCTCCAAACAAATCACCGTCATCGACATCAGCTTCAACGAGCGCCCTGAAGACCGCCTCGTCCTCATCAACCCCGAAGTCATCGACCGCCGCGGTAAACAGGTAGAGGAGGAAGGCTGCCTCTCGCTCCCCGACATTCGCGAAAAAGTCTCCCGCGACGCCTGGGTTAAAGTCCGTGCCCAGAACGTGAAAGGCGAATTTTTTGAAGTAGAAGGTACAGAGCTGTTAGCACGCGCGATGCTCCACGAGATCGATCACCTCCACGGCATCCTCTTCATCGACCGCCTAAGCCGCCTCAAACGCGACCTCGTCCTCCGCCGCATCAAGAAGCTAATCAAGAACGGCGACTGGTAACCCACATAACATCGGTACTTCGCCCTACTTGGCGTAACTTTGCGCTTAACTTGGCGCCCTTTGCGTCAAAGCGTTTACTCGTATTCCCGCCCATGAAACTCGTCTTCTGCGGAACCCCCGAATTCGCCGTCCCCAGCCTCCAGGCCCTCGTCGACGCCGGCCACGAAATCTCCCTCGTCCTCACCCAACCCGACCGCCCCGCCGGCCGCAAGCAAGAGCTACAACTCCCCCCAATCAAACAGTTAGCCACAAAACTCAATCTCCCGGTTCTACAACCCGAGCGCCTCAAGAACAACCCCGAGCTCCGCGCCCTCCTCGAATCCATCGCCCCAGACGCCATCATCGTAGTAGCCTACGGTCGCATCATCCCCCAGTGGATGCTCGACCTCCCCCGCTTCGGCAACATCAACGTCCACGGCTCGCTCCTCCCCAAATACCGCGGTGCCGCCCCGATCCAGTGGGCCATCGCCAACGGCGAAACCGAGACCGGCGTCACCACCATGCTTCTCGACGCTGGCCTCGACACAGGAAATACACTGCTTTTCCAGAGCTATCCCATAGGCCCCGACACCACCTCTCCAGACCTTTATCCACAACTTTCGCAGATTGGCGCAAGCCTCTTACTCCAAACCCTTTCCGGCCTGGAGAATGGAACGATCACGCCCCAGCCCCAGGACAGCGCCGCCACCACGCTAGCTCCAATCCTCACTCGCGAAGATGGCCGCCTCGACCTAGCCCACCGCGCTGCCCAGGAAACATACGATCGCTGGCGAGGCTTCACTCCCTGGCCCGGAGCCCACGCCCTCTTTCGCCACAAGCGCTTTCTCATTCACCGCATGCATCCTTCAACCAGTCCAATCGTTCTCCAACCGAATCAACTAGACTTTTCCACAGGCGATCTCCTGGTAGGAGCAGCCCAGAACACCGCCCTCGCCCTCGACGAAGTCCAGCTCGAGGGCAAGCCCCGTATGCCCGGCCTCCAATTCGCGAGAGACTTCCAGCTCCGTCCAGCCGAAGCGATCGAGTAATGGTTAGACCTATCAAATACAATAATATCCAAACGATATATAAACAAAGTCTAGAAGTTAGAATCGGAAAGCCAGAAGCCCAGAGCCGCATCGACCTCATGACCAAGCCTCCCTCCACGAAGCCCCGCGGCATCAAATCTTCTCTGCAAAACTCTGCGCAAAAGTCTCGTGCCCCGCAAAGTTTTGCACAGACCCAGGTCCCCGCTCACGGTCCCATCACCCCAGCCCGCTCGGCCGCCTTTGCCATCCTCCTCCGCGTCGCCGACACCTCCGCCCACTCCGACGACCTCCTCCATGGCCCCGGCATGTCCGCCCTCTCCCAGGCCGACCGCAACCTCGCCCACACCCTCGTGCTCGGCGTCCTCCGCTGGCAGATCGCCCTCGACGCCCGCATCCAGCCCCTGCTCCAGCGCCCCGACCAGGCACTCCCGACCCCCGTCGCTACCGCCCTCCGCATGGGAGCCTTCCAGCTCCTGCACCTCGACCGCATCCCCGCACACGCCGCCCTCTCCGAATCCGTAGAGCTCGTCCGCGCCGCCGGCCACCCCCACGCCGCCGGCATGGTCAACGCCATCCTGCGCAAGCTCACCCGCCAGCCAGCCGCCAAGCCCAAACTCTTCGAGACCACCGCCGCCTTCGCCGAGCGCCTCGGCCACCCCCTCTGGTTAGCCAACCGATGGGTACAGAACTACGGCCGCGCCGCAGCTCTCGCTATCCTCGCCCACGACCAAACCGAGCCCCAACCTAACACCCTCTTCGGCCCCGCCCAAGCCGACCTCCCGCAGCTGGACGACGGCTCCCGCCTCGTGGCCGAGCTAGCCGCCGCTGCCCACCCTCAACCCACCCGCATCTGGGACACCTGCGCCGCCCCCGGCGGCAAGACCCTCATCCTCTCCCATCGCCACCCCACCGCCCACCTCCTCGCCACCGACGCCAGCCCCCGCCGCCTCCAGGCCCTGACCACCCGCCTCGAAGCTCCAGCACCCCAAACAAAAACCCTCCACGCCGACGCCACCGCCCTCCCCGAAGCCGAAGGCCTCTTCGACCTCATCCTCTGCGATGTCCCCTGCAGCGGCACCGGCACCCTCAGCCGCAATCCCGAGATCCGCCACCGCCTCCAGCCCTCCGACCTCCCGCGCCAGGCCACCCGCCAGCGCGAAATCCTCACCGCAGCCCTCGCCCGCCTCGCCCCCGGCGGCCATCTCCTCTATTCCACCTGCTCGCTGGAACCCGAAGAGAATGAGCAAGTCATCGCCACCGTTCTGGCCACCACCCCCGCCATCACCAACCCCTCCCTCGAACCCACGCTCAACCAACTGGCCTCGACCAGCCTCCTCACCGAATCTCCCACCAACCTTCTCCGCAACGGCCACCTCCGCACCCTCCCCGGCGCAAACTTCTCCGGCGACGGCTTCTTCGCCGCCCTCCTGCACCGCCCCTAAATCTTCATCGCGCCACCACTCCGGGTGCCCCATAGCCTGCCCTGAGCCCGTCGAAGGGTCTCGCTTCTGAGACATGGGATTCGCAGGACGCACGCGCTCTCCCCAACTCTATCGCCGCTAGTGCTGCGCCGGAGCCGTCGCACTGACCGCGGGAGCCACAGGCGCCGCAGCCGCCCCTCCGGCCCCCAGCGTCAACCGAATCACATCTCCCTTACTCGCCTTGAACCCCGACTCCGGCGACTGTTCCGTCACCACCCCACTCGGCACCACCGGCGCGACGGGCGCAGCAGGCACAACCGGCTGCCCCGGCACAGCGGGAGCCGCTGGCGCCGGTGCCGGTGCAGGGGTTGGTGCCGGCACACCCCCAATTGTCGCCACCTTCAGCCCCAACCCAATCGCCGCGCGGTTCGCCGACCCGAAACTCATCCCCACAAACGACGGCATCACAAACGCACTCGACGCATTCACTGAAGAGCTCAGCAGCAAATTCACCCGCGGCTGGTCCACCCCCGCATTCGGCGGCGGCGTCTGCGCCAGCGTCATGTCCGGATCACCCGGCGCGCCGATATGCGCCAGCGTCCCCAGGTCCAGCTGCATCTTGCGTATCTCCATCGACGCTTCCTGCACCGGGTCCCCGACCACATCCGGAATCGTCACCTGCTGCGGCCCCAGGCTCTCCGTCACCCTCACCTGCCACCCATGCCGCACCCGCGAACCCGCCGCCGGCGCCTGCGACAGCACCCTCCCCACCGGCACCGTCGTCGAATAAAACTTGTTCTCGATATTCAAGTCCACGCCCGTCTTCAGCGCTGCCTGGCTGGCCTCTCCCACCGTCATCCCTGCAAAATCCGGAATCGTCACCTCATGCCCATGCAACGCAAACCGCAGCGTCAGCGCCGCCGACACCAGCATCACCGCCAGCATCGCCAACCCCATCATCACCCAGCCAATCCAACGCTTCATCGCAGCCCCAGAATACAGCGAGCTCTCAGCTTCCAGCTCCTGGCTTCTAGCTAAATGCCCCAACCGTCAGTGCCCGCAGGAAAAAGCTAGAAGCTAAAAGCTAGAAGCTATCTCTTCACCGCCGATTATCCGTAGCCGGCTCCGGATGAATAAACACCCGCGACACCTGCGGATGGTCCAGCCGAAACTCGCTCTCGAAGTTCGTAATCACCTCGTGCACGGCCTCCATCGGAAGGTCATCTGGCAGCGTGCAATGCAGGTTCACCTGCACGCTGTTCGCCGCGCCTCCATGCCCCCGCGTCAGCGAGATCTCATGAATATCAAGAATCTCCGGATAGTGACTCGCGGTTGCCCTCAGCTGATTCTCAAGATTCTTGCTGGGATCAATCTGCGACGCCTCCGCAATCGTCGCCGGTTCGCTCTCAATATGCGTCAGCAGCGTCGCAATCCCCGGCACCTCGCGTTTCATCTCCGTCTCGAGCGCGGTCACCACCTCATGCGCCTCACGCAGCGTCATCGTCTCCGGAACCTCCAGGTGCTGCTCCACATGCAGCGCCCCCTCATACTGCCGAACACTCACGTCGTGAATGGAAAGATTCGATCGCGCCGCAACCGCCCGCACCTTGTCGAACACGCTCTCTCCCAGCGAAGCCGTCGGCACCGTATGGATCACCACATCCGCTCCCGGCAACAGCCGCTGCACCGCCTCGGTAGCCGCAGCGGTAATCTGTTCCGACCGCGAAAACGTAATCCGCCGCGGCAGGCTCAGCGTCAGATCGACAAAATAATTCGACCCCGACCGCCGCACCCGCACCCGGTTCACCGACAGCACCCCCTCCTCCGCCTCCAGATCGCGAATCAAATCGCGACGAATCTGCTCCCGCACCTCCGGCGGCGTCGCATCCAGCAGGGAATCCACCGTCTGCCGCGTCAGCCGCCACGTCACCCGCAAAATAATCGCAGCCACAATCAGCGCCGCAATCGGATCCGCATACTCCAGCGCCGGCACATGCAGCTTCTCTCCCGCAAACGCCGCCAGCAACCCCAGGAACACCGCAGCCGACGACCAGATGTCGGTCCCAAAGTGCACCGCATCCGCTTCCAGCGCATCGCTCCTGTGCTCTCTCGCCACGCGGTGCAGCGATCGCGACCGCGTCCAGTCCACCGCCATCGACAGCGCCAGCACCGCAAACGGCCACACCGACCAGCGCAGTTCCAGGCGCTCGTGATGCACCATCCGCTGAATCGCCTCGCGCGCAATCCACACGCACGACGCCACCATCAGCACAATCTCAAACGCCGCCGACAAGCTCTCCACCTTGCCATGCCCGTAGTTGTGCTCTTCATCCGCGGGCATATCGGCCGCGCGCACCGTCAGCAGCGTAATCGCCGACGCAATCAAATCAATAAACGAGTGCGCCGCCTCGCTCAACATCCCCAGCGACCCAGCCAGGATCCCCGTCAGCAACTTCAGCAGCGTAATCCCCACAGCCGCCAGCACACTCGCCTGTGCTGCCGAACGCTTCGCCGCCGTTCCGCCATTCCCCGGCAGCATCGTTCCATGATTCGTCTGCATCGTGCGCTCGGTCTGCATCATCGCTTGTCGCTGTAGCTAGCCTCTCCCCGCCGCGTTTACCCCGAGCCCCATCGCCATGAGCATACACGCCCCAAACCGCCGCATCAGTACATTTCTCTTCTATGCAGCTGGCTTCGCCCCCCGATAAAGCCCTGCCGCCCGCAACAAATACCCATCCCACGCACCATCCACAAACCCCGCCTCGCGCATCATCCCCAGCATCTGCGCCGGCCGCGGAAACCGGGCCACCGACTCCGGCAGATACCGATACGCCTTCCGCTCCCCCGAGATCATCCCACCCACCACCGGCAACACATGCTGAAAATAAATCCCATACCCAAACCCCCGCAGCCCATCCGGCTGATTGCATTCCAAAATCCCCATCGCGCCCACCCGGCGCCAGCACCCGATAGATCTCCGCCAACCCCTCCGCATAGTTCGTCAGATTCCGAAACCCGAACGCCGCGGTCACCAAATCAAAGCTCTCATCCGCATACGGCAGATGCATCGCATCGCCCTGCACCCAAACTGCATTCGCGCCATCGTACTTCACCCGCGCCCGCTCCAGCATCTCCCCGGAAAAATCCAACCCCGTCACCGGCTCCGCACTCAACGGCCGCTGCCGCAACAACGCCGCCGTCATGTCCCCAGTCCCGCAACACAAATCCAGCACCCGAGCATCCGGCCGCGCCAGCACATCGCGAAAGCTCCGCGCCGCTCGCCCCCACCACCGCCGGTCCAACCCCATCGACAGCAGATGATTCAACAAATCATAACTAGGCGCAATCGAGTCAAAGATCTCCCGCACATGCTCCGCCGCCGCCTCCTCCGTAACCTCCCCACCAGGCCGCGCCCCCGCATTGACCACAACCCGCTCTTCCATCACAACCCCCGCCTGTTGGAGTGACACCATAATGGGTGCCCCATGTCTCGCATCTGAGACATGGGTTCGCAGGATCTCCGCTCATTCACATCCGGCCTCACGCCACCACCGCCCGCGCCTCACCAACAATCCCCTCAGCCGCCACCATCAACTCCGCCTCACCCACATCCTTCACCACCACAGCATCCCCAATCCCCACGGGCAGCACAAACGACCGCGCCCCACTCCGATTCTTCTTGTCCTTCGCCGTCATCGCCACTAACTCACTCGCATCAGCGGTGAACCCGCGCAGCGGCCCATACGCCCGAATCACCCTCTCCATCCGCTCTGCCTCATCCGCGCTAACCGTCCTACGCCGCGCCGCAATCCCGACCGCAGCAATCATCCCCCACGCGACAGCCTCGCCGTGCAGTAGCTGTTTATACCCGGTCGCCGCCTCAATCGCATGCCCCAGCGTGTGCCCCAAATTCAAAATCATCCGCAGCCCACCCTCACGCTCATCCGCACTCACCACCTCAGCCTTCACCCGCACACTAGCGGCAACGACGCGCGCGAGCGCCTCCACATCCCCCGCCAGCACCGCTGCACTCTCGCTCTCCAGAAACTCAAACAGCGCGCGGTCCCGAATAATCCCAGCCTTCACCGACTCCTGCAGTCCCGCCCGCAGCTCCGCCGCCGGCAGCGTCCCCAGCGTCCCAATATCCGAGTACACCGCCAGCGGATGATGAAACGCCCCCACCAGATTTTTCCCCGCGGCCAAATTCACACCGGTCTTCCCACCCAGCGAGCTGTCCACCTGCGCCAGCACAGTAGTCGGCACCCCAACATACCGAATCCCGCGCATATACATCGCCGCAACAAACCCCGTCATATCGCCAATCACGCCACCCCCCAGCGCCACCAGCACCGAATCCCGATCCGCTCCCAACCCCGCCAGCTCCTCCGTCAACCGCTCCACCGTAGCCAGCCGCTTATGCTCCTCCCCCGCCGGCACCATCAGCCGCGTCAGCGGAGCAGGGAAGCCAGCCTTCCAACCGCGCCCCCCACAACCGATCAATCTCCGGCGAAGTCACCACAAACGCCCGCTGCCTCCCCGCCGACAGCCCGCCGCCCAGCAGCGCATCCACCCGCGCCCCCACCAACTCCACCAACCCCGAACCAATCTCCACCTCGTACTCCGCCGAAGGAGTCCGAACCTCAACCACCGTACGTGCATCCGCAGAAGTCATCGTCTTTCAGAATACCCCGCGCCCACCCCAAGCGCCGCCGCGCCGTTGCCGTTGCCTTTAGCTAGAAGCTAGGAGCTAAAAGCTAGAAGCTGCCTTTCTTCTCCCCGCCCACACCGACACCCCCACCGTGACCCCCATCAACCCCGCAATCACGGCCAGCGAAACCCCTGGCCCAATCTCCACCCAATCCGCCAGCAGCATCTTCACCGCTGCAAACGCCAGCACCGCGCCCAACCCGTAGTGCAGATACTTCAACCTCGCCAGCCCCGCCGCCAGCAGCACATACAACGACCGCAGCCCCATCACTGCCATAATGTTCGACGTATACGCCAGAAACGGCTGCCGCGTAATACTCAGCACCGCCGGGATCGAATCCAGCGCAAACACCACATCGGTCAACTCCACCGCCACCAGCGCCAGCAGCATCACGGTGGCCATGCGCTGCCCATCCTCCACCACAATAAAGTGATTCTGGTTCTCACTGATCGGCCGCCACTTGGTCAGCCACTTCAACCACACCGGAGCCTTCTCCGGATGCTCCTCGTCCGGCTTCGGATACATCAACCGCACCGCCGCCACCAGCAGCAGCGCACCAAACACATACTCCACCCACTGAAAGTGCTCCAGCAGCCCCACGCCGCCCGCAATAAACGACCCGCGCAGCACCACCGCCCCCGCCACGCCCCAGTACAACACCCTCGGCTGCTTGCTCGCAGGAATCCGAAACAGCCGGAACAGCAACAGAAACACGAACAAATTATCCAGCGACAGCGCCTGTTCCAGCGCATAGCCGGCCAGGTACTGCGTCGCCCCCCTGGCGCCATACAACCGGCTCAGCACTACGGCCAGCACCCAGCGCCGCAGCCAGCCACATCCCGATCGCCCACATCGCCTTGCGCCGGGCATTCGGCACCGCCCGATGCACCAGGTACTCCACCCCCAGCAAGGCCACCAGCGCGACATGAAAAAGTATCCAGTAAGAGATCGGCGTCATCAAGAGTCTTCTGAAAGCCTACACGCCCCATAGCGCGATGCCCTTGCCGTTGCCCTTGTTTTTCTGGCTGTCATCCCGCAGGGATCTGCTTCTTCCTTTGCCGTTGCTTGTTCTTGCCTTAGCTAGAAGCCACCACCCGCCACCTACCCCCGCTGATCAATCAACTTAACCAAATCCAAAAACAAATCCGCCGCCACCTGCAGACTCCCCACACTCAGCTTATCCATCGTGTCCTGATCGGTATGATGAAACGCCTCAGGATCCGCCGCCGTCCCATACTCAAAATCAATCACATCCAGCGACGGAACCCCGCGCTGCACAAACGGCAGATGATCATCCTCAATCGCCTGCGAGTCCTTGAACAAATACTTCGAGTGCCCCGTATCTTTCCCCGCCTTCGCCTCCAACGCCAGCAGCCATGGCGTCGAGTTCGTCTCCTTATCGATGTTCAGCTGCTTCCACCCAATCATGTCCGCCAGCACAAACGCCTTGATATGCCCCAGCGTCCCGTCCCCCGACCACTTCGCCGCAATATGCCGCGTCCCATACAGCGAATCCTCGTGCGTCCAGTCCTTGCCAATCGACTCCTCGCCATCCGTAAACAGCAGCCAAATCGAATACCCCTGCGGCGGATGCTCGCGATAATACTGCCCCAGCGCAATCAGCAACGCCGTAGTGCAGGCCCCGTCGTTCGCCCCGATAAAGTTAATATCCTTCAGCCAGTAATTCGTCTCATAGTGCGATGCCAGGACAATAATCCCGTCCTTCTTCCCCGGAAACTTCACAATCAGGTTATGCATCGTCAGCGGCCCAATCGGAGTCCGCGCCGTGAACTTGTCATCGACGAAATCGCCCTTCGCGATCTCCGGCTTGAAGTGGTCCTTGATAAACGCCTCAGCCGCCGCATGCCCCGGTGACCCGATATACCGCTTCGGCGCCGCATTCACATACGCCTGCGTCAGCCGCATCACCTCCGCACCGCTCACCGCATGCGTCTGCGCAAACCCCAGCCGGCGCCACAGCCAGCAACAACCCCACCACCGCCAACGCTCGAACTCTCACCTAAGCCGCTCCCTGTCACGACATCCTTCTTCTTCCGCCGGTTCGGATGCACAAAGTAAGCCACCCCCACCCCGACGAAATACAGCACCAGCATCGGCGAAGCGAACAAGCACATCCCCACCGGGCTGGGATCCGGGCAGATCACCGCGGCCAGCAGAAAGATCGCCATAATCGCATAGCGAAAATTCTTCAGCAGAAACTTCGCATCCACAATCCCGAACAGCGCCAGGAAGAAAATCACAATCGGCATCTCGAACGTGATGCCCAACCCGAGAATCACGGCCAGAAAGAATCCGGTGTAGTCGTCGATCGTGATCATGTGCGTAAAGTTCTTGCCGAAATCCTGGATCAGGAACACCATCGCGCCCGGCAGCACATACCGATACCCAAACCACGTCCCCGCCAGAAACAGCCCCACCGTAGCCGACATGAACGGCCACACATACTTCTTCTCGTTCTGATACATCCCCGGCGAAATAAACAGCCACACCTGGTACAGAATGAACGGCGAAGCAAGGATCGCGCCGCACACCAGCGACGTCTTAATGAAAAAATTGATCGCATCGGTAGGATGCGTCATCGTCATCTTCAGCCCGATATCCACCAGCGGCTTCTGGATATACCCCACCAGCCGATTGCGAAAGATCCAGGCCACCACAAACCCGCCCGCCAGGTACCCGAAGATCCAGAACAGCCGGCTGCGCAGCTCTTCCAGATGCTCCATCAAACTCATCCCCGGCAGCTCCGCCCGGTCGTGCACCGCGGTCCGTGCGCGGTCTACCAGATCAGTTGCCATGGGTAGCCGTCTCCGCCGAACTGTCTTCCGGCTCCGCCGCCGGAATCGCATCCAGCAACCCCTTCAGCGCACTGTTTCTCGGACCCGCACCCGGCCCCGCCGAAGCCACCGGCAACCCCGTCTTCGGCGGCATAATCTTCAAATCTCCCGACACCGCAATCGGCACCGCCGTCTTCACCCCATCCACCACCTCATACTCGGGTGCCCCAGGTCTCGCTTCTGAGACCTGGGTTTCCACGGAACTCGCCCGCCTCTCCCACCGCCGTCTCCACCGCCGCCGTCTCCGCAACAATCACCGGCGCCACCGGCGCCGCAGCCTGCATCGCCGCAATCTGTTTATTCTTCTCCGCCTGCTCGCTCAGCCGCAGCTCATCTTCCATCTGCATCTTGAACTCATTGCTAGCCCGTCGAAACTCTCCCACCCATTTCCCCAGCTCGCGCGCGAGCACCGGCAGCCGCTTCGGCCCAAACAGCAGCAGCGCCAACACAAACAAAAAAATGCTGTCAGGAAAACTCGGCATACCGACTCCGATGATACGGCCTTACCCCTCGCAGTTGAAAGCCGCCACTCTCTTCATGAGACGTTCCGCGCCTCCCACCGGATTGCCGCGCGCCTCCCGCGCCCTTCACCCGCAATTCACAAAATCTTTCCCCGCGCCACCGAAACCCTTCCATCTCCAATCCGTCCTAACCTTCAGCACTCCCACAAGGTGCACCTGGTTCAATGAACTACTATCAGAGGGCAGACCACTGCCCGATGGCTATGGAGAGTCCGATCATGGCGCCTGCCGCCCGCCGCTTCACGTCTCGCCCGATCGCCGCGCACCTCTGCGCCCTCACCCTCCTCTCGGCCATCACCCTCCTGCTCAGCAGCTGCGGCAGCTTCTTCGTCTGCGAAGGCAAATCCGACTGCCCCGCAGCTCCCTGCGTCCCATCCTCCACCGTCACCTGCCCGGCCACTGGCACCGACTTCGCCTACGTAGCCAACAGCGCCACCTCCGCCAACACGGTCAACGGCTACAACCTCTCCGACGGCACACTCACCGCCGCCACCAGCGCGCCGTTCTCCTTCGGCTACCAGCCCATCGCCATGGCCATTACCCCAGCCAACACCTTCCTCTACGCTCTTAGCAACCCCGGCGTCTCCACCGGCTACCTCTACGGCTACTCCATCGGAACCGGCGGCGCCCTCAACATCCTCTCCAGCGGCAAGCCTCTCGTCACCGAGAGCGCCGTCTCCCTAGCTGTCTCGCCCGACGGCAAGTGGCTCTTTGTCCTCGACGCCAACAGCCTCACCCTCTCCGAATACTCCATCGACACCTCCACCGGCATTCCCACCTTCGCCACCACCGGCGCCATCACCCCCGGCGCCGGCACCTCCGGCTATGCCTCCATCAACGTAGCCGTAGCTCCCAGCGGCGACTACGTTGCCGTAGCCCTCGGCACCGGAGGCCTCCAGACCTTCGCCTTCGACACCACCACCGGCGACCTCACGCCCCAAACCCCGCTCGCCCCCGCCACCAACCAGATCGGCATCTACGCCGTCGCCATCGACGCCAACAACTATCTCTACGCCGCCAGCACCAACGGCCTGGCCGTCTTCTCCGCCACCACCGCCGGCGTCCCCACCGAGCTCAAAACCTACACCGCCGGCAACGGCCCCCGCTCCGTCGCCGTCAACAGCGCCTCCACCTTCGTCTACGTCGGCAACAAGGTCGACGGCACCATCTCCGGATTCTCCATCGGCACCAACGCCGTCCTCACCACCATCTCCGGCTCGCCCTTCACCGGCCCCACCTCCATCGGCGCGCTAGCCTTCGACAACTCCGGCGACTACCTCATCACCTCCGGCTACAACACCGCCACCGGCATCGAACTCTTCTCCATCAACTCCGCCGGAGCGCTAACCTCCTCAGGCAGCGCCGGCACCGGCACCAACGCCGCCGTAGTAAGCGCCATCGCCACCACCCAGTAACCCCGCGCCTCCAACAAACCAGCACCCAACAACAACGCCGCATCGTTACGGCTAGAACCCCGCCGCGCCAAATTTCCCAGAGCGCCGTCTTCACGGAGTCATCGGATCACTTCCCAGAAGCCGACATATCGTTACTAATCCGTAGTTGCCGAAAGCCTGGCTTCAGGGCTGCGTCGTATCGGGCTACCATCAACGAGAAAGGATCAGGAGATCTGGTGAGTGACCGTGCTGAACAGACCGCAAAGGCTCGTAGGAGCGTCATTGAAAATTGGATGCGAATGGTTCTCGCTACTGGCGGAATCGAAGGGTTTGACGATCTTCACATAGACCTGATCGACCCTGTGTGGCGAAATCGAGATTCATGGGTTGATGGAAGCTCAGTCGCGCTCACTCTCGCAAGGGAACTTAAACAAACCATCGCGCCCGAGAAGACTCTTGTGATCATGTGTGGCCTGAGCAGAGAAGATCGAGAAGTCGCTCCTCCGCATTCGCTATCTGAGCTAGCTGTACAGATGGACTGGACTCCGCCGTCGCTTTACTTATTCAATCCCGAGAATGAGCCGTGGGTAGAGTCGGGAAGTGTCAAAGTCACACTCATTGCCCCCATGTTGCCTGGTTGCAGTGAGTGCTTCGTGATGGATTTCATCACAGAGCAACACAACGAGCTGCGACGAACGTTCGTCGCGGTGGCGTAGAGACTTCCGGAAAGTCGGGTCATCGGAAGCGGAGTAGATTACTCCTCATAAACGCCGTTATGTTGACTGATGTTCGCGCGGTCCGCCGAAGCTCCTTGAAAGTCCACCCGTCCCACCCCATCCCAAATCCGAACCAATCCCCACCACCGTATCCCCGCATATACCCCCTCCCCACCCACTTCGCGCTACTCTGGATTAAGGTGTGTTCCACTCCCATCGATACATCGCGGGCGCACCCCAAAGGCATCACCCAACCATGCACCAGGTTCTCTCGAAGCTGATCCACCGGCGCCTAGCGTCCGCATTTCTGGGCATCGCACTCACCTGCGCACTCTCTGGCTGCTCGCACTTCCGTCCCCACCCCTCCGAGAGCTACGTCTACGTCGTCGCCAAGCAAACCTACCTTCGCGACCGCGTCGCCGCCGTCTCCAACCGCACCGGCACGGTCACCAATGGCGAACAGCTCGTAGTCCTCGAGCGAGCCCGCCGCTGGGTCAAGGTCCGCACTCCCCAAAACGAAATCGGCTGGATTGAAGAACGCCTCACCGTCCCCCAGGACATCGCCGACAAGTTCGACGCCCTCCGCAAAGATCACGCCAAGGACCCCGTAGTCGCCACGGCCTCCACCGGCGATGAAGCCTACCTCCACGTCGCTCCCGGCCGCGAGACCGAACACTTCTACCTCCTCCCGGAAAACGACACGCTCAGCCTTCTCCTGCGCGCTTCCGTCCCCAAGCCCGTCACCCCCGGCGCCGAAGTCGCCACGCCACCTGCCGGCCCCAACGCGCCGCCTCCCGAGCCCATATACGAAGACTGGTGGCTGGTCCGAGATAAGTCCGGCCAGACTGGCTGGATCTACGGCCGCCTCCTCGAGGTCTCCGCGCCCGACTCCCTCCTGCGCTACGCCGAAGGCCAGCGCATCGTCGGCGCCTACATCCTCACCCACGTCGACGACCCCAACTCCGGCATCCTCGACAACGGCAACACCGTCACCTCCATCCCCATCTACGTCACCGTCCTCTCCCCCTACAAAGCCGGCCTCCCCTACGACTTCAACCAGGTCCGCGTCTTCACCTGGAACACCAAGAAGCATCGCTACGAGACCGGCTTCGCCGAACGCAACATCCTCGGCTACCTCCCGGTTAAGCTAGGCTTCCGCAAAGACCCCTACGGCAAGGGAGCGGAAGCAACCGAGATGCTCCCCGCTTTCACCTACCGCGTCCTCGCCGCCGACCAGCCCATCCCGGTACCCGACCCCACCACCGGCCTCATCAAGCCCGGCCGCACCATCGCCAAGACCTACCGCCTCGAAGGCAACATCTGCCGCCGCATCCTCGCCCCCGGCACCCCGCCCGAACCCGAAGCCCACCCCGAACCCGAAGCGGAAAAGAAGGGCGGCAAGAGAGCCGCCAGAGCATCAGCCTCTAAGAAGCCAGTCAAGCGACCCAAACACTAACCCACCAGACCGGACCACGAAACCGGGTGCCTCAGGTCTCGCTTCTGAGACCTGGGTTTCCAGAGACCCTCAGGCGAAGAACCGACCGCCTCGTCATCACGTTTAGCTGACTGACCACTCAGTCATAGCGCGCTGAAACCCTCGATCTGCAACCCGAAACATAGCTATAGCACTCGATTTGCAACCCTAAAATTACCAGAAATGGGCCAAACTCCCATCTCAAGCGTAAAACCGCCGAATCGCCTCCACCACGCTCTCCAGCTCCTCCACCCGCAACTCCGGGTAAATCGGCAGCGCCAGAACCTCCTCCGCAGCCCGCTCGCTGACCGGAAAATCACCCTTTCGATAGCCCAGAAACTTCAAACTCTCCTGCAAGCTAAGTACCAGAGGATAATAGACTTCCGACCCGATCGAGTGCGCCGTCAGATACTCCCGCAGAGCGTCCCGCCGCGGCGCCCGGATCACATACTGGTGAAACACATGCTCCGCCCGCGGATCGCAGAAGGGAAGCACCACCCCATCCGCGGTCGTCTTCCCCACCAGTCCAGCCGCCGTAAACCGCTCATTATAAAGGGCTAGCAAGCTCGCGCCGCCGCTCGATTACCAGCCTCCACCCGACGCAACTTCACCTCCAGCACCGCCGCCTGCAGCGTATCCAGCCGCGAGTTCCACCCCACTTCGTCGTGATAGTACCGTCGCCGCATCCCATGTGCTCTCAACATTTTAGCTCGTTCGGCGATCACCTCGTCCCGAGTAGAAACCATCCCCGCATCCCCAAACGCCGCCAGATTCTTGGTCGGATAGAAGCTAAACGCCGCGGCATCCCCAAACCACCCGCCCGAACCCCTTCCCACGAAGCCCCAAACGCCTGCGCCGCGTCCTCCACCACCTTCAGCCCCCGTTCCCTGGCCATCGCCATAAATTCCGTCATATCAGCACATTGCCCATACAGATGCACTGGCATCACGCCCGCAAACCGCTCCCCACCGCGACCCAGGACCTCCTCCACCGCCCCCGGCGAAAGGTTGAACGTCCCCTCGTCAATGTCCGCCAAAACCGGCTTGGCCCCCACCCGCAAAATCGAGCTCACGGTAGCAAAGAAGCTGAACGGCGTAGTAATAACCGCATCACCCTCCCCTATCTTCAATGCTGCCAACGCCAACCAGAGCGCATCGGTCCCACTCGCACACCCAATCGCAAACGGAACCCCACAAGCCTGCAGCCGCCGCGGCCTCAAATCGGGCAACCTCCGGCCCCAGAATGAACCGCTGCGATTCACAAACGGCAGCAATCGCAGCCAGCACTTCTTCGCGGATTTCTGCGAATTCGCGGCTAAAGTCCAGCATCGGAACGGCAAGCAGTTTCGGGCGGGTGTCAGTCTCAATCATCTCTCTCATCGTAATCTTCCAGCACCTTCTCCGCCCAGTCAGTGCGCAAAGCCCTTGTCCTGAAGCATCGAAGGCGATAGGGTGAAGGGTGCAAGTCTGCTTTGCTGCATGGTTCGACCGCGAGTCTTTGGCGCGGAATGTCAAAAAATGGTTGAGTGCAATGATACGAGGAGATCGGCCCATGGATTCCAAGCCGGCACAGAACATTCAGGATACGTTCCTGAATACGGTCCGTAAGGACAAAAGCCCCATCACCATCTACCTCGTCAGCGGCGTAAAGCTGACAGGCAAGATTCGTTCCTTTGATAAATATTCTGTTCTGCTCGAAAACAACGCGCAGGAACAGTTGATCTTCAAACATGCAATCTCCACGGTGGTGAGCGGTCGCCCATCGGGCTTTGGCGAGACCCGCAGCGAGAGTCGTCCAGTCTCGACAACCCATGCAGAGACTCCGCAGCCGGCACGGGAGCGGCCAATAGCTAGTCGATCTGCCGACGTCCGGCGACCTATGCTCGTGAGAGTGACAAGGCAAGGTGCCCATTAAGCCAGTATCCAAGGCAAGAACGAATCGCGAAGCCGTTGAGCGCGACCTCCTGCGCTCGCGGCAGCGAACGTCGCGTGAAAGCGCTGTCCTGGTTGCTGTCGAGTTCACGTCGGATCGATTTCGTCCATCGAGCGTAGCGCAGCAGGCGCGCGCCGCAGCGGCAATTTCGGAGCGCGACCCCGCGTCCGCGAACCACTTGGCCGAGCTGACTGAGATCGCACCATCGGTTGCCGAACCTCCGGTCGATCTGGACTTCGATGCCTCGTTAGCAGAGTTTCAGGAACTTGCCAGGTCTGCCGGTGCCACCATCGCGGCAGTTCTGATTCAGCGACGCGGACGTCCTGATCCCGCTACCCTGGTGGGCGGCGGAAAGCTCGATGAGATTGTTGCCACTGTCGCATCCACCGGCGCCAGCCTCGTCCTCTTCGATCACGATCTGACTCCGTCGCAGGCACGCAACGTGGAGGCGCGACTGCCTTGCACGGTCATCGATCGTACCCAACTCATTCTCGACATCTTTGCCCGCCACGCTCGGACGCGCGAAGGGCAGTTACAGGTCGAGTTGGCGCAACTTGAATATCAACTGCCTCGACTTGCAGGCCGCGGAAAGACGATGTCGCAGACCGGCGGCGGTATTGGAACCCGAGGTCCCGGCGAAACGCAGCTCGAGACCGATCGCCGCAAGATCAATACGCGTCTCGATCGCATCAAGCAGCAGTTGGAGGCCGTGCGGCGCATTCGGCGTCAGCAGCGCGGCAGGCGCGAGGCCGTTCCTGTGCCTACCGTAGCGTTGGTTGGATATACCAATGCCGGCAAGTCCACCCTGTTCAACTCGTTGACCGGCGGAGAGGTTCTTGCCTCAGAGCGAATGTTTGCCACGCTTGACCCCAAGCTGCGTCAGTTGACCCTTCCTTCGCGACGCAAAGTGCTGCTTTCGGACACGGTTGGATTCATCCGAAACCTTCCCCACGCTCTCGTGACCAGCTTCCGCGCGACACTCGAAGAGGTCGAACGCGCAGAACTCTTGCTGCACGTGCGCGACGCCGCCAGTCCTACCCTGGACGAGCAACGCGCACAGGTCGAGGCCGTTCTGACCGAGTTGGGCGTGATGGACAAACCCACACTGCAGGTCCTGAATAAGATTGATCTGCTGCCTGCGGGCTCCAGAATTCAGCCGGGCTCCCAAGGCAATGCGACGATCGCCGTTTCCGCGCTCACGGGCGACGGGTCTGGAGGATCTGCTGCATGCCATCGACGCAGCCTTGACAGCCGATCCGCTCGAATCCGTGGAGTTTCGCATTCCACAGGCTGAGGGTCGAGTCCTTGCCGCCTTGGAGCGCGGAGCGACGATCACCGGGCAACGGTTTGAGGGGAATCTGGTGTATCTCAACGCTGTCGGACCAAGCTCTTTGTTGGATCGCTATAGGCGCTACCAGTACCGCCAGGTGAAGTCACTGGAAGCAGGTTCTCGATTAGCCTCGCAAACAAGTACAGGCCGCCTGATCGGGAGCGGAGGTGGTGTCCCGTTTCACGCGGCCTGCATGACCCGGAATGGGTCTCAGGGTGGTAAGGACATCTTACTCCCGGCGCGCGCAATGGAAGAAGAAATTAATGAGAAAGTGAGCCGGAAAAGCGATTATCGCTTTCACAGGAGGAATCCGTCAGAATTGCGCTCATAACGCGCTCATTCTTTGACTTCCAACTCCCAGCTTTGCTACAAATGAAGGGAGCGAATTGAAAAATTAGGAATGCTTGAGCGGTGCTCGGCAGTAGACAACAGGGCTTGATTTGCTCCTGGAAGCAACGAGCCTTTACCCCCTCCTGAAGAACCCTAGAATCTCATGGAAATTTTGCATCAACTTGGTGGTCTCGTGCTCGGCTCTGTGCCGACCATGGTCTTTTTCATTCTGCTGGTGGCAGCGTACGGACCGTTGGTGCGCAAGCCTCTCGACAAGACATTGGCCGAGCGTCGCGCACGCACCACCGGAGCCGTAGAACGAGCACGCGGCGCCATCTCCGCAGCCGAGGCTGAAGCCACGGTGTACGAGGAAAAGTTGCGAGCTGCGCGCAGCGAGATGATGGCCGCGCGCGAGCGTAAATTGCAACAGTGGCAGGCTGAGCGCGATCAGGCCGTGAAGAGCGCCCGCGATGCTGCTCAGACCCGCGTAAATGCTGCACGTAAAGAGATCGAAGAGATGTCCGCCGGTGCACGCAAGCAGATCGAAGGATCAACCGCCGCGCTCAGCGAACAGATTCTGCGTGCGGTGCTTCCAGCCGGAACGAACCTCTCGGAGGCGCGCCAGTCATGACCTCTCGCCGACCAATGGCCGCACGACGGCGACTGTTACTCGCCCCACTTGGATTGCTGTGCCTCCTTCCTATTGCGGTTCCGATCCACGCGCAAAAATCGGAGAAGGCTCAGCAGGCAGCGTTGGAAAATGGGACTGCCAAGCAGACCTCGCTCAGCGAGACAGACGCATACCGGTTGTCTCCGCCGGTAGTAAAGATTGGCGCAGCACTCGGTATGAAGCCCGAGACCGCTGCCAATGTCTTCACGATCTTCAACATTCTCATCCTCGCAGGCGGCGTTGGATATGGGTTGATGAAGATTCTTCCCAAGGCCTTCCGCAACCGCAGTACGGCAATTCAAAAGCACCTGGTCGATGCACGCACCGCGACCGAAGAGGCTACTGCACGACTCAGTTCGGTGGAGGAGCGGCTGTCCAAGCTTGACGATCAGATTGCCGCGATGCGCGCCCAGGCTGAGACGGATGCCGCGCGCGATGAACAGCGAATCCTGGCCAGCGTGGAAGAGGAGAAGAACAAGATCCTCGCCGCTGCGGAGTCCGAGATTCAGAGCGCAACGACCCTTGCACGCCGTGAGATTCAGAAGTATGCCGCAGAGCTGGCGATCGAGCAGGCAGCTCGCAAGCTCGTCGTCACGCCGGATACGGACCGCTTGCTGGTGGAAAGCTTCGCGCACAAGCTTGGCGAAGGGAGCAACAACTAATGGCTGCCGTTGATCTTCGCTATGCACGTGCGTTAGCTGCTGTCATCTCTGACCAGAGGTTGGATGTGGTCGCTGCGCAAGGGCAGTTGAACGACTTTGCCGACATGCTGGAAGCGAGCGCCGAACTACGCGAGGTGCTCGAAAATCCCTCGCTTCCCGAGCCGCAGAAGCTGAAGGTGCTTGACGCCATTGCTGCGAAATCCGGCATGAGCAAGACAGTGCGGAATTTCATCGCAGTCATCGCCGACCATCAGCGTCTGCACGAACTGCGCAGCATGATTGCCGCATACGGCGCGATTGCGGACGAGAACTCGAGCGTGGCCGAAGCCGAGATCGTCAGCGCCATGCCGCTGGACGAGAATAACCGCAAGCTGCTGGAGCAGAAGATTTCTACCTTGACCGGTCAACAGCACGTGCATGCGACCTACAGCGAAGACGCATCCTTGCTGGGCGGCGCGGTCGTCACCATAGGGTCCACGGTTTACGATGGGTCGATTCGCGCGCAACTGCAGCAACTCAAAGCCCGGCTGATTGCAGCCGGAGCGTAGCCGGATCAGCAGAAGATACGCAACAGGATTTGAAGCACTCGAAGGAAAAGGAACTACATGGCAAAGATTCAGGCAAACGAGATTACCGAACTGCTTCGCCAGCAGATCGAGAACTACGAGCAGCGCATCCAGGTGGATGAGGTTGGCACGATCATCACCCTCGGCGACGGTATCGCGCGCATTCATGGGCTCGACAAGGTTATGGCGGGCGAGCTGATTGACTTCCCGCATGGCATCTCCGGTCTGGCGATGAACCTCGACGAAGACCAGGTTGGCTCGGTTATTCTTGGCGACTACAGCGAGTTGAAAGAGGGCGATCAGGTCAAGCGCACCGGCAAGATCATGTCTGTGCCCGTGGGCGAAGCGCTGATTGGTCGCGTCGTGAATGCGCTCGGCCAGCCCATCGATGACAAGGGACCGATCAACACCGACACTTTCCTGCCGGTTGAGCGGCTTGCTCCCGGCGTCATCTCGCGTCAGTCCGTGACCGAGCCCATGAACACCGGCATCAAGGCCATCGACACGATGATTCCGATCGGTCGTGGACAGCGTGAGTTGCTCATCGGCGACCGCCAGACGGGTAAGACAGCGGTCGCGCTCGACACCATCATCAACTCCGCCAAGAACGACCTGATCTGCATCTACTGCGCGATCGGCCAGAAGCGTTCGTCGGTTGCCAGCGTTGTGCAGACGCTCGAAGAGTACGGCGCGATGGCGTACACGATTGTTGTCGCCGCAACGGCCTCTGAGCCCGCGCCCATGCAGTATCTTGCTCCGTTTGCGGCGACCGCGATGGGCGAGTACTTCCGCGACAACGGCAAGCACGCGCTGATCATCTATGACGATCTCTCCAAGCACGCTGCGAGCTATCGCGAGATCTCGCTGCTGCTGCGCCGTCCGCCAGGCCGCGAGGCGTATCCCGGCGACGTGTTCTATCTGCACTCGCGTCTGCTCGAGCGCTCGGCAAAGATGTCGAAGGAGCTTGGCGGCGGTTCGCTGACGGCTCTGCCGATCATCGAGACGCAGGCGGGCGACGTTTCGGCGTACATTCCGACCAACGTCATCTCGATCACCGATGGACAGATCTTCTTCGAGACCGACCTCTTCAACTCCGGCGTTCGCCCGGCGGTGAACGTAGGTCTTTCGGTCTCGCGCGTAGGATTTGCCGCTGCGATCAAGGCCACCAAGCAGGTCGGTTCGACGCTCAAGCTCGACCTCGCGCAGTACCGCGAACTGGCGGCCTTTGCGCAGTTTGGCTCGGACCTCGATAAGGTAACGCAGAACCAGCTCAATCGCGGCGCCCGTTTGACCGAGCTCTTGAAGCAGCCGCAGTTTGCGCCGCTCACCGCGGCGCAGCAGGTGGCGATTCTGTTCGCGGGAACGCAGGGCCTGCTGGATGACGTTGAGGTCTCTGACCTGCGCGCCTTTGAGGATGGTTACTATCCGTTCCTCGACTCCGCGCACCCGGACATTCTCGCCGACATCACCAAGAAGAAGGCGCTGGACGACGACTTCGCAAGCGCCTGACCGATGCGATCAACGAGTACAAGCAGGACTTCCTTGCCAGCCGCAAGGAAGCCAAGACAACGGTAAATGCGTAACAGCGCAACGGCATAAGGACGAATGGCAAACGTACTCGATCTACGGCGACGCATCCGCAGTGTGAAGAACACGCGGCAGATCACCAAGGCCATGAAGATGGTCTCGGCTGCCAAGCTGCGTCGCGCACAGGAGCACGCGCATGCAGGCGCGGCCTTATGCGCAGATGCTGGCGAACGTGCTGCAGTCGCTGGTGCGGCGCACCGACCTCTACAACGAAGAGACCGGCGAGATCATGCATCCGCTGCTGGTGGAGCGCGAGGAGAAGAACGTTCTCGTCCTTGTGATCGCCGGCGACAAGGGCTTTGCCGGCGGGTTCAACTCGAACATCGGCAAGGCTGCGCAGCGGTTCATCGACGAGCGGCGCGCGACTGGGCCAGAATATCGATCTCGAGCCCATCGGCAAGAAGGCGATCGGCCTGTTCAAGAAGCGCTATCCCGATGGCGGTCTACGAGCACAAGGAAGAGCTCTACGACAACGATCTTTCCAAGCACATCGAAGACATTCGGCATCGCGCCGCGCCGATCGAAGTTGCGGCCGAACATCCCGACGCTGCTGTTGAAGGCGAACTTCTCGGAAGTCACGGCTGTAGCGAACTCCATCATCTCGCGCTATGAACGCGCAGAGATTGACTCGGTCTATATCGTCTACAACGAGTTCAAGTCGGTGATCTCGCAGCGCGTGGTCGTCGAGAAGCTGTTGCCGATCCGCAAGCTTGGATCGCAGGAGATGACGGTCCTCGAAGAGATGACCGAGGAACAGAAGGAAGCTGCGGGCAAGGCTGCGCAGGGAGTCTGGCGTTTCGATCAACGAGCCGGAAGAATCCGCATACGAGCGGGAGGCCAAGAAGTTTGGCACTGCCGATGTGGATTACATCTTCGACCAGTCACCGGAGCGGCTGTTTCGTCATCTGATGCCGCGGTACATCACTACGCAGATCTTCCATGCGCTGCTGGAGTCGATCGCAGCAGAGCATGCAGCGCGCATGACCGCGACCGACGCGGCGACCAAGAATGCAGGAGAGCTGATCGACAAGCTCTCGCTCACCATGAACCGCGTGCGTCAGGCCGCGATCACCAAAGAGATTATTGAAATTGTCAGCGGAGCGGCTGCGCTGTAAGCGCAAACGCGACCGTACGAAAGAGACTTATGGCAGAGACACAAAACATCGGCAAGAAAACAGACCAGAACATCGGCAAGGTCGTTAGCATCAGCGGCCCGGCCGTTGACGTTCAATTCGAAGAGGCGAAGATGCCTCCTATCTTCCAGGCGCTGCGCATCGTCAGCGAGGGCTTCGATGTGCCGACGCCGATGGACGTCGTCGTCGAGGTGCAGCAGCATCTCGGCGAGGGCCGCGTGCGTTGCATCGCGATGGTCGCGACCGAGGGTATGGTGCGCGGGATGAAGGCCATCGATACTGGCGCGATGATCACGGTTCCCGTGGGCCGCGAGACGCTGGGCCGCGTGCTCAACGTGCTGGGTGAGCCGGTGGACGAGCTTGGGCCCGTGAACACCAAGGTGCGCATGCCGATTCATCGGCAGGCTCCTGCGTTCGACGAGCAGTCGACCTCCGAGGAGATGTTCGAGACTGGCATCAAGGTCGTTGACCTGATCCTGCCGTTCCTGAAGGGCGGCAAGATTGGCCTGTTCGGCGGCGCTGGTGTGGGCAAGACCGTCGTCATCCAGGAGCTGATCAACAACGTGGCGCAGCAGCACGGCGGCTTCTCGGTGTTCGCCGGCGTTGGCGAGCGTACCCGCGAGGGCAACGATCTCTGGCACGAGTTCCAGGAGTCGGGCGTCATCGATGTTCACGACTTCAATAAGAGCAAAGCTGCGCTGATCTATGGGCAGATGACCGAGCCGCCGGGGGCGCGTCTGCGCGTGGCGCTGACCGGCCTGACCGTCGCTGAGTACTTCCGCGACGAAGAGGGTGCGGACACGCTGCTGTTCATCGACAACATCTTCCGCTTCACGCAGGCGGGTTCTGAGGTTTCGACGCTGCTTGGCCGTATGCCTTCGGCTGTGGGATACCAGCCGAACCTGGCGACCGAGATGGGCGAGCTGCAGGAGCGCATTACGTCGACCAAGAAGGGCTCGATCACGTCGGTGCAGGCTGTGTACGTGCCTGCCGATGACATTACCGATCCCGCGCCGGCGACGACCTTTGCTCACCTTGATGCGACGATGCTGCTGTCGCGTCCGCTGTCGGAGCTGGGCATCTATCCGGCGGTCGATCCGCTGACTTCGACCTCGCGCATTCTGTCTGCGCGCATCGTTGGGCAGGAGCACTACGACGTGGCGCAGGGCGTGAAGAAGATCCTGCAGCGCTACAAGGATCTGCAGGACATCATCGCGATCCTGGGTATCGACGAGCTGTCGGAAGAGGACAAGCTTACCGTGTCGCGCGCTCGTAAAGTGCAGCGCTTCCTGTCGCAGCCGTTCCATGTGGCCGAGATCTTTACCGGCATTCCTGGAGCGTATGTGAAGGTCGAAGACACCGTGCGCAGCTTCAAGGAGATCATCGAAGGCAAGCATGATGACATTCCGGAGCAGGCGTTCTATCTCAAGGGCGGCATCGAGGATGTGCTCGCGGCAGCCGAGAAGCTGAAGGCAACGGCGTAAGAGCAGGGATTAGGGAACAGGGATTAGGGATTAGAAAGCATGGCTGAGGCTGGAAACAATTCGGGGCTGCTTGACGGTACGGCTGGTAACGCCGGACCGGGTGCTGCTGGATGCTACGGCGGAGGCGGTGGAGTTGCCGTCGATGTCGGGCTACCTGGAGGCGCTGTACGGCGCGGCGCCGCTGCTGGCGGAGCTGGGTGCGGGCGAGGTTCGTCTGCATGGCGGCTCGGCGGGCGAGCCAGACGTTCTTCGTGGCCTGGGGCTTTGTGGAGGTGCTGCCGGAGCGGGTGACCATCCTGGCGGAGACGGCGCTGCATCCCGATGAGATCGATCCAGCTGAGGCTCAGGCTGAGCTGCAACATGGGCGAGGAGCTTTGGGACCAGGCTGGCGACGATCAGGCCAAGTACGACGAGGCCAATGCCGTGACGCGGGTCGCGGAGGAGAAGATCGCGAGCGCGCAAGGGAAGCACTAAACTTCACAGGAAAGCACTGACCTCACTGATTTTGTCGAAACCTGAAAGCCTCGCTCGCGCGGGGCTTTTTTGTTGCAGGCTGGGCGAGTGCGTACCCCCCTCCCCCCCATAAAAATGTCTTTTTGGCGTAAAGTAGTGCATTCAGGACGGTTAAGGTCAAAAGTATCCCCGCGCCTGGAGGCAAAACGGGCGCTAAAGTAGGGCGACCAGAGACTTTACGGGCAAAGTTACTCTTCTAAAGAACTTACGAGCTGAAACGTCGCCAGACTCAATCGATCGAGGCGGGTTTCTAGTTTCGATGGAGGAGGTCCTACTTCAATTGTAGCTAGTGGAAGGGGGTAACTATGCCAGGTTTGGGAAATTTAAATCGGCAGTGTTCATGCGGGTTTTGGCGATATCGTGGGCTGCCGGGGGCTTGACAGGTTTTAGGGTCAGCATGGGTTGGGCCGGTTCGGATCAGGGCTTGGGCTTGGGCTTGGGCGGCCTGGGCACATCGACGGGAAGGTTGATGGTGCCGAAGCGTTTCGAGGTTGAGGCGAGGATGGTGAGGTAGAGGTAGTCTTCTCCTGCGGGGAGGTTGATGGGTTGATCGAAGCCCATGAGAGTATTGGGGGCGGCGCGGAGCTTGTTCTGATCGACCCTGAAGGTAATGGCGAATAGATTGCGAGCCGTGGGGTTCCCGAAGTGGTCGAAGACTGTTATCTCGGAGTGGGTTGGGTGGAGGCAGCTGCGGTGTGCTCCTCGAAGGTGCTGAGCGTCTGGGGGAGTTTGTTGTCGAGGATATGGAAGTCGGAGCGGGTAAGGCCGCGGATGGGGGTGCCCCTGGTGTCGGTGACGGCGACGTCCAGAAGCACGACACGGGTGCTCATCTGGAGGGTGGGAATTTGCGTGTCTGAGGGAGGGGGCGTGCCGGGAGATTGAGCGAGTGCAGACGGGGCGAGTGTGAGCAAACACAGTGAGAAGGCGCCAGCGGTAATAGCGCGATCGAGCATTTTCATCACCTGCGTTGGGTGCCGAGACCGCTGCCACCTGGGGGTTCGACGGTGCGGATGATTGAGGAGTTTCAGCAGCAGGCGCAGGTGTGGCCGCGGCGTGCCTGGTTGGCTTCGTGGAGAAGGATGGGGACGGCGAGGAGGGCGGCGATGGGGTCGAACCAGGGTATGCGGAATGCGGCGTTGAGCGAGAGGCCCGCGAGGGTGATGAGGGCGAGGTAGGCGCAGGTGGCGGACTGGACGGCGTCGGCGGCGAGGGCGACGTTGCCGGTGCGGCGGGCGTGGCGGCGCTTGAGTGTGGCGAGGATCGGCATGGCGATCAGTGCGGCGACGGTGATGGCGATGCCGAGGCGGCTGGGGGCGGGATGGTCGTGCTGGACGAGCGTGGCGAGGGCGATGATCGCGACGATGAGGGCGAGGGCGTAGAGGAGGATGGCGGCGGCGCGGGTGGCGAGGCGGTCGGTGAGGCGAAGCGTGGGAGCGTATTGGAGGAGAACCACGGTGGCGGAGAGGAGCTCAACGAGACTGTCGGATGCGAAGGCGAGGAGCGCGGGGCTGTGCGCGGTGAAGGCGGCGCGCGCGGAGATCGCGAGCTCGGCGATCATCCAGAGGAGGGTGATGGACTGCAGCCAGAGGATGGGGGAGCGTGAGGAAGCGGGCGCGCGGGGTGGGACTCCGAGCTGGATGAGCTGCGGCATGGTTGGGTTGATGATTGCAGGTGGTAGTGGATGGATGCAAGGGTTGGTGTGGATGCGGGAGTTGGGTGCGGTGATCGGGTTGAGGGTCGCGCGAGGCTTGCAAATTGATACCGGCTCCGCGAGACTAGGGAGAGCAGGTTGTTTCCCGCCTTCGTGGTGGTCGGACGGTACGATGCCCGTTGGGGACGTCAACCCTCTAGAATTAGCAACGGCTTATACGCGTCCCCGTCGTCTAGAGGCCCAGGACGACGCCACACTCATGGCGTAAACACGTGGTTCGAATCCCGTCGGGGACGCCAAATTCTGCTGTCGCTTGCGCGGAGCTTCGCTCACGCGGGGATCGCGGCCGCAGAACAATTCAAACGCGGACAATTGAAATCAGTGCCCGGTGGGGTTGACCAAGGCGGTGGATTCGCGGACGATCAGGGCCGGCTTGATGGGGATGTTGGCGGCGTAGGGCGCGGCGGGGTTGGCGATGCGGTCGAGCAGGATGCTGGCGGCGAGCTTGCCCATGTGCTTGAGTGGCTGGCGGATGGTGGTGAGGCTGGGCACATGGAACTCGGCGGAGACGATGTCGTCGAAGCCGACGACGGAGACATCGTGGGGGACGCGCATGCCGGCTTCGTGGAGGACGCGCATGGCGCCGATGGCGGCGGTGTCGTTGAAGCAGATGAGGGCGGTGAAGTCGCGGGTGGCGGCGAGCAGGCGCTGGGTGGGCTCGTAGCCGATCTGCGGGGTCCAGCCGCCGACCTCGAGTTGGACGGTGCGCTCGGGTGTGGGCTCGACGCCGAACTCGCGGGCGACCTGCATCATGGCCTCCCAGCGGAAGTCGGTGTCCATGACGGAGCGATGACCCTTCATGAAGGCGATCTTGCGGTGGCCGAGGTCGTAGAGGTGGCGGATGGCGAGGCGCGCGGCGACGCGGTGGTCGATGAAGACGTTGGTGACGCCCTCCTTCTCCTTGTGGCCGGAGATGGTGACGACGGGCAGCGGGGTGTCGAAGTCGGCGTTGGTGTTGAGGAGCAGAAGGCCTTCGGCGCCGCGGTTCATAAGGAGTTCGGAGTATTCCTTGACGAGCTTGTGCTTGCCGTAGTGGCAGGCGGTGAAGTAGAGGAAGTGCTTTTGCAGGAGATAGCGCTCGACGCCTTCCATGACGACGGTGAAGTAGCCTTCGCTGTGTTCGGGGACGATGACGCCGACCGAATCGCTGCCGGTTTTGTGGAGGTTCAGCGCGAAGTAGCTTGGCCGGTAGTTGAACTTGCGGGCGGCTTCATGCACGCGGCGGCGAGTCTCTTCGGTGAGGTTCTTGGCGAGGGGCGCATCGTTGAGAACGAAGGAGACGGTGGTCTGCGAGACGCCAAGATAGGTGGCGAGGTCCTTGAGGCTGGTCCGCTTCTTGGGCGGCTGCGAGCGGGTCGGACGAGCTAGGCGGCTTGGTCCTCATGCCATTGCTTCCGTCGTTCAGCCTCGAAGCTTTTCAAGTTCGACTGGAAGAGCTTGCATGATCGTTTGAGTATACAAGGATGATCTGACCGAACAGATAGAACAATCGATTGATCTTGGTACCTGCGACGTGTACGGGGCGGGTTGGCGACCGAGGAAATTCAGCGAAGCGTGCCGGCAAGGCTGCCGCTCATGAGGCGCTCGACTTCGGGGAGGGTGACCATGGAGGCGTCGCCGGGGGTGGTCATGGCGAGGGCTCCGTGGGCGATGCCGCAGTCTGAGCGACCAGGCGAGGTCCTTGCCGGCGAGGAGGCCGTAGAGGAGGCCGGAGGCGAAGGAGTCGCCGCCGCCGACGCGGTCGAGGATGTCGAGGTCGTCGAAGGCGAGGCCGGCGCTGGCTTGTGGTTGGCGAAGGCGAAGGCGCTCCAGCTGTTGCGATTGGCGGTGTGGGGGCGGCGAATGGTGGTGGCGAGGACCTTGAGGTTGGGGTACTCGGCGACGACGCGCTCGGCCATGGGCGCGAAGGTGTCGAGGGTGTGCCAGGCGGGGCGGTGGGCGTCTTCGCCGAGGGTGGCGGCGACGTCGCCTTCGTGGCCGAAGAAGATGTCGACCATCGGGAGAATAGACCGGTTGACTTCGACGGAGCGCGGCACGGCCGCCGCGAGACTTCCAGAGCGAGGCGCGATAGTTGCCGTCGTAGCTGATGAGCGTGCCGTGGCGACGGGCGGCGGTGATGGCCTCGCGAACGACTTCGGTGGCGTCTTCCGAGAGCGCGGCCATGATGCCGCCGGTGTGGAAGATGCGGACGCCTTCGGTGCCGAAGATGGCGTCCCAGTCGATGGTGCCGGGCTTGAGCTGGGAGATGGCGGTGTGGCCACGGTCCATCATGCCGAGGCCGGGGCGGACGCCGAAGCCGCGCTCGAGGAAGTAGATGCCGTTGCGGGCGTCGCGGCCTACGCCGTCGAAGGGCTGACCAGTGGATGTGCGAGGTGTCGACGCCGCCTTGCAGGATGAGGTCTTCGACGAGGCGGCCGACAGGGTTGTCGACGAGCGCGGTGGCGATGGAGGTGCGGAGATTGAAGCAGCGACGGAGGCCGCGGGCGACGTTGTACTCGCCGCCGCCTTCCCACACGCGGAAGGTTGCGCGCGCCGACGATGCGGCCTTCGCCGGGATCGAAGCGCAGCATGACTTCGCCGAGGGAGAGGAGATCCCAGCGGCAGTCGGAGGCCGGGCGGAGGGTGAGGGTTGGCGGCGTTGGGTTAGGCGCTTCGTTCATGGGCAATGCTATCTCCAGTAAGATGGTCGCGTAGTTGTGGCGAGAAGCAGATCCTCCGCTGCGCGAAGGCTGGCAAGTCAGTTGGTGCTTAGGGGCGTGCCACGGCCGGTGAGTTCGCGGATCAGGTCGACTTCGTGCTGACGGTAGGGTGTGTCGTCCTGGCGAAAGACTTCGTGGAACCAGACGGTGGGCTGCATGAGGACGTAGGGGCGCTCCCACGAGTCCCACGGGTAGTAGGTTTGCGTTTTGCCCGCGACGAGGCCCCAGTTGATGGCGGCTACGTGATATTTCTTGGCGATGGGCAGGGAGTTGTCGAAGGTGCTGCCGGCGCCGCGGGCCATGTACTCGGTGCAGAGGATGGGGCGGCCGAGCGGCTGGAGCTCCTTGATGCGGGCTTCGAATTCTTCCGGCCAGCCGTAGTTGTGGAAGCTGATGATGTCGGACTCGGCTAGCTGGATTTTGGTGGTGGCGCTTTCTCGGTCAGGGTGCGACCAGTCGCCGCGCCAGACGCCGCTGGTGAGGGGCTGGTGGGATGCTCGGCGCGGGCCCAGGCGAAGGCGAGAGGCAGGAGGTAGTCGACGCGCTCGGTCTTGTGCGGCTGCGGGCCGTACTGCTCGGCGGGATTGTCGGGCTCGTTCCAGACATCCCAGGCGAGGATGCGGGGATCGTTGGCGAAGGCGCCGACGATGCCTTTGACGTAGGCTTCTAGCTTGGGCTCGTCGGCGGGGTCGGTGAGCTCTGGCATGCCGGGGCTTTGCACCCAGCCGGAGTTGTGCACGCCGGGGATGGGCGGATGCTGCGGGCCGAGCTTGGGGTTGGGATCCCAGCAGGAGTCGAAGAGTACGAGGATGGGGCGGATGCCGTGATGCGACGGCGATGGTGAGGAAGGCGTCGAGGCGCTGCTTGAAGCCGGCGGGATCCTGCTGCCAGAGCTGGTCCTGCAGGAAGACGCGCATGGTGTTCATGCCGATGCTCTGCGCCATGCCGAGCTCTTTGTCGTTGAGCTGCGGATTCCAGGTGGCGGCCTGAAACATTTCGAGCTGATTGATGGCGTCGGAGGGGACGTAGTTGGCGCCTACGAGCCAGGGCTGCTGCGCGTACCAGGCGTTGGCCTTTTCGGCGGACCAGCGCTCCGGTTGCTGGGCGATGGCGCAGGTGGACGCCAACAAGAGGCAAAGAATTCTTGTTCGGAACTTCATGCTTCCCTCACAGATGGGTCGTCGAGCGTGCAACGAATTGATAGTAGCCGAATGAGCGGTGGCTTGGTTGATGGAATGCTTCGAGCGATGGGAACGAAGTATTCGTGCGGCAGGCAAACTATGTGGCGCGAGTGGTGCAGGCCGTTGATCAACGAGCCATTCGCCGGTGTGAAAAGATCGGCTATGATAGGCATTCGGGAGTCGCGCGGTAAGAGAGAAGAATTCGTTGGAGAGCCCTATGAATGATCGAGTGACCAGCCCGTTCGACCTGACCGGACGGTGTGCGGTGGTGGTGGGCGGGACGTCCGGGCTGGGGCGCGAGATTGCGCTGGGCCTGGCGCGCGCCGGAGCGAACGTGGTGGCGAGCTCGCCGACGCAGTGAGCAGGTGGAGGAGGTCGCGGCGGCGATTGAGGCGGAGGGTCGGCGGACGCTGCGTTTGTGCTCGGATGTATTGCAGCGGGAGACGCTGGAGGCGTTGCATGCGGGTGTGCTCGAGGCGTTTGGCAGCGTGGAGATCCTGGTGAACGCTGCGGGATTACGTCGCGGGTGCCGACGATCGATTGCACGGAAGAGACGTGGCAGCGCATCTTCGATACGAATCTTTTGGGGACGCTGCGAGCGTGCCAGATCTTTGGGCGAACGATGCTGGAGCAGGGGCGCGGGAGCATCGTCAATATCGCGTCGCTGTCGAGCTTTGTTGCGTTTCACGAGGTCGCGGCTTATGGTGCGAGCAAGGCAGGCGTGGCGGCGCTGACGCGCTCGCTGGCGATCGAGTTTGCGCCGAAGAACGTGCGCGTGAATGGAATTGCTCCGGGCATATTTCCGACAGACCTCAATCGTGAGTTGCTGTTCACGACGGCGCGCGGGCGCGAGGAGATTCTGCGTACACCGATGGCGCGGTTCGGACGGCTGGAAGAGGTTGCGGGGGCGGCCGTGTTTCTTGCGTCCGATGCGGCATCGTTTGTGACCGGCGAGATTCTTACGGTGGATGGCGGATATCTGGCGAGCGGCGTGAATCAGTAGCGACGGCGACGATTTTCGGGCGCTAGAATAGGGCAAACTCCTGAGCAAGAGGTAGGCATGGCCAAGCAGAGCAGGGAATTCAGCGGGATGCGGCGTGTCGATCTGGCCTACGCGCAGGTGGCGTCGAGCGAGGTAGCACGCGACATGAACCGCGATGTCGTGCTGGAGCTGATCCGAGCGCAGCAGCCGGTATCGCGTGCAGATCTGGCGCGGCTTTCAGGGCTGCAGCGAAGCACGGTGTCGGAGATTGTGGAGGACCTGTTGCGCGAAGAGTGGGTACGCGAAGGGTCCATTGCGCGACGCCCGCGGGGACGCAGACCGACGATGCTGGGGCTTAACGAAGACCTCGTGATCCTGGCGGTGGATGTGCATCCGCGGCAGGCGATTGTGGCGGTCGTTGATCTGAACGGACATTTTCTTTCGCGCGATGTGGTGACGATCTCGTCGAATCCTGAGCGGGCCATTGAGCAGATGATTGACTCGATGCGCAAGCTGCGCGAGAAGCATCCCGGCAAGTCGTTTGAGGGGATTGGGATCAGCCTGCCGGGAAGGGTGGACGCGCAGACGCAGCGGCTGGTGTTTGCTCCGAATATGGCGCCGAACATGAAGTGGTCGAGCGTTGATTTGCGCGGCACCGTGGAAAAGGCCATGGGGCTAAGGGTGGAGATGGATAACGCAGCGAATGCATGGCTGCTCTCGGAGACATGGTTTGGAAAGATGGACGGGGTGCGCGATGCGGTGCTGGTGACGATTGCGGAGGGGGTGGGCACGGGCATCCTGGCCAACGGGCAACCGGTCTATGGCAACAGTGGCATGGCCGGCGAGTTTGGGCATGTTGTGATGGATCCGCAAGGGCCGCAATGTGCCTGCGGCACGCGGGGTTGCTGGGAGACGTTCGCTTCCTCGAATGCTGCGCTGCGCTACTTTGCAGAACGCCGGCCGAGGTACCGGGAGATCGGGATTGCAGAACTGCATGCGCTGGCCGAAGAGGGCGACAAGGACGCCGTGGCCGCGATTACCAACCAGGCGAAGCACATTGGGCGAGGCTTGCGCATGGTGACGGCTTCGCTTTCTCCTGAGGTCATTTTTATTGCGGGCGACATTACGCAGGTGTGGGGAGTGGTTGGGCCCGTGATCGAGGCGGAGATGAAAGGGACGCTGCTGGCTGGGACGGCGCCGCGCGTGACCCCGTCAGAGGAGGGAGGCCTGGCGCGGCTGCGGGGTGCGTGCGCACTGGTGCTGCAGCGGCACTCCGGCAAGCGGCACGGACGCGATGTGCCGGTGCGCGGGAGATCGTCGAGCGCTGAGATTCGAAAGAAGAGTGCAAGATGAATGCCGAATACTTAGAGCCAGTCGTGGTGCGGCTCCGATATACTTCATTGCATTCCGTCGGAGTTCGAACAAAATGTCTTTTGTAGCTGCTGAATCTAATAGCCAGGAGTTCACCTCGCGTCCCGCGCAGTCGAATATTCGCTGGTTCGTCTGCTTCTTGCTCTTCCTGGCGACGACGATCAACTACATGGACAGGTCAGTGCTCTCGCTGATCGAGCCGTTGTTGCACCTTCCGTTCATGGGCTGGCTTCCGGGCGTGGGCGCGGCGCACCAGGCGGAGTATCACCTGAATTACGGGCACATCGTGGAGTGCTTCCAGATTGCGTACGCGGTGGGATTCCTGGTGGCGGCACCGTTCATCGACAAACTGGGTACGAAGATTGGCTACACGGTTGCGATTGGGGTGTGGGCCGTGTCGTCGATCAGCCACTCGCTGGTGCACTCGGTGCTTGGATTTTGTATTGCGCGTGCGTGCCTGGGGCTGGGCGAGTCCGGCAACTTTCCGGCTGCGATTAAGGCGACCAGCGAATGGTTTTCGAGTGAGGATCGCGCGCTGGCCATCGGCTTGTTCAACTCCGGGGCGAATGCTGCGTTCTTTATTGCGCCCGCGATCGTGCCGTTCGCAACGCTGCACTTCGGCGGATGGCGGGCCGCGTTTCTTTGCACCGGCGGCATGGGGCTTTGCTGGCTCGTGCTGTGGTTGCTGTTTCCGTATAACCGGCTGCGTCGCGGGCTGACGACTACGCAGGCGGATCTTCGGCGCGTGGTGCCGAATGTCAGGGGCAAGAAGCTTTATGGATTTCTACTGCGCAACCGCGGGCTCTATGCGTTCTCGATTGCGAAGGGGCTTACCGATCCGGTGTGGTGGTTCTATCTCTTCTATCTGCCGATGTATTTGAACGACAACTACGGCCTGAGTCTGGAGCAGGCGTACTGGCCGATCGTGGTGGTGTATGCGGTGTCGTCGGTGGGGTCGTTCCTGGGCGGAGGGCTTTCGGGATCGCGCATGAAGCGCGGGCATACAGTGAACAGCGGGCGCAAGTTTGCGATGCTGGTCACGGCGCTTTGCGTGCTGCCGCTGATGCTGGTGCCGCACATGCACAAGGTGTTTGCGCACAATGCGTGGCCCGCGGTTGCGCTGTTCGCGCTGGCGGCCGCGGCGCACCAGGGCTGGTCGGCGACGTTGTTCGCGACGCCTACAGACATGTTTCCGTCGACGTCGGTGTCGACGGTGGTGGGGATTGGCGGCGCGGTCGGGTCGCTGGGCGGCGCGCTGTTTACGGTGCTGGTCTCGCACCTGCTCTCGCTGCATCCGCTGGTCATCTTTGCCATGGCGAGCAGCGCTTACGTTGTCTCACTGCTGATCTTTCAGTTACTGGTTCCACGGATTGGCGTGTCTGGAAAGGGTGAGGGCGGCGTCGATCTTTGGGCGGAGACGAACGGATAGCGGTCACGCTCAGAAGCTGCGCGACGCGAATTGGCATCCAACGGGGTAAGCGAAGACGTGGCCATATGGCTGCGATTTCGCTGCCTGATAGTTCATGGTGCTGGAGCCTCGTTCATGAAAGCTGCCGTGTTTGATGGAGCCGTTCGTTCGCCGGGAGAGTTTGTACGCATCGAGGATGTGCCGCGTCCGGCGATGCGGCCTGGGCACCTGTTGCTTCGCGCGCTGGCGTGTGGCGTGTGCCGCACCGATCTGCACATTGTTGAGGGCGATCTGCCGCAGTTGAAGCCGCGGTTGATTCCCGGGCACCAGATTGTGGGCGAGGTGGTCGACGGCGGGATCGACGGGATGCCCGTGGGGACGCGCGTTGGCGTGTCTTGGATGGGCGGCGTGGATGGCGACTGCTGGTTCTGCAAACATGCGATGGAGAATCTCTGCGACCATCCGACGTTCACTGGTTACACGATTGACGGGGGGTATGCGGAGTATGCGCTGGTGCGCGCGGACTTTGCGTACCCGCTGCCTTCGGGGCTCGATCCCATTCATGTGGCGCCGCTGTTGTGCGCGGGGATCATCGGGTTCCGCAGTTTACGCGTGGCGGGGGTTCAGCCGGGCGAGCGCGTTGGGCTGTTTGGGTTTGGTAGCTCGGCCGCGCTGGCGATTCGCGTGCTGCAGTCGTGGAGTTGCGAGGTGTACGTGGTGACGCGCGGGGAGAGCCATCGCAAGACGGCGGAGTCGCTGGGGGCAACGTGGGTCGGCGTCGAAGATAAGAAGCCGCCGGTGGAGTTGGATCGCGCGATTACGTTTGCTCCCGCCGGCAAGGTGGTGGTGGATGCGCTGTCGAGTCTGCGGAAGGGCGGGGTGGTGGCAATCAATGCGATTCATCTGGATACTATGCCAGCGTTCGATTACGACAAGCTGCTGTGGGGAGAGCGGCAGATTCGCAGCGTCGCGAATATGACGCGGGACGATGCGCGGGACTTCCTGAAGATTGCGCAGGAGCTTGCGATCCAACCGCGGGTCGTTACGTTTTCGCTCGACGACGCGAACAAGGCGCTGGTTGCGGTGAAGGATGAGACGGAGAGTGGGTCGTCCGTCATCGTGATGTAAGAGCCAGGGTCCAGGGCCGAGGGTTCAGAAGGCAAAGGCTGGGTGCAGGAGACTTGGAGTTGTCCGGGCGCTGAACCCTGATTCCGCGTTTAACGTGGCTGACGCAGAGGCGCGGTAGACTCTTGGCAACGGGCGGGCAGGTAGGCACGATGCAGATACTGGTGATCAATAGCGGGTCGTCGTCGATCAAGTTTTCGATCTTTGCGGTGCAGCCGCCGGTGGGCGGTGATGTGCCGACGGTCGCGCCGCGTTCGTTGTTTGAGGGGTCGTTGAGCGACATTGGGGACGCGGAAAGTACGCTGACGATTCACGCGACCGGTGAGGGCGCGAAGAAGTCGGCGGTATCCAAAGTTGGCATTCACGGTGTGGAGCAGGCGATCGCCGAGGTGCTCGAGGTGGTTTCAGATAGTGGCGTGCCTGCGTTTGAGGCGGTTGGCTATCGGGTCGTGCATCCGGGGCCGAAGCTGCGGGAGCATGTGCGGATTACGCCGGAGGTGATTGCGGATCTGAAGGCGGCGAGCGAGTTTGCGCCGCTGCATGATCCTGAGGCGGTGCAGATGATTCGCGCGTTCATGAAGAGATTCCCGACGCTGCCGCATTATGCGTGCTTCGATACGGTGTTTCACCAGACGATGCCGGTGGAGGCGAGCGACGTATGCGTTGCCTCGCGAATATGCGGAGCGCGGCGTGCGGCGGTACGGGTTTCATGGGCTGAGCTGCGAGTCGATTGTGCGCCAGTTGAAGCGCGCGGGCGATGTGCCACGGCGGATGGTGATTGCGCATCTGGGCAGCGGCTGCAGCGTGACGGCGCTGGTCGATGGGTGCTCGGTGGACACGACGATGGGGTTGACGCCGACGGGCGGGGTGGTGATGGGAACGCGGCCCGGGGATCTTGATCCGGGGCTGGTGCTGTATCTGCTGCGAGAGCGGAAGGGCGATCGCATTGCGGAGGTGGAAGCGATGCTGAATCATGCGTCGGGCATGGTGGCGGTGAGTGGGATGGAGAACGATGTGAAGGCGATGCGCGAGGCATCGGCGAACGGAGATGACGCGCGCCACGCTGGCGCTGAAGATCTTTACGCGCAGTGTGACCAAGGCGATGGGAGGGTTTAGCTGGTTGCTGGGCGGGCTGGATGCGATCGTGTTTGCGGGCGGTATCGGGGAGCACGATGCGAAGTCGCGGGCCGAGATTGTGGGAGGGCTGGGGACGCTCGGCGTGATTATCGAACCGGCGCCGAACAATGAGCTCAACCGCGCGGCCGCGGATGGCATCCAACGTATCAGTTCACAAGACTCTCCCACTGCGGTCCTCGTCGTTCCTGCGCGGGAGGACCAGATGATTGCAGTGCACGTGGAAGAGATGGCACGGCAAGAGGTACAGAGATAGCTGCATGACGTCTGCGCAGACGTTAGCGAATCCGGCGAAGTCATCAACGTCCAATCAACAAACGTCGTGAGTGAGGAACCTTCATGAAGACAGACAATTCTGCCGAAGCCGTAGCGGAGCCGCTGGATTCTCAAGCCGAGCCCGTGGATTCTCAAGTTGAACCTTTGAGTGCGGACGAGCTGCGCAGGATGGATGCGTACTGGCGCGCCTGCAATTATCTGTGCGCGGGCATGCTGTACCTGCTGAAGAATCCTCTGCTGCGGGAGCCGCTGAAGCCGGAGCACATCAAGAATCGGCTGCTGGGACATTGGGGTCGCGATCCGGGGCAGACGTTTACGTGGGTGCATCTGAACCGGCTGATCAAGAAGTACGATCTGGACCTGATTTATATCTCGGGGCCGGGGCATGGGGCGCCGGCGACGCTGTCGAACAGTTATCTCGAGGGCGTGTATTCGGAGGTCTATCCGGACAAGAGCGCAGGATGTCGGCGGGCATGCAGAAGTTCTTCAAGCAGTTTTCGTTTCCGGGTGGGATTGGGAGCCACTGCACGCCGGAGACGCCGGGGTCGATCCATGAGGGCGGCGAGCTGGGGTATAGCCTGTCGCATGGATTTGGCGCGGCGTTCGACAATCCGGATCTGATTGTGGCGGTGGTGGTTGGCGATGGCGAGTCGGAGACGGGACCGCTGGCGACGTCGTGGCACTCGAATAAATTTCTGAATCCGGTGCGCGATGGCGCGGTGCTTCCGATACTGCATCTGAACGGGTACAAGATCGCGAACCCCACGATTCTGGCGCGCATTCCGCCGGACGAGTTGGAGAGCCTGTTCGGCGGCTATGGGTGGAAGCCGTATGTCGTGGAGGGCGACGATCCGGCGGTGATGCATCCGAAGATGGCGGAGGTGATGGAGCACTGCGTGCTGGAGATTCGCGCGATCCAGCAGAAGGCGCGGTCGGCGCCGGAGGGGACGCCGGTGGAGCGGCCGCGGTGGCCGATGATTGTTCTGCGGACGCCGAAGGGATGGACGTGTCCGAAGGAGATCGATGGACACAAGCTGGAGGGCTCGTGGCGCGCGCACCAGATGCCGATTCTCGATCCGAAGACGAATCCGGCGCATCTGAAGATGGTGGAGCAGTGGATGCGGAGTTATCAGGCCGGAGGAGTTGTTCGACGAGAGCGGCAGCGCTGATCGCGGAGCTGCGCGAGCTGCGCCGAAGGGGACGCGGCGCATTCACGGCAAATCCGCATGCGAATGGCGGCCTGCTGCGCAAGCCGCTGCGAGCTGCCGGACTTTCGCGACTATGCGGTGAAGGTGGACGAAGCCGGGGCAAGATCCAGGTGTCGTCGACGAGTGTGCTGGCGACATTTTCTTGCGCGATGTGATGCGCAGGAACATGACGAGCTTCCGCGTGTTTGGGCCGGATGAGACGGCGTCGAACAAGCTGGACGCGATCTACGAGGCGAGCCAGAAGACGTGGATGGAAGAGCAGCTGCCTCCGGAGGATGCGGATGGCGGATTTCTGTCGCACCGATGGGCGCGTGATGGAGATGCTGAGCGAGCACACGCTGGAGGGTTGGTTCGAAGGCTATGTGCTGACGGGGCGGCATGGATTCTTTTCGACGTATGAGTCGTTCGTGCACGTCATCGACTCGATGTTCAACCAGCATGCGAAGTGGCTGGAGAAGAGCAAGCTGGAGCTGCGCTGGCGGGCGCCGATCTCTTCGCTCAACCTGCTGATTACGTCGCTGGTGTGGCGGCAGGATCACAACGGATTTACGCATCAGGATCCGGGATTTCTGGACGTGGTGACGAACAAGAGCCCGGAGGTGACGCGCATCTATCTGCCGCCGGATGCGAACTGCCTGCTGAGCGTGGCCGACCACTGTCTGCGCAGTACGAATTACGTGAACGTGATTGTCGCGGACAAGGCGCTGCATCTGCAGTATCTGACGATGGACACAGGCGGTCGACCATTGCACCAAGGGCATTGGGATATGGGATTTCGCGAGCAACGACGCAGGGCGTTGAGCCGGATGTGGTGATGGCGTGCGCGGGCGATATTCCAACGTCGGAGGCGCTGGCGGCGGTGGCGATTCTGCGCGAGCGGTGCCCGGAGCTGAAGATACGGTTTGTGAATGTGGTGGACCTGTTCCGGCTGATGCCGGAGACGGAGCATCCGCATGGGCTATCGGAGCGGGAGTTCGATAGCCTGTTCACCACGGACAAGCCGGTGATCTTCAACTTCCATGCGTATGCTTCGCTGATTCACAAGCTGACGTACCGGCGGACGAATCACGACAACTTCCATGTGCGCGGGTACAAGGAGAAAGGGAACATCAACACGCCGCTGGAGCTGGCGATTTTGAACCAGATCGACCGCTTCAACCTGGCGATTGATGTGATCGATCGCGTGCCTGCGCTGCAGGCGACGGCGGCGCACACCAAGGAGTGGCTGAAGGACCAGATCATCGACTCGATCTGCTATGCGAACGAGAACGGCATCGACCGCGCGGAGATTAACGACTGGAAGTGGCCGGCGCGACGCACGCAGATGTAGGTTCCGGGTGCGCGGCTTAGGCGCTTGGCTTTTCGGCGAGCTTGTGAGCCTCTGAGGTGCGCTGCTCGATGGGCGTGTAGGGAGCGGGGAAGGCTGGGCCGGTGTAGTTGGCGCGCGGGCGGATGAGGCGGTTGTCGTCGTGCTGCTCGATCACGTGGGCGCACCAGCCGGAGATGCGGCTGAGCGCGAAGATCGGCGTGAAGAGATCGATGTCGATGCCGAGCGTGGTGTAGGTGCTGGCGGAGTAGAAGTCGACGTTGGCGTTGAGCTTCTTCTCCTCTTTCACGAACAGCTCGATCTTGCGCGACATCTCGTACCACTTGGGATTGGCGTCCTTGCCGAGGTCCTCGGACATGCGGCGAAGGTGCGTGGCGCGGGGGTCTTCGGTGGTGTAGACGCGATGGCCGAAGCCGGAGATTTTTTCCTTATTCGCGATCATTTTGCGCACATGCTCGACGGGGTCTTCGCCGGCCTGGTCGATGGCGTAGAGCAGGTGCATGACGGCCTCGTTGGCGCCACCGTGGAGCGGGCCCTTGAGCGCGCCGATGGCCCCGGTGATGGCCGAGTGGAGATCAGAAAGCGTTGCCGCGATGACGCGCGCGGCGAAGGTGCTGGCGTTGAGTTCGTGGTCGGCGTGGAGCACCAGCGCGACGTCGAGGGCCTTGGTGGCGGTCTCGGAGGGCTTTTCGCCGTTGAGCATCCAGAGGAAGTTCGCGGCGTGGGAGAGCGAGGTGTCCGGCTTTACGATCTCCTTGCCTTTGCGGATGCGGTCGAAGAAGGCGATGATCATGGCGATCTGCGAGGTCAGGCGGAAGCTCTTGCGGATGTTGGCGGTGTGCAGCACGGACTTCTCGTCGGGGTCGTAGATGGAGAGCAGCGAGACGGCGGTACGCAGAACTTCCATGGGCGAGGCGGTCTTGGGCAGGCGGTTGAGGAAGTCGATCACATCGTCGGGCAGTTGGCGCGCGGCCGCGAGCTGGTGCGAAAAATCGTTGAGCTCCGCAGCGGTGGGCAGGCTGCCGTTCCAAAGTAAGAAGGTCGTCTCTTCGAAGGACGACTTTTGCGCGAGCTCGTGGATGTCGATGCCACGATAGGACAGAATTCCTTTGCCGCCGTCGATGAAACAGATCGAGGAATCATTGGCGATGACGTCTTGCAAGCCCTTGGGTGCAACGGTGGACATAGATGCAGCTCTCCTGAAAACTCACGCAGAATGCGTACCCTTGCGATTATCGGGCAGCGCGGAAGTGGGTTGTCACGGGAGTTTGGCCGAATATCGATTTTGGCGTCCGATTCGCGCGCTATGCGGTTAGGGAGCAGGCGAAGCGCTGCGGTGATAGTGCCGAAACATTGATGGATGGGGGTTTTCCTTCGATCAGGTCGGCGATGACGAGGGCTGTGCCCGGCGCCTGCAGAATGCCATTGCGATAGTGTCCGGTAGCGATGAATTGCCCGGGACGGGAAGATGCTCCCAAAATGGGCAGCTTGTCGGGAGTGGCGGGACGCAGGCCGGCCCAGGACTCCACGGTGGGGGCGTTCGTTTCCGAAGCCAGTTCCGGGACGAGTTCGGCGGCGAGTACGCGCAGCGCGGCGAGCGCGTCAGGGCGAACGGTGGTGTCGAAGCCGGCGTCCTCCACGGTGGCGCCGATCAGTGCGGTGCCTGCCTGCGGACCTCGGGTGCGCGGGCAGATGTAAATACGCTCGCTGCGATGAACTTCGTCGAGGGAAAGGGGCAGGCGCACGCGCAGCATCTGTCCCTTGCACGGCGTGACGGAGATCGGGTCTGCGTGGAGCGCCACCATTACTCCGGTGGTCCACGCACCGGCTGCATACACGACAGCCTGGGCGGCGATGGTTTGGCCGTCGCTCAGGTCGACGGTGGAGTTCTGACCAATGGCGGCGATCTGCGTATGTTCGAGCAGCCGAATGGACGTTGCGCTCACCGCAGCGCGCAGGGCTGCGGCCAGCTGCCGGGGATCGAGCGAATGTTCTGCCAGGCGCAGCGTCGAGCCGTCGTCAAGGTATTGAACCGCGGTGTTTGTCTGGAAGGGAACTGCGATGCCGGAGAGCGCTTCCAGCCGGCTGAGGAAGGCTGGATAGCGGTCGGCGCTGAGTTGCGAGAGCTCTCGAAGTTCCGGTGGATTGCCGGGATCGCTGGCGGCCAGCATTCCGGCTGCGGCCGTGGAGGCGCCTGCGAGGCTTTGTCCGCGATCGACGACGGTGACGTTCGCGCCGCGATCGTTCAGCTCGAGGGCAATCGCCAGGCCGATTAATCCAGCGCCAATCACGACGGTGTCGGGAGCCCGGGCTGCGCTCAAAAGACTCATCTTCAACATTATCTATCCAGTCGCTCGGCGCGCCGGAGTTGCGGGAATCGATACATCGTTGGGCGATGCGTCCAGATGTGTGCGATGGGAACGTACAATCAAGAGCACCCCTCGCGTTTGACGGCTTTTTTACGTCCACGCGCGAGCGGAATCTGCATCTTATCGTTCAGGTCAAGCTCAGAGTCAAATTATGCTCGAAGGGCACGCCTGCAAGGAGGAAGTCAACGAATGAGCCTATTAGATGACAATGACAGCACAACCCATGATACGTACGTGGAGCATAAGCCGGCAACGTGGCTGGTAGGTGTCGCAGTAGCGGCGTTGATCGTCGCCTTGGGTGGCCTGGCCTGGAGTTTTGGGTTGCAGAGCCATCTGACGGATGCGGAGTCGAAGCTTTCTGCGGCAACCGCGCAGAACGCAGCGCTATCGGAAAAAATTGATGACACCAATGAGCGCATGAAGGCACAGGGCCAGGCGCTGGCTCAAAGCGTTGGCCTGACCCAGAAGCAGCTCCAGGACAAGTCAGATGAGCTGGTCGCGACCGAGCAACGCGACAGAGTCCAGACAGCACGTCTGGCCAAGGAACAGAAGGCGACCGAGCAGCAGGTAGGCGCGGTGCAGAGCGATGTTTCGAGCGTGAAGACGGATGTTGGCGGCGTGAAGACCGACGTTGCCAGCACCAAGGCAGATCTTGACGCAACCAAGACCCAGCTTAACCGCGTGATGGGCGATGCTGGCGTGATGAGCGGCCTCATCGCTACCAATCACACGGAGCTGGAAGAGCTGAAGCATAAGGGCGACCGCAACTATTACGAGTTCACGCTCGATAAGGGTGCGGGGGCCAAGAACGTCGGGACCATCAAGATCGATCTGAAGAAGGTCGACATGAAGCGCTCCAAGTTCACGCTGGTGGTGAGCTCGGACGACCGGAACATCGAGAAGAAGGACCGGACGCTGGATGAGCCGATCCAGTTCTACTCGGGCAAGACGCCGGCGCTGTTTGAGATCGTCGTAAACAACATCGGCAAGCGGACGGTTTCGGGGTATCTCAGCACGCCGAAGAGTTCGCCTGAGCCGATGCCCGCGCCGAGCGCTGGCCGGTAGTAGCGGAACACAATGCGCGTTGCTTTGAGGGGCTGCACAGATACTGTGCAGCCCCGTTGTTTTGATGGTTACGGAATAGGAACCTGGATGGGTGCGGCGTCGTGTGCGAAATAGACCGTGAGCGTGGCTGATTTTTTCGCGGCCCAGGCCGCGGCGGTTGTCCTCGGGAACAGGAATACGATGGTGCCGACGCGCGTGGCTCCGGGCGATACGGCATCCTCGAAGCGCAGCGGAGGCGCTGCAGGGGGGCTTACCAGCGGAGTGAGCTGCGGGAAGGTTTGCTCCAGGCGAGGCAGATCAAACGGAGAGACATTGGTCGCCTGGAGCGAGCCGGCGTCCGACGTCATGGTCGCGGACACGCTATCGAGGAAGATGGGCAGGCGGAGCTTGTCGGTGATGCTCACGGTGGCGACGACATAGACATTGTCCTCGGACTGTGCGGGCACACCAATGACCTGGCTGCCGCTGGGCATCTGCGTGAACTCGGTATGGGGAGCGAAGACGTCCGTCTTCACCACGGTGATCACCGCGGTCTTGCGGGGATTGAGCATGTAGACGGCGACGACAATGATGATCATCACAACCCCGGCAATGATGAGTTTGGGGATGATGGGGTTAGGATCGGGCGGCGGGGCGATCTGGAGATCTTGCTCAACTATGGGTTCCTGAGATTGGAGCATCATTCCCTCACAATAGTGCGACGACGGGGTCGGCGCTGTGATTTGCTTACGTTCGCTGCAGATTCGCCAATAATTCTTCAACGGGACGCGTATTGAGCACGTCGGCCGGGCTGAGCCAGGCGCGGCGCAGCTGCACAATGCCGTGGTCGATTTGGTCGAGCTCGTCGGTTGCGTGGGCGTCGGTGTTCACGACGATCTTGCAGCCCTGCTCTTTGGCGAGGCGCAGATTGAGATCGCTCAGGTCCGCGCGCGCAGGGGCTGCATTGTGTTCGACGGCGACACCCAGGCGTGCGGCCGCCGGCAGAAGCTGGGCGAGGTCAATCTTGTAGGCCTCGCGCTGCAGTACCTTGCGGCCGGTGGGGTGGCCGAGGATATGCACGCGCGGATTCTCGGCGGCCCGCAGCACGCGCGCGGTGACTTCTTCCGGGGTCTGGTTGAATCCGGAGTGAACGCTCGCGACGACGATGTCGAGCTGCGCGAGGGTCTCGTCGGTTAGATCGAGCGAGCCGTCGAGCAGGATATCGACTTCGACGCCTGCAAGAATGCGGAAGGGAATTGAGGGCTTAGTCACATCTGGCTCGTTGTTCTGCAGGCGAGCTTCGTAGCGCTCCCACTGGGGGCCGCGGCCGGCGGCAAACTCCTCGGCGAGCTCGGCGGAGACCTCGCGGATGCGGCGTGCATGGGCCAGGGCGCGCGTGTCGTCCATGCCGTTGGTCATGGCGAGATTCTTGGAGTGGTCGGTGATGGCGATGTAGTCGAGTCCGCGAGCGATCGCAGCCTCGGCCATCTCGCGGATCGAGTTGCTGCCGTCGGATTCGGTGGTGTGCATGTGCAGGTCGCCGCGAATGTCGCCACGGACGATGAGGTGCGGCAGCGTGTGTTTGGCGGCGGCTTCGAGCTCGCCGCAGTTCTCGCGCAGCTCGGGCGGAATGTAGTCGAGGTCGAGCGCGTTATAGATCTCCTGCTCGGTGGCTGCTGCGACGACGACATTGTCTTCCAGGCGCAGGAGGGCGTACTCGCTGAGCGTGAGGCCGCGCTTGATGGCGCGCTGGCGCAGCGCGACGTTGTGCATCTTGGAGCCGGTGAAGTATTGCAGCGCGGCGCCGTAGCTGGCGCGCGGGAGCAGCCGTACATCGACTTGGAGGTTGTTGCGCAGGGTGAAGCTGACTTTGTTCTGTCCGCGCGCGAGGAGCTTGTCGATGAGGGGGAGGGTGGCGACGTGCTCGACCGCGGCGGCGACTACGTCCGGCTCGCAGGCTGGGCCGGTGACGAGCAGGTCGAGGTCGCCGACCGTCTCGCGGCCGCGCCGCAGCGAGCCTGCTGGCGTGATCGTTTCGATTCCGGGGAAGAGCCGGATGAGTTCGCTGATGCGCTCGGCGTGCTGGCGCGCTACGTCGATGCGAAAGCGGGAGGAGTTCTTGCGATAGTCCTCGATGCCCTTGAGCAGCTTGTCGGTAAACTTCTGGCCCATGCGCGGGAGCGGCAGCAGGTCGCCGCGCTTGGCGGCTTCTTCCAGGCTGTCGATGTCGTGCACGCCGAGGGCGGAATAGACCAGCGCGACGGTCTTCGGGCCCATGCCGGGAAGGCGCAGCAGCTCGAGCATGGTGGGCTTGTAGCGCTGCAGCAAGCTCCTCGCGCAGCGGCATCGTTCCGGTGGCGACGAGGTCGCGGATATTGGCCGCCATGCCTTTGCCGATGCCGGGAATCGCGAGCAGCGCCTTGGGATCTGCGTCGGCCGCTGCAAGGGTCGCGAGCTGCGTGGTCTGCTGTTCGACCGCTTCGGCGGCGCGGCGGTAGGAGCGAATGCGAAAAGGGTCAGCTGCGTCGATCTCCAGCAGGGAAGCTGTTTCATCGAGCAGGCGTGCGAGGGTAATGTTGTCCATAAAAGTTCGAAGTCCGGGCGCGGCTTACAACGCGGCCCGGAACACTTCGATTGTAAGTTGCAGATTGTCGGCTGCGAAGCGCAGCCATAGAGCGCTAAATCGACTTCGTCCGCGTGACCTGGTCCGCCTGCGGGCCCTTGGTCCCCTGAATCACGTCGAACTCCACCTCGTCGCCCTCCTTTAGCGTCTTGTAGCCCTCCAGCTTGATGGAACTGTAATGTACGAAGACATCGGGGCCATCCTCACGCCCCAGAAATCCGTAGCCCTTTGCGTTGTTGAACCACTTTACCGTGCCTTTGTACTGTGCCATGGGTCCCTTACCATTCTCGAGATTGCCTTCCGCGTGGCCGGAAGTATAGGAGTAAGACGCAATCGGGAGCGCAGAGGCGGCCTGAATAATTGCTCGAATGGTGGAATTCGGACCGATTCGAACACTTTTTGATTAAGTCGGCTGTAAGACAGGCAAAGAGAGGTTACTGTCAACAGTTTTATAGACTTCCCCGGCCTTTCGATGACTTGGAGCGCCACAGATCGTCATATATCAGCACGCCAATCAGGGTTTTCCCGTCTTCGATCTTCCCCGCGCGGATCAGACGCAACACCTCAGACAGGGGCGTCATGTGCAACTCGATCTTCTCGTCGTCCTCGGGCGCGGCCTGGCCCTGGGTAAGGCCTTCGGCCAGCAGGATGGTCATCGTCTCGGTGAGGAAGCCGGGGCTGGCATAGTAGTTGCAGTGGTGTGACCAGCGTTTCGCGCGGTAGCCCGTCTCCTCGATGAGCTCGCGCTTGCCGGCGGGGATCAGCTTCTCGCCGGGCTCAATGCGGCCGGCCGGCAGCTCCAGCATGAGCTTGCCGGCGGCGTGGCGATACTGCCGGATCAACAGGATGCCGGGGTCCTTCGGGTTCGTCTCCGTATCGACGGCGAGCACCACCACGGAGCCATTGTGGCGGATCACGTCGCGGGTCGCCTTCACGCCGCCCGGCTCCTCCACCTCGTCCCGCGTTACCCAGAAGACGTTGCCCTGGTAGACCGTCTTGGACGAGACCGTCTTGCCGCGTCCCGTAAGCTTGAGAGGCTTCGGCACAACGGTGGCGGACGCTTGCAGGGAGCCTGTTGCGGACGTCTTTGCGGAAGTTTTCCTTGCGGCGCTTGATTTTGCAGGGGAGGGCGAGCTGGTCTTAGGCTTTTTGGAGGCAGAGGTCTTCTTGGTTCCCATGACCGTACAGTACACGACCGGCGCGGCCCGATGCATCCACGGGCGACCCAAGGATTTGCTGCATCGGCGGTGCGGCTCGAGCATCCAAAGAGTCTCAGGGTGAGAGACTAAACCTGCATGGACTCCCAGTGTTACCCCATCTCGACGCTGCCCGGCACGACGCCGCTCTTTCGCGACTTCGCGGATACGTCGGCGGCGTCGCAGCACGTGCGCCTTGCGGCGCTGGTATCCGGCGAATCCGTTTTCCATGGACTGGGCCAGCCATTCGCCGACCCTGGACGCCTCTCACCGCAGCCGCCTCGCAGAAGCGCTGCGGGCGCAGGCGGAGAACTTCGGTGCGGGCGAGGCGGTCTTCGCAAATATTGAGCGCCTGAAGCAAGGCGCCGCTGCCGTTGTGACCGGCCAGCAGGTCGTCTTGTTTGGAGGCCCGTTGCTGACGCTTCTGAAGGCCGCGACCGCGATTCGCAAGGCGCAGGACGCCACCAAAGCCAGCGGCCGCGAGCACGTTCCCATCTTCTGGCTGGCCAGCGAGGACCATGATCTCGCCGAGGTCGACCAACTTGCGCTGCTTTCGAAGACCGGCGTTGAAACCCTTAGCCTTGGGCTGAAGGCGGCGCGTCCGGTGCCGGTGGGCACGCTGCCCATCGATGGCGGCAACGACGCGGGCGGCAGCGGCGAAGGCCTGCGGCACTTGGAAGCCACGCTGGGCCGTGCCAGCGAGCTGCTCGCCTGGGCGCCCATCAGCAACGTCCTCCGCGAGTGTTATACCCCCGGCGCAACGCTCGCCTCGGCGTTTGGCCGACTGATCACCAGGATTTTTGCGGAGTACGGCTTGATCGTCATGGACGCAGCATCGCGCGAGTTCCACGCCATGGGCGCAAGTGTTTTGCAGGCTGCGCTGGAGCGGGCTGACGAACTCGAAGACGCGCTGCTGGTGCGCTCGCAGGATCTCGAGGCCGCTGGCTATCACGCGCAGGTGCTGGTCACCGCCGATCATTCGCTGCTGTTCCTGATCGACGCGGAAACCGGCGCACGCCTGCCGTTGCGCCGCACCACGGACGGCGAGTGGAAGGCCGGCGCGCGCGTCTACACCACCGCGGAGCTGCTGCAGATTCTTGCTGTCGAGCCGGAGCGCCTGAGCCCCAACGCGCTGTTGCGCCCTGTCTTCCAGGATGCGATTCTGCCGACGGCAGCCTACGTTGGCGGCCCCGCGGAGATCGCCTACTTTGCGCAGTCGGAGGTGCTGTACAGCCGCATCCTTGGTCGCGTAACCCCGGTCCTTCCGCGGCTGATGGCCACGCTGGTGGAGCCGGCGATCGCATCCACCATGGCCGCGCACGAGGTGCAGTTTTCTGAGATGCTCGAGGCGAAGACGGTCGAAAATCTGGCCCTTCGCCTGGGCGCGCGCGCGATGCCGATTGAAGGCAAACGTAAGATCGCTGCGGTTGGAAACGCGATGGACGCCGAGCTCACGGCGCTTACCGAGTACATGACGGCGATGAGTGCCGACCTGGGCCGCGCCGCCGGCGTCTCCGCCAGCAAAATGCGCTACCAGATGAACCGCCTGCGCCGCATGGCTGCGAACTTCGAGCTGCAGAAGCAGGCGTCGCTGTACAAGCATGCGGCGGCCATCATGCTGAGCCTGTACCCGGACGGCCATCCGCAGGAGCGCCTGCTCGGCGGCGTATGGTTTCTGGCCCGGTACGGGGACGCGCTGCCGTCCCTCCTTGTCGACCATGCTGCCCAGGAATGCCCGGGGCATCGGGTTGTATACCTCTGATCTCTATACATTTAGTGGCCAGCTGCGCGATACTTTCGGGCATGACCTTTCTTTTGGGATTACCAATCCTGGTTTTGGTCCTGATCGGCGTCTTTGCGTTCTTCATCCACTTCCTACCAACCTTCGTCGCTGGATCCCGCCACGTTGAGAACTTCTGGTGGATTTTCCTGTTGAATCTGTTCTTTGGGTGGACGTTGATTGGCTGGGTACTCGCCCTGGTATGGGCGATGAACGACACTCCTCGCTTCGTCTACAGGTATGTGCCGCCGCCGCCGTACAATCGCTAGAGAGGTTTCCAGCAAGTGCCGGAGGCTGTTCTAGTCGAGGTTTGTTATGGGATTGAGCGACCAGCCATTTGAGGTAATGTGTCCGGACTGCGGCGGGATGTTGAAGGTGGACCCGGTAAGCCGCTCGGTGATTGGGCATACGCCGGCGCCGCGCAAGAAGACCTTTGAGGACTTCGGCGCTGCCGCGAAAGCATTGAAAGAGCAGGACGCGCGGCGCGAGTCGATCTTTGCGCAATCGGTGCAGGCGGAAAAAAATAAGGACGACGTGATGGCGAAGAAGTTTGCTGAAGCCGTCAAGAAGGCCAAAGAGTCGCCCATGACCGGCAAGCCGCTGCGTGACTTCGATCTGGATTAGGATCTTCCCGGACGGCGAACGTTCAGTAATGCCACGAGAGTACGAATGAGCGAAGTCAATCCTGAACCGCAGCAGCGAACGCCCGTTCCGAATGCCCCTGCACCCGCCTGGCCTCCGCGCGGCTTCATGCCGCCCCCTCCGCCTGTTGTCCTCGAACCTATCCCAGCCTGGAAGTGGGCTGGCGGAATCATCCTTGGCCTGGTCTTCGCCGGAGGATTCGTTTACTTCGCCAAATGGTCAAACACGCAGTCTCCTCAAGCTCAAGCGGCCGTAACCGCGCTGCATCAAGAGATGATTCGTGCAGACGATGCAGGTATCTTCGCCAACGCGGATGAGACCTACAGGCAGACGATCACCGTCGAGACATCCAATGGCATGTTCGATAACGTCCGCACGCGGCTAGGCGCGCCCCGCTCTTCCCTCCAGATCGATGGCCACGATTCCACAGACGGGATGAGGGGAAGTTTCCTGACCCTCCACTATCTCACCGCGTTCGAAAAGGGTTCAGGAAAGGAAACCATCTGCCTCCACAATGTCGGTGGAGTCTGGAAGCTGGCGGCGTACAACGTAGAGTCGCCGCTTCTGCGGGCGAACAAGCCGGCGATCCGATTAAAGCAAAACAAAGCGTCTAGTACGGCTGGGCGCGCAGCCGTCGCAAACCGGTAAACTAGAAGCATGCCGCCGATTTTGAATGCTCAGGGCGTGTCGAAACGCTTTGGGGCGACGCCACTCTTCGAAAAAATATCCTTTGCAGTGAACGAGGGCGACCGCATCGGCCTCATCGGGCCTAACGGCGCCGGGAAGTCCACGCTGCTGGCCGTGCTCGCGGGCGAAGTCGAGCCTGACACCGGCGAGGTCTCCGTGCGCCGCCGCGCGCGCATTGGCTACGTCCGGCAGATCTCGGAGTATGGCGCTGGGCTTACCGTGCGTAGCGTGATGGAGGCTGCGCTCGAGCGCGCCAGCGTTCCCGCCAACGAGCGCGAGCAGCGGCTGCGCGAGACCCTGGGCCGCGCAGGCTTTGCCGACGATGGGACCGACACGTCCATCCGCATGGATGCCGAAGCTGCAAGCCTCTCGGGCGGCTGGCGCAAGCGGCTGGCCATCGCCGAAGCCATGGTCACCGAGCCCGATGTGCTGCTGCTCGACGAGCCGACCAATCATCTGGATCTCGAAGGCATTGAGTGGCTCGAGGGCGTGCTCCGCAGCGCGCGGTTTGCCTGCGTCGTGGTCTCGCATGATCGCTACTTTCTCGAGAACGTTGCGAGCGAGGTGGTCGAGCTGAGCCGCGTCTATGCTGAGGGCGTGCTGCGCGTGCGCGGAACCTACTCGAAATTTCTCGAGGGCCGCGAGCTTTACCTCGAGGCCCAGAGCAAGATGCAGGAGGGCCTGCGCAACCGCGTGAAGACCGAGATCGAGTGGCTGCGCCGCGGACCGAAGGCGCGTGCGACCAAGGCCAAGGCACGCATCGACAACGCGCACGAACTCATCGGCAAGCTCGCGGATGTCGACGCGCGCACGCGTACCTCGACGGCTGGTATCGAGTTCGACGCCACCGATCGCCAGACGAAACGCCTGATCGAGTTTGAAGATGTCAGCATCTCGCTGGGCGGTCGCGAGATCGTTGGCGGCGTCAACTTCAGCGTCACGAACGGCATGAAGCTCGGCCTGGTCGGCCCGAACGGCAGCGGCAAGACGACCATCCTGCGCGCCATGTCCGGCGAGATTCCCGCGACCAGCGGCACCATCAAGCGCGCCAACGGACTGCGCATCGTGTACTTCTCGCAGCTGCGCGAGATCGATCCGACGCTCACGCTGCGGCGCGCGCTGGCACCAGACTCCGACGCGGTCGTCTACCAGGACCGCGTGGTGCATGTGGCAAGCTATGCCGCGAAGTTTCTCTTCACGGGCGACCAGCTCAACCAGCCCGTCGAGCGCCTGAGCGGCGGCGAGCGCGGCCGCGTGCTGATTGCGCGGCTGATGCTGCAGCCCGCCGATGTGCTCATGCTCGACGAGCCCACCAACGATCTCGACATTCCCACGCTCGAAATTCTGGAAGAGGCGTTGCTCGAGTTCAAGGGCGCGCTGGTGCTGGTCACGCACGATCGCTACATGCTCGATCGCGTGTCGAACATCGTGCTCGGACTCGATGGCCACGCGCATGCGCGCGTCTTTGCGGATTACTCGCAGTGGGAGGAGTGGAAGGGCGTTGAGCAGGGCTACGTTGCGAACCAGCAGGCCGCTGCGAACAGCTCGCAACGGGCCTCTGCTGCATCCAGCGCGACACCAGCGCCCGGCAAGAAGAAGCTCTCCTACCTGGAGCAGCGCGAGTTCGATGGCATCGAAGAGCGCGTCGACAAAGCCGATGCACGCATGGCTGCGGCGCATGATCGGCTGGAAGATACCGCGGTCGTCACAGACCCCGCTGCGCTCACGGAAGCGCTGGCCGAGATGGAAGCCGCGCAGGCCGAGCACGATGCTGTCTACCAGCGCTGGGCTGAGCTCAGCGAGAAGGCCGGCTAGGGTTACGGCTTGCGCAGGACCTCGCCGTTCTTCATCACGAAGACGGTCTTCTTGAGCACGCCGATGTCGTCCAGCGGATTGCCGGGAACCGCGATGACGTCGGCATAAAAGCCCGGCTTCAGCTGTCCAATTTCGTCCGCCCAGCGGAGCAGCCGTGCGCCGTTGATCAGGTCCGCGCGCAGCACATCGGCGGGCGGCATGCCGAACTTCACCATCAACTCGAACTCACGCGCCTGCGTTCCGTGCGGGAACGGGCCAACGTCCGAGCCCACGGCAAACGGCACGCCCGCAGCCATCTGCTTCTTGAACTGCGCCGCATGGTAGGCGAGCTCGCGGCGGTCGTCTGAGCCGTCGCCGCGCTGCGGATGGTCGGCAAAGTATTCGATGATGGCGAAAGGTCGGCACCGCGTAGATCTGCTTCTCGCGCATCAGCTTCATCGTCGCGGGCGAGAGGTTGTAGGCGTGGTCGATGCTGGCCACACCAGCCTCCGCTGCATACGAAGCTCCCGGCTCGCCCGTGCAGTGCACGCCCACAAACGAGCCGGTGCGATCGGCCTCGGCGACCGCCGCGGCAAGCTGCGCTTCGGTGTACTGGTAGGGCGTCGTGAAGGTGTCGCCGTCGAGATGGTCTCGTCCGGTCTCGTAGATCTTGGTGAAGTCCGCGCCCTCCTTGCGCTGCTCACGCATCACCGCGATGATCTGGTCGGCAGTGTTCGCGTAGTCGGCGTTCGAGAGCACGTGCTGCGCGGGGTTGAAGCCGATGGCGTCTTCATGGCCGCCCAGGATGTCGATGGCGTTGCAGGAAACGCGCATGCGCGGGCCAGGAATCAGGCCGCTGTTGATGGCATTGCGCACGGCGACGTCGGCGCACCCGGCGCCCTCGGTGCCCATGTCGCGCTCGGCGGTGAAGCCGGCCATCACATCGGCCTTGGCGGCGGCTGCAGCCAGCAGGGTGCGCTGCGGCACGGACTCTTCGACCGTCTGCAGGCCTTCGTTGCCGGGGTGAAGGAAGAGATGGGTGTGCGCGTCGATGAGGCCAGGCATCAGCGTCGTATCGCCGAGGTCGATCACGACCGCGCCAGCGGGCCGCGTGACGTGCGTGCCGGCCTCGCGAATGCGCTCGCCTTCGACCAGGACTTCGCCCGGCGAAAGAACCTTGCCGGCAGCGACATCGAGGATGCGAGCCGCGTGGAGAACGGTGATGTGGGTCTCAGGCTGCTGCGCCGCCGTGGCGACCGTGCAGCCCGCGAGAGCGACGGCCAGAATTGAAAGTCTCATGGTGCAAGAAGAATACTGCAATCCGCCGTGACAGGTCAGGCGCAGTCGGCCAGTTACTTCGTCGCCCACTGCTCGTCCGCCGACGGCCCATAGAGCGCAGGGACGGGAATGTCGTTCAACCGCAGATAGACGCCCAGCTGCGCCGTGTGATGGATCAGGTGATTGAAGAACATCATGCGGTAGGTCTTGGAGCGCGTCGCATTGGAGATCATGTGCTCGCCAAAGGAGAAGGGCCAGAGCTTGGCGAGGTGCTCATCGCTGGCAGCGGCCAGGGCGGCGCGACACTTGGCCGCAGACTCATCCAGCCGCTCGAGGCAAAGCTCGCGCGACTCGAAGGCCAGCGAGGCTTGCGGACGCTTGGAGTTGGCCATGTCCATGCCGTCGTCTTCGAGAATGTAATAGCCAAACAGCGGCATGGTCGCGCAGTGCATGGCCAGCTTGCCCAGCTTCATCGACTTGTCGTGCGGCACCCAGTCCGGCTTGTCGTTGGGCACACGCTCCAGCGTGCGGCGGGTGTTGGAGATCTCAACGTCAAAGTCTTCGAGCAATAATTCAGCGGCGGTCATGTCTGATCTCCTTTGAATCGTGCATTAAATTTCGTGCGTTAGATTCCAGTGATGCTGAACCCGCAATCCACGAACGTGACGCCGCCGGTCATGCCGCTGGCGAGGTCGCTGGCAAGGAACAGCGCTACCTTGCCAACCTCCGCTGCTCGATGTTCCGATGCAGCGGGGCGCGCGCGGTGACTGCGTCCAGAATGGTCGCAAAGTCGCTGACGCCGCGGGCGGCGAGCGTCTTGATGGGGCCGGCCGAGATCGCGTTCACGCGAATCCCCTTGGCGCCGAGCGACGCCGCGAGGTACCGCACGGTCGCCTCGAGCGCGGCCTTGGCAACGCCCATCACGTTGTAGTTCGGGAAGACTTTGGTGCTGCCGTAGTAGGTCAGGGTGATGATCGATCCGCCCTCGGTCATCAGCGGAGCGGCCGCGCGCGCGATGGCGATCAGGGAGTAGACGCTGACGTCGTGCGCGATGCGGAACTCTTCGCGCTTGGTCAGCAGGAAATCGTTCTTCAGCGCGTCTTGCGGCGCGAAGGCTACCGAATGCACGACCGTGTGGATGATGGGAAACGCTTCAGCGATCTGCGCGAAGGCGGCATCAATCTCCTCGTCGACGGAGACGTCGCACTGGATTGCGCGCGCGGTGCCTGTCTGGCCGAGCGGCTCGATCAGCTCTTCTGACTCTTCGCGCAGCCGCTCGCTCTGGTAGCACAGCACCAGGGTCGCACCTGCCTCGGAGAGCTTTTCTGCGATGGCATACGCGATGCTGCGCTTGTTGGCGAGGCCGAACACCACGGCCACTTTGCCCTTCATATCGATCATGCTGAAAACTCCTGCGTGCCTGGTAAATCTAACGAACCGACGCTAAGGATAGCAGTTTGAGGTGAACTCTGGCTGTGGAGAGCCACCTCAGCCGTGAACCAGCCAGTCGAATTGTTCCTCGGACAGCGGCACGACCGACAAGCGAAACTGCCGGAACAGTACCGAGCCCAGAAATACGCCCGCATGGCGAATCTCCGTCAAGGGCTTTTCGCGCTTCAGACGTTTGCCCGCCTTCAGCCGCACGATCGGCGTCTTCGGGTCGTCAGGATCGGTCGTCACCGAGACGACCTTGGCCGTGCCGACCGCGGCTTTGCCCACGTTGGAGTGGTAGATCACGCACTGCTCGCCGGGCTTCATGTTGCGCAGCGTGATCAGCGCCTGCGGGTTCTTGATTCCATCCCACTGCGTCTCGCCATCGCGCAGCAGATCGTCAAAGGAGTACTTGTCGGGTTCAGATTTCAGAAGATAGTGCATCACTCCAACCAGTTTATCCGCCCAGGTCGAGATGATGCACGTGCGCGATCGGGCTGGCGGAGAAACAAGCTGCCAAGCCGTTGAAATTTCTCCACCGAATCCGTGGCAAAGCACTCGAAGCTGCGTGCGTTTTCCGCCGCGCCCGGCTCGTTTTCCACGCCCAGCGCGGCAGCCGCAGCCTCGGCCGTTGCCTCGGCCGAATCGATCACCACCGCATCCGATCCCAGTTCGCGCAGTGTCTTTTCGATCTCTCCCGCGATCAGGGGGTAGTGCGTGCAGCCGAGCAGCACGGCCTCTGGCTTGCACTTCGTCAAGGGCTTCGGAGAGATAGATGCGCAGCACCTCGCGCGTAACGTCGTGGTCCGTCCAGCCCTCCTCCACCAGCGGCACCAGCAGCGGGCAGGCTACTTCCACCGCGCGTAGACCGATCGCCTCACACGCCGCATGGTAGGCATGCGACTGCACGGTCGCAGCCGTTGCCAGCACCAGCACCTCGGCATCTTGCCCGGACGGCACGCTTGGCGGCATGGGCTCCCGGGCTCAATCACGCCGAGCACCGGCACGCTCACCGCTCGGCGAATATCATCGAGCGCCAGCGCGGTCGCGGTGTTGCAGGCGATCACCAGGTACTCGCAGCCGCGCTGCTCCAGAAAGCGCGCACTCTCCACCGCGTACCGCGCAATGGTCGCCTGCGACTTCGCGCCATAGGGCAGGCGCGCCGTGTCGCCGAGGTAGATGTAATTCGCCGATGGAATTCGCGACAGCAGGGCGCGCAATACCGTCAGGCCGCCAAAACCGGAGTCGAAGACACCTACCACCGGACCAGCGTTCGCGGTCGTCTGCGCAAGTTCTTGTTTACCGCTAGCAGAGTTCATTCAGTTCGATTGTCCGCCATTTGCGGTATTTCCGCTCGTGGTCGTATCGGTGGCAGGGTAGGTCCGCAGCAGATCGGCATGGCCAGCCAGCGTCTCGCGCGCCTGCCCGTCCACGAGGAAACGCACTTGCTCAATCTGCGGAAGATTGGCGTGCAGCGTGCCCAGGATCGAGCGCAGCGTCAGCGATTCCACCTCCACGCCGGACGGATGCTGATTGACGAACGTGCTGTGCAGGTCGATCACGGCGAGCTCTCCGCCCAGCTGCTTGGCCTGCACCGAATCGGACGCCTGCGCCACCGGCACCGTGGGGCGAAACCCGCCGTCTTTGGTCGCCGACGAGGTGGTGTCGGTCGTGTAGCCCACCAATGGCAGAGGCACCAGGAAAACTTCCGCCACCGCCGCGCCCGGTGGCAAGGGCATGCGCCGAGCCGGGCAGCGCATACTCCGCAATCAGGTGATCGATCAATGCCCGCGCCCGCGCATTGGGATCCTGCGGCAGCGCGATCTGCCGTGTGGCTGGAGCGATCGATCCGTCCGCATCATTTGCAAGATCCAGGGTTACGGTCTCGGCCATCGCGGTCGGCGCGTCGAGCGGCGTCTCATCGTCGGCGGCGAGTGCCTCAATCCGCTCGCGCCCGCGCTGCCGCTCCACCGCCAGCAGCACGCCCATGCCGATAATGCAGACGATCAGGCACCAGAACACGATGCGTTGATGGCGTTGGATCATGGCTGTGTTCCTCCGGCGTTGCTCGGCACTGTCTGACCAACGGTTGTGCTCGCGGGGGCGTGAGAGCCGCGCCGGCGGCTGCACCGCGTTCTGCCAGAACAGCAGCTCCCCGGCAATCGCCAGCGCTACCCGCTGCTGATAGTCCGTGTCGTTGATGCTGTCGGCATCGTCTCCCGAGGGCGCGAGCTCGACGACGAGCGCGGGGCAGGTCAGCGAATCGATCGGCCGCACCGACGCGCTGCTCGCCACCAGCGCTAATCCCGAACGCGAGAATGCGGTGGCCATCTGGCTCTCCAGCAGTTGACTTTGCGGAATCCACGCGGCCTGCGCTGTCAGCCAGGGCACGATTGAGGGCTGCCCCTGGCTTGCATCCAGCTCTGACCGATACAGATGCACCCCGTTTCCGCTGGCCGTTGCGTGCAGCACCAGACACGCCGCCGCGTGCGCGTGGTTTGCGATCCCTGCGCGATCATCCAGCGTCAGCGCAGAGCCCGACGCGCTTGGAACCGCCGGCGCGTCCTCATCCCGCGTCATCACTACGTTGAATCCACGCGCCGTGAGCAATGATCGGAGCCGGAACGCCAGCGCCAGCGTTACATTTTTTTCTACCGTCGTGTCGCTGATCTGCGAGCCGCTGTCCACGCCCCCATGTGCCGGATCGATCACGATCACGTTGCGGTTGATCGGGATGGGCGGCGGTACGGATGGGGAAGAGGGCGCAGAGTGCCGTGCTGGCACTGTCGCTGGCCGAGCTGGCGCCGGCTGCCGCGCCGGCGGCCTCGCCTGTTGCGCAACCTGCGCGCGCCCCGTCAGCGTCATTAGGACAAGCAAGCCGGCAGTGGCAGAATGTCGGAGAGCGTTCAAGAGGGGTCGGGGGCCTTTGAGAGATTACGTGCGCCGTTCACTTGTTGCGTCGCGTCGATTGTATCGGTCGCGCCGTCCGGTTGCGAGTCTCATTCAAAATCATGGCTTTGGGCTGAGCCGCTTTGCGAGTTAGATGCCGCCTCGCGCCCTGTACGTTTTGACAGGCTGGCCGCGCGGTAGACTTGTGGGCATGCGGGTCTTCGGCATCGACTGCGGAACGGAGTTCACGGGCTACGGTGTGGTGGAGGTTGACGACACCTCACGCGTTCCGAAGCTGCGTCCATCTGTGCGCCGGCGCCGTTCGCCTGAACAAGAAGGACCGCGCGCCCGTTCGCCTGCTGCAGGTCTACGTCGAGCTCTCCGCGCTGCTGCAACTCTGGCAGCCTCGAGGTCGTTGCCATCGAAGAGGTCTTCTTTTCGGCCAACGCCAAGAGCGCGCTCAAGCTCGGCCAGGTGCGCGGCGTCGCCATGCTGGCCGCGGCCAACTGCGGCCTCTCGGTTGCCGAATACGCTCCGCTCACCATCAAGAGCTCGGTCGTCGGCTACGGCCTCGCCGCCAAGGAGCAGGTGCAGTTCATGGTCGCGCGGCTGCTCGATCTGGACGAGGCGCCCAAGCCCGCGGACGCCGCCGACGCGCTCGCCATCGCGATCTGCCACATCCACCACGCGCAGACCGCGGAGCATATGCGCCGCTAGCTGTGCTTACTCGTCAGCCGTCTTTGCGGCGCTTAACGCCCGATACAGCGCCGCCATCGCCTCCAGCGATACCGCCTCCGACCGCGCCTGCAGCGGAATAGCGGCCGGCCACGCGGCCGTAAGCTCTGCAGGAGAATATCCCGCCGCGCGGAGGTTATTTGCGAGCGTCTTCCGCTTCTGCGCAAAGCTTGCCCGCAGAAAGCGGTTGAACCCGTCGAATGCAACATCCAAGCTCCGCAAAGCGTGGAGCAAATTCGAGCCGCAATACGGTCGAGAACACATCCGGCGGCGGCGAAAACGCGCTCGGCGGCAGCGTAAACAGGTTGGTCACCCGCGCATGCATCTGCGTTACCGCCGACAGCGCCCCGTACTCGCTCGATCCCGGCCCCGCAGCAATTCTCTCTGCCACCTCGCGCTGCATCATCACCACCGCACGCGCCAACACGCCCTCGCGCGCCGCGCTAAACAGGTGCAACAAGATATCCGACGTAATGTAGTACGGCAGATTTCCGACCACATCCAGCGACGCCGCATCCTCCTGCAACGTCTTCAAGTCCGTCGACAAAATGTCCGCATGGTGAATCGTGACATGCACATCGTTGCGAAACCGGAACGCCAACTCCCGCGCCAGCGCTGGATCAAACTCGATGCAGTGCAACCGGCGGCAACGCGCTGCCAGCAGCTCCGTGATCGCCCCATGCCCCGGGCCGATCTCGACCACCGTCCGCTCGCGTACATCGCCCAGCGCGTCGGCGATCTGCAGGCACGCGTTCTCGTCCACCAGAAAATTCTGGCCCAGCTTCGGTTTCTTATTGCTGGACATAATCAGAGGCCTTCATCACCCGGAGCCTTGCTCCGCTGAAAAAGATAATGCACCGGCACGCCACACAGGATCACCAGCGCGCCCGCAGTCGACTCGCGTGGCCGATCCATGAAGCTGAAGACCAGTAACACCAGCGCCGCCAAAATGAACAGTGCCGGAACCACAGGATATCCCGTCACCCTATAAGGTCGATTGGCGTTCGGCTCGCGCACGCGAAACACAAATACCGTCGCGGCAGTGAGCGCGTAGAAGAGCCACTCCGAGAAGATCGCCAGCGAGAACAGCGCCTGGAATTTTCCAATCGCCAGCAGCAGCAGGGAACTGAGCACAGCCTGCAGCAGCAGGCTCACCCACGGCGTCTTGAAGCGCGGATGAATCTGTCCCAGCACGGACGGAAACAGCCGGTCGAGAGCCGCCGCAAACGGGACTCTCGCACCCGAGAGCGAGCTGCCCACAAACGTCGCGCAGATGCTCACCGCCATCCCGACAGCTACCAGTCCCGCCCCAAGATTTCCGGCGACCAGTTGCAGCGCGTCGGTAGCCGGCCGGTCCGTCACCGCAATCGCAGCCGAGGGAAGCACGTATTGAATCGCCGCGTTGGTCAGCATGTAGAGCGCGCCCACAATCGTCACGCCGCCGATGAGCGCCACCGGCAGCGACCGCTGCGGCTTCTGCACCTCGCCCGCCATCTGCGACACGTCCGACCAACCATCGTAGGCCCACAGCGCCGCAATCAGCGCAATCATGAAGCCCGCAAACCCGCCGCGCGCGCCGCGAAACTCCGAGCTGAAGTTATGCCAGTCTCCATACCTCACACTGGCGAAACATAGCCCCGCGATGACCAAAATCATCACCACCTTCAGCCACGTAAGCAGTGTCTGTACCTGCGCCGAATCGCGTGTGCTCACAATATTCAACCCTGTGATCAGCCACGTCGCAACAATCGCCATCACCTGGCTCCACATCAGGTGGCCCACCGCAGCATGATCCAGAAACGCAAAGATCGGAAACGTTCCCAGCACCCGCATCAGGCCAGCCGCGATCGTCGCAATCGACGCCGGCTTGGCGATCATTGTCCAGGTCCACGTGTAGAGAAACGCTGTCAGCGGCCCGTAGGCATCGTGCAGAAACGCATACTCGCCGCCCACCCGCGGCCGCATCGCCGCGACCTCGGCGTAGCTCATCGCGCCAAATAGCGAGAGCAATCCGCCGGTAATCCACACGGCGTAGACCATCCGCGAGCTGCCTACCGCGGCCATCATCTCGCGCGGAACCAGGAAGATTCCCGACCCGATGATGATGCCTACCACGATCGCCAGCGCGTTGGTCGCCGTCAATACGCGCGGCAGTTCCTCGTGCGATCGTATTTGTGCAACTTCGGAGGCCATTGCAGGGAGACTATCAGAGCCTCACCGCTTTCGCCCTCGGCGGCTAGAAGTAAAACCGCTCGTCGCGCCAGTCAAACGGCGCCCCCGGCCTGCGCCCGCGCAGCAGGTAGATGTTCTTGTGCTCGAACGGCATTGCATACGGTTTGTCCATGACGCCCACGATGGTGACCGACTCGTATTTCTGCGCAATCTCGCCGGGCGTATCTGGAATCACCGCGATCACCGTGTTCACATCGCACCCATGGGTACCCCAAAGCCAATAATTATTCTGACCGCTCAAAGCCGGCGGCAGATGCAAGCCCTCAAGCCGTCCAAGAAAGTCAATCGCTCCAGCCTCACCGTAGTTGCTGGCAAAGATGCACACATGCTGTTGTTGCTCGGGCGTCAGCGAGCGATAGGTGCGATCCACAATATCGACTTCCTGTTGCCAGCCGAAGCGGTCCGCATAAAACTGCGGCAGCGGCCCCGTCGCCGCTGTCTCCATCTTGTCGCCATGGAGATGCAGCGCCTTTGTGTACCTCACCCATGAAGCCGGCCGTAGCACGGGCGAAGCCATCGGAAGGATGATCAAGCTCGTAATCAACAGGACCGCTTCGAACACTGGGAACCCTACCACGCGGTTCTCCCGCACTGCACGCGACGCGGCAAACCGCCGCTCCCATGCGATGGCGCCCGCAGCGAAGAGTGCCGGGTAGATGCCTTCGAGGTAGTAGTCCTTCGCGTGCATCTTGAACATCAGCGCGTAAAACAGGAGATACGTAACGCCAAACCAACGCCCGTCGCGAATTGACTTCGCGCGCAACAGCGAGACGATGCCGGTAATCCAAAGCAACGCGTTGAGCGGACCGAGGATGGAAAACTGCGCCAGGAAAAAACGTACCGGCCCCAGCACAACGTTCTTGTGATGAAGCTGGCCGTTGCGCAGGAACTCCAGCGTGGGCCAATGATTATGAATCTGCCAGAGCAGGTTGGGCAGCGGGATCAGGATCAGCAGAGCGATCCCCGCGAGCGCCCACCGAGAGAACAGCACGCGGCGTTCGCTGGTCAGCAGCAGCCCCAGCCCAACCGTCACCAGGAAGAACGCCATGGACGGCTTATTTAGCAGGCCAACGCCCGCGGACACGCCGAAGACGATCCACCACGTTCGCTCGGAATAGCCGCGCAGCATCAGCACAATCGCCAGCACGCACGCCATCCAGAACACCGGCTCGTACGAGTTCATCGAGAGGAACCCGTCAACGGCGAGGTACTGCGGGCACAGGATCAGCCCAAACATCGCGAGCGCCTGCGAGGGTCGGCGGCCGCCCATCCCCCACGCGATCAGCCCGGTCAGGAATACGGATATTGCCCCGGCAAGAGCCGAGAGCACGCGTATCCCGAAGACGGAGTCGCCAAAGAGCAGCTCGCCCAGCCGCGCCTGCAGTGCCACAATCGGTCCGTGATCCACGTAGCCCCAGGCCAGATGCCGCCCGCAGGCAATGTAATAAAACTCGTCGCGGAAGTAGCTGTAGCCGATGTGCAGCGTCCACAGCGTCAGCGCAAACTGCAGCAGGAGTTTCGCCGCAGCAAAGATTGCAGCAAGTCGCAGCGCATCGCGCAGTGTCAGGTCAGCGGGTCGAACAATGGTGGTGGGTGCGGTCGCAGTGGTCATGGCCGTTGCTCCAGAGTACGCGCCACGAGCAGGAAAGTTCCGCTGCGCCTAATCTTCGCCTTCTACGCCACCGTAATTTTGACCAAATCGCCCTGCGGATCCGGCCCAGCCTGGTCGGCAAAGAACTTGCGAATCTTCTCCGCGGTCGCCTTATTCACCACCGCGGTCAGCGCGTCGGGATTTTTCTCGGCTGTTTGTTTTAGGGCGCGCACGCTGCCAAAGTGCTCCAGCAGACGCTGCCTCGTGATCGCGCCCACGCCCGGAATCTCATCCAGCTCGCTGGTCCGGTCGCGTATCTCCCGCCGCTTGCGATGGTAGGTCACGGCGAACCGGTGACTCTCATCGCGAATCTTCTGGATCACGTGGAGCACCGGCGAGCGTCGATCGAGCACCACCGGCTCGTCCTCCTGCCCATGCACGTAGATGATCTCTTCACGCTTGGCAATCGAGGCAAGCGGCTGTGTCATCAAGCCAATTTCTTCCAGCGCCGCGGCCGCAGCGTGCAGCTGCCCAATGCCGCCGTCGATCAGTACCAGCGACGGCATCGGCTTGTTGTCCTCCTGCAGCCGCAGGTAGCGCCGATGGATGATCTCGCGCATCGACGCGAAGTCGTCCACGCCCGTCACGGTCTTCACCTGGAACTTGCGATAGTCCGACTTCTTCATCGCGCCTTTTTCCCACACCACCATGGACGCAACCGTATCCGCGCCCTGGATATGCGAGATGTCGAAGCACTCAATGCGCTCCGGCGGCTCAGCCAGCATCAACACATCCTGCAGCGCCTCCTGCATCTTCTGGATGCTCGGCTTCAGCACGCGGAAACGCTGGTCGTACGACTGCTTCGCGTTCTGGCAAACCAGGTCCACGAGCGACCGCTTGTCGCCCCGCTGCGGCGCAGCAATCTCAATCCGATGCCCGATCTTTTCGCGCAATGCATCGGCGAGAAGCGCGCGGTCCGCAAAGTCCACCGGCACGTAAATATGTTTCGGCACATACGACTGATCGAGATACAGTTGCTTCAGCAGGGCAGAGAAAAAGGTCGCTGCGGAGAATACGGGCGGCTGTCCGTCATCCTGCACCTCCAGCACCGAAACCTGATCTGACTCCGCGCCAGCCTCGTGGATCTGCGGCGCGACCACATGCGGATCCGGTTCCAGCGAGGGTTCTACCTCGACTTCCTCTGCAGGCGACAGCTCCGGCGCGGAAAACTCCATCGCAGTGAAGTCCGGCAGTTCTTCCCAGAACATTTCGCGACGATCGACGATCTTTCCGCCGCGCATGTGGAACAGATTCACGGCGAGCATATCGTTCTCGTAGTGGAAGCCAAACACGTCGGCGTCCTCATCCTCGGTCGACGCAATCCTCTGCCGGTCCTGCGCCTGGCTGATGGTGATCAGCTGATCGCGCAGCTTCGCCGCCAGCTCAAACTGCATGTTTTCCGCGGCCCGCTCCATGCGCTCCGTCAGCCGAGCCTCGAGCTCACTCGGCTTGCCCTCGAGAAACAACTGTACGTCGCGGATCGCCTGCGCGTAATCCTCCAAGGAGACGAATCCCTCGACACACGGCCCCAGGCAGCGCTTGATGTAGTACTGCAAACACGCGCGCGGATGATAGCGATTCAGATCCACCTTGCAGCTTGGAATCAGAAAGCTGCGGTGAATCACATCGACTAATCGCCATGCAAGATTGCCGGGAAAGTAAGGCCCAAAATAAGCGCTGCCATCCTTGCGCAGCCGCCGCGTCACAAACACCTTGGGATGCTTGTCGCCCAGCGTCAGCTTGATGTACGGGTACGTCTTGTCGTCGCGCAGCAGGATGTTGAAGCGAGGCTTGCGCTGCTTGATCAGGTTATTTTCCAGCGCCAGCGCCTCACGCTCGTTGGCGACCGTGATGTACTCGAGGTCCACGGCCTCGCGCATGAGCGAGCCAGTCTTTGCATTCGCCTGCGAGGCCGCAAGAAAGTAGGAGCGCACTCGCGCGCGCAGGTTCTTCGCCTTCCCGACGTAGATCACTTCACCCTCTGCATTCTTGTAGAGGTAGCAGCCCGCGCTGGTCGGCAGTGTCCGGATTTTTTCGCTGAGATCCATCCGCATCTACCAGTTTAGTTCGTTCGCGGCGCCCGCGCTGTTGATCTCCGGGACCGCCCGCAAGCCTGACTCGGGTAAGCTTGATTCCATGGACTCAACGCACCCAGGCGAACCTATCGAAGGCGAGGAGGCCCAGGCGCCGGCCGCCGAGGCTCTCCAGCGTGCCGCGGCTATTATGGCTCGCCTGCGCGCGCCTGGAGGCTGTCCCTGGGACCGCGAGCAGACCTTCGACACCATCAAGCGCCACACCCTCGAAGAGACCTACGAGGTCTTCGACGCGATCGAGCGCCGCGCCTGGCCCGACCTCAAGGACGAGCTTGGCGACCTGCTCCTGCAAGTCCTTTTCTATGCGCAGATGGCCTCAGAGTTGCCCGCCGCCGACCGATTCGATCTCCGCGACGTCGGCTGAAAATCTGAGTGCCAAACTTATCCGGCGCCATCCGCACGTCTTCGGCGACACCGTTGCCACCGAGCTCCGACGCTGTCCTCCGCAACTGGGAGCAGATCAAGGTCGAAGAGAAAAAATCCAAGCCCGCCGCAACCTCGCTACTCGACGACATCCCGCGCTCCATGCCAGCGACCCTCGAAGCCTCGAAGCTCGGATCGCGCGCCGCGAAGGTTGGGTTCGACTGGCCCAGCGCCGACGGCCTCTTCGACAAACTCGCCGAAGAAACCGCCGAACTGCGCGCCGAGATCGCCCGCGCCGACACCGACAAGATCGAAGCCGAGTTCGGCGACCTGCTCTTCACCGCCATGAACCTCGCGCGCCATCTCAACGTCGACGCCGAGTCCGCACTGCGCCGCAGCAACGCCAAGTTCCGCGCCCGCTTCGCCTCCATGGAGCGCAGCCAGCGGCGGCGCCGAGCAGCTCAAGGCCATGTCCCCCGACGAGCTCGAGCGCCTTTGGTCCGCCGCCAAATCCGAAGCTCTGCCAAAGAACCAACAGCAAACCCCTCCCGCGGAGAAGAACGATTGATCGAAGCCGTCCAGCCCATTCGCGTCGAGTCGTTCACCACGCTCGAACAGTTCGATCAGTGCGTCGCCCTAGAAGAAGCGGTGTGGGGCTATGATCCCGCCGACATGATTCCGCGCCGCATGTTCCTGCTCGCCTCGCGCATTGGCGGCCAGGTCATGGGTGCCTTCCTCGGCGACGGTCCTACCGCCGTCGGCTTCGCGATGGCTCTTCCAGCCTTCCGCAACGGCCATGCCGTACCTCCACTCGCACATGGTCGGCGTCATCCCGGAGGTCCGCAATCGCGGCATCGCCCGCGCCCTCAAGCTCGCCCAGCGTGACGACGCGCTCGCCCGCGGCTTCGATCTGATGGAGTGGACCTTCGACCCGACCGAGATCAAGAACGCGTACATCAACATCGCCAAGCTCGGCGCCATCGTTCGCCGCTACAAGCACAACTTCTACGGTCCCTCCAGCTCACCGCTGCAGGGCGGCCTTCCTACCGATCGCGTCTACGCCGAGTGGTGGCTACGCTCCGAACCGCGTCGAGCGCGCCCTCGCGCGGCGCAGCCCCAAACCTTCGACGTCGCTGAACGCGTCGACGTTCCCTCTGAGATCTACGCCTGGAAGGCTTCGCTCACCGACCGCGCCGCCGCGCGCGACATGCAGGCCCGCAACGCCCACGCCCTCGAAACTGCCTTCGCCAACGGCCTCGCCGTCCTCGGCTACCAGCGCAACGATCTCGGTGACGGCCAATTCCAATTAGGCCGCTGGGACGAGAGTCATAGCTACTAAGCCAGCAGAACAAGATACAAAATGCCGGCAATTGACAACTGAGAACTGACAACTGAGAACTGAGAACGGACAACGAATGAAGATCGAAGCCATCCACCTTCGCGAAATCCAGATGCCGCTGGCCCACCCGTTCGAGACCAGCTTCGGCGTCACCACCGGCCGCCGCATCCTGCTCGTCGAGATCGAAGCCGACGGCCTCACCGCCTGGGGCGAGTGCGTCGCCGGCGAGCACCCCTACTTCTCCGACGAGCAGGTCGACACCGCCTGGATCATCACCGAGCAGGAGCTCGCGCCGCGCCTCCTCAACGCCGACATCGCCTCCGGCCGCGACTGCCCCGCGCTCTTCGAGCAGGTCCGCGGCCACCGCATGGCCAAGGCCGCGCTCGAAAACGCCATCTGGGATCTCGACGCGCAGCAGCAGGGAATTCCCCTAGCCAAACTTCTCGGCGGCACGCGCGACATCATCCCCTGCGGCGTCTCCATCGGCATCCAGCCCACGCCCGAGCAGCTCATGGAAACCATTGCCAAAGAGCTCGCCGCCGGCTATCAGCGCATCAAGCTCAAGTGCAAGCCCGGCTGGGATGCAAAGATCTTCGCCATGGTACGCGAGCGCTGGCCCGACATCCTTCTCAGCTGCGACGCCAACTCCGCCTACCGCCTCGATGACGCCGACCACATCGCCAGCTGGGACCAGTTCAACCTGCTCATGATCGAGCAGCCGCTCTGGTACGACGACTTCTACTTCCACGCCCAACTGCAACGTCGCCTCAAAACGCGCATCTGTCTCGACGAGTGCATTCGCAATCGCCGCGACGCGCGCGCAGCTCTCGAACTCGGCAGCGGCAAGATCATCAACATCAAGGTTGGCCGCGTCGGCGGCTTCACCGAAGCCCTCGCCATCCACGACATCGCGCAGGAGTTCGGTGTGCCCGTCTGGTGCGGCGGTATGCTCGAGACCGGCATCGGCCGCGTCCACAACATCGCCCTCTCGTCGCTGCCGAACTTCTCGCTTCCCGGCGACGTCTCCGCGTCCAAACGCTACTGGTCGCAGGACATCATCGAGCCCGAAGTCACCGTCAGCCCCACCGGCACCATCACCGTCCCCACCACGCCGGGCAACGGATTCGGCGTGCAGCCCGATCGCATCGAGCGCATCACCGTCCGTGCACGCACACTGCGTCGCGGCCAGCCGGTCGCGAATTAGCTATTTCGTTGCGACCGGCATCGCCAGCAACATCCGTATGGCGTCCTGATAAGAGGGTAGCGATGGCATCGGGCGGAAGTCCCACGAGGTGATCACGTTGTTCTCGGGATAATTTTTTACCATGAGCACCCTTGCGGTCAGGTGCTCGTCAAGGTGCGAGTAGACCCAGTGATCGTCGCCAAGATTCACCTGGTCCAGCGTCATTGTTCCGCCGGGAAAGATCTTCGCCAAAATGCCGAAGCCCATGTTCACAGGCCGCAGCACGCGCGCCTCGATGCGCGTCAGGGTGCGGGTTCCCGGGTCGATCCACACTCTCCCCTCCAGTCCAGTCAGGCATTCTGCCAGCATCGTTGGCGCATGAAAGTTTGGGTTGGGGCGAAAGTCGAGCACCACCAGGTTTTCCGACCCCTTGAGCTGCGGCTGGTCCGGCGCATAGCTGTAAATCATCGCCTGCGGCATCAGGGCGACCACCTTGATCACCGAGTCGCGCATGTCGGTATCCCGGCGGTGATGCCGCAAAACTTCATCCGGCGAATTGATCTCGTCGTTCAGGCGCTCCCGTTCGTCCGCATCCTCGGCCGCGGTAAGCGGCTGGCCGTCCCGCTCCACCAGCCGCGCAACATTCCCCTCGCGACTCACCACAACTTCGCGCGTCGTATCGCCTTTCGCACCCACCCTCCGCTGTCGATAGCGCAGCGGCATCTTATCCGCCGATTCAATCACCTTGATCTCATTGCGGATCACGTCCTCGGCCCACGACTGCGGCGTGCCGGGAGCACCCGGCGGAGGATTCGGCCCCACCATGGCCGTCGGTGTCTCTACCTGCGCAGGAGTCTGCGCGTGCGGCGCGCCCACGCCGGCCAGCAGGCAAACACCGGTCGCACACGCGATCCGGAGCCTAAAGCTGAATATGGATCGTCCCATCAAAAGCGGTGCCCCAAGCCCAGATTGTGCCTCACTCTGCCGTTAGACGCAAGATTCGCCTCCGGTGTGAATTGTGTGCTCTCGCCCTGCTTGGTTTATAGTCGGGCTTATTACCCGGGATGCGGCTCAACAGCGATCCCTCGGCCGTGGAGAGGCCTCTATCAAATGATTCCGACCGAAGGTGCAACTGTCATTGGCCGCGATACCAAATTTCGCGGTGAGATTTCGGGCTCTACTGATCTGATCATCGATGGCGAAGTCGATGGTGTGATCCGTCTTACCGGCGCCAAGCTCACCGTGCGCCCCGAAGGCCGCGTCAAGGCCACGATCGCGGCCCAGGATGTCGTGATCGCCGGCCAGCTGGAAGGTGAAATCCGCGCCACCGGCCGTGTCGAACTGCGCGACGGCGCTGTCGTTCTGGGTGATATTTGCGCGACCCGGACTGTCCATTGAAGACGGAGCCACGCTGCGCGGTGGCGTCGATCCGACTCGGGCCAACGAACCCTTCCCCGGCAACCCAGCACAGCATGGGAATGCCTGAGGCGTCCCGCGCACCGGAGACGATAGCGATGTTTGACTTCCTCAAGAAAGGGCACGGGTCTTCCGCCCACCCATCCGCGCGGCCGCCGCGCCACTCGCGCGGTTGGATCGAGGTGCGCAACTACCTCGACAAGACTCCCTCGCTCCGCGTTCTCGACTTCGGTACCACTTCACCCTCGAACATCAACTACCTCACCTCCCGCGGCCATAGCGTCTACATGGCCAACATCGTGCAGGATGCGACCCGGCCGGAGTGGATCAAGCCGCCTGCCGAGCTCGCCCGATGCCGATCCCGTCTTCGACACCGAAGGTTTCATTACTGCCAACCTCGACTTCTCCGGCCGCGACTTCGACGTCATCCTGCTCTGGGATACCGCGAATTATCTTCCACCCGAATTCGTCCCCGCACTCTTTGAGCGCCTGCGGAATGTGCTGCGTCCCGATGGCATGCTGCTGGCCTTCTTCCACGGACGCCTCGAAGGCCCGGAGACTGCCTTCGCGCGTTTCCAACTCACTGAAGCCGACGAACTCATCGCCCTAGACAGCGGAACATTTCCCGTGCGCAAGGTTTACAACACACGCCAGGTAGAAAAATTCCTCGAAGGCTACACCAGCACGCGATTCTTTCTCGGCAAGGACAACGTGCGCGAAGTCATTGCGGTGCGCTAACGCTGGCACCCAACCAACTTGTCAGCGAACGTGAAAAAGGAGCTAGATCCTAGCTCCCTTTCTTCTTTCCAAGGTCGATTAAGCCAAGCCTACTTCTTCGCCGGCGCTTCTTTTTTCGGCGCTGCGTCCTTCTTCACGGCTTTGCGGCGCTCGGCCCAGCGGCGCTTCATTGCGTCTGCAATCCGCTTGCGCCCCTCGGGACTTAGATTGCGTTTGCGTGCTGCCGGCTCGGCAATCTTCACCGATGCCGCCTTCGCTGCGTTGGTGCTTCCCCTGGGACGACCACGCCGCGGCTTCGCCATCACTGCGCTATCGTCCAGATCCACCAGCACCGCGCGGGCTTTTTGAAGCGACGCAATCTTTGCATCAATCTCTGCAACTATCTTACGAACGTCCATCGATTACTTCCTTTCCATAGCTGCAGATCTCGGAATTTCTCAGCATGCGTCGGCAACAGGATGAATTCTATAGGTGCATTTCGTTGTTCGGCAAATAAATCGGTCGAGTTTCCCTTCGAAGGTTCTGCCGATATCTTCGAACGCTGCGCGAAATAAAGATGAATTCCTCTCCCTGCTATCTCCCATGACAACCAACCCTACGCCGTCACGATGCTAGACTCGTAGCGATGCGATCGATTCCGCTGCGGCTATGGGCTCTAGCCATCCTATCCGCAATCCTGCAGATCCTTCCGTTTCCTATCGCTGGCCCTGTGCCTCTCTGGCGCAGAATGGTTTGCTGGTTTTGCCTGGTCCCGCTCTTAGCTGCGTTGCTATCTGTCAATCGCGAAGGTAAGTCCTTACCTGTGCACCATGCAGCGCTTCTTGCCTATCTTTCCGGTGTGTTCTGGTATGCGGGAAACTGTTACTGGATCTACCGCACGATGCACCTCTATGGAAATATTCCATCCATTCCATCCTTCGGCATCTTGATTCTTTTTTCGCTTTACTTAGGACTTTATCCCGCACTCTTTGGAGCTCTCGTCGCCGCGCTGCATGCAAAGTACTCGCGCAACCTCGTGCTGCTCGCTGTTCCGTTCTTATGGGTGGCGGTGGAGTTAGCGCGTGCCCGCATCACCGGCTTTCCCTGGGACCTCCTCGGCTACACCCAAGTCGACAACCTCGCCCTCACCCGACTTGCGCCCTGGACCGGCGTAATGGGCATCTCGTTCGTCATCGCCGCTGTCAACGCGCTGTGGCTGGTCCGGCCCGAAAGCACGCGCCTGAAGTATCTTCCCGCAGTCGATCGCCTTGCTTCTCACCGCGGCCGCAACGCTCGCAACCGCGCTCCAACCAAGCCACTTCGTCGAGACCACAGAGGGCGTCGCCACCCTCCTGCAGGAAAATCTAGGTGTAGGCAGCGAAAGAATCGGCCACACGGAAACCAAGCAAGACGAACTCGCCGCTTTCTCGCAACTTAGCCTGCATCCCCCCATCGTACTTACGCGCGGCCACCAGTCTTCGCAGATCATCATCTGGCCGGAAGCTCCCACAGACTTCATCGATACCGATCCACTCCTGCGGCAATCCATCAGCGATCTCGCGCGCCAGGCAAACGCCGCTGTCATCGTCAACGATGTCACCGTGGCTTCCTATAAGGACAACCGCCCGCAACTATATAACTCCGCCAGCTTCTTTCTTCCTGATGGAAGCTACGCAGGACGCTACGACAAGATGCACCTCGTCCCCTTTGGCGAGTACACACCCTATAAGCCGCTCTTCTTCTTCGTAGGTGATCTGCTCGACGATCTACTCTTCATTCCGGGAACCCACCGCTCGGTGTTTACCGTGGGAGATAAAAAATACGGCGTATTTATTTGCTACGAATCCATCTTCGGAGACGAGTTACGCCACTTCGCTCTCAACGGCGCGCAGGTCTTAGTCAATATCTCCGACGATGGCTGGTATGGCGACACCAGCGCTCCCTGGGAACACCTCGACATGGTGCGCATGCGCGCCATTGAAAATCACCGCTGGCTTCTTCGCGCCACCAACACCGGCATTACCGCGGCCATCGACCCCCTCGGCCGCATCACCGCCACCATCCCACGCCACATCCGCACTTCTGTGAAGGTCCCCTTCGGCTTCGAGAGCGACCTCACGTTCTACACCCGCTACGGTGACTGGTTCGCGTGGCTCTGTGCCATCGCAACCTCGCTCGCGCTGCTGCTCAGCTTCTTCTGCAAAACACGACCAGCGCAATCCCAAGTAAACTAAATACATGTTGAGTGATCTCGAATTTTCCTACTCCCCGGTCCGTGAAAAAGTGCGCGAACTGCGGGAGTATCTTTGACGCCCCCCGCCTCAAGTCTGAATTAGCCGCCGTCGAGCAAAAAATCTCTGACCCATCCGTCTGGGCTGACGCCGCCAAGTCGCAGCCCCTTATGCGCGAGCGCAAGCGCATCGAAACCCTGCTCGCCGACGACGCCGAACTGGCGCGCCGCTCCGACGACATTGAGGCCTACTTCGAGTTAGCCCGCGAAGGCGAAAACACCGAGCCCGACATCGCCCGCGAGATTCCCGCGCTGGTCGAGTTCGCCGACGCGCTCGAGTCCAAGACCATGCTCTCCGGCGAAACCGACCCGCTCAACGCCATCGTCACCGTGCACCCCGGAGCCGGCGGTACCGAAAGCCAGGATTGGGCCGAGATGCTCATGCGCATGTACATCCGCTGGGCCGAGCGCCAGGGCTTCAAGGTCGAGATCAACGAGATCCAGGACGGCGACGAGGCCGGCATCAAGTCCGCCACCTTTACCATCACGGGCGACTTCGCCTTCGGCCTGCTCTCCGGCGAAACCGGCGTCCATCGCCTCGTTCGCATCTCGCCCTTCGACTCCGCCAAGCGCCGCCACACCAGCTTCGCCAGCGTCTTCGTCTCGCCCGAAATCGACGACACCATCGTCATCGACATCAAGCCCGAAGACCTCCGCATCGACACCTACCGCTCGGGAGGAAAGGGTGGCCAGCACGTCAATACCACCGACTCCGCGGTCCGCATCACGCATCTTCCCACGGGCCTCGTCACCGGCTGCCAGAACGAGCGCTCGCAGCACAAGAACAAGGATCGCGCGATGAAGATGATGCGCTCCAAGCTCTACGAGTACGAGCTCGACAAGAAGAAGGCCATCAGCCGCAAGCTCGAAGACTCCAAGCTCGACATTAAGTTCGGCTCGCAGATTCGCAGCTACGTGCTACAGCCGTATCGCATGGCAAAGGATCTTCGTACCCGCGTCGAAGTCGGCGACGTCGACAAGGTCCTCGACGGCGCGCTCGAGCCCTTCATCCGCGGCTATCTGCGCATGCGCAGGGAAGGCGGCGTCCCCGCTCCTATCGACGAAGACGAGGACTAGCCGCTCCGGCCTTCCAGCCAGAGATGCAGCCGGCTGGCGCGCAGGTCCATCCGCAGCGCCGTGTAGCTCAGCATCTCGTGCATCATTCGCTTGGCGCGATCGATATCGTCGATCCGCCCCAGCGCCGCTCGCGGCGACGTGTACACATCCAGCCCCGCTCGCTTGCACAGCAGGGCAATCCGAAACAGATGCGTTCCATCGCTCACCACGATGATGTGATGGAAGTTCCTCCGTCCAGCAATCTACGCCAGGCTGTTCACCTGCTCTTCGGTGTCGAGCGACTTGGTCTCCGCAATGATCTTGTCGAACGGCACGCCATTGGCCAGCAGGTAATCCCGCCCTACGCCCGCCTCGGTCTTGCCAGAATCTTTATCCGATCCGCCGCCCAGCGTGATCACCACCGGCGCCATGCCCTCGTCGTATAGCGAGACAGCCTTGTCCAGCCGCGCGTGCAGCACCGGCGAAGGCCGTCCGGCATACTCCGCCGCACCAAACACCGCGATCGCATCTGCCGGCTGCGCATTGTCGACGTTCGCCGTAGCCTCGATCTGCCGGTATACCCACGCAAACCAGCCCAACGATCAACAGCAACAAAACGACCACCAGCCAGCGCATCCAGTGGACGCTCCTCGGATTGCGAACCTTCGCTGTCGTCGGTGGTGTGCCCATGAGTTTTGGAACCAAGTCTAAGTATGCCGTGAGCCCTTGTGCAGAAGCCAGCCCAGTCTTCAAAGGCTCCGCTCTAATGCTGCAGCGCGAGCGCAATCTCGTGCGTAGGAATCGCTCCCTCGCGCAGAATCATCCACGAATTCCCGCCGCCGCTCAGGTCCACAATCGTCGTCGCCACCGATCGCGCCGTCGGCCCGCCATCCACAATCAGCGGAATCTTTTCACCAAACTGTTCGCGCACCAGCGCCGCATACGTGCACTCCGGATGCCCGCTCAGGTTCGCGGACGTCGCCGTAATCGGCAGCCCCAGCGCGCTCACCACGGCCCTGCAGATCTGCGCTTCGGGAACCCGCAGCGCCACGTTGCCGGTGTTCGCGGTCACGCGCAGCGGCAGCTTGCTGCCAGCCTTCACCACAATCGTCAGCGGCCCCGGCCAGAACCTCTCCGCCAGCTTGTCGAACGTGCTGTCGATCGACCGCGCCAGCTCATACGCCTGCGCCACATCGGCAATCAGCAGCGACAGCGGCTTGTGCCGCGCACGCGTCTTCAACTCGTAGATATGTTCCACCGCGCGCAGGTTCACCGGATCCACCGCCAGCCCATAGAACGTGTCAGTGGGCAGCGCCACCACGTCGCCGCGCTGCAGCGACTCGACGACCTGTCCCACCAGGTGCGGTTCCGGCTCGTCGGGATGGATGCGTAGCAGTTCAGCCTTCAACGGTTAATTCCCCACTCATGACTTTATCCCATCCGTCCGCTTCAGCGAAGCCCGCTCCGCGCGATCATCGGCGACTCTGCGCGTACACTGGGTTTCAACGCAACTCGCCTCCTTGTCATGCCAGCGCCCGCACCCATCACGAGCAAGTCCAACGCCCGCGTCAAAGCTCTGCGCGCCTCCTTCAGCGGCAAGCCCGCGCAGCCCGGCGAGCTCCTCGGCCTCGAAGGCGAGCACCTCATCGCCGAGGCCGTTCGCTCCGGCCTCACCCTCGAAACCCTCTTCCTGCGCGAAGGCAGCGAGGACGTTCTCGACCGCCCCGCACTCGCCGCAGTCGAAGCGCGCGACACCCTCATCCTCAGCCGCGACGTCTTCGCCAGCGCCGTCGAAACCGCCTCCCCGCAGGGCATCGCCGCAACCCTCGCTCATCCCCACCCTCGCCGCCGCCGACGGCCGCAGCCACAATCCATCTCTCTCATCCTCGAAAGCCTGCAGGACCCCGGCAACCTCGGCACCCTCATCCGCTCCGCCGAAGCCTTCGGCGCGCAACAGATCTTCCTCACGCCCGACACCGTCAACCCGTGGAACCCCAAGGTCGTCCGCGCCTCCGCCGGCTCCGTCTTCCGCATGCCCATCACGCGCGCGCCGCTCGCTCAAATCGCCGCGCAACTCGAGCAGGGAACGATCCTCTACGCCGCCGTAGCCCAGCGTCTCGACTCCACTCTCGCTACTGGAAACCACCTTCGCCCCGCACACCGCGATCCTGATCGGCAACGAAGGCGCAGGCCTCTCCGACCAGGCCCTCGCCCTCGCGCAAGTCCGCGTCCGCATCCCCTGCGCCGTCGAAAGCCTCAACGCCGCCGTCGCCGGCTCCGCGCTCCTCTACGAAGCCCTCCGCCAGCGCGCCGCATCTCAACCCCTAATCCCTAATCCTTAATCCACTAATCCCTGTCTCTATGAGTCTCTTCGCCCCCAACCTCGACCCCACCGCCAACCCCTCGGCCCAGCGCGCCCCGCTCGCCGAGCGCATGCGTCCCCGCACGCTAGACGAGTTCTTCGGCCAATCGCATCTCCTCGCTCCTGGCAAGCCCCTCCGTCTCCAAATCGAAAATGACGACGCAGCCAGCCTCATCTTCTGGGGTCCTCCCGGCGTCGGCAAAACCACCCTCGCCAAGATCATCGCCAACCTCACCTCGGCCACCTTCATCGAATTCTCCGCCGTCCTCTCCGGCATAAAAGAAATCAAGCAAGTCATGGTCGACGCCGAAAAGGCCGCGACCTACGGCTCCCGCACCATCCTCTTCGTCGACGAGATTCACCGCTTCAACAAGGCCCAGCAGGACGCCTTCCTCCCCTACGTCGAGCGCGGCAGCATCCGCCTCATCGGCGCCACCACCGAGAATCCCAGCTTCGAAATCAACGCCGCGCTGCTCTCCCGCTGCCGCGTCTACACGCTCCGCGCCCTCGAGCAGCCCGAGATCATCGCCCTCCTCAACCGCGCCCTCACCGACAGCCAACGCGGTCTGGGCGCTCTGAACCTCATCGCCGAAGAGGGAACTCTCGAGACCATCGCCAGCTACTCCTCCGGCGACGCCCGCAACGCCCTCAACGCCCTCGAAGTAGCCGCGAAACTAACCGAAGGCCGCGGCGAAAAAATCATCACCCCAGCCATCGCCGCCGAAGCCCTCCAGCAGCGCGTCCTCCTCTACGACAAGAAGGGCGAGCAGCACTACGACATCATCTCCGCCCTCCACAAATCCGTCCGCAACTCCGACGCCGACGCCGCGCTCTACTGGCTCGGCCGCATGCTGGCCGCCGGCGAAGACGCCATGTACGTCGCCCGCCGCATCGTCCGCATGGCCGTCGAAGACATCGGCCTCGCCGCCCCCGAAGCCCTCAACCTCTGCCTGTCTGCAAGAGATGCCATGCATTTCCTGGGCAGTCCAGAAGGCGAACTAGCCCTCGCGCAGGCCGTCGTCTACCTGGCCCTCGCGCCCAAATCCAACGCCGTCTACACCGCCTACGGAGAAGTCCTCGCCGACATCGAATCCCACCCCGCCGAGCCGGTCCCGCTCCACCTGCGCAACGCCCCCACCAGGCTCATGAAGGAGCTCGACTACGGCAAGGACTACCAGTACGCCCACGACGTAGAAGGCAAAGTAGCCGACCATGCAGTGCCTCCCCGACAACCTCGCCGACCGCCGCTACTACCACCCCACGCAGGAAGGCCGCGAAAAACTACTAGCCCAGCGCATGTCCGAGATCGCCAAACTCCGCGAGCAGAAATCCTGATTCCACCGCGATCCTGTCATCCTGAGCGCAGCACAGCCGAAGGCCATCGACGCCCATTTTCCCCTAAGGAACTCACGCCTCCACCCGGACGCCCTGGTCACTACTTCCTATTTCCTGCCTTACTGCGCTCCCATCGGCTTCGCATCCTTCTCAATCGCCGTCAGCACCGCGCCCTTGGTTAATAACTCCGGCAGCACGTCGGGATTCGACACCTTGCCTGGCGGATAAATCACATACGTCGGCACACCGCTCCGCCCCACCGCCGCCAGCTCTCGCGTAATCACGGGATCATACTGCGTCCAATCCGCCTTCAGCAGCTGCACGTGATTTTTCTCCAGCGCCTTTTCCACGTCCTTGGACTTCAACACCGCCCGCTCATTCACCTGGCAGCTCAAACACCACGCCGCCGTAAAGTCGATGAACACCGGCTGCCCCGTCGCCCGCGCCGCCGCAAAGTTCGCCTCGTTATACGGCTGCCACACCAGCGTATCCACCGCCGGCTTGCGCAGCGGCAACGCCAGCGCAATCGCAATCAGCACCACCGCGGCAATCGCCGAGCCCCACTTCGCCGGCCACTTACCCAGCGCCCATCCCGCAATCGCCAGCACCAGGAAGCCGCTCAGCAGCCACGCCATCCGGTCCACGCCTTCAGGCGAATACAGCTGCCCATACACCCACACCAGCCAGATCGCCGTCGCCAAACAGTGGCACCGACACCAGCTGCTTCAGCGTCTCCATCCACGCACCCGGCCGCGGCAGTTTGCTGCGTCCACTGCGGCTGCATCGTCAGCAGCAGATACGGCAGCGCCAACCCCAGCGCCAGCGCCGTAAACACCACGAACGTCACCCACGCCGCCTGCACCAGCGCAAACCCCACCGCCGCGCCCATCAGCGGAGCCATGCAGGGCGTCGCCACCACAGTCGCGAGCACGCCCGTAAAGAAGCTGCCCGTCAGCCCCGGCTTCTTCGCCAGATCTCCGCCCGCGCTCGTCAGCGACAGCCCAATCTCAAACTGCCCCGCCAGCGACAGCCCGAGAAAGAACACCAGCGACGCCAGCACCGCAACAAATCCCGGCGACTGCAACTGGAATCCCCACCCCAGCTCGCGCCCACCCGCGCGCAGAATCAGCAGCGCCGCAACAATCACCCAGAAGCTGACGACAATCCCCGCAGTATACACCAGCCCATGCGCCCGCTGCCGCGCCCGCTCCTCACCCGACGAGTGCACCAGCGACAGCCCCTTCAAAAACAGCACGGGAAACACGCAAGGCATCAGGTTCAGCAGCAGCCCGCCCAGGAACGCCAGCCCAATCGCGCTAGAACGCATTCAGGTCCGGCCCGGCGCTCGTGTCCGGAGTCTTATTCGCCGTCATCGGCAACGGCGGCACCGTTCCCGGAGTCAACGGCACCGTAAACTCATACGCCTCGGTCGGGCTCAGCTCCACCAGTCCATGCAGCGTCTTTGGCAGCGTCGTCGAATCCGCCGCACGTTTCAGCCAGATCTTCACTCCATCCGGCTGCGATTCCACAGGCTGTTCCGCCGCGTTGTCGATGACCTCCTGATCAAACGGATAGAACGCCGCATCCGTCTCCTTCGTCCCCGTCGTCAGCGTCACCTGGATCTGCTTCGCATCGGCCACCGCACTCGCGCTCATCGTCGACGGCAAGGGCTTCGGCAGCGCAGCCATCGCCGAGCCTAACGCGCCTACAGGTTCTGGCGTGGGCAGGGGCCCCTTCACCACATCCACATCGATCCCGAGATGCGCCTTGCCCGGCAGGCAGACGCTGCTGCACACCAGCCACGTCACATGCGCATCCAGGTGCACCTTGCCCGGCTTCATCGTCGGCGACGCCGTCAGCAACACCGGAAACGCCACCCCATCCTCATAGCCAAAGTCCATCAACGGCCCCAGCGGCAGCCGCGTTGGAGGAGGGAACTGCATCGGCCCTGCCGTAATCCCCGGAGGCAGCGTCCACTTAATCTCCGGCGGCTCGCCCGAGTCGCCCGCATTGATCCAGTACACATGCCAGTGCTCCTCGATCGTCAGCACCAGCCCCGCCTGCAGCGTTCCGCCGATTGCGATTTGTGGCGACAGCGTCGTCAACTCCGCCGTCAGATGTTCGGCCTTCACCGGCCCCGGCCCACCGTTGCCCACCTCGACGATCTGCGCCCGCGCGGCCACCCCGGCCGCCACCACCATCCCCAACATCCCTGCAGCCAGCCGCTTGCTCAGCGTCTTCCAGCGTCTTTCAATCATTCGATCATTGTAGAAGCAACTTCTCCCCAAAGTTGGTGCGTTCACGCACGCATCAGCCGCCGATACTCCACCATAATGCAGCGATCCATCACCACCCGGATCCCGCCAGCCTCGGCCTTGGCCGCTGCCTCGTCGTTCCAGATGCCCATCTGCACCCACAAGTCCTTCAGCCCCAGCGCCAGCATCTCGTCCACAATCGCGGGAATGTACTTCGGCAGCCGAAACACATTCACCACATCCGGCTTCACCGGCAGCTCGCTCAGCGATGCATAGCTCTTTTCCCCCAGCGCGCTCTCAATCGCCGGATTCACCGGCAAAATCCTGTATCCATGCGCCTGCATGTAAGCCGAAACGCCATGGCTCGCCTTGCCCGGATCATCCGACAACCCGACCACGGCGAGCGTGCGCGGCGCCCGCTCGCGCCCTCCCAGCATCTCCAGCATCGTCTCCGCTTCGTTCATTGCGTTCTCTCCTCGCTACAGTATCGCGCTGTACCCCTCAGTATCCCAGCTCCGGATCCCGGTTCAGGATCCCCGTCTTTAGGAATACCCTCGCCACTTTCGTTTACAATCAGGTGTCGAAGGGTTTCGCGCAGATCTGGTTCCGCAGTTCCGATTTCTTTCGGCGGAGCTGTCCGTCTATCCCATATCAAAGCGACCTCTTCCGGGGAGTACTGTTTGTTCGTAACGTTGCGCCACATGCACCAGCCAGTAGGGAATCGCCTTCGCCGCCATAAGCTCGCAGGCATCGCGGTTCTCACGATCAGCTTCGCCGCCGTACTTTCGACTGTTGGCTGCGGTAACCAGTATCGCCCCGTGGTCAGCGCCATCGGTCCCGTCGGACCTGCCGGCCAGCCAGAGAAGTTCGCAGTCGCCATCTCCAACCCCACCGCCACCAATTCGCTTGGCCTGATGACGGTCGTCGATTTCGCAGGCGACACTGTGACCTCGACCCCACAGATCCTCGCCAATCCCAGCTACTTTCAGCTCAATGCGAATGGGACTCAGGGCATCGTCATTGACCCGCAGGGATCGCTCAATACCATCCCGCTCTCCAATCCCGTCGGCCTGCTCACCAGCCAGGTTGTCCAGACGACCCTCCCCACCGGCTCCGACCCGGTAAGCATCTCCTCGTTTGCACCTGCGAGCGCCCTGCTCTCCATCTTCATTCCCCAGGCTGGCACGAACACCATTGCCGCACTCAACGCCGGTACGGCCGCTCTGTACGACACCGTTGGCATTCAGGGTGGCGCCACCAACCCCGTCTACGTTGTCGGAGCCTCCGGCACGCCCCGCGTCTATGCCATCAGCCAGAACTCTCCCGCCGGTACCGGGCAGGTCGACGCGATCGAGACCGTCTCCACCACTTCGCTCTCTGACTCCGCACAGATTCCCGTCGGCAACGATCCCGTTTACGGCGTCATGACCCCGGACGATCGCCGCGCCTTCATCATCAACAAGGGCTCCGGCACAGTCACCGTGCTCAACGTCCCCAGCAACGCGCTCGACACCCTGCCGCCAGCCACCCCCAGTACCGGCCTCGGAACCATTCCGCTATGCAGCAGCCCCGCAGCCGGAACCTCGCCCTGCCCCACCAACAACCCCGTGTGGGCTGACCTCAACACCGTTGGTACCGAGCTCGTGGTTCTCAATAAGGGCGATGGCGTTCACGCCGGCAGCCTGAGCGTGATCAATATTCCGCTCTGCAACTCCGCCGCGCAGCCCTCCAATCCCAACTGCAGCAGCACCAACCCGGTTGACGCCGCAGGCTTTGGCCAAGTTCTCGCCACCGTCCCCGTGGGTGTCAACCCCAGCATGGTCTCGGTGCTCCAGGGTACTGACGGAAATTCCCCGGCTGCCTATGTGATCAACCAGTCGGACAGCACCGGCACCTGCCCCGACACCAACTCCGGCACCCTGACCATCATCAATCTGCAGACCACCCAGGTCGTCACCACCATCTGCGGCGTCTCCGGCAGCAATGCCACGGCCGAAGTCAACGGCACCTCCAACGTGATCTTCGGCCATCCCAACTCGGTCTCCGCCACCGGCGGCGAGCCCACCGGCAAAGTCTACGTGACGTCTTCCGACAACAGCTACCTGAGCGTCCTCTACACTGACACCAACAGCGTTCAGACCCACATCCAGCTGCAGGGCGATGGTCTCCGCGTCCTAGTCACTCAGCCTTAAGCGCAGGGATTAGGGAACAGGGATTAAGAAGTGCCCTTCGGCGAGTCCGGATGGTTGCCGACTCAATCTCAAGCGACAAGGAAGAAGGCCAGCCGGCTGCAATCATTCGCAGCCGGCTGGCCTTTTCTAATCCCTAATCCCTGTTCCCTAATCCCTGCTCTTACATTCCCGCCAGCACAACCGGTGCGGTCGGCGTCTTCGACCCGCCCTCATTCTCTACGGTCACGCCGAATCCTCTCGCAGTGATGCCCTTGGGCAACGGAGGCATCACCAGCGTCGCATTGCCTTTCTCATCCGGCTTGAACAGCCCAGCCGGGATGGGAGCCGACCCAGGAGTCGCGGGCAGCAGCCAAAGCTGATAGGTCTTCTGCGGCGCCAGCGGATCCAGGTGGTCGGCCACAAACACCAGCGCACCAGTGGTCGGGTTGTAGGTCGCGTGCGCCTCTGGATCGAGCTTCGGCACTGCCCCCGCAGTCAGCGGAACGTGCAATGCCACCTGCATGGCGCTCGCATCGCGCAGGGTGTCCGCGACCTGCTTGGCGCGCGCGACCTGTGCAGCGCTCTGGCTCACCTGCGACTGCGCCACCGCGAGGTCCTGCTCCGCAAGCTTCCGCTGGTCCACCTGCATAAAAGCCACGACAGCCAGGGCTGCAGCGACGCCCCACCCAATCCAGGCCATCGCCGGCGCAAACCGCCGCGGCCGCTCTTCCGGGGCATCGATGGGGAACGTCCGGCTGTTGCGCGGAGAAAGAAGGGGCTCAGTAGACTCCTCGGGCTGCTCCACCGGAGCGGGCATCGGGATCACCTTCTTCTCTTCTGCAACCTGCCGCAGCAGCCGCTCCCGCGCCTGGACCGGCGGTGTCTTGAGCTCTGCCGTCAGCGCATAGGTCGCCAGGTCTCCCTGGATCTCTCCCAGCACCACGCGGCACTGTGCGCAATCTTTCAAGTGGGTCGCAGCATCCTTCATGTCGGCGTCAGGCAATAGCTGCAGCGCGAATAAATAAAGATCATCGGGCGAGATGTGATTGCTTGTATTCATGCCTGGAACGCCTTTCTCAGCGTCAACAACGCGCTGCGAATTCGAGTCTTGACGGTGCCCAGTGGATCGCCGGTCATCTCGGCAATCTCGGAGTGCGTGAGCCCGTCAAAGAACGCCATCTCCAAAGTCTTTCGCTGTTCGGTGGGCAGTAGCTTTACCGCCGTCCGGGCCCGTTCCATCAAGATCGATCGTTCCGCCTCATCGGCCAGGTTGCACGACGACGCCAGGTTCAGCTCTTCTACCTGCTCGCTTGGCCGCCTTCTTCTCAGCATGTCAATCGACCGGTTGCGCGCTACCACTGCCAGCCATCCCCCCAGACTCCCTTTGGTTGAGACGAAGCTGCTCGGATTTCTCCATATCTGCATGAATATCTCTTGCATTACATCCTCGGCCGACGCCGTGTCGCGCAGCACACGGAGCGAGACCGAGTACACAATCTTCGAGTACCGGTCGAACAATACCGCCATGGCCCGTTCATCGCCCCGCAGGACGCGTGTGAGCAGCTCGCCGTCTTCCTCGGGCGTTGGCTTAGCCACTCCTATCGACTCTTCCATGCCACTGTTCATAGAACGCACTCGCAGGTCGAATGGATTGCCGCCGGGGCTTTGGAAGCAGGCAACCTTTACTCATCCGCTGGAATCCATGCACCCTTCCAGCAACCACTACAGGGTCTGATAGCTCCTGAAAACTGTATCGAAATCCCAGTGTACGTCATCCTTTGCGTTCGGCATCACGGCTTACACCCAACGCCGGCCAGGGGTGCCGACCTCTATACCCCCGCCTCACCCATCCCTCTTCCCAGCCCCCTGTTTCTTCTCCACGCCCTTCAGGAACCGGTCAATATCCACCACAAACCGCTCATGCTGTCCCTCGCAGATCACATCCACCTCGTCGCGGCACACCACGCTAAACCGCAGCCGCCGATTATCCACAGCCTCCAGCGTCACCTCCGCCGTCACCTTCATCCCCACCGGCGTTGCTGCGGTATGGCTAAGATTCACCTGCGTCCCCAGGCTCCGCTGCAGCGGCTCCAGGTACGGCTCCAGCAGCCGCATGCACGTCCACTCCACAAACCCGATCATGTACGCGGTTGCCAGCACCGGCGGCATATCGGTTCCGGGCGCGAACACTCCGACCACGCGATTCACCGTCAGCCGATCCTCCACCACGATCGTCTCCGCATGCCGCAACCCCGCCTTCAACTCCGCCAATCCCATCATTCCTCCTCAAACCAACGCGTCCCCGATTCTACTCAACCCCAACCAATCTCCGTCATCTCGACCGAAGTCGCACCCAAGACCTCGTCCTTTCGACGGAAGTCCAATCCGCAAGCCGTCATCTCGACCGAAGTCGCAGCGAAGCGGAGACGCAGTGGAGAGATCCCTGCATTGCCGTTGCCTTTGCTTGAGCTAGAAGCGAAAAGCTAGAAGCCGCCTCGCCCACTCCGCTATCCTGTCTAAGAACGTCCAAGCATGAAACTCCGCCTCGACAAGCTTCTCGTAGACCGATCCCTCGCCGCCTCCCGCGAGCGCGCTCAGGCCATGATCCTCGCCGGCCGCGTCCTGGTCAACGAGCAGCGCGTCGACAAGTCCGGCGCCAGCGTCCCCGACGACGCGACCATCCGTCTCCTCGGCGACGACCTCCGCTACGTCTCTCGTGGCGGCCTCAAGCTGGAAGCCGCCCTCACCACCTGGAACATCTCCGTCGAAGGCCTCGCCTGCGCCGACATCGGCGCCTCCACCGGCGGCTTCACCGACTGTCTCCTGCAACGCGGCGCCGCCAGCGTCCTCGCCATCGACACTGGTTACGGCCAGATCCACCACAAGCTCCGCACCGACCCCCGCGTCACCCTCCTCGAGCGCACCAACGCCCGCCTCCTAACCCCCGGCCAACTCGTTCGTCGACCCGCCACCACTCCGGGTGCCCCAGGTCTCGATTCTGAGACCTGGGTGCCTGCAGCTACCACAGGACTTAATCTCTCGCCGTCCGCGCAGGACCCCATCACCTTCTTCGCCATGGACGTCAGCTTCATCTCCGCCACGCTAGTCCTTCCCGCCGTCATCGCCGCCCTCGCCCCTCCCGAAACAAAGTGGCAAGGCGAAGCCGTCCTTCTCGTCAAGCCCCAGTTCGAAGCCGGCCGCGAGCACGTAGGCAAGGGCGGCATCGTGCGCGACCCCGCCGCCCACCAGCTAGCCGTGCATCGTGTAGAAGACGCAGTCCGCGAGCTCGGCGGCCAGGCCCTAGCCCTCATCGACTCGCCCATCCTCGGCATGGAAGGCAATCGCGAGTTCCTCCTCCACGCCCGCTTCGGCACCACATAACACCATCCCCATCCACCCTCACGCCTCATCAGAATCAACCCCTTAGCCGCATCTCTTTTCTCTCCACAACCCACCCACTGCGCTCGGCGTCTAAATGGGTCGAGATGAAAGCTTACGCAGTCGCAGCAGCTTGTTTACTCGCGGCAATTCTCACACCGGCCCTCCATGCTGCCGACACCGCACGCTTCGACCTCATCGGCCCGAAAATCGATGTCCGCGTCACCCGTGGCGGCGTCAGCCTTCCCATCGCACAAGTCCCCAGCCTGCAGCCTGGCGACAAGATCTGGGTCAAGGCCGATCTTCCCAGCACCCAGTCCAATCATCTGCTGCTCATCGTCGCCTTCCTGCGCGGCACCACCAACGAGCCACCCGACGACTGGTTCACCCTCATCGACACCTGGGACAAGAAGAACATCGAAGGCACCACCATCACCGTTCCCCAGGGCGCTGAACAAGCCATCATGTTCATCGCCCCGCAAACCGGCGGCGACTTCAAAACCCTTCGCTCCGCCGTCAAGACTCGCCCCGGCATCTTCATCCGCGCCGACGCCGACCTCAACGAAGCCTCCTTCCAGCAGCAGCGCATCGAGCGCTACCTCGCCGCCATGAAGGGCGTCTCGGACGACCCCAAGGCCATCCAGGAGCGCTCAGCCAAGCTAGCGGCGACCCTCGCCCTCAAGCCCAACGCCGCCTGCTTCAAGCAGCCTGTCGATCAGCAGGTCATCTGCCTCACCCAGTCCAGCGCGCCCGTTCTGCTCGACGACGGCCACGGCCAGAACCTCGCCGAAGCTCTCTCCAACGGCCCGTCCTCTGACTTCATCAACCAGGCCTCCTACACGCAACCCGCCGGCGGCGGCCTCTACTCTGCCTACGTCGGCACCATCGTCGACGCGGTACAGCTCATCGCCAGCCTCCGCACCGCGCGATATCAGTACATCCCCGGCCTCAGCTTCCCTGAAGACCAGACGCTGAACCTCCGGCTCAATATGCCGCCGTCGTTTCACAAGCCGCAATCGGTCATCGTCGTCGCTCTTCCCGCCATCCAGAAGGCGCTTCTGCCGCCGCTCAAGCCACACGACCCCAACCAGGTCGCCTGCCTCCTGCAACCCAGGATGGTTCTCTCGCTCGAAGGCGCGCCGCTGGTCTTCGCCACCAGCTTCGCCCACGACCTCGTCCTGCACCTCAACCGCACCGGCGCCGTCACCGACCTTCCGCTCGAAGCCGATCCCGGCGCGGGCGGCCTGGTCGTCGCCAAGGAGAAGAAGCGCGAACCTCTCCGCCCCAACGAGCCGCTCAAAGCCGCGCCCACCGCCGCCAAAACGCAACCCAAAATCGGCACCGCCACCGACCTCACCGTCACCGGCACCGTCCGCGGCTACTGGGGCTTCGACGCCTTCGAAGGCCCCACCCTCACCGTCCAGCAGGTCGCCGGCAAAGACTGGAAGATCGTCGGCAACACCCAACTCCTCGCCGGCCAGGACAACAAGCTCACCCTCACCGGCAACGCCATCGGCTGCGTTCAGCACATCGCGCTCTCCACCGACAAAGCAAAAGACGTTGACGTAACCTTCAAGCCCGATCCCGACAAAGATAAAAAGAACACCCTCGCCCTCAACGTCCCGCTTAAGTCCGTGCAGCCCGGCGGCTACGCCCTCGCCATCCAGCAGTACGGCGACGCTGACCGCGACAAGGTTCCGCTCACCGCCTACACCGCCGGCATCACCCTCGGCGACCTCAAGATCCACACCGGCGACAACACCGCCACGCTCTCAGGCGTCGGCCTCAAGAACGTCTCCTCAGTAGAAATAGCTATGCAGATTTTCACGCCCGCCAGCGAGAGCAACGACGAGATCCTGCACCTCGAATCCAAGACCGGCGTCTCTCCCGCCGACGGCTCCGAAGCCACCGTCAAGCTCAAAGACGGCCGTAAGATGAACGTGAAGATCACCACCACGGCGCCGCGACCGAGCCTCAAGCTCATCTACACGAGCTCCACGCCCGCGCAGCAACCCGGCACCCTCCCCGTTACTCTCACCAACAAATCCGACATCCCGCTCAACGGCACGCTCACCTTCGTCGTCCAGACCAAGGACCCCTTTCCGCGCGATGAATCCATCGAGGTCGCCACCGCCAACAACGCCGTCCACACCAAACTCTCGCTCGCCGACAACAGCCTTGTCCTGCAGGACGCAAACACCGCCGTAGCCCACCTCGACCCCCTCAAGGCCTTCGGCCAGTCCGCCTTCGGCCGCCTCGCCATCCGCCCCGTCCAGGCCGACGGCACCACCGGCGAATGGGTCGGCCTCGGCACCCTCGTCCGCACACCGAAGATCTCCGCCATCAACTGCACCGACGCCAAGGCGCCCACCTGCACCCTCAACGGGAACGACCTCTTCCTGGCGCAATCCTTCGCCGCCGGCAAAGACTTCGCCAAGCCCACCGACGTGCCCACCGGTTTCGCCGACAGCACCTTCAACGTCCCCACCCCCACCGACGGCGCCACCCTCTACCTCAAGCTCCGCGACGACCCCACCACCCTCGCCACGGTAACTCTCCCCACTCCGCTACACAAATCCGCCGAGCCCGCCACGCGCGTCTCAGCCCATGCACCAACCGTCGCCCCGCCAGCAACCGCAGCCGCGCCGCCCACCACGAAGCCCATCCCCCCAGCGCCGCCCGCAACCACCTCCGCCTCCAGCCCCGCAGCACCCGCGCCGCAGCCCTAGGCTTTCGAGGAGCTCCCGCGTTGCGACGACGTGTAGCTAATCCCGGAACGTCGGTTCGCTGGAGTTCATCAGGCCAGGCACCTTGAAATATAAAACGATCCCCGTTATTACGACCGAAGCCGCCAGCAGCCAATAAGCCATATTTCGATCCGAGTGACTCTTCTCTGAAAAATCCTCCAGCGCGCTAACCGAAGGATCCTGCGGGTCGAAATAGACCACCTTCGTCTGACCGAAGTACACATCCTGCTCTACTGCGTCATACCCCGTGTACATCCGATCGCCAACATAAAAGTTGAAATGGCAGTATTTGCGGTCGCCGCCACCCCTCCCCGATCGATGTTCGCAATCCGTAATCAGCCCAAAGCTCGTCCGCTGCCGGGTCGCCGTGCCTCTCTCGTCCGCCGCCTTGGCGGTGAATAGGCAGACCCCGAGCACCAGCGGCACCGCCCTCCACAACGAGCTCCACGACTTCCACGATATTTGCTTCGGCTCGAACCAACTCACAGCTCATTATGCCGCAGGAGAAATGGAGTGCCAGCAACTCCGCGAACTCGCCGCTGCGGCAAGTTGAACCAGCGCGACAAATCGCCCTTGGACGCGGCATACTCTCTACATGACCAGACCCTGCTTCCTCGTGATCGATCGCGAACACGCCGGCGCCATCTCCTCTCGCAAGCTCATCCTGGAGACCGCAAAATTCAACGTCCTCACCGCGTACTCGTCCGCCGAGGCCATCGAGACGCTGCGCAAATTTCCGCTCGTCGAGGGCGCCGTCATCGACGCAGCGATGGAGGATCTCCCCTGCGCCGATCTCGTTGCCGGTCTCCGTCAGATCCGTCCCGATCTGCCCATCATCGCGATCTGTCCGGGCGCTATATCCAACTGTCATGGCGCCGACCAGGAGCTCGAATCCTTCGATCCCAAGAAGCTCCTCGCCATCCTGCAAAAGCTTGTGCCCGAAGCCACCAACGCCATCGAAAAGCGCGAGGAAGATCTCGCTAACCGCGGCGAGTAGTGCCTGCGCGACACCACGAGCGATCGCACCGAAGGCGCCCATCCCCAAGCTAGAAAGCTTGAGCCTCGGTTGGATCGACCCACATCATGCGGCGATGCAGCAAGGTAAACAAAATCATCGTGACGACAAAGGGCAGACATTCGACCAGCTCCACAGCGTGCAGGTGTCCGCGTACATAGCCCCGGCTGATGCGCAGCGAGAACAGCACATGGAATACACCGCTCAAAATCCAATTTGACGTGATCCACCCAACGAGCGAGACCGCGACCAGCAGCGATGATCGCCGCAGCATCCGGCCACTCAAGCAGAGCAGCACAGTCAATGCGGAGCACACATAAAAGCCAATCCGCAGCGAAGGCATCCAGAGCGTGTACACATACAGCGAGCACAGGCCTGCATACAACGCCGCTACCCACGACGTTGGATCCCGAAAGCCGTAACGGAGCAGCGCAAACACCGCCAAAGCCGCAAGCGAAGCGCTCTTACCAGCGAACCACCAGCTACGGAATGTCAACAACAGATTGCGGCTCGGACCAAACGCAAAATGTCTGGCGGTGGCGGCCGTCAGCGCAAATTCGCAGGTCACGCAAACCGCCGCCGCTATAAGCAACGCGGTTACCGGCCGCCATGCAAATCGCACCATCACTCCAAACAGCGCAAACCAGAAACCCGTCCGCGACGAAGGGCCGTAGCTTTCAAGTAGATCGCCAACAATCTCCTCAGCCCGGTCCCTGCTAACAAATCCCCTCAGAAGATATTCTGCAAAGTGAGTTCTAAGCATGGCGACCTCCCAGTACATTGAGTCCCTCCGACAAGGCGTGCACATTCGCTTGCACCTCCGCGAGCCTGTCCCGCCCAACCTTCGTCACTACATAAAATCTCTTTGACCGTCCGCCACGTTCAGGCGTTGGCTCTCCTAGGCGCGGCGACAGCAAACCCTTCCGCTCCATCCGGTCAAGCGTCGTGTACAGCGCACCCGGCGTCACCCTGCGCCCCGTACACTCCGCAATCTCCCGCTGGATGCTCACACCATACGCCGTATCCTCCAGCCGCAGCACCGCCAGGAGAACCAGCTGCTCAAACCCGCCCAGTAGTTGTGGTTCACTCATAACAACTACAAGGTAGTACAAATAAGCTCCACTTGTCCAGATAAAAGATGAGCGGGGCACTGCGCCCTCTCCGCCATACAAGTCCACCGCATTCGAACATTGCCACGCGGTACACTCTTCTCAAGATGCCCAAGGTAGCTATCATCTCCAAGCCGCAGAAGCCTGAGCTGGAGTTCATCCTCACCGAACTCATCGACTGGCTCACCCGCCACGGCTTCACCCCCATCCTCGAGCCCGACAGCGCCTCCTACCTCGGCCTCAGCGATCAGGCCATCGAGCGCTCCGATCTGGCCATCCACGAGCCCGTGCTCGTCATCTCGCTCGGCGGCGACGGCACCCTTCTCTCCGCAGCCCGCGCCTTCGCCCTCACCACCACTCCCATCCTCGCCGTCAACCTCGGCTCGCTCGGCTTCCTCACCGAAGTCCCCCTCGCCGAGCTCTACGAGACCCTCGAGGCCTGGATGGCCGGCACCGCCGTCATCGACGTCCGCAGCTTCATGCACGCCCGCCTCTTTCGCGACGACGAGCTCCTCCGCGAGTGGGACGCCCTCAACGACGTCGTCCTCTCCAAGGGCGCCATCGCCCGCATGGGCGAGTTCGCCATCGAGATGGACGGCCAGTTCGTAGCCCGCTTCCGCGCCGACGGCGTCATCGTCTCCACCCCCACCGGCTCCACCGCCTACACGCTCGCCGCCAACGGCCCCATCCTGATGCCCACGGTCGACGCGATGGTCCTCACGGCCATCTGTCCCCACCTGCTCACCATCCGCCCCATCGTCTTCCCCGGCGACACCGAAGTAGCCGTAGTCGTCGACGTCGTCCCCCACGAAACCTACCTCACCGTCGACGGCCAGGAGGCCGTCGAGCTGGATCCTCGACGACCGCATCCTCTGCCGCAAGTCCAGCCGCAACGTCCACCTCCTCCGCCTCCACCCCAACGGCTTCTTCAACGTCCTCCGCAGCAAGCTAAAGTGGGGCGAACGCTAAACCGAATCAGCCGTCGTGGCTTTTGCTTTTCTGGCTGTCATCCCGCAGGGATCTGCTTCTTCTCTCTCCAAGGAGACGTTCATGCCCACACAACAAAATCTGCTGATAACCGCCCAGCCCGTCCCCGAGCTTCCGGTAGCCGACGTAGAACGCGCGCAACACTACTATCGCGACGTCTTCGGCTTCGACATCGCCTGGCTCACGCCCGAGAAAGAAATGGGGGCCGTGGTCAACGGCAAGGCGACCATATTCTTTCGCAAGAGGGAAGCAGCCTTCGAACCCGCCATCCAGTGGGTCTTCGCCGAAGACATCGACGCTACCTACCAGGACCTTCAGACCATCGGCGCGAACATTATCGACCCACTCGAGATGAAGCCTTGGGGTATCCGCCAGTTCACGGTGCAGGATCTCGACGGCAACCTCTTCTACTTCCACCACGGCTGACCGTGCGACGCGAAACCGGGCTAAAGCAGTCGATTCGTAACCCGAAACCGGGCTATACCGACGCTAAAACAGCCGGGAAATCACCTGGTTCGCGACCAGCGCCGCCACGTAGGCCACCGTCGTCATGTAGCAAAACTGCAGCGCCGGCAGCTTCCAGCTGTTGGTCTCGCGCCGCACGATGATCAGCGTGGACGTACACTGCATCGCGAACGCGAAGAACACCACCAGCGCAATCGCCCCACCCAGCGTAATGTCATGCCGCAGAGCAGCTTGCAGCCCCATGAGATGCGTCGCCGGGTCCATGCCATACAGCGTTCCCAGCGTCCCGACGATCACTTCCCGCGCCACAATCGAGCTCAGTAAGCCAATCCCTATCTTCCAGTTGAAGCCCAATGGCCGAAGTACTGGTTCAATAAAGTGTCCTAAATGACCTATAACGCTGGTGCTTAGCGCAGAGAACTGGCCGCCATGGATCGGCAGCACGCTAAACAGCCACACCAGGAACGTCACTCCCAGAATGATCGTCCCGGCCTTCTTCAGGAACAACTTCCCACGGTCATACAGCCGCAACCCCAATGACGTGACCGTAGGCCACCGATACTGCGGCAGCTCGAGGATGAACGGAGCGTGTGAAGCCTTCATAACAGAGGAGTTAAGCATCTTGGCAGTGATCAGCGCCGCGAGGAATCCAATCACATAAAGCCCCAGCATCAGCATCGCGCGCAGGCCGATAATGCCGCCCAGAAATTGCTGATTCGGGATAAATGCCGCAATAATCAGCGTATAAATCGGCAGCCGCGCCGAGCAGGTCATAAACGGCGCAATCAGAATCGTAGCAATCCGCTCCCGCTTATTCTCGATGGTTCGCGTGGCCATAATCGCCGGCACAGCACACGCATATGCTGATAACAAAGGGATAAATGCCTTACCGTTGAGCCCGATCGAGCGCATCACCCGGTCGGCAATGAGCGCTGCGCGGGCCAGATAGCCCGAGTCTTCCAGGATCCCGATAAACAGAAACAGCAGCAAAATCTGCGGCAAAAACACCAACACCGACTGCACACCGTTCCACAACCCATCGCGCAGCAAAGCCCGCAACCAGTTATCCGGCAACAACATAGCAGCCTTCGCACCAGCGCTGGGTAAGCAGCGTTCCCAGTCCATCACTCAGCGGCTGCCCCAGCGTAAACACCACCTGAAAGACCGCAATGACCACCACCAGGAAGAATAACGGCCCAAAAACCCGGTGCAGCAGCACACTATCCAGCCGGCGCGTCCAAAGGGAAACCGCCGGAGACTGATACTTGGTGCGATTCGTAACCTGCGTAGCCCAGCTGCGGCACGACGCCGCACTCTGCAGCACGGGCAGCTGCACCGGCCTCAAACCATCGTCCAGCTTGCTCCCTGCGCGCAGCAGAAAGTCAGGGATTGCGTCCAGGCCCTTGCCCTGTGCTGCGCTGATCAACGCCACCGGATGCCCCAGTTCCCGGGCCAGTGCGAGCGTATCGATCTTGCCGCCGCGCGCCTCCAACTGGTCGGACATGTTCAGCAGCACCAGCGTGGGCAGGCCAATCGAGAACACGGGTGCAGCCAGCATCAGCTGCCGATTCAGGTGCGTCGCATCGAGCACCAGCAGAACGCAATCAGGCTTGGGAACGCCGGGCATCTTGCCGGTCAAGACTTCAACGGCAACGCGTGCGTCTTCGGAGTAGGTTGCAAGGCTGTAAATTCCGGGGAGATCAATCAGCGTAAGGTCATTGCGCCCGATGCTCTTCATGCGGCCGGAGTGATGTTCCACCGTCACACCCGGATAGTTCGCTACCTTCTGGCGCATGCCGGTCAGCCGATTGAAGAGGGTGGACTTGCCGCAGTTCGGTGGGCCAATGAGGGCAACCGTTCGCATGCGCGGCGTGGCGCCGGGCGGGGCAGGGATCTTCTCTTCAAGGGGCTCGGCGACGGCTGTGGCGTGGCAGCTCATGCAGCCTCGATTGTCGCAGTTGGAGAATTATCCGCTGTGTCTGAAATCACGCGGAGAAAGATGTGTTTTGCGGTTTCGTTGCGAAGGCCAACCTCAACCCCGTCAATGCGATACACCCGAGGATCGCCGGCCGGAGCGCGGCGGAGAATCTCAACGCTGGTGCCAGGAAGGAAACCAAGATGGGCGAGGTAATGGCTCACCTCGTCGGGCAGATCGACGCGTTCCACCACGCCTGCGCTGCCTACTTTCGCGTCACTCAGAGCCAAAACATTCATCGAACCGCATATCCGACCAAGTTGGTCCTCTTTACTATACGACAATCAGAGGATCTTTGCCGGAAGATGTGTGCAGTTCTGAAAGCAAGTATTTTAGGGGAGGAAAAGTCATGGTGCGCCCGGAAGGATTCGAACCTCCGACCTACTGGTTCGTAGCCAGGCGCTCTATCCAGCTGAGCTACGGGCGCACATTGCAAGGATGCAACTAAGTAAGAATAACTGATGGAAGCCGAGCGATCAACCTTCAGCTTGCGCGAAGACCGTTTAGCTTGCTGCAGGTGCAGCGGCAACTGGCTCTGGCTGCGGCGGAAGCAGTGAGACGCGCTCAAGGATGTCGACGCCGGAGCGGCGCAGAAGCTGGTGCACGATCGGCTCGGTGAGACGGGTCGCGTCATACTCCACGCGAATCGTCTTCTCCGCTTCGTTGACTTGAAGGTGGCGAATGCCGTAGACCTTGCGAACTTGTGCCAGTGCCATCGATGGCAGCTTCGCTGGGGGCCGAGCCGTACTGATACATCACATCAAGCTGTGTCATGGGTTTGATTTTACGCCGGGCACGCGCGGACTACGAGTTCAGCTTCTGGATGTACTTGAGGAAGCTTGGGCTGGTGAAGTCCTGCGGTCCGATGAACTTGCGGCGAATGATGCCGCGCTTGTCGATGACGTAGGTCTCGGGAAAGCGGAAGCTGCCGTAAAGCTTGTTGGACGTCTGGTTCTGATCGAAGACGGTGAGCAGGCTGAGATGTTGCTGCGCGACGTAATGCTGGTACTTGGCGAAGTCCTCATCGCTTGCGACGGCGACGACCTGGACCTGGGGCATCTGCTGCTGAAAGGCCTGCAGACTGGGCATTTCTTCGACGCAGGGGGCACACCAGCTGGCCCAGAAGTTGAGTATGACCACTTTGCCCTGAAGACTTTGCAGATCGACGGCGTGCTGGCCGTCGTTGATGGAAAATATCGGGGCCTTTCGGCCGATCTGGTCGGAGAGCGTGCCGCGATCGCAGCCGGTGGCGAGGGTGCAGGTGAGGAGGATGAGAAGGCCCGCACGTGTGATTTGCCGCATAAATTCGATATCCTCGCATCTGTTCCTATAATACGAAGTTGTGAACGACACGCCTAGCTCGCCCGTCACAACGTCGGAAAATCCCGGAAAAGCTGTGGAAGGCTTGCGACTTTCTGTGATTGTGCCGGCTCGGAATGAAGAGCGGAATCTTGCTAAGTGCTTGCGGTCGTTGATTTTGCAGAGCGGCGAGGACTTTTCTGTTGGGGCGGGAGTGGGAGCTGATCGTTGTCGATGATGCTTCGACCGACCGGACGCGGGCGATTGCGGCAGGCGTTCGAGGGGGTGAGGGTGCTGGAGGCTCCGGCGCTGGATTTGAGTGCGGAAACCCGCGTGTTTACTGGGAAAACGAACGCTTGCTGGTTTGGGGCGGAGGCTTCGCGGGGGGCGTGTTTGCTGTTTACGGATGCGGATACGGTGCATGAGCCGGGGAACTTATTGCGGGCTTTGGAGGAGATTTCGCGGCGAAATGTGGGGCTTTTGTCGTATTCGCCGCGACAGATTGTGTCGGGATTCTGGCAGCGGGCGCTGATGCCGCTGGTGTTTTCGGAGCTGGCGAGTGTGTATAAGCCGTCCGATGTAAATGATGCAAACAAAGGACTTGCAGCGGCCAATGGGCAGTTTTTGATGGTCGAGCGGGACACCTATTTTGCGGTGTGGCTGGGCATCGGGCGGTGGGGCGGTCGGTGCTGGAGGATGTGGAGCTGGCGTATGCGGTGAAGCGAGTGGGAAGGGGATCTGGTTTCGCTATGCGCCGGATGCTTTGAGCACTCGTATGTACTTTGGATTTCAAGGATATGGTGGAGGGGTGGACGAAGAATCTGGCGCTGCTGTTTCCGCATGCGCTGACGCTGGCGGCGTGGCGGCTGCTGGATATTGCGTTGCTGTTGCTGCCTATGTTATTGATTCCATTGTGCTATCTGGCGATGTGGCAGAAGGTGGTGATTTTGCTGATCTGGGCTGCGGACGCTGCTGCGGTACTATACGCGGGTTCGGCGGTCGAACTTTAGTGCTTTGGATTGTGCGATTTCTGTGTTTGCGCTGCCGCTGTTTGTCGGGCTGCTGGTGTGGAGCTGGGTGCGGCATCGGGTGCTGCACCAGGTGGCGTGGAAGGGGCGGGAGTATCGGATTTAGGGGGATTTTCGCGAATTTGGTGTCGACATAGCCCGGTTATCTGCACAAATCGACGGGTATAGCCGGGTTTCAGGTCGCAAAACGGGATAGATGAGTGACTAGTCAGGCATTCTACGGGCGTCGAGCGTGGGCTGAAACGAGCGGGGTGATCTGATAGCATCCGGGTTTCAGCATCGGTTCATCAGCGGGATTCGCATCTGGGATTCGGGCTGAGCATCCAACGATGAGTCTTAGCCGAGTCGAAAAACTTATGATCCTGCTTACGCGCAAAGCCGAATTTTCTGCCGCTCACTTCTACTGGAATCCTGACTGGAGCGAGGAGGAGAATGTGCGGGTGTTTGGCAAGTGCGCTAATCGCCAGGGGCATGGGCACAATTACACGCTGGAGGTGACGGTGGCGGGGGAGATCGATCCGGTGTCGGGGTTTGTGGTGGATCTGAAGCAGTTGAAGGACATCCTCGAGCGCGAGGTGGTGAGCGTGTATGACCATCGGCATCTGAATTTCGAGGTGCCGGAGTTCGTGCATGCGATTCCGACGACGGAGAATATTGCGATTGCGATCTGGCGGCGGCTGGAGGGAAAGATTGAGCATGCGAAGCTGCATCGGGTGCGGGTGTACGAGATGCCGGATCTGTTTGCGGACTTCTATGGAGAGGGCGCGTGAGCCGGGTGATCGCTCATCTTCGCGGCGATATCACTTCAGCGCGTCGCATCGGCTGCATGTGGATGCGCTGTCGTGAGGAGGAGAACCGCGCTACGTTTGGGAAGTGCAATAACCCGTTTGGGCATGGGCATAACTATGTGGTTGAGGTGACGCTGTCCGGGCCGGTGGATGCGGTGACGGGGATGGTGGTGAATCTTGCCGACCTGGATTTGTTTGCGCAGCGCGAGGTGCTGGATTTGTTTGACCACGCGAATTTGAATACGCTGGAGGCCTTTCGCGATCGGGTGACGACGACGGAGAATGTTTGTGTGGAGATGTGGAGCATCTTCTCGCGGTTTGCGGAGTCGAAGGAGCATCCGCAGTTGCGGCTGGAGCGGATTCAGATTGAAGAGACGGGAAATAATTCGTTTGAGTACTTTGGCGAAGGAGCGGCGGTGGGGTGAAGAAGCTTCTAGCTTCTAGCTTGCTAGCTTCTGAGCTTCTAGCTTCTAGCTTCTAGCTTCTAGCTTTTTGATGCTACGGTGCAGGGTTGCCTCGTTGCGCTGTGGAGATGATGAGGTTCGGTGGTAGTGAAGGAAGAAAGGCTGGATGGATGGCTACGAAATTTGAACTCGACGCGGTGGTGAAGAACGGGACGGCTGGGAACGGTAGCGGGAGCGGGCATTCTGCGATGGCACGCACTGACGTCGTGCTGACGCCGGATGCTGCTGCGGTGACGCTTGCGGATGCGAGTGTGCAGGCGATCTATGCGGAGCTGCTGAAGCGGATTGGCGAAGATCCTGACGCGGGATGGGCTGCAGCAGACGCCGAAGCGGATGGAGAAGTCGATGGCGTTTTTGACCAAGGGCTATCGAGCAGTCGGTGGCGAGTGTGCTGCATGACGCGCTGTTCGATGTGGACTATGACGAGATGGTGATTGTGCAGGACATTGAGTTTTATTCGCTGTGCGAGCATCATCTGCTGCCGTTCTTTGGCAAGGCGCATATTGCGTATGTGCCGCAGGGGAAGGTTGTGGGGCTGAGCAAGATTGCCGCGGATTGTGGATGTGTTTGCGCGGCGGCTGCAGGTGCAGGAGCGGCTGACGCAGCAGATTGCCGAGGCGATTGAAGAGGCGATTGCGCCGCAGGGCGTGGGCGTGGTGATTGAGGCGCAGCATCTTTGCATGATGATGCGCGGCGTGGAGAAGCAGAGCTCGCTGACGGTGACTAGCTCGTTGCGCGGGGTGTTCAAGACGCAGTTGCAGACGCGGAGTGAGTTTTTGGCGCTGGTGAGGGCGGAGCGGTGAAGCAGCTTTTAGCTTCTAGCTAAAGGCAAAGGCAAAGACAACGGCAAAAGAAGAAGCAGATCCCTGCGGGATGACAGCCAGAAAAGCAAAGGCAACGGCGACGGGAGTCGACACAGCGATCGGCAGTCGAAGTGAGCGACAATAGACGTTGCATGAATGGGCTTTTGATACTCGATAAACCTGCGGGGATGACCTCGCATGATGTGGTGGCGATTGTGCGCCGGGCTACGGGGGAGCGCTCGGTGGGGCATCTGGGGACGCTCGATCCGATGGCTACGGGCGTGCTGCCGCTGCTGCTGGGCAAGTACACGCGGCTGGCGCAGTTCTTTGGGTCGGCGGAGAAGTCGTATGCGGGGACGATACGGTTTGGGTTTGCTACCGATACGTTCGATGCTGAGGGGGAGCCGGTGGGTGAGGCTGTTGCACTGACGAAATCGCTTGCGGAGTTGAAGGTGCTGGCAAAACGGTTTCATGGCGAGATGGACCAGGTGCCTCCGGTGTTTTCTGCGAAGAAGATTGGTGGGGTTCCGGCGCATAAGCTGGCGCGCGCGGGCAAAGAGGTTCCGGTGAAAGCTGCGCGGATTACGATTCAGCGCTTTGAGCTGCGGTGGCTGGAGGGCGATACGGCGGCGTTTGGGATGCACGTGTCGGCGGGCGGGTATGTGCGGTCGGTGGCGCATGAGCTGGGCGCGCTGGCGGGGTGTGGCGCGCATCTGGCTTCGCTGCGCAGGACCGAGGCGGGCGCGTTTACGCTGGCGCAGGCGATTACGGTGGAGGAGTTGAAGGCGATGTCGGCGGCGGAGGTGGAGGCGCGGCTGCCGCATCCGCGGTCGCTGCTGCCGGAGATGCCGTCGGTGATCGTCGACGAGCAGACGGCGGGGAAGATTCGCAATGGGATGCAGGTGAATGTGCCGGAGTTTTCGGCGGCACAGTTGGTGAAGGTGTTTAGCGGGCCGCGGGAGTTGCTGTGCGTGGCGAAGCGGGTGGCAGGGACGCTGGTGCAGCCTATGGTGGTGATGGGGTGACGGCGAGACGCGAGTACCAATTCTTTGTGTACATCCTTGGGAGCCGGTCTCGGAATTTGTATGTGGGGTTGACGAATAATTTGCGGCGGCGGGTGGGGGAGCATCGCGAGGGTGCGCCTGGGAGTCATACGGCGGAGTACAACATTGGGCGGTTGCTGTATTTTGAGCGGTTCCAGTATGTGCGCAGCGCGATTGCTCGGGAGAAGGAGTTGAAGGATTGGAATCGTGCGCTGAAGGTGGCGTTGATTGAGAAAGTGAATCCTACGTGGGAAGATTTGGCGAAGGATTGGTGAGGGTGGGGGAGAAGCAGATTCCTCCGCTGCGCTGCGGAATGACAGCCAGAAGGGCAAGGGCAAAGGCAAAAGAAGAAGCAGATCCCTGCGGGATGACAGCCAGAAAAACAAGAGCAAAAACAAAAGCTGAAGGCGGGGGCTATTTCTTGAGCAGGGGTTTTAGGAGGGCTTCTACGTTTTGGGCTACTTGCTGGTTGCCCTGGGCGGTGGCGTGGGTGGCGTCGTCCTGCATGTCGCCGGGGACGCCGTAGACGTTTTTGAGGAGGAAGGGCAGGAAGCGGACGTGGTATTGCTTCGCGAGGGCGGGGTACATGGCGTCGAATTTTTTGATGTAGTCGGGGCCGTAGCTGGGGGGGAGGGTGATGCCGGCGAGGACTACCTGGGCGCCGGATTTCTGGAGCTGGTCGATGATGCTGGAGAGGTTAGCCTTGGTTTGTTCGAGGGGCAGGCCGCGGAGGCCGTCGTTGCCGCCGAATTCTACGACGACGATTTCGGGATGGCGGGCGAGGACGAGCTGGATGCGGTCGAGGCCGTCCTTGGTGGTGTTGCCGGAGATGCCGGCGTTGACGACGTGGTAGTTGTAGCCCTGGGCGTCGAGGAGATGCTGGAGGTGGTCGGGGTAGGACTGGCCGTAGTCGGTGCCGTAGCCGGCGGTGAGGGAGTCGCCGAAGCAGATGAGGAGGGGGCGGTCGTCCTGCGCGGGCGGCGAGGGTAGGGTTGGAGCCGGTGAAGCGGGCGCGGCGACGGTGGTCGGAGAAGGGGTTTCGGCGTGGCTGCGCGCTAGCTTGCAACCGGTGAGGCTGAAGGTGGCGGCGAGAGAGGCCAAAGCGACAAGAGCAATTGCGGATAAACTAGGGGCTACACGCGCTTGATTCACAGCTCTATTTTAGGGTCTGCAAAATTTTTACGACAGAGGTTGGTTGAACATTGGATACTCCTGCTGCTGCGGTGACGGATGCGATGGATGTGAGAGAAGCTGCGGTGGACTCTCAAATGATTGTAGTGAGCGGGCTGCGGAAGTCGCTGCGGACGGGTGGGGCGACGGTGGATATCCTGCGGGGGATCGACTTCACGGTTGCGCGCGGCGAGTTTGTGGCGATCATGGGGGCGTCGGGGTCTGGGAAGTCGACGCTGCTGGGGTTGCTGGCGGGGTTGGATAATCCTACGTCGGGCATCGGTGGCGCTGAATGGGACGGTGATCAGCAATCTTGCCGGAGGACAAGCTCGCGCAGCTGCGGGGGAAGACGATTGGGTTTGTGTTTCAGAGCTATCAGCTGATTCCTACGCTGACGGCGCTGGAGAATGTGCTGCTGCCGTACGAGTTGAATGATGATGCGGGTGGATGGAAGGCGGGGGTGGAGCGGGCGCGGGCGCTGCTGGATTCGGTGGGGCTGGGTGGAGCGGGTGGATCATTATCCGGTGCAGCTTTCGGGGGGCGAGCAGCAGCGGGTGGCGCTGGCGCGGGCGTTTATTCTGCGGCCGCCGATTGTGCTGGCCGATGAGCCTACGGGGAATCTGGACACGGTGAATGGGCAGCACATTCTGGAGTTGCTGCTGCAGTTGAATCGCGTGGAGGGGACGACGCTGGTGCTGGTGACGCATGATCCGGCGCTGGCGGCGCATGCGGGGCGACGGATTACGCTGCGCGATGGGCTGGTGGTGAGCGATGAGGTGCAGATGCTGGGCGCGCCGGTGAGCTCTGTAGATGGCGGGGCTTTCGTACGGGACGGCGGCACGGATTGCGACGCGGGAGCTGCACTCGTCGCGGGGACGATTTACGTTTGTGATTTTGTCGGTGGCGATTGGGGTGGCGGCGCTTACGGGGGTGCGGGGATTTTCGTCGGCGTTTCGGACGACGCTGCTGCTGAGGGCGCGGAGCATTATGGCGGCGGATATTGCGGCGCGGACGTACGATGCCGCCTACGCCGGAGGAGCAGAAGGGGATTGACGCGCTGGTGGCGGGTGGGGTCGAGGAGTCGCCGGTGACGGAGATGCTGTCGATGGCTTCGGCGGCTACGTCGATGGACCCGCTGCTGGTGTCGGTGAAGGCGGTTGAGCCGGAGAAGTATCCGTTCTATGGGTCGGTGGTGCTGGCGCCGGCGATACCGTTGCGTTCTGCGCTGACGGATTCTACGGTGGCGGTGGGCGATGATTTGCTGCTGCGATTGAAGTTGAAGGTGGGGGATTCGATCAAGCTGGGGACGCAGGTGTTTCGGATTGCGTCGGTGGTGGAGGATGAGCCGGACCGGCTGTCGGGGATGTTTGCGGCGGGGCCGCGGGTGTTGATCTCGCAGCGGGCGCTGGAGATGACGGGGCTGGTGGCGCCGGGGTCGCGGGTGACGCGGAGATATTTGTTCAAGCTGCCGCCGCCGGAGGGTGGGAAGGCGCTGTCGGATGCGGAGGTTGCGAAGCTGAAGGCGAAGCTCGAGACGCTGATGCCGGAGGCGCAGATTACGGATTATCGCGAGGCGAATCCGGCGCTCACGCGGGCGCTGGATGGAGCTACGGGGTTGTTGTCGCTGATGTCGCTGGTGGCGTTGGTGCTGGGGGCCGTGGGCGTTGCGATGGCGATGCGGTCGCATCTGCAGCAGCGGCTGGATTCGATTGCGATCATGAAGTCGCTGGGTGCGGGGTCGCGGCAGATCATGAAGATTTATCTGCTGCAGACGCTGCTGCTGGGGCTGGGCGGGGGTGTGCTCGGGGTGTTGCTGGGGATTGGGGTGCAGCTGGCGTTTCCGCTGTTCCTGGCGAAGCTGCTGCACCTGACGCCGACGCTAAGGCTGGAGCCGCATGCGATTGGGTTGGGGCTGGCGGCGGGGTTGTTGACCACGTTGCTGTTTACGCTGCCGCCGCTGTTGGATATTCGCAATGTGCGACCGATTTTAATTTTGCGGCGCAATGTGGAGACGGACGATGATCCGTTTACTACGCGGCTGGCGCGCAAGCTGCGGGGGTCGGTGGCGCAGATTGGGCGCGAGCCTGCTGATTGTTGCGGGGCTGGTGGTGCTGGCGACGCGGGTGTCGGATTCGAAGCAGGTTGGGTGGACGTTCGCGCTGGGGCTGGTGGCGTCGCTGCTGGTGTTGCTGATGGCGTCGGCGCTGACGCTTTGGTTGTTGCGGAAGTTTTTGCGCGGGACGGGATTGAAGCTGCCGTCGACGCTGCGGCATGGGCTGGCGAATCTTTATCGGCCGGGAAATCCATCAGCCGCGTTGCTGGCGGCGCTCGGTCTGGGCGTGATGCAGATTGCGGCGGTGTACTTTGTGCAGCACTCGATTGTGAACGAGATGCATGTGGCGGCCGCGGGGAATCTGCCGAATATTTTTCTGATGGACATGGGGTACGAATGAAGTCGGCGGCGTGCGCACGCTGCTGGCGCAGCAGCCGATGGTGAAGGGGACGCCGGAGATGATTCCGGTGGTGAGTGCGCGGCTGCTGGAGATCAACGGCGAGAGCCTGGAGAAGCGCAAGGAGATGCATGGGGCGAGTTCCGGGGACGCGGCGCGCAGACGCTGAATCTTACGTGGCCGCCGACTGCGGATGCTCCGCCGCCGGGCGATACGGTGGTGCGCGGAAAGTGGTGGACGGCGCAGGAGGCGGCCGATGCTGCGCAGCATCCAGTGGTGGCGATGGCTAGGGAGCGCGCGGATCGGCTGAAGGTGAAGGTGGGCGACACGATTACGATTTCGGCGCAGGATGAGCCGATTACGGCGACGGTTGCGGCGGTGTATGAGGCCGATAGCCAGCATGCGTTTTCGCGCGCGGAGTTTGTGATGCCGCAGGCTTCGCTGGCGGGGCTGCCGGTGGTCTGGTATGGCGGCGTGCACTGCGATCCGAGCGCGACGGCGTCACTGCGGCGGGTGCTGTATGACCACTTTCCGACGGTGACGGTGATCGATGTGGCGGCGACGCTGGAGGTGATTCGGCAGGTGATGCTGCAGGTGATTTACGTCATACAATTCCTGGCGGCGTTCAGTATCTTTGCGGGGATTGTGATCCTGGCGAGTGCGATTGCGGGCACGCGGTATCGGCGGATTCGCGAGGTGGTGGTGCTGAAGACGCTGGGAGCTACGCGGCCACGGATTGCTTCGATCTTCTCGATTGAGTTTGCGGTGCTGGGATTGATTGCGGGCGCGGTGGGGCTGGTGTTCGCGAACGTGCTGGCGCGGACGCTGCTGCTGCATGCGCTGCACTTCGGGTATGCGTTTCAGTGGTGGCTGAATCTGGGTGAGTGGTTGGCGGTGGGCGCGATGACCGTGGCGGCGGGATGGCTGGCGAGTCATCGGGTGCTGGGGCAGAAGCCGCTGGAGGTTTTGCGGGAGGAGTAGGGGGTGGGTCAGTTCGAGACGGTTACAGATAAAACCGTGCAAGTTTGAAGAGGACAATCAGCAAACACAAGACCACCAACAGCTTGATGGGCCACCTCACCTTCTTCCATTGATAAAACGAATTCCACCACATACGTCGCCTTCAGTATGCTCTCACGGGAGTGCGCGAATCGTGGGGCAGCAGATCCTCCCAGGGGCTAAAGCCCCCGTGGCTTTGCGGGCTTGAATGCCCGGGCTGAAGTCCGGACCTATCTCAGGTGCAAAAGCAAGAACGGGCGCTCTCTGCGCGAGCGAGAAGCAGGTTCCTCGCTGCGCTCGGAATGACAGTTTCTTTTAGAAATTGTCGAAGAAAAGAAAAAGCAAAAGCGAAGGCAGAAGCAGATTCCCAGAGGAAATGACAGAAAGAAAGGTAAGGGCAGAAGCAAAGGCTATTTCGTGAGTGCGGCTAGGCGGGTTTGGGCTAGTACGTAGGTGTCGGCGGGGTCGATGTAGGTGCGGTTGTCGTTTTCGTGGGCCTGGACTTTTTTGTAGGCGTCGAGGGCGGCGGACTTGGCGCCGTACTGCTCGTAGATGAGGCCCAGCGCGTACCAGACGGCGGAGTTGGGTGCGACCTGGTTGCCGGCGTACATGGCTTCTTCGAGGACCTTGCGGGCTTCGGTGGTCTTGCCTTGCGCGGCGTAGATGCAGGCGAGGGTGTGGAGCTCGGCGAAGCTGGAGTTGCGGGAGAGCTGGGCGGATTCCTGGGCGGCCTTGGTGATGTCGTCGCCGAGGTCGTTGTGGAAGAGGCCGATCCAGGCGTAGCCGTTATAGTCGGCGGCAGTGGCCTTGCCGGAGTCGAGGACTTTCTGCTCGGTGGCCTGGGCTGAGGTCCAGTTGTTGGCGAGTTGGTAGGCGAGGGTCTGCTGGACGAGAAGATCGTGGTCGTCGGGCTTGCGGGCGAGGCGGGGAGCGAGCATGGCGAGCCACGCGGTGGGGTTGTGCTGGAGGGCGTAGCCCTGGCCGACGAGCGAGAGGGCGAGGACGGAGTCGGGCTCCTGGTCGAGGAGACGCTGCGCGGGGGGCATGCCGATCGCGGGCTGCTCGGCGTACATGGCGGCGACGGCGAGGAGGATGTCGAGGTCGGTTTGGGCCTCGCCGGTGGCTTTGTCGCGGGCGGCGGAGATTTCGGCGAGGTAGGGCTTGGCGTCCATGGAGCCGGCGATGAGTGAGATAGCGGCGAGGCGCATGGCGGCGGGGGAATCAGCGCCGGGCTTCAGGCTGTCGATGGTCCAGAAGCGCGGGAGGAGCGGGCCGCCGAAGGGGTCGTCGCCACCTTGCTTGTGGGTGAGGTCGCGACGCCAGTCGAGCATGGCCTTGGCGGCGGCGGGATTGTTGTGATCGAGGGCGTAGAGGACCTCGGTGCCGAGGGGGGCGTTGTCGTCGGGGCGGTCTTTGTCGCCGGCGACCATGCGGTAGGCGCCGTCTTCCTTGACGACCCAGGTGTGGTCGGGCTCGGAGCCAGGCATGGTGGCGATGACTGCGTAGCCGTGCTGGTCGTCGCCCTTGGAGGTGAAGGTCATGTTGCCGGCGATGAGGTCGAGCATGACGCTGGGTGTCATGTCAGAGTGCGCTGCGACCTGATCGAGGAAGCCTACCTGGACGAGCTCTCTGTCGATGGCGAGGTTGAGGGATTGGTCGGAGGAGTAGGCGTGCCGGCTGGTCATGTCGAGGGCCTGCTGGTGGGTGAGGGTGCCGGACATGATGCCGATCATGCTGATTTGCACGGGGCGGGCGGGATCGGTGAGGGGAAGCGGGGTGAGGGAGACTTTCTTGAGGCTCTTGTAGAGCTCGACGCGGCGGGCGGCGGCGGCGGCGTCGGTGGCGCCCTCCATGCCGGCGGTCATGACGTCGGCGGCCTGGGGGTAGAGGCCGAGGTTGGCGAGGAGGTTTCCGGCGCCGATGAGGTTCTGGTTGCGCTCAGTCTGGGCGACGTTGCCCTGGTCGGCTGCAGCGATGCCGGCGGGCGCGCCGTGCTGCGCGGTAACGGACGCGATGGAGAGCTGGCGATGGGCGTTGGTGGAGGGCAGGCTGGCGATCATGGCGTCGAGCTCTGGGTATTGGCGCGCGTAGAGCATGGCGTACATCATGTTCTCGCGGTAGGGCGCGAGTGCGGCTTCACCTTTGCCTTTGTTGCGATCGATGAGGTCTTTGTAGCCCTGGATGGCGCCGGGGAGGTCGGCGTCGGCGGCATAGCGTTCGCCACGGGCGTCGAACTCTTTGAGGATGGCGAGGTCGAAGCGCGGATCGTTGTCGTCGGGGTCGAGCACGATGGCGTGGTTGTAGGCGGCGATGGCGGCGTGAAGGTCGAAGCCTTTGCCGAAGCGTTCGCCGAGGGCGTTGTGCTCAAGGGCCCAGCCATACTGGGCGAAGGCGACAGAGAGCTTGGGATCGAGCTGGGTGGCGCGGAGGGCTTCGGCCTGGGCCTGGTTGCCGATGCCGGCGTCGAGCAGGGCGCGGGCCAGCTGGAGATGGTGGAGCGCGTCGTCGGGGTGGGCGGCGATGAGTTGGTGATCGATGGCGAGGGCTTCGCGGATGTGGCCGGCGGTGAGTTCGCGGGCTCCGGCCTGGTCGAAGTAGATGCCGACGTAGTCGCGCTTGTTGAGAGCGAGGACGGCGGTGCGCATGGCGAGGGCCTGGTCGGCGGTGAGGGTGGAGACGCCGGTGGAGAAGCGGAAGCGGACTTCGACGACGCCGGGTTCGCCCGGTTTGGGATCGGGCGCCAGATAGGTTTCGGTGAGGGTGGCGGGGCCTAGCTGGGTGGTCTTGTCGGCGGGGAGGGGACGGACGACGAAGCCGTCGGGGATGAGGATGCGGGTGCGCTGCTCGTAGGTGTAGGGGCGGACGGTGAAGCTGGCGGGGCGGGACTGGCGCTCAAGCTCGAGCTCGTGCTTGACGTCGGCGGAGACGTCGGGGCCTTCGGCAGGAGGCTGGGTGGAGAACCACTGCGGGAGGCCGTTGAGGGTGGCGTTGGGAAAGATGACGACGACGGCGTCGACGAGCGAGGAGTTGCCGCGCACGGCTTTGTCGGCGGCGAGGGTGAGCAGGAAGGGATGCTCGAAGTCAGCAGCATCACCGTGCTGGTACTTGGTGAGGGTCTTGGCGAGGTAGGCGTTCTTGACGTAGGTCTCGAGGTTCTCATGAATCCTGGGCGTCTCGGGGCCGCCGAACTCGGCGCGATAGGTGGCGTCGATGGTGCCGTGGGTGTCGGACTGCTCTTCGACCTGGGAGGGGCCGTACTCGGCCAGCTTGAAGGTGCGGGTTTCGATGAGGACGGAGTCTTCGGGTTTGGGTGCGGGGATCTGGGTGAGCGCGGTGGTGGTGGGGGAGATGACGAGGGCCTGGCGGCCTTCATCTTCGTAGGGGAGCGAGCCTACGGCGAAGGTGTCGGCGGTGGCGTCGATCCAGAGCGGCGGGTTGTGGGGGCCGTCGGCGGGGACGTAGACGATGGCGTGATCGAAGAGGCTGATGCCGGGGAGGGTGGGCGAGACGTCGGGGCCGGGGCCTGCGTCGAGCAGGGCGAGGTTGGCCTTGATGCCGGCGGCGCGCAGCATGGCGACGAGGAGGTTGGCCTTGTCCTTGCAGTCGCCGTAGTGGCGCTGGATGACCTCCGAGGGGCTCATGGGGGTGAGGCGGGCGGCGCCGAACTCTACGCCGGTGTAGCGGACGTCGTGGTGCAGCTCCTTGACGATGGCGCGAATCTTCGCCATGCGGTCGGTGGGCAGCGGGTTGGGGAGGATGGTCTTGGCTTCGGCGGTGAGGGTCTGGGGGTCGGCCATGGCCGCGTAGGCTTTGGCGATGGAGGCCCATGAGGTGCCGGTGGCGAATTCTACGGAGGGACGCGTGGCCTGGTTGGTGGCGAGGTCGATGTCGTAGCTGTGGGCGGCGTTGATGTTGGTCTGTTCGTAGACGACGCGGCGCACGCCGTTGGTTTCCTGGCGCGTGACGGTGAGGTTGGGGAGGTCGTGGATTTGGTCTTTGTAGGGGAGCGAGGACGGCGTCTCGGTGATCATGCGGATGCGCGCTGCGGGCATGTTGTCGCGGAAGCTGACGCGGTAGAGGCCGCCGGCGGAGAAGTAGGGAGTTGTTTCCTGAGAGATCTCCTGCTCTTCGATGATGGAGCCGATGGCCATGCCGGGGAGGGGAGCGCGGCGGATGTGCGCGGACGAGAAGGTGAGGTCGTCTTCAGCTTTTACGGGGGCGTCGGTGATGGTTTTCTGATCGAGCTCGACGAAGGTGCCGTCGGGCTGGAGGACGCGCGCCTGGATTTGCGCGGGCTTCTCGTACCAGGGGTCCCACTGGGCGGAGACTTCGGCCCAGCCACGGACGGCGGCGTCGGTGTCGACGCGATAGACCATGCGATGCGTGGCGGTGAGGGTGCCGTCGGGGGCGATTTGATACTTGCTCTCTTCGTAGAGGATCTGGGCGGGGAAGTCCTTGCTGACGGGGACGGAGGCGGAGATGGTTTTGAGGTCGGCGGCGGAGAGGGAGAAGGGCGCGGAGGCGACGTCGGGGGACTGGGCGTGGAGAGCGGGTAGGGCGGAGATCGAGGCTAGAACGAGTGCGGGGAGGAAAGCTCGGGTCATTTGAGACGCTTTCTTTGGTGCGGGTGAGTGTTCCACGAAAATATCACGGCGGGGGGAGAGTGAGTAGCGAGTAGTGGGTAGTGAGTAGTGAAGGGCAACGGCAACTGCAGAAGCAGATCCCTGCGGGATGACAGCCAGAAAGGCAGGGGCAACGCCAACAGCAACGGCAAGTGCCGCGGGGAATAGGTGACTGTCAGGGGAGGGGGCGGTCGGTCCAGAGGTCTTTGTCGGCTACGGTTTGGACCAGGTAGAGGCGGCCGGCTAAGAGGCGCTCGGCTTTGAGCTGGTTGGGGTCCTGGGCGAAGAGCCACTTGCGGTTGCCGGTGCCCCAGTCGCGGATGAGCTGCTGGTCGCTGAGGAAGATGTCGGGGGAGTCGGTGTAGCAGGAACCCCAGAGGAGGGTGGAACCTTCGCCGTGCTGGCCGCAGCGGGGAAGGACCAGCAGGGCGGGTTTGCCGTGGAAGAAGTTGTGGGTGTAGAAGATGACCGACGAGGCGTCGGACTGTTCGCCCATGATGATGAAGGTGTCGGCGGGGGTGCCGCGTTGCATGATGGTTTCGGCCATGCGCTCTGAGCTGAGCATGGGCGAGAAGCGTGCGAAGGCGATGTGCGCGGCGATGAGGAAGACGGCCGAGGTAAGCGCGATGCTGAGGGTTGCGGCGAGGTGCTTTCCGCGGCGGCGCAGGAGCCAGCCAATGAGCCGGGCCGAGGAGAAGAGCGATGGCGGCTAACGAGGCAGGGAGACGGAGCGCGGCGAAGCTGGGGCCGGTGAGGTCGAAGAAGTGCGACATCGAGAGGGTGTAGTTGCCGACGGCGCGGTGGGCGAGGAGGGTGCCGATGTCGGGCACGAAGGGGAGGGCGCGGCTGTCCCAGAGTCCCCAGCCGAGCGCTGCGGCGACGAGGATGCCGATGATCGCGTAGACGGCTTGCGCGTTGGTGATCCAGGCGATGGAGATTTGGGAGGGGGTGCGGTTGTTGGAGGCGCGTTCTTCGAAGGTGGCCAGGATGCCGGCGATGAGGATTAAGAGCGGAGGCCAGACGGGGAAGGTGTAGTACTCCTGATTGGTCGAGATGGAGAAGAAGAGCAGCGAGAAGGCGGAGAAGAGGCTTAGCAGCCAGATGGTGCGGATGCGGAAGCGGGCTTGGAGGGCGGTGGAGTCGAGTGGGGTGGCGGGGGCGGAGAATTGCCGGAGCTGCGCGAGCCAGGTGCGGCGGGTCTTCCAGGCTACGGCGAAGAGCGCGGGGAGGAAGAGGCTCCAGGGAAAGAGCCAGACGAGGTGGAGGAGCCAGTAGGCGGCGGCGGGGAGCTTGTTGTAGTCGTGCGGGTAGCGTTTGCCGAAGAAGCGCAGAACATGCTCGTTGATGAAATAGAAGTACCACCAGCCATGCACGTTGCCGAGGGTGGGAATGTTGCCGTGGGGATGGCCTTCGCTGGGGTTGGCAAGGCCTACGAGGATGTGCCACGGGGCGGCGATGGCGAGGAAGAGGAGCGCTGCCGGTGACGGGCTTGAGGTCACGCCAGCGGCGGAGTTGGCCGGAGAGCCAGAGGTAGGGGATGGCTCCGCCTAAGAGGAAGACTGGGGCGATGAGGCCCTTGATGAGCAGCGCGAGCGCGAGGGCGGCCCAGGCGAAGTAGACGCGGGCTGGCTTGTTGTCTTCGAGCGAGGTGAGCAGGGCGTAGAGCGCGATGAGGAGTAAGAGGCTGAGGATGCTCTCGGGGATGATGAAGCGGGTGAAGAGGAAGGGGCCGACCGACGTGAGGATGGCAAGGCCGGCGTAGAGGCCGGCGCGGTCGTCCCAGGCGCGGCGGGCCCAGAGCCACGCGAGCCAGGTGAGGCCGAGGATGGCGAGGGCGTTGGGGAGGTGGGTGGCGAACGCGTTTTCGCCGAAGAGCTTGAAGGCGATGGTGACGAGCCAGAAGGGGAGGGGCGGCTTTTCGATGTAGCGGATGCCGTTGGTCTGGGTGGTGACCCAGTTGCCGCTGTCGATGATGTGTTGGGCGGTCTGGGCGTGCGAGGCGTCGACGTCGTCCATGAGGGGCGGCGTGAAGAGGGAGGCGAAGTAGACGGTGAAGAAGAGGGCGAGAAAGATCAGCCACGTCGTCAACGCGGAGGGCGTTGATTGCGGACGCGATTGTGATCTCTGGGGGGTGGACATCGCAGAAGGGACTGAAGAAATCGTAACAGAAGGAATGGCGGTGCCTCGTGGAGCGGATTGCGTTGACCGCATGACATTGCGTTCAGATTGGAAGAAGACTAGGCGACGGGGGTGAGCTCGAGTTGGGGCTGCTCAGCTTCCTGCGCGATTCGCTCTCTGCGTTCGGCGCGGAGGGTCTGAATGGCGTAGGTGCCGAGGAGGATGAGCAGCGGATCGAGCGGTCGCATGTGGTAGGGCTCGGGGTGCGAGAAGTAATACATGAGGGGGAAGAGAAAGAGGACGCCGGCGAAGCGCATGGCTTCGACGCGGTGACGGCGCCAGGCTAGCGTGAGGCCCAGGATTCCAAGGGCGGTGAGCAGCGTGGCGAAGGGAATGTTTTCAGGATCGGTGGGCTCCATGGCGAGGTAGTCCTTGTGGAAGCTCCAGTAGCCGGTCCAGAGATAGATGGCGCGGCGGGCGCACATTTCGGCGTACCAGCCGGGGTGCTCGTGGATGTAGAGCTTGGCCTGCTGCGATTTGTGGTCCATGTAGGCGAGCTCGCCGGCGTTGTAGGCGGCTAGTTCGGATGCGTCGTGGAGAGGATGGAGCTGGTCGCTGGTCCAGCGGGTGGAGTAGCCGTTGTTGCCCATCCAGAGCTCGAGACCCATGCTGTCGCGCATGGGGATGAAGCGGTGGAAGACGACGGCATCGCGAATGAGCCAGGGAGAGATGGTCGCGGCCATGACGAGGGTGCCGGTGAGGATGGGCGCGAAGAAACGCTGGTTGGAGCGCAAGAGTCTCCACGCAGCGAAGGTCAGGAGGAAGGCGGAGATGATGAGGCTGGAGGGTTCGGTGAGACCGGCGAATCCTGCGAGCAGGCCAAAGCGAGCCCAGGGGCCGAGGCGGGGAGTGGTTTCGAGCTCCTGCGCGAGGTAGAGAAGGCCGTACATGCAGAGGAGCAGGAGGTGCGTGGACCAGGCCCAGGCGGCGGAGAAGTAGATGCCGTAGGGGAAGAAGACCCAGATCCAGGTGGCCGCCCAGGCGACGCGCTCGCCGAAGCTGCGGCGGGCGAGCAAGTAGATGGGGAAGCAGGCGAGGGAGTTGATGAGGCAGTCGAATGCGTGAATGGCGAAGATGGAGTGGGCAGTGTGAATGCCGAAGACCCAGAAGAAGGCAGCGACGATGAGCGGATAGACAGGCGGCATGATGGCCGAGGGCTGCATGGATTGGAAGGGGCTTCCGAAGCCGTGGCCAGCGAGCAATGCGGCGGCGACGTTGCCCTGCTCCCACGCATGGAGGTGGGTAGCGTCCATCAGATTCTCAATGGTGTCGAAGGGGATGACGGCGAGGCGGAGGAGGAAGGCGATGAGCACCATCCATGCCAGTGGCGGGACGCTGCGTACGCGCCTGCGAATGCTTGCGGTCAAACTAAATCTCCTGTCGTTCGCGTCACCGCGCGGCCAAACCTTGGTCCTCGGTGGGGGTTCGGGGTGGTCGATGCGGCTTCCTGGGTAAGGCGAAGAAGTCGCGGTACAGCGGCAACAACGTTCGTTTCCGGGCCCGGGATCTACGTGTACAAGACGGTGCGATTTGCGCGGGAGATTACAACCGGTGCAGTTATACGTGCACTGCTTCTTCGATCGCAAGATGAATTGGTGCGATGCAGCTGATTATAAAGCAGCGGGGGCGGTGGAATTGTCGGGCCGGAGCAGGCGGAGACTCTCGACGGAGGGGACGAAGTAATAGGAGCCGGTAATCGGCTGGGTGTAGCGGGTGAGGGCGTCACGGGTGCCGTTGAGGAGGCCGGCCATGCTGTCGAGCATGCGGGCGAGGGGCTTCTGGGTGGCGCTGAAGCCTACGAAGACGGTGCCGTGGTTTTCGACACCGCCGTAGGGCATGTTGCGGCGGAAGATGTTGCCGAAGACGTCCTGATCGGTGCGGGCGACGTGCGAGGAGGCGGGCTTGTTTTCGAGCTCGATGCTGTCGCGCTTGGTGCGGCCCATGATCTGCTCCTGCTCAGGGACGGGCACGGCTTCCCACGCGGTGACGTTGTGCTTCCACTTCTGCAGGAGGAGGACGGAGCCGGCGGCGCCGGGAACGCCTTCGGGGATGAGGGCGTAGCCGGGCGCGTCGAGGAGCGTGGGGTTCTCGGAGCCGTCGATGAAGCCGGTGAGGTCGCGGTCGTGCTGGTAGGGCCAGCTGGCAGGTCTCTTCGACGAGGGTGGCGAGCGGGGCGAGATCGTGGATGACGGTGCGGGCCATGTCGAAGAGCACGTCGTAGGCGGAGCCGGAGAGCCAGATGAGGGCGTCGTGCTGGGTGGCGGGCATGACGAAGTTTTCGACGCCGCTGATGCGCTGATTGAAGCCGGTGACGTCGGTGGGTGTGTCGTGGGGGACGAGCGAGCGCCAGAGCTCAGGGCGAAAGCCGATGACGAAGTTGACGCCGCCGGTGGTGGTGCGGGGTTCCCGGATGGAGGCGATGGTGGAGACGAAGGCCTGGGACTGTTTGGGGTCGAGAAGATCGAACTCGAGGTAGGCGTGGGAGGAGGTGCCGAGAGCGAAGATGCCGGCCTGGGGCGTGTACATGGGGGAATTATAGCGAGGGGTTTGCGCGGCTCGATGAGGTTAAGTGCGCTTGACGACGAAGACGGTCTTGTCGTCGATGAGGGCTTCTTCGCCCTGGAGGCGAAGGGCTTCGTCCTGGATGAGGGCGTATGCCATGATGGCGTCGCAGATCTTGCGGGCGGGATCGTCTTTGTGATTCTGCAGGATCTCTTCGAGGGCCTGGCGGCCTTCGGCGTCGGTGCCGTCGTACACGCCGTCGGTGTAGAGGATGAGGATGTCGCCGGGGTTGATGAGGGTGATCTCGGAGATATCGTCGACGGTGATGCGGCGCTTGCGCAGGTTCATGGAGAAGTAGCGGCGGCGATCGGGGTGGTCGGCGGGAAGCTGCAGGCCGAGCGAGAGGAACTGCGCCATGTGGGCATCGTGGACATCGAGCAGGCGGGAGCACTTTGCGGAGAAGACCAGCGGGGGCGGATGGCCGAAGTTGGCGAAGCGGAAGTTGCCTTCGGGGTGGACTTCGCCGTAGAGCATGGTGGCGATTTCGCGGGCCTGTTCGGTTTCGCTCATGCCGAGGGCGTTGCGTGCGGTGACCGAGTGCGCGAGGCGGAGGTTGAGGTTCTCGAAGAGGCGCGGCGTGGTTTTTCCGTAGCGGTCGAGCTCGGTGAGCATGAGGGCGTGGAAGGTGTCGTGGACGGTGGAGGCGATCTTGGCGGAGATGATGCCGTGGCCCTGGGCGTCGACGATGAGGATGCCGGCGGTGGAGTGGAGATCCTTGAGGTCTTCGGCGACGCGGAGCTGTTCGGAGCTGCGGGCGAAGCGATACTCGGTCTCCATTTCGGGGGAGTAGTCGGTGCGGGACTGGAGCCATTCGACGAAGTCGTCGACGGAGTTGCGGACGGGGGAGCCGGGGGGAAGGGGGTCGAGGTATTCGACGGCGAGACGCTGGGCGTGGGCGATGCGGGCGTCGATGTCGTAACGCTGCTGGAAGTTGATGTACTCGAAGAGATCGCCGCCGACGATTCCGGCCGGGGTGGAAACGCCGAACATCTCGATGCCGGGAAGGTGCGGGATGGCGCCTTCCACTGGCATGAGTCGCTGGCGCAGATATTCGTCGATGGTGGGAGCGGTGTAGGGGGTCGACATGGGAGGTGTCCGGGCTCGCTATTTAATTTGCATCTTCAGAGTAGCGCACGTGGCGTCTGTTGCGGATTCTCATCACGAGGTAGCCGACGATGAGAACATTTATGAGGAGAACGATGACCTTGGCGATGGTGGGACGACGGTAAATCTCAAGAAGCTCCAGTGGAAGGAGAGACGAGGTAATGATCGCCGTGAACCACTCGGCCCAGGGCTTCATCAGCAACAGCCCGGTCCCCTCCGTTAGGAATAGGGCGGCGTACACGAAGCTGCCGATGCCGAGATCCCTGAAATCTTTTGGGGGAATGTTCGCGACCTTGGCGAGGGCGAGATCGAGATAGCGGCTTCCCGGATTGAGACCGATTCTTTCCGCCAGGTGAGTGATCAGTGCGGCAGCGTTGTTGTCGCGAAGCAGGTGCAGAGCGCCGATACCTGCCGCGACCAGGGCGAAGGCTTTGACCAGCTTGAAGATACCGATGAGGCGAAGCAGCCTGTTGTCCTTTGTCTCCATGAGGGGGTGCCTGACTTCAACTTGGAGTGCACGTTCCAACCTGATTAAACCCTCATCGATGTGACTAGAACGTTATCTATGCGCCTAGATTCTCATCTAGGCGCGGGGCAACGTAAGGATATGGAAGACCGGAAAGCACAGAAGAAGAGCCGCGACGACGAGCAGCCCTAATCGGACGGCGCGCGTCTTGAAGCGTTGGCTGATTGCCATCAAGAGCAGGACGGTTGCCAGTGTAACGGTGACTCGAACGTATTGGTCGGAGAGTTCCCGGTCTCGAGTGCCTTTCTCGAAAACTTCCGTGGCCTGGTCATTCAATTTGGCCGCCACTTCGGTCCTCGAACTTCGGTATATTGTCATCGACTCGGGACCTGGCGGAGCCTTCGGGTTGTTGACCGGGTCTGTGTTCTTCCAGGCTTCGAAGGCGGGACGAAATTCAGGCAGGAAGCGGCGCTCAAAAATGCCGGCGAGCTTTTTGTCGCCGTGGGCTTCGGCCTTAAGCCACTCCACCACGGTGGACGCGTTATACAAGCGCTCCTGATTCGCGTAGGTGGCGGCTCCCTCGGCCTGGACGCGCAGTTTGCTTGCCTGGCCGTAGAGCTGGGACTGGTCGCCGGTCCAAAGCGCGGCCTGATAGCCACTCCAGGCAGTGGTGATGGCGACGATGGCGAGGATAAGGGCCTCGGCGATCTCGAGGAGTTCGTGGCCCAGGGACTCGGATGGTGCTTTGTGCTCGCTCAGGTGGTGAGCGATTTCAATGTTGGAACCGCCAGCTTCGGGCACTGAGAGGCCTCCTGTTGGAGCGTTGTATCAGTAAACCACGGTTCGAAGGTCAGTAGGCGGCGGCGGAGCTGAGAGGTTAGAGTAAGTTGCCGAGACCGCCGGCGGTCTCAACGGGTCTGTAGCGGCAAGCCGACTCTTCGTTATTAACCGGAGAACTTCTCTGCGGCGGACAGCAGCCTATCTATCCAACAGAACAGTCGTTGCCATCGTTCAGTGAAGGCTATTTAGAAAGGCGTTCATTTCCCTGACGACTTGAGCTTCATTGCTGAGGTACACGTAGTGATCGGCATTTGGGATCATGACGATGCGGGCGCTGGGCACGCCGCGGTGGAAATTAGCAGCCCATTCGTTACAGCGGGCTTTGTCGTCCGCGATCAGAGCGGTTTTGCGAGGGCTATCCGGCAGGCGGTCCCAGTTGTGCGGACAAGCGTAGATGGCGAGAACGGGAACAGGAATGCTGGTGTACTTTTGCATGCCAAAGTTGAGCGCCGCACCGATCGGCGAACGAGGCGGCAGCGGCGGCATATTGGCTATCTCCGCGTTGTCATGGTGAAGAACGGCTTCGAACTTTGCAACAGCGGCCTCGAGTTCCATTAGCTTTTTCTTCTCATCCACCCCACCGGCTTCAATCTCGTCGATGCGTCGTTTGATGTCGTTCATCTCGACTGCGAGGAGCGGATGTTCAGGATCAGCGAGGGCGAAGTCGGTCGCGGCATCGAGATAGATAAGCCCGGAAACCTTGTTCGGGAAGCGACTGCCGACCGAACTAAGCTCCTCGCCAGCCATCGAGTGCCCAACCAGCACAGGACGGTTGATGTGCAAGCGCCTTCATTACCGCAAGCACGTCGTCGCCGAGGTGGTCCGCTGAATAGTTGCCATTGGCCGGCACAGGACTGCTGGATGCGCCAGATCCTCTCCGCGTGATGCCGTAGACGTGATGCTGCGTGGTGAACTGTGGAGCGAAGCCGTCGAAGCGATGCGCCGTATCGCCGTTCCCGGCTAGAAAGATGAGAGGTCTGCCAGAGCCGCCCCAGTCCAGCACTTCAAGCCGAACACCGGGCTCGACGGTGACCATTTGGACTTTATGCGGCGTTGAATCAGTCTGGGCGGATGCATAAGCCGAAGGCGACAATAATGCGATCTTCGATGGTTGACGCATATGCGCCTTCTCGAAAGCAGACTGGGCACAATTTTACAGGCGAATGGAATTGGTCCTCCTAACGAGTTTCGTTTGCCTGCGACTGGCTACTTCCGAAAAGTCACCTTCCGGAAACTACAAAAGGTGAGCTGTGATCAAGGGATAGTTCCGTCGCGCTGCGTCTGCTCGCGTTGACGGAGGTTGACCCGTGGGCGCAACCCCCGTACACTCACAGAGGCGGCTGATTGTGGCTCCCGCCGAGCCTGCAGCTGCCGATAAAACCTGTATTGCCCTCTCGTTCAATGGTAGGACTAGCGACTCTGACTCGCTCGATCGGGGTTCGAATCCCTGGGGGGCAACCAACACATATTCTGCTGCGGTATCCGTCACGGGGTTCGAATCCCTGGGGGGCAACCAACACATATTCTGCTGCGGTATCCGTCACGGGGTTCGAATCCCTGGGGGGCAACCAACACATATTCTGCTGCGGTATCCGTCACGGGGTTCGAATCCCTGGGGGGCAACCAACACATATTCTGCTGCGGTATCCGTCACGGGGTTCGAATCCCTGGGGGGCAACCAACACATATTCTGCTGCGGTATCCGTCACGGGGTTCGAATCCCTGGGGGGCAACCAACACATGTTCTGCTGCGGTATCCGTCACGGGGTTCGAATCCCTGGGGGGCAACCAACGAACATTCTGCTGCGGTATCCGTCACGGGGTTCGAATCCCTGGGGGGCAACCCAATTCTGCTGCGGTATCCGTCACGGGGTTCGAATCCCTGGGGGGCAACCAGCACATGTTCTGCTGCGGTATCCGTCACGGGGTTCGAATCCCTGGGAGGCAACCAACCCACCTTACAGTGTCATTCCGACGTCGATCATTCGTAGGCCAGGGCCGCGATAACTTCCTGGCGGACGGCTTTGAGGGCGGGCGCGAGGGTGCCCAGCACCGCTCCCGCGATCGCGATGAAACCGGCAATGGGCCACCAGTAATAGACCGTCTCCTGCACTAGCCCGGAATGTCCGATGTGCTGCAGCGACCACTGTGCGAGGTAGGTCAGGGCGATGCCTACGATGGTGCCGACGATGGACAGAAGGAAGCTCTCCTTCAGGAGCAGACCGAAGATCATGGGCGAAGAGGCGCCGAGGGATCGCAGGATACCGATCTCGCGAGTGCGTTCGAGAACCGCTGTGTACATGGCCATGGAGACGACGATGAATCCGACGGTGATGGCAACGGCAATCACTACGCCGATGAAGTTGCGGAGCAGGCCGATGCTGTTGATCGACAGCAGGGACGTGAACTCCTCCATGGTGTAGATCGGATACCCGGGGAGGAGCTTGCGAAGCTCTTGAACGACAGCCTGGATGTGCGCGGGGTCGTCGACCTTGATGATAGATCTGGCTCAGGCGGTGCGGATTTCCGGTGAGCGCCTGGAGTACGGGAAGGCGCACGCAGATGCGGGTGAGCTTGCCTGACTCGAAGATGCCGGCGACGTGCCATTGATGGCCGATGAGCTCCATGGTGTCGCCTACATGGATGTGCTTCTCGCGGGCATAAAACTCATCGACGAGGATGTCGTCATCGTGCTGGAACGGGCCGCCTTCGAGGAAGTGAAAGCCTCCGCTCATCTTTGAGAACTGGTCGAGGTCGAGGCCTGTCATCGTATCGAAGCCTTCGAGAGGCTGGACGATGGTGCCGATGGCGAGCTTGACGTGGGGCTGCTGCTGCAGCAGGGGCACGAGCTTGTCGCTCATCGGCGCAGAACTGAGCGATATGACGGAAGAGCCGGGCGGGCGGATCATGATGTCCGCGCCTACGCCGCGGGCACGGCGGGCAGTGCCGTCGAGCGTGCCGTAGCTTACGCCCACCAGGGTAAGAATCATCGTCACTTCCACCGCGATGGCCAGCACGCTCAATGCTGTGCGGATGGGGCGGTGGGCGAGGTTTGAGAAGACGTAGCGGTGGATTGAGCTACCCATTTAGTCGCCAGCCATCGCCAGTTCCTGGCTATCTTGCGAGCGGCTATCCTGCGATTGGCTGCGCAGGGATTGCTCGAAGGCTGCGAGCTGCGCTTCGATGTTGTCTTCGATCTTGCGCCGCTTGACGATGTCCTCGCGATAGCGGCGCAGGAAGTAATCGATGGTTTCGACGCGAATGCGGATGGAGCCGGTGGGCTTGTTTTCGTCGAGATCCTTGAAGGAGAAGTAGGGCGTGCCGGAGCGCTCGATGATGCCTTCGATGACACCGTAGATGGGAGCGTCGTGGCCGCACTTGAAGCTGGAGACTTCGAGGGCCACGAGATTGGGATGACGCGCGGTGAACTTTGCCGCCCAGACCTTGTGATTCGTGCTGGTGGAGTAGCGATTCTTCCAGACGTCGCTGATGTCCAGGGGATGGGTGATGAGGCCGGCGCGGACTTCGTCGCCGAAGAGGCGGTCGAGCAGATCTTCGTCGAGCGGAAGCGTGCTCTGCGAGAAGACGGGGTAGCCGAGCTTCTGGAACTCTTCCATGATCTCGTGATTGAGGCCTGGATCGTGGTGATAGACGCGTCCCAGCATGACGATACCGATGCGATTCTCGCGCTCGAGTTGGTCGAGAGTCGCGCGCGCCTGTTTGCGAATGTCGGTTTCGCACTCTTGCAGGGCTTCGAAGCCTGCAGCGAGTGCTCGCTCGTTTTCTTCGCGGCTCAGGCCCAGCAACGGTCCCCATGCTTTGAACATCTGGTCGGCGCAGATGCGCTGGTCTTGAAGGTTGAGGATCGGATCAATGTAGACGATGCCGTTCTCGGCGAAGATATCGTTCTCCTTGGTGAAGGCGGCCTTCACGGTCTCGGGCGTGGCGGTGACGGTGGGGCAGGCATTGGATCCGGTGAGGTTAACGAGGTGCGTGTGCAGCACGTCGTACATGGGGAACCAGATGGCGTGGAGCGGTTTCTTGCCGTGCTTGGTTGCGAGCAGGTTGTAGACGTGCGCGATACCGATCTTGGAGGGATAGCAGGGGTCGATTGCGCCGCGGCTCGCGCCGGTGCGATAGAGCTCAGGCGTGGTGTAGTCGGAATAGACGATGTTTTCGGACTTGAGGCCGAGGCTGGTGAAGTACGCGTTGAACAGCGGCGCATAGGTGTACGTGTTCAGGAGCCGCGGAATGCCGATGCGGAAATCCTTGCGGCGCTCCATGGCTGAGGCGCGCTCTTTTACAGCTTTGCCGATGAACAGGCCCTTGGTTTCGGGCAGAGGGTCGGAGATGACCTGCGCGTCGCGGGGACGGAATACATCGCGCGCGGCGATGTCGACGTAGTTGGGATTCGCTGCCTTCATCTTGTCGATGTCGGACTTGATGTCCTTCATCTCGTCGAGGTCTTCGACAGCACCCTTTTCGCAGGTGGCGATGATGAGGCGCTGCTCTCCCATGCGCAGCGGGACCTTGGTCTTGCGCGGCTGGAACTCGACGGGCTTGGGTAGCTCGACGACGCTGCTGGAGCCGGGAGAGAGCTGAATCTGGACGAGCGGCTCGATCTTCGCCTTGAACGTCGAGCTGGAGGAAGAACCGCAGCTGCCGCCCGTGCTGCAGGAAGAACCGTGCGATTCCGCCGGAGGAAGGTTGGCCTGAATTTGTTCGAGGCTGGGGAGGCTGTTGACTACCGCTGCGACTTCTTCTGCGGTCGCCAAGCGGTCTTCGTGGACTTCTGCGACGGCATGAACGTGCTCGTGATCCGCGGTGGCGCCACCGGAGACATCGACGTCGATGAAGGTGCGCAGGCAGTTGTTCTTGCAGAAATAGCAGCGCGTGTCTTCGTTGCGCGTGGTGTGATAGCGGATGTTGGCGACGGCTTCGAGGCCGATGAAGGTGGTCTGGCGGCCGTTGCTCCAGAGGCGCAGAGCCTCCTGCGCGGCGCCGATTGCTCCCGACTCGCCGCAATGCTCATGCACGATGATCTCGGGCTCCTTGCCGTTGGCGCGGAAGCTGGACTTGATGAAGTCGACCTCTGCCTTCACCACAGCAAGATTGTTCTGCGTTCCGCCCTGCAGGACAAAGCGCGTGCCGAGCGCGGCGAGGTTCGGGATGCTGGCGACGTAGAGGAAGACGTTCTTGGGAAGCACATCGGCGAGGCCGGCGAGGATCTCTTCCGAACGCCAGCCCTGGCGCTGGAAGTTCACGATGTCGGATTGCATAAACACCGCACAGCCGTAGCCGAAGGAGGGCATGGACTTGGCGGAGAAGGCAATGTCGGCGAACTCCTCGACCTTCATGCCGAAGCCCTCGGCGGTGGACTGCAGGAAGTAGCCGTTGCCCGCCGAGCATTGCGTATTCAGCTTAAAGTCTTTGACGCGGCCATCCTTCAACACAATCAGCTTGATGTCCTGGCCGCCCACATCGACGATTACGTGCGGGTCGTCGTAGAACTTGAGCGCCGATTCGGTGTGGGCGACGGTTTCGACGAGCGCGACGTCGGCGTTGAGTACATCGCGCAGGATGTCCTTGGCGTAGCCGGTGGTGCCGACGCCGAGAACTTCCATGGTCGCGCCCTTGCTTTCGATCTGCTCGCGCAGCTTCTCGAACATCTCGATTGTGTCCTGGATGGGGTTGCCGTTGGAGAGCTGGTAGGCCTTGCAGAGAATCTCGCCGTCTTTGCCGAGGAGTGCGGCTTTGGTGGACGTTGATCCGCCGTCGATGCCTACGAAGCCGGACACGACCTGGCCGGGGGTGAACTCCGCGGGAATGAATTTCTTTCGTCTTGAAGGCTGCTTTGAAGGCCGTCAATTCGGAGTCTTCGGCCACGAGCCCTTTGCCGCCCGCGCTGGCTTTCTCTTCGGCGCGACCGTAGTCGATGTAGTAGAGAAGCTTGTCGATGCCGAGATAGCGGCCGATCTCGGGGTCTTCATCCTTGCCGAACTCGACTGATCCGAGTGCCGCGAAGTACTGCGCGTTCTCGGGCACCTTGATCAGGTCTTCGGGCGCGACGCCTTCGGGGATCTCAACTTTGCGCTCTTTCCACATGCGCGGAATGTTGGCCTGCCAGGCCTCGCGCATGCCGCGAATGAATCCATTGGGGCCGCCGAGCAAAAGCACATGCGGACGAAGCGTGTGTCCGCGCGTGAGCACGCTGAGGTTTTGGAGCACGATGGCTTCGAAGAGGGAAGCCATCAACTCGTTAGGCGGCGTGCCGGTTTTCTGCAGGCCGTTGATGTCGGTTTCCGCGAAGACGCCGCATTTTCCAGCGACCTTGTGCAGTTTAATTCCGTGGTAGGCCTGATTGGAAAGCTCGGCGGCTGGAATTTTTAGCTTCGCATTAATCTTGTCGATGACCGCGCCAGTCCCGCCCGCGCACTTGTCGTTCATGGAAGGAATTTTCTTCTTGCGTCCCGTCTCTTCGTCATCTTTGAAGACGATGATCTTCGCGTCCTGGCCGCCCAGCTCGATGACCGAGTAAACCTCGGGATGAAGCTTTTCGACGGCGAGGGAGACGGCGTGGACTTCCTGCACAAACTTCGCGCCGATCATCTCGGCGATATTGCCGCCGCCGGATCCTGTCACGAAGATGCGCGTGTTGTCGGGAGAGATTCCGGCCTCTGCTTCCATGCGGCGCAGAAACTCGAGGACCTTCTCGGGCTGGCGCGTCTCATGGCGCTGATAGTCCTGCCACAGCGCCTTGTCGGTGACGGCGTCGACGACGATCGCCTTGACGGTGGTTGAACCTACATCGAGACCTACCAGGAACTGGATCATGCGCATCTCCTCGATCGTTGATTGCCGTTGGTTAGATCGATCATTGAGACGCGTCACGCCACTCGAGGCAGAGCTCCAGAGACTCGGGACTTACGCCGATACGCTCCATCCTTGTTCATCCGTTCGCTTACATGCCACGCAAACTGCGCCGCGGTTCCGGCCACACCGTCGTGGTGCGGAACCTTGTACAGCGCGTGTTTCATCTCCGGATGGTCGTCGACATATCCGCGCAGATCGTCGAGTGACTTGCGCGTCTCGATCAGCACGCCGTCAAACTCGGCACGCGCCTTGGCCTTGGCCTCCGCGAGCGCCATCTGCACACGGCTGTGAGCGTTGACCTCTCCTTCGCCTGACGTCTCGATTGGGAGGAAGATCATGTCTTTGAATTTGTTTACGACGCGCGACTGGACGCCATCGGATTGGGTTGAAGGCATGCATCCGAAAGGCTTCAGCGCGAGCACCATGTGGCAGAGATGGTTGACGGTGTAATAGACATTCTTGCCGACTTCCATGTAGCCCTCGCCGCCACGCGCGAGCTGGTGATAGAAGGGATGCGCGAGTCGCGACAGTTCCTTCTGCGGAACCAGGTGATGCCCCGTGTCGCCCATGTGCTTGATGGTGCGGTGGTAGAAGAAGGTCCACATCGCGCTGCCGGCGCTCAGGCCGCCAGTCTTCTTGAAGATCTTGAAATCGTTGGCCAGACGCTTATTCAGCTCGTACCACTTGGGATCGCGATAAGGCGCTTCCGCATCGGCACGCGCTTTCGCGCCTTCTTTGGCCACATACATCATGTAGGCGATCCATGTGGCGATGGGTTCGACGAGGACCTGTGCGCCTTCCTTTTCGAGGAAGGCGAACATGTTGAAGTTGCCGTCACCCTCGGTGGTCTGCGCCCAGAACTCGCCGGTGATCTTGATGACGGGCTTAATGCGGAGGCGGTCCACTTCGATGGCGTTGATGCTGTCGCGGCAAGCGTGCAGGGCGTTCACGTACTCTTTGCCGTAGAGGTTGTGCGCAACTTTGCCGAGAGTGCATCCGATGCCCGCGACCTTGTCATGCTTCTCGAGGTACGGGAGCGCCCACTTCGGCGCAGCGTCCATGATGTGCCAGCGCTTGCGGTCGCGCAGCGTGTCGGTGAGAGTTTTGACGGAGGATTGAATGACGCGGTCCGTCTCGCCCTTGTTCACCTCAAACGGGCGAACCTGGTAGACCAGTTCGTTGATCACGTCTCCCAGGTTGAGAGCATTGAGCATGCCCATGCCGAAGTCCACGGAGAACTTGAGGCCGGGCTCTCCGCTGGCCGCTTTGATGCCGTCGGTCTGCTGGAAGAGAAGGACCCGGAAGCCTTCAAAGCCGGAGTTCTGCAGGGCGAAGCGGTACTCGGCTTCGTACATTCCGAAGCGGCATGGTCCACAGGAGCCCGCGGTGAAGAAGACGTAGTTGTCGATGATCTGCTGCTTGGTCAGTCCCTGCTGCTCGAGCATCTGGAGATAGCGCACGAGGTTGCCGACGGTGAAGTAGGTGGGATTGCACTGGCCGTTGTTGCCGAACTCCTTGCCCGCCTGGAAGTCGTCGACGACTGGCGTGGGGATGTTCTCGCAGCGATAACCGCTGCCGTGGAAGACGGCCTTGATCATCTCTTCGTGCTTCCAGGTGAGGCCGCCGAAGAGAATCGTGACGTAGTCGCGTTCCGCGGCTGTGAAGGTGCGTTCGATGGGTTTCTTGAATTCGCGCATGCGTGCGAGGCCTGCTTCAGCGCGCAGGCGCGAACGCTCCGCATCGATGCGGGCCTGGATCTCTACTTCGAAGTCTTTTTGAACGATCTCTTCAATCATCGGCATTGGGTCCCTCCTATGCAGAGTTGTGAGCGGTTGCTATCGATGGTACGCGGGAGAGTGCAGCTTGAACTTACATCTGTCCTTTCATCCCCTGGAAGCCGTGGGCAAGCTGTTTGAAAAAATACTTGATGACGCGCTGGTCGTTGTAGCACCACCCGAGGATGTGATTCAGCGTGGAGAAGCAGTGTGTCTGGCAGGTTTCTTTCTGGTGGTCGAGTTGTTTCGTATCGAATTTGTGGTCGCCCACGACGCCCCAGTCATAGCTGGCGGTGTACATGGGGAAGCAAGGAGCGAGGGTACCGTCGACGCGAATGATCATGGAGTTTTGACCGGCGCGACAGTTCCAGGGGAAGTGGTTTCCTTTCATGAAGTCGACCATCTGCCAAAGGCGCGCGTTGGAATTTACCATCTTGTAGCCCGAGTCCTGTTTCTCGGTGAGCCACTGGATGGTCTCTTCGACGGCCGGCCAGTCGGCCTTGCGGATGTAAGTGACATTTTCCTCGGCATGATGAAAATGCTCGTCCTGCTCTAACAGAGGCGACTCGTTGATGTGGTAGTCGGTGGCGATGCCGTTGTCGTGGGCAATCTCGGTGAGCAGCCGAACGTCGTCGAGATTGTTGCGGCAGATGTTGATGTTGAGGAAGACGGAATAGCCGTATCCATACTGCTTGCGGACGAGGTAGTCGAACTGTTTGCGGATCGGCGCCAGCGCCTTGGGCAGGCCCTGCTTTAGGTCAACAGCGTCGACCGCGATATTGAAGGTCGACATGCCCGCGTCGGCGAGCTTGTCGATGACGTCCTTGCGGAGAAGTCTTGCATTGGTCGGGAGATAGATCCAGAAGTCTTTCTTGGCGGCGTAGTAGGTGATGCGATGGATGAAGTCAGGCCGGAGGAGCGGTTCGCCTCCCATGAAGGCAAGCACGCGGCAGCCAGTGCCATGGAGCCAGTTGACGGAGCGCTTGGCGGTGTCCTCGGTCATGCCTTTGACTTTGTTGTCGAAGGCCCAGCAGTAGTGGCAGTCCAGATTGCATTTGAATTCAGTGAAGAGATACGAGATCAGCGGGTGAAAGTCGCCGCTCGTCACACGGGAGCGAATGTAGGGAAAGAGCCAGCCCTGCATCGTGTGGTAGATCTGGCCGGGAGTCCAGCTGCGCTTGTCTGGGGGCGTCCAGACGGCGTCCTCGTCAATGGGTCCGAGCAGTTCCGGGTGCTGAGGAAACATCGGGTCGGGAAAGACCTGCGGCTCGCCAATGGGTTGAAGGCCTGGGACGGGAGCTCTCGGTTTGGTGAGTAGATCGTGCAGCGGAACATCCAGGCGGAATCCAGCCGATTGTTCTGCTTGCTCCTCTGTATACATCTGCACCTCCAGAAAGATATCCGAGATGGCGAAACGGAATCGAGCGCCTGGCTTGCTGGCTTGGCAGTGTGCGTATGTGCACTTGGTCTGCCAAAAAGCTGGGCGATCGGGCTCAGAGATAAGCGCCGCGCTAGCAGAAAGATAGTGACTGCTTTGTCACTTAGCGGACATTGCGTGGCGTGCCAGCAAGTCGGCCAAGCGCCAACATGTTGGCAGGAGGGCCACGCGAGCCGTAAAATCTTGGTGGCGGAGCGTGGTGCAACCTCGGCGGCGTTGCCAAAGTCTAATCCGTCACCCCTGGCGCAATTTTTTCTCCCGGTAATTCTGCACATTACGGCACACCGTTCCAGCAGCCAGGTCTGACGCACGCAGGTCGGATGGGCCATGGTCGGCGCGGACCCCAGCCGAATCTGCGCATGGATGCTCGACCAAAGTGCAGTCCCGCATAACGAAAGAGACGCAAAGCATCACTCGTAAGATTTAAAGATCGCTACTTTAAAGTTGCCGAAGCATCTACTTGCCATTGAGGAGTGCCAGCGGCTGGGGAGAATGATGCGGAGTGGGATGCCCTTCATCGCGACGAAGCTCGATGCTCCAAGGGAAGAGCACGAGGCAGGAGTTCTGCGGCTCGCGAGTCGGCTCGATGCCTATACGGAGCCTGGCGAGTTTCTGCGGGCTGTACCGGTAGAACTGCATGTCCTTTTCGCCGGATACTCGGTGGCCATAGTACTCCGGGAAGAGTGGGGCGTTGGAACCTGGTTCGCGGTCGATGGCAAGGGAAACAGTATTCCGGGGACGGCGGAGATCCTTTCAGCGTTGAAAGGATTTACTTCCGGCCTGAGAGGGCATGGGGAACTGGAGTCGCTCTCGGGGCTCGCCGACATATTTCAGCAGCGGGAGAACTCTACTCTTCGCGTTTTCTCCCTGAAGACTGGTACTGATTCTTTCGGGGCGCTTTGTATCGGAGGGCCGGAGGCCGAGGTGCTTGCGGGGCCCCGGATGCGTGTCCTTGCTCATGTTGCGGACATCGTGGCGCTGGCGATCGATGACCGCCTGGTACGCGCGCAGCTGGAAAGCGAACGCACCAAGCTGAAGCTGATTCTCGACCTCAACAACAGCGTCGTCGCGAATCTGGAGCTGCGCGACGTACTGCGCTCGATCTCGCCGAGCATTCGCAACGTGATGCGCCTCGACACGGTGGCGCTCATCCTGCCCGATTCCGAGAGCAAGCACCTTCGGTTGTATGCGCTGGATTCAACTGAGGGCAGGGGAGTTGCCCATGAGGACATGGTGAGTCCGGTCGACGGCTCGGTTTCTGGACAGGTGTTCCGCTCGGGAAGGCCGTGGATCGGGGATGTTGCTGAGTTGCAGCGTTCGAGCTTCGATCACAGGGTTGCCGCGGGAGAGGGGATCCGGACGCTGTGCATGCTTCCACTGATTCGGTGCGAACGGGTTCTCGGTGTGCTTTGCCTGGCACGCCGGCAGAAGGACGCTTTTACTGAAGCGGAAATTGGCTTTCTGTCGCAGCTTACCGGCCAGATCGCGATTGCGATCGATAACGCGCTGGCGTATCGCCAGATCACGGAACTCAGCGAGCGGCTGACGCAGGAGAAGCTTTATCTTGAGGACGAACTGCGCAGCGAGATGAACTTCGAGGAGATTGTTGGGACGAGCGCGGCGCTGAAGGTAGTGTTGCGTCAGATTGAAGCGGTGGCGCCGACGAACGCGACTGTCCTGGTTCACGGTGAGACGGGGACTGGAAAAGAGTTGATCGCGCGGGCGGTTCATAAGCTCAGCGAGCGAAGCTCCAAGGCGTTTGTGAAGTTGAACTGCGCCGCGATCCCGACGGGGCTGCTGGAGAGCGAACTCTTTGGACACGAGAAGGGGGCTTTTACCGGCGCTATCGCGCAACGGATCGGGCGATTCGAGCTGGCAACGCAGGGCACGATTTTTCTGGATGAAGTGGGGGAGATCCCGCTTGATCTGCAGCCGAAGCTACTGCGCGTTCTACAGGAGCGTGAGTTTGAGCGCCTGGGGAGTTCGCGCACCCTGCACAGCGATGCCCGGCTGATTGCTGCGACCAATCGAGACCTGAGCTCGATGGTCCGCGAGCAGACTTTCCGTTCCGATCTCTTCTATCGGTTGAACGTCTTTCCGATCCACGTTCCTGCGCTGCGTGAGCGCACGGAGGATATCCCATTTCTCGTGCGGCACTTTGCACAGCACTTTGCGCGCAATACCGGCAAGCAGATCGACACGATCTCTTCGGAGACGATGCGTGTGCTGGTTCGCTATCCGTGGCCGGGGAATATTCGCGAGATGCAAAACGTGATCGAGCGCGCGGTTATTCTTTCGAAAGGTCACATCCTCCACGTTCCGGTCAGCGATCTCAAGTCGCAAAGCGCGGATGTAAAGAACTCGAACGGAAATGGATTGGACACGCTGGAGGACGTCGAGCGAAGGCATATTCTCTCGGTTCTCGAGCAGACCAACTGGGTGTTTGCGGGCCCGAATGGAGCTGCTGCGCGGCTGGGGCTCAAGCGGCCGACGCTGCAGTTTCGCATGCAGAAGCTGGGCATCACCCGGCCTCGGGGAAGCCTTGCGTCCGAGCGAAATCCGTCCTTGTAGTCAAAGGCTGAAGGAATCCGCGTCACCGGCTTTTAGCTGCCAAGGGGCTGGCAGTCTGCCAATTCATTGACATTCAAATCAATGTCGTTGCCCAGGGAACGCTCTGCGCTCGAATTGATTTCCAGCGCAGAGCATTTGCAACTTTATGGATCCTGTATGGCAAACGGCGTGCTACGAGGAGAAAACAGGAAGATCGGTTTCCTGAAATCCTTGCTTGATCCATTGCAAATTGCTATACCGGGCGAGATGCCCGGCCAGCATGCCGCGACGCGACGCAACTCGACTGGACGCGACGAGCGACGCGCTCTCCGATCCCGAGCCGCGGCCACCCTTCGGAACAGTCTAGGGAGAGAAAGGGATGTTGAGGATTACAGTGAAGGAGTTCGCATCAGAACAGCGATGGATCCTCCAGGGGAAGCTGACCAGCAACTCTGTTGATGGCCTGCTCTCCAGCTGGCGCACGACTCAAGACCATCCCTGTGCGAAGAATCGGGTTGTTGATCTTAACGACGTCGTCGTCATCGATAAGAGTGGTGAAGACGTTCTGTCGGCGATGATGGAAGAAGGGGTATCATTCGTGGCAGATGGGCTTTATACAAAGCATCTTCTTAAGGCGTTGCGCGAGCGAATCGGCCATCGTTCCTGTTCGGAGTGAAACGCCGCATGGCGATGCTCGTCTTACCCGCGGGTCGTCTCAAAAAGGAACCAGATGCGGCGTTCGCCTTGATCGATCCAGTTTTCGAGGAGGCTGGCAGTGGCAACATCGCCCGCTTCATCGCAGACGGTGTGGACCTCTCGCATGCTTAAGACCAAAGCCTTCTCGTCCTCGCGAAGCTCGCTTAACATATCCTGCGGAGTCACGTAATCCGCGTCGTTGTCCGGGATGCGCTGCAGGCGAGCGATGTGTCCGATGGAACGGATGGTGGTGCCGCCGATCTTGCGGACACGCTCGGCGATCTCGTCCGTCATCGCGAAGAGTTGATCGCCGTGGTCGTCGAGCAGAAGGTGGTAATCGCGGAAGTGCGGGCCGCTCATATGCCAATGGAAGTTCTTGGTCTTGAGGTAGAGGGAGAATACATCCGCAAGCAGGGCATTCAAAGCTCCAGTGATGTTGGCGACTGCCGTTGGAGTCATATCGGTTGGCACCTTCAGCGGGGCTTTTTGCAGGGCAATGCGTTCTTTCGTAGTTGACATGAATTCTCCTTTGGTTGGTGAACTGTTGGCAGAACAGATTGTGTGATCCTGCGATCACCAGCAGGTTCAAATACAAGTTGGTCTCGAGCTTCGGGAAGACTCACTTGGATCCGGTTGCCGGCCCGGCATCACTGGTGCTCTTGCGCGCCAGGAGCGAAGCACCGAATATTTGTGCGAGCGAAAGGCCAAGACCTGCGGCCTTGCGAACCTCTTTGCTGCAGTGCGGCGCGAAGAAGTTTCCAAAGGGAAGGTGTATGCGTCTCGGCCTCTGCGACCGCTGCGTGAACGCGATTCGGCATCGATCGATGTCAGCGCGCTTCCAAGAATTATGGCGATGCGCAAAGCCGTCACCGCTTGCCTTGGAGCTCACCACGTCGGTCACCTTGCCGATCACGGTGCCTTCCGCACTCAGCAGCCCATTGACGAGGCCCAGGGCGCCGGTGTCGTGCAGTCGTTGCAGCAGGTCATACGCTTCGAGGACCGCTGCGGCGTGCTCTCGCGGAGCACTCTCGATGCGTCGAACCAGATCCAGGCGCGAATCAGGCGGCGTATAGGTATGAAACTCCACAGGCGGCGGCCATGCTACCTGCTCCCTGCCGGCGCGGCCGGCTGAATCTGAACGAGCGCAGGCTCACCGGGAAAGTGATAGTCTGCGCGCTTCCACTTTCTCTCTACCTCTACGCCCATCTGAGGAGTGCGCTTGCCTGAATAGCGGAAGTTGAGGGGATGTAGCGGATCTTCTCCACGCTCTGGGAGAATCTCCATCTTTACGGCGGTCTCCTTGAATGCAGGTGTGTGCGTTGCCGGATCGACGTTGTTTCCGGTCAGCAAATTCACATGAGCGGTAAGGGGCAGATAGACCTGTTTGGCTTCGACGCGATCGGTTACGAGCACCTTGGTTTTGAGCGTTCCATAGCGGCTCGTCAAACGGACCCATTGTCCTGAGGCGATCGATCGTTCATGAGCGAGTTCAGGCGAGATCTCGACGTAACACTCCGGAGTTTCCTGCTTGATTCCCGGCACCCGATTGGTCATGTTGCCTTCGTGGAAATGTTCCAGCTGACGGCCATTGTTCAGGAACAGATCGAACTCGGCATCAGGTGGATCGGTGGGCTCGCGATAGACGCGAGCGGAAACAGACGGGCTTTCTTGTCTGGAAACTCAAAACCCTCTGTATAGAGAAGCGGCTGATCTTTGCCGTCTGGAGCGACGGGCCACTGCAGGGTGTTGTATCCCTCGAGGCGTTCGTAGCTGCATCCCGCATAGAGCGGAGACAGGGAAGCGAGCTCAGCCATAATCTCCGACGGGTGCTGATAGTTCCAGGCGGCACCCATTTTCTGTGCGAGCGATTGGGTAATCTTCCAATCGGCACGGCTGTCGCCCAACTCCGGCAGCGCCTGATAAAAGCGCTGGATGCGACGCTCGGTACTGGTAAAGGTTCCATCTTTCTCCAGGACAGGAGAGGCAGGAAGGATTACGTCTGCGTAACGGCAGGACTCGGTGAAAAAGATGTCCTGCACGACGAAGAAGTCGAGCTTTTCAAACGCAGCAGCGACTACATTGGCGTTCGAGTCTGCATAGACCATGTCTTCGCCGGCGAGATACATCGCACGCAGCTTTCCTTCGAGAGTGGCTTCGACCATCTCGTGATTATCGAGACCGCGATAGTTGGGCAGCGTTCACTCCCCAACCCTGCTCGAACTTCGCTCGCAGTTGGTCGTCTGTGACGCTCTGATAGCCAGGGAAGGTGTTGGGGGCCGCGCCAATATCTCCCGCGCCCTGCACATTATTGTGTCCGCGCAAGGGGTAGGCTCCGGTTCCGGGACGCATGTAGTTGCCGGTAACGAGCAGCAGATTGGAGATTGCAGTAGAGGTATCCGACCCAGTCGGTATGCTGTGTGATTCCCATTGCCCAGAGAATGCACATGGTCTCTGCATGAGCAATCTCTTCGGCCACGACGGTGCAATGTCTCGAGGGGTACTTCGCAGATCTTCGCTGCATACTCCATGGTGAACGAGATCGAGACTCTTGCGGTACTCGTCAACGTTGTTGACCCACTTCTGGAGGAAGTCCAGTTTTGCATAGCCGTTGTCGAACATGTACTTGCTCATCGCGGAGAGCCACGCCAGGTCTGTGCCTGGCCGCGGGCGAAAGAAGATGTCGGCGCGCTCAGCCATCTCGTGCAGGCGAACGTCGGCGACGATCAGCCGTTGTCCGTGGAGCTTGTGCGCACGCTTTACGCGCGTGGCGATGACGGGATGCGATTCCGCGGTGTTCGATCCAACAATCAGGACCAGCTTGGCCATTCCCATGTCTTCAATGGATCCGCTATCTCCTCCGAGCCCCACCGTTCGAAAGAGTCCCGTCGTTGCGGGTGCCTGACAGTAGCGAGAGCAGTTGTCGACATTGTTTGTGCCGATGACAGCCCGTGCAAACTTTTGCATCAGGTACCCATCTTCATTGCTGGCCTTGGAGGATGCGATGACTGCAATTGAGTCCGGTCCGTGCTCCTGCTTGATCGCTCCCAGCCGCTGCGCGACGAGGTCGAGCGCTTCCTCCCACGAGGCTTCGCGAAAGCCATTCTCATGCCGGATCAATGGACGTTGCAGCCGATCCTTGCTATTCACAAAGTCCCAGCCGAACTTGCCCTTCACGCAGGTGGAGATCTGATTGGACTCGCCATGCAGTGGAACAATCTTCAGGATGTGACGGTCGCGTGTCCAGACATCGTAGCTGCAGCCGACGCCGCAATAGGTGCAGACCGTCTTGGTGCGCTCGATGCGCTCCTCGCGCATCTTGGCTTCGGTCTGCGACACCTGCATGATGGCGCCATAGCCCATCTCAGGCTCCAGGTCCTTCACAACTTCGATGAGCTTATTCAACGACTCAGCCGGCATCGAAGTCATGAAGCCGGCTTCGCCTAGCATCGACCGCTCCATGAGTGCGTTGCAGGGACAGACGGTGATGCAGTGCCCGCAGGAGACGCAGCTTGAGCCGCCGATCTGCATCCCGCCATCCCAGAGAACGCGTGGGTGATCAAGCTCCCATCCGATGGAAAGGGTTTCGTTTACCTCGACCGTCTGGCAGGCCTGCACGCATTGTCCGCAGAGGATGCATTGGCTGGGGTCGTAGCGATAGAACGGGTTCGACATGTCGACTTCATAGGGTTTCGGCGTGAAGGGGTGGTTCTGATGTTTAACGTTCAGCTCGAGCGCCGTGTTGTGCACCCTGCAATTCTCGTTGTTGTTATCGCAGACCGTGCAGTAGAGCATGTGGTTGCCGAGAATCACGTCGTAGGCCTCGGCCCGCGCATCCTGAGCGCGCTTCGAATCGGTCACCACCGCCTGCATGCCGGCGGAGACAGTGGTGCCGCAGGAGCGGACCAGTTTTCCACCAACTTCAACCAGGCAGGTATCGCAGGTCTGTATCGGGCCCATAAGCGGCGAGTGATAGCAGATGTGCGGAATTTCCTTCTCGCGGAGGATGGCTTCGATCAGCAACTCGCCTTCGTGGAGGCGACGGTGTGCCCGTCGATCGAGACTGCTACCGGCGAAGCTTCGCCTGGGGCGGCCGCGGTGGGTTGCGCTTGCGTTCCTGTCGGGCTCATGAGGTTCCTGTCTCGTGAGGTGCTTTCGATTACGACCGTATCAAAAGCCGCACGCTTCCCCTAGTTAGCACTTGTAATACCAAACAATGTGAACGGCCGGCATCCAGAAGTTCTCTGGATTCTTGCATTGGCCAATGTTTTAGCAGTGCTAACACAATGGCGTCAATAGAGCGTGTCAGAATATTGGCAGTGGCTGTCCGGCAGGTGACATCGCATCCGATCACTATAGCCGCAGCGCGTGAATCGAGCGCGATAGCCGGGCATTCCGAGGATTTCTTAGTTCGGTCTTCCCAGCCAGCCGTATTGCCAGGCGACCGATACGTTCTGGTAGTTGCCCCCAAACTCGATATGCGCGCCGTCGCTGTAGCTGAATTTCAGCGACTGATGCCTGGTGATCGGAACTGCGGCGGTGAGCCCCACGCGCGAGTTCCGCTGCTCCGTGTTCGGCTGTTCAAGGCCACCCGCGGTGGTCACTCCGCCGGCCCAGTAGTTGCCGTCGAGCGAGACCCAGAGGCCCCGCTTCTTGAAGTCGTAGCTCAGGTGGCCTTCAAAGGCGGCCATCGGTGCTTGCGTCAGCGACCGGGTGCCGGGATAGTAGGAGTTGCGCGACCAGTAATCATCATTCCTTGTGAAGAACCACGCTCCCACATAGCCATCCAACATCCATTTGTTAAAGCGTTGGGAGTAGCCCAACTCCGGCTTGAATGACCAGCGATTGGTACCCCAGTTGATGAGTTTGGTGGGATCGTATTGCCCGGTCGGAGCGATTACTTTCAGGCTGGCGCCGAGCAGTATCTTCTGATGCCATTTGAGGAACTGCCGCGGCTGCATGGCCGGGCCGCCCTTCAGGTTGACCGCGAGGCGGTACACCGAGTCTACGAGACCGGAGCGGTAGAGGTTTTCGCCTGCGCCGTTGATGGTTCCCTGAAAGTGCCCCTCGCCATAGGGAAGCGCAGCCACGAAATTCGCGGAGCGGCCAAAGATACCAAAGGAGTGATAGTAGTTGGCAATCGTTACGTTGTATTTGCCCGTCGCGCCACTGGCTGGGAGAACGCCGTTCAGATTGATGCTGCCATCGAAAAAAGACCAGGTCAGGGAAACGGCGTTGGAGTGGAAGGGAGTGATGAGGTAGGCGCGCGGCGCGAGATCCTGCGCGAGTGCGGTCGGCACTGGGCAGAGAAATGCCGCAGCGATTGCAATCCTTAGGATGGATCTCGGCCGCGGCTTCGATAGCACGTTCACAACGTGGCCTTTCAGAAACGGGAGGAGCCGGTAATTACAGTTGGCTCAAAACGTCATTCGCAGTGTTCGACAGAACTCAGTATGGCCCTCAGTCTTGAATTTGAGAACTGTCATAAAGCGAAGTGGGTTAGGCATCCTCCCGGTAGCCTATGCTTTACCATCGGGGTGGCGGGCGGAGGAGCTTTGCGATGGGGTTGAGAGTCGGTACAGGTGCGTGGAGAACGTGGCGGGGGAGACTGGCGGCTGCGCTGCTGTTCTTGCTGTGCGCGCCTGTCTTTGCCCAACTGCCCGGCGCGTTGACGGCGCCGGCGGCGGCCCCGGCGGCACACGCCGCGGCTACCGAGGCGCACGTCGATCCGTTTGGCAGGACTACGCCGCGAGGCACCGTCACTGGCTTCATTCGCGCCAGCCAGCGGGGAGATTTCGCGGGCGCCACGCGGTTTCTGCAACTGCCGGCGGAGCAGTCGGCGAATGGGGAGCTGCTGGCCCGTGAGCTCAAGGAGTTGATGGATCGGTACTACGTTCACTCGATGGAGAGCATCAGCGACAAACCGGCGGGGGATGTGAATGACGGTCTGCCACTGGATCGCGAACAGGTTGGGTCGATGAAGATTGGGTCGCAGCGACTGGACATCATGCTGATCCGCGTAAACAGCACGGAGCCAGGCCAGATCTGGCTGATTTCCTCCGATACGCTCGCCCAGCTGCCAGAGATGTATGACCTGCTGGAAGAGACCTGGGTTAATCGGATGATGCCGCGGGCGCTGGTGGAGCGGTCCTTTCTGGGGTTCTCGGCTGCGCAATGGATTGCCTGGGCGGGTTCGATCCTTCTTCCGCTGCTGCTGATGTGGCTGGTTGTGCGGGGCTTCCTCTTCGCCGTTGCACGAACAGCCGTTACTGCCGGTGTCAAAGAGCGCCTGAAGACATGGCTCAGCGGAGTGCGCTCGCCGATAACGCTTGTCGTCGTGGCTCTGTTCAATCTGTTGGCAGTGCGAACGCTCGGCTTATCGTTGAGCTTCCGGCTCGGGTACCGGCAGGCGGGAATAGTCGTTGTACTGATCGGGCTGACATGGCTGATCCGCCGCGCACTGAAGCTTCTGTTTGAGCGAGCGAGGACGGTTGCATGGATACACGGCGACACCAACAGACGATCGCTGATGATGCTGGGCGAGCGATTGATGAGCGTGTTCGTCGTCGTGGTGGCGATCTTCGCGATTCTTACGGTGTTGGGCGTGGACACAAAGACGGCGCTGGCGGGCGTCGGAATTGGCGGCGTCGCGGTTGCGCTGGGCGCGCAGAAGTCGATCGAGAATGTTCTTGGCGGAATCTTTCTGCTGATGGACAACGCGCTGGCCGTGGGCGACCGGTGCTCGATCTCCAACCGGCTGGGGTACATCGAGGACATTACGCTACGGTCTGTGAAGGTTCGAACGGATGACCAGAGCCTGCTGTCGGTGCCTGCGGGAGCGCTCGCGCAGTCGAACATCGAAAACTTTGCAACGCGCAGAAAGACGTTGATGGAGACGAGAGTGCGCCTGCGTTATGGAGCGACCGCGGCGCAACTCCGTGAGGTGCTGTCAAAGATTCAAGAGCTTTGCGCGGGGAATCGGCGCGTGGAGCAAGAGACGAAACGTATCCGGCTGGTCGGGTTTGGGGAACGGGGCATGGAGATCGAGATCCATCTCTACGTCCTGACAGCGGACACGCAGACTTTCTACGACATCCGCGAACAGCTGCTGCTGGCGGTTGTGGAGATTGTGGAGGCATCGGGCAGCGGCTTTGCGGGGCCCACGGAGTTCCTCTATCTGGACGAATCGGGAGATGAGACAGGTAAGGATGGAGCTGCTGGTCCCCGGGTTAAGCGGCGGCGCGATGCAGCGCAGGAGAGTTAAGCGGCGAGGATTCGATCCGTGCTACTTGGGCACGGGCGTGAGTTTGGGCTTCTTCCAGGTTCCGTTGAGGACGGCGTCTCCGGGCATGTAGACACGGAAGATCCCGTAGAACGGGCCGTTGGGCGCGGGCAGCCAGTTGGATTCCTTGTCGGGCCCTGGACTCTCGTGAGAGAGATAGAAGGTGAGCGAGCCGTCGGGGCCGTACTTGTAGGTGTCGAGCGTGGTGGAGTTGAGCAGGTAGCGCTTGAGGGGGTTGGCTACGAGGAGCTGAGTGGTGCCGTCGTACATGGTGAGCGACCAGAAGGCTTTGGTAGTGGGCAGGCCGTCTTTGGGGAAGAGAAGTTCATAGTTGGACTTTGAGGCGTCGGCTTTCTGACTGTTGGCGTCGGTGAAGTAGCTGAAGTAGAGAGCATCCTGTTTGGAGTTGCCATAGAGGCCGAGCTTGGCGCCGACGTAACGAAAGAGATAGTTGCCCTTGAGGAAGTCGCGGGTGCCGAACATGTCTCCGCTGGAGACCTGGTCGGTTTCGGCTTTGTGGACGACGGTGGCGAGGTCGGCGTTGGTGTCGTTGATGCCGTCGGCGATGGCCTCCTGGATTGAGGGAGAGAATTTGTTGATGTCGAAGGTTTGGCCGGGGCCGATGTGGAGCTTGGCGAAACGGGCGAGGAGCGCGCCCTCGGATGGGTTCGGCGGGCAGAACTGAAAGAGGAAGTTGACGATGGGGAAGATCGCGGCAGAGGGCTTGGCGATGTCGGCCGGCTTGGGCCAGTTGATGGCTGCGGGCGCCGGCGGCGCAGGCTGGTGCAGGAACGAGCTGAGCGGCTCCGCGTGATAGCCGGCTTGAATCTTGTTCACGTTGGGGAGGTCGGCCAGGTTGAAGAGCTGGGTGCGGAAGAGCAGGTAGGCGAATTGCGTCTCGCAGGTGATGACCGCCTTGATGCCGGTGGGTGTTGCGCCATGCCAGCCGGGCCCGGCGATGAGGAACGTGCCGCCATCGTTGCCGAAGGCGCGGGTGCCGAGGTAGGCGAAGTTGTAGGTGTAGAGATCGATCATCTGGCCTGTGTAGTAGCGCGTGGGCTCGATCGCGGGCAGGGTGATGACGAGCGGCTCGGCGCGGAGATCCATCCAGATATAGGAGTACGGCGTGTCGGAGTTGGGGGTGACGACGAACTTGTCGTCGGGCGTGGCGACGGATTTCGCGCTGGTGAGGAGTGTTGAAGGGTGCGCGGTAGTCGGGGCTGGAGGTGTCGATGGCCTGCTTGTACATGGTCTGATAGTTGGCGGCCATGGGGAAGCCGTAGATGAAGGCGTCTTTGGCGACGGCGCGGGCTTCGGCTATCGAGAGCGTGAGGTCTTCGTCGGTGAGAGTGTCGGGCATGGTCCTCATCCTTTACGAACATTGGGTGGAGTTCGCGGCGATCGCCGAGGTGGCTGCGCGATGCCGCGAACACGATGCGGTTCAGCTTAGGAGGCAGGTCCCAGGTTCACCGAGGAGCTCAGCTTGAATCCGATAACGGTCTCGGATGGGAGCGTGATGTCGCGGTTGGTGGTAGCCGCGCCGACCGTGCCTGCGCCGGCGCCGATGAGGCCGCCGATGAGCGCGCCCTTGCCGCCACCCGCGATTCCGCCGATCAAAGCTCCGCCGCCAGTGCCTCCGCCGACCATGGCAGCCGTCCGCTTGCCCTTACCGGTTGAGGTCTGCGAGTACGTTACGGTGTGAATCGGGAAGGTCGTACCGTTGAGACGAAAGCTGTTCAAGCGAAGAGCGAGGGTCGCTCCGCCCTTGAAACGTCCTGAGGCATGGGCTTCGGTAACGGTTCCAACGGCCCGCGTGCCGGCAGGAACGACCGTTTCGCCCTTGACCACTACCGGCGAAGAGAACGTGGCATCGAAGCTCTGACCGTCCAGGCTGAGCTTGGATCCGACGGCCTGCACCAGTCGGACGCGAAGAATCGTCCCGGCCGGGATCACGACAGGTGCGGGCGGCGGCGGAGGGGTAGCCTCGGCTGGCGGTGCGGGCGCAGGAGCAGCAGCTTCAGTGGGCGGAGCGCCAGAGTTGGACGGTGCCGGCTCGGAAGATGGAGCTGCCGAGGGCGAAGATCCGGGTGATGCCGGTGCGGATGAGTTCGGTGAGGCCTGAGAGGAGTTCGTTTCAGACGAAGCTGGAGTTGACGAAGTGCTCTTGCACCCTGTGGACCAAACGGCAAACGTTAGAAGCAATGTTGACGTGAGTACGATCCTGGTTCGCATCGAAACCTCTTTTCCAGTTGAGTGTATGAGGGTTGACAACGGGGAAATACTGTCAAGTTTGACAGCTTAGATGCAGGCTGTGACTTCTCGCGACAAATAATACTCTCCGCTGTAGCGAAGAATTGTTGGACCGTGCTCAGGGAGCGCAAGCGCGCGGACGAACCAGGCGACAGCCTGAAGCGGTGAATGGCGGGCAGGTTTACGGTCGACCCAGGGATTGAGAGAGGATGATGAGATTCTCCGGGTGGATGCGAATAAGGCCGCCTCGGGGCGAATCAATATCCGAGATGAGCAGGAACGACAGGGAGACAAAGAGAGGCAGAATGAGCGCCAGGCGCCGCTCGTTCCCGGACCGTCGCGTGGAGTAGCCGATCATCAGGTTGCAACCGATACCAATGCCGATCAACAGCATCCAGGCTTCGAAGGGGATGCGGTTTCCCCAGGCGAACTCGGTGTAGCCCTGGGAGTTCAGGACGTCGTTCATACCGGCGGCGACCAACGCCGTGACCGGTGTTGGATTCGCAGTGGCGGGCGCTTTGACGGCGGCCCATAGCTGATCCTGAAGGCGCGCGGTATCCACATTGTTCTGCTGAAGCTGTTGCTCACTGCGGGCCTGGTAGAACACGATGCGTTGATCGAGGTAGCTGCGCAGCAATTGATGCACACGATCGGCATCGGCAGCGGGCAGCAGGTCCGCTCTCACGTACTCGGTGCCAATGGCGTTGGCCTCCGCCTCTTCGTAGTTTTTGCGCTGGTCAAAGCGGGTGACGGCCATGGAAAAGGTAAAGCCGATCATGAGGCCGAGCAAGGTGAGCACTGCGGTGAGAACGATGTCGAAGTCGGGTCGCGCGTCGTCGGTCAGCGTGCGCCGCTTGCGGAAGGTTGAGCCTATCCTCTCGGAAATCCAGAGAAGGAGGAGCGACACGAAGAAGACGATGATCGGATAACTCATAGCTCACGGGCCTTTCTGGCGTTATGGCGCCCGGTCTGGGCTGCTGTGACGGCGGGAGCTTCGGTCACGGCAGCGGGAGTCGTTGAGTACGGCAGGTTTCGACGCGGAAACGCTCTGGTACATGACCGGTGACGTGGAAAGCATAGCAGGTCGCAAGCTCTGGAGAGTCGGCAGCCGGGCGGCCGCGGTGTGCGCCACGAATCTTCTCTAGCTGGTGTGGGGTTGACTCCGAGGGCGCGACTAGAAGTGCGGGACGCCCTTGGTGAACGTGCCGGGTGGGGAGAGATTGTGGCGGCAGGGTGGCTCGGTGAGGTCGCGTTGCGAGGAAGTGAAGATGGCGTCGTTCTGGGAGATGAGGTAGTCGGCGGTGCGCGCGGCCAATGCCTGAATGGTGAGGCCGGGGTTCGCAGAACCTTGCGTGGGGAAGACAGAGCCGTCCATGACGAAGAGATTGGGGACGTCCCAGGTGCGGCCGAACTTGTCGCAGACACCGGTGTGCGGCGTGGCGCTCATGCGGGCGCCGCCGACGAGGTGAGCGTAGCGTTGTTCCTGGACTACTTCGTGTGCGCCGGCTGCGCGCATGATGTCCATCACTTTGTTCTTGCCGAACTCGATGAGCTTCTTGTCGTTGTCCTTGAGCGAGAACGTGACCTGCGCGACGGGAAGGCCGAAGCGGTCGCGCGCGTCGTGGCGGCCGTCCTTGCCGTCGGCGAGTTCGATGCGATTGTCTTCCCAGGGAAGGATTTCGCCGAGCAGGCCGAGCGGCGACCAGTGGTTGTAGTCCATCATCTCGCGACGAAGGCCCCAGCCCCAGACGTGTTTGGCCGCCATCATTTGTTTGGAGAAGGCGATGGGCAGCGGGCCGACGGTTTGCACGGCGAAGCCTCGAGCGAAGTTGCGCTTCGGGTCGGTCTCGTAGAACTCTTCGGTGAGCGCGTGCGCGGGCGGAGCCTTGTATTGGCGAATGAGGTCTTCAAACTTGCCGAGAATGACGTTGCCGGCCTGCGCCATTAAATATTTGCCGAGCGTGCCGGAAGAGTTGGCGAGGCCCTGCTCGTGGCCGGGGCAGGCGGAGTTGAAGAGCAAACGAGGGGTTTCGAGCGCGTAGCCGCAGACGATGACGGCGCGGGCGTTCTGAAAATGCTCGTGGCCTTCTTCGTCGAAGTAGATGATGCCGTTGGTGCGGCCGGAGTCGTCGAGCGAGATGCGCGCGACCATGGAGTTGTCGCGGATCTCGGCGCCGTGCGCGATGGCGTCGGGGATGTGCGTCACGAGGGTGGAGGCCTTCGCGCCGACCTTGCAGCCCTGGATGCAGAAGCCGCGATAGATGCAGTGCGGACGGTCGCCGTGCGATGCGGAGAGTATGGCGACGGGGCCGCCGGCACACACGGGAATGCCGAGCGCAGTGCAGCCCTTGATGAGGACGTTGCCGACTTCGCCGACGGGATGCGGGCCATAAGGATGGCCGTGCGGCTTGCCCCACGGATAGTAAGCGGGACCAGCGACGGGCATCTCGCGCTCGAGGAGCTGGTAGTAGGGCTCGATGTTTTCGTAGCCGATGGGCCAGTCGGCGCCAACGCCGTCCTGCGTGTAGACCTCGAAGTCAGAAGGGTGGAAACGCGGGACGAAGGAGGCCCAGTGGACGGAACCGCCACCAACGCCCTTGCCACTGTTATTGGAGCCGAGGGCGAGCGGGTCGGCGCCGCCGGTGATGCGGAGGTCGTTCCAGTAGAGTTTGTGGGAGCCGGCTTCGTCGGAGACCCATTGGCGCTCGGTATCCCAGAAGGGTCCGGCCTCGAAACCGACGACCTTGAAGCCGGCGCGCGCGAGACGTTGCAGCAGGACGCCGCCTGCGGAGCCGACGCCGACGATGGCGTAGTCGATGAGGTCGGTGTCGCGAAAGCGGCGCGCGGGCAGCTTGATCTGCTGCATCGGGCCGAGGAGTTTGGTGTCCGCGGGCTCGTGTGGTTTGCCGAACCGGCCACCGACGGGCGTGTTGTCAAAGAGACTCAATGGGTGCCTGCCTGTCCGTGATGCGACGATTCTTGCTCGCCGGTTTTCTGTGGGCGATCGGAAAGCGTGTCGTCGGGGGCGAGCCATTGGTAACGCTGCTCGTTGACCTCCCAGGGCTCGGCCTCACCGCCTTCGATGCGCATGTAGCCGCGCGGATAAGCGGGGCCGCCAAAGCCGATTTCGTCCCACGCGGAGGGGTGTGCGTAGTAGACGGTGCAGCAGTCGGTGACGAGCATGGCCCAGAAGCGCTTGAGGTTCATCTGCTGCCAGAGGGATTGCGCGGCTTGTGGCTTGTTGTCGTGGAGGGATTGCAGGATCGTTTCCTGGTCGAGCGTGCGGAGTTGGTGGAAGGGTTTGTTGTGCAGCTCTTGCGCCATCGTGTCGATTGCGCGGACGGCGAGGCGATAGGCTTCCTGGTCGGACGGCATGTCTTCATAGCGGTAGCCTTCGATGCGATTGAGGTGGAGGCGTTCGTCGAGGTGGGGCAGGATCGGGATGCGGGTTGCGTCGGTGCGGTCGTCCTGCGGGAGGATGCGGTCGATGACGGCTTGCATGGTGGCGGCTTCTTCAGGGGTGAAGAAGCGTGGGGGTGGGATGTTGTGGATGCGGTCGAGAACTACTTTGCGCGTTGCGGCGTCCCAGTAGTTTTGTTGTTCGAGCGTGTGGAAGTTGGGATAGTACCCGGGCGTGGGTTTGGGGTCGAGGGGAAGGCGAGAAGTTGGGTCGAGAGGCGCGTTGGTTTCGGAAGCGGTAGAAGCCCATGTCTCAGAAGCGAGACGTGGGGCACCCGAATCTGTGGCGAGCGACTTCTTTTTCCTGAACATCAGGCGCGCTCCCTTCGCATGAAGTAGGCGAGCGCGCCGATGAGGCCGCAGGCGGCCATGAGCATCGGCGCGAAGATCGGTGGACCGTAGAGGATGTTGTAGAGCGGCTTGCGTGTGCCGCCAGAGCGGCGAGCGATGCCGCGAATGTGGTAGCCGGTGCCGATGGCACCGTTGAGCATGAGCAGCGCGGCAGCGGCCGGGAGCAGCGTGTTCGCGATGAGCCGGCTACGCAATGACGCGAGCGCGGCGAAGATCATCAGCGGCGCGAGCAGCACGGGCGACCACTGCACGCGGAACTTGAACTGGTCTTTGTAGTGCGAGTACCAACTCTCCGCGCCGACCGCGAAGGTGCCGACGGCGCAGACGATGCAGAGATGTTTCTGGAAGCGGCCAGAGCGGATGTCGTCGCCGAAGCTTGGTCTACGCAGCGAGAGTGCGGCAGTTACAGCGTGGCTGCGGAGACCGTGATCTTCTTCGCGTTGCAGGTAGCTGGCGATGACACCAAGGTAGGCGCTGGTGCCGAAGAGCAGCGGCGCGAAGAGTGGCGGGCCCATGACGATGTTGGTGATGGGAAGGCGCCAGCCTCCGGGCTTGCGCGCGATGCCGCGAATGTGAAAGCAGAAGCCGATGAGGCCGTCGGCGAGCGTGAGGAAGCTGGTGTAGCGAAGGAACGTCGTCGCGAGTGCGCGGCTGAAGAAGCTGCAGATGGCGGCAGCGGTGAGCGTGCCGGAGAGAATCACCGGCGTGTACATCACGGGGTTGGAGTAGCCGCCCTTGTAGTGCTCGTAGGCGACTTCCATGCCGGTGACGATGCTGGTGCTCGCGACCAGCAGTGACATGGAGCGCTGGAACGTTCCATGCTGGAGATGATCGACGACCAGGTCTGCAGGTTTTGCAAGCGAAGAGGGGAGAGCTCGCACGAGGGCCGTCGGGCTGGTGTCGGGAAAGCTCATTTCGATTCCTTCGCGAACTGCTCCGCGTCTTTCTGTTTGAATTCGATGCCGAGGCCGGGGCGCGTGAAGTCGGGGTGCATGCAGCCGTCGGATTGTGCGGCACGGAAACCGTCGAACAGCATGGACTCGATGCGCACGTGGTCGTGGAAATATTCAACGTGGCGGAGGGGGCGGGCCGCGCAGGCGAGATGCATGTGGATAGTGGGCCCGCAGTGCGCGGAGAGTGGGAGCGGATGCGCGTCGGCGATGGCGGCCGCGTCCATGAAGCCGGTGACGCCGCCGCAGCGCGTGGCGTCGGCCTGGATGACGTCGACGGCTTCGGCGGCGATCATCTTGCGGAGGCACATGGCGTTCCAGCTGTACTCTCCAGCGGCGATGTCCATGCCGGCGGGTGCGCGGTTGCGAAGGAGATGCAGGCCGGCGAGATCGTCGGAGGAGACGGGCTCTTCAAACCAGGTGACGTGGTGCTCGGCGTGCGCAAGCTCGGCGAAGTGGAGAGCCTGCTTCCGGGAGTAGGCGCCGTTGGCGTCGATGAAGAGCTCGGCGTCAGTGCCGATGGATTTGCGGGCGACGGCGATGCGGTGTGGGTCTGCATCGGGATGTGTGCCGACTTTCATCTTGACGCGCGGGATGCCTTGCGCAATCCATCCGGAGAGTTGCTTGCAAAGCTGCGCGTCGGTGTAGGTGGTGAAGCCGCCGGATCCATAAGCAGGCGCGGCTTTGCGAATAGGGCCGAGGAGCGTGGCGAGTGGCTGGTTGAGCAGCTTGGCTTTGAGGTCCCAGAGCGCGATGTCGACCGCGGAGAGCGCGGTGGCGCCTATGCCTTCCGTGCCGTAGTTGCGCTGCGAGATGCGCATGGCCGCGAAGAGGGTGTTAGTGTCGAGGGGGCTTTGGTTGAGGCAGTGCTTTTCGATAAGCTCGCGGGCGACCGCGGCGGCGGTGAAGTGCGTGTAGGTGTAGCCGATGCCGGTTGTGTTCGCTGCGTGGAGCTCGACGACTACGAGGGTGGTCGACTTCCACGCGATGGTGCCGTCAGCTTCGGGGGCGTCGGTGGGAATGGTGTAGGCGCGTGCGGTACCGGAGCGGATTGTCGCTGCGGTGGTCATTACACGATCTGGCGCACCGTGTCTTTGGCCGCGGTGAGCGCGATCCTGATGCGGTTGGGTTCGCCTTTCGCGAGTGCCTCAGAGAACTTGACGGCCTGATCGGTGGTGATCTTCGCGGGAAGCATGGCGGTGAACTGATCGACGACAGCTTCGATGATGACCGGGCCCGGCATGGCGAGCGCTTCGTCGAACTTCCCGCCGGCCGTGCGCGGGTCGTCGATGCGGACACCGTTCGCACCGACGGCTTTGGCGAGCGCGACGAAGTCGATGGGGAAGAGCTCGCATTGATATTCGGGATTGCCCTGGAACACCATTTGTTCCCACTTGATTTGTCCGAGCGTGTTGTTCTTGATGATGACGATCTTGATGGGAAGTTTGTAGGCGACGGCCGTGATGATCTCGCCCATGAGCATGGTAAAGCCGCCGTCCCCGACGATCCCGATCACCTGGCGATCGGGGAAGGCGATCTGCGCGGCGATGGCGTAGGGCATGCCGCACGCCATCGTCGCGAGGTTGCCGGAGCAGGAGTGCATTTGGCCCCGCTTGGCTTGCATGTAGCGCGCCCACACGGTGGTGTTGGTGCCGGAGTCAGACACGATGATCGCGTTTTCCTGGGTGCGCTTGGAGAGCTCCCAGCCAACGACCTGCGGCTTCATCGGCATTGCGGCGGAGGTACCCTCTTTCTCGAGAATCGCGTTCCAGGACTTCATGTTCTTCTGCGCTTTCTCGAGGAAGCGGCGATAGCTGTTTCGCTGGAGCAGCGGCAGAAGCAGTCGGAGGGTCTTCTTCGAGTCGCCGACGAGACCCACTTCGACGGGCGTGCGTAGACCAATGCGTTGCGCGTTGGAATCGATTTGAATGCTGCGACAGTCGCCCGGCTTCGGAAGGTATTCGATGTAGGGGTAGGAGGTGCCGATCATCAGCAGGGTGTCGCATTCTTCGAGCGCTTCTTCGGAGGGCGCGGTGCCGAGCAGGCCAATGCCGCCGGTGGTGTAGGGCGATTCGTCGGGCACGCAGCCTTTGCCGAGCAGCGGCTTGATGATGGGCGCGCCGAGGAGCTCGGCAAGCTCCAGCAGTTCGTCGGTTGCGTGCAGCGCGCCCTGGCCCGCGAGGATCGCGATGCGCTTGCCGTCATTGAGGATCTTTGCTGCGGCCTGCAGATCTGCGGTTGAAGGCACATTGCCGGAGATCGCGCCCACGGTGGAGGAATGGTTGGGCTTGTTGCGCTCTGAGCGCTCGGCCTTCATGGATTGTGTTTGAACGTCGATGGGAATGGTGATGTGGGCGACGCCGCGCTTCTCGATAGCAGAGCGAATGGCGAGGTCGGCAACGGGCTCCATGTGGGCGCCGCTCATCACCCGGTTGTTGTAGACGGCGACGTCGATGAAGAGCTTGTCGAGTTCGACGTCCTGCTGCTGGAACGTTCCTGCAACGTCGTTGAACTGCATGCCCGTGATGGCGAGGACAGGCTGCTGGTCCATCTTGGCGTCGTACAAGCCGTTGAGCAGATGAATGCCGCCGGGGCCGGAGGTGGAGAGGCAAACACCGAGACGGCCCGTGAACTTTGCGTATGCGCAGGCCATGAAGGCGGCTGACTCTTCGTGGCGCACATGAATGAAGCGGATCTTCTTCTCGGCCTTGCGAAGAGCCTCCATCACGCCGTTGATCCCGTCGCCGGGAAGGCCGAAGATGGTGTCTACGCCCCACGCGATCAGGCGTTCTACGAGTACGTCCGAAGCATTCATTGCAAATTCTCCAGTGAAGCAGGCTTGAGCACCGAACGCTCCTGAAAGCTAAGACGCACATGAAGTCACGCGGGGTGCCCGGCGCAGACATCCCGAATGAAGCGGTTTAATTTGTCGGCTCTTTTTGCACACCGCGGTTTGGATTTTTCGCATCCACCAACTCAGGAGTTGATAGGGCCGATAGCCTTTCCTTCTGCGTATCCGTGTCGATGCGGCGAGTGCGCGTGAAAGGTTTCAGCGCGACTGGCGAGCCGCTGTTCAGAGATTGCAAAATTCCTTCGAGTACGCGAACGTCGGCGTACCCTTCTTCGCCGTTGGGTTCAGGCTCGATGTTGTTCAGAATGCAGTCAGAAAAATATTGCATTTCGCCGCCGAACTGATCGGTGTGCTTGAAACTTTCAGTGCTCTGCTTGTCTCCGATCGCGATCACCTGGTGAATGGCTTTGCCGAAGCTGTACGCCGGATCCAGGTGGACCCAGCCTTTGGTCCCGACGGCGAAGAGCGAGTTCGCGGTGTTGCCGTAGTAGGACAGCGTGAATTGAGCGAGGCGCTGCTGTGGAAAGCGCAGCGTGACAGCGACAGTGTCGTCAAAGTCCTGGTCGAACTGCGATTCGGGATGTCTGGTGCCGACGGCGGAGACTACTTCCGTGGGCTCGTCTTCGAAGAGGTAGCGCGCCGCGTTGACGCAGTACGGTCCCATGTCGAGAACGGGGCCGGCGAGCTCGCCGGAATGGACGCGGTGGTTTGAGGGATCGACGATCTGCGTGAACGTAGAGGTGAAGATGTGGACGAAGCCGAGGTCGCCGGAGCGAATTCTCGCGATCGTGTCGAGTGTTCCCGGCTCGAAGTGAAGACGATAGGCGACCATGAGCTTGGCAGACGAGGCTCGCTCTGCGGCGAGAATCGCTTCGCAGCGTTCGGTAGAGATTTCCAGCGGTTTTTCGGCCAACACGTGAATACCCGCGTTCAGAGCAGGCACGATGAACTCGGCGTGACGCCAGTTGGGCGTTGCAAGATAGATGGCGTCAAACGTGCGGGAGTCGAGGGCTTTTTGAAACTCCTCGTAATTGTAGGTCGCCTCGACGCCATACTTTTTTGCGAGCTCTTTGGCCTTCTCCGCATCGGAGGTTACCAGCGCCGTGATGGTGGAGTTGCCGGTGTGGGCGACGCCCGGCATCATATCTTCCTGCGCGATGTCGCCGAGGCCAACGATGGCATAGCGGATCGTTGGGGCTGATGGGGTAGAGCGGTTAAGACCAAAGACTTCCTTGATTTCAGTTGCGATTCCCATGATGTCTCCTCGGAGCGGGCGTTGCGGTTGGCCTGGCGGCGGCTGGGCCTGGGGCGGTCCGGCGCCGCAGGTTGGCACCCCGCGCGCGGCGCAAAAATGGTTGCAGAACTCACGTTGGTATCTCGCTTGCGATGGATGGAGCGTGCAACAGGACGCCGTGCCATCCTGATCTCTTGATATATGGACAGCAGACGCGCGACAAAGAGTTGCTTCGCATGGTGATGCGCTATGTCTTGAATCGAACGAAGAGAGGGAAGATGGAGCGAGGGTCCGTAGAAGCGAGGGTCCGTAGAGAGGTCGCGCTAATGAAGCTCCGCCGTGCGCAGAAAGTCGAAGTTGCCGCCGGGGTCGAGCGTGAGGTTCGTCAGCCGGGCGGAGTGGATGACGATGTTGTCGGGATACCAGAGCGGGATGGTAGGAAGATCGGTGGCGAGGATCTGCTGGATTTGAATGTAGTCGTTGCGGCGCGCGGCTTCGTCGGTGGCCTGGCTGGCGGCCTTGAGGAGCGCGTCGACGCGGGCGTTGGAGTAGTGGCCGCGGTTGGCGCCTTTGGGCGGGAACATCTCAGTGGCGTAGCAGTAGTGGAAGATGTCGGGGTCTTCGTTGGAGCCGATCCAGCGCAGCAGGTACATCTGAAACGCGCCCTTGGTGATGTCGGAGTAGAAGGTGCCGAACTCCGTCGAGCGCAGCGAGAGCGCGATGCCGACGTCGCGCAGCTCGGCCTGCATGGCCTGGGCTTCGAGGCGCGTGGTCTCGTCGGTGGAGGTCTTCATGGTGAGGTGCAGGCGGATGCCGTCGCGGTCGGGCTGGAGGCCGGCGTCGTCGAGCAGCTGGATGGCGCGCGCGGGGTTGTGCGGGTACTGCGCGAGGTCGGCGTCGGGCGCGGCAGCCCAGTGACCGGGCGGAAGCAGCGTGTCGGCGAGATGCGCGTGGCCGCGCCAGAGTGCGGCAATGAGCGCGGGGCGATCGATGGCGAAGGCGATGGCCTGGCGGACGCGCGGGTCGCGCAGCGCGGGATCCTGCACGTTGAAGTTGAGGTAGTCGACGCGCGCGCCGGGGCCGGTGGAGACGCGGAGGTTGGGCGAGTCGCTGAGAGCGTGCACCATGTCCATGGTGAGAACGTTGCTCTCGACGTCGGCGGAACCCTTCTTCATCTCAAGCGCCGCGGTGATGGTGTCAGGCACAACCTGGAACCGGATGTGCTCGATCGTCGGGCTGACCGCGCCGGCCCAGTAGCTGGGATTGCGATCGAGCAGCACCTCCTTGTCCTGCACCTGCGAGACGAAGCGGAAGGGCCCGGAGCCGATGGGGTGCAGGCCTTCGTCGCGTGCGGCGCCGGATTCGACTACGCCGAAGAGTCCGTCGCTAGATTGAAGAGCAGGCTCGGCTGCGGCGTGCTGGTGTGCACGACGACGGTGAGCGGATCAGGCGTGTCGACCGCGGTGATGGCCTTGAACGCACCGCCCTTCGCGGTGATGATCGCGCCGTTGGTCATGCTGCGGATCGACCACGCGACGTCGGCGGCGGTGAGCGGATGGCCGTCGTGAAAGTGGACGCCCGCGCGCAGATGGAAGATCCATGTCAGCGGGTCGGGGCGCTCCCAACTCGTAGCAAGCCACGGCTGCAGGTTGAAGTGCGCGTCTTTGCGGACGAGGGGATCATAGATGAGTTCGCCGATGCGCTCGGATTGCGAGTCCGTGCCCTGGCGCACGTCGAGGTTGTTCGGCGAGGACTCGATCAGGAAGGTGACGGTGTGGGGTTGGGGCGCGGGACGGCAGCCGGTGAGAGCGAGCGCTGCGGCGATGATGGTGGATATGCGGAGGGTGCGGTTCATGGAGCGATCCTCGCGGCGCGGAGGACCGAAAGGCAGCGACGTATGATGAAGGAGCGGGCTGCGGAACCTCGCGCTGCGCGCGCGGACGCATCCGGAATTCCGAAGAGGCAGGGTGCGTTGGAGCTATGAGAAGAAACCGGGGGATGCAGGTCCATTCAGTCGTTTGCGCGGGCGCGTTGTTGACGATGTGCCTTGGTGGCAGTTTGGCGTTCGCGCAGCGTGAGACCAGTGTGCATGGCGCGAAGACCTTTTGCAATCCTCTGAACCTGGATTACACCTATCAGATCACGGAGTCGGACCAGGATATCTCGTATCGCTCGGGCGCTGATCCGGCGGCGGTGAAGTTTCGTGGCGGATATTATCTGTTCGTCACGCGTTCGATGGGCTACTGGTATTCGAAGGACATGGATGCGTGGACATTCATCCGGCCCCAGCGTTGGTACTTCCAGGGATCGAATGCGCCGGCGGCGCAGAACTGGCAGGACAAGGAGCTGTACGTCACGGGCGATCCTTCGGGGTCGATGAGTCTGCTGTACACCGATGATCCGAAGAAGGGCGACTGGCAGGCCGTACCGGCGATCCTGAACGGACTTGAAGATCCGGACTTCTATATGGACGACGATGGGTCGGCGTATATGTTTTGGGGATCGTCGAATGTGTATCCGATCAAGGGTGAGGGGCTTGATCCGAAGCACCGGTTTCTTCCGATGGATCAGCCGGTCCCGCTGTTTCATCTCGACGAGGCGCGACATGGTTGGGAGCGGTTTGGGGAGAACCATGATGATCCGAAGCTGGGCGGCTACATGGAGGGCGCGTGGCTGACGAAACACGCTGGGACGTATTACATGCAGTACGCGGCCCCGGGAACCGAATGGCCGACGTATGGCGATGGCGTGTACACGGCGAAGTCGCCGCTGGGGCCTTATACCTATGCGTCGAATAGTCCGATGTCGTATAAGCCGGGCGGCTTTATCAATGGCGCGGGGCATGGCAGCACGGTGGAGGGGCCGGGCGGTCAGTTCTGGCACTTCGCGACGATGTCCATCTCCGTGAACTTCAAGTATGAGCGGCGGATTGGGATGTTCCCGACGTTCTTCGACAAGGATGGCGTGATGTACGCCGACACATCGTTTGGAGACTACCCGCACTTTGCGCCGAGCCTGGCGGAGAAGAAGGGCGCGTTCACGGGATGGATGCTGCTGTCGTATAAGAAGCCGGTGACCGCGTCGTCGGTGGGCGAGTTTTCGCCGCAGAATGTGACGGACGAGAATGTGAAGACGTATTGGGTGGCAAAGGACAATGGTCCGGGACAATGGTTGCAGATCGATCTGCAGACCGTGGGCACGATTCGCGCGTTCCAGATTAACTACGCGGACTACAAGTCGAACCTTTACGGGCGCGTGCCGGGATTGTATGAGCAGTATGTCGTGGAGTCGTCGCGCGATGGCAACATGTGGACGATGTTGAAGGACCGGCGCAAGGACGAGCTCGATACGCCGAACGATTATGAAGAGCTGTCCACGCCGGTCGAGGGCCGCTACGTTCGCTTCCGCAGTCTGCATGTGCCGACACGGAATCTTGCGATCTCGGAGTTCCGCATCTTTGGCAACGTGGCTGGGAGCCCGCCGGCCGAGGTGAAGGATGTGCGCGTGGACCGCGGGCAGGACCGGCGCGATGCAACGGTGAGCTGGGATGCGGAGCCGGGCGCGCAGGGATACAACGTGCGCTGGGGAATCGCTCCGGACAAGCTCTACTCGTCATGGCTGGTGTACGGAAAGAACTCGGTGTCGATACGCGCGCTGAATGTTGGTCCTTCGTATTACTTCACGGTTGAGGCGTTTGACGTGCATGGAGTTGGGCCGCGCTCGGGGGTGGTTGCTGCGCGGTAGGTCATGCGTAGGTGACCTTGCCGAGGATGACTGGCCGCGCGGCGCCGGTGGCGGTCGGAATGTTGCCGGGAAGCCCGTGCCAGGTGAGCCAGCCTAGAAGGGCGAAGGCGGCGGCCTCTTTGGCTTCGACGGGCAGGCCGGCGCTGGCGGTGGTCGAGACCTTGACGCCGAGCTGCGCGAAGCCTTCGGTGAGCATGCGCATGAGGGTGAGGTTCTTCGTGCCGCCGCCGGCTGCGATGAGTTCGGTCGCGCGAGCGAGCGGTGCGTGTCTGGCCGAGGTGCGGCCAGCAGAAGCGGCGGTAGGCGTCGAGGATGGTGGCGGCGGTGAGCGCGGTGGCCGTGGCGATGACGTCCTGCTTGCGCGCGCCGGCGCGGTTGCAGAGCGCGAGGAGTTGGTGCGCGAAGGCTGGCGCCGAACTCTTCGCGGCCGCAGGACTTCGGCGCCGGGGCAGAGAAGTAGGGCGTGGTGAGGAGGCGGTCGAGGACGGGCTTGAGGACGCGACCGCTCGCGGCGATGGCGCCGTTCTTGTCGAAGCGGCGGTTGTAGAGCTGCTGCATGAGCAGGTCGATGAGGATGTTGGCGGGGCCGGTATCGAAGGCGAGGACGTCGGCGGCGGTGCAGGCCGCGGGCAGTGCGGTGACGTTGGCGATGCCGCCGAGGTTGAGCAGCACGCGATTCTTTGTCGCGTGGCGGAAGAGGCAGAAGTCGAGCATGGGGACCAGCGGCGCGCCCTGGCCTCCGGCGGCGAGATCGGCGGGGCGGAAGTCGCTGACGACGGGGATGCGCAGGCGTTCGGCGAGCAGCGCGGGCTCGCCGATCTGCGAGGTGCAGCGGATCGGCGCGCCGAGAAACTTTGCGGGCGCGGCCTGGTGATAGATCGTCTGGCCATGCATCGCGGCAAGTTGCGGCTTGAGGTTGAGCTCGCGCGCGGTCGTCGCGATGCAGTCGGCGTAGAGTTCGCCGAGACGCCAGGAGAGTTGGCTCAGTTCGGCGGCCGTGGTCTTGTTCGCCGGCGGCGATGCTGAGGATCGTGCGCGCGGAGTTTCTTGTCGTAGGCGAAGGCGCGGTGACCGAGGAGCTTGAGGCGCGGCGCAGAGTCGGCGTGGAGCGCGGGCGAGATGCGGCAGAGCGCTACGTCGATGCCGTCGGCGGAGGTGCCGGACATGACGCCGGCGACGAGCAGCGGCTTGGGTTGTGGAGATCTTCATGCGTCGCCTTTGAGTTCGCGCTGCAGTTCGGCGAGCAGCTGCAGCGCTTCGCGCGGAGTGAGGCCGTCGATGTCGACCTGCTCGATGCGGTCGACGATGCGCTGCGAGAGCGGAGTGAACATGGTCATCTGCACCTTGGCCTCGCGGGCAGCGGGCGCGGACTCGCGGACCTGCTGGGTCTCGGCGCGCTCGTGGACCTTGAGCACCTCGCGCGCGCGGCTGATGACGGCGTTGGGAAGGCCGGCGAGTCGCGCGACCTCGATGCCGTAGCTCTTGTTGGCCGCGCCCGGTTCGACGGTGTGGAGGAAGACGATGCCGCCGGAGTTCTCGCGCACCGTGACGCGCACGTTGCGCAGGTGCGCGAGGCGGTCGGCGAGCAGCGTGAGCTCGTGATAGTGCGTGGCGAAGAGGGTGCGGCAGCCGATGGTGTCGTGCAGGTGCTCGACCGTGGCCCAGGCGAGCGAGAGGCCGTCGTAGGTGGCAGTGCCGCGGCCCATCTCGTCGAGCAGAACGAGCGAGCGCGCGGTTGCGGTGTTCGAGAATCGCGGCGGTCTCGGTCATCTCGACCATGAACGTAGAGCGGCCGCGCGCAACGTTATCCGCTGCGCCGATGCGGGTGTAGATGCGGTCGACCAAGCCCGAGGCGCATGCTCTCTGCCGGAACGAAGCAGCCGCACTGCGCCATGATGACCAGCAGCGCGGCCTGGCGGAGGTACGTGCTCTTGCCGCCCATGTTGGGACCGGTGATGAGCAGCAGCGACGGCTCCTGTCGCGGCCGTGTCGCCCGCGCACAGGTGCAGCGAGTTGGGAATGAAGCGGCCAGCGCCCTGGTCTTCGAGGCGGCGCTCGATGACCGGATGGCGGCCGGCGATGGAATTCGAGCAGGCCGCTGGCGTCGACCTGCGGCCGCACCCAGCCGCGCAGCGCGGCAAGATGCGCGAAGCAGCCGAGCAGATCGATGCGCGCGATCACGCGCGAGGTCTCGCGGATGCGCGTTGCGTTGGCAAGCAGCTGGCGGCGCAGCTCGGCGAAGATGCGGCGCTCGATCTCCGCCGACCGCTCCTGCGCGGTCAGAATCTTCACTTCGAGCTCTTTCAGTTCGGGCGTCGTGAAGCGCTCGGCGTTGACCAGGGTCTGCTTGCGCTCGTAGTCGGCCGGAACGGACTTGGCGTTGGCCTTGGTGACCTCGAGGTAGTAGCCGAAGACGGAGTTGAAGCGGACCTTGAGCGAGCCAATGCCGGTGCGTTCGCGCTCGCGCTCTTCGATGGAGGCGATGCGCTGGCGGCCAGTCGTCGAGAGGCTGCGCACCGCGTCGAGGTCTGCATCGACGCCTTCGCGGATGGCGCCGCCGTCGCTGAGCGCAACGGGCGGCTCGTCGACCAGCGTGCGCGCGATGAGCTCGTTGAGGTCGTCGAGCGTGTCGAGGCCGGTGGCGAGCTCGGCCCAGCGGCTGTCGGGGTTGCGCCGAAACAAACTCGGCGACAGCAGAGCGCAGGCCGGGCAGGCGCGCAAGCGTCTTGCCGAGCGCGACCACCTCGCGCGGCCCGGCAGTCTCCATGCGAGACGCGGCCGAGCAGTCGCTCGAGGTCGAGGATGCCGTCCATGGCGCGGCGCAGGCCTTCGCGGTGGCGCAGGTCGGCGACGGCTTCGCCGACCGCATCCAGGCGCGCGTTGATGGCGTCGAGCGACTGCATGGGGCGCAGCAGTTGCGCGCGCAGAAGGCGCTTGCCCATGGGCGTGCAGCAGGCGTCGAGCGTCCAGAAGAGCGTGGTCTGCGGGCCTTCGCTGGAGAAGAGCGGCTCGACCAGCTCAAGATTGCGCACGCTGACGGCGTCGAGTTCGAGCGCGTCGTTGCGCTCGTAGTAGCGCAGTGTGTCGAGATGCGCGAGCGCGCCTTGCTTGGTCGCGCGCAGGTAGTGCACGATCGCGCCGGCGGCGACAGCGGCAGCATGATGATGCGCCAGCCCCATGCCGTCCAGCGAGTGCACGCGCAGCTGCTGGCGAAGCAGCGGGAAGCGCGTAGTCCTCGGTGAAGGCCCAGTCTTCGACCTCGGTGCGCGCGCCGGAGATGTCGAGCGGCGCAGGAGACTCGGTGGCTCGTCAGCGGCTTCGGCAGGACGTGTCGCGCAGCACGCCCTGGCGCACACTCTGCGAGGTTGTGCCAAAGCCGGCGCTGCCGCGGGCGTAAAGCACCTCCGCGGGACGCATCCGCGCGAGCTCGTCCAGCGCCAGCGCCCAGGCCGAAGGGCCGGAGAATTCGGTGGCGCGGAAGTCGCCGGTGGAGAGATCGAGTGCGGCGACGCCGACGGCCGCGGCTGCGTCCGTGCCCTGACGCAGAGATGCTCGCGAGCCACTGGCTTTCGCTGGCGTCGAGCGCTGCGTCGACCGCTGTGCCCGGCGTGAGCACGCGCGTGACCTCGCGGCGAACGATGGTCTTGGTGGCCTTCGGGTCTTCCATCTGCTCGCACAGCGCGACGCGATAGCCCTTGCGCAGCAGGCGCTGCAGGTAGGTGCCGGCGGAGTGGTAGGGAACGCCGCACATCGGCACGGACTTCGTCTTGTCGCGCGAGGTGAGGGTGAGCTGCAGCTCGCGCGAGGCGATCAGCGCGTCCTCGTAGAAGAGCTCGTAGAAGTCGCCGAGACGGAAGAAGAGCAGCGCGTCGGGGTGCGCGTCCTTGGCGGCGCGATACTGCCGCATGACCGGGGTAAGGTCGCGCTCGTGGCGGCTGCGGACAGTTTCAGTGGACAGGGTCATGCACTCGTATCTGAACGCCCAGAATATCGCAGACGCTGGTGCCCCGCTTGGCGAAATCCTTCGCTGCCCCTAGACTGGCAGGATGATCGAGATTCCGATGTCTGAGGCGCAGTTCGCTGCGGCCACCCAACGTCTGCGTAGCAATGGCATTGAACTTAGCGGGAACCACGGGAACCCTGAGCAAAGACGGTGTAACCGCGAAGTATATCTATGCGGAGGGAAGTTGGCGGTTGAGATTCTGGATCGCCCGTTTATGCTGCCCCATTTCGCTGATCGAGGGCAAGCTGCAGGCCTATCTCGAGCAGTCGGTTGCCTACGACGCGAGTAAAGCGCGATATAAAGCTGAGGTTTCGCCTTGACCAAGGACCTTCGCTCGGTATAGGATTCTGGTCTCTCGTGGATCTTGCGATAGGAGCGAAAGGTACGATGACGCACTCTCTGGAAATACGTTTTCTCCGGAGATGTCAGCTGGATCGAACGCGCTGTCGCAGCGCCCAGAACGTTCTGGGCGCCGGTATAAGCCCCCGCAAGCTTCTTCGCCTGGCGATCGTTCTGACCATGTCTTTCTGTGCTGGGTCGGGATCGGCTGCGTTTGCCGAGTCGCAGATGCTATCGGCTGATAGCGGCACTGAGGACCGGTTCGGTGGTTCCGGTCTGTGAGCGTGATCACAAACTGATGGGGCAATGCAGATATACTGGATTTTCGCGCATATCCAGCGTGCGAAGCTGAACGTATGACCCTGCTCTGGCTCCGACTTGCGGTGATTCTCTACGGCGTTGCCGCCCTCGCGGTACTGCCCGCCGCGCTCTATAACCGCCCGCGCTGGCGGCATATCGCGATGCCCGCCGCGTTCATCGGGGCATTCTTCCACTTCGTCTCCATCGCCGAGACCCTCTACGCCGCCCACCGCGCCCTGCCCGTCGACACGCACGAGACGCTCTCCATGCTGGGGCTGCTGCTGGTGGTCGGCTTCCTGATCCTCGCCGCGCGCTACCGCACCGTGTCGTTCGGGATCTTTCTGCTGCCGATTGCGGTGCTGCTGGCGATCGTTCCGGCCTTCCATCCCGGCCACGAGCAAATCGCCTACCCGCTGGTGCGGACCGGCTGGATCCTGCTGCACATCGCCTTGCTGCTGGCGGCCTACGCCGCGATGTTCCTGTCGCTGATCGCGAGCCTGCTCTACCTCGATCCAGGAACGGCGGCTCAAGGAGAAGCGCAGCGGAATCCAAGCGCGGATGGCTGCCGCCGCTCGAGACTCTCGACCAGATCGGCGTAAACTCTCTGCGCTTCGGCCTGCCCTGCATGACGGCCGGGCTGCTGATCGGCTCCGTGCTGGCGCTCCAGATCCATCGGCCTGACGTTCTTCGCCGACCCCAAGGTGCTGCTCTCGTTTGCCATGTGGATTGCCTACGTCCTGATGATCTACATCCGCAGCAACAGCGGATTGCGCGGGCGGCGCGCGGTCTATCTGTCGAGCTTTGTGTTTCTGGTGATGATCGCGGTGTGGGCGGCGAACTCGCTCTCTGCCGTGCATAGGTTCAAGACGCCATGAGCGATGCCATTCATCACGTGAGGATCGAAGACGCGCGTGCATGCGACGCCGCACGACCTCGAAGCTGCTGCTGCTGGGGGTGAACCACACCACCGCGCCCATTGCGGTGCGCGAGCGGCTGGCGATCCCCGGGCATCGGCTGGCGGACGCGACGCGCACGCTGGCCGATCAGCCGGGCATTCGCGAGGCGCTGATCCTCTCCACCTGCAACCGCGTCGAGATTCTCACCGTGCAGGACGGCGTGAACGAGGAGACTGCGGAAGCGCGTGCGGGCAAGCGGACTGCGCCCACGCTCAGCGTGATCCAGTTTCTGCATGAGTATCTGCAGATTCGCACCACCGACATCGAGCCGCATGTGTACGAGTACCACGAGCGCGATGCGATCCGGCACCTCTTCCGCGTGGCCAGCTCGCTGGATTCCATGGTCGTCGGCGAGCCGCAGATTCTCGGGCAGGTGAAGCAGTCGTGGACGGTGGGCCGCGAAGTTGGCGCGGTGAAGACGACGCTCGACCCGCTGCTGCAGCGCGCGTTCTCGGTGGCCAAGAAGGTGCGCACGGAGACGCAGATCGGCAACACGACGGTGTCTGTTGCGTCGGTGGCCGCGGAGCTGGCGCGCAAGATCTTCGGGTCGCTCGCCGGCAAGACGGTGCTGCTGGTGGGCGCGGGCAAGATGAGCGACCTCACCGCTCGGCACCTCATTCAGCAGGGCGCAACCACGCTGCTGGTGGCCAACCGCACCGAGCGAAGCGCGCAGGCCATCGCCGACGCGACTGCGCACTCCTGCCATCACCACCGGCGTGATTCCGCTCGATCAACTGCATGAGCAGGCGCATCGCGCCGACATCGTCATCACCAGCACGGGCGCCGGCCAGGTGTTTACGCCGGAGAGTGCGCGCGCCGTGTTGCAGCGCCGCAAGAATCGGCCCGTGTTCTTCATCGACATCGCCGTGCCGCGCGACGTGGCTCCCGAAGTGAATAAGGTCGACGGCTGCTTCGTGTACGACATCGACGACCTGCAACAGGTCGCGATGCAGAACAAGGCAGTGCGCAATCGCGAGGCCGAGGCGGCCGAGTCGATTGTGACCCGCGAGGTGGCGCGCTACAGCGACCGCATCTCGCAGGCGCCCGGTGACGGAGTCCATCAAGGAGCTGCTGATGGGCGCCGAAGAGGTGCGGCACCAGGAGATGGCGCGGATCATCCATCAGCTCGCGCAACAGCCTCTGACGCCCGAGCAACTGGCTGCGGTCGATCGGCTGACCAAGTCGCTGACCGGCAAGCTGCTGCATCCGCAGATTGCCGCGTTGCGCGAGACTGGCAGCCGAGCGGGAGTCAGACGACTAGCCCCCTGCTGCGTCTAAACACTTAGCTGGTTGTTGGCTATTTATCTTGCGAGGCTTAGCGCAGGCGTGAGCTTCGCTGCGATGAACGGACCTGCAAAGCGCTTGTTGATGCCATGAATTGTTAACTGCTGCTGGGGTAAACTCAGAGGGTTGCGGTGAAGGTCAGACCGGCAATCATATGCAAGAGAGTGACCGGTAGGAGAGCAAGCTGAATGAGTCTTATTGCGCCATTGCGGCCCGGTCGGCAATCGCGCCTTAGATTAGCGTATGCGCTGGCCGTGCTGCTTCCCGTGTTAGGAACCGTGCTGACGCAGCACATGGCGTTCCTGCACGGGATTCCCAACTCCACGAACCTGCTGGCAGTGGTGATCGTCGGCATTCTGGGCGGACTCGATGCCGTCGATGGCTCGCCATCGCGGTCGCGGTGCTGACCCGCGATCCTCTATCTCTCGATCATGGTCCGGACCACACATTTTCGTTCTGCTACGAAGCTGCTGCATGTCGTGATCATGTTTGCGGCGGCGCTCGTGGTGTGGTTCATGAGCCGCAACCGGCGGCACTCGGAAGAGAAGCTGGAGGCGACGCTGGTGGCGTTGCAGGAGCGCACCGACGACCTCGTCTCGTCGCTCAACAGCAGCCGCTGCGCCTGCTGGACGCTCGACCTCGACAGCGGCCGCAGCGAGCGCTGGTACAGCGGCAGCTATCAGCTCTATGGACGGCCCTACAGCGAGCTGGAACAGCTGTCGTCGCTGCAGCCGCTGGTGCATCCGGAGGATGACGTGCGGCTGCGCGAGTTGATGCTGCGCATGCGCACGTCATGGGAACCCGGTCGTCTTTGAACATCGCGTGATCTGGCCGAACGGAGAGATTCATACGCTGGAGATGCGCGGCAATCGCGTGGCTGGACGCGGCTGCGTGTGGCGCGGCGTCACGCTCGACATCACCGAGCGCAAGAAGACCGAAGCCGCGCTGCTGCGCGCGGAGAAGCTGGCGGCGATGGGCCGTCTGGCGTCGACGGTGGCGCACGAGATCAACAACCCGCTGGAGTCGGTGACCAATCTGCTGTTCCTCGCGCAGGCCAGCCGCTCGCTGGATTCCGAGACGCAGATGTACCTCGCCACCGCCGAGCGCGAGCTTGCGCGACTGAGCAACATCACGCGCCTGACGCTGGGCTTCGTTCGCACCAGCGCCAGCACCGACGAGACCGAGATGGCCGATGTCGTCGACGAAGTTCTCTCCATCTTCAACCACCGCTTCGAGACCAAGGGCGTTCAGCGTGGAGCGCCACTATGAGCCGGACGTCAGCATCACCATCGCTCCGCATGAGCTGCGCCAGATCGTGACCAACCTGATCGCCAACGCCGCGGACGCGGTGGGCATCGAGCACGCGCAGCATTCGCATTCGCATTGCGCGCGAAGGCGAGAGGGCCGTGCTGGAGGTCGAAGATAACGGCGAGGGCATCGATCCCATCCATCTGCCGCGCATCTTTGAGGCCTTCTTCAGCACCAAGGAAGAGGTCGGCACGGGCATTGGGTTGTGGGTGACGCGAGAGCTGGTGGAGAAGAACGGCGGCCACATCTTCGCCGACAGCAGCACGGAGAAGAACGCTTGCCTTCCGGCGCGACCACCCAGTTTCGCGTCGAGTTCCCGGTGACAGTCTAAGTCACGCGGCTACGCGTGCGTTGAAGTCTTGGCAACGGGCGCAGCGAGCCCCTTGGGCTTGCGCGTTAGCAGGAAGATCATCCCGGCCACAATGACCAGCGTGATCATGCCGGCGATGCCGAGGATGCGCACAATCGAGACCGAGTAGCGGCCCACCGCCGGGCTGTAGTTGCAGCAGTACAGAATCAGCAGGTCAACGGGATTGCTGATCTTGCTTGTCGCCGGCCTGGAGCAGCGCCATGCGCAGATCGCGGGCAGGGTAGTCGATGCCAGCAAGATACTTCGACATGCGGCCGTCCGGCGTTGCGAACATGATCACGCTGGAGTGCGCGAACTGGTCCATCTTGCCGTCGGGGCCGGGGACACGCACGTAGTGAAATCCGGTGGCGTTGGTGATGGCGTCGATGCTGGGCTGATCGGCGGTGAGGAAGTGCACGGCGTTGGCGGCCGTCGGATTGTTCGTCCATCCTGCTTCGCTGAGGAAGGTCTTCTTTTCGTCGACGGCGTTGGCGGGCTTGTCCATCGTATCGATGCTGAAGACCAGCACCTGGTAGTCGCTGCCCGGCTTAAGCGTGGTTTGCGCGAGGCCTGTGGCCAGCCCGTGCTGCACCTGCGGACAAAGCATCGCGCACTGGTAATACACCTCGGCCATCACCACCGGCTTATCGCTGAACCAGCTGCTGAGCGGGCCAGTGCGCCCCGTCTCGTCCGTGAAGACCGCAGCCATTGGGAGCGGCTGCCCAAGCCGCTGCTCGATACCGGCATGCGCGAGATACGCGGGCGTCTGCTGGGCCGCGAGGCCGATCGGCTTATCCGCCGCGTAGCCCTGCGCATGCAGTAGCGGAGACGCCAGGCTTCCCAAAAAAATCAACGCCAACGCTACGAAATACCTCGGTCCCAGCTTCACCTTATGCACCATTCCTTCTCATGATAAACCCGCGCTGTGACTGGAAGCACATGCTGAGCAGCACCCCGAAACGCGTATCCTAGCGAATGTGAATACATACACGATTCGAATTGGATCGCGCGGCTCGCAGCTTGCCTTGTGGCAGGCCAACCACGTTGCCGCGCGAGCTCCGCAGCCACGGCCACACACGTAGAGATCGAAGTCATCCGCACGGTCGGCGACCGCATGCAGGACCCCGGCTTCGTCACGCCCGCAACCTTCGAGGACGGCACGCCGCTCGACGCCAAGGGCATCTTCATCAAGGAGATCGAAGACGCGCTGCTGGCCGGCCGCATCGACCTCGCCGTGCACTCGCTGAAGGATCTCCCCACCACGCTGCATGATCGCTTCACGCTCGCCGCCATTCCGCCGCGCGTCGACGCTCGCGATGCCTTTGTCTGCGAGAAATATTGGGGACTCCACATGCTGCCCTCTGACTCAGCCATTGCGACCACCAGCCCCCGGCGCCAGGCCATGCTGCTCGCGCTGCGTCCCGACCTGCGCTTCGTCGAGATGCGCGGCAACATCGACACGCGCTTGCGCAAGTGGTCGGAAGGGCAGGCCGACGCGCTGGTCCTCGCCTGCGCCGGCCTCGATCGCCTTGGCCACACCGAGCACGTGCACTACAGATTTTCCGTAGACGAGCTCACGCCGGCGCCAGGGCAGGGAGCCCTCGGCCTCGAGACGCGCAGCGCCGAGCATCCACTCGACACCGAAGACCCCGCACGCGATCCGTACATCTACAACGCGGTGCGCGCGCTCAACGATCCCGACGCGGAGTACGCGACGCAGGCGGAGCGCGCCGTGCTCAACGCGCTCGGTGGCGGCTGCCAGTTGCCGCTCGGCGCCTATTGCCATCGCGTCGACGACAGGTGGCACCTGCACGCAATGGTCGTCGCCCGCGATGGCGAGCAGGCCGCCCACGTCATCAAGAAGGCCCCGCTGGGAACCGCAGCCTGCGACCTCGGAGCGGTAGCTGCCGAGGCCCTCATCGAACTCGGCGCGCAAGAGCTTCTTGCCGCACCCGAGCCCGCATAAAGCACCCTCAGCGCGAGTCGAACTCCTGACGCGCGCGCTGAAACTGCCCAACGCTTTTAGCGACCCAGTTCCACAGCGGCTCCACGTGCGCGAGCAGCTCCAGCCCCAGCGCGCTGATGGTGTACTCCACACGCGGCGGCACCTCGGCGAAGATCTGCCGCGTGATCAGGCCGTCGCGCTCCAGCCCGCGCAGCGTCTTGGTCAGCGACTTCTGACTCACCCCTTCCACCCTCTCCATCAGCCGCGTAAACCGCAGCGGCCCCTCCTCTTCCGCCAGCACCGCCATCGCCCACAGCGACCACTTATCCGCCAGCCGCATCACCATCACGCGCGTCAGCTCCTCCTCTGCCTCAGACAGTGCCTCACACGCCGCGTTCACCTCTTTCCACCGATTGCCTTCAATAACGCCGCTATTTGCCATTGGTTACCTCAAGGTACCTACGCGCAAGAAAGGTGCCTACTTGCCAAGAGATACTAATGGGCTAATACTACTCCCATGAAGACCGAATGGACCACCAAAGATATCCCCTCGCAGCAAGGCCGCCGGGTTCTGATCACCGGCGCAAACAGCGGCATCGGCTGGGAGGCCGCGTTAGAACTCGCCCGCCGCGGCGCAGAAGTCATCCTTCCTGCGCGCACCGAAGCCAAGGCCGACGACGCCATCGCCCGCATCCGCGCCCAGGTTCCCGGCGCAAAGCTCATCCCCGAGATCCTCGATCTCGCCGACCTCAGTTCCGTACAAGCCTTCGCCTCGCGGGTTGCAACCGGCTTCCCCGGCCAGAGCCTCGACCTGCTCATCAACAACGCTGGCGTGATGGCCGTGCCGACCCGCGAGCTGACGGTCGACGGCTACGAGCGCCAGTTCGCAACCAACTACCTCGGACCCTTCGCGCTCACTGCGCTGCTCTTCTGGTCCATCAAGCCGCAGCCGGGCTCGCGCATCGTCACCGTCGCGAGCGGTGTCAGCAACCATGGCAAGATCGAGTTCGACAACCTGAACTCCCAGCGGCGCTATAGCCCGATGTGGCAGGCGTACGCGCAGTCCAAGCTCGCCGACCTCATCTTCCAGCAGGAGCTGCAGCGCCGCCTCACGGCCATGCGCTCGCCCATCCTCAGCACCGGCGCTCACCCCGGCTACGCCGTCACGAACCTGCAGGTTACCGGCCCGGGCCGCCTGTCCTTCTTCCTGCGCGTGGCGGAGAGCATCCTGAAACCGCTCGCCTCGCAGGATGCCGCGCACGGCGCGCTGCCCACTCTCTTCGCCGCAACAGCGCCCGAAGCCACGCCCGGCGGCTACTACGGCCCCAGCGGCTTCCAGGAGCTGAAGGGCTATCCGGTCCCCGCAAAGATAACCGCGGCAGCGAAGGATGTAGCACTCGCACAACGGCTATGGACGGAGTCCGAGCGGCTGACCGGAGTTCGCTTCGAGCCGCTTCCCGCTACCCAATACAGCGTGCGGCCGTCTCACTCCCAGACCGCTCGTCCCAAAGACGAATTGTTGTCGGATCGATGATGCGTTTGAGTGCGATCTGTATGACTCTTTGTTCATTTTTGGAGCGATCTACACTGGGTGAAGATGGTGCCGCGAACGCTCCAACTCGGAGTGAGTTTGGTATTCGGCATCCTTGCGCCCACCGCGTTCGCACAGCAGCCCACACCAACTGAGAACGTCACCGTTGCACAAGGCGTTCCGCTGCATATTCGTGTTACGCATACCGCGAATCTTCACACCGGGGAGTCGGTGACCGGCGTACTGACGGCGCCCATTTTCGTGCGCGATCGCATGGTGCTCCCGGCCGGCTCAGCGGTGCAAGGCACGGTCGTCGCGTACGTGCCGGTCGAGCACCTCGTGCGCGTGCAGGCGCTGCTCAACGGCGACGTCACGCCGCTGCACAATCCGGTCGTCGAGTTCACCACCGTGCACCTCGCGGCAGACGACACGGATGTGCCGCTCAATGCGCGCGCGCTCATCAGCGACAGTCAGCTCGTGCGCTTCACCGCCGCGAAGAAGCAGTCGCTCGCTCGACAGGGCATCAGCGCAGCAAAGACCCGCATACACGACACCTTCGCGGCGGTCTTCGGACCCGGTCGCAGGGATCGCGCCGTGCGTCTGCTCTATAGCCAGCTTCCGTACCATCCGCAGCGCATCTGGTCCGGCACGCAGTTCGTCGCAGAGCTCAGCGCGCCGCTCACGCTCGAGCTTCCAGCCGAACCTCCGGTGATGGACTCCGACGACGGCAGCCTGGGCGGCAAGGTTGTGGACGCGCGCCTCACCGAGACCCTCAGCTCCGCGAGCGCGAAGAAGGGCGAAGCTGTCGTTGCGCTCGTCACAGTGCCGGTCTTTGATCAGGATCACAAGCTGATTCTGCCGGAGGGTGCGGAACTCGATGGAATTGTTTCAGCCAGCAAGCCGGCGCGCAGCTTCGGCCGCAACGGACAACTCCGGTTTGCCATTCGCGGGGTCAAAGAACAACAAGCGACTTCGCGCCGCAAGGAGACGGTCTACGGAACGCTCTCCGGCGCCGACGGCAACGCCGGCCAGAATCTCTCCGTCGACTCCGAAGGGAATGTGAAGGCCAACCCCGATAAGAATCGATTCCTTGCGCCGCTATTGCTCGCCGTCACCGCGATGGCGGGTGCCGATGAGGATGCAGGCAAAGCTGGCGGCGGCGGAAGCCCTTCGGCAGGAAACATGACGATCGCCTCCAACGGCTTCGGCCTGGTCGCACGAGTCATCGCTGTCACGGTCAGCAGTCGCAACGTTGCCCTTGGCTTCGGCGCCTATGCGTTTGCCAAGTCCATTTACTTTCGCTTCCTCATGCGTGGGCACGAGGTCACCTTCGCCCGCGACACGCAGCTTGAAATTACCTTCTCCGCCCGCTGAAAACCCTAGACATTCGCCTGGGCCGTCGCAGGCTTTAGATACTGCCCAAGCCGATCCAACACCTCCGGTTGCACCACGATCAGCAGGCGGTCGCCAGGCTGCAGGATCGTATTGGGCCGAGCCAGCACCACAGTGGTCCCGCGCAGGATGGACGCGATGCGCGTGTGCCTGACAACATCGCTATCAGGTCGCGATTGAATCTGTTTGCCCACCCACGGACTATGTGGCGGAAGCACGCCCACCGTGAGTTGAGAGCCGTCAGGCAGCTCGAGCGCAAGACCCGCCTGCAACAGCGAGGCGAGATGCAAATGCGTGGTGTCGGGGGGAAGCGGTAGATTGCCGCTGTCGAGCAGCCGCAGCGCCGTCTGCACCTGCTCGGCGCGGTGAGCCGGTGAGTCGGCGCGTCCCGCAACCTGCGCTTCGTACAGGCTGTCGTACTTGAAGAAGCGCGAGAGGTTCACCTGCAGCACATAGCTGAGCATCACAGCGAGACCTGCTGGCACCAGCAGTTGATAGCCGCCAGTCATCTCGGCCACCATCAGCAGCGTGGCAAGTGGCACGCGCGCCGCTCCGCCGAACACCGCAGCCATGCCTACAATCACCATGCCCGCAGGCGTGTGATGCGAGAGCAGGGCAAACGCTCCGCCGAGCATCGCGCCGACAAATAGGCTCGGCGCAAACACGCCGCCAGAGCCGCCAGACCCCACTGTGAGAGAAAGCGCAACCATCTTCGCGAACAGCAAAACCAGCAGAAGCTTCAGCGCGAGTTGACCGTTGATGGCGTCCTGAATCCAACCATAGCCACCGCCCAGAACCTGCGGAAGACGCAGCGCAATCAGTCCGACAATGAGCCCGCCGACGGCAGGCTTCAGCCACGCAGGAATCGGTAGCGCATGAAAGCCATCGCGCATGCGATAGAAGACTTCCGGCAGGATGGTGCCAACAATCCCGCTCGCGACGCCAAGCAGAACGTACCAGGCATAGCTCGCAACCCGCGTGGGCGCAGCCAGCGTCGGCACATCGAAGAGCGGCTGCCAGCCAACGAACGCTCCGTTCACCGCGTACGCCACGATGGCCGCAAGCATGCAGTACAGCAGCCCCTCGGCTTCAAACTCGATGCTGCTGTAGAGCACCTCCACCGCGAAGATGGCCGTGCCGATGGGCGAGCGGAAGATCGCCGAAAGCCCAGCCGCCATGCCCATCATCACAATCAGGCGCCGCTCGCGCTCATCGCGTTTCAGCCAATTCGCGTAGATTGAGCCGAAGCCCGCGGCGATCAGTGCGGTCGGTCCTTCGCGACCGGCAGATCCACCCGAGCCAATCGTGATCGCCGAGGCCACCATCTTGATCGGAGCGACGCGCGCACGCAGCGTCCCGCCGGTAAAGTGCAGCGCCTTCACAACCGTGTCCGTGCCGTGGCCCTCGGTCTCGGGCGCAAGGCCGTACACCAGCGCGCCGGAGATCAGGCCGCCGAGCGTGGTCACCAGCGGAATCAGCAGCAGCCCGTGCGGGCCAACCACCTGGTGCAGAACGCCGCCATCGGTGGGAACGCCAGGCGGCGTGTATCCAGCCATCCAGAAAAGAAATAGCTTCTGCGAGGCGCGCAGCATCCAAGTGAAAACTTGCGCGCTCAGCCCACCGATGACGCCCATGACGAGCGCATCCAGCAACAGCCGCGGCTTGTCTCCGTTTGTCACCCTGAACAGTTCGATGCGCGAAAACATCGCGCAGCACGAGAAAGATTTCTGGGAGCCGGGAATTTCACAATCAACTTACTCGCCGTACGGCACCCAGATATTCTTCACCTGCGTGGCGTGGCGCAGAAACCACCGGCCCTGCGCCTGCGCCGGATCGAACCAGTCGATCGCGCGTCCGTCGTTGGTGAACACCTGCTTCAGGTTTCCGATCGACGCAGCCTTCACCATCGCCGAAGCCGCCTCGTCGCGGAAGCTCCAGATCGCGTCGATGTCATCGTGCTCGGCCAGCGTCTTGCCCAGCTCGCTCGCTTTGCCCTGCAACAAGATTGACGACGCCGCCCGGCAGATCGCTCGTATCGAACACCTGGTAAAGCTCGCCCATCAGCGTTGCCGCGCGCTCGCTCGGAACCGCAATGACGGTGTTGCCCATCGCAATCGCCGGCAGCACGAGCGAGAGCAGCGAAAGCAGCGGCGCCTCGTCGGGCGCAAGAATCGCAACGGTCCCGACCGCCTCCTTCATCGCCAGCGTGACCATGCGCGCCGGAGGATTGTGCACCGTGCCTTCGAACTTGTCCGCCCACGCCGCGTACGATAAAGGTGCGCTCGACGCTCTCGTCGAGTTCGATCGCAGCCTGCTCCGGCCCAACGAACTGCGCCGAGCTTGGCGATGATCTCGTCTCGCCGCTGCACAAGATTCTCAGCGATGAAGTAAAGCACCTGCGCGCGCCCATGCGCGGTCGTCTTCGCCCATTTGCCCGCGGCCCGCGCGGCCTCCACGGCATTGCGAACGTCCTTGCGATTGCCCAGCGGCGCTTCGCCCACCAGCCGCCCATCGCGCCCATACACCGGATAGCTGTAGCCCGAATCCGGCCGCGCCTGCTTGCCGCCAATGTACTTCTTCACCGTGCGATCGATGCCGAACGAGCGCTCCCAGTTCTCCGTTCTGCCGTTCATCGGTTGCACTCGCTCGACTGACTCAGGCTCCGGCAGAGCCACCACCGGCGCGCCTCAACTCCTCCTGCAGCCACGCCGGCTCCAGGTATTCGTACATCCCCTCCGTCGCCGCCCTCGCGCCCGTAGCCCGACTCGCGATACCCACCGAAGCCGCACGCCGCGTCGAACAGATTCGTAGCATTCACCCACACCACGCCCGCCTTCACCTGCGCAGCAACATCCAGCGCGACGTTGATGTTCTCGCTCCAGATGCTCGCCGCGAGCCCATACGCCGTGTTGTTCGCCAGCTCGACAGCCTCAGCCGGCGTACGAAACGTCATCGCCACCAGCACCGGCCCAAAGATCTCCTCCTGCGCAACGGTTGCGCTGGGCGACACGCCCGTCAGCAGCGTCGGCTTGAAGAACAATCCCTTCTCCGGCATCGACATCTCCGGCTGCCAGCACGTCGCGCCCTCGGCAATGCCCGTCTTCACCAGCGCCGCAATGCGGTCGTACTGCACCTGGTCGACGATCGCGCCAATATCGATCGCCTTATCCAGCGGCGAGCCAACGCGCAGCGTCTGCATGCGCGCGCGAATCTTTTCGTACAGCCGCTCGGCGACGCGCTCCTGCACCAGCAGCCGCGAACCCGCGCAGCACACCTGCCCCTGGTTGAACCAGATGCCGTCGACCAGCCCTTCCACCGCGGAGTCCAGATCAGCATCATCGAACACGACGAACGGCGACTTCCCACCAAGCTCCAAGCGACAGTTTCTTCGAAGTCCCCGCCGTAGCCTTGCGAATGATCCGGCCAACTTCGGTCGAGCCGGTGAACGCAATCTTGTCGATCCCCGGATGCTCGACGATCGCCGCACCCGTCCGCCCATCGCCGTTCACCACATTCAGCACACCCTTCGGCAGACCAATCTCGTCGGCGATCTCGGCGAACATGATGGCCGTCAGCGGCGTGTACTCGGCCGGTTTGATCACGACCGTGCATCCCGCAGCCAGCGCCGGGGCCACCTTCCACGCAAACATCAGCAGCGGAAAATTCCACGGAATAATCTGCCCCACCACGCCCACCGGCGCATACCCTGCAAACTCTCCATCGAACCCCTTCGCGCCAAGGTTCCCCAACAACTGCGCCCACCCGGCATGATAATAAAAATGCCGCGCCACCAGCGGAATATCGATATCCCGCGACTCGCGAATGGACTTGCCATTATCCAGCGTCTCGAGCACCGCCAGCCGCCGCGCATGCTTCTGCACCTGCCGCGCCAGCGCATACAAGATACCGCGCCCGCCAATGCCCCGGCAGCGCCTGCCACTCCGGCAACGCCGCCCGCGCAGCCGTCACCGCGCGATCCACCTCCGCCGCCCCCGCGCTTTCAACAGTCGCCAGCAATTCCCCCGTAGCCGGATTCTTCACCGCAAACGTCTCACCAGCCCCCGCCACCGTCCAGGCCCCATCAATGTAAGACCCAAAGCGCCGCCCATGCGCCTCCAGCCACCGAGTCACCTCACCAGCATCCTCCAACGCCGGCCCATACTCCATCGACTCAAACTTCTCCACAATGCTGCTGCCATACTTGCTCCTTCGAACGTCTGCGAATGATTTGCATAAGCCGGATTGCATGTACGCACATCGCGACGACCAATCCCAGAATTCCATACAGGAGGAATTGCCCCATAAACGCGATGGCAAACTTTGCAAATAGCCCTGGTTCATCCGCGAGAAAGATGCTCCAGGAAGGCCAAAGGAACAGAAATGAACCCATACCTATCCCAATCAATCCGAGACCACCCATTATCAAAGCCAATGTCGTCCCAATGCCTCCCGAAATGAAAAAGCATTTGAGCAGGCTGCGCGCGATTGAAGATATCGTCGGATCGACGCCTTGCTCGGTCGTTGCCATAGGGTAGGCGGTCCTCAATGCTTCCACTCAACTAGTAAAGAAAACGCCATCACGCAATCGGGTGCCGATACCCACCCGAATACCTTCCCGTAACAAAGTGTTCCAACTGCCGCTCAATATCTCCCAGCATCGAACTAGCCCCATACCGAAACAAGCGTCGGCTCCAGCCACGACCGCCCCAGCTCATCCTTCATCGTCGCCATCCAGTCCAGCGCCTGCTTGGCCGTCTTGATCCCGCCCGCCGGCTTGAACCCCACCGCCATCCCCGTCCGCTCGCCATACTCCCGCAGCGCGCGAATCATCACCAGCGAAACCGGCAGCGTAGCATTCACCGCTTCTTTCCCCGTCGACGTCTTGATGAAATCCGCCCCCGCCATCATCGCCACCCAGCTAGCCCGCGCAACGTTTCGCAGCGTAAGCAAATCCCCCGTCCCGAGAATCGCCTTCATATGCGCCGCGCCGCACGCATCCTTGAACGCCGCCACCTCGTCGTACAGCGCATTCCACTCGCCATTGAAGACATGCGCCCGCGTAATCACGATATCGATCTCGCTGGCCCCCGCCTCCACGCTCCGCCGAATCTCCTCCACCCGCGTCTCCAGCGGCGACAGCCCGGCAGGGAAGCCAGTCGACACCGCGGCCACCGGTATCCCCGAACCCTCCAGCGCCTTCACCGCCGTCTCCACAAACGCGTGATACACGCACACCGCGCCAACGGTCAGCCCGCGCCGCGAGCCAATATATAGCTCCTCAATCCCCAACGCCTTCACCAAATGATCCTGCAGCGGCCGCCGCGCCTTCGCGCACAACCTCCGCACGCGCTCGGCGGAATCATCGCCCGACAGCGTCGTCAAATCCATACACGCAATCGCGCGCAGCAGCCACGCCGCCTGCCACTCTTTCTTCACGCTGCGCCGCGCAGGAATCGTCGCCGCCCGCCGCTCCACCGCGCTGGTATTCACCTGGATCTCTTCCACCCAATCCAGGTTCAGCGGCATCCGCCGGTTCGCCGACATCTCGCGCCCATACAGCATCACCGGCTGCCCCGCCGCCGCATGTCCGTTCTGATCGTTTACCTTCGCCTCGGTCGCCATCGCACTCTCCCGCCACGCTCGCAGCGCAAACCCAAACAATCCGGCCCGCCATCCACTGGCAGGCCGCTGAGGGTGAGTTCGATTAAGTGTATACCGCAACGCTTTACCCCGCGCCGCGCCCCGACGTCGACGCTAGATGTTCAGCGGCCGATACAGCTTGCGCAGCGCGTTGTTGCAGATCCGATAGCAGTGGCAGGCCGCCTTCTCCAGCTCCGTAGCGGAAAGAATCGTGACCTTGCCGCGGCGGTAGCTGATCATGCCGCGCTCCTGCAGCGAGCCCGCCACCACGGTGACGGTGGTGCGGCGTGTGCCCAGCATGTCCGCCATAAATTCTTGGGTCAGGGTCATGGTGTCCTGTCCGGAGCGATCGTGACACATCAGCAGCCATCGAGCCAGGCGCTGTTCGGCCTCGTGCAGCTTGTTGCAGGCCGCCACCTGCTCCAGCGCGACATTCTGCTGCTGCACAAACTCCAGGATGCGAATGCGCAGTTCCTCGGAGGTCACAAAGAGGTCGCGCAAATCGTCCAGCCGAATCCGCAGCGCCGTAGCCATGCACCAGGATGCAAGCCTGCGAGGGCGTTGGGCGTTGGTCCCAGCAGTTGCATGGCGCCGACCACGCCCTCGTGGCCGGTCAGGCCCACCTCGGCGCTGCCGCCTTCCGCCATCGCGACTTCGAGTGAGGCTACGCCGGTGCACAGGAAGTACACATGCGCCGGCGCCTCACCCTGTTCATAGAGCTGTGTTCGGTTAGGAAGATCCATAGCGCGGGAGAGCGCCAGGATTGCTTCGCGGAGCTCTGGCGATAGCGCGTCGAGCAGTAGATTTCCGGTTGTAGCAGGCACGTTCGGTCCTTCTTATCTCTCGTGAATGAGACCCTGCGCAATCGACCTGCAGGTGTACTCGGCCAATTCGACAAAGGTCTCATTTGCCGGACTATAACGGTCGCGGGAGGCGTACATTGTGCGGTGGGAGCGTTTTGGCCTAGCCGCGGTGAGCGCAGGTATGATGAAAGGCTCTTCCGAGTTGTGGTCCCGACGGATATCGGGGAAGTCTGCTTCCTCCCGATACCGGATTTCTTGTGCGATATCCTACACCCGCATTTGTGCATCTGTATGTCATCTATCTGTGACAGTCTGAACACGACCTTATGACGACACCCGCCGCTCCACTCAATCACGCCGATCGCCAGGCCCTCGGCCTCAGCGCACGCAAGCAGCTCGCCCGCAGCGAGCACGGCAACTTTCCGGCTCGCCACCTGCACACAGGATCCGCTCGAGCTTCTGCGCGCCTCCATGAACGGACGCGTCCCCCGCCTCATCCCCATCAAGTACGAGCGCATGGCCGCCAGCCCCTTCGGCTTCTTTCGAGGAGCCGTGCCGATCATGGCCGCCGACCTCGCCTGCCATCCCAACACCGGCATCACCACGCAACTCTGCGGCGACGCCCACGTCCTCAATCTCGGCGCCTTCGCCTCGCTCGACGGCCGCCTCGTCTTCGACATCAACGACTTTGACGAGACCATTCGCGGGCCCTTCGAGTACGACGTCAAGCGTCTCGCCACCAGCCTGATCCTCGCGGGCCGGGCAGCCGGCGTCAAGCGAGCCGCGCGGCGCGATGCGGTGCTTCACTTCGCCCAGCAGTACCGCACCATGATGCAGACGTTTGCGGCCATGCCCGTGCTCGAGCTTGCGCGCTACCAGATTCATCGCCTCGGCGCGCACCGAACCCATGCCCGCCATCCTCGCGCAGGCCGGCCGCTCCACGCCGCAAAAGCTGCTCAAGTCCTACACCGAGCCCGCCAAGGGGGTCGGTCAAACCGGCAAGGCCAACAGCCCTGCGACTCCGCGCATCTTCCACTCCAATCCGCCACTGCTCGAACGCCTCAGCGCCAAGGAAGCTGCCCTGGTGCTCGCCGCGCTCGGCCCCTACACCCGCACGCTGCAGCCCGAGCGCGTCCACTTCCTCGCACCAGTACGTTCCCCAGGACGTCGCCTTCAAGGTGGTTGGAACCGGCTCGGTCGGCCTGCGCGACTACGTCATCTACTTCGAGGCCCTCAGCCGTCCCCACGGCGTCGACCCGCTCTTTCTCCAGATCAAGGAAGAGCCCGCATCGGCCTACGCACCGTATCTGCCGGAAGGCTCCGGCCACACCCACGAAGGCCATCGCGTGATGGACGGCCAGCGCGCCATGCAGCTCACCTCCGACCCATTCCTCGGCTACACCACCATCGAGGGCCGCGACTACCTCGTTCGCCAGCTCAACGATCACAAGGCCGTCGCTCGACCTCGAACTTCTCAACCCGGCCTCACTGCTCGGCTACGCCGACATCTGCGGCGAACTGCTGGCCCGCGGCCACGCCCGCGCCGGCGATCCGGTAACCATCGCGGCCTATCTCGGCACCTCCAACCGCTTCGACCGCGCGATCCTCAGCTTCGCCCGCGCCTACTCAGACAAGACCGAGCGCGACTGGGAAGCCCTCCTGAAGTCCAAAGACCTGCGCGACGCAAAGAAGGCGCTGGGCAGCGAAGCGCCGAAGGCCCTGCAGAAAAGCGCGAAGCAGGCCCCGCCGAAAAAGTAGCGACATCCCATCTGCCCGCATTTCCGGGCAATCCGCCAGTTTGGATCGAAGGACTGTACTTGCCGAAAACCCGACTTTCGAGGACCTTCCACGGTTTACTTTCGGCTGTCTGGCAACCGAGCCCCATCCCCAGGCCGAGTGAAGACATTCGCTGTGGGCTATCGTTTTGGCGCTAGTAGCGCCAAAAGGGGTAACCCAACGGACACGACATACATTGCTATGAAAGTCCAACTCAGTGCTTTTTTGCCGGAATGATTCACCCAGTAATAAAGGAGAAAGGATAAAAGCAAGGCCTGCGTTACGATTTCAAGGTAGCTACGGAACTGGAGAGCAATCGGTATCGTTGTGTAGATGAAACCTTCCAGAGACCCTCCTGGCGCGGCGAACGTCCCTAGGATTCCGATCCCAACAAGCATCCACGCCATGAGCAGCCAGCCGTTTGCTCGGCCAAATAGGCGTTCACGAAAGAGATAAAAAAGCGATGCGAACAGCACGCCGCGAAATATCTGTAGCGGCCCGCCAAAGATCACCCAAAGGCTCGTGGCTGGACGCATCCCGGAGCATGGATTGTTGAAGAGATCAGCGTAATGAAAGAAGTGATAGGCCAACCCGCCCATCAGCATATAGGTGATGGTGTGACAAATGACGGTCTTAATGGCCAAGACAAAAAATCGAGGCTGCTGCTCTTGCATGGAATCCCCACTTGATTTTTGGAGGGTGAGATCTCTGGCTACTAAGGGCAATATGCCGAATCCGCTGCAGCTTCGGCTAGGCTTGGTCTTCGCCATAATGTACTACGTGCTTGGACTTGCACCAGCACGCAGCTAGTCCCGATTTTCGAAATCTAGGCGGGCGCGACTATAAACGGCGTTTTGACCAACTTCGGTGGGCTGGATTCTGGAAGCGTGAACTTTCTCAAAACCCGACTTTCAGGAAGTCCCGGAACGATCTACTGGCGGCGGTGGATGGTCTAACATCGCTGACAACTTAAAGAAGGTCCCCACCCCGACGAAGAAGACTAACGCGCGTATCCTGACGTGACGTAAGGATAGCTCCTGGGCCTGACCCGTCAGGCGCACGTGTATGCTTCGCGTATGCGAATTGCGCGAGCGCTGCTTCCGCTTCTACTCCTGAAGTACTTCTTGCCAGGCCCACGCCAAGCCGACCGTCGTCCCGCCCGCAGTACTCGCGCGCGTGCGCGCCGCCCATCACATCTTCGTCTCCAACGCAGGTGAGGACGACTACATCAGCTACGACTCTGGGAATGGCGAAGGCGCTCCCTACCTCCTTCTGTATCAACAACTCATCGGCTGGCCCGGCGTTCAGCTAGTCGACTCCCCCGCGCAGGCCGACCTTATCTTTCAGGTCTACGGCGATTCATCCCAAGGCCTTTTTGATAAATCGGCTACGGTCTATTTGCACTTGACGATTCTCGATCCAGCAACTCAGCAAGTTCTTTGGACATACACTTCAGAGTCCTTCAGCGCAAAGGCCGTTCTTAAGCCGATTGCGCCGACGAACCCTGCTCCCCATCCTGGTAAAGAGTTTGCGCGTCTACCCGCGCAACTAAAGAACCCCAAAAAGCTCTTCATCCAACTTCCGCCCCTGCCGCAGCCACCCGGAGTGCCAGAGGCAGGCGAAGCCTTCTCGCAGGCCATCGTGAAATCAGGGAACTACACATTGGTAGATACCCCAGACCAGGCCGATCTCATCCTTTCCGTCGCTATAGACGAATCTACAGCGAGACGTTACAAAAACAGTCCCCCGATCCTTGGTTCAATCCGGGTATCGATCCTCGATCCCAAAACGAAAACGATCCTTTGGACCTTCAACAACGAGTTCGTCTATTCACTCAAGATCACAATAGAACAACAGATCCCCAAGACCATGCCCTACGTAGTCCAGACGTGGAACAGCCTTATCGGCAAAAGCTCATTCGCTTGTCATATTCAGGTAGTGGGCCATAGCTGCTCGATGAAATGAACTTCGGCGGAGTTCAGCTTGCCGCTTCAGAAACGCCCACCTGCACCTACATGAACAGAAATAGCGTCAATCGAGCGGCCCGAAAAACGGGGTTTCATCCAAGTTCAAATAGGCCGCCCAGCGGAAAAATCGAACTTAGTCAAAACCCGACTTTGCAGGAACGACGGACGGTGCCCAACCTAAGGGCGTCTTCGGGGCTTACCATATACCCAATTTCGATCCCTGCAGTTGTCACTACGGAGGCATCTTGATCATTCCTATGCTCACTTGCACTGACACCGCAGCGGAGATCGACTTTTGTAAGAGAGCTTTTGGCGCTTCCGTCCTTTCGGAGCGGGTGTGGACGGACGGAAAGATCATCCACTCGACGCTGGGCGTCGGCGACTCCTTATTCATGGTGCATGGCGAGATATCGCATCTGGCGAGCCAGGAACCACAACACGACGGTAGCTCGTCCGTGGTGATTTACCTCTATCTATCCGATCCGGATCTTACGATCGAGGCGGCAGTACGCGCTGGCGCAAGAGTCATTCTGCCGATCGAGGATGCGCCGTGGGGCGATCGGGTAGGCCGCATTATGGATCCAGCCGGACACGTCTGGAACATAGCGCGTCGCGGGCCGGAAAACCAACCAGCGTGAGCGAAAGGTCGTCTGAGCATGGTATTTACCAAGCGACTACGCGAGGGAGTGCGGCGGGGATTGATCACTAGCTCCATCCGCATATGGATGAGCCCGCGCGTGAGCGTGGGACGCCGGTACCGCATGGAAGAGGGTGAGATTGAGGTGGATTCCATCGAACCGATTGGATTTCCCGACATCACTTCGACACTGGCCCAAGAGTCAGGATTTCTCGGAGTTCTGGACCTTCTCAAAGTGGCTAAACACGGTAAAGGCGAGAGAATCTATTTAATACGGTTTCACTACATCCCGCCACAGCACATCTCGAGAGGATCGACGACCATTGATTAGCAACGAAAAGTCGGTTTCTATTTGCTAACTCCGTCATTCCCGCAAAACGGGGTTTGGGAAACTTCACATAGTCCGAAATTGAAACCCGCCCACTGCCGGCTTGCCGTGGTGTCTCTAGTCACCCGATCAGTTTGGTACCCTTCCTTCATGCGCGTTCGTGTCCTCTCCATCGCCCTCGGCCTGGCTGTCAGCTCTTCGATTCTTCTTCCCACCGCCCTCTCCGCGCAGTCCTTCACACCCAAGCGCGAGCTCAAGAACCTCTCGCCCGCCGCGCTCACCACGCTGCACACCCTCGAGACCCTCACCGAGCTTCCCGCCGGCGAGTGGCGCCTCCACGTCGGCGACGTCCCGCACGGCGAATCGCCCACGCTCGACGACTCCTCCTGGCAACTCGTCTCCGCGCACAGCCAGGCACCCAAAGACGCCGTCTGGTATCGCCGCACCATCGAAGTCCCCAAGACCCTCAACGGCTACGACATCACCGGCTCGCGCATCTGGTTCCAGTTCCAGGCCGACGCCAACGGCCCCATGCCCGAGATCATCTACTTCAACGGCCGCCGCGTCGCGCTCGGCGACGACCTCGAGCCCATCGTCCTCTTCGAACCCGCCAAGCCCGGCGACAAGATCCTCGTAGCCGTCAAACTCCTCCACACCGTCGACGTCAAAACCTTCGAGGGCGTCAGCCTGCGCGTCGAGCCCAACCCCGACGACCCCGCCTCCAGCGCCCGCCCCAACCCGCAGGACATCCGCATCCAGTGCATCACCGCGGCCAACATCCTGCCCGCCCTCCCCAAGCCCCGCACCGACCTCCTCCCCACCGTCGAAGCCGCCATCGCCGCCATCGATCTCCACGCCCTCAGCACCGCCAACCAGTCCGCCTTCGACGCCTCCCTCCGCAAGGCCCAGCAGCTCCTCGCGCCGCTGCACCCCATCCTCCAGCAAGCCACCATGGACCTCGACGGCAACGCGCACATCGACGCCGCCTGGCTCTGGCCCCGCAGTGAAACCGTCGACGCCGTGCGCCGCACCTTCACCACCGCCCTCCAGCTGATGAACGAATACCCCAACTACGTCTACACCCAATCCGCCGCGCAATATTACGCCTGGATGGCCGACAAATACCCCGACCTCAACGACCAGATCAAGCAGCGCATCAAGGAAGGCCGCTGGGAAGTTGTCGGCGGCATGTGGGTTGAGCCCGACCTCAATCTCCCCTCCGGCGAGTCGCAGGTTCGCCAGCTCCTCGTCGGCCAGCGCTTCTTCAAAAAGGAGTACGGCGTCACCGCCCGCATCGGCTGGAACCCCGACAGCTTCGGCTACAACTGGCAGCTCCCGCAGATCTACAAGCGCTCCGGCCTCGACTACTTCGTCACCCAGAAGATGCATTGGAACGACACCAACCAGCTCCCCTTCCGCCTCTTCTGGTGGGAGTCGCCCGACGGCTCCAAGGTCCTCACCTACTTCCCAACCGACTACGTCCACACCGACCTCAACCCCACCCGCATCTCCGCTGACTTCGCCGAGTCCGCCCAGCGCAACCCCGGCACCATCGAGCACCTCGACCTCTACGGCGTAGGCGACCACGGCGGCGGCCCCACCCGCGATATGCTCGACCAGGGCGACCACTGGATCGACGAAGGCAAGAAGCCCGACACCGCCGTTCCCACCATGCGCTTCAGCACCGTCCAGCATTACTTCGACGACGTGCAGGCGCACCTCAACCCCAACTCGCCCACCTGGGACTACGACTCCATCGCCAAGGGCTACACCGCGCCACCCGCCGGCCCCAACGGCGAAGTCGGCATCCCCACCTGGAAAGACGAGCTCTACTTCGAGTACCACCGCGGCGTCTACACCACCCAGGCCGCCCACAAGCGCAACATCCGCACCAGCGAGACCGCCACGCTCGAACGCCGAGAAGCTAGCCTCGCTCGCCTGGCTTGACGGCGACACCTATCCCGACCAGCAGCTCAACACCAACTGGGAGAAGATCACCTTCAACGAGTTCCACGACCTCGCCGCCGGCTCCGGCATCGCCGTCATCTACCGCGACGCCCAGAACGACTTCCACCAGGTCTTCGACGACGACCACAACATCGACGAAGCCGCCTTCAAAACCCTCAACGACCGCATCGACACCTCGGCGAAGACCGGCGTCCCCGTCATCGTCTACAACACCATGGCCTGGCCGCGCAGCGAACCCGTCACGCTCAACGTCGAGCTCCCCGAAGCCTCCAACGTCATCACCCTCACCGACGCCAAGGGCGACCTCGTCCCCGCGCAAATCACCAACCACATCGCCGGCACCAACGACTTCGAAGTGCTCGCCGACGTCCACAACATCCCCGCCCTCGGCTACACCGTTCTCCACGCCGACAGCACCAAGCCATCCGCGAAGCCGAGCCACTGACCTCAGCCTGGACTCCGACGCCTCCACCTTCACCCTCGCCAACGCGCGCCTCAAGCTCGTCATCGACAAGGAGAACGGCTGCATCACCAGCATCACCACTCTCCCGGCCAACACCGAGTACCTCGCCCCGCAACGCCTGCGGCAACCAGCTCCAGACCTTCGTCGACACGCCCCAAGCAATACGACGCCTGGAACATCGATCCCGGCACGCTCGACCGCCCCATGACCCCCATCGACCACGTCGACTCCATCGCCGTCACCGACAACGGCCCCCTCCGCAAGACCATCCGCATCACCCGCACCTGGAGCAAGTCGCACTTCATCCAGGACATCTCCCTCGACGCCAACAGCGACGTCGTCCGCGTCTCCACCACCGTCGAATGGCACGAGACCCACGTCCTCCTCAAGGCCGCCTTCCCGCTCGCCGCAACCAGCGCCAAGGCCACCTACGAGATCCCCTACGGCAACATCGAGCGCACCACCCTCCGCAACAACTCCTGGGAGAAAGCCCAGTTTGAAGTCCCCGCCCTCCGCTGGGCCGACCTCGGCGACGCGCCACCAGGGCTTCTCCATCCTCAACGACTCGAAGTACGGCTACGACGCGGTAGGCAATCTCCTCCGCCTCACGCTCCTCCGCTCGCCCATCTGGCCCGACCCCGACGCCGACCGCGGCACCCAGCACTTCACCTACGAGCTCTACCCCCACACCGGCTCCTGGAAAGACGCGCTCACCGTCCGCCGCGGCTACGAGCTCAACACCCCGCTCCTCGCCGAGCAGGTCTTCGCCCACACCGGCGAGCTGCCCGCCACCCACTCCTTCGTCTCGCTCGACGCGCCCAACGTAACCCTCAGCGCGGTCAAGAAAGCCGAAGACGCCAACGCCCTCATCTTCCGCATGTACGAGTGGGCAGGGAAGCCCACCGAAGTAAAACTCCACGTCCCCGCCGGCGCCCAGTACGCCATCGAAACCAACCTGATGGAAGACCCCCTCCCCAACGCCGACCACCTACCCCTAACCGACGACACAGTAACCGTCCCCATCAAGCCCTACGAGATCCTGACCCTCCAAGTCACCTACCCGGAGAAGACCGCCACCGCCCAGTAGGCAACCTCCGACCACCCCGAAATCCCGCAGAGCGAAGGCCAAGTCCAGCCGGCTTCGCTCGCAGGATTGCACTTCTCGCGGGATCTGCGCTCGTCGTTGCTTGTCATCTTCGTCGTCATCCTGAGCGCAGCGAATGCGACCCCTGTATTGGTCTTTGCCTTTGCTGTTGCCGTTGTCTTTGCTCTTCTTTCTAGTCATTTGGCCTCCGGGAATCTGCTGTTCGCTCTTGCCTCCACCTGCGTGAGAAGATGTGAGGGCACACCCTACTCATCAGCTCTGCGCCAGGCGGACTACATGCCCGCGAATCACCAAAATCACCGTCAGGAAATTCGCAGCAGCGATCCAATCATTCTGAACAGTGCATCGCCGATGCGCCCGACCTTTAACCGCCTTCTGGCTGACGAAATGAAGTTGAAGGCGGCTCACAACAACCCAGCGTATCACGGGCTTCCTGCATCTTCTCCGTTGTCATACTGTCTCGGAGGAATCATGTTTATGCAGTGGCGGTATGGCATGACTTGGCGGACGGCGATCTGATTGGGATTTTCTTTCTCGCCGCGGCCACTCCCGCTCTCGTTCTGGGAGGATGGGGCTTGTGGAGAATAGCCATGGATCTCGTCCCGTCTCGATAATTGCTCGACGGACGATCACGGACGCTTGAGGCCAACGAGTGAGAAGATAAACGGCAGAGAAAGCCATGCCCGCCCCCCGCGTCCTCATCACCCGCTCCCCCCACCAGGCCTCCGCGCTGGCCGACCAGCTCCGCGCCCTCGGCGCCGACCCCATCCTCATCCCCACCATCGAGCTAGCCGACCCCACCACCTTCGCCCCCCTCGACGCCGCCCTCGCCCACCTCGACCACTTCCACTGGCTCCTCTTCACCAGCGCCAACGCCGTAGAAGCCTTCCACCGCCGCCTCACCTCAGCACCCCCACGAAACCGGGTGCCCCAGGTCTCGCTTCTGAGACCTGGGTAGTCCTGCCCCCCAACCTCCGCATCGCCGCCATCGGCACCGCCACCGCCCGAGCCCTCGAAGCCGCCAACCTCCACCCCAACCTCCTCCCCCCGCCAAGCCGTAGCCGAATCCCTCGCCGAAGCCCTCCTCCCCCACGCCCTCCAGCCCGACGGAACCCCCACCCGCTTCCTCCTCCTCCGCGCCGAAACCGCCCGCGAGTACCTCCCCGACACCCTCCGCGCCGCCGGAGCCGACGTCACCATCGCCCCCGTCTACCGCAACGTCGTCCCCTCCGACTCCATCGCCGCCCTCCGCCAACTCTTCTCCATCACGCGAAAACTGGCCAGCCGCTATCACGTTCACCAGCAGCTCCACAGCGACAAATCTTCTAGCATTACTTGAAGCCTCAGGCCTAACTCTTCCACAGGAAATTCGGCGAATCTCCATAGGCCCCATCACCTCCCAGACCCTCCGCGACCTCAACCTCCCGCCCCACGCCGAGGCAGCCGAGCCCAACCTCCCCTCGTTAGTCGCCGAAGTTGTCAAGTCCCTCGGCTTGCCGAATCTCCCCTAAGCCACTCATTCCAAACCAGAAGAAACTTCCCAAAACCTGGCATAGTTACCCTGCCGCGAAGCCTATAATAGAAGCAGGCCCCATCACGAGCCCCGCTCGCTCCGCCGGCGACTTTTCCACAATCCACACAGACCGCTACGGAATCCACAGCCGGGCATACGCGCAGAATTCCGCGCTAAACCGTGTGAAGAGAGCACTTTGCCCCTAAAGTCAACGGGTGGACCACTTTGCAGCCACTAAACTTGTAAGCCGCATCGAATCATCGGCTTACACTTGCCCAATAGAATGACCACTTTGTGCGTAACCCGTTTGAATAGACTACTTTGGAAAAACAAGGGGGGAGGGGGGTACCCCCTGGACGCCTAGTGCGAACTCCAGGTCTTATCCACAGAGTTGCACTCCTTTTCCAGCGAGCAATCCACACATTTCGGCTTCCGCGCAATGCAAACTTGCCGCCCGTGATGGATCAGCTCATGCGAAAACTGGATCCAGTGATCCTGCGGAATCACCTTCTCCAGGTCCTGCTCAACCTTCACCGGATCGTCTTCCTTGGTCAGCTCCAACCGCCGCGACAACCGGCCAACATGCGTGTCCACAACGATCCCCGAAGCGAATCCCAAACCAGCTCCCAAGCACCACGTTCGCCGTCTTCCGCGCCACACCCGGAAGCTCGGTCAGCTCCTCAATCGTCTCCGGAACCTTCCCGCCGAACTTCTCCACCAACACCTGCGCCGCGCCCTGGATGTTCTTCGCCTTCGCCCGAAAGAAACCAGTCGACTTGATGATCCGCTCCAGCTCCGGCAGCGGCGCCTCAGCCAGCTTCTTCGGCGTCGGATACATCTTGAACAGCTCCGGCGTAACCTTGTTCACCCCAACATCGGTAGTCTGCGCGGAAAGGATCGTCGCAATCGTCAGCTCAAACGCATTGTGATGGGTCAGCGCGCAGACCACATTCGGATAGGTCTTCTGCAGCGCATCGAGGATCGCCTTGATGCGTTCCGGCGCCAGCGGTTTAGCCGTTTTGCCGCGCTTCGTCTTCGCCGCAACCGGCTCCTTAGCCGCAATCGCCCGCGCCTTCGCCGCAGACACGCCCTTCACCGCAGCCTTGCGCGCCGACGCCTTCAGCTTCTGCGGTGGAGTCAGCTTCCTGGTCGTCTTCGCAGCAGCCTTGGGCATCGCGTCTTCTCTACTGTCTACACTCTACTGTCTACAGTCTGCTCTACCCAAGCCGATCCAGCATCTCGGCAGCCTTCAGCCGCACGCAGCTGAAGATGGGGATAGTCCTTGAGCGTGTACATGCTGATCTCGGTCTCGCGCAGCTGCTGCACCAGGTCGAGAAAGTCCTCAGGGAAGTTGGTCTCGAAGGCCACCACAAACTCCTGGTCATCCAGCCCAAACGAGTAGGTCGTGTTGAGCTTCACCCGCGGATACAGCAGCCCAATGCGGATATGCTCATCCATCAGCCGCTTGCGCTCGGCAGCCGAGAGCAGATACCACGGACGCGTCTTCCAGAACGGATAGATGAAGATGTACTTCTGTCCGCCCGGACGAATCGCGCCGCGGCCTTCGCCCTCGCTCTCGTCCTCGCGGTCGATGGAGTACTGCGAGCGCTTGGTCATCGCCAGGAAACTGTGCGGCGTGGTGAGATATCCGCCCAGCGGCGTAGCCATCAGCTCCGAGCGCATCTTGTTCAGCTCGTCCACGGCGTAGCCAATCGACCACACGCACATGTCCACATCGCCGCGCGTGCCGATCGTCGAGTAGGTCAGCGACAGGAACTCGCCCGGCTTGTTCCACCGCGTCAGCACCTCGGCAAAGGCCTGCTTGTGCGCGGCCTTCTCCTCGGCCGGCAAGCGACGCCACTCAGGCATCACCTTGTAGAAGCTGAAGCACACAACCTGTCGCTTCACGGGAGTCGCACCGTGAGCGGCAGGAGCTCCGGAAGCGCTGGGTTGAGGACGCGCAGGAGCTGCGGCTGCGGGTGCAACGGGCGTAGATGCGGTTGCGGCTTCAGACATGCATCTATGCTAACAAACGCTGTAACAGCGAGCCGGTATACTGGAGCCTCATGTCTGCAAAGCTAGTCACCCTTCTTGTCGCCCTTATCGCGCAGCGGCGGATACACCATGGTCGTCGTTGCTGATGGCCATCCAGTCGGCCTGCATTCCCATCCCGTCCGAGGTCATCATGCCGCTCGCCGGATACGCTCTGGCGCATACCCAGCTACAGCTGATCCTGCTCGCGACGGTCGCCTCGCTGGCATCGAACCTCGGCTCCATCCCCGCCTACTGGGTCGGCGCACAGCGGCGGCCGCCCCATGGTCGAGCGCTACGGCCGCTACCTGCTGCTGAGCAAGCGCGACCTCGACATGGCGCGACAAGTTCTTCGACAAGCTATGGGTCGATCACGGTGCTGGTGGGACGCATGCTGCCCGATCGTCCGCACGTTCATCGCGTTTCCCGCGGGCGTTGCGCGGATGAACCAGGTGCGCTTCCACATCTACACCTTCATCGGCTCGTTCCCGTGGTGCTACGTGCTGGCATACATCGGCATGAAGCTCGGCGCGAGCTGGAACAGCGATCCGCGCTTCAAGGCAGTTCTTCGACCGCTTCCATCATGGCGTCGAGGTGATCCTGGTGATTGGTGCAGCCTACTTCATCTGGACGCACTGGAAGAACCGCGCGAAGCTCGCCATCGACTAAGCCAGCAGTTTGCTCATCGCCGCCTGCAATCTTCTGAGTGGTCTGCTCCGGCGTGCTGTGCGGGTCATAAGGAATCGGTTCACCGACGCGGACGGTAATTCGTACCCGACGTGGAACCAGCGCTTGCGGGTCTTGATGATCTGATCCAGGCCTACGAGCGCTACCGGCAGCACGTCAGCTTCGGCTTGCTGCGCGAGCAGGCCAATGCCGGAACGGAACGGCTGCAGCGTGCCGTCGGCCGAGCGGTGGCCTTCGGGGAAGATGATGCACGGAGTAGCCGCGGTCGAGCGCGCGGCCTGCATGCTCGAAGCTGCGCCGAAAGCCTCCGAGGCGCGGCAGCGGGAAGACGTTGAAGAGTACCGTGATCAGCCAGTACGCGATGGGCAGAAGCGGGTTGAGGAGAGGGTTGGGCGCGCCGCGGCCACGGCGGAAGTCCAGCAGCATCTCGCCGGACATGGCGACGGCGACGCGATGGCGCAGGTGTGACGGCAGTCCATAGAGAATGAGCGGCAGCATCGTAGGCGGTGATGTGGTTGGCGATGATGAGCAGCGGTGGCTGCCGGGTTGCGGCTGAGCTGTTGCGGCGCTCGACGCGCGGTGCAGCGAGCAGCCAGACCAGCGGTCGAATGACGAGCTCCTGAAATCGCGACGCGCAGCGCGTTGATCGCGAAACTAGCCACGGCCAACGCGGGTAGCGATGCGCCAGGCGCGGATGGAGCTGGCGTTGGCAGCAGGAGTTTGGCACGTTGGCGGTGCAGCGACGATTGCTGGCTCGAGCGATCTGCCGCGGAGTTTCATGGGGCGAGGTCGATTCGGTTGAGGCTCTGCGACGGCGTAACCGCTGGCGCACCGATGAGCGCGCGCAGGTCGCCGAGCGTCGCGGCCTGGGCGATCTGCTCGTCCCCGAGCTCAAGGCCGAAGCGCTGCTCGAGAAGCGACTGCAGCTGCACGCGGCCGAGGCTGTCGAGGTGCAGGTCTTCGGAGAGCCGCGCGGCATCAGTGGCATCTGCGGGAGCTTCTCCAGTGACGCTGCCGATCATCTCCAGGAGCACATCGCCGCGGCCAGCGGAAGGATGCGCGGCAGTTGCGGCGAGCTGGCTCGCTGGCCCACTCAGCAACGACGCGGCGCAGCAGTTTGCCCGTTGACGTGTACGGGAAGCTCGGCTCGGGCCAGCGCAGCACGCGACGAATCTGCTGGAAGTCGGCGAGCGAGCGATTGGCCTGTTCGAGGATCTGCCGAAGTTGTGCGTCGTCCGCGTCGGCGAGCAGGACCGCGACAGGCTCGGGTCCGTTGACGCCGTCGCAGGCGACTACGGCAGCGGCGCGAACACCAGGCTGCTTGAGCAGCGCGGCTTCAAGGTCAGCGGGATAGATGTTCAGCCCTGCGGCAGTCACGATGACGTCGCCGCGACGGCCTGAGAAGCGCAGCTCGCCGGAGTCGTCCTGCGTAGCAAGATCGCCGGTGGCGAGCCACTCGCTGGCGCGCGGCTGGATGTGCGCCATTGGCCCACGTGGCGCCGGAGACCACGTCGCCGCGCACCATGATCTCGCCCTCGGGACTGATGCGGACCTCGCGGCCGGGAAGCGGCTTGCCGAGCGTTCCGCGGCCGACGTGGAAGGGATGGTTCAGCGTGACCAGCGCGGCGGTTTCGGTCATGCCGTAGCCCTGAATGACGGCGTAGCCGAGCCGTCCCCAGAAGAGCTCAAGCTCAGGCGGCAGCGTCGCGCCGCCGGAGATGAGCGCCCAGAACTTCCAGCCGGTTAGTCGGTGGACGCGTCGGAAGCGTACGAAGCGCTTATAGACTGGCCAGCCTTCGGATGCGGCGAGTTGTGCGCTCAGATCCGGGAAGAGGAGTTGTACGTGCGAGCGCAGGAGCTCCAGCGTGCGCGGGACCGCGACGAGGACAGAGATGCGTTCGAGGCGGATGCGATCGGTCAGGCGAGCGGGTTCGAGCTGGGTATCGAAGTGGACTTCGGCGGCGAGGAGCGCAGGCGTCCAGAGGCCCATGAACTGGCCGAAGACGTGGCTGAGCGGAAGGCTGTGCAGAAAGCGCAGCGGGTGGAACGATGCGCTCGTAGCGGAGATACTTCTGCATCTCGCGCTCGATGGGGTCGAGGCTGGCGAGCACGTTGCGGTTGGTGTGGACGATGCCCTTGGGCGCGGCCGTGGTGCCGGAGGTGAAGATGATCTGGAACGGCGCGTCGAGCGTGACGGCCGGATCGACGGTGAAGAGCGGTTCGGCCGGCAGCAAGCTGCGCGAGGTCGTCCAGCGAGAGCTGCGGAACGTCGGCCGGCAGCGCGGAGGCGCGCGCTGCCTCGGTCAAGATGAGCTTTGGGGAGACATCGGCGATGACGCGAGCGGCGAATTCCGGCGAACCGGCGGCGTCGAGCGGAACCGCCAGGACGCCGCGCAGCAGGCAGCCGAAGAAGGCGCCGACCCACTCGGCGGAGTTCTCGCCCCACAGGACGACGCGGTCGCCGGGCGACGATGCCGCGCCGGACCAGCTCGGCGGAGAATCGGCCGGCAAGGGTCGCAAGGTCGGCGTAGGTGATGGCGTGACGGCGGACGCCGCGGTAGCGCACGATGGCGATCTGCCGGCCGTTGCGGCGGAAATCGTCGACCAGGCTGGCCAGATGCGGACGCACGAGAATCGCTCTCCTCCAAGTGAGATGATTAGAGCAGATTCGCAGAGTTTCGCTGGGTATTTGCAACGTGGTTTGCTGAAGAGCGATACTGATGTGTCCGCAAATCACTACGGAAATTGAAATTTGCACGTATAGGAAGGGTACGTATCGCAATGTCTACACCCAACGCCGCGTCTCCGGATGCAGCGAGCATCAAGCCAGCAACAGGAAAACTTGGAATTATGATTCCCGGCATGGGCGCGGTTGCGACCACGCTCATCGCCGGTGTAGAGGCAGTTCGCAGAGGATTTGCCAAGCCGTTTGGATCGATGTCGCAGATGGGAACGATCCGGCTGGGAAAGCGCACCGATGATCGCACGCCGCTGATCAAGGATTGGGCGCCGATTGCGCAGCTCGATGACCTGGTGTTTACGGGCTGGGATATCTTCGGCGGCAACCTGTATGACGCTGCCAAGACGGCTGGCGTGCTCGACCGCGATCAGATCGAGAGCATGAAGGACTTTCTGCAGAGCATCGAGCCGATGCCTGCGGCCTTCGACCAGCGCTGGGTGAAGCGTCTCACGCCGAAGCATCAGAAGGTCGGCAAGAACAAGTGCGACCTCGCCAGCCAGATCCGCAACGACATTGCGGAGTTCAAGACCAAGACCGATCGCCAGGTGATGATCTGGTGCGGATCGACGGAGATCTACATTGAGCCGTCGGCTGTGCACCAGACGCTGGAGGCATTCGAGAAGGGCCTGGTCGACGACGATCCCAACATCTCGCCGTCCATGCTGTATGCGTGGGCTGCGCTGAAGGAAGGGATTCCGTTTGCCAACGGTGCGCCGAATCTTACGCGTCGACATTCCTGCGCTGCAGGAGCTCTCGAAGAAGATGAACACGCCGATCTGCGGCAAGGACTTCAAGACCGGCCAGACGTTCATCAAGACGGTGCTGGCTCCGGGCTTCAAGGCGCGTCAGCTGGGCGTGAGCGGATGGTTCTCGACCAACATCCTGGGCAACCGGGACGGCGAAGTGCTGGACGATCCGGACAACTTCAAGACCAAGGAAGTGTCGAAGCTGGGCGTGCTGGAGCACATCTTCCAGCCCGACAAGAACCCGGATCTCTACGGGGACGCGTTCCACAAGATTCGGATTGAGTACTATCCTCCGCGTGGAGATAACAAAGAGGGCTGGGACAACATCGACATCTTCGGCTGGCTCGGGTATCCGATGCAGATCAAGGTCGATTTCCTGTGCCGCGACTCGATCCTGGCGGCTCCGCTGGCGCTCGATCTCTGCCTGTTCATGGATCTCGCGGCTCGCACGCCGGCGCTTCGCGGGCTCGGTATCCAGGAGTGGCTGAGCTTCTACTTCAAGGATCCGGACAGCGCGCCGGGTGTGTATCCGGAGCACGATCTGTTCATCCAGCAGATGAAGCTGAAGAACACGCTGCGGCACATAATGGGTGAGGATCTGATCACGCATCTTGGGCTGGAGTACTACGGCGAGTAGTTGATTTGGTCGGCCGGGAAGCCCTGCAACGGAGATGGTTGCAGGGCTTCTTTGTCTATGGGGGTGAAGCAGGTGGTCCTGAGCGGAGTTGATCTTCAACGGCAGACATTGCAGCTCTACGGTGAGCTGGTCGCCCGGCGTGAAAGCTGGGCTGGACAGCTGGTGTTCGCGTACGGAGCCGGCGCAAGCGCGACGGGGTTGCCCGCGGCGGTGAGCATTGCCGGCGGGACGTCGTGGCTGTTCGATCCGGATGCGGCCGCCGTGAAATCGGTATTTCGGCAAGGCGGTGTGGACTTTGTCGTTAACACGCTCGATGAGGCGCTGCGGGTTTTGAAGAATGAGATTCGCAAGCAGCGGCCGCTGAGCGTGGTGCTCGAAGGTGAAGTACAACCCGCGATCGCGGAGATGCGCGAGCGAGGTGTGCTGCCGGACCTGCAGGTGTCGATCGGACAGCAAGCGGAGAATGAGGAGTCGCTTGGCGTCGAGCATCTGCGGCTCGCGGGTGAAGGTACGATGGTGGCGTCGAGCGAAATACTTGAGGGCTGGCTGTCAGAGCGAGGATGGTACGAGGTGGTTCTGCAACGTGCAACGACTGCGGAGATGCGCGAGCTGGACACGCGGCTCCTGTCGCTGTTGCAGGAGGAAGATGTGCTGCGGAGGACCTGGGTGGAGCGAATCGGGCACTATCAGAGAATCGTCGCCGGCGGGTCGCGGGTAGTGTGGATGACCAGGCTGGAGCGGGTGGCCGCGGAGAGTCTGGGTATCTGCTGAACCGCTAGTCCTGGATGACGTTCAATATCTCTGGCCATAGATTCTTGACGCCGCCGACAGACTTAGAAGAGACGGGCAGAACGCGGTCGACACTATGCGCCTTCTTGAGAGCAGCGAGCGACTTCGTGAGTTGGTTTCCACCGAGGCGATCGGATTTGGTGCCGACGACAAGGTATGGTCGCTGCATGGCCTGCAGTGCGTGGATGAGCAGCGTGTCGCTCTCCTGCGGAGGAATATTGGTGTCGACCAGGCAGATGCAGAGGGCGAGCTGCTCGCGCTCGGCAAGGTAAGGCTCGATGAATTTGGGCCACTCGGCGGAGATGGACTTGGAAATCTTGGCATAGCCGTAGCCGGGAAGGTCGGCGAAGATGAGTGACGGCCGAACGTTGAACTTGGCCTCGGTGCCGTCGTGCAGCGCGAAGAAGTTGATGGCCCGGGTGCGACCGGGCGTGGACGAGACCTTCGCTTCTTTGGAGCCGAGCAGGGTATTGATGAGCGACGATTTGCCGACATTTGAGCGGCCCAGGAAGGCGACCTCGGGCGCGTCAAAGGTGCGGGACGCGTCGGGGAAATGGTCGGGGCTCATGGCGGAGAGCAGAAACCTTGGAACGAAGCGCATGGTCTGAGCTTATCGCTTGTGGGGGTGCTGTGCGCGAAGACACAGAGAGAGGTCAGGACTCTGGGGTAGGATGAGGCCGAATCCGTTATTTGCGCGAAAGACCTGTGGCGCATCGCTGAGGAGGATTCTTGCGCAGTCCGTCTACGTCCCAGATAGCATCCAAGAGCGCGGGCGCGGGCCCTGGCAGAGAGCTGCTGACAACGTTTGTCGCGGTGTCGGGCGCAGCGGTGCTGGTGGCCATCGTCGTGGCGCTGCTGGGCATGCTGCTGGTGCGTGGCAACGGGACGAGCAGATGCGCAAGGAACGACACCGCCGGTGGCGATGCCGTTGCTGCCGAGCAGCGTGGCCTTTGATGCAGCTGGAAATCTTTACTTCGCCGATACCAATCGGCACGTGGTCTACGAGTCGTCGCTGGCAGGCGTGCTGAGCATCGTGGCGGGCAGATGGGGTGCAGGGATTTGCGGCGATGGCGGATCGGCAACGAGCGCAGAGTTGAACGCGCCGCAGGGAGTGGCGGTGGGGCCGGATGGGACGCTGTATATCGCGGACACTGGCAATCAACTCATTCGGGCGGTCAGCGGTGGGGTGATCACGACGTTTGCCGGCAACGGCAGCGTGGGATTCAGCGGTGATGGCGGAGCCGCAGCGAGCGCAACGTTTCGCTGGCCCAATGCACTGGCGATCGATGCGAGCGGCGCGCTGCTGGTCTGCGATTCGGGCAATCAACGCGTGCGGCGAATCAGCGCGGGCGTGATTCAGACTGTCGTGGGAGATGGGACGCAGGGATTTGCGGGCGACGGCGGCCCGGCGACGAGCGCGGAGTTGGATACACCGATGGGGCTCGCGGTGGGAAGTGACGGCCGCGTCTTTGTGGCGGACTCGCACAATCAGCGCATCCGGGTGATTGCGACCAATGGAACGATCAGCACGTTTGCGGGCGATGGCGTGGCGGGGTATGCGGGCGATGGCGGTCCGGCGACGGCGGCGGAGCTGGCACTGCCGCGCGGGTTGATGGTGACGTCGAGCGGCGCGGTGATCTTTGCGGATTCGAACAATCAGCGACTACGCATGGTGGATGCGAGTGGCACGATTACGACGATTGCCGGGAGCGGCGTGCAGGGCGCCACGAGTGACGGCGTGGCGGCGGGAGCGGTGGCGATGAACTCGCCGCGCGGGGTTGCACTGTCGAGCTTTGGCGCGCCAGTGTATGCGGATGCGCTGAATCAGATGGTGCGCGAGAGCGTGGCGAACGGGAATGTATATCGTGCCGGCGGGTCTGGCGCCGGCTCGAACGACGCAGGTGACGCTGAGCGCGAGCTCGGGCAACGGACAGACGAACGCGCAGGTGACGGTTGCAGGATCAGCGGGAACGGCGCAAGGCATGGTAGAGTTGCTGGATACGGGCTCGTTGCTGACGCAGACGACGCTAACCGGAGGATCGGCGACGTTTGCTCCCCAGACGACTATCCGCGGGGACGCAATCACTCTACGCGGCGTACCTGGGCGATGGAGTGAACCCTGCATCGACGAGTCCCGAAGTGATGGTGAATGGCGGCCCCGCGGTGATTACGGCGACGGCGAATCCCGCGACGGCAGAGTATGGGCAAGCGATTCCGGTTCTCACAGGAACATTGACGGGTGCGTTGCCACAGGTCGCGGACGGTCTCGTGGTGGCGTTTACGACGACGGCGGGATTGCTGTCGCCGGTGGGAAGCTATCCGATCGTTGCGACACTGAGCGGGCCAGCCAGCGCGACCTACACGCGTGGTGATGAGTCCGGCCTCGGGAGCGTTGCAGATTGTGCCGGCGGCAAGTGTGACAACGGAGCAGCCTCTGACACAAGCTTCGTATGCGGGCTTGCCGCTGTTGTTGAGCGCGAACGTCGTCTCTGACGACGCAGGGAATGCCGACGGGCACGGTCACGTTTCTGGATAACGGAACGGTGGTCACCACCGTGCCAGCTGATCGAATGGCGCGGCGAGCGGCACGTATCTGTCACCGGGGATCGGTGCTCATTCGCTGGTGGCTAGCTATGGCGGTGACGGAAACTTCCTGGCGAGCGTTTCGCAGGCGCAGACGACGACGGTGTCAGCAATTCCAGACTTCTCATTGGCCGCCTCAGGCTCAACGACGCAGACGGTCGCCGCTGGCGATGTCGCAAATTACACGATGACCGTAGGACCGCAGTCCGGAGCGTTTACCGGGGTCGTGGACTTCAGTGCCAGTGGATTGCCGGCGGGGGCGACGGTCTCCTTCTCGCCGCCGCAGGTGGTTCCCGGAGCGTCGTCGGTGAACGTGACGATGAGTGTGCAGACCAGTGCGACACTGTTGACGCGTTGGTGGACGCAGCTATCGGGTGGCGCGTTGGCAGCACTTTTGTTTCCGTTGTTGATGGTGAGAAGACGCGGGCGGATGCGGCGTCAGTGGTTGGCAATGTGTGGATTGATGATGGGAATGCTTTCCATGACGGGATGCGGTGCGCGCAGCATCTCGACGACGCTCGAAGGGGGACAGACGTACACGCTCACGGTTACAGGAACATCAACCAACCTGGCTGGGACTGTCGTCAGTCACTCGACGCAGGTTACGTTAGTGGTGGAAGCCGGAAACTGAGTATGTTGTTCATGACGCGGAAGAACCGCCGTGGGTGCAAGCAGCGTTCGCGAGGCGATTGTGCATCTACTAGAAGGATTGCAGTTTTGAAATCCAAAGGCGTTAGCCTACAACAATCGAAACGAGAACTATGTCACGCACGCTGCTTCCTGGAAAGCCTTATCCCCTCGGCGCCACTCCTACTGCCCTTGGCACGAACTTTGCGTTGTACTCCGAGAATGCTTCAGCGGTAAATGTGTGCATGTTTGACGACGCGGGCAAGCAGATCGACTGCGTGGAATTGAAGGAAGTAGACAGGCGTTTGTCTGGCATGGATTGTTGCGCGGAATTAAGCCCGGGCAGCGCTACGGATATCGCGTGGACGGTCCGTGGGACCCGGAAAAGGGCCTGCGGTTCAACAAAAACAAACTGCTGGTCGATCCCTATGCGAAGGCCATCTCCGGACAGGTGGATCATAAGGGGCCCATCATGCCGTATGACGTTGCGTCCGGCGATGATCTGAAGATTTGCACCATCGATGACGCGGACTTTGTGCCGAAGAGCGTTGTCGTGGATTGGCACTTTGACTGGGGCGAGGATTGTCCGCCGGAGACGCCGATCTCGGACTCGATCATTTACGAGATGCATGTTCGCGGGTTTTCCATGAAGAACCCGGACGTGCCCGAGAAACTGCGTGGAACCTATGCGGGGCTCGCACACGATGCAAGCATTGAGTACCTGAAGAAGCTTGGAGTTACGGCAGTGGAACTGATGCCGGTGCATCATTTCATCGACGAGGGACATTTGCTGGACAAAGGACTTCGCGACTATTGGGGCTACAACACGCTGGGATACTTCGCGCCGATGTCGCGGTATAGCTCCAGCGGCGATGACGGGGAACAGGTGAATGAGTTCAAGCAGATGGTGAAGCGCCTACATGCGGAAGGGCTCGAGGTCATCCTGGATGTGGTCTATAACCACACCTGCGAAGGCAACGAGAAGGGGCCGATGCTTTCGCTCAAGGGTGTGGACAACACAACGTACTACCGCACAGTGGCCGATGATGGGCGTTATTACGTGGACTACACCGGGACTGGAAACACGCTGAATGTGTATCACCCGCAGACGCTGAAGCTGATCATGGACAGCTTGCGGTACTGGGTTTCCGAGATGCATGTGGACGGGTTCCGGTTCGATCTCGCATCGACACTGGCGCGTGAGCTGCACGACGTAAACAAGCTGGGAGCATTCTTCGATACGATCCACCAGGATCCAACTCTTGCGGACGTGAAACTGATTGCCGAACCCTGGGATATTGGAGAGGGCGGCTACCAGGTGGGCAATTTCCCGGTGCTGTGGGCAGAGTGGAACGGCAAGTACCGTGACACGGTGCGGCGATTCTGGAAAGGTGACAGCGGACAGCTATCGGACTTTGCGTATCGGCTGACCGGCTCCAGCGATCTGTACAAGAGCGATGGGCGCAAGCCTTCGGCGTCCATCAACTTCATTACAGCGCATGATGGCTTCACGCTGTGCGACCTGGTCAGCTTCAACGAGAAGCACAATGAGGCAAACCTCGACGACAATAAGGACGGCTCCGACAACAACGACAGCTGGAACATGGGCGCCGAAGGGCCGACGGACGACCCAGAGATCAATAAGTTGAGAGAGCGGCAGACGAGGAATTTTCTTGCGACCCTCATGCTCAGCCAGGGCGTTCCGATGTTGCTCGGTGGGGATGAGTTTGCACGGTCGCAGCGTGGCAACAATAACTGCTACTGCCAGGACGACGATCTGACCTGGTATGACTGGAATCTCGATGAGCCGCGCAAGCGGCTACTGGAGTTCACCTCGAAACTAATCAAGCTGCGAAGGGATCATCCGAACCTGCATCGGCAGGAAATTCTTCCAGGACCGCGAGATACGCGGGTCCGTGGTGCGCGACATCGCATGGTATGGAACCGACGGCAAGGAAATTTCGGACGACGCATGGAGCGAGGAGTGGAACCGGTCGATTGGGCTCTTGCTCAATGGCCAGACGCTGCAGGTAATGGATGACGAAGGTCATCCGGTGGTGGATGACAGCTTTCTGATTCTCGTGAATGCAGCCGCCGAGGGTGTCGAGTATGTTTTGCCGGAGCCGCCGGATGGTAATCCATGGAGGCAAGTGCTGGATACCGAGAATATCGAGAATCCGTTTTGTGATACTTCCGTGGAAGAGAAAGTCATTCTGGGAGGCCGATCGATACGGGTCTACTCGGATTGCACGGAGGAGATTGCAAAGTCGCCGGTGCGATACAAACTGACACGAACCCTGTAGCAACTGGGATCAGCGAGATTCGCAGGCTAGACACGCTGAGTCGCTGGGCGCGCGGTAGCATCTAGAGAAGTATGGCAGCAGAAGCGACTCAGGGAGAAACAGCAGGACGGGCAGGCAGGTTTTCGCATGCCTGGCGGGCGTTGAAGCACCGCAACTTCAAACTGTTTGTTACCGGGCAAAGCATCTCTCTGATTGGCACGTGGATGACGCGGCTGGCGACAAGCTGGCTGGTGTACCGGCTGACAGGATCGGCGCTGCTGCTGGGTGTGGTGGGATTTTCAGGGCAGATCTTCACGTTTCTGCTGGCGCCGTTTGCGGGTGTATGGGTAGAGCGATTGGATCGACGCAAGCTGCTGGTGTGGACGCAGACGCTGGCGGCACTCCAGTCGCTAGCCCTGGCGGGACTGACGCTCGCGAGGATCGTCACGATCCACGAGATCATTGCGCTCGCAGCACTGCAAGGACTGATCAACGCGTTCGATATGCCGGGACGACAGGCGTTCCTGGTGCAGATGGTGGAGAACAAGCAGGACCTGGGAAATGCGATCGCGCTGAACTCGTCGATTGTGAATCTGGCGAGGCTGATGGGACCGGCGCTGGCGGGCCTGGTGATTGCGTGGATCGGCGAAGGCTACTGCTTTCTGATTGATGGTATCAGTTATGTCGCCGTGATTGTGTCGCTGCTGATGATGCAGGTGAAACCGCTGGATGTGCGACGCGCGACCGCGTCGATGCTGACCCAGATGAAGGAGGGATGGTCATTTGTAAGCACGTTCAAGCCGATTCGGACGATTCTTCTTCTGTTTGCGGTGGTGAGCCTGATGGGCATGCCGTTCATGGTGCTGCTGCCGATTTTTGCGGGCGAGGTACTGCATGGCGGACCGCATACGCTCGGATTTTTGACGGGAGCTTCGGGAGTGGGAGCGCTGGCGTCGGCCGTGTCACTGGCCGTGCGCAAGAGCGTGCGCGGACTGACTACGATGATTCAACTGGCGGCGGCGATGTTCGGGGTGGGGCTGATCCTGTTTGGGTTCTCGACCGTCCTATGGCTGTCGATGCTGTTGATGCTGGTGGTGGGCTTTGGCATGATGCAGGGATTGGCCGCCAGCAATACGGTGATCCAGACATTGGTGCCGGAGGACAAACGAGGCCGCGTGATGAGTTACTACACGATGGCGTTTGTAGGGATGGCGCCCTTTGGCAGCCTGCATCGCGGGGGTGCTGGCCCATCGTTTTGGAGCCCCGCACACCGTGATGATGACGGGGTCGGTGTGCGTGCTGGGCGCGGTTTGGTTTACAACGCAACTGCCCGGGGTGCGCGCGGTGATGCGGCCGATCTATCAGGAGATGGGGATCCTTCCGGGTCCGGAGGAGCCTGCGATGGAGGACCACGCGGGCGCATGAGGCGAGATGTTACACGGTCGCGCCGCGCTCGGTGAGGAGCTCGACGAAGAGAGTATAGCCGCGGTTGGAGGCAAGGGTCATCGCGCTCTCTTCCTTGTTGTTCCGGGAGTTGATCGCTGCGCCTTTTTCGATTAGCACTCGACCGACGGGGACATCGCCCTCGACAGCGGCGAGCATGAGCAGGGTCCAGCCGTTCTGGTTGGCGAGGTTGGGATCGAGGCCCTGTTCCAGAGCGGCGCGGAGGCCGGGCTCGTCGCCACGTTTGATCAGGTTTTGTGCACCGCGATACGTCATGGGTCGGTCCTCAGGTCAAAATACCGGTGAAGCTTCATGGTAGCGCGATTGCGCAGGACGGACGTTGATTGACGTTGTCGCCAGAGGGAGTGGTATGCTTTTGCAACTCTCTGAGGACGCATTTGATGTGGACAGCACGTGGGCTTCGGCGATTGACAGTGTTGTGCGGGGCTCTTGGGTGTGGGATCTCCGTTGGACAGACCCCTGGATGTGGCGTGGCGCCTTTAGGTTTGCGGGCGGTGCAGCCGAACATTTTCAGTGAGCAGCAGGAGATATGGCTAGGGCAGGTGGAAGCGGATCTGACAGAAGGGGAGATACGGCCCGTTCGCGACCCGTCGTTGAGCGCGCATTTGCAGGCGATTGCAGACCGGCTGGTGGCCGTACTCCCGCCGACTAAGATCCGGTTCCGCGTCACCATGATCGATTCCAATGAGCTCAATGGATTCAGCATCGCGGGCGGCCACATCTACATCACGCGTAAGTTGGCTGCCGCCGCGCAGAACGACGATGAACTTGCCGGGGTGATCGGGCATGAGATGGGACATATTATCTCCCACCAGTTTGGATTCGATACGACGCGGGAGATGAAGCGCCTGCTGAACGTTACTAGCGTAGGCAACGAGGCGGACATACGGAAGAAGTATGAGGCCATGCTGGACGCTGAATATCGAGACAAGCATCCCGAACTGGGTGAGACCGACGCGGACCAGGCAGAGGCGGACCAGATTGGACTGTACGCGATGACGGCGGCAGGGTATCGACCGCAGGCTTATGCGGAGTTCTGGGACCGCACGTTTTTCGTCGAGGGAAAGATAGGAAGCCGGCTTGGAGATTTGCTGGGCATGACCAAGCCCTCTCAGAAGCGTCTGAGGTCGATGTACGAGATGATTGCAGCGCTGCCTCCGGGGTGCGGGCGAAACTCGCCGCCGGATGAGAAGGAGTTTGCGCAATGGCACCAATTGGTTGTCGCGAATCAAAAAGGGACAGAGAGCTTACGTTCGGATGCGATTAGCGAGGTCACGCTGACCCCGCCACTGCGCATGGGGCTTAGCCAGGTGCGCTTCAGTCCGGACGGGAAGTCGATCCTTGCACAGGACGAGAGTTCAATATTCGTGTTGTCGCGCGAGCCCTTGGCAGTCCGCTACAGAATTGACGCGAGTGGAGCATTGCCGGCGAATTTCAGCCCCGATTCGCAAAGCATCACGTTCAGTACGCCGGGTCTGCACATCGAGCAGTGGAGCGTGAAGGAAAAGAAACTGTTGGCGGCGCGGGAGATGTTTCCGCGCAAGACCTGCTACGACTCGAGACTGGCGCCGGACGGGAGGACACTGGTATGCGTTGAATTCGATATTGATCAACACGAGCTTGCCCTTGCATTGCTCGATACGACCACCTCTGAAGTTGTATGGGAGAACAAGAACTGGATGCAGCCGGGCTATCAGCTCGCGCTTTCGCTGTTCCTGTCGAAGACGATGGAATTGAGTTCGCCGGTATTTCTCGCCAGTTACTCGCCTGACGGAAATACGCTACTGTTCGCCGGGGGAGTCCAGAAGGTAGCGTTCGATCTGCGTGACCGGACAGTGATGAGTGTCGGCAATGGGTTGCGCGATTTGATAACCGGAGCCTATGCGTTCGTGGGCAATGACAAGGTTGCAGGCGTGAACCTGTTTGATACCGCGAAGTCGAATATTTTGAGTTTCCCAGGTGGAAAGGTTCTCGAAAGAGTGAACATGCCTTTCACGGAAATGGCGGCCGTCAGCAATCCCGGGATTAGCCTCAATGTACTGACCTATGGGTTGAAAGACTACGGGGTTGGATTATGTGAGCTTAGCGGATCGAAGCTTGTAATGGCGGTGAACTCGCGTGCGCTCGATGAATACGACCAAACAATTGCGACGGAGACGCTGGGTGTTGGGCTCGCGGTTGGCCCTGTCGGAAACGTTGATGTGAAAAAGATGACGCGGGTTGAGCTGCCGCTAAGTCCGCTGCCGTGGTACCCGGTCACCGCCCTCTCGAAGGATGGAAAGTATCTTGCGCTTTCGACCAAGGATCGCGGCGAGCTGTGGGATCTCGCATCCGGCAAGGAGGTGGGAATGGTATACGGGTTTACGGACGCACTGTGGACCGATGATGACACGCTATTTCTGGATATTGCAAAGAATTCCACTGGTGAGCGGCACATGGCGATGATTTCGACGGCATCCCGCACACTGAAGAAACTGGATTACAAGGTCGACGACGAGACGCACATGCGGTATGGGCGGCTTACGGACTGGAAGCTCGATAAGAAGCAGAATGCCTGGACGCTGGCGCTTCATGACCCAGCCGATGACAAGGTGGTGTGGACCAGAAGCTTTCCAGACAAATTCTTCAGCTACACGGCGAGTTACGGAGATCGCGACCTGATCTTCAATTTCGAGCTCAATTCTCACATGGCGAAGGAGGCAATGAAGGCCAATCCTGCACTGGCGGCACAGGCGCAGGGGATCAAGGACAAGAAGTCTGCGGCGCTCATCAAGATATTGAGCGGCAAGACGGGCGAGGATGCGGGATCGCTGGTGGTGGAGTTACCGCCGAACTTTTCGGGGACCGATGGTTTGAATCGGGCGAGGGATCTGCTCTACGTACAAGGGTATGATGACCGAACGGCGGTGTATTCCATTTTGACGGGCAAGCAGGTATTGGATTTGATTGGTTACGTGAGGGCGCTCGACCCGGCGACGGGCCGCGTGTTGACGGTCAATCGCGTGGGTGAGGGCACTGTGTACGACGCGAAGGGGGTTGAGTTGGCGCATTACCTGTTGGGCGACCCGATACGGTTTGCGCTATTCCGCGAGAATGCTGGAGTGGTGACGATTCTGACTGCAGATCAGAAAGTGCGGACATTGAAGGTGGGATCTGGCGAAAGCGAGGCGAGCGCGGCAGCGGCGAGTTCGTCTAAGTAAAGTTACTCCGCAAGTTGCTGCGGTTTTTCGCCGAAGTGTTCGCCGAAGTACGAAACGTTCGACGAGCATGCAGAGGATGTGCTCGAGTGCGAGGTGGGATTCCTGGATGTTCATCGTCGTATCCGAGGGAACGATGACGTTGATGTCGGATAACTCTTTCATGGCGCCGCCATTATTGCCGGTATAGGAAATGGTGTGGACTCCGAGGCTGCGGGCGCACTTGAGGGCCTTGATGCAGTTCTTTGAATTGCCCGAGGTGGAGATCGCCAGGAGGACGTCGCCGGGCTGGCCGAGGGCCTCGACCTGGCGCTCGAAGATGTGGTCGAAGTAGTAGTCGTTGCCTACCGCGGTGAGGATGCTGGTATCCGTGGTGAGGGCAATGGCGCGGAGAGCTGGACGGTCGATGGTGAGCCGCGCGACGAACTCGGCGGCGAGGTGCTGGGCATCCGCAGCGGAGCCGCCGTTGCCGCATACGAGGAGCTTATGCCCGGACTTCATGGAGTCGGCGGTAAGCTGAGCGGCGGCGATTACGGCGTCGTGAATGGTCTCGTCGCGGAGAACGCGCGTCATGGTGGAGATGGACTGGGCAAGCTGGCGTTTGACGATGTCGATCATGGTGCGTCCTCCAGTTGTGTGCACGAATGAGATTGGGATCCTCCACCATGCACGGATTCAGGTTGCCGAGTTTGTGATGCGTGAAAACGATACATGAATTAGCTAAGTTTCGCGCAGACCGACGGATTTAGCGCAGGTAGGCGTCGTCGTTGGCGATCCAGTCCTGGCGGGGCGGCGCGAAGATGTCGAAGTCGACGGTGTCTTCGAGGGCCTCGGCGGAGTGAGGGAGGTTGCCGGGGATGACAAGGATTTCGCCCTCACGGACGATCTTTTCGATAGGGTTGATCCTTCGTCGCCGAGGACGAAACCGAAGCGCTCCCTGGGTGATGTAGGAGATCTGCTCGTTGGGGTGATGATGACGCGGAACGATGCAGCCTTTCTTGAGTTCGAGGCGGGCGAACATGGACTGAGAGCCGGTGACAAACTGGCGCGTCAGCAGGGGATTCAGCTGTGTGGTGGGGACGTCGGACCAGCGGGTGTGAAGCAGTTCTTCGGGCATCTCCAAAGAGTATCGCAACGCTGGACCGATGGCATCTGCGAGTGGAAGAGGATGTTGTAAAGTAAGGGGAACTGAACAAAAGCTGCAGGTTCGCGAGTGCAGCCCGCTCGCTAATCGATACAAACTTCTGTGCCGCCGGCGCGGTTGCCGGCATCTGCACACCAATTGGTTCTGATATCCGACGAAGGTGATGAACATATGGGTTGGATGAAGCGACTTTCCCCTGTGGCAGTCGGCGCGCGGAGACTTCGGCGGCCATTCGGCGTGGCAAGCCGGGGGCTGGCAGCGAGGTGGCTGATCGGCCTGTTGCTTTGTTGGGGCATGACAGCTGGGATCGCACTGGCGCAGACGCCGGCCCCAAGCCAGGCCGACAGGATTGCGGCGCTGGAGAAGGCAGCCGGCAGAGAACGCGACGGCGATTGCCAAGGCGCAGAGCGCTGGCGACAACGCCTGGATGCTGACCAGCGCGGCGCTGGTGCTGATGATGAGCGGGCCGGGGCTGGCGCTGTTCTACGGCGGCCTGGTGCGGAAGAAGAACATCCTGGGCACGATGATGCAGACGTTCGCGATGATGGCGGTGATTACGGTGCTGTGGGCGTTGGTGACGTATTCGCTGGCGTTCGGCACGGGGAATGCGTTTATCGGCGGGCTGCACAATGTGTTTCTGCACGGCGTGGGGCTGGCGCCCGATCCGGCGTATGCGGCGACGATTCCGCTGCAGACGTTCATGGTCTATCAGCTGATGTTTGCGATTATTACGCCGGCGCTGATTACGGGCGCGTTTGCGGAGCGGATGAAGTTTTCGGCGATGCTGGTGTTCATGGTGCTGTGGGCGATCTTGTGTATCAGCCCGATGGCGCACATGGTGTGGGGTGCGGGCGGCTTGCTGAATGCCACGGCCGTCGGAACAGGCGGGCTGGCGGGGCGGTTTCCGTGCCTGGACTTTGCGGGCGGGACGGTGGTGCATGTGACGTCGGGCGTGACGGCGCTGGTGACGGCGCTTTATCTGGGCAAGCGGCTGGGATATCCGAAGAAGGCCTTCATGCCGCACTCGGTGGTGCTGAGCTTTATTGGCGCATGCCTGCTGTGGGTGGGCTGGTTTGGGTTCAATGCGGGGTCGGCGCTGGCGGCGAGCGGCCTGGCGACCTCGGCGTTTGTGGCGACGCACTTTGGCGCGGCGGCGGCGGCGATTGGCTGGCAGCGGCGGAGTGGATTCGCAAGGGCAAGCCTTCGGCGCTGGGAGCGATCTCGGGCGCGGTGGCCGGGCTGGTGGCGATTACGCCGGCTTCCGGATTTGTGACGCCGATGACCGCGCTGTGGATTGGGCTGATCGCCGGCGTGTTCTGCTTCTTGATGGTGGTGAAGGTGAAGAACGTGTTCGGCTATGACGACTCGCTGGATGCGTTTGGCGTGCATGGCGCGGGCGGGACGCTGGGAGCGATTCTGACGGGCTTCTTTGCCAGTTCGGTGATCAATCCGATCTTTGGCGCGGGGAAGGCGACGGGCTTTTTTGAGGGCAATCATGGCCAGGTGCTGAATCAATTGTGGGAGTGTGCGATTGCGTGGACGATTTCGATTGTCGGTACGCTGATAATTCTGTTTGTAGTGGATAAGCTGATTGGGCTGCGGGTGAGTGAAGACGACGAACGCGAGGGACTCGACCTTTCGCAGCATGGCGAAGAAGGCTATGATTGGGAGGGCGGGTAAGCACGCGAGGGATGCAGGAAGGAACGAGAGGCAGAGATGCAGAAGATTGAAGCAGTGATTCAGCCGTCGAAGCTGGATGCGGTAAAGGATGCGTTGGTGGAGGCAGGGATCTCCGGGATCACGATCTTCGAGGCGCGTGGACACGGCCGGCAGAAGGGACACACGGAGTTCTATCGCGGGCGCGAGTACGCGGTCGATCTGCTGCCCAAGGTGAAGCTGGAGCTGGTGGTGTCGGATGAGATGAAGGACAAGGCGATCGAGGCGATTATCAGCGTGGCGCGGACAGGACGATTGGCGACGGAAAGATTTTTGTTTCGAAGATCGATGAGGCGATACGGATTCGCAACGATGAGCGCGGAGAGATCGCGCTGTAAGGGGTGCAGCGACGGACCGACTATCCAGCAACGCGAATGACGGACGGCGGCGGGACGAGTCCAGCGCCAGGCGGGTACGGCGCGCGGGGTCTATGAAGCAGCGGATGGCGGAGATTCGCGGCGGCTTTGAATCCAGCGGCGATGGACTGCAGGCTGCGGCGGCGCGCGCGGCGCTGGTCGACGAGCTGGTGATGCAGTTCTGGGAGCAAGCAGGTCGCGGCCAATCCGAAGCTGGCGAAAGGCGTTGCCGTTTGCGCGATTGGCGGGTTCGGGCGCGGGCAGCTGTTTCCTTACTCGGATGTGGATCTGCTGTTTTCGGTGGAGAAGGGCGCGGAGAAGCTGGCCAAGGAGCCGATTCGCAGCGTTGTCGCAGTCGTTGTGGGACTGCGGTTTGCAGGTTTCGCCGTGACGCGGCCGCCGGGCGAGTGCGAGCGCCTGGACGCGGCGAATCCGGAGTTTGCGCTGGCGCTGCTGGACCTGCGCCGGATCGGCGGGGATGAGGATGTGTTTGCCCGAGCTGCAGCGAAAAGTGTGTCGCGAAGCTGCGCGCTCGCGATGGCAAGGCGATCGGTGAAGAGCTGGCGAAGCTGACCAGCGAGCGCCATGCGAAGTACGGCGACACGCTGTTTCACCTGGAGCCCAATATCAAGGATTGTCCCGGCGGTCTGCGGGATGCGAATGTCTGCCAGTGGCTGGTTGGCTTGCGGACAGGAAAGAATCCGCAGAGCCTCGGGGCGAGCGCTGGCCTCCAGCCCGAGCAGCGAGGAGTTTCAGGAGGCAGTGGCGTTTCTGGCAGCCGTGCGGTGCTTCCTGCACTATCGCCATGAGCGCGACGACAATACGCTGGACTGGCAGGCGCAGGATGCGGCGGCGCAGGCAGCGGATCGGGTTGCCGGGAACGGGACGCGGCAGCGTCGATGCAGCGTACTGGATGCGGGCGTACTTCCGTCATGCGCGGGTGGTTGAGAAGTGCCTGCTGCGAGAGGCCGAGAGTGCCGGGCTCGAGGTGGAAACCGCCGTCGACTGTGCGGCGGATTCGCGTGCCGGAGCAGGCTGGTTTCCAGATCAAGGCCGGGGTTCTGGAGCTGAGTGGAGACGTCTGCCAGCGGCGTCGACGCCGCGTACGACCCGGAGATTGTGCTGGCGGTGTTTGCGGCGATGGCGGAGAGCGGCGCGCGGCTCTCGCAGAACAGCGAGGAGCGGATTGCCAATGCGATTCCGCTACTCTCGTCGAACCTGGAAGAAGGGCCGGGGCTATGGCGGCAGCTATCTGCGATTCTGACCGGTCAGCGCGCGGGACATGCGCTGCGGGCGATGCATGCGCTGGGCGTGCTGGAGCTGATCCTTCCGGAGTTCCATGGCATCGATGCGCTGGTGATTCGCGATGCCTACCATCGCTACACGGTGGATGAGCATACGTTTGTGCTGATCGACACACTGCATGGGCTGGAGGCGGACCCGAAGAAGGATGCGCGCAAAGAAGTGGAGGAGTGGCGCGTGAAGTTTGGCGCGATCCTTGCGCGAGCTGCAGAATCCGGGGCTGCTGTATCTGGCAGCGCTGCTGCACGACACCGGCAAGGGCCGCGTCAGCGAGAATCATGCGGCGGAGAGCGCGCGGCTGGCGCAAGAGCGTGCTGAGCCGGCTGGAGATGGATGCCTACGAGAGCGGCGTGGTGATGCGGTTGATCGAGACTCATCTGGAGATGTCGGCGGCGATGCGGCGGGACATCTTCGATGCGGAGACGGTGCGCGCGTTTGCGGGGAAGGTGCAGACGCACGAGTCGCTGCGCATGCTGACGCTGTTTACCTATGCGGACATTGCGGCCGTGCATCCGGATGCGCTGACGCCGTGGAAGGCGGAGAACCTGTGGCGGCTGTACATTGCGACGGCGAATCAGCTGGACCGCAATGTGGACGAGGAGCGGGTGCATACGCGGGTGTCCGGAGGGGCGCTGGGCGGCTGGCGAAAGGACGAGAAGATCACGCGCGTGCTTTCGCTGGTGCCGGGCAGGGAAGCGGCGATGGAGCAGTTTCTGGAGGGCTTTCCGGAGCGGTATGTCAGCACCCGCTCCGCAGAGACCATGCGGCAGCACTTCGAGATGACGCAGCACTTTGCGGAGGATCCGTTCCAGATGACGTTTCAGCATGGGGCGACGCAGTCCGGATCCGTCGTGAGCGAGATCACGCTGGTGACGCGGGACCGGCCGCGGCTGTTTGCCGGAATGGCGGCTGCGCTGGCGGCGTGGGGAATGAATGTCGTGACGGCGGATGCGTTCGCCAACCAGGCGGGCGTGGTCGTGGATACGTTCCGGTTTACCGATACCTTTCGGACGCTGGAGCTGAATGAGAGCGAGCGCGAGCGGTTTCTGACGAGCGTGCGGGACCTGGTGGCGGGTCGGGCGTCGGTGGAGAAGCTGCTGAGCGGACGCCGCCGGGCAAAGCGGAGGCCGCCGCGCGTGGTGGTGGAGACGAAGATTGAGTTCGACGAGACGGCATCGTCGCACAGCACGCTGCTGCAGGTAATGGCGCAGGATATTCCCGGGCTTCTGCGGGCGATCAGCGCGACGCTGAGCGAGCAGGGACTATAACGTGGAGGTGGCGCTGGTCGATACGGAGGGCGAGACGGCGATCGACGTCTTTTATCTCACACGGGCGGTAAACGGCTGACCGCGGAGCAGGAAGAGCGAGTTGCAGCAGGGCGCTGATCGAAGCCATCGAGGCGAATAGCCGCTAAGACGAGGTTTGCCGCCTCCCGATTCACAATCGTGCAAAGTATTTGATATTTGGCCAACCGTCGTGGGGGCTGCCGCATCACACAGGGATAAGTGTTGAATCCACAGGCCAGGAAAGGTTGGCTACGCGTCCTGTTTTAATGACCGATTATGGGTTAAATCCCATAACCTGATGAGATCAAAGGGTTCCGAGAACGTATACTGAGCATCATGACCCAAACTTCCAACCAGATGGCGACGATGGCTGAGCCAACCAAGGCTCAGCAGCAGAGTGACCGTTACCTTTTCGGCAACCTGGAGAGCTTTGGCAAGAACCGCGAGATGGTGCAAGAGGTGAACTGGGGAAGCAGCCAGCCGGAGGGCGTGGTGCTGGCCTCGCTGGATGCTGCGGTCAACTGGGTGCGAAAGAATTCGATCTGGCCGATGACGTTTGGTCTGGCGTGCTGCGCCATCGAGATGATGTCGATGGGTGGGTCGCGATACGATATTGCACGATTTGGCGCAGAGGTCTTCCGTCCGTCGCCGCGGCAGAGCGATCTGATGATCATCGCTGGCCGGGTTTCGCAGAAGATGGCGCCGGTGATTCGCCGGCTTTACGAGCAGATGCCCGAGCCAAAGTGGGTGATTTCGATGGGTGCCTGCGCGACTTCTGGCGGGGTCTTCAACAATTACGCGCTGCTGCAGGGGGTCAATCAGGTCATTCCGGTCGATGTTTATGTGCCAGGATGCCCGCCTCGGCCAGAGCAGCTTGTTGTATGCGATCACGTTGTTGCAGGAGAAGATTCAGGCCAGCCGCGGAACGATTCGGCAGACGCTGAATCTGGATTAAACATAGGGTTTTGCTGGAAGAAGGTAGTTGCTAATCGGGCCTTTACAGAAAGGGTTCCTCTCGAAATGCGGAGGAATGGACGGGATGGAGGTTGCTGTAGCGTTGGTTATGTGAAGAAAGGATGCTTTGAGGCTGCTAAAGATTTTTATCAGCACAGGTCGGGCATTCGCGGTACACTTTTCGGGAATGGTTATGGGTATAGCTAGAAGGCTGACCACTGATAATAGCCATAGAACATTGAACTTAGAAGATTGACTTGGAGGATCGTCGAATGTCTTATCGCCCATTTCGCAATATCGGCCGGTTGGCTCTGGCTGCATGTGCGGTCAGTTTTGGAGTAGCCAGTGCAGGTGCGCAGAGCACGTTGCCAAATGCTCCCAATCCATCGCGTGTAGACATATTTACGGGGTACTCTTACTACGGATTGCACAGCGTCAATCAGCCCTCAGGCGAGCAGTTTGGCTCCGTGAATGAGGGCGCCATCGGTAGCGGCGCGTATTACTTCAACAGGTATTTTGGCGGCGAAATCTGCGATGATTGCCAATCCCAACGGCAACGGTGACGGCTTCTACGGCTATTATGCCGGTCCGATCTTCCGCCTTCCGATGCAGAATTACACGCTCTTTGCGCACGGTCTGGTCGGCGGCGTTGACGGCGTCGGACCCGAACAACCCGGGCGGCGTTGGCTACAACCCCTACACATGGGGTGTGGGCCTGATGGCCGGCGGCGGTATGGACTACGATCTTCCCTTCTTCAATCATCGTCTCGGTCTGCGCCTGTTTGAGGCGGATTACCGCTACACGCACATCAACTTTGGTCCTGCTGATCCAGCCATTTACCTCCAGGGCGGACGCGCAAACCTGTCTGGCGCGGAGCTGAGCAGTGGTCTGCTGTTCCACTTCGGCAGCATCGTCCCACCGCCGCCGGTCACCTATGCCTGCGCGGTGACGGCGCCGACGGGAACAATCTATCCTGGCGACCCGGTTACGATCACCGGCACGGCGACCAACCTGAACCCCAAGAAGGACGCTCACTACAAGTGGACCTCTGACGGCGGCACCAGTCTCGGGTGATTCCAACGTCGCGTCGATCGACACCAAGACGCTCGCCGCCTGGAACCTACACCGTCAAGGGCCATGTTGAGCAGGGCCCGAAGCCTGGCCAGTTCGCGGACTGCACCACGCCGTTCACGGTAACTGCCTTCCAGCCGCCGACCATCTCCTGCTCGGCGAACCCAAGCACGCTCAACGCGGGTGATCCTTCGACGATCACGGCTGCTGGCGTAAGCCCGCAGAATCGTCCTCTGACCTACAGCTACAGCGCTACGGCTGGATCGATCAGCGGCAACACCTCTTCGGCGACTCTGTCGACGACGGGTGCGGCACCGGGTACAACGATTACGGTGACGTGTAACGTGGTGGATGACAAGGGCCAGACGGCCTCGGCTCAGACGACGGTTACGCTGAATGCGCCCCCGCCGCCGCCGGCGCCTGTGACCCAGAGCCTGTGCACCATCACCTTCGACAAGGACAAGGCACGCCCGACCCGCGTGGACAATGAAGCCAAGGCTTGCCTTGACGACATCGCCCTGACGGCACAGCGTGACACGACCGCGAAGCTCGCGATCGTCGGTAACTCGGCTCCGATCCCGGTCCGCGGCAAGTCGACCCCGAAGAAGGAACAGATGGCGACCGATATGGCAAACAAGCGGGCTGCAGAGCGTGCGGTCAACGAGAAGGCGTACCTGGTAACGGAGAAGGGTCTGGATGCCTCGAGCATCTCGGTCTACACCGGAACCGCGGGAACCAACTCGGCTGCCACCACGCTGATCCCTGCCGGCGCTACGCTGGACCAGACCGGCCTCACCCCAGTGGATGAGACGGCGGTCAAGGCTGTGCCACGCAAGGCCGGAGCTCGTCGTCACCACAAGAAGGCAGCCGCGGCGCCAGCCACGATGTAACCTGCCTGATAACTGCAATGGCCGGCTGGGAGCAATCCCATCCGGCCGTTGTACTTTAAAATTGATCCATCCTGCTTTTCTCCCTCTGCCGCCAGACGCATCAACCTAGATAAGTCCCGCTCCCTTCGTGCGTGCCGATTGGCCAGGTTTAGGTTAGCCTTATGGAATAGGAGTCCTTTGTTGAAGAGCTTGAAATCCCTGCCCTTGCGTGTGCTCGCAGTTCTTGTCCTGACCTGGACATTTGCCATTCCGATGCATGCGGCCAACTGGTTTCCCTTAGGACCGTATGGCGGAGACGCGCGCTGTTTCGCGGCCGATCCTGGAAACTCGAAGCATCTCTACCTGGGAACCGCCAGCGGGTGGATCTACGAGTCGCGTGATGGTGGCGTGACTTGGTCGCGTCTGAGCCAAATTCGCGATCGGAATGACCTGATCATCGATCACATTCTCACGGACGCGAGGAACCCCCGGCGTCTGGTTGTTGGTGCGTGGATTGTCGATCATCCCGATGGCGGATTGTTCATCAGCGAAGATGGCGGCAAGACCTGGAATGACGTTCCCCAGATGCACGGTCAATCCGTGCGATCGCTGACGCGGTCGGATTCCAATCCCGACATCATGGTTGCGGGAACGCTGCAGGGCGTATTTCGCACCACGGACAATGGCTTGCACTGGAATCAGATCAGTCCTGCCGGAAGCACAGAGATTCATGAGGTACAGTCGGTCGCGATCGACCCGAAGAATCCGCAGATCATCTATGCCGGCACGTGGCATCTGCCGTGGAAGACTGTCGATGGCGGAGCTCACTGGGAAAACATCAAGCAGGGAATCATCGAAGACTCGGATGTGTTCTCAATCCTTGTAGACCCAGTGCAGTCTCATGTTGTGTATCTGAGCGCGTGTTCAGGTATCTACAAGAGCGTCGATGGGGGTGCGATGTTCAAGAAGGCGCCGGGGATTCCCTCTGCAGCTCGCCGCACCCGGAAGCTCGAACAGGATCCGGGGCATCTGTCGACGGTGTATGCGGGCACCACGGAAGGGCTCTATCGCACGCTGGATGCGGGGCAGACCTGGGGTCGCGTGACCCCTGACAACGTGATTGTCAACGACGTCTATGTGGATCCGAAGGACTCCGGACATGTGCTGCTGGCCACGGACCACGCAGGTGTTCTGCGCAGCGAAGACTTTGCCGCAAGCTTTCACCAGTCGAACACGGGATTTTCGGCACGCCAGGTGGTGGCATTCGCGGCCGATCCCATTCATCCGGCCGTCGTCTACGCGGGCGTGGTGAATGACAAAGAGGAAGGCGGTGTCTTCCAGAGCGTCGACGGGGGCGTGCACTGGCGGCAGGATAGCGTGGGGCTGGACGGACGCGACGTGTACAGCCTTGCTTCGACGCCGGCCGGGATGCTGCTCGCTGGAACCACGCATGGAATCTTTCGACTTGCAGGGCGAAGTTTGGGTAAACACGGGCCAGTGGCTGAAGAATCTACCGCACGATAAACGGTCGGCTGCCGAACCCGCGGCGCTGTCGCGTGACGGCAGCCTGGGACGCCAGCCAATGGTTGATTCGATCATCTATTCTCTGGTCTCGGATGGGAACTACTCAACCTTTGCCGGAACGTCGGATGGCCTCATGCGCAGCGACGACGATGGCATTGCCTGGGCTCCCGTGTCGACGCCTGCATATCGGTGAGGTGCGGTTCTTTGCCGTCGAGCGGGGGATCATGCTGGCAGCAGGGCTGAAGCGGATGTCGCTCTCCATCGAACGGAGGCATACGATGGGCACCCGTCGCGCCTTCCAGCGGCGCTGAGCCAGATCTCTGCCGTGGCCGTCGATGGTGACAGAAATCTTTGGGTGGGCGGCCGTGAGGGCGTCTTCTACTCGCCAGATAATGGAGCCACCTGGCGGGCAATCCACAACCTGGAGACTCCTCAGGTAGATGCAATCTACTTCGATCGTTCCAACAATCGGATCCTGCTGACCACCGCGAACTCGACCATGGTCTTTGCGGTTCAGCTTCCAGGTCACACGGTCCGATACTGGGAAACGGGCTGGAGGCTGCGCTTTGCCCGTCCGATGGGCACGCATCTGCTCGCTGCTACCCTGTACGACGGCGTCGTCATTCAGCCAAAGATGGTGGACTCAGAGTTTGTTAACGAGTTTTCCGCAGCTCCAGGCAAGGCAAGTGTTGCGGCTGTTCGCTCTCAACAGCGCTAGAGCCGAAGTTCGTAACGGCGCTAGAATGGAGAGGTATGGAAGCAACGATCTCCACGCCGCGCCCACGCCACTCGTTTCAGACCGACGACCCTGCTCTTCAACCGATCGCCAGGAAGGTTCAGGCAGGGGAGCGCCTCACCTTCGATGACGGTCTGACGCTTTATCGCAGCGGAGACATCCTGGCCGTTGGCTGGATGGCGAATCTGGTGCGCGAGCGACTGCACGGCGATGTCGCGTACTTCAACGTCAACCGGCACATCAATCCCACGAACGTCTGCGTCGCGTCGTGCAGGCTGTGCGCGTTTGGCCGCAAGAAGGGCGAGGCTGACACCTACACCATGGCTCTTGAAGAGGCGTGGGAGACCGCCGGCCAGGGGCTCACAGAAGCAGTCACCGAGTTTCATATCGTCGGCGGCCTTCATCCTGATCTGCCCTTCGAGTACTTCATGGACCTTGTGCGGGGCTTGAAAGAGCGCTACCCCAAGGTCCATATCAAGGCCTTCACCATGGTCGAGATTTCATTTCTCGCCAAGATCGGAAAGATTTCGATAGCGGAGACCATCGAGCGCATGAAGGCGGCGGGTGTGGACTCATGTCCGGGCGGCGGCGCCGAGATCTTCGCTGACCGCGTGCGTCACATTATTTGCGACCATAAGATCGATGGCGGCGAATGGCTGGAGACAGCCCGGTTGCTGCACAAGGCCGGTCTGCGATCCAATGCAACGATGCTCTACGGGCACATCGAAAACGATGAGGATCGCGTGGACCACCTGCTCAAGCTCCGCGAGGTGCAGGACGACACCGGCGGTTTCCAGACGTTTATTCCGTTGAGCTTTCATCCCGACAATACGGCGCTCGGGCATCTGCCCAAGTCCAGTGGCATGACAGATATTCGGCAGATTGCCGTGAGCCGGCTGCTGCTGGATAACTTCCCCCACATCAAGAGCTATTGGCAGATGGTTACGCCGAAGATGGCGCAGATTTCGTTACGTTTCGGCGCAGACGACATCGACGGTACGGTTGTGGAAGAGAAGATCTATCACGACGCGGGCGCAAATACACCTCAAGGCCTGCGCCGCCAGGATCTCGTGCGACTGATCACCGAGGCAGGGCGCGTCCCCTTTGAGCGCGACACGCTATACCGCGCCGTCACGCGCAGTGAAGATAGCTTCACCGTAGCGGTTTAAGCGCGGGCGATCAGGATCTGCTGCGCAGATACTCGAAGACGATATAGCCGATCAGCGCTGAGCAAATCGCGATGGTGAAATTCTTTGCGGTGAAAATGTCATGCACGGCCACGGCCAGGGTTTTCCCGCGTCCGCTGCTGGCATTGAACTCTCCCATCAGGAGATTCGAGTAAAACAGGAACACGATAAACGTAATCTCGATGACCGCTCGCAGGAACGGATTGTGCTTCGGCGAGCCGCCGGATTTTTCAGGCATAGTTCATCGTATCTCTGTTTGAGGATTGGGTGGAGACGGTGGAAATCAGACTTCGTCCGTATCGTGTGGATGACCTGGACGCGATGCACGCGCTGGATGTGGAGTGCTTCGATAAGCCCTTCCGTTTTTCCCGCCTTGCGATGCGGACGTTTCGCCGAAGCAAGACAAGCGCGCGTGGTGATTGCGGAAGATGGTCATGCGCTGGTGGGCTTCGTCATCCTGGATGTCGAGGCCACCGAAGAAGGACGGTTCGGCTACATCGTTACGCTCGATGTGTCTCCAGGGCATCGACGCAAGGGCCTGGCAGGGCAGTTGATGGAGAAGGCGGAGCGAGCGGCCTCTCGCGAAGGCTGCGCTGCGGTTGTGCTCCATGTCTTCGTCGGGAACGAGCCCGCCATCAGTTTCTACGTCGGACGCGGGTTCGAGCGCTTGCACCGAGAGAGCGATTTCTATGGTCCGGGAATCGATGCGTGGGTCTTCCACAAGCCGCTGCACCCGGCCGGCTAATGATGTCGCTATCCGATCGATCTGCGATACATTGAGGTCATCGGAATTTTATTGGGAGATGAGGATGCAACTTAGTTCTGCGTTGGTAGCGATCCTATTGGGCGGCTACGTGGCAACGATGGCCGGTCAAGCCGTGGCAATTCATGGTGACAACGGCGTAGTCCTTGGGCCCCCGCCGGTCGCCGCAATCAAGCCTGTGACCGAGGACGTTGGCGGCCATGAGATTACCGACAACTATCGCTGGCTGGAAGATCAGAAGGCGCTGGATACGCGAGCCTTCATACAGGCTGAGCAGCAATACACCGATACATATTTCGCGCAGATCAAACCGCTGCGAGACCGGCTGGTAAAGCGGTTGACGGAGATGCAGCGCGTGGACTCAGTAAGTGAGCCAACAGAACGGCACGGCCGGCTCTTCTACACCAAGCGTTTGGCGGCAGAAAACCAGGCGTCCATTTACTTCCGCGATGGACTCGAAGGAGCCGAGATCAAGCTCGTCGACGCTGGCACGTTGAGCGCCGACGGCAATGCTTCGGTGAGCATCGCGGATATCTCCTCGGATGGCAAGCTACTGGTCTATGGCGAGCGCCACGGCGGAGCAGATGAGGAGACGATCCATCTGCTGGATGTGGATACCAAGCAGACACTGAGCGACGAGTTGCCGCTCGCGCGGTATAGCGGTTTCGGTCTGAGCGGGAAGACGCTGTACTACGCGAAGATTCTTCCTAACGGGGCGGCGGCGGTGTTCCAGCATACGCTGGGGAGCTCGGCGGACAAGGACGTTCAGATCTTTGGCGGAAATTACAACGGAGAGACGCTGGGACCGCTAGATCTGATCGGCTGCCACGTCTCCGAGAACGGGCATTGGCTAATCGTGACGATCGGCCATGGCGTCCCGTCGACGCGGGAAGACATTCTGCTGGAAGACCTGCGCAAGCCGGGCGCGGCGCTCGAACCACTGGTCTTCGGAATCGACTCTCGCTTTCAGTTGCATCTTGATGGCGATCGCATGCTCGTCAGCACGGACTATGGCGCTCCCAATGGCAAGGTGCTGCGCGCAAGCCTCGGGGATCCCACGACGAAGAGCTGGCCTGTAGTGATTCCCGAAGGCAAGAGCCCAATCGACCAGGTCTCGATCGCAGGAGGAAAGCTATTTATCGGACGCCTGGTCGACGTGAAGTCAGAGACGACGATCTACAGTCTCGACGGCAAGAAGCTTGGCATGATCGCGTATCCGACGATCGGAACGGGGACCGTGGTGCGCGGACGCGCCGACTCGAAGGTCGGCTTCTACAGCTTCTCATCGTTCACCGTGCCGCCCACTATCTATAGCTACGACATTGCGACCGGTAAGACGACCGTTTGGAATCGCTCCGCAGGTGCCGTTCGATTCCGACAAGTATGAGGTGAAGCAGGTCTTCTATACCTCGAAGGACGGAACGCGCGTCCCGATGTTCATCGCCGGCCGCAAAGGCCTGGCGCGCGACGGAAGCGCGCCGCTGTTGATGACAGGCTATGGCGGATTCCTCATCTCCGAGACGCCAAGCTTCAACGCCAAGTACGCCTGGTGGATGGAGCAGGGCGGCTTCTTCGCGTTGCCCAATTTGCGCGGTGGCGGGGAGTATGGCGAGACCTGGCACAAGGCCGGTATGTTCGAGCACAAGCAGAATGTCTTCGACGACTGGTACGCCGCGGCTGAGTACCTGATCGCCAACAAGTACACCACCAGCAAACGCCTCGCGATTACGGGCCGGTCAAATGGAGGCCTGCTCATGGGTGCGTCGATGACGCAGCGCCCGGACCTGTTTGGCGCCATCTTCTGCGGCTATCCGCTGCTGGACATGTCGCGCTATCAGAAGTTCCTGGTGGGCCGCTGGTGGACGACAGAGTATGGCTCCGCCGACAATCCGCAGCAGGCTGCCTACATCCTCAAGTACTCGCCGTATCAGAACGTGCGGCCCGGTGTGAAGTATCCGGCGATCATGTTCTTCACCGGCGACAGTGACACCCGCGTCGCGCCGCTGCACGCGCGCAAGATGGCGGCGCTGATGCAAGCGACCGTGATGGCAGAGCCGGAGGCCGATCGCCGACCCATCCTGCTCCACTACGACGTGAAGAACGGACACAGCGCAGGGATCAGCGTCGACCAACTCGTCAGCGACATGGCCGACGAAGTTGGTTTTCTGTGGAATGAAACGGGTGGAAAGTAGCGCTCAGCAGAAAAATCAGCGCGGCAGCGGAAGCAGCAGCGCATCGTAGCTGCGATGGAAGCGCAGCACGGCAGCCCACTCGCCGCCGCGGTCATCCTGCCAGACGATCTCTCCGCCAAGCAGCGCGGCGATCTCAGCGGGGGTCAGGTCGCGGCTGGCGGCAAACTCCTTGCCTCGCCGCGTATTGGGATGGCTCATCAGATAGCTGCGGAACGATGGCGAAACGAAGTGCGATGTGAAGACGATCGCGGTGTCATAGCGGCCCGGCTCCTGCGCGGCTTTGCGAATCTGCGGCAGCGTGAAGTCATCGATCGAGAGCGCCTTGATCGGGACGTTTCACATAGCCGAGCTCGGGACGAAACAGGTCCGCGGCAACCGGCCATGCAGTGAGTACGGTAGCGTCGGGATAGTGCTGCGGCAACGAAGTCGATCGCCTCCTGATGCACCACGATCATGTCGCGATAGGTGAGGTTGTCCTCCGGCGCAAATGACGTAGGCGGATTCAGCCAGAGCGCGCTGACAAAGGCGATGGCGGTCGCAGCCGCAAAGACGGGCCAGCGGCGCGTATGAGTTCGCCACAGATCGACGCAGACAATCAGGATCAGCGGATAGATCGGCAGCAGAGTAGCGCGTCAGCAGCGCTCCTCCCAGCACCGAGAAGGCGAGCCAGTTGGCGACCACCAGCACGGCGATCGTGTAGCGAGCGCTGGCGGTTAGCGAGTCTGGCGCGTCGTCTCGGCGCGGCAGAAAGAGGCAGGCGAGCGCGAAGACGATGGGCATCCAGATATTGCGCTGCCAGAAAAGATGCAGAAAGCGATAGCGCACCGCCTGCAGGATGTGCGCTGCGGTGAAGTTCGCGGTTGCGTTGTAGCGGAGATACTCGGGGTTGCCGAAGGTGAAGCCCGTCACGTGGTGATGGTAGGCAAACCAGGCCACCAGCGGCAGCAGCGGAAACGACAAGGCGCGCGATCCAGCCAAGATGGCGGCGGCGCAGCAGCGAGTCTCGCCGGTCGCGAAAGAGCAACGCCACTTCAAGCGCAGCAAGGGCTGCCGGCTGGAGGATGGAGGTCTCCTTGGAGAGCGCGGCCAGAGAGAAGAGTGCGGCAACTGAAAGATAGCGGGGAGCAGTCGAGGTCGACGCGGGTAGGTAGAGCGCGAAGGCCCAAAGCGTGAAAGCCGCGGCGAAGATGTCGGCGTGGGCCAGCGAGCTCTGCGCAAACCAGATTGGATAGACGGCCGTCAGCAGCGTGACCGTGACGGCGGCCGAGGCGTCCAGCAGTCGCTGCGTCAGCCGAAAGATCGCGAGCAAGCCCGCGGCGGCGAAGGCGCACACCATCAGTCGCGTCGCCACGATATGGTAGCCGACGATGTGCCACAAGCGTGCCGAGCAGAATGTTAGGCAGCGGCGGATGGGCGTTGGTGAAGTGGGGAACCAGCTGGCCGGTGTGGTAGAAGTCCAGCGCCGCGGGAATGTAGTAGCCGCCCTCGTCCCAGTAGTAGGGCAGATGGAGCAGGGTCAGATGGCTGACCGCCACCGCCGCGAAGAACAGCAGAAAAAGGAGAGGCCCGGGCAGAGCCGCGAATCGGGCGCAGGCCTGGCGAAGTCGATCGGAGGGAGATTCCACGGTAGCTAGTGGACGGGGCCGTTGGAGGGAACGGCGAAACGCTGAACGCCTGGGCCTTCCAGCGAGATCGGTCCGAAGCTCTGCTCGTACTGAGCGACGTTGTGGTTCAGGACGTTCGCCAGCGCCTTGGCCTGCTGCGGGCTCAGATAGATGCCCTGGAAGTTATCCACGCGCACCTGATCCGGCGTCTCCTGCTCGAGCGTCCCAAAGACCAGGAAGAAATCCCAGATGGAGAGGCGTACCTGGACGCTATTGGCGTAAGAATCGCGGTAATCCGCTGATTTTTCGAGCGTGATGCGAGTGTTATCGGGTTGGGTGATGGTCTGGCTCATGCGGCTGCTTTCCGGATCGCTGAATCGCTGGTGCGGGAGAGGGGACTTGAACCCCTACGCCTTTCGGGCACAGGCTTCTAAGACCTGCGTGTCTGCCATTTCACCACTCCCGCGATCAAGATAAGCCTAACGGCTTGCGGGGCCGGTTGCAACGGAACGCCGGAATTGCCCGATTTTCGATTGGTTGCACCGCGTGCCAGCGCGCATCTCATGAAGCATTGCGAAATAACTTGAAGATTGACCCCAACTTTTGCTGCCGGGCTTCGTATCAATAGATAGCACGATGGGACGTCGGGCAGCAGAGGCCTCGCGGAAGACGGCAAACCGCCGATGAACTCTGGGACGGCCTTCGGGACTTAGCGGAACGGGATGGCGACAGGGCGCAAATGGGTTGCGTCCAAACCGTATCCTAGTGCATCCTATTCAAGAAAGTTGATAAAGGAACACTCAATTATGGCGAATGAATTTGTAAGCGTGATCAAGCCGACCAGCAAGTCCGCCGGCAGCGAAGGCAAGGGAAGGGCGTATCCTGTTCTCCCAGTGAGGGATACGGTTCTTTTCCCGCATGCGGTTCTGCCTCTGACGGTGGGCCGGGAGAGCTCTATCCAGCTGATCCAGTCGCTGGGTGAGGAGAAGACGATCCTGGTGGTGGCGCAGCGCGATGCGCGCCAGGACTCCCCCGAGGGCGGCGATCTGCACCAGGTCGGCACCCGCGCGACGGTCCACAAGGTCGTAAAGATGCCCAACCAGAGCCTTTTTGTGTTTACCGAGGGCATGGAGCGCGTCAGGCTGGGCGAATTCGACCAGACCCAGCCGTTTCTGACGGCGAACTACTCGCGCGCTGGAGGAGGTCGTCCCCGAGCGCTCGCCGGAGGCCGAGGCCCTGCAGCGGAACGTTCTGGCGCAGTTCCAGGAGATTGTGACGTCGTCCTCGACCCTCTCGGACGATCTGCAGACCATCGCTCTCAATATCGAGGAGCCGTCGCGGCTGGCGGACTTCATCGCGGCCAGCCTGCCGTTTCTGACCACCGCCGAGAAGCAGGAGCTGCTCGAGACCTCCAACGTGAAGGCGCGGCTGGAGATGATCAACAGCTACCTGGCCAAGGAGCTGGGGGTTCAGCAGCTGCGCAACAAGATCCAGAGCGAGGTTCAGGATTCGGTCCAGCAGTCGCAGCGGGACTTCTATCTGCGCGAGCAGATGAAGGCCATCCAGAAGGAGCTGGGCGACCTGGACGAGACCCAGAAGGACGTCGCGGACCTCAAGGAGAAGATCGAAGCCGCCGGCATGCCGGAGGAGACCAAGAAGGATGCGCTGAAGGAGCTCGCCCGGCTGGCGCGGATGAATCCTGCGGCGGCGGACTACTCGCTGACGCGCAACTACGTGGAGTGGCTGGCCGTTCTGCCCTGGTCGAAGAGCTCGTCCAGCGAGGTCGACATCAAGAAGGCCAAGGAGTTCCTCGACGAGGATCACTACGGCCTGAAGAAGGTGAAGGACCGCATCCTGGATTACCTGAGCGTTCGGCGTTTGAAGCCGGATATGAAGGGGCCGATCCTGTGCTTTGTCGGGCCTCCGGGCGTGGGCAAAACCTCGCTCGGCCGCAGCATTGCGCGGGCGCTGGGACGGAAGTTCAGCCGCATCTCGCTCGGCGGCATGCACGACGAGGCGGAGATTCGCGGTCATCGCCGGACCTACATCGGCGCGCTGCCGGGGCAGATCATTCAGCACCTGAAGCGTGTCGAGGTGAACGATCCGGTCTTCATGCTGGACGAGATCGACAAGCTGGGCCGCGACTTCCGTGGCGACCCCGCGAGCGCGCTGCTGGAGACGCTCGATCCGGAGCAGAACAACACGTTCCGCGACAACTATCTCGATCAGCCGTTCGATCTGAGCAAGGTGCTTTTCATCTGCACAGCCAACCAGCTGGACACGATCCCGGCGCCGCTGCTCGACCGCATGGAGATCATCGAGCTGACCGGCTACACCGAAGAGGAGAAGGTCAACATCGCGGAGCGCTACCTGATTCCGCGCCAGATCAAGGAGAACGGCATCGAGCCGAAGGAAGGCCAGGACGCGATCATCGAGTTCCCGACCGCGAGCGTCGGCCTGATTGCGCGCCATTACACGCGCGAAGCAGGTGTGCGCCGGCTGGAGCAGCTGATCGGCACGGTATGCCGCAAGACGGCGCGCCAGGTTGCCGAAGGCCGCACCGAGAAGCTGATCGTGACGCCTGAGGTCATCCACGAGTTCCTGGGCGGCATCAAGGTGCGCGTCGACACCGAGATCGCCGAGCGCACCAAGCGTGCCGGGCGTGGCGGTCGGTCTCGCCTGGACACCGGCCGGCGGCGACGTGCTCTTCATCGAAGCCAACAAGATGAAGGGCAAGGGCGGCTTCACCATGACCGGCCAGATCGGCGACGTCATGAAGGAGTCCATGCAGGCGGCCCTCACGTGGGTGCGGTCGAACGCGCTCTCGCTGGGGCTGGACGACGATGTGCTGAAGGACATCGATCTGCACATCCACGTGCCCGCGGGCGCGATTCCCAAGGATGGCCCGAGTGCCGGCGTGACCATGGCGACGGCCCTGGTAAGCCTGCTGCTGGACCGCCCGATTCATCCGCTGCTGGCCATGACGGGCGAGATTACGCTGAGCGGCAATGTTCTGCCGGTCGGCGGCATCAAGGAGAAGTTCCTTGCGGCCAAGCGCGCCGGCGTGCGCGACGTGATTCTGCCCATCGACGTGAAGACCAACGTGGAAGAGGATCTGTCCGCCGATCAGATTGAAGGCGTGACGATCCACTATGCCTCGCGGATTGAAGACGTGCTGGATGTTGCCTTGCCGAAAACCATCGGCGAGGCAGCCCAGGACGAAGAGGTTCGCGAAGAGGTCCTCGCCGCAGTAGAGTAAGTGGTTCGCCTTTCGGCGGTGCCGACTGCGCGGTATGCTCGGAGTGTGGATAGGACGTTGACTCAGAACGAACGACTGCTGCTGATCGACACCTGCGGTGAAACCGCAGGTATCGCCTTAACTCGCGGCGAAGAGGTGCTGGCTGCGGAAGATCTTGCTCGCGGAAGCGCCTCGGCAGAGATCATTCAGGCAGTTCGCCGGCTGCTGACGCCAGCCGGAATGGCAGCTGCAGAATCTGGACGCAATTGGTGTTGTTCACGGCCCGGGATCGTTCACGGGCATTCGCGCCGGACTGGCCGCTGCCAAGGGCCTTTGCGAGGCGGCAGGACTTCCCATGGCTGCCGTCTCGCGTCTCGAGGTTCTGGCGAATGCAGCCGACCTGACATTGGCTATGCCGCGCTCGACGCCGGACGCGCTGAAGTCTACGTGCGCGAGGTCAGCACGGGTCGCGAGTGGCTCTGCGCCATCGGCGATCTCCGAATACAGTGCCAAGGCGAGCGGATCGCCTTGGCGGAGAGCCGCTTGGTTGATCAGCTGGAAGGCTGCAAGACGATCCTTCGCCCCCTGCATGCATCGGACTCCCGGGGCTCGGCTTTACGCAAGCTGCGCCTGGGCGGAAGCGATGTCGCACTTACGGACGCGAACTACGTCCGGCAGGAGCATGACATCTACCGCAAGGCCTGCGCGGGGCGGTCGGTTGATCTCCACCGAGCTGGCTCATACGGCGCGCGTCCCCAGCTGATCTGGAGGCAATTCTTGGCAATCGAACAGGCGTGCCCCGAGGCTCCGCATTGGAGCCATTCCCAATGGCAGGCAGCGCTCAGCGGCGAGCAAGCAAAACGAGCCAGAGCGCGCAGGCTTTGTCGCGGAAGGCAGTGGAGGCATCGTGGGATTCGCCGTTGCCAGCCGTGCGGGCGAGTTGGCGGAGCTGGAGAGCGTGGCTGTCTCCGAATCTGGCACGCCGCAAGGGTATCGGCAAGGCGCTTTGCCAGCAGGTAATGGATTGGTCGCGGTACGCGGGGGCCAGTGAACTCGAGCTCGAGGTCCGCGCGTCCAGCGACGGCGCATTGGCGCTCTACCGCTCGCTTGGATTTGTCGAGCAGGGCAGGCGTCGGGACTATTATCGCAACCCGACCGAGGACGCCGTGCTGATGGCGGTCCCGCTACAAACCTGAATAGCGCGACACAATCGAGGTCGCCACAGTTCGCAGAAGCGTTGACGGACGCAAAGGTATAATCGTTGCCTATGGTTCGGGATGGACTTTATTACGGAGTTTCGCTGCTGGTCGTCGCAGTCATCGTTTATTTCGGGACGCATTGGATCAGCCTGACGGCGATTCCATTCCTGCTGGCGGTGTTTTTCCTGGGTTTTTCCGCGACCCGGAGCGCGAGATTCCTGCCGGACCCGGCCTGATCGTCTCCCCCGGCGACGGCAAGGTGGAAGAGGCGGAGTGGATTGAGACCACGGCCGGCGCCGGTTCCGCGTCAGCATCTTCCTCAGCGTCTTCGACGTCCATGTGAATCGCGTGCCGATCAGCGGCAAAGTGACCCTGATGGAGTATCGCGAAGGTCAGTTTCTGAATGCCATGAGTCCGGAGTCGGCGATCTTGAATGAGCAGACGCTGATCGTGATTGAAGACGGGCAAAATAGCGTCAGCTTCAAGCAGATTGCCGGGCTTCTCGCGCGCCGCATTGTCTGTGATGTGAAGACCGGCGACGTCGTGCAGCGCGGCCAGCGGATGGGCATGATCAAGTTCGGATCTCGCGTGGATGTGCTGATGCCTGCCGACGTCGAGCTCCGCGTAAAGCCCGGCGATCGCGTGCAGGGCGGCAAATCCATCCTCGGCGTGTTGCCTGGGTATGGTGAGGACGCGGCAAACAAATCCTCCTATGGACGGAGCTAATGGACGAGGCTGAGGCGCGACACAATGCATCCAGCGCGGCGCGGCATGTATGTGCTGCCGTCGCTGTTCACCTCGGGCAGCATCGCGCTGGGGTACTACATCATCATGCAGAGCATTCGCGGCTCGGTGATGTCCGACCCCGCGCTTTCCTCCGCTGCATTCGATCACGCCGCACTGGCAATCGCGTTCGCGATCGTCTTCGATGGCCTGGACGGCCGCATCGCGCGCATGACCAACACCTCCAGCGCCTTCGGCAAGGAGTTGGACTCGCTCGCCGACGTCATCACCTTCGGCGTAGCTCCCAGCCTGCTGGCTTACCTGTGGGGAGTGCGCCAGCTTCCACCCTCCAGCCATCCCGAGATCGAAGCGCGCGTCATGCACTTCGGCGTTGTCATCTGCTTTCTCTTCCTGATCTGCGGAGCATGCCGCCTGGCGCGCTTCAATATCAGCATCAATCCGCAGCCCCGCAATCCCGGCCGGCCTGACCGAAAATACTTTGTCGGCATGCCGATTCCCGCAGGCGCGGGCGTCCTTGCTGCTGTCATTCATTTTGAGGGAGGATCGCCAGTCCACAACTTGTGGCTCTCGCTGGTATGGCTGGCGCTGGTCGCGTTCGTCGGATTTCTCATGGTGAGCAGCTGGCGCTTCTGGAGCGGCAAGGAGATCGACATGAACACACGCAAGCCGGGTCGATTGCTGGTTTTGTTGGTCGTGGTGATCGGCATCGTTGTCGAATGGCATCAAACTGCTTTGTTGGTCATCGCGCTCGGCTACCTGGTCTCCGGCGTCATGGCACGGCTCGCCTACTCCTGGAATCGTCGGGCACACGCGGCCTGATCGTTGAGAATCCTGTCACCAGAAAAAATAGAGGATGAACATGGCTGGAAAAACATGGCGCGGAGCGGTTGTCGGTGCGTCGACGCTGCTGGGCAAAGAACTCGCCGAAGAGTTGAATGGTGCCACCGACGCCGTGTGGGACATCACGCTGCTCGACGCCGAAGATGCCGGTGGAACGATGACGGCAGCAGGCGACGAGGCCCTGGTGATTCAACCTATCGCGGCCGACTCATTCGTGGGCATCGATGTGGTTTTCTTCGCAGGCGAAGGCTCGACGGCGCTCGCAGTATTGGAAGGCCGCACATGCGGCCGGAGCCAGCCATCGTCGACCTCACAGGTGCGCTCGAGGGCCAGCCTCACGTTCAAGTGCGTTCACCGCTCGTCCCTGGAGGCGCGACGCCCGACCTCTCAACCGTCGCGGAGGTGTCGGCGCATCCAGCTGCGATCATGCTCGCGCTCGCTAGTCGAGCCTTGCGCGCAGCAGGCCTCGAGCGCATGGCCGCTACCGTCTTGCAGCCAGCATCCGAGCTGGGCAACGCCGGAGTAGAAGAGGTTGCATCAGCAGACGGTGAGCCTGCTGTCCTTCAAGCCATTGCCAAAGGATATCTACGATGCGCAGGTAGCCTTCAATCTGCTGGCATCTCTCGGGTCAGCGGCAAAGACGAAGCTTGAGACTGCTCGCGACACCATCCGTCGACAGATCGGGATCCTGAGCGGACGGTGGCGCAGCCGATTCCGTGGCGTTGCAATTGCTCCAGGCTCCGGTATTTCACGGCTACACCGCCTCGGTGTTTGTGGAGACCTCGCAGCAGTGGACGAGCAAGCCGTGCACAAGATGCTCCTGGAAGCCCAGCCCCAGTTTCTCGAGGATGAGTCTCCGAGCAATGAACTCGCTGCAGGGAAGGGTGAGGTTCTTGTACGAGTCACGGCCGCTGAGAGCAAGAGCGGAAGCGCGTTCTGGTTGTGGATGGCGGCCGACAATCTGCGTCTTTCCGCCCGCAATGCCACCGCCTGCGCCTTGGAGTTGGTTCGGTTGAAGCCAACCAATCGCGTTCAGTAGCTCTCTGCGCATGACGAATGTCCCCGCTGTCTCGTATGCTCTTCAATGGATATCACCGGAGGTAATACCTATGCAGCTGTTGGGGTTTGCAAAAAGCGTGAGTGCTGGCGCAGTGCTGATGAGTGCAACGGTGGTTCTTGCCGTATCCGCAGCAAAGATGCGGTGCCGTCACCACCGCCTGCTCCCGTCATTCAAACCCAGCCAGAGGTATTGAACCTGGACGCACTGGCCATGCAAGGCGAACAGCTTCTCGCCAAGGCGCGCGCTGGAAACGGCAGCGCCGGAATCACGCTCGCGCACTACAGGGGCCACTACACGATGCTGACAGCACGTACCAAAAGCGGCGGCGGCGAACTGCATGAGCACTACGCCGATTTCCTCTTCGTGATCGCGGGCGAGGGAACCGAGCTAACGGGCGGCACAATGCTGAATCCGAAAGACCAGCCCGATGGCGAGGTGCGTGGTACGGGCCTCGAAGGCGCAACCCCTCACGTGTTGCATAAGGGCGACGTCATCCACATCCCGGCGGGCACGCCTCACCAGGCCATCGAAGCGCCCGGCCAGACGATCACCATCTTCGTCATCAAGGTGCGTGAGCCAGAAGTCCAACCATAGCTAAGTCGCGAGGATCTAAGCATGAAGATCGTGCAGATGGCGGACGTCGTTCGCTACCCATCCATGACGACCGCGGAGTTGCGCGAGACGTTTTTGCTCGAGGGCCTTTTTCGCGCGGGAGAGATTGAGACGCGCTACGTCGACCTCGATCGAGCCGTCATTGGCGGCGCAGTTCCGACCAACTCCATCTTGACGCTGGAGACGCAACCGGAACTCCGCGCCGATTATTTCCTGGAGCGTCGCGAGTTAGGTGTACTCAACGTAGGAGGCCCGGGCGTCGTGTCAGTAGACTGGCGCCGTCCTTCGCAATGGACAAGCTTGATTGCCTTTACGTCGGTCGCGGCAACCAATCCGTGACCTTCGCAAGCAACGACGCAACCAACCCCGCGGCGTTTTACCTGCTGAGCTATCCTGCTCACACAACGTACCCAACCACTCTGGCAAAGTTCGACGAATTGAAACCCGTCCATCTTGGTTCCGAGGAGACCTGTAACAAGCGGTCGATCTATAAGGCGATCTTCCTCGACGGAATTCGTAGCTGCCAACTGGTCATGGGCTTTACGCTTCTCGCGCCAGGATCAAACTGGAACACGATGCCGCCCCACACCCACATGCGCCGCAGTGAGGTGTACTTCTATTTCGACGTGGATCCGTCGCAGCGTGTGCTGCATCTGATGGGTCCGGCGACCGAGACACGCCACCTGGTGGTGCGCGATCGAGAGGTTGTGGTGTCGCCAGGCTGGAGCATCCACGCCGGCGTCGGAACCAAGAGCTACGGGTTCTGCTGGGGCATGGGTGGCGAAAACCAGCGATACGACGACATGGACGCCCGTGGCGATCGCTGATTTAAATTAGAGGCCCGGCGAAGCAGCCGCCGAAGTTCACATAGCCAGGTTGCTCGAATTGGAAGCCGTCGCAAGGCTATGCGATACTAAACCTGAGTAGAGCTACTCACTCCCGATCGCGCGTTGCGATGTGCACTCGAGAATAAGTAGCTCCTCACGCCTCATCCTGCACAATCGAGCAGGGCAGGGCCGGGATGGCGGAACTGGCAGACGCAGCGGACTCAAAATCCGCCGAGGGCAACCTCGTGGGGGTTCGACCCCCCCTCCCGGCACCAATCAGCACGAACAAGAAGGAAGCGATGCGCGCTTCCGGACCTCTGCGGCCAGCGTCTCATTCTTGAGTTTCCGCACGACCGATCGCATACAGCTTCACGCGATACACATGAAAACCGTGTCCATCCATCAGCAGCTCGCGCCCCTGATTTGACTGGTCCCCGTTCAGCCGCCGCACCGTCACCCATTCGCCATGGTCGCGCCGAATCTCCTCAATGCTCACGATGCCTCCAACCTTGTCATCAACATCAGGGTCCCGCAAGAACGAAACATACATCCCGCTCCCGGCAATATAAAACTCGTTGGGTGCGGCCTCGATCACCATCATCGCGCCATCGCTGCTTAGGAGCTTCTTGTCGGGCCAGGAACGAGCCAGCGTCGCTGCAAACAAATAGCCGCCCAGCGCAACAGTCTTCGCAGGCCGAGCGCTATTCGCACTCAGCACTGCGGCGCGAACCGTGCCCGTAGCCTGCGCCGAAAGAACCATGTCCCCGACGCTACTGAGCACACCATATGCGCCGCTCACCCCCGTATCCGGCTCGCCCTTGCTCTCCACCGAGTCCACCCCGAACGGAGAAAATCCAAACGCCTTCGCCTCGCCATACGCATAAAACGCATTGTAGGGAGCAGCATCCATGCGAGCCTCCGGAACAAACACCGCGTTCCCCGGCAGCCGGTATCGATTGATCCAGTACTCAAAGTCCGGCCAGTAAATATCCGGTGAGTAAAAGTCCAACGCCGGCGCAGTCACTCGATACACTTCCAGGTAAGCAGGGTGAGGACCGCCACTCGGATACTCACCCGCCCGCTCATCCGGCGCCGGCAACTGGCAGTTCACATACAGGGGTAGCGCATAAGCCTGCTTGCCCTCTGCAGCAACCGACTGTATATACCGCGCATAATTCCACGCCATAAAGACCTCATCGGCGGCGTCCCCGAAAACCTCCTGCCACGTCTCGCCCGCCGGAGCAAAGTGCGCGCGAAGTTCAGGAGAAAGCTCCTCTCGCTTCGCCTCGAGCGCATGAATCAGCGCCGCCGGCACTGGTTGCCGGAACATCTCGTTGGCCGCCTTTGAGCGGTCACGTCCATATCCCAGGTAACCGACCTCGTTCTCCACCTGCACCATCAACACCGTCTGCTGCCCCTCGTCCACATCGCGCACATGCTTCATCAGGGCAGAGAAGGCGCGCCCGTCCGCCTTCCGCGTTTGCTCGCCCAGAGTGGAAAGAATCTCAAGAGGAGTTCCATCTGCCGCCATCGCGCGCGGAAATCGTGCAGGATCTGCCTTAACCCACTCGGGCGCGTAGCTCGACACGCTGTTCTTCCAACTCCCAAACCACAGCAACACCAGATGAAGATGTTGTTGCCGCGCCACGTCAATCCAGTGATCAAGAATCTGGAAGTCGAACGTCCCTTCGACAGGCTCAATCTGCTCCCACGCCACCGGCATGAGCACCGTGTTCAAATGCATCTGCGCAAGCCTGGGCAGAATCTCATCGGCCTGTGCCGCCGTACCAGCGGAAGAGTTTCCCAGCTCGCCCCCAAGAATCAGATACGGCTTGCCATCCACGATCAACTGCGTCGCATCGCCCATCTGCCGCACCGCCGGCAACGCAGCGCCATGGGCCATCAGCCCACTAACCAGGCATGAGACAACCAAGACGCTAGCTCTGGATATCAATAGTCTCTCCTGCAATCGGACGGTCGCGTAAACAATGTCCTGGCAATTCTACCTAGTCGGGCCGCGCGTAAGGCGATATAGTTGTTGAGCAATACTAAAGCATCCCGATGAATTCCAACTACCGCACTCACCCGTCGATCTCTCTCGCGCTTGTTCTCGTTGCGCTCGCGCCTTGCCTGCACGCTCAAGCCGCCCCCGCCCAACCAGTCTGGATCGCCAGTTGGGGAGCCTCGCAGCAAATCCCGGAGCCGCAGAACGCCATGGCTCCCGCCGATCTTACGGACGTCACCCTGCGCCAGATCGTGCACCTCTCAGCCGGCGGCTCAGCGTTACGCGTGCACCTCTCCAACGCCTTCGGTACGGAGCCACTCCACATCACTTCAGCCCACATCGCAAGACCTCTCGCGCCTGACGCCGCAGCCATCGACCCGCAAACCGATCGCGCCCTCACCTTCGCCGGCGCCGCCGACGTCACCATTCCCGCCGGCGCAGACTATCGTCTCCGATCCCATCACCCTCCCCGTGCCCGCGCTCTCAGACGTCGCCATCTCGTTCTATCTCGAAGCCCCACCCGCACGCGAGACCAGTCATCCCGGCTCGCGCGCCACCTCCTGGTACGTCCATGGCAATGCCGTCTCCGCACCCGCTTTCACCAACCCCAACAAGATGGACCACTGGTTCCAACTCTCCGAAGTCGACGTCCAATCCACCCCGGGCGCCGCCACGATCGTCGCACTCGGCGACTCCATCACCGACGGTCATGCCGCAACCACCAACGGCAACAACCGCTGGCCCGACGCGCTCGCAGCCCACCTGCAGCACACCCTCGGCACGCAAACCATCGGCGTCTCCAACCAGGGCATCGGCGGCAATCATCTTCTCACCGACGGCCTCGGCCCCAACGCACTCGCGCGCTTCGATCGTGACGTCCTCGCACCCGCCGGCGTGCGTTGGGTCATTCTTCTCGAAGGAGTCAACGATCTCGGCGGCCTCACGCGCGATGGGGAAGTGTCGCCCGACAAACACGCCGCTGTCGTCCAGCGGATCCTCGGCGCCTATCAGCAGATCATCGCGCGCGCCCACGCGCACCAGCTACGCGTCTACGGAGCCACGATCACCCCCTACGTCGGGTCCGACTATTACCACCCCGGCCCTTTGAGCGAAGCCGATCGCCAAACGATCAACTCCTGGATTCGCACACCCGGCCACTTCGATGCGGTCATCGACTTCGACGCGGTCGTGCGCGATCCCGCCCACCCCGACCATCTCCTGCCCGCATACGATTGCGGCGACCACCTGCACCCGTCGCCCGGCCGGCTACAAAGCCATGGGCGACTCCATCCCGTTGTCGCTCTTCACCCACTAAGCCTTACGCAAGCCTCCGCACCGGAGCTCCCAGCAGATCTTCAATCCGTATCGGCAGCTCGCGAACCCGAATCCCCGTCGCATGATGCACCGCGTTCGCAATCGCCGGCGCAATCCCTGCAAGCCCAATCTCCCCAACGCCGCGCGCGCCCAGCGGATTGATCACCAGGTCCGGATGATCGAGGAACGTCACGTCAATGTTCGGCGCATCGGCATTCGTCGTCAAAATATAGTCCGCAAGATTATTGTTGATCGGCACCCCGGACCGCGAATCATAGCGCGTCGCCTCAAACAGCGCCATCCCAATCCCCATCACCACGGCACCCTCAATCTGATTCCGCGCCGGCTTCGGATTCAGAATCCGTCCCGCATCGATCACCGTCACCACGCGCGAAACGCGCAGCCGCGCCGTCTCCGGCTCCCACGTCACCTCTGCAAACTGCGCGCCAAATGAGTGCTGCGAAAACTTCCGATCCGGCGCACCAAAGCTCCCAGCCGACTTCCCCTGTCCCGTAGCACTCCGCACATTCGCCTTCGTCAGAATGTCGCTCGAACGGAATCGCCGTCTTCGCATCGGCATCCTTCAGCCGCACGCGCCCTTCGCTGAACACCAGGTCGCTCCGGCTCCTTATCGACAAACGCACGCATCCGGCCCGGCCGTAGCAATCGCAAACAACTTCCCAATCGCATTGTTCGCCGCGTCAATCACCGCAGGAATCACGCTCGCCGTCGCCCACGATCCTCCCGAGATCGGTCCCGGCGGCAGATTCGTATCGCCCAGCACCACCTCGATCCGATCATTCGGCAGCCCCGTCCGCTCAGCCACCACATTCGACAGCACCGTGTACGTTCCCGTCCCAATATCCTGCGTAGCACACGACACCCGCGCCGTCCCATTCGACAGCAGCTCCACCGTCGCCTGCGTCTCGCAGCTCTCCGCAATCCACGAGCACCCCGCAACGCCCCACCCCAGCGTCAAACCACTCTGTTCGCCCGTCCCCTTCATCGAGCCCACCGCCGGCGTGTATCGCGACCACCCAAACTTCTCCGCGCCCACGTGCAGGCACTCCACAAAATGTCGCGACGAGAAGGGAAGCTTCTTATCCTCATCCATCGCCGGCTCATTCAGCAGCCGCAGCTGGATCGGATCCATCTTCAGCGCAATCGCCAGCTCATCCATCGCCGACTCCGAGCGCAAACAGTCCCGGCACCGCACCCGGCCCGCGCATCGACGTAGGCGTCCCCACATTCCGTCCGCACAATCGCCGACGTCGCGCGAAGATTCGGCACGCTGTAGCTATACCCCGTCGCCTCGCTGCACCCCTCCGAGTAGTCGTCCAGCATCGACGTATGATTCAGCGAGTCGTGCATCAGCGCCACCAGCTTGCCATCCGGCGTCGCTCCCAGCCGCACCCGCTGCTGCGTCCGCGGCCGATGCCCCACATTCTGGAACATCATGTCGCGGCGTCACCACCAGCTTCACCGGCCGTCCCAAATTCCGCGAAGCCTGCGCCGCAATCAGTCGCATGCGGCCACGGCCACAGCTTGCCCGCCAAACCCCGACCCCAGAAAGCGCGAGATCACCCGCACATTCTCCATCGGCACGCCCAGCATCTGCGCCATCACATCCTGCGAGTTGCACACCGCCTGCGTCGTCTCATACAGCGTAAAGTTCTGCCCATCAAAGTCCGCCACCGAAGCATGCAGCTCAATCGGATTGTGCGTCTCCGTAGGCGTCGCATACGTCTGATCGATCTTCACCGGCGCCGTCTTGAACGCCGCATCCGGATCGCCGCGCTTCGAATCCTCCGTCGGCTTCTCAACCGCCTCGCTCTCCGTCAAACTTCGTCGACACATTGATCGGCGCAGCCTCATACGTCACCACCACCGCATTCGCAGCCGCCATCGCCTGCTCAAACGTCAGCGCCACCACCGCCGCCACATACTGCCCGTAGTAGCGAACAACGTTGTCCTCAAACGGCGGCCGCTTCTCATCCAGAATCCCGGAAAACCCCGACGGCGGCGCCGTCCGAAAAACCTTCCCGAAATTGCCGTTGTGATACACCGCCTTCACACCCGGCATCCCTTGCGCCGGCTCACATCCAGCTTCGTAATCTTGCCGCTCGCAATCGTCGCGCACACCGGCACCGCATACAGCATCCCCGGCAGGTTGTAGTCAGACGAATACTTCGCCGCGCCCGCTGACCTTCAGCGGTCCATCGACGCGCGGCAGCGATCCATTGGTGCGCGGTGGAACAGTCGATTGCGTTGCCATCAAAATCTCCTTATCGCTAGTTCCTGAGTCGCGAGCGTCAGTGCATGCGCAATGCACCGCTTCGTCAGTTCAACCTTGAATCCGTTCTCCGACTGCGGCCGAGCATCCCGCACCGCCTCCGCCGCCGCCCGATGAAACACCGCCATCTCCGCCGGCTGATGCAGCAGTGCCGCCTCGGCCTCATGCGACCTCCACGGCTTCGTGCCCACCCCTCCCAGCGCCACGCGTATGTACGAGATCTTTCCTCCCGACATCTCCGCAACAATCGCAGCCGACGAAAGCGCAAACTCATACGACGCCCGATCCCGCAGCTTCAGGTACACCTGCTTCGACCCGCTCCGCGCCGCCGGCAGCGTCACATGCGTAATCAACTCACCCGGCGCCACCACCGTCTCCAGATGCGGCGTCGATCCCGGCAGCAAAAAGAAATCTCCGATCGTCACATCGCGCGGCCCCTGCCTTCCCCTGGATCGTAACCACCGCCTCCAGCGCCGTCAGCGCCACATTCATGTCCGAAGGATTCGTAGCAATGCAATCCTTGCTCGTCCCCAGAATCGCCAGCGAACGATTGTCCCCTTCAATCGCCGAGCACCCCGACCCCGGCACGCGCTTATTGCACGCCATCGCCGTATTCCGAAAATACATACAGCGCGTCCGCTGCAACAAATTCCCACCCGTCGTCGCCATATTCCGCAGTTGCGCCGAAGCCCCCGCCAGCAGCGCCTGCGACAGCACCGAGTACTCTTCCTGCACCACCGCATGATGCGCAAGATCAGAATTCCGCACCAGCGCGCCCACCCTCAAACCCCCATTCGGCAGCCGCTCAATCGTATCCAGCCCAATCCGATTGATGTCCACCAGCCGCGTCGGTCGCTCCACATCCAGCTTCATCAAATCGAGCAGCGTCGTCCCGCCCGCAATAAACCGAACGCCCGCCTGCGTCGCAGCATTCCCCGCCTGCGTCGCATCTGTCGCACGAACATAGCTGAAAGCTTCCATAAAGTTCCTCTCAATCTGCGCAGCTAAGCGCGCTGCCGAACCTGCTGAATCGCCGCACACAATGTTGGGATACGCCCCGCAGCGACAGATATTTCCGCTCATCAACTCCTTCACGTCCGCATCCTTCGGCCCGCACGGTTCCTTCAGCAGCGCCACCGCGGACATGATCTGCCCCGAGGTGCAATACCCGCACTGGTACCCGTCATGCTCCACGAACGCAGCCTGCATCGGATGAAGATTCTCCGGTCCGCCCAGGCCTTCAATCGTCGTAATCGCATCGCCCTCATGCATCACCGCCAGCGTCAGGCACGAGTTGATCCGGCGTCCATTCACATGCACCGTGCACGCCCCGCACTGTCCGTGATCGCAACCCTTCTTCGTGCCCGTCAGCGAGATCGTCTCCCGCAATCCATCCAGCAGCGTCGTGCGAGCGTCCACCTCGATCGCATACGCCTTCCCATTCACGTTCAGCGTGATGGCAATCGCATTCTCCACCTTCTCTCGCACGCCGCCGCGGCCTCGCATACGGGCTCCACCGTCTGCGCGGCGCGAGCTACCAGCGGCGCGGTCGTCACGGCAACCCCCGCAGCGCCCACCTGCGAAAGAAACGAGCGGCGCGTAACCTTCCCCGCGCGTGGACCGACCTCTGGGTCTTGTCTTCATCTTCACCGACATGAGGATCCCCCTCGAAGGCTACCTGAATTACGTCTTGGCTGAATTCTAAGCGCACACAGCTCCGAAGGTCACGCCCACCCGCAAATCTTCGCCGATGACCCCGCCGGCGTCAGGCTTCGTCCACCACCTCAAACGGCCGCATCATGTCATTCGACTCATGCTCAAGAATGTGGCAATGATACAGATACTTCCCGGTATACCCTTCAAACTTCGTAATGATCCGCGTAATCATTCCCGGCGGGCACTGCACCGTGTCCTTCCACCCCATCTCGTTCGGCTCCGGCGGCAGCGCCGCCGCCAGGTACCGCAGCCCCTTCTCATTCCGATACGCAAACACATCGAACGTCCTGCGATCCAGCACCTGGAAGCGCACCAGGTGAAGATGAATCGGGTGCGTATCTTCGGTAAGATTCACGAACTCCCATATCTCCGTCGAATTCAGCCGCGGCCGCTCCGTCACCGGCTCCATCCAGCGCTTGCGGTTCAGCACCATCAGCATCGAGTCGCCGCGCCCGTTCAGCGCCTCATCCAGCGTAATCCGTCCGCGTAACCGTCGCCGTCGCCTCATCGGTCCGCACCACCGGCCGGAACGCAGCCGGAAACTTCGCCGGCAGCAGCGAACTGCCTCCTCCCATCCAGCGTCTCCACCGTCCGCGCAGGACCAACTCGAAACTGCAGAATCTCCAGCCCACCATTCTTCAAGTGAACCTGCTGCCCCGCAGCACTCCGAAAAATCAATCAGCAGATCCGCACGTTCCGCCGGCGCCAGATTCAGATAGCCCAGCTTCAGCGGAGCCGACAGCAATCCCTGGTCCGACCCAATCTGATAAAACGCCTGCCCCTTCTCCATCGACAGCGCAAAGAACCGGCTGTTCGCCCCATTCAGAACCCGGAACCGATACAGCCGCGGCTCGACCTCCACATACGGCCGAATCTTCCCATTGATCAAAATCGCATCGCCATCGAACTCCGGCACCCACGGATGCCCAGGGATTCCCGAAGTCGGATAGTAAAGCTGCCCATCCACACTGAAATTCCGGTCATACAGCACCAACGGAATCTCATACCGCCCGCTCGGCAGACCCAGCGAATCCTCGCGCTCATCGCGCAGCAGCATCATCCCCACCAGCCCCGCATAGATATTCAACCGGTTGAGCCCCATCGCATGATCGTGATACCAAAGCGTCGCCGACTCCTGCTCCAGCGGATAGTGACACGTGCGGCTCTGTCCCGGCGCATACCAGTCCTCCGGATAGCCATCATCCTTCGTCGGCACCCGCGCACCGTGCAGATGCGTCACCGCTCGAACCTCCGGCAGATCGCGCCCACACCCATGCAGCGAGTAATCCACCGGAAGGAAATGTTTTTGCGGCAGGGAATTCACCCACTCCACCCGCAGCGGCTCGCCCGCTCCGGCCCTCAATCAGCGGCCCCATCGGCGTACTCCCATAGCTCCACATCCGCGTCGGCGGAACATCCCGATGCACCTTCGCATGGATCTCGCGCATCACCACGCGCAGCGCATGTGGCCCCACAGGCGTCACCCGCTCCGGCATCGGCAGCGCATCCACAAACGGCGTCAGCTCCAGCGAATGCAGCATCATCCGCGGTGGTGCGTCCGTGTGCGTGGCCGGGACCGCCGGCATGGCCATCCCCTGCATCATCTGCGCCGCAAACCCGCGCCGCGCACCCCACGCCACACCTGCGGCCGAGACCTGCTGAAGAAAACGACGTCGGCTGCGAGACAAAGCGATCAAATCTCCCTGAATCCACCAGAAAAGAAAAAGCACGCACTCGTGGAAGAGAGTGCGTGCTTTCAAGTTAAGCAATCTGTGTGAATAATCCGTGAACGCTGCCTAGTTACCGCTGGTCACCGCACCAGTCGTCGGATTCAGCAGCACAACATTCGGATTCGGCACCACGTTGTTGGTGAAGTTGAACATGTTATCCAGCGTTCCGGCACTCGAATCAAACGATCCCGTCCCAATCCGCTGGCTGCTCAGGAACGTGTCCTCGATGAACCGAATGACCGAAGCCTGGTCCGTCACCGTGTTGTCGATATAGTTCTTGTTCGCCCATGGCGAGATCACCAGCAGCGGCAGACGCGGCCCATGTCCGCAACGTCCCTGCACCGGCTTGCCATTAGAGTTCGGCCCCGGCAGCGCCGACGCCGCAGCACCCGCGCTAATGCAAACGCCCGTGCCATTCAGCGAATCCGCCGTCGTTGCCGAACCATTCACGAGGTCCGTCAGGTGGTCATACCATCCGTCGGAATCGTCATACGCAATGATGATCGCCGTGCTCGACCAGAACGAAGACTGCTCGATCGCATTGATCGTGTTCACCAGGAACGTCTGCTCGTCCAGCGGATCGGAGTAGCCAGCATGCGCATCCTGGAAGCCCGGAGCCTTGATGAAGCTCACCGCCGGCAGATTGCCCGCCGCCAGCGCCGCCGTGAAATCCTGCGACGTCATACTGATGATTCGCCGTGCTGGCGCCGGTGTCCGCCGCCGTGCCAATCACCGCCACCGACGCCGGACGAATGTGCGTCGGATTCGCCGTGCTCGCGTAGTACTGGAACGGCTGGTGGTGAGGAATGTAGTCTGCCTTCAACGGATGCCCGGGATGAGACCGAAGCCGTCGAGCGCGCGCAGCCCGTCGTGCCATTGCTGTTCGTGATGCCTAGGTTGAAGCCACCTGAGAAGAATCCCCAGCTCACTCCCGCCGCGTTCAGCAGATCGCCGATGTTCTTTCCGCTCATGCTTACATTCGCGCTGGCAGACGAGCACACATCGTTGGCCGGATCTTCATCGCCAATCAGCGTGTATCCGCCCTGCCCATCGGCAACCACGCCCGACGCCGCGCCCGTCGTGTACGTCGCCACGCCATTCGTCTGGCCTGACGCCAGGTTTAGCGCGCCCTGCGTCGAAGCCCCAAACGTGCTTCCGAACGAGTGATCGTTCAGCGCATAGTGCTGCGCGTAGTTCCACATCGCCGTCACGGTGTTGCCGTCGTAGTAGCCCATCGTCAGCCCGGTCGTGGTCGCGATCGTAGGCGCGCCCGTTTCGGTCGCCAGCGTCAATGGGTCATCCGACATGCCAACCGACAGCGGAAACAGGTCCATCTTTCCACCATCGAACGCCGTCTGCTCCGGCCCGTAATTATGGTCCTGGTCGTTGGTGCCCGCCTGGCTCGGGATCCAGCCGGAAGGGATTCGTCGCACCCGCGCCATTCACGATGTTCAGGTTAGGGTTCGCCGTCAGCAGGCCCGGGCTCGTCACGTAGTTCGAGATGTTCGTTGGCGTACCCGTCGCTGCCGTGAACTTCGACGAATTCGTCGAAAGATTCGCCGCGTTCGGGTAGGTCCCGAAGTAATGGTCAAACGAGATGTTCTCGTTGAAGATCACCACAACATGCTTGATCACCTGGGCGCTGGTCACAGGTGTAACCGTCGGCGGATAAACCACAGTCGCTGGTGCAGGCGAATACCCGGTGCAACCAGTGAGCACCAAAAGTGCAATTAACGAAAGTGCAGAAACCTGACGAATCATTCGGCGCGCCTCTATCCAGATGGTGTTTTGAAACACCTTCACAGATACAGCGCGAATGTGAATGCAGCTTCAATGCTGCGTGAATCTAGTGACCCACCTCACCCCCCTGTGGACCACCGTCACATTCGCACCAAGTTACTCCCGTAACCGCAGGCCAACCCGACCCCGACGCCCTCTAAACCAGTTTCAGCTCAATCGTCTGCGCCTCAGTATCGAGCTTCACAATCTGGAAGCTCCGCACCTGTCCGACCGCCAGCGGCTCAGTCTTCTTCTTCGCCGTATCCGCCCCACCCTTCCACCGCGCGCTCAGCATCGAGCCCAGCTGCGACAGGTCCACCCCACCACTCCCCGAACTCTCCTCCACCGCCGCCGTTAGCCTCAACCGGGCAAGTCGCACGAATCCCTTCGCCCAGCTCCACCATCACCGACCCCGCACTCTGCTCCACCACCCGCCCCGAAACCGTGTCGCCCACCTTGTGCTCCTCCAGGTACTCACCCAGCCCCGTCGGCACCAGCTGCTTCATGCTCAGCTTGATCTGCCGTTTCTCCGGATCCACAGCCACCACCTGCGCCTTCACCCGCTCGCCCACATGCAGCACATCCTGCGGATGATTAATCCGCCGGTCCGCGACAATCTCGCTCACGTGCACCAGCCCCTCCACCCCCTCGGCCAGCTCCACAAACGCCCCAAACTTCGTCAGCCGAGTCACCGGCCCCTCCACCTGCGCCCCCACCGCAAACCTTCTTCGCCACGTCGCTCCACGGATCGCCCAGCGCCTGCTTCAGCCCCAGCGAAATCCGCTTGCTCCGCCGCATCCACCGCCAGCATCACCGCCTCCACGCTGTCGCCTTCCTTCAGCATGTCGCTCGGCTTCCGCACCTTCTTCACCCACGACATCTCCGACACGTGAATCAGCCCCTCAATCCCCGGCTCCAGCTCCACAAACGCCCCAAAGTCCATCAGCCGCGTCACCGTACCCGTAATCCGCTGGCCCACTGTATACGTCCCCGCGGCCGAATCCCAAGGCTCCGCCTGCAACTGCTTCAGCCCCAGCGAAATCCGCTTCGTCTCCGCATCCACGCTCAGAATCTTCACCTCAATCTGTCTGCCCCACGCTCAGCACATCTTCCGCAGCCTTCACCCGGCTCCACGCCATATCGCTGATGTGCAGCAGCCCATCGACTGCCACCCAAATCGACGAACGCTCCATACGCAGCAAAGCTTCGCACCGTCCCCGTCACCACCTCGCCCTCGCGCATCCCGGACAGGCGTGTCTGCTGCAGCGCAAACGCCTCTTCCTCCAGCACCGCACGCCGATCCACCACCACATCCTCTTCCACCGTATCCAGCTTCGTAATCCGGCAGGTAATCTGCTGCCCCACCAGCTTCTCCATCTCACCCGCCTCACGCGCCCCGCTGCGCGATGCCGGCAGAAACGCCCGCACGCCCACATCCACCGTAAGCCCGCCCTTCACAACGCCCGTCACGGTCCCCACTACAGCAGTCTTCTGCGCAAACGCCTCTTCCAGCGACGCCCAATCCGTAGGCTGCGCCACCCGCAGCAACGACAGCTCGTAGTACCGCTCCACATTGCGGCCCTTCACAGAAACCGCAAACGTATCTCCCGGCCCCACACCCTCGGCATCGTTCGCGAACGCCGCACGCGGCAAAATCCCCTCAGTCTTGTACCCGATATCCAGGTACACAAACTCCGCGTCCAACGACACCACCGTACCCTCAAGCTGCTTCGCATCGCCTTCAGCCTTGTGCGTGTGACTATGCTCAAACTCCGCCAGCATCTCGGAAAATGATTCGGTTGACTCTTCGGCAGGCGTTTCAACGGCGAGGCTTTCAACGTCGTGCAAGGGCGTAGCGATCTTTTCGTCAGGCATCATATCTGCCTTTCATTCTTTCACGAACCAACCCCGGTCGAACCACGCCCATACCGGGCACCCCACATCTCGATTTTGAGATGTGGGGTGTTGGCGCGTGCAAAAGCAACCGCCCGCCCATTATCCCCATCGGCGTCCAGAAGCTAAGAGCTAGGAGCTAGAAGCCAAAAGCTAGAAGCGTCAGCTGCTCACTCCCCCGCGACGCTCAAATCGGCAATCTCCGGTTCGCGCCGCTTCTTCAGATCTCCCGTCCGCAGCACATCCAGGAACCGATGCACCTCGTAGCCGGCAACCTTCGCCGCATACACCAGGTTGGCCGCAATCGCCGTAATATCCTGAGCCTCTTTCGTCTGAACCTTCGCCCCCTCCGCAATCGCAATCAGCGCCGGCAACTTCAGCCAGCACACAAACGCACTCGAAGCCCTCCTGCGTAAAGTACTCCGGCTCGTCCACCCCTCCATGAATACCCGTCAGCCAGCGCACGTCCGCATCGTTCCAGAACTCCGCCGAGCGCACCGCAGCCGAGCACGACCCAAACAGATTCATCAGCAGCAGAGCGCGCACCTGCGCCGCCGCTCTCCAGGCCTGCTCGCCATGCACGCCCACCGCGGAGAACGCCTCGGCCAGCGCATGCCGCAGCCGCAGCCCGTCATACAGCGCCAACGCCGCCGCAGGTGTCGGCAGCTCGCGCAGCGCAATCCACGCCATCACCGGAGCCCACGTCTGCGCCGCCGGAATCCGCACATCATTGCTCGGCAGCACATACCGCGCCGCCGCCTGCAACGCCTCCGGATACTTCAACACCATCCACGGCAGCCACACCGCCGCCGCACTAATCACCGCTGTACGATCTTCCGTTGCCGCGATCTCGCCGTCGTCACCCTTCCTTGTCCCCGCGCCGTCGCCGCTTCCGACCTTAGCGGCCTCAACCCTCTTAGCTTCTCCCGCAACCTCAGTGCTCGTCGTCTCCGCCGAGATCCACCCCGGCCCATCCGCCGCACCCAACTGCGTTCCGCCCAGCTGCGCCAGGTAAAGCGCCGTCTCGGTAAACCGATGCACGCTCGCCACAAATTCGCCCAAGCCTTCCTCAAATGCCGACCCCCCCGCTACAACCTCAGCTTTCGCAATCGGCTCCTTCGCAACCGCCTTCCCCTTCTTGCCCGCCTTCGCCTCAACCTCCAGCTCCCGCGTCAACGACACATACGCCGCCTTCGCAAACATCTGGATCGTCTCTTCGCTGATCGTCCGGTGCAGCGTATCCACCAGCGGCTGCAGCCGCAGCTGCGACAGCGCCTCATCCACGCTGTACACCCCCGACCCATGCAGCGCATCGCACAGCCGATCCCACGGATAAGCCTCCGAAGGCCGCAGCTCCCGCCAATCCAGCAGCACCAAATGCTGATACCCGCGCAAATCCACCGTCAGCCCATGATCGCGAAAATCCCGCGCCCGCCGCAGATACTCCAGCCCCTGCGCCGTATCGCGATACGCCAGGATCGCGTCATCCTCCCACGGCACCCGCAGCCCCTCATACAAACTCTTCTGCCGCAGCGCCCCACTCTGCTTCTCCAGAAATCCCACCGACATCTTGATCGTCCCATGCGTCGATCCATACCGGTTGTTATAGAGAATCAGCCCCCTCTGATCCCCGCACATATTCGAGTACGCAAACACGTTCTCATCCACATCCCCGTAGTCCGTCCAGAAGTCATACATCACAAAGTCCGTGCTCTCCGCAAACAGCCGCCGATTCTTCAGCAGCGGCGCAATCAGCTGCTGATGCCGCGCAATCATCCCCTCATTCGGCTGTCTCATCCAGCCGAGCCTGCTTGAAGTCCATCCCATACCGCTCGGTATATCCCTCAATCTGCCCATGCCCAAACATCGGCAGCCCCGGCAGCGTAGCCAGCAGCACCGACACCCCAAAATACTTATCCCCCCATCCAAACTGATCAATCGCCGTCCGCTCATCCGGATTGCTCATGAAGTTCACGTATCGCTTCAAAATATCCGGATCGAACTCCACCGTCTTCTTCAGATACGACCGGTACTTCGCATTCTCCTCATCGCGCAGCATGTTCATAAACGCGCTGTTGTACACGCGATGCATCCCCAGCGTCCGAACGAAATACCCTTCCAGCAGCCAGAACGCCTCCGCCAGCAGCAGCGTTCCCGGCACCTCCGTCGCCACGCGATCCACCACCTCGCGCCAGAACTCATGCGGCATCAGCGCATCGAACGCCTCCTGCGACATCGCATTCTCCGCCCGCGACGGAATCGATCCGCCCGCCCCCGGCAGCGGAAACCACAGCCGCTGCACATGCCGCTTCGCCAGCACCATCGCCGCATCAAACCGAATAATCGGAAACCGCCGAGCAACATTCAAAATCACCTGGATCACATGCTCGCGCACATAATGCCTTCGAGTAATCCAGCTGCGCCGTATCGTTCCACGCAAACGTAGTCCCATCATTGCCGTGATACACAAACCGCGTCGCGCCATCGCGGTAATGCCGCAGCCGAAACACCACCGCCGCATCCGTCTGGTCGTAGTAGTGGTCCTCAATCTTGATCTCCACGCGACTATCCGTCGAAAGATCCGGCCCCTCAAAGCTATAAGCAGGAAACGGGCTCTCCCACCGATACAGAAACCAATCCGGATTCTCAATCACCCAGTCCGAATCGATTCCCATATGATTCGGCACCATATCGCTAGCCAGCCGCAGCCCCGCCATCGCCGCGCGATACTTCAAATTCTCATAAGCCGACTCGCCGCCCAAATCCTCCGCAATCGAGTAATCCTTCAGCGAATAAGCCGAAGCCACCGCCTCGCGATTTCCCCGCAACCGCTTGATCGTCTTCGAAGCCCGGCTCCGCTCCCACAACCCAATCAGCCACAGCCCGGTGATCCCTCGATCCGCCAGCAGCCGCAGCTCCTCGTCCGGAATCTGATCCAGCCGATAAATATGCCGCAGATATTTCTTCGACAGCTGCTCCAGCCACACATACGTACTCTTCGCCATCAGCACGACGGTCGGCATCCACGCCTGGTCCGTGCTGAACGCCTCATACTCCGTCAGCGGCGCCTGGTAGCCTGCCGGATACTTCCTCCGCCGCACCCCATCCTCGCCAATCTCAAACTCCGAATCGAACCCGATGTACTCATCCCCGACAAATCCCTCGCCCCCGCGAAACTCCCCATGCCGATGCCAATCCGGCCCCGGTGGATGAAACCGCATCCAGATCGCCAGCTCTTCCTCGCGCAGCACATCGATCGCCAGCAGCACCCGCTTCAAATCCTCGCCCAAAAACTGCGCCCACTTCTCGCTGATGAAATCCAGTTGCCCCGTCAGCGAATCCGGCGAGGCCAGCATCGGCGCCCGCAGCGCATCCAGCAGACGTCCCCAGGCTCTTATCGATCTTCGGCCGCGTCGCAAAAAAATCCGGCAACACCTTCGTCGCGCCCGCATACGCCGTCTGTTGTTTCAGCAGCAGGTCATCAAACAGCCGCTTGAACGGCACAAACGCCGGATTGCTATTCGCAATCCACAGCAGCAGCATCTCTTCAAACGCAATCTCGCGATTCGACCGCCCGTCTTCACTCGTGCCCTTCAGCCACTCTTCCGCCGTCAGCTTTCCGCGATACACATCCACGGTAGGGAACTGCTGCACAAATCGCAGCAGCAGCCGCTCACTCTCCGCCGGCGTCACCTGCGCGCCCAGCCACTTCACTGCAGCCGCCATCACGGCCGGGTCCTGCTCCCTCCGATACTTCGCCACCAGCACATGACTCAGTTCATCGATCATCCCCATCGCAAACAGCGCGCCCGCATTCACCTGCCCCGCAAGCTTCTGTTCCGGCGTCTCCGCCTCTGCCCCCGGCAACTCATTCAGATCCTGCGCCAGCTTCCGCGCGGCAGCAACATTCGCAAAAACAACATTCCCCGTAAAGCTGAACAGGACATCATTCAGGTCCAGCCGTTCACGGATCGATCGTGAGATGTGAAATTCCATTCGTCTCTAAACTTTCTGGCACAATTCGCCTGCGACTAACTATAGTGCCTTCCCCTAAGATGCTGTTTCTCCCAGCCACACCATTCCACAGCCAAGCCCGTCCAAACTGTACAATCGCCCTGTTCCTCGATCGCGATTCCCGCGTCGACTCGAACGCCCCGCCGCGGAGGAAACTGTGGCCTACCTGATCGACTCGAAGCAACAGCAAGCCCGCTTCCTGGCGCAACCGAATCCTCATCCTCTCCGGCCTCGTCATTCTCGCCCTCATCTTCAGCTTCACCACCATCCTCTCCTCCTGGGTCGACCTCCACTGGTTCCGCTCGCTCGGCTTCGGCGACGTCTTCTGGAAAATGATCACCCTGCAGGCCGGCGTCTTCCTCGCCATCGCCATCCTCACCTTCCTCATCCTCTTCCTCGCCTTCACCGCGCTCCGCTCCGCGCCCACCAGCGCCGACCTCCCCGCCGCCCACACCATCGTCTTCGGCGGCCAAACCTTCAACCTCTCCGTCGAGCCCGTCCTCCGCGTCCTCTCCCTCGCCGTCGCCGTCATCGTCGCGCTCATCTCCGGCGCCTCCATCCTGTCGGACTGGCCCACCCTCGCCCTCTTCTGGTACGCCCCCCACGCCACCGGCCGCGTCGTCGACCCCATCTTCGCCAAGCCGCTCAACTTCTACCTCTTCACCCTCCCCGCCTGGGATCTTCTCAACGACTGGCTCCTCACCCTCGCCCTCGCCATCTGCGCCGCCGCCGCCGTCTACTTCGTCATCACCAGCAGCACCCGCGCGCTCGACAAGCGCCACACCGGAGTCATCGGCACATCTCCCTGGCGCGGCCTCTCCATCGCCCTCGCCTTCCTCCTCCTCGTCGTCGCCATGATGGTCTACGTCAGCCGCTTCGAGCTCCTCCTCGATCACCACACCATCTTCGACGGCCTCAACTACACCGACGCCCACATCACCATCCACGGCCTCCTCCTCGTCACCCTCGCTCTCATCGCCGGCGCCATCATCGCCGCCTTCAACGCCCTCCGCATCCCGCGAGGCCGCCTCATCGCCGCCGCCATGCTTCCCGCCGCTATCTGCTACATCGCCCTCGGCCTCATCGGCTGGTACGTCTCCAACTTCGTCGTCAAGCCCAACGAGCTCGTCCGCGAGAGCCCTTACATCACCAACAACATCCAGATCACCCGCCAGGCCTTCGGTCTCGACCGCTTCCACCAGCAGGAGTTTCCCGCCGAAACCACCATCGACGCCGCCGACGCCGCCAACAACCAGCCCACCCTCCAGAACATCCGCCTCTGGGACTGGCGCGCCCTCCAGGACACCCTCCGCCAGGTTCAGGAGATCCGCACCTACTACGACTTTCCCGACATCGACATCGACCGCTACAACGTCAACGGCACCACCCGCGAGGTCATGCTCGCCGCCCGCGAGCTCAACATCGACAAGCTCCCCGTCAGCAGCCGCAACTGGATCAACGAGCGCCTCACCTACACCCACGGCTACGGCGTCACCATGAATCCCGTCAACGGCTTCACCTCCGAAGGCCTGCCCACTCTTCCTGCTCAGCAACATGCCCGTCCAGAGCCACCAGCCCCAGCATCACCGTCACCCGTCCCGAGATCTACTTCGGCGAGCTCACCAACACCGACGTCTACGTCAAAACCCACCAGCAGGAGTTCGACTACCCGCAGGGCCAGGGCAACAACTTCACCTCCTACCAGGGCACCGGCGGCATCGTCCTCGGCAGCTTCTTCCGCCGCATCCTCCTCTGCCTTCGATCGCGGCGACCTCGGCAAGCTCCCCTTCTCGCGACGACGTAACCCCCGACAGCCGCCTGCTCATGCGCCGCAACATCCGCGATCGCGTCGCGGCCCTTGCCCCCTTCCTCACCTTCGACCAGGACCCCTACCTCGTCGTCGGCGACAACGGCCGCCTCTCCTGGATCATCGACGCCTACACCACCTCCGACACCTACCCCTACTCCACCCACTACAGCCTCGGCGACAACTCCGTAAACTACATCCGCAACAGCGTCAAAGTCGTCATCGACGCCTACAACGGCACCACCACCTTCTACGTCTTCGACCCGTCCGACCCCATCATCGCCACCTACCGCAGCATCTTCCCCAGCCTCTTCAAAGACGCCAGCACCATGCCCGCGGACCTCCGCCGCCACGTCCGCTACCCCGAAGACATCTTCACCCTGCAATCTCAGGTCTACGGCCTCTACCACATGACCAACCCCGAGGTCTTCTTCAACCGCGAAGACCTCTGGACCGTCGCCACCGAAAACGGCACCGACGCCGACGGCAACCAGGCCGTCATGCCCATGAAGCCCAACTTCGTCCTCATGAAGCTCCCCAGCGGAAGCAGACGAAGAGTTCGTCGAGATCCTCCCCTTCACCCCCGCCAACCGCAACAATCTCATCGGCTGGATCGCCGGCCGCTGCGACGGCTCCGACTACGGCACCGCCGTCGTCTACGACTTCCCCAAGACCCGCCTCGTCGACGGCCCCCAACAGATCGAAGCCCGCATCGACCAGAACGCCCAGCTCTCCGGCCAGCTCACCCTCTGGAACCAGCAAGGCTCGCACGTCCTGCGCGGCAGCCTGCTCGTGATCCCCACCGGCAAGGCCCTCCTCTACGCCGAACCCATCTATCTCCAAGCCCAGCAAAGCCCCATGCCCGAGCTCCGCCTCGTAGTCCTCGCCCTCCAGGACAAGCTCGCCTACGGCCCCACCTTCCAGTCCGCCCTCACCTCCCTCTTCGGCGGCGAACCTTCCTCGCTCACAACCTCCGAGGCCCCTCAACAGGCAGCCACCACCCCCAGCGCTCCCACCACGTCCCAGCCCGTCAGTCACCACCCAATCCCTCATCGCCGAAGCCAGCCAAGACTTCGCCGACTACCAGCGCCTGACCGCCGCGGGCAAACTAGCCGAAGCCGGCCAGAAGCTAGACGCCCTCAAGCATACCCTCGACCAGCTCCAGTCCCAATCCCACTAATTCCGCACTGCGCAACCCGAAACCGAGCTATAGACATCGATTTGCAACCCGAAACCCAGCTATACCGCACTCAAAATCCCCCAAATTGCGACAATGAGGGCTAGAATGAGTGTCATCTATCCGACCGACGCGGTGTCCAGATGAGTAGTGGCGTCAACGAATCAGAACCTAACTCCCATGTAATGAAAGACCGCGCCTTCGCGGAGCGCTGGTTAGCCGCCATCGTGGAATCCAGCGACGACGCCATCCTAAGCATGGACCTTTCCGGCCACATCACCAGCTGGAATGCGGCCGCAACCCGTATATTTGGCTATGAGATACAGGAAGCCATTGGTCATCCAATCTCCCTCCTGGCCTGGCCCGGAGAGGAGGAGCGCATTGAGCAATTCCTCGAATCCCTCCGCCGTGGCGAACGCGTCGACCACACCGAAGTATCCCGTAAACATAAGAATGGAAAGAAGATACTGGTCTCCCTCAGTCTCTCTCCCATCGTAGACTCGACCGGCACCATCATCGGCATAGCCAAAATCGCCCGCGATATCACCGAACGCACGGAATCCGCAACAGCCCTGGAATCAAGCAGATTGCGCCTGAACCTGCTCACTGAGCAGGAGGCCAACGCCCGCGCCGAAACGCTCGCCGAGCGCAAATTCCGAGAGCTCATAGAGAACGCCCCGGACGCCATCCTGCAAGTAAATCCTTCTGGTGCAATAGTTATCGCCAACCGCACCGCCGAAACCATGTTCGGCTACACGCGCGAAGAGTTGATGGGCCAAAAAGTCGACATCCTGGTTCCACACGCCCATCGTGCCGCCCATCCCGGTCACCGCAAAGCCTTTGCAAACGCAGGACTTACAAGGCCCATGGGTCTCGGCCTCGACCTCTTCGCGCAACGTAAAGACGGCAGCAAATTCCCCGTAGAAATCAGCCTCAGCCCGATGAAAACGGAAAACGGCATCCACGTAACTGCTGTAATCAGGGATGTTACCGAGCGCAAGCTCACCGAACAGCGCGTACGAACCCTGCAAGAAAGCTACATGACGGAATTAGAAGCAAGACACAAGGAAGCAGAACGCCTCAACCAACTCAAAAGCGAGTTTATGGCCAGCATCAGCCATGAACTCCGTACTCCGCTCCATACCATCATTGGCTTTGCAGAACTTCTAGAAGAAGAAGGCGAAGGCCCCCTAAATCCCAAGCAAAAGCGATTTCTTCACCACATTCATGTCGATTCCGAACATCTGCTGGGCTTGATCAATGACGTGCTGGACTTGAGCCGTATCGAAGCCGGTGGCCTTCATCTGCGCACCGAACCGGTCGGATTGCTCAAAATCATCGAGGAATCGATTAATGCGATCCAGCCCTATGCCGACTCGAGATCAGTGACCATTCGCATGGGGAATGATATCGACGTGAGCGTCATGGCAGACTCTATGAGACTGCGGCAGATCCTCTACAACTTACTCAGCAACGGAGCCAAATTCACCCAACCCGGTGGCGAAGTTCATGTCGATGCCGTCGTGGAAGAAAACACCGTGCGAATTACGGTCTCTGACACTGGCTTGGGAATCGCTCCGGAAGAGTGCACCCGAATCTTCGAGAAGTTCTACCAGGTCGGACTGACTCCCGTCGGCGTGCGTGAAGGAACAGGCCTGGGCTTGGCGATCTGCAAGCAATTGGTCGAGATGCAAAAGGGAACAATCTGGGTCGAAAGCGAACTCGGTAAGGGCAGCAAGTTCCACTTCACTCTGCCGCACAACCAGATGTGATTAAAATCACAAGGTTTGTCACAGGGCCTCTCTAAGCTTTAGCTGTGACATCCCCATTCCCAGATCGTTCGGCGGGTGCTGAGCGACCCTCGGCGAGAAGGATCCTGATCGCAGACGATGCGGTCAGTAGCAGGGAATTACTGCGGACCATCCTCGAAAGACAGGGCTATGTGGTGATGGAAGCCGTGGATGGCGAGCAGGCGGTAGACGAGGCTCCCGACTTCGCGCCACATCTGGTCATTCTTGATCTGCAGATGCCAAAGCTGGATGGATACTCAACGGCAATCGCGTTACGCAAGATTCCCGCCTTCGCGAGTATTCCCATCGTCGCGCTCGCTGCGGCACTTCCGGAGGTCTCCCCCGAACAGATGACCGATGCAGGCTTCACCAAGTGCCTCGTGAAACCGATCAGTCCAAATCGCCTGCGAGAATGCGTCACGGAGCTGTTGTACATCTCCAAATGCTAGGAATACTCCGCTAAACGGAGAGCTCATAGCGCTTCATCTTGTAACGAAGAGCATCGCGTCCAATGCCAAGCCGTCGCGCCGCCTCCGATTGGTTTCCCCCTACCGCTCGCAGCGTATCTGTAATCAGCTGGCGTTCCTGGTCCTCCAGCAGCGATGAGCTCTCATCCGCTGGTCTCCAGCTTTGCCTCTGTATGAATCAGGTTCTCTGGGAGGCTGTTGACATCCACCATGGCGCCGTCTGTAAGCATGCAGGCACGGCCGATGATATGTTCAAGCTCCCGTACGTTCCCGGGCCAGCCATAGCGCTGCAGGACGAGCATGGCGCGCGGTGTAAGACCATCAATCCGCTTGGAAAATTCGACGCTGAACTTGCGGACGAAATGGCGTGCCAGTAGCGGGATATCTTCTGAACGCTCTTTGAGCGGAGGAACGGTAAGCTCGACCATCGAGAGGCGGTAGTAAAGATCCTCGCGAAAATTGCCGGCTGCAATAGCAGCATGCAGATCACGATGGGTCGCCGCGACGATCCGTACATTCACCTTCCGAGCGGTGAGCGAGCCAACGGGAAGGATCTCCTGGTTCTGAATTGCGCGCAGCAGCTTGGCTTGCGTCGGCAGCGGCATGTCCCCAATTTCGTCCAAAAAGAGCGTGCCCCCGTTCGCAAGTTCAAAGAGCCCAGTCTTATCGCGATCGGCACCCGTGAATGCACCTCGGACGTGGCCGAATAGCTCGCTTTCAAACAGCGTTTCCACGACGGCGGAGCAGTTGAGTACGACAAACTTTCCCGTTACACGGCTGCGATGATGGAGTGCACTCGCTATCAGGTCTTTACCAGCGCCAGTAGGCCCGTGTACGAGTATCGATCGATAGTGCGGAGCAACTCGCTGAATCATTGCAAACAGGTTCCACATCGGATCACTCTTTGCTTGCAGCCCCTCGAATTCCAAGTCCTGCGCCGCATTGGAAGCGGACGCGTGTACTTTCTTTCTCAGGTTTGCCGACTCGATCAGCGAGGCTACGCGTTCGCGAAGGAGAGCGATTTTTACTGGCTTTTGCAGATAGTCTGCAGCTCCCTGGCGTATCGCGGCGACTGCGGTCTCGGGAGTGTAGTGCGCCGTCATCAGGATCACGTCGATGGATGAGTCAAAGCTCACGACATGTTGCAGCACCTCTAGCCCGCTCATTTCCGGCATCACAAGGTCGGTCACAACCAACCGTGGACGGTGTTTTCTGACCAGCTCCAGCCCTTCTATGGGGTTAGATGAGGTGTAGACAGCGGCGTCGGAGTGAGTTAATGCCGCCGAAAGGAGCTCTAAGCTACCTGGGTTGTCGTCGATGATGACAATTGAAAGAGCTTCGGCCATGAATTAGGTGACGTAGATCACTCTAATCGTATAGGGCATCGATCTGAATGGCTAGTTGGGTCATTTGGCGCAACTGCTGCGTGTCAACACCCAGGAGCAAAGGTGGTATCCCAGCTTGAACAACTGTATGTGTCTGAAATCACAAGATATCAAGTTTGGCGGCGCGATTGCTTTAGTTCAGGTCAGACATCACATCGGAGGATTCAAAATGTCCAAGTGCCTGAACTGCCCCGAAGCCGGAAAGCACGCATTCTGCAAGCTGGGCCCAGAATCTCGCGCCTTTCTGGAAGCGAACTCGCTGACAACCAACTACTCTCGCGGCGCGACTCTGTTTCGCGAGGGAGATCTCAGCAACGCCGTATTCGTTATGTGCTCGGGCAAGGTCAAGGTTTCGGCGACCTCCAGGGACGGGAAGACCATGATCTTGCGGATCGCTGACGCTGGCGACGTATTGGGCATGAGCGCAGCGCTGACAAAAGGGGAGTATGAGGTGACGGCTGAGGCTCTTGAGCCGTGCCGCGTCCGCGTGCTTCACCTGAGGCATCTTACGACAATGTTGCAGAATTACGGAGATGCGAGCCTGGGAGCCGCCAATGCGCTCGCAGAAGATTATCGCGCAGCGTTTGACGAAGCACGACTGATTGCGCTTCCTGCGTCGCCGGCAGGACGGGTTGCCCGCTTGATTCTGGATTGGGCAGACGATGCAAGGAGCCGATCCAACTCGCTGATTACCATGTCTCTGACGCATGAGGAGGTCGCATCGATGACGGCCACCACCCGCGAGACGGTCACCAGAACCCTGGGCCGCTTCCGCAAAGAGAAGATCATTTCAACGCACGGTGTAGTTCTAACTGTTCTCCAGCCGAAAGCACTTGAACGGCTTTGTGCGTGCTAACAGCATTAGAACGGCGCGAGACCGATTGGCGAAACTGCCAATCGGTCTCTCTTTAGCTGAACAGGAACTCTTTCGTACGAAGCTCTTTGACGACGTCGCGAAGGTTCGCAGCTTTCTCGAACTCGAATTTCTTGGCTGCCTCCCTCATGTCGCTTTCTAAGTTAGCAATGTAACTGTCGAGTTCTGCTTGGGTGCTGAATTCCGGAAGCGTGGCATCCTGCTCGGTCAGGTCCGCATAGTCCGCCTTGAGAACTGTCGCCAGGGAGTCATCGAGGCCACGAATGACGGTTTGTGGAGTGATGCCGTGCTCCTCGTTGTACGCAACCTGCTTTTCCCGGCGCCGATCCGTCTCATCAATGGCACGGCGCATGGAATCTGTCATCTTGTCTGCGTAAAGGATGGCGCGACCCTCGATGTGGCGGGCGGCGCGTCCAATGGTTTGAATTAGGGAGCCTTGGGAACGCAAGAATCCTTCTTTGTCGGCGTCGAGAATTGCGACGAGAGACACTTCCGGAAGGTCAAGACCCTCGCGCAAAAGATTGATGCCGATGAGGACGTCATACTCTCCTTTGCGCAGGTCCCGAAGAAGACGAATCCGCTCCAGTGTTTCAATCTCCGAATGCATATAACGACAGCGAACACCGACCTCGGTATAGTAGTTGGCGAGGTCCTCTGCCATGCGTTTCGTAAGCGTGGTGACGAGCACGCGTTGATTTTTCTCCGCACGCTCACGAATCTCCGCCAATAAATTATCGATCTGGCCCTTGATTGGACGGATCTCCACTTCGGGATCTACGAGGCCCGTAGGACGAATGATCTGTTCAACGACGACCCCTGACGATTTCGTAAGTTCAAACGGGCCGGGCGTCGCCGATACATAGATCGTCTGGCCAACGCGAGTTTCGAATTCCTCGAATCGCAGCGGCCGGTTGTCCATCGCCGATGGCAGGCGGAATCCATAATCTACAAGATTTTGCTTGCGTGAGCGGTCGCCATGCCACATGCCGTGTAGTTGCGGCACGGTGACATGGGACTCGTCGATGAAAACGAGAAAATCACGCGGGAAGTAATCGAGCAATGTGGGAGGAGGCTCGCCGGGCAGGCGTCCGGAGAAGTGGCGAGAGTAATTCTCAATCCCGTGGCAGAACCCGACCGACTTGATCATTTCCAGGTCGAAGCGAGTGCGCTGATGAATGCGTTGCGATTCGACGAGCCGTCCTTCCTTTTCCAGCTGGGCTTCCCAGTCGGTTAACTCGGCCAGGATGCCATTGATCGCGGCACTCTTGCGTTCCGGAAGAACGACATAATGACTCTTCGGGTAAATGGGGAGGCGAGAATACTTCTGTTTGACCGTACCGAACAGTGGATCAATTTGCGAAAGCGAGTCAATCTCATCGCCGAATAGTTCGATGCGAAATGCGTTCTCGTCATAGGTGGGATAAACCTCGATCACATCGCCGCGCACACGGAAGGTTCCGCGACGAAAGTCGATGTCGTTGCGTTCATAGAGGATTTCGACCAGACGACGGGTGATGTCTTCCCGTTTGATCTTCTGTCCCTTCTCCAGCAGGAGCAGCATGCCGTAGTACGCTTCCGGCGAACCGAGACCGTAGATGCAAGAGACGGAGCTGACGATGATCGAGTCACGGCGTTCGAACAAACTACGGGTAGCCGAGAGTCGAAGCTTGTCGAGCTCGTCGTTGATGGTGGATTCTTTCTCGATGTAGAGATCGCCGGAAGGGATGTACGCCTCGGGCTGGTAGTAATCGTAGTAGGATACGAAATACTCTACGGCATTGTTCGGGAAGAATTGCTTGAACTCATGATAGAGCTGCGCAGCAAGCGTCTTATTGTGCGCAAGAATGAGCGCTGGGCGGTTGAGCTCAGCGATTATCTTCGCCATCGTGAAGGTCTTGCCTGAGCCGGTGACGCCCAGCAGCACCTGGTCCTTCTCGCCGGCATGAAGTCCGGAGACGAGTTCCCCAATCGCACGTGGCTGGTCACCCTGGGGTTTGTATTCAGAGACGAGCTGGAAGTCCATCCTTGTAGGATAGGGCAAGGGAGGGTGGAGATGTCTGAAACGAACACAGAGCTTTGGTTGGTCCGACATGGAGAGACTGAATGGAGTCTAGACGGGCGACATACTAGTTGGACTGACATTCCATTGACCGACCGCGGCCGTGAACGGGCGAAGTGGCTGCATACGGTGATGTCGAACAAGAAATTTGCCGCCGTGTTTGTCAGCCCTCGGCAAAGAGCTCGTGAGACCTGCGAGATAGCGGGTTTCGGGGACGTAGCTGTAGTCGACGACGACCTTCAGGAATGGAATTATGGCGAAGCGGAAGGGAAGACCACCCAGCAGATGCGAGAGTTACGCGGGTCGCAATGGAGCGTATGGACCAGTCCGATTCTCGGCGGCGAAACGGTAGAACATGTGGGGGAGCGCGCGGATGAGATGATCGGTACGGCCCTGGCTGCTGCGCCATCCGGCGGAGCAGTTGCGCTGTTCGCGCATGCTCATATTTTGAGGATTCTCGCGGCCCGCTGGATTGGATTACCTGCAGTGGGAGGTCAGTTCTTCGGCCTCGGAACTGGGAGCATCAGCGTGGTGGGGTTCGAGCGCGAGACGCGTGTGATCTCGAAATGGAACTATGTTGAGGATACGGAGTAGCCGACCCCAGTTGTGGTCAGTACGGGCCCTCTCGGCGAATTTCGGATAAAGGACGGAGTGTTGCGGATGGGCTCGATCGTTGAACTAGAGCATGTGCACGTTGCTAGAGGGAATCATGTAGTTCTGCATGATCTCAGTCTTGCAGATTGAGCGTGGCGAGCATTTGGCGATTTTGGGGCCTAACGGCTGCGGAAAATCCACGCTCCTGAAAACGATCACTTGCGAGCTTTATCCATTGGTTCGGCCAGAGACAAGAGTTCGGATTATGGGAAGAGAACGATGGGACCTCACAGAACTCAAGCGACGTATGGGCGTTGTCGCAGCAGAGCTACCGGGTAGACAGACACTATCAATCACGGGGTTCGAAGCGATCCTCACAGGTTTCTTTTCTAGTTCAACATTATGGCCAAATTTGTCGGTCACAGATCGCATGCGTGAGCGCGCGGAACAGATTCTGGTCCAGGTAAATGCTGAGAGTCTCAGGGGCACTCTGGTAGGCGAAATGTCCGCAGGCCAGCAGCGGCGCATCATGATTGGGCGCGCCATGGCGGGTACGTCCTCAGACGACTCGGATGGGAGCGTGCAGATGTTGTTGCTGGATGAGCCCTCGAACGCTCTGGACCTGGCTGCGCAACAGGACCTTCGCGAGATGCTGCGCGGCTTAGCACAGCGAGGTACGGCCATACTCCTGATCACCCACCACATTGCGGATATCTTGCCCGAAATCGATCGTATCGTGATGATGAATGCCGGTCGCATCGTTGCGGACGGGAGCAAAGAGGGCATCCTAACTGCCCAAAACCTGGGTACATTATTTGGACGCGAGATCACCCTCATCGAACGCGATGGGTACTGGAACGCATGGTAACCGCGCTTATCTTCCCGTGCCTGTCGGACTGAGCTGCAGCGTGACCAACTCCGGTCGCTGAATTTTGCTGGGTCCCAGCATCGCAACCTTGGGAAGAGGTCCGCGCACCATCGCAACTTCATCGCAGGCATAAAGCCTTGGGCAGGTCTGGCAATCCTTGTAGATTTTGTCAGGCATGGCGTCGCGTTCGGCGACGCGAAAACCGAAATGCTCGAAGAAGTCCGGAATTCGCGTAAACAGACATACCGAGAGAACTGCGTGTTGTTCGGCTTCTTCGACAAGAGCTTTGAGGAGCATTCCTCCGGCACCTTTGCCCTTTGCTTCGGGCTTCATCACAATCGACCGGACTTCAGCCAGGTGCGGACCGTACAGGTGCAGCGCGCCACATCCCAGGAACTCGCCTTCACTGGTTTCAGCAACCGTGAAATCGCGAATGTTCTCGCAAATCTCAGCATAGCTGCGTTGCAAGCAGCGTGCCATCCCCGGATAACGAATTCACGAGATCAAAGATGTTGCGAGCGTCCTGGAGGTGGGCTTTATGTATGCGGATATCAGGCATGAAGGGCCTCCGCGTCAGATGTTCCACTAGAAGGGTTGCGCATCTTCACCCGTCCGCGTGCAAGCAGGAGGGCCTGCTGGACCCGCGCGGTTGCAGTGCCTCCGATTACATCGTGGCAATCGATCGTAGCCTGTAATGAAATTGCATGCCGGAAATCTGGACCGAAGTCGGGGCTGAACGATTCAAGATCGTCCTGGGAAAGCGCATCTAGCTCCAAGCCCCTTTCGAGGGCAAAGCGAACTGCGTTTCCGATGATTTCGTGCGCCTTTCGGAAGGGAACACCTTTGTGCGTCAGGTAGGTTGCAGCAGCCATTGCATTTAGATAGCCAGACGTAGCCGCAAGTTTCATCGTGTCAAGGCGGAACTTAAGTGCCCTTGTGAAGGGCGGCAACACGCAGAGTATTCCGGCAATGGTATCTGCCGCATCAAAGACTGGCTCCTGGCCCTCTTGAAGGTCCTTGTTATAAGCCAGAGGTAATCCTTTGACCATTGTGGTGAGCGTAGTTGCTGCACCGGCCAGACGCCCGCATTTGCCGCGAAGCAGTTCGGTCAGGTCAGGGTTCTTCTTTTGTGGCATGGCGCTTGATCCGGTAGAGAAGCGCTCCGGTAGTTCAATAAAGCCAAATTCTGCGGTGGAGTAGAGGGTGAGCTCTTCAGCAAAACGCGAAATGTGCAAACCCAAAGTCCACAGGCACTGCGTGAACTCTATTGCAAAGTCGCGGTCACTCGTTGCATCCATACTGTTGGGAGTGGGTGCTTCGAACTCCAGTGCCCGAGCAGCGATATTGCGGTCAAGAGCGAGCGTTGCGCCAGCTACCGCGCCGGAACCCAGCGGGCAGAAGTTCATGCGCCTACGAGCATCCAGCAGGCGGGAATGGTCTCGTTCCGCCATGCTGACATACGCGAGCAGCCAGTGGGCGACGAGTACCGGCTCCGCGCGTTGAAGGTGCGTATAGCTGGGCATTACAGATGCTCCTGCCGATTCGGCGAGGAAAATCAGTGCGTCGATCCACTGTTCCAGGCCGCGAAGCGTGGAGTCGATACTGTCGCGCACGAACAGCCGCATGTCTGTTGCGATCTGTTCGTTACGGCTGCGGCCAGTGTGAAGTTTGAGAGCCAATGTCCCAAGCTCCTTGGTTAACTCAAGCTCAACAAAATGATGAATATCCTCCGCTTGCGGAGCGGAAGCAACGATGGCCGCACCAATTTGCTCGTCGGAGGTTTCGTAGTCGATCTGGCCGCTGGTGGCAGAGATGCGGTTAGACCAGTTAATGGCCCGCTCACCCACGCGGGTTAGGCCCGCGAGCGTTTTGTCCAGTTCATCGGGCGTGAGGATGCCAGCTGCTGCAATCGTCTGCGCGTGGGCTTTGCTCGCAGCAACTTCCTGCGGAAGTAGGCGCCAATCGAAAGGGAAACTGCGCTGCCATTGTTCGAAGGTGCGATCGAGTGGTTCGCGGAAGCGGCCCGACCACATCTTGGTGGGTTCATTTGACATTGTGTGAAACGTACCTCATAGGAACCGCAGGACATTTGTGGCGGCTGGTAAGAAAATCATATTTAGTACACGGAATATGCATCGCAGCTACTCCTTGTTGCTTCCGCTGCTCAGTTGGGGCATTTCAGAGATATTGTTGAGTGTGAGCAGTCCGCTCTTGGCATACGTCATTAGCTTTGCCCGAGTGTCGGTGATATCAAGGTTGCGCATCGTAAGTTGGCCGATGCGATCACGAGGGCTGAAGGCGGAGTCCGTTTTCTCCATGCTGAGACGTTCTGGCGAGAAAGTCAGGTTCGGCGAGTCAGTGTTCAGAATGGAATAGTCATTGCCGCGGCGCAGTTCCAGAGTAACGGAGCCGGTGATGGGCTTGGCGACCCAGCGCTGGGCGGCTTCGCGGAGCATGATGGCCTGAGGGTCAAACCAGCGGCCCTGGTAGAGGAGTCGGCCGAGCTTCCGGCCGCTCTCTCGGTATTGCTCGATGGTGTCCTCATTGTGAATACCGGTGATGAGCCGCTCGTAAGCGATGAAAAGCAGCGCGAGCCCAGGAGACTCATAAATTCCACGGCTTTTGGCTTCAATGATGCGGTTTTCAATCTGGTCGCTCATGCCAAGTCCATGGCGACCGCCGATCGTGTTGGCTTCGAGCAGCAACGCAACAGGATCTGCATAATCAGTGCCGTTGAGAGCTACAGGGAAGCCCTCTTCAAATCGAATCGTGACCTGTTCGCGATTGATCTCGACATCGTCCCGCCAGAACGCGGACCCCATAATGGGGACGACGATCTTCATTGAGCTTGTCAGCAGCTCAAGATCCTTCGCTTCGTGAGTCGCACCGAGGATGTTGGAGTCGGTTGAGTAAGCTTTCTCGGAGGACATTTTGTAGGAGAAGCCAGACTTCTGCATGAAGTCCGACATTTCGGCGCGGCCCCCCAGCTCTTCTATGAAGGCAGCATCCAGCCAGGGCTTATAGACCTTGAGAGCCGGATTCACAAGCAGGCCGTAACGGTAGAAGCGCTCGATGTCGTTTCCCTTGAAGGTGGATCCGTCGCCCCAGATGTTGACCTCATCTTCCTTCATGGCGGTAACAAGCATGGTGCCGGTAACTGCGCGGCCGATGGGAGTGGTATTGAAGTACGTGACCCCAGCGGTAGTGATGTGAAATGCCCCGGACTGGAGAGCTGCTATCCCTTCACGGACCAACTGTTGCCGGCAGTCGATGAGGCGCGCCTTTTCGGCACCATACTCGAGAGCCTTGCGAGGAATCTCGTCGTAGTCGGCTTCATCGGGTTGACCGAGGTTGGCTGTATATGCAAAAGGCACAGCTCCTTTCTGCTTCATCCAATGAAGTGCGGCGCTGGTATCGAGGCCGCCAGAGAAAGCAATGCCAACCTTTTGGCCAATCGGTAGACTTTCGAGAATTACGGACATAAAGATATCTTCCTAAAACGTTATCGCTTGGCTCGGGCCTGCAGGCCGGCGCGATTGCGGTTGCTGGGAATTCGCTTAGCCCCGCCCAGCAGCATAAGAGTGATCGCCTTTTGCGCATGCATACGATTCTCCGCCTGGTCGAACACCACGGACTGAGGTCCATCGAGTACGGCGTCTGTGACTTCCGCTCCGCGATGAGCCGGCAGACAATGCATGAAGACGGCCGACTCCTGTGCGCGTGACATCATGTCATCGTTCACCTGGAAGGGCTTGAAGATCGGAGCGCGTCGCGCTGCTTCATGCTCCTGGCCCATGCTTGTGCAGACATCGGTATAGATCGCGTCTGCCTCGATGGCCGCCTTCAAGGGATCGTGAGTGAGTGTGAGAGAGCCGCCGGTGTTCTCGGCAATCTCGATGGCCTTATGAACAATCTCGAGCTTGGGCTCGAATCCTTTGGGTGTGGCAACGGTGCAGTGCACGCCAAGCAGTGCTGCCGTGAGCATAAGCGAATGGCAGACGTTATTTCCGTCTCCGACGTAAGTGAACTTTAGGCCTTCGAGTGAACCAAACCGTTCTTCGAGAGTCATGAAATCCGCGATCGCCTGGCACGGATGCTCGAGATCGGAAAGCGCATTGATGACAGGAACCTTGGCGTTCGCTGCCATCTCCGTGATGGTGTCATGTGCGTAGGTGCGGAGGACAATGACGTGCATCCAGCGCTCCAGGTTGCGCGCGACATCGGGAATAGATTCACGCTCGCCGAGAGGGGAGTTGGTTTGATCAACAAATAGAGCATTTCCCCCTGCAGTGTTCATACCCGTCTCGAACGTCAGGCGCGTCCGCAGCGAATCTTTCTCAAAGATAAGTACCATCTGCTTTGCGTCGAGGGCGTGGCGGAAGTCTTCAGGCTGCGCCTTGACTGCGTGTGACAATTCCATAATCGCAGCCATCTCAGAGACGGATAGGTCAGCGATCGAGCAAAGGTCTCGACCAACCAGGCTCTTTGCCGTTTCGTTGAAAGCGGTATCGGACTGAATACCGAGAGTTCCCGTGGGACGAATCCCTTTGGGGGGATTCATCACGATGGTCTTACCCTCTCTTGTCTCGTTCGCGTGGTTATCCATTGATAGGCTCTCCTGCCTGTACCCTGCTCTGTGATCGTGTCGCGGGGGTGTGTATCGCAAGCAAGTCATCCAAGGCGGCTATGGCCTGATCGACGTGATCGCGTGTGATTAGAAATGGGGGTAAGAAACGCAGGACGTTCTCATGCGTTCGGTTGAGTAAGATCTGCCGATCCATCATCCCAGCAAGTATCGCCTTCGCAAGGATGTCCGAATCGAGTTCAACGCCGATCATTAGACCGAAGCCGCGCACGTCGAGGATGGATGGATGCTTGGCTTGCAATGCCCGGAGACGGCTGAGGAAATATTCTCCGGTGGATGCGTTGTGATCGAGGAGCCTGGATTGCTTGATCTCATCGATTACGGCAATCGCCACCGCACAGGCCAGAGGGTTGCCGCCAAAGGTCGTGCCATGCATACCGGGCGTGAACGCGCGAGCCGCTCGGTCGGTGCAGAGCATCGCACCCATCGGGATGCCCCCGGCTATCGGCTTTGCCAGCGTGGTCACATCCGGCTGAATCCCGTAGTGCTGGTAGGCGCACCACTTGCCAGTTCTTCCCATGCCACTCTGGATTTCATCGAGTAATAGCAGCGCCCCAGTCGAGTCGCACAAAGCCCGGGCGGTTGCAAGAAACTCTTGTGAGACCGGGTTGATGCCACCTTCGCCTTGGATCGTCTCGATCGCGATCGCACAGACATCCGTCGAGAAGGCAGCTTTCAGAGCAGATATGTCGTTGAATGTAACGAACTCAACATCTGGCATAACAGGAGCGAACGGCTCGCGGTATTTCAGTTTGTGTGTCGTTGCAACCGACCCCATCGTGCGGCCATGAAAACTGTGATCGAGTGCGAGGAACTTCGTTCCCAGATGCTTGCCCTCGGAGCGCAAGAGACCCGCATGTGCACGCGCCAGCTTGAGCGCAGCCTCCCAGGCTTCGGTTCCGCTATTGCACAGGAAAACCCGATCCAGTCCAGTAATTTCAGTGAGATGCATTGCTAGTTCGGCAGTGCCTTGATGAAAGAACAGATTGGACGTGTGTAGAAGCTTTTGACTTTGTTCGGCGATAGCTTTCGTGATGACCGGATGGTTATAACCGAGCGCGCACACACCGATACCGCTGAGGAGATCAAGATAGTCCTTGCCATCTTCATCGCGTAGATACACGCCTTCGCCTGAGACAAAGAGCAATGGATTGCGTTCGTAGGTTTGGACAAGCAGCTTGGCTTCTGCAGCTTGAACATCTTTGAGGCCACCCTCAAGAGTAGATTTCATGCCACCATCACCTCCGTACCGTCGTTTACGCGTGAGCTAATCAAATCCGGCAGGACGGAAGCAGACTCCGCGGGCAGGATGCGAACCCGCTTGACACCGTGGAGTAGCGCTTCCTTGCACGCGTTGAGCTTGGGCAGCATTCCACCCGAGACTACAGCTTGTGCTTCTAGTTCCGGGATCTGCTTCAGCGACAGCCAGCGCATCACATTGCCATCTGCTCCTTTGACTCCAGGGACGTCGGTAAGAAAGACGAGCGCATCCGCCTTCGTCGCCACCGCGCATGCAGAAGCCATTTCATCCGCGTTGATGTTGTAGTATTCGCCGTCGAAGCCGAGTGCGATGGAAGAGATCACAGGGATCGCTCCCATGGTCCAGATAGCGTCCAGCCACTTCGTGTCCGTAGCCGCAATTTCTCCGACGTATCCAAGGTCAGGCGTGGTTTTCTTCTTCCGCGCGCGAAAGACGTGGCCATCACCTCCGGTGAGGCCCATGGCCGCCTGACCGCACTGGTCGAGGGCCGCCACAAGGGACTTATTCACTCGACCCCCGAGGACCATGAGAGCGGCATCACGTGTTTCAGCGTCTGTAACGCGGAGGCCTGCGACAAATTCGCTCTTCTTGCCCATCTGCGCAAGCACCCGGGTGAGTTGGACTCCGCCGCCATGAACGAGCGCAACCTTGTGGCCGTCCTTGGCTAGCTCAGCGATGGCCCGGGCACAGCGCTGCAGCAACTCTGGGTTTTCCAGGGCCGCCCCGCCGAGCTTTACTACAAACTTCATAGGAGACCCTCCGCCTCATGCCACCCAGCCATAAGATTCATATTCTGCACCGCCTGAGAGGCTGCGCCCTTCAATAGATTGTCAAGACACGAGATCAAGACCAGCCTTTTGCCGTCCGGAGCGAGGTGAAAGCCAAGATCACAGAAATTCGTGCGCACAACATATTGAATTTGAGGGAGTTGCGGTGAACGTCGAACTCTAACGAGTGGCGCGTCAAAATAAAACTGGTCAAAAATAGATTGGATCTCTGCGCGGTCAGAGTGGCGATTCAAGCGCAAGTAGATCGTTGACAGAATTCCTCTAGGGATCGGTAGCAGATGCGGTGTGAACTGAATCTGATCGTCCGTGAGGTTCAGTTGCTCAAGCAGTTCGCCGGTATGGCGGTGACCAAACACAGCATATGCCGACAGATTGTCCGCTGCATGCATAAAGAGGTTTGTGGGAACCAATGCCTTACCCGCGCCACTGACCCCGGACTTCGAATCGCAGATGATTCCATGGTCCAGATCGATCAGATTGGTCGCGCACGAGAGGCGCCAACGCAAGAATGATCGAAGTCGAATAACAACCAGGATTTGCGACCAGCTGCGCCTGTTTGATGGCCGGTCCGTGAAGCTCCGGAGATCCGTACACAGCTTCCGTTTGAAGCTTGGCCGCCATAGCCGGGTCTGCATCTTCGAGCTTGTAGACCGCGCGAAATTTCTCGCAGTGAAGGCGCCATGCTCCACTTAGGTCGATGACTCGCATTCCGTGCTCGATCGCATCGGGTACCCAGGCACGGGATTGCTCGTGAGGTGTCGCAAGAAAGAGGATGTCGATTGATTCCCGCTCCAGCTGTTTCCAGTCGAATGCCGATACCTGCAATTCGTCCGCGAAGGGAAGACCGGAAAGCTCGGGGTGAAGCTGGGTTAGAGCACGCTGGATGTGTCTCAGGCTCGCCCATGCGCCCAAGAAAGATCGGAGGAGTACTCGTCAGCTGAGGATGGCGCAGCAATAAACGCGCAAGTTCGCCGCCAGCGTATCCACTGACGCCGGCCACGGCCGTGCGGAGTGAACGGTTCACGGAGTTAGGCAATGTAGGCCTCGATTCGGCTCCTCAGTACTTCTGCTCTACGATTGTCCAGGACAGATGATCAACACCGTGTTATCGCCGGCAATGGTACCGACCACTTCTTCCCAATCTTCGGAATCGATGCTTGCAGCCACCGGCTGCGCTCCTCCCATTGTGGTTAGGACGATGAGCAGGTTCTGAGCCTGACGCACCTCGAGCCCGAAGTCTTGCAGCACACTGGCGATCTCCGGAAGGTCGTCCTCTCCGTCCGGAACCACGGGCAGAGCATAACCCGTTGGGCCCTTCATCAGCTTCAATTCACGGATGTCGCGAGAAAGCGTGGCCTGTGTGACGTGGATGCCGCGGCCTGCGAGTTTGCGCCGCAGCTCATCCTGATTGGTGACGGTCGTCTTCACCAGGAGCTCTCGAATCGCGCTGTGCCGCTGACTTTTCATACAGTCCTTCTCACTTGACGAACTACGGTGCCGTCCATATACCGCGTCCTGAAAGCACGAAAAAACGTGACGCATGGAGCGTCACGCCCTTCGCATAAAAATCCATAAATCATGTATAAATATACACACATGTGCTGTCAAAGTGGAAGTGCAATCACTCTATAGCCACAAAAGCAGTGTACAGGCAGCTGGTAGCGAATCGCCTGTTGTGCCCTATCTCTGTTCGGAAATGGAAGTATATTGAACTATGGGTGTGTCTGAAGTAGCACGCAGGGAGAGCGAAGACCAGAAGCCAGCGCCGCACCGCGCGTTGCCGCAGGTGGGGAAGCCGCAGGCCGAAGCCCCCGCTTCGTTGATTGATTCTCGTTTTGATCACGATTCCTGCGGAGTTGGATTTGTGGCGTCCGCGTTAGGGAAATCAAATCACCAGATTCTTCAGCATGCTTTGACCGCACTTTCACGACTCGAGCACCGCGGCGCTGTAGCTGCGGACGGGGCAAGCAGCGATGGTATTGGGCTGATGACAGCCATCCCGCGCGAACTGCTCTTAGCTGATACAGGGGTGGAATTAGGCGCCGAGGAGAAGCTCGGCGTCGGTATGGCGTTCTGGCCCAAGGGTGAGACGCGAGCAGAAGGTGTGCTTGAGCAGTGCCTGCTGTCGCAACAACTGCGAGTGCTCAGTTGGCGCGACGTCCCGACGCGACCTGAGATTCTCGGAGAAATTGCACTTAGTACGATGCCAGGCATTCGCCAGGTTCTGATAGCAGATAATGCCCCTGCGGATCCCGACCCTATGGAGCGTCGGCTCTATCTCGCGCGCAAGCAGTTCGAGCGCGCCGTGGAGCTAGGCGAAGTCACAGGCTACATCTGTTCACTTTCGAATGCCACCGTGGTGTACAAGGCCATGTGCCTGGGTCGCCTGCTTCCCGAGTTCTATCCGGACCTGGCGTCTCCTTCGTATACGACGCACTTCGCTGTCTTTCATCAGCGTTATGCGACCAACACGCTGCCAGCCTGGCATCGGGCGCAGCCAGGACGGAAACTGGGGCACAACGGAGAGATTAATACGGTATGGGGAAACCGGTCGCGAATGGCGGCGAGAGACTCCACGCTGCCAGTAGAGTGCAAGCCGGTTCTAACGAAAGATGGCACGGATTCGACCAGCCTCGATGAAACGATCGAGTTGATAAGTCAAAATGGCCGCACGATCTCTGAAGCGGTTCGAATGCTTTTGCCGCCGGCGATGGTTAGTCGTCCGAGCCCTTTCCTGCAGTACCATGCCGGTTGCAGTGAACCATGGGACGGTCCCGCTGCCATTGCCTACAGCGACGGAGTTGTAGTGGGCGCTGCATTGGATCGAAATGGCTTGAGGCCTTGTCGCTATGCGATTACCAGCGATGGTCTGGTCGTGGCTGGCAGCGAAGCAGGCCTGGTCGATCTGGATCCCGGTATGGTGATCGAAAGCGGACGTTTGGGTCCCGGCCAGATGCTGGGCGTCGACACAGAAGAGCACAAGATCTACCACAACGAGGAGATGCTGGACGCTTTCGACGCGAAGGCTACCTACGCTTCGCTCGTCGAGGAGACACCGCTACTTCCAGTTCCGGAATCCGAAACGACCTTCGATCTGTCGGCCCAGCAACGAGGGTTTGGGTATACCAAGGAAGATGTGAAGATGATTCTGCAGCCGATGGCTGCAAGCGGCAAAGACCCTGTTTGGTCGATGGGCGATGACACTCCGCTGGCCTTTCTGGCCCGGAGTCCGCGTCCCATGTACTCCTTCTTTCGACAGCGCTTTGCACAGGTTACCAACCCCGCGATCGATCCCCTCCGCGAGGCAATCGTCGTTTCCATGGACACTCGCCTCGGTCCGTGGGCGCACATCCTCGAGAAGAACGAGCCGCTGCCTGGAATTTCGCTCCACTCCCCCTTTCTTTCCCTGGGACAGATTGGCAGCGCTGCGCGCAGGAGTATATCCGCACTGCGAGGTGCTGCGCCTCGAAACGCTTCCATGTCTTTATTCTCCGGAAGTAACTCTGGAACAGGCGATTGATGAACTTTGCGGCCGCGCGGTGGAGATGGTGCGCACTGGGGTTCGGCTCCTACTGCTCACTGACCGCGAAGCGAGCTCGATGGCGATTCCCATCCCAATGGCGATGGCTACCGGAGCCGTACATCAGGGACTCGTTGCGGCGGGTTTGCGGACGTTATGTGGAATTGCGGTCGAGGCAGGTGACTGCCGCGACATTCATCACGCTGCGGTACTGATTGGCTACGGTGCCGGTGCGGTATGTCCGTGGCTGGCTCTGGAAACTGCCAGATCTATGCAACCAGAGGGTGTCGACAGCGAGAAGATGATGCTCAAGGCCCTGGACGGTGGCCTGGCGAAGGTGATGTCGAAGATGGGGATTTCGGTAGTCGACAGCTATCGCGGCGCACATCTTTTCGATCTGCTGGGTCTCCACTCGAGCGTTGTTGACCGATGTTTCCCCAACACTCCAGCTCCGCTTTCGGGCATTGGTTTCGCAGAGCTCGACCGTCGCTTGCGGCTCACCTGGCAGCCCGAGACGGGCGGTGTATCAGAAAACTCTGACCTCCCCGACTTCGGCTGGGTGCGCTTCCGCAAGGCGGATACCGCAGAGCCACATATGTGGCAACCGCCAACAGTGAAGGCATTGCAGACCGTGGTGGGAAGCGCGCGCGGCGTTGCAGCGAGTGCAGATCCGGCGGCAGCGTTTGCGATCTTCAGTCGCAACATCGATGCGGGCGAAGCCGTAACGTTGCGCGACCTTCTCGAAGTGCGACCCGCAGGTCCCGAGCTGCCGTTGGACGACGTCGAACTGGCAGACAGCCTGTGCAAGCGTTTCGTATCGAGCGCAATGTCGCTTGGATCGATTAGTCCTGAGGCTCACCAGACGATCACTCAAGCGATGAACTCGCTCGGTGCACGTTCGAACACGGGTGAAGGCGGCGAGGATCCCGACGTCTATCGTCCGGCAATGGTGCCTAAGCCAACCGACGTAGGAGATGGAGGGGCCTTCGCGGCTCGGTCGAGCAGCCATGGAGGTACGGCCGCGGTTGCGGAGTTGATTTCGGCGCCTGCAGTGCATAGCTCGTTCAACAACAAGATCAAGCAGATCGCGTCCGGGCGGTTTGGAGTTACAGCGGAGTATTTGGCTCACGCGGAGGAGATAGAGATCAAGGTCGCGCAAGGAGCCAAGCCGGGCGAGGGCGGCCAGTTGCCGGGCCATAAAGTTTCCGGACTCATTGCGAAGTTACGTCATGCGCAACCAGGTGTGTCGCTCATATCGCCGCCTCCACATCATGACATTTATTCCATCGAGGATCTCGCACAGCTGATCTATGACTTGAAACGGGTGAATCCTCGCGCTGCAGTTGGCGTGAAACTGGTCTCAGGTTGTGGTGTCGGAACGGTGGCCGCAGGCGTCGCGAAAGCGTATGCGGACTTCATCGTTATCGCAGGGAACACTGGCGGAACGGGAGCTGCAGCGCTTTCGAGTATCAAGTACACCGGCAATCCGTGGGAGTTGGGATTGTCCGAAGCGCAACAGCAATTGCGCAGCACAGGCATGCGTGAGCGCGTTCGACTAAGAACGGATGGCGGAATCGCGACAGCACGTGACGTGCTCGTGGCGGCCCTGCTGGGGGCGGATGAATATGCGTTTGGCACAGCCGTACTCGTCTCCCTGGGATGTGATATGGCGAGGCAGTGCCACCTCAACACCTGTCCCACCGGCATTGCGACCCAGCGGCCTGAGTTGCGGGCTAAGTTCCGCGGAAAGCCCGAGCATGTCGTCATGTTCTTCCGCCAGCTTTCGGCAGACCTTCGTCGGCTGCTGGCGAAATTTGGCTTGCCTAGCCTGGAGGCCGCGATCGGCCGGGTCGACCTGCTCGAGCAGGTTCGCTTTGACGGCAATCTCGACCTTACGCCCATTCTGTCTGAGGCCGGTCATGGACCGAAGCGTTGGATGGGATCTCGCAATCAACGGCCTGGTGAAGATCATCCTCTCGATGAGCCGTGGACGGAGCTGGCGCTGGCTGCGGCTGCGAAGGGTGAAGCCTTTTCGGTTAAGAGCCACATCTGCAATGAGCATCGCTCCGTAGGCGCAAGGCTTTCGGGCGAACTGTCGCTGAAGCGCGCCAAGGGAGAGCTGGACGAGGTCGACGTGACCTATGATCTGGACGGAACCGCCGGTCAATCCTTTGGAGCGTTTGCAGGCAAGGGAATGAAGTTGATTCTCACCGGTCAGGCGAACGATTTTGTTGGAAAGGGATTGTCTGGCGCGGATCTTATTCTGCGTGCTGTTGGGAGTGCCGCTGAGCATAGCGAAGAGCACGTCTTATTGGGGAACGTCGCGCTTTACGGTGCGATTTCAGGACGTCTGTTCGCGGCTGGTCGCGCGGGCGAGCGATTCGGCGTGCGTAACTCCGGAGTGACCGCGGTGATTGAAGGCGTTGGCGATCATGCCTGTGAATACATGACCGGTGGTTTGGTAGCCATCCTCGGGCCTGTTGGTATCAACTTCGGCGCGGGCATGACTGGCGGATTGGCTTGGGTGTACGACGCGAAGCAGACGATGATCTCCGAGGTGCGTTATCACAATGACTTCCTCGAGGCTCAACCTTTCGTCGAGACTACGACCGAGCAGCAGGCTGGTCTGCGAGCGCTGATCGAGGAGCATGTGAGCCTAGCTCATAGCAAACTTGGCCAGCGGATACTGAAGGATTGGTCCGACTGCTCGGCGAACTTTATCCTGTTTACACCAAAACCACAGGCTTAGCGCAGAGACTGTAACACCGATAAGGGCAGTCGCTTTCGGGTGGCTGCCCATTTCTCTGCAGTTCGATACCATAGACAGATGTCTGATACGAAGCACGGTTTTGCCACACGCGCCATCCACGATGGTCAAGAAGCTGATCCGCTCACCGGAGCGGTCAATGTGCCCATTTACCTCACCTCCACGTACAAGCAGGAGGCGATTGGGAAGAACAAAGGGCACGAGTACGCGCGACTGACCAACCCAACGCGCGACGCGCTTGAGGAGAACTTGTGCTCGCTCGAAGGTGGTAGCTCGGCTCATTGCTTTGGGTCAGGCATGGCTGCGATTACTGCGCTCTGCACGATGATGAAGTCGGGCGATCACGTGGTGTGTTCGGACAATGTGTATGGCGGAACGTCTCGTTTGTTCGACAAGGTGCTCGTGCATTACGGGCTGAGCTTCACCTACGTCGATACAACAGATGCCAATGCTGTTGCGGCTGCCATTCGGCCCGAAACCAAGCTGGTTCACATCGAGACTCCTACGAATCCGATGATGGCGGTGACCGACATTCGTGCGGTGGCCGATGTTTGTCATGCGAAGGGCGTGGAACTGAGCGTCGACAACACATTTCTTTCTCCTTATCTGCAGCGCCCGATTGAGCTGGGCGCAGATATCGTGATGCATTCGACGACCAAGTTTTTGAACGGACACTCCGATGGCCTTGGCGGAGTGTTGGTGGGAACGAAACCGGCGCATGCTGAGACGTTCCGGTTCGTGCAGAAGTGTACTGGCGGAATCCTTTCTCCATTCGATAGCTATCTGCTGTTGCGCGGTGTGAAAACGCTTGCGGTGCGGATGAAGCAGCATGACGCAAACGGACGTCTGATCGCAGATTTTCTTGCGCGGACACTTGGTGCGGAGAAGGTGTTCTATCCCGGACTTCCGACGCATCCACAGCATGCGCTGGCGCAGCGCCAGCAGCGCGGTTTTGGGTCGATGATCTCCTTCGAGCTGGGTTCGCTGGAGGCAGCGAATCGATTCGCGACGCGGCTCAATCTCTGTTATCTGGCGGAATCGCTCGGTGGCGTTGAGACATTGATCTGCCATCCGGCGACGATGACCCATGCTGCGGTTGGTGCAGAGGGACGCGCCAAGCTTGGGATTACGGACGGATTGATGCGAATCTCGGTTGGAATTGAGGATGTAGACGACATTGTCGCTGACCTCCAGCAGGCGATGGCGAGTTAGTGCTATTCCCGATTTGGGACGGATATCGCACGTTACACAACTAATACCGTTCATCGCACGCCTGAGTGCAACAATTACCGCATGAGCGAGAATTGCACGATCATTCAGGGCGGCATGGGTGTTGGTGTTTCCAACTGGAAGCTGGCGCAGGCGGTTTCGCGAGCGGGGCAGCTTGGCGTGGTGTCGGGGACGGCGCTGGACCAGATGTTGGCTCGACGGCTGCAGGATGGCGATGCGGGCGGCGACATGCGCCGGGCGCTGGAGGCGTTTCCGTTCCGGGCGATGGCGGAGCGGGTTTGGGAACGGTACTTCGTTGCCGGCGGCAAGGCTGAGCGGACTCCTTATCTTGCGGTGCCTTTGCTGGCGAAGGATATGCCTCGCGAACTGGCTGAGTTGTGTATCGTTGCGAACTTCGTTGAGGTGTTTCTGGCTCGCGAAGGTCATGCGAATCCGGTGGGCATCAACTACCTGGAGAAGATCCAGGCGGCGATTCTGCCTTGCATGTACGGTGCGATGCTCGCGGGAGTGGAATACGTGATCATGGGCGCGGGAATCCCGCTGAAGATGCCTGGCGTGCTGGATCATTATGCCGAGCATCAGGCTGCGGAATATCCGATGCATGTGACTGGAGCGCTTGAGGGCGACGACACGACGATGCGCTTCGATCCGGCTGAGTTCATGGAGTGCGAACTGCCTCCGCTGCATCGGCCGAAGTTTCTGGCGATTGTTTCTTCGAACACGCTGGCGTTGACGATGGTGAAGAAGGCCAATGGACGTGTGGATGGATTGGTGATCGAGACGCGGACAGCGGGCGGACACAATGCGCCTCCGCGCGGGAAGCTGCAGCTTAGCGAGATTGGTGAGCCGATTTACGGCGATCGGGACGCGATCGATATTCCTAAGCTGTGTGAGTTGGGCGTTCCTTTCTGGCTGGCTGGTGGTTACGGTCATCCGGAGCGGTTGCGGGAGGCGTTGGCGGTTGGCGCGGCTGGGATCCAGGTGGGAACGGCGTTTGCGTTTTCCGATGAGTCAGGGTTGCGGGCGGATTACAAGCAGGATTTGCTGGACAAGGTCCTTGCTGGGAGAGCGAGTGTGTTTACCGATCCGCTGGCGTCGCCGACCGGGTTTCCGTTCAAGGTCGCGCATCTGGAAGGAACGGTCTCGGAGGACGAGGTGTATGAGGAACGGCCTCGGATCTGCAACCTTGGGTTTCTGCGTGAGGCGTATCGGACGGTTGAAGGCCGGATTGGATACCGCTGCGCTTCGGAGCCTGTGACGGTTTACGTGTCGAAGGGCGGAAACGCTGAGGATGCGGTTGGGCGAAAGTGCATTTGCAACGGGCTGTTGGCCAATGTCGGTTTCCCGCAGGTGCTGAATGGAAACCGTGTGGAGCAGGGCATTGTGACTGCGGGTGACGATATTACGACGGTCGCTCAATTTCTGCCTTCGGGACAGACGCACTATTCTGCGCTGGACGTGATCGCGGAATTGGAAAAAGGGCTGAAGACACTTGGTGCGGAGCGCCAGGATCGCGTCGCGGTTCTCGTATAACCCGGCGGAGGGGCCCCCCCCTCCCCCCTCCAGGGCATTATTTCCTGTAAAGTAGTCTTTCCAAACAGGTTAAGTGGCAAAGTACCCCTGCCCATCCGGCTGTAAAGTAGTCCATTCAGTGACTTTAGGTGGCAAAGTACCCCCTGGGGCGCCACAAGCCGTCGAGGAATATCTTCGGGGGGGACTTTGGTTTGTCTGGGGGCTAGTTAAATTCTAGTCCTTTTGGTGGGGGAACTATGCCAGGTTTTGAAAATATAAATCGCCAATAGACATAGGGGTTTTGGCGATTCATGGGGTTCGCGGGGGCTTGACAGATTTCGGCCTAAAGCTTGAACAGGGAGACGAAGGTCTGAAGTTCATGGAGGATCCGCTTGAGGTCGGCGATGGAGGCGTCCGTCTGTTGGGCGCCCCTGCTGGTACGGTTCGCGGCCTGGGCGAGCCCATGTAATTCGGTGGCGATGGCGGCGGTGGTTTGGGCGATGTCCGCTACCAGGTGAGTCATTTCGTTGGTGGTGGCCGTTTCCTGCTCGACCGCATCGGCGATGGATCGGGTGATCTCAAGGATCTGGGTGATGACGGTGGTGATGGAGCCGATGCCCTCGACGCTCTCGCTGGTGCCTTGTTGAATGGCGGAGATGCTTTGACTGACCTGGTCGGTGGCGGTAGCGGTGCCCTTGGCGAGTTCCTTGACTTCGTTGGCGACGACGGCGAAGCCCTTGCCTGCTTCGCCGGCCCGCGCCGCTTCGATGGTGGCATTGAGGGCGAGCAGGTTGGTCTGTTGGGCGATGGTGGTGATCAGCTTGATGACCTTGCTGATGTCGGCCGAGGACTGTCCCAGGCCGGTGATGGTTTGGGTGGTGGTTTGGCTGATGTCGACCGCTGACTGGACGACCGAGGAGGCTTTGCCGGCGCTTAGCGCGATGTCGCGAATGGATTGCAGCATCTCGGCGGCGCCTGCGGAGACGGCGTCGAGGCTGCTGGAGGCCTTCTCGCTGGATTGGACGGCGGAGTTGGCCAGTTGGCTGGTCTCGGATGCGCCTTGGGTGAGGTCATGGGTGATGGCGGTAAGTTCTTCCGAGGCCGCGGCGAGGACGAGGGTGTGCTGGTTGATCCGCGTCACCTCCTCGGCGAGCTGGGCGCAGACGGAGTTGAGGGCGGCGGCGATACGTTGGTAGTCGCCATCGTATTGACCCTCGACGCGAGCGGTGAGGTCCATGCGGGCGAGCGCGGTGAGGACGCGCTCGATCTCGTTGACGGGTGCGAGCCAGGCGTCGAACATGGCGTTGAAGCCTTCGAAGATGCGGCGGTTGACGCCGATGAACTGCTCCGCGTCGGCGCGCACATGGAGGTCTCCACGGGCGGCAGCAGCGGTCATCTTTGCGATCTGGGTGTTGCGGCGGTTGATGACGTCGATGAAGTCGTTGCAGGCGTTCATGGCGCGGGCAAAGCCGCCGGGGAAGCCTTCTTCGAAGGGCGGAGGAATGTTGCCGGCACACATGCGCTCGACGGAGATGACGGAGCGCTCGTAGGTTTGGAAGATGACGTCGAGCATGCGGTTGATGTCGAGGCACGCGGCTGCGGATTCGCCGGTGTAGGCGTTTGCGGGCAGACGATGGTTGAGGTCGCCTTCGGTGATGGTCTTTGCGAGGTGACGGATGTCGGCGAAGAGGGAGGGCTGAGGGCGCGCGGGGTTGCCCGCGACGAGGCTGGGTTCGGTGGGATTCGCGACGAGTGTGCTCACGTGATGTCTATCGGCAGGTGCGTCCGATTCTTCAGCCGGAGTACGTCGGTACACGTGCAGCAGCAGATTCCCGGAGGGAATGACAGAAAGAAAGGCAGGAACAGACAAGTGCAAAGGCAAATGCAAATGCAAAGGCGCCTGCAGGTCTCTCCACTTCGCATCACAGAAACAACGGCGTGATGCTGCGGTCGAGATGACAGGGGTGGGGGAGGCAGGCTAGAGGGTGGCGAGGACGTCTTTGGGGTCGGGGCGGACGCGGTGGTCGGCGTGGGCTTCGGCGAAGGTGACTTTGCCGGACTGGGCGATGACGAAGGTGGCGGGGATGGGGAGGCGCCAGGTGTTGGGGCCTTGATCGCCGTTGATGAAGGGGATGTTGATCATGATGGAGCGGTAGTGCTGCTGCATGGGCTCGGGGACGGTGTAGGCGACGTGGAAGGCGTCGGCGAGGCGGGAGCCGGCGTCGGAGAGGAGGGGGAAGGTGAGGTTGTGGTGCTGGGCGGCGAAGTCGTTCTGGCGGGGGAGCTGGGGAGAGATGGCGACCAGGAGTGCGCCCTTTTCGCGGACCTGGGCAAAGGCGCTCTGCCAGGCTTCGAGCTGGGTCATGCAGTAGGGGCACCAGCGGCCTCGGAAGAAGACGACGATGAGCGGGCCGATGGCGAGGAGGTCGGAGGAGTGGATGAGTTTGGTGTTGGCGGCGGTGGCATTGGTGAGGGTGGTGGCTGCGGCGTTGGGGAGATCGAAGGTGGGGGCGGTGGCGCCGATGGGGAGGATGCGGTCTTCGATACCGGTGAGGAAGAGGGCTTGAACCGCTTCGTCGGTGATGGCGAGACGGCTGGGCTGGACCAGGGCGCGAGTCTGCGTGGTGATGTTGTCGAGTCTGGTCTGGAGGTCGGTGGAGTGCGGCATCTGGTTCTAGTTTAGATGCCGGGGGTGAGGGAGCGAGGCTAGACTGGATCGATGATCGGACGCGGGATGAACAGACGGGAATTTGTGGCGGCGGGTGCGGCAGCGGCGCGTGGCGTTGCGTGGGCGCGGGCTGTTTGGGCAGAGTGCAGAGGCGGTGAACGCCGGGCTGATCAAGACGCCGCTGGGAGCTCTGCGGGGCGAGGTGATTGACGGCGTGCGGGTGTTTCGGGGCGTGCCGTTTGCGGAGCCGCCGGTGGGAGCGCTGCGGTTCAAGCCTCCGGTGAAGATCAAGGCGTGGGGTGAGGAGCGCGAGGCTTCGCGGTTTTCGGCAGAAGCGATGCAGGATGGGGATCGCGATGTGCGGAAGAGCGAGGACTGTCTGTATCTGAATGTGTGGACGATGCCCGATGCCGAGGCGCTGCCGGTGTTTGTGTGGATTCATGGAGGGGGGTTTACGGGGGGAAGTTCGTTTGCGCCGGTGTTTGATGGGACAGAGTTTGCGAAGGCGGGCGTGGTGGTGGTGACGGTGGCGTATCGGCTGGGGGTGTTTGGGTTTCTGGAGATGGAGCCGCTGCTGGGAGCGGAGTATGCGGGATCTGGCAACAATGCGGTGCGGGATTTGATTTGTGCGCTGGAGTGGGTGCGGGAGAATATTGAGGCGTTTGGGGGAGATCCGAAACGGGTGACGGTGGGCGGCGAGTCGGCGGGCGCGAAGCTGACGGATGTGCTGATGGGCGTGCCGAAGGCGCAGGGATTGTTTGCGCAGATGATCTCGGAGAGCGGCGGCGCGGAGAGAGTGTGGCCGAAGGCGAATGCGGAGGCGGTGGCGCGGGGATTTGGCGAGGTGTGGGGGATGGGTGCGGAGGCGTTGAAGACCGCGCCGGCAGAGGAGTTGATCAGCGCGCAGGTTCGGTTTGTGGCGGGCTGGCCGCAGCATTTTCCGCTGCGTATGGAGGTGGATGGGAGTTTGATTCCGCGAATGCCGGTGGAGACGATTGCGAATGGAGCGCTGAGCGGGACTCGGCTGCTGATTGGGACGAATCGGGATGAGAGTGCGCTGTTTGTGGGGGCGCATCCCGAGAAGGTTACGGCGGCGGATTTGGGGAATGTGTCGCTGGCGAAGTTTGACGAGGTGTTCGCGCGGTATCGAGCGGTGTATCCGGGGATGAGTGAGGAGCAGCTGCGGATTCGGGCGCTCACGGCAGAAGAGTATTGGGTGCCTAGCGTACGGGTGGTCGATGCTTATGTGAAGGGCGGGGGGACGGCGTGGATGTATCGGCTGGACTTTGCGCCGGCGAGCGGGAGGTTGAAGGGCGAGGCGTACCACTCGGAGGATATTGGGCTGGTGTGGGACAGGCCGAACGAGGCGATTACGAATGTGGCGGCAGAGACGGCGCTGGCGAAGCAGATGCATGCGGCGTGGGTGGCGTTTATCAAGGGAGGGACGCCGGGCGCCGAGGGGCTGCCGTTGTGGCCGCAGTATTCGAGTGAGACGCGCGAGACGATGGTGTTCGATCAAGTGAGCCGGGTGGAGCAGAGGCCGCAGGAGGCGGAGCTGCGGTTGTGGGATGGGGTGATGTGAGAGGTGCTCGCAGAAAATTTGTGGATGCGAGCAAGTGGATTTGCGCGGGGATGGGTTTGTTGAGGTAGGCGCCCGGGAGGCGCAGGATATGCGCAAGACGATCGGTGCTCTTGTGGTGATGATGGCGCTGGCTGCGGGAGGGCGGCTGGCCGGCGCGCAGATAGTGGATCCGTCCACGGGAATGATGGTGGATGCGGCGACGGACCCGATGGATTTCTACGGCGGTTATGAGCGGGCAGCCGGACGAATGTCGGGATGGAAGCGATGTATTCGGCAAGGCGGCGCAGGCGCAGGCGATGGCGGATGCAGATCATGGCGGAGAGCGCAGGCTTCGACGGATGCCTCGAGTGAGTGCGATGAACTCCAGTGACGATACGCCGGTGGCGCCGGCGCCAGCTTTGCCGGCTACGCCGAAGCCGGTGATTACGCCTGGTGGCGGGACGTTCACGGCTAGCGTGCAGGTGACGATTGCGGATAGCGATTCTGCGGCGGCGGTGTTCTATACGACGGATGGGAAGAAGCCGACGACTTCGTCGCAGCGATATGCTGGGCCGATTGCGGTGAGCGCGAAGACCAAGGTGCAGGCGCTGGCGTTTGATGTGAGCATGCAGCCGAGTGGTGTGGTGTCGAAGACGTTCAAGGTGAAGGCGGCGAAGGGGTCTTAGATGGCGACGAGTGTGTCTTAAGGAGTGTTGCGACGAACGAGCGACCGGGAGGCGCTGAGTATGCGGACGATGATTGGGATGTTGGCGATTGTTGGGATGCTGGTGCTGGGTGGGGGCGTGACGCGGGCGCAGGATGATGCGTCGATGCAGGCGATGCAGATAGCGCAACAGGACAACGCTATGGCGATGCAAGCGGCGCAGCAGGCGGCGCAGACGGCGAATGATATGGCGCAGCAGGCGATGCAGACGATGCAGCAGATGCTGGCCGAGCAGCAGGCGGCGATGGGTAACAGTATGGTGACGGTGCCGCAGCCGGCGCTGCCGGTGACGCCTCGGCCAAAGATTGCGAAGGTGAAGGGCGGGGTTAGCGTTGTGGTGTATGACGCTGATCCTAAGGCGATTGTGTTTTATACGACGGACGGGTCTGCGCCGACACCGCGGTCGCAGCGGTATGCGGGGCCGATTGTTTTGAGCTCGAAGGTGAAGGTTCGGGCGATGGCGTTTGACCTGGAGGATATGCCGAGCGGGGTGGTTTCGAAGACGTTTCGGGTGAAATCCTGAGCGATATTGGGTGGATTTCGGGTGGGTATAGCGCGGTTTCGGGTTACGCGGTGACGGTATAGCCGGGTTTCGGGTTACCCGTGTCGAGTTATGGTCGCTCTCTCTGGCATCTCAATTTTGGGGTGCTATGATACTCGGGCTTTTGGAATGCGCTTCCAGGTTGTTCGAGGAGAGGGCGATGAAGACGAGAGCTGGGTGGAGGGTTCTTGCGGTTGGGGTGATGTGTGGGGCGATGGTTTGTCCGGCGATGCTGGCGGGGCGACCGAAGCTACCGGTACCGAGCACGTGGGAGCTGGACCAGCTGCGGTCGGACTTTGGGGGTGGGCCGAAGCTGCAGTCGGATGTGTTCACGGTGAACGAGGACAAGCCGGCTATGCTGAGCCTGGATTTCGTGATGGTGGATGGATCGGGGCAGACGGTGAAGTGCTCGTGGAGCGGACCGCAGAATGGGCAGATGGAGCCGCTGACGGGGGATCCGGCTGTGAGCTTTGGGATCGACAAGGATGGGAACGAGCACTGGTTGTTTGCGGATGGGTCGACGCGGGTGGGGAAGCTGTCGTTGGAGAAGGATAAGAAGACGGTGCTGGTGAAAGCGGTGTACACGGGGAAGGATGGGAAGACCTACAACCAGATGCTGATGTACAACCGGACGGATTGAGAGTTGTCAGTTGTCAGTTGTCAGTTCTCAGTTGTCCGTTGAGGGCTTTGGCTTTCCTGGGGACTGAGAACTAAGAACTAAGAACTGGAAACAGTTCGTTGAGCTAGGATGTTGGCGGAGGGAGTTATGGCGGATTCCCAGGGGTTGAGGCCGGCGGCGGAGCTGGCGGCGACGAATACGGCTCATTTTCCTAATGAGAGTGCGGCGTATCGGGCGGCTCGGAATGAGCTGCTGGCCGAAGAGATTGAGCTGCGACGGCATGTGGAGCGGGTGGCTGCGCAGCGACGCGCGTTGCCGATGGGCGGCGAGATTCCAAAGGACTTTGAGTTTATGTCGGAGGCTGGGCCGGTGCGGCTTTCGGAGCTGTTTGGGGATAAAGACACGCTGATGGTGTACAGCATGATGTTCGGGCCGCAGCGGAAGGCGGCGTGTCCGGCGTGCACGTCGTTTCTTACTTCGTGGAATGGGACGGCGGTGAATCTGCGGGAGCGGGTGGCGATGGTGGTGACGGCGCGCTCGCCGATTGAGCGGCTGGTGGAGTACAGGAAGCAGCGCGGGTTGGGGAATCTGCAGTTTGTATCCGACGGGACGGGCGAGTACACGCGCACGTATGTGACGGCCGAGGATGCGGACATGCCGGGGTTCAGCGTGTTCGTGCGGCGGGACGGGAAGGTGTATCACTTTTACAGCGGGGAGCTGAGTGGCGCGATGGCTGATCCGGGACAGGATCCGCGCGGTGCTCCGGATATGGATCCGCTGTGGCTGATGCTGGATATGGTGCCGGAAGGGCGCGGGACGGATTGGTATCCGAAGCTGGAGTATCGGCGTGAGTAGGGATAGGCCCGTAGATCTGATGCGTGAGGCGTGATGCTCTCTTACTGGCAAAGTTCTTTGGTCATCGTGGCTGGGTTGCTGGGGACGATCTTTGCGATATGGATCGTCAACCGATTCTGGGGAGCGACCTCGCGCAAGCGCTACAACGATGTGATGGGTTGGCAGTTTGGGGTGCTGGGAACAACGTACGCGGTGATTCTCGGCTTCATGCTTTCCAGCGTGTGGAACAGTTTTATGGTTACGTCGCAGGATGTTTCCGAGGAAGCGATTGCAACGCTGGGTGTCTACCGCAGTGCCGAAAACCTGCCGAAGCCTTATTCCGATGAGTTACGCAACATCGCAATTAACTATGCGAGGGTTGTGGTTGATCGCGAGTGGCCGGAGATGGCCAAAGATCAGCTGCCGAGCGAAGGTGAGCCGGTGATTGCGTCGATGTGGGCTGTTTCTTTTGAGGTGTTGAAGGAGCTGCCGGCGCAGTCCAGGGCTGCCACTTCGGTACGAAACGCGATCCGGTTGTTGCAGGACAAGCGTGAGCGACGGAGAGAACAGTACAGAGCTCACTTGCCGCCTATCATGTGGGCTGTGCTCATCGGTGGCGCAATTCTGGTGGTCGCTTCTTCGTGTCTCTCGGGAAACGAGAATCTGTGGCTCCACGCGTTCCATGTTCTATCGATCAGCGCGCTGATCCTGCTGATGCTGACGGCGATTGCGGACATTGCGCGACCGTTTGGCGGAGGCACTTCGCTGGACCCGGTGGCGTTCCGCGAGGCGTATACGCGGATGGCCACGGCAGTCACTCCGTTGTCAGCACCGTAGTAGCGCGCAGCAGAATGCAGGCCGTTGGGTGGGGTTCCAAGCGCGATTATTCCAGTGGCTCGGGGTTGTGGTCCGGGTGAGGATCCGGGTGATGGGGTTTGGGGCGATAGGTGGAGACCAGACGTGCGATCACGACTGCGAGATAGAACACACCGATGACGTTCTCGAAGGCGGCTACGAGTCGAACGTAGCTGTTGACGGGGAGAATATCGCCGTATCCCACGCCGGTGAGCGAGATCATGCTGAAGTACAAGAATGTGCCACTCTGGTCGAGGGCGATTCTTTCATTGAAGGCGCTGGTAACGAAGTGGTCGAGCAACCAATAGAGCTGCGAGAACGCGACGGCGATGAGCAGATAACAGATGATGGCTTCTGAGATGATGCTGCTGGTTACTTTTGCGATGGATCCGAAGCGGCGCAGCAAGCCCCATAGGATGGCGACGGAGAGAAGCAATCCGGCGAGAGGCGCGAGGTGGGAGTAGCTGTGACGGGGGTTTCCAAAGGCCTCGAGCAGGCGTGCGACGAGCCAGAGGAGGCCGGTTGGGAGAATGACTCGGCGGAGAATTTTTCTGTCTGCGAGGTAACTGGCGCCTATGAGCAAGAGTACGAGTTGCAGCAGGGCGACCGCGCCGCCTATGTGCGGATGGGTGTCAAGCAGTGGCGAGGCGAGCATCGCTGCGACGAGGGAAGCCAACAGGATCTCGGAGCGATAGGTCCAAATCAGGTCTCGTGTGGCCCGTAGCATAAGCAGATTCTCTCACTGCACGGGGTTGAGCGCGCGCATGATGCTGCGTACGGACGTGCCTATGGATTCTGTGGACTGGTGCGCTGTGCGCTCCACGGGGCGTGGCGGCCGTGGATGCCGTAGAGGCCGGACATGCCGTCGGAGGTGATTTCGCCGCGGAAGGTGAGGACGTCGTGGGTATCGGTGCTGAATTCGATGTGGTGGCCGCTGATCCAGCCCTGGAATTTGCCGTGCTGGTGGGGGCCGCGGAAGGTTCCGGAGATGATGTTGCCGTTCTGGGTGACTTGAATCGTCTTGAGGGAGCTGCCGGGTTTATCGACGTTGTAGGCGTAGATGACCCAGTTGCCGGCGATGTTGGCGGGCGGGCGCAACTCCTGCGCGATGGAATTGCGGGTGGTGAAGGTGAGCAGGGCGACGATGAAGAGACAGACGAGGGCGATGCGATTGCGGTTCATACGTAGACCTCCTTCGGCTGAGGAGATGGAGATACGTTTTGTCAGGGCCACGATGGGCTGTAACGTCGGCTTGCTGGATGCGAACGGGATGCTCGTGCGATTTCGCTCAATCTACACCGCTTTCAGGGTATTCCACAACAGGAAGGCGGCTCCGCGGAGTTTTCCATCCGGGTGCGGGTAGGCAAGCTTGTGTGACCAACATCACCGCAAGATTGGCAACGCTGCTTAGAGTTAGGGTGTGGTCGCAGGTATTTGCGGACCCGCGAAGCTTTTGACGTTGCGCCTGCAACCACCTTGGAAGCAACGAGGAGGTTTGTATGCTGATTCAAGAGCTGGGAAAAGAGCAGTGCGAAGAGCTGCTCGGGCAGTCGAGCTACTGGCGTCTGGCGTGCACGTTTGAAGGCCAGCCATACATTGTGCCGGTGTATCTTGCGTATGCGCCGAGCGCGCTGTATGGATTCGCCACCATGGGACAAAAGATCGAGTGGATGCGCGCGAATCCGAAGGTTTGCGTGGAGACGGATGGCGTGCGGAGCCAGACGGATTGGTGGAGTGTTGTGGCGCAGGGACGGTTTGAAGAATTTCCGGACATGGGAGAGTATGCGGAACGGAGATATGAGGCGCAGGCTTTGCTGGAGAAGTCGACGCCGTTGTGGTGGAAGGTTGGCGTGGAGGCGGCGCAGACTCGGCAGCGGTTTGATCGGAATCATGCGATCTTTTTCTGCATTCATGTTGACCAGATGACGGGGCGAAAGGCGATGCCGGATCTTGCGTAGGACCTGGGCTGGGCTGGGTGACCTATGATGGCGTAGCGGGACTCCGCCGAAGGGAAGCGCTGGATTAGGTGACGGGAACTCTTTGCGCGGCGGGCGTGGTGGTGTTGCTGGATGTGTGCGTGGGGGCACGCTATTGCGTGAAGCTGGTGCGCGGGCAGGCGCATCCGCGGATTGCTACGTGGCTGATCTTTGAGCTGGGCGTGGTGATGAGCCTGGCGGCTTATTTTGCGTCGCGGGATCATAGCCTGGTGAAGGCTGCGCTGAATCTTACCGATGCGGTGGTGGTGACCGTGATCATTGCGGCGATTTTGATCGAGGGGCGCGGGGAAAGGGTTTCGTTTACGCGGAATGAGTGGGTGTCGCTGGGGATTGCGGGCGTGACGATGGTGGCGTGGGCCGTTACGAAGACTGCCTGGGTTGGGGTGGTGGGGTTCCAGGTGGTGATGTCGGTGGCGTATCTGCCGACGATTGAGAGCATGTGGCGGTGGAGGCCGGGGCGGTCGCCGGAGCCGGTGGAGACCTGGGGGATCAATGCGGTGGCGGCGCTGATCAGCGTGGTGGTGGCGCTGGTGAATGGGCGGGATTATGTGGCGATGCTGTATCCGCTGCGCGCGTTCCTGCTTTGCCTGATGATCGTGGTGCTGGTGTTGCGGTGGGAGCGGAAGAGTCGAGCGGCGGCTGGTCAGGCGCTGAAGCCGAAGAGGGTGAGGAGGGTTTCGGCGGCTTCGTGGGCGTTGGTGGTTTTGAAGTCGGGGGCGAGGCGGCGCGGGGTGTTTTGGGGGCGCAGGTGCCTAGGGTTTGGTGGAGGATGTCGGAGGTGATGTGGGGGTTGCTGGGGCCGATGAGGATGTAGTCGACGGACTGGGATTGGAGGAGGGTTTTGGCGTCGCGGAGGGTGGCTGATGGAGTGGATGTCGAAGCCGTGCTGGGAGAGGATGGTGCGGACGAAGGCGCAGAGGTCGGGGGAGCTGTCGATGAGGAGGATGCGGCGGCCGCTGTTGGCTTGGGGTTTTGCGGTGGTGGTGGATTTTTGGAAGGAGGCTAGGGCGTCGGCGTCGGTGGGGTAGGAGCGGAGGACGGTGGAGAGCATGGTGTGGTCGAGGAGGCTGGCGACGAAGGTTGAGGGAGCGGAGAGGCGGAGGTCGCCGTTGCGCTTGCGGAGGGCGGCCATGTGGCGGACGATGAGGCCGAGGCCCATGCTGTCGAGGCGATGGACGTTGGCGAGGTTGAGGATGATCTTCGCGGTTGCGTGGGAGGAGCGCTCGAGGAGGGCTTCGAGGGAGGTGGCTTCGGGGCCGAGGGTGATGGCGCCGTCGCAGTGGAGGATGTAGATGTTGTCGGTGAATTTGGTGGAGAGGTTGAGGGGCATGCGGTTGTGGGAATGATACGCTTTGAGAGCAGCTCAGCTCCTGCGCGGACGGCGAGCGTTGTGGATAGGCGGGGGCGGGTGGGTACCCCCTCCCCCCTCAAAGTCATACTTTGGCTCTAAAGTAGTCTCAATGCTGGGGTTAGGGGTCAAAGTATCCCCCACCCCAGGTGGCGGAAGTGGGGCTAAAGTAGTCTAAACAATCGGGTTACGGGTCTAGTATGACTTTCTAAAGGACTTAGCTGTCGCTGTTGAGGCAGGAGGAGAGGGAATGTTGTTGGGGTTTGGGGGCTATCTCTATTGTAGTTGGTGGGTGGGGGTAAGTATGCCAGGTTTTGGAAATATAAATCGGCAATGGGCATGCGGGTTTTGTGGTTTTTGTAGAGGTGGAGGGGGTTGACAGGATTTTGCGCTGGGGCGGGTGTTGCAGCGGCATTGGTTGGGACGGGCTTTCAGCCCTTGTTGGATCGCATGCCTGTTACCTAGGCCTTCGGCCCAGGCTGTGATGGGGTCGGGCCTTTGGCCCTCGGGGTGGGACGCTCGGGTGCTGGGACCCTTGTGCGAGAGGTTGGAGCTGGACTTACTTTCGGGGGTTGGTGGCGAGGTTTTAGTCCCAGAGGTAGCGTTCGTCGAAGGGGATTTCGTATTTGAGGAGGAAGGCGCGGAGTTCGTCCTCAAATGAGTGCTTTTGGTGGTGGCTTTCCTGGGTGGAGATGTATTGCTTCAGGGCGGGGAGGTCGGTTGGACGCACGGAGAAGACGGCGTAGCCGCGTTGCCAGGCGAAGTTTGCGAGGTCAGGGGATTGGGTCTTGAGCCACATGGAGGAGGACGTTTTGAGTTGTTCCACGAGTTTGGCGATGGTGATGGTGCGGGAGAGTCCGATGGCGAGATGGACGTGGTCCGTAACACCGCCGACGAGGAAGCATTCGCAGTCGAGGTTGCGTGCAACGGTGGCGAGGTAGGCGTGGAGGTTTGGGCGGATGGTGGGTTTGAGGAATGGGGTGCGGTCCTTGGTGGAGAATATGACGTGGATCAGGACGAGCGAGAGGGATTGTGGCATGGTTTTCAGGTGTTGATGGTACGCCGTGCCGGTGAGATGGGATGTGATGGGTGGGTTGTGGTGGGGTGATGATGGGATGTGTGGCGGATGCGGGTGGGTCGGTCAGTGGTTGGGGAGGATGATGCGGATTAGGCGATGGGGTTGGGGGGGATGGTTGGGGCGGGCTTTCAGCCCTTGGTGGTGTTGTGTGGGGCTTACCTAGGCCTTCGGCCTAGGCTGTGATGGGGGTGGGCCTTTGGCCCTTGGGGTGGTGGTCGAAGTGGGGGATGGTGCCGTTTTGGGCGCGCGTGCGGTGGGTTTCGGGGCGGGCCAATACGTCGTGAAGGTCTGGTCCATGGGCGGCCCAGGGGGTCGGTTGGGGCGGGCTTTCAGCCCTTGGCGAAATTGCATGGAGCCTACCTAGGCCTTCGGCCTAGGCTGTGATGGGGTTGGGCCTTTGGCCCTTGGGGTGGTGTGTAGTTGGGATGGTGCGGTGGGGTTGGCGGGGTTGGCGGGTGGGTTGAGGCGTCGTGGGGATGCCTTGCATAGGCCGGTTAGCGGAGCTGGTTGGGGCGGGCCTTCAGCCCTTGGGCTTATGTGGCGATGGTAACCTAGGCCTTCGGCCTAGGCTGTGATGGGGTTGGGCCTTTGGCCCTTGGATGGTGGCGAAGATTGGGATGTGTGGTGGGTACGGTGGAGATGGGCGGGAGCGGTCGCGCTTTCGCGCGATGCTCACCTTAGCGACGATGAGGCCGTCGCGAAGATGGGGCACCCGGACCGGATCCATGCTGGAATGCCCTACGCTCCTAATATGGTTTGCCACCAATGGTGGAGTGTCGGACTCCAAGCCGCTACGCCACCATGCCAGGAGCAGGTTCCGCTATGGTGTGCGGAATAGCTGTACGAGCCATCGGAGCATAGAGCGGTTGGTCGAACGTCATCTAATAAATCTCTCGATATTCCGCCCGCTAAGAACAGAAACAAAAACAGGCATATCGTGGCACAAAGTGAACGATACCTTTTGTGCCGCGTGGACCAAGCTAAGTATGCCGCGGAAATCAAGAATAAGGTAACGCTAGGCCAGCCAAGTGGACTAAGAACCCAACCGCCCACTATGCCGGTGGAACAAACTATTGCGTAACGATACCTTGCTGACCGTCGCTTCTTCGACTTCTTCTTGTTGGCGTCTTGGCAGTAAGGCCGGCCAAACGGAGGGCACGCGACGCAGCGGCTTTTTCTCGAAAATTAGAAGCTGTTGGGCCGGGCCTGTTCATCCAAGGCTGTTCAGTCTGGTTTCGTATTGGAGTGGACTTCATCCGGCGTTCAAAATCGAAGCGATCCCAAATCCAGAGGAGTGCGGCAGATTCTTCGATTTCTGTGTCGATCTTCTGAGCGTCAAGGCATCTGCCGCAGTAAGACTCAAAACTCTTTTCAATGTGTTTTGGTAAGAGACTCCAGACTGCATTCAACGGAAGATAGCAGTCCGGTAAATCTCTTTGCATTTCTTGCAACCACTCGGAGTAGTTGTCGACGCTTTGCAGCTTCTCAATACCTACAGCGACGATGGCCTGCAAATTCCTTCCGTCGACCGGACTCACGGGTCACCTCGATAAAAGAGTTATGCTAGCGTCCGAAGCGTTGGCCGCCGCCCATTTGGCTCATTAGGCGTTGTTGCATTTTGCCTCCGCCTGAGCCCATCGTCTTGAACATCTTGCTCATTTGCTGGTGCTGGCGGAGGAGGTTGTTGACCTCTTGGACCGTCGTGCCGCTGCCGAGGGCGATGCGCTTGCGGCGGCTGCCGTTGATGATGGCGGCGTTGCGGCGCTCCTTGGTGGTCATCGAGTCGATGATGGTTTCTACGCGGGCTGAATTGCTTCTCGTCTACGCTGCCGGCCGCTTGCTGCATTTGCGCGAAGGGGCCTACCGAGGGGAGCATCTTCATGATGGATTGCATGCTGCCGAGCTTCTTGATTTGGCGGAGCTGCTCGCGGAAGTCTTCGAGCGAGAAGCCGTCGCCGGAGAGGGCTTTCTTGGCGAAGTCGGCGGCCTTGGTCTTGTCGAGCTTTTCTTCGGCGCGCTCGAGGAGGGTGGCGATGTCGCCCATGCCGAGGATGCGGGAGACGATGCGGTCGGGGTGGAAGGCTTCGAAGGCGTCGGGCTTTTCGCCGGTGCCGAGGAACTTGATGGGCTGGCCGGTGATTTGGCGGATGCTGAGGGCGGCGCCGCCGCGGGAGTCGCCGTCCATCTTGGTGAGGATACAGCCGGTGATCTGCAGCTTGGCATTAAAGGCAGCAGATGAGTTGACCGCGTCCTGGCCGGTCATGGCGTCGGCTACGAAGAGGATCTCGGTGGGGGAGAGGAGTTTTTTGAGCTGGGCCATCTCGTCCATGAGGGCCTCGTCGATGCCGAGGCGGCCGGCGGTGTCGACGATGAGGATGTCGCAGGCGGAGTTGATGGCTTCGCGGCGGGCTTCGCGGGCCAGGCGGAGGACGTCTTCCGTGCCGGGAGTGGTTAGTGGTTCGTGGTTAGTGGTTAGGGCTCCTTCGTAGAGCTGGGCGTTGATGGAGCGGGCGACGACGGCGAGTTGCTCGCGGGCGGCTGGGCGGTAGACGTCGACCGAGACTAGCAGGGGGCGGTGGCCGCCTTTCTTTAGCCACTGGGCCAGCTTGCCGGAGGAGGTGGTTTTGCCGGAGCCTTGCAGGCCGGCCATGAGGATGACCGTCGGGGGTTGGGAGGCGAATTTGAAGCGGGCGGTGTCGGTGCCGAGGGTGGCGATGAGTTCGTCGCGGACGATCTTGACGATCTGCTCGGCGGGGGAGAGGGCGGTGGCGACTTGCGAGCCGAGGGCCTTGGCGCGGATTTTTTCGATGAGGTCGCGGGCTACGTCGAGGTTGACGTCGGATTCGAGGAGGGCGACGCGGATCTCGCGGAGAGCTTCGTTGATGTTCTCGTCGGTGAGGGTGCCCTGGCCGCGGAGGGTCTTGAAGGAGCGCTGGAGTTTGTCGGAGAGGGTTTCAAACATGGCTGTAGATAGTTTAGCAGCGGGGGGAGAGGCAGATTCCCTGAGGGGATGACAGCAAGAAAGGCAAAGGCAAGGGCAAAGGCTTTGACGCGAAGTGCGCGAAGTTAGCCAAGTTTCGCCACGCTCCTGCGGGCGGCGGGAGTTGAGGGCGGTGACGAACGATACGTGGCGAGGGAGGTACGTGGGGGTGGCGGTGCCGAGGTGGGGGCGCGAGAATCTAGGGATGAAGACGGCGTCGGGTGTTGGGAGTGGCGGAGCGCCGGTGGGCGATCGGGCGACGGCGCGCGACTCTAGGATGCTGCGGGAGTATATGACGCACCTTCGGGTGGAGAAGGGGCTGCGGCCGCTTAGTTGCGAGGCTTACTTGCGGGATCTGGAGATGTTCGCTGAGTTTCTGGAGGGCGGGGGCGCGGGCGGCGTCGGGGTGAAGACGTTTTTGAGCGCTGAGCAGGGGGATGTTAGCGGGTTTATGCAGCATCTGCGGGAGCATGGGGTGCAGTCGCGGTCGATTGCGCGGAAGTTGAGTTGCGTGCGGGGGTTTTATAAGTGGCTGCTGATGGAGAAGCGGGTGGGACGGGACCCTACGGTGAATATTGAGTCGCCGAGTAGCTGGTTGGTGCTGCCGAAGTCGTTGGCCGAGGGCGAGGTGGGGGAGATGCTGGCGACGACGGGGGCGGCGGCGCGCGCGGGCGATGCGGATGGGATGGCGCTGCGGGATCATGCGATGTTGGAGCTGCTGTATGCGGGCGGCCTGAGGGTGGGGGAGATTGTGTCGCTGCGGCAGGAGGATTTGAGGCTCGAGACGGCTAGTGTGCAGGTGCGGGGGAAGGGCGATAAGGAGAGGATTGTGCCGGTGGGGCGGTCGGCGGTGGAGGCGCTGGAGGTTTATGTGAAGCGCGGGCGGCCTGGGTTGGTGAAGCAGATTCCCTTCGGGAATGACAGCAAGAACGGCAAGAGCAACGGCCCCCTGCAGCGGGCGTTATTCCTATCCGTCAGGGGGAGGCCGCTTACTACGCAGATGGTTTGGAAGATTGTGAAGGGGTTGGATTCACATGCGAGTCCGCATAAGCTGCGGCATAGTATGGCTACGCATATGGTGGAGCATGGCGCGGATCTGAGGACGGTGCAGACGCTGCTGGGACATGCCGATATTGCTACGACGCAGGTGTATACGCATCTGGCGATCGATCGGCTGAAGACGGTGCATCGGATGTGTCATCCGCGGGCGACGCGGAGAAGTGGGGTGGAGGCTTGAGAGGGCAACGGGCGGTTTTGCTTACGGTGCTGGCGGGTGGGGCGATTGCGTTTTTGGTGAGTGAGGTGCGCGGGCATGACTTTCAGGTGCTTGCTTTGCCTGGCATTCACTTCGCGATGGCCATGAGGACTGATCTGCGGATTTCCAGCTTGCTGCTTGTGTTTGTTGGGAACTGGGTTTTCTATTCTGCGGTTTTGGGGTTGGTGATGTGGGTTGCGGGGAAGTTGCGGGCGGGTCGGCATGGCTAAGGTGGCTAAGCAGAACTTTCTCGGGCTGGCGGAGAGATTCCTGGCGATGATGCGGGATGAGCGGGGGGCGTCGGAGCATACGCTGCGGGCTTACTCGCGGGAGGTGCGGGGGTTTGCGGAGTTCTTGACGGAGACGCTGGGGGATAGGGCGGGAATGGCGTCGGTGGAGCATACGCATATACGGACTTATATGGGGACGCTGCTGGATAAGGGGTTGACCAAGGCTAGTGTGGCGCGAGCGCTGGCGGCTGTTCGTAGCTGGTTCAAGTGGGCGGCGAAGGCTGGGTTGGTGGAGAGTAATCCTGCGCTGTTGGTGAGTACTCCTAAGCTGCCGAAACATCTGCCTCGGGTGCCTAGTATGGAGGAGGTGAATCGGGTTTTAGATTCTCTTGGGGCAGGTTCCTCGGCGGGGAAGAAGTTTGCATCCCACCCATCCGCAAAAGCGCGTATGGATGGGGCACCTGGCATTGGTGGGGCGTCAGAGATGGAGGATGTGAGACCTGGGAGGTCCGTGGAAACCCATGTCTCAGAAGCGAGACATGGGGCACCCGGATTCTGTGGCTGGTGAGGAGGGGGGGAGTTGGCCGGAGCGGGAGCGGGTGATTTTTGAGTTGCTGTATGGGTGTGGGATTCGTAACTCGGAGCTGGTGGGGTTGGATATGGATGCGATCCATTGGCGGGATGATGCGATTCGCGTGTTTGGTAAAGGGAAGAAAGAGCGGCTGGTGCCGCTGGGGGATGCTGCGGCTGAGGCGGTTCGCAGGTATCTGCCGGAAAGGGCGGCGCGGTTAGAGGCTGCCGGGATGGGGAAGCTGGTGCAGGCGGGGCCGCTGCTGATTCGGCTGCGGGTGGGGGTGGCGAAGGGTGGGGCTCGGTTGACTACGCGGAGTGTGGGGAGGATTGTGAAGTCGATTGCGCTGAGCCGGGGGCTGGCGGCGGATGTGCATCCGCATACGCTGAGGCATGCGTTTGGGACGCACATGCTGGAGGAGGGCGCGGACCTGAGGGCGATCCAGGAGATGCTGGGGCATGAGCGGTTGTCTACGACGCAGCGGTATACGCAGTTGACGGTGGGGCAGGTGCAGAAGGTTTACGACGATACACATCCGCGAGCGAAGTGAAAGCGGTGCCGTGTCGCGCGCGATTTGGGACGGGCCGTTGGCCCTCGGCAGAGTGCGTGCCGATAACCTGGGCCTTCGACCCAGGCTGTGATGGGTGCGGGCCGTTGGCCCTTGTAGTGCTGCGAATGGATAGGGCGTTGGTTGGAGGTGGATGGGCGGGAGCGGTTCTCCACCCCAACGGAAAACGAACGTCCGTCGGGGACCCCGGTTCGCGCTTTGCGCGAATGCCCACCATACCAGCCCAGCGCGCAAAGAACGTCCGCTGGGGGCCCGGCTTCGCGACGATGAGGCCGTCGCTAAGATGGGGCACCCGGCATCGTGCGAACCCATGTCTCAGAAGCGAGACATGGGGCACCCGGATTTGTGGTGGAACGGATCAGCGGAAGCGGATTAGGTAGATGGCCATGCCTGTGCCCAGGAGGGCGAGGAGGATGGCGAGGGCTACGGCGATGCGGGAGGGTTGGCCGGGCTGCCAGGTTCCGGTGGAGAGTTTTTTGATGGTGGTGAGGTGACTGATGACGGCGGCGATGTTGATCACGACGCCGAGCGCTACGAGCGCTGCGCCGGTGATGACAGAGTGGGTGGTGGAGGCCTGGGCGGGGGCGTGCTGGGTGTTGGAGAAGTCGCGGAGGAAGAGGCCGAAGCGGCTGACGGCGAAGCCAACGCCCATGAGGCCGAGGCCGGTGCGGATCCAGGCGAGGAAGGTTCGCTCGGCGGCGAAGTAGACGCGGGGGTCTTGTTGGGGATCGTCGGGCATGTGGGGATTGTATTGGGTTGGAAGAGGAAGGGCAGATGCGCAAAGGGATGAGAGGAAAAAAGGGAAGGGCAAGAACGGGAGGAAGCAGGTTCCTCGCGGCGCTCGGAATGACAATTTCTGAAAGAAATTGTCTAAGAAAAGCAAGGGCAAACGAAGGAGCAGATTCGTGGAGGGAATGACAGCGAGTACTGCAAGGGCAAGAATGGGAGACAGCAGGTTCCTCGCTCCCACCCCAACGAGCAAAGAACGCTCGTTGGGGACCCCGGCTGCGCTCGGAATGACAATTTCTGAAAGAAATTGTCTAAGAAAAGCAAGGGCAAACGAAGGAGCAGATTCCCGGAGGGAACGACAGAAAGAAAGGCAAAGGCGACAGCTTTTGCGTTAGGGGGCGGGTTTGAAGTTGAGGGTGGCTAAGTTCATCTGGCCTTCGGTGAGGATGTGGACGGTCAGGACGCTGCGGCCGGCGGGTAGGTCTAGTGTGGTGGCGTTGCGGAGGAGGTTCCAGTGGTGCCATTGGCGCCAGGCTACGGGTTCTTCTTTGCTGAAGGTGCAGGGGATGGTGATGGGGCCGGTGGTGGGGTGGCCGTTGACGTCGAGGGAGATGGTGCCGCCGCGGTTGGAGGTGTAGAGGAGGTCGGCGGTGTAGCGGCCGGCATGGGCTACGTTGACGGTGAGGTTGAACCACTCGCCGGGGACGGTCCAGCCGACGTAGAGCTGGCCGTCGGGCGGGATGACCAGGTTGTAGGGGTTGTTGTCGATCTGGACGTTGGGGTCGTGGAACTTGGTGTAGGAGGTGTCGACGCCTTCGTGCATGCGGAACTCGTTGAGGTAGGTTCCGTTGGCGGGGATTGAGCTCGCCGCTGCCGTGGTTGACGGCGTCGGTGTCGTGGTAGGCGATGCCTTCGCCACCGGCGTCGTAGTAGGCGCACTGGACGATGCCGGGGATGGGTTGCGCGCCGATGGGGTGGTGGGCGTCGGTGTAGGGCGTGCCTTTGTAGGTGGGTCCTGCGCGGACGGCGGGCGGGGCTGGACGGGTCGACTGGGCGGTGGCGAGGGGAGCGATGAGGAGAATGGCGATGGGGAGTGTGGCTAACTTCACGTGATGGGGTCTCCGGGGTGCATGGCCACTATACAAGTGCTGAGGCGGGGATTAGTAGCGAGGGATGGTGGGGTCGATGGTTGCGGACCAGGCGTCGATGCCGCCGGAGATGGATTGGGCTTTTTCGAAGCCTTGCTGGCGGAGCCAGTTGGCTACGGAGAGGCTGCGGGCGCCATGGTGGCAGAGGACCAGGATCGGGGCTTCTTCGTCTAGCTCCTGGTGGGCGCGGCCGGGGATTTCGTTCATGGGGATGAGGGTGCTGGGGGTGATGTGGGCGGTGTTGTATTCCCACTGCTCGCGGACGTCGAGGAGGAGGGGAGGGTGGTCGGCGGCGAGGAGGGACTTGGCCTGGGAGACGGTGATTTCTAGATCCATGGTTTAAGGATACAGCGGCGATGGAGGAACCTCATTCCCACCCGTCCGCAAAAGCGCGTACGGATGGGGCACCCGGTGACGGGCCACGGGCACACGACACTCCTGCGAACCCCATGTCTTAAAAGCGAGACATGGGGCACCCGGATTGGTTAAGTGTTGACTACGGTTACGGCGCGGGCGATGGCGTGGTCGGTGTGGCCTTTGACGAGGGCGCGCTCGACGACGAGGCTGCCGGTTTTTCCGGTGCCGCGGAAGATGAGGACGTTCATGGGGTTGCTCCTGATGCAGGTGCTAGCGAATGACGGCGTCGAAGGGGAGGAAGAGGGTGAAGACGGTGCCGTGGTGGGCGGGGGACTGGCTGCTGCGGACGCGGAGTTCGCCGCGATGGCGCTGCACGATTTCTTTGCTGACCCAGAGGCCGAGGCCGGTGCCGGTTACACCCTTGGTGGTGAAGAAAGGTTTGAAGATGCGGGAGAGGACTTCGGGGCTCATGCCGCTGGCGTTGTCGGCGATGGTGATGAGGACGCCGGACTCGCCGGTGCGCCAGTTGGTGGCTTCGCGTTCGCGGACGCAGAGGCGGCCGCCGTTGGGCATGACGTCGAGGGCGTTGCTGATGAGGTTGGAGAGGACCTGGCGGATCTTCGCCGTCGAAGCAATGGACTTTGCGGCGGATGCGGCTGCGGCGCTCGACGTGAACGTGGGCGTTGTTGATGCGGCCCTGGTAGATGGAGAGGACGGTGTCGGTGAGGTCGCGGGCGTTCATGAGCTGAGGGCTGGTGGCCTGGCGGTGGAAGCGGAGGGTCTGACTGGTGATGGCGGCGGCGCGACGCAGCTCGATCTCGGCGGTGGTGAGGTAGCTGCGGGCTTCCTCGATGCTGGAGGAGACCTGCGCGAGGTAGAGGAGGTTGGTGACGGACTCGAGCGGGTTGTTGATCTCGTGGGCGATGGAGCTGGCGAGGCGGCCGACGACGGCTAGCTTTTCGCTCTGGATGAGGGCTTGCTCGGCCTTGCTTCTGCTGGGTGATTTCGAGCGAGGCGGCGCTGATGACCTGGATCGGTGCCGTCAGGGCCGTAGACCGGGAAGATAGTTGACGGTCCAGTAGCGGTGCTCGTCGGGGTCGGTGATGAGGGCGCCTTCGAGGGGATAGTTGATGACGGGCTTGCCGGCGCGGACCTGATCGAAGAGTTCCTTGAGGCCGGGGATGGGCGCCATCTCGGTGAGGGTGCGGCCGACGATCTGTTCGGGTTTGAGGCCGAAGAAGGCGGCCTGGCGATCGTTGAGGCGAAGGTAGCGGTAGTCGTCGAGGTCGAAGAGCGCGAGGCCGATGGGGGCGGTGCGGTAGATGGTTTCGAGCTCGGCGTGCTGGCGCTCGGCTTCGAGGGTTTTGTTCTGGAGGGCTTCGCGATCGATCTTCTCGGAGGTGAAGTCGCGGAAGAAGATGATGATGCCGTCTTCGGTGGGGTAGCTCTGGACGCGGAGCCAGATGTTGAGGGGCTCGGGATAGAAGGCTTCGAACTCGGCGGGAAGGCCCTCGTCCATGCTGCGGCGGTAGGACTCTACGTAGGGCGAGCCTGCGTAGACGGCGGCGGGGAAGACTTCGAAGAGGTTTCTGCCGGTGAGGTCGAGGCCCATGGAGACGATCTCCTGTGCACGGCGATTCAGGAAGGTGAAGCAGTAGTTGCGATCGAGGAAACAGACCGCATCGGTGGTGGCCTCGAAAAACTGCTGCATCTGCCGCAGCAGGGTCGCGGCTTCACCATCGGTGCGGGTTGGGAAAGTAGGCAAGCAAGGTCCTTGAACCAAAAAACCGCGGTCGACCCCAATTCGTATCGCGGGGACTGACAGTAGGATGCGCTGGCTGGCCCGGGAGATAGCCCCGGCCGTCGGCTTGTCCAGATTGTGGAAGGGATTTAGGCGTTGGCTCCGTGGCATTTTTTGTACTTCTTGCCGGAGCCGCAGAAGCAGGGGTCGTTGCGGCCGATTTCCCTTTGACGCTAGTACCTAAAGAAGCTTCGGGCGCGCTGCATCCAGGAAATCTCGGGATAGGCATACCAATTGGGCGGTAGAACTGCGCTTACTCGGTCTCGTTGCTTCAAGAAGCGACGGATAAAGATATAGGTATTCTCATCTTGCAGAAGATCGGAAACCTTTGAGTTGGTGTAATCGTCGCTGATGACTATGTCGAGCATACGGCGAAGATAATCCCTCATGAGTTGATGGGATACGCCAGACAGTGTGCCTTCGACTTCGATAGCTGCTGCGAGTTCGAGAACGTTCATCAGCCGTTCAAGTTTCGTGGCAATAGTACGTTCAATCGTTTCAAGTTCAAGGGGAGTATCCAACGGAGGGCTCGCGAACGAATCAACATATTGATCCCACATTTCACGGATTTCCGCATTTAACGGAATCATGGACGCTACTGACGAATTTAGATTTCCTCGGTGAAGTGTGTAGATAGCGAAGACGACCGCGATGATTCCAAGAATGAGCGACCAGAGTGCAATGAGATCGCCGCGGCTCCAAGCAATGGGAGTTGCCTGAATCGCTCCTACCAGAATCATTTCTTGTTCTTCACAAACTCGGCAATTACCACTGGTTCTGGCTGACGCGTTTCCTTTGCGCGAGCAAAAGCGGCTGTTGCTCGTTGAAGATCGAGCTTCGCTGATTTGTTGCCAAATGCCCTCGTCTCGGCGGCCAAGGTGTTTTGGGCGACTTTGGTGGACATGTGGTCGAGCGCAATAGCTCGGTTTTCATTCCCTGCTTTTGCTCTGATTGGCATGGCTATCTCCGCACTCGTTTCCCTATACCAGAGTTTAGTACAAATTCGTATCTGTTACCTAGTCTGAGCTGTTGTCATGCTGGGGCTAGTTTAAGCGTTGGCTCCGTGGCATTTTTTGTACTTCTTGCCGGAGCCGCAGAAGCAGGGGTCGTTGCGGCCGATTTCGGTGCCGGTGCGGCGCTGCGTGGCGGTGGCCGTAGCGGTTGAGCCGCCGGCCTGGCGTGCGGCGGCGAGGTCGCGCTGCTTGTTGCGCTGGAACTCGCGCTCGAGGGCGTCGATGGTGGTGGAGGGAGCGCGGGTGGGGACGGTGGGGGGTGGGGCTTGCTGGTGGGGTTGTCCATCCCAGGTCTCAGAAGCGAGACCTGGGGCACCCAGATTTGTGGCTCCCATGGGGAGGCGCTGCTGCGCGGGCGGCGGAGGAGGCGCGGCCTGGCCGAGTTGGAGTTGATGCGAGCTGTTCGAGAGTTTCGATGGGCGTGCCATCGGGAGCGAGGATCTGCATGCGGAAGAGGTTGCGCGCGGTGTCTTCCTGGAAGCGCATCATCATGGTCTCGAAGAGGTCGAAGGATTCCTGCTTGTACTCGACGAGGGGATCCTTCTGGCCGTAGCCGCGGAGGCCGATGCCTTCCTTGAGGTGATCCATGTTGAGGAGGTGCTCTTTCCAGAGGGCGTCGAGTACGGAGAGCATGACGACGCGCTCGTGGTAGCGGAGCTGGGCTTCGCCGAGGATCTTTTCCTTGATGTCGTAGCGCTCGTTGAGCTTGTTGAAGATGGCGTCGCCGAACTCGTGGCGGTTGAGCTGCGTGGGGTCGATCTGATCTTCGAGGTGGGCGCCGAAGACGTCGTAGACCTGGGCGAAGATCTGCTCGGTGTTCCACTGCTCGGGGTGGACTTTTTCGGGAGCGAACTCGTCGAGGATGCCGGAGAGGATGGTGGAGACGTAGTCTTCGGTGATGAGCTGCTTCTGGGCGACGCCTTCCATGAGCTGGCGGCGGAGCGAGTAGACGGCCTCGCGCTGCTTGTTCATGACGTCGTCGTACTCGAGGACGTGCTTGCGGGACTCGAAGTTCTGGGACTCGACGGCTTTCTGCGCGCCTTCGATGCGCTTGGAGATCATGCGGGATTCGATGGGGACGCCTTCTTCCATGCCGAGGGATTGGAGGAGGGTGGAGACCCACTCGCGGGCGAAGATGCGCATGAGGTCGTCTTCGAGGGAGAGGAAGAAGCGCGAGGAGCCGGGGTCGCCCTGACGGCCGGCGCGGCCGCGGAGCTGGTTGTCTACGCGGCGGGACTCGTGGCGCTCGGTGCCGAGGATGTGGAGGCCGCCGGCTTCGATGACAGCGTCGTGCTCGGACTTGGTGGCGGCGGCGTGGGCTGTCGATGGCGGCGTCCCAGTCTGCTTGCGAGACTTCGAACTCCTGCGACTGGTAGTAGAAGCGGACGAAGCCGGGGGCGGCGACGGGAGCGATGGCGCCTTCGGCGGCGGAGACGGCGCGGGCGAGCTTGCGCTTGACGAGATCCTGGCGGGCCATGAACTCGGAGTTGCCGCCGAGGAGGATGTCGGTACCGCGGCCGGCCATGTTGGTGGAGATGGTGACCATGCCGAGGCGGCCGGCCTGGGCTACGATTTCGGCTTCCTTCTCGTGGAACTTGGCGTTGAGGACGACGTGGCGGACGTTCTTGCGCTTGAGGATGTCGGAGAGGAGCTCGGACTTTTCGATGCTGGTGGTGCCGACGAGGACGGGCTGCTTGGCGGCGTGGAGGCGCTCGATCTCGTCGGCTACGGCGAAGTATTTTTCTTTCGCGGTGCGATAGACGACGTCGGGGTTTTCGATGCGCTGCATGACGCGGTTGGTGGGGATGACGACGATGTCGAGCTTGTAGATGGAGTCGAACTCGGAGGCTTCGGTTTCGGCGGTGCCGGTCATGCCGGAGAGCTTTTTGTAGAGGCGGAAGTAGTTCTGGAAGGTGATGGTGGCGAGGGTCTGATCTTCCTTGCGGATCTGGACGCCTTCCTTGGCTTCGACGGCCTGATGGAGGCCGTCGGACCAGCGGCGGCCGGGCATGAGGCGGCCGGTGAACTCGTCGACGATGATGACTTCGCCGTCCTTGACGACGTACTCGACGTCGCGCTTGTAGAGGGTGTGGGCCTTGATGGCGACTTCGATGTGGTGCTTCATGTCCCAGTTTTCGGGGTCGGCGATGTTGCCGATGCCGAGGAGCTTTTCTACCTTCTCGAAGCCTTCGTCGGTGACGGTGATGGCGCGGGCTTTTTCATCGACTACGTAATCGCCGGACCAGGTTTTGGTTTCGAGGGTCTCGATGAGCTCGCCCTCTTCGAGTTGCGGAATGATCTTGTCGGCGATGGCGTATTTGTCGGTGGTCTTGTCGGTGGGGCCGGAGATGATGAGGGGGGTGCGGGCTTCGTCGATGAGGATGGAATCGACTTCGTCGACGATGCAGTAGAAGTGGCCGCGCTGCACCTGGTCGGCGAGCTCGAACTTCATGTTGTCGCGGAGGTAGTCGAAGCCGAACTCGTTGTTGGTGCCGTAGGTGATGTCGGCGCCGTAAGCATCGCGGCGCTGCTGCGTCGGAGAGGTCGTGGACGATGACGCCGACGGAGAGGCCGAGGAAGCCGTAGATCTTGCCCATCCACTCGGCGTCGCGCTTGGCGAGATAGTCGTTGACGGTGACGACGTGGACGCCGTGGCCGGCGAGCGCGTTGAGGTAGCAGGGGAGGGTGGCGACGAGGGTCTTGCCTTCGCCGGTCTTCATCTCGGCGATCTTGCCCTGGTGGAGGACCATGCCGCCGATCATCTGGACGTCGAAGTGGCGCATGCCGACGACGCGGCGGCCGGCTTCGCGGACTACGGCGAAGGCTTCGGGGAGGATGTCGTTGAGCGCGGCTTTTTCGGCGTCGATGCGGGCTTCGTCGTCGGTGATGCCTTCGAGAGCGGAGGCGATGCGGGCGCGGAATTCGGTGGTCTTGGCGGAGAGTTGCTCGTCGGTGAGCTGCTGGATGGACTCTTCGAAGGCGTTGATCTGGGCGAGCACGGGGAGCATGCGCTTGACGGCGCGATCGTTGGAGGTGCCGAAGACTTTGGCTAGGGTGGCGTTGAACACGGTGGGTTCCTTTGGGGGTGGCGCCGAGGGGCGCGGAAGCTGGGGCGGGTCGCTAGGAGGCGGGACCCAGGACGCTGGGGGAGCGTCGGATTAGCTGAGGGTGGTGAAGGCCTGGAGCCGGGCTACGTGCAGGGCTGGCGGACGCATGGTCCAGGCAGCGGTGTGGAGCGCGCGGGAGGCTGGGGGAAGCACGAAGGTCGCGGTGCGAGCGGGTGCGGTGTGCTCGGCGAGCGGCTCGGCGATGATGGCTGCGGCGGCGGTCTGGCAGAGCAGGGTGCTGATGTAGCGGCCGCCGAGGGTGAGGTCTCCGGCGCCGAGGCCGCGGGCATACGCTGCGGTCCGTGCATTCGCAGCGCTTAGCGACGAGAGCACGAGGAGGAGGCAGGCGAGATGGCGGTTCCGCAGACGCATCATTTTGGTCAGGGCTTAGCCCAGTATCTCTATGTTAAACGAAATGCGCGTGGAAAGGGATGCAGGAGTGCAAATTGCTGGGTTTTGAGGCTGGAGTCGAGATGATTGGGTCGTTGTAGCGCGGGGCGAATCCAACGGTAAGGATTCTTCGAGGTGACGTTGTGAGCAGGATCAAGAAGGTTGTGATTACGGCGTATGGAGACGAGAGTGTGCTGGCTGTCGTTGAAGCGGAGTTGCCGGCGCCGAAGGCTGGAGAGGTGCAGGTCGGGGTTGACTACTCGGTGGTGTGTGGCGCGGATGTGAATATGCGGCGGGGAACGTATCCGTTCCAGAAGAAGCCGCCGCTGACGCCGGGATATAGCGTGGTGGGCAGGGTGCTGGTGAACGGTCCGGGATGTTCGAAGTTTCAGGCGGGCGATCGCGTGGCTAGTCTTACGAAGTATGACGGGCAGGCGCAGCGGATTAATTTGCCGGAGAAGTATTTGGTGCGGGTACCGGAAGAGGTTGAAGGGGGTGAGGCTGTCGCGCTGGTGCTCGATTGGGTGACGGCTTACCAGATGCTGTATCGGTCGGCGAAGGTCAGGGCGGGGCAGAAGATCTTTGTTCATGCGGTGAGCGGAGCGGTTGGCGGGGCGTTGCTGCGGCTGGCAAAGAGGTTGGGAGCTGAGGTGTATGGGACGGCGTCGGCGAAGAACCATGAGGGGCTGCGGGCGCTGGGGGCGGTGCCGTTTGATTATTCGAACAAGGACTGGATTGGCGCTATGCAGCGGATGGGTGGCGTGGATGCTGTGTTTGATCCGATGGGGTTTGAGAGCTTCGACCAGTCGTATTCGATTTTGAAGAGGGGTGGGGTGCTGGTGGGGTATGGCGCGAATCTGCCGGCTTGGACGAAGACTCCTGCGCGGCCGGTGATGCCGATGGTGCTGAAGTTGTTGGCGCGAAATTTGATGTTCTGGTCGGGGAAGCGCACGACGTTCTATGGGGTGTCGCGGAGCTCCAAACATTTTGCGGAAGATCTGGAGCTGTTGTTTGCGTGGCTGAAGGAGGGAGATATCTCCGTGCCGATTAAGGCGAGGTTTGGGCTGGACGAGATTCGGGAGGCGCATCGGGAGTATGCGAGCGGCGCGGGGATGGGATCGATCGTGATCGAGGTGGGGGGCTTGTGATGAGGGCGCGGGTTACTGGTTTGCTATTGCTGTGCAGTCAGGCGAGAAGATCGGATTTGGTGTAGCGGCTCCGATGATCGCCGCGGTGCGAAGTCGGCGCTACTTTTTGAGGCGACGACGAACCGTGCCTGCTACACCGAGAAGCCCGGTGCCGAGAAGAAACAGGCTGGTGGGTTCGGGAGTTGGGGTGATGTTGAGGCCGATGAAGATGGGGGTTGCGTCGCCGGGTTGATTGCTGAAGGTGAACTCGTCGGTGTGAGTGCTGTCGGCGTAGAAGACGCCGTCGATGCCGCTGGTTCCTATCGCGAAGCCGATGCCATCGACATCCAGTTGCTGCAGGGGGCCGGAGGGGCTGTTGCCGGCCGGGTAATAGAGGAGGTTGTCGTACCCGATATTGCTGCCGTAGCAGGGAGCGCTGACGCTGTAGTTGGTGCAGGGTAAGAGTGTGATTGGCTGTCCGTCCACGGTGCCGGTCATGGCGGTTATTTCGAAGGCATTGGTGATGGTTGGATCGGGAATACCGGTGAGGGTACCGCTGGCAGTGAAGCCGAGGTTGCCGGTTGCGGTGAAGGCGAAGGTTTCAGCGCGGGCGGCTGCGGATGCCATCAGCAACGCGGCGAGACTGAAGAAGCTGAACAGACGAGCGGAAGGCCTCATGGGAACCTCGGACGGAGATGACCCGTGAGGTGATTGCGAGCAGGTCAAGAGCCAGTCGGGCGACGAAAATGGAGGCGCAAAGTTCCGTCAAACACAGAGTTTTCGTTCTGTGCGCACCGCGGCGGTTCCGAAGAACTGCAAGTATTTGCGGGGGAGTGGAAATGGTTTGCTCACGCAGCTCGGTTCTTGGTGGGAGCGCGGGGCTTGGGGGCGGCTAGCTGCCATGTGCGGTCAGGTAGGCGTGGATGGTGGCGGTTTCCTGCGGGGTTAATGTGGGGGCGGCTTTGCGGAGCATCTGCATGAACCAGTCGATTTCGGCGGGGATGGCGGGGTAGCCGATGTTGTTGCCGGCAGGGGCGCTGGGATCGCGAAGGGAGTTAATGATGGGGTGGCCGGCGGGCGAGAGCATGATGAGGTAGGGATAGCCGGCGGTGGCGCCGCCGAGCGAGGCGCGGAGATCGACGGCGCCTGGGGTGTCGTGGTGTTTGGTGTCGGTGGGGAGTTCGCCGACGTCGAGGGTCTGGATGACGAAGGCCTTGTTCATGATGGGAGCGATGGCGGGGTCGGCGAGGAAGTGCTGGAACATGTGGCAGGGGCCGCACCAGGAGGCGCTGAAGATGAGCAGGATGTTTTTGTGCTCGGCGGCTGCGGTGGTGCGGGCCTGCGAGAGGAGCTGATTGGCGGTGGGTTCGGGCGCGGCGCTGGCGGCGATGGGGAGGAGAAGCGCGAGGGCGATGGGGAGGAGCGTGCGGGAGTTGAGGCGCATGGGATACCTTATCGCGTCGAGATGGTGATTCGATGGTGTGTCCATTATGAGCGAAGCGAAATGGTTACGGGTGGAGTAATGAATTTTAGGGGATGATCCGGATGCTCATGGTGATTCAAGTTAGAGTGAAAGGTAGAAATCGGAAACGCGCATTCGCGAATTAAAGCCTAGTGGAGAAACTTGTGAGCTTATATGTGTGGCGCGCTCTATGTTTGCGTGGTGTGACGGTGGTGGCGGGTTTGGCCGCGGGTGTTGTTGCTGGAGGGGCGATCGCAGGCTGCGGCTCGAGTGGAAGCGGAGCGACGATCGTGACGGTGGCCGGGACTGGCGTGATTGGGAATGCGGGGAATGGCGGAGCGGCGACGGCTGCGAAGTTGGGTCAGCCGACCTGCGTGGTGATGGATGCCCAGGGGAATTTGTATATCGGCGACATTCAGTTTTACGTGGTGCGGAAGGTGACGGCGGCCACGGGGATTATCTCGGCGTATGCGGGCAACGGCACCTATGGGTATACGGGAGATGGCGGGCCGGCAACGAGTGCTTCGTTGTATGGGCCGACGGGGTGTGTGCTGGACGCAGCTGGGAACCTGTATATCTCGGATGACGCGAATAACGTCATACGGAAGATTACGGCGTCGACGGGGGTGATTACGACGGTTGCGGGGAATGGGTATCTGGCCGGAACGTCCTTTGGGGGCGCGAGCGGTGACGGAGGTCCGGCCATCTTTGCGGAGTTGAATCATCCGTGGGGATTGGCGATGGATGCGGCGGGCGATTTGTTTATCGCAGATAAGGGTAACGACCGTGTCCGGGAGGTGAATGGGTCTACGGGAATTATGACGACGGTTGCGAGCTTCGACAGCGGAACGGAGCCGCAGGGGCTGGCGCTGGATGCATCAGGCAATCTATATATCGCCGAAGGGGGAGATCCGTCGGATGTGGTGAAGTTGAATCTGTCCAGCAAGGCTTTGACGGTCGTAGCGGGGAATGGAACGATCGGAGAGGGGCAGTCGGTTATGGGGGATGGGGGACCAGCGACTTCTGCGGTGCTGTCGCAGCCGGAAGGCGTGACGCTGGATGCGGCGGGAGATATCTTTATCTCCGACTCAGGCGATGCGCGCGTGCGAGAGGTGATGGCGGCGACGGGGATCATCAAGACTGTGGTGGGAACGACTTCGGGGTATTCCGGGGATGGAGGCTCGGCAACTAGGGCGCAGTTGCATAATCCTGAGCAGCTGTTCTTCGATACGGCGGGCGACCTGTATATTGCGGACTCCTATAACGGAGCGATTCGGAAGGTCACGGGGTTGAATTGAGGTTTCGGAACGAGCTGCCGGGGGCGGCTGACGAGAAACAGGTTCCTCCACTGCGTTTCGGAATGACAGCCAGAGATGCAAGGGCGAATGAGCGGAAGTTAGGGTAGGCTATCGCAATGTTGAAAATTTCTTGTCGGACCTGCGCCGTGCTGGCGCTTGCTCTTTCGATTGCTTCTGCTGGCGTTGGCCAGGAGAAGGCGGCTTCGTCTGCTACGAACGACAAGGCGCCTGCGTTTCCTACTAACGAGCAGCTGCGTCATTACAAGGGCATGAGCGATCCGCAGCTTTCGCCGGACGGGAAGCAGGTGTTGGTGCGGATTGCGGATGCTACTGCGGATGGCGCGAAGGGGCATATCTGGCTGGTGGATGTGGGTGGGGGCGCGGCGCGGCAGCTTACGTATTCTCCGAGCGGGGACAAGCGCGGAGAGCAGCGCGGGCAGTGGATGCCGGATGGGAAGTCGGTGCTGTTTCTTGCTCATCGCGGGGAGCATACGCAGCTTTATCGGTTGCCGATGGATGGCGGCGAGGCGAAGGCGTTTGATCTGAAGGTGACGCCGCTGGCGGATGAGTCGAAGCGTGAGGGTGCGCTGCCTCCAGCACCGGCGAAGAAGGATGACGCGAAGAAGGATGACGCGAAGGTTGAGCCGGTGGAGATTGATGTGGCGAGTTATCGCGTGTCTCCAGATGGGAAGACGATTGCGATCTTTGCGCGTGATCCGCAGACGCCGGGGGAGAAGAAGGAGAAGGACGCGAAGGCCGATGCGGATTGGGTGGATCACTCGCTGCATGGATCGCGGATGTATCTGCTGGATGCGGCGACGGAGAAGCTGACGCTGACGGGCGTGCCGATGGATGTGCGGGGGGCGTCGTGGAGTGCGGATTCGAACAAGCTGCTGGCGATTGCGTCGGCGCCGAATGGGGTGGAGGAGCTGGGGCCGGCGAATAGCGCGTGGATTGTGAAGGCTGGCGATCCGATGCATGCGGAGAAGGTGGAGGCGATTCCTGCGACTGTGGGGCCGGCGGTGTGGTCGCATGATGGCGGGAAGATTGTGTTCCTGGCGCAGGCGAAGATGGATGCGCCTCCGGGGTATGAGGATTTGTATGAGTACGATATGGCGATGAAGACGACGAAGAATTTTACGGATGAGTTTATGGGGACGGTGGGACACCAGGAGCCGATTGCGCTGGTGGAGGGTGGCGTGTTGGAGGATACCGAGCAAGGGCTGGATGCGGGGTTGATTCGGTATGGGGCGGATGGGAAGAGCGAGGCGGTGAAGGTGCCGGTGTCGGTGGTGGGCGCGGCGGTGACCAATGATGCGCAGAGTGGATGGGTGTTCCTGGGAAGCAGTGGAGGAACGGCTCCAGAGCTGATGTATGCCGCGGCGCTGGGTGATGCGCCGCGGGTGCTGGCTACTCCTGCGCTTGCGCCGAAGGATGTTAAGAGTGTGGCGCCGAAGCGGCTGGAGTGGAAGAACGAGAAGCTGACCATTGAGGGCTTGCTGTATCTACCGCCTGAGGCTGCGACGAAGAAGGTGCCGCTCGTGGTGCAGGTGCATGGTGGTCCGCTGGGTGCGTACACGGATGGGTATCAGCCGTTCACGGATTACCTGGTGGGACAGGGATGGGCGGTGCTGGAGACGAATCCTCGAGGAAGCACGGGGCGGGGTGCGGAATTTGCTGCAGCGAATAAGAATGATTTGGGTGGCGCGGACTATCGCGACATTATGGCTGGCGTGGACTATGTGCTGAAGACTGAGCCCGTGGATGCGGACAAGATGGCGCTGATCGGTTACAGCTATGGCGGCGAGATGGCCGCGTTTGTCGAGGGGAAGACTACGCGGTTCAAGGCTGTGGTAAGCGCGGCTCCGGTGATTGACCAGAACAGCGAGTATGGGACCGAGCACGGAAGCTGGTACGACCAGTGGTATTTTGGCAAGCCGTGGCTGCATGAGGCGGATGCGTGGCGGCAGAGTCCGCTGAGTGGCGTGGAGCATGCGAAGACGCCGTTCATGCTGCTGCAGGGGCAGGATGATACGACGGATCCGCTGGGGCAGTCGCTGGAGATGTATCACGCGCTGCGGCAGATGGGCGTGACGGTGGAGTTGATTACGTATCCGCGGGTGGATCATGGGCCGCTGGGCGGAGCGATCTATGGCGCGCCGAGCAATGAGCCGTGGCATGGGTTCGATGCGCGGCAGCGGGTGGTGGCGTTCTTCACGAAGGAGTTTGCTGGGGCGAAATAAGGCGATTGCGTGAGTTTGGTTCGCCGGGTAGCAGATGCGCCAGGGCTAAAGCCCATGTTTTTTCGAGTCGATGAACCGCGGGCTAAAGCCCGCTGCTAATCCGTGAAAGGCAACGGAAAGGGCAACGGTGGAAACGCCGCGGGATCGATCCGGGTTGTTAGTGCTGGACTACGTCCGAGGGCTTGGCGCCGTGGAAGAGGGCGTGATTGATGTCGGGCCAGAACTCTTTGACGATGAAGGAGACGCCGTCGATGCCAACGTTGATGCCCCAATTGCCGACGACGGTGGTGGCGTTGCGTTCGCGGCTGGGGTAGTAGAGGGTGGAGATGCCGGCGGCGGCACCGGCGCCTACGACTTCGCTGGAGTTGAAGGTTTCATTGCCGGCATCGTTCCGGGTGATGACGACGCGGCTGATCGCGTAGCCGGTGCGCTTCCAGAAGCCGCCGCGGCCGAGGGTGTAGTAGCGGTTGTCCTGGTGGGTGATGGAGGGGAAGATGCCTTCGACCAGGATGTTCTCAATGGTCTGGTCTGCTGCGGCATGCCAGAGGTAGCGAGCGTAGCCGAGGCCGCCAGTGCCGAACTCGGGGTCTGCGTTGCGTGCGAGGTTGTAGCCGGCGAGGGCTGCGGGAACGAAGATGGCCGAGTAGTCGAAGGAATCCTGGAAGGAAGTGATGAACTTCTGTTTGACGGTCTGGGGCGGAAGCTTGACGTCGGCACTGACGGCGCGAAAGTTGGGAAGGATGAAAAGAATGCGCGAGGTCTGCTTGGGCGGAGCTTCGCTGGATTGAGACTGGGCTTGCGGAGCGGCGGCCTGATCGGGATCTGCGCTGCTGGAGGTGGAGATGTAGGGCGGGATGCTGAGGTCGAGCGTTGGGGAGGCGGAAGCTGTTTGGAGGGGAGCGGAGGTGGGTGCGACTGCGAGGGTGGTTTGCTGCGCGTGCAGCGTGGTGGCGAGCAGGAAGATGGCGAGAGAGAGTGACACGCGATGTCGCGCTGAAGGATGTTTCGATGAAAAAAGCTGGTGCATTCTTCCCCTTTGAACGATTCCGTAGCTTGATGCCTGGAGCCTTCGTCGGTTGAGCGTGTGGGTGGGATGACGAGGGACTGTTATCAGTAGACGCGCGAACGGGTGACAAGGTTCTCCTGATGAAAGCTTTGTCATCGTTTCGTAGGTCCTTGTCTTACTTATTATGCTTTGGGTATGGATGCGGTGATGGGCGGGGTGGATGCAATGGCGGGCGAAGATTATGCTGAGGGAGCTGGGAATGCGTCGATAAGGGACAGATTCGAGCGGCACGGCGTGAGGAAGAGGACGGTGTATGAGCGGAGCAGCAGGCAGCGAGGCAGCGGTTGGGTATGCGCAGGAGCAGGGGAAACGGTTTGTTGAGGAGCTGAAGGATCTGTTGCGGATTCCGTCGGTGTCGACTGCGCCGGAGCATGCGGGCGATGTGCGGAAGGCGGCGGAGTTTGTGGCGGATGGGCTGCGCGCGGCGGGGATGGAGAATGTGCGGCTGATCGAGACCAAGACGGCTTCGCATGATGGGCATCCGCTGGTGTATGCGGACTGGTTGCAGAGGCTCGCCGATGGAAGCAAGCCTACGGTGCTGTTGTATGGGCACTACGATGTGCAGCCGGCTGAGCCGCTGGATGAGTGGAAGTCGCCGCCGTTTGAGCCTACGGAGCGGGATGGGAACATCTATGCGCGCGGAGCGGTGGATGACAAGGGGCAGATGTGGATGCATGTGAAGGCGCTCGAGTCGTTGATGAAGACGGACGGTAAGCTGCCGGTGAATGTGCGCGTGATTGTGGAGGGTGAGGAAGAGGTTGGCGGCGAGGGGATTGCTGCGTTTGTGCGCGAGCATGGCGATCAGCTGAAGGCAGACGCGGCGCTGGTGTTCGGATACGGAGATGTTTGCGCCGGAGCTGCCGACGCTGTGCGTGGGGCTGCGCGGGATGATCTATACGGAGCTTGAGGCGCGGGGCGCGGCTACGGATTTGCACTCGGGGATGTATGGCGGCGCGGCGCCGAATCCGTTTGTGGCGCTGGCGCAGATGATTGCGAAGCTGAAGAGCGAGGATGGGCGGATTGCGATTCCAGGGTTCTATGACGGGATTGAGGAGCCGACGAAGGCGGAGCTGGAGGCGTGGAGGTCGCTGCCGTTTGATGAAGAGGAGTATCGGAAGCATGAGGTGGGGTCGACGGAGCTGACGGGCGAGACGATGTTCAGCGTGCTGGAGCGGACGTGGTCGCGGCCGACGATGGATGTGCATGGGATGCCGGGCGGATTTATCGGGGTGGGTGCGAAGACGGTGATTCCGGCGAAGGCTACGGCGAAGATCAGCTTCCGGCTGGTGCCGGGGATGAAGCCGGAGGCGACGTTTGCGAAGTACAAGAAGTTTGTCGAGGAGATCTGTCCGAAGGGGATCCAGGTGAAGGTGACGATGATTCACTCGGGCGAGCCGATTGTGGTGAGCACGGATAATGCGTATGTGCACGCGGCGACCGAGGCGATGGCCGAGGTGTTCGGGAAAGAGACGGTGTTTGTGCGCGGGGGTGGGTCGATCCCGATTGTGGGGGACTTTGTGCGCGAGCTGGGGATTCCGACGGTGATGATGGGGTTTGGGCTGCCGGACGACAATCTCCATGCGCCGAACGAGAAGTTTCATCTGGCGAACTTTCATCGGGGGATTGAGTCGATTGTGCGGTTTCTGGATAAGGTGGGGGCAGTGGAGGGTCCAAGGCGCGGGGTCCAGGGTCCAGAGGATGGCCGGCGGTGCTACTCCCGGTGCACGGGTTCGTGCTGGCGGGGGGAAGAGCTCGCGGATGGGAGAGGATAAGGCGCTGCTGCGGTTTTGCGGGCGGCCGATGGTGGAAATAGCTGTGGAAAAGCTGCGGGGATTTTTGTGAAGTGGTTACCATCGCGGGAAATCGGGAGGATTTGGCGGGTTTTGCACCGGTGGTGAAGGAGACGCGGGTGGATGTGGGGCCGGCGGCGGGGGTTGAGGCGGGGTTGGGGGTGGCGACGCAGCCGTGGGCGATGTTTGTGCCGGTGGATGTGCCGCTGGTTCCGGGGGAGTTGTTGCGGCGGTGGGCGGAGATGGTGGTTGGGATGGAGAGATTGTCGCCAGCGACCTCTATTGTGAGCGGGAGCAGCCAGCGTTCTGTATGCTGCGGCGGGAGTGCCTGGCGCGGTTTTCCGAGGCGCTTGAGGGAGGAGAACGGCGGCTTGGAGAACTGCTGCGTAGAGCAAGCGAGGGCGCGGAGTGGCAGTTCGACATCGGCATGATTTATGAGGAGGATCCGGTCCAGGTCGGCAGCGTTAGCGATTGGTGGTTCACGAATGTGAATACGCCGGAGGATCTGGCGGAGGCTGAGGCCTGGGCGCGGCGGGTGGGGTGCGGGGCGGGTAGGGGGCATCCTTCGAGGTGCGGCTTGGCTGGTTTTGGGACAGATGGTTTGAGGGAAAGCGTGCATCATAGGAGGAACAGCTATGAGTGAAGACCCTAAGACTCCTGACTCGCCGACCGAGCCACCTGCGCGTGCTGACACTGAGCCCAAGCGGTCGTCGATCTCTGCGAACAAGACGGATCCAAACGCGAAGGCTGACTCGGCGGCGCGGGGCGCGGGCGGGACCGCGGACCAGACGACTGCGGAGAGTGAACGAGGAGCAGATTGAAAAGCCGCTGATTGACGATGTGTCGCAGGACGTGGCTCCGACGGTGCAGGAGTTTATCGCGGAGGCGGCCGCGGCGAATAAGGAAGAGAACGCGGCGATTGCGGAAGAGCCGGTGTCGGCGGCCGAGGAGTCTGCGATGCGGGCGGCGGATGGGACGCAGGATGCTGCGCCGGGGGCGGAGGAGGTTGCGCCGTATATCGCGTTTGAGGGTGTGAACAAGTCGTTTGGCGACCTGGTGGTGCTGAAGGATGTGAGCTTCTACGTGAAACCTGGGGAGACGCTGTGCATTCTGGGTCGAAGCGGCGTGGGAAAGTCGGTTTCGCTGCAGATTCTGATGGGGTTTCTGAAGCCGGACAGTGGAACGGTGCTGGTGGCGGGGCAGGACATTGCGGGGTATACGCGAACGGGAGATGCAGGAGGTTCGGCGCAAGGTGACGATGGTGTTTCAGAACGGGGCACTGTTCGATTCGATTACGGTCGGGGAGAATGTGGCATTTCCGCTGCGGGAACGCGGGAGACATGGAGGAGGACCAGATTCTGCAGGTGGTGAAGGGGTTGCTGGAGATGGTGGGGGTGGCGGGGATGGAAAACCAGCTGCCGTCGGAGCTGTCGACGGGGATGAAGCGGTCGGTGGCGATTGCGCGGGCGCTGGCGTCGCAGCCGTCGGCGGTGCTGTATGACGAGCCGACGACGATGGTGGATCCGTTGATGGCGCATCTACTTGGGAACCTGATCCAACGCCTGAAAATGCAGATGCATCTCACCAGCATTGTTGTCACGCACGACATGCGGTTTGCAGAGAAACTGGCGGATCGACTGGTGTTTCTGCATGAGGGCAAGGTGCGTTTTTTCGGAACGACGGAGGAGATGAGAGCGAGCGCAGACCCGATACTGCACGAATTTTTCTCCATGGATGAGCTGGTGTTACCGGTATAGCGTCTTAAGTACCTCATTTCAACAGCTCGTGATCCTTTAGAGTAATGAGTGAACCCGTAACTGACGATAAAGAGCGTGTCTACAAAGAGATAAACTTGTAGGTACATACTCCAACTCCGCCATGAAGCTCATGGCACAACGAACGGCCCGGGACCGACAATCAGGACTATGGCGACCCTCGATTATCTGAAGCAAGCGACAATCTCGAGCCAGCGACGCCATCAGGCGCGCATGCAGGAACGGGTACGGCTGTTTTCGCGGCCGTCGTTCACGATCATGGTCTGGGCGATGCTGGATTTTGTGAGCGCGCTGATCGCGGGGTTCATTGCGTTTCGGATCCGGCTGGATCCGGTGGTGCAAGCCGACCAGTCATGCGGTGCTTGCGGCACCTGGAGGCGACGGCTCCGCTGGTCTCGATTGCATACCTGCTGGTTTTCGGTGTGTACCTGGTGGTGTTCGCACGGCTTTACGGGCTGTACCGGTCTCCGGATGTGCGCAGCGGATTGAACGAGCAGCGGCTGACGGTGCAGGCGACGCTGACCGCGGGGCTGATGCTGTGCGGCACGCTGTATGTGATGAAGCAGTACGCGGTGTCGCGCGCTGGTGGTGGCGCTGACGATGGTGATTACGCTGGCTTTCCTGATGGCGCGGCGCGCGATTGAGCGCAAGATGATGCAGCGGCGGTTCCTGCAGGGGCGCGAGACGCGCAACGTGCTGATTGTGGGACATGGGCGGGTGGCGCATGCGCTGCGCAATCATCTGCAGGCGCTGCCGCACATGGGCTTCCGGTTCATGGGATTTGTGTCGCTGGAAGAAGATGCCGAGGATGGGGCGAACTCGCAGATTATCGGCAACATCCATAACTGCGTGGCGCTGGCGCGGTCGCTGTTTGTGGATGAGATTTATTTTTCGACGCCGGCGGAGAAGCAGACGGTGATTTCGGTGGTGGACGAGGCGCGGGTGAACGGCATTGAAGTGCGGGTGGTGCCGGACTTGTATGACGGGCTGGCGTGGAATGCGCCGGTCGAGTTCATCGGGCAGTTTCCGACGATTCCTCTGCATCAGCGGGAGTTTCCGCGCGGCGCGTTCCTGATGAAGCGCGTGCTGGATGTGTTGCTTTCGTCGCTGGCGCTGCTGGTGCTGTCGCCGTTGATGCTGTTGATTGCGCTGCTGATCCGGATGGATTCGCCGGGGCCGATCTTCTACCGGGCGGCGCGGATTGGGCGCAAGGGCCGGACGTTTACCTGCCAGAAGTTCCGGACGATGGTGGCGAATGCGGACAAGATGAAGGAAGATCTTGCGCACAAGAATGAGCGCGACGGGATTCTGTTCAAGATGAGCAATGATCCGCGGATTACGAAGGTGGGCGCGCGGTTGCGGAAGTATTCGCTGGATGAGCTGCCGCAGTTTTTCAATGTGCTGATGGGCGATATGAGCCTGGTGGGACCGCGGCCGCCGCTGGCGTCCGAGGTGGAGAAGTACGACCTGGCGCATCTGCGCAGGCTGGATGTGCTGCCGGGGATTACGGGGTTGTGGCAGGTGGAGGCGCGGCAGGATCCGTCGTTCGACAGCTATATTTCGCTGGATACGGCGTACGTCGAGAACTGGAACCTGCTGCTGGATCTGCGGATCCTGGCGCGGACGGTGGGCGTGGTGCTGGCGGGGACGGGATCGTAAGAGCAGGGATCAGGGATCAGAGAGTAGAGGATCAGAGAAAGCACGATGACGCTTGGGTCGGAGACGCTTCGCTCGCGATAGACTGTAAGGGTGCGGATCGCGCTGGCGCAAATCAATCCAACGGTTGGAGACTTCTCGGGGAACCTGCGGAAGATCGCGGAGTTTGTGGAACGGGCGGCGGCTGAGGGTGCTGCGCTGGTGATGTTTCCGGAGCTGGCGACGTGTGGGTATCCGCCGGCGGATTTGCTGGAAAAAGAGTCGTTTGTGCGGCGCGCGGAGGAGACGCTGGCGGCGGTGGCGGAGCTGACGCGCGGCGCGGGCCGGCCGGCGGTGCTGTGCGGGTCGCCGATGCGGTGCGAGGGTGCGTCGGGGAAGCGCGTGCGCAATGTTGCGGCGCTGATGGAAGACGGCGAGATCAAGTTTGTGCAGCAGAAGATGCTGCTGCCGTTCTATGACGTGTTCGATGAGCAGCGGTACTTTGAGCCGGCGAAGAAGCAGGCGCTGACGGTGGTGAAGGGGCAGGCGGTCGCGATCACGATCTGCGAGGATGCGTGGAACGACAAGATGTTCTGGCCGCGGCAGATGTATCCGGTGGATCCGATCGAGGAGTTGATGCGGCAGTGGGCGGTGCTGCCGCAGCCGCTGAGCGGGCATCGGCTGATTCTGAATATTTCGGCGTCGCCGTTCTGGCATGGGAAGCCGGAGGTGCGGCAGCGGATGATTGGCGCGCTGGCGAAGCGGCATCGTGCGACTGTCGTGATGGTGAACCAGGTGGGGGCGAACGATAGCCTGATCTTCGATGGCGGATCGTTTGCGGTGAGGGCCGAATGGCGAGGTGTTTGCGCAGGCGCAGAGCTTTCGTGGAGGACCTGCTGATGTTCGAGACGGAGGAGTGAGGTCGCGGTTGCGGGGGTGAGCGCGAATGGGGCGGAGACGCTGGGGAATGAGGGCGACGCTGGCGGCGAGGATCGCGTCGAGAAGACGTGGCAGGCGCTGGTGCTGGGGACGCGGGATTATCTGCGGAAGTGCGGATTCAAGAAGGCGATTGTGGGGTTGAGCGGAGGGATCGACTCGGCGCTGGTGGCGGCGATTGCGGTGGAGGCGCTGGGCGCGGAGAATGTGCAGGGCATCGGGATGCCGAGCGAGTTTTCTTCGACGCGGGTCGGTGACGGATGCGGAGAAGCTGGCGCGGAATCTGGGGATTGCGTTTTCGACGGTGCCGATTCGCGGGATCTATGACGAGTTTTCGCAGTCGCTGGAGCCGTTGTTTCAAGGGCACGAGTTTTGGGCTGGCGGAGGAGAATCTGCAGCCGAGGATTCGCGGGAGCCTGCTGATGGCGCTGTCGAATAAGACGGGCGCGCTGGTGCTGACGACGGGCAACAAGAGCGAGATGGCCTGCGGGTACTGCACGCTGTATGGCGACATGGTGGGGGCGCTGGCGGTGATCGGCGATGTGTATAAGACCGAGGTGTATGAGCTGAGCCGGTGGGTGAATCGCGAGCGCGAGGTGATTCCGGAGGATACGCTTGACGAAGCCGCCGTCGGCGGAGTTGCGGCCGGGGCAGAAGGATACGGACTCGCTGCCACCGTATGATGTGCTTGACCCGATTGTGCGGGCGTACATTGAGGACTACAGCTCTGCGGAGGAGATTGTGCGGTCGCAGGGAGTGGAGCTGGAGCTGGTGCGGAAGGTGATCCGGCTGGTGGAGTTGAGCGAGTACAAGCGGCAGCAGGCAGCGCCGGTGTTGAAGGTTTCACGGAAGTCGTTTGGTATGGGAAGAAGATTTCCGATTGCGGCGAGACGCGAAGTTTAGAGGGACGGCCGCGAGGCTCGATTTGATTTGAGGAGATACAGCATAGTGAAGAAGTTGATGGTGAATGAAGTTCGCAGCATGAAGAAGATTGCAGTGATGATGGTGGCGATGGTGGGCATGGGAGCAGGCGCATGGGCGCAGACTCCGGCAGCGCCTGTGATGTCTCCGGCAACGGCGGACGCGGCGCAGGTTGCGGAACCGCAGGCTCCACCGACGCATGCAGCGGCGCCGGTGAATCCATTTCCGCCAGTGAACTTGAAGAACTTTACGGCGAGCTCGCCGACGACTGCAGAGGTGAATGCGTTTCTGAAGCAGGCATGGGGTTTTGACGACAACCGGATCTGGAGTGTGGCAGCGATTCTGAAGACGCAGGCTCCGGGGGTGGCGCGCGTGGTCGTGTTTGTCAGCGGACAAGGCGCATCCGGATAAGTTGACGCGGAGTGAGTTCTTCATCACGCCGGATGGGAAGCACGCGATTGCTGGCGGCGTGATCGACTTTGGGCCGACGCCGTTTGCGGAGCGGCGCGCGCTGATGCAGCAGGAGGCGGATGGACCTGCGGAGGGCGCTGCGAGTAAGGGGCTGTTGATGGTGTTGTTCAGCGATTTTCTGAATGCGCGGTCGAAGGAGGCGCAGGATGTTGCGAACAATCTGGTGAAGGACATTCCGCAGGCGCGGCTGGTGATTGAGTATCTTCCGGCTGACGGGAGTCCTTATGCATTGCACGCGGTGGAAGAGGGAGTGTGTGTCCGCAAGGCAAAGGGGGACGCTGCGTTCTTCACGTATGCCCAGGCGGTTTACGACAAGCAGAAGGGGCTGACGAAGGACGACGTTGCAGCCGGCACTGGATGCTGCGGTTGTGGCTGCGGGCGCGGATGCCAAGAGCGTTGCGGCCTGTTCGGTGACACCGGAGACCAAGGCGGTTGTGGAGGCTTCGATTGCGCTGGCGGCAAAGGCTGGTGTGGATCTGGCTCCGATCCTGATCGTGAACGGACGCGTGCTGCCGCCGGTGGATGTTCCGTATGACACGCTGAAGCGCATTGTGGCGTACCAGGCGCAGCTGGATGGGATCCCTGTGAAGGTGCAACCGACGCTGTCGAATCTTCAATAAGTAAAGCCGAATACGGGAAGCAGTAGATGCGAGGAGCTGGACAGTGAAGATTACCGTGGTTTCTCCGCATCGCGGGGATGCGGCCTTCGCGTTGGGACTATCGATCGAGGCGTGGCTCCTGGGGGGCCACGCCGTCGAGGTGGTGAGCTGCTTTACGCGGAGCGAGTTTGCGCCTTATTCGGATGTGGGATCGGTGCATCGGAACGATCGCGTGTCGTTTGTGACGGCGGTGCGCAAGCGCGAGGATGAGGAGTGGCGGAAGCAGATGGCGCGGCTGGTGCGGTGGGCGGCGAAGTTTACGATCACGGATCTGAATTTGAAGGATGCGCCGCTGCGGCTGCATGTGGGAGCGGAGGAGGTGTTTGGGCGTGCGGCGGATGCTTCGGAGAAGGTGGTGTCGAAGATACGGCTGGCGCTGGAGAGGAGTAAGGCGGGGGCTTGGGTGCTGCCGCTGGGGCTGGGTGGGCATGTGGATCATGTGACCGCGCGGGATGTGGCGTTGAGCGCGCTGGCTACGGAGGGAGTTCCGGTGGCGTTTTATGAGGAGCTTCCTGAGGCGGGGCGCGGTGTGGATGAAGCGATCGATGCGGCTGTTGGGGCAGCTGACGCTGGCGGTGCAGAGCAAGCTGGAGCCGGTGCTGGCTGGTGGCGCGGGGCTGAGCGAGGTTGAGGATGCGGTGGGGAAGAAGCGGCGCGTGGCGTGGTGTTATGACTCGCAGATTGATGAGGCGGCGACTACGGAGATTGCGGAGTTCTGCCGGAGGTTTGAGGGCGGGGAGCGGATCTGGGCGAATGCGGCGTGGCGGGCGGTGGGGTTGTAGAACGGCTATCACTGAGGGTGCGGGGAGTTCGACGGTAGGATGGTGGGGGAGAGTTTGTGCATACACGAGCGATAGCGTCGCTGATTGCGGTGATTGGGGTGCAGGTGCTGGCTGGCGATTGCCGGTGGTGTCGCTGCATCGCTCGGAGGCGTGGCTGCGGCGCGCGCTGCCGTATGTGATCAGCGTGGCGGTGGGTGTTTTGCTGGCGACGGGGGTGGTTCATCTGCTGCCGGAGGCGATTGAGACGCTGGGGAATCGGAGCGCGGTGTGGATGGTGCTGGTGTTTACGATGTTCGTGCTGTATGCGTTTGAGCGGGTGTTCCAGGTGTTCTCCGGGGTGAGCGCGGAGCCGGCGGCGGATGCTGAAGAGGCGCATGAACGCGGGCATCATCACCATCATCATGCGTCCAGACCGGCCACGCTGCTGCTGGGGAGCTTTACGCATAGCCTGGTGGATGGGACTGGATGGCTGCTGCGTTTGCGATTGATGCGCGGGTGGGCTGGGTGACGGCGCTGGCGGTGGGACTGCATGAGGTGCCGCATCGGCTGGGTGATTTTGCGCTGCTGATTCATATGGGCATTGCGCGCGGCCGGGCGGCGATTGCTGGCGATCGGTGCGGGCGGGATCGAGCTTGCTGGGATGGGGTGTGGTGGCGGCGCTGGGTGATCATGGATCACACAATGTGGCGTGGCTGTTGCCGGTGAGTGCGGGAAGTTTTCTGTATATTTCACTTGTCGATCTACTTGCCGGAGTTGCAGCATGATCGCCGACCGAGGGCGGTGCTGGGGCAGATTGTCGGCTTGGCGGTTGGGATTGGTCTCGCGATAGGCTTTGACCCATCTGCCGGGAGCGTAGGGAGAGCAGACAAGATCAGGAGTGGAAAGGAAGCGATGCGGATTGGTGTGGATGTTGGTGGAACGAAGATTGAGGCCATTGCGCTCGATGCGAAGGGCACGGAGCTGCAGCGGATTCGCACGGCTACGCCCAAGGGGGAGTATGAGGGAACGATTGCGGCGATGGTGGGGCTGGTGAAGGAGTTGGAGACGATGACCGGGCAGACGGGCACGGTCGGTGTGGGGATTCCGGGAACGATTGTTCCGGCGACCGGGCTGGTGAAGAATGCGAACTCGACGTGGCTGAACGGGATGCCGTTGCAGAAGGATTTGTCAGCGGCGCTGGGGCGCGAGGTGCGGTGCGCGAATGATGCGAATTGCTTTGCGATCAGCGAGGCTACCGATGGCGCGGCGAAGGGGTATGACGTGGTGTTCGGTGTGATCTTTGGCACGGGGTGTGGCGGGGGCGTGGTGTTTGGGGGGCATGTCCACAACGGGCCGAATGGGCTGGCGGGCGAGTGGGGGCATACGCCGCTGCCGTGGGCAACGGCGAATGAGCTGCCGGGGGCGCTCTGCTATTGCGGGCAGCATGGGTGCCTGGAGACGTGGATTTCGGGGACGGGGCTGGAGTGGGATTTTGCGCGGACGAGCAGCCGGAATCTGCGCGGCGCGGAGATTGTGGCGGCGGCGGAGGCTGGGGATGAAGAGGCGAAGCAGGCGCTGGAGCGGCTGATTGATCGGATGGCGCGCGGGCTTTCGACGGTGGTGAATGTGCTGGATCCGGATGCGATTGTGTTGGGGGGAGGGCTTGTCGAATCTGGATCGGCTGTACGATGGCGAGCTGGCGGGGCGGCTGCGCGACTATGGATTTGGCGGCGGGGTGGAGACGCCGATCCTGAAAAATCTGCATGGGGATTCGAGTGGCGTGCGCGGTGCGGCGTGGTTGTGGCCGCTGGAAAAAAGTGACGCCGGGGAATTGAGCCGCATCTGATAGGGCATGACAAAGCATGCGGCGGCAGAGACGGAATTGGGACAGGCGTTACGCAAACAGTTGCAGGCGTTGCTGGATGGCGGGCAGGCGCATGCGACGTTCGATCAGGCGGTGAAGGACTTTCCGGCGAAGTTGCGTGGGGTGGTGCCGGAGGGATTGCCTTATTCTGGCTGGCAGATCCTGGAGCATATTCGGCTGGCGCAGCGGGATATTCTGGACTTCAGCCGGAATTCGGATGGCAGCTACAAGGAACAGAAATGGCCGGATGACTATTGGCCGAAGTCTGCGGAGCCACCGAGCGCAGATGCGTGGGAGCAGTCGATTGCGCAGATGCGTGAGGATCGGAAGGCGTTTGAGAAGCTGCTGAACGCTGCGGATGATGCGGAGCTGGTGAAGCCGTTTGCGTGGGGCGATGGGCAGAATTTGCTGCGGCAGGCGTTGCTGGTCGCCGATCACGATGCGTATCACGTGGGGGAGTTGATTGTGGTGCGGCGGCTGGTGGGGGCGTGGAAGAAGTAGGGTGGTGTGTTGCAGGGTGGATCGGGCTTTCAGCCCTCTAGCCCGGATGTCGTGTCAACCTGGGGCTGCGCCCCAGGCTGTGATGGAGGGGGCCTTTGGCCCTTGGCGATTGCGTAGCCCTATTCGCCATCGCACATTGCTAGAGGCCGAGGGCTGCGGGCCACTCGGCGGGGTGGTCTACGGTGTAGCTCGGGTTGGGCGGCGGCTAGCGCGGCGGGGGCGAGGCCGAAGGTGCAGCCGAGGAAGTTGTGCGCCGCAGCGTTGGGCGGTGAGGAAGTCGACGTCGGAGTCGCCGATCATTACGGTGTGTTGCGGCAGTGATTGGGGAGCCGGCGATGGCGGAGGCTTCGGCGATGAGGGTGAGGAGGCCTTCGGGGTCGGGCTTCTTGGTGTCGAAGGAGTTGCCGCCGTAGTTCTGGAAGAAGAAGGGCTCGAGCGAGAGGGCGCGGCAGATGTCACGCGACGGGTTCACGGGCTTGTTGGTGAGGACGGCCATGGGTAGATGCGGGTTGCGCGCGCGGATTTGCGGTGAGGGCTTCGAGGACGCCGTCGTAGCAGCGGGTGTTGTCGAGCTTGTGGGCGCGGTAGTAGGTGAGGAAGAAGTCGAAGGTGCGGCGGAAGAGGTCGTCGGTCTGGTTGGGGTGGAGGGCGTCGAGGTCGTTGGGGTCGCCGAGGGCGCGGCGGACGAGCATGGCGGCGCCGTCGCCGATGTAGCTGGCGATGAGGGGGTTGGGCAGGGAAGGCTTGCCGACGTGGGCGAGGGCGGCGTTTACGGAGTTGCAGAGGTCGAGCGAGGAGTCGATGAGCGTGCCGTCTAGATCGAAGACGAGCAAACGGGGCGGAACACTAACCATGGTGCTAGTGTATCCGCCCCGTTCACATTTGAAGGCGATGCGTTCGTTGTGATCGACAGCTTAGTTGTGATCGATGATGACGTCGCCGGAACCGGTGCGGACTTCGAGGGGAGCGCCGCCGCCGTTGACGGGGCCGGTGAGGTGATGGCGCGAGTTGTCATTCTGCTGCGGGGCGTTGGGGAAACCGACGTGAATGTCACCCGAGCCGGTGGAGGCTTCGAGGTCGAAGTGGGCGTCGGGGGTGAGGTGGAGCTTGATGTCGCCGGAGCCGGAGCCGAGATTGGCTGCGCCGGTGAGACGGCCATCGGCCTGGATCTCACCGGAGCCGCTGCGGGCAGTGAGGCCACCGTTGAGGCCATGGATTTTGATATCGCCGGAGCCGGTCTTGGTCTTGATATCGCCGGAGCCGGTTGCCTCCAGTTCGATGTCGCCGGAGCCAGTGCTGAGGTCAGCAGCGCCGTTGATGCCGTGGGCACGGACGTCGCCGGAGCCACTGCTGGCGGAGAGATAACGGCCGACGTGGTCGATGGTGATGTCGCCGGAGCCGCTGTGGAGGTTGAGCGCGACGGACGCTGGGGCAGTGATGACGTAGTCGATGCTGATGTTCTGGAAGAGCTCGCGGTCGTTGGACTCACCGACGCGGACGGTGTTGCCGTCCTGGGCGATGGGCGGGTTCTCGATGATGCGATGGATGCGGCCTTCGATGTCGCCGCCAAACATGGCCCAGCCGGCGTGGATGTGGCCGACGATGTGGATCTGGTTGTCGCTGCCGGGGTGGATGGTGATGTCGCCGGAGCCGGTGGAGACGTAGAGGTCGGGCTGCGCGGAGACGTTGAGGGTGCGCTCGAACTGGCTGTCGGAGGCGAACGCGGCGGTTGATACCGTTAGGAGAATCGCTCCCGCGAGTAGACGAAGTTTCATGGTGGACCTTCCTGAATGAAGTTACGAAGTCTGCTGGGGGACTAACCTTTTATGAAGTTTGTTGCAGGACTACTTTATCTCCTGACTTTGAGGCCCGAGAGTCACTTCGATGCGGCTGCCGTTGGAGATTCCGATCTTGATGGGGACGACGCGGTGGCCGTCTTTGCCATGCGGGTCCGGGACCCAGACCGAGGCGTTGCGGTCCTTGTCGTAGATGACGGCCTGTTCGGGGATGCTGAGGACGTTCTTGTGCTCTTCGAGGACGATCTCGGCGTTGGCGGTCATGTTGGCCTTGAGCTCGCCGCCGGGGTTGTCGATGGAGATCTGGACTTCGAAGGTGGTGACGTTGTCCTTCTCGACGCCGAGCGGTGCGATCTTGGTGACGTGGCCGTGCGAAGGTTCGGCTTGGGAAAGCTCTGGACCTTGATGCGGGCGGCCTGGCCGAGATAGACCTTGCCGATGTCGGACTCGTCGACCTTGCCTTTGACGTAGACCTGGTGGGTGTCGCCGAGGGTCATGACGAGGGTGGCGGTGGAGCCGAGGACGAGGATGGAGCTGACGGCGTCGCCGACCTGGACGTCGCGGGAGAGGACGACGCCGTCGATGGGCGAGGTGACGGTGGTGTAGGAGAGCTGCTCTTCGAGCTGCTTGAGCGAGGCCTGCGCCTGCTGGACCTGCGCCTCGGTCTGGTGCAGCTTGGCGGTGTCGACGGCGATCTGGGCGACGGCCTTGTCGCGGGTGTTGAGCGGCGGCGAGATATTTCTGGTGGGCGTCGTCCAGGGCCTGCTGGGAGAGGACGCCTTGCTTCTCCATCTCGAGTGCGCGGTGGTAGGAGTGCTCGAACATGGGGAGGTCGGGGGCTTCGGCGGCGACCTTGTCGAAGGCGACGGCGGCGGCGGCGGAGCGGGCGCTGGATTCGGCTGCGGCGAGCTGGGCCTTTTGCGCGGCGACCTGGTCGAGGATCTCTTCCTGGTCGAGCTGGGCGAGGACCTGGCCGCGGTGGACGGTCTGGTTGATGTCGGTATCGAGCTTGGTGACGATGCCGCTGGCCTTGGATTTCACCTCGACTTCGGTGATGGGCTGGACCTTGCCGGTGGCGACGACCGAGCGCGCAATGTCGCCTGCTTCGGCGGTGCCTAGCTGGGAGGGATCAATGGGAGGGGCTCCGCCGAGGCTCTTGGCGGCGAGAAAGCCTCCGCCGGCCACTACGCAGACAACCGTCGCGAGGATGATCCAAAGGCGCTTGCGCGATTTCGATTTCGATTTCAAGGGGTCTCCGAAGCCTTTAAGATTTGCTCTTCGGAGGGTAATTACGCAGACGAGGGCCAGCCGGTTCCGTGGGGAGCCAAATTCGGGGAATCAGGCGTACTTGCGGAGCATGCCGAGGACCTTGCCCTGGATGCTGACGTTGGCGGCGGGGGCGTAGATGGGCTTCATCTCGCTGTTGGAGGGCTGCAGGCGAATGAGGCTGCCCTCGCGGTAGAAGCGCTTGAGGGTGGCGTCGGTGCCGTCGACCAGGGCGACGACGATCTCGCCTTCGCGGGCGGTGCGGGTGCGCTCGACCAGGACGTAGTCGCCGGAGACGATGTGTTCGTCGCGCATGGAGTCGCCGCGGACTTCGAGGGCGAAGACCTCGCGGTTGCCGATGATGTCGCCGAGCGAGATGGTTTCGGCGGTTTCGATGGCTTCGACGGGCTTGCCGGCGGCGATGCGGCCGAGGAGGGGAAGGCGGTCCATCGTTCTTGCGCGGCGGGCGCTGGGGGAGGACGTCGATGGAGCGGCTGCGGTTGTGGGCGCGCTGGAGGAGGCCCTTGTTCTGGAGATTGGTGACGTGCTTGTGGACGGTGGCGAGCGAGCTGAGGCCGAGGCCGGCGGCGATCTCCTCGTAGGAGGGGGAGTAGCCGTTCTGCGGGAGGTGAAGCTGGAGAGAAAGTCGATGACCTCTTTTTGCCGACGCGTAATAGCCATGCGGCCATTTTAGCGAATAAAAGGCGAATTGGGTTGAAAAGTTTGGAGGAATCAGAGTAGCTACGGCGGTGAGCCGAAATGGGACTTGGCTGCGGCGTTCCGCATTGGGACGAGAAAGGATTAGATCTGCATGAGTATTCGTTGTGCGGCGCGGGAAGGAAGTGGATTGTAAAGAGACACCGCGAGGGAATGCGGAGAGTTTGATGAGAACGATGAGAACGGAAGAGCTCGGCAGTTATGGAAGAGGTTAAGGTGCAGGGAATCTGGAAGGGATCGGGGAGGGACATGGAACCTTCGACGGTAGTGGTTGAACGGCGGGAGAGTGCGAGGCTGGGTTCGCGGGACTGGGGGGCAACGGCCTCAGCGGGGAGGAGCGTGCTGATTGTGGATGGGGACGCTTCGCTGGCTAAGTTTTTGAGCCAGGAGCTCGAGTGCGAGGGTTTTGAGGCGGAGGTGGTTCATGACGGGGAGGCGGCGCTGGATGCGCTGCGGGGGGAACGGCGGCGTGACCTGGTGGTGATGGATTTGAATCTTTCGCGGCTGGATGGCATGAGTCTGATCCAGAGGGTGCGGTCCGAGCAGCCGCGGCTGCCGATGCTGGTGTTGACGGCGCGCAACCGGGTTGAGGACAAGGTGCTGGCGTTGCAGAGTGGGGCCGATGACTTTATGGTGAAGCCGTTTTCCTTTGCGGAGCTGATGGCGCGGGTGAATGCGCTGATGAGACGGAGTGGGGGGGGTGTTCCGAATGGGGCTGTTCCGAACGAAGCTGTTTCGAATGAATTGGGGGTGGGCGATCTGCGGCTGTATCGCGAGGAGCATCGGGTGGAGCGCAATGGGCGGCGGATCGATTTGACGCCGCGGGAGTTTTCGATTGTGGACTTCATGCTGCAGCATGTGGGGCGGCCGGTCAGTCGAGCGACGTTGTTTGAAGAGGTGTGGAAGATGCCGCGCTCGCCCTCCACCAACATTGTGGATGTCTATATGAAGTATGTGCGCGACAAAGTGGATGGGCCGGGGGAGCGCAAGCTGACGCACACGGTGCGGGGCATTGGGTATGAGTTTCGGGACGCGTAGGGAAGAGTGAGAGCTATCGGCCGCGAGGAGACTTGTGGCCTTCACGAAGTATTGATTCAGGAAATCGGGTTATAGCGTCATGGGAATGTCCGTCGCAAGCTTTGCACCGTACGAAGATCAGGCAGCAACCAATGTGTTTGTGGTGAGCTCGAACGTCAGGCTGCGCGAGAGCGTTCATGGCAAGCTTGGGCATCCGCGTTGGAATGTGATTGAGGCGGGCAGCGGGGCGGGCGCGCTCGAGGTGCTGCATCAGCATGAGGATGGGGATGGTGTGTTGCTGCTGGATCCGATGCTGCCGGATCTTGATCCGGATGAGTTTCATGGAATGATCAAGCGGCGGTTTCCAAATACGCAGGTGGTGACGCTGAACGCGCGGACCGGGCAGATGCAGGTGGACGATGGAGCGACGACGCCGGTGTCGAAGTGGCTGATGGAGCTGGTGAATGTGGAGGGGGTTGCGGGCGGGGACGGGCGTGGGATTCGCGAGGCAGAGATGTTGCCGCGCTTGCAGAAGGAGAGAAATAATCTGCGCGGGATGGTGGGGAATTCGGAGCCGATGCAGCGCGCGTATGAGCTGGCGCGGATGGTTGCGGCGCGCGATACGACGGTGCTGGTGACGGGGGAGAGTGGTACGGGCAAGGATCTGGTGGCGCAGGAGATTCATCAGATCAGTCCGCGGCAGGAAGCAGCCGTTTGTGGTGGTGAATTGCTCGGCGATTCCGGAGACGCTGCTGGAGGCGGAGTTGTTTGGGTATACCAAGGGCGCGTTTACGGGGGCGGTGCAGTCGCGGATTGGACGGATTCATGCGGCGCATGGGGGAACGCTGTTTCTGGATGAGATTGGCGACATGCCGCTGTCGCTGCAGGGCAAGCTGCTGCGATTTCTGGAGCAGGGTGAGGTGCAGCGGCTGGGCGGTAATGACAATTTGAAGGTGGATGTGCGGGTGGTCGCGGCTACCAATGTGCATCTGAAACAGCAGATTGGGAAGCAGCTGTTTCGCGACGATCTGTACTACCGGCTGGCGGTGTTTCCCATTCAGCTGCCGCCGCTGCGGGAGCGGATGGAAGATCTCGAGGACCTGGCGGCGACGTTTCTCGCTCGGTTTGGAGCGGGAAAATGTTGAGCTACGAGGCGCTGCGGATCTTGGCCAAGCATGACTGGCCGGGGAACGTGCGCGAGTTGCGGAACGTGATGGAGCGCGCGACGATCCTGGTCGGATCCGGGCGCGAGATTCGGGCCGAACACATTCTTTTGTAGCGCAAGGTTTTTGTGGTTCAGGAATTTTCTGCGGTGCGTGGAGGGTTATGCGCTGCTTGTCGTCGAGTTTGGCAATCATCGTGCATTTGAAATAGGCAAATGTTGCCCGGTTCTCATGTGGTTCCAATAAACGATTCCGCGCTGAAGTCCCTGCAGAGCCCGAAGCTGCTGGCGGACGCGTTCTCGGAGTTCATCTCGGCGTCGTCGCTGCTGGAGAGCTCGTATCGCGATCTGCAGCGCGAGGTGGGGCAGCTGGGCACGGAGCTGGCGGAGCGGAATGCGGCACTGACGCGGAGCCTGGCGGAGAACGAGGCGATGCGCGGTGCGCTGCAGCAGATTATCGATTCGATGCCGTGCGGCGTGCTGGTGCTGGATACGGCGGAGAGCATTGTGACGATCAATCCCGAGGGCCGCGCGTTGTTGCAGCTTGGCGGCGCAGAGGTGAGGACACTGCGCGATGTGGCCGCGGTGAGCCTGTGGACCTGGAGATGCTGGTTGCGGGAGTGGAGGAACAGGTCGAGCACGAGGTGTGTCTCGCGCGCGGTGAGACGAAGCGGTGGCTGGCGATCAGCAAGCGGAGGCTGTCGGGCGGGTCGCTGCGATCGATTGCCGGTGCGGGGAGACGTGGGCTGCAAAGCATCTGGATCCTGCGCGACGTAACCGCAAGCAAAGAGGCGGAGCAGGAGCGCGAGGCGGCGCGGAGTGCGATGGCGCTGGCCGAGGTTTCGGCGATCTTGGCGCACGAGATTAGAAATCCATTAGCGAGCATGGAGTTGTTTGCGGGTTGTTGGTGGAGGATCCCGAGCAGACGTCGCTGTGGGTGTCGCACCTGCGGGCGGGGATTCGTTTGCTGTCGGCGACGGTGAACAATGTGCTGAGCCTGAAGGGTGGGAGCAGCGTTGCGCTGATGCCGATGGAGCTGTCGGCGTGTGTTCGCGAGCGGAGTGGAGTTTGTGCGGCCGATTGCGGAGCAGGCGGGGGTGGCGCTTTCGTTTCGCGGCGATGGGCGAGCTGAAGATTCAGGGGAACGAGAACCAGCTGCGCCAGATGCTGCTGAATTTGATCTGCAATGCGATTCGTCACACGCCGGCTGGGGGGAAGGTTTCGGTGACGACGCGGGGCGTAACGCGCTGACGGACGGCTGCGCGCGGTTGTGGAGGTTCGCGATACGGGGTGCGGGATCTCGGAGGCAGCGATGGAGCGCGTCTTTGAAGCAGGATTCAGTGCGCAGGGTGACACGCCGGGACTGGGGCTGGCGGTATGCAAGCGACTGATGGAGGCGCACGGGGGAGAGATTCGGGTACGCAGCCGCGTGGACGGTGGCAGCACGTTTGAATTGGAGTTTCCAGCCTTATGACGAGCGATCGAGTGACTTCGGTGATGGTGGTGGACGACGAGCCGGGAATTCGGACGGCGCTGCGCGCGAATTTTCTTCGCCATGGATGGAGGGTGGAGACGGCTGGCTCGGTTCGTGAAGCGATTGGGCAACTGGAAGGCAAGGAGTTCGACCTGGTGGTGACCGATATGCGCATGCCGGATGGAACGGGCATGGAGGTGATGCGGGCGACGCGGCAGCTGTCTCCGGGGACCGCGGTGATTCTGCTGACGGCGTATGGGTCGGTGCCTGATGCAGTGAGTGCGATGCGCGATGGGGCGCTGGATTATTTGACGAAGCCGATCTCGTTTGACCAGCTGCAGGCCACGGCGGCGAAGGTGATGCAGCGCGCGAGGTTAGACGCCGGTTGCGGGCGATCCTCCTGTGGGCGGAATTATTGGATCGTCGCCGCTGTTGCAGCGCGCGTTGCAGCGGGCGCGAGCGGCGGCAAGCACGAGCGCGGATGTGTTGGTCGAGGCCGAGAGTGGGACGGGCAAGGAGTTGCTGGCGCGATTCATTCATGACTCGAGCGATCGCAGCGGCAAGCCGTTTGTTGCGGTGAACTGCGCGGCGGTTCCGGAGTCGTTGCTGGAGAGCGAGTTGTTTGGGCATGGGCGCGGCGCGTTCACGGGCGCGGTGAGTGCGAAGGCCGGGCAAGTTCGAGCTGGCGGATGGCGGCACGATTCTGCTGGACGAGATTGGCGAGATGCCGCTGCATCTGCAGCCGAAGCTGCTGCGCGCGCTGCAGGAGCGTGAGTTTGAGCGGCTGGGCGAAGCGCGGTCGGTGCACGTGGATATTCGCGTGATCGCGACGACCAATGTTTCGCTGGCTGCGATGGTGGAGCGCGGCCAGTTTCGCGGCGATCTGTTATTATCGGCTCAATGTGATTCCGCTTTCGCTGCCGCCGCTGCGCGAGCGCAGGGAAGATATTCCAGCGCTGGCGCAGTATTTTGCCGAGAAGCACGCGGCACAGTCGCAGTCGGGAGCTCCGCGGCTGCGGCCGGAGTTTCTGGAGCGGCTGCAGTCGCACTCGTGGCCGGGAAATGTGCGGGAGTTGGCGAACTTTATGCGCCGGGTGGTCACGCTGAGCGAAACCCGGGACATCGATGCCGGGTGCTTCGACAGGGAGTTTCAGATGGCTGGCGCGGTCATCGTTTTCGTCGCCGAGCCTGGCGCCGGTGCAATCTCCGGCGGTGCTGGCCGGGACGCCGATTCGCGAGCTGGAGCGGCTGCATGTGGAGAACACGCTGGCGCTGACCGACGGAAACCGGACGCACGCTGCGGAGATGCTGGGCATCAGCCTGCGCACGCTGCGCAACAGGATTCGCGAGTATGGGCTTGCCGCCACGGAGGACCGCATAGTATGTCTGCGATTTTCTTCTGTCGAGATGTTGCAAGGCTATCTGAAGGTGCTGACCGACCGGCAACAGATGATTGCGTCGAATATGGCGAATGTGGATACGCCGGGATATCACACCAAGGACCTGAACTTCCAGGCGGCGATGCGGCAGGTGATGGACGAGGGCGATCCGGGAAATGGTGCGGTGCTGGAGCCGGCGTCGTTCGAGACGCAAGGGCTGCCGGAGCGGCCGGATGGAAACAATGTGAACATCGATCGCGAGAGCATGCTGCTGTCGCAGACGCAGCTTCAGTTTCAACTGGGCGTGCAGTTGGTGAAGTCGCAGCTGCACATGGTGCTGACTGCGATTAAGGATGGTAACTGAGCATGAGCTTGTTTGACATGATGAGCATCAGCGGGTCGGCGCTTGTCGGCAGAGAGACAGCGCGCCGAGGTGACGTCGGCGAACCTGGCCAACGCCGAGACGACGCACACCGACGAGGGCGGGCCGTATGTGCGCAAGGAGGTCGTGTTCACGACGAGGAACGCATCGCCGTTCCGGACGATGTTTGCGTCGGATGGGACGGTCTGCGGCAGCCGCCGGCCGGCTCGGTGCAGCTGTCGCAGGTGGTGGACGATCACGACGCCGGCGGTGATGCGCTATGAGCCGGGAAGTCCGGATGCCAATGCTGCGGGTTACGTGGCGTATCCGGCGATCAACCCGGCCAGTGAGATGGTGGACCTGATGGGCGCGGTGCGCGCGTATCAGTTGAATGCGTCGGCGGTGAGCGCGGCGAAGCAGATGATTCAGGAATCGATTGACATCCTGAAGACGACGTAGGCCGGAGCGCGATGATGAGCAATGTAAGTCTGAGTGGAATTCCAAGTGTGAGTATGCCGACTCCTCGCCGGCGCTGGACAGCGGCGAGGATGGCGGCGGGCTGAACTTTGGCGATGTGCTGAAGAATGCGGTGTCAGAGCGTGGATTCGCTGAACAACAGTGCAGGCGCGCAGATCAACAACCTGCTGCAGGGCGGCAGCGGCGACATGAGCAGCGTGATGATCGCGGTGGAGAAGGCGGATGTTTCGTTCCAGCTGATGATGCAGGTGCGCAACAAGATCGTGAATGCGTACCAGGATATCGAGAAGATGCAGTTCTAGGATTGAGACGGCAATGGCAGGATTTGAACGACATAACGAAACAGGCGCAGCAGTTCTGGGCGAGCCGGAGCAAACGGCAGAAGACGTTGCTTGCGGGCGGGAGCGGCGGCCACGGTGCTGCTGGTGACGCTGTTTGCAGGCTGATCGGCAGCCCGGACTACAAGCCGCTGTACACCGGGCTTGAGGCGGCGGATGTGCAGACGCTCTCGACGCGCAGCTGGATGCGCAGGGCATTCCGCATCAGACCAGCGCGGATGGAAAGACGATCAGCGTTCCCGCGGACAAGCTGGATGTGGCGCGCATGCAGACTGCGTCGCAAGGGGCGCCGCACAGCGGACGGATGGGATTTGAGCTGTTCGACAAGATGTCGTGGGGACAGACGGAGTTTGATGAGAAGGTAACGTATCAGCGCGCGCTGGAGGGCGAGTTGGAGCGGACGATCGAGACGCTCAGCGATGTGAAGAGCGCGCGCGTGCATCTGGTGATGCCGACCGATTCGATCTATGAGGACCAGCAGCGCGCTGCGAAAGGCGTCGGTGATTCTGAAGCTGAACGGCGGACAGCATCTCGAAGGATGCGGTGCAGGCGATTGCGCGGCTGGTCTCCGGCGCGGTGGATGAGTTGAAGCCTGAGGATGTTCGATCATCGATGCGGATTCGGATCAAGTCGCTGAATGTGCCGCACGATGGGCCGATGGGCGGCGAGGGACTGGAGGCCAGCCTGACGCAGCGGTTGATCAGCACGCTGGAGCCGATTGTGGGCGCGGGAAATATTCGCGCCAGCGTGAATGTCGATTACGACCAGGGCTCGAGTGAGGAGAGCCAGGAGAAGTACGATCCGACGGTGAGCGCGCTGCTGAGCGACCAGAAGTCGGAGGACCAGGCGGGAGGCGGCGCTGTGACCGGCAGGGGTTCCGGGAGTCGCGAGCAACGTGCCTTCGCCCAAGCGAGCGCAAGTCGGCGGCGATGGTTGCCGCCGCAGAGTGCGACGCAGCTTTCAACGACGGAGAACGCCCGGTATGGCGTGAATCGACGTGGTGCTTCATCGGGTGGTGCCGGCGGGCAGGTGCAGCGGGTCAGCGCTGCGATTCTGGTGGACGACGCGGTGGTGAAGGACGTCGCAGAAGGGAAGGTGACCTTACGCGAGACATGCGCGATCGCAGGCGGAGCTGAACCAGATTCAGCAGCTTGCGGAGGCGGTGATCGGCTTTGACGCGAAGCGCGGCGATACGATCAGCGTGCAGGATATGTCCTTTGCGTCCGATGCACGATACGGACGCATGCCCGCGCCAGGACTGGCGGAGAGGGTGCAGAAGACGGTGTCGGATTATTCGTCGCTGCTGCGGCCGGTTTCGCTGCTGGTGCTCTTCGTGCTGGCGTACCTGTTTGTCTTGCGGCCGATTCAGAAGCAGGCTTGGCTGCAGGCTCGGCGCCGGTCCACGTCGCGGAGCAGCCCGCGCTGGCTGCGGCCGGCGGACGCGGAAGCAACTGGCGCTTGGCAGTGACAGCGAGACCGGCGGAATGCCACGCAGCGAGCGGGACAACTGAAGGAGCAGACGATGAGCATGATTAAGCAAAAGCCAGCTGACACACGGCACGTGCGGTGCAGGCATGGTTGCGAGAGGAGCCATCATGAGCATTGTGGAGCACGGCTCCGATTCAGCGGCACGCGCAAGGCGGCCATTCTGCTCTCGGTGCTCGGAGAAGAGGCGGCTGCGACGATTCTCCGGAACCTGCCGGACGAAGATCTGCAGCGGGTCACCGAAGAGGTGGCCAAGCTGACGTCGGTTCCCTTTGAGACCGCGCTGGAGGTGCTGGAGGAGTTTCAGCAGATGATGATGGCGCAGGACTTTCTCGCGGTGGGTGGCCAGGATGTTGCGACGCGCCTGCTGGTGAAGGCATTTGGTGAGAATGGCGGCAAAGACGATGGTGCAGCGGCTGATGCGGACCGATGAGGTGAACTCGATGCGGATGGACTCGCTGAAGAAGGCCGATCCGCAGCAGCTGGCGCGATTTCTGGTGGGCGAGCATTCGCAGACCAAGGCGTTGATTCTTGGCCATCTCGATGCGAAGCAGGCCTCGGCGCTGCTGATGAAACTGGAGCCGGAAGTGCGCGCGGATTGCGTGCGGCGCCTGGCGAATCTGGGACAGTTCTCTCCGGATGTTGCGGCCAAGGTTTCCACCGTGCTGAATCGGCGGTTGCGGTCGGTGGGCGATCAGAGCAAGCGCACGGACTTTGGCTTCAGAGATGTTGCCGAGCTGATGAACCGGCTTGATCCTCTGATCGCGCGCGAGATTCTCGACAACATCGAGAAGGAGGAGCCGAAACTGGTGATCAGCATTCGCGATCTGATGTTCACCTTCGACGACTTTCTTGAGGTTCCCGAGCAGGAGATGCGCGAGCTGATGAATTCGATCGACAAGAAGACGCTGATGATTGCGCTCAAGGGAGCGAGCGAGGATTTGCGCAGCCACTTCTATCGCACGATGTCTTCGCGCGCGGTGGAGATGATGAAGGAAGACTCCGAGGTGATGGGACCGGTGCGCAGCAAGGATGTGGCAAAGGCGCAGGCGGAGATTGTCGCCATCGCGCGCAAGCTTGAGTCGGAAGGCAAGATTGTGCTGAAGAGTGAGGGAGAAGATGAGTATGTCCTCTAACTGCGTGGAATTAGACGGCACGATCCCTCTGCCGGTCAGGACGCTGGTGTATCTCGATATGGCGAGCCGTCCGGCCCGCGGGGAGATCATGGGCGGGCCGCATCGAAGAACATGGTGAGGGGGAAGCAGGTCAGCGGCGCGCGGAGGTTGAGCTTTCGCAGGAAGAGTTTGCGAAACGCATTCAGACAGGAACGAGCCGACGCGACGCAGCAGACGGAGCAGAGGTTGCGCAGGAGTACGAACAGAAGCTGCAGGCCGCACGCGCGCCGATCGCGACTGCGTCTCAGACTTCGCAGGCGCAGCGAGATGCAGTACTTTGCGCGCGTTGAAGCCGAGGTCGTGCAGCTGGCGCTGGCGATTGCCGCAAAGATTCTGCATCGCGAGGCGCAGGTCGATCCGATGCTGGTGGCGACGCTGGTGCGGATGGCGGTGGAGAAGATGCGCGAAGGATCGAGCGTGACCGTACGGGTGGGCGCGGTGCGCGGTTCACGATGGAAGCAATACTTTGCGAGCGAGCCGAACGGGACGCGCGTGCGAGGTGGTCGAAGACGCGCAGCTGAGCGATCACGACTGCCTGCTGGAGACGGAGCTTGGAACGGCGAACTTCGGATTGGATACGCAGTTGAAAGAAGTGGAGCAGGGATTCTTCGATCTGCTGGCGCTGAGGCCGGTGAAAGGATGAAGCCGCTCTCTGCTGGCGCCGTATATGCATCATCTGGAGACGGGCTCGACGCTGCGCTGGAAGGGCCGCCTGAACCAGGTTGTGGGCAACCTGATTGAGTCGGATGGGCCATTCGGATTTGTGGGCGAGTCGTGCGAGATCGAGACGGCGGAGGGCGGAGTTATGCGGGAGAGATCATCGGCTTCCGCGGATCGACGATGCTGTCGATGGCGGTCGATCATCCGCAGGGCGTGCGGTTCGGCGACTCGATTGTAGCGTGGGGAGCGCGTCCTTCGGTGCGCGTTGGGCCTGGAGTTGCTGGGGCGCGTGATCGATCCGGCGGGCAATCCGCTGGACGGAAAAGGCGAGTACCGCGCCACGCAAGTCGGTGATGATCGATGGCTCTGCGCCGCTGCCGCTGGATCGCGTTCCGATTCGCGAGCCGCTCGGTTGCGGCATTCGCGCGATCGATGGATTTCTGACTTGCGGCAGAGGCCAGCGCATCGGCATCTTTGGCGGCAGCGGCGTGGGAAAGAGCACGCTGATCGGCATGATGGCGCGCGGAACGGCTGCGGATATGACGGTGCTGGCGCTGGTGGGCGAGCGCGGCCGCGAGGTGGGCGAGTTTCTCGAGGTGCTGGGCGAGGAGGGGCTGAAGCGCGCGGTGGTGATGGTGTCGACGTCCGATCAGTCGCCGCTGTTGCGGATTCGCGCGGCGCTGGCTGCGACGGCGGTGGCGGAGTACTTCGCGAGCCTGGGCAAGAATGTTCTGCTGGTCGTCGATTCGCTGACGCGCTTTGCCATGGCGCAGCGCGAGATTGGATTGGCCGCGGGCGAGCCGCCGACGGCGAAGGGATACACGCCGTCGGTGCTGAATATGCTGGCTGGCCTGGTGGAGCGGGCGGGGAATTTTTCGCAGGGAAGCATCACCGCGTTCTACACGGTGCTGATGGAAGGCGACGATCAGCAGGATCCGGTGGTGGACACGGTTCGTTCGCTGCTGGATGGGCATGTGGTGCTGGACAGAAGTCTTGCGATGCGCAATCACTATCCTCCGATTTCGATTCTCGACAGCCTGAGCCGGTTGATGCCGAGGGTGGTGTCGACGGAGCATCTTGCGAAGGCTAAGCGCTGTCGGCGGTCGATGGCAGCCTATGCGCGGTCGGAGGACCTGATCCGCATTGGCGCGTATCAGAAGAACTCCGATCCGATTCTGGATCAGCGCCGTTGAGAATCTGCCGGCGCTGAATGGGTTTCTGCAGCAGGATCCCGATGTCGTTGAACGGTCATGCAGGAGGTTGTCGAGCAGTTGATGGCGCTGCCGGACTGAACCGAAGCGAGATGCTGGTGACGAAGTCGGGGAGGAGTGGTTCATCGATGGCGTTTCAGTTTTCGCTTGCGTCGTGTGCTTCGGGTTCGGGAGAGTATCGAGACACGCGAGGAGCGCGCTCTGCAGGCGATTCAACTCGATGTGAGTCGCGCGCTGCGGGCGATCGAGGAACTGGGTGCTGCGATTGGCGGTGCGCAACGGGCTCGCGAGGCGGCGCTGCGGCAGACGATTTCAGGGGGATATTTGCATTCTCTGTTGTGGGAGGAGCAGGCGGCCGAGCAAGGGTTGAGGTTGCTGCTGGGCAAGTTGCAGGTACTGGAACAAGAGCGCGACAAGCAGATGCAGGTGTACCAGGCGGCTCACCGAGAGCGCGAGATGCTGTCGGACATGATGAAGAAGCAGAAGGAACTCTACGAACGAGAGTGGCTCCGCGATGAGCAGAAGCGACTCGACGATATCTTTATGGCGCGGCGTCACCGCGTCTCGTGAGGCTGAGGCACTAGCAACTAGAAGAATGCCTTTTTTAGAAGCTAGGACGGCGCGTCGCGGGTAAATTGTGGAGCGCGTGGTTGCAAGGCCCAGGGACTTCATGCGCAAGGTAGGCACGGGTTACCTAGTGGCTCGGTAATGATTGCCGTGTTGGTGGTGGCTGTAGAAAATGTTCTGTAAGTGCCGATAGAGAAGTTCTTTAGAATGAGCTTGGTTTTCGATGGATTAGCACGCGCAGGAATGGCGCGCTGCATGCAGTACTGACGGCGTGAGAATTCCAGCCGCAACGTTGAGCTCGAGTCCGACTGTGGCGCCACCAGCGCCGACCACCGTGTCCAGCAGCAGCTTTCAGACAGTCCTGGCGAGTGCGTCGACGCCGGATGATTTGAAAGCACAATCGGCAGGGCCCGTTGCAATGTCTTCGGGTCAGGCGAAGCCGGCGGATGCTGCGGGCGATGGAAAGGGCGAGGCGCCAGCAGGTTCGGCTGAACCGGGAAGCAGCACGGTAGCTGATTTGAGCGGAGGGCAAGCGCAGAAACCTGGCGCCGCAGTGGAGGCAGGCGTCTCTGTGGCTCCCGAGGCGCTCTCAGCGGGGGTGCTGAGCGACGGAACCGCTTCAGCGGCGAGTCAGCTTTCGAGCGGCGCATTTTTCGGGCAGGCTATGGTGGGGTCGTTGGCAGCGAATGCAGGCTCCGCGACGTCCTCGATTTCTGCAGGGGATGTACCGGCGGCGAGTAGCGCGACAAGTGGTGTGGCAACGAAACAAGATCGCTCAAAGGGGCAGGCAGAGCCGAAGAAGGCGGCGGGGGGCGTGGAGGTCGCGGTCGTTTCAGTTCTCGCAGACCCAGCCAGACTGCCCGCTGTGAACATCGTCACCCTGCAAGGGGCAGTTCACGGCCAGGAACATGGATCCTCTCAGAATTCTGCCAAGAACGCGACGGGTGAGACCTCGACTGGGACGCATGGGAAGACCGCGGCTCCGACGGGCGGACGCGGAGATGGTGATGCGGGTTCCACTTCGCTGCAGGTTGGCACGGCGGCTCCTACACAAGGCGCTCCCATAGAAACGACGACGCAACCGTTTGAGGCAGGAATTGATCTATCGGCAACGGCTGGAGTTCCGGTCAATCCGGAGGTGACGAGCCATACGGATGCTGCGGCGTCCACGAGCAATTCTGTGGGAGCTAGTGCCGCGACGACTGATTCGACGAGCTACCGAGCTGCCGATGGACCGGGCAGCACGAAGAGCGGTTCGACGGGGGCGCAGGCAAGCTGGCATGCGGCCGCCGATAGTGCGACCACACAGGGCGTGCCGGTCGACGCATCGAAAACAGGCGCGGGAAGCGTACCGCCCTCGGGCACTGCGAATGGCGCAGCGCCAACGACGCTGCCGACGGTGTTGACGACGATGGGCTCGCATGAGGGCGTTGCTGCTCAGAGCGCAACAGCCGCAGGCCCTGGCTCGGGGACCAGCTCGACGCATGCTGCAAAGGCGCAGAACCTTCCTGCGTCGACGCAGTTACCAACTGGTGAGGGAACGGCGGCGTCCGGGATCAACTCGGCGAAGCTCATTCAGACGATGGGCGAGACGGAGATGCATGTAGGCATGCATTCGGACGGAGTTTGGCGATATTTCGATTCGCACGTCGCTCTCGCAACAGCAGATGGTGGCGCAGATATCGCTGGATCATAGCGATCTGAGCCAGGCGATTTCGTCGCATCTTGTCGACGGTGCAGGCGAAGCTTGGCGACGAGTATGGTCTGCACGCTTCGATCGAGATCAACAGCCAGGGCGCGCCGTTGTCGGGTGGCCAGGGAGACTCTTCAGCAGAGGGAGCAACAGCCTACTGGGCGTTCAAGCAGTGGAATGAGATTGGGCCTGCTGAGCTGGGTGAGAGCGGTTCAAGTGGTGTAGCGCTAGTCCAGCGCAGGGAGCGGACATGGGTTGGACATCAGGATTTAAGAAAGCAACGGAGCAAGAAAGGAACGATCGATGAATGTTCAAGGATTCACACCAGCGATTACAGGGCCGGTGACAGTCGGCCAATGCGAATGCGGCGACAAGCTCGGCAAGCACAACGAGCAGCACTTCCACAACGCCCACAGGAGACTCAGCCACGAGTCTGCAGGACACGTTTCTGAACCTGCTGGTGACGGAGCTGCAGAATCAGGATCCTACGTCCCCGGTAGATCCCACGACGATGGTCGGACAGTTGGTGTCGCTCAACCAGCTCGATCAGCTCATCTCGATCAATCAGACGCTATCGAGCATGGCGCCGTCGAGCAGCACGACCTCGTGGAACGGCGAGCGCTCAGAGTGCGGACCCGCTGGGTACGGCAACTGCGAATGCGGCATCGAGCGCGGCATCATCGAGCCCGAGCGCAGCAACAGCAGCACTCAACCAGACGCAAACAACCAATACCAGCGCCACGAATGCGGCGTCGATCATGAACTTGTATGGCAACGTAGCTGCCGCGCCCCAAACTTCAAATTCCACACTCACAGGAGGTAGATAGATGGCATCCTTTTCCGTTCCACTTTCCGGCCTGCAGGCCAGCTCTTCCGATCTGGATGTCATTGGCAATAACCTGGCGAACCTTAACACAGATGGCTACAAGGACCAGACGCTCAGCTTCGGCGACATCTTTTCGCAGATGCAGGGAACGTCAGGCAATGGCGATCCGATTCAGATCGGGTCTGGCGTGCAGATCGAGGGGACTTCGTCGAACTTCACCAATGGGTCGGTTAATTCTACCGGCGACTGCGTCGAACATGGCGCTGCAGGGCAATGGATACTTTGTGGTGAGCGAGAACGGGGAGACGAGCTATACACGCGGATGGCGATTTTTCGGTGAATTCATCGGGCCAACTGACCACAGCGAGTGGAGATTTGGTGATGGGATTCCCGGCGGTGAACGGAGTGGTGTCGACCAGCGGAGTTTTGGCGCCGATCATCGGTGAACTCGAACGGAACCGTCCCTGCTGCAGCCACATCGAGTTTTCAAGTGGATGCGAATCTCGATTCTGCCTCAACGGTGGGAACGACATTCAACACACCACTCACGGTCTACGACTCGCTGGGCACATCGCAGACTCTGAACATCCAGTACACGAACACGGGCACGAATACGTGGAGCTACAACATTACGCTGCCGGGTTCTGCCACGGGCTCTGCTGCAGCCGACGACAACGCTCGCCAGCGGCACGCTGACGTTTAATTCTTCGGGACAATTGACCTCGCCGAGCGGCACGGTGCCGGCGATCGACGATCACAGGCCTGGCTGATGGCGCGGCGAATATGAGCCTGACCTGGAATCTGAACGACTCTTCGGGAACTCCGACGATCACGCAGCAGAACTCGGCGAGCGCGACTGACACGACCACCACCAGAACGGTTTTGCGGCTGGGACACTGACGGGCTATTCGGTGCTATCCGATGGAATCGTGCAGGGCCAGTACAGCAACAATCAGACGCTGGCGCTGGGACAGGTGGCAGTGGCCAACTTTGCGAATCCGCAGGGACTGACGCAGGGGGCAGATGGCAACGAGCAAGCTACCAGTGCTTCGGGGGCTGCAGTCATCGGACAGGCCGGAGTCGGCGGAGATGGCACGATTACTGGAGGAGCGGTGAGAGCATCCAACGTGAGCCTCTCCACGCGAGTTCGCCAACATGATCGTTGCGCAACAGAGCTATGACGCCAACGCCAAGGTTCTGACAACGCTGGATCAGGTGGATCAGTCAACGATCCAGATGGTGTCGTAGCTGAGGCCGATAAATCGATTAGTTCATTAGCTTTCGATGAGAACCTCCCGCTGGAGGGCAAGCCGTGACCTGGCGGGAGGCCCTCCTGCGAGTGCTTCTCATGACTGTCTCATCGGCTGCGCAGCTCCAGCGGCTAGGCGCGAGTGCTGCCAAGCCGTTGCAAACGAGGATGCTTAGCGAACTTCAGATCATTTTATCCTCACGTGCGAAGCGTCTGCGTGCAAGTCCGGCCCTTCGATTGCATTCTCTCCGGGTGTCGCTTCTCGACTTGCTTCAGCCATAGGCCTCACGCGTAGCGATCGGTTGGATGCGGCGGGTGAAGGCGACGAGGAGTATGCGAGGGCTCGATGAGTGCATTCGACCAAGAATCCGGAACCAAAACCGCGTGAGTCGGCTGCACGGAGAGGTAGCGGCGAACGAGACAGATCGGTTCGACAGGATGCCATGGTTACCGTGCACCCTCAGCGTCGATGTGCCGGTCGTGCAGTTCACGATCGGGGACCTTCTTCGGCTGACCGAGGGGTCGATTGTGGAGACGGCCTGCCACCAGACCAGCGATGTTCCTCTGCGGGTCAACCAGCTGCTGATTGGCTGGACAGAGTTTGAAGTTATCGGCGATCGGCTCGCCGTGCGGATTACGGATCAAGCATGACGACGAGGAATCGCAAGCCGCGCAAGGTCACGTCGAGACCGCGCAAACGGCTGAGCGCTTGTGCGCCCGAGCTGGCACTGGAACGGGCCTCATTTCAAGCGTCGCTGATTGCTGTGCGCAGGGAGCGAATTCTCCAGCGGTCGCCAATGGAGAGCATCTCGAACTCCGAGCCAAGAGAAGTGGACACGCTGGCAAGCAATCTGTTTCGACGCCCTGACCCGCGCATGGTCATTTCTGCAGGCGAAGTACACGATCTCGACGACCAAGCGGCTGCGAGTCTCGGAGACGATTTCTCTTGGAGAGAAGCGGTTTGTGGCCATCGTCAAAGTCGAAGGACGAGAGTTCCTGATTGGAGGAGGCGCATCAGGGATGTCGTTGCTGGCGCAACTCGGCAGGCATCGAGGAGCCCGCGCGCTCCTAGAAAGAAGATTGCAGATAGCAGAGGGATCCTTTGAGTCGCCGCAGAATGCTGCAATGCGTTGTTCTGGCCACAGGTGGCCTGTTGACGGCCGCAGCTCCGATGTACGGCCGGGGCCGTGCGATGGAGGCCGCGGCGGATCCCACACGGCGGACGTTCAGCAGATCCAGCCCATTGCCATGCCCGCGTTTCCGACCAGAGACATGTCGCCGTGGGCAGGACGCGAAGGTGCAGATGGTCGCGGACCTGCGACTGGGCTGAACGCGACAGGCCTGGAGGACGCGGCTACTATTCCGGCGAACGCTGGGGAGGATCGGTGCCGTGGTCCATCGTCGTCATGCTCACGGTGCTGACGCTGATTCCATCCATCCTGATCTGCATGACACCGTTTGCGCGGCTGTTGATTGTCTTTCACTTTCTGCGGCAGGCGTTGGGACTGCAGACGACGCCATCGAACCAGACGCTGATTGGTCTGTCGGTGATTCTTACGTTTTTTCTGATGCAGCCGGTGGCGTCTCAGATCTATCAGGAGGCTGTCGTTCCGCTGCAGGCGGGTCAGATCACTCCCATCGAAGCGCTGTCGCGGGCGGAGATTCCGATGCACAAGTTCATGGCCCACTATGTTCGCGAGAAGGATGTGGCCCTGTTTATCGAGCTGGCGAAGGAGCCGCGGCCAGCTTCTGTGGATGACGTATCCATGCGCGTGTTGCTGCCTGCGTACATCTTGTCGGAGCTGAAGGCAGGTTTCGAGATCGGGACGGTGTCTGTTTCTTCCGTTTCTGATCGTGGACATGGTCGTGGCTTCGATCACGACATCTGTCGGCATGTTGCAGTTGCCGCCTGTGGTGATCTCGACGCCGCTCAAGCTGCTGCTTTTTCTGATGGTGGATGGATGGCATCTGTTGATCGGTTCGCTGATGAGGAGCTTTAGCTGACGCTATGGACGTTGATCAGGCAGTGTTGCTCGGACGAATGATGCTGCAGGAGGTGCTAATCCTGGTGGGCCCGATCCTGTTGGTCGCCATCGCCGTCAGCCTGGTGGTCAACGTTCTTCAAGTGCTCACTTCGCTGCAGGACAGCACGGTGTCCACGGTGTCGCGACTGCTGGTCACGGGGGCTGCATTGTTCTTCATGATGCCGTGGATGTGGCGGAATCTGGCTCACTACACGCTGGTGCTGTTCTCTGATTTCACGAGGTATCTGCAATGAACCAGATTCCTCTGCTCGCCATCATCAGCGGGTCTGCTGACGATAGCCGTGCGGCTCTCCGGCCTCATGCTGTTCGCTCCGTTCTTTGGAAGCAGCGTGATTCCTCCTCGCGTCAAGGCCGGACTGGTTGTGGCGCTTACGCTGCTGCTGTTTCCGACGGTTGGGCAGGACATTGGGACGTATGCGCTGATCGATTGGCCCATCCTGGTCTTCCGAGAGTTTCTGATTGGCGCGGGGATGGGGATCGCAACCAATCTCGTCTTCGATGCCACCCAATTGGCAGGGCAGATTGTCGGGATTCAAATGGGATACTCGCTGGTGAATATCCTCGATCCTCAGACGCAGGTGGATACGACGGTAGTCGCGGTGTTTTACCAGTCGATTGTGATGCTGATCTTCCTGCGCATGGATGTGCACTACTGGCTTCTGCGCGCGATTGGAGACAGCTTTCTGTATCTGCCGCCCGAGCACGACACATTTGAGCGGCCTGTTTACGCTCGCCGTTCTGAAGACCGGCGGCAGGGTGTTCGGGCTTGGGCGTTCAGATCGCTGCGCCTGTGCTGGCGGCCACGCTGGTCGCGGACATCCTGCTTGGGCTGCTGGGCAAGGCCTCTGCTCAATTGCCGCTCATGCTGCTTGGGCCGGCGGTCAAGAGCCTTCTTGGAATTCTCATCCTGATCGCCACGCTCAAGTACTGGCCCGATCTCTTTCACAAGTTGTTTCAGAACACGCTGGAGAACGGCGTACACATTCTCCACCTTGCGCGATGAGACACAATGGCTGACTCCAGCAAGACAGAACAAGCGACACCGCGGCACCGGCTCAAGGCACGGGAGCAGGGGCAGGTCACGCGTTCGCGCGAGCTGACTGGCGCGCTGTCGATGTTTGTCGTTGCGGGTGTGATGATGCTCATCGCTCGCGACAGGGCGTGGCGCAGTGGACGGATTTCTTCCGGCGGACGCTCAACTCCGCGAGCACTGATCCGATCGAACCGAACGGGCCGCTGCTTTTCTGGACAAGCATCGAAGCGCATGCGTTGGGTTTATCCCGTTTCAACTCGCGGCGCTGGTGGTGGCGCTGGGGGTTGGCCTGGCACAGGGTGGCTTTCTGTTTGCGCCGGAAGCACTCTCGCTGAAGTTTGATCGCTTCAGTCCTGCGACACGCTTCGGGCAGATATTTTCGCTCACCTCGGTCAGCAGCATTCTCAAGTCGCTGCTGCCCTTCGCTGCGATTGCGTGGGTGGGCTATGCGTGCATTCAGAGTCATTGGCTGGAGATCATTGCCAGCTCCTATGTCGACGCACGCGCGTTTGCCCGGATTGTGGGCGGGTTGGTTCTGGAGATCTGCTGGAAGTCCGGCCTGATGCTGCTGCTGTGGTCGGCGGTGGACTATCTGCTTCTGTGGCGGAAGAGTGAAGGCGACATGAAGATGAGCAAGCAGGAGATTCGCGAGGAGATGAAGGACTCCGAAGGCAATCCTGCAAACAAGGCAAGGATTCGAAAACTGCAGCGGCAGATGCGGCGCAAGCAGATGATCAAGGCGACGGAGACGGCGACGGTCGTCATCACCAATCCGACACATTACGCGGTTGCGCTGCGGTACGAACTGAATATGGCTGCGCCGCTGGTGGTGGCAAAGGGGCTTGATCTGCTGGCGTTGAAGATCAGGGCGATTGCACAGGACCGCGGCATTCCGGTGATGGAGAATCGGCCGCTTGCGCAGGCTCTCTACAAGGGCGTGGAGGTGGGCGACGCCATTCCGTCGGCTCTCTATCACGCGGTGGCGGAGATTCTTGTCCTGGTCTACAAGGCGCAGGAGGAAGTGAAACGCAGGGACGCTCAACGGAGAGCCGCGGCGAATGCTTCGGGAGAAGGGAAGCGCAGTGAATAAGAAGACTGGACTACTGCAGAAGTTGCGAGCGTCATCGGAGTGGTTCATCCCCACGGGAGCCGTGGCGCTGGTGTTCGTGATGCTGGTGCCATTGCCAAGCTTCGTGCTCGACCTGTTGCTTACGTTCAGCATCATGGTCTCGGTGCTGGTGCTGCTGACGGCGATTCAGATTCTGAAGCCGGTGCAGTTCTCGGTTTTCCCCAGCCTTATTCTGCTGTTGACGTTGATGCGATTATCTCTCGATCTGGCGTGCTACACGGCGAATCCTGCTGCACGGTAACGAGGGCTCGTCGGCTGCAGGACAGGTGATTGAGGCGTTTGGGCAGTTTGTGGTGGGGGGTAATTACATCGTTGGATTTGTGATCTTTCTGGCGCTGATCGCAATTCAATACCTGGTGGTGAGTCACGGTGCGGTTCGCACGGCCGAGGTCACGGCGCGCTTTACGCTGGACGCGATGCCGGGCAAACAGATGGCGATCGACTCGGACCTGAACACGGGGCTTATCACCGCGGACCAAGCTCGTACGCGACGGGAACAGGTGGCACGAGAAGCAGAGTTCTGCGGATCGATGGATGGCGCTGCCCGGTTTAGCCAACGGGACTCGCTGGCTACGATTCTAGTGCTGACCATCAATATCGTTGCGGGCTTTCTGATCGGCGTCTTCCAACAGGGCATTCCTTTCGAACAGGCGCTGAAGACCTACACGATTCTCACTGTAGGCAACGGGCTGGTTTCGATCATTCCGTCGCTATTGGTATCGGTCGCGGGTGGCATCGTGGTGACGCGGGCCGGCTCCGATCTTTCGCTGGGGGAAGATATCGGCAAGCAGATGTTCAAGACTTCGCGACCGCTGTGGATCGTGAGCGGGGTGTTGCTGGGACTGGCTCTTATCCCTGGCATGCCGAAGATTTCGTTCCTGGCGCTGGGCGGAGTCACGATGTTTGCGGCGTGGAAGATGAAGCCTGCCAGTGAGGCAGAGCTGCAGTTCCCGGAGCGAAGGCGGCTGCTGGCGAAGAGCGGTGCGGGAGCTCCGGTTGTCGATCCGATGGATGCAGTGCTGAAGCTGGATGATCTGATGCTGGAGGTTGGCGTTGGCCTGGTGCCGCTGGTCGATGCCAAGCAAGGTGGCCAGCTGCTTGCACGGGTGAAGTCGCTGCGGAAGAATCTGGCGCAGCAACTGGGATTCCTCGTGCCGTCGATACATATCACAGACAATCTTTCCCTCAAGGACAAGGAGTATGTGATCTATCTTCGCGGCGTAGAGATTGCGCGATGGGAGATGCGGCGCGACCGGTTGCTGGCGGTGAACTCGAATCCGAAGCCGGGAGATCATTCAAGGGCAGGAGACACGGGAGCCGGCGTTCGATTCGCCGGCGAAATGGATCACGCCCGACCTTCAGGCGCAGGCCATCGCTGCGGGATATGCGGTGGTGGATCACACTTCGGTGCTGGCGGCGCATCTCTCGGAGGTGATCAAGCAGAACGCGCAGGACCTGTTGTCGCGGCATGAGACGAAGCGGCTTGTGGATCGTCTGGCTGACTCGCACCCGAAGCTGGTGGAGGAGTTGATGCCGAAGCTGATGAGTCTCGGTGAGATTCAGAAGGTGCTGCAGCAGTTGTTGCGCGAACAGGTGTCGATACGCGATCTGGGGACCATTCTCGAAGCTCTGGTGGAAGCTGCGGCCGTGAACAAGAGTCCGATCGGATTGGTGGAAGCCGCGAGACACTCTCTTGGGCGCGCACTGATTCGGCCGCTGCTCGACGAGCACGGGCCAGCTTAAGGTGGTCACGCTGGATCGATCGATCGAGGAAGAGTGTGCCCGCAGCACCTCGCAACAGCCGCAGCTGACGGCCGGAGGAGCGATGCAGCTCTCCGTCGCAAGCAGGGTAACGACGGGGTTGCGCACCATGCTGGGGGACCAGGTGGCAATGGCGCCTCCGGTGCTCCTCTGTTCGTCTCCGGGGCGGTTTTATCTCAAGCGGCTGCTGGAGCCATTCATTCCAAAGATTGTGGTGATCTCTCCATCGGAGATTCCGCCGATGACGCAGGTGCAATCTCTCGGATCGGTTCGATAAAGAATTCCGAAAATGTGACGTTGATAAGGTCAGGCAGGTGAAGACATGATCCCAGCAGAAGTAGCGTACATGACAAGCGCAGTGGATGTGGACGACCGCAATACTCTTGTGACGCAGGAGCTTTCGCAGGTGTATTACATTGCCGCCCGGATTCGCGAGCGGCTTCCGCAGCACGTTGAGCTGGAAGACCTGGTGAACGCCGGCGTGATCGGCTTGCTGGAGGCCAGCCGAAGCTATGACAGCCGCAAGAATCCCAGCTTCAGTGGCTTCGCAAAGTTCAGGATTCGCGGCGCGATTATGGATAGCCTGCGCGAATCGGACTGGGGCTCACGCTCGATCCGGCGGCGTGGGCGCGAGGTAAGCGAGGCGACAGCGCGGCTCGAGGGCAAGGCTGGGGCGGCATCCGGTGGAGTCCGAGATTGCGGCGGAGATGGAGCTGGAGGTCGAGCATCTGCGCAAGATCATGGCGCAGATTGATGGGCTTCACCTGGTGGGGCAACAGACCATGGTCTCGAACGACAGTGGGGAGTTGATGGATGTCATCGAATCCGCGCCGGACCTGGACGATCCCGATCCGTTCGATCTTTGTCTTCAAGGGGAACTGAAGGCGCATCTGGCGGAGGCGATATCGAAGCTCAGCGAACGCGAGCAGTTGATTCTCTCTCTGTACTATCGCGAAGAGCTGACGATGAAGGAGATCTCCGAGGTTGTGGGTGTGGCGCTGTCTCGCATCTCTCAGATCCGCCAGGCGTCGATGAAGAAGCTAAGAGTGTCGCTCGCTCACCTGCGCGAACGCCCGCGTCATTGCGAACGCGCCCGCAAGACCATTTCATGAAGACGCATGATCCAGGAGAAGCAGGAATCGATGAACATCTCATCCCAGACCGCCGCAAAGAAGTTATCCGACAAGCCGCGGACCATCCACGCATGCAATTTTCGATCGGCAGGGAGGCTCTCGAATGAGAACGCGCGTTCCCTGACGGCGATTCATGAGACGTTTGCACGTCAGCTTGCGAGCGCCCTGGACGTTTACCTGGGAACGGCGGTGGACGTGAAGCTGCAGGCGCTCGACCAATTACCGCTCAAGGAACACGTGGTGGCGATTGCTGCGCTGAGCTATATTGTGCCGTTTACCTTCAACACGATGCCGGGTGCGGTGATCGTGGAATGCGATGTGGACCTGGTGTTTCCGATGATCGAGGTATTGCTGGGAGGGACCGGCACGTCGGAGAATGCTCCTCGCGAGCTTTCGGAGATCGAAGAAGAGATTATGCAGGATGTCACCGCGCTGATTGCACGGCAGGCAGAGCTCGCATGGCATATGCCGAATATGGCTCTGGTGACAAACCATCGCATCAAGTCATCTCTGCTGCATCAATATTGCCCGGCCAATGAGAAGGTCACACTCGTTCAGTTTCAGATCGACATTGCGGGTAAGAATGGTTCCTTCCAGCTGGTCTTTCCTACTTCATTTCTGAATGCGCTGCTCAAGCAAATCAAGTTGGAGCAACCACAACACAAAGGCGGCCTGCGGTATTTTCCAGTTCGCAGCATCCGCGAACGAGTTCTGGACTGCGACGTGGAGATTGCGGCCGGCCTACCGCGAATGAAGGTTGCGGTGCGCGATCTCGTGGCTCTGCAGCCCGGCTGTCTCCTGAAGCTGCGCACCCCAGTTCGCACTCCGGGCATGCTGACCGTTGGAGGGCTGGACATCTTCGAAGCCACGCCGGTCAGAAACGGTTCGAAAAGAGCGGCCCAGGTTGGCGGCCGAACGCGACTCACAGAGTCAGGAATGGAGTAAATCGATGGACGATTTGAATCAACTTCAAGTTGCACGAAGGTTTGCCAATGCCTTCGCCGAATCCCTCGCGGAAACACTCACGCTGAAACTCGGCACTCCGTGGCTGGTGAAGACCCTTGACGAGGCCGACGTTGCCAAACCGGCCGAAGCGGGGGTTCACTTTCGCCTGTCTGCCGCTGGGGGATTGCAGGGCGAGTGCTTTGTGGCGTTCGAACAGGCGCAGGTTATCGCGCTTGGCTCGAAGTTGCTGGAGCAGCCGGGGTCTGCCTTGAGCGATGCGCAGGTTGAAGCGCTGGCCGAGGTCATCGTTTCAGCGATGGAGGGAGTCAGTTCGTCTCTTGCGGCTCAGTTCAACCGCGTCACCCTTAATGTGGATCGGGCGGAGGATGTTCGGCTGGAAGAGATGTTGAGCGTTCCTTTAGATGTTTCGAGCGGGGACGAGGCGCAGACCCGGGTGGTGTTGTATTTCAATGAGCAGTTGCTGACGTCGCTGTCTTCGTCCAGTGGGGCCACACCTTCCCCCAAGGCGAAAAAAGCAACGATCGATCCAGCCAACCTGCAACTTGTGATGGACGTAGAGCTGAATGTGTCCCTGCGATTTGGGCAGTGCCAGCTGCCTCTTCGGGATGTTCTGGATTTGACCAGCGGATCTGTCATTGAACTGGATCGCGATGTGGATGACCCTGTCGAGTTACTACTGGATGGCAAAGTAATTGCACGCGGAGAAGCTGTGATTGTTGACGGGAACTATGGGCTTCGGGTCACCGAGATTCCAGAACCGATCGCAGCACACTTTGTAAGCTAACCCTTTGAAGGATGAGGTCAGGTCAGATGAAATTGTCACTGGAATCGATGTGGTCAGGTCTGGATCACAGCTGGAAGAATCTGCATTGGACGTGTGGACTTCGGGATTGCAACAACAAGCTGTTCATGCGGAGCGTACCGCAGAGCCGCGTTGGCATTCGCATGGGCGAAACCTGGTACTGCAGCATGGATTGCTTTGTGAGGGCGACGCGTCATCAACTTTATGCAATGGCGAGTGTACGAAGCATCGATATGCCGCATATTCCGCGAGTGCCCATCGCAAGCGTCATGCTCTCGAAGGGCTATGTAACGGATGAGGAACTTCGTGACGCACGGGCCGAGAGTCGGCTGAACGGGGAATCACTGGAGAACGTGCTGGTTCGATTGGGCTTGGTCGATGAATGGCATCTAGCTTCGGCGAGAGCCATCCAGTGGGGATACCCGGTCCTGGGAAGGGATCGGATCAGCCAGTCCGTCGATACGGACCTGCCGCTGTCGTTGATCAAAACGTTTTCTGCGGCGCCATTGCACTATTCCAATAGCGCAAAACGGATGTTGATGGGGTTCGTGTATCGAGTGGAGCACAGCCTTTTGCATTCGCTCGAACAGGTAACCGGCTGCAGGGCAGAGCCGTGTTTCATCACGCCAACCGAGCTGCATTATCAGATCGAGCGACTGGAGGCTGCACGGGAAAGCAGAGAAGTTGTTATGGACGATTCGATGAGCGCCGGAGATATGGCTAACGTTATTGGCGGTCTGGCACTGGAGATTAAGGCTCGGGAGGCGAGGCTAGCGAGATGTCGGGATCATGTATGGATGAGATTGTCCGGGAAGCGGCGAATGATCGATGTCTTATTTCGAGGCAGGCGTTCTGGTGTTGCCCGGAAATGCGACACTTTCAGTGCTTCGGGCGAGGGTATTCGCGCCGTAGGTTGAAATGATTGGATGGAGTTGCCGATTACTGTGGCGGAGAACGACCCAGTGATCAGGACGAGCGACTCTTCCAACGAGACCGACCAAAATTCAACCCTGCGCATTCGATCCAGCCAACTTTATCTGTCCCGACAGAGATTCGATGTCGGCGTGATGAGGGAGACGCTGCTGATGGTGGAACTTGAGACGCAGGGGTTTTATGTCGACTTGAGAGCCTTGTCGCAGCTTATCTTGAGCGACCTTGGTGCGACGCTGCAGGTTTTGCGGCTGGTTGGTCAGGAGTACGGCGATGACGAGGGTCGGCCTGTTCGCGTGGAAGATTGCATTGCAGATTTGGGAGTGCGGGCTTGCATCGAGGCCATGTCGGTGCACCTTATGCCGCGCGGACTGCGCTCACAGGGCGTTAAGAAGCTATGGAATCATTCCAGAGAGATTGCGGAGTATTCCAGGCATCTTGCCGAACAGATGGTGAATGTTGATCCCGATCAGGCATATCTTGTCGGCCTGTGTCACTCGATTGGGTCGCTGGCAAGTGTCTTAGGCCTGAGTGGCGCGATGTACGCGAGGTTTGACAGCGTGCGGACGGGGCTTGAGTTGGCGACGGAGTGGTCGCTGCCAGGCTGCGTTGTCGACTATTTCTCTGACCTGGAAGAGTGTGGCGGGAGGTCTGCATGGCCGGGGATCGTTCAGGCAGCGCATCGGTGCGCGGGAGAATCCATAGGGGAATGCGTCTCCGGGGGTAATCCTCATCCTCAGCTGCTCTGGGCTGTTTAATGGATGGCTATCCAGCGGCGCGCTCTGATTACGTTTGCATGAGAGAGAAACGCTCGCATCATGGACAGACGCGTTCGATCGCAGCGATTCTCATCGATCTCTCATCCAGTGTGAGGGTTTTGCACTGATTTCACTGCTCTTTAGGCAAAGATTACCCATCACGATGGCACGCGGAGTGCACTGTTCTATGTCGAGAGGCATCTATGGACAGCGGATACTACGCCCTGAGCACAGCATTGATCGCTCGAACGCAGGCGTTGGATACGATTGCGAATAATCTGGCGAACTCCAGCACGACAGGATACCTGGCGGAGCGGAACGTGTTCAGTTCCGTTCTAACGGCAAGCGGGAATGCGTCGAACTCTTCACTGAACGTGGCGATTAATGACTATGGGGTTCTGGGCGAGACGACGCTGGACACGAGCCAGGGAGCATTGCAGAAGACCGGCAATGATCTGGACCTGGCAATCCAGGGCGGGGGGTTCTTTGTAGTCCAAACCAAGAATGGCCTGGTGTACACCCGCAACGGGGCCTTTCAAGTCTCGAGCAAGGGGCAACTGATTACCCCGGCAGGCGACCCGGTGGTTGGCGAAAAGGGGACGATCACGATGCTGCCCGGCCCTGTTTCGATCAGCGCGGACGGGACCATTTCATCCAACGGAGCGGTGACGGGCAAGCTGAAGCTTGTCGACTTTCCCGCGGGAATTGCACTGAATAGCGCGGGTGGAACGTATTACACCGCTCCTGCGAATAGCGCTGTGGCAGCGACCGATTCGACGGTGCAGCAAGGCGCGCTGGAAAGCTCAAACGTAAACCCTGTCTCTGGCATGGTGGAGCTCATCTCAGCCCAGCGATCCGACGAGATGATGCAGCGCGCATTGTCCATGTTCAATTCTGAAATCGATAAGACCGCAACCCAGGATCTTCCCAAGATTGGTTAGTTAAAGGAGTTACTTCATGTTTCATGCACTGTATACCGCAGCGACCGGAATGACGGCACAGGAGATTAACCTCGATAACATCGCCAATAACCTGGCCAACTCCAGCACCACTGGATTCCAGGCGCGGCGCGTGCAATTTTCGGACCTGCTCTATCAGAACGTGGTGATGCCTGGAGCAGCAGCGACGCAGCAGACAACGGTCGCCGCTGGTTTGCAGATTGGCCTCGGCACGCTCCCAGGGAATACGGAGATCACGCAGACGCAGGGCGACCTAAGCAGCACGGGCAATCCGCTGGACTTTGCGATTCAGGGCTCTGGCTTCTTCCAGATTCTTCTGCCCAACAACGAGATCGGATATACACGCGCAGGTTCGTTTCAGACGGATGCGCAGGGAAACCTTGTGACAGCGAACGGGAATGCGCTTCAGCCGGCGATTGCCATCCCGCCTAATGCAACCAACATAACCGTGGGCAGCGACGGCACGGTCAGCGTCACGTTGCCAGGGCAGACCCAGGCTGCGCAGGTGGGAGTGATTCAGCTGGCAAGCTTTTCCAATCCCGGTGGCCTGAACAGCATTGGGAACAACATTTACCTGCCAACCACGGCATCGGGTGAGGCCGTTGTTGGTACGCCGGGAGGGTCCTCCGGCCTGGGCACCATTCAGCAGGGAATGCTTGAACAATCCAATGTGAGTATCGTCGATGAGTTCGTAAATATGATCCTGGCGCAACGGTCCTACGAGTCGAACTCACGTGTCGTCAAGGCAGCCGATGAAATGCTGCAGCAGTTGAACCAGTTGGCGCAGTAGCCCGAGGGCGAGATGGCTCATTATCGGTTAGTAGGAATCACTCTGTTGCTTGCAGTATTAGGCGTACCCGCGAAGGCTGCGTCCCGCGGCGAGGTGATCACGACCGGGCAAATTGCTTTGGCCATCGGGGATGCAGGCATGCAGGTGTCGGCATCGCAGATCACGTTGCCAGCCGATGTCGTGGCGAAGACGACTGCGCCTCTTCTCAGGGTCGTGTCGGTAGGAGCGTGGGCGGCAAATTCCTCTCGCGTGCGTCTGGCTTGCGTTATCAGCGAGGAATGCCTGCCGTTTGTTGTGATCGTGCACCGAGGCCGGAGCGATCGTTCAGACGGAGCAGTCATTGCTGCGAACCCTCAACCTCCTAAGCATCCATCTGCCGAGACTTCCAAGAGCAAGGTTGTCATTCGCATCGGATCGCCGGCAGTTCTGTTGCTGGAAGGAGGGCACGTCCACATTCAACTTGCCGTGGTCTGTCTTGAGAACGGCGTGGTTGGGCAGACGATTCGCGTGGCGGGTCGGGAGCGGGGCCATACCTATCTGGCTGAAGTATGCAGCGACGGATTGTTGAGGGCAACACTGTGAAGATAAGACTGATACAGAAGAAATTCTGGCACAACCTGTTGATTGGTGTGATGCTCGCCTTCGGGATCGCGCCGTTTGCCAGGTCCCAAAAGACGAAGAAGCCGAAGAATGACCCTCAACAGTTAAGAACTGATTACATCACTCGGCTTCAGGAGCTCGACAGCCACAGCGCAGCTGAAACAACGGTTGGAAGTCTCTGGTCGCAGAGCAACACGCTGGGGGACCTGTCGACCGACTACAAGGCGCACAAGGTGAACGACACGATTGTTATCGTGGTCGCGGTGCAGACGACAGCAGCACAAAGCGGGAATTCCAGCTATCAGCGTACCTTCCAGACCAGTTCGGCCATCACGGGACTGCCGGGAAGCATCAACACGAGCCCGTTCAATCCTCTGTTCAATGCAAATTCTTCGACGGCGCTCAAGGGCGCGGGCGCGACGAGTTCCAATACGACCTTTCAAACGACCCTGACGGGCCAGGTGATTGAGGTACTGCCCAGCGGCAACCTGGTGGTGGAGGCGCAGCGCAGAATCTTCATGAACAACCAGCACGAAGATGTCACGGTCCGCGGCGTGGTGCGGCCCGGAGATATCGGTCCGAACGATATCGTTTCTTCGACGCAGTTGAGCAATCTCGAGATCGAGATGAAGGGCAAGGGCATCATCGCCGACAGCACGCGGCCTCTCAATCCTATCACGAAGGCGATTCTATGGCTGGTTGGGTTCTGAGAGCTATGTATGCTTGAATCCACAAATTCGAGGTTGCGGCTCAGCCTGGCAATCACTTGCATCCTGATGTGGCATTTGCCCGTTCTGCGCTCGGGCAGGAGGGCCCAATCGCCAGGTGCTGGTGCGTGACATTACAACGATTGCAGGAGTCCGAGACAATCCGCTGGTAGGGTACGGCCTGGTGGTGGGACTGCATGGGACCGGAGACTCACAGCAGACGATCTTTACCGTGCAGACGCTGGCCAATGCCATGCAGAAGATGGGCGTTCTCATTCCTCCCAGTACCTCGGTGGTAAAAAATGTGGCAGCTGTGTTCATCACCGCGACGCTTCCGCCGTTTGCGCGTCCGGGAGAGAAGCTCGATGTTACGGTCGGTTCGGTTGGCGATGCGCATAGCCTCGAGGGAGGCGTGCTGTTGATGAGTGCTCTTCACGGCCCTGACGGAAAGGTCTATGCGGAGGCCCAGGGGTCGTTGATCATGGGCGGATACTTTGCGGGAACGGGATCGAACGGCAAGCAGGTAAATCCCACCAACGTCGCCTCGATTCCCGGCGGCGGCATCGTGGAACGCGACACGGCCGTGGATCTGAGCGCCTTCAAGACAGTATCGCTGCTATTGCGCAATCCTGATTTCAATACGGCTACGGAGATTGCAGATGCGGTTAATGCTTCGTTTCACAAACCGGTTGCATCTGCACTCGACAGTAGCCGGGTCGACATCAGCGTGGCTGGCGCCTCTGAACAGTCAGTACCTTCGCTGATCGCGCGGGTCCAGTACCTTGTGATCAGCGTGCACACGCCAGCCAAGATCGTTATTAATGAGCGGACGGGTACGATCGTGATGGGTGGTGACGTCAAGCTCTCGCCGGTCTCGGTACTCCACGGCAATCTTTCGATCGAGGTCGTCACGTCGTACTCGGCAGTCCAACCCATCGCAGGTGGTCCGCCGGGAGCCCTCGTCCCGCAAAGAACGGTGAATGTCAGCGATGGTCCGGCGCAGTCGATGAAACTGGACGAGGGGGCGAATGTTGACGAGCTGGTCAATGGACTTCACTCGATCGGCACTCTCGGCCCACGATGTCGTTTCGATCCTTCAGGCCATCAAGGCCGAAGGTGGACTACAAGCGGAATTGGAGGTGCAATAGATGGGAACGAGTTCAGGCCTTGGTTCACTGGCGACACGCGACGAAGCCTGCTGCAACTGCAGGAGGCCCGTGTGGTGCAAAAGGGAGCTGCGCGCAAAGAAGCTGACGCGATGATGCCAAGATCGACAAAAGCGCCCAGCAGTTTGAAGCCATCCTCGTAGGCACCTGGCTGAATGAGGCGCAGCAGTCGTTTGCGAGCGTGCCGGGCGGCGACACGGACCGTGACGCAGGCGGCGATCAGATGATGAGCTTGGGTGTTCAATCGCTGTCTACGTCGATGGCGGCCTCTGGCGGGTTGGGCATCGGGAAGATGATTGCCAAGGCCATGCATGCGGCCGCAGACCGGGAAAAGGCAGGCGTTTCGGCAACTGGAGCGCCTACAGGTCGCCTCGGGAAAAGAAGGCGTCGCAAGAAAAAAATAGGCGGTCTCTAAATTTATTTGGAGATCTGCCGATAGGAATAGCGACCAGTCTAGGAGGTGTTATGAGGATTGATCTATCTAACTCGGCAGCCAGTCAGCTTTCGAGTGATCTGAGCTCGCGGCGGGTGGGTGTACAGGCGGACGCACCGTCGTCCGCAAAATCTCAGGGCATCTCGGAAGATGATCGAACGACGCTCACGTCGGACACAGCCTCTCTGTCTTCGCTCGTGAGCACGGCCCTCAGCTCGCCTGAGGTACGACAGGGAAAGGTAGACAACCTTCGCCAGGCGATCAGCAACGGCGAGTATCAGGTCGATCCGGCAAGCGTAGCCGCAGCGATGGTTGGCGAATCCTCATAGCCGAAGGCCGGACTGAAGTTCAGGCTACGGCATGCCTGGAGATTGCGAAGCATGATGGACACGGGTGCAACAGATCGAGACCAGCGTACCAACGAATATCTAGAGACCATTCGCTCGCTCGTTCGTGAACTCGAGCGAGCCATGGCGGCGATTTCATGTAACGGGCTCACCGATCTCGAGGAGAGCCTTGCCGAGCAGGAGGTCCTGACCGTCCGGCTTAGAAGCCTTCGAAGGCAGCTTTGGGTCTTCGACGATACCCAACCTGCGAGTTTGCGGCCGGCTTTCGATAGCGGAGTTACCGAGCGAGCTGCTGATCACACAGGCTGAATTGCAAACCGTGAATCGGGTCTACGATGCGGTGCTGCAACATTCCGGTCACTCTGCCGCTCTGATGGCGTCGCTGTTGGGTTCAGTCACAGGAAACTTTCAGGAGGGTTCGGGCCCCAGGCTGAAACATCAGACCTGGTCATGCCGGATGTAAGGTCATGGGCGGACTCAATACAACGCTGAACATCGGAGTGCAGGCGCTGGATGCCGCCCAGGCGGAGCTGGACGCGACCAGCAACAACATCTCGAACGTCAATACTCCCGGATACACCGAGGAAGTAGCGGAAGTGAGCGAAGACCCTCTCAATCTGTCGGGGAATGAGATCACCGGGGGCGGCGTCACAACCGAGGGCATCCAGAGCGTGCAGGATGAGTTGCTTGATCTGCAGATCCAGCAGCAGACCTCCGCCCAGAGCAGCGCCAACACGGAGTCGGCTAGCCTGCAACAGATTCAGACGTACTTCACGACCACCGGGACCGACATCGCTAGTGCACTGACCACGTTCTCCAACAGTCTGGATGCGCTTTCTGCGAGTCCGACCAGCACAGCGACGCAGCAAAGCGTACTCTCGTCCGGGCAGGATTTGGCCGAGGCCTTCAACACGACAGCGAATGGCCTGACCAGCGCACAATCGTCGGCGAATGGCCTTGTAACGACTTCGGTCGCGCAGATCAACTCGCTCACCCAGCAGATCGCGCAGTTAAACGGACAGGTTGAGCAACTGACAAATTCAGGGCAGAATGACAGCTCGGCGGAGGACCAGCTCAACGAGTCCGTCCAGCAGCTGTCGGGACTAACGGGCATCTCCGTGACCCAGAGTCAGTCCGGGGACACGATTATGACGGGCAATGGAACGCCGCTGGTGATGGGGACTCAGAGTTTTACGCTCCAGACCACGACAGGCAGCGATGGGTTCCAACAGGTACTCGACTCCAACGGGACAGACATAACCTCAACGTTGAGTGGAGGCCAACTTGGGGGAGCGATTCAGATGCGCGACCAGACCATTCCCGGAATGCTCGCACAGCTGAATTCACTGGCCAGCCAGTTTGCCACTAGCTTCAATTCTGCTCAGACACAGGGCCTGGACTCAAATGGCAACCAGGGTCAGAATTTCTTCACCGTCTCATCGAGCCTGGATAATGCCGCGGCGAGCATGGCTGTGTCGATCACGAACCCCGCACTGCTCGCAATTAATTCAGTCGGCAATAGCAACGGCAACAGTAATGTGGCGAATCTTTCTGCGGTGCTCTCCCAGGCCCTCCCCTCAAGTTCGGCGACGTCTTCAGGGGGCACACCTTCGGTTCCATTGGCGGCAAACACGCCGTTGACCGATGGTTCCGTAACGTCGATCTCGGATGGGTTAACGGGGCAGACCTTCTCTTTTACTGCCGGCGCAACCTCAACGATCGCCAGCCTGCAAACGGCAATTGCGTCTGCGGTAGCCGCAGGAACGTTGAGCCCGGGCACGGGTTTGTCGTTCAACGCTGCCGGCGAGGCAGTCATCTCGACTGCAACGGCAGGCGATACCTTGCAGGTATCGACCAACGACACAGTTCTCGGACAATTCAACTCGACATCAGGGATGACTCCGGCGAATGCCTATGCGAGCCTCGTGTTCGATGTCGGTAATGCTGCCTCCAATGCCAGCACGCAATATACGGCTCTTGGCAAGACCCTGCTTCAGCTCACTGATCAGCAGAGCTCTGTAACAGGTGTAAACGTTGATGATGAAACCGCCAATCTGATTCGTTTCCAAACGGCTTATCAGGCCGGTGCTCGTATCGTTAGCACCATACAACAGCTCAATACAGACGCCCTGGATATGGGTTCCACGCAGAGTTACTGATCGATATGCAAATTAATCCAAATATTTCCCCGGATATTCTCGCTGACCTTCAACAGAGTCAGTCAACGCTGAACACGGCGCTCCAGCAGGTGGCGACAGGCATGAGTGTGAGCGTTCCGTCGGATAATCCTGCTGCGTCGGCTGCCATGGTGCAAAATACGATCGAGACCGGAAACGTTGATCAATACACTAAGAACATCAGCACGGTTTTGGCTTCGGTAGAGTCCGCAAGTTCTGTTCTCAGTACCGTAGTAACGGCACTCACCCAGGCTGTATCGCTCGGCACGGAGGGCGCGAACGGCACCAATACGACCTCTAATCTGCAGGCGATCGCTACGCAGGTGCAGGGAGTTTTGTCGACAGTTGTATCCGCGGCAAATACCTCGGTGGCGGGCCAATATCTGTTTGGAGGAACCGGGACTTCAACCCCTTATACCCTGGATCCCTCCTCCTCGACCGGGTACGCGTACAACGGCAACATGGACCAGACCTCGGTTGCTGTTGGCGACACCCTGAGCGTTCCGGTCGATCTTCCAGGAAGCCAGATATTTTCCGATCCGAGCAATAATGTACTGGGCTCGTTGAGTTCACTGGTTACCGCATTGCAAAGTGGGAATACGACCGGAATCGAGACTGCGACGAACGCAGTATCTTCAGCGATTGCTTTCCTGGGCCAGCAGCAGGCATTTTATGGCAACGCCGAAAGCCAGTTGAATTCGCAAGATACATTTCTCCAGCAGGAAACTGTCAGTCTGGCGTCGCAGGCAACGAACCTGGTAGGCGTAGATGAGGCGACGGCCGCAACTAACCTAAGTCAAGCAGAAACTGACAACAGCGCGGCGCTGGCGGCAACGGCAAAGGTTCTTCCCAACACGTTGCTGAGTTATTTGTCAGTTCCTAACTAGCATTAGGATTGCTACGGCGTGCGCTCGCGTGAGGATCCATCGCTGCTCAAGAGTGAGGGTTGTGAGAGCAATTGAACTCCTCAGAGAAGCTCAGTTGGCGGCGGACCATATTTCCACAAGAGGAAAATGAAGGACTGCATCGCAGATGACAGTTCGGTTGGCGCGAGGATCGCGCTCGGGCTACAGCCCATCTCTTCGAAGCCGCGACCTGTCCCGGCCGTTTATGGAGAACAGATTTCGCCGGAGTCTAGTAAGGCGCCAATAAGGAAAATGCGCCACCTTGATAGCCGTCAATCGTCACCTTGTAGTGGCTTGAGCAGCAAGGATCCCGAAGGGTATTTCGGGCGTCGGAAGGCATCTGACCCGGATCTGCGTAGATGCCTTTGAACACGCCCCGGTGCTCAATGGTGACGATTCTCGATGCAATGTTCATCACCTCACAAAGCGCGTCTCGAAGGCTTTCATCCAAGGTTGCATCTTCCACCCTTTCTTTGATGATCTCCGGCGACAATCCAATCAATGCGCCTGCGAAGGAGCTCAGCAGCGAAAGGTCCGCCTTGATGACTCGGTAGCTATCCATCGGCTTTATGAGATACGCGCAATAAATTTGTTCTCCATTGGCCGGCGGGGCGTCGAGTTGCTCGGAGAAGTTGACATGGCGCCCGATTAGGTCTGAAAACAACGTGGCCATGGATGAGGACGATGGTTCTGCCATGATTTAGCTCTCCCCTAAGATGGGTTCTAACGCAGCCTGAACGTCGTCGACGCCGAAGGGTTTGACGATCATAAAACTTGCACCGCTGCTGATTGCGAGGTCTTTGAATTTTTGGGATGCCTCGGAGGTGATAAATCCGAAAGGCGTCAGATTATTCTCCTCGCGCAACTTCCTTAGAAAGTCGATTCCTGACATCTCTGGCATGTTCCAGTCAGACAGGATCAACCTCGGTTTCACGGACTTCAGCTTTTCCAAAGCATCCGCCCCATTTTCCGCCTCGCAAACAGTAAGACCTCGATAGCCTGCTTGCCGAATCGCGCGATGGACGAGGAGCCTCATGGTTTTGCTGTCGTCCACTAAGAGTAGATCCATGGCAATTGTTCTCCTTCTCAATTGGTCTAAGGCAGGGCGCAAACATTCGCCAACGCACTGGCATTGGATCTATCGGCGCTTTGTGTAAGTTTGTTCAGTGTCTAACGTTCTGATCCGTAAAACTTGTGAAGCGAGAGGGAGCAGCCATTGATCACCGCCAGGGACAAGCCGCCCATTCTCTGTCGGACGAGTCTGCTTTCGGATTAAAGCTGTTCGAGTATCTGCCGATAGAGCAAACATTCGGTCGACAAGGCCGCTGTCACCTGCGGAAAAAACGCATTCCCCTCAGAATGGCTGACGGACCGGCAGAGCACGTAGGTTGAAAGGGATCATGGACAACATTTGCGTGGAAGACATGGAGACGATTCGCGAGTTTCTAATCGAAAGCGATGAGAATCTCTCGCGTCTCGATCTGGATCTCGTCGAATTGGAGAAACATCCTCACGATACGCTCCTGCTGGGAAGCATCTTTCGCACCATTCACACCATAAAAGGGGCGTGTGGGTTCCTTGCATTCACGACGTTGGAAGGGATTACCCACCAGGCTGAAAGCATTCTGAGCCAGTTGCGCGACGGGGAGAGAGAACTCACGCCGACCTTGGTGTCCCTGATCCTGGAGACCGTGGACGCCACTCGAAAGGTTCTGGCAGCGATTGAAGCGAGCGGGAAGGAGGGGCCCCTCCATTTCGAGGACTTGATAGAGCGATTACGCGCCGAGTCACAAATCCAGGCCACCGTGGATCAGCAGGCTGTTCCGATCGGGGCCGTCGCGGAGTTGGGCCTTGAATCTCTGTCAGGCGAACCGACCGAAACAGCCGGTGCCGAAGTTTCCGAAGATCGCCGCGTTGAAGGACCAGATAGACGAAAAAAAGACAGGAGAAAATCAGAAGGAAACGACGACGAGTTAATACGGCATTCGGCAGCGGCAGACTCGAACATCCGGGTTGGCGTCGGACTCTTGGATAAGTTGATGGATCTTGTTGGCGAACTGGTGCTTACCCGCAACCAGATACTCCAGTTCAATAGTGAAGGTGAGGACCCTGCCCTTAATGCGACCTCACAGCGGCTGAACCTGATTACCACCGAGTTGCAGGAAGGCGTGATGAAAACGCGCATGCAGCCGATCGGAGTGGTCTGGAACAAGCTGCCACGTGTGGTGCGCGACATTGCCATCGACATGGGTAAAGAGATTTTCCTTGAAATGGACGGTGCTGAGACAGAGCTTGATCGGACGATCATTGAAGCCATCAAGGATCCTCTGATGCACCTGGTCCGCAACTCGTGCGATCACGGCATCGAATCGCCTGAGGTCCGTGTGTGTGCGGGTAAGCCGGCCCAGGGGCTTCTAACCCTTCGCGCCTACCACGAAGGAGGTCAGGTCAACATCGAAGTCGGTGACGATGGCGCCGGCATTGATGTCGCGCGGATCAAACAGAAGGCAATTGAGAAGGGGTTGCTCAGGCCTGAACAAGCTGACAAGCTCAGTGATCGGGAGGCGCTCAGCCTTATCTTCGAGCCGGGATTGTCGACCGCTCAAATCGTGACGAACATATCCGGCCGAGGTGTCGGGATGGACGTGGTTAAATCCCACATCGAGAAGATTGGCGGGGTGGTAGACATCTTCAGCCGGCCAGGCGAAGGTTCCACGGTTAAGATTCGAATCCCACTTACACTGGCGATCATTCCTGGACTGGTCATTACCAGCGGTGGCGAGCGCTTCGTAATCCCTCAGGTGAGTCTTCTCGAGCTCATCCGAATCGACGGAGATTCCTCGGGCAAACACATCGAGTATGTGCATGGAACGCCGGTCTATCGACGGCGCGGCAGTCTCTTGCCCATCGCCTATTTGAATCAGGTACTCGGACTGCAATCGGCTGACCGAGCCGAAGCGGTCAGCCTGGTTGTTCTGCAGGCGGAAGACAGGCAGTTTGGATTGGTGGTGGATGGTATCAATGATACCCAGGAGATTGTGGTCAAGCCGTTAGGCAAGCAATTGAAGGGGCTTACCTTGTATGCCGGAGCAACGATCATGGGCGACGGCCGGGTCGCACTGATTCTTGACGTGCTCGGGATCGGTCAATGCTCGGGAGTGTTTGGTGAGGTGCGGGAACCAGCGCGAGCCGCGGACAAACAGAAAGTCCAGTCGAAGGTCGAGCAACAACGGCTGCTCTTGTTCCAGGCCGGTTCCTTCGATCGGCTGGCTGTTCCACTCTCACTGGTCGCCAGGTTAGAGGAATTTCCGCGATCGGCCATCGAGTATGCAGGCGGTGGGCAGGTCGTCCAATATCGAAGCCGTATCCTGCCCCTCGTGTCGCTGCAAAGCGTTCTTGAACCAGGTGCCACCGTCCATGAGCACTCTGCCGATCCAGTGCAGGTGGTCGTATTCAATGATGGCGACGTTAGCGTGGGAATGGTGGTCGATCGGATTCTGGATGTGGCCGAAGAAGCAGTAACCGTGCGGCAGAGATCCGAGCGCAAAGGGCTCCTTGGTTCTGCGGTGGTCGGAAAGAGAGTTACAGATTTCCTTGACCTCAACGAAGTCATACGAGCGGTAGAAGGAAGCTGGTCTCCAAGCTCGGATGAGCTTACCAACTGCAAGCGGGTTCTTGTTCTCGATGCATCAGCATTCTCCCGAGGCGTGATTCGTAGCGGTCTCGACATGACGGGTTACACGGTCATCGAAGCCGCGAATCTGGCCGAGGCCACCCGCAAATTGGAGCAGCAACCAGTGGATGTCATCGTTGCGGCGCTTGACCTTCAGCCGGATGGCAACTCCGCTCTGCTGGCGGCGTTGCGCCGTCGATCGGAGTGGGCCGGTATTCCGGTCCTTGCGGTGGTGGATTCGGATGGACTGGTGCGGGCCTCAGCCGCTCGAAAGGCGGGATTCCGGGACTGCCAGGCAAGATTCGACGGTGTGATGGTGCTTGCGTCGGTCGCGCGGCTGGTCTCGCCGGTGGCTTCCATCAACGAGGCACTGGTATGTGCGGGAGAGGCAAAGTAATCATGACGACGGATACAGCAACAAGCCCAAAAACAGGGACGACGCCTTCGAGCGGGCAGTTCTCAACCTTTTTCGTAGCTGACTTCTTCTTCGGCGTGGATGTTCTTCACGTGCAGGAAGTATTGCGCTCGCAGCCGATGACCTCGGTTCCACAAGCGCCGGATGTCATCGAAGGTTTGATCAACCTGCGAGGCCAGATCGTAACCGCGATTGACATGCGGCGACGGCTGCTGTTGCCGGCGCGCACGGCGGATCATCCGGATTCGATGAATATGGTGGTCCGAACTGCGGATGGCGCAGTCAGCCTGTTGGTCGACGAGATCGGGGATGTCCTGGACATGGACGCCTCTGCATACGAGCGGCCGCCCGAGAATCTTGCGCCCGCGGCCAGGGATCTCATTCGCGGTGTGTACAAGCTGAAGGACCGGTTGCTTCTGGTCCTCGATGAGGAGCGGACGGTGGATCTCGCCGTCGGGAGCGCCATGGAATGTTGCTGAGTCGTGTGCTAACCAACCAGCCAATGCAGAAGCTAAGTAACCGTTGCGGGCGTCCAGCAGAAGATACGCTTGACGTTCCAAACCATAGTGCGCCTGAGACTCAGGCCGACAACGGCACAACATAGCATCGAATACTTGCAAGGAGCAAAACGAAATGGCAACGCAATCAAGCAATGGTCGGCAAGCAGATTCTCGCCGAAATTCGTCCAACGGCACCGCCATGTTGGATCGTCCAGAGATTCATGAGTCAGCTGCGGAGAATGCCGATCAGCTTCAGCACGAGATATTGAGGCTGGTAGAAGCGTCGCACGAAGGCCGCCTCGAAGAGCGGGGCAGGGCAGACCAGTTGGTGGTGAGGGGAATGACCGCCGAGTCATCGAGGGCGTGAATCGTATCCTGGACGCGATCCTATTGCCCATCGCGGAAGGCAACCGCATCCTCGCCCAGATCTCCAATGGCAAGATCGATGAGTCGATTGCTCAGACATACAAGGGCGATCACGAGAAGATGAAGCTGGCTGTCAACAACATCGCTGTCGCGCTGCAGCTATTGCAGAAGGAGATGTTACGCATGAGCGACCTGGCCAAGGAAGGCAAGCTGTCCGAGCGCGCCAACCCGAACCAGTTCAAAGGCTCATACGCAGAGATCGTCAAGGGAGTCAATATCACACTCGACGCCATCGTGTTGCCGATCGCGGAAGGCAACCGCATCCTCGCCCAGATCTCCAATGGCAAGATCGATGAGTCGATTGCTCAGACGTACAAGGGCGATCACGAAAAGATGAAGCTAGCTGTGAACAATGTTGCCGGCGTGCTGCAGAAGTTGCAAACCGAGTTGCGCAGACTTGTCACGGCGTCTCACGAAGGTCATCTCCTTGAACGTGGCAAGCCTGAACAGTTTCAGGGAGCCTACGCCGGAATCGTGACAGGCGTCAACGAGATGCTGGACGCAATTCTTGTGCCCATCGGAGAAGGCAATCGCATTCTCGCCATGATTCGGGGCGGCGATCTCCGCGAGCGTGTCGAGATCCCCTGCAAGGGTGATCACGAAAGGATGAAGGATGCCGTGAACGGCGTGCATGGATGGCTGAGTGAATTGGTCGCGTACGTAACGCAGATCGCGAATGGCGACCTGACGGCAACGATGGCGAAGGCTTCCGACAAGGACCAGATTCATGAGTGGTTGGTATTGATGAAGCAGAACATCCATGCACTGGTCGCCGACACGAATATGCTCGCCGCTGCTGCCGTAGAGGGTCGAGTAGGCGCACACGCTGATGCGAGCCAACACGCCGGTGAGTATCGCAAGATTATCGAAGGCGTGAACCATATGCTGGAAGCAGTTGCTGCGCCGCTCAAGGCTACGGCCGAGAATGCAAGCACACTTGCCTCCTCCTCCGAAGAACTCACCGCGGTCAGCCAGCAGATGGCCGGCAATGCGGAGGAGACTGCGGTTCAGGCCAACATCGTATCTGCGGCGAGCGAGCAAGTATCGCGCAATGTCGCTTCGGTCGCTACGGCCACTGAAGAGATGCAGGCATCGATCCGCGAGATCGCCAAGAACGCCAACGACTCGGCGCACGTGGCGAAGAATGCAGTGGTGGTGGCCCACTCCACGAATGAAACGATGAAGAAACTTGGCGAGTCCAGCCAGGAGATCGGCAACGTGATCAAGGTAATTACCTCGATTGCGCAGCAGACCAACCTGCTCGCACTCAACGCAACGATCGAGGCTGCTCGTGCCGGAGAAGCAGGCAAGGGCTTCGCGGTGGTAGCAAATGAGGTCAAGGAACTGGCCAAGCAAACTGCCAAGGCGACCGAAGAGATCAGCCAGAAGATCGAAGCGATCCAGGGAGTCACCAAGGGCGCTGTAACCGCGATCGAGGAGATCGGGACCATCATTAACCAGATCAACGATATCTCCAACAGCATCGCCTCCGCGGTAGAAGAGCAAACCGTCACGACCAATGAGATCGGTCGAAGTGTGACGGAAGCAGCTCAGGGAGTCAACGATATCGCAAAGAACATCAGCGGTGTCGCGACGGCGGCCAAGAATACAACCCAGGGAGCAAATGATACCAAGACAGCCTCGTTGGAGTTGAGTGAAATGGCAGCCCGGCTTCAGGCATCCGTAGCGAAGTTCACGTTCTGAATGAACCAATAATTTTGAGATTGGCCTGGCGGTTGGGTATGTGACCCGCCAGGTCAATGTCAAAGGACGAAGGTGGATGCAGATGGCTAAGGCACTCGTTGTAGATGATTCAAAGACAATCCGAACGATCCTCAAAAGGATATTGCTGGAGCTGGGATACGAGGTATGTGAGGCTGCTGACGGCAAGGAGGCCCTGGCTGTAATTGATGCCGAAGGTACATCAGTGAGTCTGGTGTTGACCGACTGGAACATGCCAGAGATGGACGGTCTGGATCTACTCAAACGATTGCGTCAGAATCCAGAACTTTCTTTGCTAAAGATCATCATGGTCACGACGGAGACTGAGTTGGATCGTATGGTGTCGGCCCTGGACGCCGGCGCGAACGAATACGTTATGAAGCCATTCACAAAAGACATACTCAGGGAGAAGCTCGAGCTTCTCGGGATGGGCTCTGAGGTAATGGAGTAGACATGGCTGCCATCAATCAGCGATTGCTCCAACCCGGAGAACGGGTTCGCGTGATGGTGGTAGACGATTCTGTCGTCATCCGCCGTCTTGTGGCACAGGCGCTCGAACAGGATTCCATGCTTGAAGTGGTGGGCACAGCCTCGAATGGTGCGATTGGACTGCAACGAATCCCGCAACTGAATCCAGATGTAATCACCCTGGATATCGAGATGCCGGATATGGACGGACTGGAGATGCTGCGCCGCGTTCGTCGTGAATTCCCTAAACTACGAATCATCATGTTCAGCACCCTGACGGAACGGGGTGGGGTCAAAACGCTCGAAGCATTGACTCTCGGCGCTGACGACTATGTCGCGAAAGCCTCGAACGAAGGTTCGCTTGACCGCTCAATGATTCGGTTACGCGAGGAGATGATCCCCAAGATTAAGCAGTTCTTCCGCCAGTCAGTGGAAGATCGAGTTGCACCGCGCACCGAGACGTTATGCCTTCCGGCGGCGCCTTCGAACTGGCGCAATCCACTCGCGTCACAACGGGAGAAGCCCCGGCCCGAGGTGGTCGTGATTGGAGTGTCGACGGGAGGACCGACCGCTTTGGGCGATATCCTTCCGAGACTGCCCGCGAATTTTCAGCTGCCCATTCTTGTTGTGCAGCACATGCCGCCGCTCTTCACTCGATTGCTTGCGGAGCGTCTCAACTCGACATGCCAGCTGCCGGTATGCGAAGCGTTCCAGGGCTGCGCAGTTGAGCCGGGCAAGATTTTGATTGCCCCGGGTGATTTTCATATGAAGCTGGCCAAGGATGGGGCCGCAGTCAGAGTGTGCCTGGATCAGTCGCCGCGTCAAAACTCCTGCCGTCCTGCGGTGGACGCACTGTTTGTCTCGACTGGACAGGTGTACGGTGGGGCCGCCCTGGCCGTCATCCTGACAGGCATGGGACAGGATGGTCTACGCGGTGCGGAGATTCTGAGGGCACACGGAGCAGGCATCGTCGCGCAAGATGAAGCATCAAGCGTCGTCTGGGGCATGCCGGGCGCAGTGGTGAACGCCGGTCTTGCAGACCGGGTGTTGCCGCTCAACGAGATCGTGCCCGAAATTCTCCGCCGCTCAATCGGAGTCAGGAGGGAGATGTATGGATAGCCAATTAGCAAACCGGGCCATCCTTCCGGAGAATTACCGATTTCTTCAGCAGCACATCTATTCCAAAGTCGGAATCGTGCTTGAAGAAGATAAACACTACCTCTTCGAAAGCCGCCTGGCGCCTATCGTCAAACAATTAGGTCTCAATACAACCAATGACTTGTGCGCGCTCCTGCATTCAAAGGGGAACCAGGAGCTTGGCGACCGAGTCGCGGAAGCGATGACAACGAATGAAACCTACTTCTTTCGAGAGCCGCACCATTATGAGGCTATACGAACCGTCCTGTTACCGAAGCTGAAGGAAGATCGTCGAGACAGCAGGAGTCTGCGCTTCTGGTCGGCCGCCGCTTCCACCGGGCAAGAAGCGTACAGCCTCGCGATGATGCTTCTTGAAGAACAGCTCACGAGCTGGAACATTCAAATTCTGGGAACCGACTTCTCTTCCAAGGTCGTGGAGCGCGCCAGGGCCGGCTTGTTCCAGCAGATTGAGGTCAATCGCGGACTGCCGGCGGCCTTTTTAGTGAAGCACTTTCGACCGGCCGGTCTGGACTGGCAACTGAGCGACACGGTGCGGCGGATGGTTCGTTTCGAGACGATTGATCTTCGCAAGCGTATGGGCGGCCTCGGACCCTTCGATCTGGTGTTCTGCCGGAATGTCATGATTTATTTCGATAATGAGACCAAGCGAAACATCATGAAGGAGATCCACAGCACCTTGTTCCGAGGAGGCTGGTTACTCCTGGGCGCGTCAGAGTCGATCTTCGGCCTTGATGAGTGGTTTCAACGGACGAAGGTGGGCGGCTTGACCGTGTATGTCGCACGATAAGAAGGAAAACCTATGAGAACTGAAGTGCGAAAGGAGATGTTGGTTCGGACCGTGGGGTCAGTATTCATTACGATGCTGGGTCTTGACGTGTCACCCAGCGAGATTCCAAGGCGCCCCGCCGGTGACATGTTAACCTCATACGTGCTGATGACGGGGGATTGGAACGGGGCGGTACTTCTGGAGTGTACTCGTCAACAGGCCTGCAGCTTTGCAGGCATGGTCCTTGCTACCGACCCGCCCACCACAGTGAATGACGAGGTACGCGACGTGCTGGGCGAGCTGGCAAATATCATCGGTGGAAATATGAAGTGTGTGATGGCAACGGAGGCCCGACTTTCCATGCCGACCGTTATCGAGGGCAGCGATGAGAATCTGCGAGGCTTCGGCTCGAAGGGTAGGGAGAGGCTTACGTTTGAATCAACCGAGGGGAACTTCTGGGTTTCGATTCTCATCGCAGAGTGAAAGCATGGCCAGATCGGGCAGCCTGTGTCTATATTTTGATCGTTTCAGAGGTTGCGAAGGAACGGCGTTCGAGAGAACGCCGAACCGTGCGTGCTGCGCGCTTGCGGCCTTTTTCCTCAAGAGAATCTATGCTGACCAACTCGTGGGGCCGGATGGTTGGTAAGGCGGTGTGTCTTCGTGTTCACGGTCTGCCATCGCTCCGGCAAGAGTAATCGGCGCGTCCGGTGCTGAAAGTTCCATCTTCTGCCAGGTCTCGCGAAGACGCAATACCCGTTCCACCTGCTCTTCCAGGATCTCCGGCGACCGCCTGGCCTGAGCCTCAATCAATTTGCGTCTCAGAGCCGAATAGAGGCTTACAAGCTGCTCTGCCAGCTCCCCTCTGCTGGCCGTCCCCAAAGCGTCTTCAAGATACCCGATGACCAACAGAGCATGATTTACCTCCAGGCAGCGTCTCTCCAGGTTGTTAGCGCGCTCGGCATCGGCTGCACGCCGCAGATCGCCCGCGAGCGTGTCGTAGAGTGCGATCATCAAGCCAAAACCGCTTGCGCCTTGCGCGGCGCTCTTACGATATGAGAGTTCGGTGGATTGCATAGCTGTCTCCGGTTAACTTCCTGAGGACGAGTTCTCGCCCAGCTCCTCGTCAATCTGCTTTCATCTGGTTCGGTAGCTCCTGCAGCAGCTCCTCAGCCTGGCTGAATTCACTTTGCAACTGCGTCTGCAGCGGCGTAATCACATTCGTCTGGAAGTTGCTGATGTCGGTCTGCAGCCCACTGGTCTCCGTGCTGATGCTCTGCAGATCCACGGTGAATGCCCCGTCGGCCGGACTGATAAAGCTGGTGAGCTGCTGGTCCAGGGAGTTAGCAAATCCGTTCAGCGCCGATCCCTGGAAAAAGTTCTGCACATCGCTGAAGTTGTTCTGCAGGGTGTTATTGAGCGTCGTGCTGTCCACGCTCAGCGTTCCATCGTCATTCACCGAGATTCCCAGCGACGTAAGGTTCGGTACGGTCGTCGTCGTGCTGCCAGACGACGGTGTCGCCGTGTAGTCCAGTGCTGAGAGTAACTCGCTCTGCAGATTGCGCACGGCAGGATCGTCCGCGAGAACCCCCTGGCCGGACCCTGAGTCTGCAAACTGTGTATTGAGGTCTCCGATGGCAGTGTTGTAGTCGCTCACAAACTGATTGATCGCGTTCGACGCCTGCGAGGTATCGGGCGCTACGGACAGGCTCACCGACGTTCCGGGGCTCGCGCTCAGCAAGTTCAGAGTTAGTCCTGGAACTGCACCCGTCACGGTGTTCGTCGCACTCGAAATGCCAATACCATTCACTGTAAGCGAGGCATCAGCTCCGGTCGCCGCTGGTGCGAAGTCAAAGGCGGTACCGGTGGAGGTCACGGTAAAGCTCCCCGCACTCCCAGACGTGTCGCTTGTGATGGCCAGCCTGGAGCCGGAATCATCTGTGACGGTGCTGGCCGTGACAGCCAATCCCGCGCCGTTAATGGCCGTCTCCAAGTCGCTGAGCGTGTTGACACCACTCCCAGTAGTAATCGTAGAGGAAGCGCCACTTCCATTCGTGATCGTGAAGCTCTCCGCTGGCAGTGTAGTGGCGGTGGTTGCCTCTACCGTTGATATATAAGAAGCGGTGCTCGCCAGGTTCTGGACGACTACAACATTGTTGCCCGTCGCGCTCCCCGACGCCGCAGTGGCTGTTACAACGCTGGAGTTCGATGACGTCACCGTCGTTGCGGAAAGGGGGCCGGTCAGATTGTTGAGCGCCTGGACATCATTGTCCAGATTGGTTGCGTCGGTCTGAATCTGCGTTAGGGCCGAGGTTTGGCTCTGGAGCAGGGTGATCTGGTTCTGCCATGCATCCTCAGGCGCCTGGGCTGCAGTCACCGCAGCATTGACCGCAGACGTGACGTCGATGCCGGCAGAAGACGCGCCTGTAGCAGCCTCTAAGATGTCGCTAATGTCAATCGCTGACGAAGGGTCTAGCGAGGAAAGCAGAGAGCTTAAGGACGAGGTTGAGCTCATAAGAGTTTTCTTCTTCCTTTCTCAAGTGAGCGGGCCATTCATAAACGTTCAGTGCGAACGATACGACTCCATATTACCCATCGGCAGATTGAGCCGGTCCGTTTAGTGCAGAATCCAAGAGAGCGGGGGCGTCCAATGGACGCCCCCGTATCTGCGAGGCAAAGATTACTGGAGAAGCTTCAGCACGTTCTGCTGAGCCGAGTTGGCCTGAGACAGAGCGGCCATGCCAGTCTGTTCGAGGACGTTGTACTGCGTCATGTTCGCGACAGTGGTCCCGATATCGGCGTTCTGAACATTGTTCTGAGCGCTGGTAAGGTTTTGAACTTCCGTGTTCTGCACACCTTCGGTCGCCGTCAGCTGGTTTACAGATGCGCCGATGGTACCTCGTGCCGCTGCAACCGTGCTGATTGCTGCCGTGATTGTTTGTAATGCTGCTGCGGCGCCGGCGGAGGTTGAAAGATTGCCAGTCAATCCCAGGGATGTCGCCGAGAGCGCCGCTATAGTAGTGCTCAGGCTGGAGGTGCCCCCAGAGGTTCCATCACTCGTGTAGACCGCGTCAGCAAGCGTAGTAACGGCGGGGGCGGCGGCGGTGGCGGCTGTTTCCGTGAAGGTACCCAATGCCGTACTGCTTCCGCCTATCGTCATGCTCTGGTCGTACGTTGCGGCGGTGGTCGTGGTACTTGTGGATATGCTGAGGCCCCCCGCACCCGGTAACGACGCGGTGATTCCCGCGAAACTTGCAGCATTGGTGCCCGCCGTCCCAGAGTAAGCCCAAGTCCCACCACCGGTGTTAGCAGTACCGGCGCCGAGAGCATTTATATCCGCTTCCAGATCAGCTACCGTACCCGTAGTAGTAGTGGCGCTACCAGAAGGCGTATAAGTCGCGACGGCTCCATTTCCGAGGGTGATGGAGACAGTACCAGCCGTCTGATCTCCGGTGCCGGGTGCCAGCAGCGTGGTGCTCGCAGCAGTATTTCCGCTGGTAGCGGTGGCGGCAACGGCGGTCACCGCTGCAGTCGGTGTATTACCACTGAACACGTCGGACCCATTGAAATTCGTAGTGCTGCCAATCTGGGTGATCTCACTCAGAATCGAGGTGAACTCGGTGTTTGCAGCCGTGTTCTGGGCGGCCGTGAGACCACCGTTCGCCGCTTCGGTCGCGATCGTGACCGCCTGGTTGAGCAGGGAGGTGACCTGCGAGAGTGCGCCATCGGCGGTCTGCAGCAGGCCAACGCCGTTGGAGGCGTTCTGGCTGGACTGGGTGAGGGCTGCGATGTTCGCTCCCAAACCGTTGGCGATCGACAGGCCAGCAGGATCGTTCGATCCGGAGTTGATCCGCATGCCGGTGGATAGTTGCTGCAGGGTGCTCTGCAGACTAGCCTGCGTCGAGGACAGAGCATTCTCTGCCACGAGAGAAGATACGTTATTGAGTACGCTGATCATTTGTTTATTGCTCCTATATCGAATTCCGCCTGCACCGAACCAGTTCGTTACGTCAAGGTTCAGAATCGCTACTTGGAGCAGGTGGTTATTGTTACGGGCAAGCTATCGGCATCTCTCTACCGGATTCTAGACAGCACCAAACATTTTCAGCGAAGAAGCTTCAGCGACGCTCCCAGCGATTGACCCACGAGCAGCCTCTGGCCAACAAGCTGCCAGGAAGCTCGCGGTTAAGCTCATCGATCACAGGCTTCCAATGCCCGATCTCGCGCTGGCGGAAGAGCCGCATGGTCGGATACCACGGGCTATCCTCGCGCTCGAGCAGCCATCGCCAATCAGGCGCGAAGGGCAACATAGTCCATGTCTGCACTCCGAGGGCCGAGGCCATGTGTGCCGTGGAGTTGTCGATGGTCACCACCAGGTCCATCGCCGCAACCTGCGCCGCAAAGTCATCCAGATCGGCCAACTGATCCACCTCGGCATCAATCACCAAAGGCGCCGCCGCCGCGTGAGCCTGAGCATTTAGCACAGCGGGATCGCCATACTGCAGGCTAACCCATCGGACCCCGGGCTGAGCCAACAGCGGCGCCAGTTGGTCGAGTTCTATCGATCGGCGATGTCCGGACTTCTTATTGTTGCTCTGCCATGCGATGCCTGCCAGCGGCCGGCCATCATCGTACCGCTTGCGGAAACGCTTGACCTTTGCCGCATCGGCGATCAGGTATGGCGATGTCGTCCTGGCGAAGTCTGCGAGGTTTCTCCGAAACAATCCCGGAAGGCTGCCGCTCGGCAGCTGTGCAGCAATCCCCATTTCAGGCTGAAGCTTAGGATCGTAGCCGGACACCACTTCGAGCTCGGGAAACGACCGGGCAAACAGGGGCTTTAGACGCGCATCGCATTCCAGCACACACTGGTTGTCCCTCGCGAGGACATCACGAAGAAGCCCAGCAAACATGATTTCATCTCCGACACCCTGCTCTCCCCAGATGAGTACTCGGCCTGCCGCAATACGCTCGCCCTCCCAGCGTTGCTGAGAAAAGTTTCGCGGCCGTGTGTCGTTATCCCTCGTGCGCCATCGCGCGTCAAAACCCTCCCAGCCCGCGCCGAACTCGCCTTTGAGAAGAAGAGCCGTCGATTCCGCTGCTTGTGCCTCGGCCAACTCGGCATCGAGCAATCGGGCGCGCCGATAAGAGCTCAACGCGGCGTCCACAGCGCCCTGAGCCTTCAAAATGTTCCCGAGATTCAAGTGAACCTCTGCCTGGTCCGGACGAATATCCAGCGCTCGCCGATAACATTCCTCAGCCTCACCCAACTTCTCCTGGCTCTGAAGCACGTTCCCCAGATTGGAGTAATACGATGCAGCGTTCGAGTGGATCGCAATTGCTCGTCGGATCAAATCGACGGCCTGTTCGGCATCTCCTTGTTGAAACGCAATCATCCCCAGCAGGTGCAGGCAGTCCGCGTGCCCAGGGTCGCGGGAAAGAATTTCCCGATACCGCTGAGCCGCTTCACCCAGCCGACCCGACCGATGTTTTTCGAGTGCATCCTTAAGCAGTTCTTGATGTGCGGTAGAAGGATTTGGCGGCACGGCTCTCGTTTCGTTTGGGAATGAGAAAAATCAATAGCGCGACATTCGACTGCTGAGGAGGAATGCAATTTGCCTGCCAACGAACAACGTTCTCTGACGATCTCCACGAACCAGGCGAGAAGCACGCGAAGAGTCCAACGAGCCCAGCCTCTCTCACGAAACTCTCATGCCCACCGTCGTTGCCGATTCGAATCACTTTCGTCGGCAGTGTTTCAAAATGAGACATTCGTGAGCCTCTATCCGACCTGTCGAAACGCTATGATCGAGCCATCGTTCAACGAGGACGACAAACCATGCATCGATTCGAGTATCGAAACCCGCGGTTCCCAGTCGATTTTCCCGCTCAGTTCTACACGGCGAATGAGGCGCTGGCAGGCCGCTGCACCGACATCGGTATCAAGGGGATGAGGCTCAACCTCCCGGATATTGTTGTACCCGGCTGCCAAGGGGTGGTCTCTCTGCATTATCAAAACCGGAGCATTGAATTGAAAGCGCGGGTAGCGCGAATCGGGTCAACGCACTGCGGCCTGGAATTTATTTGCGACTCTCACGCAGAGCAGAGCGCCGTTGCCCATCTTCTCGCCAAGTTGACGGCCCCCCACAGCCGACACCTGATGTCTCTTGTGTCCAGGGTCGATGCTTCACTCGGCGGCCCTGCCCCTCGCGGCCCTAATTGGACGACGGCACGGTGTTCGACAACGTAAGTCCATGGGGAAGCGGTACCGGCGAGTTGCCCGTCACCAGGTACTGAACGATCAGCGAAATCCTCCGATTGGACGGGTCTTCGGGGTGAAGCGGAAGCCGAAGGCGTTGGTCGGCAAAACCTCGCACCTGCGATACCTGCTTTACTCCCAGGCCCTCGCCCTGCATGATTCGTCTCGCCTCGTTGGCCCGTCCGCAGGAGAGGTCCCAGTTGTCGTAGGCATTGTCCCCCGAATACGGCGTTGCATCGGTGTGGCCTTCAATCGATATCCTATTGGGCAGCTTGCCCAGCTCGGGCGATAGCACCTGCAGCAGCTCCTTCAGTGCAGGCGTCGGTGCCGCAGTTACCGAGTTCAAAGAACGTCCCCTTCGCCGACTCCATCAAATCGATCCGCAGTCCTTCCGGCGTGATCGTAATCTCAATCTGGTTCTTGAGCTTGTTCTTTGGATCAATACTCTGAATCGACTTGAGGATCTGCTCCTTCAGCTTCTCCATATCCTTCGCATTTGCGGGCACAGGCGGTAGGAGCGGACGCAGGCCCTTTGCCAAGCCCCGTGAATTTCGTCGTCCCGTGCGGATCCTTGAAGTACCCACCCACCGCTGTCTGAATCGGCTTGCTGGCATTCATCAGCCAAAGCACGATGAACAGCGCCATCATGCCGGTCACAAAATCCGCGTAGGCCACCTTCCACGCGCCACCGTGGTGTGCTCCGTGGCGCCGACTTCTTGTTGATGATGATGATCTCGGGTGTCTCTGCCACAATGTCGATCCTTCCTGCGTCGGCTACGCTGCCGCTGCAACCGGGACAGGCTCATCCTTACGGCGACAAGCCTTCTCTACCTCCTGAAAGCTCGGGCGAACGTGCTCGGGAATCGCTCGCCTGGCCATTTCAATCGCAAGAATAGGAGACATGCCCTTGATGAACGACAGCATGACCACTCGCAGCACGTGATAATAAGCCGACTCGTCATCCACCAGCTTCAACATACTCGCAGCCAGGGGCCCAACCACTCCGTAACACATCAGAATGCCGAGGAAGGTTCCTACCAGCGCTGCCGCAACCTTCTTGCCAATCTCCTCGGGAGGGCCACCCAGCGAGCTCATCGCAATCACGATGCCGAGAACCGCTGCCACGATTCCGATTCCCGGCAGCGCGTCGGCCATGGTGGACAGCGCCGACGACGGTTGCGTGGCTCCAGCATGATGCACATCCAGATCCAGTTCCATCATCCGGTCGACATCAAAGGGCGTAGCGCCTCCGGTGATCGCCATCCGCATCGTGTCGCACACAAAATATTGCGCATGATGGTCCTTCAGAAAGGCCGGATACTTGGAGAACAACGGGCTCTTCTCTGGCTCTTCCACGTCTCCTTCGATGCCGACCATGCCTTCCTTGCGAGCCTTATTGAAGAGATGAAACATCATTCGGAGTGAGTCGAGATAGCGCTGCTTGGAGAACTTCGAGCCGCCGATGACGCCGATCAGACCGGACACAATATTCTTCAGCACATGCAGCTGGTTCCCTGCGATCAGCGTTCCCAGGCCAGCGCCGCGCGATAATGATGAACTCCGAGGGTTGCAGCAGGACAAGCAGCGGGCCCTTCTCCATCAGGAAACCGGCCAGGATTGCGCCCAGGACGACGACAATTCCAATGATCGAAAACATATACCCTGCGCCCCTTTAGCTTGCACTGCAAATGGTTCGTTACCTGCACTCGCTGCAAAGTCGCAGGCAACTGAAGTCGCGTGTCTCTCCTCTATCGGCAATTGCCTGCGCGGCTTCTAGTAGCGGCTTGCTCCGGGGAGCTCATGGCTGTTGCGGGTCGACCCCGCCAACCACCACCAGGTCAACGCGCCGATTCATCTTTCGGCCGTCGGCAGTCGCATTGTCAGCGATCGGCCGATACTGACCATATCCGGCCAACGAGATCCTTGCTGGATCTAACCCTGACTGGTTGATCAGGAGCGTCAGAACGGCCGTGGCGCGCGCGGTCGACAACTCCCAGTTCGAATTGAATTGGGCTGTATGAATCGGCTGATCGTCCGAATGTCCTTCCACCCGCAGGTAGAACCCATGTTGAGCTAAGACCTTGGCAATTCGCTCGATCTTGTCGGCCGCGCCGGGCCGCAGATTAGCCTGTCCGCTGTCGAAGAAACCAAGATCCTTCAGGCTGATCACAAACCCCTCTGGAGTGACGCTCATGGTCACTTGTCCCTCCTGGAGTTCACGGCCAATCGCAGCCTCCAGTTGCCGCCGCAGTTGTTCAATGTCGATTCCCGTCGCAGCCGTCTCATCGCTCTTCGCGATCGGTGCGTCGCCGGACGGGTGCGCCAAGGACGCGCCTTCAACCAGCAGTTGCAGCCGCGCCTTGTCGGCATCGCTGCCTTTGCCGGAGAAGGACTCCAGATTCACAAAACCATAATGGATGGCCTTGGACACCTTCTTAATCGATTGATTCTCCTGATAAGCCGAAGCAAACAAGACAACAAAGAACGCAAAGAGCACCGTAATGAAGTCCGCATAGGACACCATCCATCGGTCATGGCTCGTTGACTCTTCGATTTGCCGTCGTCCGCCTCATGGCACCGCCACCCTCTCCAGATATCGCTTGCGGTGGCGTCGTCGCGAAGCTGTTCAAGCGAAGTTCGAGCGCCCGCGGATTGACCCCTTCGACGATCGCCAGCACTGCCTCGAGCATCATCTCCTGAACTACCTGCTTCTCACGCAGTCGAATCCTCAGCTTTCCTGCACAGGGAAGGAAGAACAGGTTTGCCGAGCCGACACCATAGATCGTTGCCACAAACGCAACCGCAATTCCTTTGCCCACCTCGTTGATGTTCTGCAGCCGCTGCATCACCTGGATCAATCCCAGCACCGCTCCGACAATTCCGAACGTGGGTGCGAATCCGCCGGCCGCGTCGAACACTTTTGGAATCCGCTCATCCTTTTCCCCTTCATACTCCAGTTGCAACTCCATCATCTTGCGAAGATCGGCAGCATTCACGCCGTCGATCGCGAGCATCAGACTGTCTTTCAGGAAGGGATCGTCTACCTTGTTTAGCTCCGCATCCAGCGAGAGAAGCCCTTCCCGCCGTGCTTTATACGCATACCGCAGCAGGTGCTCAACCAGCGCATCCGGCGCCGGCCCGGACCGGAGAAAGACGTTTCTAAGCTGCACGAAGGCCTGCGCCACCACGGGGAAAGGGAACTGAACCATCACCGCACCCAGCGTGCCTCCGAGCACAATCAAGGCCGCGGTCGGCTGCAGCAGCTGCCTCAGCGCACCCCCATCAAGCACTGTGCCGATACCGATGCCGGCAAGCGCAAGGGCGATACCCACAAAGGTATTTTTATCCAAAGCCATATCTGCCTTGTCTATTCATCGACGCACGCCAACCGCTTCGTGAATGCGTGTCGAAGTGACACATCCTCGCGCCCGGAGGGCTTGAGAGAAGCGTTGACCTCTCCATGTGTCCCTCCCGCGATCCTCCAAGACCCAAAATGGAACTTCGAAATTCTGTTCCGCATCGGGAGAACAAATCATTAGATCGGCCTAGGTATTCGTTGTTTTGTAAGTTCCAGGAGCGGATGGTGGAACTACGCGATGCGCCAGAGAGCCGCAAGTCTGATGAAACTCTCAGCAATCGTCGAAGGATTAGAGGAAGACACGCGATGCGCATCCTGATAGTGGAAGACGACCCAGCCCTTGCGGTGTTTCTGCAGAAAGGCCTCCTGCTCGAGGGGCATGAGGTGGACAGAGCAGGCGACGGAGACACTGCGCTCGAGATGGCGGCGGAGAAGGAGCCTGACCTGGTGGTGCTGGACCTGGGTCTGCCGCGTCGCGATGGGGTCGAGGTGCTCGAGACCCTGCGCAGAGAGTTTCCCGGCTCGCTTGTGATGGTGCTCACCGGCCGCAGCGACGTCCAGGAGCGCGTCCGCTGCCTCGATCTCGGCGCGGACGACTTCGTCCTGAAACCGTTCAGCTTCCATGAACTGATGGCGCGGTGCCGTGCCCTGCTGCGCCGCCGCGACCGCTTCGCCGATCCCATGCTGCGCTTCGGCGGCGTGGCGCTGAACCGGGTGGAGCACACTGTCTCCTACCGCGGTGCGGGCGTTGAACTCACCGCCAAAGAGTTCGCTCTTCTCGAGTTCCTGATGCAACGTCGCGGCTCTACCTGCTCCCGCGCGGAGCTATTGACCGAGGTATGGCATTCGACGCCCGAGGCCGGAACCAATGTGGTCGACGTCTACATCACGTATCTGCGCAAGAAGCTCGCCGCCGCGAACGCAGAAGACGATCTATGGACCTCTGTCATCGAAACGGTGCGTGGATCAGGGTATCGGATGCGCGACAGGCGCAGCATCCCGAGAATCGAGATGTCGACCGTTGAGAATCAGCCGCAGCCAAACGTCGACCTGGCGTGCAGAGCTTAGGACCACGATCATGGCAATATTCCGCGCACCGATCGATTTGACGCAGAGCCACCTTGAGCTTCACGACCTTTGCCAGCCTCTCACCGCTCTGCAGTGCCGGCTGGAGCTGGCGGCGATGCTCGGGCACCCGGAGGCCCTTGAGGAAGCAGTCAAGGGAGGGCTCGAAGAGACGCGGCGCATGTTCCACATCATCGCCCACATGCGGCAACGGCTGCTGGAGATGGAAGCAGAGCCGAACCCCTAGCGGTGGCAGCGGTTTGAAGAGAATCAGACGGAGGATCACATGGCAACGGCAAGCATCGCATTGGATAAGAGCGTGATACTGGCAAGCGCAGACGCAACGCTGCGGCAGCGGCTGCGGAACAGCCTGAGCGGCCTGCGCTGGGATGTGCGTGAGGCCCGCGGCGGCGCCGAGGCCATCGCCCAGTTGGAGATTCGGCAAACAGAAGCCCTGTTGCTGGACCACTGGCTCCCCGACCTCGAAGTCATGGAACTCGCGGAGCAGATTGGTGCGCTCTATCCGGGCGTGGAGTTGCTGCGCATTGATGGCGACCCCGTTGCTGGCGGGCCCAGAAGTCCCCGCCGCCATGAGCTGCTCCACGCAGTGCGCGAGGCGCTCGGATCCTCGCGTCGCGAGAGCTCCGCAACCGACCTCATCCCTTCCACAAAGGCTGCGGTTACGGCGGTCCAGGCACGCCCCTCTGCGAAGGTCCAGCCGATCAAGTCGCCGCTTCCGTTTCAGCTCGTATCCGATACCCCCCCGGGAAAGATCGAGTCGGCGCGCACCTTCAGCGACCACCGGTTCTCCGCGGGCCGCGGCCCCCAAACCTCCGAGGCTATCGAAGGCCTGGTGGGTGAAAGCGCCGTCATGCTGGAGCTGGCGCGGACCATCCGCCTGGTTGCGCGCGCATACCGCGACGGTGCTGATCGAGGGCGAAACAGGAACCGGCAAAGAGGTCGTCGCCCAGGCCTTACATCGTTTGAGCCCGCGTTCGGCCAAGCCCTTCGTGGTGCTCAACTGCGCGGCCATCCCCGAAGCCCTGCTCGAGGCCGAGCTCTTCGGCCACACTCGCGGAGCCTTCACCGGCGCTGTCCAGTCGCGCACCGGCCGCATCGAAGCAGCGCATGGCGGCACGCTTTTTCTCGACGAGATTGGCGAGATGCCCATCGGTCTCCAGGCCAAGATGCTGCGCTTTCTGGAGAATGGCGAGATCCAGCGCGTCGGGGACAACGACACCGTGCGAGTGAACGTGCGGGTAATCGCTGCCACGCACCAGGATCTCGAAGCAAGAGCCACTGCGGGCGACTTTCGCCTGGATCTCTATCACCGCCTGGCTGTCTTTCCGATCGACATTCCGCCACTGCGCGAGCGCCTCGCCGATATCGCCGCGCTGAGCGAGCATTTCCTTGCGCTCATGGGCAGCGACCGCACCGCGCAAGAGCCTTTCGGCTGCGGCACTCGACAAGCTCTGCGCCCACGACTGGCCGGGCAACGTTCGCGAGCTAGCGCACGTTCTCGAGCGCGCTTCGATCCTCGCGGCGGAGTCGCCCACCCTTCGCGCAGAAGACATCCGTCTGCGCCGCGCACCCCGAGCCTGAGCCCTCTCAACGCAAAGTTTCTCCAGCATGGCCCTCCGTCGGAGGGCCACTTTTTTGCCTTGTCTCAGCGTCGCGCTACGCCGCCAATTCTTTGATTTCTCTCAGAAAAGTACACCGAAGTTTGGCCGCCCTCGTGCCCATAGCCACAGTGCCGACACAGAACAATTGAGCGGCATCAAGCAAGTGCGAGGATGCAATGCCCATGAACCGGAATACCCAACCAACACTGACACCCTTTCCTGTCGACCATGCAGCCCTTTGGGCTGCGACCTATCCGACGATGCCGAGTGCGGAGACGCCGCGCAGTCCTCGCAGTGCTCCTGACAAGCGTTCCGATAAGCCGAAGCGTCCTACAGCCAGCCGGCTGGAGGGACCGGAGCGCGATCGCCTGCTGCTCGAACACCTGCCATCCGTTCGCTACATCGCTCACCGGATTCACGAGCGCCTGCCGCAGCACGTCGAGCTGGACGACCTGATCTCGTCCGGGATTGTCGGTCTGATCGATGCCTTCAACAAGTTCGACCACACCAAGCAGGTCCAGTTCAAGAGTTACGCACAGTTCCGCATCCGCGGCGCGATCCTGGACTCTCTGCGGGTCCTGGACTGGAGTCCGCGCGAACTTCGCCGCAAGGGCCGCGCCGTGCAGGAAGCCGTTCAGACGATGACTCGCACCCTGCGGCGCACGCCCACCGAGACGGAGATCGCCCGTGAGTTGAATCTCGAGATCAATGAGTACCAACTGCTACTTGGGCAGCTTAAGGGACTCGAGATCGGCAGCCTCAACCTGGAGCACAATGACGATTCCGGCGAAGACCAGCTCGCCTATATTGCAGGATCGCCTGAGGACGATCCGCTCTTCCGCTGTCTCGCAGGGAGAGATGCGGCAGATGCTGATTGATGCCATCGAGGAACTGCCGGAGAAAGAGCGCATGGTTCTCACCCTCTACTACTACGAGGAGCTGACGATGAAGGAGATCGGCCTCACCCTGGGGGTGGTCGAGTCGCGCGTCTCGCAGATTCACTCCGCGGCCGTCATTCGGCTTCGCGCCAGCCTGCACGGGCATGCAGAAGACCCAGAAGACCCACGTCGCCCGCGGATGCCGAGATGCCCAGCGTGCTAGCACCGCCGATATGTCTAGAAGAATAATTCTTAGACAGCGCTTAATGTTTCCTCGCGATCTGCCGATAGACATCATGAGGATCGTCTCATTGAACAGATTGCGGAAAATTCGACGATTGTTTGACTGCACCGCACGCTGCAAACAGACGCCGCGTCTCGCCGCCGCCGATCTGTCACCCAGCGATCAGCTTCGCTCGATCCGCAGGCGCGCGGCCGGGGTTGAAGATCCATCCTCCGCCGACTCACCTCTCCGCACGGAGCATATCGCCCGTATCCGAGCCGCCATCGCTGAGGGCCGCTACCACGTCTCGGCCGCCGATCTGGCGCAAAAGCTGATCGACCACATGCTCGCAAACCAGCCGCCAAAACTTTAACGAGAATTCTCCAAAGCAGCTTCGCCGCGGGTGCGTCTCTACCGATCCCTGCAACGTCATCTCCTCTGAAATCCGGCTGCAGACCATGCGCCGTCTGTAGCCGATCGAGCATCTGACACTTCGGAGGAAAGCAAGCATGAGTGAATGGGTAGAGTTGAAGGCGGCCGACGGCCACGAGTTAACTGCATATGTAGCCAAGCCCAAGGGTGAACCGCTGGGCGCAATCATCGTCATCCAGGAGATCTTTGGCGTCAATCGCGTCGATCCGCTCGGTGGCCGACGACTACGCCACGCCATGGATTTCGTCGCCATCGCCCCCGCGCTCTTCGACCGCTTCGGAAAGGGCATCGAGCTCGGCTACACCGGCGACGACATGAAGAAGGCCTTCGAGCTCTACGGCAAGCTCAACCCCGACACCCAGCTCCTGGACATAGCCGCAGCCGCCGCACCACGTCGCCGGCACAGGCAAGGGAACTGGCGTCATCGGCTTCTGCTACGGCGGCCTCTTGACCTGGCTCAGCGCAACCCGCGCCAAAGCCCTGAAGATGGACCTCAAGAGCCGCAGTCGGCTACTACGCCGGCGGCATCGGCAAGTTCGCCGCCGAGCAGCCCTCCTGCCCCGTGCAGCTTCACTTCGGCGCAGACGACGACCACATCGGCAAGGACCAGATCGACGCCGTCCGCAGCGCGCATCCCGACGTCGAGATCTTCCTCTACGAGGGCGCTGGGCATGCCTTTGCGAACGAAGCGCGTGCCAGTCTACGTACCCGCAGCCGTCCAAGCTGGCCCACGAGCGTTCGCTGCAGTTCCTCAAGTCGCACATCGCCTAGTAAAATCACTGCAAACCCCGCACAAATCACGCCATGCGGAGGCCATTTTCGGCCCTCCGCATGGTATCTTTTAAGTGGACACTACGAGAAGTGGACTAGAGCATAGAGAATCAGGAGTAAGACCCGCCGTGTTGGCAACAGCGAAGAAATCAGACATTATTACCAAGTTCCGCACGCACGACTCGGACACTGGAAGTCCTGAGGTGCAGATTGCGATCCTCAGCGAGCGTATTGGCGAGCTGACCGAGCACTTCAAAACCCACAAGAAGGATCATGGCTCGCGCCGTGGTCTGTTGATGCTGGTGAGCAAGCGCCGCCGCCTTCTGGATTACCTCAAGAAGACGGACTCGGACCGCTACCGTGACGTCATCGGCAAGCTGGGTATCCGCAAGTAGCCTATTCCGCGCTGCTGCGGTCCTATTCTGCCAAGGCGGCCCCACCAGGAGTGGTTGAAGATTGAATCTGCGCAAAGCCATCGACGGGATGGAAGTGACGGTAGTTACTTCTGTCCGCGCCGCTCGACTCGACGCACATCGCGGCGCCTCATCGCGCTGGCACTCAACCCTCTCCTGCATCCTCAACTCAGAAAATTCAATGCCCCGACCGAAGCAGCTTCGGCGGGGCTTTCGTCTTAGCGCCCTGCATCGGAGCATCCGCGCGCCAGACGACCCAACGAGCTTAAAGACAGCGACAAGAACAGAAAAAGAGGAACGTTTATGAAGCAGGACGTAACCGTTGAGCTTGCCGGTGGCAAGCACATCAAATTTGAGACAGGACGCATCGCCAAGCAGGCCTCCGGCGCTGCCTTCACCACCAGCGGCGACAACGCCGTTCTCGCCACCGCCGTCGCCTCGCCCGACCCCAAAGAGGGCATCGACTTCTTCCCCCTCACCGTGGAGTACCGCGAGTTCACCTACGCCGGCGGACGCATCCCCGGCGGCTTCATCAAGCGCGAAGGCCGCCCCACCGAGAAGGAGATCCTCACCTCGCCGCCAGATCGATCGCCCCATCCGCCCGCTCTTCCCGGAGGCCTTCCGCAACGAGACCCAGGTGGTCGCGTTCGTCTACTCGGCCGACAAGGAAAACGATCCCGACGTGCTCGGCATCAACGGCGCCAGCTGCGCGCTCGCGCTCTCGGACATCCCCTTCCACGGCCCCGTCGGCGCGGTCCGCATCGGCTACATTGACGAGCAAGTTCATCGTCAACCCCACCTACTCCGAGCGCGCTCGTCAGCAAGCTCAACATCATGGTCGTCGGCACCAAGGACGGCATCGTGATGGTCGAGTCCGGCGCCAAGGAGATTCCCGAAGAGGTCGTCGTCGGCGCCATCGAGTTCGCCCACGACGAGATCAAGAAGATCGTCGCCGGCATCGAGGACCTCGTCTCGCCGCGCCGGCAAGACCAAGCGCACCGTCACCGCCGCTCGAGAACGATCGAAGCCTACGCCGCAGCCCTCAAGGCCAAGGTCGGCGACCGTCTCAAGGACGCGCTCGACACCAAGAAGCACCCCAAGTTCGAGAGCTACGCCAAGGTCAAGGAGATCAAGGACGAGCTCAAGAAGGAGCTTCCCGCCGACGATCCCGCACGCCGCCAAGAAGCTCTCCAAGTACTTCGAAGGCCTGCGCGAGACCATCTTCCGCGAGCAGGTCCTCAACGACCGCATCCGCCCCGATCACCGCGCCTTCGACGAGATCCGCGCGATCACCATCGAGACCGGCGTTCTGCCCCGCGTGCACGGTTCGGCCCTCTTCACCCGCGGCGAAACCCAGGCGCTGGTCACGCGCAACGCTCGGCACCACCGACGACGCGCAGCGCATGGAAAGCTACGAAGGCGAGCAGAAGCGGAAGTTCATGCTGCACTATAACTTCCCGCCGTTCTCCGTTGGTGAAGTTGGACGTATGACCGGCGTAGGCCGTCGCGAGATCGGCCACGGCGCCCTCGCCTGGCGCGCCATCGAGGCCGTCCTCCCCGGCGAAGACGAGTCGCCCTACACGCTCCGCGTCGTCTCCGACATCCTCGAGTCGAACGGCTCGTCGCTCGATGGCCACCGTCTGCGGCGCATCGCTCTCGCTCATGCAGGCCGGCATCCCCCTCAAGGGTTCGGTCGCCGGCGTGGCGATGGGCCTGGTCAAGGAAGGCGACAAGTACGCCGTCCTCACCGACATCGCAGGCGCCGAAGACCACTACGGCGACATGGACTTCAAGGTCGCCGGAACGCGCAACGGCATCACCGCCCTGCAGATGGACATCAAGATCATGGGCATCACCGCCCAGATCATGCGCGAGGCCCTGGAGCAGGCGCGCCGCGGCCGTCTCTTCCTCCTCGACACCATGGACGCCGTCATCTCCAAGGCTGCCGAAGAGAAGATCGCCGTTCGCTCCCCGCATCCACACCATCCAGATCCCCACCGACAAGATCCGCGACCTCATCGGACCTGGCGGCAAGGTCATCCGCGGCATCGTCGATGCCACCGGCGTCAAGATCGATGTCGACGACACGGGCCGCGTCAACGTGGCTTCGTCCGACGCCGACGGTCTCGCCAAGGCCATCCAGATGATCTCCGACATTACGGCTGTGCCCGAGGTCGGCAAGACCTACCTCGGCAAGGTCGTTCGGCTCGCCGAGTTCGGCGCCTTCGTCGAGATCTTCCCCGGCACCGACGGCCTCCTCCACGTCTCCGAGATCGCCGAGCACCGCGTCAAGGAAGTGAAGGACGAGCTCCGCGAGGGCGATCAGATCCTGGTCAAGGTGCTCTCCATCGAGGGCAACCGCATCAAGCTCTCCCGCAAGGCTGTTCTGCGCGAGCAGCGCGAGAAGCTCGGCCTCCCGCCGGTTGCCGAGCAGTCCGGCGGCGGCGATCGTTCCGACCGCGGTGAGCGTTCTGACCGTGGCGACCGTCGATCGTGGCGACCGCGGCGGCCGTGATCGCGACCGTGATCGTGACCGTGGCGAACGTTCTCCGCGTCCCGAGCGCACCGAGCGTTCCGCCGCACCCGTCGAGCAGCCCAAGCACGAGTCCACCATCGTTCTCGAAGGCGGAGACGACTTCGACGATGACGGTGACGACGTTCGAAGGCGATGACGAAGGCGGCGAAGAGGTAGAGGCAACCGCAGGCGCAGCCGCAGGATGGTGCTGCCGTTGCAGCAGGCGGAGCACGTCCCGCCGGCCAGCGTCGCGGACGTCGCCGTCGCGGCCGTCGTCCCGGCGCTCCTGCCACAACCCCGCAGGGCGGCAACAGCTAGCCTTTCGCTCAAAACCCTGATTCACCAGAGAAGCCGCGCGTTCAGCGCGGCTTCTCTGCTTTTGGCGAATCTCCCGCGCCCCTCAGCGCGTCTAGCTTCTTGAGCAAGGAAGGGAATTACCGACCTGAACCCATCCAGCCAAACGAAGGCACAACGCTGGTGGCCCTTTGTTCTGCTGCTTCTCGTAGGAGCGAGCCGCTGGGCCGTCAGCGCCGCGCGCCCTGACGCCGACTCGACGCTCTCCTCCCAGACCCTGGGCTGTGCCTGGGCAACACTGCTCGCCTTCGCATTTCTTCTCCCCAAACGCCGCCAGGCTGCTCCCCAGCCAAGACCCACCCGCGCCACCACTCTCCGCTGGTTCTTCGCCGGCGCCCTGCTCTTCGGCGGCCCCGCCATCGGCCTTCTGTTTCCCGGGCGCGATCTCGACTCCAGCGCCCTCACCATCGCTCTCGCGCTCACGCCGATCATCATCGCCATCGCCGTCCAGCGCCCTTGGCACCGAGAGCTCCGACGGCATCGCCGGCCGCATCTGGCCAGCCCTCGCAGCAGTCGCAGGCCTTCTCCTGGTGCTCGTCCAGCCCAACCTCGGAGACGTCCGCACCGACCTCGTCCTGCTGCTCGCGCCAGTCGTCACCGGCGTCGGCGCGGTGCTCTTCTGCACCGATCATCCGCAGGCTCCCACGCGCATCACCACCGCGCTCCTCGGCGCGTGCGCCCTCTTCGCCATCGCGCTCGCCAGCCAGCCGCTCTCGCCGGCGCGCATCCCACGATCTCGCTCCTGGCGATCGCCTGCGATGGCCTCGTCGCCCTGCTCGGCATCGCCACGCTCTCCCAGCTTGGAGCCACCCGCTGGTCCTCGCAGTTCACCTGGATTCCCCTGCTCATCATCCTCGAAGGAATCGTTCTCGTGCGCCCGACGCTGACGGCCCACTGGTTCATCGGCCTCATCCTGCTGATCATCGCCGGCGTCTATCTCCTCCTGCCGCCGGGCGACGAGTCCGCCACCGAAACCTCTCCCGTCCCCACGCTTCCCGTTTAGGAACGCCTGCGCCTCAGCCGAACCCACATAGGTTCACCGGTCCGCGACTCTTCAATCCACAACCGCCCGCGGCGCTACACTCAACCCAATGGCAGCCTCGATGTACATCGTGGTCGAGGGCGAAGACCCTGGCTACAACATCTACGTGAACGGCCGAGTGCTCGCGCGCTACGAGAGCGCCATCGAAAAGCTCGCCCTCGAACTCGGCGTCAAGCCGCTCCTCGAGTTCTTCTCCGCCGACGAAAACTCCATGTCGCTCCTCATCCAGGAGGGTGGCGGCAATCCCGACCTGCTCAAGCGTCTTCCGCCCCCGCAGTGGTACCGCCCCGAAGACGGCCTCCACACGCTCGAAGCGCTCATCGCAGCGCATCGAAGCCGACCCTCACCAGTTCGGCAGCGAAGGCCCCGAGATCCTCAGCGAGCTTCGCGAGTACGAAACCGTCCTGCGCAAGTCCGCCGATCGCGGCCACCGCTGGCACCTCGCCGTAAGCTGGCGCTAAGCAGTTCAGTAGTGCAGTTCAGTTCGCAATGCCAGCTACACTCAGTGCACCGACAGATCCCCATCAAAGTCCACCACCAGCGCATCTCCATTCACCTGCATCGAGTGCACCTTCAGGTTATCGAGCTTCACGTCATACCCCGTCGCCTCAGCCGACTTCACCAGTAGCTGCCGAATCAGATCCGCTGCATTGATCCTCATCTGTTGCGGCAGCTTCTTGCTGAGGAAGGGAACCAGCAGAAAGTTCAACTCCCGCGACTCACTCAGATGGTCGAGATTCGGATCGCGAAATCCAATCGACTCGCCCTGCGCATCCGGGATCACCGACACATCCGCATCGGTATTCAACCCCACCCCAAGGCAGCTTCCGCCGATCTTCTCCCCCAGCTTCGCATGCGTCTTCACATGGATCACGATGCGCTCATCCTTGAAGCTGACCTTCGGCTCCTGCGCATACGCGTAGCACGGAGAGGTAGGCGCTGCCGCGAAAGTAGTAGCGCCCGTCGACTCCATTGAAGAGTTGAGTGATTGAGAGTCCGTTCCAGCGCCTGTGCGGAGACCTTGATCTCAATCGCATGCGCCGCCACCGGTAAAGCCGAACAACTCAGCACCACAGCGAGCAGGGAAGGCCGAAAAAGCGTCTTCATCCTTCAAGCATAGCGGATGCTCATTGCGGTTGCGTTTGTGTCATGTCCTGCGAAAATGTCCGGCCGCTTCCTGAAGCAACATCACGCACCGGGTACAGCACTGCGCCGCATCCGTCGGTCCCAGGCCAAGCTTGATCAGCGCACGCGAATCCGGCGTGATCTTCGTCTGCCAGCCATTGTCGCCCTGCAGCTTCTGCATGGCGGCGACGCTCTGTTCATCCCATCGTTCCAGTCGGCTCGCCGGTCAGATATCCCTGCTTGATCAGCGCGGTCTGAATCTGCGTGGCGCGCTCCGAAGGCATCTCCATCGGCGCGTCTCTCTTCACGCGCCGACGCGTGCAGGTGTAAGCCTTTCCTGTGCTTTACGACGGCTTACCTTCACGCTCGCGTGACTGTGCTGCTTCGACGTTCCCGTCTTCGGATGAACGGACGCAAATGCCAGGCACTGCCAGCAATAGAAGCCCCGCCGGAATTACCCTCAGGATAGATATACGCATCGTGCGGCTTACCTCCCTTTCGCTGTCTGAGCTCAAGTACGCAACACGATCAATCCGCGTGGTGCCATAAAGCCTAATCAAATGATCGGTCTCGTGCAAGAGCTTGCACTAGTGAGTGTTATCACATGAGGTTCGCCCTTAGAGTTACCCAGAAGGTGCTAGACCAAAGGGCGCAGACTGCATCGTCTGCGCCCTCATTGTCGGGCTTTCAGTCTACGGCAATGTTCCGCCGACGAACGAATCCCCACCGTTCGGACGCTGCGGATTGCGGATCACGAACACCACATCGTCGCCCGACTTCAGCGCACTGGCGATGGCGTTATAGCTCGCCATATCCGTCACCGGCTTGCGGTTGATCTCGACGATCACCACACCCTGGTACAGTCGATCGAGTCAGCGAACGAACCCGGCTTCACGCTGGTTACGGCAACGCCGCCCGTGATGTGCAGACGGCTCTGCAACTGCTGCGGAACGGCCTGCACCGTGATGCCGAACTTGCTCTGTCCGGCATCCGCTCGGGCCCGGCTCATTGGATTCTTCGTCTCCTGCATTCGCCTGGTTCTGCGTACAGCTTGGCGCGATCCGCAATGCCGCAGTCAATCGTCATCTGCTTGCCTCCGCGGAGAATTCCCAGGCTTACCGTCGATCCCGGATGCTTCATGCGAGACGATGGCGATCAGCTCATCGCCATTCTTGATCTGCTTCCCATCCACGGACACGATGATGTCCTGTGGCTGAAGCCCTGCCTTCGCCGCCGGCCCGCCCGGAACAACTTCGCTGACGATCACGCCGCCATTCGGGAATCCGTAGATCTTCGCCACCGCCGCCGACATGCCCTGCTGGAACTGCACGCCGATCGATCCACGAACCACCTTGTGTTCCGGCCCAATGAGCTGGTTGTAGACGTTGATGATCGTGTTCGACGGCATCGCAAATCCAATGCCCTCATTGCCCGCCGACTGCGTGAAGATGGCGGTGTTCATGCCAATCACCTGGCCCGCCATATCCACCAGCGGCCCACCCGAGTTGCCGGGATTGATGGCCGCATCGGTCTGGATGAACTTCTGGAACTCGTTCGTGGCTACGCCATTGGCATCGCCGCCTTCATCGATCGACCGGTTCTTCGCCGAGATGATGCCGGCAGACACCGTCTCCGACAGTCCAAACGGCTCGCCGATCGCCAGCACCCAGTCGCCCACCTGCACGCTATCCGAGTTGCCCAGCTTCACCGTCGGCAGGGGAGTATCCGTGTGGATCTTGATCACCGCGATGTCGGTCTCCTTGTCCACGCCCACCACCGTCGCCAGCCGGCCCGGATCGGTCGAGTCCTCGGAGTCGGTCGATAGCTTCACATAGATCCGGTCCGCCTTGTCGATCACGTGGTTGTTGGTAATGATGTAGCCGCGCGGATCCACAATGAAGCCCGAACCCAGCGCTCTGCTCGGACCCGTGTCTTCCTGCCCGCCACCACCCGGTATTCCCCCGAAGAAGTGGTTGAAGAAGTCCTGCATGCCCTGGTCGCCCTGACCCGGGTTCTGCCCGCCCGGATTGCGTCCCATCTGGCCTTCCTGCCCGTTGGAGCTGCTCTCCTTCGGCAGCGTCTCGGTGTTGATGTTCACCACCGCAGGCCCCACCTCTTTCGCAATGGCCGAAAAGCCATTCGACAGCGTCACCGGACTCGGAATCTGCAGCGGCTTGGCATCGCTGCTGTCAACGGCTTGCTTGGCACTGACGTGGCCGGTCAGAATCGAACCGGCCAGAACGCAGGCGGAAAGTGTTCCAAGGATCGTAAAAGTGGGTACCAGGCGTCCGCCGCGGATCTTGTTCCGCCAGCCCTGCCCGAATCGATTCGATGAGTCCATTGTCGTATTTATCCTCGTAATTGCTTCTGATTGCCTTCTGATGTCGTGAACTTCTGCGCCTGCGCGGTCATGCTCTCACAAGGTGCTCCGCCCTCCGCCGCTTGCGCATTTCGTTCGCCATCCTGATAGACGCAAACGGCGGGGAAAGGTCGCCGCGTCCACTCCTTGAGTTGCCCTGGGCCCGTACTGCGTCTCGCTTCCGTCCTCAGTATGCATCTTCCAGATTACGCGCCCGCGATAGGTAGGAGTTGACTCTTGCCCCGCGAGGTTGGCCGCAGCTCCGCCAGCAGGATTCCCGCCAGGATCAACCCCGCTCCCACCAACGCCCGCCGCCCCAGCTGCTCGCCAAAGAAAAGCAGGGAAGTCAGCCACGCAAACACCGGCTCCAGCGTGAATATCAGCGCGGTATGCGATGCCGGCAGATGCTGCTGCGCCCAGCTCTGGATCGTAAACGCAGCCGCCGTCGCCAGCACCGCCGTCACCGCCCAGCGCAATCCACAGCATTACGGTCCCGTGAAAATACGGCCGCCCGCCCAGCGGCAGCGTCACCAGCAGCACCACCGCCGCAAACCCAATCTGCAGCGTCGCCAGTCTCCGCGCCGACACCCCGGCGCCGCCCGCGCCAGCATCAGCAGATGCGCCGCAAACGCCACCGCGCACCCCAGGCAAAGCCACTCCCCCAGCCCAATCCCCGAAAACAGCGCCATACCCCGCGCCCGGCGGAGTCGTCAGCAGCACCAGCCCCGCAAACGCCAGCGCCGCTCCCGCATACGTATCGAACGTCGGCCTCAACGACCCCGGCAACGCCACGCCCGGAATCGCGCTCAGCAGCGGCACAATCACCACCACCAGCCCGGTAAGAAACGCAGCCTTCGAAGCCGTCGTGAACTTCAGCCCCGTCGTCTGAAACTGGTACCCCAGCCCCAGAAACAATCCCGCCGCCGCTCCCAGCTTCAAATCCGTCCGCGTCACCCCCCGCAGACTCGGCCAGTTCACCGCCGCCAGCACCGCAAACGCCAGCGTCATGCGCACCAGGTTGAACATCAGCGGCGTCGTCGCCGTCAGCGCCGACTTCACCAGCGAAAACGTCACCCCCCAAACCAGCACCACGCCAGCAGCAACAGATGCGCCGCGAATGTCCGCGACCTCCGTTCCCTCATGGAGCCTTCGACCCGCTCGCAGCCTCATACACCGTATTCCCGCCCACCACCGTCCGCAGCACCTGCGTATGCAGCACCTCCTGCGGCGACGCCTTCGTAATATCCCGATCCAGCACCACCATATCCGCCAGGTACCCCGGCTCCAGCCGCCCCTTGATCTTCTCTCGGAACTCCGCAAACGCCGACGCCTGCGTATACGCATAGATCGCCTGGTCGATCGTCAGCTTCTCCTGCGGCTCGAACGTCTGCGTGCCCTCCACATTCTCCCGCGTGATCGCCGCATACAGCCCACGAAACGGCGAGATCGACTCCACCGGATAATCCGTCCCAAACGCCAGCGTCACCCCGTGATCCAGAAACGACTTCCACGCATACGCGCGCTTCGATCCGCTCCGGCCCCAGCCGCGCCTCCGCCCACGCCATATCGGTCAGCAGATGCGACGGCTGCATGCTCGCAATCACGCCCAGCTCCGCAAACCGCTCAAACGCACCCGGCGACACCACCTGCGCATGCTCAATCCGAAACCGAAAGTCGCTCGGCTTCACCACCGCCGGAGCCATCGTCACCACATCCGCGTCCGCATTCTTCGGCGGCGGCGGCACATTCGCCGGCCGCCCCACCTGCTCCGCCGCAGCAATCGCATTCAGCGCCATATCATTCGCCAGGTCTCCAATCGCGTGGAACCCCATCTGAAACCCATCCGCCGCCCGCTCCGCCGCCATCTGGTTCAGCTTTCCCTGGTCATACCGCGGAATCCCAAAGTTGCTCGGGTCATCGGAGTACGGCGCATTCATCGCCGCCGTCCGCGACCCCAGCGACCCATCCATGAATCCCTTCAGCATCGTCAGGTGCAGCAGCGGATCATCCGCCGGATGACTCGCCCGCCGCTCATCCAGCACGCCAACCGGCAGATTGAAATCGATCCACTCCGCAATCCGCAGATGCAGCGTGCCCTCATGCTCCATCTCTTCCATCGCCAGCCAGTCGTCCCAGTCGGAGAAATCCTGGATCGACGTCACCCCATGCGACAGCGCATCCTGCATCGACAGCTCAATCGCCTTGCGCCGCATCGCCAGACTCGGCGGCGGAATCACCTTCTCCATCAGCGCCAGCGTCGGCCCCTCGCGAATAATCCCCGTAGCATGTCCATCCGCATCGCGATCGATCTGCCCACCCTTCGGATTCGATCGTCGTATCGGTAATCCCCGCAGCCTGTCAGCGCCGCTGTATTCGCAATCGCAATATGCCCATCCGTCCGCTCCAGAAACGCCGGATGCCCCGCACTCACCGCATCCAGCTCCTGCCGCGTCGGCAGCTTCGCACCCGGCCACTTCGTATGATCCCAACCGCCGCCCAGAATCCACTCGCCCGGCTCCAGCGTCGCCGCATACGCCTGCACCTTCGCCAGCATCACCGCCAGCGACGGCACATTATCCAGATCCAGACGTCAGCCGCTGCCGCCCCGCCGACGCCATATGCGTATGCGCGTCATTGAACCCCGGCATCGCAAACGCGCCCTTCAGATCGATCGTCTTCGTATGCGCATCCTTCAGCGCCAGCATCGCCGCATCATCACCCACCGCCAGAATCTTCCCCGCACGAATCGCCACCGCCGACACGCGCCCCGGCGTCGGATCCGCATCGCCAGCCTTCAGCCGCGTCCCGGTAAGAATGTTGCCATCATAAAAAATCGTGTCCGGCGCCGCCGAATATCCAGTCCCCGAACCGGTGGCGCCAGCCGCCTGGCCCAACGCCGGCAAACCCGCCGCAACCCCCAACGCGCATCCAGCCAGCACGCACATCCGTACAAGTAGTTCTCACGCCCCAAAGTTTATCCCAGCAGGAAACCTCAGCCGGCACCAACTCGCTCTCCGCCGTCAGCGCGCACATATCCAACAGCAGCAGCAACACCCGCCGCAGCGCCAGGTCGCGCCCCGTCGGATCGTACCCCTCCTGCAGCGTATGGATCCCCCACCCCGTTCCTCCCGCGCCAATCGCCAGCGCCGGAACCCCCAGCGACAGCGGCAGGTTCGCGTCCGTCGACCCAATGCGCGCCTCCGTCGCAATCCCCAGATGCCGATCCACCGCCTTCAAACTCATCGCCAGCCCCGAGCTCGCCGCCAGCGCCCCCGCCGCGCCGATTCCCAATCCGCTCCACATGCAGCTTCAGCGTCGCTTCTCACCCCGCCGCTGATTCTCCGCCTCCACCACCCGCGTCAGCGTCTCCAGCACCCCCAGCTCCACCCGGTCCAGCTCCATCCCCGACACCGACCGCAAATCCACATCCGCCGTCACCGACTCCGGAATCGAGTTCACCGAAGTCCCTCCACGAATCACCCCGCAGTTCAGCGTCGTCCGCGGCCGCGCCGGCAGCCGCAATCTCCCCAACTCCACCAGCGCCGCCGCCAGCGTCATAATCGGATTCGCCCGCCCCGCATCCGCCCACGAGTGTCCCCCCGGCCCCGCAATCGTAACCCGCAACCTCCGACTCCCCAGCGCCCGATCCACCACCATCGCATCGCCGCCCCCCTCCAGCGCAATCGCCGCCCGCACCCTCCCCGCATACGGCGCCTCCGCAAACAGATGCCGCATCCCGCGCAGATCGCCCTCACCCTCCTCGCCCACATTCGCCGCAAACAAAATCGTGCAGCCCGGCACAATCTCCGCATGCAGCAACGCCGCCGCCAGCCCCAGCAGCGCCGTCAACCCCGCGCCGTTATCGCAAGCCCCCGGCCCCAGAATCTTCGCCTCATCCTCCCGCGGCGCGCAATCGGTCCCAGCAGGGAAGACCGTATCCAGATGCGCCGACAGCATCACCACCGGCCCGTCTGCAGTCCCATCAACGCCCTCCGCCCGCAACTCCGCAACCGCATTCCCCGCCGCATCCACCCGCGCACCCACCAACCCCATCTCGCGAAACCGCTCGCAGAACCACGCCGCCCGCTCCGCCTCACCAAACGGCGGCGCAGCAATCCCCAGAAACTCCATCTGCCACCGCCGCATCTGCGCCTCATGCAGATGCAGCCACGCAAACGCCCGATGCACCGCACGATCGCTGGCCAGCGCCGCAATCCTCTCGGTTATTCACCGCGCTCATGCCTGCACCCCCGTCATCCGCCCATACTCCACCCCACCAGAAACAATCCCTGCGCCGGAGCCGTCGGCCCCGCGGCCGCCCGATCCCGCGCCGCCAGAATCCTCCGCATCTCTTCCGCCTGCAGACTCCCGCGCCCCACCTCCACCAGCGTCCCCACAATATTCCGTCACCATGTGGTGCAAAAACCCACTCCCCGTCACCCGATACCGCAGCAGCCCATCCTCCCGCGTCACCTCCGACGCAAAGATCGTCTTCACCGGATTCGGCCCAGCCCCACCTCCTCTCTCTGCGTCAAATCCGGATCGACTCGCCGCAAACGAAGTAAAGTCATGCGTCCCACACAGCATCCGCCGCCGCCTGCTTCATCGCCTCCATATCCAAGCGCCCACCGGCAATCCCACACATACGGCGCCACAAACGGCGAACAAATCCTCTCCTCATCCTACCTCTTCCACTTTTCGCTCGAAGATTCTGTATTCATAGGTCTTCCGCACCGCGCTATGCCGCGCATGAAACTCCTGCGCCACCTCCTCCACCTGCAGCACCCGAACACTCTGCGGCAGCGACCGGTTCAGCGCCCTCAACAGATTCTCCGCCGGAATCGCCGCCTCCAGCGCAAAGCTCGCCACCTGCCCCAGCGCATGCACCCCCGCGTCCGTCCGCCCCGACCCCTGCGGCAGCACGCGCTCTCCCGTCATCTTTTCCAGCGCCGCCGCCAGCGTACCCTGCACCGTTGGCCGCCCCGGCTGCACCTGCCATCCATGGAAGGCCGTACCCGTCGTAGCTGAGAACAATCTTCCAGAACGTCATCGTCGCGCGCCTCGCCTCCAAACCATTGTAGAGAGGTCGATCCTTCTCACAACGAGCGGTCCAATTCTCTTTACTGGATATACTTGGAGTGTTCTCCCACAGCCGTCTGGAACCAACCAGCCCTCATCGCCGTATCTACAAGTTGCCGGACAGCTCTACAACCCATTCAAGCTGCACGCTGGAGAAGTGAATCGTGAAATTGAGGCATTGGCAGGCGAGCGTCTGCGTGGCACTTACGTTGGTGAGCACCGTTCCCCCCGCAGCCTTCGCACAGGCGGCCGCTCAGCAAACCACTCTACGCAACCAGCAGCCGAGCCCCACCGCGCCCGCCTCTCCCCAGGCCGTGCAGAACGACACCACGGGAACTCCAAATCTCCCCCAGGCCCCCGCGCCCACAGCTCACCCAGCCCCTCTTTCTTCGCCCCACGTTCAAGGACTACAGCAAGGGCAAATCCGGTTTCCCCGACCCTCTCCGCTGGTACACCGCGACCAACTACCCCGCGCCGCGCCTCAGCAACACCCCGCGCCTCGACGACCTTCTCCGCGACGGCAAGATCTATCTCAGCCTCTCCGACGCCGTCACCCTCGCGCTCGAGAACAACTTCGACATCGCCATCGCCCGCATCAACCTCGACATCGCCGACACCGACCTCCTCCGCGCCAAAGCCGGCTCCAGCCTGCGCGGCGTCTCCACCGGACTCGTCACCAACACCCTCGGCGGCTCCGGCACCACCGTCACCGGCGGCGGCGGCCCCGGCGGAACCTCCAGCGGCACCGGCGGCACCGGCACCGGCGCCTACGGCCTCGTCCTCAGCACCAACGGCAGCGGCCCCGTCCCTTACAACATGGACCCCGTCCTCACCGGCGCGCTCGAGTACCAGACCCAGACCCAGCAGCAGTCCAACCTGCTCTTCAGCGGCGGTCTCTCCTCGATCTACACCGACACCAGCACCTACAACTTCACCTACCCGCAGGGCTTCGGAACCGGAACCCTGTTCAACCGTCGGCTTCAATAACAGTCGCGTCACCACCAACAACCCCTTCATCGACCTACAGCCCCGCGCTCACCACCGGCTTCACCGCCACCGTCACCCAGCATCTTCTCCAGGGCTTCGGCACCGGCATCCAGGACCGCTTCATCCTGCAGGCCAAGAACAATCGCCGCATCACCGACTCCGCCTTCCGCCAGCAGCTTCTCTACACCGTCAACCAGGTCGAGAACATCTACTGGGGCCTGGTCAGCGCCTATGAAGACGAGCAGGCCAAGGAGCGCGCCCTCGCCCAGTCCACCCAGCTCACCGAGGACAACCGCAAGCAGCTCCAGATCGGCACCCTCGCTCCACTCGACGTCGTCAACTCCGACGCCTCCGTCGCCGCCGACAAGCAGGCGCTCATCGCCTCGCAGACCAACCTCGAGTATCAGCAGCTCATCATGAAGCAGGCGATCGCGCGCAACCTCAACGATCCCCAGCTCTCCGCCGCGCCCGTCATCCCCACCGACCGCGTCGCCCTCGATCGCCTCCCCGAAGAGGACGAGCCCATCGAAGAGCCTGATCAGCGAAGCCTACGCCAACAACCCGCAGATCGAGCAGGCTGTTCTCAACATGAAGAACAACCAGATCACCATCAAGGCCGAGAAGAATGGCCTGCTTCCCGACCGTCGACGCCTACGCCTTCTACGGAGCCACCGGCCTCGGCGGCGCGCAGAACCCCGGCGCCCTCGACTTCAATACCGGAGAACCCTACCCTCCCGGCTAGCTTCCCCTCCATCAGCTACGGCACCGCCTTCGGCAATCTCTTCAACAGCACCTCGCCCAACAAGGGCGTCGGCGTCAACCTCACCATCCCTCTGCGCAACCGCATCGCCCAGGCCGACCAGGCCCGCTCCCAGATGGAGCTTCGCCAGTCCCAGATGCGTCTGCAGCAGCTCTACACCCAGATTCGCATCCAGATCATCAACGGCCGCTACGCCCTCACCAACGACCGCGCCCAGGTATCCGCCGCGCAGGCTCAGCATGACTACGCCGCAGCAGAGCCTCATCGCCGAGCAGAAGAAGTACAAGCTCGGCGCCTCCACCAGCGCCAACGTCCTGCAGCAGGGAAGAAACCTCGCCATCGCTGAGAACTCCCTCATCTCCGCCACCGCAGCCTACGCCAAGGATCGCGCCGCGCTCCTCCAACTCCTCGCCACCACCCTCGACCGCTACAACATCAACATCACCGACGCCGCCTCCGGAACGATCAGAACAGGCGCCGTCCATCCCCGGCCTCACCGCTCCCAAGCCCGAAGCCGCACCCAAGCCCATCACCAACACGCCGCCCCCGCCACCCAACCAGTAGCAGGGAACCAGCGCCTCACCGCGCAGCCTGCTCCTGCGGCAGTGGAAGTGTAATCTCCATAGCGCCGGTGCGATCGTTCGTCGCATCGCGTACGGCCACTCGCAGCGAGGTCGCCCCCACCGGCACCTCCAGCTCCTGCTCCACGCGGAAGAACGGCACCGCATCGGGCTCACCTTGAGTCTCGTCCAGATTCTTCTTCGCGATCCTCACAAACGCGTTCATCAGCCGTCCGTCCGCGTCATACGCCGCCGCCGCAAGCTCCAGGTCCAGCGCGCGCTCGCCCTCGAACTGCCGCGTAGGAATGTTGAAGCTGAACAAATCCTTCTGCAACGGAATCGGCCTCAACGGCACCACCGGCGCCGACCTCTTTCGCGACTTGAAGTACGCCGGCTCGGTTGCCAGCTCGGCCATCTGCGCAGGCGTGCCTTCTGCCGGAACTCCCACCGCCTCCGCCTTCACCACGAACACCAGCTCATGCTCCTCCGGCGCGCCATACTGCATATAAGCAGATAGGGAATCCTTTACAACACTGACAGCCAGGGAATCCTTTACAACGCTGACAGCCGATGAATCCTTCACCAGATGGACAGCCGCAGAATCCTTCCGCGACGTCTCCGCATTCGTCCCTTCTGCCGTCCCCACCCCTGCATACGACTCCAGCGTCGGCGTCACCACCGCCTGCTGCGTCTCCGTCCCGTAATACGACCGCCGATACGACAGTGCGTAGCCCTTCTTCGCCAGCGCCACATGGATATTCCTTACCTTGCCGTCGTAATCTGAATTCGTCGGCGCATAAGCAAGCGTGTAATACATCTCCCCGCCTTCGGTCGCCTTCACCAGCTCCTCTGCCACATCGTTAAAGCCGTAGAAGGCCTGCCCTCCCGTCTCCCGCGCAATCCCGTCCATCGTATTGAAGCTGTCATTCACGACAGAGCTCCCCTGCACAAACGAGCTCATCGTCGTAGGCGAGTTACCGATCGTCCCCGAACCCGTCGGTCCTCCCGTCGCCGCCTCCTGTGGAGACGTCACCGTGTCGCTATGCGGACTATTCCCGATCTGCGCATGCGAGTCCTGGTACGGCACGCCGCGGCCATCCACCGGATACAGCGCAATCTGATCGTGCGCCAGCAGGTCAAGCGTCTCCTTGGTCTCCTCCTGGAAGTTCACGCCATCCGTATCCGCCGCAAACAGCGACAACGGAAACTGCGATGCAAACCAGATCAGATTTTTGCGCCCATTCAGCCCATCCAGGTACGTGGCAATCGAGTGCAGCGTATCCAGCGCAGAGATCCTGTCCCCTCGCCCAAAGTTCGCTCCATTGAGAAACACCACCGGAATATGCGACTTCGGATTGTGCGGATCGACTGCGCGGTACAGCAGCGCCTTATCCGCAGTGAACCCCTGCACCAAATGCAGCCCATCTGAGCGCACAAAGATTGCGAACCGCGTCCCCTCCGGCTTGCTCTCGATAAATTTGACCAACTGTTTGCGCGCGAACAGCTGCTGAGTATGATCCATCGGCGTATTCATCTGGTCCGCGCTGTCCATATTCACCAGGTCATAGAGCAGCACGTACAGCGGTCCCTTCTCCGGCCTCGCAGGCAGATTGATATACGTCCCCGCAGGCTGCTGCGGCAGCTTCGCTGGCTCATAGTCCATGCCGTCTGAAAACCCCACCGCATCAAATGCGACAATCTTCTGCCGCGTCCCATCTTCCGTAACCTTGAAGTCCCCCTCGGTCAAACCCGGAACCGGCACCCCCTTGGCGTCCGTCACCACCACATCGAGCAACACGCGCCGTACCGTCAGCTGCAGCACCGTGGGCGCCTCATCCTGCCCCGCACCCGGCGTAGCTGGCGTCTGCGCCCGCATCGACACGACCACCGCCCCGATCGCCAACGCCCCACAAAGATTCAACCGGCAGCGCCTCTTCATAGTGCAGAAACTCTACCACCCCTCCCGCAACTTCCGACATCGATCGCCAACCCCAATCACTAAGCCAAGCAATCTCATGGGCTTTGCCGCAGCGCACGCAACCGGTTGCTCAAACAGCTCAGCGAGTGTCATGCTTAAACCATGAAGTATTTCAAGCTGTTGTGCGTCCTGTTCGTCTGCTCTCTCTGCTGTTCTCTACCCGCTGTTGCGCAGGAAACCGGCTACTGGCGCGCTGCCAGCACCACCGCCAAACACATCACCGGCGACGTCGCGCTCACCGGCGAGAAGATCTCCATCAACTTCTCCGCCTTCTGGATCGCACAGATCCGCGCCCTCACCCCGGCCGAAATCAGCGCGGCCTTCGGTGCCGATGCCAACGCCCCTGGCAGCGGCAATCTCTACCGCCTCAGCATCCCCTCGGATAAAAAGATGCTCCACAAGAGCACTCTCTGCGGCGACGAGGACACCCAGTGGCTAGCCACCTACGCCACCGGCCGCACCCTCCAGCTCGCCTTCTTCTCTACCTCCCAAATGCCCGTCCTCACCACCGACGCGCTCTCCAACAACTCCAACCTTTGCGGTGTCTTCGGCTACACCCGCTAGGCCGTCGCTCAGGCACTCTTGACCAGCACCTCCCGCGCCTCCCCACCCAGCACATGGCCCGAAATCGTCGACGGCAGGTCGCTCGTCTCGGCCACCACTCGATTCCGGCCCCGCCTCTTGGCCTGGTAAAGTGCCGCATCTGCGCGGCCAACTAACTCGCCCAGCGTGTCTCCCTGCCCCCAGGTAGAGATGCCCAGGCTCATCGTGATCTGCCGTGTCACTTCTGGCACAGCAATCCGCAAGATAGCAGTCCGTATGCGTTGAGCGATCGTCATCGCATCCGCCAGCGTGCTCTCTGGCAGCAACACCATGAACTCCTCGCCTCCGAATCGCGCCGGCAGATCATACGGTCGAGCCTGGTCCGCAAGCACCCCGGCAGCCGCCACCAGCACCTGGTCTCCCACCAGGTGGCCAAACTCGTCGTTGATCGATTTGAAGTGATCCAGGTCGCCCAGGATTACGCTGAATCCACATCCCAGCCGTTCTGCACGCGCCATCTCGTGACGCATCCGCTCGTCTATCGTCCGGCGATTCGCCAGTCCCGTCACCGCATCCGTCTGGGACATCTTGAGGATATGTTCATTCGCCTCCTGCAGCTCCTTGTTCAGCAACACCAGACCTTCCTTGGCGCGCTTCGCCTCTTCCTCAGCTTGCTTGCGTTCCGTGATGTCGTGCTTCACCGCAACAAAGTTGCTGATGGTCTCACCCACCGCCCGCACCGGCGCAATGTGCATCTCTTCGCAGTACACGGCGCCATCTTTTTTGAGATTCCACAACTCGCCGGACCACTTCTCTCCGTCCAGGATGGTGCTCCAAAGCGTCCGGTAAAAAGCGCGATCCATCATTCCGGACTTCAGAATGCGCGGATTCAGCTCCCAGCACCTCTTCCAACTCGTAGCCGGTAAGCGTGGTAAATGCGGGATTCGCCCATTCAATCCTTCCCGCCGCGTCGGTGATCACGATGCCTTCCGACGTAGACTCCAAAGCTGCGCGCTGCAGCCGGCCGTATTGCTCAGCCTTCTTCTGCTTGCTGATATCGACTCCCACTCCCAGGATGCACGGCTCTCCCTCGTACACAAATCGGCGATGGCGTTAGGTAGGTGGAACCCTTCTGCCCGTCCTTGGTCCTCACGTAGGCCTCGGTTTCGGCGTAGCCCGTCTTCCAGTGTTCTTGCCAGTGCCCGTTTCACCGCCTCCAGACTCTCCGGCTCGACGGCTGCCAGCACTCCGGTCTTGAGCATCTCCTCAAAGGTGTAGCCAAGGAAGTTGTTATTCCATCGCTTGAGATTTCCCTCCAGGTCAAAGATGCAGACTGCACAGGGCATAGCTGTCCGAGATCGACCGGAGAAAGGTCGAGGCGCGAGTCGCGAAGCCTTCGCCTGCTCCGCCGACGCCCGCAGCGTCTTCCCCATGTGCGTGAACCGATGCAGCGCGAAGATCACCACAAGCAACGCAATCGCCCCACACACACGTCCACACGATGCGGCCGTAGCGCAGCCGCCTCTGGGTACTGTTGAGAGCTTCTCTCAGATGATTCGATTCCAGAACTTCGAGCTGGTCGGTGATCTCGTCGATGCTCTTGTACGCGTTCGCCACCTTGTTCAAATCCTGGGAATTCATTGCGTCGAGTCGGATCACGTGATGGACGGTCTTCCGGTACGACTCATTGCTGTCTTCCACAATGCCAATGATCTTCAGTTCCTCGCCATCGACCGAAAGCGACCTCAATTCCGCAGCATCTCGATCCACCTGCACGGATCGGACTGTCAAACAGCTTCACGTTGGAAGCAACCTCTTGCGCATCCGAGTACAGCAGGATTCCCCGCTGGGCCGCCAGCATATCGCCCGCAGCCATATTGATGTCGCCCGCCAGCCACAGCTTCCGGGCGGTAGAGTTCACCGCAATCTCGAACGTCCTGTTGACCCGCGAGAGGACAGAGTAGGACGCCACGCCCACCATCGCCATCATCAACAGGATCGCCGCCATGCATGCCATCAACTTGCGGTCTGCTGCTAATTTCTTCATCACACGTCCTTCTGGTCGATGTCTATCGCCAGCCCGAGGGTGGTCGTCCTCGGAACGGGTTCTCCTTCGGGTGTCAGCCGACTTCAGCACAGCCTCGCTCGATCGGCGGAAAGGGTGTAACCCCTTCTGAATCCATCTATCGGCTCTAGAGCGTGAAGAACACGCGGTGTTGCGAAAAGAAGCAGTTGCCCGGCTTACCTGTCCCATCAGGAACTCACGTCCCATCGCGATCGCCCACGCCCAAAAGTGATAAAATGAAGTGTTGCGGCAAACAGCCGCCTGAATAGCGAGGAAAACGAATCCATGGCAAAACGCCGCGGCAATCCCAACTGGGGCAAGCCGGAGCCCATCGGCCCCGTCGTCCCCACCATCACCTCTTTCGAGCAGGTCGTGAAGGAGTACAAGCTCACCCCCGACCAGTACATCCGCTCCACCCGCCTCCGCGAGTGGGCCCGCCGCAACAAGAACTCCAAGTACATCCCCGAAGCTCTCCTCGAGGCCTGGGGCTTCGAGATCGAGTCCACCCTCTAAATCTTTCAATGCAGGCTACTAACCACTTGAACCCCTCCTCGCTTTGAATGCAGCTTGAGAAAATGCAGGAGGTGGCAGGGGCCTAGGCCATCAGATCCTCCAAAATGACCGACCGCGCCGCTGGATTCATCGACATCCCCGAAGCCCTCGACGAGCTCAAGGCCGGTCGCATGATCGTCCTCATCGACGACGAGGACCGCGAGAACGAAGGCGACCTCACCATCGCCGCCGAGTTCTGCACCCCCGAAGCCATCAACTTCATGGCCCGCTTCGGCCGCGGCCTCATCTGCCTCACCCTCACCGAAGAGCGCGCCGACTACATGCGCCTCGGTCCCATGACCCAGGACAACACCTCCCGCTTCGGCACCGCCTTCACCGAGACCATCGAAGCCCGCGAAGGCGTCACCACCGGCATCTCGGCAGCCGACCGCGCCCACACCATCCAGGTCGCCATCAGCCCCAACTCCATCGCCCCACGACCTCGCCCGTCCCGGCCACGTCTTCCCCCTCCGCGCCCGCAAGGGCGGAGTCCTCGTCCGCGCCGGCCAGACCGAAGCCTCCGTCGACCTCGCCCGCATGGCCGGCCTCATCCCCGCCGGCGTCATCTGCGAGATCATGAACGAAGACGGCACCATGGCCCGCGTTCCCGACCTCATCGAGTTCTGCAAGACTCCACAACCTCAAGATGGTCACCGTAGCCGATCTCATCCGCTACCGCATGGCCAACGAGCGCTACATCCACCGCGTAGCCGAAGGCGTCCTGCCCACCGAATACGGCGAGTTCCGCATGCTCTCCTACGAGAGCGACATCCAGACCGTCAGCGACCTCGGCGCCGGCGAAGAGTCCCACGTAGCCCTCACCTTCGGCGACCTCGCCCAGGCCGCGCGCTCCGACACGCCCGTCCTCGTCCGCGTCCACACCCACTGCCTCGCCGGCAACGTCTTCGGCTCCACCGCCTGCGACTGCCGCGCCACCGTCGACGCCAGCCTCCGCGAGATCGCCCACGCCGGCGTCGGAGCCCTCATCTACCTGCACCACACCCAGCGCGGCTTCACCATCGACCGCTCCGCGCACCCCGCTCGCCTCTGCATCCACCGCACCGCCCGCGGCACCGAACCGGAGCCGCTCGGCGCTCCCGACCAGCGCATCCTCCGCCAGGTAGGCCTCGGCGGCCAGATCATCTCCGACCTCGGCATCCGCAAGATCCGCCTGCTCACCAACCACCCCAAGCACGTTCCCGCGCTGCAGGGCTTCGGCATCGAGATCGTGGAGCGCGTCCCGATCGACCTCCAGCCCCTACAGCGTCGAGTAACCACCCCAGTCCCAACCGCCGCATCTCCTCCACGAACGCCGCGTGCCCCGCAGTACTGCACCGCCACCATCCCGGCAGCGCGTGCGGCCAGGATGTTTTCCTCGCGATCATCGACAAACAAAATCTCCCCAGCCGGCACCCCCAACCCCTCCACCGCATGCCGATAAATCGCCGCGTCCGGCTTCGCAATTCCGAGCCGATGCGAAAACGTATGATGCGCAAACTCGCCGAGAGCAGGGAAGCGTCCCAACACTCCAACCTCCATCGCATCGCCAATGTTCGAAAGAATTCCAGTCTTGATTCCAGCCCGATTCAATCGCGCGGCCCACTCCATCATCTCTACATTCGGTTGCGTCCAAACGATGGTGTCCGCATCAATCAACCCGCGAAGCGTACTCGCATCAATGGTCTTTTCAAGATCGCGAGCGACACTCTCCCAATACGTCTGCGCGCTCAGCGCACCACGATCATAAGCGTCGCGATACTTCCAATACGCAGCCTGAAAGCCACTCTGATCAGCATCGAAGCACCTTCTCCAGTTGCCGCCAATGCAACTCTTCCGGGACGCTACTCAGCACCATCCCATAGTCAAACAACACCGCACTGATCTTGATCTTCGTCTCATCTGCCATGCTCCCATTCTATGGTCGAGCCGTCTGATCCAAGCGACATGAGAGACTTTGAACAGGTCCGATGAACTTCTCCGAGCGCACCCACTGGAATCTTGCCGAGAACGAGCTGACAGCCGCAATCCGCCAGCGCCGCGCGGCAGGCCAGGAGCTCTTCGACCTCACCCTCTCGAACCCCACGCATTGCGGATTCACTTACAACGCTGCCGCGCTTCTCGACCCGCTGCTCAATCCCAACGTCCTCCACTACGAGCCCGATCCGCTCGGCATGATCACCGCTCGCGAAGCAGTCGCGCGCTACTACAGCGACGTCGGAGCCAGCATTTCGCCCGACCGCATCTGCCTCACCACTAGCACCAGCGAAGCCTACAGCTTTCTCTTCCGTCTGCTCTGCAACCCAGGCGATGAGGTCCTCGTTGCCAGCCCCAGCTATCCGCTCTTCGACTACATCGCGCGCCTCGATGACGTTCAGCTGCGCCAGTATCCGCTGCTCTACGATCCCAACGCCGACCTCACCTCAGGTCAAGGCTGGTCCATCGATCTCCACGCCCTCGAAGCCTCCATCGCCGCCCGCACGCGAGCCATCATCGTCGTCCATCCCAACAACCCAACCGGAAACTTCGCCTCGCAGCAGGAGCGCGCCGCACTCGAAACCTTCTGCAGCCGCCCACAACTCTAGCCCTGATCGTCGACGAGGTCTTTCTCGACTACGCCATCGGAACGCCTCAACCCAGCTTCGCCGCCGGCGAGTCTCCCTGCCTCACCTTCGTCCTCAGCGGCATCAGCAAAGTCTGCGGCCTGCCGCAGATGAAGGCCTCCTGGATCGCAGCCTGCGGTCCCTCCGCGCTAGTGCACGAAGCAATGCAGCGAATCGAAATCATCGCCGACACCTTCCTCTCCATGAATACTCCAGTGCAGCAGTCTCTTCCCGCGTGGCTGCGCATGCGTCATGCAATCCAATATCAGATCCGCGGGCGCATACGCAGCAATCTGGCGCTGCTCGACAGCTGCCTCCAGGGAACTTCCATCCAAAGGCTCGCATTGCAGGGCGGCTGGACGGCAGTCCTTCGCGTTCCCCGCACCATCGGCGGCAGGGAATTCGTCGCAGCCGCGCTTGATCGCGGAGTCCTGGTCCAACCCGGTGATTTCTACGGTCTCGGCGATGCCAGAGCAGTCATCAGCCTTCTAACGCCACCCGATATCTGGGCAGCAGGTCTCAAGCTTCTCCCCACCGAATAACGAGCCTCGCGCACACTGTCACGTCAGAAACGGATTCGTCTGCCGTTCCGTCCCGATCGTCGTCATCGGGCCATGTCCGGGAACCACAACCGTCTCATCCGGAAGCGTCAACAGCCGATCATGAATACTCGCCAGCAGCTTGCCGGTATTGCCCCCAGGAAAATCCGTCCGCCCCACTCCACCGGCAAACAACGTGTCGCCAGCCAGTAGCAGGTGCTCGCCCGGCACATAAAGACACAAGCTGCCCTCCGAGTGTCCGGGCGTGTACAACACAGTCCCGTTGATCTCGCCAACCCCGAAAGCCTCGCCATCCGCCGGCGAATGATCCGGCGGAAGAACCTTCGGCACCGGCAGCCCGAACATCCCGGCCTGCGTGTCCATCATAGCCACCAGCGGAAGATCTGCCTGGCTGTACAGGATCGGAGCACCGGTGATCTCCTTGAGTTGCAGCGCACTTGCAATATGGTCAATATGCGCATGCGTAATCAGGATCTTCTTCACGGTCAGCTTGTGTTTCGCGAGCAATGCAAGAATGCGCGGAATGTCGTACCCGGGATCCACGACGATCGCTTCGCGCGATCCCTCGTCGCCAAGAATCGAGCAGTTGCATCCGAGCAGACCCACGGCCAACGTTTCGCGAATCATCGAAGCTCCCTTGTGGACAATTGGTCCGAACGTGCGAAAGCGCAGGCGGAAAGCCTGCGCTTCGGAGACGAAAAACGCTCAGGTTTACTTCTTCGCAGGTGTCGACTGGCCGGGCACATTCGAGAACACAGAGCTGTTGTTGCTCGAGCGTGACATCACAACCGTCAGTGCAATAGAGGTCAGCATGAAGACGATCGCCGACCACGTGGTGAGGCGCGTAAGCAAATTCGCCGCGCCGCGGGGTCCAAATGCCGTCTGCGAACCCTGTCCACCAAACGCGCCAGCGAGGTCCGCCGACTTTCCCTGCTGAATGAGGACGACGCCGACAAGAAACAGACAAACGATAACGTGCAGGATCACTAAAAGAATAAACATGGTCGAAGCATTAACCTTATGGCCGCAAACGCGGCGAAGTAGTCGGATCGTGGCGAAAACAAACCCTGCGCGTTGCGGCGCATACACCTGAGTCCAACCTTGAGTGTATCACCGGCAACAATCCGCTCTCAAGCCGGGATCCCTGCGAAAGACCCTGGGTTCCGAGGAGATCGAACCCGCATCCCTAGCTGAAAGCGGCGCAGGCGGAGGCTTCATCTTCATGCAGGGTGGTGTACTTGGTGATGCCGACCATGGTGAAGACCTTTTTGAAGTGGGGGCTGAGGCCAAAGGAGTTGATCTTCTGTCCCTTTTTGCTGGCGGCGATCATCATCTGGATCACCAGCGCGATGCCGCTGGAGTTCAGATATTCGACCTTGGAAAAATCCAGCAGGATGCGCTTGACGCTGTCGGGCAGGCCCTCGTAGGTGCCCATGACGGCCGGCTGCGAGGCGCTGGTGATGTCGCCCGAGAAACGCATCACGGTGATGGGATCGCCGCTGGTGCGCTGGCGACTTCTTCGACGGTAACGCGGGTCACTAGTTCCGGCATGCTCTCTCCGATATCCAGATCATTGTAGGGTATGCGGCTAGACCTGCGGGTTGCTGCAGGTGAATGACCATGCGGGCGTAGCTGCCCTCGGGCGGAGAACTGACCCACTCGGCTTCGTCGACCAGGGCCTGGATGAGGAACATGCCCATGCCGCGCGCGTCTTCCTCGCCCATGCATCTTCTTGTCGATGTCGGGAGCGTGGGTCTTGCCCTGCGGGCCTTCGCCGTTGTCGGTGACCTTGACCTCGAGCGAGTTGGCGTCCATCGACAGAACCACGCCAACGATGAGCGATTCGTCCAGCTTGTTGCCGTGCTCCATGGCATTGATGCAGGCCTCGGCCACGGCAGTCTTGAGGTCGTCGACGCGCTCTTCGCTGAAGCCCATCAGTCGCGCCACGCTGGCCGCGGTGTTCATCGCTACCTTTTCGTAGCCCAGGCGCGACGGTAGACGCAGCTCGATACTGCTTGGAAATTTGTCGCCTTTGCGGCGGTTCGGTTTATCGCTCAAGGGCATCCTCGCTCACAGCTTCTCTCATCAACACCATCGCGGTCATATCGTCGGACTGCTCCTGGTTCCCAAATTCGTCGACCGTCGCCCAGACCGTCTCGAGAATTTGTTCCGGACTGCACGCCGGGCACTCCAGAAACGTCTGCAGCAGCCGATCCTCGCCAAACTCGTCGTCGCTCCCACCCTTCACGTCGCTGCGAAAGACCTCCGTCATTCCATCGGTGTATAGCAGCAGTCTCGCCCCGACGGGTAAGGAGAACGTCTCGACTTCGTAGGTGCTGAAAGGCAACAGGCCCACCGGCGTTCCCGACGCTCCAATCTTCTTGATCAGCACGGGCTCGCTTCCGGCTTCACCCAACGACATCAGGAAAGCAGGATTGTGTCCGGCATTCACGATGTCCATGCTGTCCGTCGCAGGATCCAGCTGCAGAAAGAACGCCGTGACATAACGCCGCCTCGACTGCTCCCCCTCGTTGAAGTGCAGGAGATTCATGCGCGTCGCAATCTCGAGCAGAGGAATCCCCGAGTTCACCATGGCGCGAAACGCGGAACGAAAACTCGTGCCAACCAGCGCCGAAGCCAACCCCTTGCCGGCCACATCGGCCACCACAATCGTCGTCTTGCCATTGGCCATGGGCACGATGTCCAGGTAGTCGCCGCCCACCTCGTAGCACGTCACCGACTTGATCGCCATGCAATAGCCCGGAATGTTCGGCATCTCCTGCGGCAGCAAGCTGCGCTGCACCTGGCGCGCCGAGGCCAGGTCGCTCTCCACCCGCTGCCATTGCACCGTCCGCTCGTGGAAACGCGCGTTCTCGATCGCCACAGAAGCCTGGATCGCCAGGCTCTCGATGAAGTCGAGCTCATCCAGCGTCAGCGTGCGTCCTTCTGGGCGAATGACAATCAGTTCGGTGAAAGTTGCGCCGGCCTTATCGTGCAGCGGAAAACGCGTCCACATCGTTTCGTCGCCGGTACGCTCTACCAGCGGGTGGCCAACCGCATCACTGTCGGGCACGGAGAACGTTTGAGGGACATCGCCATAGCTGTTGAGGAAGTGCCTGAAGAACGCTCCCTCCAACTCCAGCTCGCGGACGACGATCTTAAGCACCGTGTTCAACACCTCGTCGAGAACGATCGTCGAATGGATAAGCCGGCTAGCCTCCAGCAGCGCCTGCAGCCGCGCAACCTGCTGCTGCGCAAAGAGCGCTTCATCCCGGTCGTCCATGGCAATGTTGTCCGGCATGTCAGTGATCCTAGCTCATGGTGCGACCTTCCGGCCAGTAGTCATAGGGCAGAAAGAGACAAATATTCGCCTCGCCTTGTTTTGTAGTTGGAATCGGACAAGGTACACTCCACTGGAGGATGGGCGGCCTTGACCGATTCGACGACAAATCGTGGCAGCATGACGCTGGAGTCTGAGCTCTCGAGCGTGGATCCTGTGGAGGCCAAGGCCGAGGGGCTCGCGCGCGAGGCGGGCTTCGACGAAGACACCTCCAGCCAGATTGCGATGGTGGTGCGCGAGGCCGTGATCAACGCGATCCTGCATGGCAACAAGAAGGATCCGGCCAAGCAGGTGCGTTGGAGCTATCGAGCTGAGCGACGAGGCGCTGAAGTTTAAGATTGCAGACGAGGGGCCGGGGCTTGATCCGGACAGCGTGCCCGATCCGTTGGCGCCGGAGAATATTCTGCGCAGTTCGGGGCGCGGGATATTCCTCATGAAGGCCATCATGGATGAGGTACACTTTCACCAGTTGAACCCCGGCACGGAGATCGAAATGATCAAACACCGAGCGAAGAAGGAGCTTTCAGCATGAGCATGAATTTGACGACCCGGGAAGTGGGCGGCGTAACCATTGTGGATTTGAGTGGGAAGATCACCCTGGGCGAGGGCGGCATGACGCTGCGTGAGGAGGTGCGCAAGCTGCTGGCCGAGGGCAAGAAGAAGATTGTGCTGAACCTGGCCGAGGTAAATTACATCGACAGCTCGGGGCTGGGTGAACTGGTGAGCGCGTACACGGCCGTGAAGAACGCCGGCGGCGAACTGAAGCTGCTGAACCTGACCAGCAAGGTCCGCGATCTGCTCGTGATCACCAAGCTGGTGACGGTGTTTGACGTCAAGGATGACGAGGCTTCGGCGGTGTCTTCGTTCGCGTAAAACCATCTGGAGTTTCAAGAGCAACGGCGCGTCGATGACGCGCCGTTGCTGCGTCCAAGGCAGCTCCAGCAATGAAGAGGACAGCAAAAAAGGCCGACCGTTTCGGTCGACCTCTTTCTATTCCAGAATTTGGTGCGGAGGAGGGGACTTGAACCCCTATGCCTTGCGGCGCTAGCACCTCAAGCTAGTGCGTCTGCCAATTTCGCCACCTCCGCATGGAGCCTGACACACGCAAAACGCGTGCCAGGAGCGACGCTTGCATTCCGAAGTTGAGTATATCATTCCGCGCCGCGCGGCCGAAGTCCCGCCTCAAGCCGTCCGATTCAGCAGCGATCGCAATTCATCAGGATGATAGCAATGTGCCAGCGCCGTCTCCCGCGAGATGCCTGCGTAGCCGAACCAGCTCCGCCAGCGACTGGTCCATCGTGATCATGCCGTCAGCGCTTCCTGTCGAGATCTGCGACCGTATCTGGTGGTCCTGTGCGGTCCGCACAAGGTTCCGTATCGCCGTCGTAGCCACCATGATCTCCAGCGCAGGATACCGCCCCGCCTGGTCAATCGACGGCACCAGCTGCTGCGCAATCACGGCCAGCAGCGCCAAGCGACAGCTGCTGCCGAATCTGGGCCTGATTGCTCGCCGGAAAGCTGTCCAGCAGTCGCGACATCGTCTGCGCAGCGTCGTTGGTATGCAGGGAAGAGAGCACCAGGTGCCCGGTCTCAGCCGCCGTCAGCGCCGCAGCCATCGTCTCCGTGTCGCGCATCTCGCCAATCAGAATCACATCCGGATTCTGGCGCAGCACGGCGCGCACCGCCTGCGAAAATCCCGGCGTGTCATGCCCGACCTCGATCTGCTCCACAATGGAATTGCGGTTCGGGTGCTGGTACTCCACCGGGTCCTCAATCGTAATAATGTGCTCGCGCCTGCGTGGCATTGATCAGGTGAATCAGCGCCGCCATGGTCGACGTCTTCCCGCATCCGGTCGGCCCGGTTAGCAGGATCAAACCCTGCCGCCGCTCGATCAACTGTCCCAGGATCGCCGGCAGGTGCAGCGACTCCAGCGTCGGCATCTGGGCGGGCAGCAGCCGAATGCTCGCCGCAAGCGTGCCGCGCTGGTAATGAATATTCGCCCGAAATCGACCCAGTGCCCGCGCGCACAAAGCAGAAGTCCAGCACCCGCCGCGCTCTCGAGCTCCTTCGTCTGTTCACTCGTCAGCAGCGGCAACAGCAGCCCGCGAAGGTCTTCGGCAGTCAGCGCCTTGCCCGTGGCCGGCGTCAGCACGCCATTCACACGAAGTGTCATTCCCGATCCAACCACCAGGAGGATGTCCGAGGCATTTCGCTCCGCGGCCTGCGCCAGCAGAGGATCGAGCGCGCTCTTCTTTTCGACGCCGAAGCCCGCGCCTTGTCGCTCGCGTCGCTCTTGGCAGCCGGCAGCGATCGATTCAATTCGTACACGAGTTGGGACAGATCGCTTTCGTACTCTGACATCCAGCCTCCATTAGCCTTATATCGCAAATACACTTACGTGTGCCGCATCCTGCCTGTTCTCTGCCTTAGACGTGCGAAATCTGCCGAAGACTGCCCGCCACCGCTAATTCAACGCCCAAGTTGCGCTAGACTCGTTCGCACGAGGAATCATCATGCGGAACCAGATATCGCGGAACCAGATCTTGCTGACACTCTGTCTCTGCGCTGTGCCCTTCGCCGCCGCGCAGCAACCAGCCCCACTCGTCACCCAGGCACCCGCCGGCAAGTGGGCCATCGTGATGCATGGCGGCGCCGGCGTCATCGAGCGCTCCTCCATGACGCCCGAGCGCGATGCCGCCTATCGTGCCGGCCTCGACCGCGCCATCCAAGCTGCTGCGAAGGTGCTCGACGCAAACGGCTCAGCAGTGGACGCCGTCGAAGCCGGCCTCAACGTGCTCGAGGACGATCCGCTCTTCAACGCCGGCAAAGGCGCCGTCTTCACCGCCGACGGCAAGAACGAGCTCGACGCCGCCATCATGGACGGCAAGACCATGAAAGCCGGAGCCGTCGCCGGCGTCACGCGGACCAAGAATCCCATCTCCCTCGCCAAAGCCGTCATGGAGAAGTCTCAGTTCGTGATGCTCAGCGGCGCCGGTGCCGACCAGTTCGCCGCCAGCGTCGGCCTCCAGCAGGTCGACCCCTCCTACTTCTTCACCGAGCAGCGCTGGCAAGGCCTCGTCCGCTACCTGAAGGAGCAAGGCCTTCCGATTCCGCCGCGCCCCGCAGGCGCGCCACCAGCGCCCACCAAGCCCATCGCGCAGCTTGAAACTCCCGACGCGCACAAGTGGGGAACCACCGGCATCGTCGTCCGTGATCGAGCCGGGCAACATCGCCGCCGGCACCACCACCGGCGGCCTCACGGGCAAGCGCTACGGCCGCATCGGCGACTCGCCCATCATCGGCGCCGGCACCTACGCCTCGAACCAATCCTGCGGCGTCTCCGCCACCGGCACCGGCGAGTACTTCATTCGCCTCACCGTGGCACGCACCATCTGCGCGCTCGTCCAGTACAAGAACATGCGCCTGCAGGATGCGGTCAACGAGGTGATCGATCACCAGCTCACTGCGCTGAAAGGCGACGGCGGCGTCATCGCCATGACTCCCGACGGTCAGATCGCCTGGGGCTTCAACACTCCCGGCATGTTCCGCGCGCGGCTCGTCGAAGGCGGCCAGGTCCAGATGGGAATCTACAAGGACGAGCCCTAGCCCAGCCCTCTAGAAGTGCTTGACCAGTTCCCCGAACCGACCGAGCTCCATCAATTGCCCGCCGCCCGCCGGTGCATCAACCGTCTCGTGCTCCAGAACCCACGTGAAATCGTGCGGAATGAACACAGCGTTCAGCCCGATCGCCAGCGCCGGATTGATATCCGACTTCGGCGAATTCCCTATCATCCACGTCGACACCGGATCACACCCGTGCGCTGCAACCACCCCGCGATAGGCAGCGGGGTTCTTCTCCGCAAGCACCTCGATGGCGCTGAAAAATGACCGCAGCCCCGACCGCTCCAGCTTATCCGTCTGCTCCTCTAAATTCCCCTTCGTCACCATGATCAATCGATGGCGCTGCGAAAGCTCACCCAGCGTCTCTTCCACGTCCGGAAGCAGCTCGATCTCCTTCGACGCAATCGCATCCGTAAACGAAATAATCTTCGCATGCCGCTCCGGCGTAATCGGCGCCTCGGTGAGTTGTTCAAAGCAATCGATCAGCGATCGCCGAAAGCTCTGCCAGTCCGTAGCCGTGCTCCGCAATCGTCGCGCGCTCACACAGGTTAAGATGCTCCCGAACCTGCTCCACCGTGTGCACCTTGTGGTCCAGGTACGTGATGAACGAAGCAATCGCCCGCTCGAAATAAATATTGTTTTCCCACAGCGTGTCGTCCGCGTCGATCAGCAAGGTCTGTTGGCTGTACCGCGCCAGGGGCCCGGTCGAAGAAGAGCTCATACGCTTATACTAAAGGGCGCCGCTGTAGAAGAAAAAATTCGTCGCCGCCAACCTCACCGTCCGGCACACCCGGCCCATCGTTATAGAAAGCCAACCATGATCGTTGTACTGATGGGTGTCAGTGGTTCAGGAAAAACAACCATAGGAACCCTGCTAGCCGAGCGTATGCACACCACCTTCGCGGATGCGGACAGCTATCATTCCGCTGCCAACAAAGCGAAGATGGCCGCCGGCCATCCGCTCACCGATGAGGACCGCGCAGCCCTGGCTTGAGACGCTCAACGCCCTCCTGCTCGCAATGGTTCGAAGCCGGCAAGGGCGGCGTCCTCGCCTGTTCGGCGTTCAAGGAGTCCTACCGCAAGACCCTCGCCCGCGGCCTTCCATCCAATGCCTGTCACCTTCGTCTGGCTCGATGGCTCCAAGGCAGCTGATCGCCGAGCGGCTGGCCGAACGAAAAAATCACTACATGAATCCCGATCTTCTCGACAGCCAGTTTGCAACCCTGGAGCCGCCCGCCGACGCGCTCCGCATCATCAACGATCGCCCACCCGAAGTGGTGGTCGACGAAATCATGAAGCACCTGAGAACAGAAATAGGAGAGACCATGGCATCGAAGTTATTTGATCTGGCAGGGAAGACCGCGGTAGTCGTCGGAGGCACCTCGGGCATCGGTCTCGCCATGGCCATCGGCCTCGCAGAGGCAGGCGCCGACGTCGTCGCCACCAGCCGCCGCGCAGATCAGGTCGATCAGGCTGCCGCCGCCATCGAAGCCACCGGCGCCCGCACCCTGCGTCACACCTCCGACGTCGCCGATCGCGCCAGCCTCGAGACCCTCTGCGCAGCAACCCTCGAGGCCTTCGGTAAAGTCGACATCCTCATCAACTGCGCCGGCAAGATCAAGCGCGCCCCCACCGTCGACTTTCCCGAAGACGAGTGGCAGTCCATCATGGACACCAACGTCACCGGCACCCTCCGCGCCTGCCAGATCTTCGGCCGCCCCATGCTCGACCGCGGCTACGGCCGCATCATCAACATCGCCTCGCTCAATACCTTCGTCAGTCTCAAAGAGGTCACCGCCTACGCGTGCTCGAAAGCCGCCGTAGGCGCCCTCACACGTTCTCTCGCCGTCGAGTGGAGCGCCCAGGGCGTAACCGTCAACGCCATCGCCCCCGGCGTCTTCCGCACCGCCCTCAATCAGAAGCTCCTCGACGAGAGCGAGCGCGGCAAAGAGCTCCGCATGCGCACCCCCATGAATCGCTTTGGCAAGACCGAAGAACTCGTCGGCGCAGCCATCTACCTCGCCTCCGACGCCAGCACCTTCGTCACCGGCGAAATCCTCGTGGTGGACGGCGGTTTCCTCGCCAGCGGCGTCAACCAGTAATCCCTACCAGTAACTCAATTCGGTTATTTTCGGTAATCTCCGGCCTTCTTCGGGAGTTCTCCCGAAACGGGCCCGTGCGCGAAAATAATTGCAAAACTTTGCAGAATTTGCGTTCCAAAGTTCTGAGTTTTCGCGTAACCTAGGTAACACAGAAGCTTCCACCAGTCACACTCTTTGGTAACCATTGGTCTCAAGTTGAATACTGCCTGAATCTTGCTCGATCTTCTCCTGGAGTCCCAAATCGCTTGAATTCTTGCACTTCTGCGTGATCGTTACTCTTCTCGCAACCATTCCAAGATGTCCTGCTCACGCTATTAGCAACGGTGTTAACGGACAACTGAGCATCAAAAATTTCGCTTACGCTGGCTAACATGTTCAAGACCATATATCTCTCGACCGTGGTTCTCGTGCTCATCCTGTCTGGTATCTGGCATATCGCCGCACCAAACCTGACTGAGCGCTGGATCAGTAGAGCCAATGGCATCCGACTCTTCGGAGCGCTGTTACTTGAACTCTCCATCCCCTGCGTTTGGTGGGGTGGATGGTACTACTGGGTCCTCTTCACCGGCTTGACGGTCTCTGGGGTGTTGCGACTCTGCTTCCCCCAGAGCTCGCTTCGCAGCGTCTCTGCCCCACCTATCCCAACTGGATCCAGACCTGCCTCCTCGTCGAAGGTGCCGCTCTCATGTGGGTGCTTCACTCCTAAATGACGTTCCCAGGACCGATGCCCCCGCTCCGAACCATTGAAATCTATCGCAGATCTGCATCTTTCCGGCCACACCCTAACGCTTCCGATGCAGTCCTTCCACCCCTCGTACCGCCCGCCGCAACGCCCGATCCCTCTCCCCCTTCAAAACCTTCGCAAGAGCCGAAGACTTCCCCAAAGTCTCCTTCGCCAACTGGCTAAGTAGCATCCAGTCATGCCACGCGCCAATCGCGTCCAGTACCTTCTTCACCCTCTGCGCGAACTGCGCCGCGGGCGCAGACCCCGCCTCCATCTCGGCAAGGTAACGAGCAGACTTCGAGCCCTTTCGATACGCGTGCAAACTCTCCCGATCAGCGACATCCAAACCCCTGCGCGCTACGCCGCTCCACCGCCCGCGCATCCTTCAACAAGGACGTCCACTTTACATCGATTAAATCAGACTGCAAAGGACTTATCCGCCGAATCTCCTTATCCTCGAGCTTCACAATGACCGCTCCCAGCTCCGCAGCAGCATCCTCGCGGCGCTTCTCGAGTTTTGCTTGAAGTTTGTCTGCTTCTTCGCTGATATCATTGCGCTCGGCGACAGATGTCGCAGCTCCTCTTGCCTTCAGCAGATCCTCCAGAAGTAGCAGCTGCACATCCGCGTCGCGCACCGGCCCCGCGGCAGCTTTTGATCGGCTTGAGCGCCTTGAGCGCCTTATCAACCTTCCGCCCAAACGTTCCATCGCCGCGCCGGCGTTGTTTCGCGATCGTCAGCAGCGCTCCCAACCTGCGCATCGTAGCTCGCAGCGCATGCACGACCTTGCGGTCAGGCTCAACCCGACAAGCCTCGAGCGCAGCGAAAAACTCACTGTGCAAGTGCTCGAAGATGGGTCCCGGCTCAACCATCGCTGCGCATCCTCAACATCGGTCTCGCGCCAAACGCTGATAGTAGAAGATTTCAGCCCCGCCCGTACAGTCGCCGAGCGCTCTTCGCCTGCACCACGACCGCCCAAGCGCCAATCCTCGTCCGTCCATGCGATACTTCCGGTGCCAGATTCCGAAGCATCCAGGAGCTATTGCATGTCGCACCCCTCCCACCTCAAGTACCAGTCAGGTTTTGGAAACGAGTTCGCCACCGAAGCCCACCCCGGCGCTCTCCCCGTCGGCCAGAACTCCCCGCAGAAGCATCCCCTCGGCCTCTACACCGAGCAGGTAAGCGGCTCCGCCTTCTCCGCGCCGCGCGGCCTCAACCGCCGCTCCTGGATGTACCGCATCCGCCCCTCCGTCGTCCACGAGCCCTACCAGCCTTTCCCCGAAGCCACCCTCCTGCGCAGCGGCCCCTTCGACGAAGAGCCCACCCCGCCCAACCAGATGCGCTGGGACCCGCTCCCGTTCCCAACCACGCCCACCGACTTCGTCGAAGGCCTCATCACCCTCGGCGGCAACGGCGACCCCGCCATCCACGACGGCGTCGGCATCCACCTCTACGCCGCCAACGCCTCCATGACCGACCGCTTCTTCTACAACGCCGACGGCGAGCTCCTCATCCTCCCGCAGCAGGGAACTCTCCGCCTCGTCACCGAGTGCGGCATCCTCGAAGTCGCCCCCGGCCATCTCGCCGTCATCCCCCGCGGCATCAAGTTCCGCGTCGAGCTCCTCGACGACAAGGCCCGCGGCTACATCTGCGAGAACTACGGCCAGCCCTTCCGCCTTCCCGACCTCGGCCCCATCGGCGCCAACGGCCTCGCCAACCCCCGCGACTTCCTCTACTCCCGTAGCCGCCTACGAAGACGTCGACGGCGACTTCGAGGTCGTCTCCAAGTTCCTCGGCAAGCTCTGGACGTCGCACTACAATCACTCGCCGCTCGACGTCGTCGCCTGGCACGGCAACTACGCGCCCTACATGCTACGACATGGCCCGCTTCAACACCATCAACACCGTCAGCTTCGACCACCCCGATCCCTCGATCTTCACCGTCCTCACCGCGCCCTCGCCCATCCACGGCACAGCCAACTGCGACTTCGCCATCTTCCCCCCGCGCTGGCTCGTAGCCGAGCACACCTTCCGCCCGCCCTGGTTCCACCGCAACATGATGAACGAGTTCATGGGCCTCATCTACGGCGAGTACGACGCCAAGGCCGAAGGCTTCCTCCCCGGCGGCGCCAGCCTGCACAACTGCATGTCCGGCCACGGCCCCGACGCCGAAACCTTCGACCGCGCCTCCGCCGCCGACCTCAAGCCCCACCACATCAAGGACACGCTGGCCTTCATGTTCGAAACCCGCATGGCCGTCCGCCCCACCCGCTACGCCCTCGAATCCAAAATCCTCCAGCACGAATACTACGAATGCTGGCAAGGCCTAAAACGCAACTTCACCCTGCCCAGGCCCTAAACCCGCTTGCGCCTTTGCCCTTCCGCTTGCTCTCGCCGTTGCATCTGCCGTTGCTTGTTTTTCGTCGTCATCCTGACCCTCGAACGCAGTGAAGGGGAAGGACCCCCGTATTGGTTGTTGCTGTTGCCGTTGCCGTTGCCGTTGCTCTTGTCGTTGCCTTTGCTCTTCGGATTAGGTCCGGACTTTAGCCCGGACATCAACTCACCTCAAAGCGATGGGCTTTAGCCCTGGGCCTCTTCTCCCACGGGCGCCAAGCCATAGACTGAAATCCATGACCATCACCACCACCTGGGTAGGCACCGCCAACGACCCCGACAGCGGCTTCCCCCTGCAGTCGCTCCCATACTGCGCCTTCACCTACCTGCCCGACGCCACGCCCCACCTCGGCGTAGGCATCGGCGCCTTCATCCTCGACCTCCACCAGCTCCAATCCAACAACCTCCTAACCACCCTCCCCGCCGACCTCCAGACAAGCCTGCACCGCCCCCACGCTCAACGCGCTCATGCGCTGCGGCCCCGCCGCCTGGTCCACCCTCCGCCAGCGCCTCACCGACCTCCTCAAGACCATCGAGCCCCGCTCCGACCGCAACACCGACCAGCAGCGCCTCGTAGCCTCGCTCATGCTCCCTCAGTCGCGCGCCATCTTCCACAAGCCCGTCAGCCACGGAAAACTACACCGACTTCTACGCCTCCCTCCACCACGCCACCAACGTCGGCAAGCTCTTCCGCCCCGACGCCCCACTGCTCCCCAACTACCCCTGGCTCCCCATCGGCTACCACGGCCGAGCCTCCTCGCTCGTCATCAGCGGCACGCCCATCCGCCGCCCCCACGGCCAACTCAAACTCCCCGACCAACCACGCCCGTCTTCCAACCCACCAACCAGCTCGACTACGAGCTCGAAGTCGCCGCCTACATCGGCACCGGCAACCCCCTCGGCACGCGCATCCCCATCGCCGACGCGCCCGCCCACCTCTTCGGCCTCTCCCTCCTCAACGACTGGTCCGCCCGCGACATCCAGTCCTGGGAGTACCAACCCCTCGGCCCCTTCCTCGGCAAGAGCTTCGCCACCAGCCTCTCTCCGTGGGTCGTCCCCATCGAAGCCCTCGACCCCTACCGCACCCCGCTAGCCCCGCGCCCCGCCCCGACCCCGCACCCCTCCCATACCTCACCGAACCCACCCCGACACCACCTTCGACATCACCCTCGAAGTCCTCCTCTCCACCTCCCACATGCGCGAGCACAACCTCCCGCCCGCGCCCCTCAGCACCAGCAACCTCCGCGACCTCTACTGGTCCTTCGCGCAGATGATCACGCACCACACCAGCAACGGCTGCAACCTCCAGCCCGGCGACATCCTGGCCAGCGGCACCGTCTCCGGCCCCACCCCCGGCTCCGAAGGCTGCCTGCTCGAGATCACCCAGCGCGGCACCGTCCCCCTCCGACTCCCCAACGGCGAACTCCGCGAATTCCTCGCCGACGGCGACGAAATCATCCTCCGCGGCCACTGCCACCGCGAGGGCCTGCCCCTCCTCTCGTTTGGCGAGTGCCGCGGGATTATCCTCCCCGCCACCTAACCGCTCCTCAGCTTCGAGCGTGTCGTCGCCTCAGGCGCCACCCAAGGATAAGCAGGCCTGCGGCGATGAAGAAGACCAGATTCGACCCAACCCAAAGCGCAGAGCGAGCAAGCAATCCAACCAGTTTCGCCCGCCGAACCGCCTCTTCAGGAATCGTTACCGACTGACTCCAGTTCATGGCCGCGAGACGTGGCAGGAAACCCCGGCGAACACAGCCTTCGAGATCGTAAACACCAATCTGATTCGTAAAGTGGCTGGCGACAATCAGATCGCGCGAGAACTCATTCCAGTCAAGCGGGCCGCCGGCAGTTCCCGGAGCAGCATCGCCGTCCGTACTGCCGATCGCGATGGCCTGCGCATGCGGACCGAGCGACCAGATCATCCCCGCCCCAATCGGCCGAGCAAAACTCGTGTACAACATCAGGTAATTTTGATCCCCCGTGACATCCGCGGTCCCAAGCATTCGGTCGAGCAGAGACGAATGTACACTTCGCTCCGCCGGAACATAGGGCATTTGATACGTCTGAACAGCATACCCGCGGGATCGAATCTCATCGACAAGTCTGGCATACTCGTCGCGGGCTTTCGCAATGCGGCCGCCACTCAGGCTGCGCCCAAGAAGCGTTCCGATCAGACGCCAGCGATGATTCCGGAGCTGCGTAAGCTCGCCAAAATTTGGCTCGATATCCAGCCCAACGGCAGCCCATTGCAGCCCATACTCTCGGCTCCATCTCTCAAATGCGTCAACACGCAAAGCCGCTTGCGAGGCATTATCGGCAGTCATGTAACGGCCCTGCTCCTTTGATAGCAGAATCCAACCAACCACAGGAACCCCTTGTCGATTCAGAGAGCGCACCACCTCGGCGCGCTGCGGAGAAAAGTCGCTGGTGGGAATCGCAATGGAGGCGTGCAGTCGCTTGACGAGATCGATGACGCCCGGCTGGGCAAACAAAGCTTGCATCTCTTCGACGCCATGCTCACAACATGCAAACTCGATATGCGGAGCCACCCCAGGCCCCTGCACACGAATCCCGGCACTACTCTGCGCAGCTGCAAGGATTCCCATCGGCAAGGCGCCGAAGCATACGCTGACGCCCAGCAGAGCAACTTTCCCGTAGCGTTGACACAGTGATTCGATCATCGCTTTGTCCCTCTTTATTGTGCCGGAAACATGAACCCCGACAAACTGTGCTGCCGGTCCGCATTCCGGGCCCGCCCACCCTCAGTTGACTTCCTTCCAGCCCGAATTCCATCCGTTCTCCGCTCCGGCCGCGAGAGTCTTCCAAAATTTACTTCGCCGAGCGCCGCGGAAGCATCCAACCCACAATGTCCGCAGAACTTTGCACCGACACACCCGAAAGGAGCAGATCATGCGCGTATTTGTAGCTGGGGCAACCGGCGCTATCGGTCAGCCGCTGATCGCGGATCTCCTGCAACAGGGACACTCCGTGATCGGAATGACCACCAGCGAAGCGGGCGCCGCCACCCTCCAACGTCAGGGCGCCGAAGTCCGCCCTCGTCAGATGTGTTCGACGCAACAGCAGTCGACGCCGCGCTCCGCCGCTTCAAGCCCGACGCAGTAATCGACGAACTAACCTCGCTTGCCGAAAGAGCAAAGCGACATGCCAAAATATGCGGAAGGCGACCGCAAGCTCCGGATCGAGGGTGGCGCCAACCTGTTTCGCGCGGCCGTCGCCAATGGGGTGCGCCGCTATCTCCACCAGTCCAGCGGCTTCTTCCTCAAGTCCGCGCCCGGCACCCTCGCCGACGAATCCTCTCCTCTCGACGTCAACGCCAGCCCAGGCGTCGCTGCATCCGCTCGCACCTACACCGAGCTCGAGACGCGCTTGTTCAGCTCCCCATCGATCGAGGGGGTGTCCCTCCGCTACGGCTTCTTCTACGGCCCCGGTACCTGGTACTACCCCGGCGCGTCCGCAGCCAACAGCCGTCATGCACCAGCAGATTCCGGTGGTAGGCAACGGCGAGGGCGTCTACTCCTTCGTCCACATCCACGACGCGGCCAGCGCCACCGTTCTCGCGCTCACCGCCGCCCCCGGCGTCTACAACCTCGTCGACGACGACCCGTCACCCCAGAGTGTCTGGCTACCTGCGTTCGCAAAGTTTCTCTGCGCTCCACCTCCACCGCACAAGACCGTCGAAGAAGTGGCAGCAACCGCAGGCGAAGACGCCGTCTACTACGCAACCAAATTGAGCGGCGCATCGAACACCAAGGCCAAACACAATCTCCAGTGGAAGCCCCGCCGTCTGGAATGGCTCCACGCCTAAATCAGCGAACCGCCAGCCGCAGGTTGACATCCCTCCAACCAAACCTTCATCCTTTCGAGTGAACCCAGCGGCCGAACGCACGCCGCCCCAACCGCGCCAAAGGAGAACCCACCATGGCCACCCTCACCCAGCAGGCCCCTGCAACCGTCAGCCGACTTCCTCCCCCTCAACGGCACCGACCACGTCGAGTTCTACGTCGGCAACGCCCGCCAGGCCGCCTACTTCTACCGCACCGCCTTCGGCATGAAGCTCGTCGCCTACGCCGGCCCCGAGACCGGCCGCCGCGACCGCGCCTCCTACGTCCTGCAGCAGGGCAAGGTCCGCTTCGTCCTCACCACCGCCCTCCGCTCCGACTCCGACATCGCCCGCCACGTCGCCAAGCACGGCGACGGCGTCCGCGCCATCGCCCTCTGGGTAGACGACGCCGCCAGCGCCTGGCGCGAGACCACCACCCGCGGCGCCCGCTCCGTCCAGGAGCCCACCACCCTCTCCGACGAGCACGGCTCCGTCGTCATCTCCAGCATCGCCGCCTACGGCGACACCCTCCACACCTTCGTCGAGCGCAAGAACTACACCGGCGCCTTCTTCCCCGGCTACCAGGCCATGCCCGAAGACACCATCGCCCGCCCCGTCGGCCTCCTCCACATCGACCACATCGTCGGCAACGTCGGCTGGAACTCCATGAACGAGTGGGTCGACTTCTACTCCAACGTCATGGGCTTCCAGCTCTACCAGCACTTCGACGACAACGACATCTCCACCGAATACTCCGCGCTCATGTCCAAGGTCATGGCCAACGTCAACCGGCTACGTAAAGTTCCCCATCAACGAGCCCGCCGAAGGCCGCCGCAAATCCCAGATCGAGGAGTACCTCGACTTCTACGATGGCCCCGGCGTCCAGCACCTCGCCCTCGCCACGCACGACATCCTCGCCACCGTCTCCGCCCTCCAGCAGCAGGGCGTCAACTTCCTCACCGTCCCGCACACCTACTACACCGAGCTCCAGGACCGCGTCGGCAAGATCGACGAGCCCCTCGACGAGCTCGAGCGCCTCGGCATCCTCGTCGACCGCGACAACGAAGGCTACATGCTGCAGATCTTCACCCAGCCCGTAGAAGACCGCCCCACCGTCTTCTACGAGATCATCCAGCGGAAGGGAAGCCGCAGCTTCGGCAAAGGCAACTTCAAAGCCCTCTTCGAAGCCATCGAGAGGGAACAGGACGCGCGTGGCAACCTCTAGCACTCCGCGCACGGCCTCAACAAACTCTATCCCGACGCCCGCACCGCCCTCGCCGACATCGTCCGCGACGACATGCTGCTGGCCATCGGCGGCTTCGGCCTCTGCGGCATCCCCGAAGCCCTCATCGCCGCCCTGCGCGATACCGGCGCACGCAACCTCACCATCGCCAGCAACAACGCCGGCGTCGACAACTGGGGCATCGGCCTCCTCCTCGCAAACCCGCCAGGTCAAAAAAATGATCTCCAGCTACGTAGGCGAGAACGCCGAGTTCGAGCGCCAGTTCCTCACCGGCGAGCTCGAAGTCGAGTTCGCCCCGCAAGGCACGCTCGCCGAGCGCATGCGAGCCGGCGGCGCCGGCATCCCCGGCTTCTACACCCGCACCGGCGTCGGCACCCTCGTCGCCGAAGGCAAGGAGCACAAGGACTTCGACGGCCACACCTACATCCTCGAGCGCGGCATCGTCGCCGACCTCGCGCTCGTCAAAGCCTGGAAGGCCGACACCCACGGCAACCTCGTCTACCGCCGCACCGCCCGCAACTTCAATCCCAACGCCGCCACCTGCGGCAAGATCACCGTCGCCGAAGCCGAGATCATCGTCCAACCCGGCGAGCTCGACCCCGACGAGATCCACACCCCCGGCATCTTCGTCCACCGCCTCGTCCACAATCCCCACTGCCGAAAAGCGCATCGAAAAAGCTGCACCACAGGGAGGCCTGAGATAGCCCAGTGCCCTGGACCCGCAACCAAATGGCCGCCCGCGCCGCCCTCGAACTCCGCGACGGCTTCTACGTCAACCTCGGCATCGGCATCCCCACGCTCGTCGCCAACTACATCCCCGCCGGCATGACCGTCACGCTGCAATCCGAAAACGGCCTGCTCGGCATGGGCCCATTCCCACTCGCCTCCGAGGTCGACCCCGACCTCATCAACGCCGGCAAGGAGACCGTCACCTTCACCCCCGGCGCCTCCACCTTCTCCAGCGCCGACTCCTTCGCCATGATCCGCGGCGGCCACATCGACCTCGCCATCCTCGGCGCCATGCAGGTCTCCGAGCGCGGCGACCTCGCCAACTGGATGATCCCCGGCAAGCGCGTCAAAGGCATGGGCGGCGCTATGGACCTAGTCTCCGGCGTCCGCCGCGTAGTCGTCCTCATGGAGCACACCGCGCAAGGCGCCCCCAAGCTCCTCCCCGCCTGCACCCTCCCGCTCACCGGCGCCGCCGTAGTCAACCGCATCATCACCGACCTCGGCGTCTTCGACATCACCCCCACCGGCTTCACAGCCACCGAACTAGCCCCCAACGTAACCCCCGACCAGGTCCGCGAACCACCGCCGCCCCCGTCCACTTCGCCGGACAATAGATTCGATGGCGCCAAAGGCAGTTCTTCTGCAAGGGCCAAAGGCCCGACATATAACAGCCTGGGCCGAAGGCCTAGGTAACCTGGCATCGCAAAACAAAGGGCCACCGGCCCGACATATATTCCGTGAGGGCAGCGCCCTCACTCTCCCGCACCCACCGCGACCCTCAACCCTCGTCCGCGCTGGACGCCCACACAGGCTTCCGCTTCTCCAAAAACGCCGCCACGCCCTCATAAAAATCCTTCGTCTCCCGCGCCCGCCGCATTCGCCTCCATCGCCATCTCCATCGCCGCATCCAGCCACGCCTTACTCTGCGCCGCCAGCAACTTCTTCGTAGCCCGCAACGCTCTCCGGACTATTCGCCGCCAAGCACCTCCGCCAGCGCCTTCACCCGCGCCCCCAACTCCTCCGCCGCCACCACCTCCTTCACCACCCCCACCCGATACCCCTCCGCCGCATCGAACAACCTCCCCGTCAGCAGCAAATCCCGCGCCCGCTTCTCCCCAATCTGCAGCACCAAATACGCCGACACCAGCGCCGGCACAAACCCAATCCGCGCCTCCGTATACCCAAACTTCGCCGTCGGCACCGCCAGCGTAAAGTCGCAGATCGTCGCCAGCCCCGTCCCTCCGGCAACCGCCGCACCATGCACCTTCGCAATCGTAGGCTTGGGCAGCTCATACAGCGTCCGAAACAACTTCGCCACCCGCTCCGCATCCGCGCGATGTTCCGCCGCGCTCTTGTCCTTCGCCCCCTGCAGCACGCGTCAAATCCAGCCCCGAGCAGAACGACTCGCCCGCACCCTCCAGCACCACCACCCGGCAATCGCTCGCCGCCGCCTCCTCCATCGCCGCAATCAACTCATCCTGCATCTGCCGGAGTCATCGCATTCCGCCGCTCCGGCCGATTCAGCCGAATCGTCCGCACCCAACCCTCATCCGCAACCACAATCGTCTCGTAGCTCAAGCCGTCTCTCCTGCCGTTCACGTGCCCAAACTCCCGCGCAATCTGCGCACTCTCCCACTCAATCTCATTCAACCCTTGAAGTCGTCGCCAGCCGCCAGCCCCAGCTCCTGCAACGCCACCAGCAGCGTCTCCGTAGGAAGATTCCCCACCAGCTCATCCTGCGCAAACGGACATCCACCCAGCCCGCCAATCGCCGCATCGAACCGCCGGCACCCACCCGCAAACGCCGCCTTCACCCGATCCACCGCCACATCCCGCCGCGCATGCAGATGCACGCCAACCTCCAGCTCCTCATGCTCCGCCACCACCTCGCCCACCACCTCCATCACCTCCAGCGACGTAGCCGCTCCCACCGTATCCGCCAGCGAAATCTGTCCCAATCCCCATCGACTCCAGCGTCTCGCAAGCCCGCACCACCACCGTCAGACTCCACTCATCGCCATAAGGATTCCCAAACGCCATCGACACATACGCCACCATGCGCAACCCAGCCGCGTGCGCCAGCCGATGAATCGCCTCCAGCGCCTGCAGCGCCTCCTCCTGCGTCTGCCGCTGATTCCTGCTCCAGAAAACTCGGCGAGATCGAATACGGAAACCCCAGCATCTGCACCGCCCCCGTAGCGATCGCGCGCTCCGCCCCCTTCTCATTCACCACGATCCCAATCAATCTCCACGCCCGGCACCGGCCCCAACAGCCGCAGCACCTCCTCCGAGTCCGCCATCTGCGGCACCGCCGCCGGCGACACAAAACTCACCGCATCGATATGCCGAAACCCCGCGTCCACCAGCCGCCGCAGATACGCCGCCTTCCGCTCCGCAGGAATCATGCCCCTGCAGCCCCTGCCACGCATCCCGCGGACACTCCACAATCTTCACCGCATCCGCATCGACCCCCATGGTCTCGCTCTACCCCCGCGAAGGCGTCACCTTCAGAATCTCCCGCGCAATCACCATCCGCTGAATCTCGCTCGTCCCTTCGCCAATCGTGCACAGCTTCACATCGCGATAAAACTTCTCCGCCGGATAGTCCTTGATAAACCCATACCCGCCAAACAGCTGCACGGCCTCATTGCAGATCCTGCACCGCAACCTCGCTCGCAAACAGCTTCGCCATCGCCGACTCCCGCGTCACCGTCCGCCCCGCATCCTTCAGCACCGCCGCCCGCTTGCGTCAACAACCGCGCCGCATCCAGCTCCGTCGCCATATCCGCCAGCTTCCACTGGATCCCCTGGAACTCCGCAATCGCCTTCCCAAACTGCCGCCGCTCCTTCACATACTTCATCGCCGCATCCAGCGCCCCGCGCGCAATCCCCAACGACAGCGCCGCAATCGAGATCCTCCCTCCATCCAGCACCCGCATCGAGTCGACGAACCCCTCGCCCTCGACGCCCAGCAGATTCTCCGCCGGAATCTCGCAGTCCTCAAAGATCAGCTCCGCCGTATCGCTCGCCCGCAGCCCCAGCTTGTTCTCCTTCTTCCCCGGCCGAAATCCCTTCGTCCCTTTCTCCACCACAAACGCCGACAGCCCATGCGTCCCCTTGCTCTTATCCGTCACCGCAATCACCACGGCCGTAGTCCGCATAGCTCCCATTCGTGATGAACGTCTTCGTCCCATTCAGCACCCACTTATCGCCCTTGCGCACCGCCGTCGTCCGCGCCCCGCCCGCATCCGACCCCGACCCCGGCTCCGTCAGCCCCCACGCCCCCAGCCACTCGCCGCTAGCCAGCTTCGGAACATACTTCCGCTTCTGCGCCTCATTCCCCGCCAGAAAAATATGATTCGTCCCCAGCGAATTATGCGCCGCCACAATAATCCCCACCGACCCATCCACCGCCGACAGCTCCTCGATCGCCAGCACGTAATCCACATACCCCATCCCCGCGCCGCCATACTCCGGCGGAAAGATCACGCCCAGCAGCCCCATCGCCCCCAGCTTCTTCACCACCGCAGCAGGGAACTCGCTCTTCTCATCCCACTCCGATCACATGCGGAGCAATCTCCCGCGCAGCAAACTGCCGAATCTCCTTCCGCAGCGCCTCCTGGTCCTCCGTCAACACAAACGGATAAAACCCCTCCACCGATTCCACCGCAACACCCATCGCCAACTCCTTCACGCACGCGCTCACTCTAAGATGCTCCAAGCCAGCAAGAACATCCTCCAGCCCAAGCCAGCGAATCATACAGTCCGCCGCTCGCGACTGTCGCACACGCTGCGCGACTATCGCACCGCGCAAAGAGCAGGGCGCAGGCTACGTCTGCAACACCCCAGGATTAAACCTCGCCACCTCAGGATTCAGCGCACAAGCCTCCAGCGCCGTCATCAACACCTCGCGCGTCTTCGCCGGATCAATAATCGCGTCAATCCACAGCCGCGCCGCCCCATACCGCGGATCAGCCTGCGCATCATACGCATTCTTGATCTCGTCATACACAGCCTTCTTCTCGGCCTCGCTCAACACCTTCCCGCCGCGCTCCATCTGCTTCGCCCGCACCTCCGCCAGCGTCCCCGCAGCCGACGCCCCACTCATCACCGCATACCGCGCCGTAGGCCACGCAAACAGAAACCGCGGATCATAAGCCTTCCCACACATCGCATAGTGCCCCGCACCAAAGCTCCCACCCACAATCACCGTAATCTTCGGCACCACACTCGTGCTCACCGCAGAAACCATCTTCGCCCCCGCCCGAATAATCCCCGACCACTCCGCATCCTTGCCCACCATGAACCCATTCACATCATGCAGAAAAATCAGCGGCACCAGATTCTGATTGCAATCCATAATGAACCGCGCCGCCTTCTGCGCAGCCTCCGTATAGATCACCCCACCCACCTCAATCCGCTTCGTCCCGGCCATCGGCCCCATCGCCACCGTCTGCGTCTGGTTCGTCTTCTGATTCGCAACAATCCCCACCGCCCGCCCACCAATCCGCGCATACCCACACAGCACCGTCCGCCCAAACTCCGCCTTGTACTCATCGAACTCGCTGCGATCGACAATCCGCGCAATCACCTCGCGCATGTCATAAACGTTGCTAGCCCCCGGCGCCGGATTCAGCAACCCATAAAGCTCCTCCGCCGCAAACCTCGGCGCATCCTTCGCCGCGTCAAACGCCACCCGCGAAACACCTCCGCCTTTCCCAATCCCTGTTCGCCTCATCCCGGATCCCTGCCTCTCCCCCATCATCCCCACCAAACTCCGCAGCCGCGCAATACACAGATGATCGTTCGGCTCCTTGAAGTCCACGGTCCCCGAAATCTCCGCATGCATCGCCGCGCCGCCCAACTCCTCCGCGCCCGTCTTCTGCCCAATCGCCGCCTGCACCAGCGACGGCCCCGCCAGAAACAGCCCCGACCCCTCCGTCATCAGCACCGTATCCGTCATCACCGGCAGATACGCGCCGCCCGCCACGCACATCCCCATAATCGCCGTAATCTGCGGAATCCCCAGCGAGCTCATCACCGCGTTATTCCGAAACACCCGCCCAAAATCATCCGTGTCGGGAAACACATCCTCCTGCAGCGGCAGAAACACCCCCGAAGAATCCACCAGATACAGCGTAGGAATCCGATTCTCCAACGCAATCGTCTGCGCCCGCAGCACCTTCTTCGCGGTCATCGGAAAGAACGCCCCCGCCTTCACCGTCGCGTCATTCGCCACGATCATGCAAAGCCGCCCACTCACCCGCCCCAACCCCGTCACCACGCCCGCCCCCGGCGCCCCGCCATACTCCGAGTACATCCCATAACGCCGCCCAAAGCCCCAGCTCCAAAAAGTTCGACCCCAGCCCCGAGCCCTCTTTGTCCGGTCCCACAGAACCGGGTGCCCCAGGTCCGGATTCTCGGACCTGGGTTTCCAGAGGCTCCGGATCCAGCAACAACCCCAGCCGCTCCCGAACCGTCAGCCGCCCCTTCGCCCGCTGAGCCTCCGCAGCCTTAGCCCCACCCCCCAGCCGAATCCCATCCTCCTCCCCCCGCAACGCCGCCAGCAGCGCCACCATCGCCGCACGGTTCTCCCCAAACTTCGCCGCCCCCACCACCACCTTCGACTCCAACCGATTCTCAGCCTTCAACTCATCCGCCATCCAACACCTCAAATCCCGCCGAGAATACCATCTCCACCATTCAGAACGCGATGTGCATCTCCCTCGGTCGGAGGCCATACAGGACTGGTTGCGCGAAATGGTCTCTTGAGCCTTCGAGTGCGGCTAACGACAACCACTCGCCCGGTATTCCTGCCAAACAGCAGGATCATCCGTTACATAAAACACAGGCTCCATCTTTCTATGTTCGATCATTTCGGTCGTGTTATTGACAGTGATTTGTTCGTAGGCTGGATACCCGGCGGGAAACCCTGGAGGGGGGTCTTTCGGGGAAAAAGGCGCACTACACTTCTCCGTGCCATACACCTTCTCAAGTGTTTTCCCTTTAGCATCCTGCAAGAGGAAAACCGCGCGCCTACCCCATGGCACGATGTAGTAACTCATCGTGATGGAAACGTCAGCTCGTGTCATCCCCGGTGGAAGCGTGAGCCACTTTGGAAGCCTCGACTCACTCGCTAACTGAAAGGTCGACTCAGGAAGATATTCGCATCCGATGGTCGAAGACCCCAAAAGAATGACCGCAGCGCTGAGAAGAAGATGCCTGCCCATGCGTGCGATTATTCTGGCCACTTGCGACGCCCGAGGATTAACTAACCGGAGATACGCGCTCATTAGGTGAGATCAGTCTAAGCCGATTCCCGTAAAACGGGCTACATCCCAACTAAGTCACCACCGCCGTGAAGCAAACCACGCGAAGCCCTCGCCGTCCGCGCAGGACTTATACTGGTTCTTGCGAAGTATTCTCCCCGCTAAGGCTCCCTCCCGCTCCTATGAAGACCTTCTACATCGAAACCTTCGGCTGCCAGATGAACGCCCACGACTCCGAAAAAGTCGTCGGCACCCTCCTCAACGAGGGCTACACCCAGACCTCCGACGAAGCCGACGCCGGCCTCATCCTCTACAACACCTGCTCCATCCGCGACAAGGCCGAGCAAAAAGTCTTCCATCGCCTCAACGAGTACAAAAAGCTCCACGGAGAAGGGAAGCGCTTCGCCGTCATCGGCTGCGTAGCCCAGCAGGAAGGCACCAAAATCTTCGACCGCGCCCCCTACGTCTCCATCGTCGCCGGCTCCTCCAGCTACCGCAACCTCCCCGACATGCTCGCCCGCCTCGAAGCCGGCGAGACCCGCATCACCGGCCTCGACGACCGCCAGACCGACGAGACCTTCGACACCGAGTTCACCGCCCGCACCAACCCCCACCGCGGCTACATCACCATCATCGAAGGCTGCGACAAATTCTGCGCCTACTGCGTCGTCCCCTACACCCGCGGCAAAGAGCGCACCCGCACCTCCGCCTCCGTCCTCGCCGAAGCCCAGCGCATCGCCCAATCCGGCTTCACCGAAATCCAGCTCCTCGGCCAGAACGTCAACAGCTACCACGACCCCAGCGGCAAGCGCACCTTCGCCGAACTCCTCGCCGCCGTAGGCGAAGTCAACGGCATCCAGCGCGTCCGCTTCACCACCTCGCACCCCCGCGACTTCACCAACGACATCGTCGACGTCATCGACGCCGTCCCCACCCTCTGCGACCACGTCCATCTCCCCGTCCAGTCCGGCAGCACCGCCGTCCTCAAGGCCATGCAGCGCGAGTACACCCGCGACTGGTACCTCGAGCGCATCGCCTGGACCAAGGCCGCCAAGCGCGACATCTCCCTAACCTCCGACATCATCGTAGGCTTCCCCGGCGAGACCGACCGCGACTTCGAAGACACCATCACCCTGCTCGAAGAGGTAGGCTACGACGCCATCTACGGCTTCAAGTATTCCCCGCGCCCCAACACCCCCGCCATCCACATGCACGACTCCATCCCCGAAGAAGTAAAGGTCGCAGCGCCTCGCCATCCTCAACGCCCGCCAGCGCGAGATCCAGCGCCGCAACTACGCCCGCCACCTCGACCAGATCATGCCCGTCATGGTCGAGCACGGCGCCAACAACCGAGGCCAGATCACCGGCCGCAGCACCCAAAACAAAACCGTCAACTTCACCTGCAAGGCACCGACTCCAACACCGCCCCCCATCGGCAGCTACGTAGACGTCCGCATCACCCAGATCTTCCCCAGCTCCCTCGTAGGCGAAGCCATCTCCGCAACCCACCGCCCCCTCGCCAGCCGCAATCGCCCAGCAAGCCCTCAACGCCCGAATCCACAGCCTAATCCCTAACTACCCTAATCCCTAACCTACCCTGCCTTCGGCGTTACACTAGCCTCATGCACCTCCCCGGCTTCAAACCCGAATCCGACGAACACCCGGCCCCCGAGCCAGAAGTAGAAGTCCGCATTCGCGGCCTCATGATGGACCCCTCCACCAAGATGCCCATCGTGGTCCTCAACGACCTCGCCGGCGAAATCGTTCTCCCCATCTGGGTCGGCCTCTTCGAAGCCAACGCCATCGCGCTCGAAATCGAGAAGGCCACCACGGTCCGCCCCATGACCCACGACCTCCTCCGCAACGTCATCGACGGCCTCAACGCCCGCGTCACCCGCGTCGTCGTCGGCGACCTCCGCGAGGACACCTTCCACGCCACCATCTGGATGGACCAGGCCGGCGAAGTCGTCGCCCTCGACGCCCGCCCCTCCGACGCCATCGCGCTGGCCCTCCGCTCCGACTGCCCCATCTTCGTCTCCCAGCAGGTCTACGAGCACGCCCGCAAAGCCTCCAACGGCAACACCACCCTAAGCCCCGAAGACCTCCGCCGCTGGCTCGAAAGCCTCAACGACGACGAGATGGGCCGCTACAAGATGTAGGCCGTGGGCCGCTACAAAATGTAGCGACCATGCGTTCAGGGCCAAGGGCCCGCCCTTATCACAGCCTAGGGCGAAGCCCTAGGTATTCAGCACACCCGCATCCAAGGGCTGAAAGCCCGACATAATTTACCCATCATCCGCGCTATCCTGAACCCATCGCCAACGCCCTCAAATCCGCCGCCCTCGTCAACCTCGGCGTCTTCGAGCGCATGGTCCACCCCCGCCAGCCCGACCTCGCCGACATCCGCAACTTCCTCCTCCTGCAATACCCCCTCGCGCTCGGCACGGCGATCCACGCCACCCCGCTGATCGCCGCCATCCACGCAGCCATCCCCGGCGCACGAGTCTCCGCCGCAGCCAGCGGCTTCGCCCTCGAAATCCTCCGCAACAACCCCGGCCTCGAAACGCCTCGTCCCCACGCCCAGCCCCCTGCGCGAACTCCTCCCCGCAGCCAACGCCATCCGCCGCGCCAAGCCCTTCGGCCGCGAGCGCTACGCCGTCCTGCTCACCACCGGCAACGAGCGCTCCCGCGTCATCCTCTCCGCGCTGCTCGCCGGCAGCCCCCACCCGCGCCGGCTTCACCCTCATGCCCGAGCTCGCCGCCGCCCACCTCCACTTCGACCCCCGCCTCTCGCCAGATCGCCAACAACCTCCGCATCCTCGAACTCCTCGGCCACGGCCCCGCGCTACTCGATCAGCTCCAATCCAACCCCGCGCTCATCGAACCGCAAGTCTTCCCCTCCGCAGACGACGTCACCACCGCGCACCATCTCCTCCGCGAGCAGGGAATCGACGAGTCCCAACCCATCGCCGTCTTCATCACCCAGACCAGCCCCACGCAGCGCAAGTCCTGGCGCGAAGACCGCTTCCGCGCCGTAGCCGAAACCCTGCACCGCACCCACAACATGCAGATCGTCTTCGCCGGCACCGCCTCCGAAAGCCCCGCCATCGAAGCCCTCCGCTCCGGCCTAACCTTTCCCACCGCCACGCGTAGCCGGCCAAACCCGCCTGCTCGAACTCTCCGCGATCCTCGTCGCCTCGCCGACATCGCCCTCACCCTCGACACCGGCCCCATGCACCTAGCCCGCGCCATGCGTCTCCCCATGGTCATCATCGCGCCCGCCTGGTCGCCCGCAGTCGAGTGGCTCCCCCTCAACAACCCCCGCGCCCGCATCCTAAAAAACGCTCGACCTACCCACCGCCCCCGCCGACTACATCATCGACGAAGTAACCGTCCCCGAAGTAGAGCAACACCTCAACGAACTCCTCCAGCTCTACCCCCCCCGCACCTTCACCCACCGCGCCTAAGGCGCCACATTCGTTGCGAAACTTCGCGCCTCTTTGCGCCCTTTGCGTCAAGGCTCTAACTCTCGCCGTCCGCGCAGGACCTACCGCAGCGCCAGCTCATCCAGCCACACAAAGAACTCCGGAAACGAAATCGCCGCCGCCTCCGCCCCCTGAATCTCCGTCTCACCCTCAGCCCTCAGCGCAGCAATCGAAAACGCCATCGCAATCCGGTGGTCCATCCCCGAATCGATCACCCCGCCGCGCAGCCGTCTGCCCACCCGGAATATCCATCCCATCCTCATGCTCCACCACCTCCGCGCCCATCGCGCGCAGGTTCTTCACCACCAGCGCAATGCGGTCGCTCTCCTTCACCCGCAGCTCCTTCGCATCCCGAATCCGCACGCCCCCCTCGGTGTAAGGAGCAATCGCCGCAATCACCGGCAGCTCATCAATCAACTGCGCGGCTCTCTCGCCGCTAATGTCGATCCCCGCCAGCACCCGCCCGCGATTCACCTGGATCGTCCCCGCCATCTCGCCATGCGTCTCCTGCACGTCGAGCACCTTGATCACCCCGCCCATCGCCGAGATCACATCCAGCATCGCCGCCCGCGTAGGATTCATCCCCAACGAGTCCAGCACCAGATTCGAATCCTCAAACAGCAGCGCCGCACAAAGAAAAAACGCCGCCGACGACATATCCCCCGGCACCGTAGCATCGATCGCCTTCAGCTTCTGCCCGCCCGCAATCCGCAGCCGCCCATCCTCACGCTCCAGCTCCGCACCAAACGCCCGCAGCGCATGTTCCGAGTGATCCCGCGTCCGCACGCTCTCCGCAATCGACGTCACCCCCTCCGCCTGCAACCCCGCAAACAACACCGCCGTCTTCACCTGCGCGCTCGCAATCGGAGCCTCAAAATCAATCCCCTTCAGCTGCGCCCGCCATGCACCACCATCGGCGCATGCCCCTCCGTCAAATCAATCCGCGCCCCCATCAACTCCAGCGGCTTCCGAATCCTCTCCATCGGCCGCACCGTCAGCGACTCATCCCCCACAAACCTGAAACTCCCCTTCTGCGCCGCCACCAACCCCGCCAGCATCCGCATCGTCGACCCGGAATTCCCACAATCCAAATCCCCCTTCGGCGCGCGCAGCACGCCCCCCGTGCCCGTCACCTCAATCGTCTTCCCGACCGTCTCCACCTTCGCACCCATCGCCTTCATACACGCCAGCGAGCTATGCGGATCAGCGCCCGTAGAAAAATTCGTAAGCCGCGAAGTCCCCTCGGCAAACCCCGCCAGCATCGCATACCGATGCGAGATCGACTTATCACCAGGCAGCATCACCGACCCACGAAACCCCCGCGCCGGCGAAACAATCACATCAGCAGAAGAAGCATGCACAACAGAACTCATGCCACCATTCTACTAATCCCTGATCCCTAATCCCTAACCCTACCCTGCCCCTAGTGTCCCGCCGGAGGATTATCCGGATACAGCCGAATATCCGGAACCCCGCGATACCGCTCCGCATAATCCATCCCATACCCAATCACAAACGCAGTTCGGAATCTTGAAGCACGCATAGTCCGCCTCAATCGGCACCAGCCGCCGCTCCGGCTTATCCAGGCACGTCGCAATCTTCAGCGACGCCGGCTTATGCTGCAGCATCAACCCGCGCAGATAGCTCAGCGTCAATCCGGTGTCGAGAATGTCCTCCACCAGAATCACATGCCGCCCCTCAATCGGGTTATCGATGTCCTTGATCAGCTTCACCGCGCCCGACGACACCCGCGCCCGCCCGTAGCTCGACACCGCCACAAAATCAAACGTGTTATCCACCTTGATCGCCCGCGCCAGGTCCGCCAGAAAAATCGCCGCGCCCTTCAGCACGCCAATCAGCACAATCGACTGACCCTTGTACTCCTCGGAGATCTGCTCTCCGATTGCCTGGACACGTTCAGCAATCTGCTCTTTCGTAAGCAGAACTTCCATCACATCGGGCGAAACAAACGCAGGAACAGTCGTAGACCATGCGCTTAGACTACGCGAAAACCGCGCCCGGAAAAAACTGCACCTCTCCGTCCAACTTGAGGAAATCGCGGCCCCAATCGTCCCCGTCACCAACCCGCCCAATCCTGGCGCAGTTCTATGAGCATCCGTCGACTACGATTGTCCGCCAGCCCACGCCCCTGACGTTCGCCGTCCGCGCAGGACCCGCCCGCGCAGGACTTATACTTAAACCTGCATGTATCCCTACTTGAATCTCGGTTTTGCTCACGTTGGAACCTTTGGCCTGATGCTCTGGCTCGCCGCCGTCTGCGGCACCGTCGTCCTTCACAAAAACTTCGTCCGCAACGGCTCTGACGCCGACGCCCTCAACATCGTCACCATGGTCGTCCTCTCCGGCATCGTCGGCGCCAAGCTCTGGCACGAGCTCCAAAACATCCCCGACATGGTAGCCGCCTGGCGCGACATCGTCGCCCCCGGCCTCCACCACCCCACCGAAGTCTTCTTCAACTTCCTGCACTGGTTCCAGGCCGGCTTCGCCTGGTACGGCGGCCTGCTCGCCGCCATCGCCATGCTCATGTACCAGGGCATCGTCGCCAAACCCAACGGCCTCACCGGCGGCCGCGCCGCCCTCCGCATGCTCGACTTCGCCGCCCCCGCCGCGGCCGTCGGCTACGGCGTCGGCCGCATCGGCTGCCTGCTCTCCGGCGACGGCGACTACGGCATCAACACCACCCTCCCCTGGGGCGTCCACATGATGCACGGCCTCACCGAGTACACCCGCGCCCTCGTCCTCCCCAACCCCCCCACGGCCGCCGTCCAACCCACCCCCATCTACGAGCTCCTCTTCTCCCTCGCGCTCGCGTGGTGGCTCTGGAAGCGCGCCTCCAAACCCCTCCCCCTCGGCTTCATCACCGGCGAGTACCTCGTCCTCAGCGGCATCGGCCGCTTCCTCGTAGAGTTCGTCCGCATCAACCCCCGCATCTACTTCCACCACACCATGTCGAACGCCCAGGTAGCCGCCCTCGGCAGCGTCCTCTTCGGAGCCGTCATGATGTTCCTAACCCGCCACAACGAAGCCGTCATCTCCCAACCCCTCCCCAAAACAGCCAGGAACGTCCCCGCCACCACCTAACCCGCCGTGCTGACCGGGTGGCCCATGCCTCGCGCTGCGGTTCTTACCGCCAGCCTAGGGTAGCGGCTATCGTGCGTGGTCGCGCGCAGCCCGCCCTTCCCACTGCCTTCTCCCTAAAATAAATTCCCTCAAAAACAGCCCAAAACTCGGCGTGTCAACCCCCTCCGACCCCTCCAAGCGGCACAAAACCCCTATATCCATTGGCGATTTCTCTCCAACCAACCTGGCATAGTTACCCCCGCCAAAGGCGTAAACTTTAATTAGCCACCACCAGCTTCCCATCAACCACCACGCAGCGGACGCCCAAATCTTCCTTTTCTGGCCGTAACCCCTTTAGAACGGCTACTTTGCCCGTAACTCGTTTCGATCGCCTACTTTGCGCGTAACTCCTTTAGAACAACTACTTTGCCCGTAACCCGTTTGAATTGGCTACTTTAGCAAGCAATTTCGACCGTCCACCCGCAGGGTACTTTGCCACCTAACCCATGTCCTGAGAAGACTTTGAAGCAAAAAGTCGAAAAGAAGGGGGGAGGGGGGGTATCATCCGGCATCCTCGCAATCCGAAGTCCTCTACAGCCGCCGCAAAAACGCCTTCGCCAGCTCCAGCTCCGGAAACAGCCGCTCCTCCGCCTGGAACTCCCGCGAGTGCACGCACCGCCGTCCCGCCCGCACCCTCACCGGATGCTTCAGGTGCAGCATCTCGTGGTACAGCAAGTACTCAATCGCATACCGCGGCGTTCCCGGCCGATCGAACACCCGGCTCACGACAATCGTGTTGTGCGCCGCGTCATAGTGCCCCAGCATGCGCTTCGCCACATGCGCGCTCCACGTCAACGTAGGCCGCCCCAGCAGCCCATGGAAGAACCGCCGATTCACCGACTCGAACACCTCGTCCAGGTCATACAGATGCCCCTGCGGCGAGCTCAGCACCTTCCGCCCACGCATCTGCCGCATCCGCTCAGCCTGCGTCGACACAGCCTCCGACCGCGTATACCGCCGATACCGGTCCGCATACACCGGAGCCACCGGCTTGCGATACAGCTTGGCCAGCAGAATATGCGCAATCGCCTGGTGAATATTTTCAGGAGCATGCTCCAGCAGATCGGACAGCCGCACAATCAGCTTTCCATCGCGCAAACGGATGGTCGTGTTCAAGCTGGTGAATCGCCGGAACTTCACCTCCAGCACCGGCATCGGCGCCCGCGGACGCAGCTCGCGATACTCCTGCTCAAACAGCTGGAGGATCGCAGGCGAAACAGTTGGGAGAGCAATACGAGGCACGCTTAGCTCAGCCTACCACGCAGCCGCGCAGTAGGATTTCGCCCGACATCGTCTGCCACAGGTCGCATCTCGAACCGTTCTACGCTGCTACATGTTCCAACGCAATGATCCGATGCTGCGCCTCGAACGTCTGGTCGGGAAACTTGTCGCCAGCCAATGCGCAAGAAACGCCTTGATACGCCGCAATCGCCTGCTTGTTCTGGTGCAGCGTGTCGTGCGCCGTAGCCTGAAGAAACAGGGAAGTCGGAGAGTTCGGCAACACCGTCGACCGTGCATCGAGCGCTGCCAAGCAAGTCTGCGGATCGTTGTTCTTCGAAGCCGCAAACGCCAGGTGACCTTCCGCCTCGCCCCAGGCCTGATCGTCATGGAACGCAGCACGCAGCTTCACGGCTTTCACAAACGTAGCCTCAGCCTCTGCATCATGGCCCTGCTTCACCTGCGCGCTGCCCAGCGCATCCAGCAGCATTGGATCGTTGGGTGTCACGGCCAGCAACTGCGCATACAGCTTCTCTGCATCCGCATTGTCGCCGTTCACGTACTCGAGCTGCGCCAGCAATCGCGTCGTATCCGGATCAGCCGCAATCTTCGGGTCCGAAGCTCGCAACTGCACCAGCAGAGGAATCGCATGCCGCAGCCTTGCCTTCCGCCGCATACAGCGAAGCCGCCTGCGCAACCAGCCGCACATCGTTCGGATGCTCCTTCAGCGCCGCCGTCGAGCACCGCATCGGCTTCCGCCAGCTTGCCCGCGTGCTGCAGCGCATGCGCCAGCCCAGCCGTAGCATCCAGATCGCCCGGCATCAACTTCAGCGCCCGCTGATACGCAGTAACCGCATCCTCCGCAATCGCCTACGCGATCGGCCAGCTCAGCGCCCATCAGCACATCATCGGGAGTCTCAGGCGTCAGCTTCAGCGCAGCCAGCAACTCCTCGCGCGCCGCCTCTGGATTGCTCGTCTCATCCAGATGCGCCAGCGCGCGCAACGCCCGCGCCGCGCAGCTCCGGCGCAGCCGTAGGAATCTTCGCCGCATCCAGCAACTCGCTGATGCGCCGCCTCGATGTGTCCCAGCGCGCGCATCCAGCAATCCCAGCGCAACCTTCGGCTCGGCAAACTCTGGAATCGCCGCAATCGACGCAGCATAAGCCTTGGCCGCATCGGCCTCTTCGCCATTGCGCTCCTCGGCAAACCCAAGATCGTACTGAACGCGTCCGTCCTTGGGATTCGCCGCAGCCAGCACCTTCAGCTTCGCCTCGGCAGTCTTGTAGTCCTGCTTCTCCAGCGCGCTCTCGGCCTCGCTGATCTGCTCGCTCACAGCATTCTGCCGCGAGTGGTCATCAACGCTATGCGTTCCCGGCGGAAGCTGCTGCGCAACGCCAGCGCTCGCAGCAACCGCAAACAGGGCAGCGACGATCACATCTACGGTTCATCAAGCGACCTCCACGCTTGCGCTGCAACTCGCCATGCAACACCTGTCGCGAGCCAATGTCCTGTATGCGACGCCTTCACCTTCGCAATCTCCTCCGGAGTTCCTGTAGCCACAATCTGTCCACCGCCCGATCCGCCTTCGGGTCCCATATCAATCACCCAATCCGCACACTTGATCACGTCCAGGTTGTGCTCGATCACCAGCAGCGAACCGCCGCCATCGATCAGCTTATGGAACGCCGCCAGCAGCTTCGCCACATCCTCAAAGTGCAGTCCCGTCGTCGGCTCATCCAGGATGTACAGCACCCGGCTGGCCGCCCGCTTCGCCTCACCGCGAACGCCGCCAGCGCCGCCCGACGATCCCGACCGCGCCGCAGCCAGATGCTGCGCCAGCTTCACCCGCTGCGCCTCGCCGCCGCTCAGCGTAGTCGCACTCTGCCCCAACCGCACGTACCCCAATCCGACCTCATCCAGCACCGCCAGCTTATCGACGATCTTCGGATGTCCAGCAAAATAAACCAGCGCTTCGCGCACTGTCATTCCAAGCACTTCGTGAATGTTCTTGCCCTTGTACTTCACCTCAAGGATGGACGCTTTGTAACGCGTTCCGTTGCACTCCTCGCACGGCAGCTCCACATCGGCAAGGAACTGCATCTCGACCGTCACCGTTCCATCGCCCTCGCACACGTCGCATCGTCCACCTGGAACGTTGAACGAGAACGACCCAGCCGTAAGGTTCTTCCGCCGAGCATCCGGCTGCGCTGCGAACAGCTCACGAATGGCATCGAAGGCCTTGATATACGTCACAGGATTCGACCGCGGCGTCCGCCCAATCGGCGACTGGTCCACCAGCACCACATCGTTCAGATACTGCGAACCGGAAAGCTCTCGATACAGATTCGCCGTCTCCCGCTCGCCGCCTTCATCCTGTCCCAGCGCCTGCATCAGCGCCCGATACAGCACCTGGTGCACCAGCGTAGACTTGCCCGACCCCGAAACGCCGGTCACGCAGCACAGCAGCCCCAGCGGAATCTCGACATCCACGCCGCGCAGGTTATGAATCCTCGCGCCGCGCAACACCAGCTTCTCCCGTCCCGGCTCCAGCCGATGCTTGGGCACAGCAATGCTCGCGCGCCCACTCAAATATCGCCCTGTCAGAGACGCAGGATTCTCCCGCACCTCCTCGACCGTTCCTGCCGCCAGCAAGTGTCCACCCAACTCTCCAGCTCCCGGTCCGAGGTCAAGCAGATGATCTGCTGCTCGAATCACATCGGGATCGTGCTCGACGACCAGGATCGTGTTCCCCAGATCGCGCAGCTCTTCCATGATCGTGATCAGCTTGGCCGTATCGCGCGTGTGCAATCCGATCGACGGCTCATCGAGCACATAAAGCGCTCCCACCAACCGCGAGCCGAGACTGGCCGCAAGTTGAATGCGCTGCGACTCGCCTCCACTCAGCGTCGAACTCAACCGGTCTAGTGTCAGGTACTCGAGTCCGACCTGCTGCAGGAACCGAACACGTTGTCGCACCTCTTCGAGCACCTTGCCTGCGATCTCCTGCTGCGACGGGCTCAAGCGTCAACGCATCAAGAAACTCTTGCGCTTCCGTGATCGTGAGCGCGCATACCTCGCAGATGTTCTTCCCATTGAGAAGCACAGCACGAGCCTCTGCACGCAACCGTTGTCCGCGACAATCCGGACACGTCGCATAGCCGCGATACTTCGAAAGAAACACACGCACGTGCAGCTTGTATTTCTTGCGTTCCAGCTCCGCGAAGAAGCCGCGAACTCCAGGCCAACTCCCTCGACCCTCCTCGATGAAGCGCTGTTGCGGCTCGGTCAGGTCGAACCAAGGCACATCGATCGGAACTCCCTCCGCCTTGGCGGCCCGCTTCATCTCGCCGTGCCACGCGCGATATTTCGTCTTCGTCCACGGGTCGATCGCACCTTCATCGAGAGTCTTGGAACGATTCGGAATGATGAGGTTTGGATCGAAGTCAATCGTGTTGCCGAATCCCTGGCAACGAGGGCAAGCACCAAATGGATTATTGAAGCTGAATAGCCGCGGCTCAGGTTCTCGATAGGCGCGATGACAATCAGAGCATTCGAAGGCCGACGAGAAGCGCAAGCATCTCCGACAGCTTCCGTCTCGTCCCTCGGAACCGTGCGCAGCACAATCTCCCCCGCTTCGCGATAGCCGGTCTCAATCGCATCGACGAGTCGTGCCGCGTATCTCAGTCGAAAGAGCTAGTCTGTCGATCAGCACATAAATCGGCCGTTCATTCGCTGCCCCAAAATCCAACTCAAGCAGCGATTCCGGCGTGGAAAATTCGACAATCTTTCCTGCACCATCGTGCTCATCAGCCTGCCAAAGCCGGTTATAACCGTGCCTGCGCAACTCGCCAAGCCGCTCCTTTAGAGGTTCACTCAAATCGATCGCGGCAGTTACTTCGGACTTCTTGCCGCTCTTTGCGGCCTTCTTCGGCGCCTTTTTCGGAGCGGCGGATACTTCAATCAAAGGATCAACTGCGGGCCCCTGCAACGCCTCCAGCTTTACCTCTTTTCGCACGATCGGAAACAGCGCATACACGCGCGTCCCTTCAGGCATCGTCAGCACGCGCGCGACAATGTCGTCGACCGTGTCGCGTCGCACAACGCCTCCACAGTGCAGGCAGGTGACGGTTCCACAGCGGGCAAATAGCAGACGCAGATAGTCAAAGATCTCTGTCGCCGTTGCCACGGTTGAGCGGGGATTGCGCGTCTGATTCTTCTGCTTGATCGCAATGGCGGGCGCGAGACCATCCATAAGGTCAACGTCGGGTTTCTCGATGCGCTCTAGAAATTGCCGGGCATAGGCCGACAAGCTTTCGACATAGCGTCGTTGACCCTCCGCATAGACCGTATCGAAGGCCAGCGACGACTTTCCCGACCCTGACACGCCGCTCACAACTGTCAGCGCGTTATGCGGAATATCGACATCGATGTTCTTCAAATTGTGCGTCCGCGCACCGCGAATCGTAATCTGATCGTTCGCGCTCTCGGTTCCCATACTGCTTATGCACTCCTTTGCGGTCGCAACATCTCAAGGAGAAGCAGACAGGCTCCCACCACAATCGCCGAGTCTGCCACGTTGAAGTCCGGCCAGTGATAGTGGACGATATGCACCTCGAGGAAGTCGACCACGTACGCAAACCGAATGCGATCGTAGAAGTTCCCAATTGCTCCTCCGAGGATCAGCGCCAGTGCTAACGAGGTCAGGCTGACACTGCGACCCATCTTCCATATCAGCACCAGCACTACAACGATGGCGACGATAGAAAATGCGATCAACGAATTGCGCACCAGGTTCGGCGACGTGCTGCCCTCGAACATGCTGAAGGCTGCACCGGTATTAAGCACATGCGTCAGGCGGAATACGTTCGGAATAATCACAATCGCATGGCCCGGATGGAATGTGAGAAACGATCCAAAGCTTGGTTGCGCGATCGAGGGCGACGACCAGCGCAGCGATTGCAAGGATGAGCCATCGCATATCGCGCGACGGGGAAGCAGTCGACATTACGCAGCCTCCCCAGTCAACGGCGGGAAGCCAATCGCATTCAGTGCTTCGGCGCAACGAGAACATACCGTCACCCATCGATCGTCAGCGCCAACATCCGGCACAACTCGCCAGCAGCGCTCGCACTTTGCACCATCCGCGACCTCCGCCTCAATCAGAACAGCTGCCTCTTGCTTGGTATCGCCGACAAGCTGCACGCTGGCCTGCGAGACATTGAAGAACTCTGCAAGGGAATCCTCATACTTCTTCAGCACCAGTGCTTCAGTAGAGCCTTCCGCCGCAACGACCCGCACACTGGCGTCCAAAGACTTGCCAATCGATTTCGAAAGCCGAAGCGCCTCAAGTTCCACCATGACGAGCTGCCGAACGCTGACCAACTGTTCCCATTCCGCTTCAATGCCTGCGATCCTTCCAGGCACCACGTCGAGGACACTTGGAAAGAGTGCCAGGTGCACGCTTGGCAAACGCCCTTCAACCTTCGGCAGATATTGCCATACCTCCTCCGCTGTAAACGATAGAATCGGAGCGATCAATCGTGTCATGGCCTCCGCGATGCGCCAGATCGCAGTCTGCGCGCTGCGCCTTGCCGAGGCTGTTCGGAGCGAACGTATACAACCTGTCTTTCACCACATCCAGGTAGAGCGCACTCAGATCCGAATTCGTAAACTCATTTAGCGCCTGATAGGCACGGTGGAACTCAAACTCGTCGTACGCGGCACGAATGGCAGCATCGAGTTCGGCAGTTCGAGCCAGTATGTACTGATCGAGTGGCTGCATCTCCGCCCACGACACACGCATCGATGGCCGGATGAAAGTCCGAAAGATTGCTCAGCAGAAATCGCAACGTGTTGCGCAGCTTGCGATAGTTGTCGCTTACGCGTTGCATCAGGTTTTCGCTTGCCGCCACATCTTCGCGGAAGTCCACACTCGCGACCCAAAGCCGGATGATCTCAGCGCCCAGTCGGTTTGCGACGTCCACAGGATCGACACCATTTCCCAGTGACTTCGAGAAGGCTCGACCCTGTTCGTCCAATGTCCAGCCGCTGGTAGCCACCATTCTGTAAGGAGCAGCATCCCTGATGCCTACAGAGCTTAGGAGGGAAGAGTGAAACCATCCGCGATGTTGATCGCCACCCTCGGTATAGAGATCGGCTGGCCAGTGAAGCTCTGGCTCTACATCGAGCACGGCATGCCAGCTGGCGCCGCTCTCGAACCATACATCGAGGATGTCCATCTCCTTACGAAACTGCATGACCGTTCCGCAAGCCTTACAAGCCGTTCCGGCTGGCAGAAGCGTCTCCGGATCGTACTTGTACCACGCGTCGGCGCCCTCCTTCGCAAATAGCTCAACGATGCTTTTGTTGATTGCCTCATCGTTCATAGGTTCATGGCACTTCTCGCACAGAAACACAGCGATCGGCACTCCCCAGATCCGTTGCCGTGAGATGCACCAGTCAGGTCTGGTCGCGATCATGTTCGAGATGCGCTCTTCTCCCCACGCCGGATCCCAGGTCACGCGCTTGATTTCTTCCAGTGCCCGTTCGCGGAAGGTCGCATTCGGTTCTTCCGCTTTTGGGGAAAGCACCGGCGTCTCCATCGAGATGAACCATTGCTCGGTTGCTCGAAAGATCAGCGGCTTGTGGCAGCGCCAGCAATGCGGATACTTGTGCTCCAGGTTATGCCGCCCCATCAGCGCACCCTTTTCTTGACGAGCAGTGCTTCGATCGGCGCATTCGCCTTGAAGACATACAGACCGTCGTACTCGGGCAATCCATTGCGCAACTTGCCCTGCGCGTCCACATCACAGGTCAAGGGCAGTTCGTAGCGCAGTCCGGTTGCGAAGTCATCAGGTCCATGCGCCGGTGCGGTGTGGACCGCGCCCGTGCCCTGATCGGTTGTCACATAGTCTGCGGTGACGCCAAGAATCGTCCGATCGAGAAACGGATGCGCAAAGGTGGCTCGCTCCAGCCTGGATCCGGGGAAGGTCGCGATCACGCTCGCGCCCTTGAGATTGCCAACCAGATCGCAGGCCTCGCGGACCTGCTCAAGTAGCGCCTCCGCAACGATATAAACGTCGTCACCGTCCTCCAGAGCCGCATACGGAATCTCCGGGTTGAACGCGACCGCCATGGATGCAGGCAGCGTCCAGGGAGTCGTCGTCCAGATGATCGTCCAGACATTCTTGCCACAAAGCTTGGGATCGATCTTCTCTGGCGCGCTAGTCAACCTGTACCGCACATAGACACTCGGCGAGGTGTGCATCTCGTATTCCACTTCAGCTTCTGCCAGTGCTGTGTGGTCGTGAGAGCACCAGTACACAGGCTTCAGGCCCTTGTAGACGAAGCCCTTCTCGTAGAATCCGTAAAACGTCTCGAGGATCCGCGCCTCATAAGGAAAGTCCATCGTCGCGTAGGGCTTTTCCCAGCGGCCGAAGACTCCGAGCCTCTTGAATTGAGAGCGCTGCAGATCGATGAACTTTGATGCATACTCCCTGCAGGCCTTCCGCACCGCCACCGGATCCATCTCCAGCTTCTTGCCGCCAAGCTTCTCGTCGACCTTGATCTCAATCGGCAGCCCATGGCAATCCCAGCCCGGGACATAGGGAGCGTCGAAACCAGCCATGGTCTTCGTCTTTACGACAAAGTCCTTGATGCACTTGTTCAGGGCATGACCGAGGTGAATCGCCCCGTTGGCGTAGGGCGGCCCGTCATGGAGAATGTACTTTGGAGCCCCGGCGCGCGCCTTGCGAATCTGCTCGTAAAGGCCCGTCTTCGTCCCATTCTGCCAACCGAAGAGGCTCATTATGCGGTAGATTCGCCTTCATTGCGAAGTCAGTCTTGGGGAGGTTTAGCGTCCCTTTGAGGCTCTTCTTCTTGTCATCGTCAGACATCAACATCTCCAGGTTCGTGCGGCCAAGAACAGATTCCGCTTACAAGTGAACAAACTTCTATTGTAAAGGCCCATGAAGCTGCGCTGCCCGGTTCCGCCGGAGGCACCCGTTGAAATAAATGCCGGTTAACTACTTTTCCGCGTTGTGCGTCTAATTAGGGAGAGCAAACCTGGGCAAGAGTTTGTAGAATGATCCAGGGACTTGGCGATGCACCTTCCGGACTGAAGATTGTGTTTGCCCCTCGTAGTTGATCATTAGAGAGAAGAACCCGCCGAGACCCGTTTCCCTTATGGCAGATACTGATACCCTCCCGCCTCCCCCCACCAACCAGGTCGACTCCGATCTCGGAGAACGAGTGCCCGCAGAAGGTGTCTGCGCCGGTGCATCTCACCGGCGGAGATCAAGGAAGCAAGGCGTCTTTGCCTCGCTGATGTCGAGCATTCGTGATGTATTGTTTGCTCCTAAGCTTCCGCCACTCGTTCTTGCATTCCAAGCCGATTGCTGTTCCCGATCGCATGGCGACCAAGCGCAGCCCTGCTTCGGCGGCATTTGCTATCGGCGTGCACGTTGTCATCATCCTGCTGGTCGCGCTATTCATCGCCAGCCAGGTCAAAGTGATGACGTCGGCTAAGAAGGATGTTGCGGCAGTCGTTGCTGCTACCGCCACCTCCGATTGCACCTAAGACCGAACAGATTGGCGGCGGCGGCGGTCAACATGACCTCGCACCCGTAAGCAAGGGACGGCTGCCTGATTTTGCTCAGAAGCAGCTGGTTCCACCGAAGGCTCCGCCGACGGAAGCCCCCAAGCTGGCCATCGTTCCGACGGTTGTGGTGCAGAAGAACCTCAACCTGGCCAACAACGAGATGCCCAATCTCGGGATGCCCAATTCCACGCTTCGCGGAGTCTCCCTCGGGAATGGTACTGGCACGGGAATTGGTTCGGGTAATGGCTCGGGCATCGGGCCGGGCTCTGGTGGAAACATTGGCGGCGGCGTGATGCACATCGGTGGTGGCGTCAGCAAGCCGGTTGTTCTCTATCAGGTCGAACCCGAGTTCTCCGAAGAGGCTCGGAAGGCAAAGTTCTCTGGAAACGTGGAAGTTTATCTGTGGGTTGATACCGACGGTAAACCCTCTCACATTCGCGTGGTTCGCGGAGTGGGCATGGGATTGGACGAGAAGGCTGTTGAGGCGGTTCGCCAGTACCGATTCAAGCCCGCCATGAAAGATGGCAAGCCTGTTCAGGTTGACCTGTACGTCGACGTCAACTTCCAGATTCTCTAGGCGTCACTTCAGGCTGCTGAATCAGTGCGCTGCAGTTGCCAGCGTTCGGATCTCGGCGCACGCTGCGATCTCATCAAACGTGAGATTTTCGGCTGGACTTGCCTGTCTCTTCCTTCCACCGCAGAAAGAGCCTTCCATAGCTTTCGGTGGTCCGCAGTTCCGGCGCAACGTGGAGCTTTTCCAGCATCCGTCAATCCACGCTGGCGGACCTTCGAGCTCTGCCCAAACACCAATCGGCGTCTCGTCCAGGACCAGGTGGCCTTCGTTCCATCTCCCATTCTGTGCGGAACTTCTCGTAGCGGAAGACTGGACCATAGCCTAGCTGGATGAAGATCTCCGCGAGCGCGTCACCGTCTTCAACAACGCTCTCGGTTTCGATTCGTGTTTTGTAGCGAAGATCTCCATCGCCGCCTGTCTGCCTGGCGCTTGTGGGTTACGGTGCAGCGGTCTCCGTAGTGGCGCAGTCGCAGGATCTGCCTGCGTGCGCGGAGCTGTCGGTCAGGCGAATCGTAGAGGACGTTGCTCTCGAAGGTGCGCTCTGTTACAAGCCTGAACCCGAGGGCATCGGCTGCTGAGCGAAGCGCTCGAACATCTGCCACGGAAAACTTCAGCTCGATCTCTGCAGCCTGCATGGCGTCAGTATACGTCTGGAGCTGTGCCTGCGAGGCAACTCTTTGGCCCTGTGGAATACGTGGAACTGACATGCATTCGCTAGGATGAGAAGGCAACTCATGTCTCAAACCCTCCATCTCGAGCTTTGCACTTCCGGACGACCTGGCCCGCGCCGCGAACGCTGCTGCGCAGCGGCGGTCTGGTGGCATTTGCGACCGAGACGGTTTATGGCCTTGGAGCCAATGCGCTCTCGGCGGAGGCTGTGGCCGGAATCTTTGCCGCCAAGAAGCGGCCTTCCTGGGACCCGTTGATCGTGCATCTCGCTTCGGTTGAGCAGCTTAGCCAGGTCGCGCTGGTTCCGGCGGAACTGGCCGAGCGAGTCGCCGCGCTGACCGACGCCTTCTGGCCTGGCCCGTTGACGCTTGCTTGCTTCCGCGCAGCGCGGCTGTTCCGGACGCCGTCACGGCGGGTCGGGAGTTGGTCGGGGTGCGCGTTCCGGCTCATCCGGCGGCTCGGGCGCTGCTGGCGGCTGCTGGCGTTCCGTGGCAGCGCCGAGCGCCAACCTGTTTGGGCATACCAGCCCGACTACGGCTGCGCATGTGCTGGCAGATCTGGATGGGCGGATCGATGCTGTGCTCGACGCTGGAGCGACGTCGATTGGAGTCGAGTCTACCGTGCTTGATCCGACGCAGACGCCGATGGTGCTGTATCGGCCGGGCGCGGTGACGGCGGCGCAGTTCACCGCGGTTACTGGCGTTGCCGTGGAGGTGTTCGTTGCGAAGGCGGAGGAGCAGCCTGCGTCGATGCCATCGCCGGGAGTTGGGATTCGGCACTATGCGCCGCGGGCGCGGATGGTGCTTGGTGGAGGGCTCGTTGGCGGCGCTGCAAGCGGCGCTTGCGGTGGCCAAAGCGGATGACTCGCGCGAGAGCGTTGGCGTGCTTCTGCCCGAGGATTGGAACTTGAGCGGAGATGCGGTGATTCAGCGTTGGGGACGATGGGATGATCCCGAGGCGCTTGCTGCCGGGCTGTTTGCTGGGCTGCGGGCGCTGGATGATCGTGGGGTTTCGGTGATTCTTTGTCCGCTGCCGGAAGCTGGCGGGTTGAGAGATGCGATTCGCGACCGGCTTGCAGAAGGCTGCGCGACCGGCTTAGCGCGCTACTTCATGACGTTGTTGGCTGTGTGAGCGTCGCTGGTCTTGTAGAGATACTTGATGGCGGCTTTGTAGACCAGGACGCGTGTGCGACCGACGCGCAGCTTCACGGTGCAGCGGTCGTACCACTGGATGATGCCTTGGAGTTGTTCTCCGTCCTCGAGCACGACGGTCATCTCGGTCTGCTGCTGCATCTGCTTCTGGAAGTAGAACGCTTCGGCGTGCGAGCTCTCCGGTGTTCCGTGAGCATCGGAGATCGTGGCGTGGGTCAGCGGATCTTCGGTATGCACGGGATCGCGACGGCGCTCGACGGGCGGCAGCTGCGGACGCACCAGCTTGCGCGTTCCGTTGAAGGTGTTGTCCTCGCTGCGGGTAGCGATTCTGGTTTCCATCCTGGCTCTCTTTACCGGCATTGCGTCTTCTCCCTTCCAGCAGTGCACGAGCGAGCGCTGCGAAGAAGGCGCTGTGAATTGGGTTGATTGCGTCAACCCAGGTGAGGCACGTGTGCCGCTGTGCCTGATTTCATTCAAAGTGCATGATTGGAACGTTTGATGTTGAGACGAACGAGAAGGGTTGTTCGTTTCAACAGTTAACGTCGGCTGCCTTCGAGTTCTACGGCAAGGGCGTCGAGCGAGAGGGAGCGCAGGAGGTTACGGCGCATGCCGCTCTGGACGGCGTCCATGGCGCGAACGGCTTGTTCGATCCACTCGAAGGTGAAGGTGTCGGCGAGGCGCTGGAGGTCGGCTCGCTTGTCGATGTTGCGGACGCGGTCTGCGGCGCCGGATTGCAGCAGGAGGATGTCTTCCAGCAGGCTGGAGAGGGCGCGCAGGAGGGCAGTGGTTTTGGTCTGGCCCTCGGCGCCGGCGCGGTAGGTTTCGGTCATGCGGAAGAGGGCTGAGTGATCCTGCATTCCGCCGGAGTGCTCGGCGGTGTGGAGGATGGTTAGGGCGTCGTTGCGGGCTGCGGCGTATTCGGCGAGGTTGAAGGATAGAGCGCGACCTGCGGCGCCTTCGCTGAGGCGCGCGGTGAGCTCGCGCTCGGTCTTGTTGAGCTCGGGACGGCGCTGGGCGAGGAGCGTGGCGATCTCGTCGGCGGGTAAGGCTCCGAGGTGCGCTACGGCGCAGCGGGAGCGGATGGTTGGCAGCAGCTCGCCGAGATTCTCGGCTAGGAGCAGGATGTGGACGTAGGGTGGTGGTTCTTCTAGAACTTTCAGGAGGGAGTTGGCTGCTTCCTTCATGAAGGCTGCTGAGGTGATGATGAAGACCTTGGCTCGGGCTTCGGTGGGCAGGTATTGCGCGCGGTTGATGAGGGTTCGGATCTGGCCGAGCTTGATGAGGAGCTGCGGCGGATCGGGTGGGACGATGAGGACGTCGGGGTGCGTTTGGACCAGGACGCGGGTTTCCTTCTTGTCGACCTCGCGCATCTCTTCGCGGGCGGCTACGGCTTCCTCGATTTTGGTGTCGAGGTCGGCGCTTTCGGCGATGCGGGTGCAGTTGCGGCAGTGGCCGCAGAAGGCGGCTAGCTCGCGGCCGTCAGCGGCGAGGTCGCGGGGTTGGAGCTCGCACTCGAGGGCCAGGGTGAGGAGCAGCGAGAGGGTGTACTTGCCGGCTCCGCGGGGGCCGAGGAGGATGAGCGAGTGCGGGAGGCGTCCGGCGGCGATGGCCGCGCGGAGGCTCTCGACGGTGGGCTGGTTGCCGATGAAGTCGTGGAAGGTTGATGGGAGCGGCACGAGTTCAGATTACCTGTTGGCGCGGTGGATGGGTGAGGCACCCCCCCCTCCCCCCCCTCTTCGGGCTGTTTTTGCGCTAAAGTAGGGCAAACGTGAGGGTTAAGGGTGAAAGTATCCCCCTCTGGGGGTCATTTTTTTGGCGTAAAGTGGCCGATCGAGAGACTTTAAGTATCAAAGTAGGGATTCTAAAGAGGTTATGGGTGGCAAATCGGGCGGCGCGTGCGTTGGGTGTTTTTTGGTGGTGGGGCCTAGTTAAAGTTTAGTCCTTTGGTGGGGGTGATTATGCCAGGTTTTGAAAATATAAATCGCCAGTGTTGATGGGGGTTTTGGTGAGTTTGGAGGGTTTGGGGGGCTTGACAGGTTTGGAGGGGAGGCCAGGGCTAAAGCCCATTTTGTGTGGGCAGGGTGGTCAGGGGGCTAAAGCCCCCTGCTAATCCGAAAACAACGGCAAAGGAAGAAGCAGATTCCCGGAGGGAATGACAGAAAGAAAAGCAAACGCAAAGGCAACTACATGGGGCCAAAGCCCCCTGCTAATCCGAAAAGCAAAAGCAGAAGAAGAAGCAGATTCCCGGAGGGAATGACAGAAAGAAAGGCAAGGGCAAGAACAAAGGCGACTACAGGGGTCCTTCCCCTTCACTGCGTTCGAGGGTCAGGATGACGGATTTTGGGGTGAGGCCAGGTTGGGTGGGCTAGCGGACGGGGGTGGGGCGCATCATCAGGGGGTGTTTGGGGCGGAGGGTGATTTTGGCTTGCGGGATTACGGGGTAGGTGGGGAGGAAGGTCAGGCGCCAGCGTTGGGCGATGGTGGCTAGCGAGAGGACGCCTTCCATCCAGGCGAAGCCTTCGCCGATGCATTGGCGGCGGCCTCCGCCGAAGGGGAAGTAGACGAAGCGGGGGCGGGTGGCGCGGGCTTCGGGGGTGTGGCGCTCGGGGCGGAAGGCGAGCGGGTCGGGCCAGTATTCGGGGGAGCGGTGCATGATGTATTGGCTGAAGAAGAAGTGGGTGTCGGGCGGGAAGCGGTAGGGGCCTAGCTCGATGGGGACGGTGGACTGGCGGCCCATGGCCCAGGCGGGTGGGTAGAGGCGCATGGATTCGGCGAAGACTTGTTCGGTGTAGCGGAGGCGGGGGTAGTCGTCGACGGTGGCGGTGCGGGCGTTGGGGCCAGTGCCGAGGACTTCGTCTGACTTCGGCGTACATTTGGTCGGCGGCTTCGGGGTTCTGGCTGAGGAGGTACCAGGTCCAGGTGAGGGCGTTGGCTACGGTTTCGTAGCCGGCGAGGAAGATGGTGAGGAGCTCGTCGCGGACCTGGGTGTCGGACATGCCGGTTTGCGTGCGGGCGTCGTCGCCTCTTCGTCGCGGGCGGCCATGAGCATGGAGAGGAGGTCGCCGCGCTGCTCTAGTTGGGTGCGGGTGAGGGTGCGGCGGCTGGCGATCATGGTGGCGACTGACGGCGTCGAGGCTTGGCGCGGGAGCGGCGGAATTTGATGACGCCGGGGATGGGCAGGTGGAGGACGCTTTCGAGGCGGGGGAAGGCGACGAGGAAGTTGTAGAGGCCCATGATGGTGTTGACTTCGTCGCGGACGGCGAGGACGTCGGCGGTGACTTCGGAGTCGAAGAGGGTGCGGGCTACGATGTGCAGGCTTAGCTGCATCATCTCGTCGGCGATGTCGATGGGCTGGCCGGGGTGCCAGCGGTCGCGGCGGATTCGGCGGCGCTGGAGACGATCTGGTCGGCGTAGCCGGCGATGCGCTGGCGGTGGAAGGCGGGCGCGATGATGCGGCGCTGCTGCATGTGGATGGGGTCGTCGGAGGTGATGAGGCCTTCGCCGAGCAGGATCTTCATGCGGCGGAGGGTGCGCTCGCGGACGAAGCTGGCGGCCTGGGTGACGAGGATCTCGTTGATGTAGTCGGGGTCGTTGACGAAGACGATGGTGGTGCCCATGAAGCGGTAGTGGGCGATGCGGCCGAAGGTGTTGTGGAGGTGCTCGAAGAGGGGGATGGGTTCGCCGAAGCTTACCCAGCGGCGGCGGAAGTAGTAGGGGAGAGCGCGACGGAGGCCGGGGGGAAGACGCCACTCGCCGAGGGTGCGGGCGGGGGTGTAGTCGTAGTCCTTCGTGTCGGAGGTCGGCAGGGTTCCTCAGCAGGGAAGGCAACGGCAAAGGCATTGACGCAAAGGGCGCGAAGGTAGCCAAGTTTCGCCACGGCAGTGGATGAAGGGATGAAGCGGATTCCACGGGATGCGAAAGAACGGCAATGGGAATGACGGTGGTGTCGGAGCTGCATTGCGGCTGGTGAGTCGGGTGCTGGGTATGTCGCGGGGTGGGCGATGCGCGGTGCGAGGCCACTACTTCAAGGATGCGCTGCGCGATGGTGGCGATGGAGGCGTCTTCGGCGAAGACTGACGACGCGGCTTTGATCGCGTCGCGCGATCTCGCGGTATTGTTCATAGACTCGGCGTGTAGAACTCGTCGCCTTCGCGCTCGAAGCGGTTTTCGTCGGTGCCTGCTTGTTGGACGTGGCGGTCGTTGCGGCGGCGGGCGCGGCGGAGGGAGCTGGCGAGCGGTGGAAGCAGGAGGAGGGTGAGGTCGGGCTGGAGGTTGTTGCAGACGGCGCGGTGCATGGCGAGGATGCGCTCGCTGCCGAGGCCGCGGCCGGCGCCCTGGTAGGCCTCGGAGCTGTCGGTGTAGCGGTCGCAGAGGACGATGGAGCCGGCGGCGAGGGCGGGGAGGATGATTTGGCGGAGGGACTGGGCGCGGTCGGCGAACATGAGGGCCATCTCGGCTTCGGGGGCGATGGCGCCGAGGTCGGACTCGGAGCGGGAGTCGAGGAGGATGGAGCGGATGCGGTCGCCGAGGGCGGTGCCGCCGGGCTGGCGGAGGGTGACGACGCGGTGGCCTTCGGCTTCGAGTGCGGCGGCGAGGTGCTTGAGCTGAGTGGTCTTGCCGGAGCCGTCGAGGCCTTCGAAGGTGATGAAAAGACCGCGGTTCGGGATCGGGATGGATGCTGGGGTCACGATGCGAGTCTACTGCAAGGGGCGGTGGGCTCACCTATGGGGAGAGCGAGGCATCTTACGGAGGGAAGACGGAGCAAGCGGCGCCTTCGGAGAGGAATTCGCATGGTTACGCTTATTCTGATGGTTTTTCTGGGAGTTCTGGGAGTTTTCTTATTGCGCTGGTGTGGGGAGCAAATGCACGGCGGCGTGCGGGCCAGAGTGGGCCGGCTACTTCAGCGAATCCGGCTAGTCCGAAGATCGGCCGGGCCGTGGGGCCTGATTAGAGTGCGGGGCACGTTTGTGCGCTGGGCTAGTTGGTGCGGAGGTTGGACTGCCAGGTGGCGGTGGTTGGGGTGATGGTGGCGGTGAGGGTGCCCTCCTGGCCTTCGTGAGGGAGGGGCCAGTGACGGTGTGCTGCTGCTCGGCGGCGTCGGTCCAGAGGACTTTGGTGGGGCCGTCGCCGAGGATCTTGAAGCGGTAGTGGTAGGTGGCGCCGGCGGCCAGGGCGTCGATGCCAAAGCTGGCGCTGGGGTAGTCGACTTCTACGAGGGTGATGGGTTTGGTGGAGGCTGTTGTGGACGTCGATGGAGACGTAGTGGGAGTGGCAGCCGGTGAGGGTGACGAGGGCGAGGGCGGCTAGAGGAGCGGGGGTGGGTGAGCCTCATGGGTTTAGGGTAGCAGCCGGGTGCGCGTAACTAGGGGACGGCATACCCCAGGGGCTAAAGCCCCTTTATTTTTGGGAGGCAATGAGACCCAAGGCTGAAGCCTTGGGGTGCCTAGAAGCAAGAGCAGAAGCAGATTCCCGGAGGGAATGACAGAAAGAAAGGCAAGGGCAAAGGCCTTGACGCAAAGGGCGCCAAGTTTGCGACGTTTCGCCACGGTTATTCGCTGTCTTTGAGGTGTTTTTCGAGGGTGGTGACGCGCTTGAGGAGGTCGGGGAGGCGGGTTAGGGCGGCTACGGTGCGGAGCCAGGTGCGGTTGTCGGTGGCGGGGTAGCCGCTGACGATGGCGCCGGGAGCTACGTCGGAGGGGATGCCGCTTTGGGCGGTGGCTACGGCTCCGTCGCCGATGGTGAGATGGCCGGCTACGCCTACCTGGCCGGCGAGGATGACGTTTTTGCCGACGGTGGTGGAGCCGGCTGAGGCCGGTCTGGGAACAGAGCAGGGTGTTTTCGCCGACGGTTGAGCCGTGGCCTACCTGGACGAGGTTGTCGATCTTGGCGCCGGTGGCGATGCGGGTTTCGCCTACGGAGGCGCGGTCGACGCAGGCGTTGGCCTGGACTTCTACGGCGTCTTCGAGGACGGCGGGGCCGGATTGGACGATCTTGGTCCAGCGGCCGTTGGCGCTCTTGGCGAAGCCGAAGCCGTCGGCGCCGATGATGGCACCGTTCTGGAGGACGACGTCGTCGCCGAGCTGGCAGCCTTCGCGGACGATGGCGTGGGCGTGGGCGAGGAAGCGGTCGCCTACGCGGACGCCGTCGTAGAGAACGGCGTGGGGGAGGAGGACGGCGTCGTCGCCGAGGTGGCAGTGGTCGCCGATGACGACGTAGGCGCCGATGTGGGCGCGGGCGCCGATGCGGGCGGTGGGGGCGATGACGGCGGTGCGATGGATGCCGGGCTCGTAGTGCGGGGCGGGGTGGAAGAGCTCGATGGCGCGGGACCAGGCGAGGTAGGGGTTGGGGGTGCGGAGGGTCGGGGTCTTGAGCGTCGGGGAAGCTGGGTTCGACGATGAGGGCGGCGGCGTGGGTGGTGCGGGCCTGCGCGGCGTACTTGGGGTTGGCGACGAAGGTGATGGTGGTGGGGCCGGCGGTTTCGATGCCGGCAACGCCGTCGATCGGAGGCTGGGCGGCGGACTCGAGGGTCTGGCCCTCGCCTGCAACCAGTTCGGCTTTCAGATGCTTGGCTAACTCGCCGAGGTTCATAGTGCGGATTTTACTCGTCGAAGAGGGTGGGTTGCGTGTCGGTTATCACTCGGGCTCCAGATTTGGGTTTGGATTTGCTTCCGGTTTGGGCTGCGCGTTGGGCGGCGAGGCGAAGGGAGGGGGCGGTGACGTAGCCGAGGACTTCGATGGATTGGAGGGCGGAGCGGGGGACGAAGAGGCGGAGGGTGTTGGAGCGCGGGTCGGGAGGGGTGAGGAAGAGGCCGCTGGTCGTCGAGGAGGGTGTCGGCGAAGGCGAGGTCGAGGGTGGTGAGGCCTTCGAGGATTTCTTCGTCGCGGAAGGTGAGGCGGAGCCAGATGCCGTCGCCGCGGGGGCGGGCGGGGAAGGTGAGGCGGCCGATGCGCTCGGGATCGAGCTTTGTCGTCGAGGTTGAAGTCGCGGACGTAGGCTATGCGCTTGAGGGTCTTGATGGGGATGGGGGTGAGGCGGCCATCGGTTGCCATGAGGGTGATCTGGCCGTCGCGCAGGAAGCCGGATGGGGGAAGGTATCCCCAGGCGAGTTCGTTCGAGAAGTTGCGAAGAACGACTTTCTTCTGAGCTGGAGCCATGGTGGTGGGTGTGCCTGGTTGTGTCCATGATAGTGTGTGCGGCGGGTTTGGGGCGGCGGGATAACGTTCGTGCGGAGCGCGTTGGGCTTTGCGTGGGCGCGGAGTTTTGGAGCGAGGCTGAGGAAATCTAACTTTGCATGGTTACTAAAGGCACCAATATTGTCGGTAAAACTAGCTAAGTACTGTGTTATCAGCGATGAAATAGCTAATCTTTCGTGTACCTCTTTTCATGCGATTTTAGCGTCAAAGACTAACAGCTCTTCACCGCAGCTCACACATTGGTGTGCTCGGCAGAGGGAATCGGTCGCGATCGAACGGACTTCGAGAGCCGCGGGACCGGGTAATTCAAACGAATGGAGTAACGAGAATGAACATTCAAGGTCGGCTCAGAAAACCCTGTGGCTTGGCAATGTCTTTGGCGATGTGCGCATCGCTTGGTGTTATGGCGAACGCGCAGGATAACCAGGCTTCGCAGACGCCTCCGCCTGCGCAGAGTATGGCGACTGGTCAGAATGCGACCATTGAAGGCCTGGTGACTGGAAGGAACGGCTCGCAGATGTGGGTGAAGACCGGAGACAGCCCGCGATTGACGGTGCTTCTTTCGGACAACACGAAGGCGACGGAAACGGGCGGCTTCCTCGGAATGGGAAGGAAGGATTATGCGGTCACGGAATTGATCCCGGGGCTTTCGGTGAAGGTTCACGGTTCGTTTAACTCGGATCATCAGCTGATGGCGAACCGTGTCACGTTCTCGCGGAGTTCTTATCGGACGGCAAGCGCGATCGACGCGGGGTTGAATCCGGTGAACGAGCAGCTTGGGCAACAGGCGGATCAGCTGGCGAGCAACAAGCGGGATATTTCAAACGCCCAGGATCAACTTGCAAAGAACTCGCAGGATATCGACGAAACCAAGCAGGGGCTGGCGGCAAATACCGCGGCCACGAGCTCGAATACGCAGGGCATCGGCAAGGCGAATCAGCGCTTCACGACGCTTGATCAGTACGAGACCAAGGACACGATGACGATCAACTTCGCGAATGGCCGGGCGACGGTGCACGAAGAAGGACAAAGATGCGCTTACTGACTTCGTGCAGTCGGCTGCGAATACGCCTGGTTACATGATCGAGGTGCAGGGTTATGCGTCGAAGGTTGGGTCGCCGGAGCTGAATCAGCGGCTGAGTGCGGAACGGGCTGACGCGGTGCTGGCGATCATTCAGCAGTCGGGGTCGGTGCCGATGACGAGAATCCTGGCGCCAGCGGCGATGGGCACCAGCAACCCGGTCGATGACGGTCACACGCGGAGCGCGCAGGCGCAGAACCGGCGCGTGGTTGTGACGATCGTGGTCAACAAGGGCATCAGCGGGTCGACCACGGGCAGCTAAGCGCCGGTTGGCTGTTGCTCCAGGGTGGTCTGAAGGGCTGCCATCGGCAGTCTCACGCGATAGTGCAGCGAACGAGAGTTTGTGCACTATCGCGTTGCCGTTTCTGCCGGTGGTGGAGCGCGCATACACTGGGGAAGCGCGAGGCGGCATTCAGACGTCCAGCGCGAGAGGGCGAAGATGCTTGATCACGTTTTCCTCACGGTCAGCGACGTGGAACGCTCGGTTGCGTTTTATACCGCGGCCCTGACGCCTCTTGGGATTACCACGCGGGTGGACTACGACGGTGCAGATGGGCCGCCGGGCCATCCGGACCTTAAGGGATTTGGGGCGAAGGGACGGATCTTCCTGTGGCTGAGGGAGGGGACCGCGGACAGCCGGGCTGCGCATGTGGGGTTTGTGGCGGACAGCCGGGCTGAGGTGGATGCAGCATATGTGGCGGCCATGGAGGCGGGAGCCAGGGACAATGGGGCGCCGGGCTTTCGGGAGTATTATGATCCGCGCTACTATGCCGCGAATGTCTTCGACCCGGACGGCTATAGCCTGGAATTCGTGTACAAGAACTGGCAGCACTGATCGGGCTGTCGTGGTTGGGCGGGGGGCCGGGGTGAACTGAGGGGTCAGTTCCTAACTGACCCTATCCCGGTGCAAAACAGTAGCCAAGTGCTTGAAAAGGGTGTAGAATTGGACGTTGTGTCCATAGGTTACAACTCTGTAAACGATTGATATGCAGCAAGTTAGGGCGGGCGCTTGAGATGCCGGCGGCCGCCCGGAGCAAAGTACATTTCACATGGCTGACTACATTTATCTGCTGCAGACCCGCCTTACGCCTTAGCCAACAATCCGCCCTCGAACATGTTCGCCAGGTAGCCAAGGCTCGCGCGATGACCGTATTTCTGGTTGGCGGAGCGGTGCGCGACCTGACCAGCGGCAGCCCGATCCGCGACCTGGATTTCGCGGTCCAGGGCAACGCGACGAAGCTCAGGAAAGAGCTGCAGAAGGCTGGCGGGGTGGTGATCGGCGAAGACGAACCGACGCAGACTCTTTACTTTACGTTTCCGGGCGGGGTTCGGCTGGAGGTGGGGTCGACGCTGTGGGCGACGTATCCGAAGCCGGGCAAGCCGGTGTACAAGGCTGCGCCGATTCTGGATGATCTGCATCGCCGCGACTTTACGGCGAATGCGATGGCGTTGTCGTTGAACGATGGGTCGTTTGGGTTGCTGATGGACCCGCTGAATGGCGTGGCCGATATCGAGAATCGCGAGCTGCGGCTGGTGTCGAACTACGGGTTTATTGAGGATCCGGCGCGGATGATCCGGGCGGCTCGGTTTGGAGCGCGGCTGGGCTGGCAGATGGAAGAGAAGACTCGGCAGCGGTATGAGAATGCCAAGGCCGAGAACGCGATTGCGGCGCTGAGCACGACGCTGCATCACTATGAGCTGGAAGAGGTCTTCCACGAGGAAGATCCGCTGCGGGTGCTGAAGCGCCTGGAGGCCGAGGGTTGGGCGAAGGTGCTGTTCCCGGCGTGGACGTCGGCGAAGGCGAATGAGGCGGAGCTGGACAAGCTGCGCGACCGATGGGGCGGCTGGAGTCGATGGGGATCTATCCGGATCCGTCGGCTGCATACTTTCCGCTGTTGACGGCGAAGCTGGCGCCGAAGGATGTGACGTCGCTGAAGAAGCACTTTGCGCGGCCTGGGTTTGCGGAGCAGATTGCTGCGCTGGAGACGGACACCAAGGAGTTTGCGGCGCTGTTTACGAGCAAGGCTGCGGCTGCGCCTTCGGACGCGTGGAAGATGCTGTTTGCGGCTAAGCCGGAGGCGGTGTTGTGGCTGGCGCATACGACCAAGAGCGCTCCGCTGAAGGCACGGTTTGAGGCGTTCTTCAATGACTGGTCGCAGGCGCGGATGAAGATTCCGTACCAGCTGATGCAGGAGATGCGGATTACGCCGGCGCTGCCGGGTTACGACGAGCTGGTGGAGAAGCTGTTCTTTGCGGTGATGGATTCGAAGCTGGATACGCCGGAGGCGGCACGGGCGTTCCTTGAGCCGTTCTCTCCGCCAGCGCCACCACCGCCGGTGAACATGCGGCGGCGTGCGGTGAAGCGCGAGGCGAAGGTTGCCAAGCCGCGCGTCGAAGAAGGCTGCGGCGGCGGTTGAGGATGTATCTGGCGGCTGAGGGCGAGGTTGTAAGGGTGGAGAACGCGCCGGTTGAGGTGAAGGCGAAGGTTGCTGCGAAGGCTGCGGCGGCGAAGGCTGCGCCGGTTGCTGCCAAGGCTGCGGCGGTGAAGGCTGCGCCGGCGGCGAAGAAGGCTGCGCCTGCGAAGGTTGCGGTCAAGGCTCCGGTGAAGGCTGCTGCCAAGAAGGTGGCGGCGAAGAAGGTTGTGGCTAAGCCTGTCTGCCAAGAAGCCGGTTGCGAAGAAGGTTGCTAAGCCGGCGGCGAAGAAGGTGGTTGCGAAGAAGGCTAGTTGCGAAGAAGGCTGCGAAGCCGGTGGCGAAGAAGGTTGTTGCGAAGAAGGCAATCAAGCCTGCAGCGAAGAAGGCTGCTGCGCCGGCGAAGAAGAAGCCGGTCGCGAAGGCTAAGCCTGTCGCAAAGAAGGCTGCGAAACCGATGGCTAAGGCGAAATCGAAGCCGAAGTCCAAGCGCTAGGACCGGTAATAAGGGCTCGGGAACTAAGAGACTGGAGGATGCGTTCTTCTTCGTAAGGAGAGCGCGTCTGTGGAGCTTTGGTTAGGGGAGTCGCGGCCAGTCGAGCCGGGATTAAGCAGTTTGGATGAGGCGGAGGTTCGGCTCTTTGCGGAGCGGTTCCAAGTGCTGTTCTATGAGCGCGACGCCGCGGCGATGGCCGCATACTACACCGACGAAGCCAGGATCATGGCCGAGGATACCGAGGTCTCAGGGGGACGCGAGGCGATCGAAACCTTCTGGCGGCAGGCGTGCGGGCATGAGGCGATCGAGGAACGCACGATTGAGGTAAAGAAAATTGAGGCCGTTGAAGGGATGGGTTATGTCCTCAGCGTCGTGACACTGCGGGTGCGGGTTCCCCAAGGGCCGTTGCAGATTCTTAAAATCAACGATGTGACGATTTGGAAGCGGGGGACGGACGGCAGGTGGAAGATTGCGCTTGATTTTGCCAGTCGCGCGGGAAGTCCCGACGATGGAGGATTGCAATGCTGACCTGCAAACTTGCTGTTCAATTAATTCTTGAAAAAATAGAGCTTCACGGGCAACCTGTGAAGCTTTTACGAGATCGCGGCGAGGCTGGCAATGCGTATTTTTTCGGCGGCGAACGTGGGAGAATCTAGGTATGATTTCTCCCACGGAACTACAGGCCATCCCCATCTTTGCGTGTCTTAGATGAAACGGAACGGCAGCGGTTTGCTGAGCGGGCAGCGGACGTGCGTCTGCAGCCGGGGGAGTGGCTGATTCGCGAGGGCGAGGTGCCCTAGCTTCTTCGTGCTGCTGGAGGGGCAGGTGCAGGTGGTGAAGGACATCCTGGGGCGGACGCAGGATGTTTTCGAGTACAAGGCGGGCGACTTTTTCGGAGAGGTTCCGATTCTGCTGGGGGCGCCGTCGTTTGCGGGGGTGCAGGGCGAAGGACGTGGGAAGGCGCGGGTGGCGCGGTTCGATGCACAGCAGTTGTTGGAGCTGGTGCAGACGTCGGCGGCGTGCAGCGCGCTGATCTTGCAGACGATGACGGATCGGTTGATGAGGGTGCAGCGGTTTGCGACGGAGATGCCGACGCTCGCGGGTGCTGCTGATCGGTACGCAGTATGACAAGCGATTGCCGGGAGATTCGGCAGTTTCTTTCGGCGAACCGGATTCCGTATGAGTGGATTGATGCGGAGAAGGAGCCGAGCCGGATGCCGGTGTGCATGAACGGCGAGTATGACGGGCCGGCGGTGGTGGTGGATCAACATTATTGCGTGGAGACGCCGACGGTGCGGAGCGTGGCGGAGGCGTTGGGGATTCGGACGCAGCCGCGGTTTGAGGAGTATGACGTGGTGGTGGTGGGAGCGGGGCCGGCGGGGCTGGCGGCTGGGGTGTATGGGGCTTCCGAGGGGCTGAAGGTGCTGATGGTGGAGAGGTCGGCGGCGGGCGGGCAGGCGGGGACGTCGTCGCGGATTGAGAACTATCTTGGGTTTCCGAATGGGATCTCGGGCGATGACCTGAGTGAGCGGGCGCTGAAGCAGGCGGGACGGTTTGGCGCGGAGATCGCGATGACGCGCTACGGTGGAGCATGTCGAGCCGCTGGCGGATGGGCGGTACTGCGTGGAGCTGGATGGCGGGCAGAGGGTGTCGGCGTGCGTGGTGCTGATTGCGACGGGTGTGGAGTGGAGGATTCTTGAAGCGGAGGGTGTGGAGCGCTTCCAGGGGCGTGGTGTGCTGTATGGGGCTTCGCGCAATGAGGCGAGCAACGTGGTGGGCAAGCGGGTGGTGATTGTGGGGGGCGGAAACTCGGCGGGACAGGCGGCGGTGTTCTTCGCGAACTACGCGGCGAAGGTGGTGGTGCTGGTGCGCGGCAAGGGGCTGGAGCTGACGATGTCGTCGTATTTGATCGATCAGATTGCGACGAAGAAGAATATTCACGTGGTGCCGTATACCGAGGTGATGAAGGCCGAGGGCGAGGACCACCTGGAGCGGGTTACGGTGCGAACGCGTCCGCCGGAGGGCGAGGAGACGACGGGGACGTACGATGTCGGATGCGCTGTTCATCATGATTGGCGCGAAGGCGAGTACGGCGTGGCTGCCGGAGAGCCTGCAGCGGGACTCGGGTGGTTATCTGTGCACGGGACGCGACCTGGACGGGTGGGGACTGCAGGAGCGGGCGCCGTTTCCGCTGGAGACGAATCTGCCGGGGGTGTTCTGCGCGGGGGATGTGCGGCATGACTCGATCAAGCGCGTGTCGAGCGGGGTGGGCGAGGGAAGTATGGCGATTGCGTTCGTTCACCAGTACCTGGCGCTGAAGAATTTTTAGGTCCGGCGGTCCTGCGCGGACGGCGAGGGGCTTCGCGGGGGCGATGGGACGCGCGTGGTTGCACTTTATGCTAGACCCACTCATGCCGGCCAGACCGTCATGCAGGGGGCGCCCGGCGAAGCGTTGTGCTATTTGGCGAAGAGCTGGGTGAGGTCGGCGAAGGCTTTGAACTCGAGGGCGTTGCCGGCGGGGTCGAGGAAGAACATGGTGGACTGTTCGCCGACCTGGCCTTCGAAGCGGGTGTAGGGTTCGATGACGAAGGGGATGTTGGCGGCGCGGACGCGTTCGGCTAGCTGCTGCCAGTCGGATGGGGGTGAGGACTACGCCGAAGTGGGGGACGGGGACATCGTGGTTGTCGACGGAGTTGCTGTCGGCGGCGTTGCGGTTGCGGGGTGCGGCGGAGGGCTTGAGGTGCGCGACGATCTGGTGGCCGTAGAGATTGAAGTCGATCCAGTGGTCGGCGCTGCGGCCTTCGGGGCAGGCGAGGATGGTGCCGTAGAAGTGGCGCGCGGCGTCGAGGTCGTCGACTGGAAAGGCGATGTGAAAGGGCTGGACGGACATGGGTCGATGATAGCGGGAAGGGAAGGGTGGTGGCCAGTCGAGAGGGCGAGGGCGAGGTTTAGACGATGTCCCATGAGACGACACAGTAGGGATTTCGCTGTGCTGCCGATAAGGAATTCAGGGCTCGAACAACGAGTTGAACGCGAGCCTGAAGGAGTTTTGGCAGATGCAGGTGATTCTTGCAGACAACCAGGCGATTTATCGCGCGGGCATTGCGCGGGTGCTGGCGGCAGAGGTGGCGACCGAGGTAGTGGCGGAGTGCGGCAGAGCTTTCAGAGTTGATTGAGGCGGTGGCGAACGTGCGCTGCGTCGGTGGTGCTGTTTCCGTCGAGCTTTGCATGGGAGACGCATAAGCTGCTGGACCGCATTGAGCAGGCGGGGAGCCGCGCGGTGATGATGCTGGAGCCGGATGCGGAGCTGGATGAGTCGATCAGCGTGACGGCTGCATGGCGTGGTGACGCGTTCGGTGGCCGCGCCGCAGCTGATTGATTGCCTTTATACGCGTTGCCGCGGGCGAGCGCTATATGCGGCGCGCGTCAGGTGAAGACGATGACGCATCGCCGATCCTCTTGGGCATCAAGGCTGCACAAAAGTTGACCGCGCGTGAGCTGCAGATTGTCGCGCTGCTCTGCGAGGGGTTGAAGAACAAGCAGATTGCGCAGCAGCTGGGAACCAAGGAGCAGGTGGTGAAGAATTATCTGCGCAATATTTATGCGAAGACGAATGTGTCCGACCGTTTGGAGCTGGCGCTGTTCACGGTGCAGCATCGTGCGCTGGCGGAGGTGGTGGAGGCTACGCGGCTGGAGCTGGTGCGGAGCGCGTAGGGAGGTCGAGTTCTTGCAGCGGCACAGCAAGTGCTTTGACGCAAAGGGCGCGAGGTTTGCAACGTTTCGCGACGCATGGAACGTCAACGCTGGAGAGCACGATTCCCAGGCGGAATGACAGAAGAAAGGCAATGGCACTGAGTGCCTGCGGACTGCGGCCCGAGTGTTTGCGAACGACGATCGGGGGCTGATGCTTCGCAGCGAATGTGCGCGTGAAGGCAACGGCGGATTCTTCAGGGCTAGCTGCGTTTTTCGGCGATGGATTTGGCCTGGGTGAAGAGGGTTAGGTAGTCGGGGCCGCCGGCTTTGCTGTCGGTGCCGCTCATGTTGAAGCCGCCGAAGGGATGGGCTCCGACCATGGCTCCGGTGCACTTGCGGTTGAAGTAGAGGTTGCCGACGTGGAACTCTTCGCGGGCGCGGTCGAGCTTTTCGCGGGAGTGAGGTGTAGACGGCGCCGGTGAGGCCGTACTCGGTGTTGTTGGCCATGGCGAGGGCTTCGTCGAAGCTGGTGGATTTGATGACGGCGAGGACGGGTCCGAAGATCTCTTCCTGCGCGATGCGGGCGGTGGGGGCGACGTCGGCGAAGACGGTGGGGGCTATGTCGAAGCCGTTGCCGGGGGTGTCGACGGCGGTGCCGCCGGTGAGGAGGCGGCCTTCGGATTTGCCGATGGCGATGTAGTCGAGGACGCGCTTTTTGGCTACTTCGTTGATGACGGGGCCGGTCTGGAAGTTGTCGGCGGGGGCGCCGTGGGTGAGGGCTTCGACGCGCTCTTTGAGGCGGTCGAGGAAGGTGTCGTAGATGGGGGCGTCGACGATGACGCGGGAGCAGGCGGAGCACTTCTGGCCGTTGAAGCCGAAGGCGGAGGCGGTGACGCCATCGACGGCGGAGTCGAGGTCGGCGTCGGCGTCGACGATGATGGTGTCCTTGCCGCCGAGCTCGAGGATGGTGCGCTTGATGAAGTGCTGGCCGGGCTGGGTTTTGGCGGCGCGCTCGTGGATCTCGAGGCCGACTTTCTTGGAGCCGGTGAAGGCGATGAAGCGGACCTGCGGGTGCTCGACGATGGTGCGGCCGACTTCCGGGCCGCCCTGCACGAGGTTGATGACGCCGTCGGGGAGGCCGGCTTCTTCCATGAGGGCGAGGAAGCGGGCGGCGATGGTGGGGGCGTCGGGGCTGGGCTTGAGGACTACGGTGTTGCCGCAGACGATGGAGGCGGCGGTCATGCCGGCCATGATGGCGAGCGGGAAGTTCCAGGGGGGAATGACGGCGCCGACGCCGAGGGGAACGTAGCGGAGGAGGTTCTTCTCGCCGGGGTACTGGATGGGGGTGGTGGCGGCGTCGAGGCGGAGGGCTTCGCGGGCGTAGAACTCGAGGAAGTCGATGCACTCGCCTACGTCGGCGTCGGCCTCGCCCCAGTTTTTGCCGACTTCGAGGATGAGCCAGGCGCAGAAGTCGAAGTGGCGCTGGCGGATGAGGTCGGCGGCGCGGACGAGGAGGGCGACGCGGTCGGCGACGGGGGTTTGGCGCCAGGTGGCGAAGGCGAACTGCGCGGCTTCTACGGCGGCGTTCGCCTCCTTGGCTGTAGCCGCGTAGTGGATGCCGATGATCTCGGAGGGGTTCGCGGGGTTTACGGAGTGGAAGGTGGTGGAGGTCTGGAGGTCGCTGCCGCCGATGATGAGGTCGTAGGTGTGGCCGAGCTCGGCGCGGGCGCGGTCGAGGGCCACGTGCATGGCGCGCTTGTTCTCCGCGGTGGAGAAGTCGGTGAAGGGCTCGTTGCGGAAGGGGGCGAGGGACGGGTTAGCCATCCTTCTAGTTTATGCGATGGAGGTCCTGTGCGGACGGCGGTGGGCTTCGCGTGGCGTGGCGATGGGTGGGTGGATGATGTTCCGAAAAGCCGACTCTGCGGGCGTTTGGCGTAGAATGATTTCGGAACGGAGAGTATGTGACGAGGCCACAAGGCCACATGCACGCAGCGGAAGAGCAACTGTTCTGGTTGTTTGTGCTGTGCCTCCCCTACTGGCAGACGTTCTTGTTTGCGGGCATGCGGGGGATGCTCTCGTTCCTCCTGCTGACTCTTCTGCTCCTGTTCGTCGTTGGCCGCTCGCCAACGATCTATCGCGCGATTACCATCCGCCTGGAGAACCGGTCTGCGAGGTGGCTTCCTCCTGTTGCGGATCGCCGGGACCGTTGGGTTTCAGCGCATCTGCACGTTATAGGTCCCGGGCCAAGTCTGTCACCTTCCTTCCAGCGTCCCCCACCCCTCTTTTCCTAATTCCAACCGATTGCTAGCGCGTGGCGGACTTTCATCGCCATGCACGCCGGTCTCTCCTCATGGTTCTCCGGGCCATCGTCCCGGAGGGAAAAGGTGTCCTTTGCCTGAAATTCATCGTCCCGATCTTCTGCCCCAGAAATCTGGTGGTAACAGCGACTCGCGCTCACTACTGGTCTTCACTGTGCTGCTCTTTATGGTTCTCTTCGGCTATCGATACGTTCATACGTCCGCGCCTTCTGCGTCCGTAGCCACAGTTTCGGTGCAATCTAAAATGCCTCAACCGAAAACATTGAAAGCGCCGTTACTAGCGGTTGGTGGTCATTCTATTGCGGCACCCGATGATTTTGGCTGGCTCGCCTTCATCGCGAGACCTCTCTACCTGGCGCTCCGGTTTCTTTACGGGCACGGTGTCGGCAACTGGGGATGGGCCATTATTGTCCTGACCGTGATATTCAACATGGTGACTCTTTGGCCGCGTGTCCTGTCGGCGAAGTCCTCTTTGAAGATGATGCGCATTCAACCCAAGGTCGACGCGATCAAGGAGCGCTATGAGCACCTGACGGTCAACGACCCGAAGAAGGCGGATATGAATGTGGAGATGATGGCCCTCTATAGGGCCGAAGGGGCAAACATGTTCGGCGGATGCTTGCCCTTGCTCTTGCAGATGCCGCTGCTGTTTGGCTACATGAGGGTGCTGCGGAGTGCACCCGAATTGCATCAGGCACACTGGTATTGGCTCACGGACCTGTCCTCGCCGGATCCGTTGCACATTTTGCCCCTGCTGATCATCGCGAGCATGATTCTCACGCAGTTCGTTACACCCGCGCCCAGCATGACTTCTTCTCAGCGGTGGCTGATGGGGATCATGATGCCCGCAGTCATGGGACTTTCTCTGTGGCATTACGCGTCGGGGCTGTCGCTCTATTGGATTACCGGCAACCTCATCAGCTTGGCAATCCAGTTGGCAATCAATCACAGCAAGACAGGAAAGGAGATTCACCATCTTGCTGCGGAGCGCTCTGCGATCAACTCTGGACGCAGATAAGAGTTGAGGGAGAGGTCTCCTCCGGAGAACGATCCATCAACAGATCGTTGTTCAATCGGCTCCTCGCGCCGCGCAAAAGGACAGTCTTGAACCTACGGCGAACACGGGCGGGCTCAACTGGTCGATGCACCGGTGGCTTGCAGCTTACTCGTCTGGGCTCAGGAAACGGGCGGGGTTAGTTGAGGGTGGAGGCGTCGGCGGCTTTGGACATTTGCCGGTGCGCTCGAGCTTGTCCCAGCTGAAGCTCTTGCCGTCGATGGCGCGCTTTACGGTGCGGATGAGGACCCAGGAGAAGAGCTGGCGGTAGGTGAAGCGCTGGATCCAGATGTGGAAGAGCAGCCAGGCGTCGCCCTTGCTGGCGGGGTGTTTGCGCTCGAGCATGAAGGCCAGGGCGGAGGCGGCGAAGTCGATGAGCAGGAAGGCGGCGAAGAAGGCGATGAGCTTGTAGAGGTCGGCGGAGCTGGTGGTGTCGGGGTGGAAGTGCTTGTCGATGAAGTAGTGGATGACGCCGGCGACGAACATGAGGTCGATGAGCGGCGAGACGAGCGGCAGCAGGATCTGGAAGACGACGATGTTGGGCAGGGCGAAGAGGCCCATGGCGCGGCGGTGGGTGATGGCGCCGCGATGCTTGAAGACGGCCTGCAGGATGCCGAAGGACCAGCGGAAGCGCTGGCGGGCGAGGCTGTTGGCGTTGGCGGGGGCTTCGGTGAAGGCGAGGGCCTGGTCTTCGTAGATGACGGCGTAGCCCTGCTCGAGGAGGTTCATGGTGAGGTCGGCGTCCTCGGCTACGGTGTCGGGGTGGTAGCCGCCGCCGGCTTTGACGGCTGCGGTGCGCCAGGCGCCGATGGCTCCGGGAACGACCATGACGACGTCGAAGAGGTCTAAAGCGCGGCGCTCGAAGTTCTGGCTGGTGATGTATTCGAGGGCCTGCCAGCGGGTCCAGAGGTTGACGCGGTTGCCGACCTTGGCGTTGCCGGCGACGGCGCCGATGTGGGGGTTGGCGAAGTGGCAGACGAGGCGGGTGATGGCGTCGTGGGCGATGACGCCGTCGGCGTCGATGCCGACGTAGATCTCTTCGTCGGTTTGCGCGAGGGCGAAGTTGAGGGCGTCGGCCTTGCCGCCGTTGGGCTTGGTGAGGACGGTGACGCGGCCGGCTGCGATCTCGCTCGGCGTAGGTTTCGCGAGGCGATCTTGTAGGTGTTGTCCGTGGAGCCGTCGTCGATGACGATGATGCGGATGTTTTTGTAGTTCGACATCAGCACGGAGCGGATGGTGCGGGCGATGACCTTCTCTTCGTTGTAGGCGGGGATGAGGACGGCGACGCGCGGCTGGTAGTCGGGGGTGGCGAAGTTCTTGCGCTTGCGGAAGCGGTCGATGATGGCGAAGAGGCCGATGATGATGAGGCGGCCGCTCATCAGGATGTCGCCGATGAAGAAGACGCTGATGACGAAGTGGTTGAAGAAGGAGATGAGGAAGAAGGCGATGGAGTCGACGAAGGCGTAGTAGCGCTGGCGGCCGTTGACGGGCGGCATGACTTCGGCGCGGGTTTTGCCGATGAGCTCGGAGACGGGAACGATCTTGTAGCCGTGGGCGCGGAGGGCGTTGATGAGGACGGGAAGGGCGGCTACGGTGGCGGAGCGGTCGCCGCCGCCGTCGTGCATGAGGATGATGGAGCCGCGCGTCCAGGGCTTGGTATCGAACATGCGCGATCTGCTCGAAGACGCTGTTGACGATCTCCTGCGGCGATCTTGCGGGGGTGCTCGTCCCAGTCGTTGGTGTCGATCTTGTCGCCGACGATGACGTAGCCGAGGCGCTGGATGTTCTCGATGGGCGCGGCCTGGTCGTTGGTGTCGGGCTCCTGATCGATGGAGTAGGGCGGGCGGAAGTAGACGGGCTGTACGCCGAGCTCGGCGGCGAAGAGGCGCTCGGTGAGGTTGAGCTGGAGGTCGACCTGGCGCTTGCGAGATTTCGGAGATGTCGGGGTGGGTGAAGGTGTGGTTGCCGATCTCGTTGCCGTCGCGGTAGACGCGCTTCATGAGGCCGATGTTGTCCTGGGCGACTTCGCCGATCATGAAGAAGGTGCCGACGACGTGGTACTGCTTGAGGATGGCGAGGATCTTCGGGGTCCACTCGGGATCGGGGCCGTCGTCGAAGCTGATGGCGACTTCTTTGGGATGGTAGCCGTACTGCGAGACGGTGTAGGGCAGCGGGTAGGAGTCCATCGACTCGGAGACGACGCTGAGGTAGGGCTTGGGGATCGTCGGGTCGTCGTCCATGGTGAGGGTGCGGTGGCCGTTCTGCGGAGGGCTGGTGACGCGCAGGATGTCGCCATCGCCTTCGGTGTCGACGTCCTGTCCGGGCGCGACCTGCGGCGAGGTCCTTGACGGGGTCGGACTTTGAGGGGCGTGTCCCAGATCTTCCAGAGGGAGTCGTCTTCGAGGCCGAGGCGCTGGAGGGCGAAGGTCTCGATGCCGAGGGCGCGCGCGACGCGCATCTGGTTGAGGGCGGTGACGGCGTCGAGAAACCAGACGGTGTGCTGCACCTTGGCGTCGTCGTCGTCGTAGGCGAAGTGCGGGTTGAGCGAGTCGTCGTCGAGCGTGATCTTTGCGTCGGAGTCGGAGGCGGCCTGCCAGGCCTCCTGGGTGGAGAGCATGGTGGCGGTGTAGTCGGGCGTCGCGGGCTTGGGATTGTGCTGGCCTTTGCTTGCCGGGCGGGGGGCAGCGGGGTGGTCCAGTCGTAGCCGTAGCCGCCGATGGAGCAGATGATCTTCTGGCGCGGGACGACCTTCATGATGTTGCGGAGATTGTTCTCGAACCAGTCCTGGCCGGCGATGGGGCCGGGTTCGGTGCCGGACTGGTGCTCGCCGTAGTTCATCAGGACGAGGCCGTCGGAGTGGGCGGCGAGGAACTTGAGATCGAGGCTGCCGGGGTCGACGGGGACGTTGATGTAGAGCCGCAGGTTGCGCGGGTGGAAGTCGGTGTAGAGGGCTGCGGCGAGCAGGCTGTAGGCGGCCTGCGCGTCGGGGGGGAGGGCCTGGAAGTCGAGTGTGAGGCCGCGATAGCGGGTGTTGGTGGCGAGGAACTGATCGACCTGGTGAACGAAGTTGGCGCGCGCCTTGGCGCTGAGGAGGAACTGTTCGACGTTGGGCTCGAAGACGCCTGCGATGGGGCTGTAGTTGTTGACCATCGGGAAGATTTCAGTGTCTTCGCGGGCGGCCTGGATGGTGCGGAGGATCTTGTTCTCGCGGTCGACGCCGTGGACGCCGGCGGAGTCGACGACGGCGAAGGGCGTGTTGTCGGAGGTGTAGGCGGTGAGGGAGCCGTCGGGTGTGATGACGTGCAGCCACTCGGGAAAGAGGATGTCGATCTGCTTGACGTGCTCCTTGAAGGAGGCGTAGCTGGCGGGATCGAGATCGGTGTAGAAGGCGGCGCGCAGACCTTCGCCCTGGTTGAGGGTTACGTCGGAGGGCTTGAGGTCGGTCTTGCGATGGGCTGAGCGGTTGAGCTTTTCGCGCGACTTGAGCTCGGGCGCAGGTGGATTGGAGAGCGCGCGGTAGCGCTTGGTGGCCGAGCGGAGGTCGAGGCCGTGCATGGGCTTCATGCGGACGAGGCCGACGACGAAGATGATGCCGACGAGGGCGCCGAGGAGAGCGAGCACGTCGAATATTCGCCGCAGTCGCTTCCAGCGTTTGCGTTGCGGATCGTAGAAGACTTGTTTGCTCATCGATAGAAAGGCGTACTTCTCATGATACTACCCGCGACGTGGCTGCCGGGCCGCGCAGGGTGCGGCGAAGTGCCGATGGCTCGTATGATGCAGAGAAATGGAGGAAGGGCGAGCAGGATACGGTTGGGGCGCGGCGCTGGTGGCGGGGCGCTGCTGCGGCTGCTGTTCTTCCACCTTCGGCCGACGGTGGCTGGCGATGCGCTGATGTATGGCGACCTGGCGCACAATATGGTCGCGCACCATGTGTATGGGTTTTCCGCGACGGTGATCCAGCCTACGCTGATTCGGCTGCCGGGGTATCCGCTGTTTCTGGCGGCTTGCTTTGCGGTGTTCGGCGGCGATGCGAACTATGCGGCGGTGTTGTGGGTGCAGATGGTGGTGGACCTGGCGGGATGTGCGCTGCTGGGGGTGCTGGCGGAGAGGCTGTGCGGGACGGCGGGCGGGGTTGACGGCGGTTTGGCTGGCGGCGCTTTGTCCGTTTACGGCGAACTATGCGGTGGTGGTGCTGGCTGAGTCGCTGAGCGTGTTTTGCGTGGTGGTGGCGTTGTTTGCGCTGGAGCGATGGGAGGCGCGGTGGCGGGATGGGGAGGGCGGCGTGGGGTTGGGTGGTGGTGATTGGGTGCGCGCTGTCGGGGGCGGTGCTGCTGCGGCCGGATCAGGGGTTGCTGGCGGCGGCGATTGTGCCGGTGATGCTTTGGGTGGGGTGGCGGCGGCAGGGGCGTGGGGTTGGCGAGGCGGGTGGCGCCGGCGGTGGTGGCTGTCGCTGCTGGTGGTGCTGCCGCTGATGGTTTGGGCGGCGCGGAACTGGCGGGTGTTTCATGTGGTTCAGCCGCTGGCGCCGCGCTATGCGAATGATCCGGATGAGGCGGTGCCGTTTGGGTTTCAGCGCTGGTTTCGGACGTGGGCGTCGATTACAAGGCTACGTACGACATCTATTGGAACTATGACGACACGCGGATGAGGGTGGAGGATCTGCCGGCGCGGGCGTTCGATAATGCGCAGCAGCGGGAGCAGACGCGGGCGCTGTTTGCGCGATACAACAAGGTGGTGTCGGCTACGCCGGAGTTTGATGCGGCGTTTGCGCAGATTGCTGCGGAGCGGATTGCGGACGCATCCGCTGCGGTATTACGTGGTGCTGCCGGTGGCGCGGGAGGTGGATATGTGGCTGCGGCCGCGGCTGGAGTTGACGAGGATGCCGGTGGACTGGTGGGCGGTGGCGGGAGCATCCGCGGAAGTCGGCGGAGGAGATTGCTTATGCGCTGTTGAATGCGGCGTATCTGGCGCTGGCGGTGGTGGGGTTGGTGCTCTGGCGCAGGCGGGGATGGGGCGGGCGCGGGGCTGTGGCGTTCGCGATGCTGGGGTTTGTGGCGCTGCGGTGCTTGCTGCTGCTGACGCTGGATAACTCCGAGCCGCGGTATACGCTGGAGTGCTTTCCGGTGGTGATTTTGCTGGCTGCGATTGCGCTGGTGTTGCAGTGCTCGCCGAGTTAGTGATTGACGATGGTGGTGTTCTTGTCCTTCTTGATCGCGAACTGGTCCTTGTGGACGTTGCCGTTGACCTTGATGTTGGAGTAGGTTGCGGTGCGGTAGTCGCCGGCTGGGGTGGTAGAAGATCTGCTTGAGGGAGACGGCGCGCGTGGGGTCGACCCAGATGGTGATGTGGGTGAAGTTCTTGCGGCTGTCGGCGTCCTTGCCGACGAGGTCGAGCTTTTCGACTTTGACGGGCTGACCGTTGTCGGTGAGGGTTTCGGGGCCGAGGTCGGTGATGTTCCAGGCGCGGGCGAGGTCGGTGCCACTGCCGCCGAAGCCGAGGGTGAGGAAGCTTTCGATCTCGGCCTGATTGCCGGCTTCGTGAAGAACGGTGATCTGGTCGACGCCGGGATCGAACATCTGGAGCAGTGCCAGCTCTGATACTGGATGACCTTGATGGGCTTTGATTTCGGGCCGGCGTTGGGATCGACTAGGACGGCGCCCATGTCGGTGGAACCTTTGTCGCGCTCGAAGTAGATGTAGCCCTTTTGCGTGGTGGTGTCCTGGACGACCCTCTCGTAGTAGTCCCACTGGAAGTCGGCGGTGGCGCGCTGGAATTTGGCGCTGGCGGTGTCGAGCTGCTTGAGGACGTAGGTGAGCTGGGGCGAGGTGGCCTGGGCGTATGCGCCGGCAGCGGTGGCCAGCGCGAGGGCGGCTACGAAAATGCGACGAAGGTACTTCATGAAATCAAACTCCTGCACAGCGTTCTGAAATAGATTTGGTCGACGTTCATTAGATGGAGATTTTCGGGAAACGTGGCCTGTGGGCGAGGGCGTTCAGCGGACGATCGTGGCGTCGTAGGCGACGATGTGGCCCTTGGTGTCGACGACGGGGGTGTACTTCTCGATGGTGACGTCGCCGGCGATGGGTTCGACTACGTTGAGGATCGCGTCGCGGAGTTCGGCGTCGGTCTTGGCGCCGTGGAGGTCGTCGACGCGGATCTCGTAGACGAACTGTGGCTCTCCGCCGGAGCTGCGCGCGGCTTTGACGAGGACTTCGCTGTGCTGCAGCGGGACTTCCGCGGACGGGCTTGTCTTTGAAGTCGATGAAGCGCGGCGAGACGAAGAGGAAGAGCAGGATGAGGGTGACCATCACGTCGTAGTGGAAGCTGCCGCGCTCGTAGGTCCAGAAGATGTAGCTGCGGAGGAGTCTTCATAGCGCACGTCCGAAGGATTGCTTGCGTGATGACGGTTTCGCCGTTCATGTAGGGCTGGAGGGCGTCGGGGATGCGGACGGAGCCGTCGGCCTGCTGGTAGTTCTCGAGGATGGCGAGATAGGTGCGGCCGACGGCGAGGCCGCTGCCGTTGAGGGTGTGGACGAACTCGGATTTCTTGGCGCCTTCGGGCTTGTAGCGGATGTTGGCGCGGCGGGCCTGGAAGCTCTCGAAGTTGGAGCAGGAGGAGATCTCGCGGTAGGTCTGCTGGCCGGGGAGCCAGACTTCGAGGTCGTAGGTCTTGGCGGAGCTGAAGCCCATGTCGCCGGTGCAGAGGAGCATGCGGCGGTAGGGAAGGCCGAGGCGCTCGAGGACGGTTTCGGCGTGGCGGGTGAGGCGCTTCGTGCTCGGCGTTGGAGTCTTCGGGGCGGGTGAACTTGACCAGCTCGACCTTCTGGAACTGGTGCTGGCGGATCATGCCGCGGGCGTCCTTGCCGTGCGAGCCGGCCTCGGAGCGGAAGCAGGGGGTGTAGGCGCGTGAAGGAGATGGTGCAGCTGGGAGGTCGATGGTCTCGTCGCGGAAGATGTTGGTGACGGGGACTTCGGCGGTGGGGATGAGCCAGTGGTCGGAGTCCTGGAACTGGCCGGGGACGTAGGGGCCCTTGTCGTCGCAGTGGAAGAGGTCTTCGGCGAACTTGGGGAGCTGGCCGGTGCCGAAGAGGGACTTGGAGTTGACCAGGCTGGGCGGCAGGACTTCGGTGTAGCCGTGCTCGCGGGTGTGGAGGTCGAGCATGAAGTTGGCGAGGGCGCGCTCGAGGCGGGCGCCCGGAGCCGTAGCTGGAGGACGAAGCGGGCGCCGGAGATCTTGGCGGCGCGCTCGAAGTCGAGGATGCCGAGGGCTTCGCCGATCTCCCAGTGGGGCTTGGCGGGGAAGTCGAAGGTGGGGATGTCGCCCCAGGTCTTTTGGACGACGTTGTCGTGCTCGGAGGTGCCGGCGGGGACGTCGTCGTGGGGGAGGTTGGGGAGGGACTCGAGGAGCTCGCGGAGCTTGAGGTCGGCGGCGGTGGCGCGCGGCTTCGAGCTGCTCGGTCTTTTCTTTGAGCGACGGTGGTTTGCGCGCGCGACCGAGGGTAGACGTCGCGCGCCTTCGCGCTTGAGGCGGCCGAACTCGGCGGAGAGGGCGTTGCGCTGGGCCTTGAGGGTCTCGGCTTCGGTGATGGCCGGAGCGGCGCTCGGCGTCGAGGGCGGAGAAGCCCTGGAGGAGTGCGGGGTCTACGCCGCGCAGACGGAGTTTTTCTTCGACCAGCGGGAGATTCGCCCGCACAAAGGCTAAATCGTGCATACCGTGCTATTTTAGCTTGCTGAGGCGTGCGGTGAGCGCGGCGTGCGCGGACGGGCGAGCAGGGAGTCCACAGGGATGGAGCGGTAAAATTTAGGGAATATGAGCGATTTGAAAGCTGTTCGACGTGCCCTTGTTGTCGGTGACCGATAAGACCGGGGTGGTGGAGTTTGCGGGTGTGCTGGCGGGGCTGGGCGTTGAGCTGGTTTCGACCGGCGGGACGGCGAAGGCGCTGCGCGATGCGGGGCTGACGGTGAAGGATGTGGCCGAGCTGACGGGGTTTCCGGAGATGCTGGATGGGCGGGTGAAGACGCTGCATCCGGGGGTGCATGGAGGGATTCTGCATCGGCGGGACGTGCCGGAGCATGTGGCGGCGGTGGCGGAGCATGGGATTGCGCCGATCGATATGGTGGTGGTGAATCTGTATGCGTTTGAGAAGACGGCGGCGCGGCGAGGGTGTGACGACGCCGGAGCTGATCGAGAACATTGATATTGGCGGGCCGTCGATGCTGCGGTCGGCGGCGAAGAACTTTGCGGATGTGGCGGTGGTGTCGCGATGCGGCGGATTATCGCGGCGCTGACGGAGGAGTTGCAGGCCAATGGCGGGCAAGCTGAGCCTGGAGACTCGGTGGCGGCTGGCGCGCGGCGGCGTTTGCTACGACGGCGGCGTATGACTCGGCGATTGCTACGACGCTGGAGGCGCTGCCGGCTGATTTCGAGGAGCGGCGAGGTTGCGGAGGCTGGCGTTGCCGTCGACGCTGCGGGTTTCGGCGAAGCTGAAGAACTCGCTGCGGTATGGCGAGAATCCGCACCAGGCGGCGGCGGTGTATACGGATGGCTCGGGCAGGGGATTGCGAATGCGCAGCAGTTGCAGGGCAAGGAGCTGAGCTACAACAACCTGGTCGATCTGGATGCGTGCTGGGCGCTGGCGAGTGAGTTTGAGCAGCCGGCCGTGATTATTGTGAAGCATACGAATCCTTGCGGCGTGGCGCTGGGAGCGACGGTGGAGCAGGCGTATGTGCGGGCGCTGGAGGCTGATCCGGTGTCGGCGTTTGGCGGGGTGATTGGCGTGAACCGCGTGGTGGATGGCGCGGCGGCGGCGGAGATGGCCAAGCTGTTTGTGGAGGCGATTGTTGCGCCGGACTTTACGCCGGAGGCGCTGGCAGCGTTCAGCGCGAAGAAGAATCTGCGGCTGCTGCAGATTGTTCCGCCGTCGCCGGCACGGGTGATGAAGCAGATCTCCGGCGGGTTTCTGTTGCAGGATGAAGATCGCGCGCTGGTTACGGCGGACACGCTGAACTATCCGACGGCGCGGAAGCCGACGGACGGAGGAGATTGCGGCGCTGCTGTTTGCGTGGAAGGTCTGCAAGCATGTGAAGTCGAATGCGATTGTGTATGCGCGGCTGGCAGGAGCGGGTTTGGGCAGACGGTGGGCGTTGGAGCAGGGCAGATGAGCCGCGTGGATGCGGCTCGGTTTGGGGCGATGAAGGCGACGCTGCCGCTGGCGGGGACGGTGGCGGCTTCGGACGCGTTCTTCCCGTTTCCGGATGGCGTTGAAGCTATTGCAAATGCAGGTGCGACGGCGATTATTCAGCCGGGCGGGTCGGTGCGCGACGCAGAGGTGATTGCTGCGGCGGATCGGCTGGGGGTTGCGATGGCGTTTACGGGAATTCGTCATTTTCGGCACGGATAGACATGTTTTGACAGCGGAGAATTGGGGTTGGGGACTGGTGCGATCGCATCCAAACCCTGTAATGTACCGTCTAAGGTGTAGATCGAGCGATGTCGAACGCGCCTGGACGGCAGCACATCCTTCAAGATCAGGTATTCAGGACCATCTCAATGAGCCGAATTTTCCGCGCAACCCTCGTACCACTTGCCGTTGCCGCTCTCAGTGCGCCGACCTCGGGCAGAGCGCAGACCGCTGCGGGGAGTGCGCCGTCGACTGCGGCGCAGCCCGTGACGCAGCCCGTCGATCACGCTGACTCCTACTATCACTACGGTCTGGCGAAGCTCTACGAGGAGCAGGCGGTTGCGTCGGGACGGCAGGATGTGGCCACGCAGGCGATCGAGCAGTACAAGCTGGCGCTCGATGCCGATCCGAACTCGCGCATTTTGCAGGACGGGGTGGCGAACCTTTATTTCCGGCTGGGCAGAATCCGTGAGGCGGTTTCGGCTGCGCAGGACCAGATCACCAAGCACCCGGATGATGTGGATGCTCACATGCTGCTGGGGCATGTGTACCTGCGCACGCTGGGGGATGGCCAGGGACCGCAGGCTACCGAGATGCTGCAGGCGGCGATCAAGGAGTACGAGACGATTGTGCAGTTGAAGCCGAATGATCTGGAGAACCGGCTGCTGCTGGGCCAGCTGTATGGGCTGAATCACGACTCGGCGAAGGCTGAGGAACAGTTCAAGGCGGCGCAGAAGATCGATCCCAGCAATGAGGATGTGGTGCTGGATATTGCGCGCGAGTACTCCGAGCAGGGCGATCTGAATCGCGCGGCGAAGGTGATCGCAGACGTGCCGGAGAGCGATCGCTCGGGTCGCATGGACTTTGCGCTGGCGGCGTTGTACGACGAGTTGAAGCGGCCCAAGGATGCGGCAGCGGCGTACCAGGCTGCGCTGGAGCAGGACCCCGGCAACACCGATGCAGAGCGCGGTCTGGCCGCGGCGCTCACGGCTTCGGGACAGATGGAAGCTGCGGCGAAGGTGAATGCGCAGATTCTGCAGACCGATCCGCAGGATCCGCAGGCGCTGATTCGCGAGGGCGAGATTCAGCGGCAGAAGGGCGATTATGAGCAGGCGCTGACGACGTTCAAGAAGGCCGAAGCGCAGCTCTCGAACGACAAGGATCCGGAGCTGATCTACAACGAGGCGCTGATGTATGACGGGTCTCGGACGATTCGATGATTCGATCAAGGCGGTGAAGCAGTTGCTGGCGCTGACTGCATCGCCGGACGGGAAGTATGCGGATGATGCTCAGCGGAACCGCGCGGCGCTGCTCCAGTTGCTCGGAACCGTTGCACGCCAGGCCGGCAATACGGACGAGGCGATCGACGCGTATCAGCAGATGCGAAGCCTGGGCGGCGACTATGCGGCGCGGGCGATCGGATGCAGAGGTGGACACGTATCGCGAGGCGCATGAGTGGGCGAAGGCATTGCAGGTTGCAGCCGATGCCGCCAAGGCGATGCCCTCCAATCATGATGTTCAGCTTGACCTATGCGCGTCCAGCTTGCGGACGCAGGCAAGCTGGATGAAGGGTTGAAACTGGCCCAGGCACAGTTGACTGGAACGCCGGACGATCGCGAGGTGTACTTCGATCTTGCCGAGATGGATGTGCGGGCGAAGCGCTGGAAGGATGCGTCGCACGCGTTCGACCAGGCGGCGAGCTCTTGCTACCAAGCCCGATGACAAGGTGATTCTGTACTACTACCGTGGCGACGCCGCGTTGCGCGAGAAGCTCTACGACGAGGCGGAGCTGGACTTCCGCAAGGGTCTGGCGATCGATCCGAACAACGCGTCGATTGAGAATGATCTTGGCTACATGTATGCGGACCGCGGCATCAAGCTGGATGATGCGGTGACGATGCTGAAGAAGGCTGTGACATGCCGATCCGCAGAACTATGCGTTCCTCGATTCGCTGGCCTGGGCGTACTACAAGCAGGGCCAGTATGCGATGGCGGAGGACTACGAGCGCAAGGCATCGCAGCGTATGTCGAACGATCCAACGCTGCTGGATCATCTGGGTGAGATCGAAGCCAAGAACGGCAAGCTGCAGCAGGCGATCGCGGACTGGAAGAAGTCGCTGCAGGAGTACTCGACGCTCGCTTGCTGCCGATGCCGATCCTGCCGATGTGGCGACGGTGCAGCACAAGCTCGAGAGCGCGCGGGTGCGGCTGGCGCATGCAGGCAACGCGCCGGCAAAGTAAGCAAGTAGCAGCGCATTTCGAGCGTGCGCAGCGGTCGCAGCGGCTATGCCGATCACGCTACACTTAAGACAATGGTTCACAATCTGCATGCTTGTGGTGTCTTCGGCGAAGACGAGCGCAGTGCTCTCTGTGCGTGCGTTTCCGGCGCCCACCAGCGACGATCGCACGCCGTTTGAGCGCGACCGCGACCGGGTCGTGCAGGCGCGCGCGTTTCGCCGGCTCGCGGGCAAGACACAGGTCTTTACCAGTCGCGCCTCGGATCACTTTCGCAGCCGCCTGACGCACACGATGGAGGTCGCGCAGGTGGCGCGCCACGTTGCCTCCGCGCTGAATCTCAACGTCGACCTGACCGAGACGCTGGCCCTGGTGCATGACATCGGGCATCCGCCGTTCGGGCACGCAGGCGAACGTGCGCTGGACGATTGCCTGCGACAGCATGGCCTGCGCTTCGATCACAATCTGCATGCGCTGCGCATCGTCGAGCGCTTTGAGCAGCGCTATGCGGGGCATCGCGGACTGAACCTGACGCTGGGAACGCGCGAGGGCATCATCAAGCACTCGCGCGATTACAGCGGCGCAGGAGCATCCGGAACTGGCTGAATATTTTCTTGGGCTAGCGACCGCCGATCGAGGCGCAGCTGATCGACCTCGCTGATGAGATTGCGTATCTCACCGCGGATCTCGACGACGGGGTGGAGTCAGGGCTGCTTGAGATCGGGCACATTCGCGAGCACGTGGATATCCTTCGCCAGAGCTACCTGCGCGGTGGAGCGCGCTCACCCTGATGCGGAAGAGAAGTACATCTTTCACGATGCGCTGCAGGCCATGCAGAAGACGCTGATCCTGGATCTGATTCACACGACTGCGGCGAACGTTGAGCGCGCCGGCGCGAAATCGCTGGCGGATATTCGGGCGCTCGACCATCGGGTGGCCGTCTTCTCGGCGGAGGCGGAGGCGCAGCGTCTGCAGGAGAAGCGATATCTTTACGACACGCTCTACACCTGCCCGGCGCTGGAGCTCGAGCATACGAAGGCAGAGGAGGTGATCACGGAGCTCTTTGAGTTCTGGGTGAACTATCCGGAGGAGCTGCCGGAATCGTATGTGGAAGATGTGAAGACGGAAGGCCTGGCGCGCGTTGTCGCCGACTATATTGCGGGTATGACGGACAACTTTATTCTGCTGCAGTATGCCGAGGTTCGACGCCGCGTGCGGCTGGGTCGCGTGCCATTTCCTGAGCATCGTTGAGGCTGGAGCATCGAATCGAGCACCGTCGACTCAAAGCGGATGCAGGATGCTTTGACAGTGCTCCGCGTATTGTTAGCGTTAGAAGAGCGTCTATCGTCCTGATAGACCGCGCGTCCCCGTCGTCCAGTGGTTAGGACATCGCCCTTTCACGGCGGTAACACGGGTTCGAATCCCGTCGGGGACGCCAAAAGAATCAATGGGTTAGGTGGTAGTAGAGGCTTGGTGGGAGCCTTATATCAAACTACATATCAAATAAGACCGCGGCTCGCTGCCACGTCTGAGAGTATTGCGCGACTGTAATTGATACCCCACACCACTCCATAGGAACTGACCAGGCAAGACGCGGGGGCCATTTCGCTTACTTTGGATCTGGGATGAAATTCGGTCATGCCCGGATATCACCGCGGATGGAAGCCCCTCAATCTAAATCCAGCGACAACGGGTCCGGTCGATCAACGTAGGATAGCAGTGGAGCGCCGTCGGATCGTTGCCTAAAAGAGGAGTCGGCCACCTACCTGGATGACGCGCATTGCGGATGCGCCCGTGATGGTGCCAAAGGTTCCGCTGGTGAGGGTTCCGGCGGGGGCGCTTAGGCTGACCATGTTGAAGACATTGGTCGCCTCACCACGGAATTGGAACTTGATGCGTCCGTGGATTGTGAAGTCGCGAAAGATGGCTGCGTCGACGTCGCGATATCCGGGCGCGTCCAATGCGTTGACGCGCACGATTCCATCCAGATGGGAGGGTCCAGCGCCCGCGGGGCATCCTGCAGCACCGTTCTTGCAGTATGCGGCGGTGTTGAACCACTTCTCGGTGGACGCGGTGAAGACGGATCGCTGATAGGGAATCAGGTGCGCTGTTTGCCCGGGAAGAATATTGGGACGATCGTTCGTGTCGCCGTCGAGATTGTCATCGGTGCCGCGTCGTGATGGTGAACGGCTTGCCGCTGTGCAGATTGACGATTGCCGAGATGGACCAGCCATTGAGCAGGGTTCGCACGACGGCGTTGGAATGCCAAAGTAGTCAGGCTTCCATACCGCCGGAGACAACAGCCTGGTGACGCATGTCGTTGTCGTCACGCTGCCGTTCCAATGAGAGGTCGTGGTAGTCCTCGGGCTCTGTTGCCGGCGCTGTTGCCGATGTTGCCGGTCGTCTGGAGCGAGGCACTGGCCAGGCCCTTGCTCCAGATATAGAAGCCGTTGACGCTGAGGTGGTGGCTCAGGCGCTTCTACGACGGTGACTTGCAGTCCGTTATAGTTCGTGGTCTGGCCGTCCGTGATCACGTAGGCATTGCTCATGTACTTCGAGCCCACCGCCGGATTGGCGCAGGTATTCACAGTGGCGAAGGGGATTGCGTCGTACGGCCGACGGCAGTTGACGTCGCCGGTGGTGTTGGCGGCGGGGTTCGCCGTGTTGTAGATCGGCGCATTTTGATCGATGAAGAGCGGAATCTTGCGGCTGAAGGCGCCGACGTAGTTGATGCTGAGAGCGAGGTCGTTGGTGAATTGCTGCTGCACACCGAAGTTGGCCTGGATGTTGTAGGGCCAGCGCATTCCTTTCTGAACGAAGACCAGCGACGCCGGAGAGACGTAGCGTGGATTGGCCTTGTCGTAGAGATAGGGGAATGGAGACGTGCAGCCGGCGAAGTCCTGGCAGTCTGTCGAGTAGATGTTCTGCAGGCTGACGACGTGGGTGAAGGCGTTGGTTTCGCGGACGGCGAATGGCTGGAAGTTCTGCGACAGCATCCACTCGTTTCCGGAGATGGTGTCGAAGAATAGTCCAGCGCCGCCGTGGAAGACGGTTCGACCATTGCCGTAGGGGTCAAAGGCAAAGCCGACGCGCGGCGAGACGTGGTTGTAGTTGGTGTCGACACCGCCGGCGGGAACGCCGGGATCGCCGGGAAAGAGCTGGCCCAGCATTGCGTTGGGCGAGACGGTCGACTGCACGCCGGGCTCGAAGACGGCGATGCGGCGCTGGGTGTCGGTGGGCGCGGTCTGCACGTCGTAGCGCACGCCGAGGTTGAGCGTCAGCTTGGGAATCACGCGCCAGTCGTCCTGCAGCGAAGAAGCCGTAGTTCCAGTAGTTCTCGTTCGCGTCGTCGGGCGAATCCTGGCTCATGGTGTTGGGATGGCCGATCAGGAAGTCGGAGATGGCGACGCCGGTACGTGGTATAGGTCGACTTGCCCGGAGGCGGTGCTTGGGAACGGTGGCGCTGGTAAAGGCGAAGACGCCGTAGTTGTTCAGCAGCGTCTCCAGGCGGTCCTTCTCCAGATAGATCTCTCCGCCGACGTTGATCGTGTGCCGGCCACGGGTGGTGCTGAAGACATCGCGCAGGCCGTAGATGTTGTCGCCGGCTAGCGGTCCGCTGATGGCGTTCGAAAGAGTGAAGAAGTTGGAGACGCTGATCTGGGGCAGCGACGGCGTTCCCTGCACATTGATGTCGGAGCCAAAGGCGGCAAGCGACTCGGCGGGATTGCTGATGCGTCCAGCCAGCATGCGCGAGAAGCTCAGCCAGACCTGATTCACTGACCGTGGCGACACCGTCCAGACATCGCTGGCGTTGGCGTTCTGCTGGCGGTAGGCGTAGTTCGAGAGCGCCCATCCGGGCAGGTGTGCCGCCTGAGGGGAGCTCGATCTGCGATCCGTTCGACTGAAAGTAGGAGAGGGTCATGCGATGGTTCGGGAAGAGTCTGGAAGTCGCCCTTGATCAGGAACTCGTTGTTGTGTTGCGGCAGGCCCTCGTTGCCGACGAAGCGATTATCCGGCGTTGGCCGGTTGGGCGAGGGCAAGGGAACGTTCTTGGCCAGCACGGCAGCGGCGACGGGATCGGGAACGTAGTTCGGATCCAGGTCCAGGCGGTTTCCGGGGACTGGTTGATGCGTGACCGGATCGCAGACGATGAACTCGCCGCCATAGTTCGTACTGCTTTGTCTGCGGCTGAAAGCGTGGTGGCGCAGGCTCCAAGGCCATGCGCGATGGTGGTGGAGGTGGGAAGATTCTCGGAAAAATTGCCAGTCCGTTGCAGGGCGTCGGGCACGACGGTGTTGTAGGTCTGCGGGGTCGATCTCCCGCAGTCCACCGTAGCTGCCAAAGAAGAAGATCTTGCTTCTTCTGGACGGGGCCGCCGACCGTGGCGCCGAACCGGTTGATGTGTTGCGGCGTTCTGGTCGTCTGAAGATAGCTGTCCGAGTTGAAGTTCGTCTCCTGGTGAAACTCGAAGACCGATCCATGGACCTGGTTGGTTCCGGACTTGGTGAGGACTGAAACAACACCCGCTCCGGTGCGACCGATACTCTGCGCTGAAGTTGTTGGTCTGGACGTCAAACTGGTCGATGGCATCCGGGTTCGGAATGAAGTTTCCGGTGTCGCGAACGCCGGTCATATTGATGCCGCCGTCGAGGTAGTACGTTACCTGTCCCACCATGTTGTCTGAGGAACCATTGATGATCACGTGTTCCATTGGCAGACCGATGGAGTTTTCGTTCTGCACGTTCTGCACGCCGGGCGTGAGGTTGAGGAGCTGGTAGGCGTCGCGACTGACCAGGGGAAGGTTATCCACTTCCTGATTGGTGATGGTCCGGCCAAGTACGGAGTTCGCCGTGTTCACGAGCGGGACCCTCTCCGTAACGGTCACTACGGTGTTTTCGCTGCCCACCTTGAGGGCAAAGTCCAGCGCGGCCTCCTGAGTGCCGGTTAGCACGATACCGTTCCGTACGGTCTGGGTAAACCCAGGCGCGTTGACCTTGACGGTGTAGGGCCCAAGAGGCAGAAACTCCGCACGATATTCCCCCAGAGCGTTCGTGGTGGTGGTGCGGGTGAAGTTGGTTTGCGTCTGAGTCAAAACGATGGTTGCGCCTGGAATCGCTGCGCCGGAAGAATCGGTAACATTGCCGAACGCGGTCGCGGTGGAAAGTTGAGCGAGAGAGCGGGCCGGGCCTATGAAAAGAAGCACTGCCGCCGCCAGGAAAAGGAAGAAGGCTCGCTGGTAACAGTTTCCTGCGGTATGACCCCGGCGGTCTCGATCATGTCGCGTAAGGGGTACATTTCTCTTCGTGCAGGTTTGCTTCTGTGACGTCATGGCGATTCTCCTAAAGGGTTACGACCTCACGCAATTCCGCTTGCGAAGTGTTGATCCAGAATCGGAATTCACGGATTGAGAGGCACGCACACCGTCAGCCCTGCCTTACAGCGCTGGCAAGTGACTAACGGTTTGGTTCACCGTTTGGAATGTATCTATTTGTAAGTAAATGGGTTCTGGTCGACGTTGCGCTTGTGACAAACATGCCGCATGGCGATTGCATAGCCGGCCAGGATGAGGCGGGTCAGTGGATTGCCGCCCAAAGGTGGCGATCCAGCGTGGGTGATGGGGGATGTCTGTCTACCAGGTGTCAACTGCTTCGATCGATGGGGCGCCGGTCTTTCCTTCGATGACGTTAACTTTCAAGACCGCTTCGATATTTTTGTCTGCCAGGCTTGCCCCGACCCGCCGCCGCAGCAGCTCCATATAGTAAGGACTAGTTACGAACTGGGCGGCTGCCTCTGTTCCGTTCCGACCGATCCCGGCGACGATTACGACGATGCCGCCCGTTGTTGCGTCGTGGAAGCGAGCGACGATCGCGTAGTCGTCAGCACTCGAATAGGGTTGGTTGGGATTTCTTTCCCACTTGGTAGACGGATGATCGCGATCCACGATGATTTCCGCCGGCCCGGGGACGAACCGAAAACGCAGAGGTTCAAGTAAGCGCATCGTCCAGTCGTTGTTATAGGCGCCAAGCATGACTACGGGCCGTTCGCGAAGGTCGGTGAGGACCGTCGATGCCGAGGAGCGCGTCTGTACGGTTTCGCCAAAGCGCTCGAGCTGTCCGCTGATGTGTGCGATCGCGGTGGCGATTTGCATGGATACAAATGGATAATCGATATCGCGCCCGGCAGTTTTTACCCCTGAGAATCTCTCGGGCGCAAACACTACGCCACCCGAGCAGATGAGCGTGGTGTTGGATTCACCGATGACGGGAGCCCAGAATTGCTGCAGCGCGTTCTGCGAATGCGCACGCCAGTGCTGCCAGGCGAAGGCGCCGATCAGCAGCAGAAGCACCACCGATAAGGCAGTGATCCAGAGAATCGGCCTCCGGTACTTTTTACGGGCCGCGGTTCGGGGAATGGAATGATCTGAGGTTTGCGCATGCGGCAATGCTGCTGTCGCGCCTATGGAAGCGGTGTGCTCGAAGGCTGCGTTTGCCGTTGCCAGCCCATCCGCCTGTTCCAGGCGCGACGCTGCGCTGGGAGTTTCAACCTCTTCCTGATTACAAAGGAATTCGGGAACGTATGACCCAGATGGCAATGAAATCTGGAGGCGCGACTTGTGCTCGTGATAGTAGAGAGAGAGGCGTTTGCGTACCTCGCCCGCTGTGTATCGAACGACGGTATCGGCGTTGGTGTCGTAGTCTGGGGGCCGATGGAATATCTCGACGCCAAGAGTCCGTTCCTTCAGCAGGTCGCTATGCCCCGATAACGTGCTCTCAACGACATACCGAAGCAACGCTGGATAGCGCTTGCTATTGCAGAATTGGGGGCTGGCGAGGACTTCCTCCATTTCCTGCAGGATCTCTTCCTCGTCCTGCCTTGATTTGGGGTGCCACGTTTCCCAGCTTGATTTCAAAGTGCTCATTGCGTATGGCGATCATACCCACCGACTATGGGGAGCGGCAAGGTAACGTTTGTCACAACCGCTTTCACATCGGTTTCCTCAACATTTAAAACAAGTTATGGCTTTCGTAATGAACCAAACGGTGAGTCACTTGTCACACCCTGCTTATTTGCTCAGTCTGTCACTGCATCCAATGGAGAAGAAATTGTTCGAGCGACCGAGGAAGACGTGCCGAGATGTTTGAGAGCAGCCGCCGGCAATTTTTGTTGGGAGCTGTGTCGGCCGGGGGCGCGGCGCTGTTTGCACCGTCGCTGCAGGCGGTCACTCGCATATCCTGGTCCCAAAGCGATCCGGTGAAGGGTTCCACACGGCTGGATGCTAACTGGCAATATCGACAGGGTCAGCTGGACGGCGTGTGGGAGGTCTGGCGCGAAGAAGAGGCGGACCTCTGGCAGTCGGTGAGCCTGCCGCACTGTTTCAATCACGCGGACGCCTGCGATCCTGATCGAGCCTACTACCAGGGGCACGGCTGGTACCGTACCACCCTCCCGGTTGCGAATCCATACGAAGGTGGCCGGACTGTCCTCCACTTCCAGGGCGCTGGGCAGACGTCGAGCCTGTGGGTCGGATCGACTTTCATAGGAACGCACAAGGGTGGGTATGACGAGTTTGTCTTTGATATCACGGAGGCTCTGTCGACATTTCAGCGGACCAGTGGGGCGGCACGTGCCATTCCGGTCGCGGTTCTTTGCGATAACGGACCAGACCCTGAGCGCGTACCGTCCGAACTTAGCGACTTTTGCCTTTACGGCGGCTTGTACCGGCACGTAAATCTTGTCTACCTACCGGCGCTTGCGCTCGATAGTGTTCACGTTCTTCCTAGCGTCGGCTCCGATGGTTTGGCTAATGTCGCCATCCTTTGCCGACTGTATAACCCACGCAGTATTTCCTCTCGCTGCAAGCTGTTTGTGCAAGTCCTCGATCCTCAGGGCCGCTCCGTCCACGAGTGGTCCAGCTCGATATCAACGTGGAGCGATTTCAATGAGCTAGTCAGCGTCCGCCTGGTGGCTCCGCAACTGTGGTCGCCGGAAACTCCCGCGTTGTACCGCTGTCGGGTGACGCTTTCTACAGCGACTGAAACGTCCTCGATGGAGGAGCGCTTTGGCATACGGCATGCCGAATTTGTGGAGCATGGCCCTTTTAAACTCAACGGCAAGCGGGTTCTCCTGCAGGGGACCCATCGCCACGCCGATCACGCAGGCGTTGCGGCGGCGATGAGCGACGACCAGGTGCGGGAAGAGATGCGCCTCATCCGCGATATGGGTGCGAATTTTATTCGTCTCGCACATTACCAGCAGGATCGCCTGGTACTGGATCTGTGCGACGAGCTTGGGCTGATGGTGTGGGAGGAGGTGCCCTGGTGCCGTGCAGGGGTAGGTGATGCGGCCTTCGAGCAAAATGCGAAGGACATGCTGTTGCACATGATCGAACAGCACTTCAATCACCCGTCCATTATCTTGTGGGGTCTTGGTAATGAAGACGACTGGCCCGACGAATATCCAAGTGTTGATCATGCCGCCATTCGCGCCTTTATGACCGAGCTACGCGATATGGCGCACCGTCTGGATAACTCCAGGCCCACAGCGTTTCGCCGCTGCGACTTTGCACGCGACATTCCGGATGTGTATTCGCCTTCCATCTGGGCAGGGTGGTATGGAGGGAACTATCGCGAGTACGAGGACAGTCTTCTGAAGCAGCGTGAGCTCGTCAAGCGGTTCATTCATATCGAATGGGGAGCAGATAGCCAGGCCGGCCGCCACGCCGAGGATCCAGAAGCTGTGCTGCGGAGGGTTCCACTTGGGAAGGGAACTGAAGAGCGTGGCCTTGCCTACCTCAACAGGGATGGCAACGTTCGTGTCTCCAAGGACGGTGACTGGTCAGAGACTTACGCATGCAATCTCTTCGACTGGCACTTGAAGACACAGGAGAAGCTGGATTGGCTGACGGGTTCAGCTCAATGGATATTCAAAGACTTTGCGTCTCCGCTGCGCGCCGACGACGGAATTCCGAACGTGAATCAGAAAGGGGTGGTACAGCGCGATCTGAGCTTGAAGGAGTCTTACTTCGTGTTCCAATCCTATTGGTCGAAGAAGCCGATGGTTCACCTGTATGGGCACACCTGGCCTATTCGTTGGGGCAAGCCGGACGAGCCACGCATGGTAAAGGTGTATTCGAACTGCGAGAGCGCGGAGCTTTTTCTGAATGGAACTTCGCAAGGAATCAGGCAGCGTGACAGCCAGGACTTTCCGGCCGCCGGGCTGCGCTGGGAGGTGGTCTTTCGGAGTGGGAAGAATCATCTGCGGGTAGTCGCAAAAAGAGGGGATGTGACCTTGCAGGACGAGATTGATCTGATATACCAAACCGATGCGTGGGGAGCGCCAGCCGAACTGCGGCTCACTCAACTGCGAGACGAGAATGGTCGTGTAAGGGTTACCGCAGGTCTCTATGACTCAGCCAACGTTCTGTGCCTGGATGCGCGCAACCAGGTGCGCTTCACCCTTGCCGGTTCAGGAAGGCTCATCGACAACATGGGGACGACGCGCGCTTCGAGGGTGCTGCAACTAAGCAACGGGACAGCATCTATCTCAGTTGATATGGGTTCAGACAGTGCTACGGGGAATAACGCGAGCTGTGTGGTCGGCATTACGGCTCAGGGCCTTCCTCCGGCTTTTATTACGTTGTCTGGCGCAACAACTACGAATGGAAGTTTGAAATGAATCGACTCACCCGCCGAGACTTTTGCTACCAAGCCGCTGCATGCGTTACGAGCTTTGCCTTCGCGGAAGTAGCAAAGGCCGAGAACGGCTATGCTCTGGTTGCCCGAACCGACAAGGCCCGGATCATCGAAGCCGCTACGCAGTATCTAAGCCTGCAGCCGCGCACCATCACGAGTTACCCCTCCTCGCGAAGCCCCGGCGGCTTACACGACTATTTCTCCCAGGCGGATTATTTCTGGCCCAATCCGCGAGACCCGGGTGGGAAATACATCAATCGCGATGGTCAGAGCAATCCTGACAACTTCAACGATCATCGCAAGGCCATGATCGCGCTGTCTATACAGATGCCCGCGCTGACGGCGGCATGGGTGCTTACCGGAGATCGCCGTTACGGACAATTGTCTGGCGACCATCTTCGCGCTTGGTTCATTGATCCCGATACTCGCATGAATCCGAACCTTGAATACTCTCAAGGGGTTCATGGTGTTTCTACGGGGCGCTCTTACGGCATCATCGATACGCTCCATCTGGTGGAAGTCGCGCGGGCTGCCTCCATTGTTTCTTCTGCCGTGCTGACCGTCACGGAACAGCAGGCGCTGCAAGATTGGTTCCGCGCATATCTTCACTGGATGAAAACGAGTGAGAAGGGCATCGCTGAACGGAACACGGTTAATAATCATGCAGTGTGCTGGGCGGTGCAGGCTGCGGAGTACGCTCGGTTGATCGACGATCAAGAGACGAGGGAAGGGGTGCGGACGCAATACAAGACGCTCTTCGTTCCCGGCCAGATGGCGCTGGATGGCAGCTTTCCTAAAGAGCTTGCGCGGACGAAGCCCTATAGCTACTCCATATTCAACTTCGATATGATGGCGACGCTTTGTCAATCGCTCCAGGGCGACGGGCCGAGCCTGTATTCTTTTGTTTTGCCCGATGGCCGCGGGATATGCAAAGCGGCCGCCTTTCTCTATCCCTATCTTCAGGACAAGGGCGCGTGGCCGTACAAGCAAGACGTCGAACACTTCGCTTCGTTGCCGGTCCGTTCGCCCGGCCTGCTCTTCACCGGTTTGGCTTGCCACCACAAGGACTATCTGCAGCTATGGACGAAACTGAATCCCGATCCAACCGACCCAGAGATTATTCGAAACTTCCCCATTCGGCAACCGCTGCTTTGGGTAAACCCGAGGTCGAAGCGAAGAACATCATGAGGCCTTCACTCGCCATCCCCGCTTGTCTGCTAATCGGCGCGCTCCTGATCAACGCGCCTTCCGGACAGTCGCAAGCAGTTCAAGCTCCCGCTTCGGCGCCGTCAACTGTGGAGCGCGCATCCGTCGGGGATGCACCGGATGACCCGGGTCCGCTGGCAACCGATCTGTCACCTGCGCTGAAACCAGCCGCCATTCGCCGCGCAATGAAGAAGGTAGCGGACTGGCAGTTGCGCGTCGCGGATCCGAAATTCAATTCGCAATGGACATTCGCTGCTCTCTACGATGGCTTGATTGCAGCTTCGCAGGCGACGGGAGATTCGCGCTATCGGCAAGCCGTCTTCGATTATGCGAGGAAGCAGCAGTGGAAGCTTCTGGACGACCGCTTCCCTCATGCGGACGACATGGCGCTCGGGCAAGCTTACCTCGACCTGTACCTCGCCGATCCTCCCGCGCGACGCGATCCCGAACGCATCGCCGACACCAAAGCGATTCTCGATCGATTGGTCGACCGGCCAGATGACCCTGCCAAGGATTTGTGGTGGTGGTGTGATGCGTTGTTTATGGCGCCACCGGTTCTTACACGCATGAGCCTTGCGACTGGCGATCCGAAATATCGGCTGTTCATGGAGCGGGAGTGGGCCATTACGACCAAGAGTCTCTATGACCCGAGTTATCATCTTTATTTCCGTGATGCTCGCTACCTGAGCAGGAAGGAGCGAAACGGACAGCCGATCTTCTGGTCTCGAGGGAATGGATGGGTGATGGGCGCCCTGGTGAAAGTGCTGCAAACGATGCCTGCGACAGATCCCCGACGGCCAGAGTTCGTCCAGCAGTTTCGCGATATGGCCGCGGAGGTGGCTTCCATTCAAGGAAAGGATGGATTGTGGCGTTCCGGCTTGCTGGATCCGGATTCCTACCCGCTCCCCGAGATATCCGGATCTGCTTTCTTCACCTATGCGATTGCTTACGGAATCAACGAGCGCATCCTGGACCGGGATAAATATCTGCCGGTGATCGAGCGCTCGTGGGCCGGCATGCTGAGTCATATCTACGCTGACGGACGGTTGGGCTCAATCCAGCCTATTGACGGCCAGCCTGGCATCTTTAAGCCGTCTGCGAGCTACGTCTATGGTGTGGGCGGGTTTTTACTCGCTGGTTCCGAACTTGAGAGACTCTCGCGTGATAGACGCGTTCCTTCCAACCCGAGGGAGTAGCTGTGCGATCGATGTTCCTGCAAGTCGGCTTTTCCGCAACTTCGAGCCTTAGTTTCGACAACACTGTTTTTCGTGCACTGCCTGGACGCTATTGGCAATCAGCCGCGCACACACTTTAGGGGCAGAGGGTAAGGGGAGTGGCGGCAGATGTTTATGCTTCCCCATCCGCTTACTGGATGATGAGGGCGACGGTGGTCGTGTGTGTTTGAGAGCCGCTCACCGCGGTAACCGTGACGGTGTACGTCCCGACTTCCGAAGGCGGCGGGGCGGAGCTGCCGCCGCTGCATCCGCTGGCAGAGACAAGTAAGAGGCCAGCTGCGGCGAAGAGCAGTGTGCAGGCGATGCGCGCAACCAGCCTGCGCCGGCGTCCTGGTAGAACAAGAACCATCAAAGCGCCAAAGAATGCAACGGCGAACTGGATCGAGGTACCGTGCTGCAGCGAGGCCTGCGAGGCTGTGGCAATGGACAGTACAGAGGTGGAGGTGGTTGCACCCGTGATTGCGAGGCTGGCCGGGCTGAAAGAGCACGTTGCAAACGCGGGCAGTCCGGAACAGCTAAGGTTCACATTTCCGGCGAAGCCTGTAGGCGCCGTTACTGAGAAATCATAGGTTGCGACCTGGCCGGAAGTGATGGTCATGGAAGTCGGCGAGGCTGTAATGGAGAAGTCCGGCGAAAGGCCCGTTCCGGAAAGAGCGACCGTTTGCGTTGTGTTGTCGGCACTGCTCGTCAGGGTAAGGGTAGCCGTCTCAACTGAGGAAGTAGAGGGCTTGAAGGTGATACTTGCGGCGCAGTTCGCTCCCCCGGCCAAGGAGGCAGGGCAGGAAGATGTCTGGCTGAAGTCCGCGGCGTTAGGGCCGGTGATTGCAAAAGCCGGAGAGCTGATGGAGGTGCTCAAGTTGTTGGTGATGGTAATGGATTGCGCGGCGGCCGAAGAGCCGACAAGCGTCGACGGAAATGTGAGGTTGGACGGGCTGACTGAGAAAGGGGCGACGACGTTTGCCGGAATGGGTAGCGTTTGTATGGCGGCGCCGTCGTTGATCGATATGCTGAGCACTGCGTTGTACGTGCCGATTGCGCCGGGTGTGAAGGTAATGGTGACGGTGCAGGAGTTGGCGGGGGAAAGCGCGGCGGTGCAGGTATTCTGCAGGGCGTACTCGGATGGAGCAAGGCTATTGCCGAGAAGGATATTGATGTCGCTCAGGGTCTCGTTTGCGGATCCTGTGTTGGTGATTTGGAAAACTTGTTGCGCGGTTTGTCCAACGGTGAGCGTACCGAAAGAAAAAGTGCCAGGGGCGATGCTGACGGTCGGTTGCGTAATGATTGAGCCAGAAAGAGGCACAGTGTCCGCCGCTGCAGCGCCATCCGTGATGTTGAGCGTGGCGTAGACAGGTGCTCCGTTGGCCGGCGCCTGATAGACGATGGAGAGAGCGCAACTCTGCTGCGACTGCAGTGACACGCCCACACAGGCATTGCCGGCGATGATGAAGCTGCTGGCATACGGGCCGGTGATGGTGGGTGTGTCTACCGTGGTGGTGGAGTTGGAGGTATTGGTAATTGTGACCTCACGCGGCAGGGACTGCTGGCCCGTGAAGAGGCTACCGAAGCCGATGTTCGGCGTGGATACGAGCAAAGGGCTGGTGGTTGGGTTGAGCGTGAAGTAAGCGTACACATCTGTGCGAAGGCCCGTGTTGTAGACAACCCCGATATCAGCAGAACTTGAACCGTTAGCAGTTGGGGAGACGGTGATCTGCGCGGTGCAGGAGGCCTGGGGAGCGAGAACACTGCAGTTATTCGTCTGGCTAAAGTAGCCGAAGGTCAGAATAGAGTTGACGGTGAGACTCGCTGTGCCAGTGTTGGTCAGGGTCAACGGGCGGGCCGGGCTAGTGGTGCCCGTCTGCTGCGGCGGGAAGTTAAGCTGGCTGGCGTCGACGATGAGGTTGCCGCCGATGGCACCAGGCGTGGCTACGGGAGATGGTGTGAAGCTCTGCGATGCGGGTACTGCGTCGCTGTTGATCGTGATATTGCCGTTTGCAGTAGCGCCAGTGGAACTCGCTGGCGTGAGAAAACAGGAGGTGCCGGCCGGTACTGTTGAACCACAGGTGCTGTTTGCAGAAGCGAAGCCGCTCGAAACCTGGAGACTCGAGATATGCAGATCGGCTGAGCCTGCATCGCGGAGCTCAAGGAAGGGATTCTGGTACGAGAGGCTGATTTGCGGTTGATTGGCAGGGATAATCTTTGCAATGAACGTGGAGTATCCGATGAACGAAGTGCTGGTCCCGAGCGCGGATTGCGCGCTATAGGATGTGCCGGTACCGATATTAATGGGATCAAGTGTGGCGTTACTGACAGCGGAGTTGACGGGTGCGCCTGCGATATAGATGTCGCCTGCACCGTCCAGCGCGAGACCGGTTGGCGGTTCGGTGGTATTGCGGCCACCAAAGCCGGTAGCGTTGAGAAGAGCTCCGGTGGGATCGAACTCCGCAACGAAGCCGCTGTTGGCGCTATCGTCGGCGAGAGCGTTCTTGAATGGCAGGCTCGCGCTGTTATAACTTCCGCCAATGTAGAAGTCTCCCTTGGAGTCCAGCGCAGTTACATTTGCGTAGCCGTTGCCCAGAGAGGTGGAGTAGGTGAGTCCGGAGTGTGCGGGGTTGATGGCGAGAGCGAAGAGCCTTGGGAAATTGGCTTGCCCTACGGGAAGAAGAAAAGCGTTGATGGTGAATGGGAAGTCGGGCGCGTACTCGGAACCCGCAAGATAGATGGTGCCATCCGAGCCGACCTGGACGGGCGCCAGGGAGTCATACTGCGAGGATGAATTGCCTCCAAGCAACGTGCTGAAGAGCAGAGACTGCCCGTCGGGGCTAAATTCAGCGACAAAGTACTCGCCTACGCCGTTCTCAAACCAATTCTGGAGGGGGACCGTATTGCCGGGGCCTGCGATGTAGACGTCGCCAGTGGTGTCCAGGGCGATGCCGGAGGCGAAGGCTTCGATTCCGCTGGAGCCGGCAGTCGAGAAATAGCTGGAGAACACCCAGGCGTCGCCGGCAGCATTGAGCTTGGCAAAGAAGGGACCCGCGCAAGAGGTGCAAACACCCCCTGAGTACGTGGACAGGAAAGGGTTCACAGTCTGGAGGCCAGCGTCGGCAGTGAGACCGGCGATATACAGCTCTCCCGCGGCGTCAACGACGATGCTTTTGGGCAGTTGCTGGCCCGAACCGAGCAGCGTGGAGTACACCATCGTGCCGGTAGGGCTGAGCTTTGCCGCGAATCCGGCGTTGCAGAAATTGGAACAGGTGCCCAGGTTTTGCGAAGTGGTGGGGAAACTCGGCGTGCCCGTAACGCCCGCGACGTACACGTTTCCCGAGGGATCGAGGGCGATCGCTGAGGCCGAGTTGAAGCCTGAGGCAGGGATGTAGGTGGAAAAGAGAATCTGGGTTCCGGTGGCATTCAGCTTCGTAACGTATACCTCCTCGCCGCCGCCCTGGCCGCTTTGGCCGCCCACGACGGGATAGTTGTTAGCTGAGGTCCCGCCGACAATGTAGACGTTCCCAGAGGAGTCCGCCTGCATGCCATTGACCGTCGTGGAATTGTTAACGCCAATGATTTTGGTATAGGAGACGACCGGGTCGATGACAAGTGGGAGATGGTGGTCGTATGGACTAACGGAGAAGCCTAGCTGGCCGTCGTCATCGAGCCGAAAGGTCACTTGAATCGGGATGTCGTGACCATTCCGCCGTTGATAGGCGATGGGCGCAAGCAGACGAATGCCCTCCGATGAGCAGCTACTGGCAGAGGCAGTGTGGAAACGAGCCGATCCATCGGACTCGAGGGAGAATGAAGTACCGGAATCTGGTGCGAACGAAATCGCCTCGGGGTTCGCTTGGGCAGCGACATCAAGATCATATTCGAGACGACCTCCCTCACCATGGAAGACGAGATCAACGCCCTGCGCAATTTGACTGTAATCGAGCTCATGGTGCAGAGCCACGCCCTCGATCCATGTGGAACGGTCAGAGGACGGGTAGTAGTTGACGCGGCCGCTGACAGAGCCCTCAGCGTGCACATTGGCTGGCTGCTGGCCGAGACTGCGAATGTTGAAAGAAAGACCGCCCCGACCGTTTTCGCAGGGTAGTTGCACCTGGGTGCGTGTAAAACGCATGACTCCACTGGAGGTGTGCGCAAGGTACAGGACACTGGGATCAGCCTGCCCGACGTTCCGCTCGAAGGCCAGTGGAAGGAGTCCGATGGGGGCGGCGGGATGTTGAGCGTATGTAGACGCAGTCGAAAGAGCAATGGCTAGAATGGCGGTGAGGGGCAGCAGGCGAGAAACTCGAGTGGATCGCATGTAGGCCTTGATTTTGATGCAGCGTGGATTTTCACGACTGTATCACGGCCCACTTCCGACTGTCCCCGAGGAACGCTAAGAGGTCGATGATTCCTGGATCGCAACGTGTTCAAAGCCGCGCTTTCGGCAACATCCGCCGGCGACGTTTCCCATAACCCCATTTTCATGCACTCGGAAGGAGCGCATGCGCACGCAGAGAGTTTAACGTTGGCTGAATGCTGACGCAGCGACAGTGTTGTTGGGGCTTTCAGGAGGCCCAAAATAGCTGGCTCTAAGTGGGCCGTGAGCGATGATTACGCGTTCCAGGACGACGGCAGGGTCCACTGCCCAAATATGCAGTGTATGCTGGCCGGGCTGCGAGATCGGGAGTGGGATCTCGACCTTTCTGCAGTCGTCGCTGACAGCAGTGGCCCAGTCGAGGTCGGTGTTGTGCTCCAGGGTGTCTATGATCTGTCGCGGTCCATCGTCGACGGAGATGGCCACGCGAAGTCCACGGCCCGGAACGAAGTTGAGCGTTGGGGCTAAACGCAGGTGCAGCGTGAGGTCGTTTGTGTCGTAGAGGTACACACTGTAGGTGAGGCTGGCCGGTGAGTCGGTATCACTTGGCGCATCGACAGGAAATACCGTCATAGCGGACTTGCCTTCGCCATAAGCCGGAAGTTCTACCCAGTGGGCGTCCGTGGAGTTGAGAGCTCCGCCGGTGCGCGCGGATGTGTCGGCTGCTTCGATGGCGACGACGTTGTCCTGTTCGACGAAGCCTTTGAAGTCAGCGGACGGCGGTGGGCCGAAAGCCTGGGCCAGTTGACCGTTGCGGAGAAATGGTGGCAAACGGCTTGGAAGCTCATTGGGAGTGATGTGCAACTCGCGGCCTCCGGGCTGAAGCTCAGTAACAGCGGGCATGGCATTGGCGGGAGGCTCCTGCCAGTACGTGTACCCGATGTGTGTCTGATCCATCATGTGGTCCCACTTGCCGTCCAGGAGCTGATGGTTGTATTCATCGGTTAGCTGCTCGTCCAAGGCAAAGCGATGTTCTACCTCGGACTTGTACTCGTTAGTTTTCATGTCGCCCAGGCGAGAGCTGAAGGCATTGCGGCCTGCAGCGATGTACATGAGCGCAACATTGCCGCTGGCATCCACGGGATATTTCACCAATTCGAAAAAGCTTGCCTGTTCGTCGGCTGGCAGTTCCTTCGCGAGAGCGTCGGTTCGCTGGATCAGATCGTTCCATTGGGCGGCCACACGATCCGCTTCGTTGTAGTTGGTGATGGAGAAGGTGTTCGGATCGAGCAGCTCGGGTTTACGGGCGCTGTTGAGGCGTGTATATCCCTCGACGCTGGAAGCAATGTCCTCGGCGTGGTCTGGACCGAACTCGCGCGTCGCCCAATCCACGGTAAATTGATGCAGGTTGTCCTGATTCCAGCGTTGCGGTGTGCGGGCATAGTCGAGAAAGAACTCAATGGGGAATTCCATCGGTTTCAGATCTCCGACATTCACAATCCAGATGCGATCTGCGCCGTAGGTTAGCGCGATATGCATCTGCTCCCAGATCTTCGGAACATAGTTGGTGTTGAGCCACTTGTAGGAGCGAGGCCCTCCAACGTAATCGAAGTGATAGTAGATACCGGTACCGCCCGAGCGCTTTCTCTCCTCAGGCGTCGGGACACGGCGAAGGTCGCCCCAGTTATCGTCGGACCAAAGCAGCGTTACATCGTCAGGCACCCGCATACCTTTTTCGTAGTAGCCCTGCACCTCCTTGTACAGTGTCCATAGCTGGGGGATCTTCGTGATATCCGGATTCACGGTCTCTTTCAGGATCTCGCGCTGTTTGGCGACGATGGCTTCGAGCTGCTGACTGCCGGCCGCGGCGGACATCGGGGTGTCGGACAGGCCGCGCATTCCAAGGGTCACGATCTGCTCATAGTTCTTGTTGCGGATCATTCCCTCACGCCAATAGGCGTCAATCTGCTTCGAGTTGGTTGCATAGTTCCAGGGACCATGGTTCGGATTCTGCGTCCATTCCTTCTCGGCGCGCATCATCGGTTCTTCATGCGAAGTGCCCATCACAATGCCATATTCATCTGCGAGACGCGCATTCTCAGGATCGTCGGTAGCAAAGGCGTTGTTCCACATGGCCGGCCACAGAAAATTCGCCTTGAGCCTCAGCAGAAGCTCAAAGACTTTTGTGTAGAATTTGGAATTCATTCCGCCGAATTTTTCAGTTGTCCAGCCGGACAGCGCAGGCGCCTCGTCATTGAGGAAGATGCCGCGGTACTTCACCGCAGGCTCAGGTTGCAGGTGTCGGCCCGGCGCGACGATCAAGGTGTCGTGGTGTGGAATGCGGACGTCTGCCCACCAATACCAGGGCGAAACGCCGATTTGTTCTGAGAGATCATACGCGGCGTAAATGGTGCCGCGCTTGTCTGCCCCGGCGAGAACGAGCGCGCGGTTTATACCGGGAAATGGATTCTCGACGACGGTCGTCACCGCAGATTCCCAGTGGCCTGCAACGCCGGAGACGTCCAGCTTGCGGCGACGAATGAGATCGTCGATCAAAGGGCTATGGCCGATGGTGCCCAGGATGATCGGAGTGGTCTTGCCCGCATCGCCCACCTCGTGCAGAATGGCCGGAGTTTCCCCTGAAACCCGTTGAATATCTTCTCGAAGATCCCCCGAGACGCGCACCACTCCAGGCCAGTCGTCACTGCTGACTAGAATCGGTGCCGCTCTTCCGTGGATGACGATCGGAAAGCCTGGAGAGTTGGCAGTAAATCCGACATACAGCTGCTCCCCGATGCTCTGGGCACGGCTCTCACACACAAAAGACATAAAAAAGATGAAAAGCGCTGCGAACCTTACGAGTTGCTTCACTACGAGTACACCCCTGATGTCCGGTTGGGAAAAAACGGGACACTCATCTCATACTCGCCCCAAACCTTTAAGGCAAGAGAAGTCCCCCTTCGCGATTTTTCGCGAAGGGGGGAACGAGTAGTGAAGCAAGGTCAAGCCTAACGTGAGCGAAGACGAGTCTGGTCGCTACAACCTGTTGGGCGCACCGTGGCAGGTCCCGACGCCCTTGTCGCTGTACGTAGCGGGTCCGGTCGTCTGTGCAGGATCCTTGAGTGCCGACTCGAAATCCCACGCGTAGCCGTTCGGATTGAGCGTCAGGGCCATTACGCCCCAGAATTCGCCGGTTCCCGCCTCGAGATTCTCTGCGTTGAAGTTCGGGTTGCCGCTAGGATCTTCCTGGTTCGTTTCACCCGCGCCGGAGGTCACCGTGGTTGTGACGACGGGATCGAGTGTCTCGCCACCGGTGCCCACGACGAATTCGCGTATGCCGTTCTTCGGATCGTACTTCCCGGAGGGGTCAAGCGGACGGTAGCGGCCATAGAGGTGGTCGTGTCCATTCAGGACCAGGTCGGCACCGTACTGGTAGAGGAGTTGCCAGAATTGCTGAGCGGTCGGGCCCTCGGGTACGGCGATGCCGTTGGTGGGGCTGAACGTGGGCTGGTGCCAGTAGGCCAATGTGCAGGCAGAGTGATTCGCAGCGAGATCGTTCTTTAGCCATTCAAGTTCAGAGGCAATCCAGGCGCCGGTGCACCCGCCCGGCTGGGTCTCGCACTCGATATTGAGCGAGATAAGATGCCACGAGCCGAGATTATAGGAGTACCAGCCATCTCCGACCCCGACTGAGCCGCCGGTGCTGTTGGTTCCGAGTCCGCCTTTCTGCGCGAAGTGCCCGGCCTGTCCATCCGAATGCGGCACGGGCTGGGTGAAGGTGCCGTTGGTGTCAGGGTTGTCGGAGATTGTAGCAGTGACTACGGATCCATCGGGATTGTGCTGGACGCCGTTGAAGTAGGAGAAGTAGCCGTAGCCGGCAACGCCGACCGCGCCGTGCTCGGTATAAAACTCGTGGTTGCCGGGCGCAGGCCGCGTGATCAGTTTGAAAGCGCCATAGGTCGTCTCGTACGAGTTCTCAAAGTCGGAATACTGGCCTACCTGGTATTGCTCATCCCCGAGAAGCGCGACGAGGTCAGGTTTCATATTCTCAATCTGTTGCGCAGTGGCTGCCTGGGATGCCAGCAGATTTTGGGCGATGTCTCCGCTGCAGTTTTCACCCGCCTTCTCACCACTCTCTTCCTCGCCTGGCTGGCAGGCGACGTCGCCCACCACCGCCAATACCGGCGTAGCTTGCGGCTTGTTGTACGGCCACGGATTGTCGTTCGGGATCCAATTGCCGCTTGACCAGCCCTTGCTCATCGGCCACTGGTTTCTGTTGGGGTTTTGATTCTGCGCCTGGGCTCCAGCTGCGAATACCATGACCGAGGCGGCGGCTCCCATGAGCATTGCCGCTTGGAAACTTCTCCGGATCGTCTCCATACAGTTTCTCCTGTTTAGACTTGTGGGGATGGTTGCTATCGCGTTCGTTTGTAGCTTTCCAATATTGCGCTTGCATGACAAACGCGTGAAAAAGCGCGGTCCGGATCCTGGGAGGTCGTTCACACCATCGGCAAGGCAAATTGCGTGCCGCTACCAAGGACAACGCGGCCTTCCGGAGGCGAACGCGTCGTCGATTCGTGATGACCGGTTTGTCTTCGGGGCGTTACTTTAGGCGTAGCGAAACAGCGCCATGAAACCAAAGTCCATGTGCTGCTGGATGTGGCAGTGAAACAGCGTGAGGCCCGGCTGATCGGCGACCAGATCCACCGTGGCGCGCCCAAATGCGGGAACGATCACCGTATCCTTCTTGATGCCGGCAGTCGGCTTGCCATTGAGTTCGACGAGCTCGAACAGGTGCCGGTGGATATGCAAGGGGTGAGAATCGTCGCTGCGATTGTGAAACACCAGCCGGTAGCGGCCTCCCTGTCGGAGCATGAACTCCCGTTCATGTGGATATTCTTTGCCGTTGACGAGCCAGTGATTGATGCCATTGGGTCCGCCAGGAACTTTTTCAAAGTACATGTCGATGGTGTGGTCCGGCGCGGGATGCGGCGCGTTGGTGCCAAAGATGGTGTAGTCCCAGCGCGTCATCAGAGGCGGAATCCATCGCGCACGCTGCTTCTGATTGGCGTACTCCACCACGATGCCCATGCCAGATTGGCGTGCGACATCGCGGATCTCCCCTAAGATCCAGACGCCCGGATTATTCATCTCCACGATCGCATCTACGCGCTCACCTGGCGCGATCTCAATCACCTCGACCGCCTGAGGTGTCGGCACAGGATTGCCGTCGAGAGCGATCACCTGAAACTTGTGGCCGGACAAGGCCACGCGATGAATTTGGGCAGCGCTGGCGTTGAGCAGGTGGATCAGGACTCGCTGACCCGGTTGCACGCGGAGGGGCTCTCCGGCTCCCAGCATCTTGTCATTAATCGAATAGAGAGGAGCGCTGACTTCGAGTCCGTTCGGCCGGAGGTCTGGAGTGGCGGGTTTTTCGGGCATCGGGTCCCTGGGATCCGCACCCATCTCGTCCGGATCTACCGTCGACAGAAAGTATTGCCATTCACGCAGAGCCAGAAAGACTTCCTGGTCGTAGCGTCCAGGGTCATTTCCGGAGTCGATCATGAAAAAGCCGAACTGGCCGGTGTAGGCGCCCCGATGCAAGTCCATCATGGCTGCTGTGTGCGAGTGGTACCATCGCGAGCCCGCCGGCCTGGCCACGAATTGATAGCGCCGCCTGCCGTGAGGCGGCACCGGCGGAGTGCCTTCTTCCTCCACTCCATCCACTTCCGGCGGAACGAACTGGCCATGCCAATGCACGTACTCGGGAACGTCTGTGTCATTGACAGCTTCAACGGTGACGGACTGGTCCTCTCGCACTCGTAGGAGGGGACCGGGGACCTTATTGTTGTAGCCGATTGTGCTGATTACAACCTGTGGGGCTAGCTCGACCAGCATGGGCGCGATTTGCAGGTTGAAATCTGCCGCACGCTCGCTGGCGTTCGGCGGCAACGGCACCGTTTGGTGCTGCGGTGCCCCCGGAAGCTGCTCGAGGCCTGGCGACTCTCCCAGCGCGGGCCGCAATTTGCCTGCTCCCGTCGCGATCATGGTGGCCCAACCCAGCCGTACAAAATCCCTTCGCTTCACGCGATCCTCATCCCAACTGCGAATGCCACCATAGAGACGAGTGCCTCAATGTGTAACGCCGATATAAAAACTCTCCTGATCGCTTTTATAGTCATGCCGTTCTTTCCCCGTGAGGGTGAATGGTTGGTCAAAATCTAAGGTACATGCCTTCACCAGGAGAATGTTTCGTCAGGTTTGGACAGAGTCAGCCTAAACAATAGACGGTAGAAATCGGCTCACGCTCAATTACAGGCTACTGAGGATGTGCGAGCCTCAGAACGCAGAACAAGTGGGTAAAAAGCTGAATGGGCTGCCGCGCTGAACTTCGTTCTATCGACAGTTCTTCAGGATCGTACCAAATTGACGAGAAGCGCGTTTTTCAGGACAGATCCGCGGAGCGCCACCTGATTCACGGGTCAATGAGTGCGCTGGCCTGTGGTTTTTGAAGATCTTGGACGATGGTATTGATTGATACGTAGGTGTGCGTTGATACCAAGGTTCAATTGATTTCCTTAGAGCCGTCTGGTGAGATTTCTAGGAGAAGTTGGAGTTGTGTGATGTATTAATTTTCCTGGCTTACGAATCCAACGGATATGACTTCGACAACACTCGACGTAAGGGTGCCGCAGCTGCCCGGGGCGAGTTCCGTGCTGCTCTTCTGCCGCTTTCTTCGGAGCCGGCCTCCAAGGAGGGCATTGATGCGGGGAAGGGTCTTCATTTCTTAACCTTGTGGGAGTGAGACGCGAACCAACTTGCGAGCATCCCATAGGGTAGATGCCAGCGAAATTCAGGTTTTGCGAAACAGCTAGGACGATATGCCAAAACAGAAGCAGGGAACTCCGCCAACCCGGGACCGCGGCCAGCAAGTGACAAACACCCTCGTCGGCGTGAATCCCGCGGGTACGACGGCTGAAGAAATTGCGGTTTCGTTCCGCAATCACATGACGCAAACTGTGGGACGACCGCTGGAATCGTCGAATTTAATCGATAAATATCATGCGCTTTCGAGCACCGTGCGCGATCGCCTGATGGATGAATGGCTGGAGACGATTGAGACTTACAAGCGTGACGATGTACGGGTTCTCGGATTCCTAAGCGCCGAATACCTGCTGGGGCCGCATCTGGGGAATGACCTGTTGAACCTGGATTTGACGCAACAAACCGAGCAGGCCCTGGAGAGTATGAAGCTGGATCTCGAAACCATCGAAGCCGCGGAACCTGAGCCAGGCCTGGGTAACGGCGGGCTGGGTCGACTTGCCGCATGTTTTCTCGACTCGCTCTCGACGCTGGATGTAGCGGTCATCGGCTACGGTCTGCGCTACGAGTTTGGCATCTTTCGCCAGGAAATCGTGGATGGCTGGCAAGTGGAGAAATCAGACAAGTGGCTGCAGTTTGGCAATCCATGGGAGATCCAAGGGTCTACCTCCGTTCAGGTGGGTCTCTACGGCCACACCGAGACGTATGCCGATAAGAAGGGTGCGATCCGCCACAGATGGGTACCTGGCTACCATATCAAAGGCATTCCCTTCGACACGCCAATTCCGGGTTATAAAACACGAACGGTCAACCGTTTGAGGTTGTGGAAGTCCGAAGCGGTTGATGAGTTCGATTTGGGCGCGTTCGATAGCGGTGACTATGCGGGCGCGGTGCGTGCCAAGATGGAGTCTGAGACGATCAGCAAGGTGCTCTACCCACCCGATGAGAAAGTGGAAGGTAAACGGCTTAGGCTCACACAACAATTTTTCTTTACGTCGTGCTCCTTGCAAGACATGGTGCAGGTGCACCTGGGGCTCGGCAAGCCGCTCACGGAGTTCGACAAAAAGTGGACGGTGCAATTGAATGACACCCATCCTTCGATCGGGATTCCCGAGCTTATGCGGCTGCTGATGGATGAGCATGAGATGGGATGGGATGATGCGTGGCGGGTGACGCAGGCCACCTTCGGCTACACGAACCACACGCTTCTGCCCGAGGCGCTCGAACGTTGGGCATTGGATCTATTTGGGAATCTGCTGCCGCGTCACCTTGAGATCATCTACGAGATCAACCAGCGATTCCTGGATGAGATGCGGAAGCGCTATCCAAACGACGACGCGCGGATGCGACGGATGAGCATTATTGGAGAGGACGGCGAGCGGAACGTGCAAATGGCGCACCTCGCCGTTGTTGGCAGCAAGGCAGTGAACGGGGTCGCCGAACTGCACACGGAGTTGCTGGAGAAGACGACACTGCACGATTACTACGAGGCGTTTCCGGAGCGCTTCAGTAACAAGACAAATGGCGTCACGCCGCGGCGCTGGCTGATGCTATCCAATCCTGAGCTTACGGCGCTGATCAACGAGACCATCGGGACAGGCTGGCACAAGGACCTGTACGGCCTGAAGGCGCTGGAGCCTTTCGTCAAGGACAAAGGGTTTCTGGAGCGCTGGCGGAAGACGCAGGAAGCATCAAAGGGTCGGCTCGCCGCATTCATCAAGGAGACGATGTCTATCGATGTAGATCCGGCATCGATGTTTGATGTGCAGGTAAAGCGGCTGCACGAGTATAAGCGCCAACATTTGAATGCGTTGCACATCCTTTCGCTTTACTGCCAGATCAAGAATGGCACGATCAAAGACTTCGCGCCGCGGACGTTTCTTTTTGGAGGGAAGGCCGCGCCTAGCTACACCATGGCCAAGTTGATCATCAAACTGATTTGCCAAATTGGAGAGCTGATCAACAACGATTCGCAGGTGAATGATAAGTTGAAGGTCGTTTTCGTTCCGAACTACTCGGTCTCGCTGGGACAGCGTATCTATCCAGCTGCCGATCTCTCCGAGCAGATCTCGACTGCCGGCTTCGAAGCGAGCGGCACAGGATGCATGAAATTCATGATGAATGGGGCGGTGGCTATCGGAACGTTCGATGGCGCGAACATTGAGATTCGCCAGGAGGCAGGCGAGGAAAATTTCTTTCTGTTCGGCCTGACCGCACCGGAAATTGCCGACCTTAGGCTGGCTGGTTATAATCCTCGCGACTACTGCGATAAGAGTCCAATGCTTCGCGAAGTATTGGATGGCCTGCGGGATGGAAGGTTCTCAAACGGGGATCGGGAGTTGTTCTCTCCGTTGGTGAACAACCTGATGACCGTTGACCCTTATTTTGTCCTCGCGGACTTTGACGCTTATGCTACAGCGCAGCATGAGGCCGGAAAGGCGTTTGCCGACGTTTCGCAGTGGGGAACCATGTCGCTGCTCAATACCGCACGGTCTGGAAAGTTCTCCTCTGATCGCACGATTCGCCAATATTGTGAGGATATTTGGAAGCTACCCGTCGGGAACCGCTGAGTCGTGCGCCGGTGACGGTACCCGCGAGTTCCAGGATAACAACCGCGAAGGTGAAATTAGTTTTTGCTACCACGGGATCGTCGCCAATCCGGAGATGATAGGCGCATACAAAGGCGGCGTGCCCAGCGACGGCCAAAAATTTCCGGATGGCTCCATGATCGTGAAGCTGCAATGGAAGCACAAGTTGAGCACGGAGGCTCCGTTCGTCGTGGAAGTACCTGACGTTTTCAAACAGGTGTTCGTCATGGAAAAGGACAGCAAGAGGTTTCCAAGGACGGGGGGCTGGGGATACGCGGTGTTCAATTATAAAGCCGCATCGGGCGAGTTTACTGCCGACCCCACAAGCCTCGCGGATTGCGGAAATGCATGCCATACGGCGGTGAAGTCGAAGGATTACATCTTCCATCCATACCAAGTGCGGTAGGGTGGGCCGGATCGTTGATCGGACGTTGCTATAGCCCGGGGTGGTATTCATCAGGGCCTGTTACTTGGGCGAACTTCCAATTCCGCAAAGGCCCGTCGTCAGCAGCACGATCGATCGGGGTTGAACAGTGTATGCGTGTTGATCTGCGGTCTCGTCTCCTTGTTCTAGAAAGTCCGAGGGCGCGTCCTGAAACGTGTCGATGAGCCGGCGCCATGGTCCGCAGCCGTCTGGAACCGCAGGCAAAGCGAAGGACAAGAGGCTCCCAATATGCATTGATCATCAGATGGAATCCGCCTCCGTTCTCGAGGTAGGCAGTCGCGGCGAGGCTGTGAGAGTCAACCGAAAGATCGGTGCGGCCAGAGTGCACCCCGTCCCATTGGATCTTTGCGCGCTCGATGAAATCGGCGAGCGACAGAAAGTTCTCCGCCTCGATTTGCGGCAAAACGCAGTCGCAATTGGATCAGGAGCTCGAACGAACCTGTGAAGATCGGCATGCCTCTGGCAAGAGGCTCCAGTCGAACCAGCTCACCTCATTGTTCTGGCAATACGCGTTGTTATTGCCGAGCTGCGTCCTCCTGACTTCGTCTCCCATCATCAGCATCGGAGTGCCAACCGAGAGCAGGTTGAGCGTCAGGGCGTTGCGGATCTGACGTGCACGCAGGCGTTCGACTTCCGGATCGTCGGTGGGGCCTTCCACTCCGCAGTTCCACGAGTAGTTTTCTGAGGCTCCATCGCGATTATTCTCCCCATTCGCTTCATTGTGCTTTCCGATTGAACGAGAACAGATCATTGAGCGTGAAACCGTCGTGACAGGTCACGAAATTGATGCTTTGCTCTGGCGGATGGTGTCGCTTCGTATAAATATCGGGACTTCCGAGGAGCCTCTGTCTCAGATTGAGCACGGTGTTTCGGTCGGACTTGAGAAAACGTCGGACATCATCACGAAAGCGGCCATTCCACTCCTTCCAGCGGTCTCCGACGAACGATCCCACCAGGTAGAGTCCGCCCGAATCCCACGCCTCTGCAATCAGCTTCCTGCCCGCAAGCACGGGATCGGAATCAATCTCCCAGAGGATAGGAGCGTCATCGTCGGGCCTGCCATGTTCGTCCCGGGTGAGCACCGCAGCAAGATCGAATCGAAAGCCGTCCACGTGCATCTCGGAAACCCAGTATCGGAGGCTGTCGCCGATCATCCGGCGGACGACCGAAAAGTTGGTGTTGAGCGTATTGCCGGTGCCGGTGTAGTCCGCATATGTGCGAGAGATCATCCGATAGAAGGTAGTAGAACCGATTATCCAGTCCTTTGAAGGAGAACGTAGGTCCCTCATCACCACCTTCGGCAGTGTGGTTGTAGACCACATCGAGAATCACCTCGATGCCGGCCTTGTGCAGGGCCTTCACCATGTCACGAAACTCGTCCAGGCATCCCAACGGGTCACGTCGGGAGGAGTAACCGCCGTGGGGCGCAAAAAAGGACATCGGACTATAGCCCCAGTAGTTCTCCAGACCTGCTGGCGCATCCTGAGCGTCGAACTGGAAGACGGGCATCAGCTCGACTGCGGTGATCACCCAGATCCTTCAGGTACGGAATCTTCTCGATCAGGCCGGCATACGTGCCTCTCTTCTCCTCGGCGATGCCGGAGTTTGGGTTCCGCGTGAATCCGCCAACGTGCACTTCATAGAGAACAGTGCTGGAAAACGGATGTTCGAGAGGCCGATCGTCCTCCCAGTCATAGGCGCTTAGATCTGCGACGACGCTTTTGGCGGCGGTTCCGGCGTTGTCCCCGGATCTCGCGGCAGCACTGCGTTGATAGTTCTTCGAGGAGATCGCCCGGCCATAAGGATCGAGCAGTATCTTCTCAGGATCGAAACGGTGACCCAATTCAGGAGCGTACGGTCCGCTCATCCTGTAGCCGTACAACTGGCCCGGCCTTGATTCCCGGCAGGTGGACGTGCCAGTAATGCGACGTGCGGTTCGTCCCGGGAACGAGATTGATGATTCGGCTTGGCTGGGTAGCATCTTCCGTGTCGAAGAGCAGCAACTCGGCTGCCGTTGCATGGTAGGAGAACACGCTGAAGTTCACACCCGTCGCCGTGACGCTCGCGCCGATTGGATGTGGGCTTCCGTTCTTCATCCTCTATTCCTCGATTACCATGCAAACAGAGAGCGGGAGATGCACAGAGGGGCCGCTTGCTCACTGGGTCGACCTATCCTCATTCTTCCACACTGGGATGGAATATTGACAACGAGCGACATCAGTGTGGTGGTCGTCGGTGGAGATGCTCACGACCTCGGGATGGCTCACGCAAACTTCGGATAGAAGGAGGCAAGATCCAGGTGCTGCTGGTGCTCCTTTGGGCAATGGTGTTGGCCGATACGCAGGCATCTATCGACACCTAAGGTCAATAGATTTCCCTCCCTCCTTCTGATGTGATCCTTCAAGAACGCCTCGTCACTTTTGTTTAGCGCGGACGTACGAAACGGAAACCAGCCTGATTAACCACACTAATCCACAGACCGTGAGCGCATTTCGCTAAAGACGCTTTCACCGCACAATATAGCGACAAGAAGGAGATTATCTGATGCGTACAGCAATTAGAACAACTACTTGGAAGGTCGATCCTGCTCATTCGGCAGCCGAGTTCAAGGTGAGACACATGATGATCTCAAACGTGAGGGACGAGTTCTCGAGAGTTTCCGGAATATTGCATCTCGATGAGGCGGATAACAAGCATTCCTCCGTAGAGGGTTCGATCCCCGTCGCGTCTCTGAGGACAGGAAATGATGACCGTGATGGACATCTGAAAGCAGCGGACTTCTTTGATGTTGAAGCGTTTCCTACAATGACGTTCAAGTCTACGAATGTTCGACCCCTGGGCGGAGTCTTCAGCTGAGTTATTCACGACAGTAAAGGGGTCGAATCCCCTCGGGACACTCACATTCTAAAGGGCTTGGCGCAAATCCGCGAGATCCATGGTAACCAACTCAGGGACGTGCGGGTCTGCTGCCCAAGGCCCTCTTCAGTAATCGCGGGCGACATCCTTCAACCATCTCCAGTTGAGTGTTCCTCTTGCCCGGCCTTTCGGCCGTGCGTATACGTCTATCGTGGAACAGCGATGCTGTTGTGAGCAGCAGCCCTTTGATTCGAGCAATACACAGCACGGACACCAGATACCATGGATGTCAGACATTGGAGAATGACTTGCCCGAGCAAAACACGACCGTAGACGACAAGCATCGTGATCCAGTCAGGCGGCCTTCCTGGATCATCAGCATTACCAGTCTGCTTTTCATCCTTCTCCAGAGTGCCTGCACCGCCTTCATGGCGCTCAATGGGTTGAGGCTGTTGGTCGGAGTCGGTTCTCTCGCCGCCGCAGTCGCCGGCGCACGATTCCTCGACTCGATCCACGGTGAAGCCATTCGGATTCCAATGGAAATCGTTGCGATCGCAGGCTCGGTTATCAATCTCGTCGCGATCTGGCGAGTTCGTTCCTTGCGCGCGCGGCCTTCGTCGCAATGGCGAGTGGGGCCGCTGGATCCAAAGAAAAGGCGTGCCGAAGCGATCCAGATCGCGCTGGCGTTTCTCACCCTCGCGCTCGTCGGCGTGGAATGGGGCTTTCACCTCTATCTCCACGGGTCGATCTAGTCGAATGAATCCTTGCCGGGCTGCAGGCCGTGGCTCCCAATCTCCTGCGCGAGCCTCGCGTGGAGGCGTTCACTGTAGCCTACCGGTAACTCAAACACACGATCGTCCGCGGTGAGCACGACAATGTTGCGTGTGGAGTCCAGGATCGCAGAACAGATCTCGCAATGTTCCAGATGCCGCTGCACCAACTCCTTCGTTTCCGGCGGCAGGGAGTCGTCCAGATACCCGGAGAGGTAGTTCCAAACGTGTTTGCACTCTATGACCACTGAAACCACCTCCTTTTGGGATTTACGTTCTTGAGCTTCGGTGCCAGCTCTTTCTGCATCATCATGCGCGCGCGGTGCAATCGGACCTTCACTGTGCCGGCGGTGATGGTCAACGCTGCGGCCGTCTCTTCGATCGAGAATTCCTCCACGTCCCGCAAGAGCAAGACCTCGCGATAGAGCGGCGAAAGATTCTCGATGGCTTCTATCAGTATCGCGCGGATCTCCTTTCGCTCCAAAGCCTCGGACGGGACTTCGCGCCAATCCCGCAAGAGCGCTGGCGAAATATGGCCGCCCTCTTCTGTTGTCTGGTCGAGCGATTCCATCGGCACGGCACTCTGCCGGCGCAACCGGCCACGAGCTTCATTCAATGTGATACTGATCAACCAGGTACTGAACTTCGCCTGCCCGCGGAAGTCAGCGAGCTTTCGAAACGCCTTCAGGAAGGCCTCTTGCGCAACATCTTCAGCGTCGGACTCGTTCTTCATGAACGAAAGCGCCATCTTGTACACGCTGCGCTCATAAGGCCGGATCAATTCGTGATACTGCTGTGTGTCGCCAGCCAGTATCGACGCAATCATCTGCGCCTCGTCGCGATCCGTGGATTCCAGGCTCATAGGAGTCAGGCTTGCTCCCTGGTGCGTTTCATGATCAGCGCGTCGAGCGACAGCCATCCTGCCCCGAAGATCAAAACCAGCAGCGACGCAAACAGAAATGTATAGGGGTCCGCCACGTAAAACTTTCCGGGATCAGAGATGATGGACGTCAGCGCCTCATGGTCCGCTGTCCAATAGGCCACCAACATGTTACCAGCGAGCAACAAGCCCGCAAGGCGAGTTCCCAATCCCACGATCAGCAAGAGGCCTCCGAAGAATTCCAGCCCTGCAATGAAATGGGCACTCGCAGCAGGGAAGGGAATATTGAGGCTCGTAAAGTAGTCGGTGATCCTCGCAAGGTTATGCAGCTTGCCCCATCCCGTCTGCGCGAATTGCCAGCCCCAGTAAAGCCGAACCGCGAGTAAGAACGGCGACTGCAAAACGGAAAACTTTCCTGTAATCCCAAAGTACCTCGTAATCCATCGCTTCATAAGGCCCTCGCCTGCGGCGCCGCAAGGACGCGCGTATTGCCAGCTTCGAATGACGCCTGGCAGATTCTCACGGCGTTAGAGAAACGGGCGGCCTAATAGTTACAAACAAATATCTCGGGACGCCTCCTTTGGCGTTCACAGGACGACAGGTCAGTCTTTCCCCTGTCGCAGAAAGCTTGTAACCTTTGCTGCCCGCAGCGCTCTCATGGGCGTAACAATTTGTCTCGGCTCGCAAACATTCCTTATCTCCGGATTTCCAGCTGACTTGCAGCTGCAGATCTTCGACTATCACGTCCAGCGCAGGGCATTGCGCGGCCCAACCATGAAAGGTGTCTCTCATGAAAACCAATACCGTACACAACCTGGCCCTTGCGGCCGCATTCGCCGGTCTTCTTGGCGGAACATCCGCTCGCTTGAACGCGCAAACCACCGGCACAGAACAGCACGCCTTCCGCCAGCGCCGGTCTCCTGCTGATTGCGCAGAACACGCCCGCCCTCCCCAAGCACTCCTGCAAAGGCAAGAACGACTGTAAGGGGCAGGGCGGCGGCGACGCGAAGCATGCCGGCAAGAACAGCTGCAAGGGCAAGGGAGCCTGCGCAACCGACGGCTCCAAGCCACCGAAGGCCTAGCTCCCGTGTTGGAGGCTTGCGAATCGTGCACAAGCCTCCAATACACCATTCTCCTTCAGCAACGAACGGATTCAGCCATGCCAGCAAACAGGTTCAACGCGTTTACGGATTACGGGGTCGGTATCGGACTGCGCGTGCCGCACTACGACCACATTCTCTCGCAAGAAACCGGTGGTCGATTGGTTCGAAATCATCTCCGAAAATTACATGGTCGGCGGTGGTCATGCGCTCAAGGTTCTCGACCAGATTCTCGATCAGTACAGGGTCGTGCAGCATGGCGTCTCGATGTACTTCGGATCCGCGCAGCCGCTCAATCGGGACCATCTCAAGCGACTGAAGGATCTCACGAAACGTACCAAAACGCCCTGGCTGTCTGACCATCTCTGTTGGGGCAGCGTCGACGGCCGCTACACCCACGATCTTGCTGCCGCTGCCCTACACCTTCGAAGCGATCCGAACGACCGCCGCGCGCATTCGTGAGGTGCAGGATTATCTTGAGATCCCGATCGCCGTCGAAAACGTCAGCAGCTACGCCGAGTTCCATGAGTCGGAGATGACAGAGTGGGAGTTTCTCAACGAAGTCGTTCACGCCGCAGACTGCGGCATTCTTCTCGACGTCAATAATATCTATGTTTCGTCTCAAAATCACGGCTTCGATCCCATGGAGTACGTAAACGCGGTCGATCCCCGAACGGGTCGCCCAGATTCACATTGCCGGCCACTCAAAGTTTGAGAAGTACACGCTCGACACGCACGATCATCCCGTGCTCGATCCGGTCTGGAAGATGTATGCGCGCGCCATTGAACGGACTCGGTCCCACCGCCACGTTACTCGAGTGGGATGACAACATCCCGACCTTCGACGAAGTGCATGCCGAGGCGCTCAAAGCGAACCGCTTCCTTGCTCCAACCGACATTCATTCTTTGCCAACGCCGATCGCGCTCGCGACAGCAGGTGGCGCTATGACACTCCTCGACTTCCAGCGCCGCATGGCAGAAGACGTTAGCCGTCCCTTGACGACTGATTTCGCAATGCAATCGTTCACTTCCGATGGCTCATCCGTCAGCGAAATCGCGACTGGTTACGTGAAGCCCAACGACCGCCTCTCTTCCTTCGAACGGCTCGAGATCTACAACCGGCAATATTGGTTCCGCCTCATCGCCGCCGTGTCGGAAGACTACCCGGCCCTCAACGCGATTCTCGGCCCAACGCGGTTCGACGACCTGATCCTTGAAGTACCTGCAACAGAATCCCTCCATGTCGTTCTCTCTTCGCGACCTCGGCGCCAAACTTCCCACGTGGCTCGACGCACACCCTGAATTCACCGGTGCCCATCATGATCTCGCCGTGGATGCAGCCCGCCTCGAGTGGGCGTACATTGAAGCCTTCGATAGCGCTTCCATGCCACCACTGGAGGAGGCGCAGCTCGCCGCGCTCCAGCCCACCACCGTGCTGGCTTTGCAGCCTCATCTTCAATTGCTCGCGCTACGCTACGCCGCGGACGAAATTGTCCTCGCCGTTCACAAAAATAAAACGGAAGTCGACATCGCCAGCAATGCCGTCGTGGAGCGGAAGAGCTCCAGGCGCGTCCACCTTCCCAAACCGAAGCGCTCCCCAACCTATCTGGTCATCCATCGGTACCAGGGTTCGGTCTACTACCGTCCGGTCGACCGCGGGACCTTCCTGTTGCTGTCCGCAATCAAGGCTGGCGAATCCCTAACATCCGTGGTCGACCGGGCGTTCTCAGAAGGCACCTTGCTACCGAGTGAGCGAACCGCAAGAATTCAGGAATGCTTTGCTCACGCAGCAGAACTGGGATGGCTGATTGCGCCGAAGGGATAGCAGAGCGCATCAACTAGTAGCTTGCTCGGTCTTGGGTCAAGGGCAGTCGATGGCGATTGCGAGGGCGTTGCAAGCAATGGCTCATTTTGGCCATTGCTTGAACATCTTCGTGACCGCCTTCTGCACCGTCTGCTGATTCTTGCCGCCGTTGTTGCTGAGGGTGTTCTGTCCGATTCCACGCCAGACCAGGCTCTGGGTTTTCGCGTCGTAGAGATCGACGATCATAGTCCCTATAACATTCTGCTGCGGTGTAACGGTGGCCATCCCGCCGCCCCATCCCCGCATGCCCATTGCAGTGTAGGTGGTTTGCTGTTGCATTCCACCACTCACCGTAACGAGCAGGTCCGGGGTCTGGTTTTCCTCGACCTTCTGCAGCCCTTTTGCCTGCAGTGCCGCATCGACATCTTGCATTGCCGCCTGCGCCAGTATCGAATTCTTGACCTGGTTGGCGTTATTGGAACCCCACGCATAGGTGTGATAGGCAGTGAAATTTTGGTTGTGGTTGTAGTTGACTGAGACTGTTTGGCCAAGAGCAGACGTTGACGCCGTGCAAAGCAAAATCGCGAACCAGACAGATTTGATCTTCATGAACCGTCCTCCTCTTGCAAACCGTTTGTGTTTCTCACAACTTCAACACCGCACCCGGAACGGCAAGGTCACGCGAGGCTTAAGACGTTCCGTGTCCGAACGATAGGAGCGGGAATATGCATTCGCCGTGCAGCCTACTGGATGCCCGCAGGGACGCAGGGTCGGTCCCGAGGAATTCACCCTGCGCCGATGCCATTTCCTGGCCCGTGGTTCCTCCGCTAGTTGCCAATCATCCGGTAATTCGAGTTTGTCGTCGTCACGACGAGCTGTTTGGCGGTTGCGTTCAGAACAGTCTGTTGAACATAGTTCGTTCCGTCGGGAAGGCTACTCATCTGAACCTGCAACGTGACCGCATCTTTCGATTGACCCATGTAGGTTTGGACGTTCAATGAGATGACCTTCTTTGACGACGGGTCGAAGGTAAGGGTCATCTGATCGCCGGGCACCGCGTAGTTCTTGAAGATCAAATTCACCAGGCCGCCAACGGGATTCAAGGAGACATTGCCGGCGGCATAGGCCAGCTGCATTTTTTGAGGGTCGGGTGGAACGTAGAGGCTGAGAAGACTCTTCACGTCGCCCATGTAATCCTGCATCTCTGCCTTCTTGTTTGCGATGACTCTTTGCTTCAATCGTCCGCCGCTGGGTGGTGGTGGAGGGGGGCTGATGAGAGCCTTTTGAACCTGCCCGTTAGGGCCGTATTGACATAAGTTCTGAGTCGGCGGTTTCGGATCACCTTTCAAGGTAACCTGCGTTGTCTCTGTCCATTGATACTTCTGCAGCTGTAGCTTGTTCTGTGCCATCGATTGCTTGACGGCTGCAAGCTTCTGCTGCAGTTCGGGACTTTGGGCAGCCAGCGGAAGGGCAAACGCAACTGCTATGGAGCATGTGATGATCCGGAGTGTGGGGCGAGAACCTGATTGCTTTTCTGCCGAGAGTCTTGCGAGCTGAAATGCGCTTCTGGTGTTCATGAATTTCCCTCATTTTTCTTTTGGTGTTTTGAATATCGAAATCAACTCACGCATCTTGCTCTCGCCGGTTGAACTACGCATGCCGCGGAACGCGAAGAAGCATACGGGGAAAGTCGAACTCAGCCTAGACCGGTTTTCCTGCATTGGGAACTGTCAATAGTGACAGATGCTCCCCACGCGGTGCGCCTTGTATTTGCATCCAGAATCGTTGACGCGTCGAGATTATGCCCTCGGTTTTGATGTGGTCCGTGCAAAACCGAGTTCGAGGCCGGCTGGAGTTTCCTGATTCTTACGCTGCTAACCCACATTCTTTCTGGGGGATGCGGGGCAAGCAAATTTGACCTTGTCCGTCTCGCATACAAGTCCGCTAATCGCAGGAATCTCAGGTCTTACTGGTATTTTTGCCAGTTGGCAGTTGATAGTTGCGCTGGCAGAATCAATCCACCTTATAAGGGCTCTGATCGGCTCACGGAGGTTGTATGACTGAATTTTCGCTGCTCTGGGAACACCTATCCGTGAAGACTTCATGCGTAGAAGGATGAACCAGCAATCATGACAGGAGTGCGGGGCTGTAGTTAGTGAATTCAGTTTTCGGATGGCTTAGCAAATGTTCTGCGGCGAGTTGGATCTGCTGGCTCGCTGAGCTTTCACATTTTCCCCTCTAGGGAGGACTTCTCATGCGTATTCACGGAAAGATCTTCGGTGTTGACCTCGCCGCAACGATGGGCCTGGTACTTTTGACAACCGGATCTGCAATGGTTCGGGCTCAGGTCAAGTCCCGGGTTCAGGACCAGGTGCAGACCCAGGCGGATACGACTGCGCCCGCCACAACAACAAGCGTAATCGCAGCGGTTCACCCCGAGATGTCGTTTGCTCCCGTCTCGACCGTGAGTTCAAGTTCAGACCCAACGGCGCTTCCGGATGCGCCTCTGCCGATGCAGGACCAGATGCCTCGTGTGCAGCAGTACGCCACTGGGAATAACGCCAGCGATAGTTGGCGCGTCGGGATTAGTCTCTATGGCTGGTTCGCCGGCCTGCATGGAACGGTTGGAGTACAGGGCTATAACTCGGGAATCCATGTCCCCTTCTCCGATCTTTTTCATGCCTTGATATTTGAAATACCAGTGGCCGTCGAGGCTGATAAGGGTCGCTTCGTGATGCCGATCGATTTCTTATGGTTGAAGCTCGGTGTCAACAACGGGATTCCGCTCAACGATTATCTACAGACATCGGTCGACACGCGCATGACGGAGTCGATTTTCACCCCGAAGTTGGGCTACAGGCTCATTGACGCCGATCACTTGAAGTTCGACCTTCTTGGCGGATTGCGCTACTGGTATGTAAGCGTCAACAATACTTTGGAACCTTCGGGCCTAAGCGCTGGGCGATCCGTCAATATCATTGACGGTCTGGGCGGCGGAAGGTTCATCCTGCCCATGGGCGATAAGGCGGCCATCACGGTGGCCGGCGATGCCGGTGCCGGGTCATCGACGCTGGACTACCAGATCCTGGGCCTCCTGAACATGAACTTCACTCCCAAGTTTGGAGGGGCCATAGGCTGGCGTTATCTGTATGAGGACTATTACCAACCGAGCAATGGCTTTATCCTTAACCCGACGACGAGCGGCGTGATTGCTGGTTTGAACTTCAACCTTGGCGGCAAGCCCCCGGTTCCACCGACGGCTTCGTGCTCGGCTTCCCCTGCAGAAGTTTATGCGGGTGACCCTGTCACAGTGACTGCGACTGCCGGAAATCTGAATCCGAAGTGGAGCACGGTCTACACGTGGACGGGCAACGGCGTTACCGGCAGCGGACCGACCGCAACCGTCAAAACCGACGGCATGAATCCTGGATCTTACCCAGTGAGGGCCGAGGTGAAGGTCGGAAAGGCGGGCAGGGAAGGGGAGAAGCCCTGGCAGGTTGCCAGCTGCTCGACTTCGTATGTCGTCAAGCCGTTTGAGCCACCAACCATAAGCTGCTCGGCGGATCCAACCGACCTCAAGCCGGGTGACTCGTCCACGGTGACGGCGCATGGCGTGAGTCCGCAGAATCGTCCGTTGACTTACACCTACCAGGCTTCCAGCGGCACCATCAGCGGGAATGGAACCACCGCCACGTACTCTTCAGTGGGCGCAGCCTCCGGGCCGGTGCAGATCACCTGCAGCGTGTCGGACGACAAGGGTCAAATTGCGACGGCCGACGCAACGGTCACCGTTGAGGCGCCTCCGCCTCCACCGCCGGCACCTGAGGTCGAGGCTCGGCTGAGGTTGCACAGTGTGTACTTCCCGACCGCTCAGCCGACGGCGAAGCACCCTGACGGCGGCCTCGTAGACAGCCAGAAGGCCATCCTCACTGCGCTCGCGAACGACTTCAGCGTATATCTGCAGCAAAAACCGGATGCGCGTCTCACTCTGACCGGTCACGCCGATCCGCGTGGTACCCCGCAATATAACCAGAAGCTCTCCGAACGTCGTGTTGCTCGTGCTGCGGCTTTCCTCGTGGAACACGGTGTTCCCGCGTCGAGCATTGATATCAAGGCAGAGGGCGAGGAGAAGCAGCTCAGCAAGGACGAGGTCAAGGATATGATCCAGACCAATCCTGACCTGACCGACGAACAGAGGACGAAGTTACTGCGCAACCTGAACGTGATTGTTCTGGCTCAGAACCGCCGCGTTGATGTCAGGCTGAACGGATCGGAGGACAAATCTTCGAGGCACTATCCATTCAATGCTGCTGATTCCGCGACTCTTCTCGATCTGCAGAAGCCGGTTCACAAGGCCACGCCCAGGAAGAGGTAGAACTGCAGCATTTCCAAGTCGAGAACTTCCGGTACAAGGTCGTTAGGACCTGTACCGGAAGTTCTCGCAGAAATCAGATTCACGGTCGAACCAAACGTCCCTAGGACATCCGAAGGCTAGTAATTCTGACAGTTCCTGGTTCAATCTTGACGGTGCATCATTACGTATGCAACGAGGCGAATCGCGGATGCGCCACTCTAAGCGACGTTCTCCGTGTTAGTCGCAAAGTTGACCCATCGGAATAGCTGGTTCAAGTAGTTAGGCTGTTCGATCTATTCCAATTGTTCGTCTTTCGATGGCTTGAGGAAGAGGGGACTGCTGTGAGCTTCCGGTTTGCACTAAATATCAGAGGCCGTGATGCGCGCTGGATTCATCAGCAGAAATCGAATGCGTTGCGTGTTGCTTCGCGGCGCTGGCTCCCCCGACTGGTTAATCTTGGTCTTGTGTCGCTGCTCTTTACGGGGATCTGCGAGTCACGGAACATCTACGCGCAATCGAACAGTAGCCAGGCAAGCGACCAAGTGAAAACTGCGCAAGCGCTCAACAACACTTTCAACACAAAGAAGACTGAAAAGAAGAAGAAGCCCAGGAAAAAGCTTCTGCCGGGTGCCTTTGTTATCGCGCCACTTCCGATGGTGAGCCCAGCCATTGGTACCGGCGTGATCCCCGTCGTTGGATATATATTCCCATTTAACAAGAACGACAAGGTTTCCCCACCGTCTACCGTTGGCGCTGGTGGGTTAATAACGAACAATGGGACGCGTGCCTATTTTCTGGGTGGTCAGTTATTTTTCGATAAGAACAAGTACGAAGTGACGACGGGTTACGCTCACGGCAACATAAACTACAACGTTTACGGAGCGGATCTTCCCGGCGGCAACCAGAATCTGAAGCTGCCCCTGGTGCAAACGGGAGAAGTATATTTTGCCGAAGCCTTGCGTCGCGTCTGGTGGCAGATATTTATAGGACCTCGACTCACAACGGGCAGCTCGTTCATTACTATAGGGACGCTCAATAATCCCAACATCCCGCCAATCCCGCCTGATGTTGGTCTTCACACGAACTTGCGTGCCTTGGGAATGAGGATCGTGCGCGATACGCGTCCCAACCATTTTTTTCCGGTCGCGGGATCGAAGCTTGAGTTCACCGCCGACTTTTATGCGCAGGCGTTAGGCAGCAAACAGACGTTTCAACAATACAAACTGCATTTTGATAAATACATTACAGTGCACAAGAACCAGGTCCTGGCCTGGGAAGTGTATGGCTGCGACGCGGCCGGCGACGCGCCGTTCTATCAGAAGTGCATCTACGGAACCAGCAACGAGCTGCGTGGATACACGGCAGGTACGTATTTCGATCGGCACATGGCCACGGCCCAGGCGGAGTACCGTCTCACGCTGCCACACCGGATTGGCTTGGCCGGATTCGCAGGTATTGGCTATGTGCGGCCCGGAGACAACGAATTCTTCCAATCCAGTCATTTTCTGCCGGACATCGGCGGTGGTCCACGATTCAATTTGAGCAAACAATACCATGTGAATCTACGCGCCGACTTCGCACGCGGCGTGGGCAGCTGGACCTGGAGCATGGGTATCGGTGAGGCATTTTGAAGTGATTCGGGCAGTTTCATTCATTCCACAAATGAAGTTAGCGATGTTCGTGCGATCGATCCATGGGTCCACTGCTGCTGTCACATTTGACAGTTCACAACATCGAAGCTGCGAACTACGCTCCTTGCCAGGATGAATTAATTTCCCCGAGGATCGGAGGGTTTATCCCGACCAAAACCGACAACGCTGACAGGAAAGGCTCGGCGTTGACGGCAGTGAAGAAAGTCTAGCAAGCGTCACGGCGATGAGAATTGTTGGTCGCCATACCGCAAAGTGGTTCTTCTGGTAGCGAGGTTGCAGCGCAGGCTGCCAGGTGATTGTCCAGTCGCTCACACCGAAGTCGAGTGTGATTTCCGCGCCGGGCCCGGCAAACTCAACTTAACCCGAGAGAAGGAGTATAAGATGGCTACTAAACAGCCCAACATCGTAATTATTTGGGGTGATGATATCGGATGGTGGAATATCAGCTTCAATAGCCGCGGCCAGATGGGCTATCGCACCCCAAACATCGACCGCGTCGGCAACGAAGGCGTCGTCTTCACCGACTACTATGGCCAGCAGAGCTGTACCGCTGGACGCGCAGCTTTCATCACGGGCCAAAACCCGCTTCGCACCGGCCTAACCAAGGTTGGCATGCCCGGCGCCGACCTCGGCCTCCAACCTGAAGATCCGACCATCGCCGAAATGCTCAAGCCCCTCGGCTATGCCACCGGCCAGTTTGGCAAGAACCATCTGGGCGACAAGAACATTTTCCTCCCCACGGTGCACGGGTTCGATGAGTTCTTCGGCAACCTGTACCACCTCAATGCTGAAGAGGAGCCCGAGCTTCCCGACTATCCCAAGGATCCGAAGTTCAAAGCAATGTTCGGTCCGCGCGGCGTACTCCACTGCAAGGCAACCGACACGGTGAGCACTGAACCCGACGACCCGCGCTTTGGACCAGTCGGCAAGCAGACCATCGAAGACACGGGCCCACTCACCAAGAAGCGCATGGAGACGATCGACGAAGAGATCACGGCGGCCGCGATTGGTTGGATGGAGACGCAGGCCAAGGCAGATAAACCCTTCTTCCTCTGGTACAACTCGACCGCCATGCACTTCCGCACGCACGTCGCTGAGAAAAACCTTGGCAAGAGCGGCCAGGATCCCTACAGCGATCGCATGGTCGTCCACGACGAACAAGTCGGTCAGTTGCTCGACAAGATTGATGAATTGGGCATCGCCGACAACACCCTGGTCATGTACTCCACTGACAACGGGCCAGAGAACGACACGTGGCCCGATGGAGCGAACAGTCCCTTCCGCGCGCAGAAGGACACCAACTTCGAAGGCGCATGGCGGGTTCCATGCTTCATGCGTTGGCCCGGCAAAATCAAGGCCGGTTCGACCCTCAACGGAATCATGTGCCACCAGGACATGCTGCCAACCATCCTCGCCGCGGCTGGCGATCCTAACATCAACCAGAAGCTGCTGGATGGCTATAAGGCCGGAGATAAGACATTCAATGTCTGTATCGACGGAATGAACATGCTGCCCTGGCTCACCGGCGAAGTGAAGGAGAGCCCCAGAGAACATTTCTTCTATGTGAGCGACGACGGCGGCATCATGGCAATCCGTCTCGGCGACTACAAGTTGACGTTCGAGACACAAGAAGCAGTCGGCACAATGCATCTATGGCAGAACCCGTTCACCAAGTGGCGGATTCCGTATATTCATCACTTGCGTCGCGATCCGTTTGAGCGCGCCGACTTCAACTCCAACACCTACTGGGATTGGATGGTGGATCACGTTCCGTATCTCTACGCCGTTCAGGCGCTGGTGGCGGGTCAGATCGCGAACTTCGTCAAGTACCCACCACGCCAAAAGGCAGCCTCCTTCAACCTCGACACCGTGATGGCGTCGCTCGGCCCAGCCCAGGCAGCTGCAGCCAAGGCAAAGGCCGCAGCGGCAAAGTAGGAGCAACATCCAACCAGGGCCTCCAGTAATGGATGCTCACAAACCTGATTCGAAGGGGAGTGCAATCAACTCCCCTTCGAATCCGGGAACTTCGACATAAACATGGAGATGGCTGCTTGCCGATTCCAGGCTCGGGATTTCGTCAACCGACACATTTGAATTCAAAGCCATGCATTCCGGAGCTCATTTCAAGCCTTAGAGCATCGCGTCGGGAGTAGCGTTCCGCAGAAAACTGACGCACCTCGCCCTTGGAGGGAACAATGATCAGGACCCTAGCAACAAAAGTTGTGTCTATGTCGCTGTGCTTGCTCCTGGTTATTCTGACTGGACCGCTGGGAACTGAGGTTCAACTATCGGCGCAACAGGCAGCCCCTGGTTATTCCGGACAAGGCGTACCGTTGACTCCGCAAGATCTACAACAATTGGCTGCTCCCATCGCCCTCTATCCGGATGCTTTGGTTGCACAGATTCTCGGCGGTGCCACCTTTCCTGACCAGATTGCCAGCGCCGCGACCTGGCTTCAGCAGCACCAGGGTCTCACCGGCCAACTCTTCCTGGAGGCCGTTAACGCACAGTCCTGGGAGCCGAGTGTGAAGGCGCTCACGCAATTTCCCACGGTACTCGCCGACATGGCGAAGAACCTCAGTTGGACATCCGCGTTGGGCGAGGCCTACGCCACCCAGGCCGCCGACTTGATGGCCGCGGTGCAGGTGTTGCGCGCGAAAGCGCAGGCTGCAGGAAATCTGAAGTCCGGGTCGCAGATCACGGTCGTGCAGCAAGCACCGAATGTCATCGTAATTCAGCCCGTAAATCCGCAGGTGATTTATGTTCCTGCGTATAACTACGCGGTCGTTTATGGGTACCCATATGTTGCGCCTGGGTATAGCACTGCCGCGGTTGTGACGACTGGCCTGATCGCATTCGGAGCAGGCATCGCAGTTGGTATGGCAATCAGCGGCGGTTACGGCTGGGGTTGGAATTCATGGAACTGCGGCTGGCACGGCGGGGTGGTTGTCTATCACGGCGGTTCTTACTACGGCAACGCTGCTTGGCATGGCGGCGCGTACGGCAGCGTTTCTCGCGGCTACAACCCCTCCACCGGAACCGTTGCGCGCGGCGGCACGGTGTCGAACGGATACGGCTCCGTCAGCGGAGGCCAGGCATACAACACGAGGACCGGTGCTTACGGCGCCACGGTACAGGGCTCGAACGCCTATGGCAGTTATGGCGCCTCCACCGCATCAAAGAATGGCACGACCGTCAATTCCCAGCACCAAACAAACGCAAACGGGACCACCGGCCAAATGCATTCTTCAAATGGTGCGAGTGCCTATGGCGCGACAGGGAAGTACGGCAATAGCGCCGCTGTCGGTCAGACCGCAAATGGTGATAAGTACGCAACAGCCAATGGAAACACCTATAAGAACACGGGAAGCGGCTGGAGCGGAAATTCGAACAACACCCAACACTATTCGCAGCAGAGCTCTGCAGCCAAGGGCTGGGGAGGGCAGGAGAGACCCAGCGGGTCATCCGCCTTCGGTGGCGGCAGCAGCGGGTGGCAATCGAGAGCTGACAGCGCACGGGGTTCGGCAAGCATGGGCGGTGGTGGCTGGGGTCGCGGCGGCGGCGGATTTCATCGATGACTGCGTGCAGCTCACCAAGCCAAGCGGGTACGTTCATCGTCCCAATTCCTGAGCATCCTATAAGACCCGACATTGTGGAGGATTGCAATGATACGCAACAGAACTAAAGTCGCAGGCACAGCCTTTGCCGCCATCATGGCGCTGATGGTCGTGATGGTTGGATGCAAGACCGCCGCGGCGCCCTCGTACCAAACATTCGGCACTCCCGATCAAGCGGGTGATGCGCTGCTGCAAGCGGCCAAGTCAGGGGACCAAAACCAGGTGTTGGCAATCTTTGGCCCTGCGGCAAAGAGCATCATTTTTTCAGGGGATGCTGTTCAGGACAAGGCGGCGACAAATACCTATATCCGGGCCTACGGGGAAATGCATCGCTGGCGCACGATGCCGGACGGATCTCAACTGCTAATAGTGGGAGCTGACAACTTTCCATTTCCAATCCCGCTCAAAAAGGCCGGCGACGGGAAATGGTACTTCGATGCTGCAGCTGGGGAACAGGAGATACTCAGGCGTCGCGTCGGGCGCAACGAACTGGCAGTGATTGACGTCTGTCATGCAATTGCAGATGCGCAGGCCCAGTACTACTCCCAGCCGCGAAACGGCGAGGGCACACCACAGTTTGCCCAAAAGTTTATAAGCGATCCGGGTAAGCAAAACGGATTGTATTGGGAGTCGGCGCAAAATGAGCCTCCCAGCCCGCTTGGTCCGCTCGCGGCATTCGCGACGGGTGAGGGATACAACGTCAAGCCAAATGCGCACATGCCGTTCCACGGCTATTACTTCAAGATGCTGAACCAGCAAGGCAGCAATGCCCCTGGTGGTGCAAAGGACTATCTTGTCGACGGGAAGATGACGGGTGGGTTTGCAGTGGTCGCTTATCCGGCCAACTACGGCAACTCGGGAGTGATGACCTTCATCATTGACCGGGATGGGGTGCTGCTTCAAAAAGATCTGGGCAAGGCGACGACCCAGACTGCAGAGGCAATCACCGCGTTCGATCCTGACAGCAGCTGGACCGTTGTTTCACAATAATCATTCGACATTTGCGAGAGTCGCTAAGGACTCGTTCGAGAGCGGTCCGGTGGAAGACTCGCGTACGGTTCGATCTCTAGGAGCGCGCCATGGGCGGCGCCGCGTAGCCAAAATCCTTTTCAAGGATGGTAGCTATCCCGAGCACCTCTTCATCGCTATACGGGCGTCCGGCGACTTGGAGTCCGATCGGAAGGCCTTCGGCTGAGCGGCTGATCGGAACGACGCCAGCAGGCGCGCCGAGCAGATTGAACCACTGGGTAAAGCGCATGGCATCCAGGTAGGCAAGCGACTGCGATGCGCCGGTCGCGTCGTGCAATGTCCAGTTGCGTTCCCCGTGGCGAAACGCGGGGATCGAGCAGACGGGACTCAACAGAATGGGGAAGTCGCGCATCTCCGCGAGCAATTGCGATCGGACGATATCAATCTCGCACCAGGCACCGAGCAGTTCATTGGTGGCGAGCGCCGGCTGCGTGTGCGCGAGGGCAAGGAAGTCACGGAACATTGGGCTCAAGTCGGACTCGCGGCCGCGTCCTAGAGGTTCAAGCAGCAGGGCGCCGCAGTGGACAAAGAACGTGTGCCAAAGCTCTCTCGCTCGGTCGAGAGAAGGTGGCCGAAACGCTTCGACGTGAAAGCCGTGGCGGCGCAGCGAGTGCACAGCGTCCTGCACAGCCTGCCGCGTCTCCGCCGTGACCGGAACCAGGCCGTCGTCTTCGAAGTAGCCGATGCGAATCTGCTTGAGTGCATTTGGGGCGGAAGGCTGGTAGGGAACAGGCGCGCCAACGGGGTCGATGTCGAGCGCACCGGCAAGGACGTGATACAACAGCGTGACATCAGACATGGTTCGCGCCATCGGCCCAACCGTACCAAGTAGAGAAAACGGTCCCACGTTGTCGGGTAGATGGCCAGACGTAGGAATGCGTCCGGGGGTCGGCTTCATCGCGCAGATGCCGGTGAAGTGAGCAGGCTCGCGAATGCTCCCGCCGCCATCCGAGCCCAGTCCTCCGGCGGAGAGCCCCACTGCGATCGCTGCAGACTCTCCGCCGCTGGAGCCGCCGGCGGTCCGCGCAAGATCCCAAGGATTCGACGTACGACCATACAGGCGATTGTCAGTCTCGTAGGCCATTAGAAACTCAGGACAGTTTGTCGTTCCGAGAATCAGCGCACCGGCGTTGCGCAGGCGCTTGACGGCCTCAGCATCACGCGTCGGACGTCTGCCCTGATTGAGAAGACTGCCAGTCTCGCACAGCCGGCCTGCGACGGAGATGGAGCTCTTCACTGGTGAGTGGAAGACCATGCAGCGGTCCGCGCGGCGCTGTCGAGCAGTCGAGCGCAGCCGCTTGCTCGCCGAATTTCCTCCGGATCATAATCAATCACCGCATTCAGCTGCGGGTTCAGCAGCTCGATGCGTTGAATGTGGAGCTCGGCAAGTTCGAGTGCAGAGATCTTTCTCGCTTCCAGTAGCGCGAGCAGATCGACGGCGGGTTGAGTGAGAAGATCGCTCAAATCGGGCTTCCTAAGGCTGGGTCTGCGGTGTCGACAGCTGAGGGACGTAGTCGAACTGGAACGAGCGATCCACTGTGCCAGACTCAAAGCGCGTGTTGTATTCGAGTTGATAGGCCGTGTGCGCAGCATCAGTTGGATAGTGCTCGGTTGCGGGATAGGGATAGCTGCTCATGCCATGAAAGGGCAGGCTGCCGACGCTGAAGGGCTTGGCCTCGTAGAAGTCCATGTCTTTCACAAAGCCATTTGCGTAGAAGAAGTAGTCGCGCGACCAACCCTTCGGCAGCGCTGGTAAGAGAGGCTCCGCTGAACTCGAGGTCCATGTCCTCACCAGTGCCGAAGATCACGAACTCGTCGTCAATCGCGTGCAGCAGAGGAGTCACGTCGCCGTAGCGCGTGTAGGCTCCGCGATGAGGAACGAAGGGCCCCGTAGCGCTCATGCGCTGATAGTTGTAGGTGAGATCGCCAGGCGTGCGCCCATCAAGCTGCTGCGGATAACCGCGGAAGGCCAGCGTGGCGTGCGCCAGCGGAAGCTCTGTGGTGTGCGTCGCTAACGCGGCGTTTTCAGGCTGTTGTAGCTGGAGTGGCCTCGTTGTCGATCAGCACCTGGTCCCAGTAGATCTGCAGGTTGGTCGTGATGCGCAGACGTGTCACGCCGGCGGGAAGCTTACCCGTGAGATCGACCGTGACCGTGCGCGGCAGGCCGGCAGGAAAGCCCATGTCGGCAACGACCTTGCGCCACGAACCATCCGGCATTTGCGCCTCGATATAGGGCGGAATCGGCGAGAGACCGGCCTGCCATGCAGAGTACATGGAGCTCGCCGAGAAGTATTCGATGAACCCATGCAGCAGCAGGCGCAAGGGCCGCTGCGGCGACCACGTTCCAATGTCAATGGTTAGCGAATGAAGATTCGCAAAGCCGGCGAAGGGGAGATTGGTGAAGTCGCGGACGTACTTACGTGATTCGCGATCGTTGATGTCGCGCTGACTAAGGACGTCGAGCACGTCGTCGCCGTGATCGTCCCAAGCCCCGGCCAATGGGTGTGCATCGGCGGCAACGATCGTCTTCGCCTTGGCGAACGGCGGCTCGGAAAGAAATCCTTCATTGGGAAATACGGCCGTACCGGAGGGATGATCGATTGCGACCAGTCGTACCTGGTCGACAAAGTTGACCTCCTCCATCGGCTCGCCGAAGCGAAGACTGAACAGTCCGTTGCGCTCGCGCAACTGATCACCGTCCACCTTGATCCACTCGTCGGGATCAGGAATATTTGTGCGCGTGGGAGACACCCAGTGACCAATCACCGCGGCGCCGATCACATCTGCGACGAAGTCGTAGCGGCTCCCGTTCCACGCAAAGAGCGTTGGGCATGAGCTCCCGCGGCGATCGATCTCTGTAATGGGATGCGGGTAGCCCGCCGGCGACATCAATCTCATCCTGCGGAACACCGGTAGGCCACAGCAGGCGCACAAGGTCTGCCTTGTCTGCACTGCCAAGGCCTGCGAGAATCTCCCGCTGACCCGTGTCTTCCCACTTCTGCCAGAGCCCGTTCGCGAAGACCTGGACCTTGGTGCCGATACCGCTCTTGTTGTCCGCGGTGCCATGCAGAACGATATGCAGCGAGTGGTTTCGGTTACCGCCAACATTTGCAAGCAGTACGCTCGACCCGTCGGCCTCAGTGACTATAAGGTCTGACGCACCCGTATGGTTTAGATCGTCAGCAAACAGTGAACGCGGAGATCGGAGATGTACCTCGTTCAGCTTGAGTTGCGCACTTACGTCAACGAATCCAGCCGGTCCAAGGTTACGCAGCACACGAAGTTCAGGTCCGCGCCGCGTTTCCACCAGGGCAGCAATATCGATCCATCCGTCATTGTCGAAGTCAATCGGAATCGCCGCAGTGGCGCTGAGAACACCCTTCATCGGTAACGGAACGCGCTCGAAGTTTCTGCCATCGATGTTGCGCCAGAGCGTGACGCCAGGTTCACCTGAGTGCGAGAGCAGCACGTCCATCCATCCGTCTTTATTGAAGTCAAGCGTAGCCACTGATACTGTCGACGGGAGGCTCGCTGAATACAGCGGCGAAGATCCGAACGGTCCTTCGCGATGATTGGCGAAGAAGGTCGGAGCAGGAGTCTTACCCGCTACCAACAGATCCACGGCTCGATCATTATTCAGATCAGAGAGGGTCGCCGCAGTCGTGGGAGCAGTTCCTTCAAGGCCGGCCGGCGCGGTCCAATCAGTAAAGGTCTTGTTCCCGTTGTTGCGCCAAAGCGTGTTGGGCGAAGCATGCGAGTCTGTTGGCGTCCCGGTAATGAAAAGGTCAAGGTCACCATCGTGATCGTAGTCGACGAACATCAGGCTGGTGGGATGACTGGTGGCCGTGATGCCAGAGGCCGCCGTGACGTCTTCGAATTTGTGATTGCCAAGGTTCCGATAGAGCGCGATACGATCGCGCCCATCAAGGCCCGTAGCAGCGACCGCCAGGTCCGGAAGCCCGTCGTTATCAAAGTCGCCCACAGCGCAGGCTAGTCCCGTTCCGGTAAGATGAATGCCCGTAACGGTTGACGAAATCTCCGTAAATCGAGTCGCCCCCACGCGATCATAGACGCGTATAGCATCGTCACCGTCGCCCATCAGAATAATCGCTGGTTCGCCGTCGGAGGACAGGTCTATGAGACACGCAGCACCACTCATGAAGGTCGCTACCGGCGCGGCAGGACGCGAGCGCCACGACTGGCTGAACGTCACTGGGATCATCGGTTCAACCCGGGTCGGCGCCAGCGCAGCATCTTCCACGTGTGCGTAGATTCCTTCCTCTCCATAATTGTGCGAGAGCGGAGTTCCGAGCTTCGCAGAGGTGATATGTTGAAAGCGCGCGAGAGCTTGCTGGGCACCAGCTATGTCTCCCTCGCGGCGAAGAACCCGCGCAAGTCCAAACAACGCGGAAGCGTGGTGCGGGTCCAGCTCGAGCGTCTTCTGATACTCGGCCTTCGAGGCTGGAAGATTATCTAACTCGAAGTCGACTGATGCAATCATGTAATGGGTGTCAGGATCGTTCGGCCTAAGCGTCGCAACTTTCTGAAAGGCCTCCAGAGCCTTTTCAGGCTGATTCTCGTTGCGGTAGAGCAAGCCGAGCGCGTACCAGGCGTGAGGGTCCTTCGGATCTTCAACGGCGGCCGCCTCAAGCAGCCTCTCCGCCTGTGGCAGCTTCTGCAGGTACATGAGGGCGATGCCTTCATTCACCGTGGCCAGGGTCAGGCTTGGATCGGCTTTGGCCGCGGCGGCGAAGGTGCTGACTGCGCGGTCGAGGAACTGTTGCCCCACCAGCGCAGTCCCGAGATTGTTGAGACGCGCAGCCTCAATTGCTGAAGACTGTTGCTGGGCTCGGAGCATCGGGGAACAAGCCGCTGAGATGACCACGAAGCCCAGGCCCAGGCGCCGTGCCATCCGTGCTGCAATGTTGCGTTCATCAAAAAATAAAAGCATCTTGGCTCGCGTTCGAGGCTGTTGGTTGCTATAAAAATAAGGTGATTAACATATACTCCCGATCGCCAGTTTCAGGGCTTCGCATACCATCCCGATCTGTGAATCGTTGATGCGATTGAAGAACGGAAGGGCAATGGTGCGCGAGGCAATTGACTCGGTAACGCAGAGGTCCGCAGTGGCCGGAACATCGACGTAGGCCGGCTGCAGATGAATGGGCGCGAAGTATCGTGCGCAGCCTATGCCCGCCTGCATCAAGCTCTCGGATCACCTGGTCGCGATGCCCGGCTGTAAACGCGTCCGCAAGACGGACCACGTAGACGAACCAGCTGATGCGGCAGCCTGGTAGCTCGTCGATCGGAAGCGTGAGGTGACCTTCCGCGCCAAGGTGCTGGCGATACATTCCCGCAATCTGCTCGCGTCGGTCGAGGATGCTCGCAAGCCGCCGCATCTGGCCGATTCCAAGGGTGCACGCGATCTCGGAAAGCCGATAGTTGAAACCAATCTCCGTGTGTTGCAGCCAGCTGTCGGTCGGCGCCCGTCCCTGGTTTCGCAAGCTTCGCATCTTCGCGGCAAGCACACGATCCCGAGTCACAATCATGCCGCCCTCGCCGGTCGTGATCTGCTTGTTGGGGTAGAAGGCGAAGACGGCAACGTCTCCGAAGGAGCCAACGGGTTGCGAATGCATAGTCGCGCCGAGAGCTTCGCAAGCGTCTTCAACCAAAAACAGATGGCGGAGCCGCGCCAACTCAGCCAGCGCGGGCATATCCGCTGGAACGCCGAAGGTATGTACCGCGACGATCGCCCGAGTGCGGGAGTTGATCGCCTGTTCCACCGCAGCTGGCGAAAGGTTTAGCGTGACGCAATCGATATCAACAAACACCGGAGTCGCGCCAACATAACGAATCGCATTGGCGGCGGCGATGAAAGTAAACGATGGAACGATGACCTCGTCGCCCGCGCCGATCCCGAGCGCCAGCATCGCGAGATGCAGGCCTGCGGTGCCCGAACTGACAGCCACGGCGTGCTCCACCTTCGTCAGGTGCTGTGAAGGTCCTTTCGAACTCAGTCAGCCGTGGACCCAGGCTCAGTTGCGGCGAACGCAGCGTCTCAACCACCGCTTCAATTTCAGCTTCGGTAACATCGGGCGATGAGAGAGGAATCTTTGCCGAGCTCATGAGGATGGCCGAAGCTCCGCGGCAAGCGCCTGCGCCCGCTTATGCAGCAAGCCCTCAAGTGGCGTCGAAGTGAGCTCACCGACGATGCGCTCAGCAGCGTGTCCATCGCCATAAATGTTCTCCATGGATCGAAGGCTCTGGCGGAATGCAGGCTGTCGAGACCGGGCAACTTGGCTCTGGATGGACTCGACGGTCGCCTCCGCATCCAGAATATTGGGACCCCGCTCGCGACCGTGCTGCCTCATCCCCACGTTGATCACGGGCAGTGCAAAGGACGCAGCCTCCATGATGCCGCTGCTGGAGTTCCCAAGCATCGCGGTCGCCTCGCGTAAAAGACTCCAATATGTGATCGAAGCAAGATTGATAAACAAATGAGCGTCGGGACGTGTAGCGCAGAAACGTTTGAATGCGTGCCATCAGCTCATGGCTTCCAGCGTCGGCGTTTGGATAGCAAAAGATGATCTGCCCGGAAAGACCTTCAAGCGCCGCGAAGACCGCATCCGCTTCGACCGTCGTGTTCTTGAAAATTGTGACGGGATGATACGCAACGACGGTAACCACGTCGGCCAACGAAAGCTCAAGAGCATTCTCGAGTTCAACACGCGTGAGCAACGCGCTGCGGCGAATGTGGTCCAGCGAAGGTGCGCCGGCGCGATGAACACGCCACGGCTCTTCTCCCATGGAAATTACTCGATCCCGCGCAGTATCAGTCGATGTGAAATGAATGTGCGCCAACTTGGTGAGCGCGTTGCGAACAGCATCGTCAATAGCGCCCTCGCTGATCTCGCCGCCTTCAATATGCGCTACGGGAATTCGCAAAGTAAGAGCGACGCTGGCGGGTGCAAGCATCTCGTAGCGATCCGCGATTAGCAGCAGCAGATCCGGACGCATTTGCGCGAGTGCGTCTGTCAGACCGAGAACCGCAAGCCCCAGTGTCTTGGCCATCCCGACGTCGCTGTCGGAGCTGAGCAGGCATTCGATGCGCGAGGCGATCTGAAAGCCGTCGCGCTCGATCTCGCGCACGGTTGAGCCGAACTCCGGCGAAAGATGCGCTGCAAGTACGATCACCTTGAGGTCAACCTCAGGATGTGCCTCAAGGTCCCTCAGCACCCAATAGAGATGGCTGTAATCGGCGCGCGAGCTAGTGACAACCGCGATGGTGCGTTTCATGCCCGCATCTCCGTTGCTAACTCAAGCGCAGACTCTTCCTTGCACGCGGTCAAGATGAGGCTGCTGGGCTCGTACTCGGGAACAAGGGCTTTAGTCCCACGTAGAAGTTCTTGCAGGTTGCGCACACGGGCAGCGGCGCGGAGCGTTTCCAGCGCGACGCACAACTCCGCCGTCAAAGGTAGAGGCGTATCGATCGCACGCAGACCCGAGTCACCGATTTCCCCTTGGGAACCCGGCAGCTCACCACTCGAAACGAGTTGTTCGGAGAGCTTGTCGCCAGGACGCAAACCAGTGAACTCGATAGACGCTGGGCTAGGGTGAACTGCAAGCAGATATCGCGCCAGATCGAGGATGCGGACGGCAGGACCGATGTGGGGAAGAAGGAGTGCCTTTGTGGAGGTCACATTCAGCGTGTCGAGCAACGTTCGAACAGTATCTTCCATCGTGAGGAAGTACCGCTCCGCGTCTGGGTGCGTTACGGTGACAGGGCCCCCGCGCGCAATCTGTTCGAGAAACAATGGAAGCACGCTACCCTGCGAACCCATCACATTGCACAAGCGTACGACCTTCATTCTGGTGCAGCCCCCGAGGCACAGAAGAATGAGTTCTGCGATGCGTTTGGACGCACCCATGATGCTGCGAGGCTCAACGGCCTTATCCGTGGAGACGAGAACGACCTGCTCTACCTCGTGTTCGATGGCAGCACACGCCAGGGCATGCGTGCCGAATACATTATTTTCAACCGCTGCAAATGGGTTCTGTTCCATCAGCGGAACGTGCTTGAGCGCTGCTGCGTGGAAGATGATCTCGGGTCGATATTTTGTCAGCGCGTGATCGAGCGTATCGGAATTGCAGACGTTACCGAGAAGGGATACATGGAGGCGCGACCCAAACGCTTGCAGGCTGCGATCGACCTGGTAGAGCCCATTCTCCGAGCTGTCGAGCAGGAGCAGGCCGGAAGGCTCCGACGCAGACACCGCGTGCGATAGTGCCGATCCGATGGACCCGCCGGCCCCCGTGATCAAAACACGTCTTCCCGTCAAGGATCTTGACCCGAGTAGCTGCCAATCTGCCACAGAACTCGGTGCGATCAGCCGTTCCCAGGACAGGGTACAGTCAGCCGAGGTGCCAGCGTTGTGAAGATCCGTTAAAGCAGCCGTATGCATGTCCCTACAGTCTAGAGAATTTCTCCGCATCGGTCACAACCTTCAGTTTTTGGCTGCAACATCCGGAAATCTCCATCAATCGGTGGAGGCGGACACCCTTCAATAAGTCCATTACGCTTCCCCCGTATGTTGGTATACCTGAACCATCTCCCAACGATCAGAAGCTGGAAAGAGCGCGCCGGTTGGACGATTCCTCTCGCGCGAAGGCCCTTATGGACGTCGTCGGGAAAGTCGCACGCGCAGCAATGGGTGTAGCCCTGTGTATTTTGGGGGAAGCAGCCTTGGCGCAGAGCACCGCTAAGCTCGCCGGAGCTGTTGTCACAAACACGTTCCAAAATCCCACAGACATTGCTTTCATCCAAACCCCCCAATACAACGTTGGCGATCCAGCGCAGCGGTTTCCGTTCGGCAGCCGACTTGTGCGTTTGCGCCTCGTGGCCGACGACACGACTCCACCTGTGGTTGCCCCCCTGACACAGCAGTTCTTCGCCGCCGCCGACCCGCAGGTTTCCTTCGACGGACGCAAGCTTCTCTTCGCCGGCCAAACCCAACGCGACGCCACCTGGCAGATATGGGAGATACCTGCTGAAGGTGGAAGTCCACGTCAAGTGACTCATTGCATCGGGGATTGTGTCCATCCCGTGTACCTGCCAGAAGGAGAGATCGCCTACACGTCGTTGTGGGGCTCGGGCCATGCTCGTACGTCGGAGGTGCAAGTCTGCCACCGTGATGGCTCTGACGCGCACCCGATCACCTTTGGCCCCGGCAGATTTGAAGTCGAGACCGTTTTGCGCAGCGGCCGGCTGCTGCTGTCTGCCGAGTCCCCGTTGGTCGACGTCCCCCAGGCAAATCAGCCACGAACCCTGTATCTGATCGATGTGGATGGGTCAGGGTTGATGCTGCTGCGGCAAGACGATACCTCGGGGGCCATTCGCAGCGGCGCAATCGAACTGGCTGACGGATCCCTCCTCTTCATGCAGCGGAATGCAGCGAGCGCTTCGGCAGAACGGCTCGAGTGGATCCGTCCAGGGGCTTTGCACGCGACGGCAATCGCGCCCGCCCGTTCGGGCTATCTGTCCGCCAGCGCGATCGAAGATGGAACCTTGCTCGTATCAAGGCTCGCACCAGGGCATCGCTTCGATATCTATCGGCTCTCTCTAAGCAATAGCGGCGAGCAGCTCCTTTACCGGGACGCGCACGCGTCGAGCGTTCAGGCCGTTGTTATCGCTCCCCATCCCGCGGCACTCGCTTACCACAGTATTTTGCATCCAGACCATAAATCCGGGCGGATCATCTGCCTTGACGCCTACGCATCCAAGGATTTCGCGAACGGTCGTCTGCCCGGTCAGATCGTGCGCGTTCGGGCGCTGGTCAAATCGCAGTATGGCGAAAAGATTCTCGGGGAAGCCCCGGTGGAACAGGACGGATCGTTTTATGCAACCGTGCCCGCCGACACGCCCATCCGCCTGCAGTTGCTTGGCGCGCACGGTGAAGTCCTGAGGCAGCAGCGCAGCTGGATGTGGGTGCGCACTGGCGAAGATCGTGGATGCGTTGGATGTCATGAGAGCCAGACGCTGGCCCCGGAGAATCGTTCGCCAATGACGTTACAGCGCTTCGATACGCCAACGCCGCTCATGGGGCCAGTCCTCGTCAAGCCGAGCACGCAGAGGGGAGCGGCACCATGAGGCCTTCTCTGGGAATCTGTGCCATTGGTTTTGCAATCTTCGCCTCCGTTGCTGCGTCTGCGCAGACTGCCACTGCTGCAGCCGACAAGGCAACCCTTGCCGCGTCCCTACCTCAGTTCGAGGACGTAACCACGAAGTCCGGGATCAACTTCCAACACTCCTTTGGTGAGAAGGCCTTAAGTTCCATCCAGGAGGGGACGGGGTCAGGCTGTGCATGGCTCGACTACAACAATGACGGCTTGATGGATCTCTACGTTGTTAACGGCCGGCATGTCGACGGGCTAACCAACCACTCTGCACCTGACGGGATGGGCGCGACCAATCACCTCTATCGCAACAATGGCGACGGAACCTTCACCGATGTGACGACGCAGGCCGGTGTTCCCGGCAGTGGCTTCGGTGTCGGCGTTACGGCTGGAGACTTCGACAACGATGGCAACGAAGACCTCTACGTCACCCAATACAACTCGGCGATCCTGTATCACAACAACGGCAATGGAACCTTCACAGACGTTACGGCGAAGGCCGGTGTCACCAACCCAAACTTCGGAACAGGTGCCGCGTTCGTCGATTATGACCGTGATGGGCATCTCGACCTCTTCGTCGGCAACTACCTGAAGTTCGATCCCGCCAGCCATCAGTATTATTCTGCGCAGCAATATCCGGGACCGCTCGAATACGCGCCAGAAACCAATCGGCTCTTCCATAACAACGGCGACGGGACATTCACCGACGTCTCCGCCGCATCGGGCATCAGCGCCCAGCCAGGGCGGGCGATGGGTGTAACAGTCGGCGACTACGACGGTGATGGATGGCCCGACATTTATGTTGCCAATGACACCATGGCGAGCTTCCTGTATCACAACAACCGCAACGGCACATTCACCGATGTCGCCACCGAAATGGGCGCAGCATACGGCCAGAACGGCGAGGCTTCCACTGCGATGGGCCCCGTCTTCGGTGACTACGAAAACAAGGGGCGGCAGGGGTTATTCGTCTCCGATGCTCACTTTCACCGTCTTCTGCGCAACGGAGCAAAGTCCGACGAACCGTTCGAAGATGTGACCAACGAATCCGGGGTTGGATCGGTCTCCGGGCAGTTTGTGGGCTGGGGCGATGGGCTCTTCGATTTCGATAATGACGGGTGGAAGGACCTATTCATAGTGAACGGCGGCCTCGTGTGGCTCATCCCCCAACAGAGCTCGCTGCTGCGCAATAACGGCGACGGAACTTTTACCGACGTTTCCCCGCAGGCCGGAAGCTTTTTTCAAACCCAGATCGTCAGCCGCGGCGCCTGTTTCGCCGATTACGACAACGATGGATATGTTGACGCGTTCATCGTGACGCTGGGCGGCAAGGGAATTCTGTTGCACAACACGCCGCCAGGAAAGCGCAATCACTGGCTGACCATCAAACTGGTGGGCACGAGCAGCAATCGCGATGGCTTCGGAGCGAGCCTCGAAGCAATTGCCGGAGACCTGCACCAGTGGGTGCAATCCACCTCGGCAAGTGGGTACCTCTCGCAGAATGATCCTCGTCCGCACTTCGGTTTGGGTCAGCATGCAGTCGTGGATTCGCTAACGATCCACTGGCCCAGCGGGACCGTCCAGACCCTGCACAACATCAAGGCGGACCAGGTACTGAAGATCACCGAGCCGTCGCCAATGCCCGTTTCTACCCCTACGAAGGGGAAGACTCCATGACCACAGCCAGTGAACATTCATCGTCGCGCGTTCGTCGTCGAGAAGAAGCCTTTCTCGGACTCGCGTTTCTGTCAGTGGTCATCGGCCTGATGCTCTTTGCCACTCAGCAGCCAAAGCTTGCCGCCGCGGAAGCTCCCATCCGCTATCTAAGCCCGGTCGCCCTGCAGCTTTCGCCGAATGGCCAACGGCTGTACGTAGTCTGCGAAGACAGCGACACCGTTCTCGCAATAGACACGCGCTCTCAACGTCTCATCGGCCGCGCAGAGGTTGGCCAACGACCGAAAGGAATCGCCATCTCGCCAGACGGAAATACGCTCTATGTCTCTGACGAAGCGAACGATGCGGTAACTGAAATCGACGCGCAAACATTAGCGATCCGTCGCACGATCGGCGTGGGTTGGAGGCCCGTCGGCCTTGTTGCCGACAGAACCGGAACGACCCTGTACGTGGCCAACACACTAGGTGATGACGTCTCGGTGATCGATCTGCCAACCGGCACGGAGAAGAAACGGCTTCGCGCCGGACGTTTCCCGGAGTACGTTGCTCTCTCGCACGATGGCAGCCGCGTGTATGTTGCAAATCTCCTCGCGCGCCTGGGTCCGCCGGATCAGCCACCCGTGTCCGAGCTAACTGTGATCGACACGGCAATGCAGCAAGTCGCCGCACGCCTCGATATCCCCGGCGTTCTCCAACTGCGTCACATCACGGAGCTGCCTGCCGCCGCAGGAGGCTACCTGCTTATTCCGTTCATGCGTCCCAAGAACCTCAACCCATTAGTCCATATCCAGCAGGGTGGCTATCTTACCCACGGCATGGCTGTGATTCGGCCATCTGCGAGGGCAACAGACGAAGCCCGCGACTACCAGGTATCCGAGGTCTTGCTGGATGATATCGACCATTACTACGCGGATGGATTTGGTGCCGCCGCGACGCCCGATGGCCATTGGGCCTTGGTAACCGCCTCAGGTTCGAACATCGTCTCCGTCGTCGATACATCAAAGCTCCGGACGTTGCTCGTGAACAGCACGCCGATGCGCCGGGAGGAGCTGGCAAATCGGCTGGACTCAGCCAGCAAATTCGTTACTGGTCGGTCGCCCACGGGGCGTAACCCAACCGATGTCGTCATCTCGCCCGACGGACGCTTCGCCTACGTCGCCAACCGGATGGACGACACGATCAGCGTGCTGGACATGACGGACAGGAAGGCAGCCGCGACAATTGAGCTTGGTAGCCCCAAACAGCTCTCACGCATCCGCCGAGGACAACAGCTTTTCTTTGACGCGAGCCATTGCTATCAGGGACAGATGGCGTGCGCCACCTGTCACCCGCATGAAGGACTTTCGGACGGCCTCGCATGGAGTCTCGAAACGCCGCAACTCGGCCGCGATGTCGTGGAAAATCGCACGCTATACAGTATCGAGGGAACCGAGCCCTTCAAGTGGAACGGTAAGAATCCGGACCTCCAAACCCAGGATGGCCCGCGCACAGCCATGTACATCTTCCGGTCACAAGGTTTCAGTTCCGGCGAAGTCGAAGACCTGGTGGGCTACATCTTCTCTCTGCATCTCGCAAGGAATCCCCACGTTGCAGCAAACGGTGTCCTCACTGATGCGCAGGCCCGTGGCAAGGCACTGTTCTTTCGCGACACAACCAACAGTGATGTGCCGATCTCCCCATTACAGCAGTGCCCGACGTGCCATTCGCCGCTCACGCACTTTACCTCGAAATTTCAAATTGATGTGGGCACCTCAACAAAATATGACACGACCACCGCCTTTGACATACCGCAGCTAGAAGGAGCAGTCATGAAGCCGCCCTACCTCCACAACGGGGAAGCGCTCCAGATGGAAGAGATCTGGACGCGCTTCAATCCCTACGATAAACACGGCCTCACCTCCGACATGAACAAGGCGCAGCTCAACGACTTGATCGAATACCTGAAGACACTATGACCCCGGCAATGAACGCAAACAAAATCACAAGCACCCATTGGAGGATGTTGCTGAGTGCAGCGTGCCTCTTCATCTCGCTGCCCTATGCCTGTGCACAGGCGCCTGCACCGCATCGAGTAGCTGCGCCTCCGCTGTACACAAAGTGGATCAACTACACCGCAGCGAATGGATTCCCAGAGGGTGAAGTGTATTGCGTAACGGTCGACGGCACGCGCGTGTGGGCCGGCACATCCCATGGACTCGTCCTGCTCGAAGACGGCCGTGTGAAGAAAGTGTTCTCACCAGGGGATGGTCTCGCCGGGCGTGCCGTGATGTCGATCGCGGTGGACCCGCAAAATGGCGACGTGTGGGTAGGAACCTTTGGCGGGCTCAGCCTTTATTCAGGCGGGAAATTCAAGAACTATACGAATCTGACCAGCGGCCTTGCGAACGACGTCGTCTATGGGGTAGCCCTACAAGGGCAGTTCCTGTGGGTCGCAACAGCCGCAGGCGTCAATCGCCTCGACACCTACACTGGCGCCTGGTCGATCTTCAACGAATCCAACGCACCATTCGAGGAGCCGTGGTCGTATGGAATTTCGGTCGCGAAGGAGAAAGTCTATTTCGCGGTGTGGGGCGGTGGCATCCTGGCGTTCGACCTCGCGAAACAAACCTGGAAACCATACACCGATCCCGACGGCGAGATGGAGATTGTTCTCTACCGCAACCAGGGGCTGATCCACAACGTCGTCAGCAGCGTCTCCTACAACGCGGACACGAAGACATTCTGGGCTTCCACCTACTTCGGCCTCAGCGGCTACGACGGCCGGAACTGGCACAACTATCTCACCAAGGACAGCGGGCTGGCTTCCAACTTCATCAACGCAGTACAGTCGCGTGGCGACGACGTGTGGGCCTCCACGCAGAGCGGCCTCAGCCAGCTCAACACAAGGACAAATACCTGGATCACCTACAGCCGGAATCAAAAGACAGGCCACGGCGAAATCCTGATCACCCAAGCCGACGGCAGCAAGCGGCGAATCATCTCGGAGACCAGCCTGGCCCACAACTACATTCTCAACACAGCGTTTCAAGGCGACGACATCTGGGTGGCGACCGCACAGGGCCTAAGCCACGGCATCCACGCACAACCGAAGGAGTAAAGAATATGAGCAGCACGATCACAGTAACCAATGACGCAGTCAGGACAGCAAACAAACCAATACGCAAGAAGGCCATGTCCGCGCCCAAAGCACTCAACGAGGCGTACAAGTATCAGCGCCCATCGTCCTTCTCACGCGGCATGCGACTGGACATCAAGGGCATCACCATCCTGATGATCTCGGGAACAGCCAGCGTTGGTGAAAACGGCGAGACCGTTCATCCCGGCGATTTCGGCGCACAAACCCGGCGCGCCTTCCAGAACGTGACCGCACTCCTGAAGTCCGAAGGCGCCACCTGGAAAGACGTGGTCCGCACCACCTGCTACCTCCGCGACATTGAGCGCGACTACGAGCAATTCAATCTGATCCGCACGCAGTTCTTCAAAGAGCAGGGTCTAGAAATCCTGCCCGCTTCCACGGGTATCCAGGCCATCCTCTGCTGGCCGACCCTTCTCTATGAGATGGAAGCAATGGCGATCTTCGAAACACCCGCAGCAATCGATTCGCAAGACGCGAAGCAGTAAAGGTAAGGAGTGCCACCATGAACCAGAAGATCGCAGGACAAGTGAGCCTCGAGGATCTGTCACGGATTTGTCCGACGATCAGTCGTCGCACGCACCCCGAGTGCAACGGGAGTGGCAGCCTCGGAGTCGAGGTTGGCGCCGTCCGCTTTGGCACCGGCATACCCGTCGTAATCGCGGGCCCGTGCGCCGTTGAAAGCGAACGGCAGATGATCGAGGTCGCGCTCGGCGTGAAGGCCGCGGGTGCAGACATGTTGCGCGGCGGCGCCTTCAAGCCACGCACCTCGCCGCATGATTTTCAGGGGCTCGGCCTGGAAGGTCTGAAGATCCTGCGCGCCGCGAGCGACCTCACAGGTCTTCCAGTCGTCACGGAAGTATTGGATGTGAGGCTGGTCGAACTGGTCAGTCAATATGCGGACATGCTGCAGATTGGTTCGCGCAGTATGCAGAATTATCCCTTATTAGTTGAGGCGGGGCGCAGCGGCAAACCTGTTCTCTTGAAGCGCGGCATGGCCGCAAGCCTGTGCGAATGGCTGGGTGCAGCCGAGTACATCGCCAACGAAGGGAATCTCAACATCGTTCTTTGCGAGCGCGGAATCAAAACCCACGCTGCCGGAGAATACTCACGCTATGCTCTCGATCTCAACGTGCTTCCCGCCGCGCACGCGGAGACATTCCTTCCAGTGATCGTGGACCCCAGTCATGCAACCGGTGTGGCGTCCAGGGTCGAACAGGCGAGCCGTGCAGCGATTGAATTTGGAAGCGATGGCTTGTTGATCGAGGTCTCGACATGGGGCGGAGATCCCGACGGTCGGCGTCCATTATGCGATGCCGACCAGGCAATCACTCCTGAGACGCTGAGCAGAATTGTTGGATTTATCCGCGAGCGCGGAATGGCCCCGCAGTGGAGGAACGACCCAGCAACGCGCCCGGCCATGTCCGCTAAAGCTGGTTGTCGATGAGGAGGGTCAAGCGATGAGGACGAAACGATTTGTCTCCGCCCTCTTGTTGGTCGCGAGCGGTTTTATGCCAACGCACTCCTACGCGCAAACAGCTCCGTCAACACTTCCCGCAGAAAACGCCGAATTGCCCTACGCGAATATGCCGCCGGCAGCAAGACCTTACGCGAACTACCGCAAGCCATATCAGCAGTGGTATGTGCAACCGGACACCCTCGATTATGGTGGCGCTGCGCGAAGCGAGCCGGATGGAGACGTAACCGCGCTACAAGACGATCAACATCGGTTTCCTTGGACCACTGGACGCCGACAATGAAGACTCGCCCTATGGAATCGCCATGCTGCATGGCGCACAACTTGCGGTCGACGAAGTCAACGCAGCTGGCGGATATCGCGGCAAGCCCTTCGCGTTAATCATCCACGATGATCTTCCGCTGTGGGGTGCGTCGTCGATGGCCATCGTCGACATGCTCTTTAAGGATGAGGCCTGGGCGATGCTCGGCTCCGTTGATTCCGCCTCAACCCACATCGCCGTGCGCGCCACCTTGAAGCTCGAGCTCCCGATCATGGATACCGCCACCAACGACCCCACCGTCACCCAGACGCTTGTTCCATGGTTGGTCCATAACTTCCCCGATGACCGCCAACAAGGCTATGCGCTCGCGGATTACATCTTTCTGCAGCGCCATCTGAAACGTATCGGCATACTGCAGGTAAACAATCGTTACGGACGCACTGGTAAAGAGATATTCGTCGAGACAGCGCGCCGGATCGGCCATCAACCAGTCGTCGAAGTCTGGTTTGCCCCAGACACCGCGGACTTTTCCTCTCAACTTCAGACGATCAACGCGAGCGGCGTGGACGGCCTGGTCATCTGGGGTAATGCGGCCGAGGCAGCCCTCATCATCAAACAGATGCGCGCGCTCGGAATGCAGCAGCCGGTGTTTGGCAGCAGCCGGGTTTGCAGTCCGGAGGTAATCAATATTGCTGGCGCGGCATCCGAGGGCTTGACCGTCATCAGCGCCATCGATCCGACGCGCAACGATCCAACGTGGATCGCTTTCCAGCAAGGCTATGCAAAACGCTTCGGCACCGAGCCCGATGCTTACGCCGCCTATGCATATGACGGCGCCCGGATGCTGATGAGCGCGATCGACCACGTGGGCCTCAACCGTGGCCGCATCATGGATGCGTTGCGCGGTTACGAGATGAGGCACTACGCCGGTGTAAGCGGCAGCGCCTTCTTCGATTACACGCTGAACAACATCGCGCCCGTAACTCTTGCGCAGGTTCGTAACGGGAAGTTTGTCTACTGGCCAGAACAGCGCACAGACTGGAAGCCCAGGGATACGGCCGATGCGCGATAGGGAACTGGTTCTCTATGCAGTGATCGCTGCGCTGCTGCCTGGATTGACGGCGTCAACCATGGCCCAAACCACGACCCCATACGCATCCATCTCCACGGAGGTTGAAGGCTATGCCGGACCGGGGCGAGCGTCCGCAAACGATTTGAAGGGCCAGGTGATTCGAATTGGTTTGCTCGCTCCCCTGCAGGGTGCGCATAAGGCTGAAGGCGAGGCGATGGTAGCCGCCGCGAAGATTGCGCTGCAAGACGCGGCATCGCTCCGGTCGAACCAAGGGCCACGTGAGGCGTTGGCCGTGGAAGACGAGAGCGGACCGTCCTGGGGCATGGTCTCCGATGCCGTGATCCGCCTCATGGTCGACGATGAGGCAGTAGCCATAATCACGTCCACCAGCGCAGCCGATACGCATCTGTGCGAACAGGTTGGCAATCGCATCGGCGTCCCTGTACTGACGCTCTCCGAGGACCGAACCACAACGCAGATTGATATTCCCTGGATCTTCCGGATGGGCCCGAGCGATGCGGGGAAGACTGGCGTAACCGCGCAGGATAAGGTTTCCGAGGTTGATAAAGCTACCGCCAGCCGCCGAGAGTTTGTCACCCGCTTCCGACAGGCGACCGGGGTCGCTCCTGACCGTGTCGCAAGCGAGACCTACGATGCAGTGGTTCTTATTGTGAAAGCGTTGCAGAGAACGGGTCCCAACCGCGCACGTGTGCGGGATGAGTTGGCCAAGGCCCGTGACTATGATGGGGTGTCCGGCAAGATCTCCTTCGATCGCGAAGGCAACAACCGCGGGACCATGCACCTGGTACAACCGAAATAGTGTGATGGTCGCGGAAGACGGACGCGTGGTGATGGCGAGGATTCGCGCAGCTAACCTCTTGTTAATACAGTGTCGGCGAGGGCATCGATCGGTAGCCGTATCCGATTGTCGTGCGCAGGCATTACTATGGATCCCGAACTAAAGCGCTTTAGACAGCAAACAGCGAGCAGCTCCCCTGGAGAGTTCCATGCACCCATCCATTGCATCTCGAAGCTCCGTCATCCAGTTCAGTCTAGTACTTTCCTCATGCCTCACCTTGAGCGCGAACGCGCAAAACAATCCCCCCGCTTCATCGGTGCCTCCGCCTGTAACCTTTTCGGCCGCGCAGGATCATCAGAACATGATGGATCAACTTGGCATCAAGCGCTTGCGGCCTGGCCCAAGCGGTAATGAGAAAGCGCCCAATCACGCGAACTATGACGAGGCGGTCGCGAATCCCTATCCACATCTCCCTGACGCGCTGCGTCTCAACAATGGCCAGCCCGTAACGACCGCGAAGGAATGGTGGGACGTGCGGCGTCCGCAAATTGTGCACGCGTTTGAAGAGAATGTCTACGGCAGAATTCCTGCAGACGTGCCGGCCGTGCATTGGTCGGTGACCGCAACGGATCACGAGATGATTGGGGGTCATCCCGTGATCGCGAAGGCCTTAGTTGGCGAGGTGGATAATTCTGCGTACCCGCTCATCTCCGTCAAGATCCACATGACGCTCGTAGTCCCAGCCGACGCCACTAGCCCTGTCCCGGTCCTTATGATGTTCGGCCGCTCCGGATTTCCTGCGCCTAACCAGCCTTCGATCGACGACCTTGCAAAGATCAACGCAGCCGAGAAGGCGCTGCTCGTGCAGCGGGATCCTTCTCTCAAACGAATCTTCGCCGATCATCCTGCATGGGAACCCAACCTTCCCGCGCCCTTCGAGTTCCCTCAGTTCAATGCGGACGGTGATCCGCCCAACACCTGGGAACTCATTGCAGCCGGCTGGGGCTTCGCGACCATTGATCCGCAGAGCATTCAGGCCGACAACGGAGCGGGCCTCACCCGAGGCATCATCGGCCTTGTGAACAAAGGACAGCCGCGCACCCCCGACCAGTGGGGTTCGTTGCGCGCCTGGGCATGGGGCGCCGGACGTGGCCTCGACTACCTGGCGACCGATCCTGCCGTCGACGCGAAACACATCGGCATTGAAGGCGTCTCGCGTTACGGAAAGGCTGCCCTCGTGACCATGGCTTTCGATCAACGCTTCGCCATGGTCCTCGTAGGATCGTCGGGCAAGGGTGGCGCAACGCCGCTGCGCCGCAACTTCGGAGAAGCGGTCGAGACCCTAACATCGGATGGGGAATACCACTGGATGGCCGGCAACTTCCTGAAGTATGGCGCCTCTGACGCGAGCTTCGGCAGCAAGACACCGGGCGATCTCCCTGTCGATTCCAACGAACTGATTGCCTTGTGCGCGCCGCGCCTCACCTTCATCAGCTACGGAATTCCGGAGAAGGGTGATGCGAAATGGCTGGATCAGCGCGGAAGCTACATGGCTACTGTTGCGGCGAGCCCGGTCTTTACGCTGCTCGGCGTCAAAGGCCTTGGTGTTGACGAGGACTATGACACCGCAAAGATGCCTCCCGTAAATGATGGCCTGTTGGATGGACATCTCGCGTGGCGCCAGGACGATGGTGGCCATACCGACGCTCCCAACATGAAATATTTCATCCAGTGGGTCGACAAAAACATCGGCTATAGTAACGCAGCATCTCAAAAATAGATTCACAACCTGGCAGCGACGCGCACGCATAGCGGCGTTGCCATCGAGAGGTAGCATATGGATCGCCGCCAGTTTCACGAAGACTTCCGCGCTCGCACTCGCTGCCACGCGCTTTCGATCCTTCGCCCAGGCTCCCACACCGGCGAAACCTGTAGGCTTCGCCGCAGTCGGCCTCGGATCTATCTCGGACATCTTCATGCGCGCGTGCGCCAATTCTCAGACAGCGAAGATCACCGCGCTCGTCACCGGTCATCCGGCAGAGAAGGGAACCAAGTACGCGGCCATGTACGGCATCCCGAAGAGCTCCATTTACACCTACGAGGAATACGAGCGGCTCGCCGACAACAAAGCGGTCGACGCCGTCTACATCGGCCTGCCCAACAGCATGCATCGCGAGTACACCGTGCGCGCCGCACGTATCGGCAAGCATGTGCTCTGCGAGAAGCCGATGGCCATCTCCAGCGCCGAATGCCGCACCATGATCCAGGCGTGCCACACAGCCAACGTCAAGCTCATGATCGCCTACCGCGTGCAGTACGACCCCACCTGGCAACAGGCGATGCAGATCATCGACTCTGGAGGCATCGGCAGACCTCCAGTCGTTCCAGGGAGGCTTCTTCAACCAGCAGCAGCGCAGGCGCCTGGCGGCTCAGCCGAAAACTCGGCGGCGGCGGTTCGGTCCTCGATCTCGGCATCTATCCGCTCAACGCGATCCGTCATCATCACGCGCGAGGAACCTGCCAGCTATCACCGCCATGGTCGTCGACACGCGACCACAGCGGCCGCTTCGCAGAGGTGGAGCAGTCGGTAGAGTGGACCATGAAGCTTCCCTCCGGCATCATCGCCTCCTGCGGCTGTTCCTACGGCCAAAGCGGCCCAAGCTTCTTGTGATCAACGGAGACAAGGGCTATCTCCAGTTCGCAACCTGCGTTCAACTACGACGGCGTGCACATGCGTCGGCCACGCCAACGGCCAGCCGATCGATGTGCTCGGTACCGGCAAGGTTCCGTTCCAGTTCACCCTGGAAGCGGAGCATTTCGCCGACTGCATCCGCAACAACAAGCAGCCCGGAATCGCCTGGAGAAGAAGGCCTCAAAGACATGCTCGCGATTGAAGCCATCTACCGTGCCGCAGGGACACCGATCGCGTGACAGTCTATTCAAGCCAAGGCAGCACCCAAGGATGCAAGTTGAACGATTCGCCCGCAGCGTGCTTGACTGTGTGCGCTTTCATCGCCGCCATCCTCGCGCCACCGTCAGGCCCATGCCGCTCATGCCGCGTACGCTCGCGCCAGCAGCACAAACAACTCCATCACCGCAACCTGAGATCCTTCGCTTCGACCCCGCACTTGAATGCGCTCATCGCCCCAGGAACAAGGATCGAGAAGGTCGCCGACACCTTCAAGTTCACCGAAGGTCCTATGTGGCACGAGGGCCGTCTGTGGATCTCCGACGTGGTCGGCGACAAGACCTATGCCGTATCGTCCGATGGCACCGTGCAGCTTCTGCTCGACAAGTCTGGCGGCTACACCAACCCACCCGCCGGACGCGTATCTCGGCCCCAACGCCATGGTGACGGACAAGGATGGCACTGTGCTGCTCGCTCAGCAGGGTGGCCGAAAGATCGTGCGCATCGTGCGGTCGGAGATCACCTGGAGCTTCGAGCCGTTTCTCTCCACCTATGATGGCAAGAAATTCAACAGCCCGAACGATCTCGTCTTCGCTCCGGACGGTTCGCTGTGGTTCACCGATCCCTCCTATGGCCTCGCTCCTCGGAGACAAGGACCCCGCGAAGGAGCTTCCGTACAACGCGGTCTTCCGCTACGCAAACGGCAGGCTGACACCGGTAATCAAGAATCTCACACTGCCCAATGGCATCGGCTTTTCGCCCGATGGAAGAATTCTCTACGTCTCGAACTCCGGCCCCGACATGTGCGTGATGCGCTATGAGGTGCACACCGACGGCTCGGTCTCCGCCGGGACCAAACTGATCGACTACCCCAACCCAGTTGGCCGCGGGGTCCCCGACGGCCTCAAGGTCGACACGGCAGGGAACATCTGGACCACTGGGCCCGGGGGCATTCGCATACTGAGCCCCTCCGGCAAGGTTCTCGGCCAAATTCGACTGCCGCAAACTGCCGCGAATCTGGCCTTTGCGGATCACGGCAGGACGGTTTACATCACGGCTCAAACCACCGTCTATCGCATCCATGTCCTCATACCCGGAGAGATGCCGCTCTACCAGCGATGAGCCCCGCAATCCCATTCCGAAGACGTTTTCCACCGAATCCATGCCAGGACTACCTCGGTCAGGATTAGTCAGTTGAGTAAACGTTCGCAGGGAGAGCTACAGGGAGTCATCGCAAGGTCCGGTCACCCTGTGCATAATTCTGTCCTTTCTTGGTTTGAATGAAGAGTTGACCGCACAAGTTCTTGGCCCTCCTAAACCATTCTTCTGAAACCAATTAGGACCGGCACAACCCACCTCGCCCATCCCGTTCACCTGTGGAGAACCGTACCTTGTTCCCCTGTTGTCTAAAGCCCTTTAAAAAATAGATTGACAACCCTACCGTGAGGTCTGTAAAGAATGGTGCGGCATTAAATCGCATTAATAAGTGCAAACGAGACAGTATGTACTTTTCAACCGAACGACTTAGAAGTGGCCGTACGAATTCTGGAGGTGGTATGCAAAGGAATCAAAGCAACATGGAGCAGGGCCGAACCAATGGCCTGAAGACTCCAGCCAATCTGTTGACGACGTGCTTTCGTCGTGGCAACTGGCTTAGCTTGGGAGCAGGACTGCTGGCAGCCGCTTCTGCTGCTATTCGCTCTACCCGCGCTTCACGCACAAACGACCGCGCAGATCTCTGGAACCGTCACCGACACCACCGGCGCCGTCATCCCAGGCGCAACCGTCACCCTGGTCAACGAGGCCACGCAGGACACCCGCGTCGTCAAGTCCAACGGTGATGGACTCTACTCCTTCCCGGCCTTGCTGCCGTCCTCCTACACCATCAAGGTCACGGCAAAGGGCTTCGAGCCCAAGAACCTCACTGGCCTCGTCCTGCATGCCGGTGATGAGCGCGCAGTTCCGGCGCTTACCCTTGCCATCGGTTCGGAGATCGCAGACCGTGACGGTCGAAGCCGCGGGCGAGATGATCCCGCAGGATAACGGCGCACGTTCCGACGTTCTCTCCTCCAAAGACATCGATAACCTGGCTCTCGAAGGCCGCGATACGACGGAACTCTTGAAGGTTCTTCCGGGCGCGGTCACGATGTCAGGTGGCCTCACCCAAAATAATCCCTCCTTCAGCGATCTCAGCATTTCGGCGAACGAAAGCGCCATCGGCAACGGCATCAACCTCAATGGCGTCCCGAACCGCGGCGGTACGGCTCTCCTCTCGGACGGCGTCAGTGTTCTCGACCCGGGCGACATGGCAAGCTCGATCGGCATCATCAGCCCCGAAATGACGGCCGAGGTCAGCGTCCAGACCTCCAACTTCGGCGCCTATGTGCAGAACGGCCCCGTGGTCGTCAGCGCCATCAGTAAGTCTGGAACCGACCACTATCACGGCGACGCGTACTTCGATCGCCCGCAACGATATCTTCAATGCCAACGGCTGGCAGCAAAACCACCAGGGAATTCCCAAAGGCGGGTGCGCACTACTACTATCCCGGCGGCAACATCGGCGGCCCCGTTCCCTTCACGCACAAGAAGGTCTTCATCTGGGGAGGCTATGAGCGCTTCCTGCAGAACCCAGGCAACGGCAACATTCTGCAGTCGTACATCCCCTCACCGGAGATGATGAAGGGAGATTTCAGCACTGACAACGCAGACAACAACGTCCTTTGCCCCAATGGCTTCTCCGCAACCGCCCAGGGCAACTGGTGCAACAACCTCGCTGGCATGGTCCTTGCCGGACGGCACTGCCATCACTCCCGGACCAGGCACCACCGGTTCCATCATTCCTTCGCAATATATCGATCCGGGCGCCGCAGCATTGGCCGTCTTTCTGGCCGAAAGCCAATGCGAACCCAGCGACCACCGCCGGCGGGTACAACTATTACGCGCCCGTCGTCGCCCCCAACGATGGCTGGGTCTATCGCATTCGTATGGACTACAACCTCAACGACAACAATAAGTTCTACGTTTCCTATCAACAGGCCTACAGCTCGACGCTGGCTCAGGGCAATGGCGCTCACATCTACTGGACGCCCGGCAACTCCATCCCTGCTCCTGGCGGCGGCTTGGTCGGCACAGGTCTTTACCAAGTCCATCTCCGGTCACTTTGTTCATACCTTCAACTCCTCAACCACCAACGAGTTCATCGCGGCATGGGGCTTCGGCAGCTTCCCCTTCGGACCTCCAAACCCGAAGGCAGCGGATAAGAGCACGCTGGGCTATACCTACGGTTCCGTCTTCAACGCTTCACAGCTGATTCCGTCCTACAGCTCCGCTGGTACCGATACCTTCCCCGACTTCTCGCAGGGTGATTGGTTCGAGCCCAACGGCTATTACCTGGTCCGCAAGGAAGTTCCCAGCTTTACGGATAACTTCACCAAGGTCTGGGGCGCGCACACCGTCAAGGTGGGTGCCTACACCCAGAACACTGGCAACCTGCAGGGCAATGATGGCGTGAGCCCGAACGGAAGCATCAACAGCTTCAGCGGCAAAAACCCGAACGTCTTCACTGGAATCAGCACCGGTTCTCCCAACAATCCTGATGCGAACTTCGTCATCGGCAACGTCTCGAGTTACACGGAAAGCAATTCGGCTCCGGTCAGCGATATGGCGTACCAGAACACGGCCGTCTATGTTGACGATTCGTGGAAGGTGAACAGAAAGTTGAACGTTGAACTCGGCGCTCGTATCGAGCATGTAGGTCACTGGTACGATCGGAAGGGCACTCGGTATGGCTGTCTTCCTTCCAGGCCGCGTCTTCTCCGATTACTACTCCGGCAAGGTCGATCCCGGGTTACTACTGGCATGCGATCGACCCAGCCAGTCCCTCTAAGCGGACAGCCTAATCGTCTGGCCTTTGTCTCTCCTCGCTTTGGTGTCTCCTATGATCCCTTCGGAACCGGCAAGACCGTGATCCGCGGCGGTTGGGGCGTCTATCGCTTTGCTGGACAATACAACGATTACGCCGCTGCTCTGACCACCGCACAGGACGTCGTCAACTACAGTTTGCCTGGGCAGAAGAGCTGTTCAGCTCAGTCAGATCTCTTCTCTGAAGTCTCACGCCTTGCACCGCGCCTCCTTGCGGAATCACCGGCGGGCAGAATGGATTGGATGCCAGCGATTATGGCGTGCCAATCACCTATGCCTGGAACCTGACCATCGATCATCGCTTCAAATGGAACACGCTGCTGGATATTGCCTATGTCGGCAACACCGCCAGCCAGATTCTGGATAACGGCGAGACGATCCAGGGCAGTGGCTTTACCGCCCTTGCGGATCAGAACAAGACCCCGATCGGGGCGTTGTTCCTGCCAGATCCGAAGACGGGTGTCACCTCCACCAACCCGGAAAACGTAGGCTACGACCAACGACTGGTACGCCGACCGGCAACACCGCTGCGGATTACCATCCTTTCGGCTACGCCTATGGAACCAACAGCGTGTATCAATGTCGCAAAGCAACCAATACTCCAACTACAACGGTCTGCAGGCAGCCTATATCAAGGAGACCGGCAAGCTGAACTTCGACTTCAACTTCACGTGGTCGAAGACGTTGGGAACGGTATTGCAAGAAAATCCCTTCACCGTTCGTGCGGGCAACTATGGCATGGCAGCCATTGACCGTCCCTTTGTCTTCAACTCGACCTACACTCTACCAGACCGGAGATTTCAATCACGGGGGAACGATTGGTCAGATCCTCCTCAGTGGCTGGACGTCTCTGGAATCTCAACCTGGCAGGCAGGCGGCAGCTTGTTGGCGCTTCTCGGCAACAACGTTCCGAACTTCGGTCTGTCGGAGAGCTATAGCAACTGCCCCATACCTACCAATGGCGTCGACTCTCCGGAACCTCGGAATCAGCACGGCATCTCTTCAGCGACGTACTATGGTACGGAGGCGGCTCTGGCCATCCAGCCAGTGCTTGACCTGCAATCCGAACAAGGGTCTTGCAACGTATCAGCGCCTCCAGTTGAAGTGCTTTGCAGCACCCACAATCGGCGGAACGATAACATGCTCGGCGAGTACGGCGGTCAGAAGTATCCCCACATGAGCATGGGTTCGTACTTCGACAACGACCTCGCTCTCTACAGAACCATCCACATCCACAACACCCAGAACATCCAGTTCCGCATCTCAGCGTTCGACTGGCTGAATCATCCGTTGCCGGAGTTCAGCTCGGCGAATCAGGTCACCTTGCGGTACCTGGTCGACTACCCAAGCAAGACCATCACGCTCAATACCGGCACCGGTGGTACTTCTCACCACCTTCGGATATATGGATACGAAGACCGGCATATCCGTACGCCCGCATCCTCGAGCTGAACGTGAAGTACACCTTCTAACCCTAACCTCGTGGCCGGGACGCATATGCATGCGCCTCGGCCAGAGTGTTCCAAGAGGTGTAGGCCATGTCATCGGCCAATCCAAGCACCCGTTGTCATTCAGTGCCTCCATAACGGAAGGTGGCGTTGTACAGCCACCTTCCTTTTTTGTCGCGTAAGATAACCGTTGGGAGTTCGATTGTCAGCCCGCGCATTACGACAACACAGCTCAATTTTCCGCCTTGGATGCTTTCGATGAACCTCATGAAGCTGAGCCCGCCGCGCGCCGTATTGGCATGGCTCCTGGTCCTCATCAGCAGCCTTACCGCTTCAGCTCAGCAGCCACAAGCATCCACCTCCGCACACCAGGACGACTCCATCCTGCAACGCCGCTACGACGCTGCGCAGAAGTTCCAGGCAGCCAACGACCTCGACCACGCTGCACAGCAGTACAGGATCTTCATCGCCGACGCGCTTGGAGAGTTCGCTCTCGGCCGTGCCCACGCCGGCGAGTATGACAAGGCAGCCAACGACTTCGATACCGCACTCAGCCTGGTCCCGGATTTTCCCGCAATGAAGATTCAATACGCCCGCGTCGCCCTCGACAGCGGCAATCTCGACCACGCAAAACTTCTCGCCTCTGGTGTCATCCGCGACTATCCGAACAACCCGAAGATCGCCGCCGATGCCCACGCGATCCTCGGCCGTGTCCTCTTGAAGACGAACGAAGACACGAAGGCCAAGCAGGAATTCGAAGCGGCCGTCGCCCTCGATCCCACCTTCGAGAATGGTTACGAGCTGGCCGTCGCTGATCTCGATCTCGGCGACGGCGCAGGAGCGAAGAAGATCTTTTCAGAGATGCTCGCCTCCTTCGGCGATACCGCGACCATCCACATGTACTTTGGCCAAGCCTACGGCCGCTCTGATTTTCAGGACGACGCCGTAGCCGAGTTCAAGAAGGCCATCGCGGCCGACGACAAGCTCCCCGGCGTTCATTACTCCCTCGCCGCCGCCTATCTCTCCACCTCCGGCAACTCGAAGCTTCCCGAGGCCGAAGCCGAGCTAAGAAAAGAGATCGCGCTCTCGCCAAAATACGCAGCAGCGTACGCGGCGCTCGGCCACCTGCTCGCTCAACAGCACGATGCCGCCACGCAGCTCGAAGCCGAGAACGATCTCAAGCGTGCGACCGAGCTCGATCCCACCAGTCCCGACGGCTTCCTCTACCTCGGCCAGTTCTACTCGGACGCTCACAAGCTTCCCGAGGCGGAAGCTGCTCTTCGTCAGTCGATCGCCCTCACCACCGACGTCTCGCGCAACGCCTACCAGGTGCAGAAGGCGCACTACCTCCTGGGACGCCTCCTCATGCAAACGCGGCGACGTCGAAGCGGGGAAGAAGGAGATCGCCATCTCTCAGTCTCTGCTGCAGCAGAATCTCCAGCGAGACCAGAATCAACTCTCCGACTATCTGCAGACGAAACAGTACCGCGCAGGCCACGCTTGCTCCCGAAATGCCGATGACGGTTGAAGAGCACACCGTCGATCCAGCTGCCGCACGTCAGGTCGACCAGCTCGAGAAGCAACTCGGTCCCGCCATCGCCGACAGCTATAACAACCTCGGTGCGATCGCCGGCAGCCAGGGCAACTACATCTCCGCACTACAATCCTTCGAGCGCGCAGCCGAGTGGAACCCCGCCCTGCCCGGCCTCGACATCAACTGGGGCCGAGCAGCATTTGCAGCCGGCGCCTTCGCTCAGGCCATCGCTCCATTGAGCCACTATCTGCAAGCCCACCCAACCGACAAAGACGTCCGTGCAGAATTAGGACTCAGCCAGTTCTCCATCAAGGACTACGCCGCCGCGCGCCAGACATTGGAACCACTCAACGGAACGCCAGGCGAAGCTCCGCGCCTCCAGTTCGCCTACGACGCATCCCTGGTCGAGACCGGCGACACCAGCAGCGGGCATCGCCCAGCTGCAGGCCTTGGAGAAGGCAAATCCAAACGTCGGCGAAGTCCATCGCGCCCTCGGCGAAGCCTACGCGAAGCAGAAATCCCCAGGAGCTGCATCTGAACTCGAGACTGCAATTCGCCTTGATCCTTCCGACGCCGAAGCGCACATCGCGCTCGCCCGTCTTCAATTGGCGGAAGGACACAAAGCAGCCGCCGTCACTCATCTCGAAGCAGCCCTGAAGCTCGAGCCCGGAAACGCTGCCCTGCAAAAAGAGCTCGCCGACGCCAGCGGTCCCATCGCCCAGCACTAGTCAGGCCCAGCGCAATCAATGCTTCACTGCGACCGGTACAATCTTCTCGCGAGGCACCACACCCTGACCCTCGAGCACGCAATAAAACTTGTCCGCCGCTAAGTTCTTCAGCGTCTCTTTCTGCCCCGACGGCCACGTGATCTCGACGCTATCGACCGTGTCGTGTGCCCCTAAGCCGAAGTGCAGCCGCACATCATTCTGTGAAAGATAGCTGCCCCCACTGAGTATCTCGCCAACCTGCACCAGGTCGCCCGCCGTCACACGCACTCTCGCATTCAGCGCCAGCCGATTGCTCTTCGTCCCCGCTAGCTCAAAGCTGATCCAGTGATTCTTCGGGCCGCCCTCCGTGCGCAAAATCATCGGGCTCCCTTCAAGATTTTCTACCACCAGCTCCAGGTGTCCATCGTTGAAGAGATCGCCTACCGCCAGCCCGCGACTCACCTGCGGAATCTGGATCGCCGGCCCAACCAGCTGGCTGACATTCCGGAACGTTCCGTTGTGCTGGTTCAAAAACATCAGCTTCGGCTCTCGATACTTCGTGCCAATATCTCTCGTATCCACCTGCGGATACACATGGCCATTGACCAGGAACAAATCCGCCCAGCCATCGTTGTCCAGATCGAAGAACGCGTCCCCCCAACCCACATAAGGCGACGTTGCAACCGTCAGCCCTGCCTGGTCCGACACATCCGTAAAGTTCAAGTCCCCATCGTTGCGAAACAGCGTGGTGTACTCCTCGCTGAAGTGCGTGATCGCAACCGAGAAGCGACCGGTATGCAGATAGTCTCCCAGCGCCAACGCCCATGTTTGCCTGCTCGTAGCCATCTTTATTCACAGCGATGCCGGCCGTGATACGCTACATCGGTAAACTTTCCCTTGCCGTCGTTCTGATACAGGTAGTTCGGCTCACCATCATTCGCGACAAACAAATCAAGCTTGCCGTCACCATTGAAATCCGACCAAACCGATGTCAGCCCAAAGTACTTCTGCGCATCGTCCACGCCCGCCTGCTTCGAGACGTCCGTGAAGGTCCCGTCACCATTGTTGTGATACAGATTGTCCGGCGAACCCGCCAGCCCGCGCGGACCGCACTGCACCGGAATCTCGTGGTACATGCATGTCTTCTTCGACCCCAGCGTCGGCAGGTCATTCAGATCAAGATCGACATAGTGCGGAACAAACAGATCCACATAGCCATCGTTGTCATAGTCCCCAAACGAAGCGCCCGTCGCCCATCCCGCATCGCTGCTGAGCCCGACCGCTTTCGTGACATCCGTGAACGTGCCGTCCCCATTATTCCGATACAGCACCACACCGCCAAAGCACGTGACCAGCAGATCCGGCCAGCCGTCGTTGTTGTAATCTCCCACCATCGCGCCCATGGCCCAGCATGGATGCCCGACGCCAGCCTTGTCCGTCACATCGGTAAACGTGCCGTCGTGATTGTTATGGTAGAGCGCACTCCGCGCCTTCGTGCCCGCCAGTGACATGTCGACATCCGGCGCATTCGTAAAAAAAATATCCGGCCAGCCATCGCGATCATAGTCAATCAGCGCCACGCCGCCGCTCATCGACTCGACAATGTACTTCTTCGTCTCCGACGAAAGATGCGTGAAGTGAATCCCCGTCTTTGCCGTAATGTCCACCAGTTGCGGAAGATCACTCGCGGCCGCATCCGGCTGAGCCGCCGCAGCAGACTTCTTCGCGCCCTCCTGCTGCGCCCACCCCACCGGCACCAGCATCGCGCACACGATCAACGTCGCGGTCCACCGCGTCCCACCCAACCATCGACGGCTACTCAAAGAAATCATCGAAGGTTCGCTACTCTTTGCCGCGCTTTTTCAGGACGATATTGAGCCGCTTGATCTTCTGGTTCAAGCGTCGAAAGCGGAATCCTGAAAAACTCCGATCGCCTCCGTCTGGTTCCAGTTGCAGCGCTCCAGCCGGTCCGCGATGATTCTCCGCTCAATGTCCTCGATCACATCGAACAGGGAAGCGTCCGGCCTTTGCTCCAGCAGCGCCGTCGAAAACGTATTGCCGCGCAATTGTGGCGGCAGCAGCTCCGGGCTCAACGTCGGCCCATTCGACAGCACCACGCCGCGCTCCATCGCATTCTCCAACTCGCGCACATTGCCCGGCCACTCGTAGTCCATCATCAATCGCAACGCTTCCGACGAAAGCTCTGGCGGCGGAAATCCATTCTCTTCCGCGTAGAACTTCAGGTAGTGATTCGCCAGCAGGGGAATATCTTCCTTGCGATTGCGCAGCGGCGGCAGCTCCAGCGAGATCACATTCAGCCGATAGAAGAGGTCTTCGCGGAATCTGCCTTCCTTCACCGCCTGCTCCAGGTTCACGTTGGTCGCCGCAACGATCCGAATGTCCACCTGGATCTCCTGCGTTCCGCCAACATGCATGAACCGGCGATCCTGCAGCACGCGCAGAATCTTCGCCTGCATATCCATGCGCATCGTGCCAATCTCGTCGAGGAACAGCGTCCCGCCGTCCGCAACCTCGAACAGTCCCTTCTTCGCCGCCACCGCCGACGTGAACGCACCGCGCTCATGGCCAAACAGCGTCGACTCCAGCAGGTCCGACGGCACCGCTCCCGTGTTCACCGGAATAAACGGCTTGTCGCGCCGCGGCGAGTGCGCATGAATCGCCTTCGCGATCAGCTCCTTGCCCGTGCCGCTCTCGCCCTGGATCAGCACGGTCGAGCGGCTCGGAGCCACCTGCGCCACCAGATCAAACAGCCGCAGCATCGACTCGCTCTTGCCCACAATGTTCTCAAACGAAACGCGCTGCTTCAGCGTCCGCTTGAGATGCACAACCTCTTGCTCGGCGCGATTCTTTCCAATCGCGATCCGAATATCCGCCAGCAGCTTCTCGTTGTCCCACGGCTTCTGAACAAAGTTTGACGCGCCCGCGCGGATCGCATCCACCACGTTGCCCACCGTTCCGTACGCCGTAATCATGATCACCGGCAAGATCCGGCACCAGCGCCTTAATCCGCGGCAGCAGGTCAATGCCGCTCTCGCCCGGCAGCGCGAGATCCAGCAGCATCAGGTCATACGCATTGCGCGTCAGCTGATCCAGCCCTGCGACGCCGTCGCCCGCCAGGTCGACGCGAAATCCCTCCAGCGTCAGCAGTGTCTCCAGCGAGTCGCGGATGCCCGCCTCGTCATCAATGATCAGGATTCTTTGGCCCACCGGATGTACGGCTACACTCGGTTCGTCGATCGCGTCACTCACGGCTACCTTAGACATGGACTACCTTTCCCTCTGCGCTGGCAGGCTCGCTGCCAGGGTGCGTCTTGTGCTGGGGTCGCGGTCCCGTGGTATCGACTGCAGGCAACTCCAGCCGAAAGACAGTGCCTTCGCCAGGCGTGCTGCTCACTTCAATCGTGCCAGCGTGCTCCTGAACGATTCCATAGGTCACGGCCAGTCCCAGGCCCGTGCCCTTGCGCTGTCCCTCCCTGGGATTGCTCTTGGTCGTAAAGAAGGGATCGTAGATCTTGCGCATGACCTCCGGCGACATACCTACACCGTTGTCCTCCACGCGAATCTCCACTCCCTTGGACGTACGCGCCGTGAAAATGCGCACGCTGCCGCTGCCTTTCTCCTGCAGCGCATCCTTCGCGTTCAACACCAGGTTCACCAACACCTGCTGCAACTTGCCGCGATTTCCTGATACCAGCGGCAGGTCTTCATGCAGCTCCGTCGCCACTGCCACGCCCGCCGACCGCATCTGGTGCTCCAGCAGCAACACCGTGTCGTGCACCATCAGATTCACATCCACGCGCCCAAAGTCCACGCTGCCCATGCGCGAGAAATTCAGCAGCCCATTCACAATCTCCGACGCGCGGAACGTCTGCTGCGTAATCTTCTCCAGCACCGGCTGCAGCCGCGCATGCGTCGCCTCATCCGATCGCAACTGCTTGCCCAGCATCTGCGCGTAGCTCGAGATCACCGCCAGCGGCGTATTCACCTCGTGCGCCACGCCCGCCGCCAGCAACCCAATCGACGACAGCTTCTCCGCCTGCGTCAGCTGCGTCTCCATGTTGATGCGGTCGGTAGATGTCATCCACGATCACGATCCGCCCAACGGCCTGGAAGTCGCGATTGAGCAGCGGCGCAATCGTGATATTCGCAATGCGCGCCTCGCCCGTCGGCGTTGGCAGCCGGAACTTGTACAGCGTGCTCACTCCCTGCTCGCCGCGCAGCCGATCGAACTCCTGCAGAAACTCCGCCGGGAACACATCGCGCAGCGGATGCCGCAGCGCATCGGCCCTCGGCGTCGCATACATCACTTCCATCTGCGCATTCCAGCTCTCGATCCGGTCCTCCAGATCGACGGCGAACACGCCAATGTTGATCGACTCCACGATGTTCTCGTTGAAGTCGCGCAGCCGCTCGAAGTCCTGGATCTTCTGCTCCAGCCGGCGATACAGCTGCGCATTCTGAATCGCAATCCCGATGTACCCGGCCAGCGACTCCAGCAGCTCCATGTCTTCGCTCGAAAGAAAGTCGCCATCGCCGGTGCGGCCCAGACCAAGCACCGCAATCGTGCTGCGTCCCGTGCCCTCATGCCTTGCGGCGCGACACGGCACGTAGTAGTTCAGATCCAGCGCCGCCGCCGTCTGCCGCTCTTCATCCGGAAGTCGCAGCATCGCATTCGGCGTCTCGAAGAATAGATGGCTGCTGCTATCGCGGTTGTCGAAGTCCAGGAAACCGAGCTCCAGCGAGTCAGCATTCGACAGCACCTGCTGCGAAAGCCCATGCGACGCCGCCAGCGAGAACTTGCTCTTCCGCCCTGCCGTCTCCTCCTGCGCCAGGAAGACCGCCACGCGCGTCACCAGCAGCGTCTGCGGCAGCCGCTCCACAATCGAGTTCACCAGCGCGCGCAGATCCGTCTGCGCATTCAACTCGCTGCCAAACTCCACCAGCGTCTCGCGGTAGTCGATGCTCTTCTGATCGAACACGCGATCCAACTGTCCCTGGATCACGCGCTTCAGCGGATCGAAGACCAGACCCGTCACGATGACCGCAGCCACCAGGCCCCACTCGCCCAGATGCTGAAACCGCGTATGCACCATCTCCGCGCTCAGCGCCACAACGCCAAAGTAGATCCCCACCAGCGCCGCCGTCGCCAGCGTATACGACGCGCCGCGCTTGAAGATCAGGTCCACGTCCATCAGCCGATAGCGCACAATCGCCCAGCTGAACGTCAGCGGCAGCAGGATCAGCGACAGCAGCGCCACTCTGCGTCAGCGCGCTCGGCATATACGCGTCGAACAGGAACGGAATCACGTACAGCGCCGTGAAGGGAATCACCGTCAGCACCGTTCCGCGCGACAGCCACTTCAACTGCTGGCGTTGCAGCGGCTGCTCCTCCGTCGCGATACCGCACCCAGAACACGATCGCCGCCAGAATGTAGAAGCTAGCCAGGTACGCGTAGTCGAACTTGTTCAGCCGCAGCTGCAGCGCGCCCGTCGACTCCCAGTACGTGTACGACAGATAGCGCAGAACCCCCAGCACCAGCCCCGGCAGATAGATCAGCGGATACAGCAACTTGCGCCGCCGCCGCGACGCCTCCTCCGTAAAGCTGATCGCGAAATGCAAAAACAGCGCTGGCTGCAGCTCCGTCGCAATAATGTTGCCAGTCAGGATCGTTATGTCCAGCCCGTCCAGAATTCCCGTGTACTTGAACGCGTACAGGATGAACGAGACCAGGCAGAAGACGAAGAAGTGCGTCGACTTCGGCGCCGTCCAGCGTCGCAACAGCACGAACAAGCCAATCGCCAGGTACACCAGCGCAATCAGCCGCTCCACCTGCCAATCTGTCCGGTCCGTCGGCTCCAGGTACACCACCACCGGGATGGCCACCGGTCGGCGCTGTCACTGGTCTTCCGCAGCAGCGAATACTTCACCTTCGACCAGACGCCGCTGGCGTCGATCTGCCGCTGCAGCGACGCCAGCCGCAGCGTCGGAACATCGTTGACCGACGGTCAGAATGTCCCCGGTCCGCACACCGGCCCGATACGCCGGCGTATCCGGTGGCACCAGGTACGCGCGCAGTCCCCCCGTCGTCTCCGTCCAGCTTGCGCCGTCGGTGGCTGGGGTATAGTCGCTCTCCTGCACCAGGTTCGCAATGGCAAGCCCCAGGGCGGCCAGAGTAAACATCGCCAGGACAATCGCCAGCAGCCGAGTTTGAGCACCGCTCTTCACGGAGAAGTACCATCTTTCAGATATCAACATGCAAATCAGCGGCCAAAGGGCGAACAACCTCGAATACCCCCGATAACCCAGCAGAATGAAGGAGGTTGAGGAAATCTTGGCCTTTCAGATGCACTAATTCATAGGCAGATACGTATTTCAGAATAGCTCGGTTCCGGGCTGCATTTGTCATTTGCCTGATCAAATTGGTCTCCGACATTGACCTGTTGCTAACCAAAAATCTGTGTAGACCAGGGACCTCCTGCGCCAGGAACTCCACCCGTCACCCATACTCAATTGTTAAAATCCACGGCCTCAGGCTACCTTCATCCGAAATTTCACGTATCTTTAACATTGGTCACACGGCGACGCACGACCTTCAGCCCTCCAATGTTGATCAAACGATCAATGGACCGCCTGAACCACCTGCTCGTTAGCTGGCCTACAACGGAATAGGGGAATCTCTTCATCATGATGAAGCGCCGTCATATTCAGCTCGATGGCCTTCGCCTCTCGTACCTCGAAAAGGGAAGGGCGGTGAAGGATCAGCCCTCGCTCGTCCTTCTTCACGGCCTCATGGGCTGCGCCGACACCTTCGTTCCCGCTCATCGAAGCAGCTCCACCCCGACCTCCACGTCATCGCGCTCGACCTCCCCGGCGCCGGCCAGTCCGAGCGCCGTCACGACATCGATGCAAGCCTCGCCACCACCGCCGAACAGGTCGGCCGCATCCTCGCCGAGCTCGACCTCCACCAGCCCCATCGTCCTCGGCCACTCCCACGGCGGAGCCGTCGCCATGAGCCTCGCCGCGCACCACCACCACGCCCTCGCGCTCGCTCGTCCTCCTCTCGCCCGCGCACCCTTACTTCGACGAAGGCGATCCGCTCATCCGCTTCTATCTCTCCAAGCCCGGCCAGCTCTTCGCCTACCTCATGCCCTGGCTACCCGAGTGGCTGCAGATGATCGGCCTCCGCCGCATGGCCGGCCCCCAAAGCTGGGACACTCCCGAGCGCCTCAAGCCCTATCGCGACAACCTCCGCACCCCCGGCACCATCCTCGCACCTGCTCCGTCTTCTCCAGACCTGGCACAACGACATGTCCGGTCTGCGCCGCGCCCTGCGCCGCCCTCTCGACACCCCCAGCCTCGTCCTCTGGGGCGACTGCGACCGCGCCGTCCCCATCCACTCCGCCGCCGAAGCTCCGCGCGTCACCTGCACCACTCCGAGCTGATCACCCTCCCCGGCGTAGGCCATCGCCCCGCCGAAGAAGACTCCACAGCTCGTCGCCGGCTTCATTCACACCTGGCTGGAGACGCGAACGTCCCGGCCGCCCTCCATTCGCTACAGCGCGAACGTCTCCCCCAGCCACGCCCGCACCGCCTCGCTCATCACGCCCAGCTTCGAATCCGGCGACTGAGCCGTCCCCGCAAAGAAGTGGTCCGCACCCTCCACCCAAACAATCTTCTTCGGCTCCGCAGCCTCCACCAGCACCGACTCCAGCACCCCCTGCGGGCAGAACTCGTCGTGATCTCCGCTCACAAACAGCTTCGGAACGCTCCCGCAAGCCGGCAGAAACCGATAGCTGTAATCCCGTCCAGCCGCCCGCATCGGCAGCCCCAGCCCCACCAGCCCGCGCACCCGCGCATCCCCGCAGCAAGCCCGCAGCCCAACGTTCGCGCCAAACGAAAACCCCGCAAACAGCACCGGCAGCCCAAACGTCGCCGCCAGCCAATCCACCGCCGCGCGCACATCGTCCACCTCGCCGTGCCCGTCGTCATGCATCGCCCTCGCTCAACCCCGTGCCGCGAAAGTTAAACCGCAGCACCGGCAGCCCAAAGCTCGAGAACGCCTTGGCCGCGTGATACACCACCTTGTTATGCATGGTCCCGCCGCTCGGCGGATGCGGATGCGCCACCACCGCCGCATACAGCGCATCCTCTCGCCCGGTATTCAGCACGCGCCTCCAGCCGTCCAGCCGGCCCGCGCAGGTCGTCGACACTCTTCACATGGGATCGAAACGGGCTCGCATCACTCACCAGCCCAGTCTATCGTCCGAGCCTCGCTCCCGACGTCGGTTATCCTTACACCTAATGCCCATCGATCCCATCCAGCTCACCAAGCAGCTCGTCGACCTCGAGTCCACCACCTACCACGAGGCCCCCGCAGGCGAGTTCCTCGCCACCTACCTCGCCGCCCAGGGCTACGTCATCGAGCGCCAGCCCGTCCCCCAGCCCGACCTCGCCACGAACCCCGCCGCCGGCACCGGCCCCCGCTTCAACGTCTACGCCTCGCTCCCCGGCGTCACCCCCGACCTCGTCCTCTCCTCCCACATGGACACCGTCCCGCCCTTCCTCGGCCCCTGCCGCGAAGACGCCGACTTCCTCTACGGCCGCGGCACCTGCGACGCCAAGGGCATCATCGCCACCCAGATCGCCGCCGCCGAAAAACTCGCGCCGCCGGCAAGCGCATCGCTCTGCTCTACGTCGTCGGCGAAGAGCGCGACTCCGCCGGCGCCCTCATCGCCAACACAACCCCCAACGGCTCGCGCTTCATCATCAACGGCGAGCCCACCGACAACCGCCTCGCCCTCGCCTCCAAAGGCTGTCTCCGCGTCGAGCTCCGCGCCCACGGCAAGATGGCCCACTCCGCCTACCCCGAGCTCGGCGACTCCGCCATCGACAAGCTCCTCGCCGCGCTCCACGACATCCAGGCCCTCCCTCTGCCCGTAGTCGAAGGCATCGGCGACTGCACCATGAACATCGGCGTCATCCGCGGCGGCGTCGCTCCCAACGTCATCCCCGACAAAGCCGAGGCCCACATCCTCATCCGCCTCGTCGGCCCGCCCGAAGAACTCCAGCAGCAGATCCTCGCAGCCGCCGCCGGCCGCTGCGAGGTCAACTTCACCCTCAAGCTCCCCTACATGCACATGCGCGCGATCCCCGGCTTCGACACCATGATCGCCAAGTTCACCACCGACATCCCCTCGCTCACCAACTGGGGCGAGCCCTTCCTGCTCGGCCCCGGCAGCATCCTCGTCGCCCACACCCCCGACGAACACATCCGCAAGTCCGAGCTGCTGGAGTGCGTCGATCTCTACGTCAAACTCGCCAACAGCCTGCTCGGATAGGCTTAGGCAAACGCTCCCCGGTACTCTGAGCCGACATGTTCTCTGCACTACGCATGCTCTTCGTCTTCATCCTCTTCGGCCTGCCCGCCGCCCTCATCGGCATCCCTCTACTCGCTGCTGCGCGGCAACATCCGCACCATGTACGGCTGGGCCATGTTCACCATGCGCACTCGGCGTCCGCGCCGGCGGCATTCGCGTCCTCATCGAAGGCGCAGAGAACATCCCGCACCGGCGAGTCCTGCATCTTCCTCAGCAATCACGTCTCCAACCTCGACCCGCCCATCCTCCTGCCCGCGATCCCCGGCATGTGCAGCGTCTTTCTCAAGAAGTCGCTGATGAAGATTCCCCTTCGTCGGCATCGCCATGCGCATGGCCAAGTACGTCCCCGTCTCCCGCGGCCACTCCCGCGTCGGAAGCCGAGCAGAGCGTAGCCATCGCGGCCGATGCTCTCCGCAGCGGCCTGCACATCTTCATCTTTCCCGAGGGCACCCGCTCCACCGACGGCAACCTTCTGCCCTTCAAAAAAGGTGCCTTCTTCCTCGCCGCCGACACCAACGCCCCCATGGTCCCCATCGTCATCCAGGGCACCGCGCAGATGATGCGCAAGGGAAGCCTGAAGATCTACCCCGGAGAAGCCACCGTCCGCTTCCTCCCCGCCATCCGCCCCCAGAACTTCGACTCCCGCGAAGACCTAATGGAAGCAGTCCGCCAGGAAATGCAGACAGCCCTCGCCAAGCCTGAGCCGCCGCACCCTGACGTCTAGCCCCTGGACCCTGATTCCTGATCCTCTCACTTGATAATCGGCTGATATCCATCCGCCACCAGCCGCTGCTTCGCCGCCGTAGCGTCCTTCATGTTCGTAAACGGCCCCACCTGGATGTGAAAGAACTTATCCGCCGTGCTCCGTATGCGCGCTCACCGGATAGCCCTTCGCCCGCAGCGCATTCACCAGCAGCTGCGCGTCTTCCTCATGCGAAACCGCTGCCACCTGCACCACGAAGCTGCCCGTCGCCGCTGGCTGCTCGGGCGTCGTCGCCACCGGAGTTGCCGCATGCGCAGCAGGTGCAGCCACTGGCTGCGCATTCTCCGCCGCAGACGCTCCTCCGCGCGGAGCCACTCCCGAACCTGACCGCGGCACGACCGGCTGAGAGCCACTCGCCGCAGTCGCAGCCCATCAGGCGATCCCGCCGCCGGCTTGAACCCGCTGAACAGTGCCGGTCGAGGGCTGTGTACCATCAGCACTCGCCGCACGCACCCAGCGGCATCGGTTGCACGGCTTCCCATCTTGTACCCAAAGCCGAAGAACGCCCCGCACAGCACCACCAGCACCAGAAATATCCCAGGATCATCCCGGTACTGAGCGTCAGCTCACGTTCCGTTCGTTCAGATCTTCTTCGTCTTCATCCAGCAGAGGGTTCATCGCGCCAAGCTCAATCCGAAAGTCACAAGCAGGGAACAGCTAGTACCGAATATAGAACCCCGCCATCGGCTCATACGTCGTGGCATGCTTCAGGATCGTCAGATAGTTCTGCCCAAAGTCAGGATCCAGGAAGAACAGCTCGCGGAAGCCCGCGCGCAGTCCGAAGTGCGGGCTGACGTCCTTGCTGAAATCCCGAGCGAGTAGTAGTACGTCATGCGCGCCTTCTCCGGCTCTTCCTGTCCGCCGCCCGGCGTCGGCTTGAACCCCGTCGGCCCAGCGCCCAGCCGAGACAAACGGCTGCAGGCCAAAGATCGTGTACGGCGGCGTAATCAGGTATCCGAACGTGTATTCGTTCACCTTCGTCTGCACCTGGAAGTTCGTGATGCCGTTCGGCAGAAAGCCCGTGATCGCCGGCCCTGTGTAGTTCTCCGTATAGCGCGCGTAGCTGTAGTTGAACTCAAGTCCAAAGTACGGCTTTGCCGGGTAATGGATCGACACCAGCGCTCCCAGCGTATTCGAACCGAACTGCGTCATGGCTCCAGTCTCCTGGTTGGTAGCGTCTCAAGGTCTGGACACCACCGTGCCCGACACGGTGTTGTTGTAAATACCAACGCCCGCAATCGACAGATCCAGCTTATCCAGCTGCTTCTCGAAGGCGGTCGGCGGTGGCGCTTCGGTCTGAGCGTATGCACCCGCGCAACGAGGCTGGCAAAAAGGAATGACGGCAAGAAGGGGAAAGGCTTTGCGGATCAAGTCGTGAAGGCTCCGGGCGCGAAAATGCGCTCTCCTTTAGTCTAAACCTTTGTTGGTGCGGGCGCGTCGTGCAATCCGCGTAAGAATCGAGGTCGATCCCCCAAGCACCAGCCCGCAACCCACCGCCATCCCCACATGCCAACCGCCGTCCCCGCCGGCCCCTTCACCAGCTGCGCAAACCCCAGCACCAGCGCCAGCGTGGCCGCCACCGCCACCATCCACCGGCGTCCTCCGCCGCAACCCCAGCCCAGCAGCACCACCGCCGTCCCCACCAGCGCCACCGCCCCCGGATTCACCTCCACCCGCGCCAGCGACGCCACCGCAAACAGCGTCGCCATCAACCCCACCGCCCCCGGCACCACCCACCCCGGCCGGTTCAGCTCCACATAGATCAGCAGCACCCCCAGCGTCAGCACCAGCAGCGCGACATTCGGAGACAAATGTGCCAGACCGCCAGCGAGCATCCTACGGTACCGTCTGCCCGCGCTGCTGCACCACCAGCTTCAGCGCAATCGCATCGGCGTTCGTGCGGATCCAGTCTGCAGCGCCTGCGAAATATCCTGCGCGCTCGCCGCCAGCTGCTTGTCCGCCAGATCCAGCCGCGCCAGCACCAGCAGCGCCGCCACATTCGGCTTCATGATCATCGACGTCTTCGCCTCGTCCCGCGCCTTCGCCGTATCCCCGCTCGCCTCGCGCAGCTGCGCCATCCCCGCATGCGCATCGGCCGAGTTCGGACTCGCCTGCAGCGCATCCTGGAACTGCGTCTCCGCCTCCGGCAGCAACCCCTCCGACAGATACTCCCGCCCCAGCTGCGTGTACTCCGCCGCCCGCTGGTCCGGCGGCAGCATCGCCATCCGCATCGCCCGCATCTGGTCCAGTTGGAACGCCGCCTGCCGGAATCCCGTCTCCGAATAGTTCCGCCGAATCCGTTCCAGCGGGCTGAATCCACTCTCGGCGTCCGCATTCAACTTGCGTTCCCGCCGGAACCTTCTTCAACTGCGCCAGCAGCTCAACGGCCTCGTTGTCCGCCGGCCTTCAACTTCAGCGCCGCCTCCACCTCGCGCGTCGCTCCCGCCGTGTCGCCGCGCCGGAACATCGCAATCGCCAGGTTGTAGTGGTAGTCCTCATCCGACGGGTCCGCATCGCGACGCCTTCCGAAACAGCTCCACGCTGTCCTTACCCTGCCGGCTCACCGCGACCGCCTCGTTATTCACCACCTCGGGCAGCGGCAGCCGCGTCGCCACAAACGAAAACGCCGCCTGCGCGCCCGCATAGTTCGCCGAGTTGAAGTCCGCCAGCCCAAGATAGAAGTTCGCCTCCAGCGCCAGCCGGTCCGTCTTCGGAACCTTCGCCAGCGTCGCCGCCGCTCCCTCGAAGTCGCTCTGCGCATACTGTTCTTTGCCCAGCTCCAGCAGCGCCGCCGGATAGTTCGGCACCTGCGACACCGCATTCTTCAGCCGCTTCAGCCGCTCCGTCATCCGTCGTCGCATTGATCCCGCGAATATAGTCCTCAAACGCCGGCAGCGGCACCGCGCCCGGAGCCGCCAAGAAACGTCTGCTCCGACACCGAAAACTGCGGATCCATCGCGCCGCGCCACCTTCCACGCAATCGCATTCTCCGCATCAAACAACCGCATCAACTCAGCCGAGTCCTCAATCGGCCCCGACAGCCGCAGCGCATCCATCGACAGCACCTTCGCCTGGATCAGAATCCGGCTCTTCGCCGCTCCCGCCAGCGCCCGCCCGCCGTCTGCACCACGTTGTAGCTGCCGATAATCACATAGTTCGCGTCCAGCTGTTCCGCAATCCGGATCGTCGTCGCCCGCGTCGGCCGAAAGTCCGCCGGCAGTCCCAGATGGTCATACGCAAACTGCCGGTCATCATGCGAGATCGTCAGAAATCCCGCCGACGTCAGCCGCTTGTTCAGCGTGTCCGGAAACGAATCCCCAATCCAGTTCAGCGAAGCGTTCCCCGAATGGTTATCGAAGGGAAGCACCAGCACCACGCGCCCACCAGCGTTATCCGCCGTCTGTGCAACGGCAGCCGGGCCACAGGCGAAGATCGCCACAAGAGCGAGGACAAGGGCGAAGAACTTCGTCGGAAACCGCATCCCGCACATTATAGGCGGTAGCCTTCCATCGGGGCACAGACCAGCCCCTTCAACGCCATCCGCCAATCATTCACTCAGAACTGATAACTGAGAACTCTGCCACGCAGGCAACCAATTTCCGCTGCATCCTTTCGTGCTGCCAACGATTAAGCTCGCGTTCACCCAACCGCATCTCACTTCATGCAGGAGAATCATGTCTACTGGCAGGAGACTGAACCTATGCAGCTCAACCCGACATGACCCCAGACTCATCATTGGCATCATCGTTCTCGTCGTGATCATCGCCATCGTCGTTGCCATCGTCGTCAACCAGCGCAGAGAAGAACGCCGAGCACCTGCGCAACCGCTTTGGCTCCGAGTACGATCGCACCGTCCTCGAGCGCGGCTCCGAACGCAACTGCCGAGGCCGCCCTCGCCGCCCGCGAAGAGCGCGTCAAGCACCTCCACATCCGCGACCTCGCTCCCGCCGAACGCGATCGCTTCCTCAGCGAGTGGCAGAGTCGTGCAGTCCCGCTTCGTCGACCATCCCCGCGGCTCCGTCATCGAGGCCGACGACCTAGTCGCCTCGCTCATGCACGCTCGCGGTTACCCCGTCGCCGACTTCGAACAGCGTGCCGCCGACATCTCCGTCAACTATCCGCGCGTCGTCGAAAACTACCGCTCCGCCCACGCCATAGCTCTGCGCCTCGCAGGCGACGAAGTCACCACCGAAGACATGCGCACCGCCATGCTCCAGTACCGCGCCCTCTTCGACGAGCTCCTCCAGGTCAGCTCCAGCACGACCGCGACACGCCGTAGCCGTCTAAACCTTCGCGAACCTCAGAGAAAACAATAGCTGCATGCCGAATCTGACATGCAGCTATTGTCGTCCACCGCTACCACCCGGGTGCCCCATTCCTGCGCAGCTCATCGCGCATGAGTGAGGGAAGCAGCCGAGTCACGGCTCCATCAGCTGAGCTAGACGCGCTTCACCGCTTCCCAAACACCTCACCCATCCGCCGAATCTGCGCGCCCACACCCCGCAGCTTCTCCTCCAGCCGCTCATACCCGCGATCCATGTGATACACGCGGTCGAGAATGCTCTCGCCATCGGCCACCAGCGCCGCCAGCACCAGCGCCGCACTCGCCCGCAGGTCCGAGCACATCACCGCAGCCGACTGCAGCTTCGTCCCGCCGCGCACCGTCGCCGACCGTCCCTGCACCGAAATATTCGCGCCCATCCGGTTCAGCTCGCCCACATGCATAAAGCGGTTCTCAAAAATATTCTCCGTCACCATCGACGTCCCCTCCGCCTGCGTCAGCCAGCGCCATATACTGCGCCTGCATATCGGTAGGGAAGCCCGGATACTCCTCGGTCGTAATGTCCGCAGCCTTCAGCGCGCCGCCCGAATGCACCCGCACATTCTCCTTGCCAATCTCCAGCTTCACGCCGCACTCTTCCAGCTTCCCAAGCAGCGCGCCCAGGTGCTCCGGATTGCAGCAATCCACATTCAGATCGCCGCCCGTAATCGCTCCCGCCATCAAATACGTTCCCGCCTCAATGCGATCCGGATTGATCCGATGCCGCGCCCCATGCAGCTTCGCAACACCCTGAATCCGAATCGTAGACGTCCCCGCGCCCTCAATCCGCGCGCCCATCGCATTCAGCAGCGCAGCCAGGTCCGTCACCTCCGGCTCACGCGCGCAGTTCTCAAACAACGACTCGCCCTCCGCCATCGCCGCCGCCATCAGCAAATCTTCCGTGCCCGTCACCGTAATCTTGTCGAACACAATATGCGCGCCCTTCAACCGCTCCGCCCGCGCCTCCAGATAGCCATGCTCCTGCGTAATCGTCGCGCCCATCGACTCCAGCCCCTTGATGTGCAGATCGATCGGCCGTCCCCCAATCGCGCATCCACCCGGCATCGCGACGCGCGCCATCCCTGTCCGCGCAATCAGCGGCCCCAGCACCAGCGAGCTCGCCCGCATGGTCTTCACAATCTCGTACTTGGCAACAGGATCCGAAAGCACAGCGCACTTAATCGACGTCCGATGCTGCGCCCGCCCATACCCCAGCTCCACCTCCGCGCCCATCGACTCCAGCAGCTTGCGCTCGGTCTCGATATCGCGCACCTGCGGAATGTTCTCGAGGATCACCTCATCCTCAGTCAGAATCGCAGCAGCCATACAAGGCAGCGCCGAGTTCTTCGCCCCCGAAATCTTAATCGTCCCAAGCAGGGGATTGCCCCCGCGAATAACAAACTTATCCATCCCTCCAGTGTAGATGCGACCTCAATGAGGAAAAGCCCACGCCCACCGGGAGTATCCCCGCAAGCACCGCTTGATACCCACCGAAGGTCTCGATGCCTGGGGCCTTTTACCCTGAACCCTGGGCCCTAAACCCTGGACCCTCTACTTACAGCTCCAGCCGCGAGTCCTCAATGGCCAGCCGCACATTCCCATCCGACTTCTGCAGCCGCCGCACGGCCTCCATCTTGTCCACGTTGGCCTTCAGCATCACCACCGCAATCGGAATCGACTTGCCCGCCGACTTGATCGTCCGAATCGCCGTCTCGCGGTCGATGTCGCACACCTTCATCAGCACCCGAATCCCGCGCTCCACCAGCTTGGCATTCTTCATGTGCACGTTCACCATCAGGTTGTCGTAGACGTAGCCCAGCCGCGTCATCGCCCCCGTGGTAATCATGTTCAAGATCATCTTCTGCGCAGTCGACGCCTTCATGCGCGTCGAGCCCGACACGATCTCCGGCCCAACCTCCGCCAGAATCGTAATGTCCACCACCTGCGACAGATCCGAGTTCGCATTGCAGGTAATCGCCGCCGTCTTCGCTCCGCAAGCCCGCGCATACTCGGTCGCACCCACCACATAAGGCGTCCGCCCAGAAGCCGAAACCCCAATCACAATGTCCTTGCGCGTAGGCCGCCGCCGGGCAATGTCCCTCTGCCCCAGCTCCGGCGAATCCTCATTCACATCGCGAAGCGCTGGCCAGCGCCTTCGGCCCGCCCGCCATAATGTACTGCACCTGTTGCGGAGCGGTCGAAAACGTCGGCGGACACTCCGAAGCATCCAGCGCCGAGATCCTCCCCGACGACCCCGCGCCCACATAAATCAGCCGTCCACCATCGCGCAGCGACCGCGCCACCGTATCGATCACCATCGCAATCTCGGGCAGCGCCTTCTTCACCGCCGCCGCAATCTTCGCGTCTTCGTGATTGATAATCCGCGCAATTTCAATAGCGGATTTGGTGTCGAGCCCCTCAGATGCCTCGTTGGGCCGCTCAGTGGGGAGATTTTCAAGATCGGAAACAGTCCGTGCAAACGGCTGTTCAATCGGAGATGAGGACATAGTCAGCGTTGACATGGCAAATAGGTCACCACCTTCATTCTACTGCATTAGCGCTGTGCTGCGTCGCACATCACGTATCATTCCAGGCTTCCCCCGCGTGCAAAACCCGTCCAAAACAACCCTCTCGACTGGCACAAAACGGGCCACTTGTCGAAACGGACGCCCCTCATCCACGTCAGAGGCCCCCGCGTATCATCTTGACGAGGATTCGAATCCAGAATGAGTACAGTCTCCCGCGCCAGCGCTCTCCGCCCGCCTCCTCCCCGCCGCCATCCTCCTCTCCACCGCCCTCCGCTCTCCGCCCAAACCACCCCCACCCTCCAGCAGCAACTCCAGCAGATCATCGCCGCCCGCGCCTCCGCCGGCCTCGGCCACACCGCCCTCTACGCCATTCAACTCAACACCCTGCACGCCGTAGGCGTCGACCCCAACCTCCCCGTCCAGACCGCCTCCGTCATCAAGCTCGGCCATCCTCTACCACGCCATGGTCCAGGTCCGCGAAGGCAAAGCCCGCTGGGACGAGCCCATCACCCTCCACCCCCACGAGGCCGTCAACGGCTCCGGCATCCTCATGTTCCTCGACACGCCCGTCACCCTCACCCTCAAAGACGTCCTCACCATGATGGTCATCGTCAGCGACAACACCGCCACCAACCTCGCCATCGACCGCTTCGGCATCGACCCCGTCAACGCCCGCCTCCAAGCCCTCGGCCTCGAAAACACCCATCTCTACAAGAAGGTCATGAAACCCGCCACCGGCCCCATGCCCGCCGACCAGCCCAAATTCGGCCTCGGCAAGACCACCCCCCGCGAGATGGCCTATCTCATGGAAACCATCGGCCTCTGCCATCTCCACCAGCTCGGCACCGCCACCACCCCCGGCGCCGCCCGCTTCGCCCCCACCGACGACCAGGACCGCGCCGTCTGCTCCGTCGCCCTCAACATGCTCAAGAACCAGTTCTACCGCGAGACCATCCCGCGCTACCTCGAGGCCGTCGACACCAGCGAAAACGGCACCGCCATCGCCAGCAAAACCGGCTCGCTCGACGCCGTCCGCAACGACGTCGCCATCGTCATGGGCAAGTCCGGCCCCATGGTCCTCTCCATCTTCACCTACGACAACCGCGACCACGGCTGGACCGTCGACAACGAAGCCGAAGTCACCATCGCCAAGCTCGGCAAAGCTCATCGTAGACACCTGGAGCCCCACCGGCCTCGACGGCAAAAACCTAATCCCCGGCCTCGGCCTCCCCGACACCACCACCATCCCCTCGCCCCCCACCCCCTGATGCTCGGCTACGAACCCCGGGTGCCCCAGGTCTCGATTTTGAGACCTGGGTTCGCAGCATTCCCCCGGGTGCCCGATTCATACACCGTGTACCCCATCCGTACGCGCGTTTGCGGACGGGTGGGATGACGAACCCAATAGCAGCCACCCACCAATGCACCCACAACCGCGCCTCTTTCGTCTAATCTCATAGACGAGCTGCGTTTCACCGGCTCAGCACCTCCACCTGCCACCGAGGCTCCCAGAACGTTGCCCGATCTACAAGAACCCCACCCCGCACCAGAGGCCGAGCAGCCCACCGCGCCCCAGGCCGCACTCACCCCACCACCCGACCCCGCCGTACCCGCGCCCCAGTTCCGCTCCGGCGCAACCCTCCCGCCCACGCCTCACCCCGAGCCCACCGGCTGGCGCTCCTGGTCGCGCGACATGCTCGTCTCCATCGCCATCTCGCTCTTCATCATCCTCTTCCTCTACCAGCCGGTCCGCGTCGAAGGCACCAGCATGCTCCCGCGCCTGCAGGATCAGGACCGCCTCTTCATCAACAAGTTCGCCTATCGCTTCGAGTCCATCCACCGCGGCGACGTCGTCGTCTTCCTCTACCCCGGCGACCACACCAAGAGCTACATCAAGCGCGTCATCGCCCTCCCCGGCGACAACCTCCGCATCGACCACGGCACCGTCTACGTCAACGACCACGCCCTCCGCGAACCCTACGTCCCCAACCGCTTCCGCGACGAGCGCTCCGAGCCCGACATGCACCATCCCCACAGGCGACTTCTGGGTCATGGGCGACCACCGCAACATCTCCAGCGACAGCCGCGACTTCGGCCCCGTCCCCCGCGCCCTCATCTACGGCAAAGCCGCCTTCGTCTACTGGCCCATGGACCAGACCGGCGTAGTCCACTAGTTTTCGCTACCCACAAATCGGGTGCCCCAGGTCTCGCTTCTGAGACCTGGGCCGGGCGGTCCCCTACTCATACTTCACCATATTCGCGAACCTAGTAGGCACCAGGCTCGCCGCACCTCAGCATCCACAAAGATTTCGCTTGACCCCATTCACAAGTTCTCTCATGCTGTTAGCCACTCGAGGTGTGCTCCATCGTGACGCAGGACGACCGCTCTTCCTTCCTCCTTCCTTTTTCCATCCTTGGGATCCTCCTCATGATCGGCATGATCGTGGGTGGCCTTCTCCTGGGCACCAAGCTCCGCGACTTCAAGCGGGCAGACCGCTATGTCGAGGTCAAAGGCCTCGTCGAACGCACCGTAAAGTCCGACAGCGCGACCTGGCCGCTGAGCTTTAGCGAAGCAGGGGACAGCCTGCCCGAAACATTCGCCGCAAGCGAAAAAGATAAAGCGGCCGTGCTCCAGTTCTTGAATGCCCAGGGTTTTGCCGCCACCGCCATCACCCTCGGGCAGTGTCTCCGTCACCGATCGTTCCCTGAACCAGTACAACAACAACACGCACGGACCTCGCTTCGTCGTCGAGCAGACCATCACAGTGCAAAGCAATGATGTAGACAAAGTCGCCGCTGCAAACGCAAAGACCTCCGACCTGATCCGGTCCGGCGTTGTGCTCCAGTCCGGACAGGGCCAGGGTTCAGGGGTTGTCTACAAGTTCAACGGCCTGAACGCCCTCAAACCCGACATGATCACCGAAGCCACCCGCAATGCCCGCGCGTCAGCCGACCGCTTCGCTGCCGACTCAGGCTCTCAGGTCGGCTCCATTCGTGATGCCAATCAGGGAGTCTTCTCCATATCGGCGGCCAACGCCGGCTCGAGCACCGGCGAAGAAGGAGGCTACAGCTCCGACCAGCAGGCCGAAGCCAGCATCATGAAGCAAGTCCGCGTTGTCTCGACTATCGACTATTACCTGGTCAACTAACGCCAACTCCACGCTGCCGCGCGCTCACACCGTCCGCACGGTCCTCTGCTACTGGTACTGCACAATGTTCGCGAACGTAGTCGGCACCAGACTAGCCCCGCCCACCAGCGCCCCATCAATCTCCGCCTGCGCCATCAGCGGCCCAATATTCTCCGGCTTCACCGACCCCCCATACAGAATCCGCGTCTTCTCCGCCGTCTCCAGCCCGCAGCAATGCGCCAGCTCCTGCCGAATAATTCGCATGCGCCTGCCACGCCACATCCGGGCTCGCCGTCGACCCCGTCCCAATCGCCCAGATCGGCTCATACGCCACCACCAGCCGCCGCGCCTCGCTCGCCGAAATATTCCTCAGCGCCGTCCGCACCTGCGTCCGCAGCACATCCGCCGTCCGCATATCCTCACGCTCAGCCAGCATCTCGCCAAAGCAAACAATCGGCGTAATCCCATGATTGATCGCCGCCTTCAGCTTCAAGTTCACGCGCTCATACGTCTCGCTAAAGTAAAGTCGCGGCTCCGAGTGCCCCAGCAGCACATGCCTGCACCCAATCGACACCAGCATCGTAGGCGACGTCTGCCCGGTATACGGCCCCTCGTTCAGCCAGTGCATATTCTGCGCCCCCGCCCGCACATTCGTCCCAATCGCCGCCTCAATCACATACGCCAGCGAGCTCATCGTAGGGAACAGCAGAATCTCATCCCGCTCATGCCCCTCCACCAGAGGCAAAAACGCATCCAGAAACGCCAGCGACTCCTTCGGCGTCTTGTACATCTTCCAATTTCCAGCAATCACGGGCTTACGCATCCACACTCCTGCGTACACGTGAGAAGAAAGTATGTGCGCTTAACAACGACTGGCAAATCACCTGCACGCCTATCGCACACTACTTCTCCGTCAGCGCAGCAACCCCCGGCAACGTCTTCCCCTCAAGGAACTCCAGGCTCGCACCACCACCTGTTGAGATGTGCGTGATCTTGTCCGCGACTCCAGAATTATGCAGCGCCGCCACCGAATCCCCGCCCCCCACAATCGTGATCGCATCCTCGTTCTTCGCCAGCGCCTTCGCAATCGCGTTCGTCCCCTTGGCAAATCGCCGGAAACTCCGCCACGCCCATCGGCCCATTCCACACCATCGTCGCCGCCTCAGCAATCTCGTCCGAGAACAGCTTCACCGTAGCCGGCCCAATATCCAGCGCCATCCACTCAGCAGGGAAGGGCCCATCGCCCGAGAACAACTGCGTCTTCGCATCCGGCGCAAACTTGTCCGCCAGGCAATGATCCACCGGCAGCAGGAACTTCACGCCCCGCTCCTCAGCCTTCTCCAGCGCCGCCTTCGCCACCTCAATCTTGTCCGCCTCCACCAGCGACTTGCCCGTAGTCTGCCCCTTCGCATTCAGAAACGTGTACGTCATCCCGCCGCCAATCAGCAGCGAGTCCACCCGATCCAGCAGCGCATTAATCACCTCAATCTTGTCCGACACCTTCGCCCCGCCAATGATCGCCACAAACGGCCGGAACGGCTCCGTCACCGCCTTGCCCAGGTACGTTCAGCTCCTTCTCCATCAGCAATCCTGCTGCCGACTGCTTCACAAAATGCGTGATCCCCTCAGTCGACGCATGCGCCCGATGCGCCGCGCCGAACGCATCATTCACGTACACATCGCACAGCGACGCAAGCTGTTTCGCAAACTCCGGATCGTTCGCCTCTTCGCCCGCATGAAATCTCAGATTCTCCAGCAGCAGCGTCTGCCCCGGCTCGAGATTATCCGCCATCTCTTCCGCCACCGGCCCCACGCAGTCCGGAGCGAACGCCACATTCTCATCGGCATCCAGCACGCCGTCGAGCAGCGTCCGCAGCCGCGCCACCACCGGCTTCAGACTCATCGCGTCCACCTTCTTGCCCTTCGGCCGGCCCAGGTGCGCCGCCAGAATCACCTTCGCCTTGCGCCGCAGCGCATACTCAATCGTCGGTATCGTCTCGCGGATGCGCGTGTCATCGGTAATCGTGCCCTCTTTCGAGAGCGGCACATTGAAGTCCACGCGTATGAAGACACGCTTGCCAGTGAGATCGAGATCACGAATCGATAGCTTTGACATTGCCAGAAGGATAACTGAACCAGATGCAATTGAATAGCAAACAGCCCCACCCGATCCGCGAACTTCTTCGCGTATCGAACAGGGCCGTTGTGGAAATCACTCACCCTTTCACTACAACTTCACCGTCACCGCCTTCACCTCGGTGTAATTGTTCAACACCTCGGCGCCCATCTCGCGCCCCCATCCCGACTGCTTATACCCGCCAAACGGCAGCGCCGCGTCGAAGACGTTGTGACAGTTCACCCAGACCGTTCCTGCCTTAATCCGCCGCGCCATCTTGTGCGCCGCCGAAATATCCTTCGTCCACACACTAGCCGCCAGCCCATAGATCGTGTCATTCGCCTGCGCCGCCAGCCGATCCAGATCAGCGTCAGTAGCAAAGCTCTGCGCCACCACCACCGGCCCAAAGATCTCCTCGTCCACAACCTTCATCCCCGGCTTCACACCCGACATCACCGTAGGCGCCACAAAATATCCGCGCCCACCATGCTCTTTTCCGCCCGCAACAAACTTCGCACCCTGCTCGCGTCCGCTCTTCAGAAACCCATTCACGCGCGCAAACTGCTCATCGCTCACCAGCGGCCCCATCTCGGTTGAAGGATCCAGCCCCTCGCCCATCTTGATCTTTCCGGCAATGTCGCTCACACCACTCACCACGCGATCGAACACGCTCTCATGCGCAAACAGCCGTGAGCCCGCGCAGCAGCACTGTCCCTGGTTGAAGAAGATCGCCGAAGCCGCACCAGCAATCGCCGCATCCATATCCGCATCCGGAAAGATAATCGCCGGACTCTTCCCGCCCAGCTCCAGCGTCACCTTCTTCAGATTCCCAGTAGCCGCCTTCGCAATCAACTTGCCCACCTCGGTCGACCCCGTGAACGCAACCTTGTCCACCAGATCATGCGCCGCCAGCGGAGCTCCGCAAGGCTCGCCAAACCCCGTCAGCACATTCACCACGCCAGCAGGGAAGCCAGCCTCCTCAATCAACTGCGCCAGCCGCAACCCCGTCAGCGGAGTCTGCTCTGCCAGCTTCAGCACGACAGTGCATCCAACCGCCAGCGCCGGCCCCAGCTTCCACGCCGCCATCAGCAGCGGAAAGTTCCACGGAATAATCTGCGCGACAACCCCCACCGGCTCGCGCACCGTGTAGCTCAAAAAATCATTGCCAGCCGACAGCGGAATCGTCGACCCCAGCGTCTTCGTAGCCCACCCCGACATATACCGGAACAAGTCCACCGCCAGCGGCACATCCGCCACCCGCGCAATCGAAACCGGCTTGCCATTATCCAGCGACTCCAGCTCGGCAAACTCCTCCGTATGCTGCTCCAGCAAATCCGCCAGCCGATACAGCAACTGCCCGCGCTTCGAAGGCGACATCGCCGGCCACGCCCCTCCATCAAACGCCCGCCGCGCCGCATGCACTGCGCGATCCACGTCCACGTGATCGCCCTCCGGAACCTGGCAGATCTCCTCACCCGTCGCCGGGTTAAACACAGGGAACGTCTTTCCCGCCGAAGCCGCCGTGAACTTTCCGTCGATATACATCTGGTGCTTGCTGGTTACGAAAGCCGAAGCAGCGGCGCCCAAACGGGCGTCGACGACAGGAGAAGTAGCAGTGGCCATGGGAGTGGCTCCTTGGAAAGCAGCCTCGCCGGATCACCCTCAGCGCCAGCCGCCGTTTGACGAACGCCAAAACTCTAGCACCGCCCGCCCACCCCTGTCCTTACAGCCGCCAAACCCGTTTCATCCCAACAAACTCCCTTCGCCGAATCCGGGTGCCCCAATCGGGGTCCCCGGCGGGCGGTCTTTACTCGCTGGGGTGACACATCTCGCCTTTGAGATGTGGGTTTCACAAATCTCACCTCTTCACGGATCACGTCTCCCAACGAATCCCTAATCGCCCATAAAAACTTCTACTTGGACGCCGCGCTTCCATCCGCCGAAAGTAGTACCAGAGCAACAACCGGAGCTGAGAAAGAATGTCACCGACCGCAACCGAACCCCTCGAAGAAACCGCAGCGCACACGACGACCCCGCCCCCCGCATCCGCGCATCCCCCAGCCCACAAGCTCCTCGATAGCCGCACCGTCTTCCTCCTCGGCCTGCTCGTAGCCGGCAGCGGCATCGTCAACCCGCCGATCGCACTCCTCGGTGGCATCGCCTTCGGCTTCCTCGTCGAGCACCCTCTTCGCTCCGAATCCGCCAAGCTCTCCAAGCTCCTCTTGCAAGCCTCCGTCGTCGCGCTAGGCTTCGGCATGAACATCCTGCAGGTCGCGCACGCCGGCCGCTCCGGCTTCTTCTACACCGCCATCAGCATCACCACCGCCATGGTCCTCGGCACGCTGCTCGGCAAGTTCCTCAAGGTAGGCGGCAAGGCCTCCTACCTCATCACCGCCGGCACCGCCATCTGTGGAGGCAGCGCCATCGCCGCCGTCGCCCCCATCACCAACGCCAACGAGGAAGAGATCAGCGTCTCCATGGGCACGGTCTTCCTGCTAAACTCCATCGCCCTCCTGCTATTCCCCCCCATCGGCCACCTCCTCCACCTCACGCAAAACCAGTTCGGCCTCTGGGCCGCCCTCGCCATCCACGACACCAGCTCCGTAGTAGGAGCAGCAGCCGCCTACGGCTCGCAAGCCCTCGCCATCGGCACCACCGTCAAGCTAGCCCGAGCCCTCTGGATCGTCCCAGTAAGCCTGCTCACCGCCGCTTACATGGCCCGCCTCGCCGCCCAACACGGCCACGCCTCCCACCACCCGAAGGCAAAAGTAAAGTTCCCCTGGTTCATCGCCTACTTCTGCGCCGCCGCCGCGCTCGCCACCTACCTCCCGCGACTCCACCCCACCTTCGCCGCGCTAAGCCATCTCGGCAAAGCCGGACTCACCGCCACCCTCTTCCTCATCGGCACCAGCCTCTCAAAGCAAACCCTCCGCCAGGTAGGCGTCCGCCCCTTGGTGCAGGGAATCGCCCTCTGGATCATCGTAGGCACAGCCTCCCTAGCGGCGATCTACTTCCACGTAATCGGCATCTGATCAGTCGCTGCATCCCCAACTCATTGCATTCGCAGTTGGTGGATGGAATGTCTTCATCCCCTCGAAGGGGCACGGCTTCAGCCGTGCCAATACTCCTCGCTTGAAGCCGGGCTTTAGCCGCTGAGGTAACGTTTCCCGCAGGGCTCAACCACCTCAGCTATCGCCCACGCCCTGTAGCCCGCGGCGCCAGCCCCTCCGCCCGCTCCAGCACAAACCGCCGAAACGCTCCCACCACCCCCGCGGGCTCCGGCCCCGCCACCGTCGCCACCGAAAACACTCTCCCCAGCTCCAACCCCTTTACCCGCGCAATCTTCAACGTCCCCAGCGCCAACTGCGCACGCACCGCCCACCGCGACACGAACGCCACGCCCAGCCCAGCCTCCACCGCACTCAACAACCCCTCCGTAGAATCGAACGTCATCCGCACGTGCATCTCCCGCACCTTGAGCCCCGCGCGCTCAAACGCCTGCTCCACAATCTTCCGCGACCCCGACCCCAGCTCTCGTGTCACCAGGGTCGCCCCCTGCAACTGCTCCAACGTCACCTCTTCATCCGCCCACTCATGACCCGCCGGCACCACGCACACCATGTGATCTTCCATGAACGGATCCACCCGCACATCCTGCCGCATCGCCGGCCCTTCAATCAGCGCCACCTGCGCGCGATGCTCCATCAGCGCCTCCAGTACGCCCTGCGTATTCCCGCTCACCACCGCAATTTCCACCCGCGGATTCTCCGCCAGGAAAGAAGCGATCAGCCGCGGCAACAGATACTGCCCAATCGTCTGCGAAGCCGCCACCGTCAGGCCGCCAGCATTCGTACTCGTAGTCGCCGCCACTGCCTGCACGGCCTCAGCCGCCAACTCCGCCAGCTTTTCCGCGTAGGGAAGCAGCGCCGCCCCCGCCGCCGTCAGCGCAATCCGTCCCCCCGCGCGATCGAACAGCGCCACATCCAGCTCCGCCTCCAGCGCCTTCACCTGCTGGGTCACCGCCGGCTGCGTCAGCAGCAGCTCCTCCGCCGCCACGCGAAAGTTCAACCGCCGCGCCACGGTCCGAAACACCTTCAGCCGAAAGTTCTCCATCACGCGATCCTATTCCCAACTTACTCCGCGACCACGGCCTCCGCCTCAATCTCCACCCGCCACTTCGGATTCAGCAGTGCCGCGACCACCATCGTAGCCGCCGGCCGAATCACCCCAAACACCTCACCATGCGCCCGCCCAATCTCCTCCCAATCCTCCGCCCGCGCAATAAACATCCGAGTCCGCACCACGTCCTCAAACCTCGCACCCGCCTGCCCCAGCGCCTTCTCAATCAGCCCCAGCACCACCCGCGTCTGCTCCGCCGCGCTCAACTCCTCCGCCCCCACCGGCCCCGTCCCCGACACATGCACCACGTTCCCAATCCGCACCGCCCGCGAAAACCCAATCGCCGCCTCATACGGCGAAGTCCCCGCAATATTCGTCCGCTTCATCCCTTGTCCTCCTTGTCTCTCAAGCTCGCGGCTCGCGCCTCACGCAACGCCTCAACATCTGCCAGATCGCGCAGGCGTCCCACGGCCAGCTTATTTGCGACCAGGTGATCGAAAGAAATATATCGAACGGGAAGGTCGTCACCGATCATCCCAGGCTCACTCGCTTCCCAGGCGCTAGCGAAGCCGATCGCCTCAATCGTCTGCAGAATGTCAATGCGACTCGGTGGCACACCAATCTGAAACACCGTCTCCGAATCTTGAAAATCCTTCGCCGACATTCCCCCCAATGGGGCTCCAAATTGCGCTAGCGCAGCAAACACCCGTTGTGCATTCTCAGCACTGTCTTCTACAAACACATCTAAATCTTTCGTCGCCCGAGGCTCTGCGTAATAAGAGAACGCGTACCCGCCCACCACCAGATATTTTAACCCCGCGTGCGTTGAACTCGCGTAAGAGATCTCGCTGATCCTTCTCCATTCGACACAGCACCTTTCTCGCGGTAGAAGTCTCGATACAGATCTCGGCTCAGCTGCCAAGTCGCCTCAAACCTCTCCGCAGGCGAGCGGCTCTGCCAGTAGCGGTACGTCTCCGCCCGCTGCTCCCCGAAATCCGTAACCTTGCGGATGCTCTTATCCATAAGCCTTCTACTTATTTTACGCGAATTCAACACCCTGCACCGTCACCACTTCACCACCTCCACCCGACGCCCCCACCGCACCTGCGCTATCATCACCAGAACCCCGAGGTCTTCCGCAATGTGCTTCTCCGCAACCGCGAACTTTGTCGGCAGTGGCGTTCTGGCCACCGTAGGCATCGTCACCCTCACCAAGGTCAAGCATCGCCGCGAGCTCCTCTTCGCCTCGCTCCCCACCCTCTTCGCCATCCACCAGTTCATCGAAGGCTTCGTCTGGCTAGGCCTCGACGGCTACGTCTCTCCCACGGTCGAGCACAACATGGGCGCCGCCTTCATGCTCTACGCCCAGGGACTGCTCCCGTTCCTCATCCCACTCAGCGTCATGCTCTTCGAAGCCACCGCCAAAAACCGCCGCCGCATGTGGCCCTTCCTCGTCGTCGGCACCGGAACCACGCTCTACATGCTCTGGGCGCTCATCGCCTACCCCACCCAGATCTCCGTCAAAGGCAACAGCATCGTCTACATCAACGACGCCACCAACAACACCACCCTGGCCATCCTCTACGTCATCGCCACCTGCGGCTCGCTCTTCTTCTCCAAGGTCAAGGACATGGTCCTCTTCGGCGCCGCCAACCTCATCATCCTGCTCACCGTCATGGCGGTAAAGCGCTACGCCTTCACCAGCCTCTGGTGCGCCTACGCCGCCGTCGCCAGCATCATCATCCTCGCCTACTTCTGGAAGTCCGCCGGCATCCGCCCCTTCAAATACGTCGACGCGATCTGAACACGGGAGTTCTCAGTTGTCCGTTCTCAGTTCTCCGTTGAAAGCGCCCTCTTCTTTTCAACTGACAACTGAGAACTAAGAACTGACAACGCTTCTACAGCCCCTTCTTCACCAGAAACAAAATCAGATCCTTCACCCGGCTCGAATACCCCCACTCGTTGTCGTACCAGCTAATCACCTTGCCGGTATTCCCAATCACCTTGGTCAGCTTGCTATCCACAATGCTCGACAGCGGGTTCCCGCGGAAGTCCGTCGACACCAGCTCCTCCTCGGTATATCCAAGAATCCCCTTCAGCGGACCCTCGCTCGCCGCCTTCAGCGCCGCATTCACGCTCTTCACGTCAATCGGCTTCTCGCTCACAAACGTCAGATCCACCACCGACACATTCGGCGTCGGCACGCGAATCGCAAACCCATCCAGCTTCCCATCCATCGCCGGAATCACCAGCTTCAGCGCCTTGGCCGCGCCCGTCGAGCTCGGAATCATGCTCAACGCCGCCGCCCGCGCCCGCCGCAGATCCTTGTGCGGCGTATCCAGAATCACCTGGTCGTTCGTATAGCTGTGGATCGTCGTCATAATCCCCGACGCAATCCCGAACGTATCGTTCAGCACCTTCACCACCGGCGCCAGGCAATTCGTCGTGCAGCTGGCATTCGAAATCACGTTGATGCTTCGCCGCGTCATACTTGTCGTCATTCACGCCCAGCACGACCGTCAGATCCTCATGCGAAGCCGGCGCCGAGATAATCACCTTCTTCACCGTCGTTCCCAGATGCGCCTTCGCCTTCGTCGCATCCGTAAAGAACCCCGTCGACTCCACCACAATCTCCGCACCCACCGAAGCCCAATCCAGCTTCGCCGGATCGCGCTCCGCAAACACCTTGATCGCCTTCCCATCCACCACAATCGAGTCCTCCGTCGCCGTAATCGTGTGCTTCAGATTCCCCAGAATCGAGTCATACTTCAGCAGGTGAGCCAGCGTCGCCGGCGTCGTCAGATCATTGACCGCCACAAACTCAATCTCAGGATTGCCCAATGCTGTACGAAATACGTTGCGCCCAATCCGTCCAAAGCCGTTGATCCCTACCTTGACTGCCATGATTCCTCTATTTCTCTCAATTACCCTGAGGCTACCAAAGCCCTCCGGCCACCGCAAACCGCTAACCGAACACCGAACGCCCACAACCCGGGTGCCCCAGGTCTCGCTTTTGAGACCTGGGTTTCCAGAGACCACTCCTCGAAACCCAACACTTCTGCACCATGTTTGCGGCAGAGGGAACCCTTGTGTTACAAACCAGCTATGCGCGATTGGTTGCGCGAGACACTCATGAGAAGACGTTCTAAGCGTGGTCCGAACGATTCGGAGTCCACGGGCAAGATTGGGCAGGAGATACCTGCGAACCAACCCGCACCCCTGCGGCCCTCGTATCCCGAGCCCCTCCCAGCCAGCTCCCAGCCGAGGCCAAAACCCCCGCGCCAGCGCCCGCCGAACCAGCAGCCAAGCCACACGCACCCGAGCCCACTTTCGAGCCCCACTCAGAACCCAAGCTCGTCCACGAGACCCAGCCCGAGTCCCTCGCCACCCCTCCCGCCGGCCCCGAAGCCGTCCCCAACAAATCCCCGCGCGGCTACGTCGTCCTCACCATCGGCCTCCCCGGCTCCGGCAAAACCACCTGGTACAAGCGCCGCGGCGTCACCCCGCTCTCCAGCGACCTGCTGCGCAACATCCTCTTCGACGACATCACCGAGCAGCGCTACCAGGGCCTCGTCTTCAGCACCCTCCGCAGCCTCCTCCGCGCGCGCCTCATCGCCAAGATGCCCTGGAACTACGTCGACGCCACCAACCTCAGCCCGCACGAGCGCCGCCAGTGGATCAAGATGGCGAAGTCCTTCGGCTACGAAGTCCAGGCCGTCTTCTTCGACGTCCCGCTCGCCGTCTGCCTCGAACGCAACTCCAAGCGCGACCGCCAGGTCACCGACGACGTCATGCACAAGATGGCCGAGCGCCTCCGCCCCCCAGCCTTCAAGGAAGGCTTCGACAAGATCACGGTAGTCCGCGTAAAAGGCGCCGCCCCCACCGCGGACCCCACAGCCGAACCCGAAGCCGCCAGCACCGAAACCGCCCCCGAGGCCGCCGTCGAAGGCATAAACTCTTCCCCGGAGGCTGGCATGCCCACCCAAGGCGTCGAGTTCGCAATCCCTCAACGTCACCCTAGCAGGGAACCGCCAGCTCCTCCACGACATCAACCTCCGCATCGACCCCAACACCACCACCGCCTTCCTCGGCCGCAGCGGCTCCGGCAAAACCACCCTCCTCCGCACCGTCAACGCCCTCGTCCGCCCCACCTCCGGCCGCGTCCTCGTCGGCGATCACGACGTCGCCACCACCGACCCCATCGCCCTCCGCCGCTCCATCGGCTACGTCATCCAGGAGACCGGCCTCTTCCCCCGCATGACCATCGCCCGCAACATCGGCATGGCCCTCGAGCTGGCAGGGCAGGCCCCAATCCGAAATCCGGCACCGCGCCGCCGTCATGCTCCACCTCGTCGGCCTCCCCGAAGACCTTCTCCCCCGCTATCCCTGGCAGCTCAGCGGAGGCCAGCGCCAGCGCGTCGGCCTCGCCCGCGCCCTCGCCAACGAGCCCTCCATCCTCCTCATGGACGAGCCCTTCGGCGCCCTCGACCCCCTCACCCGCGCCGAGATGCAGACCATGCTCCGCGACCTCCTCCTCCGCGTCGACAAGACCACCCTCATCGTCACCCACGACTTGGAGGAAGCCCTCTATCTAGCCGACCGCGTCATCTTTCTCGACGACGGCCACATCGTCGCCGACCTCCCCTCCAACGAAGTCCGCACCTCCGAAAACCCCGACGTCCAGGCCTACGTCGCCGCCACCCACCGCATCCCCGTCACACCCCTGACCCTCCTCCCCACCCGCCACCCACCCGCTGCCCACACCGCAGACACTCCCTCGCATGCCGCTACTTCTATCACCGACCCCGAGTTCCCGGACCCCGAGTCCCCGGACACGCCCGACAAGCCCAGGCAAAACTGGTGGGAGATCTGATGACCACCTTCCTCCACCAATACGGCTCCCAAATCGCCCGCCTCACCTTCGAGCACCTCTGGCTCACCGCTCAGCGCCATGCTCTTCGCCACCGCCATCGCCCTCCCGCTCGGCATCTTCCTCACCCGCCACGAAGCCTTCGCCCGCCCCATCCTCGGCATCGCCAACATCATCCAAACCATCCCCAGCCTGGCCCTCTTCGGCCTGCTTGCTCCCCGTCCCATTCCTCGGCGACCGCGCCGCCCGCCTGGCCATCGTCGCCCTCACCGGCTACGCGCTTCTCCCCATCCTGCGCAACACCTACACCGGCATCCGCTCCGTCGACCCCGCGCTCATCGACGTAGCCAACGCCCTCGGCATGACCGCCTGCCAGCGCCTCACCAAGCTCGAACTCCCCATGTCCGCCAGCGTCATCCTCGCCGGCCTCCGCACCGCAACCGTCACCTGCGTAGGCGTCGCCACCATCGCCGCAGCCATCGGCGCCGGCGGCCTCGGCGAGCTCATCTTCCGCGGCGTAGCCTCCGTAGACAACTCCCTCGTCCTCGCCGGAGCCATCCCCGCCGCCCTGCTAGCCCTCACCGCCGACGGCGCTCTCGGCCTCCTCGAAAAACGCCTCCAGGTCCGCCGACGCATGAAGCGCGCTCATCACCCTCGCACTCCCATCGCGCTCCTCACCGCTCACCGCCTGCGCCCCGCCGCGCTCCTCCCACATCGTCATCGGCGCCAAAGACTTCACCGAGCAAGTCATCCTCGGCGAGCTCCTCGCCCAGGAGATCGAAGCCTCCGGCGGCGGCCCCGTCGAGCGCCGCTTCTGGCTCGCCGGCTCCTACCTCTGCCAGCAGGCCCTCATCTCCAACCGCATCGACGCCTACGTCGAATACACCGGCACCGCCCTCACCGCCATCCTCAAGCAGCCCGTCGACCGCGACCCCACCCTCGTCGACGCCACCATCACCGCGCCTCTACGACCAGCGCTACCACGTCCGCGTCTTCCCCAGCCTCGGCTTCCAGGACACCTTCGCCATGGTCATCCGCGGCGCCGACGCCCGCCGCCTCCACCTCCACACCATCTCCGACATCACCCCCTACGCCCCCACCTGGCGCCTCGGCGTAGGCTACGAATTCGCCGAGCGCCCCGACGGCCTCCGCGGCCTCAGCGCCGCCTACCACCTCCACTTCGCACGGCGCCCCGCGCACCATGGAGCTAGGCCTCCTCTACCGCGCCCTCGCCGCCCACCAGGTCGACATCGTAGCCGGCAACTCCACCGACGGCGCCATCAACGCAATTCGACTTCATCGCCCTCGAAGACAACCTCCACTACTTCCCACCCTACGAAGCCGTCCCCCTGGTCCGCGAAGACACCCTCCGCCGCTGGCCCCAGATCGCCGTAGCCCTCAACCGCCTCGCCGGCAAAATCACCGCCGACGACATGCGAGCCATGAATCTAGCCGTCGACGCCCAGCACCAAGACCTGCCGAAGTAGTCCGCAAATTCCGCGCCAGCAAAGGACTCTAATGGAACCATACCCACCACCCGCCGCTCCCGAGCCCTGGCTCCGCGGCACTCTCACCGACATCGACCCCATCCGCCGCCACATCCTCCACGCCCTCGAGCTCTCCGCCGAAGACGCGACCCGCTGGCTCGACCCACTCACCGACGCCCAGCTCCTCGCCCGCCCCGCCGGCCTCCCCCCCATCGCCTTCCATCTCCGCCACATCGCCCGCTCGCTCGACCGCCTCCTCACCTACGCAGAAGGGAACCAGCTAACCCCCGAGCGCAACTCGCCGCCCTCAAGTCCGAGCTCGACACCCGGAACCTTGAGCCAAGCACCACCGCCGAAGCCCGCGCCGAGTTCCACACCGCCCTCAAACCTCCGCCGCCCGCATCCGCGCCATCGACCCCAGCACCTTCACCACACCCCGCGGCGTAGGCCGCAAGCAACTCCCCACCACCGTAGGCGCCCTGCTGGTCCACTGCGCCGACCACACCCAGCGCCACACCGGCCAATTCGTCACCACCGCGAAAATCGTCGCCGCACTCTAACCCGGCTGCATCCAAATACCGGGAGCTACGACTGAAATGAGCAGCCCAATCGTCACCTTGCTCTTGGTGCTCGCGATGATAGTCATCATCGTCGCGGTGGATGTCGCGTTCCTGCGCAACCGCTTCTGGGAACGCCTCTTCATCAATATCGGAATCGTCGCGATATTCGCAGTAGTCTTTTTGCGTTTCCTGCACCATCCATAATCCCGAGACAAACTCCCGCCGTCCGCGCAGGACCTACAACTCCGCCGGCTTCTCCCACTCCGCAAACACAAACTCCTCCAACCCCTTGCGCGTCCGCGGCGCCGTCTCCATCGCCCGATACGACTCCGGCAGCGCATCCGGATCGCCCAGATATCCCAGCGCCCACGCCGCACCCACCTCAAACTCCTCGGGAATATCAAAGTTCCTTCGCGCGCGAACCTTATCCACCCCGCCCATGCCATGCGTATGCAGCCCCAGCGCAGTCGCCTGCAAACTCATCGTCGCCGACGCAGCACCCGTATCATGCAACCCGTACGGGTTCGGACTCTCATTCTTGGTGAACGTCTTCCTCGCCACCGACAGCATCAGCACCGGAGCCGTTGCCGCCCACGTCTTATTGAAATCCACCAGCGAATCCAGAATCTTCGCGTACGTCGCGTCGCCCTTCTTGCCCACCAGGAACCGCCAAGGCTGCTCATTGTTACTCGACGCCGCCCACGATGCCGCCGTAAATATCTTCACCAGGTCCGCCGTCGGTACCGGCTTGTCGGCATACGACCGCGGGCTCCAGCGCTTCAAAACAATATCCAGAACCCCCGTCTCCGCAGGCCCCGCCTTCACATCTTCCAGATCATCAATCGGCATAGCATCTCCTGTCCCGTTGGATGCACCTTCAACCTCGAAGTTGCAGCAACCCGCCGGGTGCCCCACATCTCGCTTCTGAGATGTGGGTTTCCACAAAACCCCGAGGATTATCTCGAATCTCTCACCCCACCAGATGCCCCATCTTGTCCCGCTTCGTCTCAAGATACTTCTCAAACGTAGGCTCCGCAGGAATCGTAGCCGGCACGCGCTCCACCACGCGAATCCCCGCATCCTCCATCGCCTGCACCTTCTCCGGATTATTCGTAATCAGCCGCACCGCCGGAATATTCAACGCCTTCAAGAATCTCCGCCGGCAGCTCAAACTCCCGATAGTCCGCCCGAAACCCCAGCTCCAGATTCGCCTCAATCGTGTCGCGCCCCTTGTCCTGCAACTCATACGCGCGCAGCTTGGCCATCAACCCGATCCCGCGCCCCTCCTGCTCCTCATACAGCAGAATCCCCGCACCCTCTTTCGCAATCATCCCCAGCGCCAGGTGCAGCTGGTCATGGCAATCGCAGCGCAGCGAGTGAAACACGTCCCCGGTCAGACACATCGAGTGAATCCTCACCAGCGGAGGCGCCGCCGACAGATCTCCCATCGTCAGCGCGACGGCATTATCCACGCGCTTCAACGACGCCGACCCCGGCTCCGTCACACCCTCAAACCCAAGAATGCGGAAATGTCCCCACCGAGTAGGGAAGTCTGCACCGGCCACCTTGCGAACGCTGCTATAAGGCATACCCCATTATAGATTCCCAACCCCCACTAACGATTCACCGCCACCATATCCCCGCAAACATCCGCTACCCGCATCTATCATTACGAACGCATTCCACCGTGACCGAACGACAAACACAAAGGAGGCCAGCGATTGCGCGCTCATGAGTACCTCGCCACGTTCCTGCTTCTGATTTCATCCTCCATCGCTCGAACCCAGTCATTCACCAACATCGTGATCACGCCGTCAACTACAACAGACGCGCGCGAAAGTCGTCTGCAGATCCTACCCAGCGGCGACCTGATCGCCCGCGGAGTCCTGGTCCACGATCTACTGAGCCTGGCCTACGAAGTCCCGGAAAATCCCTCCCTCAGACTTTCGTCCCTGCCCGTATGGGCCAGCCGCCAAAGGTTCGACATCGAGGCGAAGATTCCCGCCTCCCTGAACCTCGCCTCGAAGGACCTCGCAACCCAAAACCAAATCATCTCCCAACTACTCCGTAACCTCCTGGCGGACCGCTTCGGTCTAGTACTCAGCGTCAAAACAGAACGCATGCCGGTCTACGCGCTAGCGGTAGTCCCAGGAATTTTGAACCTCAAACAGGCAGCCATCACCTCGCGCGACTGCATTTTCGATACCGGCTCCGAAGGTTGCCACACCTTCGCCATAGGCTTCGGCCATCCCTTGAACGCCAATGCCGTGGACATGTCCGACCTGGCCCGCTATCTCGAAAATTGGACGGATCGTCCCGTTGTGAACGACACGGCCCTCAGCGGATTGTTCACCATGCACTCACCAGGCTGGAAGCCGATGACGCTCCCTCCACCGCCCCCCGGCGTGACGGCAACAGGAGCCGAATTCGCCAGCCTCCCATCGCTCTCCACCGTCCTCGCTGGCTTTGGACTCCAACTCCTCCAGCAGGAGGCAAGCCTGCCACTCTATACCGTCGAGCGCATTCACCAGCCCAGCCCCAATTGAAGAATGCAGGTAGCATGACCGGCACTCTACAATCTCTCGTAGGCCCCACCGCCTTCATCACCGGAGGTCCTGAATGCTCCTGCTCTACAAATCCTTCTTCCCGGTCGTCTGGACTGTCTTTTTCATCTACTGGCGGATCATGGCCGTCAATACCAAGACCACCCAGCGCATCGAGCCGCTTGCCTCGCGCATCCTCCGCTCCGTCATCGCGCTCATCGGCGTCGCCCTCCTGCTCATCTCGCCCAAGTACGTCCCAGCGTCCTGGCTCTACCGCCAGCTCTGGCCGGTTGGCTTCTGGGTCTTCTGGCTGGGAGCCGCCCTCACCCTCGCCGGCCTTCTATTCGCCGTCTCTGCGCGCGAGTATCTCGGCCGCAACTGGAGCAGCTCCGTCACCATCAAGCAAGGCCACGAGCTCATCACCACCGGCCCTTACGCCATAGTCCGTCACCCCATCTACACCGGGATCCTCATCGGCTTCCTCGGCATGGCCATCGCCATCGCCCAGCCGCGCGGCTTCATCACGCTCGCCCTCTTCTTCCTCGCCTTCTGGCTCAAGCTCCGCATCGAGGAGCAATACATGCGCTCCCAGTTCGGCGAAACCTACGCCGCCTACGCCCACCACACCGCCGCCCTCGTACCCTTCCTCTTATGATCAATGCGTCACGATCCACCCGCTGACGCCAGGGTTCCTACGGAGAGTTCAGTGTTGGGGTGATAGCGTGAAGCCATATCCGCAATCTCTCGACTGGCTGCGCTACATCTGTGTCTTCCTGCTCTATTTTTACGGCATGGCCAAGCTCTCCGGCCATCAGCTCACAGTCCCGCCTGCAATGGCGCAACAGCCCATCGGCTCGCTGAGCGGCTATTGGCTCACCTGGTATTACTACAGCCACTCGCCCATCTACAAAGACATCCTCGGACTGACCCAGCTCACCGGCGCCTCGCTGCTGTTGTTTCGCAAGACAGCCCTGCTCGCCGCCGTGATCATGACGCCCGTCATGGTCAACATCCTGCTCATCAATATCTTCTACTCCATTGCGGTAGGTGCAGAAGTCAATTCCGCCTTCATCCTCGCCTGCATGCTCTTACTTATGTGGCATCAACGTGCAATGCTCCTCGACGCACTATGGACCACCCAACCCTCCGAGTCGAAATCCTCGCAAAAATTCCACTGGACCATCCGAGCACTGATCCTCTTCCTGGTCCTCGCGCAGGTAATCCTCGGCACCGTCCTTGGCCATCATCACCATTAGCTCTCACCCTCAAAAGAAGGCTCACGTCAACACCAGCAACATCGAACGAAAAGCCAGAAGCTAACAGCCAGCAGCACCCAACTGAGAACTAAGAACTGAGAACTAACAACGAACATCCATCAAACGCGTAAACTCAAACCGTGCACGCAAGCCGACCCCAAACTCATCTGGATCACGCTCCTGGTCGAGCTGGGCGTAGCCGCGGCCGTGGCCAGTTCGCTCGCGCGCTCCACTCGCCTTCAAGCGCCTGCTTCTGCTCAAGCACCGCAACACCCGCGAAACCCTCCACCTGCTTGCCTGGATCTGCATCCCCCTCATGCTCGGCGTGCTCGTCCGCGTGCGCGTCCAGAACTTCCTCGCCGCCGACATCTCCTTCGAGGCCATCGCCATCCTCGGCCTCCTTCTCGGTCCCTGGCCCGCCATGATCGGCGGCGCCGCCCTCGCCCTCCCCGCCCTCGGCCACCACGAATGGTTCTGCCCTCCCCGTCAACCTCATCGTCGCCGCCATCTTCGGAGCCTACCGCCGCGTCGCCGGCGAAGAAAACATCTGGTCCTTCTCCCCCCTCATCGACCTCAGCCTCTACCGCTGGATCCGCCGCACCGTCACCTGGCCCTACCTCGACCGCCAGATGTTTCTCCTCGTCCTGCTCATGGCGACCCAGTACGCCACCAGCCTCCTCTCGCACTTCTACCCGCACCGCTACTTCGCGCTCTACTCCAGCTCCTGGATCATGGAGCTCGCCATCTGCGCCTGCGCCCCCGTCGTCGTCGGCATCCCGCTCAAAATCTGGAACGCCGTCCGCATCGAGCACAAGCTCGAAGAGCAATCCCGCCTCCTGCTCGAAGCCCGCCTCGACGCCCTGCAGCGCCAGATCAACCCGCACTTCCTCTTCAACACCCTCAACTCCATCGCCTCGCTCATCCGCTCCAAGCCCGACCTCGCCCGCGAGATGATCGTCAAGCTCTCGCCACATCCTCCGCGTCCTCCTCCGCGATCGCGACGCCTTCGTCCCCCTCCGCGAAGAGCTCGACTTCACCGACGACTACCTCGACATCGAAGTCGTCCGCTTCGGCGAAAAGCTCCGCGTAGTAAAAGAAATCTCCCCCGACACCCTCGACATCATCGTCCCCTCCATGCTCCTCCAGCCGCTCATCGAAAACTCCATCAAGCACGGCCTCGAGCCCCGCATCTCCGGCGGCACCATCACCCTCCGCTCCCGCATCGCCGACGACCGCCTCCTCCTCGAAATCGAAGACGACGGCGTAGGCATCGAACCCGGCGGCCCCACCACCGCATCCCGATCAGCGGCCTCGTCCGCGAAGGCTCCGGCATCGGCATGCGCAACGTCCGCGAGCGCATCCAGGTTCTCTACGGCGACGAAGCCCACGTCGACATCGTCAGCCGCCCCGGCCGCGGCACCCGCGTCTCCCTCCGCATGCCCCTCGCCACCCGCGAAGAAGGCGACGAGCTCCTCAACCTGCTCGCCGAAACTGTGCGGCAATCGCTCAACGCCGTCGAGGTCCAACGCCAGCGCTTTGCTAAAATGAGGCCGGTGGGACGCCGCAATGACTGACCTAATCCACACAATCTCCGGCGCCTCCGGCCGTCCCATCGCCGTCGATCGCCGACCCTCCCTCAACGACCGCCTCCAACACCGCATCTCGAACTCAACGAGCCGCAACCGCCGCTCCAAGCAAGCAAGACCCCCAAGAATGGGAACAAGGAAAGAAATGACTGAAATTGTCAGCCATCCACGCCCGTGAAATTCTCGACAGCCGCGGCAACCCCACCGTAGAAGCCGACGTCATCCTCTCCGACGGCATCCGTGGCCGCGCGGCTGTTCCCAGCGGAGCCTCCACCGGCGAGCACGAGGCCGTCGAGCTCCGCGATGACGACAAGTCCCACTACCTCGGCAAGGGCGTCCTCAAGGCCGTCGACAACGTCGAGTCCGCCATCGCCCCCGAACTCACCGGCATGGACGCCAGCAATCAGACGCTCATCGACGCCACCATGATCGCCATCGACGGCACCGACAACAAGGGCAACCTCGGCGCCAACGCCATCCTCGCCGTCTCCATGGCCTGCGCCCGCGCCTCCGCCGAAGCCCTCGGCCTCCCGCTCTACCGCTACCTCGGCGGCGTCAACGCCTGCATCCTCCCCACCCCCATGATGAACATCCTCAACGGCGGCGCCCACGCCGACAACAACGTCGACTTCCAGGAGTTCATGGTCATGCCCGTCGGCGCCGAAACCTTCGCCGACGCCCTCCGCTGGGGCGCCGAAGTCTTCCACACCCTCAAAGGCGTCCTCAAGAAGAAGGGCTACAACACCGCCGTAGGCGACGAAGGCGGCTTCGCCCCCTCCCTCAAGTCCAACGTCGAAGCCATCGACGTCATCCTCGAAGCCATCACACCTCGCCGGCTACACACCCGGCGAAGACATCGCCATCGCCCTCGACCCCGCCTCCAGCGAGTTCTACAACAAGGAGACCGGCAAGTACGTCTTCAAGAAGTCCGACAAGAGCGAAAAGACCTCCGAAGAGATGGCCGACTTCTGGGCAGACTGGGTCCAGCCAGTACCCCATCGTCTCGCTCGAAGACGGCCTCGACGAAAACGACTGGGACGGCTGGAAGATCCTCACCGAAAGCCTCGGCAACAAGCTCCAGCTCGTAGGCGACGACCTCTTCGTCACCAACACCGAGCATCCTCGAGCGCGGCATCGAACGAAGGCGTCGCCAACTCCATCCTCATCAAGCTCAACCAGATCGGCACCGTCTCCGAGACCCTCGACGCCATCGAGCTCGCCCGCCGCATCGGCTACACCAGCATCATCTCGCCACCGCTCCGGCGAAACCGAAGACACCTTCATCGCCGACCTCGCCGTAGCCACCGGCGCCGGCCAGATCAAGACCGGCTCCGCCTCCCGCACCGACCGCATCGCCAAGTACAACCAGCTCCTCCGCATCGAAGAAGAGCTAGGCCAAACCGCCCGCTACCTAGGCCGAGCCACCATCAACCGCGCCAGCTAGCAGCGCGATCCGGGTGCCCCATGTCTCGATTCTGAGACATGGGATTGTCCCCGTCGCAGTAAAATCCTCCCAACCCCCATGAACCGCCGCTTACTCAGCCACGTGCTCCTCCTCGGCCTCGTCGGCGGGGTCCTCATCGCCATCCTCCGCTACTCCGAATACCAGTTCCTCATCATCCAGCACTCCTTCGAAATCTACGCCGCCATCGTCGCGATCCTCTTTGCGGCCTTTGGAATCTGGCTAGGCATCAAGCTCACCAAGCCCCGCGAAAAAATCATTCTTCGCGAGATCCGCATCCCCGCCGAGCCCGCGCCCAAGCCAGAACCCACCACCCCGTTCACCCTCAACCAGCCCCAGCTCGACGCTCTCGGCATCACCCCCCGCGAACTCGAAATCCTCTCCCTCATCGCCCAGGGCCTCAGCAACCGAGAAATCGCCACCCGCCTCTTCGTCTCCCAGAACACCGTCAAAACCCACTGCAGCCGGGCCTTCGACAAGCTGGGAGCCCGCCGCCGCACCCAGGCCGTCCAGCTAGGCAAGCAACTAGGCATCCTCCCTTAACTTCCACCCGAATCCCTCACCCCAAAGCATGATTTCCCCCGCCTCGCGCTAAAATCACCCAAAAGCATGACGACAATCCCCGCCCGCACCCCGCAAAGTGTCTCCAAGCAACTCCCCCAGGAGCCTCCCATGAAGAAGACCATCCTCACCTTCGGCCTCATCTCCGGCATTCTCGCCTCCGTCCTCATGGCCGCCACCATCCCTGTCCTCCGCACCGACCACGGCAGCAAAGCCCTCATCATCGGCTACGCCACCATCGTTCTCGCGGCGCTGCTCATCTTCTTCGGCATCCGCTCCTACCGCGACAACCTCGCCGGCGGCGCCATCACCTTCGGCCGCGCCTTCACCATCGGCCTCGGCATCACGCTCATCTCCTGCGCCATCTACGTCCTCGCCTGGGAGATCCTCTACTTCAACTTCCTCCCCCACTACATGGACTCGCTACTTCGCCGCCCAGATCCAGCAAGTCCAATCCAGCCCCGGCACCCCCGCAGCCATCCAGGCCAAAGTCGCGGCCATCCGCCAATCCCAGATCGCCTACCAGAACCCCCTCATCAACGCCCTCTACACCTTCATCGAACCCTTCCCGGTCGACCTCCTGATCACCCTGATCTCCGCCGCCATCCTCCGCCGCAAGCCCCAATCCCAACCCACGTCCCTCCCCGCAACAGCCTGACGAGCTAATCCAAAACCCATCAGCGTCCCCGAGAATACCGTCTCAGTGTCAGCGAGAATCCCGTCATCTCGACCGGAGCGAAGCGCAGTGGAGAGACCCCTGTATTTGCCCTTGCTGTTGCATCTACCTTTCCCCATTGCCGTTGAGTAACGCAGCAACCAGCGCTACTCTAATCCAAGCTCCGCATGGAGGACTCAGCAGAATGTGTCGAAACATCAAGATGCTGTTCAACTTCGATCCACCCGTAACCCCCGATGAAATTCAAGCGGCATCGCTTCAGTTCGTAAGAAAGATCAGCGGCTTCAACAAGCCCTCCAAGGCAAACGAACAAGCGTTCCTGTCCGCGGTCCATGCGATTGCCGACATTTCGACAAACCTTCTGAACACCCTCGAGACGAACTCCCCTCCGAAGAGTCGCGAAGAAGAGACAGCACGCCTCAAAGCTCGCAGTGTGAAAGAGGTTTGGCGATCCAAAGAGTCTCGCGTAGTAACCCCAACCCGATCCTCATCTAACCGCTCGCGTCTCAGTGGACGCAAAGTCGCCGCGTCACTCACCGAGAAAGACAGAGCCCTCAGCGAGACTTCCGCAAAGTCGCTGCGGTAGCCCGCGTCAAATCAAAGTTTATAATTCGACGGTGACGAAACCTTGGAAAGTACTATGAGCGCGAGAGTAGGAAAGCCCATTCTTCTGGCAATTGCTTTCTTTGCCATAACCGTTGTCGCAACGTCTCAGCAGTCAGCCCAAAAACCGTCCGTCGAAAACCCGATTGCACATCCGCAGACCGAGAATAGGGCCGCTGAATGGACGGAAATTGTTGCGCGTACTCGGCCCGCGGTTGTGGTCGTTGAGACTGATGAGGGATTGGGCACTGGCTTCGTTATCAAGCCTGATGGAATCATAGTTACAAACGCTCATGTCGTGACCAATGCTAAAGCAGTGGCGGTCAAGTTCCCGTCGGGTGAAATCTATAAGAATGTGTATCTCCTTAGCTCGGATCCCGCTAAAGATCTTGCGTTCCTCAAAATCGAAGCAGTCGATCTTCCTACAATACCGCTGGGCAACTCAAATAACGTGCAGGTGGGAGATGAAGTGCTTCTGGTCGGCACTCCGCAGGGGCTTGAGCAGACGGTATCCAATGGCTTGATAAGCGGAATTCGCATAGATAATGGCATTCGCGTCCTTCAAACATCGGCGGCAGCAAGCCCTGGAAGTAGCGGCGGGCCATTGTTGAACCGTAGCGGAGAAGCAGTAGGGGTAATGTGTTTCAAGTTGGTAAATGGTCGAGAACTTGAATTTCGACAATCCCGATAAATTACGTGCGAGGAAAGTTGGATACCCTAGCCTCATCGAACCCTAAAGCATTTGAACCGTTCAAAGATCAGGCCGACAAACGCCGAGGCGTTTGGGTTTCCGGACACGGTTCTGCCGAATTTCAAAATATTTATATGGAAGTTCTCGACATGCTGGGTAGCGATGGCGTGGAAATTTTCAATTCCGGGTCGCAAAAGGTCACGAGTACCCAAGAGACTGGCTTTATGCCTCTGTCTTCACTTCTCGAGATGTTACCTAAGAAAGGTGCTGACAGCCTTCTGTACATAAAAGTAGACCCAGGCGTTGTATACCTGTCCGGCATCCCTTCTGCCACCGTTTATTTCCAATGCTTCGACGCTACAGGCCATATCTTGTGGGAGGAGAAAGCCACTAACGTTAGGGCTGACGGGGGGAACGCTCTTTTCAAGCCGCATGGTTGGAAAGGCAAGCTGACTCCCCACATCGGCAAACCCGGACTCTTGCTGAAACAAGATCAAGGGGAGCGTTTGCGAGATCCTAAGAAGTAGCATTTCGGCCCGCGTGGTGCGGTAGGCCCGAGCCTCCTTGAAAGTCGCATTTTCGGCAACTTCGAGCGGACAGCCCCCACTGTGTTCCCAAACACATCCCTCTAACCTCAACCAAGTAAACTTATCTCTCATGAGAACGACACCACCGGTAATCCTCACCATTCTCGACGGCTGGGGCTACCGCGCCGAAACCCACGGCAACGCCATCGCCCTCGCCCGCAAGCCCACCTACGACCGCCTCCTCCGCGAGTACCCCAACACCCTCATCCAGGCCAGCAACCACTTCGTCGGCCTGCCCGACGGCCAGATGGGCAACAGCGAAGTCGGCCACCTCAACCTCGGCGCCGGCCGCATCGTCCGCATGGACATCACCCGCATCGACCACGCCATCGACACCGGCGAATTCTTCACCGACCCCACGCTCCTCAAGGCCATCCACGTAGCCAACAGCGGCAAGGCCCTCCACCTCATCGGCCTCGTATCCGACGGCGGCGTCCACTCCCAGCAGCGCCATCTCTACGCGCTCCTCCGCCTCGCCGCGCAGCACAACGTCGAGCGCGTCTACGTCCACGCCTTCCTCGACGGCCGCGACACCATGCCCACCAGCGGCGCCGGCTACATCGAAGAGCTCCAGCAGAAATTCAACGAGTACGGCGTAGGCCAGCTAGCCAGCGTCTGCGGCCGCTACTTCGCCATGGACCGCGACTACCGCTGGGAGAAGGAGCACAAAGCCTTCCGCGCCATGGTCACCGGCGACCCCGAAGCAGGGAAGCATCACGACCCCCACGCCCGCATCCTCGAGAGCTACAACAACGGCATCACCGACGAGTTCGTCGAGCCCTTCACCTGCGTCGACGCCAACAACCAACCCATCGGCCTCATCGCCGAAGGCGACGCCGTCATCTGCTTCAACTACCGCGCCGACCGCGTCCGCCAGATCACCCGCGTCCTCACCCGCAACAGCGGCCTCACCGCCGACGCCGGCATCACCCTCCCCAAGGCCGCCGAGCTCAACGACGAGATCCCCCTCCACACCGTCCCCGCCGATCTGCACTACGTCATGATGACCCAGTACGACCCCAAGTTCACCCTCCCCATGGTCATCCCGCCCGAGAGCATGGACAACCTCCTCGCCAACGTCATGGCCGTAGCCGACCTCCGCAACCTCCGCGTAGCCGAGACCGAGAAGTACGCCCACGTCACCTACTTCTTCAACGGCGGCATCGAGAAACCCTTCCCCGGCGAAGAGCGCGAGCTGGTCCAATCCAAAAAAGTAGCCACCTACGACCTCGCCCCCGAGATGTCCGCCGAAGGCATCGCCGACGTCGTCATCCGCTCCATCACCGACACCGCCTTCGACGTCATCATCGTCAACTTCGCCAACGCCGACATGGTAGGCCACTCCGGCAAGATCGAACCCACCGTCCGCGCCGTCGAAACCGTCGACGCCCAGCTAGGCCGAATCTACGCACGCCGTCAAACAACACAACGCCAACTGGATCATCACCGCCGACCACGGCAACGCCGAGCTCCTCATCGACCCCGTCACCGGAGGCCCCCACACCGCCCACACCACCAACCCCGTCCCCTTCCTCCTCGTCACCGACCAGGGCAACAAGATCGGCGTCCGCGCCGGAGGCTCCCTCCGCGACATCTCCCCCACCATCCTCAGCCTCCTCAACCTCGAGCTCCCCAAACAGATGACCGGCGGCGACCTCCGCATCCCCGACTCCGAAGTCGCACTGAGCACTCTCCCGTTCGTCATCTCGACCGGAGCGCATCGCAGTGGAGAGACCCTGTATTCTGCTTGCTAGACATCGTCGAGGCTGGCAGCCATGGTTTTAGCTGACTGCTAGCAGTCATCGGCAAATATGCGCTCGAAACCCGGCTAAGACGTCGTCTGTAACCCGAAACCGGGCTATAACGTGTCGAAATTACACATCCCGCCGGCCCTCCAGGGCGCGCGTCATGGTCACTTCATCGGCATATTCGATGTCACTTCCAGCCGGAACTCCAGTCGCTATCCTGCTGATTCGCAAGCGAGTTATACCGACGGTGAACCTCATCGGCAAGGTACCGCGCCGTCGCTTCACCCTCGACCGTAGGGGAAGTGGCCAAAATCAGCTCTTCCACCCCCTCCAAACGAGGCCAAAGGTTAGCTAACCTCAATCCTTCCGGCCCGATACCGTTCACAGGCGAAAGCGTTCCATGCAGCACATGGTACAAACCATTGAAACTGCGCGTCTTCTCGATCGCATTGATGTTGGTAGGCTCTTCCACAATGCACAAAACACGCGCATTCCGAGCCGGATTGGAGCAGTAGCTGCAAGGGTCTATGTCTGTGATATTGTTGCACTTAGAGCATAAGACGCAGCTGCTCCCGCAGGCGCAGAATCGCCGCCGAAAGCGCATTCGCATCCTCCCTGCGAAGCTCTAAGTATATGAAAAGCAAAGCGTTGCGCCGACTTCGTCCCCACCCCGGGAAGCTTCCGAAGCTCCTCAATGAGCCTCTCCATGGGCTCCGCAAAACGCGTCGCCACAGGCTAAAATCCAGGGAGGCCGAGGCCTCCTAACATACTGGCAGCATTGGACTTGCTGGCCTCATCCGCCTTGCGCCCGGCAGCCGTTTACCGCGGCCACAATCAGGTCTTCGAGCAGGGTAATGTCTCCGGCCGCCGCCGCGGCCGCAGATGGTGCAATGGTTAGACTTAGCAGCTCTTTCTTGCCGTTCATCCGAGCCTTTACCGCGCCCCCGCCGGCGTCTGCCTCGACGACCGTCTCAGACAGGCGTAAGTCCATTGCCTGCTGCATTTCCTGGGCCTGTGCCAGCATCTCCTGCATCTTGTTCATGTCAAAATCCATACAGTCTCCGTTGCATTTCAGGTCGGTATAGCCCGGTTTCGGGTTACGCGACGACGTACTATAGCCCGGTTTCGGGTCACTCTTTCTCCCGCAGGTCAATCACATTACTAATCTCCGCCGAAAACAGCCGCCGAGCCTCCTGCACCATCGGATGCTTCTCAGCCATCTCCGCCACCGACCCACTAGCGGCCGCACGAGGCTTCTTCGGTGCGGCGCTGTCGCAGCCGGAGCTCCGGGAAGCAGCTTGAGGGTGAGCGATCCGGCACTGCTCGCGAAGCACGGCCTTCATGGTCTTCTCGGCGTCGGCGTTGAGGACGACCGGGAGCATGGTCTTCGAGAGCGTGGTGTGAATCTCGAGGGTGTTGCCGTTGAGCTTGAGGGTCGATTCTTCGATCTGCTCGGAGGCGGACTGCTGGCCTTTGACTGCGGCGAGCGCGGAGACGAGAGCCGAGTGAAGGGACTCGAGATCCAGGTCAGCGGCAGGCGATGCTCTCGGTCTGCGACTCGCTGCGACGAGTGGAACCGACAGTTGCGGTCCGCTCTGCGATTCGGCGAACAGGGGTCGGCGCGAGGGCCATGGAGCCTGCTGTTGCGGTGGGCTCGGGCGCGACTGGCTTCCGGCTGGGAGCGATGCTGGCGGTCGGGACCTTGCGGGAGCGGTCAGTCTCGAAGGGCGATGGTGCTGGTGTGCTGGCCGGGTTGGCGCGATCCGACGTCTCAGAAGCGAGACGTGGGGCACCCGTGTGGCTGGCGGTTCCCACCTTAGGCGACGATGAAGCCGTCGCCGAAGATGGGGCACCCGAAGGGCGAGGGGTGGTGGGCGTTGTGTTGGGGCGGGATGCTGGCTTCGCTGCCCATCTGGCTGAGGAGGTCTTCGATGGGGATGAGGCGCTGGACGTGGACCAGCTTGAGCAGGCCTAGCTCGAGATGGAAGCGTTGTTCCTGTCGGTAGCCCGAGCTCGTCGAAGGTGCGGAGCATGATGGCGAGGAAGCGGGAGAGGTCTTCTTCGGTGAAGAGCGCGGCGGAACGAGCGGCGCGGTTGCGCTCTTCGGGAGAGATCTGGAGGAGGTCGGCGGCGATGCCAGTGGCGTCCGCGTCGGGTGCGAGGCCCGTGACCTTGGCGACGATGGTGTTGCGCAGGTAGCGGACGAACTGGCGGGCGAGCTGCGGCGCTCCGTTGCCGGCGTCGAGCAGGCGGCCAACGACGGAGAGGACGTCGGCGGAGTTGTTGGCGTGGACGGCTTGAAGGATCTGCTCGTAGACGACGTTCGAGACTGAGCCCATGAGCTCGCGGACTTGTGTGATCTCGAGATGCGGATGACCGTCGACCAGCGGCGCAGAGGCGATGGCCTGATCCATGATGGAGAGGGCGTCGCGCATGGAGCCGTCGCCGGCTTCGGCGAGCAGGGTGAGGGTGGCGTCGTCGACGTCGAGCTCTTCCTTGGTGGCGATGGAGCGGAGCTGGCCGACGATGTCGTCGAGCTTGACGGCGTGAAAGCTGAAGTGCTGGCAGCGCGAGCGGATGGTCTGCGGAATGTCCTCGGGCTGGGTGGTGGCGAACATGAAGATGGCCCAGTCGGGCGGCTCTTCGAGGGTCTTGAGGAGAGCGTTCCAGGCGGCGTCGGTGATCTGGTGCGCCTCGTCGAGGATGATGATCTTGTACTTGCTCTTGTTGGTGGGGCGGGTCTGAATCTTGGCGGTGAGGAGGCGCGCGTCGTCGATGCCGCGATTGGTGGCGGCGTCGATCTCTTCGACGTCGAAGGAGTGCGACTCCTCGAAGATGGAGTTCTCCTGGCGCGAGGCCGAGGAGATTTCGCGGCAGTTGACGCAGATGCGGCAGGGCTCTTCGGTGGGGCGCTCAGGCGTGCCGACGGGCGTGCTGCAGTTCAGGGCGGCGGCGAGGATGCGCGCGATGGTGGTCTTGCCGATGCCGCGATGGCCGCTGAAGATGTAGCCGTGGGCGATGCGGTTTTGCGCGAGCGCGTTGAGCAGGGTGCGGGTGACGTGGTCCTGCCCGATGACGTCGGAGAAGAGCTGGGGGCGATACTTGCGGGCTAGGACTTGGTAGGCCATCGGAGAGGTATGTTGACGAGGTTGATTGTAGCGCCCGCGGGTGTGGAGAGGTTTGCAGGCTCTTGGCCGGCACCGTTCAAAGGGTTGCCTTCGCGATTTATTATTTATCTGTCGCGGTCTTGCACATGCAATGAATCTGATTGCGACGACCACAACCTGACGGAGTGGTAGGGCATCCGAGTAGCTATGAAGAAACTCAGTCTTGGATTTCTCGCTCTTATGTTCCTTGCTCCGCTGGTACCCGCAGCGAGCGCCCAGGTTGTCGTGGCAGTTGGACATCCGTACCACCATCATCATCATTGCTGGTACAGCCATCACCATCGTCATTGCAACTAGTTGGCGAGCGGCCTGGTGAAGGCTGTGCAACTCTGACCCAATTCAAGGCGACTTGAGTTGGGTTGATTTTTGGATCAGGAGTAGAGGTCTTCAGGTGTTCAAAAACTCTAAAGGAAAGAAGAGGTCGAGTCTGCATGAAGAAGCTTACGCTTGGAATTCTTGCTCTCGCTTTGTTCTGCTCCGTTGGTTCCGGAGAGCGAGCGCCCAGGTTGTCGTGACTGTTGGACATCCGCACCATCATCGTCATTGCTATTGGCAGTCATCATCACCGTCACTGCTACTACCGGTAGATTCGTTTCGGTAGCAGACGTGGAAGGCATCGAATAGAAAACGACCCAGTCCGAGGAACGGCCGTTTCATTGTGGGGAAGGTGTGTGTCAAGGAGTAATCGGCTCTGCTCCACCGGCAAACTGTCTCGCAACGGATATGAGATCAGCGCTTAGTCGATGATCACAAATAACTCGGTTGCGGTCGAAATACTCGCTCAAACGCGTCTCGGCTCTGTCGCTGGATTTGCCGGTCGCGAGCGCGCAGACGGACCAGGTGCCGTCCAGACAGCCGCATACATCATCGTCACCGGCATTGATGAGGGTTACAGGCAACAGTCATCGTCACGGCTACTACCGCTAGGTTGTTGTGGTAACGCAAGATCGCTGATTCGAGACAACGACCCAACGCGAGGAGACTCGGGTTGGGTCGTCTGTTGTGGCGATGTATTCCTTGAGAGTGAGCACTCGGTGAATGCGTATCATCACTTTGCGGCCTTCTTGCGGGCCTTGCGGCGGTTTTGGCGTTTGACTTCGTCTTCGGAGAACATGGTGCCGCGGCATTGGGGGGCGCCGCAGTAGCAGTCGGCGTTGTCGTCGTCGGAGTCGTAGAGGTTGTACTCGTAGACGAGCTCTTCGTTGGCGGCGATGTCGCGGATGGCGCGGATGTAGACGCGGCCGCCGGACTCCTCGGTGCGGCAGTTGGGGTCGCAGGAGTGGTTGAGGAACATGGCGGTGCCGAAGCCGTCGATGACGTCGCCCTTGTCGCCGAAGCCGAAGAGGTAGGTGACGGGGCGGTCGGCGTAGCGCTCGTCGGCGAGCTCTTTGGAGATGCGGGCGCCGTCGTACTCGAGGACGCGGCGGCCGCGCGGGATGGGGTCGAGGGTGTAGCAGCCGGCGGCGTGGATGGAGGAGGAGCGGATGAGCAGGCGGGGAGTGGTGGCGGTGCGACGCGGCATGGGGTGGAGTATAGCAAGAGGGGCAGTGAGGATAGCGAGTAGTGGGTAGTGAAAGGCGAAGACGAAAAGGCTACCGCGGTGGGGCTGGGTGTCGTCTAATAGAGGTATGCAGTGGATGCGCGGGTTGGGAAGATTGGGGTTGGTTGGCGCCGGGATTGGCTTGATGCTGGCGGCGCAGGTGGCGTGCGCAGCAGCAGGGTGGGTGCACGTTTACCGATGAGAATGGCAAGACGGTGTTCTGGCCGAACTGCCAGGACCCTGCGGAGAAGAAGGCCGATGCGACACGCGCGCCGGCGAATGGGCAGACGCAGACGCCGGGGCAGGCTCCGGCTGCCGGGAGGTGCGAATCCGGCGAAGAGCGTTCCCGTTCCCGGGCGAAAGCTCGGCGCCGGCGGCGAATGGACAGACGGCTCCGGCGGGACGGCCGGGCTCGGCGGGGAGCTCGGCTGCGGGTGCGCCGGCGGTAGGCGGCGTCGAAGTTTCCGTTTCCGGGAGAGGATCTCAGCCGGCGCGCCGGGGAGTGGGCCGCTGAAGGATTCGGGGAGTTCGGGGAACAGCTCCAGCAGTTCGAGCTCCAGCAGCAGCGGGCCACCGGAGCGCGATCCGACGGCGGGGCCGTTGGGGGATGGCGATACTGATCCGGCAGCGAAGGCTGCGGAGGCTCGGCGAGCGGCGCGGGAGAAGCGGGGGATTGATTTCCACCAGACGACGCGATCAGCGCGAGGCCGAGGACCTGAAGGTGGCGGCGTTCTATCAGCGATGACGGCAACTTCAAGAGGCATGTACGAGCGGGCGACGGATGCGGTGTCGCTGGCGGACGATGATGCGGAGGCGCATTTGGCGCTGGCCGAGGCGGCTCGGCGGCTGGGGAAGCTGGATGAGGCGGAGACGCACTACAAGAAGTGCCTGACGCTGGATCCGGTGCCGAAGACGAGGAAGGCTGCGGAGAAGGCGCTGAAGGAGATGACCTCGGGCGGCTAGGTCGGCTTGGCTGGGTAGCCTGCTTACTTGAAGGGGCGGTTGAGGAAGGCTGGGGTGCCGGTGGGGAGCGGGCGCGGGAGCGGCTTGGTGCGGCCGTGCTTTGCGGTAGGCTCGGGTGGTTTGGGTGGGGTCTTGGGGCGGCGGCGCGCGGGGGATATCGGCGGGTAGTCGTCGGCGGTGGCGGCTGGCGAGGTCTTCGGTGAGATCTTCTTCCACGTTGAGATATTTGCGCAGGTAGCGGAGCGGCTCTTCGGCGAGCGCCATCTCGCGGAGGTGGTACCGCCAGGCGTCGCGGCGGGCGGAGCGGCGCATGAAGCCCTTGCGCTCGACGGTCTTGATGGTGCCGTCGGGCATGGGGCGCTGGAAGGTCTGGGAGGGAACGCTGAAGGTGATCTCTTCGCCGGCCTTCCAGAAGGCGTTGGCGAACTCGTGGGAGAAGAGCAGCGCGTAGTAGCGGCGCTGCTGGTCGAGGAGTTTGAGCGAGGCCTCGGCGCTGATCCAGGGGATGCCCAGGCGGCTGGTGTACCAGCGGCGGAACTCGAAGCCGTTGCCGCGCGCGCGGCCTACGACGATCGTGAGTAGTTCGAGGCGGGTCATAAAGACAGAGTGTAGAGGATAGAGGGTAGAGCGTAGGGAAAAACTTATTTGCCGAGCGCTATTCGCCGTAGTTGGTTTCGTTGCGGATGCGGTCGCGGAGGGCGTCGGCGTCTGGGGTGGGGGGCTCGGGAGCGACGGGCGCGAGGCGGGCGTGGCGGCGCTTTCCAGAGGCGCAGCAGCAAGCAGGATCAGGACGATGCCGAGGAGGAGGAAGGCGAAGGGGCCGATCCAGGCTACGTCGTCGAAGCCGCCGCGTACGGGTTCGGCGAGGACGATGGGGCCGTACTTGGCGGCGAAGAATTTGAAGACTGGCGCGTCGGATGGCGCCGGCGTCGAGCTGGGCGTGCAGGTCGGCGATCTCACCGGTGGAGTCGGGGCAGCCGACGTGGTTGCACTCGAGCAGGATCTGGCTGCAGCCGCAGGTGCACATGAGGTCGTGGCCGAGGCGGTTGAAGCGGGCCGAGGGCGAGCTGGCGCCGAGCATGGTGAAGGCGACGAAGACGATGAGAACGAGTTGGAGGGCGCGCTTATACATGGGGACCTTCCGGCGCGCTCAGGGGGATGGGGCCGCGGGCGAGGCTGCCGCCGAGGGCTGGATCGGGGATCGAGCGGGGAGGGGACTTCGACGCGGCGCGTGGCGGGTTTGAGGGGCGGAACCAGCGCGATGAAGGTGCCGAAGATCACGATGACGACACCGACCCAGATCCAGTTGACCAGCGGATTGATGAAGAACTTGATGATGGGCTTGTCGGTTGTCGGGGTTGGTGCCTTCGAAGACGACGTAGAGGTCGTTCTGCGAGCGTGGAGTGGATGGCGACGATGGTGGAGGGTTGCGCGTGGTCGGTGTTGACGAAGTAGACGCGGCGCTCGGGGGCGAGGCGGGTGATCTTCTTGCCGTTGTGGTAGACGTCGAGCAGCGCGAACTGCGAGTCGTAGTTGGGGTTGGAGTCTTCGGAGTAGCTCTGGCAGACGACCTTGTAGCCGCCGAGGTTGATGGAGTCGCCGAAGCTCATCTCGGCTTCCTTGGACTGGTTGAAGGCGGAGCCGGCGAGGCCGATGAACATGATGACGACGCCGAAGTGAATCAGGTAGCCGCCGTAGCGGCGGGTGTTGCGGCGGGTGAGGAGGATGGTGGACTCGAACAGGTTCTTGCCGGTCTGGGTGTGGACGACGTTGGCGCCGCGGAGGAACTCGGCGGCGATGGCGGTGATGACGCCGACGCCGAGCGCGATGCAGACCAGCGCGTAGATGCTGGAGCCGACGTCGCCGGCGGCTTGCGTGTCCGCGGACCAGGGGCGTACCCCGGCGATGATCAGCACGATGGTGGTGACGATGATCGCGATGCAGGGAAGGACGAAGTTGCGGCGGATGGCGCGCAGCGAGGTGGAGCGCCAGGCGAGCAGCGGGCCGACTCCGGTGAGGAAGAGCAGGAAGAGGCCGATGGGCACGGCCACGCGGTTGTAGAAGGGCGCGCCCATGGTGACCTTCGAGCCCTGAACGAACTCGGAGAGCACGGGGAAGAGCGTTCCCCAGAGGACCGTGAAGCAGGCGGCGAGAAGGACGAGGTTGTTGAAGAGGAAGGAGCTCTCGCGCGAGACCAGCGACTCGAGGTGATTCTCGTTCGCGCAGGTGATCGCGGTTGTAGAGGAAGGTGAAGAGGCAGACGGCGATGACGATGACGAGGAACCAGACGAACCAGGTGCCGATGTTGCTCTCGGCGAAGGCGTGCACGGAGCTGACCAGGCCGGAGCGCGTGAGCAGCGTTCCGAGGATGGTGAGCATGAAGGTGACGAAGATGAGCCAGACGTTCCAGCCCTTCATCATGCCGCGCTTCTCCTGCATCATGACCGAGTGCAGGAAGGCGGTGCCGGTGAGCCAGGGCATGAGCGAGGCGTTCTCGACCGGGTCCCAACCCCAGTAGCCGCCCCAGCCGAGCACCGCGTAGGCCCAGTGCATGCCGAGGATGATGCCGCAGGTGAGGAAGAGCCAGGCGACCATGGTCCAGCGGCGGGTGATGGCGATCCACTTCTCGCCGGGGTAGCGCATCATCAGTGCGCCGAGCGCGAAGGCGAAGGGAACGGCGAAGCCGACGTAGCCGAGGTAGAGCATCGGCGGATGGATGACCATCTCGGCGTACTGCAGCAGCGGATTGAGGCCGAAGCCGTCTGCCGGGCCGACGCCGCCGGGAACGATGGCGAAGGGCAGGGCGACGAAGTTGACCAGCAGGAGGAAGAAGATCTGCACGCCGGAGAGGATGGTGGAGGCGTAGGCGTGGAGCGTGATGTCGGTCTTGTGGCGCAGGCGAAGGACGAAGCCGTAGGCGGCGAGCAGCCAGGCCCAGAGGAGCAGCGAGCCCTCCTGCCCGGCCCAGATCGAAGAGAACTTGTAGAAGCCGGGAAGGCGCGATGCTGCTGTGGTGAAGGACGTAGTCGACGGAGAAGTCGTTGGTGAAGAAGGCCCAGATGAGGGCGAAGGCGGCGCAGGATACGGCGATGAAGCTGGCGATGCCGGCGCGGCGGGCGGTCTCACGGATGCGTTCCGGAGCGACGGCGAGGGCGCGTCCAGTGAGCGATGGCCCAGAGCGAGAGCGTGCCGGCGAGAAGCGTATAGACGCGACAGCACCAGCGCCAGGAGGAGGGAGACGCTGCCAAAGAATGGCATGGGATGGGGCATGAATGTGCACTTCCTTCGATAACTATTCTCTCAGAACTCGGGCCGCGCGCGTAGCAGGTGCAGGAAAGGCGTGCACGTCCAGAGACAGGATAGGGTCGAACGGAAGGAATGCCCGTGACTGGGCGTCACAAGGTGGAGGGAGATGGTGCGGATCAGGTTCGTGCGGGGTGCGAGATTCTTGCGGAGGTGCGGGACTCGATGAGCGTCTGCACGCTGGCGAGGAGGTTCTGGGGAAGGAGCGGCTTCATGCGGAAGTCGACGCCCAGGGCTGCGTACTCGTCTTCGGCTTCGGCGAGGCCGCTGATGACGAGCACGGGGATGTCGGGGGCGAACTCGCGGAGGCGGGTGACGAACTCCGCGCCGTTCATGCCGGGCATGATGTGGTCGGTGATGACGAGGTCGATGGTGTCGGGGTAGTCGTTGTTGCGGAGCTGCTCGAGGGCGCGCTCAGGGCTGAGGACGGCGATGACGAAGTAGCCGGCTCGCTTGAGGATGGTCTGACGGGTCGCGGCCTGGATGGCGTTGTCGTCGATGAGCAGCAGGGTGTGTGGCATGTGTCTCTGAGGCCTTATCGTCCGGGTTAGTGGAACGTTATGTCTTCAGCCTTTGCCGCAGGTTCTCGGCCGTTTTGGTGCATAACCGAATTCTGATGCAGTATCGCCAGAAAAGGCTGCCCGGAGTGTTAAAGCGGCAGTAATCGATGCAGATTCAAGGCGTTTATAGCACGGAGCGGTGCGCGCGAGCTAACGTTTTCTTCACAGAGGACGCCGGGAAGTAGCTGAGATAATGGCGGTATGGCTCGCCGCGTCATTCGACAGTATGAGTTTCTGCGCAAGATCGGTTCGGGCGGAAGTGGCGTGGTGTTTCTGGCCAACGACACGCTGCTGCAGCGGCCGGTGGTGCTGAAGCTGCTGAAGCGCGGGTCGCAGACGCCGGAGCAGGTGCGGGCGACGCAGCTGCGCGAGGCACGGCTGGCGTCGGCGATCGATCACCCGAACGTCTGCGCTATCTATGAGGTAGGCGAAGAGGAGCTCGGCGACGGAGACTGGAAGCCTACATCGTGATGCAGTACATTCCGGGCAAGAGCCTGGACAAGGTGATTGCGGAGGGGCCGGCGAGCGTGCAGCTGGTGCTCTCGAGCGGCATGCAGATGGCCGATGGTCTGTCGGCCGCGCATACGCTGGGGATCTTCCACCGCGATCTGAAGCCGGCGAACGTGATGCTGACCGACGGCGGGCTGATCAAGATTCTGGACTTTGGTCTGGCGCGGCAGTTGAAGCGGGACAACGTGGACTTCGATCCGTCGCTGACGACGCAGCCGGTGACGCCGGCGTTTGCGGGGGCGACCTACACGGCGCGCGGCGGGACGATCGCGTACATGGCGCCGGAGCAGTTTGTGACCGGGCAGTCGAGCGTGCAGAGCGACATCTTTGCGCTGGGGTTGATTCTGTACGAGATGGTGAGTGGGCGGCATCCGTTCCATCGGCCGGACGCGCAGGAGCTGCAGAGCATTCGGGCGATCCAGTATGCGGAGCCGCCGTGCGCTGCGCGAGATTGTTCCGGACCTGCCGGTGGAGCTGGAGAGCGTGATTCTGCGCTGCCTGGAGAAGCAGCCGTCGGAGCGGTATGCGTCGGCTGCGGAGCTGCGCGAGGGGTTGAAGACGATTGTGAAGTCGTTGCAGCTGGACTCGATGCTGATGCCGGGCGAGGGCGCGATCAACATGGCGACGCAGCAGCGGCTGGATATGGATCGGCCGGAGGAGGAGAAGCGGACTACGGGTATTCTGTCGATGCTGGCGGAACGGTTTCGCGATAGCACGGCGACGACGGCGTCGAAGGGACCGAATATTGTGGTGCTGCCGTTCGTGAATCTGGAGTCGAGCGACTCGCGGCAGTTCTATGGGTATGCGCTGGCGGATGCGTTGGCGGCGCGGTTGGCGAAGGTGCCGTCGCTGGTGGTGCGGCCGTCGAGCGCGCTGATGGATGTGCCGACGCGGCAGCTGGATCCGCTGAGCGTGGGGCGGAAGTTGATGGTGGACTTTGTGCTGGCAGGAAGCTTTCTGCGCTCGGAGAAGGGGTTTGATCTGAACTGGCAGCTGCTCGATGTGGCCGGGCAGAGCGTGCGGACGGGCGGCGCGATCAGCGTGGCGAGCTTCGATCTGATTGCGGTGCAGACGGAGATCTGCGATGAGGTGTTCGCCGAGCTGCATGGATTTGGCGGACTGCAGATGGGCGTTCCGGGGCCGACGAGCGTGGCGTCGCTGGGCGCGGCGGTGTCGGAGGAGTATCTGCAGGCGCGGGCGCTGCTGATCTCGTTCATGTCGCGGACGGGAAGCCGGGATGAACTGGATCGCGCGCGGGAGTTGTTTGAGCGCGTGGTGAAGCGCGATCCGGATTATGCGCCGGGGTGGTCGGGGCTGGGGATTACGCAGCTGCAGTATGCGCGGCATGGGCTGGGCGGGCAGATGCATGTGCTGGAGGCGCGGCGATCGTTCGATAAGGCGCTGGAGCGCGATCCGTCTTCGGTGGAGGCGAATCTGTATCGCGTGTACATGCTGCTGAGCCGCGGTGAGAAGGAGAGCGCGCGGCATGGGATCGAGCGCCTGCTGCAGACGGCCGGCAATGACTGGAATGTGCACCTGGTGGCCGGGCTTACGCTGCGGATCGATGGCTTGTATGAGGAGGCGCTGGATCAGTTCAATACGTCGCTGCGGCTGAACCCTTCGAATGCGGCGATGATCTATAACCATCGCGCGCGGGTGTATCAGTATCAGAACCAGCTGGAGCTGGCGGGCGATGAGATCGAGAAAGGCCTGACGCTGGAGCCGCGGCAGCCGCTGCTGCGCATCTCGAAGGGCTACCAGCAGATGCGGCAGGGGCAGCTGGAGAAGGCCATTGAGACGCTGGAGCAGGTGACGCGCGACGACTCGACGCTGCGGATTGTGTTTCCGACGATTGCGATGTGCTACGTGCAGCTGGGCGATCGCGCAGCGCGCTGCGGAGTTTGTGCTGGAGGAGACGCTGGCCGCGGCCGAGGCCGATAGCGAGATGGCCTATCGGCTGGCAACGTACTTTGCGGTGGAAGGCGATTCGTCCGAGGCGCTGCACTGGCTGCGGCGCGCGATCTATCTGGGCAATGAGAACTATCCGTGGTTCAGCATCAATCCGGCGTGGCGCGGGATGGTGGAGAATCCGGACTTTCAGCGGATTCTCGAAGATCTGAAGAAGAGCTTCAAGCGGAATCAGAAGAACTGGAAGCGGCTGCTCTCGCAGGTGATGGGGTAAGGGCAGAGAGTAGACAATAGACAGTAGACAAGAAAGGCAAAGGCAAAGGCCCTCGGTGTTCCGAGGGCCTTCAGTTTTGAGGTGTGGGGGGAGGGGATTAATGTGCGGTTGGAGCTAGTTGCAGAGGGGTGTTGAGGGTGAAAACAATCGATGTGCCGCTGGGCAGTTCCTGCTGGCGGTCATGCCTGAGCCACCAGACGGTTGCGACTCCGGCGCCTACGCCCAGACCAACGCCAGCGCCAACGCGGCCGCCGATGACGGCTCCGGCGACGACGGCGCGGTGGTGGTGAGACCGACGGCTGCAGCCGTCTGACCGGGATGCGTGTTGCCGACGATGGTGCCTTCATTGTTGACGTGCGAGTCGGCGTAGTGGTCGAGGTCGGTGACTTCGGCGCGGAGGGGATAGACGGTGCCGTCGGGCAGGCTGACGGAGTCAGGCTGAAGGCGGATGGCGGAGGGGCCGCTGATGCGACGGCCGCCGTGAATGTGCGTGATGCGGCCGTAGACGATGCTGCCGGCGGGTAGAAGAACGACGCCGTTACGGCTGACGTCTGCGGAGAGGGCGGCGGTGAAGCGAGAGCCGGGCAGCGTGGTCTGGGTGGAGATCGGCTGCTGCAAGGTGCCATTCAGCTTGGTGCCGATGGGCAGCTCGTTGGGGCCTACGGGAACGTAGGTGACGATCTGGCCGTCAGGATCGCCGACGGACCGCTGCGGGGTTGACCGCGGCGGTTTGCGTCGGGCCGGTGTTGCGCTGGTAGAGGACGGCGTCGATGGGGTAGGGGTGGTTACGGTGACCGTCGCCGACGGAGTTGCGTGCGAGGGCGGAACGTAGTGCGAGGTCTGGGCGTCCGGCGCCACGGACTGGGTGTCGTCGAGGTCCTCGGGATGCGAGGTTCCGGTCATCTGTGCAAAGAGCGGCGCGCCCGTCAGCAGAACGGCGGCGGCGATGAGTGGGAGGGAGAACTTCATCTTCATCTTCATGGAGGATCTTCTCCTGGAGATCTGCGTGCAAGGCACTATGAAAGTGCAGATGCACCTATCTAAAAGAGTAGACGCGGGACGAAGGCTGTGGTGAGGATCTTGCGGCAACGCATCCCGGCAGTTAACCCGGAGGTTAATAGGTAACACGCGGCACGGGCTGAGCGGCTACTGAAGATTATCGACGGAGCCTGGCGAGGATGCGCTCGTAGTAGCGCTCGTAGAGAGGAATGATGCGGGAGGCGCAGAAGTGGTCCTGCGCGGTGCGGCGGGCGGCGGTGGACAAGCGTTCGAGCAGCGCGGGGTCGCTGAGGATGGAGATCGCGCCCTCGGCCATGCCGTCGACGTCGCCGACTTCGAAGAGCAGGCCGTTGACGCCGTCGTCGATGAGCTCAGGCACGCCGCCGACGCGGGTGGCGACGGCGGGAACGCGGCAGGCCATGGCTTCGAGCGCGGCGAGGCCGAAGGACTCCATCTCGGAGGGCATGAGCATGAGGTCGGAGAGCGCGAGGAGCTCGTTGACGTTCTCCTGCTTGCCGACGAAGTCGACGCGGTCGCCGACGCCGAGGCGCAGGGCGAGGAACTCGGCTGCGGAGCGGTCGGGGCCGTCGCCGATCATGAGCAGGCGGGCGGGCAGGGCGCGGGAGACGCGGGCGAAGGTTTCGATGACGTCGAGAACGCGTTTGACCGGGCGGAAGTTGGAGAGGTGCACGAGCAGGCTCTCGCCGGGCTTGGCGAAGCGCGGACGCTGCTGGGCGACGAGCTCCGGGTTGCGAACGTAGAAGTCGCAGTTGACGAAGTTGCGGATGACTTCGATCTCGCGCGTGATGCCGAGGTTCTCGCGGGTGCGCTCGCGGAGGTGGGAGGAGATGGCGGTGACGCCGTCGGACTCGTCGATGCCGAAGCGGGTGATGGGAAGATAGGAGCGGTCGAGGCCGACCAGGGTGATGTCGGTGCCGTGCAGCGTGGTGATGAAGGGCAGATGGCGGCCGCGGGTGGCGAGCATCTGGCGGGCGAGCAGGGCGCTGACGGAGTGGGGAATCGCGTAGTGGACGTGGAGCAGATCGAGGGAGTGGAGCTCGGCTACCTCGGCCATGCGGGTGGCGAGGGCGAGGTCGTAGGGAGGGTACTCGAAGAGCGGGTAGTTGGAGACCGGGACCTCGTGGTAGCGGATGTTGGCTTCGCGGCCGGCGAGGCGGAAGGGCTGCGAGTAGGTGATGAAGTGGATCTCGTGGCCGCGCGCGGCTAGCTCGATGCCGAGCTCGGTGGCAACAACGCCGGAGCCGCCGTAGGTTGGATAACACGTGATGCCGATCTTCATGGCTTGCTTCGCTCGCAGGGATCAGGGTTTAGGGATTAGAGGTCGGTGATTTCGATGCCTCTGTAGTTGATGAGTTGCGGGAGCGGAGGATTCGATTGTTGTGAAGCGTCAGGGAAGAACGCGTCGAGCAGGGCCGCTCGTTCGATGTCGCGGGTGGCGCGGAGACGGGTTGTGATGGCGTCGAGGTCGCGATCGTTGTAGCCGGGATGGCAGACGAGCTCCCAAGTGCCGCCGGGCATGGCGTCGAGGATCGCGCGGAGCGTGGTGGGGTTGAGATGGCCGGTGGCGGAGATGCCGAGCGTGCCGTCGGTGGTGCGGACGCTGCCGGAGCGAATCTGCGGCAGTGCGAGGAAGCGGGGCTGCAGGGTGCCGGAGCGCTGCGATTTGGACGCGGCGATAGGATAGGGCTCTTGCCTAGGGCGATGCTCCAGCGCGGCTCGAATGGGTTGCGGATGGCGGGGATGCCGGTGCGCTCGGCTACGGCGAGCAGAGGCCGGGCGACGCGGGGGAGGATGTGGGTGTGCTTGTGCGTGTCGAGGTGGGTGAGGGCGATGCCTTGCTGCTGAATGCGGGTGATCTGGGCGTGGGCTTCGCGCGCGATCTCGGCTGCGGAGACTCTGCCGATCGAGGACGGCCGCGAAGAAATCCGTTAGCGAGGGGCGGAAGGATTTTGCGATCGGGGCCGAGGAGCGTGGGGATGGTTTCGGGGGGCGAGACGGGCATACCGTCGGTGAGGACGATGTGGCAGCCGATGCCGAGCGTGGGCTGCGCGCGGGCGATGCGGATGGCGTCGTCGAAGGCCGGGCCGTTGGCCATGAGGGTGGCGGAGGTGAGGGCGCCGGCGGAGTGCAGCTCGGCGATGGCGCGATTGATGCCCGGGGTGAGGCCGAAGTCGTCTGCGTTGAGGATGAGGCGCGCGGGCATCGTAAGAGCTGGTGGGGTTGTGCGTAAAGGCGCGAAGAAAAGTGGTGGGCAGAGAGGGACTCGAACCCCCGACATCCTGCTTGTAAGGCAGGCGCTCTAACCAACTGAGCTATCCGCCCACTTTGGGCACGAACCTCAGTGTAGGCGATTGAGGGCTTCGGAGCAATGCACGGGGCAGCGGGATATCATGAACGTCGCATCTGTGTGTAACGAGTCATGAGAGAAGGTAGAGACGATGAAGGCATTGGTGAAGAGCAAGGCGGAGCAGGGGCTGTGGCTGGAAGATATTCCGGATCCGGACGATTGGGATCAACGATGTGCTGATCCGCGTGCGCTATACGGGCATCTGCGGGACGGATGTGCATATCTACCAGTGGGACGAGTGGGCGCAGAAGACGATCCCGGTGCCGATGGCGATTGGGCATGAGTTTGTTGGCGAGATTGTTGCGGTGGGTTCGAATGTGAATGATTTTTATCCCGGCGACATTGTGAGCGGCGAAGGGCATGTGACCTGTGGGCGCTGCCGAAACTGTCTGGCCGGGCGGCGGCATCTTTGCGCGCACACGCTGGGCGTTGGGGTGAATCGGCCAGGCGCGTTTGCGGAGTTTATCTCGCTGCCGATGACCAATATCTGGCGGCATGATCCGAAGATCAATCAGGAGGTTGCGGCGATCTTCGATCCGTTTGGCAATGCCGTGCATACGGCACTGTCGTTTCCGCTGCTGGGCGAGGATGTGCTGATCACGGGCGCGGGGCCGATTGGGATCATGGCGATTCCGGTGGCTGAAGCATGCGGGTGCGCGGCACATCGTGATTACGGATATGAATCCGTACCGGCTGGCGCTGGCGAAGAAGATGGGTGCGACGCTGGCTGTGAATCCGACGGAGACGCCGACTTGCCGAGGTGCAGAAGCAGCTTGGGATGCAGGAGGGGTTCGATGTGGGGCTGGAGATGTCGGGCAATGCGCAGGCGCTGCGCGACATGATCGCGAACATGGCGCATGGAGGGAAGATTGCGATCCTTGGGCATTCCTGCGAAGGAGGCGCCGATGAACTGGCGCGACGTGATCTTCAACATGCTCACGATCAAGGGAATTTATGGGCGCGAGATGTACGAGACCTGGTACAAGATGTCGGTGATGCTGGAGAGTGGCGTGGATATTGAGCCGGTGATTACGCACCGGTTTGCGTATAGCGACTTTCAGAAGGGGTTCGACGCGATGATCTCTGGCCAGACCGGCAAGGTGGTGCTGGACTGGACGAGTCTGATCAAGTGAGCGGCTCTAGCTGAAGGCAGCGCAGGCGGAGACTTGATCTTCGTGGAGGGTAGGTGTACTTGGTGATGCCGACCATGGTGAAGACCTTCTTGAAGTGAGGGCTGAGGCCGAAGGAGTGGATCGTCTGTCCGCGTTTGCTGGCGGCGATCATCATCTGGATGACCAGGGCGATGCCGCTGGAGTTGAGGTATTCGACCTTGGAAAAGTCCAGCAGGATGCGCTTGACGCTGTCGGGCAGGCCCTCGTAGGTGCCCATGACGGCGGGCTGCGAGGCGCTGGTGATGTCGCCCGAGAAGCGCAGCACGGTGATGGGATCGCCGCTGGGCGCTGGCAATTCTTCGACGGTGACGCGGGTCACTAGTTCCGGCATGCTCTCTCCGATATCCAGATCATTGTAGGGTATTGCCGAGCGCGCGAGTTGTTACGAGACCTGCGGGTTGCTCAGGTGAATGACCATGCGGGCGTAGCTGCCGGCGGGCGGGGAGCTGACCCACTCGACTTCGTCGACCAGGGCCTGGATGAGGAACATGCCCATGCCGCGTGCGTCTTCCTCGCCGTGCATTTTCTTGTCGATGTCGGGAGCGTCGGTCTTGCTCTGCGGGCCTTCGCCGTTGTCGGTGACCTTGACCTCAAGCGAGTTCGCGTCCATGGACAGAACCACGCCCACGCTGAGCGATTCGTCCAGCTTGTTGCCGTGCTCCATGGCGTTGATGCAGGCCTCGGCCACGGCGGTCTTGAGGTCGTCGACGCGCTCTTCGCTGAAGCCCATCAGCCGCGCCACGCTGGCCGCGGTGTTCATCGCCACCTTCTCGTAGCCCAGCCGCGACGGTAGACGCAGCTCGATACTGCTGCTGCTGGCTCTTCCGCCGCCTGTCGTTTTCTTGCCGCCGCCTGTTGCTTGATTGCTCAACGCCATCCTCCCTCATCGCCTTGCGATACAAAGCGTTGAGAAGACACTTTGGCCTATCTGCCAGAGTAGAGTAGCAGTCCAGTTCACGTTCGGCAACGAAAATCTTGCAGGATGAGCCTTGAGGGGAACGATGCGGGCGGTTATAGATGAGGTACACTTTCACCAGTTGAACCCCCGCGCAGAGCTAGACATGACCAAATATCGAGCGAAGAAGGAGTTACAGGCATGAGCATGAAGTTGACGACCCGGGACGTGAGCGGGGTAACCATTGTCGATTTGAGTGGGAAGATCACCCTGGGTGAAGGCGGGATGACGCTGCGCGAGGAAGTTCGGCAAGCTGCTGGCCAAGGGGTCAGAAGAAGATTGTGCTGAACCTGGCCGAGGTGAACTACATCGACAGCTCGGGGCTGGGCGAGCTGGTGAGCGCCTATACCGCGGTGAAGAATGCCGGCGGCGAGCTGAAGCTGCTCAACCTGACCGCCAAGGTGCGCGACCTGCTGGTGATTACGAAGCTGGTAACCGTGTTTGACGTCAAGGATGACGAGGCTGCTGCGGTTTCATCGTTCGCATAGCGACATTTTGTACAGGGTGCGGCGCAGGGCAGCCGTGAATTACGCTGCGTCGCGCCGCACCTGGAGCACGAGAATGTCATCTTCCTGCCCAAAGTTCTGAGCGGCTATGGCGATCTCTTCCGCGGTGGTCGTATTCTTCAGGAGCTCGTTGATTCGATCGAAGCCGAAGCAGGTTGCCGTGGGCGTCCTGTGCCTCGACAATGCCGTCGGACATGAGGATGAGCGAGTCGCCGGGATTCAGGGTGAAGATAGGTGACCGAGTGTTCTGCATCGGGAATCGTGCCGAGCGGCAGGGCGCCCTCCATCTCCATCTCTTTCCCATTCAGATATGGCGGCAGCTGACCGGCGTTGGCGAGCGTGGCACGGCCAGCGGGATCGATGTAGAGGATCTGGCAGGTGGCGCTGGAGTGCTGGCGTTCGCACAGCTGCACGTTGACCTCGTGCATCATCTGCACGGGATCCTGAGCTGTGCAGGGCAGCGCCGCGCAGGGCTCCGACGATGGTGGCCACCAGCATGCCCGCCTGCATTCCTTTGCCGGTAACGTCGCCCACAGTGATTAGCACAGAGCCGGGGACGTCGCCGGGAAGCACCTGGAAGAAGTCGCCGCCAACCTCGCGTGCGGGCCGATAGGCGCTGTCGATGGTAAGACCGGGAATTTGCGGCAGCTTGCTGGGGATGAGGATCTGCTGGACCTGCTGGGCCTGCTGAATCTCAAGCTTCCACTGCTCCTTCAATTGCTGCGTATGGAAGTAGCGCATGAGCAGAAGGATCGTGATCATGAGCAGCGAGACCACGGTCGCGATGGTCCCGAGCGATATATCCAAGCCCAGCGACAGTGAAGCGCGTCAAAGGCCTGAGGATGTGAATGAGGCGCATCTCATGCTGATAGTTCGCGACGAAGACGAGGACGACAGCCGTTGCGGCCATCCAGCCACCCGTCTTCTGCCGGATGAGTGCCGCGATAGGTAATGAAGAATAGCAGTACCCCGAGGTATAGCTTGGCGATCAGCAGGATGGGATCGATCAAGCTCGCATAGTGCGTGGGAACATGCAGTCCATATAGCGGTGGACGGAGCATGGCCGTACCGATCATGAGAACTCCCACCACCGACCAGACCAACCAATGCAGCCGGGCGGTCTTCCACAGGCGGAACCAGTAAGCCCCAGAAGATGACCCAGAGGCCGATGCGCAGGGGAGCGAAGACGACATCGATCAGGATGACGGCGAGATCCTGCCCAATCCACGCCGCAAAGTTTACCGACTGCACGATGGTATTGGAGAGCAGCGTGACCAGGCACACCAGCGCCAACCAGAAGTAGGCCTTGTCTTCGTGATCCAGCCAGAAGAGCGCCAGGCTCATGAGCAGCGCCATGAAGAGAATCATGGATTCGACCAAACCGGGGACAAGGGTGCGCGCATTCTCGTCAAAGGAAAGCTGCGTGAGGGCTCCGATGATCGATGCATATCCGAGCACCGGTGGGCCATGCAGGCCGCCTGCATCCGGGGAGTTGAAGCGCGTGGCGCTATCCATCCAGACGCGGATCGCAATCGTGATAGTGCCATCGCCTATGCCTTCGGGCAGGCTGAATTGCTGTGGCAACGTACTGTAGGCCGTTACACTTCCGGCGGTGAATCTTGCCGAACGTTCCAATCTCCTGGCCATTCACGAAGACCTGGTAGGCATCGTCGACCTGGTCAGGCATCTTCAGGGCGAGGCGGCGGGTGGCGCCCTCGACGTTGACCCGCAAGCGGTACCAGGCGTAGCCGGAGTACTTGGGATAACCAAGAGCCGTCCAGCCGGGCAGACCCCCACTGACTGCGAGGGTGTCGTCGGAGGAACCGGGCGGCGGCGTGAGGTCCACGGAGGACCAGGTGGAGTCGTCGAAGTCGGTCTGCGCCCAGGCCATGTCGTCGCCGGTGCGAAACTTCCACGGTCCGTCGAGCTCGGCGGAGGACTGGCCCAGTTTGACCGTGGATATAGAAGCTGACGGTGTCGGGGTGGCGCCGGCATGCTTGCCCGCGACCGGTGCAGTCTGTGCGCCAGCTGATACGGCGCCCAACAAGATCAACAACGCCCAGCCCACACGGCGCATAGCAACTCCCAGTGCAAAGGATTCAGAGTTTCAGGATCGGACCCGCCCGCGACTGCCATCCAAGCTCGTACCCTGCAGCATCCGCGATCTCCCGGTGAGGAATTGTAGCGCCCCGGCCTGAGATTGCTGCAGCAAAAGAAAGAGGGACCTTACGCTAGGTAAGGTCCCCTCATTCTCGCACGGTTATGGATACCGAAAACGGGTAAAGCCGTTCAGGAACTCCCTTTAGGAGCCCAGAGTGGCTCCGTTCACACGACGGCGGTAGATGAATCCCGCGCACACGAGAAATCCAGTAGCGAGAAGCAGAAGGCTGGCCGGTTCAGGGGTTACTGCTGGCGGGCCGACCTTGCCATCAGGGAACTCTCTGTAAGGAACGCCCTGTTCCTCGATCGTAAACGTGTCCGTTGTACACCACTCGCTTGCAGGCGGAATGTCCAGGCCCGTGAAAAGGAACTGGTACACGTCGCCGATGAGCGTATAGGTGCACGTCACGCCAGGTTCTGTTGACAGGCAACCGCCGCCACCATCGGCCTCCGTATACTTATTCGCCGTGATGTCGATCAGCAGGGTTGTGAGTGTCGAACCGGTATCGTTCGCAAGGGTTACGCAGCCATCGGTGTTAGGCGTACCGAACCCGCAGGAGCCAAACGAAACGGTGATGGGGGTGCCGTAGTAAGGAATCCCAGGCCCAGCGTCTTGTACACCGAGCTTGAAGTCGTCCGCCCTTGCCATACCGCTTAGGGCGCAGACCAACGTCAGCGCAAATAAACAACGTAAAAATCTCATCTCAGAATTCTCCTTGGGAGGTGCCTTTGATTTCGGTTCTCAACTGTGCGACTTGCTACACCGTTACGGGGCCGGAGTTTCATCGAAACTAAGGGTGTGTCTTAGGAATCGCTTACTGGCTGGCAGCTGGCTTGGTCGAAGCAACTGCACGGAAGAAGATCACGGTTGCAAACGGGTTACCCGCCCAGTGAGTCCCGCCTGGAGTTTGTGTCATTCCAGGGAGTGCTCCAGTGACGGAAAGTCAAAAGCTTGAAAGATTTGCAACAGGAGCCTCCGTGGCTGCTGCTGTTATGTCACCTCGTGCCGAACCACGATAATGCTCTGGTGGTGAGTTTTGGGCCCGAACGGAACGTTCCAAATCTTTGCTATGCAAGGGATACAGCAAACGGCGTGCCAAACTGAAAGGGGCCAAATCTCTGCATTCTCGGGGCTTAGGTGTGGATTTCTGCTGGAGTTCGCACTTTCTTGCACTGTCCGGGAGAAGTAACTTCCGCCCCCGCAGACTCCCAAGGACGATTACTATCGAGCCGGAGACCGATCTATCGGGGAATAAAGGAGATCATCTATGCAAAGCAGCCTGATGCAAAACAGCCTGGAAACGTTGAAGGCGGCTGGAACCGCCGTGATTGCCGATGTATTCGACAGTCTGCAGAAGACGCCGCCGATACTGGACCACTGCCTCCGTCCGATTGGGCCGGCGGTCGTCGTTTGCTGGGCCTGCCTACACCATTACCGGCGAGTCCGCGAGATATGCGGGTGGAGATCGAGCCAAGCTGGAGGCAATCGACAACATGCCGGAGGGCGTGGTGGCGGTGTGGGCGAGCAGGTGTGCCAAGGGCGTTTGCTGCTTTGGCGATTTGCTGGCGAGCGCGATGCGGGCGCGTGGATGCGCTTGCGGCCGTGGTCGATGGCGGCGTGCGCGATACAGCGTTCTGGCCGAGTTCGGGATGCCGGTAGTGGCGCGCTACCGTACGCCGGCGCAGGGAGTGGGGCGCTGGCGTGTGACGGCGGCGCAGGCAGAAGGTATGGGTGCGGGGAGCGCTTGAAGAGTGGTTGTGCGTAAGCCCGGGTGACATCGTCGTGGGAGATTCGGACGGGGAGATTGTGATTCCGCACGCAATGCTGGAGGAGGTAACCGCCAAGGTGATCGAGTGGTCGCGGCTGGAGACAGGCGCGCGCACGGAGATCATCGCGGGGATGCCGCTGCTCAAGGCGCTGGAGAAGTACGGGCACCTGTAGTTGGATGTTCGAGGTCTATTCGGCCAGCAACAGGCGCAGGTCGCGAAGATTGTTCCCTGTAGGGCCGGTGCAGATGGTCGCGCCGACGCATTCGCAGCAGACGAAGTAGACGCGAAACTCCTGAGAGCTGTGCTGCGCCTCCGATCGCAGAGCGCGGATTTTCCAGGGTGCGCTGATCGACCACTGCTCCGGCGAAAGGGCTGTTGCCGTCGATGCCGTCGGAGCCAGCCGATAGCACGGCGATCGGACCGTCGGAGGCCTGGAGGCGTGTAGCAGCGTAGAGCGCGAAGTGCTGGTTGCGACCACCAATGCTGGAGGTCAGGCAGGCGCTGGTCGGGAATGGAGACCGTGATCTCGCCAACCGAGATCAGGCAGACGCGCGGATAGATCCGGCGCAGGGTGCGCAGGCGAGCGAGCAGATAGTCCGCGGCGGCGAGGCAGTCCCAGTCGTCGCAGGTAGTTGTCGATGACGGCGTGGAAGCCAAGCCGCTCGGCGTGACGGCGCGCGGCTTGGGCGAGATCTGTGCGCCATCCAGCAGCGTGATGGCGTGGGGAGTGAAGGCGCCTGGCTTGGGCGTCTCGGGCAGGTTCGGGTCGAGGAAGAATCGCTGGACCGAGGCAGGGAAGCGCTCCAGCAGAGCGATAGCGAGCGAGGATGGCGCGGCAGTCTCGAGCGTCGTGGTGTCCGGCAACGGTGGGGCCGGAGCCCAGCGCGTCGAGTGTGGCCGTCGGGAACGTCGGAGATCGAAGAGCGAGACGCAGGCGGCTCCGCGGGCGAGCGCAGGCGAGACGGCCACCTTTGACGGCGGAGAAGTGCTTGCGCACGCAGTTGATCTCGGCGATGGAGGCGGCGCTGTGGATGAGCGCGCGATGGAAGGCGATGGTGTCGTCGAGCGAAATGGCGGGATCGAGCGGCAAGCTCCATCATGGCAGAGGCGCCGCCGCTGAGGAGGAAGAGACAGAGCGTTTCTGCCGAGGCGTTCGAGGACGGGATCGCGGCACAGCAGTCGAGGTGCTGCGCGCGCGCCGGCGAAGGAAGCCTCGTTCGGCAGCGGATGGCCACCGGCGAAGAACTGAAATCCTGTGGGCAGGGAAGAGGGCGAGGATGGGAGCGATGACGATGCCCTGGAGGTCAAGATCGGAGGCAGGGCAAGTATGGGAAGGAGCGGCCTCGAGCATGACGCCCGCGGCCTTGCCGACGGCGAGGATGCGCAGGTGCCGGCAACGTGTGCAGAGCTCGATGCATGGTTTCCCGAGTCTGCGAGCGGCTGCGCGCGCCGTCAGCTCGAGATCGCGACGCCAACCGAGCGTTCCATGGCTCGCACGATGCTGCACTCTCGCAGCGCAGACGCGAAGAGGGCGCGAGCGACGCACGGGCAACGGCGCGTGGCCGGGGATGACCGGAAGGAGAGTCGGTCGGAATTTCCGTCATGAGCGTGATCGTCGCTGCATGTCGACTGTTTGAGCTTATGACTTCTGTAGTGTCCGAATATAGGCGACGACTGCCTTGATCTGGTCGTCGGTGAGCTTGCCGGCGAAGGCTGGCATCTTTCCCTTGCCGCCTTGACGATGGCGATCAGGTCCGCATCGGGCGTCTGGATCACGGCCGGGCTCTTGAAGGACGTAGCCTTGATGGCATGGCCGGCGGGCGTGTTGGCAGTGCCGTCGACGCCGTGGCACATCTGGCACTTGGCCTTGTAGATATCCGCGCCGCTGTTTTGAGCTGAGGCCGGCAGGACGATGGCGGCGGCCAGGGCGCTGATTGCTGCAAGTTTCACGTACGTCTTCACGAATCACTCCTTTGTGCCGATAGTCTGGTACGGATCGGTTTAAGCCGCACTATACGCCGGGCGGCCTGGAATCGCGGTGACGGACAGCAGTACCCCACAGGTAGTATCGAAGAGAGTATCGAAGGTGCATGGGAGAGATTCTGTCGATGGCAAGGCCGATCATTGTTACGGGCGCTGCAGGATTTATCGGGCGCAACACGGTCGCCGAGCTGAACGCGCGCGGCGAGGACGAGATCATCCTCGTCGACGAGCTGGGTAAGGACGAGAAGTGGAAGGACCTCGTCGGCCTGCGCTACGAGGACATCGTGACGCCGGAGGAGTTCCTCGGGCTGATCGAGGACGGGGCGTTTGCCAATGCGCGGTCGGTGATCCACCTGGGCGCGTGCAGTGCGACGACCGAGAAGGATGCGGGCTTTCTGCTGCGCAACAACTACCAGTACACGCGCGTGCTGTGCAACTGGGCGCTGTCGAATGAGATTCGGTTTGTGTATGCATCGAGCGCGGCGACCTATGGCGACGGCGCGGAAGGCTACGACGACTCCGATGCGGTGACGCCAACGCTGAAGCCGCTGAATATGTATGGCTACTCCAAGCAGATGTTCGACCTGTGGGCGCTGAAGCATCGATCTGTTCAATGCATCGCCGGAACGGTCGCATGACACTGGCGGACACGAATATTGTGGGGCTGAAGTACTTCAACGTCTATGGGCCGTACGAGGACCACAAGGGCGACATGCGCTCGGTGGTGTCGAAGAGCTACGAGCAGATTCGCCAGACGAGGCGTGGTGAAGCTCTTCAAGAGCTACCGGCCGGAGTATAAGGACGGCGAGCAGATGCGCGACTTCATCTATGTGAAGGACGCGGTGGATGTGACGCTGCACTTTGCGCTGCAGCCGGCGGACGCTCCCGGAGGCCTGCTGAACTGCGGAACCGGGCAAGGCGCGCACGTGGGTCGATCTCGCAACGGCGGTCTTCGACTGCCATGGGTCTGCCGCCGAAGATCGAGTTCATCGAGATGCCGCAGCAGTTGCAGGGGAAGTATCAGTACTTCACCCAGGCCAACGACGCGAAGCTGCGCGCGGCGGATATACGAAGCCCTTTACCAGCCTCGAAGACGGTGTGCGCGAGTACATCACCGGATACTATCTGCCGCGCGAGGGCTAAGTTTTTACCGGGGCCGATGCCTGAACGGCGTATTCTGGCGGAGCCATGCAAAGAGCCAAGAAGACCAAGGTCATCTATCCGGGGACGTTCGATCCGCTGACGAACGGACATCTGGACCTGATTGCGCGCGCGTCCAAGATCGTCGACGAGCTGGTGGTTGCGGTGCACCGCAACTCGGAGCAGGGCGGCTCGGGCAAGGGCAAGCCGCTGTTCACCTTTCTGGAGCGCGAGGAGATGCTGCGCGAGGCGACCACCGAGATTCCCAATGTGTCGGTGACGACCTTCGACGGCCTGCTGGTGGACTTTGCCAAGGCGCAGGGAGCCAAGGCGGTGCTGCGCGGGATTCGCGCCGTCTCCGACTACGAGTATGAGCTGCAGATGGCGATGATGAACCGCAAGCTCGATCCGGAGATCGAGACGCTGTTCATGATTCCCGGCGAGCGGTACACCTATGTGAGCTCGCGGCTGGTGAAGGGCGTCTTCGAGCTGGGCGGCGATGTGACCAGCATGGTGCCTCCCAATGTGATCGAGCGGCTGAAGCGCAAGTCGCTGGGCAAGATCTCGTGACGTGAACCAGCAGCAGCCGGCTGCGACCGCTGAGCCTTCAGGAGCAGTTCGGGCAGATCGACATCTACGTCTTCGACCAGATTCTGCGCGGGAATATTACGCCCGGAGATGCGGGTGCTCGACGCCGGCTGCGGCTATGGCCGCAACCTGGTGTACCTGCTGCGCGAGGGCTGCGAGGTCTTTGCGCTGGATGCGAATGCCGAGGGCGTGGCGCATGTGCGCGCGCTGGCCGGCGAGCTGGCGCCGCAGCTGCCGCCAGAGAACTTTCGCGTGGGCGCGATCGAGGCGATGGACTTTCCGGATGCCTTTGCGGACGTGGTGATCTGCAGCTCGGTGCTGCACTTTGCGCGCGATGAGCAGCACTTTCTGGCGATGGTTTCGGAGCTGTGGCGGGTGCTGCGGCCGGGCGGGATGCTGTTCTGCCGGCTGGGATCGCGGATCGGGATGGAGTTCGAGCGGCGTGCGGAAGCATATCTATCGCATCGGCGACGGCTCGGAGTGGTTCCTGGTGGACGAGGCCGTGCTGCTGCGCATGACCGAGCAGATGAACGGCCTGCTGGTCGATCCGCTGAAGACCACGATCGTGCAGGATTACCGCTGCATGACGACCTGGGTGGTGCGGAAACGGACGCGAAGGCCGATAGCCGGGAGCCAACCCTTTCTACTCCACCGCCAAAATCTGAAAGACTAGTAGACATGAGTACAGCGACAGCCACGAAAGTCTTGACCGACCGGATCAACCGGATCGAAGTTTCGGCCACCATGGCCATTACCGCCGAGGCGCTGAAGCTGAAGGCGCAGGGCATCGATCTGGCGGACTTTGGCGCGGGCGAGCCGCACTTTGCGACGCCGCAGCATATCAAGGATGCGGCGATCCAGGCGATCGAGAAGAACTTTACGCGCTACACGGCGGTGGCCGGCACGCCCGAGGTGCGCAAGGCGATCGTCGAGCGCCACGCGGCGGACTTTGGCACGAACTACACGGTCGAGGAGTGCGTGTTTACGACCGGCGGAAAGCTGGCGCTGTTCAACGCGATCCAGGTGCTGGTCGATCACGGCGACGAGGTGATTCTGCCGGTGCCGTACTGGGTGTCGCTTCAAGGACATCATCCAGTATCGCGGGCGGCAAGGCGGTGTTCGTCGAGAGCGACGAGGCAGGAGAACTTCCGCATCACGCGCGAAGATGATCGAGGCCGCGATCACGCCGACAGACGAAGGCGATCATTCTGAACACGCCGTCGAATCCGTCGGGCGCGGTGATGGCGCCGGAGGACCTGGAGGCGATTGTGCGGCTGGCGCACAAGCACGGGCATCTATGTGCTGCTCGATGAGTGCTATGTGTACCTGAACTTTACGGGCGAGATCGTCAGCGGCGCGTCGTTCACGGACTGCAAGGAGCATGTGGTCGTGCTCGGGTCGCTCTCGAAGACCTACGCGATGACGGGCTGGCGCGCGGGCTTTGCGCTGGGACCGAAGCAGATTATCGCGGCGATGAGCAAGCTGCAGTCGCAGAGCACGTCGAACACGGCGAGCATGGTGCAGCAGGCGTCGATTGCGGCGCTGACGCGAGTCGCAGGAGTGCGTGTCGGAGATGCGCGCGGACTACATCAAGCTGCGCGACCGCGTGCTGGAAGGCTTCAAGACGATTCCCGGGCTGACCTGCACGGTGCCGCAGGGCGCGTTCTATGTGTATCCGAATGTGAGCGCGTTCATCGGCAAGGGCGGCATCAAGTCTGCCTCCGATCTTGCGGCGAAGCTGCTGAGCGAGGCGCATGTGGTGGTGGTGCCGGGCGAGGCGTTTGGAACCGACGAACACATTCGGCTGTCGTATGCGGTGTCGGGCGACGTGATCGACAAGGGCGTGAAGCGGATGCGCGAGTATCTTTCGAAGTTGGGCTAAGGTTAGCTGCAAAGGCCGTCCCGAGCATGGGGCGGCCTTTGCAGTTAGAGATGGAGATGTATGTCCTCAGGAACGACGAAGACTCAGCCATCCGTTTGCTGCGGTGATTCTTGCGGGCGGCAGTGGGACGCGGTTCTGGCCGCGCAGCCGGAAGGCGCGGGCCAAGCAGGTGCTGCCGCTGGATGGCGAGCGCACCATGATTCAGCAGACGGTCGCGCGCCTGGACGACGTGATGCAGGACCACGGCGTCTGGGTGATCACCAACGATCTGCTCTGCGGCACGATTGCGGAGCAGCTGCCGGAGGTTCCGCGCGAGCATATTCTGAGCGAGCCGGCGGCGCGCAACACGGCTCCGGCCTGCGCGCTGGCGGCGTTCCTGCTGGAGCGCGAAGACCCGAGACGGTCATCGGGATCTTTCCTTCCGACCATACGATCGGCAACGTCGCGCGCTTTCACATGATTCTGCGCGCGGGCATCAAGCTGGCTGCATCGGGCCCGAAGATCGTGGTGCTGGGCGTTCCGCCGACGCGCGCTGAGACCGGCTATGGCTACATCGAGCTGGGTGCGGCAGTGACGCCAACGACGGTCGGCGGGGAAGCGATTCCGGTGCGGCGCGTGCGGCGGTTTACGGAGAAGCCGGACCGCGCGCGAGCCAGAGCGTTCCTGCGCTCCGGAAATTACGCGTGGAACAGCGGCATGTTTCTGTGGAGCGCGAAGACGCTGTGCGATGCGATTCGCGAGCACTCGCCGGCGATGGCGCCGCTGCTGGAGAAGATTGCCGCGGCGTGGAAGACGCCGGAGTTCGAGCAGGTGTTTGCGGAGCTGTATCCGCAGTGCGAGACGATCTCGATCGACTACGCGATGCTCGAGCCGCGGTCGGCGAAGGGTGAGACGGCGTCGGAGCTCTACTGCCTGCCCGCGGACTTTGCGTGGAACGATCTCGGCTCGTGGGCTGCGCTGCATGAGCATCCAGGCCGAGACGCGCGACTGCAAGAATCAGAACGTGGTCGAGGCCGAGAACATCCGTGCAGATCGAATCGACACGGCTGCTACGTGTTTGCGCCCGAACAAGATGGTGGCGCTGGTGGGCGTGAAGGATCTGGTCGTCGTCGAGACCGAGGATGCGCTGCTCGATTACGACGCGCGAGGGTTCGCAGGATGTGGGCAAGGTGGTGAAGGAACTCAAGAACGCTGGGCAGAGACGGATTTAGATTTGAGCGACGCGTGGTTAAGTTTGGGACCGATGGCTGGCGCGGCATCATCGCCGACGACTTTACGTACGAGAATGTGCGCGTGGCGGCGCGGGCGATTGCGCATTACGTGCTGGAGCACGAGGATGCGAAGGCTGGCGTGTGCATTGGGTACGACACGCGCTTTGGGTCGCGGTCGTTTGCGCGCGTGGTGGCCGAGGTGCTCGCGGGCGCGGGCATTCCGGTGGCGCTGGCGAGCAAGATCACGCCAACGCCGGAGCTCTCGTTTGCGGTGCGCGGGCGCAAGGCCGCGGGCGGCGTGATGATTACCTCGAGCCACAATCCGGCGGAGTGGAATGGCGTGAAGTACAAGGCGAGCTATGGCGGGTCGGGCAGCCCTGCGATCATTGCGTCGATCGAGAGCTATCTGGGGAAGCCGTTGCCGCTGGCCGCGACGCCTGCGCCGATCGAGGAGGTGGACTTCTCCGCGCCGTACATTGCGGCGCTCGAGTCGTTCGTCGATCTGAAGGCGATCAAGGCCTCGGGCTATCGCTTTCTGATCGACACCATGTATGGCGCGGGCAAGGGATACATCGCGGGCATCTTCGCGCGCGCGGGCATTCCGTTTGTCGAGTTTCGCAGCGAGATCAATCCTGCGTTTCCGGGGATCAATCCTGAGCCGATTCTGCCGCATATTGCAGCGACGCAGAAGGCTGTGGTCGCCGAGCAGTGCGATGCGGGCCTGATCACCGATGGCGATGCGGACCGCATCGGCGCGGTGGATGAGCATGGCAATGTGGTCGATGCGCACAAGATCTTCGCGGTGCTGCTGCAGTGGCTGCTGAAGCGCAAGCAGTGGCCGGGCGATGTGACGCGCGCGTTCAACACGACGAAGATGCTCGACCGCATTGCGGCGAAGCATGGGCGCAAGCTGATGAGCACGGCATCGGCTTCAAGTACGTGGTCGACCTGATGCTGGAGCGCGAGATTCTGATTGGCGGCGAGGAGTCGGGCGGCATCGGCATCAGCCGGCATCTGCCGGAGCGCGATGGGCTGCTGAACAGCCTGCTGCTGGCGAACGTGATGGCCGACGAGCACAAGACGCTGGGCGAGCTGGTGGCGGCGCTGCAGGCAGGAGTATGGCGAGCACCAGTATGGGCGCATCGATATGCATATCAGCGAGGAGCTGAAGCAGTCGGCGATTCGGCGCGCGAGGGCGGGCGTGAGCGAGATTGCCGGAATGAAGGTGCTGCGTGTGGAGACGCTCGACGGCATCAAGTTCTTCCTCGAGAACCCGGCTTGCGCAGGCAAGCCCAACGCCGCGGAGACGTGGCTGCTGCTGCGTGCGAGTGGGACCGAGCCGCTGCTGCGCGTGTACTGCGAGAGCTGCAGCACGGAGAGCGTGCAGCAGGTGCTCGAGGCCGCGCAGAGCGTTTGTGCTGCGCGGGGACGCGGCGTGAGCGGGCTGGTGACGGTTGAGGCCGCAGGAATTCTCTTCGACATGGACGGCGTGCTGGTCAGCTCGATTGGCAGCGTGAACCGCTGCTGGCGGCGGTGGGCGGAGCACTATGGCGTGCCCAACGCCGGACGCCTTCCAGGTTGCCGCATGGGATCGCGCGCGATGGATATTGATCGCCATGCTGAAGCCGGACCTCGATGCGGCACGAAGGGCTGCGGTTGATCGAGGACATGGAGATGGACGACGTCGCCGATCTGAAGGTGCTGCCGGGTGCGCGGGCGCTGCTGGAGAGCCTGCCGCCGGAGCGCTGGGCGATTGTGACCTCGGCGACCGACCGGCTGCTGCTGGGACGGTTGAAGGCGGCGGAGCTGCCGGTGCCGGAGCGGATGATCAGCGGCGACATGGTGGAGCGCGGCAAGCCGGACCCGGAGCCGTATCGCCGCGGCGCGGAGCTGATTCAGTCGCACCGCAGCGGAGTGCCTGGTGGTGGAGGATGCGCCGAGCGGCGTTGGCGCGGGCATCGCTGCGGGCTGCCGCGTGCTGGGCGTGCTGGGGACGCACAGCGAGGACGGAGCTGCGCGCAGCGGGAGCCAGCTGGATCGTGCGGTCGCTCGAAGGATGTGAGCGCGCAGACGACGGCCGCGACGGTCTGACGCTCAGCCTCAAGACGATCTAGCGCTTACTGCTTTGGCATCGCCGCGCTTGAGCAGGATTGCTTCCACGCGCCGCAGGTCATCTTCGGTGTCGACGCCGATGGTGTCGTGCGCGGTCTCGGCCACGTAGATCGAGATGCCGTTCTCCAGCAGCCGCAGCTGCTCCAGGCGCTCGGAGAGTTCGAGCTCGCTCGGCGGCAGCGCGGCAAAGCGCTCCAGCGCCGCGCGGCGGTAGGCGTAGAGCCCGAGGTGCTTCCAGTAGGTTGCATTGCCCTGGCCATCGCGGTCGAAGGGAATCGTGGAGCGCGAGAAGTAGAGCGCGCGGCCGTCGAGCGCGGTCACTACCTTGACCGCATTGGGATTGGCGATGTCTTCCGGCGTGCAGCGAACCTTGGGGGTGGTCACGTCGACGTGCGGCGAGGTGAACAGCGCGAGGATCGCGGTGATGTGGTCGGGCAGCAGCAGCGGCTCGTCGCCCTGGATGTTGACGTAGATGTCGGCATCGACGACGCGGGAGACGGCGTAGAGGCGGTCGGTGCCGCTGGGCAGGTCGGGCGAGGTCATGAGACAGCGCCAGCCGCGCTGCGTCGCAGAGCTGCTGGCACCTCGGCCGAGTCGGTGGCGACGATGACCTCGTCGAGCTGCGGGCAGGCCTTTGCGGCGCGATAGACCCAGGCCAGCATGGGTTCGCCGGCCATGTCGCGGAGAACTTTGCGGGGAAGTCGTGTGGAGGCGAGGCGTGCGGGAATGACGCCAATGATCCGGGGATGCGTGCTGCTCATGAGCCAACTTTCTCGTCGTTTTCTTTGTTCTTTCGAGTAGACTCTTCACGGCCACGACAATGACCGCCAGTCAGGATTACCCCAAGGATGATCGCGATGACCATCCAGAAAGCGGAGGATCCCGGGAAGATAGCACGTCCAGCCGCCGCCGGACGCGCTGCAATCCGGGAGCCAGGACGAGCGCCGACGCACGCGCAAGCGGGCTGGCGAGGCAGCCAAAGCGCATGCCCAGGAGCAGGGAATCGGGACCATGGCCGGCTCAGGCGATGGGTTCGAGTTGGAAAGCCGTTGAGCACGTTTGACCTGCGAAGTGGCGAAACTTATGATGGAAGAGCGGCTGTCGTCGCGGCCGGGTTTTTGTGGCCGCTGGATGCAGTCTCCCACCCGGCGGTGTAGCTCAGATGGTTAGAGCGACGGACTCATAACCCGTAGGTCAGTGGTTCGATTCCACTCACCGCCACCATTCGTCTGCTGCGCCAGTGCCGCGGACCGGATCGCAACTTCTGCAGTTGAGAGTATCATTCCGCTAGCGAGCTGCGTCTAAACGCACAGCACGCTCGCTGCTGATGTTCAAAACCGATTCCGGAGTCCGTCACCGCACTATGCCCAAGAGCCTCAAGATCTGCACTGCTCGCCGTCTCGGTAGCCCTTATTCTTTGCATCTTTGTCGGCGTCAACACGCACAGCGTGGCCGCGGCCGGCGATCCGGCGCCGCAGGACGCCTACAACCAGATCAACGTCTATGGCGAAGTGCTGCAGCACATTCAGTCCGACTACGTCGAGGTCCCGAACATCCCCAAGGTGACCAACGGCGCGCTGCGCGGCCTGCTCGAGTCTCTCGATGCCGACTCCAGCTACCTGACGCCGGCCGACTACAAGGCCTACAAGGAAGACCACGGCGGCAAGGCGCAGGTGGGCATCAACGTCTCCAAGCGCTACGGCTATGCGACCGTGGTCTCCGTGGTTCCGGGCTCGCCGGCTGACAAGGCGGGGCTGGTCGATGGCGACATCATTGAGGCCATCGGCAGTGGAGGACACCCGCAATCTTTCGCTGGCCATGATCCAGCTGCTGCTGGAAGGCGCGCCGGGCAGCCAGTTGCAGATCGCTGTCATCGGACCCGCACAGCGCCAAGCCGCAGAAGATGACGCTCAACCGCGTGGTCGTCGTCGAACCGCCGGTGACGGAGACGCTGTACGACGGGACGTCCGATCCTGTACCTGAAGCCCATCATCCTCGACCACGAGCATGTGCAGCAGGTCGAGACCTGGCTGAAGGACATGAACAAGGACGGCAACAAGAAGATTCTGCTGGACCTGCGCGATGTCTGCCGCAGGCGACATGACCGAGGCCGTGCGCCTGACCAACTTCTTCGTGAACACGGGAACGATTGCCACGCTCGAAGGCCAGAAGTACCCCAAGCAGATCTTTACGGCCGATCCCTGCGAAGGCGATCAATACGACCGCGCCGCTGGTGGTGCTGGTGAACCACGGAACGTCAGGCCCGGCGGAGCTGGTTGCCGGCGCGCTGCAGGACGACGGCCGCGCGCAGCTGGTCGGCGAGAAGACCTTCGGCGAAGGCTCGATGCAGAAGACCTTCGACCTGCCGGACGGCGGAGCGATCATCCTGTCGATCGCCAAGTACGCGTCGCCCTCGGGCAAGCAGTTTGAGGACGATGCCGTGACGCCGGGAACGATCGTCGCCTCGAACAACGACCTGCTGAGGACGATGATTCGGCGACGACGGCCACGCCGACGACGCCCGACGCACCGGCACGCCAAGCCGGTCAAGCCCAAGAAGACGCCTCCGCCCACCGACGACCAGCTCAACAAGGCGCTGGACATGCTGAAGGCCAAGGCCGCCTGATCCCCGTAACCCTGATCCCAGCGAGCCGCATGGTAAGGTTGGTTTTGCCGTGCCCACTCCACTGAGCTCACACGACAGGGACATCTCCGCAGCAGGCGGTCGCTGCTGTGGCGCGCCGTGCGCCGCTTTCCCTTCCGCGACCCCGACATCCGCAACCGCAAGCTCGCGGCCCGCGCCGCGCTGCTCGCCCTGCTGGCCGCCTCGGCGGTCTTTGGCGTGATGCTGGGGCTGATCCTGGTCTACTCCATCAACCTGCCGCAGATGACGGAGCTGGAACGCTACCGCCCCAGCACCACCACCGAGCTCTACGACATCCACGGGCAGATCTTCGGCTCCTTCGCGCAGGAGCGCCGCATCGTGGTCCCGTACTCGGAGTTTCCGCCCATGCTGCGCGGAGGCGATCTTCTCGATCGAGGATAAGGACTTCGAGCACAATGGCGGCATCAACCTGGTGCGCGTGGTGGAAGCTGCCTATGAGGATGTGCATACCCACGGCAAGGTGCAGGGCGCGTCCACGCTGACCATGCAGCTGGCGCGAAATCTCTTTCTCTCCTCGGAGAAGACCTACGGCCGCAAGCTGCAGGAGATCTTCCTGGCGCTGGAGATCGAGCGCCGCTTCACCAAGCAGCAGATCTTCACGCTCTATGCCAACCAGATCTATCTCGGCAGTGGGACCTACGGGTTTGAGGCGGGCTCGGAGTATTACTTCAGCAAGCATGCGCGCGACCTGACGCTGCCCGAGGCCGCCTGCTGGCGGCGCTGCCCAAGGGCCCGCAGTATTACTCGCCGGTGCGCTATCCCGAGCGCGCGCTGAAGCGCCGCAACCTGGTCATCCAGGAGATGCTGAACGACCACAAGATCACGCAGCAGCAGGCCGATGCCGCCAAGGCAGCGCCGCTGGGGCTGCACCTGGAGTCGCCGCCCAACAACGAGGCGCCGTACTTTGTGGAGGAGGTGCGGCGGCAGCTGGAGAGCGAGTATGGCGTCGACGAGGTGCATGGCGCGGGCCTGCGCGTCTACACGACGCTCGATCTCGACCTGCAGCGCGCGGCCAACCAGGCCGTGCTCGACGGCACGGCCACCTATGAGCGCCGGCATGGCTGGAAGGGACATCTCGAAAATGTGCTTCGCGAAGGGGTCGACGCTCGACGACTACAAGCATCCCGACTGGTCGCAGACGTTGACCGACAACTGCGTACTTTCACTGCGCTGGTGACCAGTGCCTCACCGGCGCGCATCACCGTCAAGCTCGGCAAGCTGAACGCGACGATGGTGCCGGCGGACTGGGCATGGACGCAGATCGTCAAGGGCACCGAGCTCGCGCAGGTGGGCGACATTGTCTACGTGAAGGTGGTGAGCGGCGCCGAGACCGGCGACGCCACACGTCATCCTGGAGCAGGACAGCGGCGCGCAGGCGGCGCTGATGGCGGTCAACAACGCCGATGGCGAGGTGCTCGCCATGGTGGGCGGGCGCGACTTCGAGACTCTCGCAGTTCAACCGCGCCACGCAGGCCGAGCGCCAGGTCGGCTCCTCCTTCAAGCCCTACGTCTACACCGCCGCGATGGAAGCGGGAATGAAGCCGTACGACACGGTGCTCGACGCGCCGACAACGTTCTTCACCGCCGGGCGGACCCTACACGCCACACGACTACGAGGCGGACTATCTCGGCTCCATGACGCTGGTCGACGCCTTTGCCGAGTCGCGCAACATTCCCGCGCTGCGGCTGGCCGACAAGGTCGGCATCAAGAAGGTGATCGACGTCGCGCACCGCTTTGGCGTCACCAGCGACATCCCGGCGTTTCTGCCCGTCGCTATCGGCGCGGCTGACCTCACGCTGGCCGAGCAGGTGGGCGCCTACAGCGTCTTTCCCAACGACGGCATCCGCATCGCGCCGCACTACATCCGCCGCGTGATGCAGGCCGATGGCCAACCCCTGCAGCAGCCGCGCACCCAGGTCAGCGAGGCGATCCCGGTGAACATCGCGCGCGAGATGATGGTGCTGCTGCAGGCCGTCGTGCAACATGGAACCGGCCGGCGGCCGCAGCGCAGATGAATCATGCCCTCGGCGGCAAGACCGGCACGACGAACAACTACACGGACGCGTGGTTTGTCGGCTTCTCGCCGTCGGTCACCTGCGGAACGTGGGTCGGCTTTGACAACCGGCAGTCGCTGGGCGAGAAGGAGACGGGCGCGCGGGCCGCGCTGCCCATCTGGATGGACTTCATGAAGGTCGCGCTGGCCAACAAGCCCAACGAGGCGTTCTCCCAGCCGAACGCGCCGAAGAAACAGATCGAGGTCCCTGCCGACCTGGACACAGCGGAGAGCCATGACGCCACCGCTCCTGCCCCCGATACGGATGACAGGTCCAGATCAGCAGCCAGCGAAAGCGCCTGAGCCGGCAGTTCTTGAACCCGGCGAGTTGCGGCTCCCGAGCGATGCGCGCACCCGCGAGCCAACAGCAGCCTGCACCGATCGTACGTGCTGCCACCACCGTCAGCGCCAGCCGTGAACGCAATGCCGCGGCCAAAGCCGGCTCCGGCTAAGAAGAAGCCGCCATCCATGCAAAATCCGCCGACAGGCTAGCGCAGCCGCGCGGTTATGACGTGAGCGCGTTGCGATGAACGTTGAGCGCATCCGACAGCGCGAAGAAGCGCAGCGCCTGCCGCACGTCGCGCCCGATCTGGTCGCGCAGACGCCTCGGTGTGATTCAAAGCGACGCTCCGTCGCGCAGCCGCCGCAGGAACGTCAGCTCCAGCGGCGTCGTCTCGTCCAGGTCGACCGGCTCAAAGTCCAGCAGATGCGACTCGACGGCAAAGGAGTCTGCGCCAAACGTCGGCCGATTGCCCACATTGGTGACGCCGCGAAAGACCCGCTCATCCCCGATGCGCAGCGTCGTGACGTAGACACCATGCGCAGGCAGCAGCTCCGGATACGGCGCAAGGTTGATCGTCGGCACCGCGTAGCGCGTGCCGTAGCCGCGTCCCGGCGCCGGTGTGCTGCGGATCGCGAAAACGAGCGCCCCAGCAGCGCGCGCGCCTCGTGCAGGTTGCCCGCCGCAATGAGCGCGCGAATGCGGCTGGATGAGATGGCCGCGCCGCGCGCGATGCAGGGCACATACGCCTCGCACGCCGAAGCCCAGCTCGCGCCCCAGTTCCGACAGCCCGGCGATGTCGGCCTCGGCCTGGTAGCCGAAGCGAAACGTCTCGCCCTCATGGACCTCGACGGCGTGCAGCGCATCGCGCAGCACGCGCTCGGCAAAGTGCCGCGCCGTCCAGTGGCGCAGCTCGTCGGTGAAGGGAAGTACCAGCACCTGGTCGAGCCCGGTCTCGGCGAGCAGCCGCAGCTTCTCGTCGAGCGGCGTGATCAGCGGCAGCCGTGAAGCCGTATGCAGCACGTGCGCGGGATGCGGATCGAAGGTGACCGCAATCGCGCTCGCATTCAGTAGCGCGCGCGCGCTCCAGCACCGAGGCAATCACCATGCGATGCCCGCAGTGCACTCCATCGAAGTTGCCAATGGTGACAACCGAGGGGCCGAGTGCTAGCCGAGTTCAGCGAGTGAGCGAGCGATCTGCATCAGGAGATGTCTTCCGAGTGTTGTGCACGAGAGATATTGAACGTAAGTTTAAGCCCATCGTGCGCCAGGCGTATGTGATCTGGCAACGACGCGTTGGTGCTTCTCGTGATCGAGGCCGTGGCTGATGTGCGTGAAGAAGGCCCGCTTCGGCGCAATCCTCTCCACCAGCTCGACCGACTTCGCCAGGTGCGAGTGACTCGGATGCGGCTCGTGGCGCAGCGCGTCGAGCACCAGAATGTCGAGGTCCTTCAGCAGCGCATAGCTCTCCTCCGGAATGTCGCTCATGTCGGTGAGATAGGCTGCGTCGCCGAAGCGGTAGCCGGCGATCGTTTCGCGCCCATGCGTGACGGGCACGCGCACAAACGTCGCGCCAAAGAGCGGAATCTCAACGCCAGCCTCGGCTGGAATGCGATGCAGCGTAACGCGCGCGCTGGTGGGATAGCGATCGGTCTTGCGGAAGGTGTACTCGAAGATGCGCTCGATCACGTCGGCGGTCGCGTCGTCGGCGTAGAGCGGAAGGCCCGTCAGGATGCGCAAAGCTGAGCGGTCGAAGGTCGTCCATGCCGAGCACGTGGTCGGCGTGGCCATGGGTGTAGAGCACGGCGTCGACCGACCGCAGATTCTCGCGCACCGCCTGCACGTGGAAGTCCTGCCCGGTGTCGATGACAACGTTGTGCCCGCCATAGCGATCAGCACCGACGGCCGCGTGCGCCGGTTCGGCGACCCCGGCTCATACGCCGAGGTGCAGACCGCGCAGGCGCAGCCCAGCGTCGGAACCGCCATCGAGGTTCCGCTTCCGAGAAAGGTGAGGGTCGCTTCCATGCGTCGGCTTACTGTGGCCTAGCGCACGATGCTCGGGCCGCCCGGCGGCGGAGGCATCGCCTGCGCCCGGCTGCCGCGCTGGCCGCCTGCCGCGAGAGCGCCTGCGTCACTTCCAGGAAGCCCATGCCGCAGCTCAAACAGCGCCGTATCCAGCAGCTTGCTCTCGGCTTCGCTGCGATTGCCTTGGTCTTGGTCGGCGAGAACCCCCAGCATGTCGATGGTCTGCCGCGCGCCGAGGATATCCACCTGCGGCTGCTGGTCCGGCGCAGCGGCGCCGCCGAGCTGCATCATGCGCCTGCATATAGAGCGACTGAATGACGCGCTCGAAGGTAATCTCCGGAGCGCGCTCCATGCCCGGATTGGTGGCGCGAATCGCGGTGTCGAGGCGATCGACGGTAGCGTCAAAGGCACGCTTGGCCTGCTCTGCCTGCTCGGCCGTGGGCGCCGGCGGAAGCAGCTCGTCCTCGCTCTCCGCATGCTCTGCGCTCACACTCGAGGCGTTTTCCGCCCGGGGCGCCGGAACTGCCTGCGGTCCCTTATGCTCTACCAGTCGCGCGGAATCGCCGTCTTCAGGACGCTGCAGCGTCTCCGGCCGGGGCGGCTTCGGCTCCGAAGGTGGCGCATCGGGGCGAATATCGCCCTCCGCGGTGAACTTGCGACGATCGTTGACGACGAACTCTTTGATATCTGCCATGGTCTTCCCAGCTCTCTATTGTCTCGCTCTAGCCTCTTTTGATGCTAACCCGCCGGCAAGAGGATCACGCTGCGGAACCGCCACGCCGCCCGGATACGTGAGTTCCAGTTTGGCGTCGACCGCCTCCTGCCGAACATATCCCAGGGCCAGCAGCACCGGCCCCTCAGCCAGCGGAACCAGCGCCGCGCTGGTCAGCTCACCAGCCGGCTTGCCCCCGGCCTCAAGCGGCGCAGGAAGCGTTGCCGGCAGCTCGCCCGCCAGCCGGAAGGCCATGAACCGGCGATGCACCTGCCCGCGCGACCGTATGCGCTCGACGATCTCCTGTCCCAGATAGCAGCCCTTGGCGAAGTGCAGCGCATGGGCCTGCGCGGTCTCCTGCGGCAGGTCTCGATCGCGAATGTCGACGCCGTACATCGGTCGAGCTTCGAGGATGCGAAGCCACTCGAGTTCGGCTCGCGGAGACGGGACGGGCATGGCTGTCACTGAGTTCGGCCAGGATGCTGGCGATGGTGGACGGGTCGGACCAGATCTCAAAACGCGGAACCAGCGGGCTCAAGGCCTGGATCAGCAACACGGGCGCGCCGTGCGTAAACCGTTTGTTTCAGCATGACGGTCTGCGACGGCGGAGCTGTGCGCCGGGGGAACAGGGGGCAGCCCGGTGATTGGCCGTGCCGAGTGCCGCAACGGCGGAGAGGGCCTCCGGGCCTGCGACGAGAACCCCGGATAGGCCTTCGACGGGCGTGAGTTCGACGTCGTCCATGATGATGAAGTGGTCGAGATGCTGCTGGATCGTCTCCAGCTGCGCGCTCGTCCGTTTCCAGCAGAAACTCGGCTACGGCGTCGCCTCGTCTCGCGATACACCGTCGCATCGCCCTGGATGCGTCCCTGCGCGTTGAGCAGGAAGTTGTAGTTGCCCTCGCCCGGCTGCAAGCGCCTGGATCGAGTTGCTGACCATCCCATTCAGCCAGCGCGTGGCATCCGACCCGGTGATGCGCAGAAAGGCGCGGTCAGTGACCGGCGAATACCCCGCGCCGTCGCAGCAGCGACAGTCAGCTCATTCGGGTCAGAATTTGGCATCAATTCCTTCTAGGCTCCTCTATCATTCAAGGATATCCCGGACGCTCCTCTTGGATGCTCGATGCGCCGCGCAGGATGCTCTCAGGCACTTCCGGGGTTCCGCAGGATCAACGCATCCTCTGCGTACACTAAGTGTGAGCAGTGATTGCGTAATCTGGAGGCGGTTTGACCTGGCAGAGAGTATTGGCAGCATGTAGTGTTGGTGGGTTTCGTGCAGTGGTGGGATTCGGCGCGAGTATCGCGCAAGCACAGGCGAACGCAGGAGCCGGCAAGGTCACGCCCCCTGTCCTCGACGTCCGGCAGCTCGACGGTCACCGCCGACACCGTCCTCACGCCCGCAGCAGGAGAAGACGCTGCTCAACGCCGAGGACCAGATCCTGCACTTCGTCAGCAAGGACACGCACCTGCCGATCAAGTCCGCCTGTGAAGTGCAAGCTTCATCTCCCGCGAGCGCCGTCAACACGGAGCTGCGCAAGAAGTTCGACCAGGACAAGGGCGCCAAGCGCATGGAGCGCAGCGAGCTGGTGCTCAAGAAGTTCGGCCTGCTCGACCAGGACTTCAAGATGCGCCCCTTCCTCCTCAGCCTGCTCACCGAGCAGATTGCCGGCTTCTACGACGACAAGACCAAGCAGATGAACCTGCTCGACTGGGTGCCCATCGACGAGCAGAAGCCGGTGATGGCGCACGAGCTGACCCACGCTCTGCAGGACCAGAAGGTCGGCCTCGACAAGTGGGGCAGCCAGGAGATCGAGGGCATCGCCAAAAACGTCAAGCAGGACAACCAGCACATCGCCAACGACGACACCGACACCGCCCGCGAGGCCGTGCTCGAAGGCCAGGCCATGGTCAGCTTCGCCGACTACATGCTCGCCGACGCCGGTCACCCGGACAAGACCCTCAAGGACGCACCGCAGCTCGCCCAGCAGCTCGAGTCCAATGCCGGCGACATGTCCGACTCGCCCGTGCTGGCGCGCGCGCCGCTCGTGCTGCAGGAGTCGCTGCTGTTCCCCTACACCGCCGGTCTCGCTTTTGAGCAGACCATCCTGATCAAGAAGGGCGTCGATCGCGCCTTTGCCGGCGTGCTCGACGCTCCACCCAGCACCAGCTTCCAGATCCTGAACCCCGACGCCTATCTGCGCGACCAGCCCGTCCCGCTGCTGAAGCTGCCGGACATCCATCCGCTGCTCAAGGACGCCGGCTACGTGCCCTATGACGTCGGCGTGATGGGCGAGCTCGACGTGCGCATGACCGCCGAGCTCTTCGGCGGCGAGCCCCTGGCCCAGGCGCTTGCTCCGGAGTGGGCCGGCGGCATCTACTACGCCGCGCAGCGCAAGAGACGCGACCGCCGCACAGAAGGACACCACCGCATCGCTCGCACTTCTCTACAGCTCGCAGTGGAAGAACAAGGACTCCGCGCGCAGCTTCTTCGAGGTCTTCGAGCAGGAGATGCCCCGCCAGTACGACGGCCTGAAGCGCCGCGAGGCCGACGAGAGCGACGGAGTCGAAGCCACCGAACGCGTCTACTCGACGAACGAGGGCGACGTCCTTCTCACGCTGAAAGACAACACCGTGTGGGTCAGCGAGGGCTTCGATCTCGCGCTCGCTCGCCAGCTGCGCGACACGGTCGAGCAAGCCAACCTTCCACTCGGCGAGGGTCCGACCATGCAGGCCCGCACGCTACCCACGGATCATGACCTGGTCGGTAGCCTGGTCGACGCGCTCAGCCGTTATGGCGTGATGAAGGAAGCGCTGCGCTAGCCTCAATCCCTATCGCTAGGGCTTCTTTTCTGCAGCCTGCTTGAGCGCAATGAGCCAGCTCGTCTCCGACGCCGCCAGCTTCTCCGACGGGTAGAGCCACGTCATCAGCGGCCCGGTCATCGACTCCTTCACCGTCACCAGCGTTCCACCATCCGGCGTAGCTTTCAGCTCCCACACGTGAATCGCGCGGGCAGGATAAGCGATTCCCGTCCAGCTAAGGCGCCGGTCCGGCTCCAGCAGATGCACCTCCGAATGGATGGTCGTTCCGCCAGACTTCCAGACGAACTGCGTGCCAATCGTCAACTCGCCCGGCGCCTTAACGCTCTCAATTTGTGGACACCAGCTGGGCCAGTTGGGTGCATCCACCAGCAGATCCCACACCTTCGCTGGTGGCGCCGCGATCTGCATTTCCATGCGCGCCTTTACCGGAGCATCCTGCTGGATCGCTCCCACCGCCGAGAGCGCCTGCAACTGCCTTGAAGAGTGCGAGCACCCACTCAACGCGAGCACACACCCGAAGCAAGCCCCGACCGCTGCAAGTCTCCTCATGCCAGCTCCCGTACCCGAAGTTAGTTCTGCGCCAGCGTCATCACCGAGAGCCCCATCAGCCCATGCACCCAGCGCGCCGGCTTCGCATCGTCCGTGTTGATCAGCTGGATCAGGCCGCCCTCGTGTCGGGCAGGCCAGTCTTCATCACGGCAACGATCACCTTGCCGGTCGAGTACTCTACCTCGCCACCGGAGTACAGCACGTAGTAGTGATCGGTCCCCGTCGCTACGATCACGCTGTGCAGGATCAGCGACTGGTTCTCGCGCGTAGCCGTCAGGCCAATCTTCGCCAGCACGTCCGAGAGCAGCGGACCGCTGTAGGTCTCCTCAATCCCGCCCCGATGCGCATTGTGCACGTGCACCGTCACCTGGTTCGGCATGTTCACCAGGTCGGTCAGCGACAGCGTCACTGTCTTGCCTTCGAAGCTGAGATTCACGCTCTTCGACGGCGGCACCGGTGGCTTCATGGCCTCCATCGGCGCAGGAGCCTTCGTCTCCGGCGGCATCGCGTCGGTCTGGGCGCGCAGCAGGCGAGGGGACGCAAAGGGCGAGAAATAGGGCAACAGCAGTCGAGATCTTCATGCTCCAAAGGGTAACTCCCCCGGGCGGAGTCGTATATAGCTTTTCGAAACAGACGTATACTGGAGCGAGTCTATGTCGATCATTCGCAATGTCGCCGCCATCGCCAAGGGAATGAGCATCACGCTGCGGGAAGGCTTCCAGCCAACCCAGGTCGAGAACTATCCGGACGGCAAAGGCCCCATGCGCGGCGCGCAGTTTGCAGGAGCGCTTCCGCGGCAAGCACCAGCTGCAGCGCGATGAAAACGGCCTGGAGAAGTGCGTCGCCTGCTTCCTCTGCGCCGCCGCCTGCCCCGCCAACTGCATCTACATCGAGGCCGCCGACAACACCAGCGAGACCCGCATCTCCTCGGCCGACCGCTACGCCAAGGTCTACAACATCGACTACAACCGCTGCATCTTCTGCGGCTACTGCGTGGAAGCCTGCCCCACCGACGCCATCACCCACGGCCACGGCTTCGAACTCGCCAGCCTCAACGCCACCACCATGGTCATGCGCAAGGAAGACCTGTTGGTGCCAGTCGCAACGGGTCTTCCGCGATTCAGCTAAAGAAGAGCTTGAAGTGCTCGCGTAGAACTTAAAGTTTTGGATTCAACATACGCGGCGAGCCATAACGGCTCGCCGTCTTGCGATCAGGCGCCGAGTCCCCGCGCCGAAGGACATGACGGAGTAGACATGACAAGACCTCTCACCAGCACCCCCTGGAAGCGATCCTCGAAGACCGCATCGCCATCATCGACGGCGCCATGGGCACCACCATCCGCACCTACGGCATGACGGAAGCCGACATTCGCGGCGAGCGCTTCAAGAACTCCACCAAGGACCTGCTCAACAACGGCGACCTCTTCTCGCTCACCCAGCCGAAGATGATCGGCGACATCCATCGCCGCTTTCTCGAGGCCGGCGCCGACATCATCGAGACCAACACCTTCGGCGCCACCAGCATCACGCAGAGCGAGTTCTTCGTCGACGATCCGCGCGAGCACGGCGGCCGCAAAGACCCCGAGTTCTACCAGAAGATCATCGACGACCCGTCGCTCAACGATCTCGCCTGGGAGATCAACGACACTCCGCGCAGCAGTGCCGCGAGTGGGCCGACCGCGTCGCCAACGACGACCGGCCGCCAGCGCTTCGTCGCCGGCGCCATCGGCCCGCTCACCGTCTCGCTCTCCAACTCGCCCGACGCCGACGATGCCGGCTTCCGCGTCGTCACCTTCGACCAGGTGAAGACCGCCTACGCGCAGCAGGTCCGCGCGCTCATCGCCGGCGGCGTCGACCTGCTGCTGGTCGAGACCATCTTCGACTCGCTCAACGCCAAGGCCGCGCTCGTCGCCATCCGCGAGGTCTTCGATCAGGACGGCCTCGCAGCCGCCGGCAAAGAGCTGCCCGTGATGATCTCCGCCGCCGTCGGCCGCGGCGGCGAAACCCTGATCTCCGCGCAGACCACCGAAGCCTTCTGGAACGCAGTGAAGCACGTCAAGCCGCTCTCCGTCGGCCTCAACTGCTCGCTCGGCCCCGACCTCATGTATCCCTTCCTCAGCGAGCTCTCCGAGAAGGCCGACGTCGCCATCTCCTGCTACCCCAACGCCGGCCTGCCCAACCCGCTCTCGCGAGACCGGCTTCGATCTCGGCCCCGCCGACATGGCGCGCTCCCTCGGCGACTTCGCACGCGGCGGCCTCATCAACATCGCCGGCGGCTGCTGCGGCAACACGCCCGAGCACATCGCCGCCATCGCCAAGGCGCTCGACGGCATGCATCCGCGCGAACTCGCGCAGCGCAGATCGCGAGGTGGCAGCTTGAGCGTGAGCACGCAGCCGAAGCCGCTGCGCCTCTCCGGCTCGCAGCCCTTCACGCAGCAGCCCGGCGTCTACATCATGATCGGCGAGCGCACCAACGTCGCCGGCTCGCCGAAGTTCGCCCAGCTCGTCAAGGAAGGCAAGTTCGAAGAGGCCGTCAGCGTCGCGCGCCAGCAGGTCGAAAACGGCGCCAACGTCATCGACATCTGCATGGACGAGGGCATGATCGACGGCGTCGCCGCCATGACGCGCTATCTGCAACTGCTGGCCAGCGAGCCCGAGGTCGCCAAGGTCCCCTTCATGGTCGACTCCTCCAAGTGGGAGGTCATCGAGGCTGGCCTGAAGTGCCTGCAGGGCAAGGGAATCGTCAACTCCATCTCGCTCAAAGAAGGCGAAGAGAAGTTCCGCCAGAACGCCGCAACCGTTCTGAAGTACGGCGCCGCCGTCGTCGTCATGGCCTTCGACGAACAGGGCCAGGCCGCCACCTACGACGAGAAGATTCGCATCTGCGAACGCGCCTACCGCATGCTGGTCGACGAAGTCGGCTTCCCGCCCGAAGACATCATCTTCGACCCCAACATCCTCACCGTCGCCACCGGCATGGAGGAGCACAACAACTACGCCGTCGACTTCATCAACGCCACGCGCTGGATCAAGGCCAACCTGCCGCACGCGAAGGTCTCCGGCGGCGTCTCCAACATCTCCTTCAGCTTTCGCGGCAACAACAAGGTCCGCGAGGCCATGCACTCGGCCTTCCTCTATCACGCCATCGCCGCCGGCATGGACATGGGCATCGTCAACGCCGGCATGCTCGAAGTCTACGAAGAGATCGAGCCGGAACTTAAAGTCCTGGTCGAAGACGTCCTGCTCAATCGCCGCCCCGACGCCACCGAGCGCCTCGTCGACTACGGCGAAACCCTCAAGGGCACCGACACCGCCGTCAGCGAAAAGAAGAGCCGAAGAGTGGCGCAACGGCACCGTCGAAGAACGCCTCTCGCACGCGCTGGTCAAGGGCATCGACACCTACATCGAGATCGACACCGAAGAAGCGCGCGTCAAGCTCGGCCGCCCGCTGCTGGTCATCGAAGGCCCGCTGATGGACGGCATGAGCGTGGTCGGCGACCTCTTCGGCGCAGGCAAAATGTTTCTGCCGCAGGTCGTCAAATCCGCGCGCGTGATGAAGAAAGCCGTCGCCCATCTCACGCCCTTCATGGAAGCCGAGAAGGCCGCGCTCGAAGCCTCCGGCCAGATCGTCAAGGCGCAGGGCAAGATCATCCTCGCCACCGTCAAAGGCGACGTCCACGACATCGGCAAGAACATCGTCGGCGTCGTGCTCGCCTGCAACAACTACGAGGTCATCGACATGGGCGTGATGGTCTCCTGCGAAAAAATCCTCGAACGCGCCCGCGCCGAGAAGGCCGACATCATCGGCCTCAGCGGCCTCATCACGCCGTCGCTCGACGAGATGGTGCACGTCGCGAAAGAGATGGAGCGCCAGGGCTTCAAGCTGCCGCTGCTCATCGGCGGCGCCACCACCAGCCGCGCGCACACCGCCGTCAAGATCGCGCCGCACTACAGCCAGCCCGTCGTCCACGTCCTCGACGCCAGCCGCGCCGTCCCCGTCACCACCAGCCTGCTCAGCGACGACGGCAAAGACGACTTCGTCGCCAAGCATCGCGCCGAGTACGAAGCGCTCCGCAAGCCCACGCCGCACCGCGCCAGCCGCTCGTCTCCATCGAAGCCGCCCGCGAGCGCCGCACGCCCATCGAGTGGCGCGCCGAAGACCTCCCCACCCCCGCAACACTCGGCGTGCACGTCCTCGACAACTTCCCACTCGCCACCCTGCGCGAGTACATCGACTGGTCGCCCTTCTTCCACACCTGGGGCATGAAGGGCATCTACCCGCGCATCCTCGACCACGAAGAGCAGGGAAGCGAAGCCCGCAAGATCTTCGCCGACGCCAACACGCTCCTCGATCGCATCATCGCGGAAGAATCTCATCACCGCGCGCGGCGTCTACGGCCTCTTCCCGGCCAACGCCATCGGCGACGACGTCGAACTCTACACCGACGAAACCCGCACCGAACATCGCGAGCGCTTCCACTTCCTCCGCCAGCAAGCCAACCGCGAAGGCAGCGAACCCTGCCGCTCGCTCGCCGACTTCATCGCTCCCAAAGAAACCGGCCTGCCCGACCACATCGGCGCCTTCGCCGTCACCAGCGGCATCGGCCTCAAGGAACTCTGCGACAGCTTCCGCGCCGCCAACGACGACTACAACGCCATCATGGCCGAGGCCATCGCCGACCGCCTCGCCGAAGCCTTCGCCGAGTGCCTCCACAAGCGCGTGCGCGACGAGTGGGGCTACGGCCGCGCGGAAACCTTCACCCCCGCCGAACTCATCCAGGAAAAGTATCGCGGCATCCGCCCCGCCCCCGGCTATCCCGCCTGCCCCGACCACACCGAGAAGGGCACCATCTGGCAGCTGCTCGACGTCGAAGCCAACACCGGCATGAAGATCACCGAGTCCTTCGCCATGTGGCCCGGCTCCAGCGTCAGCGGCCTCTACTTCGCGCATCCCGAATCGCGCTACTTCTCGCTCGGCAAGATCGACCGCGACCAGGTCGCCGACTACGCAACCCGCAAGGAAATGAGCTGTCACCGAAGTCGAACGCTGGCTCGGCCCCAACCTCAACTACGATCCTGCATCCTGAAGTTCTCCGGAGGTCGCCATGGAAACCAACTCGCAAGCATCGAACCTCTGGCCCGAACTTCGATGGGAAGACTGGTCCGCAACCGCCGACACACTCCACATGTGGACGCAGATTGTCGGCAAGGTGCGCCTCGCGCTCAGCCCGCTGCAGGCCCACTGGTGGAACGTTCCGTTCTACGTCAGCGCGCGCGGCCTCAACACCTCCGCCATGCCCTACGGCGCGGACTTCCTCGAAATCGAGTTCGACTTCGTCAACCACGAACTCCTCTTCCGCACCAGCACCGGCCTGAGCGCGTCCACGCCGCTGCGCGCGCAATCCGTCGCCGACTTCTACACCGACTTCCAGAAGACCCTCGCCGACCTCGGCGTACACGTCACCCATCTACGCCACGCCGGTCGAAGTCGCCAACCCCATCCCCTTCGCCGACGACACCGAGCACGCCTCCTACGACCCCGACGCCGCGCACCGCTTCTGGCGCATCCTCATCCAGACCGACCAGGTCTTCCAGAAATTCTCCTCGCGCTTCATCGGCAAGATCAGCCCCGTACATTTCTTCTGGGGCAGCTTCGATCTCGCCGTCACACGCTTCTCCGGCCGACCCGCTCCGCCGCGCGAAGGCGCCGACCGCATCACACGCGAGGCCTACTCGCATGAGGTCATCAGCGCCGGCTTCTGGCCCGGCAACGGAGGCTACGGCAAAGCAGCCTTCTACTGCTACGCCGCACCGTCGCCCGCCAACCTCGACGCCGCAACCATCCAACCCGCGCAAGCCTTCTGGGATCGCAACCTCGGCGAGTTCATCCTCCCCTACGACGACCTCCGCACCTCCACCTCACCCGACGACACCCTGCTCGCCTTCCTGCAGAGCACCTACGACGCCGCCGCCGACCTCGCCCACTGGGATCGCAAGGCGCTCGAGCGCGCCACGCTTTGAGCGTCCGTCGTTTACGATAGGGAATCACCCTACTTGTTTTGCTGGAGAGTGCATGAAAGTTTGTGGAGCCATCACCCTTGCCGCCATCGTGTGCGGCACGGCCGTCGCGCAAAGTCCAACAGCTCCGACCCCGCCGCAGCTGCCCGAACAGGATCGCGTCCTCTCGCGCCAGATCTTCAAGGAGTTCGTCGAGACCAACTCGCAGGACTCTGACGGCAGTGTCACCGCCGTCTCCGCTGCTGGCGCGCAAGGAGCTGCTCAAGGCCGGTTTCGCCCCGGAGGACCTCATCCTCGCCGGCCCCAACGACCGCAAGCAGAACCTCGTCGTCCGCTATCACGGCGCGCCCGGCTCCAAGCTCAAACCCATCCTCATCATCTGCCACGAAGACGTCGTCGAAGCCCGCCGCGCCGACTGGTCCACCGACCCCTACACCTTCGTCGAGAAGGATGGCTACTTCTACGGCCGCGGCACCCAGGACATGAAGGACGCCGATGCCGACGTCGTCTCAAGCTTCATCCGCCTCAAGCGTGAAGGCTACGTTCCCGAACCGCGACATCATCCTCGCGCTCACGGCCGACGAAGAAGGCGGCAAGTCAAACGGTGTGAGCTGGCTGCTGAAGAATCGCCCCGAGCTCATGCATGCCGAGTTCGTCATCAACCCCGACGGCGAAGGCCCCACGCTGCACGACGGCAAAGCCACCGAGCTGCTCGTCGAAGCCACGCAAAAAACCTACGCCGACTATCGCATCACCGCCACCAACCCGCGGCGGCCACAGCTCCGAGCCGCGCCCCGACAATGCCATCTACGAGCTCATGCACGCACTGCTCAAGCTCGAATCCACACCCTTTCCCTTCGAGCTCAATAACGTGAGCCGCTCCGAGCTCGAGCAGATGGCTAAGGTGAGTCCGCCGGAACGCGCTGCCGACCATCCAGCGGCAGTCCTCAAGACCCCACCCGATCCAAACGCGGTCGCCGACTTCTCGGCAGGATCCCCGAGGCCAACTGCAACCCTCCGCACCACCTGCGTCGCCACCATGCTGCAGGGCGGCCGCGCACCCAACGCGCTGCCCGCCGTCGCCACCGCCAACGTCAACTGCCGCATCCTTCCCGGCCACTCCCAGGAGGAGACCCGCAAAACCCTCATCAGCATCTTCGACGACCCGAAGCTCACCGTGGAGTACATGGCCGACAACGGCACTGTCTCGCCCACCGCTCCCGACCGCGAGAGCCTGCCACCACCGCCCCTGCTCCCCGCGGTCTTCGATCCGCTCAAGCAGGTCACCGACCGAAATGTGGCCCGGCATGGTCATCATTCCCAGCATGAGCATCGGCGCCAGCGACTCCATCTACACCATGCAGGCCGGCCTGCCCAGCTACGGCATCGGCGGCGCCGCCATCGAGAAAACGACAACCGCATGCACGGCCGCGACGAGCGCCTGGGCGTCGATTCCTACTACAACAGTGTGGAGTTCTTCTACCTCTACCTGAAGGCCCTCACCAACTAGCGCCTTCAGCCAAGGCCTAAGGCTTGGGCGAGATCGACGCGACAGCTCCCGTGGGCGGGGCTGTATTCCCCGTCGGCGCTGCGCCCGGCTTGGCCGGAGCATACTTGCTCGCGCACTTGGCCTGCAGCTGCGTCGCGTGGAAGGTGCCATCGCGTCCATAGGTGCCGATGGCCAGCGTCTGCGCATCGTCCTTGAACTCATCCGGCGGAGGCTCTGCGCCGTCATACACCACGCGCAGCGTCTTGTCCTGCTCCACCAGCGTGAAGTTCGCATTCGGCCCAAAGCGCGTGATGCTGCCCGGCTTCACATTGCCGGCCACGCGCAGGTTCATCTTGTAGGCGCTTGCTGCCCATCTCCTGCAGCTCTGCGATGGTGACGTAGTAACTCTTGGCGTTGCCTGACGCCGAAAACGCCAGCCACACGACAGCCGCCACCACAATGGCTCCCGCAACAACAAACTTCGTAACCGAGTTGGATTTCTGCTTTGCCATACTCTGATTTCTACCTTGCCGAACTTTTTATATTTTACGCCGCAAACTCCACAGGCAGTGTGTGATTCTGGTCACTCGACTGCAGCGCCAGCTCGAGTAAACGAATCGTCCGGTAGCCATCCTCCGCCGACACCACCAGCTTCGCCTCACCACGAATCGCATCGCGCACATTCGCATAGAACGTGGCGATAGTCGCCAACCTCGGTCGGCAGCTTGCTGCGCTCCAGCTTGATCGGCTCGGCAGACCTGCGTCGCCAGCGTCAGCGTGCCCCACGCCGACTCGGCCTCCGGCAGCCATGGCGTCGCCGACCCCAACTCCGGCGGCCGCGCGCCACCCAGCAGCGCCGCCTCCTGCGGATCGAGCCCCATCTTCACGTAACTCCCCAGCGTCCCATTCACGCGAAACCGCGGCGCCGGATCCGCTGCAAGCATCGTCGCATGGCACTCATACCGAATCCCTCGCGCAGCCTCACCGCTCCGCGCGCGCAAACTCCAGCACAATATCAAACGCATCATCGATCGCCGTCACATCGCGCTCATGCCGAACGCTCGCCGTGATCGACGTTGGCACACCAAACAACGCCAGCGCCTGATCCAGCAGGTGCGGCCCCAGGTCGAACAGCAAGCCATTCGCCGGCCCACCAGCTTCCTTCCAGGTATTCGGCCGCTGCATCGGTCGAAAGCGATCGAAGTGCGCATCCACCAGCGTAATCCGCCCCAGCCTGCCCTCGGTCAGCCAGCTTCTTCACCGTCAGAAAATCCCCATCAAAGCGCCGATTATGAAACGGCGCCAGCAGCTTACCCTGCTTCTTCGCCAGCGCCATCAGCTCGAGCACCTCCGCCGAGCTCCCCGCAATCGGCTTATCGACCACCACATGCTTGCCTGCCTCGAGCGCCCGCCGCGCCATCTCCACATGCGAATCATTCGGCGTCGCCACCACGATCAGATCGATCGCCGCATCCCCGAACGCTTCATCCACCGACCGCAGAATGCGCGTCCCCGGATAATCCGTTGCAGCATTGTCGCCGTGTCGCTGCACAATCGCCGCCAGCTCAAGCCCCGGAACCGCGTGCACAAAGGGCGAGTGAAAGATGCGTCCAGCGAAACCATAACCCAGAACAGCCGTGCGAATCGGTGTAGACATCGCTCTATCCTAAATCGCGCAGCCTTCACCGTGCTTGCAACCGTCCGCATCCGGCGTCTCCATCGGCTTCACCGGCGTATCCCCCATCAGCCGCGCCACCGCCGGCTCAATCGCCGACGCCATCAGCCGCTGTCCCCATCGTATTCGGATACGTCGCCTTCGGAAGCGTTGTCGGCTTGGGCGTCGTCACCGTCGGATCGTAGAACAGGTTGGTGTCCAGCTCCCCATGCGAATAAAACACCACGCTGATGTCGATGTACGAGACCAGCGGGTCTTCACCCCCCGCATAGTGCATGCCCAGGTAAGCATTCACGTCGAAGTTCTGCTCCCTCGACGGCAGCTTCGAAGGCAGAATCCCTAGCAGCAGAATCTTGGTATCCGGTAGGCGATGCTCAAGGTCTTTCACCACCGCATCGATCCCCACCTCGGTATCTTCCGCTGTCTGCCCAGTAGCCGTGTTGTTGGTCCCGATCAGCACCACCGCCAGCTTGGGATGCAGGCCCGCCACCTCGCCATGGTCCAGCCGCCAAAGCACATTGGCCGTCGTGTCGCCGCTGAAGCCCAGGTTCAGCGCCTTGCGCGGCGCGTAATACTGCTGCCAGATCGGCTGAAAGTCCTGGTTCGGCGGCTCGGCCTTGTCGTAGTTGTTGGTGATCGAATCGCCCACCAGCAGCAGTTGCGCATCGCTATGCTTCGGCAGGTCGGCCAGGATGGCCTTATGCCGCGCCGCCCACCAATCCACCGAGAGCCGGTCCGTGGGCACGATCGCCGGAACCGTCGTTACGGCCGGCGATACAGGCCCCTGGGCGCAAGCCGCCGAAACCACGCACAGCGCAGCGACAACAAGAGCAGGGAAATGGAGAGGCTTCAGAGACAGGATGCTCATGGCTTACATCCTAGACGAGCCAGCCACCTTCTTTGTTAGCTCCCGATCGTCCTTCAGCGCCGGGTACATCCTCCGATAATGCCCATATGCCTTCGCCATCGCCTCCGCATGTTTCGGCTCAATCACTTGCGCCGGCCGCACCGTCGCCTCGCAAGCCGCCTCCACGCTCGGCCACGCACCCACGCCCGTCCCCGCCAGCAGCGCCGCCCCAAACGCTCCACCCTCCTCAGCCTCCAGCAGCTCCACCGGCATGGCCATACACGTCGGCCTGAATCTGCCGCCACAGCGGCCCGCGCGCACCGCCGCCGCCCAGCCGAATCTTCTCCACCGGAATCCCCAGCTCCGCAAACAGCGTAAACGTGTCCTTCAGCGAAAACGCCACACCCTCCAGCACCGCCCGCACAAAGTGCGCCGCAGTCGTCGACGCCGTAATCCCCACAAACGCCGCCCGCGCCTTCGGATCCAGATGCGGCGTCCGCTCCCCAAACAGATAAGGAGCCCACAGCAGACCATCGCTCCCCGGCGCAACCTCCTCCGCCAGCGCCGTCAGCTCCTCATACGATCGCCCCGCAAAAAACGTGTCCCGCAAATACCGGAAGCTCAGCCCCGCCCCATTGGTCACGCCCATCACATGCCACACCCCCGGCGCCGCGTGGCAGAACGTATGCAGCCGCCCCTTGGGGTCGAGCGTTGGCTCAGCCGTCGCCGCAAACACCACCCCCGACGTCCCAATCGTCGCCGACACCGAACCCGGCGCCAGAATCCCCATCCCCACCGCGCCCGCTCCCTGGTCGCCCGCTCCCGCCGCCACCGGGGTACCCGCCTTGAGTCCCGTAGCCGCCGCGCCCGCCTCAGAAATCCGCGCGCAGATCTCCGGCCCTTCAAACAGCTGCGGCAGCCAGCTCATCGGAATCCCCGTCAGCTCAGCCATCTCCTTCGACCACCGCCGATGCGCCACATCCAGCAGCAGCGTCCCCGACGCCTCCTGCATATCCATCGCGTACGTCGCCCGTCATCCGCAGCCGAACAAAATCCTTCGGGCACAGCACGTGCGCAATCTTCGCGAAGATCTCCGGCTGATGCTCGCGCACCCACAGCAACTTGGTCAGCGTAAAGTTCGGCAGCGCCGGATTCGCCGTCAGCTCAATCAGCCGCTCATACCCAATCGTCTCGTTCAGCCAGTCGCACTGCGGCTGCGTCCGCTGGTCGCACCAGATCAGCGCCGGCCGCAGCACCTCGCCCGCCGCATCCAGCATCACGCACCCATGCATCTGCCCGGTCAGCCCCACGGCCTCGACTGCAGCCGTATGCCCCGCCGCCACCGCCGCCTTCAGCGCCCCGGCAATCGCCTCCTGCGCCGCCCGCCACCAGTCTTCCGGGTCCTGCTCCGCCCAGCCAATCTGCTCCGAGCGGATCGCCGCATGCTCCGCCGAGTGCGACGCCAGCACCTTGCCCGCGCGGTCAATCAGAATCGCGCGAGTACCGCCCGTGCCAACATCAATACCTAGAAACATGGAACTCCTCGTAAACCTCAACCTGCTCGCAACCAAGAGTGTAAAGCGTTCGACGCAATCTTGTGTTTAAGCGATTTAATACCCAGCCACGAAAGCCGCCTCTGACCCTCTCAGCGACCGCTAAAATGAACCATGCGAAAGACTTCCTGTGGATATTCCACGCAAGTTTTGCATACATCCTTGACCGATAAGCATCTCTTTTATTGACAGGCACAAACCCACAAAATGACCGGCGGGTTCAGCCGACGATTTAGCATGAAACTTATGATTCCATTTCAAGACGCGCGTCCCGGAACGCGACGAGGGGCAGCGATTGCGCTGCTGATCCTCGCCGCCGCCACCCAGCTGGCCCCCGCGCAGACGTCCGGCAGACCCAGCTCGCAGAGCGGAACCAGCGCACCACCTCCAACGGCGGCTCCTCCGAGCTCGGCGTCGCCATCCAGACCCAGCAGCAGCTTGCAGCTCCCGGCCCGGCCCTCAATCCCTCCAGCACCACCTCGCAGAACGGCATCGACCCCAGCTTCCACGGCAGCCTCGTTCGCGGCAAAGCCACCGCCGACGTCCTCCCCCTCACCATCGACGACGCCATCCAGCGCGGCCTCCAGAACAACCTCGGCCTCATCCTGCAGAGCTCCAGCGAGCGCCAGGCCAACGGCCAGCGCCTCGCAGAGCCTGCAGGCGCTGCTCCCCACCGTCACCGCCGGCGCCTCCATCACCGTGGAGCAGATCAACCTCGCCGCCTACGGCCTCAAGTTCCCTGGAATCAATCCCATCATCGGACCCTTTCAAGTAATGGATTTCCGTGCCTACCTCACCCAGAACCTGGTCAACCTCACCGCCCTCGCAGAACTACATGGCCTCCAAGCACAACTTCGCAGGCCGCCAAGCTCACCGCGCAGGACGCCCGCGACCTCGTCGTCCTCACCGTCGGCAACGCCTATCTGCTCTGCATCGCCGACGAAGCCCGCATCAAGGCCGTCAGACGCCGAGCTCGACAGCTCCAAGCTCTCCTTCGACCAGGCCACCGACAGCGCACGAGGCCGGCACCAGCCCCCGCCTCGACGTCCTCCGCGCCCAGGTCGACTACCAGAGCGAGCAGCAGACCCTGATCTCCACCACCAACCAGCTGGCCAAGGACAAGCTCGCCCTCGCCCGCGCCATCGGCCTGCCCGCTCGACCAGAAGTTCGAGCTCACCGACACCACCCCCTTCCAGGCCCTCGACACCCCCGATCCCGACGCCGCCTTCCAGCAGGCCCTCAAGCAGCGCAAGGACCTCGCCGCCGCCGCCGAGCAGACCAAGGCCGCCGAGGCCACCCGCAAGGCCGCCGTCTACGACCAGCTTCCCACCGTCGATCGCCAGCGGCAACTACGGCGACCAGGGCGAGACCTTCGGCCACTCCCACGGCACCTACACCGCCGAGGGCCAGCTCTCCGCGCCCATCCTGCAGATCGCCAAGACCCGCGGCGAGGAAGAGACAGCCGGCGCCGCAGCTCGATCAGGCCAAGGCCAAGCTCTCCGACCAGGTGCAGCAGGTCAACGCCGACGTCCGCGACGCCATTCTCGACATCCAGACCGCTGCCAAGCTGGTCGAAGCGACCCAAAGCAACGTGGACCTCGCGCGCGAGGCCCTCAGCGAAGCGCAGCAACGTTTCAAGGCGGGCGTGGACTACCAGTCTGTCCGTCTCCCAGGCCCTGTCAACCGACCGCCAGGCCGAAGACCAGTACATCAGCGCGCTCTACCAGCACAACGTCGCCAAGCTCTCTCTGGCGCGTGCGCTGGGTGTAGCGTCGACGAACTACAAAGAGTATCTCGGAGGAAAGTAAGCGTGGCCGACCAGAACGAACAGTCGCAACAACCGGAGAAGCCGGAAGCTCCGCCCAAGAATAATTCGACGCAAGCAAGTTCATCGTCATCGTCGTCGTCGCTGTGCTCGTCATCGGCGCCGCGCTCTTCTACTGGCGCTCCACCTTCACCGAAGACACCGACGACGCCCAGGTCGACGGCAACCTCTACCAGGTCAGCTCGCGCGTCACCGGCCAGGTCATCCACGTCGACGTCGAGGAGGAGCAGTTCGTCCACGCAGGGCGATCCCATCGCCGAGATCGACCCCAAGGACTACCAGGTCGCGCTCGAGCAGGCCCAGGCCAACCTCGCCAACGCCCAGGCCGAGTACGAGCAGGCCATCGTCAACGTCCCCATCACCAGCGTCCAGACGTCAACACCACCATCCAGACCTCCGGCTCCGATGTCCTCGGCAGCCAGGCCTCGGTCGAGCAGGCCGCAGGCGCAGGTCGCAGGTCGACAAGGCCAAGGTCGCCTCCGCCCAGGCCCAGGCGCATCAAGTCCGCAGCTCGACGTCCAGCGCTACACCCCGCTGGTCGCCAAGGACGTCATCTCCAAGCAGCAGTTTGACGCCGCCGTAGCCCAGGCCGCCGCCGACCAGGGCGCCGCTCGAGGCCGCCAAGCGCGACGTCAAGCGCCCAGGAGGACACCGTCAACCTGATGCATCCAGCGCCTCGCCCAGTCCCGCTCCAGGCAGCAGCAGAGCGCAGAAGAACGGCCCCAAGCAGGTCGCAGTCCAGCAGGCCCGCGCCAACGCCGCCCTGGCCGCCATCAAGGAAGCCCAGGCCAAGGTCGATCAGGCCCAGCTCAACCTCAGCTACACCAAAATCGTCGCGCCCATCACCGGCATCGTCAGCAACAAGAGCGTCGCGGTCGGCGAGAACCTCAGCGTCGGCCAGTCCCTCATGACCATCGTCCCCCTCACCGACCTCTGGGTCACCGCCAACTTCAAGGAGACGCAGCTCAAGGAGATGCGCCCCGGCCAGAAGGTCAACATCGAAGTCGACGCCCTCGGCGGACGCAAGTTCACCGGCATCGTCACGGAGATCGGCGGCGCCACCGGCAGCTCGCTCTCGCTCTTCCCGCCCGAGAACGCCACCGGCAACTACGTCAAGGTCGTGCAGCGCATCCCGGTTCGCATCAACTTCACCAACCTCGACCAGGAAAACAAGGACTTCGCCCTGCGCATCGGCATGTCCGTCGAGCCCAAGGTCCACGTCAAGTAGAACTTCCCAGCTCACCAACGGCAGGCAGCTTCGGCTGCCTGCCGTTTCATTTCACCGGGCTTTAACACCTGCAGTCACGCTGGAATTTCATTGTCCTAATCCGCGTCTCCAGCATCCAAATACCAGAGGTGAAACATGGCAGTAGCAACAAAGAACGGAAACAGCTCCAAAACCAAAGACTTCATCACCGAACACTACAAGCAGCACGGCAAAGAGATCCAGAAGTACGGAGACGTCGTACACGATCTCCCTCACCGCCTGGACGCCAAGATTCGTTCGCAGATGTGCGAGAAGCTCAACCAGCTTCTAGCCGACTCCATCGTCCTGCGCGACATGTACAAGAAGCACCACTGGCAGGTCGCCGGCCCCACCTTCTACCAGCTCCATCTCCTCTTCGATAAGCACTTCGACGAACAGGTAGAGATCGTCGACACCATCGCAGAACGCATCCAGCTCCTCGGCGGCGTCACTATCGCCATGGGCGGCGACACCGCAAAGGTCACGAAAATCCCCGCTCCGCCCCGCGGCCGCGAAGAGGTTCCCGTCCAGATCTCACGCCTCCTCGAGGCGCACAAGATCATCATGGAGGAGTGCCACGACATCGCCGAAGCGCCGACAAGGTCGGCGACGACGGCACCAACGATCTCGCCGTCTCCGACGTCCTCCGCACCAACGAGCTGCAGTCCTGGTTCATCGGCAACCATCTGGTCGAGATGCCTCTCACCGTTGCCGAATGATTTTCAGCTTGCTGCGTTACGGCCCGGCTTCGGTCGGGCCTTTTTTTTGTCCACACAACCTTTCTGCACCGACTGTGTCCAAGAATCATCTACTGTTTAGTTAGCGAATAGTCTCCCCCTGTCCGCGGAAAGGATCAGTTCGATGCATTCGGTCCTCGGTTTACTGTCGCTCCACACGTACTCGATCCTCTTCGGCTGGGTCCTGATCGAGCAGGGAGGTCTGCCGATCCCCAGCGTTCCGCTCATGCTCGCCGCCGGCACCATGAGCGCCGCGCACAAGCTGCACGCTCGCCTACGCCATCCCGATCATCCTCTTGGCCTGCTTCCTCTCCGACTCCGCCTGGTACTTCCTCGGCAAGCGCTTCGGCGGCCGCGTGCTCAACGTCCTCTGCCGCTTCTCGCTGGAGGCCGCCACCTGCGTCGAGCGCACCCATGGCACCGTCGGCAAGCGCGGAGCCTTCACCCTGCTCTTCGCCAAGTTCGTCCCCGGCCTCAGCACCGTCGCCGCGCCCATCGCCGGCCAGCTCCGGATCCCGTACCTCACCTTCGTCCTCTACGACATGACTCGGCTCGCTCATCTGGTGCCGGCGCCTGGCTCTTCGCCGGCCGCTTCTTCGGCGACATCGCCAAGCGCAGCGCGCGACTTCTTCGCCCTCCTCGGCCACTTCGGCATCGCCCTGGTTCTGCTGATGGTCGTCGGCCCTGCTCATCTACCGCCTGGTCAAGCGCCGCCAGTTCCTCGCCCAGCTCCGCGGCCTGCGCCTCGAACCCCAGCAGCTCATGGCCATGATCGCCGACGCCGAGCGCGCCGGCCTCGACCGCCCCTTCATCGTCGACCTCCGCCACCCCCTCGACGTCATGACCGACCCGCTCGTCCTCCCCGGCGCCCTGCGCATCGGCCCCGACGAGCTCAAGCAGCGCCGCGAAATCATCCCCACCGACCGCGACATCATCCTCTACTGCACCTGCCCCAGCGAAGAGACCTCTGCCAAGGTAGCGCTCGAACTCCACCGCCTCGGCATCAAGCGCGTCCGCCCCCTGCGCGGAGGCCTGCAAGGCTGGAAAGACGCCGGCTACCCCGCCGACCAGGCCGTCTTCGTCTAATCACTCCCATCCGAAAGTTGATGCTGACCGTAGTCTCCACCTCCGTCGGCAATCCATTCAGCAGAAACGGCCGATAGCGAGCCTCCCGCACCGCCTGCAGCGCCGCCGCCTGCAGAACCGCCGGCCCGCTGACCACCCGTGCACTCTCAATCTGTCCCGACTTCGAGATCACCGCCTGCACCACGACCGTTCCCTCCGTATGGCTCAGCTTCGCAATCATCGGATACTCCGGGCGAATCGGCTGCAACAGCTGTCCCGCCATCACCCCCGTTGAAATATGCATCGGCCCCGCAGCTGTAGCAGCCGTCCGCGCGACCACATGCGGCCCAGCCGGCCCGCCCGGCCCCAGCAAGGAAATCGGGCTCGCACCTGCCCCCAGCAGATTCACACCCGTCGCAATCGTCGGCTGATCCACCATCGCGCCGGGAACCCGAAATCGCAATCGTAGAGTATCCTCGCCACCTGCGTCGGCGCACTCACCGCGTTCGCAGCTGCATTCGAAGTCTCCACACGCACCCGCTGCTCCGGCAAGGCCGGCGGTTTCAACCGAGGCGCCGCCAGCGAGATCCTCGGCGCCCGCAACGGCAGAATCTCCGGATGCAGCAGCGGCAACACAATCAGCGCCGTCGCAATCGCCGCCTGCAGCGCAAACGAAATCACCGCCGGCCAGCGACTCCGGCCACGCAAAAGGGAAGTGGACTCAACAAGGGATTCCTGGAACATGACGGCACCTCGACCTCATCGATTTGCCGCATCCAGCGCTGGAGTGCGTATGCTGCTTAGACACCGCGCACCGCCCCAGTGTTCCGTCACAGCTAGCGCGAAACCGTCGCGACGTTAGATGATGGGTTGGCAATGGCCACCACTCTCCCAGCCTCCGCTCCAGCACCCGAGCAGACCGAGCGCACCATCACCGGCCCACCCCGCGTCCTCTCCGTCGACCTCCTGCGCGGCATCACCATCGCCTTCATGATCCTGGTCAACGATCCCGGCGACTGGGCCCACGTCTTCGCGCCCCTCGACCACGCCCCCTGGAACGGCTGGACCCTCACCGACCTCGTCTTCCCAACCTTCCTCTTTCTCGTCGGCGCCTCCATCATCTTCTCGCTCGACGCCCGCGCGGCAAAAGGCAACTGCCGCAAGACCCTCTCCGGCCACGTCATCCTTCGCTGTCTAAAGATCCTCCTCCTGCAGTACATCCTGGTCTTCTTTCCAGCACATGCACTGGCACACCATGCGCCTCTACGGCGTCCTCCCGCGCATCGCCCTCTGCTATCTCTTCGCCGGCCTGATTCTCATCGCCACCATGAAACTCAAGTCGCGCGTGCCCGTCCTCATCGGCATCGTCGCCGCCTTGCTCGTCGGCTACTGGGCACTCCTCCGCTTCGTGCCCGTCCCCGGCGCAGGCATGCCTGGCCGCGACATCCCCTTCATGGACCAGACGCAGAACCTCACCTCGTGGCTCGACCGCGCCGCCATGGCCTTCACGCAACGCTGGCTGCACACCGGCCGCCTCTACCTCACCGCGCGCGATCCCGAAGGCCTGCTCAGCACCCTCCCCGCCGTCGCCACCACGCTGCTAGGCGCACTCACCGGCCTCTGGATGCGCCAGACGCACGGCCCGCGCGGCAGCGTCGCCCTCCGCAACATGCAGCTCCGCCTCGCCCTCTCAGGCATCGCAGGAGTCATCGCCGGAGAACTCTGGTCCCCCTGGTTTCCCATCAACAAGAATCTCTGGACCTCCAGCTACGTCCTTCTCTCCGCCGGCTGGGCCGCTCTCGCCCTCGCCCTTCTCTCGCTGCTCGTCGATCGCCGCCCCGAACCCTGGCCGCGCTGGCTCCGCGTCTCCACCTGGCCCTGGTTCGTCTTCGGCTCCAACGCCATCGCGGCCTTCACCGTCTCGGTCATCCTCGTCAAGGCCTGCCTCTTCATCAAGCTCACCGGCGCCGACGGCATCAAGCGCAGCCTCTGGCTCCTCTACTACCAGCACCTCTTCGCCCGCCACGCCTCCACCAACTGGACCTCCCTCGCCTTCGCCATCAGCATCGTCTTCATCTGCTTCCTCCCCAACTGGTTACTATGGCGTCGCAAGATCTTCCTGAAGATTTGAAAGCTCCCCTCCCGTCGCAGCACAAATCCTCGCCTCGTATCACAATAGAAAGATACAGAATGATCCTGGACACAGAGACAGCGTGATTCAGGACACAAAGCGACCAACGAAGTCAGAACGACAATAGATCAGATGATCAGGAAGAGGGAACACTGTGGCATATGAAGGCCTGCGCGACTGGATAGCAGCATTAGGAAAAGCTGGCGAACTCAAGCGCATCACGGCCGAAGTCTCGCCCATCCTCGAGATGGCCGAGATTGCCGATCGCGCCGCCAAATCCGGGAAGGGAACTGACCACGCCGGCGGCCCCGCTCTGCTGTTTGAGAACGTCACCGGCTACAAGGGCGCGCAGGTGCTGATGAACCAGTTCGGCAGCGAGCGCCGCATGCGTCTCGCGCTCGAAGTCGACTCCCTCGACGACATCGCCAAGCGCATCGACACTCTCCTCCACCCCGTCGCCCCCACCGGCATGATGGACAAGCTCAAGCTGCTCCCCATGCTCGCCGAAGTCGGCAGCTTCTTTCCCAAAGTCATCGACGCGCGCAAGGCTCCCTGCAAGGAAGTCATCCGCCACGGCGACGATATCGACCTCCTGAAATTTCCCATCCTCCAAACCTGGCCGCAGGACGGCGGCCGCTTCATCACCCTCCCCTGCGTCACCACGCGCGACCCCAAATCCGGCAAGCGCAACCTCGGCATGTACCGCATGCAGGTATACGACGGCAAGACCACCGGCATGCACTGGCAGCGCCAGAAGAGTAGCCGCCGAGCACGCCCGCGATCGCCTGCGCGCCACCGCCTCCGACAAGGCCGGCGAAGTCGAGCTCATGGCCCTCACCGCCGGTGGCACCGCCTCAGCTCCCGCCGACAGCGTCCCCCACCTCGTCGCCACCAGGATCGCAGGCGAGCGCATGGAGGTCGCCGTCGCCATCGGCACCGACCCCGCCATCACCTTCTCCGCCATCGTTCCCGCGCCACCCGAAGTCGAGGAGTACCTCATCGCCGGCTTCCTCCGCCAGCAGGCCGTCGAGCTCGTCAAGTGCGAGACCGTCGACCTCGAAGTCCCGGCCCACGCCGAGATCATCCTCGAAGGCTTCGTCGAGCTCGGCGAGCTCCGCACCGAAGGCCCCTTCGGCGACCACACCGGCTTCTACACCATGCAGGACGACTACCCCGTCTTCCACATCACCTGCATCACCCACCGCATCAACCCCATCTACGCCGCCACCGTCGTCGGCAAGCCGCCGATGGAAGACGCCTGGATGGGCAAAGCCGTCGAGCGCATCTTCCTGCCCCTCATGAAACTGACGCTCCCCGAGATCATCGACATCAACCTCCCCGCCGAGGGCGTCTTCCACAACCTGATGATCGTGAGCATCCGCAAGAGCTACGCCGGCCACGCCCGCAAGGTCATGAACGGCATCTGGGCCATGGGCCAGGCCATGTTCACCAAGTGCATCATCGTCGCTCGACGAAGACTGCGACGTCCAGGACCTCGCCGAAGTCACCCTCCGCGTCACCAACAACATCGACCCCGAGCGCGACATCCAGTTCACCCTCGGCCCCGTCGACTCGCTCGACCACGCCTCGCGCCTGCCCAACTTCGGCAGCAAGATGGGCATCGACGCCACCCGCAAATGGCCCGCCGAAGGCTTCACCCGCCCCTGGCCCGCAGATGCTTACCATGCCCCCGGACGTGAAGTCCAAAGTAGACCGGATCTGGCGCTCTCTGAGAATCGACTAAACTTCCAGCCATCGACAACGGCTCGGCTCCCAGGCGGGCATCTTCCAGCCCGGCCGCCTGGACACAAGCAGACGATTGCGATCACCCATTCGCCGGCATCCGTGCGCGCGAAGAATCGGCCGTGTCACCGCCCTCCACCAGCGCCCTCGTTACGCCACCTGCCTCGCGCAACATCATGGATCTACCCCACGCAGAAGTTTCCTTCCTGTTTCTGTGCAAACCTGTGCATGGCGCGTCGGGGCAGGGTCGGGGCGCATCGTGGCGGTAAGTTATTGATTCAACAGGTTATAAGTCTAAAAACATCCACCTGCTATGGAGCTCCGATTGCACCCGTCTTCTCCATTCCTGGCAACCAAATGTGAAAGCGGCCCGGGACGATTACCTCAAGGAGACGATCTCGAATGAAACCAATTGTGCCCTTAGTTCTTCTCTCAGCCGCGTGCCTGATGACGCCCTCGATCGCGAAGGCGGATTCATTCACGTCTGGGTCGGTCACGGTCAACGGCACGGATAACATCTACGCCGCAGGCTCCCAAAACGCCCTCATCACAAACTGTGTCTCCGTAGGCTACTGCGGCGCGGGAGGCCAGGGAACGATACCTGGATCCATCTCGGTCGTTGGTTCAACCTACCTCACCTTTACGGCCTCCGGCACCATCACCATGAACGGCTTCGACCCCACACCCACTGACCCCGCCGGCACCAACGACCCGGACGGCCTATACAACGGCATCCCGGCCTATGATGTAGCGAACTCCATCAACGCTGGGTTCGAAAGCCTCTCCGGCATCACCGCACCCGGAGCCGGCTATATCGTCGGCGTCTTTGTCGGTCCGAACGGCCCCGTCGGCACGGCCCCTGCATCGCTTACCTATACGTCGTCCACCACCGATCTGGCGTCCTATGATCCGCTTCTCGATCAGGTCTTCTTCATCGGCGATGGCCTCACTGGCGACGGCACCGGCACCCAACAGGAGTTCTACGTTCCTACAGGAGCCACCGAGCTGTACCTCGGCATTAGCGATGCTTGCTTCTTCGTCGGAGCCCCGAGCTGCTACACCGGCAATTCCGGAGCAGTCAGCGTCTCCTACACGGACACAACCTCCGGGCCAGGCACGCCTCCATCCCCCACTCCCGAACCCTCTTCGCTGATCCTGCTGGCAACAGGCGCTCTGTCCGCGGCTGGATTGGTCCGTCGCCGATTCAACGTCTAACGAACACCTTCCTTCTCCTATGCCGCAAGAGCCCCCGTCCTCCGGGGGCTTTTGTAACTCTCCAACAATTCGCAGCAATCGTTGCAAAAAGTCGATGAGTCTCCGCTATAATCCTCCCTAAACAAGCTAGGCAATCCGTCTGAACTACGAGCCAGGCGCGTCGCATCCGGGCTGCTCCATCGATCGAAACCGGAGGATGGCTGACGGAGGATCGATGGCAGAAGACATTCTTCGGGGATGGAATGCCATCTCCGAATTTCTCTCATGTGATGTACGAACAGCGAAGCGTTGGGAACAGAGCCGCCACCTCCCCGTACGCCGCACCCGGCGGACTCCCGGTGAAGGTCGCGCCAATGTCTACGCCCACGCCTCCGAGCTTGAAGCGTGGCTCGCCTCTGCAAACACCGTGCCCGAGCCCTCGCAACCCACCGAGCTCCAACCGCAGACCATCGCCCTCACCCCACCATCTGTCGCCGTTCTATCCCCACTTCCTTCGCCCGATACAGCCCAGCTGCGCTGGCACCGATTCGCCCTTCCCGCCGCAGGCGCAGCGTTTATCGTCGCCGCTCTGATCATTTCGGGAACCGCCGGCAAGATCTCCGTCAATGCAAGTTCCGCAAGAGCCGATCACCCGATCCCGTCTCCTGTCGTGAAATATGCTCAGGCGCCAGAGCTCTACCTGCACGGGTCCTATCTCTTCGAGCAGCGCACCCCCGAAACGTTGCATCAGGCACAACTCGACTTCCAATCCGTCATCGCAGCCAATCCTAAGTACGCTCCTGCATATGCTGGACTCGCAAAGACCTACGCCCTCTTGTGTGAGTACTCCACCCTGCCTGCTTCCCAGGCCTATCCGCTGGCCCGCCAGAGTGCGCTACAGGCGATCGCTCTCGATCCCAACTCCGCCGACGCACACGCCGCCCTCGGTTACGAAGAGTTCTTCTGGGAGTGGGACGCATCCCACGCCGAAGCCGAGTTCAAACGCGCCATCGTCCTCGATCCCAATAGCAGCCTTGCCCATCTCTGGTATGGCTCCATGCTTCTGCATCAGACGCGCTATGCCGAGTCGCTTGTTCAGTTGAACCAGGCTCAGCTCCTCAAGCCAGACTCCGCCGGTGTCCTTGGCATGCGCGCCTACGCCCTCGGTCTTAGTGGAAAGCGTGATCAAGCCATGGATCTTGTCCAGGACATCCTCACCCGCGTTCCCGACTCTGCACCCCTCCACTTCACCCTCGCGCAGCTATGCCTCCAGCAGCCACGCGACATTCCACGCTATCTCGACCAGATGCGGCGGTTCGCCGAACTGCGCCATAACGAGCAGATGCTCGCCGATCTCCAGGCCGGGGAATCAGCCTACCGCGACGGTGGCGAGCAAGCCATGTGGAAGGCCATGCTTCAAGCCGAACGCCAGCAACACCCAGACCCTAATTACCCCACCTATTTCATGGCAGTGTCGGAGGCTGCCCAGGGTATGAATGACTTGGCCCTGCATGACCTGGACCTCCTCCTCCGCGACCACAACGCTATGATGATCGGCATCGAGATCGACGCGATCCTATCCCCGCTCCGCGCTGACCCCCGATTCATGCACATTGCCAGCCAGGTAGGATTGCCGCTCGCACCCGCGCCCGCAGCAACTGCTGCCTTGAAGGGCTGACGAACTGCGCCTGCGTCTGAGCGAGCACCACAGGACGGGGTCCCATCTGACGAAACGGCGTCACCGCCAGCCTCTGCCCCGAACGATATACTGCTCAAGGCGCACTAACCCACAGCGCACAAGTAGGAGACAGGTTTGGCGACGGCAGAAATTGGCATCATTGGCGGCAGCGGGCTGTACAACATGGACGGCCTCACCGGCGTCACCGAACACCGCATCGAAACCCCCTTCGGCGAACCCAGCGAAGTCTTCGCCCTCGGCGTCCTCGAAGGCCGCTCCGTCGCCTTCCTCGCGCGTCACGGTAAAGGCCATCGCATCCTCCCTTCCGAACTCAACTTCCGCGCCAACATCTACGCCATGAAGTCCCTCGGCGTCTCGAGCATCCTCTCCGTCAGCGCCGTCGGCAGCCTCAAGGAAGAGCACAAGCCCACCGACTTCGTCATCCCCGACCAGTTCATCGATCGAACCTTTGCCCGAACGAGCACCTTCTTCGGAGAAGGCATCGTCGGCCACGTAGCCTTCGGCGATCCCGTCTGCCCCATCGTCTCCGACGTCTTCGCCAAAGCCTGCGCCGAGGTCGGCGTAGTCGGCAAGCGTGGCGGCACTTACGTCTGCATGGAAGGCCCGCAGTTCTCCACCCGCGCCGAGTCCAGCCTCTATCGCTCCTGGGGTGCCGACGTCATCGGCATGACCAACCTCCAGGAAGCCAAGCTGGCCCGCGAAGCCGAGATCTGCTACGCCACCCTCGCCATGGTCACCGACTACGACTGCTGGTTCGAAGGCCACGACTCCGTCACCATCGAGCAGGTCATCGCCGTAATGCACCAGAACTCCGGGAACGCGCAAAAAGTAGTGAAAGCCGCCGTCCGCCTCATGCCCACCGACCTAAGCGCCAGCCCCGCCCAAACCGCCGCAAAGTTCGCCATCATGACTGACCGCGCCGCCATCCCCGCCGCCACCAAAGCAAAGCTCGACCTCCTCTACGGCAAATACTGGTAGCCTCTTTTGACTTGTCACCCTTCGCGAAGCGGAGGATCTGCTTCTTGCTCGCATCCGCACGATGCATAACCACCCGGAGACCCATGTCCATTCTCGTAGTAGGTTCCGTAGCCTTTGACACCCTCGAAACCCCCAGCGGCAAGCGCGAGCGCGTACTCGGCGGCGCTGCCACGCACTTCGCCCTCGCCGCCAGCTTCTTCACCAAGGTCCGCGTCGTCGGCGTAGTCGGCGACGACTTCCTCCCCGAGCATGAAGCCGTCCTCATCTCCCGCGGCGTCGACACCACCGGCATCGAGCACGTCCCGGGCAAGAGCTTCCACTGGACCGGCAGCTACATGAACGATCTCGCCGAGGCCGACACCCTCGCCACCGACCTCAACGTCTTCGCCGACTTCTCCCCAAAATTCCCGCGTCCTATCTCGACTCCGAATACCTCTTTCTCGCCAACATCGACCCCGTCCTGCAACTGCAAGTCCGCCAGGCCATGCCCAACGCCAAACTGGTCGCCGGCGACACCATGAACTACTGGATCGCCGCCCACCGCGACAACCTCCTCAAAGTTATGAAGGAGCTCGACGTCCTCGTCATCAACGACAAGGAAGTCCTCATGCTCTCCGACGAAACCAACTGGGTTCGCGGCGCCAAAGAAGTCCTCGAGATGGGCCCCAAGTCGCTCATCGTCAAATACGCCGAGCACGGTGTCGCCGGATTCTTCTCCGAAGCCTTCCTCGAAAAGATGGGCGCTGACAAATCCGAGCGCCCCATCTTCCGCGCACCCGCAACCCCGGTAGAAGATGTCGTCGACCCAACCGGCGCAGGCGACTCCTTCGCCGGCGGCTTCTACGGCTACATCGCCTCTAAAAGTGGAGAGACGGGAGGCAAGCTCACCCCCGAAGTCTATCGCACCGCCATGTTCTACGGCAGCGTCATGGGCTCGCTCGCCGTCGAAGCCTTCGGCACCGACCGCCTCCAGCGCACCACCCGCGAAGAGATCGATCAGCGCTTCGAGCACCTCAAGCAGATCTCTCACCTCTAATCCCTCATGGCGAGATCCGATCAGACCGACGCAACGCCAAACTTGGACAAACCAAGCCCGGCGAAATCACCCTCGGCAAGAAGAGCTCCCGCACCGGCTCCTTCCGCCAGACGCCCATCTGGGTTCCCGGCGATCCCGAAGCCGTGCGCCCCGTCGTCCCCGGCGAGACCTACCCGCTCTTCGTCGCCGGCCTCCTGCTCGCCTTCGTCGCGCTCTTCGTCTGCTTCCACCACGGCTACCTACTGCTCTACGGAGACGCGGTAGCCCACCTCGCCATCGCCCGCCGCATCCTCGACGCCAAATGGCCCGGCATCGCCCAACTCGGCGGCGTCTGGCTGCCGCTTCCGCACATCCTCATGCTGCCCTTCATCATGAACATGCGCATGTGGCAGACCGGCCTCGCCGCGGCTCCCATGTCGATGCTCAGCTACGCCGCCAGCGTAGCCGGCGTCTGGCGTCTCGCGCGCCGCATGATGCGGCTGAGATGGGCGCTGGTCGCCACCACCTTCTACGCGCTCAATGCCAACCTGCTCTTCCTCTCCACCACCGCGATGACCGAGGCGCTATTCCTCGCGCTCCTCATCTGGTCCGTCGTCGCCACCACCGAATCCATCGCGGCGTTACGCGCCAACGACATCATCACCGCGCGCGCTCGCATGATGCTCGCCGGCTTCCTCATCTTCGGCCAGGTCTTCACCCGCTACGACGGCTGGATCATCGGCGCGATCATCTGGCTCTGCTTCGCCTGGGCCACTCTGACCTCCGACGCCGCCCTCCGCCGCCGCATGCGCCCGCACTTCATCCTCTTCACCATCATCGTCGCCGCCGGCCCGCTGCTCTGGTTCTGGTACAACGCCCACTTCGAGCACGACTGGCTCGACTTCCTCCGCGGCCCCTACTCCGCCAAGCAGATCGAGCGCCGCACCGCACCTCCCGGCCAGCACTACCGCGGCTGGCACAACCTCGGCTGGGCCGCGCTCTTCTACACCCGCACCGCGCAGATCGACGCCGCCGCATGGGAGACCGGCTTCGCCCTCATGGCCGCCGCACTCTACGGCCTCTGGCTCTCCTTCAAACGCCGCACCACAGCCGCCGTCCGCGCCCGCGCCGAGTCCTTCACCCTCCTGCTCTGGATTCCGCTCCCGTTCTACATCTACTCTGTCGCCTACGGCTCGGTCCCCATCTTCATCCCGCAGCTCTGGCCGCACGCCTTCTACAACGCCCGCTACGGCATGGAACTCCTCCCCGCGCTCGCCATCTACGCCGCACTCTCCGCCGAGCAATTCGAGACCTTCCTCAAATCCCGCACCTCCAACCTCGCGCGCCTCGCCGCCCGTCTCTGGCAACCCGCCGCCATGCTTCTCTGCGTCGCCAACTGCATCGCCATGATGTACTTCGTCCCGCTGGTGCTTCAGGAAGGCAATCCACAACTCCACCACCCGCGTCTCGCTCGAGCGCAACATCGCCGACCGTGCTCGAGACGATGCCGCAGAACGTTCCCGTCATGATGTCGCTCACCAACCACGTAGGCGCCGTTCAAACCGCCGGCCGCACCTCTGCGCAGCATGGTCAGCGAAGACGACAACCAGGCCTGGCAGATCGCCCTCAAGGATCCCGCCCAGCATGCCGCCTACGTCATCGCCATCGTCGGAGACCCCGTCGCCAAAGCCGTCATCGCCCATCCCCAGGGGCTCGCCGAGATCGGAAGTCATCTGCACCACCGGCCAACCCTGCGCCCACGTCTACCAGTCCCTGCTCTGGACACCCGCCTCCGCAAAATAATTTTCGCGCAATCGACTTTCCAGCTTCCTCGCGGGAGTAACGCGCGAGCCACATCCCGCATCACAGCTAGTGGCCGTAAAAGTCGCGGTACACAGACGCCACCGGCGAGAACGCTCCGCCGGTCCAGGAACGCCGAACGCAAAAGCACGACTTACAAGACACACGCGCCCGCACGCGGAGGTGACGCTGTGTCTATACACCACAAGGAGTATTGGGCCATGGGAATCTTTACACCAGATGTCAATAACCTGCGCGAGCTGTACGTCAACATGCTCCGGCACGCGCTCAGCAGCGAAAAGCAGATCGTCGACAAGGGTCTTCCGGCAATGATCGAGAAGTCCACAAGTCCCGAACTCGCGGAAGCATTTCGCAATCACCTCACCGAATCCAAGCAGCACGTCGTGCGTCTCGAGCGCATCCTCGATGCCACCAAGGGCGAAGTAAGCGACTCCAAATGCAAGGTAACCGCTCAGCTCATCAGCTCAGCCGAAGCTGAAATCGGCGACGCCGCCAACGACCAGATCCGCGATGTCATCCTGATCGCCGCCGGCAATCAGGTCGAGCATCACGAGATCGCCGTCTACGGAACCCTGCGCACCTGGGCCGAAGTTCTCGGCAACCAGCAGGACGCGCAGCTGCTCGAGAAGACCCTCGCAGGAAGAAGAGAGGGCCGACGAGCTCCTCACCCGCCTCTCCCAGCAGATCAACGTTGCCGCACCTGTAGCCTAACCGCTGCAGGTCAGGCTTTATCCGCCCGCGTGCCGTCTTCGGCGCGGGCGGTTTTCTTTTTCCAAACCCTCGGTACCCACTCCGATTCCGGCTACCCCACAACCCACTCTCCTCCACCACCGCGAGTAGTATTCTGACTCGATGGTGGTTCCCACCCACATGCAATTCTCCACGCTCGAGCAGCTGGTCCTCTCCGGCTCCTCGGTCAAGCGTCTCCTCATGGCCAGCGCCATGGGCGGCGCCATCGGCCTCGAGCGCGAGTGGCGCCACAAAGACTCCGGCCTTCGCACCAACATCCTCATCTGCATGGGCGCAGCCCTCTTCACCATCATGAGCGTTGTCATCGCCGGCGAGGACTCACCCAATCGCGGCCAGATCGCCGCCAACATCGTGCAGGGCATCGGCTTCCTCGGCGCCGGCCTCATCCTTCACACCAAGAACCGCGTCCTCGGCCTCACCAGCGCTGCCACCGTCTTCGTTGTCGCCGCCATCGGCATGACCTGCGGCGCCGGCCTCTACCTGGTCGCCGGTTTCTCCACCCTGCTCGTCCTGCTCGCGCTCCAAACCATCGGCGTCTTTGAAACCCATCTCGGATGGAAGCGCTATCCCATGATCTACGAGGTCCGCGCCGACATCGGCACCATCCTCTCCCGCGAAGCCGTTGGCGCCGACCGCGCCGACATCATCGCACAGGAAGTCGTCAACGCGCAACCATCGCATGCAGCTTGCCATTCTCAAGGTGCTCGACTCCGTAGGCCAGCGCCTCAACGTGCTCGACCGCGACAACATCGCCGGCATCGAGCGCGTCTCCTTCATCGTCACCACCACGCAGAAGATTCACTCTCGCCTCCTCCGCGAGCTGAAGGACAACGACGCCACCGACCAGGTCGTCGTCTTCAGAGACACGGAGGAAGAATGAGCCGCATCCCCTTCGTCAAAGCCCACGCCTGCGGCAACGACTTCCTCATCATCGAAGAGAACCTCGCCCACAACCGCCACGTCGCGCTCGCCCGCAAGCTCTGCAGCCGCAACACCGGCATCGGCGCCGATGGCATCGAATTCCTAGACCGTCGCCCCAACGGCCAGTTCTTCCTCCGCCTCTTCAACGCCGACGGCTCCGAGGCCGAGCTCAGCGGCAACGGTACCCGCTGCGTCGCCGCCTGGCTCGCCGCCAGCGAAGGCCTCCACGACGTCGCACTCGGCACCCACGGCGGCCTCCGCACCTGCCGCCTCATCCGCCGCGAAGGCGTCGACTACTGGATCGAAATCGACATGGGCGTCCCCCGCGTCATGCCCCGCACCATCGAAATCCCCGGCCCCGACGCCCCGGCAATTCTTTGATCATTGAGGGCGTCATGGTCAACGTCGGCAATCCGCACTTCGTCCTCTTCCCCGACAACGAAGACTTCAGCAGCCACAACCTCACCTGGCAGCAACTAGGCGCAAAGATCGCCGTCGACCCACTCTTTCCCCACGGCACCAACGTAGAGTTCGTCCGCATCCTCGCCCCCGATCGAGATCGCCTTCCGCATCTACGAGCGCGGCTGCGGCCCCACCACCTCCAGCGGCACCGGAACCTGCGCAGCCTCCACCGCCGCCATCTTCCGCCACAACGCAGCACGCGAGCTCACCGCCATCGCCGAAGGCGGCGCGCAACAGATCAGTCTGGCCCACCAACTCCAGCGAGATGCTCCTCACCGGCCCCGCCGAAATCATCTGCACCGGCGAGGTAGACTTTGCCTGACGCTTCAACACTTCGCCCCAAACTGCAGCAGGGAAGTCGCATCGCCATCGTCTCCCCCGCCTCCGCCGCCAAGCCTGAATTAGTCGAGCAAGGCCGCGCCGCGCTCGAAGCCTATGGCTACAACCCCATCGTCATGCCCCACGCCCTCGACCGCGGCCCACTCTACTACGCCGGCACCGCCGCCCACCGCGTCGCCGATCTCCACGCCGCCTTCGCCGACCCCACCATCGACGCCATCCTCTGCACCCGCGGCGGCTGGGGCTCCGCCGAGCTCCTCCCCCTCCTCGACGCCGCGCTCATCCGCGCCAACCCCAAAGTCTTCATCGGCTACAGCGACCACACCTCGCTCCACGTCTACCTCTGGAACCTCTGCCATCTCCCCACCTTCTACGCCCCCATGGCCGCCGCCGACTGGTCCAACCCCAACGGCGTCGACCACCGCACCTGGCGCGCCGCCCTCCACGCCGAAACCCCCTGGTCACGTCAACTGCCACCGACGGCCTCCGCATCCTCAAGCCCGGCCACGCCGAAGGCCGTCTCCTCGGCGGCTGCCTCTCCATCCTCACCGAATCCCTCGGCACCCCCTACGCCCTCAACCTCACCGAACCCACCATCCTCTTCCTCGAAGACATCAACACCAAGCCCTACCAGTGGGACCGCATGCTCAACCACCTCCGCCTCGCCGGCCAGCTCGACCACGTCCGCGGCATCGTCTTCGGCGACCCCACGCGCCAACATCCAACCCTACGAACTCCCACTCCTCGAAGCCGCCTGCCTCCACGCCCTCCAAGACTTCCCCGGCCCCATCGCCATCGGCCTCCAATCCGGCCACATGACCTCCCACAACCGTTCCATCCCCCTCGGCACCTGGGTAACAATGGAAGACGACACCATCAGCGAGACCCAGCACTCGAGCAACCACGCAACTCGCACCCAGCCAGAAAGCACATCCACCTCATCGGCATCTGCGGCACCGCGATGGCCTCGCTCGCCGGCATGCTCCGCGCCCAGGGCCACCGCGTCACCGGCTCCGACACCGCCGCCTACCCGCCCATGTCCGACCAGCTCCGCGCCCATGGGCATCCCCATCCTCGAGCCCTACAGCGCCGCCAACCTCACACCCGCGCCCCGACCTCGTCGTCGTCGGCAACGCCATCTCCCGCGGCAACCCCGAGCTCGAAGTCGTCCTCGACCAGCGCATCCCCATGACCTCCATGGCCGCGCTCATCCACGACGAGTTCCTCGCCAACCGCGAGCGCCTCGTCGTCTGCGGCACCCACGGCAAGACCACCACCACCAGCATGCTCGCCTGGATCTACGAAGTCGCCGGCCGCACCAACCCCGCGCTTCACGCCCATCCTTCCTCATCGGTGGCGTAGCCGAAAACTTCGGCACCAGCTTCCGCGTCCACTCCGAACTCCCGCACCTTCATCCTCGAAGGCGACGAGTACGACACCGCCTTCTTCGACAAGGGTCCCAAGTTCCTCCACTACTTTCCCGACGCCGCCATCCTCACCCACGTCGAGTTCGACCACGCCGACATCTACGCCGACCTCGACGCCGTCAAGACCGCCTTCAAGCGCATGGTCAACCTCATCCCCCGCCGCGGCCGCCTCATCGCCTACGACGCCAACCCCAACGTCACCGAGTGCTGCGCCAAAGCCTTCTGCAACGTCGAGCGCTACGGCCTCCACCCCGACTCCTACTGGCAAGCCACCAACCTCAAGCAGCAGGGAAGCACCACCACCTGGACCCTCCTCCGCGGCGGCGAAGAGTTCGCCCGCCTCACCCTCCCCATGGCCGGCGAGCACAACGCCCTCAACGCCACCGCCGCCGCCGCGCTCGCCGCAGGCCAGGGAATCCCCGCCGCCGCCATCACCGAAGCCCTCGCCACCTTCCAGTCCGTAAAGCGCCGCCTCGAAGTCCGCGCCGAGGTCGCCGGCATCACCATCATCGACGACTTCGCCCACCACCCCACCGCCATCCGCGAAACCCTCCGCGCCCTCCGCGCCGCCTACCCCGGCCGCCGCCTCTGGGCCGTCCTCGAGCCCCGCTCCAACACCCTCCGCCGCAACGTCTTCGAGCGCGAGCTAGTCGACTCCCTCGCCCTCGCCGACGAAGTCGTCCTCGCCGCCGTCTTCAAAACCGAAGCCATCCCCGTCCTCGAGCGCCTCGACCCCGACCACGTCATCGCCGCGCTCAACGCCCGCAACATCCCCGCCGTCCTCTGCGCCGACGCCGACGCCATCGTCGCCAACATCACCCCGCGCCTGCGCCCCAACGACGTCGTCGCCATCCTCTCCAACGGCGGCTTCGGCAACATCTACGAAAAACTCCCCGCCGCCCTCACCACGTCGAAGTGACCTCAACGTCTGCGGGGCTCCAAAACACCAGGGTAGCCCCAGGTCTCGCGTTTGAGACCTGGGTTCGCAGATCGCCTACATCTCCCAAACCGTAAACGGCAGCGTCCCCGCATTATCCACCGCCAGCGCATGCGTCTTGTCCGGGTCCTGCGGGTCATACCGCACCGTCACCGGCGTCCCCTCCGGCACCTCGCGCAGCCACCGCCGCCCCTCCGAGTCCGAGCAGGGAACACTCCGCAGATACCCGCCAAAGAAGTCGTCGCCCAGCGCAAAGTAGTACTGAAACTCAATCTGAGTCGTCTGCGCCAGCGTTCCCTCGGCAAGCTCGTCGCGCGCCACCACGTTGCCGGCCAGCAGCTTCGCCGTCACTGTGGGCCACGCCAGCAGCCGCCTGCAGATCCCGCTCCCGGCCCCGCCGCCGAACCGCCCGGAAGATCCACCCAAACAGAACCGAGTCTCGCATGCTCAAGGCTTCTACCCCTCTTCACCCCAGACTCGCCGTCCTTAGACGCGCCAACCCCCGTCGAAGCTCACCGTCTTGACGACAGATTCTAGCGCACGAAACCCCGCACTCGCACCCATACCACCATCCCTCAAACCATGCCGCGCAAGCCGCACCCGTTCTCCATGCACATCTCACCTACCGAACTCCATCAACGCATCATGTATCTTTGATTAAATTCGCGACCGCACTGGCCCGCGTTCTTCCCGGAGGCGATCTCGATGAGCAACACACTGATCCCCCCCAGGCCCCGAAGCATCTCCGCCTGCGACCGCTCCTCTCCGTCTGCCTCGCGCTCATGGTTGTGCCCCCTCGGCCACGCTCAGCTACTACCCCCGGCGCCGCCTCCGCTCCCAGCGCCCCAGCAGCCGGCATCCCCCGAAGTCATCGCCCGCGTTACCGCCGCCAAAACCATCTTCCTCTCCAACGCCGGCGGCAACGACTACTTCAACGGCGAAATTCCCGGCGGCCCCAACGTCTCCTACAACGAGCTCTACGCCGCCCTCCAGCAGTGGGGCTACTTCCAGCTCGTCGACTCGCCCGCCCACGCCGACCTCATCTTCCAGATCCGCGGCACCGAGCTCGCCCCCAACCTCGCCCCCGCACCCGACGGCTTCCACATCATCGCCCAGCAGCATCAGCCCCAGCTCGTGCTCACCATTCTCGACCCCTCCAACCTCGCCCTCATCGACACCATCACCGCCCCCGCCGGCCGCGCCAACAGCATCCCCAAAGGCTCTATCGCCTTCGCCCAATCCATCGAGTGGCTCACCTACCAGATCAGCACCCGCGTCTCCGCTCCCCGATCGAACCCCGGCAAGCTCATCAGCCGCGACGCCCTCCGTCCCTCCTTCGAATCCCTCATCCACTTCACAGCCCCCGTCCCCCCGCAGGTCCTCAACGCCAAAACCGTCTACGCAGTGAGCGACGTCGCAACCTCAAACCCGCATCCAGACCCATACTTCCAGGGCTTCCAACCGCACCTCACCACCTGGGGCTACTACCACCTCGCCGACTCCGCCCAGTCCGCCGACCTTATCCTCCGCTATCACAACGAAGACAGCCAACGGCACCTACATCACCCTCGAAGACCCCACCACCAAAGCCATCCTCTGGACCATCACCGACCCCCACTACGGCTTCTACCACCAGTCCGGCGACCACCGCACCACCGCCCTCAACCAGAACCTAATCAGCCAGCTCAAAGCAGCTAAACCACATCCCCCTAACCCCAGCCGAAACCGCCGCCCTCCACTAATTCGCAGCAACAGCGCCAACGGCGCGACATATACCAGCCTAGGCCGAAGGCCTAGGTGTGTGTCCGATAGAGAATCGAAGGGCTGAAGGCCCGACATATAATTCCAACCATGGCGGAAAGCCCGACGAACCCGGCGCACTCTGCACCTGAAGCGGACAAGGAAACATCGACACGACCGCTTACCATCTGGGATAACACCTCCGAAGTGGAGCAGCGCGAGATTGATGCGTTTATGGAATGGGCGTGGGCGGAACTGAATGCCTCTATTCCGCCATACGAGTGGAGGGATGAGCCCCTTTGACAAGATCATGCAAAGTCATCATTCCGACTCTTGTGTTCGGGCTTTCCCAGGCCGTTGGACTTCTGGGACAACAACCGAATCCATCGAAGAACTCTTTCCTGGTTCATGCGTGTGAAGTCGCGATTCAGCTACAGGCGGCCCACGTTCCATCACCGAACGATGAGGCGACTCGGTTCGAACTAAGTTGTGTCGCCTACATCCAGGGATTTGCAGACTCGGCAGCGCTTACGCATGGTTTTTGTGTAAAGGGTGTGAGCGTAGGTAGATTGGCAACAGAATATGTCGCCTATATGAAGCAGCATCCAGAGATGCTCGACCAACATAAGGCCCTCGGCTTGGCGGCGTCGATCAAGGAAGGCCATCCCTGCCCCGCAAAGTAGGGGACGACCAGCTAAGGTTCCGCGGTGCCAGAATCCGAGAGCCTTCATTGAGTCCAGCCTTCCCACCGCGTTTTCCTCTCCGCCCCAAGCCGTAAACTACCTCCATGGCAGCAGAGTTCACGCACCTCCATCTCCACACCGACTACTCCCTCCTCGACGGCGCCTGCGACGTCGACAAGCTCGCCAAGCACCTCACCAAGATCGGCCAGACCTCCGCCGCCATCACCGACCACGGCAACATCTACGGCGCCGTCCACTTCTTCGACGCCATGAAGAAGAAGGACCTCAAGCCCATCCTCGGCTGCGAGCTCTACGTCTGCAAGGAAGAGTCCCACCTCCGCGAGCACGCCGACCCCGACTCAAGTACAACCACCTCCTCGTCCTCGCCGAAAACGAAGCCGGCTACCGCAATCTCGTCCGCCTCACCTGCGAGGCCGCCCTGCACGGCTTCTACAAAAAGCCTCGCGTCTCGAAAGCCTTCCTCGCCAAGCACACCGAAGGCCTCATCGGCTTCTCCGGCTGCCTCGCCGGCGAAGTCTCGCAGCACATCATGGCAAGGGAACTACGACCTCGCCAAGAAATCCGCCGGCGAGCTACGAAACCATGTTCGGCCGCGGCAACTTCTTCCTCGAAATCCAGGACCACGACCTCGAGCCCGACAAGGCCGTCACCGAGGCCATGTTCCGCTCGAAAAAGATCTCGACATCCCGCTCATCGCCACCAACGACTCGCCACTACATCGAAGACCAGGACTCCCGCGCCCACGAAGTCCTGCTCTGCGTCCAGACCGCCGGCAGCATGAACGACCCCAAGCGCTTCAAGTTCGACACGCAGGAGTTCTACATCAAGTCCGCCGAGGAGATGCATCGCCTCTTCGCCCACGCGCCCGAAGTCTGCACCCGCACCATGCAGTTCCCCGAGCGCTGCAAGCTCGAGCTCACCAAGGTCAAAAATCCCTTCCCCAAATTCGACTGCCCCGACGGCATGGACCTCGACAGCTACTTCGAAGAAGTCTGCCGCGACGGCTGGCGCAAGCGTCGCGACACCGCCATCGCGCCATCTCGAAGACACCGACAAGCTCCGCAAGTCCATCGCCGACTACGAAGCCCGCCTCAACCGCGAGATCGACTGCATCAAGCAGATGAAGTTTCCCGGCTACTTCATGATCGTCTGGGACTTCATCCGCTACGCCCGCGAGCAGGGAATCCCCGTCGGCCCCGGCCGTGGCTCCGCCGCCGGCTCGCTCGTCGCCTACGTCATGGAGATCACCGACATCGATCCGCTCCAGAACGATCTCCTCTTCGAGCGCTTCCTCAACCCCGAACGCATCTCCATGCCCGATATCGACATCGACTTCGACATGAACCGCCGCGGCGAGGTCATCGAGTACGTCCGCCAGAAGTACGGCAACGACCAGGTCGCGCAGATCATCACCTTCAACACCATGGCCGCCAAAGCCGCCATCAAAGACGTAGGCCGCGCCCTCGACATGCCCTACGGCGAAGTCGACCGCATCGCCAAGATGATCCCGCCCACCATCGGCATCACCATCGAGCAGGCGCTCAAAGACAACCCCGCTTCGCAACGCCTACGCACGACCCCAAGATCAAAGAGCTCATCGACACCGCCCTGCGCCTCGAAGGCCTCGTCCGCGGCGCCGGCGTCCACGCCGCCGGCGTCGTCATCGCGCCGCAAGCCCCTCACCGAGCTAGTCCCCGTCACCCGCACCAAAGACGAAGCCATCGTCACCAGCTACGACATGAAGGCCGTCGAAAAGATGGGCCTGCTCAAGATGGACTTCCTCGGCCTCACCACGCTCACCGTCATCGACGACTGCCTCAAGCTCATCAAGTCCAACCGCAACGAAACCGTCGACCTCGCCACTCATCGACCTCGACGACCAGACCACCTTCGAACAGGTCTTCCACCGCGCCCTCACCTCCGGCGTCTTCCAGTTCGAATCCGGCGGCATGCGCGACGTCCTCCGCCGCTACAAGCCCAACACCATCGAGCACCTCACCGCGCTCAACGCCCTCTACCGCCCCGGCCCCATGTCCATGATCGACGACTTCATCGAGCGCAAGTGGGGCCGCCGCGCAGTCGAGTACACCCTCCCCGAACTCGAACCGCTCCTCAAAGAGACCCTCGGCGTCATGGTCTACCAGGAGCAGGTCATGCAGATCTCGAACGTCATCGGCGGCTACTCGCTCGGTGGCGCCGACCTGCTCCGCCGCGCCATGGGAAAAAAGGATGCCGCCGAGATGGCCAAGCAGCGCGAGATCTTCCTGCAAGGGCGCCGCCGAGCGCAAATTCCCCAAGGCGCAAGCCGGAGAGATCTTCGACCTGATGGCCAAGTTCGCCGGCTACGGCTTCAACAAGTCGCACTCCGCCGCCTACTCGCTGCTCGCCTACCACACCGCCTGGCTCAAGACCCACTACCCGGTCGAGTTCATGGCCGCGCTCCTCACCAGCGAAACCTCCAAGCCCGAGAACGTCGTCAAGTACATCGGCGAGTGCCGCGAGCTAGACATCGCCGTCGTCCCGCCCGACGTGCAAGTCTCCGCCGCCAACTTCACCCCCACCGGCGACTCCATCCTCTTCGGCCTCGCCGCCATCAAGAACGTCGGCCACAACGCCATCGACTCCATCATCACCGCCCGCGCCGAGCTCGCCGGCAGCAGGGAAGCAAGGCTTCTCTTCCCTCTACGAGTTCTGCGAAAAGATCGACCTCCGCCTCATGAACAAGCGCGTCCTCGAACGCCTCTGCAAGGCCGGCGCGCTGGACTCCTTCGGCCCCCGCGCCCGCGTCTTCGCCGCCCTCGACAAAGCCATCGAGCGCGCCCAGAAATCCCAGACGCGACGCAGCCTCCGGCCAGCACGGCCTCTTCGGCATGTTCGACGACCCCGGCCCCGCCACCACCACCCGCAACGACGACGCTCTCCCACCCGCACCCGACTGGGACGAGCACACTCCGCCTGCAAAACGAAAAAGAAGTCCTCGGCTTCTTCGTCTCCGGCCACCCCCTCGACAAGTACCGCGAAAAACTCCGCAACCTCAAGGTCGTCGACACCGCAACCGCCTGCGAGATGAAGCCCGAGCCCGCCACCTTCAACCGCGGCCGCCGCGAAGAGCCTCCAACGAAATCCAGATCGCCGGCGTCATCACCGGCCTCAAGGTCGCCAAGTCCAAACGCTCCGGCGAGATGTACGCCCAGGCCGCGCTCGAAGACACCGTCGGCAAGATCGAGCTCATCGCCTTCTCCACCGCCTACGAAAAGCTAGCCGAGAAACTAAAGATCGACGTCCCCGTCTTAGTCCGCGGCGTCCTGCGCGGCGAAGAAGACGCCGCCCCCAAGCTCGCCATCACCGGCATCATCGCCCTCGAAGACGTAAAGATCAAACTCCCCGACGCCCTCCGCATCCGCGTCCCCCTCCACAACCCCGACGCCGCAGCTCCTCGCCAAACTCGACACCCTCTTCCGCTCCGCCCCCGGCACCGGCAAGCTCATGCTCCGCCTCGAAGAGCCCGACCAGTTCGCCGTAGACCTCGAACCCCACCTCACCGTAGCCGCCGACGTAGCCTTCATCGAACAAGTCGAATCCTTAGTAGGTCGCGGCGCCGTCCAGGTCATCCAATAACCATGCGTGCCCTTGCCCTCGCTCTCCTCACCGCCACCGCCCTCGCCCAACTCTCCCCTCCCCAAGAACTACAAAACCATCCTCGACAACCACGACCTCCTCGTCATGCGCGTCCACTACGGCCCGCACGAGTTCGTCCCCATGCACGACCACTCCGCCTACCCCACCGTCTTCGTCTATCTCAACGACTCCGGCCCAGTCCGCATCGACCACGCCCCACCCGTCAACTTCTCCGTCACCCGTCCCCCCACCCACACCGGAGCCTTCCGCATCGCGCCCGGCATGATCGAGCGCCACAGCATCACCAACCTCAGCGACCTCCCCTCCGACTTCCTCCGCGTCGAACTCAAAACCATCCCGCCCACCGACCTCAAGGAAGTCACCCGCGGCGAAGTCCCCTCCCCGCTGTCTGCCCGGCACGCACATCGAGTTCCAGGACCGCGCGCTAGAAGTCGACCGCATCGTCTGCCCGTTCGTCGTCGCCTGCGACAGCCACCCCCACCCCGGCGCGCTCACTTCTCATAGCCATCACGGATCTCAAGCTCGACTCCTCAGCAGGGAAGCACTCTCTCAAGCCAGGCGAGGTAGCCTGGCTTCCCGCAAACGCGAAGAAGCCCGCGCAGCTAAGTCCTGGCGCCCAGGCCCTCCGCATCATCCTCCTGTACCCCAACTAACCCGCGCGCATCCAATCCGTATGACGGACGCCCTCTCTACTCCTACCCGCGAACGCCACCAGGCCTACCTCCTCCTCCGCCTCGTCACCGGCCTCGACTTCTTCATGCACGGCTTCGCCCGCATCTTCACCGGAACGCACCTCTCCGGCTTCGCGCACGGCATGGTCAAGTCCATGGCCGCCACGCCGCTCCCACCCGTCGCTCACCCTCGCCTGCGGCTACACCATCCCCTGCGTCGAACTCCTCATCGGCACCCTGCTCCTCCTCGGCCTCTTCACCCGAGCCGCCCTCACCCTTGCCCTCCTCTTAATGTTCTTCCTCATGTTCGGCATCGGCCTCAAGCAGGACTGGATCGTAGCCGGCGATCAACTCCTCTACGCCCTCGTCTTAGCCATCCTCCTCTTCGCCCGCATCCCGTACGACCATCACCTGGCCCCAACTCTTCCGCCGCCAGCCTTTAGCTAGAAGCTAGGAGCTAGAAGCTGCCTTACTCCTGCTTCATCTTCCCGTACAATCATCTAGGTCAACGAGATGGCAGAACATACCTCCCCAAAGCACACCCCCCAGCCCGCACCACCGGTTCCCGAAGCCTGGGTCAAAACCGAACTGGCCCGGCATCCCCAGCGTCCCTATCCCATGGACTACATCCAGGCTCTCTTCACCGACTTCAGCGAGATTCACGGTGATCGTCAGTTCGCCGACGACCCCGCAATGACTGCCGGCATGGCCCGCTTCCACGGCCAGCCCGTCATGGTCATCGCCAATCTCAAAGGCCGCTCCGTCAAAGAGCGCGTCGCCCGCAAGTTCGGCTCGCCCGACCCCGAAGGCTACCGCAAGGCCCTCCGCGCCATGAAGATCGCCGAGAAGTTCAACCGCCCCGTCTTCACCTTCATCGACTGCGCCGGAGCCAACCCCGGCCTCGGTGCCGAAGAGCGCGGCCAGGCCGAAGCCATCGCCCGCAACCTCCTCGAAATGTCCCGCCTCCGCGTCCCCACCATCGCCACCATCACCGGCGAAGGCGGCTCCGGCGGCGCGCTCGCGCTCGCAGTCGCCGACCGCGTCCTCATGCTCGAGAACGCCATCTACTCCGTCATCTCGCCCGAAGGCTGCGCCTCCATCATGTGGAAGGACGCCACCAAGCAAGCAGCAGGCCGCCACGGCCCTCCGCTACACCGCCCCCGACGTCAAAATGCTAGGCTGCGTCGACGAGGTCATCCGCGAGCCCGAAGGCGGAACCCACAACGACCCCGCCGCCGCCATGGCCATCGTAGACGAGCGCCTCACCGACCACCTCGAAGCCCTGCAGGCCCTCCCCATCGAAGCCATGCTGGCCGCCCGCTACGAAAAGTTCCGCAACATCGCCCAGTTCTACACCACCGCCTAGACCAGCAAGACCGGGGGACAGAAAAGTCGTTCTCTGCTCCAAGCTTCTAGCTCTTAGCTTCTAGTAAGAAACCGAAACCGGGTGCCCCATGTCTCGCTTTTGAGACATGGGTTTCCAGAGTATGAGCCGGGTGCCCATTCCTACACGGCTCCATCGCAGATGAGTGGGGAAGCGTACGGCGAGGAAAGCAACCTCCACGAGCCCGCCAAGTCTCGCATTGGCTAGAAGCTAGAAGCCCCACCCGGCCTCGCAATGCGTCTAAACCCTCAGGCCACAAAGCCAAAGGAGCTCGTCAGCCGTTGCCGCAACCCTCTCGCACCTTCCCCCTCCCGCGACCCTTCCACTTCCTGCTCTTCCTCGGCGCAGGTCTCTGGATCGTCGCTGCCCAGGGTCTCGCCTTCCGCGCCACCCAGGGCCTCACCATCCGCTTCAACCTCTCCATCTTCGCCGACCTCCTGCAGCAGGCTCTTCTTCCTCTTCCTCCTCCTCATCGGCTTCACCGTCCTTCGCTGGCTCGCGACGCGCAACGCCGCCCCGGACGCCCTCATTCCCCTCAACGGCATCCGCGCCACCAACGCTCTCCCCGCCCGCGCGACCGCTGGCGAAGAATTCTTCCGCGGCTTCGCGCTAGGCTGGGCCCTCATCCTCGCTGCGATTCTCCCCATGATGCTCGTCGGCTCTTTACACCCCGAGTTCAACTTCAGCTTCGCCAACTTCGGCTACGCGCTCCTCTCGCTCCTCACCCTCGCCGTCGCCACGCTCGCGCTCGAAGTCGCCTTCCGCGGCTTCCTCTTCATCCAGTTCATCCAGGCCACCAGCCCGGTCTTCGCGACCATCGTTCTCTCCTTCCTCTACGCCACCCTCGCCGCCTTCCGTCCCGACGCCACCGGCCTCAGCATCCTCGACGCCTTCCTCTTCGCCGTCCTCTTCTGCACCGCCTATCTCCGCACCCGCGCCCTCTGGATCGGCTGGGGAGTCCACTTCGCCTGGAGCGCCGTCGCCACCCTCATCTTCGGCCTGCCCATCACCGCAGCCTCCGGCGTCAACAACCTCATCTTCACCTCCGTTACCGGCCCCGAATGGCTAACCGGCGGTCCCAACGGCCCCGAAGCCTCCTTCGTGACAGCCATAGTTCTCGTCATCGGAATCTTCCTCCTCATACGCCTCACCCGCCACTACGCATGGGAGTACACCTACGTAGCGCCGATACCCAGCGGCTATCCCATGGACGTAGCCCCACCCGCGGCCCACACCGCGATGGAGACCGCCGCCGCAGCCCCCGCACCGCTAGTCCAAATTCTAGGCGCCACACCCACCACCGCCTCCACCAATCCCACCATCGACGACCACCTAAACCGCAACAACTCCTAGCCTCCACCCGCCGAGGCCGTTGCCGTTGCCCTTGCCTTTCTGGTTGTCATCCCGCAGGGATCTGCTTCTGCCCTTGCCGTTGCCCTTGCCTTTCTGGTTGTCATCCCGCAGGGATCTGCTTCTGCCCTTGCCGTTGCCTTTGTCTTAGCTAGAAGCTAAAAACTAGAAGCTAGAAGCTGCCTTGTCCTCTGCAACATGCTCCTCCACCCCACAAGCAAACGGACAAAGCACACTAGGCGCAGCATGCAGCTTCGCACAAAGCACGCTCTCAATCCCAAACCAGTGCACGTATAGCGCCGCCGCACCAAACATCCCCATCAACGGCGCGACAAAATAAACCCACTCCGCCGTCCAAACCCCCGCCCACACCGCGGACCCGACCGTCCGCGCCGGATTAATACTGAACCCCGACACCGGCGCAAAGAAAAACACATACCCGGTAATCAACACCCCCACCACGTAGCTCGTATACCCCGCCAGCCGCCGGCGATTCGTCATCCACAACACAACCCCCATCAACAGCGCGGCCATAAACAACTCCGCCCCAAACGCCCCCGCCGTCCCTCCAATCCCCGGCACCGTCACGGCATAGTCCACTGAAGGCCGCGCCAACGCGCGTCCCATCAACAGCGCCACCACACCAACGCCCGCCACCGCACCAGCAAACTGCCCCACCACATACCCCAAAGCATCCCAAACCCCAATCTTCCCCAGCCAAAGATAGGTCAGCGTAATCGCCGGATTAAAGTGCGCCCCCGACCGTTTCCCCATAGGCGAATGAATAATCATCACCGCAGTTCCACCCATCGCCGCACCCATCACCAACCGCCGCACCGCAGCACTCGGCACCCACTGCAGCGCTGGCGACCCCACCCCAAACAGCACCACAGTAGCCACGCAAGCAGCCACCATAAACCACCCCAGCTCCGCCCCCTCGTACACATACAGAAACCAATGCCGCCGCAGCGCCTCCACCGGCCCAGCCGGAACCTGCGCCATCGGAGACGAAGCAGGGAATCGCATCCAGGCTTAAAGCTCACCCACAGCAACCACCTGCAGCCGGAGGTGCTCTTCAAACGCATCAAAGTCTCGATCGCGATGCAGCAGCACGTGTCCTCCAGAGATGCAAAAAGTTGCAATCAGGCAATCAATCGTCTTTCGCACCGTCACGCCTTTGGCCCGCAACGTCCGAAAGTTCCGGGCCGACGCCACCGCCAACTCCACACCGCCCGTCGAAAACACCTCAAACCTCATCATCTCCCGCCGCACCCGCGCAAAGACGACTTCCTCGCGAATACCCTGCAGCAGCTCGCACAAAATCAGGTCCGTGAGGCCAAGCCGCGTCCGTTGCTGCGCCGCATCCAGCCACTCCGTCTGCGCGTTCCTCACCCCGCCGAGATAGTCAATCCAGACAGTCGTATCGACGATCACCATCGCCGGCTACTCCGCATGACGCCCCATCCGCGACGCATTCAAATCGCCCTCCCAATGCACCTTGCCGCGGAGCTTCCGAATCCCCGTCTGCGCCTGGATGTCTACGAACAGCTGCAGCGCAGCCTGTACCACTGCCCGTTTGGTCCGCAGTCCGCTGCTTCGCATGGCTTGGCTCAACAATTCGTCGTCAAGATCAATGTTGGTCCGCATTATCGCGCTCCCTGATGTGTATAGATTGCAATTCTTTGTGTATCAAGTCAAGGAGAACCGTTCTCAGCTCTCCACCTGACAACTACCTTAAGAAATCGTGTAAACTTAAGACAGAGTTTTCCCGGCATTCGCCCTCGCCTTCCTGTTCGGCCCAAGCCCACCAGCCCAGCCCTCGGATCAAGCAAGGTCGACCCGCGCACTTCATCGGTTTCGCACGAGACCCTTAGACGCCGCCTCGAAAGCCCGCAACTTCGCATCAGGGAGATCATCACAATGGCAAAGATTGCCAAGACCGGCGACCGCAAAAAGGTCATGGATACACAGAAGAGCACCGACTGTCCCAAGTGCTCCAAGCCCACCCGCATCGTCAAGCGCGTCAAGGACCGCGAGCGCGGCGTTCCCGGCGGAGTATACATCTCCTGCTCGGCCTGCGATTTCTTCGAAAAACTCTAAGAAGAAGCTGCTTCCACCATTAGCTTCTGGCCTTTAGCGAAACGCTAATAGCTAACAGCTAAAAGTTCCTTTCTCCAAAGATTAACGCTCCACAAAAGGTTCGCCACCCGGCGGACCTTTTCCCATTTCAAGGCGTCTTATCCTATGTTCGATCAAGGGACGGATGTATCCCTCAGAGTAACCTTTCCCACTTGACGACCGTCCCTTGAGGGGAGGACACTCCTTCACGGTACTAGGAATTTCAACCTCATGGCTACAAGCATCATCGCTTCATCCGCTGCGCCAAACGTCTTCGCCTCCACGCCTCAGTTCACCCGACCCACCTTCCTGATGTGTCCTCCTGAGTGGTACGGCGTCGACTACGTTCTCAATCCCTGGATGGCCGGAAACGTCCATCGTTCCTCCCGTGATTTAGCCTTCGCCCAGTGGAAGGGCATGCACAACGTTCTTCGCAGCGTCGCTGACGTTCGCCTCCTGCACCCCGAGCCCGGCTGTCCCGACATGGTCTTCGTCGCCCACAGCGCCCTCATTCACCACGGCGTCGCTGCGGTCTCCAGCTTCAACCCCCAGCAGCGCCGCGCCGAAACTGCCTACCTCCGCCGCTGGCTCCTCTCCCAGGGCTTCCTCCTTTGGGAAACCCCCCGCGAAACTCCCTTCGAAGGCGAAGGCGACCTGGCCTTCAACGACGACGGCACCTCTCTCTGGGCCGCCCACGGCGTTCGCACCTGCCGAGCCGCCCACCGCCATGTAGCCGACGCCTGGCACGTCCCTGTCACCTCGCTCCACCTCTCCGACCCCCGCTTCTACCACCTCGACACCTGCTTCACCCCATTAGCTAGTCCAACGGGTGAGGGAAGCGGTTACATTCTCTACTATCCAGGGGCTTTCGACGCCGCCTCCAACCAGGCCATCGAGTGCGCCTACCCGGCCAACCGCCGCATCGCCGTCTCCGAGCTCGACGCCACCCACATGGCCTGCTGCGCTCTCAACCTCGGCCGCACCGTCTTCACCGGCGAGATCACCCGCGAACTCGCCACCCGCCTCTTCGACGCCGGCTTCGACGTAGTCCAGCTCGAGCTCTCTGAGTTCATCAAGGGCGGCGGCGGAGCCAAATCCCTGGCCCTCCGCCTCAGCGACCTCCCCATAACCCACAGCCGCCTCGGCCTCGTCCCTATCTCCTAACCATCAACTTCCGCCTTAACGCGAGAGACCCGAGCATAGCCTCGGGTCTTTCCACGTTCGAACAGCCTCAGGATCTTGTTCGACCCTCAAACCGCCTTCCGAAGTTGCAAAATCGCCTCGTCGACAAGCTTTAGATTGCTGGCAGAATCTTCAGCCTTCTCCGCAGCTCCCGAAGTCATCTTGGTCAACATCGCCAGCTTCATGCGACCAACCGCTCCCATCTCGCGACCGATCTCGTCGTATCGCCGTAACAATTGCATGCCCATCCTGGTCCCTTCCTTGGTTTGATTCGTCCGATTGGTTCATTCTGATTTCCCGCAAACCCTACGCGTGCACCGCAAGTAATTCGTGGATGGCCGCTTCAACGCCCTTCAAGCTGTCCCCAATCGCTCCAATCTCGTCATGCCCTGAGATATCGATTCGAAGCCCTTCGATATCCGCAACCGCCAGCCGGTCCGACACCGACTTGAGCTGCCCCAGCCGCTTCAGCACTCCGAACAGAACGCTGCAGTACACCACCGAATCGATGAAGAAGAGTCCCCCCACGATCAGCAGAATGCGGATCACCTGGTGAAACCCTCGCACCTCTTCGGCAGCAGCCTGCGCCGCCACCCGTCCATTCAGCTGCACCGCCACCTGGTTGAAGATGTCGCCGGGCGCCCGGTCCTGCTCGCGAACCAGCTTATCCGCCGCCCTGAAGTCAAAGTGCTGCTTTAGATAAACGTCATAAGCTGACTGATATTTCACACTCAGTTCGTCATCCGTTGACAGAAACTCATTCAGCAACTGCTTGGTCGCCGGATCGTCCACTTGATTCGCCAGCGTCCACGCTTCAGTCTTGACCTTGGCTTCCTGCTCATGAAATTGCGCCGTGGACTTTGCCAGGTCCTGCGGATTCTCACCGCGCAGCAGGATGTCCTTCCAGTCCTGCACCTGAGTCTTGAAGTCCACCTGCACCTGCCGCGCCTCTGCAGCCTGCCGCGCCGGACCCATCAGAATCTGCGTATACCCGGTGGATACTGTCTTTGTCTCCATCACCAGCGACACCACCAGGCCGGTGACAAGTACCGCGCTCCCCAGGGTAATCCCTATCAGTTTCATAGAAATGCGCATACCGAGCCTCCTAAGCTCACTCCCCTTATCGGCAGCCCGCTAAAATCCATTAGGCTCCGCCAATCCCCCTCGACGGCGCTATCCTATCCGCACCATGACCCGCGTCGCCCTCGCCAACCTCCGCTTCCCATCCTCCCCCGACGACTCCATCGCCCAATCTCTCTCCGCCATCACCACCGCCGCCGCCGCTCACGCCGACATCCTTTGCTTCCCAGAGTGCTTCGTCCCCGGCTACCGCGCCCGAACCCAATCCGTCCCACCCCCCGACGCCGCCTTCCTCACCCGCGCCCACGCCACGATCGCCGAAGCCGCCGGCCGCGCCAACCTCGCCGTAATCCTCGGCACCGAGCGCATTGTCGCCAACGCCCTCCTAGCCACCGCTCTAGTCATCGACCGCGACGGCACCCCCCTCGGCTTCCAGGACAAAGTCCAGCTAGCCCCCCAGGAAGAGTCCACCTACACCCCCGGCACCACCCGCCACATCTTCCATTCCGGAGACCTCACCTTCGGCATCTCCATCTGCCACGAAGGCTGGCGCTTTCCCGAAACCGTTCGCTGGCCCGCCCGCCAAGGCGCCCAGATCGTCTTCCATCCCCACTTCCACGAAATCCCTCCGGACGCCTACCACCCCACCACCTTCGCCGACCCCGCCAACACCGTCTTCGAAAAGACCATGCTCTGCCGCGCCGCCGAAAACACCGTCTACTTCGCCAGCGTCAACTTCGCCATCCCCCACTCCGACACCACCTCCGCCATCATCAACCCCGACGGCACCGTCCTCACCTGGCAACCCTACGGCCTCGAAGGCGTCCTCCTCGCCGACCTCGACCTAACCACCGCCACCGGCCTCTTCGCTCACCGCTACAAGCCTCTCGCCTTCTAGCTAACGCGACCGCACATCCAGCCGGTCCACCGTCAGCGTCCCGATCGACAGCCTCTCGATCCGCGCCTCCAGGATCTTCAGCCGCCGCACCGTCATCGCGCCCACCGCCAGCGCGCCAATCGCCATCGCCCCAAACGCCACCGCTCCAACCGCAAGCGCGCCCACCGCTGCCGAACCCGCCTTCATCGTGCCAACCGAACCCTTCGCCTGCTTCATCATTAATCCCGCCTTTAGCTAGCAGCTTCGCACTGGAAGCGCTCTTATGGTTCTCCAAATTTGAGATGCCGACGATATACTCCGCGCCATTACCGGCCGGTGCAGCCATCCGCCTCTTCCGGCTAAAATAAGGGAAGTGACTTCTTCCCAGAGCCCCATCCTGACGCCCGATGGCGCTCCACCTGACCCCAGAGCCCACGGCCCTCTCGCCGCCATGCGCCGCGCCCTGCCTTCCGGCGAGGTAATCCGCTTCCTCCTGGTGGGCGGCTTCAACACGGCATTTTCTTTCGCCCTCTACTCCGCCTGCGTCAAGTTCTTCAGCCACCTCTTTCCTACCTTCGGCAAACCGCTTATCGCAGACATTGCCTTTGCGATCTCGATCCCCATCGGTATCACCCTCGCCTTTCTGCTCTATAAACACTTCGTCTTTCGCACCAGGGGCAACTATCTCAAAGAGTGGCTCCGCTGTTTCCTCGTCTACAGCGTCAGTTTCCCCATGGGGCTCATCATCCTTCCCACCGCGACCCACTTTTTCCAGCGTGCCGCTCTCACCCACGAGTGGGCGCCCTATCTGGCAGGACTCGTCAACTCCTTCTGCACCGCGTGTTACAGCTACTTCGGCCACAAGAAGTTTTCGTTCAAGCGCTGAACCGGCAACTTCGACCCAAGCGTTACCGCCCGAGAAGCCGACGTTCCTTGATTGATCCCCCACGCATCGCTGACTGAGGATACTTCTATGAGCATCTTCTCCCAGCCGAACACCATTCACCTGACAGGATTTCTATCGGTAACGCTCCGGTATGCAGGGCGAGCAAGCATCAAGCCCAGGAGCGCGTGAAGGCCACAGGCTGGCAAGAGCAGATAGCTCGTAAACCCGCCGCCGAATCTTAGATAGCCCAGGTAGACCGCCGCCGCCAGGTTGTAAAACAATAACCCTCGGATGGGCTGTGGGTCGTCGCCCTCGCCGCGCGGCCAGCAGGCAATGGCCAGGGAAAACAGACCGAGCCCGCCCAATCGTCCTACAGCTTCTCCGGGCCAGGTAAGCCCGGCAGAAAGCAGCAAGCTCGCAACAAAATTCGGAACGGCGACCAGAGCGGCTCCAGTTACCAATTCAAGCGCTGCAGAGATAAGGAGCACCGTCCTTGTCTTCATCGTCGCCCCCTCTCGCTTCGGCTCAAGTCTGTATCCAAAGACACCCGCTACACGCGGCGCTTCAATCTACCGATGCAGCTACGCGGCGCTACACGATTGACTCTCAGTACGTCTGCACCTTGCCCATGCGCGGAGGCTTCACCGGGCCTGCCACTCCGTAGATGACGGTAATGCCTGCCCCTCCGGCCCAGGTTGACGTGGCGCGGGCTGGGTCAGCCTCAACAGCTGCCTGGGGATAATTCCAGTTGTTGGCAGCCCAGACGTCACCCGCCGCGTCAATCGACGTGTCGGTGATCATTTGTATGCTGCCACTCTGGAAGACGTGGAGGACATCGCCGGTTTTGGTGCCTGCGGGATGGCCCTTGGTGTCTTGTCCGGCCATCAATACCACGCCGCGGCTGCGGAAATTACCGAACCAGACATCATCGTTGCCGTCGATGTTCAAGCCCCATGGCACGTCCACCTTCCCGCCACCCGTGTAGCCCGCTGGCGTCGGTTGCGTGCCATCCGGCTCGATCATGCTGATGATGCCGGTCGGTTTCGGATACTGGAGCATCGCCACGCCCAGCAGCCGGAACTGCTCCATGATAGACGCGCCCGCAGGAACCTTTGGCACAGGGAAGTCCAGCGAAGTATTGCTGGCCACCCACGCGTTGCCCTTCGAGTCGAGCGCCAACGCGCGGACGCTGATGCCGGCACGGAAACTTTCCGCCTTGGAAGGATCATCGGCTGGGAACCGAACGACGGTGTCGGACTGAGAGTTACTCACCCAGACACGATTCTGATCGTCGATGACGACGTCAAAGGGAGACTTCAGTCCCGGAACCTTGACGATCTTGCCTTCCTTGATTCGACCGCCCGGGAAGTACAGCATTTGGTCGCCAGAGCCATCGCAGATCCACACGTCCCCATTCGCCGCAACCCCGATGCCCATCAAGCCGAGTAATTTTTCTTTGAAGGGAAAATCGCTTTCCGAGGCGACTGGATGACCGTCGAAGTCCATCACGCCGATGCTGCCGTCAAAGCTGGTGACCCAGACCCTGTCTTTCGTCACCGCGGTGCCCCACCCGATTCCATCAATGCCCATCCCGGTAAAGCCGACGATCGGCGGTGAGAGCGGCGTGCCGTTGGGAGTAAGCTCCGACAAGCCGCCGCCAATGCTCCGAATGACTCCGGATTGCGAGCCGGCCATCCAGTTCTGCCCGCTCCACATATTGCCCTTCGCGTCGAACATGATTCTGCCGGCGGAATAGATACCCCCGCCCGCAAAGCAAAGGCTAAGCGAAAAGTCCGACGGAACCAGCGCGAGATACGGCACAAACGGCGCCGCGCGTCGTGCGCCATCCCTGGGCTGCGGATAGGCTTCCCCGAACAACGCGTAGAGATCCGCGGGGTCGGCCCACGGCTCGCGGGCGATGCCAGCCATTGCCTCAAGCGTGTTGGTGGGCGCCGGTCCCGCGGCTGGGGTCGCCGCCTTGAAGAAGCGAGCGCGCCAGTTGTCGTCAGCCACGGTCGCGAACGCGGTAATCAGCGAGCCCAGCGTGTCCAGCGTTACCAGCGTCGTTGTCTGTGTGCTGTTGAGCGGGTCCAGAAGCACCTTGCCCCATCCGCCGGTCACGGGGTCTACGAGGTTTGGAGCATTGCCCGCGGCGATGTGCAGACCAAGCGTGTTGCCGGAGATCGCCTCGCCGCTGATAAATCGTGCGGCAGTGAAAGCTGAGGCCACGGTCGTCAACTCATTGATCGTTACGTTGGCCGGCGGATCACTCTGCAATACCGTCATCAGGACGAGGGCAGGATTGTTTGCGCTCCCGCTCTTGGCTTTGGCTTCGCCACCGCTGGCGATCAAATAGAGAATGGCATCTCCATGCGCTCCGTTGGTGCGAACCTGAAAGCGGCCATCGCCGCTGGTCCCGGTCTGTGCAAGCTGCTTTGGCGCGCCCGCGCTCGCCTCCCACAGAGTGACCGTGGACCTTGCGACAGGCGCATTCCCAAGCAGCACCTGCCCCTTGATATCGGCGGCAAACGTACGTGTCGCAGAAAACAAGCTGAAGATCACGATCCCCACAAGGGCAGGTTGTCGAATAGCTGATCCAGGATTCATCGCAGTCTCCTTACGCATGAACATGAGTCGCGAATCTAACCAGACAGGCGACGGATGTTCCCCAATAGATCAGATTTCCCACTCCCTCGGAAACTGGCAGATGTGACAGTCTGCGCCACTTTCTCGAATGGTTCAGCGGTGGTCGCTGCGTGCTGCAGCCGTCATCACAGCATCGAGTCGCCAGTCGCTCGGGCAACCCGTTGTTCGAGAGTGCGACGTGCGCGGGGGCGCTGCGAGGGACAGCCAGAGGCCAGTGCGGCCCATGGCATTCCGGACGCAGTGACCAATTCCTGCTACGCTTGGGGCGTGAAAAAGTGCCTCTTCGTCGCCGTTGGATTCGCCATCACTCCCATTCTTTTCGCGCAGAACGACCCTTCAAGCCCACCACCCCGCGATCCCGACGCGCTTATTCGTGCGGCCGCTCCGTTTTATGACTACGCCTCGCCGGATATGAAGCCTTGGCACATCCGCTATCACTATCAGTACTTCGATGAAAACGGTCAACCTGGAGTGGAAGGCACTTTCGATTACTGGTGGTCTATGACCAAAGTGATCAGGGCTTCGTGGACGCAGGGGGACCAGTCGCGCATCGAATGGCACACCGCCGCAGGCAAAGAGTTGGATTTGGTTAGCGGGACCGGTATTCCAGGCCTGACGCATCGACTCTATGGCGTGCTTGTTCCAGGCTTCCTCACGATGAAACATTCTCAATCCGACGACCGGCAGTTGAAGTACTTCACGACAAAAACTTCAACGACCGAATTGGCCTGTGTTGGATCAGTCCATGCGTCAGCGGCCGACCGGCCGATCACTTCGCTCGGCTCTGTATGGCCCGCCTACTGCTTCCTGGAACAACTGCCAGTGCTTGCGGCGAGCCACGAGAACGGAACGCTCATGAACGCCTACGGCAAGGTACAAAAATTTCAAAATCATTATTTCCCCGCCGATATAGAGATTTTGTATGTCGGCAAGAAGCGCGTGCAAGCAACGCTGGAAGATCTGAAGGAAGTGGCTGCTGACGATGGGGCCTTCACTCCGGCCGCCGACGCAAAAGAGTCTGTCCCAACCACAGTGAGAGTTACGGCGAACGTTCTCCCGCTCACGAACGTGGCGGTCCCGATCCGGAGAGTCGAGCCCATTTATCCGTTGAGTGCCCTCGGCGCCAGGATCGGGGGCACCGTCGTGATTGCAGCAATCATCGGCAAGGATGGCAACATCAAGGATGCCAAGATCGTCAGCAGCCCCGACGCTTCGCTTTCAGCGGCAGCGTTGGATGCCGCGCGGCAGTGGCAATATGAGCCCACCGTCATGGGCGGGCAGCCAGTCGAGGTGCATACGACGATCAGTCTTAATTTCAAACTACCGGAATAATCGCGCCGGTCATCCTATGATGATTTTTCAGCGTCCGTTCTGATGGCCTGATTTCGTCGGTCTAATAGTCTACGTATATTGTCGTATGGAAATAGGATGACTTGTGACCGGCACGCGACCCGAACGGCCATTACTGTAGAGGGTAAATGATATGGATCGATCAATTCAGGGTATGCGGATGATCACCGAAACCCTTCAAAACAACCCTGCCCACCCCCCACTCTCGCGCGTCACCCTATTTGGCGGAGATCGGAGCAGGCCAGGTATAAACGATTCGACGACAACCGCCTATGACATCCTCCGACTGGATCTCAGGAAGACGTTTCGAGTCTTTGTGAAGCAGCGTCGCTACCAGGAGATTCCAATATTTGATCTGCTCTCCGCTCAAGAGAGAGCTGCCTTTGAGAGGTCCGGACGCCACTGGAGAGCTCGGCGCGCAGTTCCAGAACCACACGCCTCCGGCAACTTTCGCCTTCTCATCCACTATGAGAAGGCCCCGAACGAAGAAGAGTTGTTCGGTTGCCGTGCCTACAAATGGCTCATCACAAATCGAGACGAGCGGACGCAAGCCCACACCAGAAATTTCACCGAACGGATCACTGAAGCCTGGTACCTCGACGTCGATCAAACAATTAACCGTTACCCTGGCTTCTCTCCGAGGTTGATTCGGCAAGGCCTCTGTTACTTGACCGTCAATGGGGACCTTCCAGTCATAGAAAAACGCGGAGAGCCTCCTCAGGGTCTATGCGTTCAGTCTACGACCAGGACCACGAGTCGGCTGGAGTTGCCGAGCGGTGAAATCCGCGAGCAGCTTCACGTCCAATCCTTCAAAACCCTTTCATTGACCGAAGAGAGATTCAGCGAATCGATCTTCGAACCGCCCACCGGGTTCAGAAGAATGCCGGTTTATCCAAGCCGATTCACGATGGCGCGGTTAGATGCCATGAGGAACTTCACGCGGCTTAGAGCTCGGATCGGCCTTACTTTGTCCCGTCTCACAGCTTGACTCTGGTCGGCCCCGAAGCCCGCTTTGCGGCAACGTCGCCGCAGTCGACCAAAATTGCACCTGAACGCAAACCGCAGGGCAAACTCCGTTCCCAGGGATAGGATCCTTCGGCAGACAAATGGTGTGAAGACACTTGGCGACAGTGAGTATCGATGGCGTATCTGGCTGGGTGACGATCAGATTGGCTCCTGGCCGGGATATTCAGCGTCAAAGAAGGGAACTCGACGCTAGGCAGCGATCGATCAAGAGTGAGGCGAGCGCCCGTGAATCAGAGACCGCGGTTGTTCGAAGGCATTGAGGTTCAATAGTCTTACTTCAGCCCTGTAGCAGCAAACCGGGATTGGTGGTGGTTGGATGCATGATCTTTTAAAACAGGCTATTGCGCTTTCGTTCCTCTGGAAGTGCGTTGCCGCAGTTATCGGAATCCTCTGTATTCACGCCGTGTTTCGCGTGCTCGAACAAACACTGCCTCGGCGCTTTGGCCGAGCCGATGCGCGTTACAAGGTTCGCAAATTCGTCGTCTTTTCCGGATACCTCTCGATTCTCCTTTTCCTTGCCATCCTCTTTGAGGATCGTTTAGGCCGCCTCAGCTTTGCCTTCGGCGTCGCAGGTGCGGGTGTGGCAGTAGCCCTGCAGGACGTGCTTGCCAGCATTGCCGGCGCTTTCTCGATCGGTTTCTCAAAGCTGTACGCCGTGGGAGATAGAGTTCAGATCGGAGATACTCGAGGTGACGTGATCGACATCGGACTCCTGCGAACCACCTTGCTGGAAACGGGGAACTGGGTCAGCAGGGACTTGTACAACGGCCGGATCGTTCGCATCCCCAACAGCACCGTCTTGAAAGGATCGGTTTTCAACTACTCGCAAGGATTCCATTTTATCTGGGACGAGATTAAGGTGTTGTTTACAACCACCAGCGATTGCCAGCTTGCCAGGGAGATGCTTTTGCGGGTAGCTAAGGAGGCGATCGGCGAGTATCTGGTCGAGGCGCAGACCTCCTGGAAAGCGATGAGTGACAACTATCGAAGCGCAAACCCTCCATTGGAACCTACCGTCGCACTTGTTGTAAATGCGGGAAGGTTGGAATTCACCGTCAGCTACGTGGTCGACTACACGAAACGAATCGCCATGCAAGATCAGTTGTTCACAAAAATTGTAGAGGAAATCGCGAATAGCAAGGGCCGGCTCCAATGGGCATCACCGCCAGGTACTACCGTAAGTCAGCCGGGAACTCCGGACGCGATCGACGAGCACCCGTCATCTTCGACCCACGGAGCGGGCCATGCGGCAGATTCCCGTTAATACCCCTCCACTCGCGCTTGCCACCTCGCCGGCATGATCCAGGGTCAAGTCCTGCCTGTGAGAACAACCCACGCCCGACACTCAATGGCAAACGAGGGAGCAAACCCCACGATGTCTAATTTGTAAGTCTCCGCCGGATAACAGCCGACTCTGAAGCAAACAGCGATGCGCCTGAAACGTTAGCTCTCCGGCAACTTCGGCTCTAATCCTCGAGACAGCCTGCTGGATCCAGCCCTCGAACAGGTATCTCCTCAGGAAGCGCCTTTGCGGGGGGCGTCGGAGCCGGGTCCTCCGGGCAACCGAATAGGACCCCAGCCACCCCGAGCTAAAGGTAGGAGTTGAAAGCTCGAAGCCAAGAGTTAAGAGCCAGGAGCTAAAAGCTGCTTTTCGCCAAAAAGCCCCGCAACCCAAAAGGGAATTGCGGGGCTTTCCAGCTGCTTCGCTCTATTTCAGCCTTCCACCGCCCTAGGGGTTCAGATCCCCAACCAGCCCGGGCGTCAATAAGCCCACGCTTGGCGGTTCGTCGATCGGCTGCACCTTCACCGGATCGTCCATCTTCAGCTGAGCCACCATCTGCTCGGCCAGCTCCGGATCCGTAGGATTCACCTCTTCGACGCGTACCTTGGCCAATCCCGCCACACCCAGCTTCATTGCCGCCGCGTAGGAGAGATCCACTATCCGGTTCAGCGGCACCGGGCCGCGATCGTTTACCCGGAGTAGGGTTGACCTGTTGTTTTTAAGATTCGTTACCCGAATCCAGCTTCCCAGCGGGAGCGTCCGGTGCGCGCAGGTCATGGCGTACATGTCGTATGTCTCACCGTCTGCCGTCTTCCGTCCGTTGAACTTCTTCCCATACCAGGAGGCTTTACCAATTTGGAACCAGTGACGTTTCGCAATGGTCTTGCCGGACGCTGGATTGTTCGGAACCGTTGCGTTCTCTCGTTTCACCGTAGGACTTGCAGCAAGGGAGGCTGTCAATCCCAGGGTTACGGCCAGCACGCCAACGCGAGTACGTTTGCGGCCTTTCTTCCCCTGCAGCTCTTCCGTGCCATTCATCGTAGGATCACTCATCTCTATATTGTCGCCTCTGGGGTACCCTAAGTCAAACAATGTAAAGGTAGTTATTGCCCATTTTTGGTTGCATTATGGCTTTAGGTATGATAGGGTTTTTCCACGGTGGGGTTGCCCTAGGTGCCTTCAAAATCCTCCATTTCAGCCTCCCCCGGCAGCATCCAGGGACGCACCCTCCTCACAATCGCAGGCCACGACCCCTCCTCCGGCGCCGGCATCGCCGCCGACCTCCAGACCTTCGCCGCCCACCGCCTCTTTGGTACCTCGGCCATCACCGCCCTCACCGTCCAATCCACCCTCGGCGTGGCCGAAGTTGAGGCGGTGGACCCCGCCTTCCTTCGCCGCGCCCTCGACCACCTGGCCTCCGACCTCCCGCCCGCCGGCATCAAGATCGGCATGCTCGGCTCGAGCGAAATCGCCGCGTCAGTCGCGGGTTTTCTAGCCACCCTCCGGCCCAAGGAAGGGAAGTCCAAGGCAGGGAATCAACCCCCCTCCAGCCCCCCCGTCGTGCTCGACCCCATCCTCCGCGCCACCTCCGGCGCCGACCTCCTCCCACCCGATGCCCTCGACATCCTCCACCAGCAGCTCCTACCCCTTGTGACCTGGATCACCCCCAACTGGTCCGAGCTCTCCGCCCTCACCTCCGAGCCCGTCGAGACCCTCGCCCAAGCCGAAGCCGCCACCCGAAAATTAGCCGCCCACCACCCCCACCTCCACATCGTCGTCACCGCCGGAGACCAGTCCCAACCCACCGATCTGCTCCGCCTCCCCTCAGGAGATTTCCACAGGTTCGCCGGCGAGCACCTCGATTCCACCTCCACCCACGGCACCGGCTGCGCTTTTTCCTCCGCCCTCCTCTGCCACCTCGTCCTCCGCGATACCCCGATCGAAGCCGTGCGCAGCGCCAAACACTTCGTCACCGAAGCCATTCGCCACGCCCCCAACCTCGGCCACGGCAAAGGTCCCCTCAATCTCTTCTGGCATCTCTCCTAGCTCGATCGCCGCCACTCGATAAGCGTCTAGTTAGTCAGCTAAGCCGGGAAATTGCAACCCGAAACCCAGCTATACATGTCGATTTGCGTCACGAAACCCACCTATAGCGACACCAAACGCATGAATGTTGCCCCATCTGCTAGCCTGAAGGCGTATGTCGACACCCCTCACCATCCAGCTAAACGGTCAGCATCGCATCCTCGACACCTTGGAGTCCCCGGCGCCGTTGTCGCGTGTTATCAATGCACTAGAGCTAAAAGTTGATCGAATAGCTGTAGAGCATAATGGCGAAATCGTTACCCGTGCCACCTGGTCCGAAGCGCAGATCGCCACGGGAGACCGCCTGGAGATCGTTCACTTTGTGGGCGGCGGACTTGAAGAAGTCTCCCTAAGCAGCTGATTCAACAATGCTTTGAGCGTGCAATAGCGCCCAACAGGTGATCCACTCCATCCTCATAAGGCCGAGGCAACCCACCCTCCTGCAACGCCTCCACCGCCACCGGGCCGCTGCGACTCAGCTGATCCCGTAAGGTACTGGATTCATATAGCCGTAGCACGGCATCCTTAATCTGTTGGATGCTGAAAGCATCGATCAAAAGGCAGTCCCGCTCCGCCACCAACAGCTCCGAAGCCCCGCAATTCCGCGTGGCCACCGAAGGCACCCCATTGGCCACCGCCTCGAACAAAGCCATGCCGAAACCGTCATCCACGCTGGGGAGAATGAAGGCATCACACTCGGCGTAAAATGTACTGATATCAGGTACATAGCTCACCAGCTCGACGTTCGGAAGCTCGCTCATCAGCTGCTTGAGCAGGGGATAGCGGAACATCGCATCGCCCGTCCGGATCTTCAATTTCGCGTTCGGGAGCGCCAACTCCTTCCACGCCTGGAGCAGGTACAAGTACCCCTTGCGGAGCGGCTGCCCACCCACACACCCCAGCACAAACGTTGATCCTAAAGGCTTTGGAGCTCGCGGAGATACCTTTGACCGTCCGAAAAGGGGCGCCAAGACGACCTTTTTTCGCAGGTGATCCGGAAAACTCCGCCGGCTATAATCCGACGGCGACAGGATAAAGTCCGCAGTTTCATACTCTTCCACCTGCCGCTCAAGGAACCAGGGCGAGTTTCTCTGAAATTGCCCGCCCACCTTTTTCGCCTCTTCGGCCATAACATCTTGCTGCACACGAATATCCGGGCATGCACGATCCAGCACGAACGTAGCTCCCAGGCGCTGGGCTGCCTTGCCACTGGCCAGGCTGGACGTAGACGCACCCAACAAAACGTCGCAATCCTTCAGAACGGCCGCAGTCCAACGATCGAAGAAGGTTGAATCGAGCTCATCCAGTACCAAGGGTGTCCGCAAGTGGGTGAGGCCGCTAAACATCGCTACTGGCGCGGGGATCCAGCGATTCGTCACCTTCGGATCGAAGTTGCGCATGCGGCTGCGGGGCGTTGCGGTGTACAGGCTGACGTCGCATCCTCGCCGCACAAACGCGCTGGCAGGCAACTGATAATGCGCCTGCCTTCCGGTAGCAATAATGACCTTCACAACCGAAACCTCACTGAGTGGAAGGTTATCATTCCGACGAGAAGCGCCGCGCGAGCAGCTAATAATGCACGGAAACAGCAGGGTATGGGCAATAACCAAGGCTTGTATACAGAATATGTGTTATCAGACATTACTCCACGCGACGCCTTGCTAGCCGCCGGCTGTCGGCGACGGCCTCCGTCTGGCTACAGCTATCACCGCGAGGCCGGCCATTAGGAAGATGAGGAGCAATGCAACGGCATTTAGCAGAGCTCGCGGGTAGCCGAGTTGGGCGACATCGACGAACGGGTATGGGTAGCGGCCAGTGACGGCTCCGCGGAGCAAAACCCAGACAAAATACACAATCGGATAGATCGCCCAAGACAATGGGTTCTTCCACCGCAATCCGGACTTGGACACGAAGACGATCCAATACGACCACGTAGCAGTAGCGGCACGACATCGTGCAGGATGAGGTCCGTAAGCTTGTTGAGGCCTTCGGGATTCCAGGTATGGCGCAACAGGAGCGAATAGATGATGCCGACGGTTGCAATGTAGAGGGCGGTTCCGGTCGTTGTTACGGGATTGGAGAAGAATCTGCCCCAGGGGGATTTGGTAGCCAGGAGTGAGAATGTCAGAACCAGCGCGACTAACAGGTTGGTGGTGATTGTGAAGAAACTGAAGTACATGGCGATGGCGGCTATAATACTCATTCCATTGGAGAGCGATGTGCGGATGGTCAGCAGCAACTGGAGCAGCAGAGCGAACCACGCGAGGGATGCAGTGGTGACTATCAGGGCTCGTTTGGCGGAATGGGTAGCGGTTTTGGGCATGGATCCAGACTCGAAATGGACAAGTGAGATCATACAAGTACTCAATTTCGGTGGGTTTTGGGTTGAAGCCGATGTCTATAGCCCGGTTATCTGCACAAATCGACATGTACAGCTGGGTTTCGAGACTGTTTTGTCGTGAATGACTGAGTGGTCAGTCAGCTAAACTGCGGGGGCGGTGACGGGCTGAGAGACGGTGGCCCGCGGTACCCGCTGTGGTAAAGTCAGAAGGTTGCCTCGCGTTCGAGCGGACAGATGGCCGAGTGGCTGAAGGCGCACGCTTGGAAAGCGTGTATACCGCAAGGTATCCAGGGTTCGAATCCCTGTCTGTCCGCCATAATCCATCCCCAAGCGAGGAAATTTACCCCTCTAATGCCTGGTAGACGAGCTGGCGCATGAGGTAGCGATACGGCAGGCGGAACTCTGGCGCCTGCGACATCAAGATCGCGATCAGTTCCCTCTCCGGGTCGATCCAGAAGTAGGTTCCGAAGGCCCCCGCCCAGAAGTAGTCTCCGATGGTTCCGGGAAGCGGATTGACGCCAGCCTGGGTGCGGACCGCGAATCCCAAGCCGAAACCCTGCCCCATCTCGCGGGTGGGCGCCATCGCCTCGAAGAACTCAGGCGTCTCCGCTGAGTAGCCGATGTTCGGGTGGAGGTGGTTGCTGGTCATCAGGTCGACGGTACTGGGGGCAAGCAGCCTTGCTTCGGAAACCTCGCCGCGGTTGATCAGCATCTCGCAGAATCGCAGATAGTCCGAGGCGGTGGAGTAGAGGCCTGCCCCACCCGACTGCCACGGCCAGTGGACGGTATGGTCCGTCATGGGCACTCGCGCGCCGGTATTAAGATCGACCTGCGGCTGGGCCACGCGCGACGCCTTTTCGGACGCGAGCAGAAAGCCCGTTTCGTTCATGCCAAGGGGCGCGAAGATGTTCTCAGTGAAATAGTCGCCCAGGCTCTTGCCGGAAAGCACCTCGACCAACCTGCCGACGACATCGGTGCTCATGCTGTAGTCCCAAACCTCACCCGGATGGTGGACGAGGGGCAGCGAGGCCAGCTTGTCGACCATCTCCTGGTTGGTGTTGTGCACGTCGAACACCTTGGCCTCGTTGTAGGCCGTCTTGATCAGCGAGGCGCCGAAGATGCCGTAGGTGAACCCGGCGGTGTGGCGCAGGAGATCCTGTAGGGTCATCGGCCGAACCTGAGGGACCAGACGGAGGGTGCGATGGTCCCCTGCGGTCTCGTCTTCGATGCCGACCTTCGTCTCTGCAAACTGCGGCAGATACTTCGCGACGGGATCTGGCAACAGAACTGCGCCGCGCTCGGCGAGCATCATCAGGGCAACCGAGGTGATGGGCTTGGTCATGGAGGCGATGCGGAAGAGGTCGTTGCGCTCCATGGAGACATTGGCTTCGCGATCGCGGTAACCAAAGGCTTTCCAGTAGGCGATTTCTCCGTGGCGCGCGAGCAGGACGACTGCCCCTGGCATTTTGCGTGCGTCAACCTCGGCCTGAAGGGCCGCGTCGATGCGTAGCAGGCGATCACGGTTGAATCCCCGCGCTTCAGAATTGTCCTTCAAGGCACGAACCCCAGCGTTGATGGCTCCTCACGACCGGACACGACCGTGCCATGAGGCTAATCCTTCCGATCAGGAGCGAATTGTATAACGCGCGGCCCGAACCTTGTGTGCCAACCGGATCGGGCGCGGCATGGTAAAAATACCCATGCGCGCCAGCCTTCTTTTCGCCCTGCTCCTGACGGTCGCTCCAGCGGTCGCCGAGACACCCGCCAATCCATTGCCATCGATCGCTGCGAAGACATCGGGCATGCACCACATTGATGGATTCATCCCACTCGACTGGGATCCGGCGGCGGGAAAGATGTACCTCGAGATCCCGCACCTTGACACTGATCTGCTTTACACCAACTCGCTGCCCTATGGCACTGGTTCGAACGATCTGGGGCTCGATCGCGGGCAACTATCTGAAGGCCGCGTTGTTCGCTTCGAGAGGTCCGGGCCGAAGGTGCTTCTGGTTCAACCGAACACTGACTTCCGCAGCTCCTCCACGGACGCCGCAGAGACTCTTGCGGTCACGCAATCGTTTCCGGAGTCCATCCTGTGGGGCTTTACTGTTGCGGCGGAAGATCCTTCTGGCAGCGTGCTGGTGGACGCCACCGATTTCTTCCTGCACGATGGACATCACGTAGTGGAGACGCTCGCTGCGCTCCATCAGGGCGCATATCACGTCGACCCAACGCGATCTACGATTGCGCTCGACGACACGAAGGCGTTTCCGAAGAACACTGAAGTGGAGGCGGTGCTCACCTTCACCGCTGAGGGGCCGTTGAAAGCTCCGTATGTCGCCGATGTGGCGCCAGATGCGCACGCCATGACGCTGCGTGAGCGGGATTCATTTATTGAGCTGCCACCACCGGGGTTCACGCCTCGCCGGTTCAATCCGCGCGCGGGGTACTTCCCTTCTTCGTACCGCGATTTGACGGCGCCGCTTGGCGAGGACGTTACGCAGCGATTTATTCTTCGTCACCGCCTCATCAAGAAAGATCCAACGTGCACAACCGCGTGCGAAGCTGTCACTCCGATCCAGTATTACGTTGATCGCGGCGCACCAGAACCGATCCGCACGGCGCTGCTGGAGGGTGCACGCTGGTGGGACCAGGCTTTTCAGGCGGCGGGCTGGGCTCCGGGAACCTTCCGCGTCGATCTGCTTCCCGAGGGCGCCGATCCAATGGATATTCGCTACAACATTATCCAGTGGGTTCATCGGTACACGCGTGGCTGGAGCTATGGCGATGCGCTCGCGGACCCGCGTACCGGAGAAATCATCAAGGGGAACGTCACATTGGGCTCGCTGCGTGGGCGTCAGGATTACCTCATCGCCGAGGGACTGCTCGCACCCTACAAGGCGGGCCACATGCCGAAGCCCGGCGACAATCCGATGCTCCAGATGGTGCTGGCGCGGATTCGCCAACTTGCGGCGCATGAGACGGGCCACACGCTTGGCCTGGCGCACAACTTTGCTGCGTCGAGCGTCTCGCAATCGGATAGCGTGATGGACTATCCGCATCCTTATGTAACGCTGAATAAGGATGGAGCGATTGATACGTCGCATGCCTACGCTGACCACATTGGTGACTGGGATAAGGTTGCGATCGATTACGGGTACCGCCAATTTGCGCCGAAGACCGATGTGGATGCCGCGCTCGAAAAGATCCTGACGGACGCCGATCACCAAGGGCAGATCTATATCACCGACGAAGATGCGCGGCCCTTCGGATCGGCTCAGCCTCATGCTCATCTTTGGGACAATGGACCGGATCCCGCTGCGGAGCTGACCCGCGTTCTCGCAGTGCGAGCGGCCGCGCTGAAGAACTTTGGCCCGGACGTGATCCAGCCTGGAACGCCGATGTCGCAGCTTGAGCTTGCGCTCGTGCCTATCTATTTGTTTCATCGCTACCAGACCGAAGCTGCTATCAAGGAGATTGGGGGGCTTGATTATCGTTACAACGAACGCGGCGACGGATTAGCGGATCCGGAGATCGTGGCGCCGGCGGATCAGCGCAAGGCGCTCGCCGCCGTGCTGCAGACGCTGACTCCTGAGACTTTGACTCTTCCTGAGCCGCTGCTTAAGATTCTTCCGCCTGTGCCGCCTGGCTATCCTCGCACGCAGGAATCGTTCCCGTCGCAGACTGGTCTCACGTTCGATCCGGTTGCTGCCGCGGAATGCGCTGCGGATCTTACGCTCGAGGTGCTGCTTGATCCGGCGCGCGCATCCCGGCTGGTGCAATATCATATGCGGGTGCCGGGGAGCCCTTCGTTACGCTCCGTGCTCGAGGCAATCTCTACTACCGTGGCGGAGCGGCCTGAGGCAGGCCACTCGATGTCGTCTGAAGTGGAACGCGCGGTGGAATTCCGGGCGCTTGAAGCGATGCTTGCGCTTGCGATTAATCCCGAGGCCTCCACGCAGGCACGCGCGATTGCGCGGTCACACATCAACGATCTTCTTAAGCAGTGGAGCTCGGCGCCGCCGCTCAGCGATACTGCGGAGGCGATTCATCGCGCGGCGCTGATTCAGCGCATTGAGGACTTTAATCGCGATCCGGAAAAGTTTGTTCCGGCCAAGCCGATTGCGGCTCCGCCCGGCATGCCGATTGGCGACGAGGGGATTTTCTAGGCTGCCGCTCCCATACCCATTGCGTTCGGTCAGGGTTCATGGTCGTCCAGATCAGTACGCGACGCGTAGTCCAGCAAGTGCAGGTAGGACTGATAGATCTTGCCTGTCGCTCGTGTCATTCCGATCTCGCAGGTTCGGCTGCTGGAGTAATAGCCATCGTGCGCTTGCGCCCGAACCTGGCATGCTTCAACGCCTGTCGCGGAGGCGGTGAGTTCGGGAAACAGTAGCCCACGATCGCCGGCGAAGGCGCAGCATCCGGCGTCGGGTGGGACGCAAACAGAATCGCTGCACGCGTTTGAGATTCGTACGAGCTTCGAGGTAATTGCCATCTTCGTTGCCGAGCACACAGGGTGTAATGCAACCGAGTGAACCTTGCGATGAATCGGAAGCGTGGGTAACAGCCGGTCGTGCGCGAACTCCACGGAGTCGAGGATTGTTAGAGCGTCGAACTTCGTTTGGTTTTCGGGGGTTAGGTAAGGGCGCGCGGTCTTCAGGCCATAGGTGCAGGGGCTGGTGTCGACGACGATGGGTAGCTTCCCTGCCCTGGACCAGCGGAAGAAGCTCTCTACGGTGTGATTGATCGCGACGGAATGCGCGGTGTCAAAGCCTTTTGAGGAGAAGGGCACGCCACAACAGTTTCCAGCGGCGTCCTGGGGGAGGAATAGATTTACGCCGGCGCGGTCGGCAACGTTGAGCAGCGCCTGCATGACGCTTGTCTGCTGCTGCTCGCCGGGAAGCGCGCCCATGATCCGCGAGATGCATGCGGGAAAGTAGACGGCATCGGGTTTGGGCGGCGTGCGGACGGGCAGCGTGCCGCGGCGCGGTCTCGGCATCTCGGCGGACCACTGCCAGAAGGGCTCATCCATTAGTTTGCGCGTGGCTTTATCCAGTAGACGCGTTATGGCGCGCATGAACTCTGGACCGCACACATCCTGAATGAGGTGGCCTGCCGTGAGCGCGAGTCGGCCGCCGGCTTCCACCAGTTTCATATTTCGCGCGAGAGCTTCTGCGACACGATTCGCGGGTGCGGTGTGGCGAAGGCGGCGAAACCGCTTGGTCAGCGTGCCGGTGTCGATGTTCACGGGGCACGCGGTTGCGCACAATCCATCTACTGCGCAGGTATCGAGCGCCATGTACGGGAAGTCCGCATCGAGCGCGGCGCTGCTGGAGCCGGAGTCCTTCAGGCGCTGCATCTCGCGGCGCACGACGATGCGCTGTCGCGGGGTCAGGGTTAGATCGCGGCTGGGACACTTTGGCTCGCAGTAACCGCACTCGATGCACTTGTCGACCTCGGGTTCCACTACGGGCATCTTTTTGAGGTCGGCGAGGTGGGCTTCGGGATTGGAGTTGAGAATGACGCCGGGGTTTAGCAGATTGTCCGGGTCGGCGAGCGCTTTGAGGCGCTGCATGATGGCATAGGCTTCGGGGCCCCACTCGGTTTCTACAAAGGGCGCCATGTTGCGGCCAGTGCCATGCTCTGCCTTTAGCGCGCCATCGTATTTCTGCACCACCAGGCGGACAACGTCTGCCATGAAGTCGCGATACTGTGCGACTTCCCTCTCCGTGTTGAAGCCCTGCGTGATGACGAAGTGAAGATTTCCATCCTTGGCGTGGCCGAAGATGATGGCGTTGCCGTAGTGGTGCTTTTCGAAGAGACGAATCAGATCTACTGCAGCGTCGGCCAGGCGATCGACGGGGAACGCGACGTCTTCGATGATGATGGTGGTGCCGGCGGCCCGCACTGCGCCCACCGAGGGAAACAATCCTTTACGAATACTCCACAAGCGATCCTGTGCTGCCGGATCGTCGGTGAAGCGGGGCTCGCTCAGCAGATTCAACCCCTGCACGGCAAGCTGCGCCCTGGCGGCGTTTTCCTGAACCGCATTCCGGTTTGCTGTTTGGAATTCGACGAGGAGCGCGGCCGCGCTCTTGGGCAGATCGCGAATTTCGGACGGGATGCCGGGCTTGTCTTCAACCGAGCGCAAGGAGGCGCGGTCCATGAGTTCGAGCGCAGCTGCGCCTGCCTCGCGTAGCGGCGCAATGGCTTCGCACGCTGCATACAGATCAGGAAACAGGAGCAGGCCTGTGTACTTGACGGGCAGATCCGGCACTGTCTCCAGAACCGCTTCGGCGATGAATGCCAGCGTTCCTTCAGAGCCGATCAGGAGATGGCTGAAGATCTCAACCGGATCGGAATAATCCAGGAACGCGTTGAGCGAATATCCTGTCGTGTTCTTCGTACGGTACTTGGCGCGAATGCGCGCGGACAGTTCGGGATTCGCTTCAAGCTGGTGCTTTAGCTCCAGCAGCCCGCCGGCGAGTCGCGGCTCGCTCTCGCGAAATCGCAAATCGGCATCTGGGGCAGCCGTATCGATCTCCGTTCCGGAGGGCAGAACGAAGGTCATCGAGCGGAGGGTGTGATAGGCATTCTGCGAGACTCCGCAGCACATGCCGCTGGCGTTGTTGGAGAGAATTCCGCCCATTCGCGCAGCGCTGATCGAGGCAGGATCGGGGCCGATCTTTGTCGCATATCGCTTCAGCATCTGGTTGGCCTGTTGGCCGATCAACCCGGGCTGCACGCGCACCAAGCGGCCGTTCTGCTCGGCTGCGCCGAGACGCCAGTAACGGCCAACGTCGACCAGGATGCCATCCGTAATTGCCTGCCCGCACAAGCTGGTTCCACCGGCGCGGAAGGTCAGAGGGATTTTTGTCTCGCGGCTGAAGTGGAAGAGTCTGCGCACCTCGTCTGCGTTCAGGGGCTGAACCACCGCTCGAGGGATCAGGCGGTACAGGCTCGCATCGGAGGCAAAGGCGATGCGATCGATCAGCCGCGTCAAGACCCGCGATTCGTCGATGAAGCTGCAGAGCTGCGACTCGAGGTCATCCAAACCGATGACACGTTTGGGAGCGCCTGGCATCCGAATCGAGTCGATGGGAACAACCACTGCACTCACGAAATCTCCTCCGGGCAGGAAAAAGCAATCCCGAGGATAGAGTAGCGCGGTCGCAGAAACTTCACGATGGAAGAAGAAGATACAAAGCGAACCGCAACATGATCCGGTATACGGCTCGATGTACGGTTTCCGCTGCGGCGCGCCACCAAGAGGTTAGCGCGGTCCGGGTCGATACGCATGCCTGCGCTGAAACCTCCAGCACGCGCGATCGAAGATCGCCATCAAATAGGCAATCAAGACGATAAAAGGGGAGGCGAGCAATACGCCAAACATAGCTCGCAACAAAACGTGATTCATGCCGGAATCCTAATCACACACATTAAGGCTAACGGTGATTCTAATCACATCTGCCCGAGATATGTAGGTTTTGTTGAGCAAAACCAGCAAATAACCTGAAATTCTGCGGCCGCCTTATTCCTGGATATCGAGGCTGATTCGCTGCTTACTGGCCATCCCCATTGCTGTCACCAGAATGCGCAAGGACCTCGCCGTCCGTCCCTGCTTGCCGATCACCTTGCCGATGTCGGCATGGTCGACGGAGATGCGCAGAGAGATCCCGTCTGCGATCGGGACGGACTCCACCTTGACGCCTTCCGGGCGGTCGACCATCAGTTTGATCAGAGTTGCAACTGCATCAGCAATCTCGTTTGAATGCTCCATGTTGAAGACCCCGGTAGTATGCGCGATTCCGTAACGGTACTCAAAGCTCCGGCGCTTTCCTGCAGACATGTCTTGCGCAACAAGATGAAACTGCGATCTTTGTCTGCGAAGTTCTGCGCGAAGGCGCCTCGAGGAAATGATTGCTCTTCAAATTGCGTCCATTATATGTCTAACTTGTTGCTTATCAACAATGAAACTGCAATCGGACTGAATGAAATATCAAGAATACAGCTCTTTTGGGATGGCGTCATGAGTCAAGGATCCATTCGCTTGCGGAACAGTCGTTTCGCTTACGCAACACCGCGTAATACTTCATCCCGCAGAACCTCCTGACGCCTAGCCTTCGCGGCAGCGCTACCCAGCGCGCCAAGGAGCCACTTATGATCAGGAACTTCTCCCGGACGTCCACCGTTGCCGTTATGCTGACAGCCCTCGTTCTGGCCATCGGGACCGCGGCAGCGCAATCCACCACCCCAGGCACCCCCACCGGCACGAGCGGAACCAACCCCGACCCGCAGGGAGTGACGGGAACCAACCCCGACCCGCAGGTAATCCTCACAATTCTGCTCAGCATCATTCCTTCCGCATGAGATAGTTGGAGTCGGCCCAACAACTGGCCCCTCAGGAGGCGTACGCGATGCACTTAACGGGCCCTATTTTGTTATTTTGGGTAGCCGGCTTAGCCGCACACATCGTCTTATTGTTCGTCCTCCTGAATCGCCATCGAGCTGGAATGTTTCCCGCATTCACGACTCTGATCGCAGTCAACATCCTGAACTCTCTCGTGCTGTACCAGGTTGCAGTCCATGGATCGAAGCATGCTTATTTCGTCGCGTATTTTGCGTTCGCCATCCTGGATCTTGTTCTTCAATTGTCCGTAACCTATGAGCTTGCCCGGCATGTCTTCTGCCCGACCGGCACGTGGGCTCGCGACATTCGCAACGGCTTTCTCTTTCTGGCGCTTGGCTCGGTTGCCATTGCCCTGGCGTTGGCCTGCCTTCCCTCGCCTCCAGAGAAGACGATCCTGGGCATGCTTCTCGACCGGGGAAATCTGTTCTCCTCTGCGTTGCAGTGCGAGCTACTGGTTGGAATGATCGCTTTCTCCTCGACCGCAGGACTCCCATGGAATACGCATGTTGCCCGGATTGCGCAGGGTCTGGGGTTCTTCTCCCTGGTGGAGTTGCTCGTTGAGGCTGGACACAACATTCTGGTCAGAAATACGACGGCCTACGCGGACATGACGTACCTTCGTATGTCGACATATCTGCTCTGTGTGTCGTATTGGATTGTCATGCTGTGGTTGCCCGCGCCGGCGCCACAGGAACTTCCCGAGGAGGCACGGCGACAACTCTTTACTTTGCAAAGACGAGTGGAATACGATCTTCGCAAGCTCCGGGCCTTGAAAAAATGATGACCCTTCGAAACCTCGACTTCTTCGGAATTCTATTCGTATTCCTTGTGTCGATCCTCGGAATTGGTACGCACTTTTATCTGCGCAATCGGCGGCGCGAACTCTATCCCTACGGCAGGTGGGATGAGTTGCTCAAGCGACTCGCCCCCATCGATCATCAGAACCTCGAGCGAATCGCTTTGGATCCTGTGGCGGGATCGGATCATGAGCTTCCGTGTGTTGAGACGATGGACCCGCAGGATATTTGGCGCCTGCTGGGAGGAATGCGCGGCATCGAGATCATGGAGAAAAACTGTTCGGTGCTGGTTGACCTGGTGTTTTATGTCCAGCAATGGTATCCCGAGGCGTTGCTCATCGCCGAGCAGCTTCGCCTGAACGCCCGGGAGGTGGAGTGGCACATTGGCCGCCTGAAAGCGACTGCGAAGTCCGGGCGTCCGCCGATAGCTGCGACTGAATATCTCCAGCAGGCGGTGGCTATCTACTACCAGATGACGCGTGACGTTCTCGCCTTGTATGAACAGGCCAACATGCCGGGGCTGGCCGATCTGCAGAGGGCTCTCTAGCGCAGATCACGCGATTCGACGGGTAAATACGGCATCCACCGTACCGACAACCTCTACCTGTTTTCGGTATTGCCAGCGCCTCTGGTCGTCGTCATCGGTTTGAGGAGAGAGAGCGTGCGGCACCAGCTTCAGGTATTCTCCGTGCTTGTCGAGCTCGCAAAATCCGCAGAAGTAGGCGCTTCGCGTAAGAAGAAAGTAGATGGGGCGATCGAACTCGTTGACCCAATCCTTCCTCTTGGCGATGGCTCGCTTCCGCGTATCGATGAGAACGATTGAGCCAGCAAGAATCATCGGCTCCATGGTCTTGTCTCGACGCCCGATGATACCGCGGCGATAGTGGACCGGCATCACTCCCTGGTCGGATTGAAACAACGTTGTGTCCTCGGGCGGAGGCCCGGTCACCAGTGAATCCGGCAGCCAAAGCCTGGCATGATCGGCAAGGGGGCCTTCACTTAGCAGAAGCGTCGAATTTGGGCTCGAGACGAGCTCAAGCTGTGCTGGACTTTCGTTCACACCCGGACACAGTGCCAGCATCTGTTCCATCGTGAGGTTGTAGATAAATGCAAGGACGATCAGCTTGGTTGCGGAGAGCCCACGATTCTCGCGTTCGACGCGGTCAAGCCAGCTGGCGGAGATGCGGTACGCCCTGTTCCCCCACTGCTGGGCGAGTTGGCAGGTGCGATCTTCCACTTCGCGCAGGGTGAGCCCGAGTCGAAGCCGAGCTGCCCGCAAGTGCGTTCCTATTCCATCCACGCGGACTCCTCATCAAAACTTCCAGAACGATCCAGAAGACACCATGCCAATGGTGGGCCCGCCGTCATTTCATCGCGCAGCAGCACTGCTCGGAGTCCCAAGCGGTCTCCGATCGAGAACCCTCTGCTCATGCCTGCGCGTACATTTGGTACTAAACATACACCAAGCTCTAATGCTGCTACCAGCCCAAATCCCTTTGCTGAATCCGGCTATGCATCGCATCAACCGCCAGCGCCTCTCCCAATTTCGGACCTTACGGCGCTGTAAATGACGTTTTGAGGCGGCCAATTGACTCGTTCACGGCACATCGGTAACGGGAAATCGGCTTTTTGTTACCGATTGGAATGAAGTTCACCGACACTGTGTTTCGAGCGGGTTCGTTGCGCTTGCGGCTCGCAGACAAGCGAAGTCCGAAGAGAAAAAATAGAAAGCCTTACTGCTGCGTTGCCCCGAAGACCTTTACCGATGGCAGCGCCTCATGCTGGTCGTCGAACATGCCGCGTTTGGCTATGGCGCCGTCAGCCATTGGCTCCCACCAGAAGACGCCTTTGCCCAGACCGTTCGGCGTCTCCTTTACTGTCTTCACAAGCGCGGCCAGAAAATCGGCCTGGCCTTGCGGTGTCTGCGGATAGGGTGGTTTGGCACCCTTGAAATCCTCACCATCCCGCCAGTCGTAGGCGGTCTCGACGACGATGATGGGCTTCTTATATCGAATTGCCATGAAGTCAAGATTGTTCTTCAGATCTTTCAAACTGCCCTGCCACCAGGGGTAATACGACTGCCCGATGACATCGAAGGGCACGCGATTGAGAATCAGATTGTCGAAGAACCACTTTGTTGTCTCGTCGTTTCCGCCCTGGTCGATGTGAATCATGATGAGCGGGCGCTGCTCCGTCCCCTTGCCGTCGTTGACGCCGCGGATTCCGGCCTGCAGCAGTTCCGCAAACTGCGGCCAGCGGTCGGGCAGCTTGCCATCGGGCCAGAGGATTCCGCTGGTGACCTCATTTCCAATCTGCACCATGTCCGGCATGGTGCCCTGCTCGCGGAAGGCTGTGATCGTGTCCTTGGAGAACTGATACACCGCCTTTACCAACTGCTCATGCGGCAGGTGCGCCCAGGCCGCGGGCGTCTTCTGATGTGATGGGTCCGCCCAGTCGTCGGAGTAGTGAAAGTCCAGCAAGAGTCTGAAGCCCAATGCTCTAGCCGCCTTCGCTTCCGCGAGGGTGTAGGCAAGCGTATTCGGCAACGGGGTTGGCTCATTCATGATGCGCAGGCGGACCCAGTTGAATCCGTTATGGCGAAGAATTTCAAGACCGGGATACACCTTGTCGCCGTCCTTATAGCGGATGCCCTTCGATTCCATCTGCTGCAGGAAGGAGACGTCGGCTCCATAGATGAAGTAAGGCTGCTTCGAAGGCGCGGGTGCAGCGGAGGTTGACGCTGGTGCGGGCACGGACTGGCCAGCCGCGGCGCCGATTGCCACCAGCAGGCAACTGGCCATCAACCATCGAAACGCCAACAACCTTTTCATAGCGCGGTCCTCCGTGATCGAAAGGAATTCATCACCGCATGCTTCGTTCGAAACCGCGTCGAAGCCCTGGCTTAGAGATGCAGCAGGCCTCTTTGTAAGGCCGTAACCACTGCCTCTGTGCGATCGTGCACATCGAGCCGCTCCAGGATCGCCGACACCCGGCACTTGACCGTAATCTCCGCCAGGTCGAGTTCTGTCGCGATCTCGCGATTGCTCTTGCCCTGCGCAATGCGTTCGAGGATCTCTCGCTCCCGCAAACTCAAATCGCTGCTCGGAGTGCGGTTGGCGAGGGTTTCTTTCACCACCTGCGGCAGATACCGGCCGCCCGCATGCACTCGCTTGATGGCATCGGCGAGCAAGTCATGCGGCAATCCCTTGATGATGTAGCCGCGCGCGCCCGCCTGGAGCGCCTGATGAATATCCTCGTCACCCTCATAGGTGGTCAACACGATGAATCGGGCTTCCGGTGACACGGAACGGATCGACCGAATCACCTCAACCCCGCTGAGGTCCGGGAGCCGCAGGTCCATCAGCGTTACATCCGGCTTATGCTGCTTGTGCAGAGCGATCGCCTCGCGTCCGCCGCCCGCCTGCGCAACAGTTTCCATCCCCGGCAATGTGCCAATCAGCGCCGCCAGTCCGATCCGCACGATGGGATGATCATCCACCAGCATGATGCGTATGGGCGCTGCTGCTACCTTTGTCATCCCACCAGCTCCTTCACTGTCTGCTCCTCGGTGGAGCGGTTCTGCTCGATGCATACTGCTGTCCTCGGGACTCGAATATACACTTCCGTTCCGCGGGCGACCTCGCTGGTGACACGCACGCTGCCGCCCAGGCGCCGGATTCGTTCCTGAATTCCTATCAGCCCGAAGTGCCCTTCCGGCGGATGTCCCGACGAGTCGAAGCCTGCCCCATCGTCCTCAACCGAGAGCGCGAATTCATCTTCGCCGAAGCTCGCGCGCACCGCGATCCGCTTGGGATTCGCATGGAGCAGCGCGTTGTAGATCGCCTCCCGGCTCGCCATCGCAATCTCATGCATCGCCGCGGAGTGGAAGTCATACGGCTCGCCTTCGACCTCGCACTCAAACGCAATGTGCGACGTCTGTCCGAGCCGCGCCGCGAGCTTCTGCAGCATGTCGCCAAAATCTGTGGACTCCTGTCCGCGCAGATTCCACACTGCCTGCCGCGCCTCGTCAATCGCCGCTGCCAACTGAGTTCGCGCACAGTCCAGCAGCTCGACCTGCGCGCTGCTATTCCCTGCACCGCCGGCGCTCGCCGCCTCCAGCAGCAGCGAAACGCCCGCGCATCCCTGAATCAGCGTGTCGTGCATCTCCCGCGCCAGCCGCGCTCGCTCTTCGAGCGTCGCCTTGTAGGCCGTCTCCACGCGCCGCAGCTTCTGCCGATGCACCCACCACACCACCAGCACCACCGCAGCGACACACAGGCTCAGGAACCACCAGGTGAGATAGAAATACTGGCGCTTCACGATGGGAAGCGTGCGCTCGGTGAGCCTGCCGGAGCCATCCTGAAACGCTCGTATCCGAAACGTATACCGGCCTGCGGGAAGGTTGGTGTAGTCCGCTATGCGACGGTTGGATCCATACCTCCAATCGCGATCGAAGTTATCCAGCTTGTACTGAAACTGCACCGCATCCTGCGGCCCGAGAAGGATCGCTCCGTAGGCAATTTCGAGGCTGCGGTTGCTGGCATCCAGAACCACCGGCTTCGGAGCGGACGACCGAGTCGGCATGGTAAGCGTGCGGCCGTCGGCAACTACCGCATCCAGGAACACCTTTGGCACTGCAGACGACTTCGCCTTGTCGGCCAGAAACTGCACGGGCCCTTTGCTGGTAGGAAACCACGCGTTCCCTTCCGGCGTCATCGCTCCGGCTGGCATCGTCCCGCCATACAGCGGAGTCAACTCGCCGCCCGCGGATACCGGGAAGAACCGCTGGGAAAGATAGGTCTGCGGAGTTCCCGCCAGTTTCTCGAGGTCCGCAATCGCGATGACTGCCACGCCATTCTCGCCACTCATCCAGAACCGGCCCTTGTGGTCCTCCAGAATCGCGTACACGCTGTTGCTTACCAGTCCCTGGTCGGTCGTGTAGTGCGTTGTGGATGTTGCGCCCGGAAGATAACGGTACAGCCCGTTATCGCGGGTCCCGATCCACAACGCGCCGCTCGGACTTTGGTCGAGCGCCCACACCTTCTCGCCTGTCAGTGCGCGCGTGGCTGCGTCGTGCACGAACTGATCGTCGACCAGGTGACTCAAGCCGCGGTCGGTTCCGATCCAGACGCCGCCGTCGCGGTCCTCCAGCAGTGCGCGCACGCTGAAGTAGACCAGCCCATCCTGCACGCGGAAGTTGCGAAACACCCCGTGCGACAGGCGGCTGACGCCTTCGTCGGTGGCAATCCAAAGGTCGCCATTTCTAGACTGGATCATGCCGCGAATGAAGTTGTTGGTGAGACCGTTGGCGGTCGTATAGTGCTCCGTCGCGGCTCCGGGCCCGATGTGAAACAGCCCGCGGCCGTCCGTCCCAATCCACAGCGTTTCATCCATGGCCCGGAAAACGTTTCGTGCACGCGCGCCGTGCAGCGCCGCGATATTCATCGGGGTTGCGACCCCATTCACCAGGCGCGAGAGCCGGGTGCTCGCCACCCAGAGTGCTCCGTCGCGATCCTGCGAGATGGTTTCGAAGTCCGAGTCCGATGCATCCGGCAGCGGAACCAACTGCACCAGGGACCGGCTGAAGCGCACGAGTCCCGCCTGCGTTCCCATCCACACGTTACGCTCGGCGTCCTCGAACAAGCTCAATATGGTTTTGCTCGGGAGCTTCAGGTCCTCGCCCGGCTCGGTGCCGACGACCGCGAGCTGCCCGGCTCGCAACGTATAGGCGCCCTGCCCGATCGTGCCGATCCAAAGTGTTCCGTCTGTGGCCTCGCGCAAGGTTCTTACCGTGCCCTGCACCCCTGCGAAGCGCGTAAACCGGGTGGTTCCCGGCAACAGTCGTTGAAGCCCTGAGACGGTCCCCACCCATACGGTTCCATCGGGCGTTTGCAGAATCGACTTCACCCGCGTCTCGCTGTATTCCCCGACCAGGGGATACTCCGACGCCACTCCGTCGCGAATTGCCACCAGCTGCGATCCGCCAGCCCACACTCTGCCGTCCGCTGTTTGCGCGAGCGCATGCACGGCCATCGCGGGGATCGCCGCTGTCCGGTCCATGCGGACTACGCGCTCCGCCTGCCGATTCGGCAGCTGAAACAGCCCGTCGTCGGTCCCGATCCAGATGCGGCCGTCGCGCCGGTCTTCGAGCGTGCAGCGGACAAACCCGTCCATCAGTCCATCGGCCGGGCCAAACGGACGAAACCGACCCTCGCGCATTCGTATCAGCCCGCCGCCCTCGGTTCCAATCCACAGCGTCCCATCACGCGCTGTCATCAGGCTGAAGACGCTGCTTTCCTTGAACGCCGGGGTGTTTCCCCGATCGAACGTGACAAAGTGCGAGCCATCGAACCGCAGTAATCCGCCGGTCGTGCCAATCCAGAGAAACCCATCCGGGGTCTGCGCCACCGCCTGCACGGTCTCCTGCGGCAAGCCATCCTGCGTCTGCCAGACGCGCGTGGTGTAGTTTTCCGGCTGGGCGCTGGCTGGACCACTCGTTCGCCCCTGTACGCACAGCACGCCACTGAGCGCGATCCAGGCAAGCGCCAGCGTCGATTTCCGTCGAAAGATGGAGGAGGTCACATCGGACACGCTTCGATTGTGCACTCGTCTCGCGATACCGCACAAGAGACGCTCCCACGATGGTCAATTCTTGACGCAGCCTCTCCGTGCGGCGAACGAGAAAACGTCGTCAATTTGGTTCGCGCATACTTTGGTATGTTCCAAGCGGTTGGGTTAACCCGTTAGTGTCGTGTGCGCATCGCATAGGATGTTTCGGCCGCGCTGAACTCACGGAAGCCGGAGCGGATGCCCAGAATGAGGAACCATCAATGAACTTTCGCAGTCCTTTGTCTTACTTTGCCAGGTCGGCCGCAATCGCAGTTCTAAGCATGATCGTCGCAGGGGGCGCCCACGCGCAGGTTGGCACCGCTACGCTCACGGGCACGGTGCAGGACAGCACCGGTGCGGCCATCCCCGGCGCGACTGTCACCCTCACCGACACCTCTACGAGGACGTCGCGGACGACAAAGAGCGACGGCAGCGGATTTTTCTCGTTCCCGAACCTCCCGGCCGCGACCTACGACGCGAGCTTCCACATGCAGGGCTTCTCCGATCTGATCCGCAAGAGCATCGTCCTGGGGATAGGCGACAACCAGGCTATTCCCGGCATCCGCATGCAAATCGCGTCGGTCAGCTCGACGGTCACCGTCTCGGCTGAGTCGACCGCCATCACGCCGACCACGTCCGGCGAAAGCTCCTACACACTTTCGAGCAAGCAAATTCAAAACCTCGATATTGAAGGTCGAAGCGCCATCGAGTTGCTTGGACTTGTACCCGGCGCAGCCGATTCCGGCAACTTCGAAAGCGACACGTACAGCGGCCAGACCGCCGGCTTCACCCAGAACGGCAGCGCGTTCTCGGTCAACGGCAACCGGTTCGACCTGACGCAGATCGTTAGCGATGGTGCAGTTGTCAGCGATGTGAACACCGCTGGCGGCGCGGCCGTTACTCCTAACGTGGACATGATTTCCGAAGCGAAGGTCGAAACCGCGGCGTTCCTGCCGGAGAACCCTAATGGCCCCATCGTCGTAAACACGGAGACGAAGTCGGGCGGCCATGATTTTCATGGCGAGTTCTACGCCAGTGTCCGCAACCACGTCTTCAACGACGCCGATTGGAGGGTGAAGAACCTCGGGCTGTCGAAGCCGAACGACGCGTACTACTACCCTGGCGCAAACATTGGCGGCCCCGTCCTCATTCCTGGCACTGGCTTCAACAAGAACCGCAATAAGCTCTTCTTCTTCGTCGCGTTTGAGAAAGCACTGCAGTACGTACAAGACCCGCTGCTCGACATTCGTGAAGCGGTGACCCCGACGACGGCCATGCGCAATGGCGACTACAGCGATACGGCGTACATGAGTAACTTCTCCAGCAGCGCCTACTACGCCAGCGTCACCCCCTGCACTTCGTACGGCGCGCAACACCTCGCTCTGCCAGGGCACCACCGGCTTGATCAATCCCGCGGCCATCGATCCCAACGGGCAGGTGCTCATCAATGCGCTGCCGCTGCCGAACGCGAACCCCGCCACCAATGGCGGATACAACCTGGTCAGCACCGCGCTTACCTTCCAGCCGCGCGATCAGGAAAACATAAAGATCGACTACAACATCAACCAGAAGAACCATCTTTCCGGACGCTACAATCGCGAATCGGAGACGGTACCCTTTCCCTTCGGCTATTACAACAACTTCACGCCGAACCTCTTCAGCGCTGACCAGTACAACCACAACGGTTCGAACTCGATCGTCACAAATCTTTCTACTGCGTTGACGTCGACCATTACTAACCAGCTGATCTTTTCCTATACGCGGCTCAACTTCCAAACCTATCTCGGCGATCCAGACGCGGTCTCTCGCAGCAACCTTGGCTATACCGCCGCGGATCTCTACAACAACGACACTAACATTCTTCCGAACGTCCAGCCCGAGTATGGAGACGCAGGGTATGCGTCGCTGTACCTCATCGGCGGCAGCTACCCTACGGTCGATGCGCCGCAGCAGACCTACGTGGTGAATGAGAATGTCACGAAGCTGTTTGGACGCCACACCGTCAAGGCAGGCGTCTACTTCGCGCAGCAGCAGTTCGGTCAGCTGACTCCCGGTAGCGAAAACGGCAGCATCCAGACCGGCGACTACTCTGGCGCCTACAACACCGGCAATGCCTTCGCCGACCTGCTCACCGGCCAGATTGCCGGGTACGCTGAAAGCACCCAGAACTTCATCGGCAACATGACGGAGAAGCGCATCGACTTCTTTGCGCAGGACCAGTGGAAGTTGACGCCGCGGTTGAGCCTTAACTATGGAGTGCGCGTGAATCACATTGGCGCGTGGTACGAAGATTCCGGCAAGATCGTTGTGTTCGACTCCGCGCTCTACAACCCGGGCGGCACTTACGCGGAAGCCCCCGGTCTCGTCACCCATGCAACCAATCCCGCAATCTCCATCAGCGGTGGCAAGGCGCTGGGCTTCCAGATCGCTCCCGATATTGGCTTCGCCTGGGACGTCACAGGCACAGGCACAACCATCGTGCGCGGCGGCTACGGGAAAAACTTCTATGCCGACCCGGGCGCCAATGCCTTCTCAACCATCGAGGCGCCACCCAACGAGACCTTCACGAGCTTCTACGGCCTGACGACAATCGATCAGATTCCCACGCTACAGACCTACCTGCCGCTCGGCCTCTATGGGATTGGCAATCTCCACGACAACCATCTGCCGGACACCCAGTCGTACACGCTGGCCGTCGCGCAGACGTTTCCCGGCGGCATCAATGCCGAGCTCTCCTACAACGGAAACGTCTCGAAGTATCTGACCGGCTACATCAACACCAACCCAGTGCCCGAGGGCTGTCCGGGAGAGTATCCGGGCTATCCGCCGGGCTCTTACAACGACACTACGTGCCGTCCGTATTCCCTGCTCTCCGGTTTGAGTACCGAAGTTCATAACCTTAGCTCCTTCTATAACTCGCTTCAGGCCACCGCATCGAAGAAGGCAGGCATCTTCAACTTCTGGTTAACCTACACCTACGGCAAGACGCTCGCCTACAACTGCGAAAATCCCTTCGACTTGCGCCGCTGTTACGGTCCTGCTCCATTTGACCGCAGCCAGAACATCAACATCTCTTACCTCATCAATCTGCCGAACCTCGGCAAGCATCTCGGCAATCACAAGGTCGTCAACGGCATCCTGGACGGATGGCAGTTCACAGGGATCGAGCAGTTTGCTTCGGGAACACCGCTGCAGTTCACCGCCGCTGCTTCCGCAAACGGCAACACGGGTGACGAGTACGACGGCATCCACAACCGAACCATCAATTTCTACTCGGTGGGCGATGCCAGCAACGACTACAGCTCGCCGAACTTCGACAATCGTGTTCTTGTCGGTACGCCGGATGAGCAGGCGGTTCCAACCTTGGTCTGCGACCCGCGGAGTCACCTGGCGGCGCATCAGTATTTCAATGCGAGCTGCTTTGACGCCCCCTTGCTCGGGTCTGCTAACAATCCGAGCATTGGCACGTACCAGATTCCCTACATCCACGGCCCACGCTACCAGTCCGATGACATTGGTTTGTACAAAGCATTCAAGATGGGCGGACAACGCAGCGTGCAGATCCGCGCCCAGGCCTTCAACTTCATCAACCATCCGCTGGATGCCTTCGTACAGTACGACCCCGGACTGTATCTGCATTACGACGCCTACGGTGCGCCGCCTGTCAATCCGAATCAGGCGGGCTTCGCTGATACGAAGCTGGGCGCGCGCACCATTCAACTGGAAGCCAAAATCTATTTCTAGAATGCATTGCTGATATCAGAGGTGCTGTGACCAATCTCCAGCACCTCGCGTTGTCGTCTCCGCTCGCAATTCCCGCTCGTCCTGGGAGCCTTGAACTCCATGAAGTCCTGCATCATCTTTCGACTTACGCTGGCAGCCACGATCACGGTGGCTGCATCGTCGCCCCGTCTCGTCGCGCAACAAATCTCCGAGCCGGATCAGGTTTTCGTCGATGCCTCGGCCCCGATCCCGCCACCGGAGACTGGTTATCTGCATCTGGGCGGCACATCGACGAACGGGCAGTCGCTTCAGGTCAACAGCCGCTACCTTGTCCTCGACGGCAAGCCCTGGCTTCCGGTCATGGGCGAGTTCCATTTCTCTCGCTACCCTGCTTCGCAATGGGAAGACGAGATCCTCAAGATGAAGGCCGGGGGCGTGAACATCGTCTCCACGTACGTCTTCTGGATTCACCATGAAGAGGTTGAAGGCGAGTTCGACTGGAAGGGTCAGCGCGATCTCCGTCGCTTTGTGCAGCTATGCGCGAAGCACGGCATGTACGTGTGGCTGCGCGTCGGCCCCTGGGATCACGGTGAAGCGCGCAATGGAGGCTTCCCTGACTGGGTCGCCAAACTCCCCAACACCCGCAGCAACGACCCCACCTACATTCACTTCGTGCAGATTTTCTACAACCAGATTGGCCAGCAGCTTCAAGGCCTCATGTTTAAAGACGGCGGCCCCGTCATCGGCATTCAGCTTGAAAACGAATACGGGCTCCATGGTCCAGGCCGCGGCGCAGAGCATATTCTCAAGCTGAAGCAACTCGCCATTGCTGCCGGCATGGACGCGCCCCTCTATTCGGTCACCGGCTGGCCGTCGCTCGACTTTCCGCCCCACGAAGTCATCCCCGTCTCGGGCGGCTATCCCGACGGCTTCTGGTACGCATCCCAGAACAACCTCCCACCGAGCATGACGTACCTCTTCAACTTCAACCGCGAGCTCGGCGACATGGGCGCGACCGTCCCCTCCGAGGATCCCACCGGCAAGGTCGACCTCAATCACGACCCCTATTTCGCCGCAGAGGAAGCCGGTGGCATGGCCTCTGCCTACCACCGCCGCCCGCTCCTCACGGCCGACGACATCGCCGCGCTTACCCTCACGGGCGTCGGGTCTGGCATTAACGTTTACGGGTACTACATGTTCCACGGCGGAGCCAATCCCAAAGGCATCCTCACCACGCTGCAGGAATCCACCGCCACTGGCTATCCGAACGATCTCCCCGAAATCACGTACGACTTCCAGGCCCCACTGGGCGAGTTTGGCCAGCAGCGCGAATCGTACCGCAAGACACACCTCATTCATCTCTTCCTCAACGCCTACGGTTCGCAACTCGCGACCATGCCCGCGTTCGCGCCGTCAAAGGAACCGCGCAGCCCAGCCGATACTTCCACACGACGCGTTGCTGTCCGCACCAATGGCTCCTCCGGCTTCATCTTCGTGAACAACTACGTGCGCCAGCTCGCAATGCCTGCGCGGCCCGCGTTTCAGGTCCGCGTCAAGCTTTCCCGCGGAGACCTCGCCATTCCTGCGCACCCCATTACGGTTCCCGGTGGCACCTACTTCGCGTGGCCCTTCAACCTGTCCCTTGGCGCGGTAAGACTCAACTACAGCACCGCTCAGCTTCTTACGCAGCTCAACGCCTCTGCCGGTAAGCTTGTCGTCTTTTTCGCCATCCCTGGTATCGCTCCTGAATTCTCCTTCAACCCCGCATCGATCCGCACCATCACCGCCTCGGGCGCCACCATCTCGCGCGGTGCCGGAGCCATCACGGTCTTTGGCCAACATCCGGGCATGAACTCAACGATAGAGATCACGGACCGCAACGGCGCAAAACTCACCATCCTCCTGCTCACGCAAGAGCAAGCGGAAGACACCACGCTCTTCCGCATCGGAGGCAAAGACCATCTCGTCCTCACCACCTCAAGCGTCTTCTTCGACGGAGCAGCAATCCACTTGCGTTCCACCGAATCGCCTACGCAAAACATCGCAGCCATCCCGGCACTCAACGTGATCGGGCAAAGCAAATCTCAAGGCCTCTGGACTACAGTAGCCGTGACTCAACCTCAGAAGCACCCCATGCTGAGCGTCACGGCAGGCCAGATTGCCACACCCCGCGCCTCCATGACGATGGGTCCCTATATCGACTGGCGCAAGACCAGCGTGCCTATCGTCCCACCTGACTCTGCCTTCCTCAAGGCGGGCACCTGGCAGCTCCAATGGCGCAACCCCGACTTCGCCGGCCTCAGCAACGTGCTGCTCCAGCTCGACTACACCGGCGACATCGGCCGCCTCCAATCCGGTACCACGTTGCTGGACGATAATTTCTTCAACGGCCTCCCATGGCAGATCGGCCTCAAGCGATTCGGCCTGAAAGCGGCTGGATCCCAACTCACCTTAGAAGTTCTGCCGATGCCCAGGGTCGCACCGATTTACCTCGACCCAAAAGCCCGCAACCTCCTCGAGAGCACGCAGACCACACCCACGCTCATCGGCGCCAAGCTAATTCCCGAGTACGAATCGATCTTGAGCGTGGCGCCCTAGCGTTCTCAGTCCTTCGAGCGGTTGCAACAAATGTTCGCGCTCGAAGGCTGGGTTATTCATTCGTTTAACGACTAACAGGATGAGCCCCGAGCGAGCGGCACGTCGATCTCGTGTGCACGCGAGTCTACGAGCGTGCACCTTCCTTGTGCGCTTGATGACGCATTTTGCTCGCCAGGCGCCCCACAATTACCCGCTATTTCTACCAGACTTGTCGACTCAGGGTGTCTGACGAGGTTCCTGGTCGTGGTTTGATCGAGTCAAAGAAAGCTCAACATGAGTACAGTACCGGCATGAACCGAGAACAGAAATCCGACACATCCCAAATCTTGTGGTTCGACGTGATCGTGGTTTTGCTCATCGCTCTCATTGCGGCTGTGGCACACCGTGGGCACTAGATAGCACTCGCCTGGAGAAGTTGATGGCAGTGGGAAGGATATGGGGCGCGCCACCGGCAACAGAGCTTTCTTGTCGATCCAGCTGTCCGCCTGATCTTTGACCGCTATTTCGCAAAGCTGATCGTCATCCATGGGGAACATCCTGGTGAGACTCGGCATCAGGACACTCCTGGTGCAGACTAATTGCTTGACTCGCTCACCATGAGCGAGAGCGAAGTAATCCAGAACTGGCTACACCAGCACAGCGGTGCGTCGATGTTCACTTTCCCTCCTTTTACACCGGGTCTGACTAAATCGCCAGTGCGTTACCAACATGCGGGAACGCGCTCGCAAGATCGGAGCGGAACTCAGGATCTCGAGTCTCTTGCTCGGGGTGGATCTCAGGCGGAACTCTGTATCCCGCGCGAAGGTGCCAAAACAGGAAACGGATTCGCAGTTCCCTGGCGCCAACAGGGTATCTCGCCTAGACCGCAGTTCGGAAAAGATCAAAGGTCCGGCATCGTCACGGATGTCCTCGCCTCACACGGGCGGTAACATCGGCTGATGCGATCGAGCGTTCCCCGAGGTTCAATGCCGGATTTAGATCGCATCCCTGAACCTGCCAACACAATCGCCACCCCAACCGTGGAAATCAAGCGGCGGACCATCTCAACCGGGTTCTTAGGACCCTGACAGTTGTTCTTGCGCTCGGCGATGACGGATGGGGGAGCCCCACCCGCGAAGGCGGGAACGGATGGGAGCCGGTCTATGTCAAGCGCTACCTGGCACTGGAAAAGGTGGTGGCTGCGTCCCTCTCTGTGACTGGTGCCGGGAAGGTCAGCTCGAGTTTTCTGAACGCTGCGTCGGCCTCGACCTTGGCTGACCAGCGGTCGACATAGGCCCCGATCTGAGCATCGCGCTTCATAAGCAGGGCCACGTTCTGGTCCACCTGGCGGCGACCCGACCAGTAGGCGCAGACTGAGGGTTGATCGCGGCAGGTGTAGGTCCAGGTCTTCGCGAGATCGTCCTGGGACAGATTCTCAGCGCTGCTTGGACCGTTCGCCGCGACGGTCTGCTCATGGCCAAGAAGCTGTACGTTACTCCAGTATTGGAGAGCCGCGGCAATGCCGGCCCTCCTTGCCTGCAGGTCACGCACAGCGCTCTCTTCGCCGTCATAGGTGCCATCGGCATAGATCACGCCTGCGACTTGTGTTTGCCAGGCGCAGCCTGAGGGTTGAGGAGCGAGGTTTACCAAGGCGAAGAACCGTTGCCCGGGCTGAATGAGGGAAGGCTGCAAGCCCCTGACGGCAGGATGAGATGAGCCGCCTCCACTGAATGCAAGAGCGTCGTAGGCAGGAGTGGCAGTTACAGCGCCGCACGTCGCGTTGACGGTGAAGGCCTCGATGGGCCTCTGCGTGTCATTGACAAGAATGACCCAGCCGCTGGTGCCGTCTGAGAGCTGCAGATGATAGCCCGGATTCTGAGCAAATGCCGGAAGTGAGACCAGCGAAAGGAAAACACTTAGGGATGTAAAACGTGATGATAGATTGCGCATACCTTTACCTCGCGCGGAAGCTTACGCCTTTCTGCTGCTGCTTGTCAGCACCCGGCGTTGGCGAAGGTGGCACTCCTGTAATTGCGGTGATTCCGGGGGACCTCATTGCCTGCCCGCCGAGGCTTTCGGCAGATTCAACTCGTTGGCGGCTAAGCTGGCGAAGAGAAAAACCTCGCTCCACTTCGGTCGCCGATCTCCATTAGCCGATGGTGTTGGATTCCGATGATGACAGAGGGCGCCGTGATCCGCTCTTCCTGTCCATGAATAGCGGGCCGTTGCGTTCGACTTGAATCTCCCTGAGGCAATCCGCGGCCTAGGATAATTGCCACTGCCGCCGGCTTCGCGTCGCCTCGAGGAGAAAGCTGAAGAGCTCCTTAGAATTCTTCCAGCTCCGCCGCGGAGCTCGCGGCGACCGCTTCTCTCATTGGCGCTCCGCTCGCCCGTCCGGTTGCAAAGGTGAAAAACGCATTGCCGGCGCGTGTAAGGGTTGCATCTTGCCGGTTGATGAGCGCTAGATGCCGGGGCAGATCGAGCCCTTCGATATCAACCGTCTGCAAGAGCCCCTGCCTCACCTCGGTGACCACATTGATCCGCGGCAGGAAGCCCACACCCAGACCCGCGAGGATAAGCCGCTTCAGTAACTCGCTCGAATCGAGTTCCATCGTTATGCGCTGGGTGAGCTTGTGCTGCTCGAACATATAGTCAAGCAATTCCCTTCGCCGGCCTCGGTTCGGCAGCAGGAAACCGTACTTCGACACCTGCGGGAGCGTCACCGTCTCAAGCTTTGTGAGTGGATGACCTGCGGGCACAACCAGAACCAGATTGTCTTTGTGAATCGTATCCACATGAAGTCTTGCATCCTTCACCGGCAACGACACGATACCAAAGTCGACTTCGCGCTCCAGCACCAACTCCAGCGTCTTGGCGCGCTCTGCCCGCACAATATTCAATGCCACTCGAGGATACTGCTTCTTGAACTTGCTGATAAGCAGTGGCAAGACATAGAGCGCTGTCGAATCGTTCGCACTCACTGTGAGCGTCCCGCGCGGCATTCGTTCCATGTCCGCGAGGGTCAGGTGTATGTGCCGTAGTTGCGAGAGCGACTGCTCGGCAAACGGTTGGAAGACGCGTCCTGCCGCCGTCAGAGTAACTTTGCCGCCGCCGCGGTTTAGCAGGCGATGTCCGAGGTGCAATTCCAAAGCGCGGATCTGTGCTGAGATCGATGGCTGCGTCAAATGCAGCTTCTCTCCGGCACGCGAAAAACTCTTCTGTCGGGCGACTTCAAGGAATGTGGTTAGCCAATCGAAATCCACGGGTGTCCTGTCCACAGGGTTTTTTTATTCAGGGTACATCGCGTCATAGCAGTCTTGTTCCCGGCCTCAGAACAAATCGTTCGTTCATAGTAACCCAAATAGAAGTCTTCTATTCTAGACGAGAAATAGAAACTTTCTATCCGGCCCATCGGGGCAATCCGGACTTGATTGCTTTCTCGGGTAGGTATCCGCATAATCAGCGCACACCAATTGACGAATTAGGCAATCTCAAGGCTGCATCTGAGCGGATCACTCAGCCATTGGACTGCCCAACACTACATTCAGAGGTCTCGTCGGGATATCACTCGACAAACCATCCGTTCCAACGGATCGTTTGCCTCGCCACCGCACACCTCTTTCCCTGCCCAGGAGGATGTTCATGAAGAACCGCATCATCAGGTATTGCGCGACATGTCTGTTCCTTCTCCTTCTGGCCGCACCGCGCCTGCGTGCACAGACCAACACGACCTCGCTGTCGGGAACAGTCGTCGATACCAGTGGCGCCATGATTCCAGGCGCGACGATCACTATTGCCAATGCAGCTTCAGGAATGACCCAGACGACGACTGCGAAGTCCAAAGGTGAGTTCTCCTTCGAGCAACTCCCGCCCGGCACGTACGAGGTGAAAGTCAGCACGCCAGGCTTCTCCGAGCTGGATGAAAAGGTGGAGCTGCTGGTGTCCACGCCAGTTAACCTGACATTCAAGCTGGCGCCCGGCTCCAGTGAAGTCGTGAACGTCGAGAGCAGCATTGCTACGATCAACAGCACCGATGCCACCCTTGGTAAGGCTTTCGACAGCAGACAGGTAGCAAACCTGCCTTACTTGGCAAACAACGTAACCTATCTGCTCTCGTTGCAGCCAGGAGTTCTGGGCCTCGATAGCGGTGCGCAAACTGGCGGCCTGAATGTCGACTCCCGCACCGGCATCGTCAATGGTGCACGCCAGGATCAAACCAACATCACCTTGGACGGTGTAGATAACAATGACCAAATCTTTGGCTATGCTTTCAATGGCGCGCTGCGTTCGACACGTGACTCGGTTGAAGAGTTTCGCGTAACGACGACCAATGCAAACGCTGACGCTGGCCGCTCCTCCGGTGGACAAGTTTCGCTGGTCACCAAGAGCGGAACGAATGCCATCCACGGTAGCGCCTATGAGTTTTACCGCGGTTCCGCAACCGCTTCAAATCAATGGTTCAACAAACAATCGCAACTGCAATCTGGCGAACCCAACGTTCAAGCCAAGGTGCTTCAAAATACCTATGGGGCTTCGCTCGGCCTGCCGATCATCAAACGCAAACTGTTTTTCTTCGGAGCCTATGAGGGATTAAACAGGCCAGCGACGTTCCAGTCGGCCAGACTGTTCCGTCTATTCTGGGCGGTGGCGGGTTGGTCACAGGAAATGTCAGCTATCAAACCTGCGGTGTAGGCAATTCGATCAATTGTTTAAACCCTACGACATTGACCTTGACGCCGGCGGACATCGCTACACTGGATCAACGTTCTCAGGACTCCAATTGTGCAACGACCACCTGTTACGCCCCAGAGACCAACACAGCAGCTGTAGCTTATTTCAACCAATTTCCGATTTCGAATGCAAATGGAGCGGGCGATCTGCTCAACACGGGCGGATATAACTTCACCTCGCCCGCACCGATCCATCAGATTACGAACATTGCTCGCATCGACTGGAACGTGACCTCGCGCCAGACGCTGTTCGTGCGTGGGAACCTACAGTCAGACAACGAGGCAACCTCTCTCCAGTTTCCGGGTCTGCCGGCCGCATCAAACGTCTTCGGCAACAACAAGGGAATCGCAGCAGGCCATGCGTGGTCAATCAATGACCATATGACAAACAACTTCCGCTATGGACTAGTGCGACTCGGGAACGCCTCGCGCGGAACGGGCAGCGAGCCCTTCGTCAATTTTGGTGCCTTCAACACCTTAACGGCCGCGACGACCTCTACCGTCTACCATGTAACCACCAACAACTTCGCCGATGACTTCACCTTCGTGAAGGGACGCCACGTTTTCCAGGCAGGCGCGGATTTCATTTACCTGTCGAACTCTCAGTACTTCGATGCTCCGCTCCTGCGGGAGGCACAGGTAACGCCGAACCTGCTTGCCACGGCAGCGATCGCGAACCAGCAAGGAAGTTTCGACCCGAGCACCGGACTGTGCGGAGCCGACTGCGCTCCTGTCGCAGGCGCGTTCGAGGCCAACTACAACGAGGCGATTATCGCGAATGCGGGCGTCATCGAAGCAGCCACTTCGGGTACAGAATTCCTGGTCCAAAACAATCAGCTCGTGCCCCAGGCCGCAGGCGTTGTGCCGACCCACACCTTCAGAAATCTCGAGCAGGAGTACTACTTCCAGGATCAATGGAAAGCGACCAGCCAGTTGACGATCACTGCGGGCCTCCGTTACGTCTATCTCGGTGTTCCTGATGAGAAGAACGGTCAGGAAATTGCCCCCACGATTTCACTCAACACCTTTTTCGCTGACCGTGTAAACGCTGCGGCCAGTGGGAATGCCTACGACACGGACATCTCGTTTCGGGCAGCCGGGTCACATAACGGACAGCCCAATTTCTGGACCGCCCAGAAGGCGAACTTCGCTCCCCGCATTGCCTTCGCCTGGGCTAGCAAAGACAATACGACCTCGATTCGCGGCGGATTTGCCATCGCTTACGATCACTTCGGCGCCGGCGTGATCGACTCCTACCAGTCCAACCCCCAGTCGCTGCTGTCGCTCTCGCAGACCAATCTGGCCACATACACTGACATCAACTCCAATCCACGCTTCACCGGATACCACGATGTGCCCGCCGTGCCGGGCGCCACAGCGCCGCTTCCGCTTCCCTACACGCCCGCGGAAAGCCCCTTCACCTTCGACTACAGCATCAACGACCATCAGAAGACTCCATACGCCGAAACATTCAATCTAACCGTTCAACATGAATTTGCCAGGAGCTTCTCGGTCACGGCCTCTTATGTTGGCCGTCTCGGGCGCCATCTGCTGCAAAATCTCGACGTCGCCATGCCAACCAATCTTGCCGATAACGGCAGCGGGATGACCTACTTCCAGGCTGCTACCAACTATCGGAAGCTGATCGACTCGGGCGTTGATGCTGCTGCGATCCCAAACAGCGGCTACTTTCAGAATCTCTTTCCAAACTTCGGCGTATCCAACCCAGTCGCCGACCCTGTTACTGGCGTCTTGTACACCGGCGCTCAGGGCTACTACGCTTCGCTCATGGCCAACAGCGGCAATGAAACCAATACCCTCTTTCAGGCCGATACGGACCCTACCGCATCGCCCAGTGGACAAAGTTTCCGCTTCTTCTTCCCGCAAACCTCCTCGGTCTACGTGCAGTCCACCACAGGCGTCAGCAACTACAACGCCTTCCAGCTTTCGGTCCGGCAGGTGCTTCACTACGGCTTGGAGTACGACGTGAACTACACCCTGTCGCACTCACTCGACGAAGGCTCCGACCCTGAGCGCAACACCAACGGCAGCCCAATCATCAATTCCTTCTCTCCGCATCAGTGGTACGCAAACTCTGACTTCGACGTACGCCACAACATCACCGCCAATTACTCCATCCCCTTTCCTTTCGGCAAAGGGAAACCATACCTCAACGGCGGCGGGTGGACAGACCTCCTGGTCGGCGGATGGGAGTTGAACGGCGTCGTTCACTACAGCACCGGCTTCCCGTTCAGTGCGGTCGCTTCCAACGTCTGGGGTACAAACTTCGCCTTCAACAGCAATATGGTGCAAACGGGGCCCATCCCGACCGGCGGCCATCACTACGACGCTTCCCTTCTGGAAGAAACCGCGCTTAATGGAATTACCTCCGCCCAGGCTGCCGCTAATCTGCGCTTCGCCTATCCCGGCGAATCGGGCCAACGAAACAACTTTCGTTCAGACGGTTATCTATCTATCGATGATGGCCTCTCGAAGTCGTTCCGCACCTGGCGTGAACAACATTTCAAGATCACGGTTGAGGTCTTTAATGTAATCAACACAAATCGATTCGGTATTCCCCAATCCTCGGGGGACAGTCCCAACTTCGGCGTCTATCAAAACCAGGCAGCTGGTTTCAACGGCCCTGGTGCGCTGCTGCTTCAGCCCCGCCAGATGCAGTTTTCCGGCAAGTACATCTTCTAGCCTCAGGCAGGGGAAGACTGGCGCTCATCCCGAACGGGAGGAGCGCCACAGTATTATTTCTTAGCAGAACCGAGGTCCCAATGTTCCGCAATTCTCTGGCCGCGATTACTTTTGCCGCTGCTCTGTGCCTCTCAATGACTCCGGCATTCGCGCAGTTTCCGCAACCCGACGGCGGCACTCTCGAACGCGGCACGCTTCCCGCTCACTGGCTCTCCCAGCAACCCAAGTGCATGGAGATCCCCGAGTGGCAGGTACATGAGTACAACCCAAACTTCTTTATCCTGCGCCAATCACCCTGCACCGACTACGAAAAACCCTTCATCTTTCTGATCTTCGGAAAAGACAAAGCCATGCTCGTCGACACCGGATCTCGCAACGGAGACCTCGCGCCGACACTACAACTCACCGTCAAGAATTGGCTCAAGCGTAATGGTCGCTCCAGCATTCCGCTCATCGTCACGCACACCCACGAGCATGAAGACCACACCTGGGGCGACAAAGCTCTTCAGTCCATGAACGACCCTTCCATCCCCGTCACCTTTGTCGCTGCATCGGTCGAAGCCAACCAGCAGTTCTTCGGCATCTCGCATTGGCCCGAAGACATTGGCCATGTCGACCTTGGTGGGCGCGTCCTCGACATCATCCCGATTCCGGGCCATAGCGCCGCCAGCGTTGCTTTTTATGATCGCAACACCGGCGTCCTGCTCTCCGGAGACACCATGTACCCCGGGCGCCTCTACGTCCAGGACTTCCCTGCCTTTCAGGCAAGCGTTGAGCGGCTCATCAAGTTCACCGAAGGCAAACCCATCGCAAATGTAATCGGCAATCATATCGAGGAGTCCGCAACGCCGTTCCTCGATTATCCTGTCGGCACCATGTATCAGCCCAACGAGCACGAACTCGCCATGGCGCGAGGTTCGCTGCTCGAGCTCGAAGACGCGCTGCTGTCCATGCATGGCACGCCGAAACGGCTTGCGCTGCGTGACTTTACCGTCTGGCCTTCCGGGTCCAACAGCCCGGCTGATCGCGCCGCGTATAAGAAGCACGTAGAAGATGAAAAATCGAAGATGTGGGATCACTCGCAACCGTAGCAACGCTTGAATCAGGGAGTTACGAACAATCACCAGGGGTATAAATGAACTTACGTTCCGCAATGATTCCAGGACTTGGTGCTGCTATCCTCGTCGGCTTTGCCCTGCATAAGCCTTCCATCGTACGCGCTCACGAGAACGCCGCGAGGCCCGCGTTTTATCTCACTAAGGTCAAGCCAATCCTCGATGCGAACTGCGCTCGCTGTCACGGTGGCACCAACCATCGCGGCGGCCTCAACATGGATACGCGTGAACGTCTGCTGAAGGGCGGTCACGACGGCCCCGTCGTCGTTCCCGGCGACCCCGCCAATTCCCTTCTCATCAAGCTGATCCGCCATGAGGGACCGACGGATGATCCTGGTCCTATGCCGCCCAATAAGCCCATGATTTCTGATGAGGACATTGCCGTCGTTTCCCAATGGGTGAAGGCCGGCGCTGTAATGCCGCAATAGTTCCCGGTTACTTGCCGGTTCCACCGCTATAAACGGCGGGACTCCCAAGACTCCCCGCCGGTGGCAGATGCCGAATATACAAGACCATTTCCCACATCTCGCGATTGGAAAATTCGCCTTTCGACGGCGGCATTCCAGATGGCCAAATGCCGTTTTCGATGATCCACTTCAACTGCCCATCGGTATATTGCTGAACCTGCTGCGAAGCCAGCGACGGTACTCGTGGCGAAACTGTTTCAGCAAACGGCACACCGGTGTTCTGCCCATCGAGCCCATGGCATACCATGCAGTACGAGGTGAACGAATCCTTGCCGTCGGCGATATTGTCTTCGGTGGCTTTATACGGATTCACATCGTTCTTGCCGCGGACCGTAATGTGATGTTTTGTCCAATTTGCAACTGAAATCTCCGCCTTGGAAGGCGGCGTCGCACGGCAGCCTGCCAGTCCAGGGGCGCACGCGAATACAACCAATGAAATCGTCTTCCTGAGCGACATAAATCACAATCCGGAGGTTTGCAAACCTGCAAATGAAAAGGCGCCACACACCGCATTGCCACGCGGAATGGAGACACCAGGAAAGATGCTTACGCGATGATCTCGTGAATCACGTTTCCCGAAACATCCGTCAACCGGAAGTCACGCCCGCTCGAGCGGTACGTTAGCTTGGTGTGATCGATACCCATCAGGTAGAGAATGGTGGCGTGAATATCGTGTACATGCGCTGGCTTGTCGACCACCTTCCAGCCAAAGTCGTCAGTTGCTCCGTAGGTCATGCCGCCCTTGATGCCACCCCCCGCAAGCCACATCGTGAACCCATGGGGGTTGTGATCGCGCCCGGCGTGTGTTCCTGCTCCGCCCAACTCAACCACGGGCGTGCGGCCGAACTCCGACCCGCACACGATGATGGTTTCGTCCAGCAGGCCGCGTCCCTTCAGATCCTTGATCAGCGCCGCAAACGGCTGATCGGAATCCTTCGCGTTTTTGCGATGCTGCTGAATGTCCTGGTGCGCGTCCCACGGGTCCCCCATAGAGTAATAGACCTGCACGACTCGCACGCCGCGCTCGATTAATCTCGCCGCCGTCAGGCATCCACGCGCCGTAGAACCTTCGCCGTACATCTTGATGGTCGCCTCGGACTCCTTGCGTACGTCGAATACATCGGGAGCCTCGGTCTGCATCCGGTACGCCGTCTCCATCGAGCCAATCGTCGCCTCGAGTTGCGGGTCCGCATCGTCGCTCGACCCATATGTTTGCTGTGCGCTCAGCGCGTCCAGCTTCTTCACCAGGTCAATCTCTTTCCGCTGCTGCGTAATGTCGTACTTGTCGTTGTGGATGTCGGGAATCAACTTGTATGGATCGAAGTTCTTGTCCCGGGTGTCGCTCGAAACATAGGTTGCCTGGTTCACGGCTGGAAGGAAGCCGGCGCTCCATAGCGGGGGGCCGACTGTTGACGGGACTTGCGGGCAAAGCACCACAAAACCAGGCAGATTTTTATTCTCCGTGCCGAGGCCATAGGTCAACCAGGCTCCCATTGAAGGTCGCCCGATAACATTCGCGCCCGTATTCATCATGATCAACGCAGGCTCGTGATTCGGAATCTCGGTATAAACCGATCGCACGACACAGATGTCGTCTGCGCATGCGCCGACGTTCGGAAATAGCTCCGAGACCTCCAGCCCGTTCCTGCCATAGCGCGAAAACTGGAACGGCGACTTCATCAACGTTCCGGTCTTGCGCTCGTGACCCAGGTCTCCGCCCGGCATCGGCTGCCCGTGATACTTCGTGAGCATCGGCTTATTGTCGAAACTGTCCACATGCGACAAGCCACCATTCATAAACAGGAAGATGACGTGTTTCGCCTTTGGTTTGAAGTTCGGGTCGTGCAGCATCCATGGCTTAACGGTGGAGGTATCCGCCGCCACCGATCCCGGATTCTCTTTATCGAGAGCTTCGGCCTTTGCCAGAGATTCGCCGATCATACTGGCGAAGCTCATCATTGCAAATCCTCCGCCAATCTTCCTGAGGGCGTCGCGGCGAGTAACTGGTTTCGGCTTCTGACAAGACATGGTCTGATCTCCTGTGAACTGCGTTTACGTTCCTGGATGGCCGTGAATCTGTCTTTGTCGCTTTGATCCATTGTAGCGACGAAAACTCAATTCAAAAATTCAAAATCGTTCGAGCTGAACAGCACGCGACAATATTCCTTCCATGCACTGATGGGTTCCTGGTAGACCATGTACCCGGGCTTCTCCGGGGTTGTCTTGAGGAATTCGAGCCCTGCTTCCAGTTCGGCCGGGGTTGGCGCTCGCCCAAACAGCAGCCGATACGTCTCGGTGATGCGCGCAGCATCATCGCCCGCCGAATACACGCGTTTTGAAAGCACCTCAGCCTGCCTGTACACAAACGGGTCGTTCATAAAATAGAGCCGCTGCACGGGCACATTTGTCGAGAAGCGTTGCTCCGCAGTAAACGTCGGGTTTGGGAAATCGAACGCCTGCAGGTAAGGATCGATCCGAAAACGGCTTACCTTGGCGTAAACGGTCCGCTTATCGTTGTCGATGCCCAGCGGCGTCGCCGGTCCACCGGGATTCTTCGTATCCAGATCGCCCGCCACAAAAAGCATCGAATCGCGCAACTGCTCCGCGTCCAGCCGCTGCACCGAGAAGTGCGAATAATAGCGGTTCATCGGATCTTTGATATGCTCCTCTGGCGTCTCTTTGCTGCTCTGCTGGTACACCGCCGAAAGCATAATCATGCGCTGCAGCTTCTTAATCGACATGCCATCCTTCCGGAATTGCACTGACAAATATTCCAGCAACGCGGGGTCCGAAGGCGGATCGCCAACCTTACCGAAATTATCCGCTGAGTTTACGATGCCCGTCCCAAAGTGCCACTTCCACACGCGGTTGACGATGACGCGGGTTGCTATCGGGCTTGCAACAATGTCCTCGGCAAGCTGCAATCGCCCGCTTCCCTGCGTGTACGGTTTTCCGCCGGGAGGGCTCAGCACGGTCAGGAATCCGCGCTGGACCACGTCACCATGCGCATGCGGATTGCCGCGTAGATCGAGCGCAATGTTCACCGGCTGCGGCCTGTCGGACATACCGTGAACGAAGGGATAAATCTGCCCAAGCTTTTTGTAGTTGCTTCCTTCCTTCTGCAGCTCGGCCATATACGCCTGTTCTGCAGGCCCCACACGTCGTTCAAGATCCCATCCACGGAACACAAATAATCCAGGCAAGCCGCGCTCGTCGAAGATGCCGGAACCTAATTGCCGGAGGAACATATCCTCGTACAGATTCGCCTTTTCGGTAGTCATCACCTTCAGTTCCAGCGTGCAGCCCGGACAGAACTCGTCATAGGTGTCGAACTGGTTCGGCTTCACGTCTTTCGCGCGCTCGGTCGGAACTCCAGCCTTAGCCTTGATCTTGTCGTTCTCATCCTCGATCGCCTTTTCTTCGATCTCAAGATCATTCACCCTCTTCTGGAACGAGTCAGCAAGGAACTTCGCCTCGTCTTCCGTCCCCCCCTGGGCAATCATCGCCTGCCAATCCTTCAAGTAGGGATAGAACAGCGGCTTCTTTGCCAGGAACGCGACCCACCGCTCCAGCATCTCTGGATCGACCTGTGCCGCGTCTGCCGCGTCCTGAACCCTCATCTTCGGTTTACCGGCTACCTGCCAGGCCGCAACCATGTACTTCGAGGTCTGCGCGGCGTACGCCTTCGCCACCATCTGCGCCTCATCCTTGTTGTATTCCTGCGCTGCCTTGTCCTTCTCGTTAGCCTCTTTGAACTGCTCGCGCCAATATTCGACCTCAGAATCCGGCATGAAGGCGTATTCCTTATAGTTGGAACTCGCGAAGACGCCGCCCAACGCATAGTAGTCCTTCGCGAGAATCGGATCGTACTTGTGGTCATGGCAGCGCGCACACGCTACGGTCAGCCCCAGGAATCCACGCGTCACCGCATCGATGCGTTCGTTGCGCTCATCCGCGCGCCCTTGAATCGGCTCTGCCTGGTCCCATATCCACGGAGCTCCTCCCAAAAAGCCCGTGCCCTTCAAATCGTCTGGAGTCGGATGCGCGGACATCAAATCTCCCGCCAGCTGCCGCTTCACAAATTGATCGTAGGGCAGATCGTCGTTGAATTGCTTGATCACCCAATCGCGATACACCCACGCGCCATCCAACGGCATGTAACCGCGTCCTCGCGGATCGAGCCCCCGAATATCGTCGTCGCCATATCGCGCCACATCCAGCCAGTGCCGTCCCCAGCGCTCGCCGTATTGCGGAGAAGCCAGCAGCCGGTCGACCACCTTCGCAAAGGCAACTGGGGAGTTGTCTTTCTCAAACGCTTCAATCTCTTCCGGAGTCGGCGGCAGCCCGATCAAATCCAGTGTCGCTCTCCGAATGAGCGTGCGCTTGTCCGCCATTGGAGCCGGCTTCATTCCCTTCTCTTCCAACTCCGCCAGAACGAAATGGTCTACATCCGTCTTCGCCCAACCCCTCAGCGCGGGATCCTTAATCGGAGGAACCGGCGGCTCCACCAACGGCAGGAACGACCAGAACTGTCGCATTTGCTCCGTGATCTGTTTACCCGCAAGCACCATCGGCGCCTTCGTCTGCGGCCACGGCGCGCCCATGCGAATCCACTCGGTAAGCACCGCAACGTCCTCCGCACTTAGCTTCCCGCCCTTGGGCATCTTCAGCGCGCCCGTCTGATGCACCGCAACCAGCAGCAGACTCTTCTCCGGATCACCCGGCGCGATCGCTGGACCGCTGTCGCCGCCCTTCAACAACGCAGCCCGCGAAGTAATACTTAGGCCGCCCGACGACTTCTCCTGATGGCAGCTCCCGCAGGAGTTCACCAGGATCGGCCGCACTTTATTCTCAAAATAATCCGCGCCCGGCGCAGCCTTCGCTTCGGCCGCGGTCAGCACCACCACCGGCATCGTCGCCTCTGCGCTATCCCACGTCCCGCCGCGCTTCACCCACTCCACCAGGTTCGCGATATCCCCATCGGTCAGCTTGACGCCCCTGGGAGGCATCTTCAAATCGCCCGTCTGCTTAACGGCATCGATCAAGAGGCTCTTGTCAGGAATCCCGGGGACGATTGCCGGCCCCGAATCACCGCCCTTCAACACCGCCTCATGCGAGTCCAGCCGCAGTCCACCCTTAGCCTCGTCCGTGTGGCACTTATAACAGTTCTGCGCCAGCACAGGACGCACCTTCTGCGTGAAGAACTGGGTGTTGTCCTCGTTCGACTCCGTCGGCGCAGCAGTCTGCGCCCGTGGCGCGGCCGCGCCCTTATCCTGTCCATGCACCGTCGAAATACTCGCAGCCGCAAACCCAAGCGTCGCGATCGTACAGGCGCCGACAATGCGCGCAAACGTCTGATCAGAGTTCCACCGTTTCTTCACTGTGTCTCTCCATCTGCAGCAGATATCCCCACCGGTTCCACAATGCTCGACTTATTGCCCGAACGATCCGGAGCTGTCTGGCGCTCGCCATTCGAGACGGCTTCGATATGCTCTACGAGATCGAGGAACTGCTTCCCATGGCTGCGCAACGTCATGCCACCTTCAGGCAATCGCCTGTCCATGACCACGCGCGACCCGCACGCGTCTTCCTTACTCTTCCGAGCCAGCACAATCACGCGCGTGCCGAGAAACAATGCCTCCGCCGTGTTATGTGTCACGAACACCACTGTCGGCCGCGCCTCGCTCCACACCGAACGCAACAACCGCTGCAAACTGGCGCGCGTCGAGGGATCCAGGGCACTGAATGCCTCATCCATCAGCAGCACGCGATTCTTCATCATGAGTGCCTGCGCAATCGCGACTCGCTGCTGCATGCCCCCCGAGAGCTGGTACGGATACTTGCTCGCATCCGAAGCCTGCAATCCCATATGCTCAAGCTGGCGGAAGGCCTCTGCCCGCACCGCGCGCCGTGCCTCCCAAAAGCTCGGCCGCAGCCTCCCCAGAATGTGAAACTTCGAGGTCAGCGGCCCCATCATCAGGTTGTCGAGCACGGTCCGATCGGGAAACAGAGAGTAGCGCTGCGGAACATAGCCCGATCGCGCATCTACCCGCTCCACCCGCGACCCTGCCACCGAGATCTGCCCCGCCGTTGGCCGCTCCTGTCCCAGTAGCATCCGCAGAAGGGTGCTCTTGCCGCAGCCTGTCTCGCCCAACAGAACGACGAATTCGCCCTCTTCAATCTCGAGCGAGATATTCTCCAGCACGCTTCGCCGCGCCGCACGCCCCAGCGCATAGGACACCGACACGTCCTCGATCGAAATTGACTTCGCCGCCCGCACCCGCGCCTCGGTCGCAGCGCGTCCCACCTGCTCACCAAACAGGTGCAGGTCAGCCGTCATCTCCGGCGTGCTCAAGCCTGAAACCATGGATGGAGCCTCCGATTAATCATGCGCAAGGAAAAATCGATCAGAAACAGCAACAACGCGACCCAAAGCACATAGGGCAGGATCACATCCATGCCCATGTGCCGCCGCATAATGGCGATCCGGTACGCCAGGCCGTCCGACGCCGCAATCATCTCGCCCGCAAACAAAAACAGCATCATCGGCTTAAGGTTCAGCCGCAAACTATTGATCACCTGCGGCATCACCTGCCGAAACACCACGCGGTACGCCACATCGAAGTTATTCGCATCCAGCGTGAACGCCTTGACGATCTGCTCCTGCGGCACCGCCTTCACCATCTGCGTCACGTCCAGAATCATCGTCGGCGCTACGCCGATCACAATCAGTGCAATCTTCGACCATTCCTCGATGCCAAATGCAATGAATAAAATCGGCAGCAGCGACAGCGCGACAATCTTGTCGAAAAACAAAAAGAAGCGCAGAAAACCAGCGCCAAACCACGGAAACAGCCCGATGTGTACCGCGAGGACTACAAACGGAATCAGCAGCCCCAGGCTGATGAAGAATCGCCTTCCGCTCGAAGCCGTGTCCTTCCAGATCATCGAATGCCGCAGCAGCTCCCACGTGGACGCGTTGTCCGCCGGAATATAATCGTCCTCTTCGGCCGGCTCCAGCACCGCCGAATGGATTCCCGCGATCAGTTGATGCCCGCTCGGCACCACGCGATCCTCCGGATTGTCTTTATGCCGGGAGATCGACGTATGCATGTACATCCCAATGCACAGCACAAACAACACGCAGGAAAGCGCCTGCGCCAGCAGCCGGTTGGGTCGTGCCTGTATGTCGAATGGGGAGAGGTTCGTCATAGAGGGCTATAGCTTTCCTTGTTCTGCCGCCTGCATAAACGTGGAGTTGAAACGCAGCCGGACGCGTGACTTGTTTCCCTGAACCGTACCGTTCGGATAAGCGATCGCAACCTCGTCGACGGAATGAATTCCCTGCCCCAGCAACCCATGCTTGAAGCAGAACTGCCGCACCAGTTCCATCTTCTTCTGCACATCCGGCCCATCAGTGAAATCAACCGCCGCCTTCGGCGAAACGAACAGCGCAGTCGTCTTCAACTGCTCCTTGTAGGAATCAATCGAATCGCCCGAAGCCGCAGCCGAATACTTCAGCGCGTTCGGCTGTCCCGCCGCAACCTGCTGAATGGTCTCGTACCACGCAGCCGTAAGTGCTTTTGCGAACTTCTGGCCGTTCGGCGTGTTCAGAACCTCAGTCCGAACAACCATCAGATCCATAATCTCGCCCGGGATCTTCGAAGAATCGAAGATAGAATGAATGCCCTTATCCTCCAGGATTTCGCTCACTAACGGCTTCCACGTCACCGCTGCCTGGTTCGATTTGTTATTCATAAACGCCGCAACAATATCCGAGTCGGAAGTGTTGATCAGGTGCAGCTTGCCCAGCTGTGACTGCTGGCCGTTCAGGACCATGCCGCGTTCCAGCAGATACTCCGACACCGTCTTCTGCACCAGCATGATCGGCTTGCCCGGCAGCGTCTGGAACGTCAGGTTATCCCGCACCAACACCGCATCGTTGCCGTTGCTGTAGTCGCCCATGATGATGGCGGTTGAATCCACTCCCGCGGCCGCCGGCATATCCAGCGCTTCCATATTCGTCATCGCGCAGGCATCAATATTCTTCGCCACAAACGAGTCCAGCGAAGCTGCGTAGTCGAAGCGCTGAACCTTGATCGCAATACCGTATTTATCGGCCCACTTCTTCAGAATCCCCGACTTTTGCATGTAGAAGTAAGGATTCCATCCGGCATACACCGACCACCCGACCGTAAAGGTGGGAGTCTGTGCGTTCGCCGCTGCTGCGTCTGAAAAACAAAAAAGTACGGCGAGACTACACGCCAACGAGAGAATTCCGAGCCGCTTCGATTGCATTGGCACCTGGGTCTTCTGGGGTTAGGTTTGCGCTTCGCTCGTTCTCCAAACGCGACGCGCTTTGCTAGTTATGTGAGCTGGCAGGATCAGGACACGGCAGAAATCCGAAATCAGCTGCCAACAGAAGATTAAATCCGAACCATTACAAATCTGTGCCGCATTTGAAGTTGCAATCGACGGTATAGAAAGATGCCATAATCCTGTTCCACATTCCCTCAAACTCAGTCATCGTCGTCATCATCAGCCGCAGGTTTCGCACCAGGCTTATCGTCTTTCTTCTTCGGCTTGTACGTCCCGCCCACTACCTGGTCGATGGTGGCCTTCATCTCCGCCGAGTCCGGCGCCACATCCGGATCAAACCGCGCAATCACCCTGCCGTCCTTATCGATGATGAACTTCGTGTAATTCCAATGCACCTCGCCTCCCGGAGGCGCATCCTTGCTCTTCGTCAGGTAGCCGTACAGAGGAAGTTCGTCATCGCCTGCCACCTTTGAAACCGCCATCACAGGAAAGTCCACTTTGGCGTCCGCATAGGCCTTTTGAATCTCGCCCGGCGTCCCCGGCTCTGCCAGCCCAAATTGATTCGACGGTACGCCGATGACCAGCAAGCCCTTGTCCTTGTACGCATCGTTCAGCTTGATGAGTGCGGCCAGTTGTTCGCTGTAAGTAGACTTCCGGCCCAGATTCACGATCAGGATGTACTTTCCCTTGAAACTCGAAACCGGCACATCCTTGCCATCTGCGCCCGGCAAAGTGAAGTCGTAGGCGCTCTTCTCCGCCTTGTCAGGTTTTCCCTTATCCGCATCAGGGTGAGCCGAGCCCTTCTTGCTCGTTGAATGAGGACTCTGTCCATTGCCGGTTCCATTCAGTGCTGGCTGTAGACCACGTGCTGGAGCAGCGATCAGGACGCCCGCGACCAGTGCGGACAATAAACTGTTCCCACGAACACGCCTTGAAAAGGTCACGAAGAAACACCCTGCAGGCTCGGCCGACTTCAACTGGAACACTGAATGACTCCTGTAGAACGTTGCACCCGCGCTCATGGATGCTGAGAACTTCCGAAATTCAATCCCTCCGGCATGGAGGACCTCTTCAAACTGTGGGTTTCCGGTGATCCTAAGCTTCCGCCCCCCGCAATTCCAATCACTATCGGCATCAGGAATGGGCGGTATAGAAAATCTCGATGCATAGCTGTTGTCTATTGTTTCCATTCAACTCATCAATGCTGCAGCCCCGCTGACCCATTTGCTCTACTATCGGATTCAATAGCTCAACCTCCGCTCCCTACCCCCACCGTCTCCGTCGAGGAGTTCAGAAGAAATGTGCTTTCAGAACCACCCCAGGGTCCCCGTGTGCCTCGTCCTGCTGCTCACTGCAGCGCTTCTGCCGTGGCCGCTTCCGGCCCAGCAGACCACGGCCGCTCCTGCTCCTCCGGCCGCTCATCGAGTGCGCATGGTTCGCCCCGGCGTCAATCTTCCCGGCATCTCGCGCTCCATGGCCGACATCAAGAAAGACGCTGTGTTCACCATCCCCGGCAGCCCTGACTGGTCCGTTGTGACCGCCGACTCCCTCTGGGTCACGACCGGCCGCGACAGCCACATCGTCCAGCTGGTTGCCGCGACCAACACCATCGGCAAGGTCCTTCCCGTCAAAGACCCCTGCTCCGGGGTTGCCAACGCCTTCGGCTCCCTCTGGTCCCCGAGCTGCGGCGACCGCGTCCTTACTCGCTTCGACCCCGCCGACGGCAAAATCCTCGCGCAAATCCCCGCCGACCCTGCCAACTCCGAAGGCGGCATCACGGTTGGCGCAGGTTCCCTCTGGTTGGTAATCAAGCCCTCGACGCTTGTTCGCGTCGACCCTTCGAAGAACGCGATCATCGCCTCTATTCCGCTGCCTTCGGGCTCGGAGAACCCACTTTTTAGCGATGGGTTCGTCTGGATCTCTTCCTACGAACACAACGAGCTTCTCAAAGTCGACCCCTCCTCGGAATCGGTGGTCGCCACCATCCCCATCGGCCCCAAGCCACGCTTCCTCACCACCGGCGCAGGCTCCATTTGGACCCTCAACCAGGGCGACGGCACTATCTCCCGCGTCGACGAGAAGACAAGCAAGCTCATCGCCACTATCACCTGCGGCATCCCTGGAATGGGCGGAGAAATCACCTTCGGCGCGGGCCACGTCTGGGCCACGATGTTCGACTTCCCCATCACCGAAATCGACCCCGCCACTAATAAGGTAGTCAAACAATGGGCCGGACCCGGCGGCGACGGCCTGCGCTTCGGCCTCGGCTCCCTCTGGCTCTCCAACGGACGCCAAGGCACTGTCTGGCGCCTCTCCCCCAATCAGCCCTGACCACTCGCTGTAATCTAACTAGCACACCCGCAACCTCAGCTACGAAAAGGATGCTCTTTTGAACTCTTCAATCTTGTGGGAGGAAACTCTCCCCGGATCGTCTACCTGGTCCCACATCCTCAAACGCGGAACCGCTCTGCGTCTCGAAGCGCTTGAGGACAACTGCAACGTCGGCGCCATCCTGCTCAACGCCGATAACTTTTCCGAGCGCCTCAACCTTCCCGACACCCTCAAGGCCCAGCACATCGCTCGCCTCACCACCGGCGCCGTCCTCTACTCCGACATGGCCCGCATCCTCTGCTCCATCACCGACGACACGCTCGGCTGGCACGACCCCCTCGGCGGCTGCTCGGACCGCACGCTCGTCGACAAAAAGTATGGCCCATCCTCATACCAGCAAGCGCGGAATGAATGGCATCAGAACGCCCTCGACGGTTTTCTCATCGAGTTGGAAAAGTACGGTCTCAGCAGCCGTGACCTCATGATGAACATCAACTTCTTTTCCAAGGTCGAAGTCCACGACGACGGCAGCATGCACTTCATATCCAGCCACGCCAAGGCCGGAAGCGCCGTCGAGCTTCGCGCCGAGATGAACACTCTCATCATCCTCAACTCCTGCCAGCACCCCATGGACCCCGACCCTGTCTACGCGCAACGGCCCGTCAAGCTGACCCTCAAGAAGGTCGAAGCGCCTGGCGCTGACGACCCCTGCCGCACCTTCCGCCCCGAAAACGCCCGCGGCTTCACGCTCACGGAACGCTACTTCCTCTAAACTCCCGAGAACTTTTCACCATGCCAGAGAAAATCATACAAACCAGCCCGCGCCTGCCTGAAGACGCTGTCCTCTCCGCCACCGTCAACGCTGGCGACCCCTTCGTCCACGAGATCCTCGCCGGCCAGTACATCCGCATCGTCGACCTCGAAGGCAACCAGGCCGTCGACACGCTCTTCTACAACGCCCGCAACTACGCCGACCGCTACAGCGCCCAGGACACCATCCGCGAGCAGCAGAACATCTATCTCACCACCGGCACAAAACTCATCTCCACCGAGCGCAACGTCCTCCTCACCATCGTCGCCGACACTTGCGGGCGCCACGACACCCTCGGCGGCGCCTGCTCCTGCGAAAGCAATATGGTTCGCTACGCCATCGAGAAGCGCTCCATGCACGCCTGCCGTCAGACCTTTCTCAGGGGCGCGATGGAATGGTCGCAACACACCAACCACGCGCTCGACAAGCGCGACCTCACCGCCAACATCAACTTCTTCATGAACGTGCCTGTCACCCCTGCCGGCCAGCTCACCTTCGCCGACGGCGTCTCCGACGCAGGCAAATACGTTGAGCTTCGCGCCGAGATGGACACCCTCCTCGTCATCTCCAACTGCCCGCAGCTCAACAATCCCTGCAACGCCTACAACCCCACTCCCATCCAGGTCCTCATCTGGGAAGCTGACGAAATCCCGCAAGCCGACAAAGCTGACAAGAGTGTGCATGTTTAAGAAAGTCCTCATCGCCAATCGCGGGGCCATTGCCTGCCGCATCGAACGCACCCTCAAGCGCATGGGCGTCGGCTCCGTCGCCGTCTATTCCATCGCCGACAAAAATTCGCTCCACGTCCTCGACGCCGACGAAGCTATCCTCATCGGTGAAGCTCCTGCCGCGCAGAGCTATCTCTCCTTCGACGCCATCTTCACCGCAGCCGCCGAAACCGGCGCCGAAGCTATCCATCCCGGTTACGGATTTCTCAGCGAAAATGTCGCATTCGCCCGACGCCTGCGCTGCCCGCGGCATCTCCTTCATCGGTCCGGCGCCCGAACACATCGAAGCCTTCGCGCTCAAGCACACCGCCCGCGCCACCGCCCAGGCCTGCAACGTCCCACTCCTCCCCGGCACCGGCCTTCTCGCCGACCTCGACGACGCCCTCACCAAGGCCGACGCCCTCACCTACCCGGTCATGCTCAAGAGCTCCGGTGGCGGTGGCGGCATCGGCATGCGCGTCTGCCACTCGGCCGAGCAGCTCGCCGAAGCCTACGAATCTGTTCTCCGATTGAGCCGCGCCAACTTCGGCGACTCCGGCGTCTACCTCGAAAAATACGTAGCCCGCGCCCGCCACATCGAAGTCCAGATCTTCGGCGACGGCCAGGGCAACGTCCTCGCTCTAGGCGAACGCGACTGCTCCGCTCAGCGCCGCCATCAGAAAGTCCTCGAAGAAACGCCAGCACCCGGCCTCACCGACGAAACCCGCGCCCGCCTCAAAGCCGCCGCCACGCTGCTCACCCAATCCGTCTCGTACGCCTCCGCCGGCACCGTCGAATTCATCTACGACGACGACACCCAGCAGTTCTACTTCCTCGAAGTCAACACCCGCCTCCAGGTCGAGCACGGCGTCACCGAACAAGTCACCGGCATCGATCTCGTCGAGTGGATGATCCTGCAAGCCGCCGGCGAAATGCCCGCGCTCTCCAGCTTCGACATCCAGCCCCACGGCGCGTCCATCGAAGCCCGCGTCTACGCCGAAGATCCCGCCAACAACTTCCAGCCCACCCCCGGCAAGCTAACTCTCGTCACGTTTCCGCCACCCGACGTCGCGCGCGTAGAAACCTGGATCGAATCCGGCACCACCATCACCTCCTTCTACGACCCGATGATCGCGAAGATCATCGTCCACGGAAAAGACCGCACGGAAGCCCTCGCCAAGCTCTCCGCCGCACTCAACGCCACCGCCATAGACGGCACCGAGACCAACCTTCGCTACCTCCGCGAGGTCATCACCACGCCCGAGTTCGTCTCCGGCAAAATCACCACCTCCTTCCTCGGCACCTTCCCCTTCGCGCGCCACGCCATCGAGTTCCTCGACGGTGGCACCCAGACCACGCTGCAGGACTACCCCGGCCGCATCGGCTACTGGAATGTCGGCGTCCCACCGTCCGGCCCCATGGATCATCTCTCTTTCCGCATCGCGAACCGTCTCGTCGGCAACGCGGAAAACGCCTCGGCTATCGAGTTCGCCACCATGGGCGGCCGCCTCAAATTCCACGGCGACGCCCTCATCGCTCTCACCGGCGCCGACATGTGCGCCAAGCTCGACGGCAAGCCCATCCCCCGCTGGCAGTCCATCGAAGTCAAAGCCGGCAGCGTGCTTTCGCTCGGCGCCGCAGCCAAAGAAGGCATTCGCGCCTACCTCGCCGTGCGCGGCAGCTTCGACACGCAACCCTTCCTCGGCAGCCGCAGCACCTTCGTCCTCGGAGGCTTCGGCGGCCACGCCGGCCGAGCCCTCCGCGCAGGCGACGTCCTCCACTTCGGCCAGCACGAACTAGCCCTCGAAGTCCCCGCAACCCTGCCCGCCAACCACATTCCCGAGCTAACCCACACCTGGACCGTCGGCGTCCTCTTCGGCCCGCACACCGCGCCCGAGTTCTTCACCGAAGAAGACATCGACATGCTCTTCTCGACGCAATGGAAGATCCACTACCAGAGCGATCGCACCGGCGTCCGCCTCGTCGGCCCCAAGCCCAAGTGGGCGCGCCCCGACGGCGGCGAAGCCGGCCTCCACCCCTCCAACATCCACGACAACGCCTACGCCATCGGCACCATCGACTTCACCGGCGACATGCCCATCCTCCTCGGCCCCGACGGCCCCTCGCTCGGCGGCTTCGTCTGCCCCGCCACCATCGTCCAGGCCGAGCTCTGGAAACTAGGCCAGCTCAAAGCCGGCGACCTCGTCCAGTTCAAACGCATCACCCTCGCCGAAGCCGAAGCCATGGAGCGCGAGCAGGACATCTTCCTCCGCGACTTCACCGCCGCTCCACCAGCTCTCCCCGAAACCTCCACGCCCGAGCCCGCAATCCTCCTCCGCATCGCCGACCGCGATCCCTCCATGACCTTCCGCGCCGACGGCGACAAGTATCTCCTCGTCGAATACGGCAAACTCGAGCTCGACCTCAACCTCCGCTTCCGCGTCCACATCCTCGAGCAGCGCCTCCGCGCCTCCAACGTCCCCGGCATCATCGACATCACGCCCGGCGTCCGCTCCCTCCACATCCACTACGACAGCCGCATCCTCGCGCGCCAGTCCCTCATCGACACGCTCTCCGAACTCGACCGCACCATGCCGCCGCTCACGGACATCACCGTCCCCTCGCGCATCGTGCACCTCCCGCTCTCATGGGACGACCCGCAGGCCAAACTCGCGCAGCAGAAATACATGCAGGCCGTCCGTCCCGACGCACCGTGGTGTCCCTCCAACATCGAGTTCATCCGCCGCATCAACGGCCTCAACTCCATCGACGACGTCCATCGCATCGTCTTCGAAGCCAGCTATCTCGTCCTCGGCCTCGGCGACGTCTACCTCGGCGCGCCCGTCGCTACACCGATCGACCCGCGCCATCGACTCGTCACCACCAAGTACAACCCCGCCCGTACCTGGACACCCGAAAACGCAGTCGGCATCGGCGGCGCGTACATGTGCGTCTACGGCATGGAAGGCCCCGGCGGTTACCAACTCGTAGGCCGCACCATCCAGGTCTGGAACGCTTGGAAGTCCACGCCAGCCTTCGCTCCCGGCATCCCCTGGTCGCTCCGTTTCTTCGATCAGATTCGCTTCTATCCCATCTCCGCCGACGAACTCCTCGAAGCCCGCGAGCTCTTCCCTCACGGCGGCTACCCGCTCCGCGTCGAAGACACCACCTTCTCGCTAGCCGAGTACCAGCGCTTCCTCGACTCCATCGCCCCCGAAGCTGCCGCATTCAAGGCTCATCAGAAAGCCTCCTTCGACGCCGAGCGCGAACGCTGGCGCGAAGCCGGCCTGCTCACCGTAGCCGAGCCGCCCGAGCCGCCACAGGAGACCGCCGCAGCCACCGTCGCCGAAGGCTGCGAAGGCGTCTCCTCCCCACTCACCGCCAGCATCTTCCAGATCGTCGTCAAGCCCGGCCAAACCGTTACCGCCGACGAAAAACTCATCGTCCTCGACGCCATGAAGACCGAAATCGCCGTCCTCTCCCACACCGACGGCATCGTCGAACAGATCCACTGCGAACTCGGCGCCATCGTCAACGCCGGCCAACTCGTTGTCTCCATCCGTCCCACCTAGGAAACCATGGACATCACCTCGCTCCAACATGCCTACGCCTCCGGCAAATCCAACGTCTCCACCACCGTCGCGGAGATCTACGCGCGCATCGCAGCCGAAGGCCTCCACCCAGTCTGGATCTCCCTCGTCCCCACCGACCACGCCCTTCAACGCGCCGCCGAGCTCGAAGCACTAGACACCGCCGACCGCGCCAAGCTCCCTCTCTTCGGCATCCCCTTCGCCGTCAAAGACAACATCGACGTAGCCAACCTCCCCACCACCTGCGGCTGTCCCGCCTTCGCCTTCACGCCGACAGAATCCGCCACCGTCGTCACCCGCCTCGAAGCCGCCGGCGCCATCCTCATCGGTAAAACCAACATGGACCAGTTCGCTACTGGGCTCGTCGGCACACGCAGCCCTTACGGCATCTGCTCCAGCGTCTTCAACCCCGCGTACATCTCCGGCGGCTCCAGCGCAGGCTCTGCGGTCGCCGTCGCCAGCGGCCTCGTCACCTTCGCCCTCGGCACCGACACCGCCGGTTCCGGCCGCGTCCCCGCAATGTTCAACAACCTCATCGGCCTCAAACCAACGCTCGGCATCGTCAGCACCAAAGGCGTCTTCCCCGCCTGCCGCACCCTCGACTGCGTCTCCATCTTCGCCGAAACCTCTCTCGACGCCTCGCTAGTCCTAGCCTCCGCTCGCGGCTTCGACGCCAGCCGATCCCTACTCCCGCACCCCCGCCATCGGCGCGCAAGCCACGCCCTGGTCAGCCGCCGCCACCTTCCGCTTCGGCATCCCCGCCGCCTCCGAACTGAACTTCTTCGCCGACACCCACAACCCCACCCTCTTTCAGTCCGCCATCGACAAGCTAATCTCCCTCGGCGGCGAGCCCGTCGAGATAGACCTCGCGCCATTCCTCGCCGCCGCTCAACTCCTTTACAAGGGCCCGTGGGTCGCCGAACGCTACGCCGCCATCGCACCCTTCATCCAGCAGCATGCTGACGAGATGGATCCAACCGTCGCGAAGATCATCTCCGGCGCCACCAACTACTCCGCCGTCGACGCCTTCAACGCGGCCTATAAGCTCCAAGACCTTCGCGCGCAAACCAGGCCCGTCTGGCAGGCGATCGACCTCATGCTGCTCCCCACCGCGCCCCGCACCTACACCATCGCCGAAGTCGCCGCCAACCCCATCGAGCTCAACAGCAACCTCGGCACCTACACCAACTTCGTCAACCTCCTCGACCTCTCCGCCATCGCCGTCCCCGCCGGTCTCCGCCCCGATGGCCTTCCCTTCGGCGTCAGCCTTATCGCACCCGCGTTCCACGACGCCGGCCTCCTCACTCTCGCCGATCGTCTCCACCGCGCGACGTCCACCACCATCGGAGGCACCACCCGCCAACTCGACCAAACCAACGCTCTCCCCACGCTCATCCCACCCGCGGGCTGCCTGCTCATGGCCGTTGTCGGCGCGCATCTCTTCGGCCAGCCACTCAACTGGCAACTGACCCAGCGCGGCGGCCGCTTAGTCCGCACCTGCCGCACCCATCCCGGCTACAGGTTCTACGCACTCCAGGGCACCGTTCCCCCCAAGCCCGGCCTGGTCTATGTTCCCGATTACGAAGGTCCAGGCATCGAGGTCGAAGTGTGGGCTCTTCCCGAAGACACCGTCGGTAGCTTTGTCCAAGGTGTGCCGCCGCCCCTCTGCATCGGCACACTCATGCTCGAAGATGGTTCCCAGGTGAAAGGCTTTCTCGCAGAACCGGCTGGAATCGCAAATGCCATCGAGATCACCCAGTTCGGAGGTTGGCGCAACTACCTTCAATCGCGCGAAGGTTGAGGCGACCTCCGCGTTGTGAACTCGCTTCGCAACGCGCTTTCAGTAGCTTAGCAAGAGAATTGTTGGCACAAAAGGGCGTAAAGGCATCCGTCGCAGTCCCTATTGTTCCCACGCTGAGTCGCAAACAAACGCGGAAAACCCGGGCGGTCTCAACGGGTCACTTAGTGTCCAGTGCGGTTGAACCGTGCGCGGTGCTTCGCGCGCGCATTGCCTCACCCGACGAAATGCGAACGGCCGCAGATACTGTGGCGAAGGCGACTAGCAGGAGATGCTTGTCTTTGAGGGTGTAGAGGGCGGCGGAGTTGCCGGGGCTGGAGATGAAGAAGGCGTCGTCGGCGAGGCCGGGGATGGGGACGAGGCGGCCGGTGGCGAGCATGGAGTCGCGGAAGGATTTGTAGTGGATGCCGGGGTCGTTGAGGGAGAGGTAGACGCGGGTTTGGCCCTTGGGGTCGGACCAGGTGCAGTCGGTGGTGCCGTCGGTGGGGGTGCCGGGTTTGCCTTCGCTGAGGGGCGTGGTGAGGACGGTTTTGATTTGGGTGGGGGTGAGGAGCGTGCACGGCGCGTGGAGTTGGGCGTGCAGGGGTTGGGGGAGGGCGAGGGTGGTGAGGGCGAGGATGGCTGGGATGAGGGGGAGGAGCCGGGGCGTGCGTGGGGTCATGGTTGGGCGCTCTGGGGGTTAGATGCGTCCTGCGCGGATGGCGGGGTCTGGTGGATGGACACCAGCCTTGGTCAGGCACTCATATACTCGCTGAAATCTGTTCGCACAGATAGGCGAGCGGGTCTATAAGATCACTCCAACTGAGAATCTTCCGGATTGGCTCGACTCGGGGGCTTTCCTCACCCATATCCATAGTGTGCTGCTGAGCCTAATTATCACTTGCGAATTGGACAATAATGCTTACTTCATTGCGATTAAAGAACTTCAAATGCTTTCGCGACACGACCATTCCGTTTAGAGCAAGCTCGGTCCTCGTCGGCAGGAACAATGCTGGCAAATCGACGATCGTCGAGGCCCTTCGGTTAGTCTCTCTCATTCGCTCCAGATTCGAACATTTGCGGTTTACCAATCCGCCTGAATGGGCGGAGATCCATCCGAAGAATCGGGGTATTGCTCCGTCGCTTGAGGATGTGGATGTAGACTTTCGCGCAATTTTCAATCAGTACGGCGATCCGCCCGCCGTTATTACTGCGGTGTTTTCTAGCGGCGCCGCGATTGAGATTTACCTTGGCGTTGAAGATGAAGAGGGACAAATTCACGGCGTCTTAAAAGATGCAAAAGGAAGGGTGGCTCAAACTGCGTCTGAAGGAAAGCTAATAGGTCTGCCGCATATTTCGATTCTGCCTCAGGTCGCGCCGTTTAACAAGGAGGAGGTGGTTCTAAGTCCAGCTTATGTACAACGATCCGTGGGGACTGCGCGGGCACCATTGCATTTTAGAAACCAGATAAATTTGATGTACCAGCACTACTCGACTTTCCGCAAGATCGCGGAAGAGACGTGGCCCGGCCTACGAATAGTTGAGTTCAAGGGACGTGGAGCAAAACCAGGCGACCCACTCTTTCTCCTCGTACAGAGCGAGGATTTCGTCGCTGAAGTTTCGTGGATGGGCCATGGATTACAAATGTGGCTGCAAACGATGTGGTTCTTAGCGCGGTCGCGGCCAAACGACATTGTGATGCTCGATGAGCCTGACGTCTATATGCATCCTGACCTTCAAAGAAGGCTCATAAGGTTTCTAAACAATAAATTCAAGCAGACCATTGTGACGACACACTCAGTGGAAATCTTGAGCGAGGTCGAACCAAGCAAAATTTTGCTCGTTGACAAACGGCACCGACATGCGAGGTTTGCTGACTCTGTGGAGACTCTACAGACCGCCGTTGACAGGTTAGGGGCAACTCATAATCTTCAACTCTCACGCCTATGGAGTTCTAGGCGGTTGTTGCTTGTTGAGGGTGATGACATGAATATTCTGAAATATATGCATCGTGTATTGTTCCCAGAAAGTATAGATTCATTGGAAGCTCTGCCGCACTTATCGATAGGGGGCTGGGGCGGGTGGAGTTATGCGGTGGGCTCCGCGATGCTCTTGGAAAATTCCGTAGGCGAAGAGATTCGCACTTATTGCTTACTTGACAGTGACTACCACACTCCAGAGGAAATTGAAGAGCGGCATAAGGACGCAGCCTCCAAGCATGTATCTCTTCATATCTGGAAACGGAAAGAAATCGAGAGTTACCTTCTGTCGCCAAAACTGATCGCGCGCGCGATTACCACCGGCGCTTGCTCGGAGGTGTCTGACGAGGAAGTGTCGGCGAAAATTGGAGAAATCTCCTTCTCGCTCCTGGAAGAAGTGCAGGATTGCTACGGCGAAAGTTTCCTTGCGCGTAATAGAGAGAAGGGAAGCAAAAACGCCAATCAACGTGCGCGGGAATTGCTCCGGCAGGCTATGGAGTCCGATCCGCAATGCATAAATCGTGTTCCGCCGAAGACGATTTTATCGACTCTTTCTATGTGGAGCAAAGAAACATTTGGCTTCTCATTTAGCAAGCAGACTCTCCTCCAACAGCTCAGGGCCGATGATCTTCCTGAGGAAATAAAAACTGTTATAGCCGCTATCGAGAACTCTGAACCATTGCCATAGCTTCTAGTCACATCGTCCGCTATTCCACGGTGACGGACTTGGCGAGGTTTCTGGGTTGGTCTACGTCGCAGCCTCTTCTTACGGCTATGTGGTAGGCGAGGAGTTGGAGGGGGACTACTTCCAGGATCGGGAGTAGGAGCTCGTGGGTTTGGGGGATGTGGATTACGTGCTCTACTAGCTGGCTGATGTGGGTGTCGCCTTCGATCGCGATCGCGATCACTCGGCCGCTGCGGGCGGTTACTTCCTGGATGTTGCTGAGGGTCTTTTCGTACTTGAGGACCGAGCTGGGGTCGTTGGGGTCTTGCGTGGCGATGCAGACTACGGGGAGGGTTTCGTCGATGAGGGCGTTGGGGCCGTGCTTCATCTCGCCGGCGGGGTAGCCTTCGGCGTGGATGTAGGAGATCTCCTTGAGCTTGAGGGCGCCTTCCCTTTGCCATGGGAACAAAGTGGTGCTCGCCAGAGCCCATCATTACTCGCCAATTTTATCTATGGTACCCACAAAAGTCCCCACACTCGAGCAATTTTGCTCTCTTTTTCGAGGGAGGTAAACTTGTAAGTGATTGATTATAAATGGCTCCTGAGGTAGGACTCGAACCTACAACCCTTCGGTTAACAGCCGAATGCTCTGCCATTGAGCTACTCAGGAATGCTGTGTGGAGTGCGTTTTGGGAACGCTCTGCGCTAAAGCATTTATAGCAAAGACAGATACGCCGGTCAATCAACCGCTGAATCTAAGGGACTTTTGGCCACGCCAACGAAAGTCACCGCATCTGCTACCTCTTCCCTCCTCTTCGCCGATTGCTATCGGTATGCACTCGATTATCACCGGTTTTGAAGGAGCAGGTGCACAAAATTGTTTACAGTCGTTTTGACCCTGAAATCGCCACTTCGTGCCTAAACTCAAACTCTTGAATCGAAGCCGATGCCGATGCGCGATCAGCCCGCGCCGTGTCTGAGGCGTTGGTTCACCGGCTATTGAAGAGGTTCATTTGCTGGCTACTGATGTCTCTCTTTTAGAGGAGCGTACGCGCATCTCGTCCGTAGGCACTATCCGAAGCAAATGTACCGGGGATGTTGGCTTTCTGTTGGTGGGTCGATCCAAATTGGAAAGCAGACGTACATTGCACAGATCAGAACCTGGTTTGCCGGTCCCGGCGGAATACGCACGGCCCGAAGAGCGGATTACCCTTCGGACCGCGTGCCCAATGAGAAGGGCGCCAGTACCGACACGGCTTCATCGACGTACTTCGACAAGCCGTAGAGGCTCATGTGATTGGCACCCTCTACGACGTGGAACTTCTCGCCCTCGCTGGCGGCGCGCTTGTACAGGTCATCGCTCATCCATTTGCTGCTTGCCGCGCTGCCAGCGATGATCTGAAGGGGCTGCGTCAGGAATGCCTCGGCCACGTTATACGCGTCGCAGGTGTGAGTTGGTTCAGGCTGCGGACCATAGCAAGACCGGGGGACATCGGATATTGCGCGCGAGGCTTACGGTAGTACTCCCAGGCCAAAGAGTAGCCGCCGCGAGCGCAAAATCGCGATGCGCTTGCTTGCAAGGATGTAATCGCTGCGACGACAGTCGCAATAGCGAAGCGAACGAGAATACCCAGACCTGCGGTTGCGAGGCTCTCCGTAAAAAGAAGCAGCTCCCAATACGCTACTGGCGATAAACCGTAGCGCCCAAATCGGATTTCTGGAAAAGTGGCACTCCGATATCCTCATGGAGTCGCTTCATCTGAAGGCTGATGGGCCGAAGGTGTACGTCCGAGGTGTTCCGAGGCACGACCAAAGCCGCCCAGGTCTTGGGTGATAAACAAGGTTCAGTGGCTGTTCAGGCGAAGATTGTTAAGCACCATAGTTAAATTGGTTTCACCTATCACATTGAGATTTGTTGCTTTTCGCCATTTGTGTGACCTCTTATGCTGAAGGGTAGCCCACAAGGTGTGGCGGAGCACGCTTACACGCCCACGAAGTACGGCTATAAGCAGATCAAGCGCATAGGCCTGATCGCCTACACCAACGACAAGCCTGACGGTTACTGGAACAAGCTGGGCTACGACTGGTACGCCAAACTATAGATTCAGGCCTGATCGGAGATCATGATTTTGCAATCAGCAAAGAAGAGGTCGTTACTTACAGTAGTTTTCAGGTGTCTTGGGCTGCGATACTTATCTATGCATCACGGCACTTGCCCGAACTGTGAAGTTCCGCTCGACTCCTCCCCCGAATACTCAACGACCTTACTTCCAACTACTGGCCTACTTTTACTCCGCCACACAGGCCTGGTTTTACTCCGCCCTTGACATCCCCGACCTCTGCCCGTGCTCAGGCGCGCACGCAAATCCTTGTCTCCTCCAGCCAACACCCCACGGATGCACTTTCCCCATCTTCCATATCAGACCTCGGCGAGCCGTACCTTGTAGCCTCGCTGAATTCACAAAACTCTTTCCTTCTCCGGGATAGCCAAATCATTGATGCTGGCTTCCCGCCGTTGCATCAGGCCGGACGGCGCAAATTCCCAAAGCTCGTTGCCGTAGGAACGGAACCACTGGCCGTTACTGTCGTGCCATTCGTACTGAAACTTCACCGCCATGCGGTTGTTTCGAACCTACTTACGTCAACTGAATGAGCGAGCGTCATTAGTATTACCTGAGACGAAGACGGGAGAAGCTGTACCGTGACCGAACATGTTCAAGGCATCTGGACAGGCCACTCAACTCTGGCTCCGTCGCCTCGATCTGGAAGCCAGAACCAGCGCTGCACTCTTCACTAGATTTCTCGTTATCATAGGGCTATGAACGTTCAACGGAAGCGCGCGTTAGTTACGGGAGGGGCCGGACTGATAGGTTCACACATTGTCGATCTTCTTCTACTGGAAGGTTGGCAGGTCCGTATTCTGGATAACCTTGAGCCACAGACGCATAAGAATGGGAAACCGTCGTGGATACATCCTGAAGCCGACTTTCTACATGGGAATGTGCAAGATTACAAGACAATGCTGTCCGCGTTGAGCGACGTCGATGTGGTGTTTCATGAAGCAGCCTACGGCGGCTATATGCCGGAGATGGCAAAGTATGTTCTGGTAAATAGCTTTGGCACTGCGCAGATGCTCGAGATCATCCTGGACCAAAAGCTTCCAATACAGAAGGTGATTGTTGCCAGTTCGCAGGCCGTATACAGCGAGGGGGCGGCGCAATGCGAGATTCATGGGCACGTTGTGCCATTACTTCGGCCAGCAGAGCAATTACGGCAAGGGGACTTTCAAGTGCATTGCCCACACTGCGGCAGAGCGACCACTTCGATTCCGACTCCGGAAGGAACGCCTGGCGGCGGTGAGACTGTCTATGCGCTGACCAAGGTCGATCAGGAACGGCTCGTACTGCTCTGGGGCAAACAAACGGGCATTCCTACCGTTGCGCTTCGCTATTCCTGCACCTACGGTCCGAGACAGTCGCTGTTTAACCCTTACACCGGTGTCATCGCAATTTTCTGCACACGTCTTTTGAATGGGCAGCCGCCGATCATGTACGAAGATGGCGGGCAGACGCGCGATTTGTGTTTCGTCGAAGACATCGCGCAAGCCAATCTTCTCGCCGCGACGACTGACAAACTCGACGGCCTGCCCGTCAATGTCGGTAGCGGTCGAGCAACGAGCGTGCGGGATCTGGCAGGCATCATCGCCGAGCAGCTCGGGGTAGCGATCGAACCAATCGCGCGCGGGGAGTTCCGACCAGGGGAGATTCGCTCACTGATCTCGGATATCTCCCGCATCCGGACGATCGGATATGAGCCGCGAGTTCCACTCGAAGAAGGAATTGCACGCTACATCGCATGGATCAGGACACAAGGGGCTGTCGAGGACTACTTTGCTAAGGCTGAGATTGGATTGCGTGAAAAGGGCATCGTGCAGAACATTGCAAGATCTTCAGGGACGGCGTGAGAGACCAATCCGAAAGACCACGCCGAGGATACGTGTGGCCGCTTTGAAGGAAGCAGTGAGATTTCCGGACACCTTACTGACTCCTGCAATCCGGCAGCGATAGTCGACCGGGATTTCGAGGATGCGGAGTTTGTGCTGTGCAGCTCGAATCTGCATCTCGAGGTTCCATCCGTAGGTCATCTCCGACATCGCCAGTTGTCCGAAGCTGGATCGTCGAATGGCGCGGAAGGCTCCCATGTCCGTGTAGCGAATACCTTGCAGAATATGGACGAGGAAACCAACGAGATGGGCTGCAAAGATCTGGCTGCCCAGCATCGAGCCTTGTTGGGCATGACCGCGTAGCCGGGAGCCCAGAACGAAATCCGCCCTGCCCTCTTCGATCGGAGCGACGATACGCGGAAGATCGGCGACGTTGTCGCTGCCATCTCCGTCGAGATAAACGAGGATACTGCTCGTGGGGAGCGCGGCTTCCGACCCGGCTTTGCATGCCGATCCATATCCTCGCGGAGCGTAGACCACTCGCGCCCCGGCATCTCGGGCGACCTCGTCCGTGCCATCGGTGGATCCGTTATCCACTACGATGCACTCTGCGATGAGCGACCACGGCATCGAGGCAACCACCTGCCCGATCGACTCTCGCTCATTCAACGCGGGGATAATCACCGAGATATTCGAGGAGTTCACGTGGATCGTTGCCTCGCGGTGACAAATCGCCCGTATCCGACCCGCACCATCAACTCGAGAACACAGGCGAGAAACACTGCCGCGTAAAGGATGCAGTTCAGCCGATATTGTGACTCTGTGGTGCCTGCGCCAAGAGAAGTGGCTGAGAGGTAGAAGAGCCCAAGGGCATACGTAAAGATCGGGAGGTTGGGAAGCAGCACACCAAACGGGATCAGCCACGCCAGATACCAGGGGTAATGCGGGGAGAAGGCGAGCATCAGCCCAAACGCCAGAAACAGCGTGCCTGGAAGAAAGGCGGCGTCCTCCGGCAATCGAAAGACTCGTAGCCAGAACCGGGCTCGCTGAGGTGTGGATTCGGAGTTGCCTGCTTTCCAGCTCCAGAAGGCCAGAGCCGCGAATGCAACGGCCGATATGAGTAGATAGAGAAAGACAGAGACGTGGTGGAGTCCGGGAAGATGCTGGATCAGTTCCAACAGAAAATACCGCGAGCCTGTCTCAATCCCTTCCTCCTGGACATACCCTCCCAGAAACCCGAAGACTAACCGCCCCACGCTCGCATAACAGGCGTAGGAGAAGACGGTGAGGCCAACGATCGTCAAAGGCATCCTGAGGTCTTTCCGCTGCCATAGCGCAGGCACGAGCACCAGAGGATAGAATTTGATAAGAATTGCAGCCCCAAGAAAGATGCCTGTTTTGATGGGGTGCTTCCGATAGCGAGCGAGCAGGGCAAGCGCAATGAAGGCCATTGCGGCCGAGTCCAGGTGACCGGAGCTGCCGATCTCCCAGATCAACAGCGGGCACCATGCGTAGAGCAATATCTCTTCTCTCCTCCTCCCCAGTGCGTACAGCAGTTCCATGAGCGCATAGACGGTGAGGCCTTCAAAGAGAATCATCGCCAGCTTCATGAAGGTTACCGAAGCGTTGATCCAGGTGATGCCGTAAAAAAGGAACTGAGCAACCGGAGGATAGATGGTATGGGCATAGTCGCGGCGATTGATGTGATCAAAGAGATCCTGGTTTGAACCACGTAGGAAGGTGAGCGCAGGATCACCTGGGACATAGCGATAGGGGGAGATATGCGCATGCTGGACCACTCCATCCCAGGCATATCGGTAGATATCGGATGACATGAACGGCTCAGGCAATAACGTTACAAGACGGAACGCGATTGCGAAGCCGATAACCAGAGGCAGCGTGAAGCGGTTCGTGGGCTGGGTGAGAATGGTCGCTGCGGCGGCTGCGAACAGAATCACAGACCAGCCTGCAACGCCGGAGAATCCGATCGTGAAGTGATGAAACTCCACAATGAGTTGCTTTGTAAAAGCAAGCAATCCAAGTCCCAGCAGCGCCAGAATCGCATTCGTAATCCAGGGACGGTGATGCAGGCCGTGCGGGAGCTTGCTCCACTTCATACTGAGCCGTCCAATTGCCTGAGAAACCGCTGACTGTGCTCCGCAACATAGCCCGGCAAGGAGGTAAAGTCGGGGTGGATATTGTCGATCAACTCCGATCGAAGAAGCGACAAGGTCGCGGCATCGTCTACGTCGTACCAGAGTGGAAGAACGACAAGCTCGACACCGATCCTTTGTATCGCTGTAACGGTTTCGGGATAGACCGAGGAAGTACTCCACGTAATGTTCTCGAACGGTGCGGCGTGTGCTTGCTTCATACCGATCAGATAATAGCCGCCATCATGAGAGGGACCAAGCACGATGCGATCTCCTGGCCGTTGCAAAGCGTCGACCGCCATCGCGAAGGCCTCCCTCGGTACCGTGGGGGAGTCGGAATCGATGAGACAAACAGACGAGAACCCGCAGGCGAATAGGTCCTGTGCCGTTGTCAAAAGCCGTTCTCCGAATCCCTCTCCGCGTTGCGGGACCAGCCGATATCCTGCGGGCAGCAGTCCGTCGAAAAGATGCTCATCTCCCACCGGCGTATACGAGATCACACCAGCGCAAGCGACCTCCTCAGCAAGACCGGCAATATTCATTGTTGTGTCCTGGAGAAAGCATGTGTTGATTGCAGCAGCTTGATGAGGAGTGAGGGGTGGGGACAGCCGAGTCTTTACTGTGCCGGGACGGGGCGCCTTCGCCATAATCGCCAAGGCGCAGGTTGAACCTAAAGCTGAGTCTGCATGCATCCGATCGAGGATTGGGTACGCCACTAAGCGACGCTCCGTGAACCAGTAACGACAATGCTATGCTCACGCATTTCCACATCTCTAAAATCCATGACTGCGTCGACACTTTTATCGCACACAGCGCATTGGTAGTCTCCGTGCATCTGGATCGAAACCTTGCTCCATGGCTGAGATCGAACAAGGTCTTCAAACTCTCGGGGAGAGAGAATCTTCGCATTCTTCGGAAACGTCTCGCGGTGGGTGGAGTGTATGAAGCGCGTGACCAATCGCATGGCGGAGAGCGGAAGTTGAGTCTTGAGGTTAGCCGTGGGCTCAACCAGGAAGAGACGCCCCCCTGGCTTCAGTACCTGGAAGATCTCAGTCAGGACGGTACTGCGATTGGCAACTACGAGCAGGAGACGGGAACTGATGACCGCATCCACGGCATCTACGCAAGCGGAGAGACATTCAACATCCCCTTGCCTGAATTGACAGTTGACCAGTTCATCCGAGGAGGCTCGCGACTGCGCCCAGGCGAGCAGACGCGAAGAGCGGTCAATCCCCAGCACCCGCAACGCAGGATAACGCTGCGCCAACCGGCGGGCATAGAATCCCGGACCGCATCCGACCTCCAGGACAGACATACCTCCCGAAGAGACTCCGTCGGGAAATAGAGCCTGCGAAATCTCTTCCGTGTGGTCGCGGAATAGATGCTCACGGCAAAAAGCATACAGCCAGGCACAGTCCTCAAAGAGATGCCTTGTATCCGTCTCACGATCCATTCTTGGCAGGCTACATGCATCATCATCCATACTTGACTTTGATTCCTTTGAAAGTGTGATCTGTTGCTTCGTCACAGCCCGGCATACCAGTCATAGCCAAGCTTGGTCCAGTAGTCGTCCGGCTTGCTGTTGGTATAGCTGATGAGTCCGATGCGTTTGATCTGTTTGTACCCGTACTTCGTAGGCATGTGCAGTCTCAGCGGAGCGCCGTGGTATTGAGTCAGCGGTGCGCCCATCATCTCGGTTACAAGAAGCGTTTGGGGATGGCGGCAGACATGGAGATCGTATCCGGTGTAATAGTCTCCGTCGGGCGTCTCCATGTACACATATCGCGGTTCCTTACCGTCGATGAGGGCAGGCGGATAAGCCTCGATAAAATCCACCATACGAACGCCGGCCCAATGGACGATCTGGCTCCAGCCCTCGATGCACTTGAACTGGGTCACCAGTTCATGTCGAGGCAATTTGAGGATGTCTTCCATAGCCAGAAGCAACCCGGGTGTGCCCACTGGAAGTGTCGAACGGCTCTCACCGGCTTCCTCCCTTCCGCGAGGCATTCTTCCGCTGCGGTTCTCGTTTTGTTTCTCCTGTTCAAGCATCGAAGCGGGAGCCATCTTTTCGGCTGTTTTCGCTGAAGGCGGCGGCGTCTTCGTGTCATGCCCCTGATCCTCCATGGTCTTCTCGTCAACATAGATGTACTTCCAGGCGGTCACATCCCGGCTGTACCGTGGGTCAGAGACGGGCGCAGTGGAACCGACAAGTTGAAGCCTATAGCTCGCTGGTTCGAGCATTTGCTTGAGCCCGTAGACACCATTGACTCTGAGATTCTCAGCTTTAGAGAGAGAGTAGGTCGGAGTCAGCCCCCGTTCGTCGAAGACTGCGCGTGAGATCGCCGCATTCGTCTCGAAAGCCTTTCGGTAGCCACCCGGCTGCATCTCATTTGCGGGCAGATGGTCGAGCCAGTTGTAAAGCCCATATCCGGCAGCCGCGGCTGCGGCCGCCACTACGAAAGACCGTCGTGTGTGTCGCCGCGAATCGGAAAGGACGGCGGCATTCCTCTCATCGACAGTAGGTCCTGACTGTTCGGGAGGCAGTTCCTCGATCATCGGATTTGGTTCAACTTGTTGTCCCGTGGGAGCAACCGGGACTGCTTCGGCTTCAGGTACGGTGCCGGTCTCTGAGGTGCCTTCTGCTTGCTCGGCGGGGATGCTTTCGCCGCCCCCTCTTTTGCAACTTCGGCTGAGTCACCGACGGCCAGCGAAATACCATCCGGCTTCCCCTCAGGCGGGTCATGTGGTTTTGTCTCCGCCGTTTCTTGTTCCGGCGTTTCGTCAGGATTTGATGGTTTCTTCTGGTTCGGATCAGGTGTCACCATGACCTCCTCTCCGCCTCGAGGGACACGTCGTCTTCTTTCTTGATTTCCCGACCGCTCACCATGCTTCGAAAGTTGTTCCATCCGGCAAGGACCACCTGCACCACATGAATCACGAAGAAACCGACAAAGCCCATCGTGATCCAGAAGTGTTCCCATCGCGCCATCTCGTAACCGCCGAGGATTGTAGTCAACAAGTGCAGTTGAGTCGGCTTATAGATGGCAAGGCCGGTGACCAGCATGCCGAAACCCATCAGAATGACTAATGTATAGGCGATGCGCTGCGCTCCGTTATATTTGGTCTGCGGCGGCAGGCCTTTACGGAGATGAAGGTCGACCAACGTGACCTGAATGGCATCCCGTACGCTCTGTTTGTGTGGGATGAGAAACCGCCATTCTCCAGAGATCGCGAGAAAAGTGACATACGCGAACCCATTAGCTGCGAATATCCACATGAAAAAGAAATGGTGCCCCAGTCCTTGGGTCACGTGGTACGGTGCATTAATGCTTTCCAGAACCACTCTGGAAAGAAACGGAAGAGTGTGATCTTTCCTATACCGATACGGTACACCGCGTGCGGATGCCGGTAAGCATTGTCAGAGTCATTCCAATAGATCAGGAGACCGCTCCAGATCATGACGAAAAGTATGGGGAAATTAAGCCAATGCATCCAGCGGATTGCAAGCGGATGCTTTCGATCAAGACGAAGTGGTACGGGTGGAGACGTAGTTTTATTCATCGTAGCCATGTGCTACCTCAGAGTTATGAGCTGAGCTACAGCCGACCGTTAGAGTTACGCCGCACAAAAAGGTTACATCTGGATGATGGTCTGAGCTAACGTTTGCGTTCCTGGTTTCGACGCTGCGGATGACGCAAGACCGTATGCGATGCTCATGACTCTAGCCCTCATCCAGGATGCTTGGCCATGAACTGCAAGATCAGCTTCGCAATCTCGTCTGTCTGTTCATCCAGTGCGAAGTGTCCAGCGTCGAGCAGGTGAATCTCCGCATTCGGTAGGTCCCGCCTGAAGGCTTCTGCACCCGCCGCGACGAAGGAAGGGTCGTTTGCACCCCAGACCACGAGGGTAGGAGGCTGGTGTTCGCGGAGCCAGGTCTGCCATTTCGGGTAGTCCGCGACGTTGGTCCGATAATCATAGAGCAGGTCCCCCTGAATCTCTCGCTGACCGGGCCGCGACAGATCAGCATACTCGCTGATCCAGGTATCTGGATCGTAGCGATCCGGATGGGACGTGCCTGCAACGTGCCGCTCCTTGGTGGCCTCGAACGAAAGAAAAGCGTTGAGCACCTCAGGATGAGCATTGGGATCTGCCCAGTATTCCGCAATCTTGGCCCATTTGGCTCGAGGCCCGCTCTGTAGATGTTGCCGTTTTGACTGATGAGCGCATGCAGTTTATTGGGGTGCGCCAGAATGATGCGGAAGCCGATCGGTGCGCCGTAATCGTGAAGGTACATGGTGTAATGCGTGATCTTCAGCTTCTCAAGAAAATCACTCATCGTCTGGGCAAGATGATCGAACGTGTATGTGTAGGCGGTCGGCGAGGGCGCATCGCTCAAACCAAACCCGGGATAATCCGGAGCGATCAGATGATATTTTGTCGCGAGCAAGGGAATGAGCGTGTCAAATTCACGCGAAGACGACGGGAAGCCATGCAAAAGCACGATGGTTGGGGCGTTCCCAGGGCCGGCTTCCCGGTAGAAAATCCCGATGCCGTCAACCTGGACACGATGATAGGTCGTCGTAGAGTTGGTCGAAGGGATTGGTGCGGCTTGTGCCGTGCCTGCAAAAAGCACCGTGGCAAGAGCGTATATGGAAGAGCGGTTCACTGAGATGATCCTTTTTGACTCGAGAAGGTAAAGCTCCGCCTCAGATGAGACGAATACGTCGAGCATTTCTTGCTGATCCATTCAGCGAGAAAAACCTAGCGCTGGGGGCTGACGTCCGCTGTGGTGCAACGGTAGTCGGCTGGCTCCCCTTCGAGGAGCGAGATTGGAACGGACGGCTTGATTCTTCCTAAAGGCATATTAGTAGAGTATGGTCATGGAGAGGATAAGAACAGTTTGAAGTTCTTGATGGTCAGTTGAGAGAAACTTACGAATTCCAGGGACGTTACAGCTGCATCAAAAGGTCGCGGCAGAGAAGTTCATCCAGGAGCCGTAGTTAGGCTGGGTTGCTCGTGGTTCGGTACAGTAATTTGGGCCCAATACGAGGGACTTATATGGCGATCTGATCGGAGCCAACAGGCCGCCATGCCAATTCAACTACCCCGCGAAAGGGATAGCGGGAAAGCTTCCCGACGGGCCCAAGACCAAAAAGCAACGATCAAGTGTCATGAGCTTGAGCGAATCAAATTGCGAACGGCTGTGTCTGCAAGACCGTCGCCGATGAGTTTCGCCTGCGAGCCCTAGGCGCGCCGAGCTTCTTCGAGTGCCATCGTGTCGAGATATTGACGATGACGCCAGATCTTTCCTTCCCGAACATCCCATACATGGGCGTATGGAAGATCCGCACGTTTGTGTGTTGCGCGGTGAACGCAGGCAAAACAGCCAGAGAGACGACAGTTGAAGCGTCTAAAAGAAACTCGAACGGTGCCGGCGAAAAGCTCTCCCACTCCTGCATCAGCGGAGCGAACACCTTCTTCATGACCTCGGCAGGCCCCTTCTCTCCTGAACGTTGAAGTCAACAACCGAGATCCATTCGATGTCGGAGGTCATTAGTTCGACCATCTTGCCGGTATCATCTGCTGCAATTGCGGAATAGAATGTACGCACAGTGTCGACTGGGGTTGTCATTTGATTCTCCTTTTGCTTTCACTTCAGAATCCCCTTCAACCAGTTATGCCGGCCGGGGGTGTAGAACGATCTTGCTTGTCATGCATATCGCAGCAAGCTGTGATGATGTAACCGCATACGGATAAGTCACTTCCGCAACGGCGTCACCTAATCCTCTGCGCATACGTCGCTCCTGAAAGGGATAGTCGCTAGCCTTCAGAAATGTCGCCGAGCCTCTCGGGGCAGCCTTGCGCATTGT
>CAWGCQ010000004.1:0-6347 GCA_963821165.1 uncultured Acidobacteriaceae bacterium
ATCCCTTCGGGCAAGGCCATACTTTTGCCGGCGCAAATTGCGTGATTGACTGGATGCATGAACAAGACATCATCCCAGTCAGAGCATCCTGGTCGTCATCGGCGCAGCCGCGCAGAGGTGGCAGAACTTGTGGCAGCGTTTGAGCGAAGCGGGCTGAACCGAACGCAGTACTGCCGGCAGCATGGGTTATCGCTAAGCTCGCTGAAGCGATATTCGAAGCGTATGGGGAACGGCCGTGGCTGGTCCGATCAGAATGAGTGCACGACGCCAGCCGTTTCGCTTATTCCTGTAGAGGTACTTGATGATCCGTCTGGCGCACAGCAAGCATGGCAGACAGCTTTGTTTGTGGAGCTGTCCGGCAGTCGCCGGATCGGTGTGGGTGCTGGATTCGACGGGGCAACGCTGCGGCGTCTGATTGCCGTGCTGGATGAGGTGTAGTTGTGCTCGGCCTGGGCGCGGCCACGCGCATCTACGTGGCTACCGGAAAGACGGATATGAGGCTGGGCTTCGACGGCCTTTATGCTCTTGTGGTCGGCCAACTGCAGCAGGACCCCACGAGCGGGCATCTTTTTTTGTTCGCCAACAAACGAAGGGACAGGATGAAAATTCTCTTCTTCGACGGCTCGAGTCTGTGGGTATGCTCGCGGCGTATGGAACAGGGTCGACTGCACTGGCCCAGTTGTGAGGAGGGTCGCCTGCAGCTAAGCCGCGAGGAATTTGCGCTGTTAATTGGGGGTATCGATCTGAGCGCGACGAGGAAGCGGAAATGGTATCGCAGAGCTCCTGGGGAAGAATCAGATGTATCAACAAAAGCCGCATGAATACAGGAGATTCGATGATTTATCCACAGCAGGATCTGCGATGATCGCAGCAGATGAATCCTACTTCCAAGTCACCTTTACCTGTATCGCTCGACCCGGTTGTCGCGGCTGTGCTGGAGCAGCTGAAGGAGAAGGTGGAAGCGAAGGATCGTATCATCGCGAAAAAGGATCAGGCTCTTTCTGCGGCCGAGGCGATCATCCAGCAGCTGAAGGAAGCGCTTCGCGCCGAGCGTGTGGCGCGTTACGGCCAGCGCAGCGAGAAGCTATCGGATCTGCAGCTTCAGCTGCTCGATTTGGAACCTGGGGTATCGAGCGATGAGATCGAGCGGGAGGTCGCCAGCGGTCCACTGCCCGAGTGCCCCGGAAATACACAAGAGAACCGCACACCTACGGAGAAGCAGCGTACGCGTCGCAATCATCCCGGTCGCAACGAGTTGCCCGCACATCTGGAACGCGTCGAGCAGATCATTGCTTGCACGCCTGAGCAATGCACCTGCGGCAAGTGCGGCAACCAGACCAGGGTCATTGGATACGAAACGACCGAGGTGCTGTCTAAGAAGCCGGCTGAATACTTCGTAAGCGTGATTAAACGCGAGAAGCGTGCCTGCAGCTGCGAAGAATACGGCGTGGCGACGGCTGCAGTGCCCGAGCGCATAGCACCCAAGTCGATCTTCTCCGACGAAGTCATCATCGATTTCCTCGTAGGCAAGTATTGCGACAGCGTCCCGATCTATCGCCAACGCGCGATCCTCTGGCGCGATCTGGGCATCGACGTAGCGCTGACCACGATCAACGACGGGGTGTTGCGCGTGGGCGAACTGCTGATTCCGGTTGTCGATGTGATGTTGCGCGATCTTCTGACCGGCGGATACGTTCAGGCCGATGAAACCTACTGCGGGGTGCAGACGCCAGAGAGAAAAGGCGAGAACCACAAGGGCTACTTCTGGCAGTACAGTTCGCCGGGTAAAGGCGTGGTGTTCGACTTTAAGATGACGCGCTCGGGCGAGGTGCCTAGAGAGGTCTTCAAGGATTTCTCCGGCATACTCCATACGGACGGGTATGCCGGGTACAACGAAGATGTCGGTGCCAAGGGCATGGTTCACGCCTGCTGCATGTCGCATGCGAGGAGAAAATTTATCGACGCGCTGAAGGTGCGCGAGAAGGCCAAGGCCAGCGACGCGGAGTTGGAGCGCGTGGTCGTGCTTATGGATGGCCTGTTTGCCATTGATCGCGAGGCGCGCGAACAAAACCTCTCGCTCGACAACCGCCATGCCTTGCGCCAGGAGCGCGCCCCCGCGATGCTCGACGAGTTGCATTCCTTGCTTTTGAAGATGAAGGGTCGCGTGCTGCCCAAGTCCGCGGAGGGCAAGGCCGTTGCCTACACGCTTACGCGCTGGGAGAAGCTGACGCGCTTCATGCAGTATCCCGTCATCGAGCTATCTACGAACTGGGCCGAGAACTCGATGCGGCCAATCGTGATCGGCCGCAAGAACTGGCTGCATATCGGCAGCAAGGAAGCCGGGCCCAAAATCGCCGCCATCTTCTCCGTCGTCGAAAGCTGCAGGAAGCTGAATATCCCCATCCGGAAATACCTGGCCGACGTGCTGCCCGGCCTCGCCGACCGCTCCATCCAGTCCCTGACCGGTCTCACCCCAACAGCCTACGCCGCCAATTCCGCAAAGTAGCCTATCCGCGCCCTGGACGACCCGTCAACTATGGCCTTGCCCGAACGGATACCCTTGATTGACCTGGAAGTAGCACGATGCGCCCGCCGCGGCTCATACCGAGCGCTGGTGAGATGTTTTCGCTGTAGCTGACGGCGATGCCTTTGCTGTTGAGGAAGGCGGTCAACCGCACGGTATTCTCTCCGGGGTCGCCGGTGACTTTTGGGCGCCGATCTGCGCTGCGGCGCGAGCCTTGGCCTCGCGCTGCCAGCGGGTGCCGAGGATGAGGACGAAGATTAGGGAGACGGCGTCGATGACGAGGGTGGTGATGAGGAGCCACTTGTATTGCGGATGGTTTTGATAGAGCAGGAAGGCGGGAAGGGCGGTGGCGTAGAGAAAGATGGAGAAGCCGAAGCCGAGGAAGATGGCCTTCCAGCTGAAGGTGCCTTTGCGTTTGCCGTCGCCGAGGACGAGGAGGCCGGAGAGGAGTTTGAAGAGCTCGAACATGGGAGGCTCCGGGGCTAGCGGTTGCGGGGTTTGGGTTTCCAGCGGCGGCAGACGGCGAGGAACCAGATGAAGTTGAGTGCGGCGATGATCCAGGCGGCGGTCCAGACGGGGACGAAGTAGGGGCTGCCGTTCATGCCGAGACGGAGCGGGAGCGTGACGATGAGGGTGTCGAAGAGAATGAAGCCGAGGCAGAAGGCGAACATGGGCCAGCTCCAGGCACCGTCGTGCTCCTGCTGGCGGAGGCCGCTGAAGACGAGGTAGAGCTGGAGCGGGATGAAGAAGAGCCAGATCATGGGTGCTCCGGAGATGGTGGTCTAGTAGGGCTGGCCGTTGCCGTGAACCTTGGTGTCCTGGGTCCAGTTGCCGGGGAGGACGCCGTTGGGATTGGTGTTGGGGTCGTCGCTCTGGTACCAGGTGGTCTGATTGCCGGTGGTGGAGGACCAGGTCTGGGTGTAGGCGCTGGAGACCTTGGCGTAGCCTCCCTGGCCGACGACGGTCTGTTGATCGAGGGCGTAGTCGACCCAGTCAGAGGCGGCGGTGGAGCGGGCGTTCATGGAGGCGGTGGCGTTGTTCATGCTGGAGTGGAAGCTGGACTCCTGCTGGGCCATGAAGGCTTCGTGATTGCGCTGGGAGGCGGCCATGAAGTCGTCCGACTGCTTCTTGAGCATGGCGTTCGCGGCCCGTTGATTTGCGTCGATGACTTCACGCATGTGCCTGAAGTTGTTGTCATCCTGTTGAGCGCGCTCGGCAAGGTGTTCCCTGACGCGGTCGACCCAGGCGCTTTCGTAGGGCATGCGGGTGAGGTTGCGGGAGTCGACAAGGGCAACGAGGGCATCGAGCTTGCCTTTGGGGGCGCGCTCTACGTCGATGTGAGCCGAGCAGCCACCGCCGTTGGCATCGAGCCCGCCGGTGTCGACGCGGCACGCGACGTAGGCGCGCAGGCGCTGCTCGATGATGAATGAGCCGTTGACGGTTTCGACGCGAACGGCGGCGGCATTGGCGGTGCCATGGACGGAGGAGTTGAGATGGTTCATGTTGTCGGCGACTTTATCGACCATGGCTTGATAGGCGGAGCCGACTTCCATGGGGCCGATGACATGCATGCCGTTGGTGGCGATCATCTCTTCGTAACGTTGGAGGAAGTCGGCGGCGGTGATGGGGCCGCCGATATTGATGCAGCCCCTGACCGCGCGGAAGTTCTTGAATGTGGGATGGAAGGTCCAGTTGAAGACGGGCTGGAGGCGAATCTCGCGCAGGCCGTCGGGGGAGTAGGCGCGGAAGACGGGGAAGGGGATGCGGCTGCAGTCGGGGCCGGGGAGGACAGTGCCCTGGAACTTCCAGCCGGCAGGGACCGTGGCGGTGTAGGCCTTGATGCCATATGCAGGATCGACGATGGGAAAGATGGTGGTGTCCTGGGCGAAGGCGGCGGTGGAGAGAAGGCAGAGGAGAAGGCAAGAGTTGAGACAACGGAGACGCATAGTGACCTCGCAGAGCGGTGCTTGAGGGAGCTTCACTCTGGTAGGCGTCAGGCGGGGGAAAGATGACTCAGGATATGGCGGAGGGTGGGGCTAATTACTGGAGGAAGGGGTGGAGGTGGGGCCCTGGGCGGTGGCTGGGGAGGGAGGGGTGGTGGGGAGGTCGTCGCTGCCGTCGCCATAGGTGGGGTAGGGCTTGGGTTCGGTGCTGATGGGCATGGTGCAGGTTCTGCTGGAGCTCGGCCCAGGCGGAGGGATTCTTTTTTGGTGGCGAAGGGGAGATTGAGGTCGGCGTAGTAGGCGAGGATGTCGCGCTTGATGCCGGGCGGAATGGGAGCGGTGCGGGTGAGGGTGAGGCGGTGGAGGAGCGTGGCGTAGGTGTCGTCGGTGAGGGGGTAGCCGCTGGGGCGGACGGGGTAGCCGGTGTCGAGATCGCGGTTGGTGAGGGGGTGGGGGGGCGCTGGTCTGGCGGGGGATGACCTGCGAGGAGCCGGGTTTGGGAGTGAGGGGCTCGGAGGGCGAAGGATCGGAGTGGGTATCGGCGGCGGCGGCTTCGGCGGCGGTGGAGCGGGTGGCGGGCGGAGGGGTGAAGCGGCGGAGCGCGCGATTGACCTCGTCGGTGGAGACGACGACGGAGTGGATGTAGTCGACCTCGGTTTTGGAGGTGGGGCCTTTGACGTCGACGAGCTTGAGGGGACCGAACTTGGGGAGGATGTAGATGAGGCCGGCGAGGGTGTAGGTGCCGATGCCGGCGTGCTTGCGGTAGGCGTCCCAGTCGTTCTTCTGGGCGACGGCGGTGATCTCGCGGGTGAGCTGCTGGAGGTCGGCGTTGTCGACGTCGGCGGGCTCGTGGCGGCGGTGGAAGAGGGTGACGGCGTAGGCGATGCGGGGGATGAAGCGGTGGACGGAGAAGCGATAATCGCATCCGTCGTAGGAGCCTTCAGAGGCTCAGCCCTATATCAATACCCTGACTCTTTTCCTGTTTGGGGGTCTCGGCTATCTCATGTTGCGACGGTTTCAAGTCGGGTGTATGGGCGCTCTGGTGCGATACATCATGGCCCAAAGCCTGCGACAGCTTCTCTCGATCATTCGTGAATATCTGCGCGTCCCACTGGCCGCGCGAAACTGACACATAGGCCATGCGGTTATTGAGCAGGTCCTTCGCGCCAAGCTCCGTATCTACATGGATGAGCACACGGTCAGCGGTCTGCCCCTGGCTGGAGTAGCTGGTCACGGCATAGCCGTGATCCAGATGAGGGTGTCGTTGCGGATCGAAGCTCATGCTGCGCTCGTTGTCCAGCTTCAATCGCATCGTGCCATCGGACGCGATGCCTTCCACTGTTCCAAGTTCACGGTTCGCAATCTTCAACTCCTGGTTGGGCGCGGTGAACTGGATGCGGTCGCCGACGGAGAATGCTTTCTCCTGCTCGCGGTAAACCGAGACTCCCATCTGGCGGCGCGGATCATAGGTCGCCTGTTCTCCGTTCGTGCGCAGAACCGTTAGCGTGTTTTCCCGTCCGTTCACTGAGACAACGCGAGTGTATTCGCCTTTCTTAATGCCAGTCTCCTGCGAGCTGCGCGAGTAGCGCAGAATATCGTTGGCCCGGTATTGCTGCGCCCAACTGCGGTCGGCACCAGTCATTTCCTGACGCGGCACGAGGGTGTTGATGGAGTGCTCCTGTTGGCTCACAACTCCGCGCGATTGCAGCTCATCATGTATCCGTTGATTGATCTCCGAGCGCGAACGGTTGTCCGGCGAAACCACAAGTGTGCTTTCGGGGGACTTGGCATACTCGCGTGCGATGGCCGAGATGCGTTCCTCGTGGCCCTTCACTTCATGGACGCGGCCCTGCCGGTCAAGACTCTCGACCGCAGCTCCC
>CAWGCQ010000005.1:0-243120 GCA_963821165.1 uncultured Acidobacteriaceae bacterium
GGACGGCGCGGTAAAGCCCAAACGGTCGCCAACCGCAAACTCCCGCTCGATCTCGCGGTAGACGCTTACGCCATAGAGCCGCGCGGGGTTGTAGGTGACGGTCGCTCCGTCTTCTTTCTGAACGGTCAGCAGGTTGTCTTTGGGTTGGGTAGCGATCACCTTCGTATAGCTTTGTCTTTCGATGCCGATGTCGTGGCTGCCGCGCGGATAGTAGAGTACGTCGCCCACGGCATAGCGAGCGGCCCAGGTACGGTCGGCGCCGGTCATGTCGGAACGCGGAGCGAGCACGCGCATCGCATGATCCTCTGGCGGCAACAGCGCCGAGGGCCTGCAATTCGGAACGCACGGCCTGATTGATCTGACGGCGCGAGGCGTTGTCGGGCGAGACGACGATGGTGTTGTCCGGGCTGGCGGCGTAGCTTCGCGCAATCGCCGCGATACGCTGCTGTGGATCGGCAATCTCGGTGACGCGGCCCTGCTGTTCCAAGAGCGCGACCCCCTCGGCGACTTCGCCGCGTGACAGATGCTCGACCGCCTTCAGCAGCTCCGGGGCTTCTCGTTGACGCACGATCTGGTCAAGCTGGGTGGTCTTCATCCCGGCGTTGACCAACTGCTCGAAGGGCTTGCCGGCTTCGACGCCCTGATGCTGGCGGGTGTCGCCGATGAGCAACACGCGGTCGCTGGATTCGAGTTTGGCGAGGAAGTCGCGCACCTGTTTGGTGCTGGCAAGACTGGATTCATCGACCATGTAAAGATGACGGTCGGGGTTCGGCTGGCCGGGACGGACGAGGAAGCCCTGTAGGGTGTCGGCAGAGATGCCGGCGTCGCGGAGCTGGTTGGCGGCGCGGGAGGTCGGGGCGAAGCCTTCGACGACATAGCCGCGTTTTTCGGCGGCTTCACGAACCGATTTCAACAGGGTCGTTTTTCCGACCCCAGCCCGTCCCTCTAGCCCTTGCACGACATCGCGCGAGGTCAGAATCTCCTCGGCGGCGGTGCGCTGTCCGGCATTGAGATGCTGCTGCTTTTCGGTATGGGCGACGGCAGCTTGTATGGACATGATCTGCTCGGCGCGACCCTGCCCCTGCTGCATCCGGCGCAGGATTTCTTTCTCGGCGCGGATGGTTTCGGCGGTCGTGAAGCTCCGGCCTGTGTCGTGCTTCTGTCCGGGCACAAGCTGGAACTCGCCGGCGGCGATGCGAGCCTCGAACCCGGCGCGAACTTCCGAGTACGTGGTTTCACTCATGCCGCGTCGCAACGCATCGCGGTAAGAGGTCGCGTTCGTCGGTGACGGCCTCGCGCTCAAAGCTGCGGTCGCGGGCATAGGTGACGGCCTGCCGTGCGACCTGTTGCGAACTCTTCAGGATACGTGCTCCGGCGTCATGTTCCTGACTCCGCGCTCCGCGCCTCCGTCACGACTTTGTCGGCCTGGTTGCCGAACTCGGCGGCGATCTGCCGATGCGCGGCCAGCACCTCGGCGGGCGAGTGAATCTCCTTCCGGTCACGGGTGGAGTGCGCGGCAATCTGCGCGGCCTCCGGCCCCTGATAGCCGGTCTTTTCCAGATGCTCGCGTATCTGCTGGCTGCGCGGGCTGGAGGCGTCAAGGTACTCCTGCGAGTAGCCTTTGATCTCCGGTGCGCCGCTGCGTCCCGGTTCGATTTCGTAGCCGAGATTGCGGAGGCGATAGGTCAGTTCCGATTGATACACGGCGGTGGCAAACTGCTGCGACTCGAACAGGCCGCGCTCCTGCAAGGCCCGCGTCTGTCCGTTGTCGCGCTCGGTGACATTGAAGATGACGGCGTGGGTGTGGAGCTGCGGCGCGGCGTAGCCGTCCACGGGACGGGCGGTGTCATGCTCGAACTTCGCGGCGATGAACTCGCCGGTGGTTTCGGCGGCGTGGTTGCCGCCGATGCGGGCTTGCGTGTACCTTTCCAGCTCGCTCAAAGCGACGTTCACCGCTTCCCGGTGCGCGTCCCGCACCCGGTCATCCCCGCCGACGAGCGCGGTGAGCGAGACCGACTTGGGCGCGGAGAATGTGGCGTCCCAACCGGCACGATGTTCTACCGGCGCAACTGCCTTCCCGTCCGCGCCTTCGTACTCCTGGACGACGCGATGACGTACAAGCTGCTCGGCGGTATGAGGGTGTTGGCCATCCGCGAGCCGCGCAAAGTGTTCCTCGCTCACGGCTCCGGCGAGGTCGAACTTTTCAGCCAGCTTGCCATGCCACTCGCCCAAAGTCCGGTCGTCTTGCTTCCAATAATTCTGTTCGGCAGACGTGAACTCCTTGGCGTGGTAGGTCTGCGCCTGCGATGCGGAGAGCGGTTTGGAGATCGTCAGCATGGCTTAATCTCCCAACGAGAATCCTGTCTCGACCGGCTCGTCTTCGCTATCGCCGGGAACGGTGGTTGCCGTTATGTCAGCAGACTTCGGCGGCTTCTTCGTGAGCGTTTTTGGATCGAAGGTAAGGTCATCGTCGTCCAGCGGACGCGGCACAAACGCGGGCTGGGTGGCGGGGATGTCGTGATAGGCAAATGAGAATCTGGCGACATGGTTTCCCAGCTTTAGGAAGGCGTGCCTGTCAGGGAGACCGGAGATTTCCGAGTCCAGCACCAAGCGGCTCGACCTGGCGCTCCACGCTGAAATTGTTGCCAGCCCGTAGGCCGGTGGAGTGCGTCTCCCGCAGCCGCTCGATCTCGACTTTGCCGATGGCGTTCGACACCCATTCGGCGGCCTTGGGCTCCGTGGTTTTCAGGAATATCTTGGTGGCCGGCTGCGACAGCATCACCTCGGCCAGGTGACCGTAGATCATCTCAAGCTGGGCCTTGCCCTGGAAACCGAGTATAAGCGGGTTCTTTGCCTTCCTGTTCTCGGTGATCGCGGTGTGGAGCTGCGGCAGACGTTGCAGACTCGCCAGCTCGTCCAGCACGAACCAGACCGGATGCTGGCTCTCTTTCGGCTCGTTCAAGAGACGCAACACAAGCAGGTCGATCCAGAGGCTATGCAGCGGACGCAGTGCCTCGCGTTCGCTCGGTTTCGACGTAATGAAGATCCATCCTTTGCGCTGTCTTCCGCCCATTCGGTCGCAGTCCAATGACTCGCGGCCTTCTCTTTCCGTGGAAGCATTCGCAGGCTATCGGCAATCAAACCGAGAGAAGCCAGAACGCCGTTGCGCTGCTGCTGCGCGCCCTTCGCAATCATCATCGCCATCTCCGTGTTCTGGACGCGACGGTCGATCTCGTCGGGGTTCGCCATCCACTCCACCAACTCCTGCGGCGTATGGGCCGAAGGTCAGCAGATGGGCGAAGATTTTCTGCGGAGTCTCGGTGAAAAACTCACCCTTCTTGTCGGTGGTCGGCTGATACAGAGACGCGGCAATGGCCCTGGCTTCGGCACGGCGGCGCAGCTCCTCGGACGGTCCCCAATAGGGGCAGCGCGCATCGAGCGGATTCAAAATGATGTCGCCGCGACTGGGGTCATAGAACCGCTGCACGAACTCGCAGGCTGGGTCATACACGATGGCAGAATGGCCGCGCTCCTTGATCTGTACGAGGAGCTGCATGACCAGCCGGGACTTGCCCGCGCCGGTATCGCCCATGATCTCGATGTGCTGTCCTTCGGCGCGTTGCGGGATACGCATGAGGTGCTTCGACTCGGTGGTTTTGAAGCCGACGCCATCGCCTTTGACGGCTTTGTTGAAGCCTTCCGGTGAGACCAGGACCGGCCCTTTCAGGAGCCGTCCATACTTCATCTCTTTGAGCCGTTGAACATCTTTGCGGACGGCGAACGGGAGCTGGAAAAGAAACGCGGCAAGCCCTGACAAGAGCGGAATACGGAAGATGCCCACGAACGTAGCTCCGTCGTAAACGAAGCGGCGAAGGTAGTCATGGAGCGGTCGATTCATGTAGCCGACCTTCGCTCCGCGATACAGAAAAACAACGCCGGAGGCACGAGCAGCCGGGGAGAGCGCGAGTGGAATCGGCTTGCCGATCGGCTGTGGCGTGGAACCTGGCTGCACGTCGGCTTCGGTGACAGGCCGGACGTGATGCTGGCGGTCGGCGACCGTCACAAGCTGATACTCGCTGCTCTGGCGCATCGTGCCGAGGAAGCCCGTTTCGACATAGCAGGAGAGATAGTAGCGTTGCAGCGGCGTCATTGACGAAAGCAAGGTGGAGATAGACGCAGAGACCGGCGACGACGAGTGCAACGAAGACGGCTCCGAAGCTGTATACGGGATAGTGAGGCGGGCGGACGATGGTCTCTTTGCGTCCCCATTGTGTGTCGGTCATGGCTGTTCTGTTGTCCCTTCCGCATAGCTGGCGAGCATGTCTGCGGCCGCTTTGCGCTTATTGGTTTTCACGTACCGGAGCATTTCCTTGAACTGCTCCGGCGTCATCTTTTCGCCGCGCAGCAACGGCTCAAGGGTGTTGATGAGCAGGAGACGTAAGGCCTGCACTTCGGCAAACAGCGGCGCGCCATCGCCGTGTTGCTGTCCGTTCGCGGCATCCAACAGTACTTCCCGCGCCCATTCGCGGAGATTCTTTCCGCAGCTTGCGGCAACCCGCAATAACGCTCTTTCTTCACTGCGGGTAAACCGCGTGGCGATGCTCTGCGTGCGGGTCTCCCGTCCCTTGCAGCCGCTGGAGGCGGCCTTCGATTTCAGAGGTCTGTGAAAGCATCGCTGATCCTTCTGCGGCCAACTTCGCTGGCGGTTCCGAATGGAACCGCGCGAATTTGCCGCTCGGCGGCAAGCCGCCTGTTTTCTGCATGTTTCCCGCTGGAACCAATTTGGTTCCAAACGCAACCCTGCGAGGGATGGAGTGTCAAGATTCTTCCGGTGCGCAGCACCGCTGTGGCCCTGCCACGGATTCTGATGGAGGATCATGCCTTCAATCCCGCCACAACTGCTGAGGGCTGTATGCCGTTGCGCCGCGCCGTTTGCAGGCTTCTTTGCAGGCGGCTCCGCCGCATCATTGCTGGCGCCTTTGCGGATGCGAAGGGTGGCCGCAACCTGCTTCGCCTGTGGCGATCTTCAGGAACTCCTGAAAGTCGCGGTCTTTGGCGAAGACATAGGTGAGAGCCTGTTCGACGACATCATCGGCACAGGCGCGGATGAAAGCGGCATACTGATCGACCTGCGTCGCGGTCGTATCAGTCAGCCGAATGGAGGCGCTGATCTGTTTGGTCTGGATGACTTCGAGTAACGGCATGGTGATTCTCCTTTGGGGTGGTGAATTCAAGCGATCTTCTTGCGGGCAATCATGCGCTGCGCTGTGGTGGCAATCTCCCGCGCACGAGCGGAGCAAAGTGCGGCGGGAAGCTCGAAGTTGCGGCGGACTTCGAGCATGGTGATTACGTCGTCGATGGGTGCGCCTTCGAGCAGCCAGAGACGGGCCGAAGCCATGTCCACGGTGCGCTGGGCGTAGTAGAGCGGATTGGGCTTGTCGGCGCGGCGCGAAGCGAGCGCATGCGTGAGCTTCGCGGCATCCTTGCCGTGGGCAAGTTCGTCCAGAACCCACGCCCAATCCTGCTCCGAATGGGTCTGCTTTCCGGGCTGCATTGGCCGTGCGATTCCGCGCAGCGGGAGCACGGCATTCGGCATGCATGTCGAGATGAAAGTCGCCGGGATTCCAAGTCGAATCGCAGGGGTATTCGACCGTGACCGTGTGGGCGGGACGAATACTTGCGATTGAGGAATCCGGGGATGCGGAGGACTCGGTTGCAGTCGGTGCAAGCGGGATCGCCGCCGAAGGCGAGGGCGAGCTGCTTGAGCGTCGCTTTCCTGGCGGTCGAAGTCGAAGCCTTCGACACGCCAGAGCACCTGATACTTGCCGGGCGATGTGGAGAGGATCGCCGTAGGAGCCGGCACGGCATCGGAGGCGCGGAGCGCAGCGACACGCGCCTCGCCATCGAAGTCGATGTCTATATATAGATGGCGAACGGATGCGATGCTCTCTTTGGTGCGGCGGCGGCTGCCAGAGCGAAGCGGATTGGCAGCGACGTAGACGTTCGCGCCTGTGCCGTTTTCATGGGCGAGCCAGCCGAGGTAACGAGGCGTGAGCACCTGTTCGAGCCGGACGATTCTCTGGGTCGGACGCTCTCCGTTGTCCCGGCGTAAGAGGAGGGCGATGGTTTCCCCCGGAGCGAAGCAACGGGTAAGAAAGTCTTTGGCGGTTTGGTTCATGGAAGCTCTCTCGGAGACGGCGGAGGTACTGCGGGTTTAGCGCGAGAGAAGCCCGGCTTTCGCCGGGCTCTCTCGGTTGATGAAAGAAGCGGCCTATGCGGCCTCTTCCTCCAGCGGCAGCTCCTCGGTCTCCTCCGCTTCCGAGGAGGTCTTCTGAGAGCGATCCAGCTTCTGGATGTTGGTGACCCGGATGCTGTCGGACTGCTGCTTGGTGTTCGTCTTCTTGCTCTCGTATTCCGTGTGGCGAAGCTCGCCTTCTACCAGGACGTGGTCGCCCTTCTTGAGCTTGGCTGCGTACTCGCCCCGACCGCCGAAGACGATGAGTTTGTGCCACTCGGTGCGCGAGATGTACTTGTCCGATTCCTTGTCCTTGTAGGAGGACTTGGTGGCGAGTTCGAGGATGGTGAAGTTGCCGTTGTTGCCGGTGTGGACGGTGGCGTCTTTGCCGAGGAAGCCTGCGAGGATGACTTTGTTCATGTACATGGTGTTTCTCCGTTTTTGAATTCCCGAATTGCTCGGGTCACACCCGGCGAAGCCAAGCGAGAGGCCCCGGCTCCCAAGTGCCAAGCTCTGCATTTACGGTGGGTCCGCCGAAGGTGGAAACCGTAACCCGTAGGGCCGCGTAGCGGAAGCAGAAGAGCGCCGAGCCGCAGGGCGCCGGTTAGGGCCCGAAGCAGTGACCGAGCATGAACGGGATTCGTAGTTGGAGACACACGATTGAACGCCCCAATCCCGCTGCTCCTTGGATAAGCCAACGTCCGGCAATCTAACTTCGCCCGAACCGCCCCAGTCTTCCGAATGGAATCGGCGATTGCGCCCGATGGCTAACGACCTGGCGGGGCTGCTGTCCAGCTCAAGAGACCATCTCTCGGTGAAGCGATGCTGCGCCGAATTGAGAGCAAGAAGTTCCATAGCAGTAGTCCGCTCCGGGTCACGCTGCAGAAGCCGGTGCGCGGTAGATCTCCTCGGTCTGGAAGGACTGATCCGCGTGGGCATAGCCAGTGACAGAAATCAGCTCCCGAACCCGGCGACGGCCGGTGTGATCGCGCTCGCAGTAGAGAACGAAGTCGATGGCCTCCGCCGTCTCCGAGCGCACGAAAGCATGGTTGAGATTTGGCCTGGCACTCAAGGCCAAATCGGATAGCCGATTGAGAGCGTCCCACGCGGACTTTGCGTGGATGGTCGAAAGCGTTCCGCCGTGCCCTGTATTCATGGCTTGCAAGAGGTCGTAGCCGCATTCATCGCGGATTTCGCCCATGATGATGCGGTCGGGACGATGCCGGAGAGCAGCGGCCAATAGCTGGCTCGGCGTGATGGCAACCTGTCCGGGAATTGCTTCGACAGCTTCCCAACGAACGGCGTTGGGATGTGCTATCTTCAATTCCGCTGGTTGCTCGATCACGACCAACCGCTCCTGCTGGGGAACGTGGTCAAGTAGGGCTTTCATCAAGGTCGTTTTGCCGCTGCCAGTTCCGCCGCTGATGATGCCGTTCTTCTTCGCATTAACAAGGCCGACAACCGTATCCCGAACCTGCTCCGGTAAGGCTGCCGGATGCGATCAGCTCATCGGACGTGTACCAGCGATTGAATTTGCGGATGGTGAGCGTCGGCCCGTGGATCGACGACGGAGCGCCTACGACGGCGACACGGGAGCCGTCCGGCAGGCGCGTATTGAGGATGGGATTCTGGCTGGTGAGGTCTTGTCCGAGGATGCGGGCGACGCGCTCGATCGCGGCCTGCAGCCGGTCGTTCGTGTACGGGGTTGTGAGCGGTATATGCTGCACAACCCCGCCACGATCTGCGTAGACACCCGTGGTTCCATTAATCATCAGGTCGGAGATGGACGGGTCTAGCAGAAGCTCGCGCAGCTCCTCGGGAAAGAACGGCAGTATGAGTTGGTAGCTCACCGCGACACTCCTGCGGCTGGCGTTGCCGGTGCTGCCGGCAACGCGGCAGGAGCTCCAGGCGCAATCGGGTCGACGGAGATGCCGGTTTTCATGGAACTCGGTGATGGTCAGACCGAGCGGATTGATGAACTCGAATTGCGGGATAGATCTTCGCCTGATCGCTTACCTGTTTCGGATTGAGGTAGTAGGTGACACTGAGGAGCCAGTGCTCTGTCCGTGGCTCGCGGGAGTAGCGCGGCGAATAGAGCTTGTCGATGGCGACCAGCGCCGTCCCACGGGCGATGCTTGGCGCCCTGAACGGTCTCCTGACGGACATGGACGTGATGGTGACATTCTTCACCTCCACGTCGCTCTGCTCGATCTGGCCCGCCATCACCTGCGAGACGAGGTGGTTCGCGTTGTCTTCGGCCATCAGTTGCGAGGCGAGGTTCTGCGACAGGAAGTAGTAGTTGAGCGGATACTTCTTGGCGATGGTGTCGCGGTTGATGGTGTAGCGGTAGTTCGCCCAATCCGTGAGGTACGTCCGCACCTCACCTTCGCGCGGACTGTAGTTCAAATCGCTGTACTGAATCGCCTGCGCGCGGCCCATCTCGTCGATGCGGATGTAGCGGTTGGCAATGGGACGGCGAGCGAGCGAAAGATTGAGGCCCATCGAACCAAGCAACAGTACCGTTCCGCAACCGATGATGAGACGGTATGCTTTCCGCTCGGCATAGTGGGAGGCATAGACCTCGTTGCCGATCTCGTCGGCAAGAACGGCCTGCTTCGGCGTGAGCGGCGTCTCAATGGGAATGGTGTGCGTGGACATGAGGGCCAGAAGCTCCTTTCAGAGACTGCTTTGAAGACGACGGCCGTATAGATGAGACCGGCAATCAGCGCCCCAAACAACGCGACCATGAGGATGAGCCGAAGGGGCCGCGATCTGCCTATTGCTCGGGCGGATAAGAATGCGAGAAGAAAGTTCCACATAGTTACGCTCCTGCTGCTCCTGCTTTGATCGCGAGTGTCGCAACTCCTGCGGCGACTTCTGCACCCGCTGCCGTGAGTCCAGCCGCACCTCCGAAGATGGCCTGGGTCATGCTGGGAATGAAGAGCATGTTGATGATGAAGGCGACGAAAACCATCAGGCACGGAATCAGGTTCGCCATCCACATCTCCATCGAATAGTTGCCGTTGAAGGTCTGCTGGAGAAAGCCATTCATAAACCCGGCCCAGACGAAGATGAAGGCTGCTGCGACGGCGCGAATCATGGCGAAGCTGATGAGCACGTCGAGGAAATGGAAAGAACTTCGCGCGGAAGGTCTTGGTCATCAATAACGGGATGAACACCGGACCGAAGAGGGCGGTCACTCCGTAAAGGATGAAGGAGCTACAGTTGATGACAAACAGAATCGCAGATGCGAGGCCAAGCATGATCTGCACGACCACGTAGCAAAGGATCTGGAGCGGCGCAGTGAAGGACGGCATGGCCGTACTGTCGCCCGCAGTTTTGAGGAGCTGCAGCAAGTTGTTGAGCGAGCTTTGGTCGAAGGCGGCGACCATCGCCTGAGCGATGTAGGAGAAGAAGTGATTGATGCCGAAGCTCGCACCGGGGAACGGGTTGACCCAATAGTTTTCGAGCAGACAGCAGATAATCAGGCGCAATAAGAAGTTGGTGAGATCGCCGATATGCACATGGTCGTGATGCAGCCGGAAGGTCATGCCGGTGGTGCTCCAATTCACCGACATGCTGACCAGAGTGAAGAGAGCGATACAGCTCAGTTCCGTAAGTCCGAACTGCGTCAACACCCCGCCGTTCTGCGTGGTGAGGTTCGTCAGGTTGTTGGTGAACTGATAGAGCCAATCGACGCCGGAACTGGCGGAAGGAAGGGCCTGCGCTAATAAAACGATGGATGCCATATCGCTCTCTCAATCGAGGTTCGGGTGATTTAGGGGAGGTAGGTGTCCCAGGTGCTGCCCTCGTTGGCGGCACTGGTGTCATTGGTCGTTCGCTGCTGCTGGACGAACGCCGCGGTGTTCATGTCCTCCACGGCTGCGTTGCGACGTTCCATGTTGGCGACGGTCATCTGTCCGGCAACGCAGACCTGCAAGCTGCCCTGGGACTGCATCTCGGCCATCTTCTGTCCCTCAGCGGCGTTGAGGAGATTGAGCTGCTGGACTTCGCTGTTGGTGCTGTCGGTGTTGTCGAACTGATTTGCTGAAAGCGAGCTGTTGGCCGTGAGGCTCTGTGTCCTGCCGGAACGGTACTGGCCCACAGCCGTGAGGCAGTCGGGAGAGATCGCATCCGAGGTCTCGATCATGGCGAGCTGGGACATCCGGGCGCTGCCGAGCGACTGTCCAGCGAGATAGGTGCTGGCATTGCTGCTTATGGGAACCGTCGCGGTTTGCCACCCCGTCAGCGATGCACTCGGGTTGTTGGAGTTCAGCGCGATTTTGATGCCGGCTGTCTCGCCGAACATATTGGCGACGTTCACGTTCTCGAGAGCATGGAGCGTCGTCTGCCACTGCTGCTTGAGCGAGAAGTGCGTGATGTTGTTCTTGAGCATGTTGTATTGCGACTCCAGCGTCGTGAGCTGGGAGACAAGGCTCGCATAGCTGGTGGGATCGAAGACGATGTCTCCGATGCCGAAGAGCGCGAAGCTCGGCGTCGCGGTCAAGAGCAGTGCAGCGCCCGTACCGAGAAGCCACTTGCGGCGGTTGGTGAGATGGAGTTTCATACTGCCTCCTGTGTGCAGCGGGGTTAGAGGGTGGGATTGACGCGATGCTCTGCGTAGGACGGGATAAGCAAATCGGTGCCGATGTACACGCGGGCGCGGGAGCCTTCTTTGAGCGTGATAATCGGAAGGCGGTTCAGGAAGTGATTGAGTACCTGTTCGCCCTCTTCGGCAGACTGCTCCGAGATGCCGTTGCGAATCTCGGTCGATGGCGCAAGGACACTGCCGTTGTTGCCGATCTGGGCCAGGCCGCCCAGACCGCCCACGGCGGCAGCGGCGGCAAACGCCTCTAGGTAGCCGTGATCGACCTTCGTGGCAAGGCCGGTCGTGCCGATCTGGTCAAGGCCGATGTATTTGGCAAACTCCAGCGAGAAGCCATCGGGACAGATGGCGCGGTGGAAGGTCACGAACATCTTGCGTTGCTGCGCGTTGCCGACGCTCTGTACGGTGCCAAGCAGCCGCGTTCCCTGCGGCAAGAGAAGCTGCTGGTGGTCGTGCGAGTACAGATCGGTCGTCAAGTCGAGGATGATGGGGCCGCTGAAGCCGCCGTCGATGTGATTGGTGACGACCCCCTCAAGGACCGTGCCCTCGAAGACGCGGTACAGGCGGCCTTCGTAGGTATCGAAGTCATAGGGACCCATTGGGTCTGTCTTTGCGGCGGCCTTCGTCAGGCTGTGTCGCTGGTATTTCGGCAACGGGAGATTTCTCGCTGCCGTCCAGCAGTCGAAGGCGCAGCCTCGGCGGAAACTGCAGGAACGGCGCTGAGCCGGGGCTGCGATCGCGGTGCTGCGCCTCGACGCTCGAAGTCGATGGCGACGGTGTCGCTGTTGATGGCGTCCTGCTGCTGCTTTTCGCGGGCAAGCTCTTTCTGCTTGGCTTCGGCCTGGGCCTCGGAGACGTTCGAGGTGTGGGTCGGCGCGTTCGGGCTGTTGCCATAGATCGCGTCGCGCTGCGCCGCAGTCATCGGCGGCGCACCGGCGGCCTCCGGGCCGGGGGTGTCCTGAGCCGCTTGCAACTGTTGCATGGCCGCAGCCAATGTCCTGCTGGCGTTGCTCCTGTTCCGCGTCCTGGCGGGCCTGTGCCTGTTGCTGCGTCTCAAAGCTCGACACCTGTTGCGGGTTCGCGGTTGCAGGGCGCATCGGCAATGCGCTCTGCGGCGCTGCCTTTTTGTTGCCGCTCACCAGGCTCGACAGGTTGGCAATGCCAATGAGCGCGATGATAACTACCAGCGCGATGACCAGCGGCAGCCCTTTCCGCACAGGCGGCTTGGCTTCTGGCTGTTCGGGAACGGTGGCAGGCGTGTCTTGATTCGGTTCCGGCATGGCTACTCCTTTCCATCTACGCGATGAAACTCGACCTTCTTTTTGCCGATGGCGAGATAGCCGTTGTCCAGTTCCTTCGGAACGGTATAGAGGCCATCGTTGAAATCGAAGTTGATGAGCGAAGGCTTTTTGTCCTTTACCTCGTACAAGCGCGGGCGTCTCCTGGAAGTGGCCGCGCAGATAGGTGAACTTGTCGTCGCGCCAAATCTGCTGCAGGCCAAGCTCCTTGCCCTTTTTCTCGTCCCACGCGTAGTCGAAGTGAAGACTGCCGGGATACTGGCTGCGGTACTGTTCGGCCTTGTTCGCCTCTGCCTTCAACTCGGCAGTCTGCGCGGCCTTGGCCGCTGCGGCCTCTTGTTTGGCCTTGTCCAGCTCGGCGGCGGGCACGAATACGGGCAGCTCTGTCAGTCTGTCCTTGGCGGCCTTGTCGCCGGGGACGAGGAAGACTTTGGAATCGAAGTGGGGATCTCCGTCACCCGAAATTTCCTGAAGCTGCAGCGTGTACTCGTTGCCGTGGTCGGAGACGATATGCATGTCCGTCGTCGCATTCGCCGTCCTGGGCTTGACGCTGATGAAGCGGCTGGCGACGTGGCCGCCGTCGAAGACCCAATCCACGGTGTCGCCGCCGAAGACGTTGGCGACTTTCTCCTCGGGCGGCAGCAGGATGAGCGTCGATTGCAGCAGGCCGGCACGGATCACGGGCGGAGTGGCCGATTCGGACACCGTGACCGAACGCGGAGCATTCGGCTGAAGGTGGTGGGGCTGTTGCCGTAACGGCGCGTGCAGTGCCGGCGAGAGCAAGCCCGCAGGTGACGACGATGATGATGGGTGGTTTCACGGTTGATCCTTTCAGTGGGTGGATTAGCTACGCAGTCTCTCCCTGGGCAAAGCGGGTAATGCCCTCGGTGAGTCCGTACTTCTCAATCAGCTTGGTCCGGCGTACCCGGTCTTTGGGTTTGGTGGAGAACGTGGCGTAGCTGCGGTTATCGAGATTGAGCGTGACGACCTTGGTGATGCCATCGCGCCGGATGTAAAGACCTTCGCGGTCCTGCAAGCTCTCGAAGAGAGCGAGCTGCTGCTCGTTCATCTTGAACAGCTCGGCATAACGCTTGCGGTTGAAGGTGGCGTCTTTCAGAAACAGGAACGACGTGCAGGAGTTCACGATGCTGTCGGCGTTCGCGCCGAGGTCATCGGCGGACTGGCCGATCATGGTGACGCCGCCGAGGTTCTTGCGGACCGTCTTGATCGAAGCCAGCGCACCATCCAAGCAGCTGCTTGTTCTTCATCGAAGAGAAGATTTCTTCGATGAGGATGTGCTTCGGAACACCAAGATTGGCAGGGTTGTAGAGAACGTCGTTGATGCGCCGCAGTAGCCATACCATCAGCGGCTCTATCAGGTCGGCGTACTGCTCGTTATTGACGCCCTGGAAGTCGAAGCATTGGAGCCGGGAGAGCGAGAGGCTGTCTTCGACGTTGTCGAAGACGGCGTTGTAGATGCCCTTGCCGACCCACTTCGACAGGTAGCGGTCGAGCTTCTTGGGCAGGAAGAGATTCGAGAGGCGGCGATTCTGCGGGTCGAGCAGGTACATATCCTGCACGGCCTTATGGATCACATCGTCGTCTTCCGGCTCCAGCTCCGCGCCGCCATTGGTCAGCAGCAACTTGACGAAGGAGTACAGAAACTTGATATTGCTTTCGGTCGGCTCCAGGGCAAATGGGTTGACACGCGGGCCGTCTTTGCCGACCCGGTCAACCTTGCCGCCATACAGCTCGACAACACTCTCATAGCTGCCGCCGATGTCGAAGATGTAGGTGAATCCGCCGTACTTCTGCTCCAGCGCAATCGATCTGCGTTGCCGTGTACGGACTTGCCAGTTCCTGTAGGACCGATGATGAGCATGACCCGCACGCCATCCACATACACGTCCTGAAAGAACGGCGTCCGTGTGCGCGTCTCGAAGATGTTCAGGTACTCGGCGTCGAGGTCTTCGGAATGCGGATGTCCGATGCTGGGGGCGAACACAGAGGAGAGGCGTGCATGGTGATCCTCCGCCAGCCACAGCGGGAAGACATTGAACTTGTGATTGCCGGGGAACATCGCGTAGAACGCGGATAGATTGCCAAGCGTCTCTTCCATCACCTGCGCGCGGGCATCGACGAAGATCCGATGCACGGCGGGAGCGGTGTCGCGTAGCTGCTCCGGCGCTGCGCGCCGCCAGCAGCAGGCGAAGCGAGAATTCGCCCTGGGCCTTCTTGTCGAGTCGAACGGATGACTTCGCTGAGGTCGTCCACATTGTTGTTCGCGGCTTTTGCGCCAGCGCCCGTTTCGAGCGAGGCGGTGTCGCGTCCGCTCATCACGCGCGTCAACACGCCGACCTTGAAAAAGGAGATGAACTTCTCCTGGGCGTCGATCTCGCTGCGGGCGGCGCGACGTTGACTTGACGCGCCATGTCGAGCACAGCACGCTGTCGCAGTCGAGCGTCAGCAGGCCGGAGAAGAGGCACGGCCGCGATGCCTCCGGTGTGGTCTTCAACGAGAACATCTGGACGTGGCGCTTGCCGACCTGTACGTGGTCGCTGTGCCATGCGACCGGAGCTCTTGACGATCTGCCGGTCCACGCCGGTGTCGCTGCGGAGCTGGTCGTCGCTCGGCCCACTCTTCAAGATTGAAGAGATAGCTGAAGAACTGGAAGGTCTCGTGCTTTGCCGAGCAGGCGCAAGTCCCAGCGAGCTGCCGAGGTGTCCTTGCAAGGATGGTCGCGGTCTTCTCAAGGTCGGCTAGCATCCGCGATGTGTCGAGGGCGTTCTCCTGCGGCTTCCGCTCGAATGCTTTGGCCTTCGATGGCTCCAGCGTGAGGCACCAGTGAAGATCGATCCGCCGGAACGCGGCGGTCTGGTTCAGGAAGTCGAGCCGGTCGCATGCGAATGCTTCTGTGATGTGGTTCGCGTACTTCGCTGGCGAGGAAGATCGAAGCCGGACATCACGCGGGTGTACTGATAGAGGCAGGAGCCTTCCGGCAGTCCGCGCAACGCGCCTTCAATGGAGCGCATCCGCGCCTCAAGCTCCAGGTCCGTCACGCCCTCCTCGTCGATGCCCGTCGAGAGAGAAGAGGCATCCGTAGCCGCCGCCCTTCAAGCGCGAAGATGTTCGGGCCGACGAAGCGTGAAATCGGAACGATGCTGCACGCGGCCCCGGCCTTTGCGAACCACGGAACGTATTTGAGCTGCTCAGTATTTGCGCGGGTCATAGTAGCACTTCTGGCTGAGGCTGAGGCCCCAGAGTTGAAACATCTTTGGGTGTTTACGGACGATGAGCCATGCGCCGACTGCCATCGTCGGGAAGCTCAGAATCGCCAGCAGTCGGAACCCAACGAGGAAAACCGTTACGTTCACAAACACAATGGCCATCCATGTCGAGAGGTCGAGCCCTAGCTTGGCTCTGGGCCTGTTCATGGCCTGATTGATCGGTAACGGTTCTCCCCGCTTGGTCATGTCGATGCACCTCCTACATCGACTGTCCGGTCAGAGAGCCAATCCAACCGGCTCCCCAGCCGAGCACTCCAGCACCGAACAGCGCACCGAAGAGTCCTGGAATGGCGTCCTGAAAGCGACCGCTCATCATCCGAATGCCGGCGAAGATGAGACCGCCGAAGCAGATGACGGCGCCCGCGTAGATGGCAAAGGTTTTGAACGTCCCCATGAGCGTCTGTGCTCCGGAGAAGTCCATCGTTCCTTGAGCATGAGCGACTGTGGTGAAGTGAAAGTGCGATGGCGGCGGGCACAAGGGAACGTGCGATGGGAAGGAGTTTCTGTTGAAGTATGCGGCGTCCTCGCCTGCTGCGAAGCAAGAACCTTAGGGAGCTAGTCTTGGGCATCTGATCCTCCGAACGGCTTGAATGTTCGCCGTCATGATTCGGAAGCTAATCGCCAAACGAATTGCCGTCCAAGACTTCGTGTCTATACCGCCATATCTTGTGTCTATAGCGGTCTAAGCCAGCAGTTTCAATTGCTCGGGTCGAACACCTTCAGGGCGCTTCTTCCGCTTTCCGTCCCGCCATCGCTGCGCGAGGGAACGTTCAATAAAGGGCAACGCAATATGATCGGTCCTATTGTGATGTACGAACGCTGTGTCGGCTGTCCAATTCACGCCCGCTATCGTTCTGCTGGTGAGTCCGATGTCAAGAGGAAATGCCTGATCGATCAGCGCAAGCCCGTAGCCAGCCTTTACCATCCACCGCATGTCAGCCGGTGTATTCGCAGAGCACGCTAAATGCATGGGAATCCCGACCTCCGCGAACATTTCGACCAGCCGGGAGTGCGCGGATGGCTGGAGTTCTGGATCACGGAAGATCTTGATGCGATCCGCTATTTCATGAATGTCGAGTTGTGACTGCTGAGCGAGAGGATCGTCGCTCCGCAAGCAAATCACTAAGGGAGACTGCGATATCTGTTGGACATGGCAGATGTCGTTGTCTATTGGCATTGGCAAAATCGCGCAGTCCAAAGCGCGCTGGTTGATTCGCTGAAGTACCTGAGTAGGATCGCCTCCCGTCAGTTTGATCTCGCACCCAGGAAACATGGCGCAATAAGTATCACGAAAGGATTGCAAGAGATGGCCGGTCACGAATGACGAAAAGCCAAGCCTAAGAGGTGGCACCTCGCCGAGATACACTGCCCGAGCCATCGCTACTAGTTCATCCCTCGACCTCAACGTCTCCTTCGCGTATGCGACGATCATCTCGCCGGCGAGTGTGACGCGAACTCCCTCTCGGCTTCGATCAAAGATTGGGAATCTGATCTCTTCTTCCAGGTCGCGAATTTGTTTGCTCAGCGACGGTTGAGCCAGGAAGAGACGCTCGGCAGCACGGGTGAAGTTCGACGTTTCTGCAACCGCGACGATGTATTTGAGGAGTCGAAATTCGAGGGAATCAGACATGCCGTGGGATCTCCGCTGGCTTGAGTCGATTCCACAAGCCCGAAGTGCAAAGCTGTGGATAAGGTCGTTCTATTTATATGTTTTGGGGGCGCACCAAATTCGTCAAGAAGGCACGCGGCTGTAACTAGGAACCACGAGGTTCCTAGTTACCTGTCATCCCGTTCACTGTAGCGATAGACAAAACCTTGGGCGTTATAGAGAGGAAGTATTGGACTGTTTCCACACTGAAGGGCACTCTAGGGAGCAATCGACTGTTCTCCTTTCCACACGTGATCGTCGAAATCTGGTTCACAAGGAATCGCGATGCATCCGCAACCTACAGATCGCAACTCGTTTGACGACAAGGACCTCAATCGCCGAAAACCGGTGTCCGCCGCACACGACTTACCAGAACCACTGTTGGACTCCGACGAAGCTGCTTCCATCATGAAGATCCATCCGAAGACATTGCAGAAATTGGCACGCAAAGGAATTGTGCGCGGAGTCCACATAGGGAAGCTCTGGCGATTTCGCGCTTCCGAGATCGAACAGTGGATTGATCGGCAACTGGCCAGTTGAAAATCAACAAAAGATATCGACCTCTGCCCGGCGTAGAGCTACTCTATGGGTAGCCATCCGTTTACGCCTGAGACAGGAGAAACAATGTCAAGGCGAACACGGTATCAAAATGGAAGCGTGCAGCGTGAAAATCGGCGGAGCGGCCCGGATGTATGGGTCTTTCGTTGGTGGGAGCCTGGCTCTGATGGTGAAAGCAAGCGGAGGAAAGCAATCGTGGGGACTATCCTCACGTTGCCAACCGAAGCGATCGCCCTCAAAGCAGCTCGCGCGTTGCGCATCGACGCTAACGCACAAACCCCGCAGGCAGAGAGCGGGCCGGAAACAATCGCTGAACTGGTTGCTCACTATCGGCTCAAGGAGTTGAAAGAGGACAGCCACAGTCGGAAGTCGTTTCCTACACGAGCTGCCTATCGAAGTTATCTGGACAACTGGGTGCTACCTCGTTGGGGTGAACTCAGACTGGATCAGATCAAGCCCGTCGCAGTCGAAGAATGGCTGGACGGGATCAAGCGGGCGAAAGCAACACGAGCCAAGATTCGGAACCTGATGAGTGCTCTCTACCAGTCACGCGATGCGCTACGAGTGGACGGATAAGAATCCGATCAAGCTCGTGCGTCAGAGTGCGAAGCGGGAGCGCATTCCTGATGTTCTCGAACTCGCAGAACTTCAGCTTCTTCTCACCAAGCTCGAAACACGGGAACGCACACTGGTTCTGCTGGCGGCTGCCACGGGGCTGCGTGTGAGTGAACTGTTAGGGATTCGGTGGGCAGATGTGGACTTCGACAACCTTGAGCTGAGTGTGACCCGATCCATCTGGCATCAGAAGATCGGGGATTGCAAGACAGAAGCCTCCGCCAAGCCGGTTCCACTCGACGGCTACATGGCGGAAGATCTGCTTCAGTGGCGAAAGAAGAGTCCCTATCCGATGCAAGAGGATTGGGTCTTCGCCAGCCCGACCATGAAGGGCGAACAACCCTACTGGCCGGACAATCTGATGAAGCGGTACATCAAGCCGGTCGCCAGGGCGAACGGCATCTACAAGAACATCGGCTGGCACACCTTCCGCCACACCTTCGGCACACTGCTGAAGGCCAACGGGGAAGATGTGAAGACGGTACAGGAGCTTTTACGGCACGCGAACAGCAGGATCACACTGGATGTCTATACGCAGGCAGTGGGTTCCAATAAGCGCGCCGCACAGAGCAAGGTTGTAAGGATGATGATTCCCGGCATGGGTCAAAACGCGGGTGAGATGGACCCGCAGAAAGCTCAGGTTGGAGCTTAATGGACCTTTATCGGACCCGGATTTGCTTGTCACTTAGGTCCCATATATTCCGTAAGTCTTTTGGAATGTATGGCGGGGACGACGGGGCTCGAACCCGCGACCTCTGCCGTGACAGGGCAGCGCTCTAACCAACTGAGCTACGTCCCCCCAGATGGTCTATCTTACCTTAATTGCAGGCGGGAATGATACCCCGCGCTGGAACTCAAATCCTTCGTAATGCTGCGCCGCTACGAATTAAATTCCTGCCCCTAAAGTGGGCGGTCGAACTTGACCTTCCGTACCGGATCGGTGAATTTACCAGATCGTCGGGTTTGTTCATGTGATTCAACGCACAGTGGACCCTCGGATGGACATGAAATAGTATGACGACTTTCGACACGTAGCATTCAATGGTGTTTTTATCGGCACCTATTCCGTTGCGAGACTCGACGGATGACGTCGCCAATCTTTCTCGCGAACCGAGTTACCGGCGTTCTCCCCAATGCAGAACCAGAGGTGTATAAATTGAGTTAGATACTTGTCTTTCGCATTGAGAGCCTCCGCAGTTTATGTGCTAAGCGGTTTTGTGGATCTACAGCATAAGAGACGCTAGTTCGCGAAAGGGCTAGATGTCTTTCTGGAGACACATGTTTGCGAGTCAAGGGTGGTGCAGTTTCGCAGCAATAACACTGTCGGCCTTCGTTGCTGATCCAACCAATATCTTTGACCCCGCGGGAACGCCCGCAAGTTCCATCTTCAGTCTGTCCATGCTTGTTCTCGGAATCACTGCGGGAATTTTTCTGACTGTAGCGGGCATTCTGGTGTACGTGCTGGTGAAGTATCGATCACGCGGGTCGAATGGGCAAAGCGAGCAGGAACCGCCCCAGATTTACGGAAGCAATCAGATTGAACTTTCCTGGACGGTGATTCCGGTACTGATTGTGGTTATGTTGTTTCTCGCGACCACGCGGGTGATCTATACAACAGAGCACGCGCAGCGTCCGGCAAACGCCCTGGATGTTACAGTTGTCGGCCACCAATTCTGGTGGGAATATCGCTATCCGCAATTGGGGGTTGTGACAGCTAACGAATTACACGTGCCCGTCAGCGACCATGCACACCCGCTGCCAACCTACTTGACCATGTCATCAGCTGATACAGATCACAGCTTCTGGGCGCCAAGGCTTGCGGGCAAGATGGACTTAATTCCAAACAAAGTGAACACCATGTGGATTGATCCCCAGACGCAGGGTTTGTACCTTGGACAGTGCGCGCAGTACTGCGGAGTTCAACATGCCAAGATGTTGATTCGTGTTTATGCCGATACTCCAGAAGAGTTCGCTGCCTGGGTAGAACACCAGCGGCAACCCGCGGTGGAGGATCCCGCCGTCGCCGAAGGCCGTAATGTCTTTATGCACAATGCGTGCATCAGTTGCCACACGATTAGAGGCACGGTTGCTACCGGTAGATTTGGTCCAGATCTCACGCATGTCGGAAGTCGCGATACCATCGCTTCGGGCTCCGTGCCAAACACTCCCGCGAATCTCCGAGAATTCATAGACAATCCTGCGAATTTTAAACCGGGCGCGCTCATGCCTCCTATGCATCTGGATAGTCATGATCTAGATGCAGTCACGGCTTACCTAACCACGCTCAAGTAGCGGGTTGAGGAAGGAACAGAATGGCAACCCAGATTCCAGTGAACGAAATGCACGATCAGATATCGGCCGCTCCGCGACGACTTTGGTTGGAGGTGGTGCACGGCTGGGTGACGACGGTTGATCACAAGAAGATCGGCCTCATGTATATCGGCTATGCTCTGATCTTTCTCGTGATTGCAGGGTTTGAGGCTCTGCTGATGCGAATTCAGTTGGCGATACCGAACAACCACTTCGTCTCTCCAGAGGTCTTCAACGCTCTCTTCACCATGCACGGAACGACGATGGTGTTCTTCGTCGGAATGCCTATTCTGTTCGGCTTCGGAAACTACCTGATCCCGCTTATGATCGGCGCCAGGGATATGGCATTCCCTCGACTGAACGCGTTCAGTTTCTGGATATCTGCCTTTGGCGGTCTGCTGCTCTATTTCAGTTATGTCGGTGGAAGTGGACTGTATGGCGCAGGTAGCGCGCCCGATGTCGGTTGGTTCGCATATGCCCCTCTGACGGCGCGTGTTTTTTCTCCGGGTCATAGCACCGACTATTGGACACTCTCCTTACTACTGACTGGCGTTGGAACAATCGGCACAGCACTGAATATTGTTGCGACCATCATCTGCATGCGTTGTCCTGGAATGAAGATGAGCCGGCTGCCGCTGCTGCCATGGCTTTATCTTGTAACCTCCGGCCTGGCGTTTGTGGCGATTGGCCCGCTGACAGCGGCTCAGATCATGTTGATGCTCGACCGCTATGTCGGCTCTCACTTCTTCGATACTCAAGCTGGAGGTTCGGCGGTTCTCTGGATGCACTTCTTCTGGATATTTGGGCATCCGGAGGTCTACATTCTGGTGCTGCCCGCGTTTGCCTTTGCAAATGAGATCATCCCGGTTTTCTCACGGAAGGCCATCTTTGGTTATCCGGCAATGGTCGCGGCTTCGGTGGGAATTGGATTTATCAGCCTTAGTGTCTGGGCCCACCATATGTTTACGGTGGGGCTTGGGCCAGGAGAAAACACTTTCTTTACACTCGCGACGATGGTGATTGCAGTGCCCACCGGCATCAAGATCTTCAATTGGTTAGCTACTCTGTGGGGCGGGAAAATACAATTTACCGCCTCTATGATGTTCGCCATCGGCTTTCTATTTCAATTTCTCGTCGCGGGATTGACGGGCATCATGTTGTCGGTTGCCCCTTTCGACTGGCAACTTGGTAACTCGTACTTCGTTGTGGCCCATTTCCACTACGTGCTGGTGGGTGCAATTCTCTTCATGATCTTCTCGGCTTTCTATTATTGGTATCCCAAGATGACTGGGCGCATGTTGAACGAGAAATTAGGGAAGTGGCATTTCTGGCTCTTCGTCATTGGATTCCATTTGACCTTCGATCTCATGCATGTTCCGGGCTTGCTTGGTATGCCTCGCCGCATCTATACCTATGAGGCCGATCGAGGTTGGATGATCTGGAACCTGCTCATTTCCAGCGGAGCAGTGATTCAAGCGGTGGCAACGCTTCTCTTCGTGTACAACATGGTTCGGTCATACTTTAAAGGTCCAATTGCAGGACCCGATCCTTGGGATGCATGGACATTGGAATGGTCGGTGCCGTCACCACCTCCGTCCTACAACTTCGCCAAGATTCCCACTGTCGCGAGCCGGCGACCTTTGTGGGACCTGAAACATCCTGAAGACCCGGATAGCGATTACGAGATAGTCGAACCTGCTCCACAGGAAAGACAGGAGGAGGGCGCGTGAGCGAAGCTATCTTAGAATCGGCCAGCCCAAATCAAACATGGAAACTTCCATCCCGCGGAATCGTAGGCATGGCGTGCCTGATTCTGGCCGAAGCTGCGATCTTTGTGATCTTCGTCGTGGCTTACATCTTTTATATCGGGAAGAGTCTCACTGGGCCGATGCCGAAAGATGTGCTGGAACTGCCCATCTTCACTACGATCTGCCTGCTGTCGAGCAGTCTCACGGTACACGCTGCTGTGTCTTCCCTGCGGCAAAGCAAACAACGCCTCTGTTCCCTTTGGTTGGCAGCGACGGTGTTGCTGGGAGGGATCTTTATCGCAGGGACAGCTCACGAGTGGTACGACCTGATCTATAGACGCGGTCTGACGATCAAGACAAACCTATTTGGAACGACTTTCTATTCGCTGGTCGGATTGCATGCGACCCATGTGGTTATTGGTCTGATCATGCTCTCGTTTGCATTGTTCTTCTCTATGCGGCGTGAGATGAAAGAGGAACATAGTGAGAAGCTCGAAGTCCTATCGCTCTATTGGCATTTCGTCGATGGGGTTTGGGTCATCGTATTTTTAGTTGTTTATGTGCTGGGCAGATGAACCAGCGAGGAGGCGCAGTGCCAGTCGATCAACCGCACCAAGAACACGGCATACAGCTCCCGTCGCCAACCGCGTGGCCAGTAGTGCTTGCGCTGGGTATCGCGCTCGTCATGACAGGCATGGTGACGAGCGGCGTTGTGAGCATACTCGGAGGAGTGCTTGCGATTGCGGCGACGGTGGGCTGGTTTCGCCAGGTGCTTCCGCATGAGGCGCACGAAGCTGTCGAGGTGAGCAGAGAAGTGGTGCAGATCTCAAGCTCACGAACGCTGGCCGCCAGGTTGCCGACAGATGCGACCCCACGAAAGATCCTACCTGTAGAGACGTTCCGAATTACCACCGGCATCAAGGGTGGAATCGCAGGTGGAATCGCGATGGCCGTGCCAGCGGCGATCTTCAGCATCCTCAAATACCACAGTATCTGGTACGCCATGAACCTGCTTGCTGCCGGAGGATTTGTCAGCTGGGCTGGTGCAAGCAACGCATTCCTCAGCGAATTCCATCTGCGTGGCTTGCTCGCTGCGTTTGTGATCCACGGTTTGACCTCACTGCTTGTAGGGCTGCTTTACGGAGCAATGCTTCCGATGTTCCCGAGATATCCGATTGTGACTGCGGGTTTCATGGCTCCGCTTTTATTTACCGGCATTCTGCACTCGGCTATTAATATCGTTAGTCCTATTCTGAACCAGCGCATCGACTGGTTCTGGTTTATTGCCTCTCAAGTGGCGTTTGGTCTTGTCTGTGGCTTTGTAGTGAATCTGCAGGCAAGAGTGCGAACCCCACAGTTTCGAGCGCTTCCGTTTGCTGTCCGTGCAGGTGTTCATAGCGATCTGCTCGCCAGGGAACATGAAGAGTCCGTTGAGCCCATGGACGAGGACCATACGCGATGAATCTCCGTTCGTTGGCCTCTTCGTTATCGATCGCTGCTGCGACACTCTTCGCCGCGGGCTGCAGGGTTGTACCCGCGAAGCCGGAGCCAGCGGCCCTGCGCCCTGATCAGGTATCGAGCTTCTCGACGTTGTATGAACAGAACTGCGCGGCTTGTCATGGTGAGAATGGAAAGAATGGAGCAGCGATATCGTTGGCGAATCCCGTATATCTGGCTGTTGCCGGGACCGAGAACATTCAGAAGGCGACAGCGAATGGCGTTCCTGGAACCTTGATGCCGGCGTTCGCAAAGAGTCAGGGTGGAATGCTGACGGATCAACAGATCGCGATTCTCGCTCAGGGAGTTGAGTCAGCGTGGGCTAAGCCTGCGGCTCTGCTGGGGCAGTCAGCGCCACCTTATGCGGGGTCAGCTCCGGGAGATTCGGCTCAAGGACAGCAGGCCTTCACTACTTTCTGCGCGAGTTGCCACGGCAGCGACGGAACCGGGCTCAAGCGAGATAAGAATTCCACCGGGTCTCTTGTCGATCCAGCCTATCTTGCGCTCATCAGCGATCAGGGCTTGCGCAGCTTGATTATCGCTGGCCAGCCTGAGGATGGAATGCCGGATTGGCGTTCGGATATGACCGGAGCGAGTTCACGGCCTCTGACCGATAAAGAGATTACCGATATTGTGGCTTGGCTGACTTCGCATCGAATCGCAGCTCCAGGCCAGCCTTATGTGCATCCATAGACCACTCACCAGTGCGCGGAGACTAGTATGAGCGAATTTCTAAAATATCCAGGAGAGTCCGAGAACGACAGCCTTGTCGCCCGAAGGGTAAGGCGCAGGCGCACACGCGCCGTGTGTTCCTGTTCAAGCTTGCCGTTGGGTTGAATGCCGTTGTGGGCGCGGTGCTTGCGGTGCCTCTGATCGGATATCTGCTCGGGCCAGCCTCGAAGAAGACGTCCAGTGTCGGTTCCTGGATCACGATTGGTGATCTCAATGATTTTCCGGTTGGCCAGACTCGATTGGCCGACTTTCGCAGCCCCGTCGCGACCTTTGATGATGGTGAAACGGCGAAGACCTCTTGCTGGGTTCGGCGAATCTCGGAGCAGACATTCCAGGTGTTCGCTATCAATTGTGCGCATCTGGGATGTCCGGTGCGATGGTTCTCGGAGTCCAAGCTGTTCCTCTGTCCTTGTCATGGTGGAGCGTATTACGAAGACGGCAGTCGAGCGTCGGGTCCTCCTGAGCGCGGGTTGTTTGAGTACAAGTACAAGATCGCAGGGAACTCGCTGGTGATCCATGCGGGTAATATGCCGACGCTTGCGACCCAGGCGTCGTGCAAGGATAAGCCGCTGATCCAGATTGAGCCTGCAACGGTTGAGACGAGGTCGACGACATGGCAGGGCTAAAGGAACGCGGGATCGCAGCCTATCAGTGGCTTGAGCATCGACTTGGTCTCATCAAGCCGATTACTGCTGCTGCGGAGCATCCGACTCCGTCGAATAACGCGAGCTGGTGGTATGTGTTTGGCAGCGCTGCTACGGTGTTACTGATCCTGCAGGTGATGACGGGCATTTTGCTGGCGCTGATCTATAGTCCGTCAGCGAATGAGGCTTGGACGAGCCTGAATTTCCTGAACCATAACATTGCGCTGGGATGGTATGTGCGTGCGCTGCATGGATGGGGATCAGACTTCATGATTGCGATCGTGCTGATCCACATGGTGCAGGTTTTCATGTTTGGCGCGTACAAGTTTCCTCGAGAGCTTACGTGGATTGTTGGCGTTGTGCTGCTGCTGTTGACGTTGGGCATGGCGTTCACCGGGCAGGTGATGCGGTTCGACCAGGATGCGTATTGGGGCCTTGGGATTGGGGCTTCGATTGTTAGTCGCGTGCCGTTCGTTGGAGCGCAGTTGGTACATCTTGTTCTCGGTGGACCGATCATTGGCGGCGCTACGCTTTCTCGTTTCTTTACGCTGCATGTGTTCGTCATTCCCGGGCTGCTGCTGCTCGGGGTTGGCGTGCATGTCTGGATGGTGCTGCTGCATGGGGTTAGCGACTGGCCGATGCCGGGACGGATTGTGCGGAAGTCGACGTATGAGCGCGAGTATCACGAGCTGGTGGCGAAGACAGGCATGCCGTTTGTGCCGGATGCGGCCTGGAAAGACGCGGTGTTTGCAGCTGCGATCCTGTTTGCGGTGATGGCTTGCGCGTTCTTCTTCGGGCCGTTTGGGCCGAGTGGACAGCCGGACCCGACGATTATTCAGACAGCGCCGAAGCCGGACTTCTTCTTCCTTTGGATCTATGCGGTGCTTGCGTTCCTTCCTCCGGAGCTGGAGACGCCGGTGCTGCTGATTGTTCCGGTGGTTGCGATTGCCGGAATGCTGTTGCTGCCGCTGATTGCCAGTGAGGGGGAGAGGCACTGGGCTCGGCGGCCGATTGCTGTGCTGTCGGTGTCGGTGATCGCGGTGTCGCTGGGGATCTTTACGCGGCTGGGAACGTATACGCCTTGGAGTCCGGTGATGGATGCCTGGTCGAGCGACGCGGTCCCGGTGAAGTATATGCAGAACCGAACGCCGCTGGAACGACAGGGAGCGATGGTGCTGCAGGACAAGCAGTGCCGCAACTGCCATGAGTTGGACGGCGCGGGCGGACAGCGCGGGCCGGCGCTGGATTCGGTGGCGACGCGGCTGACCGAGGATCAGATTGTGCGGCAGGTGTTGCAGGGCGGCGGCAACATGCCGGCTTATGGCAATGCGCTGAATCCTTCCGAGACCAAGGCGCTGGTGAGCTTCCTGATGACGCTGCGCGGCAACGATCTGCAACCGGCGATCGATGCTTCGCGGGAGCTGACACGCAGTGCGCAGATGCAAGAGCAGAAGTCTCAGGGCGAGACCTGGGGGCCGAAGGGTACTCCGGCTTCCGGGCAGAAGCAGTAGCGTATGTCGGATGCGGTGCGGGACATCTTCGCGGATTGGAAGCTGCCGATTGGGCTGACGATTTCGATTGTGCTCGTCGGGGTGGTGTATCTGCGGGGATGGATTGCGTTGCGCAAGACGCGGCACGCGCAGTTCAATGATGAGAGGTTGGCGTCCTTTCTGGGTGGGTTGGCGCTGTTGTGGGTGGTGGTTGCGTCGCCGATGGATGGCTTCGCGGATGCACTGCTGACTGCGCACATGATTGAACATCTGCTGTTGATGTCGGCGATTCCGATGCTGCTGTTGTATGGACTTCCGGTTGTGCCGCTGCTGCGCGGGCTGCCTCGGCCGGTGCTGCGCTGGGTGGTTGGGCCGCTGGTGCGGGTTGTTGCGCTGCGGCGGTTTGCCGAGTGGCTGGTTACGCCTGCTATCGCTTGGCTCAGCATGAATGTGGCGTATCTGGCCTGGCATGTTCCGGCGGCTTACAACTTTGCGCTGGAGAATGAGACGGTGCATGGACTCGAGCACCTTTGCTTCCTGTTCACCTCGCTGCTGTTCTGGTGGTACATCTTTCGGCCGTGGCCGGCGAAGCCGCGTCCCGATGATTGGGGGATGCTGGTTTATCTTGCGCTGGGCGATGTGGTGATGACGATGCTGTCGGCGTTTTTGGCGTTCTGCGAGCGGCCGGTTTACAGCTACTATGTGCAGCATCCGAATCCGTTTGGGATTTCGGTGCTGGATGACCAGGTGTTGGGAGCGGTGGTGATGTGGGTGATCGGGTCGTTCGCTTACCTGGTGCCGGCGATGGTGATTACGTTTCGGATGGCTGGCGTTGGGCAGGGGCGGCGCGTGCCGGTGGCTGGTCGGTAGGCCCCCCCTCCCCCCCTTGTTTGGCTCTATTTGTCGCAAAGTAGTCTCAACAGGGCAGTTAGGTGGCAAAGTATCCCCCCTGTGGCCGGGCAGAATCGGCTGTAAAGTGGTCAATCCATTGGGGTTACACGCAAAGTAGCTGTTCTAAAGGGGTTACGACTGAGAATCCAGCGCTCTGGCCTATCCATTGGGATTCAGGTGGCTTTGGAGGGCTAGTTAAAGGATAGCCCACATGATGGGGTAACTATGCCAAGTTGGCGAAGAAGAAATCGCCAATGGGGGCGCGGTTTTTGTAGGTTTTTGCAGTCCGCGGGGGGTTGACATGGAGGTTTTGGCTGGTTTCGGGAGCGGAGAATGGAAGGTTATTGAGTTGCGAGAGTGTCGAGGGCGAGGTTGAGGTCGAGGACGTTGACGCGGGGTTCGCCGAGGAGGCCGAACTGGCGCTGGGTGGTGTGGTCGTCGATGAGGTGGGTGAGGGCGGATTCGGAGAGGTGGCGGGCGTGGGCGATGCGCGGGACCTGGTAGTAGGCGGCGGCGGGGGAGATGTCGGGGTCGAGGCCGGAACCGGAGGCGGTGACGAGGTCGACGGGGACGGGCGCGGTGCCGGACTGGTCGGCGGTCACGCTGGCCTGGACGCGGTCGATGAGGGCCTTGCTGGTGGAGGCGAGGTTGGAGCCGCCGGAGGAGGTGGCGTCGTAGCCGGTGCCGGCGGCGGAGGGACGGCTGTTGAAGTACTGTGTCGCCGGTGAAGGCCTGACCGATGAGGTGGGAGCCGATGACTTCGTCGTTACGCGTGATGAGGTCGCCGTTGGCTTGTTTGGGGAAGAGGAGGTGGTCGATGCCCGTGATGAGGAGGGGGTAGCCGATGCCGAGGATGATGGCGGTGATGAGAGTGTAGAGGGTGGCGGTGATGAGGGTTTTCTTCATGGTGGTGGTCCTTGGTGGTGCTAGAAGCAGATTCCCGGAGGGAATGACAGAAAGAAAAGCAAGTGCAAGAGCCCGGGGCTAAAGCCCCTTTTCTTTGGTGGGATTTTTCAGGGGGCTAAAGCCCCCTGCTAATCCGGTGGAACAGACAACGACAAGTGCAACGGCAACTGCCAATACGGTGGTCCTTCGCTACGCTCAGGATGACGGCGAAAAACTAGCAACGGCAAGGGCAACAGCAAGTGCAAGTGCAAGTGCAACAACAAGAGCAAGAGCAACAGCAACTACAGGGGTCCTTCACTTCGTTCGGGATGACGACATTTTTCGTTATAGAAGCATTTGTTCTTTCGTGAGACTTACGCGAGGTGGAGCGCGGTGATGAGCATGTCGATGAGCTTGATGCCGATGAAGGGGGCGACGATGCCGCCGAGGCCGTAGACGACGAGGTTGCGCTGGAGGAGGGCGGCGGCGGACATGGGGCGGTAGCTGACGCCGCGCAGGGCGAGCGGGATGAGCGCGACGATGATGAGCGCGTTGAAGATGACTGCGCGAGAGGATCGCGGACTCGGGGTTGTGGAGGTGCATGATGTTGAGCGCGTTGAGGACGGGGAAGGCTCCGGCGAACATGGCGGGGATGATGGCGAAGTATTTGGCGATGTCGTTGGCGATGGAGAAGGTGGTGAGCGCGCCGCGGGTCATCAGGAGCTGCTTGCCGATGGCTACGATCTCGATGAGCTTGGTGGGGTTGGAGTCGAGGTCGACCATGTTGCCGGCTTCTTTGGCGGCCTGCGTGCCGGAGTTCATGGCGACGCCTACGTCGGCCTGGGCGAGGGCGGGTGCGTCGTTGGTGCCGTCGCCGGTCATGGCGACGAGCTTGCCTTCGGCTTGCTCGCGCTTGATGAGGTCCATCTTGTCTTTGGGCTTGGCTTCGGCGAGGAAGTCGTCGACGCCGGCTTCGCGGGCGATGGCGGCGGCGGTGAGGGGGTTGTCGCCGGTGATCATGATGGTGCGAATGCCCATGGCGCGGAGCTGATCGAAGCGCTCTTTCATGCCGCCCTTGACGATGTCTTTCAGGTGGATGACGCCGAGGGCGCGGCCGTTTTCGGCGACGACGAGCGGCGTGCCGCCGGAGCGGGAGATGACGTCGACGGACATCGCGGACCTCGTCGGGGAGTTTGCCGCCGTGTTCGATGAGGTAGGTGGAGATGGCGTCGACGGAGCCTTTGCGGATGCTGCGGCCTTCGACTTCGATGCCGGACATGCGGGTGAGGGCGGAGAAGGGGATGAACTCGGCGTTGAGGTGCGGCGAGCTCGCGGCCGCGGAGGCCGTACTGCTGCTTGGCGAGGACGACGATGGAGCGGCCTTCGGGGGTCTCGTCGGCGAGCGAGGAGAGCTGGGCGGCATCGGCGAGCTGCGTCGTCGGTGACGCCGGGAGCGGTGACGAACTCGGAGGCCTCGCGGTTGCCGATGGTGATGGTGCCGGTCTTGTCGAGGAGCAGGGTGTTGACGTCGCCGGCGGCCTCGACGGCGCGGCCGGACGTGGCGAGGACGTTGTGCTGCACGAGGCGGTCCATGCCCGCGATGCCGATGGCGGAGAGAAGGCCGCCGATGGTGGTGGGGATCAGGCAGACGAGCAGCGAGATTAGGACGAAGACGGTTTGCGGTGCGCCGGAGTAGATGGCGAAGGGCTGGAGGGTGACGACGGCGAGCAGGAAGATGATGGTGAGGCCGGCGAGAAGGATGTTGAGGGCGATCTCGTTGGGGGTCTTCTGGCGCTCGGCGCCTTCGACGAGCGCGATCATGCGGTCGAGGAAGGTTTCGCCGGGGTTGGAGGTGATGCGGACGGTGATCTCGTCGGAGAGGACGCGGGTGCCACCGGTGACGGCGGAGCGGTCGCCGCCGGCTTCGCGGATGACGGGGGCGGATTCGCCGGTGATGGCGGACTCGTCTACGGAGGCGACGCCTTCGATGACTTCGCCGTCGCCGGGGATCATCTGGCCGGCGATGACGCGGACTACGTCGTCGGCGCGGAGCTGGGAGCTGGGGATCTCTTCGATGGTCGCCGGACTTGGTGAGCTTGTAGGCGGTGGTTTCGGACTTGGCTAGGCGGAGGGCGTCGGCCTGGGCTTTGCCGCGGCCTTCGGCCATGGCTTCGGCGAAGTTGGCGAAGAGGACGGTGAACCAGAGCCAGAGGGTGATCTGGAGATCGAAGCGTGAAGTGGCCGTGGTGGGTGAAGCGGTCGAAGATGAGGAGAGCGCTGGTGAGGACGCTGCCGACTTCGACGACGAACATGACGGGGTTCTTCATCATGGTCGTGGGGGAGAGCTTGACGAGAGCGTCAACGGAGGCGCGACGAACGATTTTGGAATCGAACAGGCAGCGGCGGCCTTTGGCTTGACTTGCGGTGGACATGGTTTCTCCGAATGCCTAGAAGGTGTGGCCGGCGTGGAGGAGCAGGTGCTCCAGGATGGGGCCGAGGGAGAGCGCGGGGAAGAAGGTGAGCGCGCCGACGATGACGATGACCGAGGTGAGCAGGACGGTGAAGAGCGGCGTGGTGACGGGGAAGGTGCCGGCGGTTTCGGGGACGATTTTCTTGCCGGCGAGGTTGCCGGCGATGGCGAGCATCGGGATGATCATCATGAAGCGGCCGAAGAACATCGCGAAGCCGAGCGAGTAGTTGTACCAGTGGGTGTTGGCGCTGAGGCCGGCGAAGGCGGAGCCGTTGTTGCCGGTGGCCGAGGTGTAGGCGTAGAGGATTTCGGAGAGGCCGTGGGGGCCGTGGTTGGTGAGGGCGCTTAGGCCGAGGTTCGGCATGAGGACGGCTACGGCGGCGAAGCCGAGGATGATGAGCGGGAAGATGAGGAGGTAGAGCATCGCCATCTGGACGTCGTAGGCTTCGATTTTCTTGCCGAGGTACTCGGGGGTTCGACCGACCATGAGGCCGGCGATGAAGACGGAGATGACGACGAAGACGAGCATGCCGTAGAGGCCGGCGCCGACGCCGCCGAAGACGATCTCGCCGAGCATGATGTTGGTGAGGGGAACGAGGCCGCCGAGCGGGGTGAAGGAGTCGTGCATGGAGTTGACGGCGCCGCAGCTGGCGTCGGTGGTGACGGTGGCGAAGAGCGCGGAGTTGGCGATGCCGAAGCGGACCTCCTTGCCTTCCATGTTGCCGCCGGACTGGGTGAGGGAGGCGTGCTGGTCGACGTTGTGCATGAGCGGGTTGGGTTGCGCTTCGGCCCAGTAGCAGGTGAGGACGCCGCAGAACCAGAGGATGGTCATGGCGGCGAGGACGGCCCAGCCGTGTTTGGGCGAGCCGACCATGGTGCCGAGCGTGACGGTGAGGCCGGCGGGGATGAGGAAGATGGAGAGGATCTGCAGGAAGTTCGAGAGGGGCGTGGGGTTCTCGAAGGGATGCGCGCTGTTGGCGTTGAAGAAGCCGCCGCCGTTGGTGCCGAGCATCTTGATGGCTTCCTGCGAAGCGACGGGGCCTTGCGCGATGGTCTGCGTGGTGACGTGGTGGTGGTGGTCTTGCCGTCGGCGCCGGTGGTTACGGTTTGCGGCTGGACGAGCTTGGCGGTGGTGTAGGGGTGGAAGTTCTGGATGACGCCCTGCGAGGTGAGGGCTAGGGCGAAGACGATGGAGATGGGGAGAAGGACCCAGAGGGTGGCGCGGGTGAGGTCGACCCAGAAGTTGCCGAGGGTCTTCATCTCGCGGCGAGCGATGCCGCGGATGAAGGCGATGGCGAGCGCGAGGCCGACGGCGGCGGACCAGAAGTTGTGCGTGGCGAGGCCGAGCATCTGGGTGAGATAGCTCATGGTGGTCTCGGGCGTGTAGGCCTGCCAGTTGGTGTTGGTGGTGAAGGAGATTGCGGTGTTGAAGGCGAGGTCGGGCGCGACGGCGGCGAGGTGCTGCGGGTTGAGCGGGAGGAACTGCTGGAGGCGCTCGATGACGTAGGTGAGGACGAGCGGTCGCGGCGCTGAAGATGAGCATGGCGACGGCGTACTGGGTCCAGCGCATTTCCTCGTCGGGGTCGACGCCGGTGAGGCGGTAGAGGAGGCGCTCGCAGGGGACGAGGACGGGATCGAGCCAGGTGCGGCGACGCTCGAAGACGCGCGTCATGTAGCTGCCCATGGGCTTGGCGAGGAGCAGGATGAGCGCGATGAAGAGGGCAATTTGGAGCCAGCCGTTGAGCGACATTAGAACTTCTCCGGACGCAGGAGGGCGTAGACGAGATAGATGAGGAGCAGGAGACAGATGACGAGGAGGATTACGTTTTCGATCATCGATGGCTTCCTTAGGGCGGCTGCCTTTCAGGCGGTCGCAGGCGGAGACGTAGAGCAGGGATATCGGGAAGAGAAGTGCGAGGGTGACGAGTGCGATGAGATCTGCCATAGGTAACCTGTCGGGGAGCAGGGTCTAGGGAGCACAGCCAGTGCTGCTCCCCATTTGATTAGAAGTGCCAGATGAGATCGGCGGCTAGCGTGAGGGCCTGGTTTTTGCCGAGGCCGAGCGGGTTGGGGGCTGCGCCTTGCGAGACGCCTTCGAGGTTGGAGACGGCGGCGCCGGGATCGATGTTGAGCGCGGTGACTCCGTACTTGGTGAAGGCGTGGGTGTAGCTCACCTCGGGGCGGAAGGTGATGGTGGAGCCGGCCCAGAAGTCGAAGCCGACCATGTGCTCTTCGTACTTGGCGGGCGTGCCGGTGCGCTGGCCGACGATGTCGTTGACCCACTCGTTGCGGATGTTGAGCGAGGCCGTGTTGTGCCAGAAGCTGTGCTCGAGGTAGTTGGTGATGGCGAGCTCGGGAGCATAGCAGCGGGCGGGCTGCTCGGCTGCGGGGAGGCGAGGATCCTTGCAGACGGCGCCGAAGTTGAGGTTGACCGCGCCTTGGCCGGGGCGATAGAAGGTGGCCTCGGGCCATGGGGTGCTGGGGGTGTTCGCGTACTGAATGCCGGTGAGCTGGATCGGTGCCGTTGAACCAATACATATTGGGGGTGTGCTTTCATGTACTGGTACCAGAACTCGGTGTCGGTGTGCCAGGTGGCGTTGAAGCGGTGATACCAGGTCTCGTAGTAGGCGGCGAGATTGTTGTAGGCGTACTTGCCGTCGTTGACGCTGTTGGCGCAGGTGTAGAGGTCGTCGCCGCCGTTGGACCAGGTGTACTGGACGCAGACGTTGCCGGTGACCTTGGCGTCGGTGGTCCAGGGCATGGTGTCGCAACCGGCGGATAGGCCGGCCTGGACGGTCCAGTGGTCATTGATCTTGACGGTGGCGTTGGTGCCGGTCTGGGTGTAGCAGTCGAAGGTGTAGAGGATGGAGTGCGAGTAGGTGTAGTTGTTGGGCGCGAGCTGCGCTTCGATGTCGGGCAGCGAGATGTAGCGGCCGACGCGAATGTTCATGCCCTGCGCGACGTGCGGGAAGTAGAAGTCGAGGTAGAACATGACGGGGTCGAAGCCGTACGACGTTGTTCTTGAGGAGGAGTTGCTGGCTCGAGTAAGCCGTGCGCGGTGGTGAAACGATAGTCGACGCCATAGAGCAGCGCGAGGCGATAGCCCCAGTCGAAGTGGTCGGTCTGGGTGGTGTTGGGGATGCGATCGAAGTAGAGCGCGGCCTGATCGAGCTGGACGGTGTTGGAGTACTCGTCATAGGCAGAGGGGAAGTTGGCGTGGATGCCCTTGCTGACGTTGGTCTTGTTGTTGGTGGAGCCGTTGGCACCGACTTCGATCCAGCCGTAGATCTTGTTCTGGCTCTTGTTCCCGTTAATGGCCTGCATGAGCGGGTAGGTTTGACCGTCGGCCGCGCCGATGGTGGGGGTGCCACCGATGGGCCAGTCGGCCGAGGGGAACGGGGGCGAGGTGAGGGGCGCGGGGGTTCCGCGGCGCACCTGTGGGGGAACGGTGCCGGGGCCGTTGCCTGCCCAGTCGGCGACATAGGCGCGGCCGAGGCGGTGCATGAAGCTCTGGTCGAGCGCGGGCGGCGTGGGGGTTGCGGGCGCTGGCGGGTGTGGGAGCTTGCGCGCTGGTGGACGTGGTGGTGGCGTCCGGCGTGGTGGCGCGTAGTAGTGGCGTCCGCGGTTTGCGGCATCCGGGGTGCTGGGTATCCGCGGCCTGGGCGTGGACGGCGATGGGGATGAGCGCGGTGGGTTACGAGCAAGAGAGAGAGTGCGACCCGAACCGGCGGACAGCAGGGAGAGAGCAGAATTCTTGTCATGGAGCTTTTCACGGACATTCGCTTGGCCTCGATAAATGAACCAAGGACTAGTAGAAGGCGGGGCCGGTAGGAAGTCCGTAGGGAAGTCGTTAAGAAGTTGTAAGTGGCGGTGCGGAGGCGGTAGCCGACCCAGGGCTCGGATTCGATGTAGCGGGAGCTGTCGGCGGGGTCGAGTTTTTTGCGCAGCTGGGCGATGAGGACGCGGAGGTACTCGGGCTGATCTTCGCCGGCTGCGCCCCAGATCTGGCGGAGAAGGAACTTGTGGGTGAGGACGCGGTTGGGGTTGTTGACGAAGAGCAGGAGGAGATCGAACTCCTTGGGGGTGAGGTGGACTTCGGCGCCGCGGACGCGGACGGTGCGGGAGGGGGTGTCGATGTAGAGGTCGCCGACGGTGAGCTCGGCGGGCGCGGGCTCTTCGCGGGCGATCTTGCGGAGGTTGGCGCGGACGCGGGCGAGGAGCTCGGGCATGCTGAAGGGCTTGGTGACGTAGTCGTCGGCGCCTTCGTCGAGTGCGGCGACTTTCATGGTCTCCTGCTCGCGGACGGAGAGGACGATGATGGGGGTTTCGGCGAGGCGGCGGATGGCGCGGGTGAGCTCGATGCCGTCCATCTCGGGCATGGCGAGGTCGGTGATGACGAGGTCGGGTTGGGTGGTGCGGAAGAGCTCGAAGGCTTCGAGGCCGTTGTTGGCGACGGTGACTTCGTAGCCGCTGGATTGGAGCGAGGTGCGGAGGACGCGGGTGATCTGGCGCTCGTCGTCGACGATGAGGATGCGCATGCTAGAGATCCTTCAGGATTGTGGCTGGAATCATCATCTTTTGGTTCTCTCGCTTTTCTCTGCGGCTCTGTGCTGGGAGAGGCATACCTCAGCGGCTAAAGCCGGATTCATTCTATGGTGTTTTATGGCACGACTAAAGTCGTGCCCCTTCGAAATGCCCGAACGGCTCCTCGAAGTCGCCGCGCTCCTTCGAGACGCCCGAAGTCTCGATGCCGTGCTCCTTCGAGATGCCCGAAGTCGTGCTCCTTCGAGAAGCCTCCTAAACTTCATGCGACCGGATGCTAGCGGTCTTCCTGCGTGACGATGTGGAGGTCGACGTGGGGGGCTTCGGACATGAAGCGCTGGATGGCGAAGAAGTAGAGATACTTGCGCAGGCCGTGGAGGGCGGAGCGGCCGAAGAGGGCCTGGGTGATGCGCTGCTCGGTGATGTAGGCGGCGGTGGCGGAGGCGATGCGTTTGCCGGAGAGATGGACGACGTGGGCGCCGAGGTTTTCGGCGAACTTGAGCGATGGCTTCGAGGGTGCGCTTGCACTCGGCGGAGTCGTCTTTGTGAGTCTGGACGTGGAGAACGTAGAGCTCGCCGCCGAGGCCTTCGGCGAGGCGCGCGCCGCGGGCGATGAGGTCGCGGGCCGGGGCGCGGTTGCTGATGCAGACGGCTACTTTTTCGGTGACGGACCAGTGGGGGCCGAGCTGCTTGCGCTTGACGTAGTCGTCGAGGGTGCGGTCGACGGCGCGGGTGACGCGGTGGAGCGCCATCTCGCGGAGGGCGATGAGGTTGCCGCGGCGGAAGAAGTTGGCGAGGGCGCGCTCGGCGCGGTCGACGGGGTAGATGTCGCCGCGGCGCATGCGGGTGACGAGGGCTTCGGGGGTGAGGTCGGAGATGACGATTTCGTCGGCGCGGTCGAGGACCCAGTCGGGAACGGTTTCGCGGACGGGGATGCCGGTGAGCGACTGGATGCGCGGGGTAAGGCTTTCGATGTGCTGAACGTTGATGGTGGTGAGGACGTCGATGTTGGCGTCGAGGAGGTTGAAGACGTCTTCGTAGCGCTTGGAGTTGCGGCTGCCGACGATGTTCGAGTGGGCGAGTTCGTCGATGAGGACGACCTGGGGCTTGCGCTCGAGGATGGCGTCGACGTCCATCTCCTTGAAGAGAGTTCCCTTGTAGTCGATCTCGCGGGTGGGGACGTGTTCGAGCTTGTTGGCGAGCTCGGCGGTGCCTTTGCGGCCGTGGGTTTCGACGACGCCGATGACGACGTCTTCGCCGCGCTGGCGGCGGCGAATGCCTTCCGAGAGCATGCTGAAGGTCTTGCCGACGCCGGGGGCGTAGCCGAGAAAGATCTTGAAGCGGCCGCGCGTCTTCTCGGGATCGGCGGTGATCAGCCAGTCTTCGGGAGACTTCCTAGGTGTGGAATCGGGCGGCACGTCGTAGTATCTCCTTGTGAACAGCCAGAGGGTGGTCGAGGTTTTCCGGTGGTCGGCGGCGGCAGTGGTGCTGACCGGAATTGTAGCCGTATATCACCTATGGGTGCATGTTAACCCTACGACGGTGGCGCTGACGCTGCTGCTGCTGGTGCTGTTTCTGGCGGCGCGATGGGGATTGCGGTATGCCGTCGCGACGTCGATTGCAGCAACGATTGCGTACAACTTTTATTTTCTGCCGCCGGTTGGGACGTTCACGATCAGCGATCCGCAGAACTGGCTGGGGATCTTTACGTTTCTGACGGTGGCGGTGGTGGGAAGCCGGTTAAGCGAGCGCGCGCGCGAGGAGGCCGAGGACGCGCGGCGGAGACAACGCGAGCTGGAGGTGCTGTACGGGCTGAGCCGGCAGCTGTTGCAGGCTGAAAATGTGGCGAGTTTGTTGAACGCGATTAGTCCGGCGATCATGCTGGTGACGCGGGCGGATGCGATTGTGCTGTATTTGCTGGATGGCGATCGGCGGTACATTGCGGGGGATGCGTCGGAGATTCCAGTTGGATGATATTGGGCTGCGGCAGCTGGCGCAGACGATGCCGGCGGCGGAGATGGTGGGGTTGCAGGCGAGGATTCCGCTGCGGGTTGGGGTGAGGCCGCGCGGGTTGCTGCTGATTAATGGGGTGAGGCTATCGACCGAGACGCTGGAGGCGATTGGGGGGCTGATTTCGGTGTCGATTGACCGGGCGCAGGCGCTGGAGGATGTGACGCGAGGCGAGGCGGCCAAGGAGAGCGAGCGGCTGCGGTCGCTGATGATCGACTCGATTACACATGAGCTGAGGACGCCGCTGACGGCGATCAAGGCGGCTGCGTCTACGTTGCTGCTGCCGAAGGGGCTGGGCCATCGGCTCGACGGGGAGGAAGAGCGCGAGTTGCTGACGGTGATCGATGAGGAGAGTGATCGGCTGAATCAGCTGGTGAGCGAGGCGGTGGAGATGGCGCAGCTGGACACGCGGGAGGTCCACATGACGTTTGTGCCTACGGCGGTGGGCGTGATAGTGGAGCATGCGCTGGCGAATTGCTCGAGCCTGCTGGATGCGCGCGAGGTGAAGGTGAGCCTGCCTACGCTGCCGTTGGTGATGGCCGATGCCGACTTCATTACGAAGGTGCTGACGAATTTGATTGAGAATGCGGCGAAGTACTCGCCGGCGGGAAGCCCGATTCGTATTTCGGCGGAGCGCAAGGAGGGGATGGTGAGCGTGAGCGTGGCGGACCGGGGGATCGGGATTGACTTGTCGGAGCAGAGTTTGATCTTTGAACGGTTTTATCGGGCTAGCGTGCCGAGCCAGCAGACGTGGGGGACTGGGATGGGGTTGGCGATCAGCCGGGCGATCATCGATGCGCACCATGGGACGCTGTCGGTGACGAGCCAGTTGGGGGAGGGGTCGGTGTTTAGCTTTACGCTGCCGGTGGCGGAGGGGTAGGAGCAGGGATTAGGGAACAGGGATTAGGGATTAGGGATTAGGGATTAAGGCGATGGGTGGGAATAGACTGGAAGGGTGAGTGCTACTACGTGCGTTGAGCAATGCGTCGAAGTTGAATGAGATTCGGGCGAAGGTCCAGAGCCGTGGGCGGGTGACGGCGGATGAGGCCTTGTGGCTTGTGGAAGAATGCCAGCGATGAAGAGATGCGGGAGCTGGCGCAGATGGTGCGGGCTCGGTATGTGAAGCCGAATGCCTGCACGTACATGTTGATGCGCATTATCAACTACACCAATGTGTGCGTGGCGCAGTGCGACTACTGCGCGTTCTATACGCTGCCGGGAGGCGAGGGCGGATACGTTCTTTCGCAGGAGCAGGTGTTTGCGAAGATCGATGAGTTGATTGCGCTGGGCGGGGATTTAGTGGGGTTCAATGGGGGATTCAATCCGGCGCTGGCGCTGGAGTATTACTGCGATTTGTTTCGGGCGGTGCGCGAGCGGTACGGCGACACGATGGAGTTTTATGCGCTGACGATTGCCGAGTTCATGTACCTGGCGGATCACGCGAAGCTGGACTATGCGACGACGGCTCGGCGGTTCAAGGATGCGGGTGTGCGCTGGATCACGGGCGGGGGTTCGGAGATTTTGACGGAGGATTTTCGGCGGCGGCACAGCAAGTTCAAGTACACGGTGGCGCAGTATTTCGAGGCGCAGCGGGCGATTGTTGAGGCGGGGCTGAATACGTCGGCGACGATGGTGATTGGGTTCGACGAGACGATTGAGGAGCGGATCGAACACCTGGAGCGGACGCGGCAGTTTCAGGATGAGGTGGGTGGGATGGGAAGCTTTCTTGTGCTGGACGTTCAAGCCGTACTTCACGCCGCTGGGAGATGCTCTGGGACAGATTGAGATTGGGACGAGCGAGTATCTGCGGCATTTGGCGCTGAGCAGGATTTATCTGGATAATGTGCCGCGGATTCGCACGTCGGTGCTGACGCAGAATGAGCGCGCGCTGGAGGGCTTGCTGTATGGAGCCGATGATTTCGATCTGCCGATTGAAGATGAGGTGACGCAGAAGGCGGGCGCGACGATTAGTCTGCAGTTCGATAAGATCCTGGCGTTTGCGCGGAGTTTGGGATATCTGCCGACGTATCGCAGTGTTGCTCGGTCGCGGGTGGCGCCGGTGGGGCAGGGCGCGTTGGGGTAAGGCAGGAACGGGAGAAAGCAGGTTCTTCGCTGCGCTCAGAATGACAATTTCTATTCGAAATTGTCAAAGAAAAGCGAAAGCAAGAACAGAAGCAGATTCCCGGAGGGAATCACAGACAGAAAAGCGAGGGCAACAGCGGGAGCGAAAGCCGCTAGTGGCTTCAGCGCTTGCGCGGTTTGGTGGTCGGCATCTGGGGAAGATCCTGTAGCGTGTTTCTCGGCAGACCAGTGGTTTGGCGAACGATGAGGCGCGTGGTGATCTTGGTGACGGATTCTTGAGCGCTGTCGACTGGCTTGAGGCGCGAGAGCAGATTGTCGATGGCCTTGGTGGCGAGATCTCTGCAGGACATGCGGACGGTGGTGAGGGGCGGGATGGTGTATTCGGCGAGGTGAATGTCGTCGAAGCCGATGAGGGAGAAGTCGTCGGGGACGCGGAGGTTGGCTTCGAAGAGAGCGTGCTGGACGCCGATGGCGGTCATGTCGTTGGAGCACATGACGGCGGTTGGCCAGTCGGGCAGGGCGAGGATCTTCTGCATGGCGTCGCGACCGCCGTCGAGGGCGTGATTGCCTTCGATGAGCCAGTCGGGATTGGACTTGAGGCCGGTGGACTGGAGGCAGCTGAGGAAGGCGGCCTTGCGGCTCTGCGCGGAGCGGCGGGTGAGCGGGCCGCTGATGAATCCGATGTTGCGATGGCCGAGAACGGCGAGATGCTGGACGCCCTCGTAGATGCCGGCGCGATAGTCGACGGCGAGAACGCTGTTGAGCGGGCGCGCGGGTGCGGGGTCGATGAAGACGAAGGGGATGTTCTCGGCGGCAAAGCGATCGAGGAGAAAGTCCTCGATGCCGAAGGTCATGATTGCGACGCCGTCGACCTGGCGCTCGATCATGCGACGCGCGCAGAGTTCCATGGTCTTGGTCTCGTAATTGGTCGAGCCAATGAGGATTTCATAGCCGCGGGCTACGGCGATCTGTTCGAACTCCTGGATGAGTTCGGGGAAGAAGGGGTTGGTGATTTCGGAGACGACAAGACCGAGCAGGCGGCTTTTGCCGGAGACGAGGGCGCGGGCCTGGGTGTTGGGAAAGTAGTTGAGATCGGTGACGGCTTTCCAGACGCGGGCGGCGAGGACGGGGTCGACGGTGGGGACGTGGTTGATGGTGCGGGAGACGGTGGCGATGGAGACGCGGGCAAGCGAAGCTACGCCGCGGATGTCGATCTTGGGGGGCGTGGAGACGTCGTTGGGCTTGCGGGTTCGTTTCACGGGAAGGGCGACCTGGTTTTGTGGATCAGCATACGCGAGCGCGAGGCTGGAGGCGAATTGAAGAGACGGGGTTGACTAGGGAGCATTCACACAGGTATCGTACCGCACGGAAAACGTTTACACTAGGCATTATTTCAACTGAGGGTGCCTCGCGAACCGGCGAAGGTACGCGAGGTTACGGGAAGGGTTGGACGGATTGTATGGCCATCGTTGCAGGTGTGGATTTTGGAACGCTGAGCGTCCGGGTGACGTTGCTGGATAGCGAGCGGGGCAGGCTGGGGACTGCTTCGGCGGGGTATCCGCTGCATCGGAAGCAGGAGGATCCGGACTTTGCTACGCAGTCGCATGAGGACCAGATGCGGGCGCTGGTGGAGGCGGTGCGCGCGGTGGTGCGGGATACGGGAGTTGACGCGAAGGAGATCGTGGCGCTGGCGCTGGATACGACGGGGTCAAGTGTGATCCCGGTGGATGCCGAGCTGCAGCCGTTGGATGAGTACATGCTGTGGTGCGATCACAGGGCGCATAAAGAAGCGCAGCAGATTACGGAGCTGGCGCATGAGGCGGGATTAGAAGCGATTGACTGGTGCGGCGGCGTGTACTCGCATGAGTGGGGGTTTGCGAAGCTGCTGTATTGGCTGCGAAATAATCCGGAGAAGCGGGAAAAGTTTGCGACGGCGCTGGAACATTGCGACATGGTCGCGGCTACGCTGATCGGGATTACGGATGCGGCGAAGGCTCCGCGTAGTGTGTGCGCGATGGGGCATAAGTGGATGTGGAATCCGAAGTGGGGCGGGCTGCCGGCGCAGGAGTTTCTGTCGAAGCTGGATCCGGTGTTCGATGGGGTGAGAGAGAAACTTGGCGGGGAGTATCGGACTTCGGATGCGATTGCGGGTGGGCTAAGTGAGCGGTGGGCGAAGGAGATGGGATTGCCTGCGGGGATTCCGATTCCGGTGGGCGCGTTCGATGCGCATTGGGATGCGATCGGCGCGGGGTGCAAGGAAGGCGACGTGGTGAATGTGGTGGGGACGTCGACTTGCATTATTGCGATGAGTTCGGAGACGCGGCTGGTGCCGGGGGTTTGCGGCGTGGTGCCGGGGAGTGTGCATCCGAAGTTTACGGGCATTGAGGCGGGACTGTCTGCGACTGGCGATATCTTTGAGGCGATTGCGCGGCGGGCGGGAACGAATGTGAAGGCGCTGAGCGAGGGCCTGTCGGAGTATAAGCCGGGGCAGACGGGGTTGCTGCGGCTGAGCTGGGATAACGGCGATCGAACGGTGCTGGTGAATCCTGAGCTGGGCGGGATGACGCTGGGGTGGAACCTGATTCATACGGCGAAGGATGAGCTGTTCGCCGCGATTGAGGGGACGGCGTTTCATACGCGGATTATTCTGGAGCGGATGGCGGAACATGGAGTGCCGGTGTATCGCGTGATCAATGCGGGAGGGATTCCGCAGAATAACGTGGTGCTGAACCAGGTGTATGCGAATGTGCTGGGCAAGCCGGTGCTGGTGCCCGATGGCGCGCCGACGAGTCTGGGGTCGGGGATCTTTGCGCTGGTGGCGGCAGGCGTGTTCAAGACGATCGAGGAGGCGCAGGCGAAGATGTGTCTGCCGTTCAAGACATACGAGCCTGAGGCTGGTGCGGTGAAGTTGTATGACGAGTTGTTTGCGCTGTATCGGAGGGTTTATTTTGCGTTTGGGTTGAGGACGAGTGCGGCGGTTGGGATGGGAGATGTGCTGCCGGAGTTGCGAAGGATTGCGGCGGGCGTTTGGCGCGGGTAGGACAAACGCATTGACGCAAAGGGCGCGAAGGGAGCCAAGTTTCGCGACGTAAAACGAGCATGGCAAGAGAAGCAGATTCCCAGAGGGAATGACAGAAAGAAAGGCAACGGCAAAAGCAAAGGCCAATGCACGAACGTTTGAAGAGGAGTTATCGATGCTGTTGAAGAAGCTTAGGGAAGAGGTTCTGGAGGCCAACCTGGAGTTGGTGCGCAAGGGGTTGGTGCTGTATACGTTCGGCAATGCTTCGGGCGTGGACCGCGAGCAGGGACTGGTGGTGATCAAGCCTTCGGGCGTGGATTATGACGTGCTGAAGGCTGAGGACATGGTGGTGACTGATCTCGACGGAAAGATTGTTGAGGGGACGCTGAAGCCGTCGTCGGATCTGGATACGCATACGCTGCTGTATCGCGAGTTTGCGGAGATTGGTGCGGTGGTGCATACGCACTCGGAGTTTGCTACGAGCTTTGCGCAGGCGGGGTTGGCGATTCCTGCGTTTGGTACGACGCATGCGGATTACTTTCATGGGCCGGTGCCGGTGAGCCTGCCGCTGAGCGATGAGGCGATCCAGGGGCGGTATGTGCATGAGACGGGGCTTGCGATTGTGGCGCGGTTCAAGGGGATTCCGGCGATTGATCCGATGGCGGTGCCGGCTTGCCTGGTGGCGGGGCATGCTCCTTTTGTATGGGGAAAGGATGCGGCGGATGCGGCGCACAATGCGGTGGTGCTGGAGGCCGTGGCGAAGATGGCGTATCGCACGCTGACGCTGAAGGCGAGCGCGGACGAGGTTTCGCAGGCGCTGCTGGATCGGCATTACCTGCGCAAGCACGGCGCGAATGCTACGTATGGACAAGGCTAGTGCTTGTGGTGAAGAATGATGCGGCGAGCTTGAATTAAAGCGATTGAAGTGTGAAGGAGATGGAATGAGATTGAAGCAGGCAGTGGCTGGAGTTGCGGTGGTATTGATGAGCTCGCTGGCGCAGGCTGGCGTCACGAAGGCGGACTGGGGCAAGACGGCGGATGGGACGCCGGTGCAGATTTATACGCTCAGCGATAAAGATCTGACGGTGCGCATCACGACGTTCGGCGCGCGCGTGGTGAGCATTGAGGCTCCCGATCGCAGTGGGAAGATGGCGGACGTGGTGCTGGGGTATGACAACGTGGGCTCGTACGAAGCGGACAAGAGCACATACTTCGGTTCGATCGTGGGGCGGTATGGGAACCGGATTGCGAAGGGAACGTTCACGATTGATGGCAAAACGTATCATGTGCCGGTGAACAACAACGGCAACGCGCTGCATGGTGGGCCTGAGGGGTTCAGCAGCAAGGTCTGGACGGGCAAGGAGGTTCCGGACGGCGTGGAGATGACGCTGGTGAGTCCGGATGGCGATATGGGATTCCCGGGGACGCTGACCGCGCACGTGCGGTATACCGTGGAGGGCAAGTCGCTGAAGATTAATTACCTTGCTACGACGACCAAGCCGACGGTGGTGAATCTTACCAATCACAGCTACTTCAACCTGGCGGGGAATGGGAAGGGCACGATCCTGGATGAGGTGTTGATGATTCCGGCGGATCGGTATACGCCGGTGGACGCCACGCAGATTCCTACGGGCGAGCTGGCGCCGGTGGAGGGGACGCCGTTCGATTTCCTCAAGCCGACCGCGATTGGCGCGCGCATCAACGATCCGAACGAGCAGCTGAAGATTGGCGGCGGCTATGACCATAACTGGGTGCTGAATGGTACGGGCGACAGCCTGCATTTGGCTGCGAAGGTGTATGACCCGGGCAGCGGGCGGACGCTCACCGTGATGACGACGCAGCCGGGCGTGCAGTTTTATTCCGGCAACTTTCTGGATGGAACGAAGACCGGAAAGTTTGGCGTGACGTATGGGAAGTATGCGGGCTTCTGCCTGGAGACGCAGCATTTTCCGGATGCGCCGAATCATCCGAATTTTGCTTCGACGCTGTTGAGGCCGGGGGAGACGATGCGATCGGAGACGGTGTTTACGTTTGGCGTGAGGCAGTAGGAACGAGGGTTCAGGGCCCAGGGTCCAGGGTAGAGGCGCGCTACGCGTTGGAGCGGGCGCGCCAGAGGGCTCCGGCGAGGGGGTCGATGACGCCTTCGAGGGTGTGGAGGCTGGGGAACTCGGAGCGGACGGAGGCGATGAGGGCGGCGCGGACGGGCTGAACTTTTTCCATGATGGAGCCGGTGAAGGCGAGGCTTGGAGTACGGCGTCGTCGGGCGAAGCGGCGTGGATGCGGCGGATGACTACGCGCACGAGCCAGGCAAGATCTTCGCCTTCGCGGCGGAGAACTTCGGCGGCGACGGCGTCGCCCTGATTGGCGCAGCGAAGAACGACTTCGGTGAGTTGCGAGAAATCGGGGGCGGGGCGGGCGTTGGCGTATTCGATGAGGAGATCGAGCGAGGCAAGGTTCCAGAATTTTAGGACGGCATCGATGAGGAGGGTGGGGAGTTGTTCATCGCGAGCCATGAGTGCGGCGCGGAGGCCTTCGCGGCCGATCTTGTGACCGGAGCCCTGGTCGGCGAGCTCGGGGCCCCAGCCGCCGGCGGTGATGAGGGTGCCGTCGGGCATGCGGCCGGCTACGTTGGAGCCGGTGCCGGCCATGGCGAGGACGCCGATGCCGCCGTGGAAGGCTGCGTCGAGCGCGATCTCGACATCGCCGAGGAGGATGAGCTCGCCGGAGACGCGGGCGGCGAAGGCTTCGCGGAGCCAGTCGGTGACGAGTGGAACGGTTTCTCCGGCGGTGCCGATGCAGGTGCGTGAGATGTCTTGCGGCGAGACGCCAGAGAGGGCGGTGAGTTGAGCGAGGGCGTGGTCGAGATTGGCGGCGGCGGTGGATGCGTCGGTGCGCATGCGCTTGATGGTGCTGGTGCGCACGCGCGCGAGCTCGCGAGTTTCGTCGGCTAGGAGGTAATCGGTCTTGGTGCCGCCGATATCGAGGGCAAGGTAGAACGCCATGCGATGTGTTGCTCCTGGTGCCGAGGCCATCGAATTTTGTGGACTCCCAGGTCTCAAAAGCGAGACCTGGGGCACCCAAGTTCATGACTAAGATTACTCTGCGAGTACGGCCTTGGTCAGGTTACGCGGATGGTCGACGTCAATGCCGTTGTTGATGGCCATCCAGTAGGAAAGAAGCTGCAAGGGAATCGTCTCACAGATTGCGAGGAGAGGTTCGCGCATCTCGACGACGTAGACGGTGTGGTCGGCGATGGCGGCTACGGTTTCGTCGCCGGTGTTGGCGATGGCGAGGATGCTGGCGTGCTGCTCGCGCATGTCGCGCATGAGCTGGACTACCTTGTCGTAGCGCTGAACGGAGTCGGGATCGGAGTGGTCGACGGTCGCGATCATGACGAGCGGCGTGCCTTCGGCGACTAGCGCGTTGGGGCCGTGCTTTAGCTCGCCGCTGGGATAGCCTTCGGCGTGGAGATAGGCGGACTCTTTTAGCTTGAGGGCGCCTTCGCGGGCGATGGGGTAATGAATGCCACGGCCGAGGAAGAGGAAGTTCTTGGCTTCGCGGTACTGGTAGGCGACGCGGTGCATGGCTTCTTCCCAGCCGCGGAGCTGGGCTTCGATCTGGGCGGGGAGGGTGGCGACTTCGGCAAGACGCTGCTTGAGCTCGGCGGCGTCCATGGTGTCGCGCGAGACAGCGGCCATGAGGGCGAGGAGATAGAGATTGAGGAGCTGCGCGGTGAAGCTCTTGGTGGCGGGGATGGCGCGCTCGCGACCGGCGACGGTGGGGAAGGCGACGGTGGCTTCGCGCTCCATGGTGGATTCGTCGACGTTGGTGATGGCGAGGGTTTCGTTGCCGATGGCGTTGGCCTTGCGGAGAGCTGCGAGGGTGTCGGCGGTTTCGCCGGACTGCGAGATGACCATGACGGCGGTGTTGGTGAGGGCCTTCTCGGAGCGGTAGGAATATTCGCTGGCGTACTCGACGTCGACGGGGATGCCGCTGAGGTCTTCGATGACGAGCTCGGCGAGCTGGCCGGCGTGGCGGCTGGAGCCGCTCGCCGCGATCACGATCTTGTTGTGCACGTGCTTGAGCCACTCGAGAATGGGCGCGCAGGTTTCGCCACAGAGCTGGTCTCCATCGACATATCGGTCTACCGTCGCGGAGAGGGTAGAGGGTTGTTCGAATATTTCGCGCAGCATCCAGTGAGCGAAGGGAGCGGGTTTGGGAGATGTGGGCACGGAGTGGCGTTCCTCTTTGAAAATGATCATTTAAGCTCTATACGATCAGAATAGGGTACGTTTCAGGAAGCTGCAAGAAAAATATTTCGCTAACTTTGAGCATTGCGGCGCTAGACTCAGCTAGATTCGATTGGGTATGTCTACAAAGACTGATGTGCGCGGCGACCGCATTATGAAGGCCCTGCTTCGGGCGGGGGACATCTCTGTTCAGGAGCTGGTGGACCAGGTGGGGACGTCGGCTCCGAGCATTCGGCGAGACCTGGCGCGGCTGGAAAAACGGGGGCTGGTGTTGCGCACGCATGGCGGCGCGACGCTGGTGGAACCGCTGTTGTATGAGCCGTTTCGGCACGATACTTCATTTCAGGCCAGAGAGTTGCGGTCGGCGGACGCGAAGCGGCGGATTGGCGTGGCGGCGAGCGAGCTGATTGGCGAGCACGAGACGATTGGGCTGACGGCGGGAACTACTACTACGCAGATTGGGCGGTCGCTGCGGCATCGGCGGGGGATTTCGGTGATCACGAATGCGGTGAATATCGGGATGGAGCTTTGCAATCAGCCGGCGATCAAGACGATGCTTACGGGCGGGACGCTGGCGTGGGCGTGGACATTCGCCCTGGCGGGGCAGCCGGCTTTGAATTTTCTGCGCGATGTTTATCTGGACAAGGCGTTTATCAGCATCACGGGGTTCGATATGGAGCGGGGAATCACGACGCTGGAGTCGGAAGAGGCTGCGGTGTCGCTGGCGTTCATTCGGAACGCGAAGCAGGTGATCGTGGTGGCAGATAGCAAGAAGATGGGGCAGGTGAGTCCTGCACTCATCTGCCCCATATCGGCGATCCATGTTCTGGTTACAGATTCGGATCTGCCGAAGTCGATCCATGAAGAGCTGACGGCGCGAGGGATTGAAGTGGTGCTCGCGTAGACGAAAACCCAGGTCTCAAAGGCGAGACCTGGGGCACCCACTAGTTGGGAGTGGATGGAGTGGCGGGTGGCGGGATCCCAGCCTGGGCTGCGGGCGGAAGGGTGTGGGTTGCGTAGAAGTTGTCGATGAGGGTGTTGATGTCTTCGCCGCGCTTCTGCCACAGCTGCGTTTGCAGATCGTAGCGAACGAGCACGTTGTCGATCCAGTAGGGACGATTCTCGGCGAGCCAGCTTTCGCGATAGAGGTTCTTGAGCAGCGAGAAGCTGTCACGCATGTCCTGGCAGCGGCCGTTCATGCTGCTGATGCTGTAGAGCAGGTTGGCGGTGGCGGAGTTTTTTGATTTGTCTTGCTGCTGGGCGTAGGCCTGTGCGTAGAGATCGCGCATCTCGTCTGAGAGCTGGAATTTGAGGCCGATGAAGTCGATGCGGCGGGCGCCTAGCTCCATGGCGCGGAGAGCATCTTTTTCGCGTAGAGAGGGGTCGGTGGCGAGCGCGGTTTCGATGAGCTCGATTGCGTTCTCGGCGTGGAGGCGCGCGGCGGGGATGTTGGCGCGGAGCTTGTCAGCCTTGGCGATGCCGGCGGGGCTCCAGGGGTCGAGCCAGAAGGTGCGATCGCTGACGTCGATGAGATCTTCTGCGGCCATGATCTCGGCCTGTGCCTGGTTGATGCGGCCGGTCTGGTCGCCATAGAAGATGGGGCCGAAGGAGGCTTCGTAGGACGCGGCGTCGGCTTTGCCGGACTGCCAGCCGGCGGCGGCGCCGAAGAGCGTGCCAAACCAGTCTTCGTTGTAGAGGCCTTCGCCGTCATCGTTCCACACGGTTTGGAGGACGCCGGTGCTGCCGAGACGCTGGCCGGCGGCTACGAAGCCGGAGATATTGTCGAGTGCGGTTTTTTCGACGGGGTAGACTTCGTTCCAGTTGGCGTCGCCGGGTGCAACCCAGGTCTCGAGGCCTTGCTTCTTGAAGGGAAGAATGTCCTTGTCGTAGCTGTCTTCGTGCCAGTAGATCCAGGGGACGGCGATCATGTCTTTGGGGATGCCGGGAATGGCGGATGGGTCGGAGTCGCCGATATCGCCCCAGAAGATGAGGCGGCGATGAAGGGGTGCGAGGGCGGTGTGGATGGAGGAGAGGAAGTCGGTGTAGACGGGACCGAGGCCGCGCTGGTCGACGTCGGGCTTGGTGCGGCCGGTGCCGAGGTCGAAGGTTTCGTCGGCACCGATGTGCAGGAAGGGGCTGGGGAAGTCGGCGGCGATCTGGGTGAACCAGCTGACGATGAGGGGCAGCGAGCCGGGCTGGCCGGGTGCGATAACGTTGCCGTGCGGCGTCTCGGCTACGTCGGCGTACTTCTCGTTGAGGAGAACGTGGTGGACGTGGCCGAAGGCTTCCTGCTCGGGAACGATCATGATGTGGAGCGGTGTGGCGTAGGCTACGATCTGCCTGGCCTGGTCGCGCGTGAGGGCGCCGCCGGGAGGCGCGGCGACTAGATCGCCTGAGTACTCGAGGTTGTTCTCAAAGTAGGGCGAATAGAGATTGATCTTGTGGGCAGCGAAGACTTCAAGCTGATGCTTCTGGAAGGCGAGCGTGGGGAAGGGGCCGCGGGAGAGATCGTCGTGCTCGCCGCGATATTTCATGGAGGGCCAGTCGCGGATGGTGGCAGTCCAGATTTGCGTGCTGGTTGCGGAGGGCACGATTAATTGCTTGAGGGTTTGCACGCCGTAGAAAACGCCTGCGGAGGTCTGGCCGATGATGCTGACGGTCGCGCCGGTGGGGGTCTTTTGCGAGATGAGGATGTAGCCTTCGTCGTGCATGGGTGGGTCGAAGGCGAGGTGGGTGGTGGAGAGAAGGTGGCGGGCCTGGGGGCTGTCGGCGCGGAGGAGGGTGATGGTGAGGTCGGCGGTGGTGTCGGCGGCGTTGATGGCTGGGGCTACGCGAAGGCCGCTTTGGGTCAGCGATGGGGTGAGGTTGCGCGCGGCGAACTGGTCGTCGGGATTGTTGCCGGGGACGAGCACCGAGGCGATATGCACGGAGACTAAGGTGCCGGGTTGAAGTTCCTTTGGCTGAGGAGACAGCAGGGGAGTGGCAGGGGTAACAGATTGTGCGGAGATGATGAGGGTCCAGACGAAAATCACGCAGAGGACCGGGGCCGCCGCTAGACGGGACCGGAGGCGGCGGGAGGGGGAGTTCGGTCGGATGGGAACGATCATGTAAGCGAACATTTCTCGGCAAAAGTGATTGTTTTCTATTGAAGTGCGCAAAGTTCTGAGCTATCGTGTACTACAAGAACACACTCTAGCTGGTGTGGGCAAGAACTTTTATTCGCGGCGACCGTGCGGGAAGCTGCGACGGCCCTTCTGCGTGCTGTAAAAGATGGTAGTTCCGATGTGCCGTCGAGGGCACATTGGCAACGTGTATCACAGGATGCGAGCGTAACTTCGTGATAGCACAGTGCAGTACGACGTTGTTGTAGATCGTCTGATACGAAGCGATTGACCGGGCTTGAGCAGGGCAAGTATTTAGAAGAATGGAAATCGATGCTGACGACAATTACTGCACGAAGATTGATCACCGACACGGAAGAGATTGAATACCCGGTGGTATCGGTGGAGGACGGCCAGATTGTTCGCATCGAGGCGGGAGATGCGAACGGATCGACGGAAACTCTGACGGCAACGTTCTTCGACATTCACGTACATGGAGCGCGGTCGTTCGACTTTATGGCGGCGGACCCAGCCGGCATTGCGGAGGTAGGACGGTTTCTGATCACGCGTGGGGTTGCCCATTACTTACCGACGACCGTGACGGCGCCATTGGATCTAACGCTCAAGTCGCTGGATCGTTTGGCCAATGCAATCGAGCGTCCCAGCAAGAGTGCATCCGGCGGGCCGGTTGCTGTCCCGATGGGGATTCATCTGGAAGGGCCGTTTGTGTCGCACGGAAAACGTGGTGTGCATCCTGAAGTCAGCATTCGTGAGCCGAGCATTGAGCTATTCGATCGCTTGCAGGCCGCCGCGCGGGGACACATTCGCTTGATGACGATGGCGCCGGAGTTGCCGCATGCTCTCGAGTTGATTCAGCACGCGACGTCGAAGGGTGTTCGCGTGAGCATGGGACACAGCACGGCGACAGGGGAGGAGACGCTGGCGGCGATCGCTGCGGGAGCGAAGAGTTCGACGCATTTGTTCAATGCGATGCGGCCGCTGGATCATCGCGAGCCGGGAATTGTTGGCACAGTTTTGGATCGCTCTGATATCTTCGCCGAGGCCATCTGTGACGGCGTGCATGTGCATCCCGCGATCATTCGGCTGTGGCTGAAGATGAAGGGGGAAGAGCGGGGGATCCTGGTGACGGACGGCATGTCGGCAACAGGTGTGCCGGATGGAACGTACACGCTGGGAGATTTCGAGGTGGTTGTGAAGGACGGTGTGTGCCTGTCTGGCGAGACGCTGGCTGGTAGCGTGTTGACGATGGACCAGGCGGTTGCGAACGTGCAGAAGTTTACCGGGACGTCGCTCGGCGCGGCCGTTCGGCTGGCATCGCGGAATCCCGCGCGGATGATGGGCATGACGCAGCTATCGACGATGACTCCCGGTACGCCTGCGAACTTCAACGTGTTCGATGAGGCCGGCGATCACACTGGGACGATCTTCCGCGGACGGTTGGTGGAGTAGTTCGCGAAGTGTGTGTGAACCAAGGCCCTCTCATGCGAGAGGGCTTTTCGTGATGCCTAGTTAGCGTTTGGCTGGGATCGCGTCCCATATTGCTGGATCTTCTTCGCCGAGGACCCACGCGCAGACACCTTGCAGGCCGGACTTCTTTGCGAGATCGTAGCGATCCATGAAGGCGCGCTTGTCGGTGTAGAAGAACCACTCGCGCATTTGATCGCGGTTGATGAAGAACCAGGGAGTGTGTTCTTCGTCATCCCACTGGGTCTTGCCGCCGTAGGTGTCACGGAGATAGATCGTGTTGGCGTAGGAAATGTAGTCTGCGGTGGGGTGAGGCGTTCTGTCCTTGCCGTCGTAGCCAGGCTCGCCGGTGTACCAGTGATAGCCGTAGAGCGCGATGCCGAGAGAGAGCTTGCTCTTGGGCACGAACTGGAGCGCGTAGTCGAGGTTCTGATTCGTCCACACCCAGCCATCGACGGGGCCGGGAACCGTCCAGCGCGTGTTCTGGTCGTAGGTCATCAGGCAGATGAGGTCGACTGCGTTGGCGAGAGCTTTCAGGTCGTAGGCTCCGCGCCACTCCTGAAACATCCAGGTGCTGAAGGCCGTTTCGCCTGCATGTCCGGGCGCGTTGGGAACAACGTCAATCTGAACCTGCAGGTGTTCCTTGTGCAGAGCATCGGCGGTCTTCTGAACCAATGCGGAGAGGCCGTCGCGATCAGTCCACATCACGTCTTCGATATCGAGATTGACGCCGTCGTAGCCGTTCTCTTTGCACTCGCGAAGGAGGGAAGCGATCATCGCGTCCTGCGCTTTGGGATCGTTGAAGAGCGCGTGCGCCTTCTCGTGATTGAAGAGCGCGAAGAGCGGAATGATGGTGAGGTGAGCATCTTTGGCGGCCTTCAGGACAACGGGCTGCGGCTCTCCACTCACGAAGCCGTTCTGATCGATCTGGTACCAGGTGGGAGAGATGATGTCGATCTTATCTTTGTGCGCCATGAAGGAGGCTACGGAGGTGGCGCCGTTGCTCATCCAGAACTCAGTTTTCTGCGCGTGTGCAGGTTGGATCAGGCCCGTGCAGCTGGCAACGAATAATGCGTAAACCATATTCTTCATTGAAACCTCAATCATCCAAATGTACTCGAAGAGAATTGTCGTTGGGGTTAAGTACAAATGCCACCCCGGTGTGGGGTGGCATTTGTGGTTGGGTTGTTGGTCAGAAGCTGAGTCTGAGAGCGAACTCAACCTGTCGTCCAGGGTTCGATCCATCTACGAGGCCGAAGAGTCCCGTCGTACCCGATCCGCCGCCGAGTGGGCCGGTGGTGCGAACGCCGTTGCAGGCCGCGCACGAGCTGTACTGACCCCACCAGCTGGCCGGCACGCTGAAGATCGGCGTGTTGGTCAGGTTGATGAACTGTGCGGAGAAAGCGGCGTTGAACGTGTCGGTGAAGTTGACTGTCTTGGTGATGTTGAGATCCCCGGTCTTGAGGCCGGGTCCACGGAGGGCGCCGTTCTGGCAGTTTCCGAACGTGCCACCATCGGCTACGTCGGCAACTTCAGTTACGGATCCAGGGTTGAGATTGGTTCTGCCAATGCTTCCGCCGATCTGCACGGTCTGCATGGGTTGATTGGCTGCGATGCCTTGCACGCAATTGGGGCGCGGTTGATAGGAACCGGTGAGGGTGGATGCAGAGTTCGGATTCTGGTCACCGGCGTATTGACCGGCGAAAGGAGTGATGCCGAAGCCGGAATGCATGGTTATGTCGCCAGCAATCTTCCAACCGCCGATGACTGCGTTGACGGGCCGGCTGACGTTGTTGCCGATCAGCTTTCCGCGGCCGAAGGGCAAGTCATACACGCCGTAGGCTACGAAGTACTGAGCGACGTCGATGGTGCAACGACCGTAGTCAGCCTTTGGATCGTACTCGTTCTGGAAGAAGTTTTGGGTGGCTTGCGTTTGCGATTCGCCGGCACCTTCTTCATCACCATAGGATCCGAAGTAACCGAGGGAGTTGGCCATGCACTTCGACCAGGTGTAGCTGGCCGTGAAGTCCAGACCGTGGAAATTCTTCTGAGAGAACATCATCTCCAACGCGTTGTAGCGGGAGATGCCGTCGGACGCGTTGTAACGCGCCTGAGCTCCTGCGTTCACGATGGGCTGCATGTACGGACCGGGAATCACCTGGCCGGCGGAGTTGATCTGCTTCTGGTTGTAGAGGTAGATGTCGGACATGTGGTCGTCCTTGTTACCGACCCAGCCGATGGTGATGGACGAGTTTGCGGCAAACTGCTGCTGAACGGCGAGGCTGAATTGCTGATCAACCGCGGGACGCAGATTCGGATTGGTAGCGTGCACCTGTCCACTGGCAAAGCACTCGGGTGCAAATTCCTGCAGGAGTGCCGGAGTGCAGGCGGCCGATTCGAAGGGCAGGTAGCCTTCATCCAGCGTGGTTGCCGGATAGTTGAGCCCGGCGCCTGTCATGTTGGTCTCGCTATGCAGTTCGACATTGGGAGGATTGACGACCGCCATGTTGTTGACGCCGTTGCCTTCCATGTAGGTGGAGATATCGTACGCGCCACGAACTACGAAGCGCGGGATCCAGCTCGGCTGCCACGCAAAGCCAATGCGCGGCTGGAAGTTCGTGATGCCGGTGTAGGTCTTGTAGTTGGTTCCGATCTGCGGAGTTCCAGTGAGGAGATCGAAGTTGACGTTATTGCTGGCATCTTTGTCGCCGCGAGGGGTTGTGAGTTCGTAGCGGAGACCGAGGTTGAGGGTGAGGGCGGGGGAAACCGTGTAATTGTCCTGCACGAATGCTGCGAAGAGGCTATTGCGGAGGTGGAAGTTGAAGGGTTCACCCTGCTGAACATTCTGGGGCAGGCCGAGCAGGTAGTCGGCGAACGCGCTGCCGGAGATGGCCGTCTGCGTGCCCGGGACGAGTCCGTTGCCGGTGTATTGGCCGGTGAAGGTGAACGAACCGGAAGCGCCCTGGTTGCCGGCATAGATGTCGTTCATGATGTAGTGGTAGTACTCGAACCCGCCGTGAATGGAGTGCTTGCCATGCGTCCAGCTAAGCGAATCCTCCGCTTCGATGGTGGTGTCGTGAAAGATTTCGACGCCGTTGGCACTACCCACGGTGCCATAGCCAAAACTCATCGAAGGCAGGATGGTTCCCGAGACGCCGGGGAGCCCAAACACCTCAGGCAGGTTCTGGTTGGTGGCATTGGTGTAGATCTGATCGTTGGCGGGGAAGATTTGCATACCTGCACGAGCTTCATTTACCAGCGATGGGGTGAACATGTGATCCCAGTTGGCGACGAAGTTCTTGAGGGGATATTCACGCGTAAGATTCGGCGTCAGGACGTTGGTTCCATTGCTGGTGGTGTTGATGGTGTACGCCTGGGTGTAACGGCCCATGATGTGATCGTTGGGATTGGCTTGCCAGTCGATCTTGAGATCACCCTGATAGCTGTGCACATAACCGCTTTGGTAATAGGTCGGCTGCTCGAACTGCTGCGTGAAGAGCGAAGACGAGACCATCGATTCCGCTACTTTGCTGTTGATGGGAACCTGGTTGTTGAGGAAGGGCTGACGGGAACCGACAGGGGCAACCTGCCCGGCGAGCGGGCCAGTGAGATAGACGGGGCTGTAGAGTTGCAGGGCCGGGTTGGAGCAGATGCCGTCGACAAACGTCGCGCCCTGGCTGGTACAAAGGGTGCTCATGTCGCCGGTAAGAAAGGCCGATGGAATGACTGAATTATTTTGTGCTGTTCTGGGGGTGTTGTTAATCTCGTTCATCTCGTCCGCGAAGAAGAACAGCTTGTCTTTGATGATTGGTCCACCCACGGCGGCGCCAAAGTTGTTCCACTGCAGAACCGGGCGAGCATTCGCTGGTCCAGTGTAGTAGCCGCCATCACCGTTTGTGTCGGGGATCAGGAGGAAGGCCTGGGCCTTGTTCTGCCAGGAATTGGCATTGAGATCGGTGTTGCGGAAGTACTCGTACACCGTTCCATGGAAGCGGTTGGTGCCGGACTTGGTTGTCTCGACGATGACACCGCCGATGTAGTTGCCGTAGTCGGCCGGCGCATTGCTGGTGATGACCTGGAAGTTTCCGATGGCATCCGGGGCGGCAACATACGCCGCATCGTTGTTGTCGGGCTGGTTGATGTCCATGCCGTCGAGGCTGGCGTTGTTGTCCTGCTCACGGGCGCCGTTCACATACGGACGACCTGTGCCGAAGGTGTTCTGCGAGGATTGGAAGGCGAAGATGTTGGGGCTGATTGCGCCCGGAACCAGTAGGGTCAGCTGGTTGATGTCGCGCGAGGCCATCGGGAGATTTCCGACGGTGTTGGCGTCGAGGACTGTGCTCACCTCGGTGGACACGGTCTGGAGGAGGGGAGGAGCTGCGGTCACATCAACGACTGAGTTGAGCGCGCCGAGCTGCATCTTGAAGTCAATCTCAGCGACCTGATTGACGGAGAGCACGAAGGCGTTGCGAACAGTTTTGCTGAAGCCGGAAGCCTCGACGCTGACGACAACGTTGCCCTGGGGGATTTGGGGGAAGTTATAGAGACCGGCGCTGCTGGTTTTGGTGGTCCAGACTGTGCCGCGGTCAACATCGCGAACGGTGACGGTTGCATTCGGAATCGCGGAGCCGCTCGGGTCAACGACGGTACCGGTAATTGAGCCAGCGGCTTGCTGGGCCCACGCAGGCGATGACGCTCCGAATACGAGCGTGCCCAAACAGATGGCGATTACCATCATTAACGTTGAAAGTCTTTTCAGCTTCACTGGGATCTCCTTATGCAATGCAAATTCGCGTGTCATGTCTGCTCTCTCTTGAAGCCTTGGTGCGAACCTTGTGCGATACGTCATATATGAGTTAATGGCTGGTGACTCAAACTGCTGCTCTAGGGTGCTTCGAACACTATTTTGTTCAAATGGGGCCGAGTTGCTCAAAAGTGTGACGATTTAGTGAAATCTACCTTGTCTCGATGTGGTTTGCAAGAAAGAAATTGGGGAAAAGGCAAAAAAACTGCTTACAAGAGGGGGAATCGCGTTATTTGGGTGTAATCGGAGCAAATTTCTAGGCGAATCGGGGGGAACCAACCGGCAGAATCGGCCGTTTGGGGCCGAAGTGATCGGTGGGGCCGCTGATGGCGGGGTCGTCTAAGCAGGAGAGACCCAGGCGGATTGCTCCGATAGAATCGCGGAGCAGACATTGATCCTGGGGGGCGCAGAACTTGAAATACATGGTGGCAGGGACGCATCGGTATTTTGGTCGGTGGTGCCCGTTGCGGGCCGCAAGTTTTCTGTGGATCGGAGCCATTGCCTGCTCGTGCCTCGCCCAGATGGGCGGCCGCACTTCTGATGCTATTGCGACGACACCATTGCACGTTGAGGGGAAGCAGTTGGTGCTGAACGGCAAGCCGTTTCAGATTCTCTCCGGCGAGATTGAATATGCGCGCGTGCCTCGCGCGGACTGGAGCGATCGTCTGCGCAAGGTGCGGGGGATGGGGCTCAATACCGTGACCGTGTACGTGTTCTGGAATTTGCACGAGAGGCGGCCGGGCGACTTTGATTTCAGCGGGCAGAATGATGTGGCTGAATTTGTTCGCGAGGCACAGCGAGAAGGCTTGTATGTAGTGCTGCGACCAGGGCCATATGTGTGTGCTGAGTGGGATCTTGGCGGCTACCCGGCGTGGCTGTTGAAGGACGGTAAGCCCGCGGATTCGACAACGCCTGCGGTGCTGCTGCGGAGCTCGCAGCCAGAGTATCTTGCTGCGGCGCGGCGATGGTTGTTGCGGCTTGGGCAGGAACTTGCGCCACTGCAAGCCAGTCGGGGTGGGCCGATCATCGCGGTGCAAGTTGAGAATGAGTATGGATCCTTCAACGTGAAGGAAGACCGGCAAGAATATCTGCAGCAGGTTTTGCAGATGGTGCGAGATGCTGGCTTCGGGGAATCGATGTTGTATACCGCGGATGGAGGAGAGGAGCTTCCTCAGGGCTCGATTCCAGGATTGCTTGCTGCGATTGACTTTGGCACCGGCGATCTGCCGCACGAAGTGCCGCTGCTGCAGGCGTTCCAACCGGATGCGCCTGTGTTCATCGCCGAATATTGGGATGGCTGGTTCGATCACTGGGGCGAGAAGCACCAGGTTACCGATGCTGCGGTGCAGGAGGCCGAGATTCGTGAGGCGATCGAGAAGGGATATTCGATCAGCCTTTACATGATCGAGGGCGGCACAAGTTTTGGCTGGATGAATGGCGCGAACTCAGATGGGGGCAGCTATCAGCCAGACGTGTCGAGCTACGACTACGATGCGCCGATCGATGAAGCGGGAAGGCCGCGGGCGAAGTATTTTGCGATGCGCAGCCTGATCGCAGAAGCTACGCATCGTGTTCTCCCGCCAGTGCCCGACTCGCCGCTGATGATGACGCTGCCGGTGTGGCAGTTGAAGGAATCGCGATCGCTCTGGGTGAACCTGCCGGCTGCTATCCATGCGGATACGCCGCGTTCGATGGAGGAGGTGGACCAGGCGTACGGATACATTCTCTACCGCACGAAGCTTGAGGCAAGCGACGGAAATTCTGAGAGCGGTTCTGGGTTGCCACAGGCTGGGCTGCTACAGATAGATGCGGTGCGTAGCTATGCGCGTGTGTATGTGGACGGCGAACTCCAGGGAACGATCGATCGTCGGCTTGGGCAAACGCAACTTCGCATTGCAGCTCATGCGGGCCAGCGGCTCGATGTCCTGGTGGAGAACTCGGGTCGCATCAATTTCACGACGAAGATCCGTGGAGAGCGCGCAGGGATTGTGGGCGACGTTCGGCTGGACGGTCGTGTGCTGCGCGGTTGGGAGATTGTGCCGCTGCCGCTCGATCAGCCGCCGACAGATAGTTATCGCGAGCAGGCGTGCGCTGGGCCCTGCTTCTATCGGGGCATGTTGCCGGTGAGCGCTCCTGGAGACACTTATCTGAACACTTCTTCGCTGGGTAAAGGTGTGGTGTGGGTCAATGGCCATCTGCTGGGAAGATTCTGGAATATCGGGCCGATGGGCAGCCTGTTTCTGCCGGGCGCTTGGCTGCACTCCGGCAACAACGTTGTCACGGTGATGGATCTTGACGGTGGGCCAAATGTGTCGCTGAGTGCGGACGATCATCCTACGTACCTGGTCCCTAAAGCTTCGCAACAGTCTGGGGCAAAACTTTAGGGCGGTTAGATCTCGACCGGCGGGACGTAGTTGGGCAGGGAATCGAAGCGGGGTTGGCGGACTTTGTAGCCGCTGAGCGCGAAGTATACCAGGTAGGCGTAGCAGAGCAGGACGATGAGGAAGCTGTGCTGGTAGCCGAACTTGTCGGCGAGGAGTCCTTGCAGCTCTGGAATGACGGCGCCGCCAACGACCATCATGACGAGGATGCCGGAACCCTGGCTGGTGAACGTGCCGAGACCTCGCAGTGAGAGCGGGAAGATGCACGGCCACATCACGGAGTTGAAAAGGCCGCACGCAACGATCGCCCACATCGCAGCGTGGCCGTGACCGAAGACGGTGATGCTGACCAGAATGACGGCCGAGATAGTGACCGCAGCGAGCGCTCGCTGGGCGCGAATATAGATGAGTGCGAAGGAGCCGATGAAGCGGCCGACCATGGCGCCTCCCCAATACAGCGACACATAGCCTGCGGCAACGATGTGCGAGAGACTGCCCATAGAGGGTTGGCCGAGAAAGTTGATCAGTATGCTGCCGATGGCGACCTCGACGCCCACGTAGGCGAAGATTGCCGCGGCTCCGAGACGCAGATGGGTGAACTGCCAGGCGCTGCCTTCGCTCGAAGAAGTTGCAGACGACTTCTCGATGAGTTCAGGAAGATGGACAAAGCGCGTGATGATCGCGATGAGGAAGGTGAATGCCGCGAGGATGACGTAGGGGAGTCGAACGGATCGGGCCAGCTGCGCGGTGGTTGCGCCGGCGGCGATGAAGATGAATGCCGCACCGACCTTGGGAGCAATGGTGGTGGCGAGAGAGTTGAGGCCGCCGCAGAGATTGAGGCGCGACGATGCGGTTTCGGGCTTGCCCAGCGCTCCAACATACGGATTGATCGCGACTTGTAATAAGGCGAGTCCGCTGCCCACGACGAACAGAGCGAAGAGAAAGATGGGGTAGGAGATCACGATGGAGGCAGGAACGAAGAGCAGAAGGCCGCAGCCCATCGTGGAAAGCGCAGCCGTGATACTGGCCTTGTAGCCTATGTGACCGACGATCCAGCCTGACGGGAGGGACATCACAAAATAGGCGCCGAAGAAACACAGGTCGACCAGGAGCGCGAGAACGTTGGTGAGATGGAAGAGATCCTTGAAGTGGGGAATCAGGATGTCGTTGAGCGCGGTGATGAAGCCGATGCTGAAGTAGAGGGCCACCATCAAAACCATCGGCAGGACGTAGCTTCCCGATGCTTCATTGCGAATCGACGTGCCTGCATCCCCGGTGGTTCCAACTGCCATGCGTGTCTCCTGTAGCTTGTCCGCTGAGGACGTGATGATCGAATGCCTGATGCGTATCCGCTAGCCGGCTAGGTCTTGGTGAGCGTTTTCGAAGCGAGAACGCTTTAGCCTGATGTGATTGTTTGGTGTCGATATGCTCAGTTAGAGTGACGATACCACACGGAATATAGGTCAGGGGAGCCTGGCTGGGATCGCCAGGCGGGCGAGGGCGCTGTTGGGCTGTTCGCCGGCAAATGAGTGATTTTGCATGCGGGGTCGGTACAATCGAGTCTTTGAAGGGGCGCAAGATGAGCGCTCTTTCTGTTGATGCCGGAGGCAGGACAGGCCGATGCAAGAGATGAACTTTGAGCTCTGCGCTGAGACGATCGACGCGTGTCTGGCGGCGAGAGCGGGCGGAGCGCACCGGATCGAATTATGCTCCGGGCTCCGCGAGGGTGGAATTACTCCGAGCCACGGACTGATTCTGGAGGCGGTGGAGCGGAGCGGACTTCCCGTGCATGTGCTCGTGCGGCCACGCGGTGGTAACTTTGTGTACTCGGAGTCCGAGATCGACGTCATGCGGCGAGACATTCTGCATATCAAAGAGCTTGGGGCAGCGGGCGTCGTTGTCGGTATTTTGCGGGCGGATGGGCGGGTCGACGTTGCAGCAACGCGCGCACTGGTGCAATTGGCACGACCGCTGAAGGTCACCTTTCATCGGGCCTTCGATGCGACCGCATCGCTGCCGGAGGCGCTCGAAGACGTGATCGCGACGGGAGCGGATCGGCTTCTAACCTCGGGCGGCCAGCCGGATGTTGTCGCGGGGTCCGCGGCGCTGGCCGAGTTGGTTCGGCTGGCGGGGAGTCGGATCGACATTGCGGTTGGGGGAGGATTGCGGCTGGGGAATGCTGCGTCGTTGGCGCGCGCAACCCAGGCTAGACACTTTCACGGATCGCTGCGTCGCAGGGTGGAGCAGCCGGCGGTGGCTATGGGGAGTTCGGGTGAAAGGGCGTCGTTTGGGTCTCGTTATATCGTGGACGCTGAAGATGTACGAAGTCTGATTCAATGCCTCGAGCAGGTCTGAGATGCCCTCAGGGCATTTGACAGGGGATACCTCGTCACACTTAGGTTTGGGTAATAATCGTCTGGTTGAAATCAGGGGGCGGGTGGCACATCAGAGACCTGAGGCGTGAATCACGTTCAGGATCTGGTTCAGGATCAGGTCCGGGGCGCATCCCAGGGCGATCACGCCTGCTGCGAGCAATCCAACAACGAACTGCAGCAGGACGGGTGACCGAACTTCCGCGGCATCGGCTGGGGGATCGGCGACAAACGCGCTCTTGAGGACCCGGAGATAGTAGAAGAGGGATACCGCGCTCATGCCGATCGCGAAGATGATGAGCCAGATCAGCAGCTTCGAACCTGCGCTTACGGCCAGCACCGAGGTGAACAGAAGGAACTTCGCGAAGAACCCGGAGAGCGGAGGAATGCCAGCGAGCGAGAGCACGAAAATGAAGAGGCACGCAGAGAGGAACGGCGCCCGCCGGCTCAGGCCAGCGAGGTCCGAGATCTTGTCGCTGCCAAGTTGCTTTTCTGTGACGGTGAGGATGCCGAAGATTCCAAGGGTGGCGAGCGCGTACGTCGCGACGTAGTACAAGAGCGCTGCGAGGCTTTGCTCCGAGTGGGCCACGAAGGCGAGCAGCATATAGCCTGCGTGGGCGACGGCCGAGTAGGCGAGCAAACGGCGCAGACTGGTCTGGGTGATCGCGACCAGGTTTCCGAGAAGCATGGACGCGACGGCGACGGTCACGATCACTGGCACCCATCCGCTTTGGAAGTGGTGCAACGTCGCGCTACCCTCGGCGCCCGCAAAGCCTAACACCAGAACCTGGAAGAAGATGAAGAAGCTCGCGACCTTGGAGCCGGACGCGATGAAGGCGGCGCTCGGAGTGGGTGCTCCCTGGTAGACGTCCGGAGCCCAGAAGTGGAAGGGCGCGGCGGCTATCTTGAATCCGAAGCCGATGACGGTCGTAACGATCGCAAGGATCACGAGGGGGCTGAGTGGCGTCGTATGGATTGCGTTTGCGATCTGGAGGAGGTTTGTGGAGTTCGAGAAGCCGTAGAGCAGGCTGAAGCCAAACAGCATGAACGCTGCGGACATACCGCCGAAGAGGAAGTATTTGAGAGCAGCTTCGGAGGAGCGGGGGCTACGCTTGTCGAACCCGGCGAGAATGTAGACCGACAGGCTCAGCAACTCGAGCGAGATGAAGATGACGAGGAGGTCCTGCGAGGCGACGAGAAACATCATGCCAGTCGTCGCGAGCAGGATGAGAAGAACAAATTCGCCTACATGATCGGTGAAGGTGGAGTCCACCGAGAGGAAGAGCGTGAGGATGGCGATGACCAGCAGCGCGATCTGAACGAGGTGGGTAGCGGGATTGGAGAGCAGCACGCCACCGAGAAGCGCGCCCTCGCTTGAGCCCGGCAGCAGTTTGAAAATCGCCGCGATGCAGCCAAGGGTGGCGATCGTTGTGGCCACCAGAAAGCGGAGACGCAAGGGGGAGCGGCGGAGGAGCAGGTCGGCGGCGATGGCGAGCAGGGCAGCGATGGTAACGATGATCTCTGGCCATGCGAGTTGGAGGAGTTGTCCGTAGTTGATCGCGCTCATTACCAGCCTCCCTTACGCAGGCCCTGGAAGAGCGGCGAGTTCAAGGCTGGATGAATGACGTTAAGGAAAACCTGTGGGAAGGTTCCGACGATCACGCTGGAGCAGATGAGAATTCCGGCGCCCAGTTTTTCCGGGAAGGTGATGGGGGGAAGGGGATGTTCCGGAGGAGCGGCGGTGGCAGGAGCTGCGCCCGAGAAGAACGCCTGTTGCATCGCTCGCCAGATGTAGGCGACCCCGGCGATGAGTCCAATGCCGACGAAGAGAATGAGCGTCGGATACGAATGCCAAACCCCAATCAAGATCATCAACTCCGCAGCGAATCCGCTGAAACCGGGTAGACCCATGCTCGCCATACCGGCAATGACGAAGGTGAAGGCGGCAAAGGGCAGCAGCTTGTTGAGGTGCATGGGGCCCAGCGCTGTGAGATCGCGGGTGTGGGTGCGCGAGTAGACCATGCGGCCGACGACAGCGAACAGCAGGCCGGCGAGGATTCCGTGGGAGACCATCTGCACTACTGCGCCCGATAGCCCAATCTGATTGAGGGTCATCAGGCCGAGCAGGATGAAGCCCATGTGGCTTATGCTGGAGTAGCCGATGACGAACTTGAAGTCCTTTTGCACCAGCGCGACGAGCGCGCCGTAGAGGATGCCGATGACCGCGAGCACGGCGAAGACGTCGCGCCAGGAGCCGAGGCCGAGAACGTGGAAGCCCCAGGGGTCGAGGCCGAGGGGGAACATCGTCATGGCAACGCGCAGGCAGCCGTACGCACCCAGCTTCATCACAACGCCGGCGAGGAGCATAGAGGCGGCAGTGGGTGCGGCGACGTGGCCGGTCGGTGCCCAGGTGTGGAAGGGCCAGAGGCCGGCGAGAATCCCAAAGCCAACGAAGACCAGCGGAAACGCCCACATCTGGAAGTGAGGCGAGTAGTGGTATCCCGCGAGGTCGCCGAGGGACATGCTGCGGGAGCCGGAGACTACGTACGCGGCAATCAGGCCGACCAGCACCATGGCGCTGCCGATGAAAGAATAGAGGACCAGTTTCATGGCCGCGTACTCACGGCGCGTCGAACCCCAGATGGCGATCAGGAAGTACTTGGGGATTACTACGATCTCGTAGAAGACGAAGAGCAGGAACAGGTCGAAACTTAGAAACACGCCATAGACAGCGCCAATCAGGATCAGGTAGAAGGCGAAGAACTCTTTGATGCGATGGTCGATGTTCCACGAGAAGAGGACGCCGCAGACGCCGATGACGCCGGTAAGCAGGAGCAAGGTTAAGCTGATGCCGTCGGCCTTGAGGCTGAAGTGGATGCCCATCGAGGAGATCCACGGGTAGTCGACGACGGTGAACATCTCTCCCGAACGATGCTGCAGGAAGGCGGTCAGCGTGATGGCAAAGGTGACCAGGGTGGTCACAAGCGCGAGGATGCGTACCAGGGCCGCGCTACGACTTGGCAGCAGGAGGAGCGCCAGAGCTCCGAGAAAGGAAATGTAGATCGTCCAAGCAAGCATAATCAGAAGTTCCGCAGATGGATTGCCATCTGTATGGCGGTATGGTTGACGACGCCGAGAATGAGTTGGGGATACAGGCCCAAAACGAACATAAGTCCAATCACGGGCACGAGTGTCAGGCGCTCGCCCAAGGTGAGATCGGGTAGCTGTGCCCACTGGTCCTTGAGTGGGCCGGAGAAGACGCGCTGAATGACTCCGAGGATGAAAATGGCTGTAATCAGCAGGCCGATGACGGACAGGGAGGTCGCCCAGGTTACCAGGGGGAATGAGCCTTTGAAGATCAGGAATTCACCGACGAAGCCGTTCAGCCCGGGCAGACCGAGGGATGAGAAGAGCGCGATTCCCATGAGGCCGGTGAAGACTGGGATGACTTTGCGTAGACCGCCGAAGTCATCCAGGCCGCGGATCCCGCCCGTGCGCTTTTCGAGCATCGCGATAAACCAGAAGAGCGTTGCGGCGGTGAGGCCGTGGTTGAACATTTGCAGGAAGACGCCGTTCATCGCGGCAAACTTTTCCGGGGTGAGCGCTGCATCTCCGCCGGTGAACTTGGCCACTGCGAAGATTGCCAGCAGGCAGTATCCCAGATGATTGATGGAGGAGTAGGCGAAGATGCGCTTGAGGTCTTTCTGGGCGAGCGCGGTGTAGGCGGAGAGAACGACGGTGGCGACCGCGAGCCACAGAAGGATGTTCAGAACCTTCTGCATCTCAGGGCTGAAGATGGGCAGCAGGATGCGGAGAAAACCGTAGACGCCCATCTTGGACATCGCACCTGTCAGCAGGATCGTCGTCCCGCTGGGCGCTTCGGAGTAGGTTGAGGGCAGCCAGGTGTGGAAGGGAAACAGCGGAACCTTTACCGCGAAGCCGAGAAAGGCGCCGAAGAAGATGACCAGAGCGACATGTTCCGGGGTAAGCAGATGCCAGCCGAGCTTTGCGACGACCGCTGGCATCAGAGTGCCGTTTTGCCCCATGGTTGCGAGTTCGGAGAAATCAAATGTGTTGGTCGAAAGAAAGATCGCGAGGAAGGACAGCAGCATCGCCACGCTGCCCACCATGGTGTAGACCAGAAACTGCATCGCGGCCTTGGCGCTGCCGGAGCCGCCCCAAAGTCTGACGAGGAAAAATGCGGGGATCAGGGCTAGTTCCCAGAAGATGAACCAGTGGAAGAAGTTCAATGCCGTGAAGGTACCGACGAGACAGGTCTGAAGCGTGAGAACCAGGGCGAAGTACAGCGGAACGCGCTGCTCGATCTGCCAGGAGGCGAGCATGCCAATGGGCACGACGATCGCGGTGAGCAGCAGCATGAGGAGGCCGAGCCCGTCGATGCCAAGGCGATAGCTTACGTTGAGGGATGGGATCCAGGCGTGCAGTTCCTGGAACTGGAAGCCATCAGCGGCGCTATTGAAGCTGTGCCAGAGAACCAGCGTGATGAGCAGGGAGATTGCGCTGAACACCAGCGCCGTATAGCGTACCAGCGTCTTGTTCTTGCCCAGTGCGAGAACGGCAAGGGCGCCAACCAACGGCACGGCGGTCAGGATCGTGAGCCACGGAAAGGAGTTGATGTCCTGGGTCATATCCTGGCCTTCCATAACAGCACGATGGTGAACACGATGAGCGCGCCTGCGACGATCTTGAGGTAACCCTGCACGCGGCCGGCTTGCAGTCGCGACAGGAGCTGGCCGCTGAACGAGACGCTCTCGCATCCTTCATCAAAGCCGGAGTTCACTACGTGCGTGTCTAAGAAGTTGTCCAAGTGAGCGAATCCAAATACCAGGGAAGTGATTGTCTTGACGGCACCATTCCAGACCCAGCGGTCGAGCCAATCGGAGATCCTGGAAAGCAGCGTATTGAGGCGGATAAACGTTGCGCCGTATAGTGCGTCGAAGTAGAACGCATGCCCCAGCACGGTGAACGTGGCCGGAGAGAGCTTGCCGAAATTGTCTGGAGCCTCGGCGCTGACGATCGGCTTGCGTCCATAGAAGTACCAGCCCAGGCCGAGGCCGAGAAACACGATGAGTGAGGAGATCAGCATCACCGGCAGAATGCCGCCCTCGCCGAACGCGCCGAAGTTGACCGCGAGCGGCGAATCCTCGAGGAAGGATTGGAACCAGGGCCACGCCGGCGTTCCAAAAAAGCCGAGCAGCAGGGCGAACACCGAAAGCAGAGCGAGCGGCACAGTCATCACTGCGGGACTCTCATGGATTGCGCCTGAGCCGTGGTGGTGGTCGGCCGCGTGGGCATGCGGGTCAGCGTGCGAGGCGTCCGTGCTCTCCTGGGTAAGGCGCGAGGCTCCGGCAAAGACGTAGAACACCTGCCGCGACATGTAGAACGCAGTGAGCAGGGCGGCGAAGGCTCCCATGTAGTAGGGCAGCTGCGAGATGTTCCAGTGGCGAGCCGCGTGAAGAATCTCGTCCTTGCTCCAGAAGCCGGAGAACAGAGGAAAGCCGCACAGCGCCAGCATTGCGATCCCGTAGGTCGCGAAGGTAATGGGCATCAGCTTTCTGATTCCGCCCATCTTGCGAATGTCCTGTTCGCCGGAACAGCCGTGAATGACCGAGCCCGCGCCGAGGAAGAGCAGCGCCTTGAAGAACGCGTGCGTGATGAGGTGGAACATGCCGACCGCAACGCCGCCGACGCCGAGTCCCATCATCATGTAGCCGAGCTGCGAGACAGTCGAGTACGCCAGGATGCGCTTGATGTCCCACTGCGCGACGGCAACCAGAGATCCGAAGAGTGCCGTGACTGCACCGATCCAGGTCACAGCCTGCAGCGCGGTGGAGGTTGTGAGCACGCCGGCGACGCCATTGTGCGCACTCATCAGCGGGTAGACCCGGGCGACGAGAAATACGCCGGCCGCGACCATCGTTGCAGCGTGGATCAGTGCGCTGACGGGCGTCGGGCCTTCCATGGCGTCCGGCAGCCATACATGCAGGGGGAACTGGCCGGACTTGCCAATCGCTCCGCAGAAGATCAGCAGAGCGATTCCGGTTGCGACGCAGACGCCCAGTGCGGTGGTCTGCGAGAGCATGTGAGTAATGGCTGTGGGTTCAAGACACCCTGCTCCGTTGTTGTAGAAGAGCAGCGTGCCGGTCTGCGAATACAGCCAGACGATTCCCAGGAAGAAGGGAAGGTCGCCGATGCGGGTTGTGATGAAGGCTTTCTTGGCGGCTGCCGCGGCGCTTGGCTTGAAGTACCAGAAGCCGATGAGCAAGTAGGACGTGAGACCGACAATCTCCCAGCACATGAAGAGCAGCAGCAGGCTATTCGAGATGATCACGCCGAGCATCGCTCCGGCGAACAGTGCGAGGAAGCAGAAGAATCGCGTGAAGTTCTCGTCGTGCTCCATGTAGCCGACGCTGAAGATAAAGATCAGCAGGCCGACGAAGGTGACCATCACCAGCATCACGGCGGTCAGGGGGTTGAGTACCCAGCCTAGTGACAGCCAGTCGGTCCCGAACTGGAACCAGGGAAAGTTGAAGACTTGTTGGGTAGCCTGCCCGCTGCTCCGCAACACGAGCACGTGGGCGAAGGCACATAAGGCAAGCAGGAAGGAGAGGCCCATCGAGCCGATGGCGAGGCCGGCTGCGAGCGCGCGATTCTTCTGCTTCGTGAGGGCGCTAATTCCTGCTGCGAACAGGGGCAGCGCGGGAATCAGCCAGAGATTTCGTACGATCCAGTTCATGTGCTGCTTAGCCCTTCATCGAGTTCAGCTGGTCTAGATTTGTTGTCCTGGAGTGCCTGTAGACGGCGAGGATGATACTGAGGCCGACAGCAGCCTCTGCGGCGGCAACACTGATGGAGAAGATCGCGAACATGACGCCGGTCAATGCTTCAGGGTGCGGACCGTAACGCCAGAAGGCAATGAAGTTGAGGTTCGCCGCGTTCAGCATCAACTCGATGCCAATCAGGACGAGGATGGCGTTGCGGCGTGTGAGAGCGCCGGCCAGGCCGATGGAAAACAGGAAGGCGGAGAGCAGAAGGTAGCCGGTGAGTGGGCTCATTGTCTCCCCCGAGGCTGATTTCCGCGGTGTTCATCCATTGCGAGGATGCCCGCACCGACCAGGGCGGCGGTGAGCAGCAGGCCGACGACCTCCAGCGGCAGAACGAACCGATGCATGAGCGCAGAGCCCACCTGAACTACTGAGCCTTCAGGTGCGGAGGCTAGGATCGGCTGCGCGGAGGTTCCTGAGACTGTCGCCCAAGCCAGCACCGCAAAGACCAGGACAGCGATCAGCGCGCCCGATGCTCGAAAGGAGGAGGCAGTATTCGAGAGCGTCGGAACAGCGCTGCGCGTCATCATGACGACAAACGCCGCCAGAATGGCGACCGCGCCGACGTACACCAGGATCTGCGTGAACCCCACGAACTGGGCGCCCAGTTGCATGTACAACGCCGCTAATCCGACCAGTCCAAGTGACAGTGCGAGAACGCAGTGCACGAGATTTTTGAGAGTCATCGCCGCGGCGGTTCCGATGATCGTGATGGCGGCGAGCAGCAAAAAGGAAATTGTCATCTTGAAACGATTCCAACCAGACAAAGGAAGTAGATACAGATGAACATACGGAACCCGACAACCCTGTGACATTCGTCACAGGTCTAACTGGCGAAGCGATACGTGCGTACATGAAACCACTTGTTGCGCCGCAGGCCGCGGCTCAAGAGAACAGACGACAGGACGAGGAGCAAGCCGACAACTCCCCAGCGGATGAACCCGGAAGGCATGAAGTGCCAGATTCCGGCACCCACGATATTGATCAGCGAGAGCGGCAGCATGAACTTCCAAGCGAAGTTCATCAGCTGGTCCATGCGCAGACGCGGAAGCGTTCCGCGAACCCAGATGAATATGCAGATGAGCGTGAGCAGCTTGCCGAAGAACCAGACGTAGGACGGAATCCAGGTGAGGAACGAGAAGGGAGCTGACCAGCCGCCGAGGAAGAATGTGATAGCCATCGCGCTGGTCGCGAACATGCCGAGATATTCGGCGAGGAAGAATAGCGCAAACTTGAAGCCGGAGTATTCGATGAAATACCCGGCGATGATCTCCGATTCGCCTTCCGGCATATCGAAGGGGCAGCGGTTGGACTCAGCGGTCGCCGCAATCATAAAGATGACGAATCCGGTGATACCCCATGGCGTGAAGATGTACCAGTGCGGCCAGATGCCGGTATAGCCAGCCTGCATGTTCACGATGGCGACGGTCGAGAGCGAGCCGGCTGCCATGACGGCCACTATGGACGAGAGCACCAGCGGCATCTCGTAGCTGATCATCTGGGCGATGGCGCGCATCGCTCCCAGCAGGGAATACTTGCTGTGGCTGGACCATCCTGCCATGAAGACCGACAGCTCCACCATGGAGCCGATCGCGAAGAAGAAGAGCACGCCTGCATTCAGATCGGCGATGACCATGTTCTTGCCGATGGGCACCACGGCGTAGACCAGGAACGAAGCGATCACCATGACTACGGGGGCCAGAAAGTGCACTAGCTGGTCGGCGGTGTGCGGGATGATGTCTTCCTTGGTCAACGACTTGATGCCGTCGGCCATGGGCTGCAGGATGCCGAACCAGCCGGCGCGATTGGGGCCGTAGCGGTTCTGCATGCGGCCAAGTCCCTTGCGTTCGAGCACGGTCGTGATGGCGAACAGCAACGGGAAGACAAGGATCACGGGGACAACGGAGAGAATCGCCGAGGTGATGGGTTGCAGCGCGCCCGGCACATAGCCCATCAGCCAGTGCTTGATCACGACAAAGATCTGATCGATCATCTCAGGCATACGTCCGCACCATCCAGCACAAAATATTGATCCCGGTTCTCATTGCACGACCGTTCATTTGGTCTCTCCAGACGCCGTCGCAGCGGCAGGAGCCGGCGTTTCAGCAGGCGGCGCTGGCGTGGACGCTGGGGCAGGAGCTGCTGCTGCTGCTGCAGCCTTAGCCGCTGCCACTTCAGCATCTTTCTTTGCCTTGGCTTCCGCGGCCAGCTTTGCCTTCGCGCGCTCCTCGGCGAGGGCTGCATCCACAGCACCAGCTTCGGTGGGATGAATCTTGTTGTAGTACTCGTTCGACTTGGCGAGTTTGTACTTGTCCAGCAACAGGCCGCCAAAGCGATCCTCGGAGCTCATCTCGAACTCCACATCCATCTTGATGGCGTCGAACGGGCAGACCTCGACGCAGATCTGGCAGCTCATGCAGACCGAGATATCAATGTCGAATTGTGCAGGATAGAACTGCGGTTTCCCGGTCGCGTCCGGCTTCTTGTCCGCGCTCTTGACGATGTAAATGCACTTGGGCGGACATTCCTTCTCGCAGATCTGGCAGGCCACGCAACGCAGATCCGGGCTCGGGATCGGCGCCGTCGTAGACCAGGAAAGGGAAGTCACGCGTTGCCTCGATCTGGGGCAGACGCTCTTCAGGAAACTGAACCGTCGTGAGCCGGTCTTTGTTGACGTAACTGCCGAAGAAATTGCGTGCAGTCTCGGCCAGGCCCTTGACTATACCTTCACCTAGCACGGCGAACCCCCTGCGATCTTGAAGATGGCGAGCTGTCGTCTACTGGAGCTCAACGGTCCACCTCGCCCAGAACGATGTCGATGCTGCCCAGGATGATGACGATGTCGGCGACGTTATGTCCGAGGCACATGTCCTCGAGCAGCGTGAGGTTGATCAACGTGGGCGGACGGACGCGGTAGCGATACGGATTCGGCGATCCATCGCTGATCAGGTAGAAACCAAGCTCGCCCTTCGGGCCCTCGATGCGCCCGTAGGCCTCGCCAGCCTTGGGACGGAAGCCGCGGATCTTGGTGTTCGGGTCCATGATCGGGCCTTCGGGCAGATCGCGAATGGCCTGCTTGAGGATCTCGATCGACTCGCGCATCTCGAGCACGCGCAGCATGTAGCGGTCGTACACGTCGCCGACTTCGCCCAGCGGAACCCTGAAGTTGAAACGCTCGTAGATTCCGTACTTGTCTACCTTGCGCAGGTCGTAGTCGACGCCCGAGGCTCTGGCCATGGGGCCGCTCAGCCCTGCGTTGATAGCCTGCGCCCTGGTCACGATGCCTACGCCCTGCGTGCGCGCCATCAGAATTTCATTCGTCTTCAGCAGGCTTTCAAATTCGTCCAGAAACTTCGGGAAGCCTGCGACAACCTTCTTTGCGCCGTCGAGCCAGCCCGCGGGCAGGTCGCAGCGACAGCCGCCGAAGCGCATGTAGTTGCACATCATGCGTGCGCCGGTCAGCGCTTCAAAGAGGTCCAGAACTTTTTCGCGCTCGCGGAAGGCGTACATCAACGGTGTTCCGCTGGCGCCCATGTCCTGCAGCAGGAAGCCGATCAGGCCGGCGTGGTTTTGGAGGCGGGTGAGCTCGCCGGTGATGACGCGCAGGTACTCCGCGCGCTCGGGCACCTGGATGCCTGCCAGCTTCTCGACGGCAATGGCGTACGCCCAGTTGTTGGTGATGGAACAGATGTAGTCCAGCCGGTCGGTGTAGGGCATGCAGCCGAGATAGCTTTCGGTCTCGGCAATCTTTTCGTGGTTGCGATGCAGGTAGCCGAAGACCGGTTTGAGCTTCACAACCTGCTCGCCGTCCAGGGTCACGTTCATGCGAAAGACGCCGTGCGTGGAAGGGTGCTGCGGCCCCATGGAGATTTCGAGCAGGTCGCCGGTGAGATGGTCGGTTTCGTCTATGGAAAGAGTGTCGACAGACGTGTCGGTCAGGATGCTCATAGACCTCCCTCCTGTGCGGGGCGATGTGCCTGGGCACGCTTCAGGACTTCGTCGTGGGCTGTCGGCTCGTACTCGTAGTCGTCGGGATCGACGTAATCTCTGCGCATCGGGTGATCGACGAAGCCTTCCCACATTAACAGGCGGCGCAGGTCCGGATGTCCGTCGAAGATGATTCCGAAGAGGTCGTAGGCTTCGCGCTCCTGGAACTCGGCGCTGCGCCAGATGGGGGTGAGCGACGGAACGTGGTTGCGCTCGGCGCGGTCTTCGGTGCGCATGCGCAGAACTACCGGGCCTTCGCGCTGCTCGACGGAATACAGGTGATAGACGGCTTCGAGGTACCCGCCAGTCTGGGTCTTCACGACCTCATCCACTTCCTTCTCCACGCCGTCGACGAGCTTCTTGACCTTGGTCTTGGTGGAGACTTCCTTGAGCGGCCAGTCGATGCCTGTGACGTTCGAACAGAAGTCGAAACGCGGGGTTCGCGCCGTCGCGCAGAAAGCTGGCCACGGTAAATCCGTGGTCCACATCCACCAGCAGGGAATGCTGACCGGAGGGGCTGCCATTGGGAATGATCTCCAACCGGCAACCGGGAACGTTCGCTTCGATTTGGGACTTAATCTCTTCCAGGTTCATTCTTGCCTGCATTCGAAATGTTAACCAGCGGAACGCTCCAGACTTCGCTGTTGCTTGGTCGGAACCAGATCGTGCTCGCCGAACTCCGGCACGACAAATTCACTTGGCTTGTCTGCGTCCAGGTGACGCGGCCGATCGGGGCCGGTCAGATACTGCGCGTCGATCTTTTTCTGCAACATCACGAAGGCGTCGATCAGCGCTTCGGGGCGGGGCGGGCAGCCGGGAATATAGACGTCCACTGGAATATAGCGGTCGATTCCCTTGAGGACGTTGTAGCCCTGCTTGAAGGGTCCGCCGGATATCGCACATGCTCCCATGGAGATCACGTACTTGGGTTCCGGCATCTGGTTATAGAGTCGAACGACTTGCGGAGCCATCTTCTTGGTTACGGTTCCGGCGACGATCATGAGGTCGGCCTGGCGCGGGGACGGGCGGAAGACCTCGGCGCCAAAGCGGGCAAGATCGTAGCGCGCCATGGTGGCCGCAATCATCTCGATGGCACAGCAGGCGAGACCGAAGTTCAACGGCCAAACCGAACTCTTGCGGCCCCAGTTGTAGAGTTCCTGAAGAGACGTTGCAACCACACCTTGCCGTCTCAACTCGCTCTTTAGCTGCTCATCCATTCCACAACCTTTTCACGTACCAAAGTTCAATCGGTTTTTCCGGGCAAAACCGACGCTTTTCCTAGTTTACTCCGCGGCTGCGGCTAGCTCCAGGACAGCACATTCTTCTGGCAGGCCCAGACCAGGCCCCCCACCAGCAACATCACGAACACCAGCATCTCGATCGCTTCGCCGGCGGTGAAACCACCAAACGCAACCGCGAACGGCAAGCAGAAACACGGCCTCTACATCGAAGATAAGAAAGACGATCGCGTAAATGTAGTAGCCCGGCTTGAACTTGATCCAGGCATCGCCGTCGGACTCCAGTCCGCACTCGTAGATGGAGTTCTTGCTGGGACCGGATTTCTGGGGCGAAAACTTCTTCGCCCAGAGCCACGCCAGCGCCAGCGGACCGACCGCAAACCCTGCGCCCCCAACCAACAGCACGATAACCGGTAGATAGATATGGCTTGTCATACGTTCTTTCTAACAACATATCAGACCCCCGAAAAACACCGTTGTGATAATCATCACAACCGCTGATCGGCCGTAAGCACAGAATGGGATGGTGACGATTGGAGCCTCCCATTGATCGATCAAACGACAGCAATACCTGGTGGCACGAGACAGCAATCCTGGACGGAAACGAAGCGGCTGCGCTGGTCGCTTATCGTCTTGCACAGGTGATCGCCATCTATCCCATCACTCCCTCTTCCACCATGGCCGAGTGGGCCGACCAGTGGAAAGAAGAAGGCCGCAAGAATATTTGGGGCACCGTTCCCCTGATCGCTGAGATGGAGAGCGAAGGCGGAGCCGCCGGCGCCATGCACGGCGCTCTGCAGGCCGGAGCGTTCAGCACCACCTTCACGGCCTCGCAGGGCCTCCTGTTAATGATCCCCAACCTGTTCAAGATCGCAGGCGAGCTCACCTCCAACGTCATTCACGTCACGGCGCGCTCCATCGCCACGCACGCGCTCTCGATCTTCGGCGACCACTCGGACGTGATGGCCTGCCGGTCTACGGGTTATGCGATGCTCGCGTCGAACTCCGTGCAGGAAGCCGGCGACATGGCGCTCATCTCGCACATCGCGACGCTCGAAGCGCGCATCCCCTTCATGCATTTCTTCGACGGCTTCCGCACATCGCACGAGATCAACAAGGCCTTCGCAATCTCCGACGAGACCATCCGCGCCCTGCTCGACGAGAAGCTTGTCCGCGCTCATCGCGAGCGCGCCCTCACGCCTGACCATCCTATCCTTCGCGGCACAGCGCAGAATCCCGACGTCTTCTTTCAGGCCCGCGAAGCCTGCAATCCGTTCTATCTCGCCTGCCCGACCATCGTGCAGAACGTCATGGACAAATTCGCGAGCCTCACCGGCCGCGCCTACCATCTCTTCGACTACGTGGGCGCGCCCGACGCCGAGCGCGTCATCATCATCATGGGATCCGGCGCCGGCGCGGTTGAAGAAGCGATCAGCCATCTCAACGCGCAGGGAGAAAAGCTTGGCGTGCTGAAGGTCCGGCTCTATCGACCGTTCGCCGCGGAAGCCTTCCTCGCAGCCCTTCCCGCCACGGTCAAATCCATCGCCGTGCTCGACCGCACCAAGGAGCCGGGCGCGCTGGGCGAGCCGCTCTACCAGGACGTCGTTACTGCGCTCAGCGAATCGTTCGCCAGCACCGTCGCCGCGCTTCCTGCGCGATCCGCGCGTTATCGGCGGGCGCTACGGGCTCTCCTCCAAGGAGTTCACGCCGGCCATGGTGAAGGGCATCTTCGACGAACTCAAGAAGCCGCAGCCCAGGAACCACTTCACCATCGGCATCGAGGACGACGTCACGCACACCAGCCTGGACTACGATCCGGCCTTCTCCACCGAAGATCCGCGCACCATTCGCGCGCTCTTCTACGGCCTTGGCTCGGACGGCACCGTGGGCGCCAACAAGAACTCCATCAAGATCATCGGGTCAGGCACAGACAACTATGTGCAGGGCTATTTCGTGTACGACTCGAAGAAGTCCGGCTCCGTCACGACGTCCCATCTGCGCTTCGGCCCCGAGCCCATTCGCTCCACGTACCTCATCACCAAAGCCAACTTCGTTGCGTGCCACAACTTTTCCTTCCTCGAGCGCATGGATATCCTCGCTGCGGCTGCTCCCGGCGCGGTCTTCCTGCTCAACTCGCCGTATGGCCCCGACGAAGTCTGGCAGCACCTGCCGCGCAAGACGCAGGAGACCATCCTTGCGCGCAAGCTGCAGTTCTATGTGATCGACGGCTACAGCGTCGCGCGCGATGCCGATATGGGCAACCGCATTAACACCATCATGCAGACCTGCTTCTTCGCGATCAGCGGCGTGCTGCCACGCGACGAGGCGATCATCCAGATCAAGCAGGCGATCAAGAAGACCTATGGCAAGCGCGGCGATGTGGTGCTACAGAACTACGCGGCCGTCGACGCTGCGCTGGCGCATCTGCATCGCGTCACGCTGCCAGCGCACGTCAGCGCCACCTTTGATCTCCTCCCCATGTTTCCGCGCGAGGCGCCGAGCTTCGTCACCAATGTGCTCGGCGAGATGGCTGCGGGCCGGGGCGATCTGCTGCCCGTCAGCGCGCTGCCGCCCGGCGGAACGTTCCCCACCGGCACTGCGCACTGGGAAAAGCGCAACATCGCCCACGAGATTCCTGTGTGGGACACCGAGCTCTGCATCCAGTGCGGCAAGTGCGTCCTGGTCTGTCCGCATGCGGTCATTCGCGCCAAGGTATTCGACGGCCGAGCGATTGGATGGCGCGCCCGCAACCTTCAAGACCGCAAAGCCCAGATGGCGGGGCATGGAAGATGAGCTCTATACCCTTCAGGTCGCGCCCGAGGACTGCACGGGCTGCCATCTCTGTGTGGAGATCTGCCCAGCGGTCAGCAAGGGCGAGCCAAAACATAAAGCGCTGCATATGCGTCCCGCAGGCTCCGCTGCGCGAGGCTGAGGCGAAGAACTGGAGCTACTTCGAGGCCCTGCCGTCGGTCGATCGCACTCGCCTCTCGCACAACCAGGTCAAGGACGTCCAGCTGCTCGATCCGCTCTTTGAGTTCTCCGGCGCCTGTGCGGGCTGCGGCGAGACGCCCTACATCAAGCTCCTCACCCAGCTCTTCGGCGATCGGCTCTTCATCGCCAACGCTACGGGCTGCTCTTCGATCTATGGTGGAAGCCTTCCGACCACGCCCTACAGCGTCAACAAGAGCGGCCGCGGTCCTACCTGGTCGAACTCTCTGTTCGAGGACAACGCGGAGTTTGGTCTCGGCATTCGTCTCGCGCTTGACCAGCAGAAGGCGTACGCCGAAGCTTCTGATCAAACCCATGGCCGGAGTCCTCGGCGATGAACTCGTCACGGCGCTTCTCTCCGCCGACCAAACTACGGAGGCCGGCATCGAAGCCCAACGCGAACGCATCCTGTTGCTGCGGAACAAACTGGCCGGCGTTGACACGCCCCAGGCACGCACGCTGCTCACGGTCGCCGACTCGCTTGCGCGCAAGAGTGTCTGGCTGGTTGGGCGGCGATGGCTGGGCCTACGACATCGGCTTCGGTGGTCTCGACCACGTGCTCGGCTCGGGCGAGAACGTCAAGGTCCTCGTGCTCGACACCGAAACCTACTCCAACACCGGCGGTCAGATGTCGAAGTCCACCCCGCGCGGCGCGGTTGCCAAGTTCGCTGCTGGCGGCAAGCTCACGGGCAAGAAAGATCTCGCCATGGAGGCCGTCAGTTACGGATCGGTCTACGTTGCGCGGGTTGCCATGGGCGGCAGCGACGCTCAGACCATCAAGGCCTTCCAGGAGGCCGAAGCCTACGACGGTCCAGCGCTCATCATCGCCTACAGCCACTGCATCGCCCACGGCTACGACCTCGCCCAGGGCATGGAGCAGCAGAAGAAGGCCGTGCTCTCCGGCTACTGGCCGCTGATGCGTTACAACCCCAGTCTGCGCGTGCAGGGTAAGAATCCGTTCCAGCTCGATTCCCGGCCGCCCTCGATTCCGCTGAAAGACTACAGCTATAACGAAGCCCGCTACACCATGCTCGCGCGCAGCCATCCGGACGTCGCCGCCAAGTTACTCGCAGAGGCCCAGGACGACGTGGATCGCGAGTGGCGCGTGTACTCGGCACGAGCCGCGGTTGCTGGTCACGTCGGACCTCAAAGCCATACTCGCAGCCGAACCACAGAAGGCACCTATCTCGACATCCGGTGTTGGCGCAGAATGATAATCGCACCAAATAGTCGGCTATCGCCAGGGCTGTGGGAATGCCTCGCCAATCGACTTAGCAAACAACAACGAAACCACGATGCAGCAAGGGGTTTCGGCTCTTGCGGTCACTTAGAAAATGCAACCTGACTGTAACCACCGACTACGCAAAAAGGCTATCAATACTGGGTTTTCGTAACTATGCCGATACCTCGTCCCGTGGCGAGTCGTTACGTGAAAGGTCTACAATTCCGATGACATAACCTTGTTGGCCGCTAACACGGCCGCGAAAGATTATGCCGGCAACGACGCATGGATTCCCCAAGACATTCTGCACAACGCCCTCGACGCATACACGCATGGAAGGATCTTTAAATGGCTACCAGTAATCTCGAACTTCAGAGTCTGCCCGTTGCAGACTCGACCGTTCCCCCCAAAAAGGTGGTGAACGATTTCGCAATCAACGTCGCAACGGTCAATGGCTCTGGCTCACAATCGGCGAACAGCATTCTTCTTCGCAGCATCTTCAACATGGGCGTCCCGGTGTCGGGCAAGAATCTCTTCCCCTCCAACATCGCCGGTCTTCCCACCTGGTATCTCATTCGCGCCAGCCGCGATGGATGGGTCGCGCGCAAGAGCGAGAACGATCTCCTGATCGCCATGAACCCGGAGACGGTTCATGAAGACATTCGCAAGCTCGCGCCAGGCCGCGCCGTCATCTTTGATGAGGTCTTCAACCTGACCGAGCGCCGCGACGACATCATCTACTATCCCGTCCCGTTCGATCAGCCTCGTCGCTGCCACCGGCGCGGAGATGAAGGTTCGCAAGCTGATCAAGAACATGGTCTACGTCGGAGTCGCCGCGCAGCTGCTCTCCATCGACCTGAAGGGCCTTGAGAGCATTGTGCGCAAGCAGTTTGCCAAGAAGGCCGCGGTCGCCGACCTCAACTGGAACGCTGTGCAGCTCGGCTACGATTACGCCGCCAACTCGCTCACCAAGCAGGACGGCCTGGTGGTTGAGCCCATGAGCGCCACGCAGGGCAAGATCATCATCGACGGCAACTCTGCCGCGGCCATGGGCGCCATGTTTGCCGGTGTCACGGTAGTGGCGTGGTATCCGATTACGCCTTCCACGAGCGTTGTCGAAGACCTCATCAAGTACATGAAGACTTACCGCGTAGAGAAAGATGGTAAAGCCAGTTTCGCCATCGTCCAGGCGGAGGATGAGCTCGCCGCGATCGGCATGGTGCTCGGCGCAGGCTGGGCCGGCGCCCGTTCCATGACCGCCACCTCCGGCCCCGGCATCTCGCTCATGGCGGAGTTCGCGGGCCTGGGCTACTTCGCCGAGATTCCCGGGGTCATCTTCGACGTGCAGCGCACCGGCCCTTCCACCGGGCTGCCCACTCGCACCGCCCAGGGCGACGTCGCGTTCATCGCGGGGCTGTCCCACGGCGATACCAAGCACGTCATGCTGTTCCCCGGTTCGGTGAAGGAGTGCTTCGAGTTTGGTACCCAGGCCTTCGATCTCGCCGAGACGCTGCAGACTCCGGTCTTCGTTCTCTCGGACCTCGACCTCGGCATGAACAACTGGATGTCCGAGCCGTTCGACTATCCGGAGAAGCCCATCAACCGCGGCAAGGTGCTCAACGCCAAGCAGCTCGAAGAGGCTGGCGGATTCGCGCGCTACAAGGATGTCGACGGCGATGCGATCCCGTACCGCACGCTGCCCGGCACTCCTCACCCGAAGGCGGCGTACTTCACACGCGGCAGCGGCAAGAACGAAAAGGCTCACTACACCGAGCGCCCCGAGGACTACGAGTACAACATGCAGCGTCTCGCGCGTAAGTTCGAGACGGCGAAGACCTACGTGCCCAAGCCTGTCCTCGAGGCCGCAGGCAACCACAAGATCGGCATCATCGCGTATGGCACCAGCCACGTCGCGGTGATCGAGAGCCGCGACCAGCTGGAGACGCGAATCGAAGATCGAGACCGACTACCTCCGCGTCCGCGCCTATCCGTTCACCCAGGAAGTCGAAGACTTCGTCGCCAGCCACGAGATCATCTATGTGGTCGAGCAGAACCGCGACGGCCAGCTGCTGAACCTGATGAAGGTCGATCTCGATCCGTCGCACGCCACCAAGCTGCACTCCGTTGTCTACTACGGCGGCCTTCCGCTCGACGCACGCACCGTTACCGAGGCCATCGCCTCACACCGTACGCTTCAACTCAAGGAGCAACAAAGTAATCATGGCGACCTCAACTGTTACCCCAACACCCAAGACCAACATCATCGGTCTCGAGATCCTCGACTACCGCGGCGGCAAGTCAACCCTCTGCGCCGGCTGCGGACACAACGCGATCTCCGAGCGCATCCTCGAAGCCTATCTACGAGATGGGCGTTCAGCCCGAGACGGTCATGAAGATGAGCGGCATCGGCTGCTCCTCCAAATCGCCGGCCTACTTCATGTCGCGCTCGTTCAGCTTCAACTCCGTGCACGGACGCATGCCGTCGGTAGCCACCGGCGCGATGCTGGCCAACAAAACCATGCGCTCCATCGGCATCAGCGGCGATGGCGACACGGCCTCGATCGGCGTCGGCCAGTTCATCCACCTGCTGCGCCGCAATCTTCCGATCATCTACATCATCGAAGACAACGGCGTGTACGGGCTCACCAAGGGCCAGTTCTCCGCGACCGCCGACATCGGCTCGAAGCTGAAGACCGGCGTGGTCAACGACATGCCGCCGATCGACGTCTGCGCACTGGCCATCCAGCTTGGCGCAACGTTCGTCGGCCGCTCGTTCTCGGGCGACAAGAAGCAGCTTTCTGCCATGCTGAAGGCGGCCATCGCGCACAAGGGCACGGTGCTGCTCGACATCATCTCGCCCTGCGTCACCTTCAACGATCACGAGGGCTCTACCAAGAGCTACAAGTACATGAAGGAGCATGATGAGCTGGTGAACGAGACCGGCTTCATCGCGCAGTTCGAGAACATCGACGTCGACTACGATCACGACACCACCGTCGACGTGCAGCTGCACGATGGCTCGCACCTGCGTCTGCGCAAGATCCATGAGGACTACACGCCCACCAGCAAGACGGGCGCCGTCAACATGCTCATGGAGGCCCACGCACAGGGCGATGTCCTCACCGGCGTCTTCTACATCGACACCGAGGAGCTCGACTTCGCGACGCGCCTCAACATGGTTGACGAACCGCTCGCAACCCTGCCGGAAGATCGCGTTCGCCCCAGCCGCGAGGTCTTCGCGGAACTGATGCGATCGCACTCCTAGAAGCAGCTTCAAAAAAAATGGCTCTGGTCCGAAAGGATCAGGGCCATTTCTTCTTAACCTCAGACCCAGGTGCTAAGCCTTTGCCTGCACTGGCGTTCGATGCCCATGACCGGTGAGCCGCGGAAGAACAATTAGCGTGGCGGCATACAGAACGAAGCTCGCAGCAATTGCGATAAGGTGTCCGTGCCGAACATCCTCTACCAGGATCTTCGCAGCGGTGACAACCAATGCCGCATACGCCAGCCAGACGAGTTCCTGTCTTCGCGCGCGCGAGCCTCCCAACGCCAACCCCAGCGCAACCGCGCACAGTATGAGCGTTTGCAGGAACTCCAGCAGGCCCACGCTGGGCGAGCCGCTCAACGCATGTCCAGAGATCCTGGCCAGCAGGATCATTGCGAACGCTGCCCCAGTCCCGACCGCGATCGCCGCCGACAACAGATTCGGGGTCCACGCCGACCACCCTGGTCTCCTCAGCCGGCCGCCCAGCGCATAGCAAACGGCAGCGCACGCCAGCACGAGCGCGAAGATCCAGCTCGTCTCCACGGGCTGCGGCCCAATCAGCGCGCGGCCATCAAATGCGAGCAGCCCGGAAACAGCCGCAGCCGCGAGCAGAAACGCCGCGGCCTGCGACTCCAGTGCAGGTTGCAGCCGGTGAGCGCCAAGAGCCGTCGCCAACATCGCGGCAAAGCTCATCGCGAGCACAAAACTCATCTGCGGCAAGCTCACATAACATCCCAGGAGGAGAAGCGCCGCGCTCCACGTCGTATATGCACGAAAATTCCGAGCCGCGCTTGAATCGCGGAAGCTCACGAACGCCAGGGCGTATCCGGCAACCGCTATCCCCACGCAAACGAACCCGAAGGCCACTTGGTACTCTGCCGCGCCAAACGTCATGGCAGCATACGCGGCCACGCAAAACGTCACGGCCACCTGCATCATCTCAGCGATCGTGATCTGGCGCGACCTCCAAACGCTCTGCAGCGTGAAACTGACGAAATAGAGCAGGAAGGGAATCGACGCCATCGCCACCAGCGTCCCGGCAGCGACGCCACCATATCCTGCCCGCGCACCCTCCGGCAGGGAGTAGATATACAGCAGCGCGGCCACGCCGAGATCGGCGACCACCGCCGCAAGCATTCGTCCATTGAGTGCATGACCAACGCAGGCAGCCACCTCGCTCGCAATGGCAATCGCGAGTATTGCGCTCAGGAACGGCACCAGGTCCTGCGTCGCAATCATCAAGACGAGCGCCGTGAGCAATGAGCTTGTGTAGCCCACCCAGAAGACTGCCGCGAAGCTGGTCCTCCACGTCAACACGAGGGCAGCAAGCGCAAACGCCACTAGCACTGCTCCGCTCATTGCGGGGCTCAGGACCTTGAAGCGCAGGGTCAACTCCCACAGCATCGGCGCGAGAATGAAGGCAGACGTCAGCGCGTATGCGGTTCCCGCAAATACGCTTCCACCGCGAACCCGCGCTGCTGCGAGCAGCCATGCGCCGGCATACAGAATGGCAAGCACGACCACCAGCTTCGGAAACGTTCCCGCCTCCACCAGCGCACGCAGCAGGTAGGCTCCCGCCATCCCTAGCAGCGCTTTTCCCAGCACTGGAAATGTTCCGCCGGCAGTTGCTTCGGGAACCGATCGCGCCACGTGCAGCGGCTCGCGCTCGAGCGCAGGTTTTGCCGCTACCTCTACCGAAGTCACCGCGGACGGATTCCAACTGCGCAACCCGCTGCTCCAAAGCGTCCAGTCGCGCATTCAGACGTGCGATCACTTCGGACGAACTATCCATCCCGTACACCTGCGTGGGAAGCGTGCTTCCAGCTGCCTTTATAGCACGGCGGCCTTAGCCTCCAATGCCTTCTCAACCGTTTCGTCCTGCCATGGCGGCAACACCTTCAATAGCACCCACAGGATTCCTAGCGGCAAGAGTGTCAGAAAGATTGCCATCAGCAGTCCTTCTCGCGTGATCAGGCTCATCTTGTAGGTTGTGTATCCGAGGAAGCTCTTGGAGAACAACTGGCCGCCGATGACCACGTTCCAGCGCATCGACAGGACAGCCACCTGCACGAGCAGGCCGGACACCACGTAGATGATCTTCCTGATGGATGCGGGCAGCTTGGTCACCTGGACAATCCCAGCAACAGGAGCGGCACCAATGTTCCCAGAAAGATCTGCAGCACGATCTGCGAGAAGTAGAGCTTCGTATGGACCATGAAGCTGATCGAGCGAAACGACTCGTCGGCTTCATAGATGCGATGAATCAGGTCCAGCATTTCCAGGCTGAAGTCAATGATGAAGATATAGAACAAGTACTTGGCAATCGTGTCGACGCACGGCATATCGATCGTCAACTTGCGCAGCCTGGTGGTGGCCATGTAGATCAGCATCACCGCTGCGATGCCCGATACCATCGCTGAGAAGATAAACACCACCGGCATCAGCGGCGAGTTCCACCAGGGGTTGGCCTTGATCGAACCAAAGATGAAGCCGACATATCCATGGAGAATGAAGGCGGAAGGAATTCCAATCAGGGTCACGATCCATCCGGCGCGCTCATCGACGGCCAGCGATCCTTCGCTGAGATTTGTCGATCCGAGAGACAGAAACAGATAGAGGACTCGCTTGGCGCCCTTCGTCGATTGCGAGAGCCGGATGATGTCCTGCCGATAGTCCAGCCAGATTTCGAACACCAGCACAGCCATCAGGTACCACAGGTAGACGTAGCCAAACATGGCCATTGCGGAGGTTGCATGCGGGGTAAAGTACATCTCAAACGAGCGTTCCGGATGGCCGAGGTGCAACTGCAATGGCAGCGGCGCCACCAACAGGAAGGCCAGTGCTGTCAGCAGTGCCAGCCGGTACGTCGGCGCTACCGCCTTCACATTGAAGATGCGCACCAGCGATGCGAGGATGAATGCCCCCGCCACCAGCCCCGTGATGTACGGGTACAGCACGATCAGCACGCTCCAGTACAAACTGATCTCGTTCGGATACATGTAGCCATTGACACCGTTCATCGCGTTCAACGCCTCCTCATCGCATTGATCTCTTCGGGTTCTAGCGCACCGATCCATCGAGGCCGTTGTAGAAGGCCTTTGCTCCCGTCGCCATCTGCGGCTTGAGGACTTGAACAGCGTGGGTCTTCAGGAACTCATGAATTGGATCCTTCGGGTCTTTCAGATCCACGAGCTGCCTTGCGCCCGTAGGACAGTTCTCGCAACACGCCGTCGTCAGGCCTTTGGTGATGCGGTGATAGCAGAGCGTGCACTTGTCCGCGACCTTCTTCTCGGGATGAATATAGCGGCAGCCATAGGGGCAAGCCTGCACGCAATAGGCGCAGCCCAGGCAATAGCTCTGGTCCACCAGCACAACACCGTCGGGCGTCACAAACGTTGCGCCCACCGGGCATACCTGGGTGCACGGGGAGTCTGCACAGTGGTTGCACATCTTGGGCACGAAGAAATACTTTCCGTTCTCTTCTTCCTTCGCTGCCGGAAATCCCTCCTTGCCGCCGTCGGGCGAGATCACCTCGGGATTCGTCATATCCCAATCCGTCACGAGGTAGCGCTCAACCCAGGTGCGGAAGTATCCGTCCGGGACGTCGTTTTCCGCCTGGCAGGCACGCACGCAGTTGCCGCAGCCAATGCACTTTGGGATATCAATCAGCATTCCCCACCAGTGCTCTGGCTGGGAATAGTTGGGCGAGTCCTGGGGCGTCCCGGCAAGCACATACTTCCAGGCGATGGCCGCAGCAGGCAGCATGACTAAAAAATGACGTCGATTGAGATTCACTTTGCGCCTCCGCCTGCCGTTGCCGCAGCATCCTGGATCTTTGGGCTGTGTGGCTGATGGCACGTCTCACACGCAACCCCGCCGGAGTGATCCCCGGCTGCCACCTGGGGGAAGTTCTTCGGCTTGGCCGCACTGGCTGCGTGACAGCGCACGCACAGCAGCGCCGTATCGAGCTTCGCAGGCAGGATCGATCCCGGATCATCCGCATGCTTGGCCTGGGGGCCGTGGCAGGCCTCGCAGTGAACGCCCTTATGCACTCCGGCCGTCTTCATCTCCGCGACGTCGGTGTGGCAGGCTTCGCACGCCGACTGCCCTGCAAAATGCACCGGCCGCGCTGCGATCTCCGCGATCGCCGCTCCGCGATAGTGCCCATACTCCCCGAAGCTCTTCGGCACCACAAAGTGCCGCACCACCAGGAACGCCACGAACGCAATCGCGAACAGGAAGGCGAACCGGAACAGATGACCTGAGTCCTTAAACTGCCTCATCAAGCGACATCCTCTCTACTGGACCATCGCAAAGAATGAGTCGCCAGACGCGAGGCCCGACAGCCTCATTCGATGTGGCTCTATTGATAGGCAGCGGAGGTACAAAGATATGTGAGCAGCGTCACATGAGGCGATTAGCGCGCAATGCTACTGTTACTTCACTGGCGGGAGAATCCATCGCATGAGTGCGGCGGTCCATCCCTGTGACCGGTCTCGAAGAACGCCCGCAACTCGTCCACCCTTCACCACGCTGAAGCGGTCGTCGACCACGCAATCGGGATCTCCCGCCAAGCCTTCCACTCAGCCCGCCTAGCGGGGGCCAAACCGAAACGCGAATCCTGTGCTCACCCGAAGATCATTCTGATGGTCGTTGACCGCGTTCGGCAGCTGCGAGTAGATATAGTCCACCTCGACGATGTTCCATTGAAAATGCGGAGTCAGAAAGCGACTCACGCCGCCGCCGGCGCTCAGCGCAAACGCATGCTTGTTCGCGACGAACGCATAGTTCGAGAGCTCCTCCGACCCCCCGAACAGCACCTGCGCATAGGGAGTAAACCTGCGAGCCGACCGATAGGAATACCGCGGCCCGAACAAGTAGTTGAACACGGTGATTGTCTGCGGCGTGCCATTGATGTTGTTGGCGTGAGTTGTTTGCAGATCCGCGACCAGGCTTAGACCGTGCGACATATTCACCACCAGGTTGCCGCCGCCGCCGTTCATCGAAAAGCATCCGCACGCCATCGGCGGCGCATTCGCATGCACATACGTATAGTTCAAGCCGACGTCCACCGCACTGGTCTGTCCTGGCTCGAGCCCAAACACCGTGCCTGGCCGCGCCTGCGCTCGACCGCAGCAGGGAAGCGCGACCAATGCCAGCGCGACGATTCCCTGGATCGCTACCGCACCTACCGCTGAAAAGGTTCTATCCAATCGCATCGCGTCTCTCCTACTGAACCGTCAGCGTGACGGTGGTGGAATGTTGAGTGGAACCGCTCGTGCCGGTGACGGTGATCGTGTACGTCTGTGCGGGAAGCTCGGAGTAATAGCCGCCGCCGCAACCCGCCAGTATCATCGCTCCCGCAGTGAGCAGCAGGCACAGCAACCCGGACCCCAGGCGCCACATTCGATCTCTGCGCCTCCACCACAGCAACGGGATGCAGAACGCCAGCGTCACGCCCGGCATCCAGCGCCAGCCGCTGTGCGCATGTGTCTGCGCTGACAGCGTCGCCGTCTGGATCGTCAGCACGCTACCCTCGCTCTCCTCGCCCGGCGTCACCGACGCCGGTACGAACATAGCCGTCGCTCCCGTCGGCAATCCTGTCGCACTCAGCGCAACGGCATTGTTGTAATCCCCATTTACCGAGCCGACCGTCACCTGGTAGGTTGCCAGGCCGCCGTAACTCACCGTCTCGGTCGGCGGCGTCGCGCTCACCGTAAAGTCCGGTGCCGCAATTCCCGCGCCGCTCAAGGAAACCGTCTGTGGCGAACCTGCCGCATTGTCCGCCACAGAAATCGTCGCCGTGAAACTCGCCACCGAGGTGGGCGTGAACGTCACCGCAATCGTGCAAGATGCTCCCGCAGCCAGCGATTCGCCGCACGTAGTCGTTTCGGCAAAGTCCGTCGGATTTGTGCCGCCAATCGAGACGCCGGATATGTTCAACGTCGCGTTGCCAGTGTTGGACAGCGTCAGCGTCTGCGCACTTGATGTCACGCTCGACACCACGTTCCCGAAGTTCTCCATCGTCGGCGACAGCGTAGCAATGGGTACGGCCGGGGCGGTCCCCGACCCGCTGAGCGTCACGGTTTGTGGCGAGCCCGTTGCGTTATCCGCCACGGAGACTGTCGCGGCGAAACTTGCAGCCGACGCAGGCGTGAACGTTACCACGATCGTGCACGTCGCTTCCGCAGCCAGTGACGTGCCGCAAGTATTGGTCTCGGCAAAGTCTGTGGGATTCGCTCCGCCAATCGTGATGCCCGAGATCGCCAGCGCCGCGGTGCCTGTATTGGACAGCGTCACCGTCTGCGCAGTCGATGTCACGCCGGTCGTCACACCTCCGAAGCTCAGCGTAGTGGGTGAGAGCGTCGCGGTTGGTGCCGCTGCGGCTGTTCCCGATCCTTGAAGATCGATGGTCGACGGACTCGCCAGCGCATTGCTCGCTACGCTGATCGATCCCGTTTGCGGGCCGGTTGTTGTCGGCGTGAAGGTCACTGTGAGCGTGCAGGTTTCGCCCGGACTGTACCCGCCGTCCGTCTCTTGTTCGCAGGTTCCACCCGTCACACTGTAGGGGCCCGTCGCGGAAAAGTTCAGGCTGTTGAAGTTCAGGAAGGTGTTGCCGGTATTCTCCACCGTCACGGTCAGCGGTGCGCTCGTCGTGCCCGTCGCCTGGTTGCCGAACTGCAGCAGCCCCGTTGGGCCGGCCGACAGCACCTGCGGTGTGCCAGTCACCGGGATCAGCACGTTGCCATTCTTGTCTATGCCTGGTTGCCCGACGCCAGAGAGCGCCGCCGCTGTCGCCGGTCCGCCCAGGCCGCCCGTGCCGCCGCCCGCGAAGGTCGTGATGTAACCCTGATTGCTGATCTTTCGCAGCGTCGTTCCATTGGAGATAAAGAGGTCATAGCCGTCGTCCATCACGACGTATAAAGGCGTGACCTCAGCGCTGGTCGATACGCCGCCGTCTCCGGTGTTTCCTTTTGTTCCATTGCCCGCGGCCGTTGAGATTTGTCCCGCTTCAACATTCTCATTCACATACCTCACGCGATAGTTCAGTGAGTCCGCGATATACACATTGCCGGCCTGATCCGTAGTGACGCTGGTGGGAGCATTCAACTCCGCGGTATTCGCCATGATTTCGTCGCCGTTGTATCCGGCCACACCCGCGCCACCGGATCCCTGCACACCGGCGAACAAGGTAGCCGCGCCCTGCGAGGTTACCTTGACCACGATCTGCTGCGTCGGTTCCGCAATGTATAGATTCCCCGAAGGATCAAAGGCGATTCCCGCAGGCGCAAGCACCACGGCTGTTCCGGTGCCACCGTTGAAGTATGTGCCGCTGCCTCCTCCAACAAACGTGGTAATAGTTCCGGTCGTCGCGTTCACCTCGCGAACGCGCCCATTGCCCGAGTCCGAAATGTAGACGTTTCCCAATCCGTCGACCGCAAGCCCGGCTGGCGCATTCAGGTGCGCGGCGGTTGCCGGACCGTTATCTCCGCTGTAACTTCCCGCGCTGCCCAGCACACCTGCAAACGTGGTGATGTTTCCGCTGGTATCCATCTTCAACACGACGTTTTCGGTCTGTTCCGCGATGTAGATGTTCCCGCTATAGTCGGCGGCAACAGAGGTTGGTGCGCAGAGTTGCGTCTGCAACGCCGGCCCTGGCTCCGCTGGGTTCACGCAGTTCGTCGGCATGGTGCCGGTCCCCGCGATGGCACTCAGGATGGTGGGCGTAAATTGCACCTCTGGCTCTTGCATGGGCAATGCAGTACCACTCAACGCAATGGTCTGTGGCGAAGTGCTCGCATTGTCTGAGACCGAGAGCGTCGCCGTATTCCCGCCGACGACCGTGGGATAGAAGTTAATCACATACGTGCAACTGGTTCCCGCTGCCAGTGTGGTTCCGCACGTCGATGTCGGATAGATCTCGAACGCGCTCGCGTTCGTTCCGGTGATGGTTGCTGAGATACCGGTGAGGGACGCATTGCCGGTATTCGTCAGCGTGGCTATCGCCTGGGTGTAGTTGTCATTCGCCGCAATGGACGGAAAGACCAACGGATTCGGCGACAGGCCGGCAATCGGCGCAGAGGCTGGGGTTCCATTGCCGGACAGGCTGAAGCTTACGGACGGTGCTTGCCCCGGCCCTACGTCCGTCACCAACACGGTTCCTGTTGCGCTATAGCTCTGCACGGCTGTGGGCGCAAAGGTTACGTCCATAGTGCACGTCGCATTCACGGCTACGCTGGCGCAGCCGCTGCCCAGGGTCGCGGTGAAGGCTGAATTCGTTGTGCTGACGCTATACGCGTTTGCCGCGTACGTGTATCCCTGATTCGTCAGCGTTATCGTCAGCGACATGCTTGTGGTCCCGTCCGTCTGCGGCCCAAAGCTAAGCGACGCGGGCGATGGGGTGAGGTAGGCTCCGTTGATCGTTGCGGAGAGCGCCACTGTCCGCGTGGCAGCGGTCTGGTTGAGCGAGTTGGTGGTGAGCGTGAGGGTGCCGGTAAAGTCTCCGGGATTCGCCGAGGTGAATCCCAATTGGACCTGGCACAGCGCGCCTGGAGCCAGCGTAGTTGTCGACGAGCAGTTTCCCGATGGCAGCGTGCCAATGGAGAAGGTCGAAGAGCCGCTCAAGGCAAGTCCTGAAAATATCAGCGGCTGGTTGCCGCCGTTGTACACCGTAATCGTCTGTGGCGTCGCCGCGGTGCCGGGCTGCTGCGATCCAAACGCAACCGTGCCGGACGCGCGGTTCACGATGTCCAGGTTGGTATAGTTGCCAATAAATACTGTGCCGTCGGGGCCGACCGAAGTTCCGAGCGGGCCGGCGGCGATATCCAGCGAGGCCTCGGCTGTTCCATACCCTGATGCGGGCAGCTCGGCCACGCCGCCACCCGTGTATCGCGTCGCGTAGATTGTGTCAGCGGCGTCGGTTGCAAGGCCCTCGCTCGCGCCTACCATGTTGATCTCCGTCTGGGTTCCGCCGGGCGTCAGTTCATTGATGGTTTGGCCACTCAGAAAGAAGTTGCCGGCGCTATCCACTGTCGATACGCTGGGCTGTGTGATGGCAGGATTGATCGTGACATCCGTAGGGCTGCCAGACGGAGGAAAGATATAGATGTCGGTGGAGCTCGCTTCGTAGACCGTGCCCGTGTTGCCAACCGCAGCCGACTGGATATATACGGGGCTGGGAGTGGGCCAGGGAAAAGTGCCTTGGGTTCCCTGCACAGTATCGTAGGTTGTGAGCGCGGAGTTGGGCTTCTGGTCGGCGATGTAGAGTATGCCCGCGCCGTCGATCGCAATGGTCCGCGGAGAGTTGAGGCCCGTGATCGGCAGCGCCGTGATCACTCCTGCGGCCGTTCGCTGCAGGACAGCGTTCTGTTCGGTTTCAAGAATGTAGGCGACACCATTTTCATCCTCGACGGAGCCGTAAACGTAACCCGTCCCCGGCTGCGAGGTGGTGAGCGTTCCAGGTTGCAGCAGCGCGAACGGGCTTTCCCCAATGCCGTACACCAGCACCGTCGACAAACGCGTGGTGCCGTTCATCAGAAAGAGCGCGTCCTTGCGTCCGCCGGGATAGGTAGGCGTAAATTTCACCGACACTGTGCAGCTCTGGCTCCCCAGCGATCCCGTGCAGCTCACGGCTCCCGCCGTGTAAGACAGTCCATAGTGCATCGACGCCGTCGGCGTGATCAGGGTGGTGAACCCGGTGAGCGTAAAGGTCTCGGTGAGACTCTCGGCGGTCCCTGCGGAGATACCCACCTGCGCCGAGGTAAAGGTCAGGCTCGCGCTCGAGGGCGTCACCGTTTGAGCGAATACCGGCATGGCCAGCCCGAGGATCATGAGTGCAGCCCCAAACCGGGCTATCGACGTCGATTTGAAACGCGAAACCGGGCTAAGTATGTGGTAAATTGAACAGCTCACCGGAGCCTCCTTATGTCCTCGCCCTGCCGCGGGCTCTTCGTTTCGCCTTGTTGTTTGGGCCCAGGACACGATCCCTGGCCGTCCCGATGTCCAAGCTTCAGTTCCTGCGCCTTCTCTTCGGATAAAGGTTCCGGTACGGGAAACATTGGGTTTCCGCATAAAGGACACGTCTTTGGCCCACCCCAGGACGTTCCCTCCAGGACCAGCGTTTGCTCTCTCTCATGCACCGTCACCTCGGTGCGCACGCTGCGTCGCGTTCCGTCGTCCTGCGACTCGACGCGAAAGAGCATTGCCCGTTCCCTCAACCATTGATAAAGTCGTGTCACCAAGCTCCTCGAAATTCAGCGTGCGCGAATTGTGCGCACAGAGCTGCAAAAACGCCAGTGACCCATTCTGACCGCGACTGACAAGTTGTGAATGGCGATAAACTCAAATAAATGAGCGAGATATTCCAGTTCGGCGAGTTCCGGATTGACCCCCTTGAACGCACGTTGCGGCGAAATGAAAGCCCTGTGACGCTGCATCGTCGAGCGTTCGACGTACTGCTCTACCTCGTCCAGAACCCCGGGCGGGTGGTTACCAAGGATGAATTGTTGAAGAACGTCTGGCCAGATGCGTTCGTGGACGAAAACAATCTCACCCAAAGCATTTCAGTACTGCGAAAAGCTCTCGATCAGCGTCCTGGGGAAAACAGCTACATTACGACGCTCCCGGGCCGCGGCTATCAATTTGTGGTTCCGGTGCAGGTTCTCGGGCAACCTGAAGGTGCGAATCAGCGACGGAGGCTCGGAGACACGCCGCAGAGTGGAAGCGTGTTGCTTCAGCAGCGCACTGTGACCACCAGCATCGTTACGGAAGAAAGGCATACGCGGCGAACCAACTCAATTTCGCGTTGGGCTGTAACCGCGGCGCTCCTCGCGGTACTCATTGCGATCATGGTTGCGGGCCATGCGCTGTGGGCGCGGCGTCATCCAAAGCCATCCGTAGCGAACGTTGTGCTCGCCGATTTTGTGAATTCGACGGGAGATGTGACATTTGATCGCACACTCAAGCGGGCTCTTGAGATCGATCTGGAGCAGTCTCCCTACATGAATGTGTTGAGCGACCGTGCTGGAGTAAGCACGCTTCTTTTCATGGGAAGGAAGAGCGATACGCCGATTACCGCTGACATCGGTCAAGAGATTTGTGAGCGCACGAACCGGCAAGCTCTGCTCACGGGGACGATATCGACCATTGGGAACAAATACCTGGTGACGGTGCAGGCCTCATCCTGCACGACGGGAAAGGAACTGGCCAGCGCAAAGGCAGAGGCGAAGAGCAAAGACCAGGTCCTCGAAGCTCTGGACCAGGTTGCCGAACGCGTTCGCAGAGGTTTGAACGAGTCGGCCGCGTCCATTGGAACCTATCAGGTACCGCTTCGCGTTGCTACAACGCCGTCATTAGAAGCGTTGAGGGCGTATTCGATTGGGAAATATCTGCAATCGCAGGGCAGCAGTCGAAGTGACATCATGGCTGCTTATCAGCGCGCCGTCGAACTGGATCCCCAGTTTGCGATGGCCTATCGCGAACTCGCCGTGGAGAATGTGAATAGCGGGCAAAGCGCTATTGGCGCCGAATACTACAAGAAAGCTCTCGACCTGAGCGACCATATTAGCGTCTATGAGCAGCTTGTGATTCGAGCCGGATATTATGCCTACGGGGAGCATGACTTGATTGCAGGAATTAAGGCATATCAGGTATTGGCCTCGACCTATCCTCAAGATACGATTGGGCCAGGCAATATCATTGACGAGTACTTGAAGTTAGGACAGTATGGTCCCGCGATCGCTGCTGGAGAGCAGGGCGTAAAGCAATTCCCAACGAACGCGCTGATGTATGAAAACCTCGCCGAAGCCTACAAAGATGTAAACCGATTCGAAGATTGTAAGAGAGCAACCTTGATGGCTGCCCGGGTCGGCAGGGGCGATACAGGCCTGCACCTCGACTTGTTTCTCATCGCAATGGCGGAGGACGATGAAGATTCGCTTGCCCGAGAGACGAAGTGGTTCGAGGCTCATGAGGATGGAACGAGCGTGTGGTATTTCCCATCGTTTCGCGGCGGAGCGGCTGCGGTCCAGGGAAGGTATCGAGAGGCGCGAGATCTATTTCAAGGGGCTTATCAAAGTGCTGAGCGAGTGAAGTTGCCTGAAACGGCAGACAAGATATTGATCGATGAGGCGCTTGTTGAGTTGAAGTTTGGTCTGCCCGAAGAGTCTCGATTGACGCTGGATCGAATTCACCCTCCTGATTCCGGCACTCCAGATTATGCCCAACTTCGAGCACAATTGGGGGATCCTTCGGTAGCGCAAGCATTCCTCGCGGCGCACAACAGTCCATCGCCGGATACCTTACTGACGTATGTAGACCTGCCGAGGATCCGCGCGGTGTTGGCGTTGCAACACGGAAAGCCGTTGGATGCAATTGCCGCGCTCGAACTGGCGAGGCCGTACGAAATGCGCGATTACAACATTCTGTCGCTTCGGGGTCAGGCGTATCTGAGAGCGGGCCAGCCAGCCAAGGCAATGGAGGAATACAAGAAGATTCTTGAGAACCGGGGGATCGATCCGACGTCGATTCTTTATCCACTGGCGTATTTAGGCGTGGCTCGGTCTTACGCAGCACTTGGAAACACGAGTGCAAGCCGCCGCCAGTATGAGGCTTTTCTTGGCGCATGGAAAAACGCGGATCGTGATCTTCCGATTCTGAAAGACGTAAATACAGAGGTCAGCAAGCTATGAAGATAGCGGGCTCGGTTATCGCTCCTGGGAGAGAACCGATGATGTGCCGCTACCCCGGCGTCGAGCTGATTCGTGCCCTCTGGTATTGCATCTAATCTGCAGCACCATTGAAGATGGCTGCGGGGCGGCATCAAGTGGCTGGACACGAACTGACTGTGCGGAAGACGGGAAAACCATCGAGCGACGAGAGCGACACCGCGCTCGTTGACGGCAGCGGTGTGCTCGATCTCTTCCATCCAATCACTGCCGAATGGTTTCGAGCAGTGTTCGATGACGCGACGGCTCCGCAGCGCGAAGGCTGGCCCGCGATCTCTCGCGGCGAGTCCACGCTCATCCTCGCGCCGACGGGCACAGGCAAGACGCTGACGGCATTTCTGTGGTGTCTCGACAAGCTCATGCTTCGCGAGCCCAGGGCAGGGAAGGGATGCCGCGTCCTCTATGTTTCGCCTCTGAAGGCTCTTGCTGTGGACGTCGAACGCAATCTCCGCTCGCCGCTTGCGGGGATTGCAAATATGGCGCAACGCAAAGGGGTCGCGGTGCACGTGCCCGAGATCAGCGTCCGTACCGGCGATACGTCTCCAAGGGATCGCGCGCGATTCAAGAGTCATCCTGGCGAGGTTTTGATTACTACTCCAGAGTCTCTGTACCTCCTGCTTACCTCTGATGCGGGGGAAGCGCTGCGCTCGGTCGAGACGGTCATCATTGACGAAATCCACGCGCTGGTACCCACCAAGCGGGGCGCGCACATGGCGCTATCGCTCGAACGGCTCGAAGCGCTCGCGGGACGACCCATTCAGCGAATTGGGTTGAGTGCGACCCAGCGCCCACTGGAAGAAGTCGCTCGTTTTCTGGGAGGAGCGGAAGGCATTGGCTCGGTACCGAAAGAGAAGAGACTCGCCACAGAGGCGATCGAGAGCGGGATCGGCATGGATGGGGTCCTGAAGGAAAGCGAGGACGATGAGGCGCGACCAATAGCGGGCGAAGTAGCTGGGCCACGCTATCGTCCGGTGACGATTGTGAATGCGGGCGCGCGCAAGACCCTGGAGCTTACCGTCGAAGTTCCCGTGGAGGATATGGCAAAGATTGGGGAGATCGACGCGCTACCCAGCGGGCCAGCGTCGCAAGGGCCCAAACGCACCAGCATCTGGCAGAGCATCCATCCGCGATTACTCGAGATCATCCGCGGGCGCACCTCCACGCTTATCTTTGTCAACGCCCGTCGCGTAGCGGAGCGGCTTGCCGGTGCGTTGAACGAACTCGCTGGCGAGCCGATCGCTCGTGCACATCACGGCTCGCTTGCCGCGGCGCAGCGCAGTGAAATCGAGGAGATGCTGAAGGCTGGCAAGATCAAGGCGCTAGTTTGTACCTCGTCCCTCGAGCTTGGAATTGATATGGGTGCGGTTGATCTTGTAGTGCAGATTGAAGCACCGCCGAGCGTTGCCAGCGGCATGCAGCGGATCGGCCGCGCGGGTCACCAGGTAGGTGCGCCGTCAGTCGGCATCATCTTTCCGAAGTACCGCGCAGACCTCGTTGCCTGCGCCGCCGTCACGCAGGCGATGCATGAAGGTCACGTGGAGTCCACGCGCTTTCTGCGCAACCCGCTCGACGTGCTCGCGCAGCAGATGGTTGCGGTGATCGCGCATCCGCCGTTGTCCGCAATAGAAGTCGAACGACGTCGCTCGCGCAATGCAAGCGAGGTCGAAGAAGCGCCGGGAATTTCATATGAAGCTCTCCTTGCGCTCGTGCGCAGGGGGGCACCCTTCGTGGGATTGAGCGTTGCGGTGTTTGATGGTGTGTTGGATATGCTTGCTGGCCGCTATCCCTCCGACGAGTTTGCCGAGCTGCGTCCACGCATCACATGGGACCGTACGCGCAACTGGATTGCGCCGCGGCAGGGTGTGAAGCGCATCGCGATCCTGAATGGCGGCACAATCCCGGATCGCGGCCTGTATGGTGTATTCCTCAGTGGATCCAGCAAGCCGTTGCGCGTCGGCGAGCTTGACGAAGAGATGGTGTTCGAAGCGCGCGCCGGCGAGACCTTCGTGCTCGGCGCATCGACCTGGCGAATCGACGAGATCACGCACGATCGAGTGCTTGTAAGTCCCGCACCCGGCGAGCCGGGCAAAATGCCGTTCTGGCATGGAGACCGACCAGGCAGACCCATCGAGTTCGGCCGTCGCATTGGTGCGCTAATGCGTGAACTGCGCGGGATGCCCCGCAGCGCCGCAGTCACGAAGCTCACGAAGGAGCACGATCTCGACCCACAGGCTGCTGAGAACGTGTTGCGCTTTCTCGTCGACCAGGAGCTTGCGACCACGGAAGTGCCGGACGATCGCACGATCGTCATTGAGCGCGTCCGCGATGAGTTGGGGGACTGGCGCGTGTGCGTTCTTACTCCGCTTGGCAGCCGTATTCACGCACCCTGGGCGATGGCAGCCACTGCGAAGCTGAAGGCGACAGGGGTCAATGTCGAAACGATGTGGAGCGAAGATGGTTTCGTTCTTCGCTTCCCGGAGACGGATGCGCCGCCGGAGGTCGACGTGCTGCTGATGGGCCCGGAGGAAGCGGCGCAGCTTGTGATGCACCAACTCGGTTCCACGGCACTCTTTGCCGCAAAATTTCGTGAGGCTGCATCCCGCGCATTGCTTCTTCCGCGACGCCGGGCCGGCGGTCGCACGCCGCTGTGGCAGCAACGCAAGCGCGCCTACGATCTATTAAGCGTCGCTTCACGCTATGCCAGCTTTCCTATATTGCTGGAGGCCTATCGCGAGTGTCTGCGCGATGTTTTCGACATGCCCGCGCTGTTGGAAACCCTCCGCGCCGTCGCGGGCCGAAGAATCCGCGTTCACGTCGCAGACTCGCGAACACCGTCACCGTTCGCCGCATCGCTGCTCTTCAGCTACGTGGCGAACTACATCTATGACGGCGATGCGCCCCTCGCGGAACGCCGCGCGCAAGCCTTGAGCATCGATCAGGAGCAGCTGCGCGAGCTGCTCGGCGATGCTGACCTTCGGGAGCTGCTCGACATCGGCGCGATTGAGGAAGTGGAGGAACAGCTTCAGTGCGTCGTCGATCCGTACAAGGCGCGGTCGACGGATGGCATACATGATCTGCTGCTGCGCCTCGGTGATTTGACTCGCGCAGAAATTGCCATACGCAGCACCAGCGCAGATGTAGCAACAGGCGCGGACCGCCTGATCAAAGCCCGCCGAGTTTTGGATTTGATGGTGGCCGGCGAAAGGCGCGTGGTGGCCGTCGAAGATGTTGCTCGCTTTCGCGATGCGCTGGGCGTTCCGCTGCCGCCGGGTCTACCATTGGCTTTCCTCGGGCCCGCTCCCGATGCGCTGCTGGACATCGTTCGCCGTTATGCTCGCACGCACGGACCGTTCACCACCAACGATCTAGCCCATCGATATTCACTTCCAAATGCGTTTGTAGAAGCGACGTTGCAGCGTCTCGTGGGTATGGGGCGAGTCGCAGAAGGCGGCTTTCGACCCGGTGGCGTCAATCGTGAATGGATCGACACCGAGGTGCTGCGATCCATCCGCCGGAAGTCCCTGGCCAAACTACGCAAGGAAGTTGAGCCGGTCGAGCAGCGCACGCTGGCGCGACTCTTTACGCGCTGGCAGGGAGTTGTGCAGCCTCGTCGCGGGCTTGATGCTTTGCTCGACGTGATTGAAAATCTGCAAGGCGCGCCGCTCCCTGCAAGCCTGCTCGAGGCGGAGATACTACCCGCGCGTATCGCCGACTATAAGTCGGCCGATCTCGACACTCTGATTGCCGCGGGCGAAGTGGTCTGGGCCGGTTTTGAACCACTGGGAGAACGCGATGGGCGAGTCGGACTGTATCTCGCCGAAAAGCTGCCGTTGATGTGGCCCATCAGGACGGCCGATAGCGAAGCCCCTCTGACCGAACGTGAGGAGAAAATCGTCGCGTATCTGCAGCGTAACGGGGCGTCGTTCTTCCAGCCTTTGCACGATAGTGGAGGCGGGGGATATCCGGGTGAGACGCTGGACGCTCTTTGGTCACTGGTGTGGCGAGGTCTGCTTACCAACGACGCGCTGCATGCCTTGCGTGCTTACTGCGAGATGCCGGCAGGGACTGGGCGCAATGCAAGATCTGCGCGGCGCGTCCACAACCAGAGCAGCTTCCGCAGTCGCCGGACCACGCCTCCGACGGCACAGGGACGCTGGAGTCTGAACGTTGTAGCTTTCGATCCGACGCGCAATAGTCCAGCCGGACAGACAGAGTGGAGTCATGCCATCGCGCAGCAGTTGCTGACGCGCTATGGTGTTGTCTTTCGCGAAACGGCCCATGCGGAAGATCTCCCCGGCGGATTTTCCGCGGTGTACGACGTACTAAAGGCATTAGAAGAGACGGGGAGGGTTCGTCGCGGGTACCTCGCTGCGGATCTCGGTGCGACGCAGTTTGCGATGCCAGCCGCTGTCGATCTTCTTCGATCTCTCCGCAACCCGCAGCAAGACCAACGCGAAGTGGTGATGCTTGCCGCGACGGATCCCGCGAACCCTTACGGCGCTCTGTTGCGCTGGCCTGCGGCGCCCGAAGAGGGTTCGTCCCTCGCACGCAGCGTTGGGGCGCGCGTCGTTCTCGTCGATGGCGCTCTCACCGCATATCTGCGGCGTGGCAATCCAAATGTGCAAGTGATGCTGCCCGAAGAAGAACCCCAGCGTTCGCAGACGGCGCGAGCCCTTGCCGAGTTTTTGGTGCAATACGTTCAGCGCAGCAATAATCCTGAAGGCCGCGGACGTACCAGCATGCTGATTACCCAGGTGAACGGTATTCCTGTCGCCGAGCATCCGCTCGCTCGCTTCCTGCTCGATGCAGGCTTCCAGGCCGCTCCACTCGGATTCAATGTGCGGCGCAATCTGCCGTCGCTTCCAGGTCGCACTGCAGAAGCGAGGCCCGATGCCTGAGGGCGACACCATCTACCGTTCGGCCCGCGGCCTTCAGAAAGCTCTCGGCGGTAAAGTTGTTACTGCGTTTGAAACGGGCCTGGCGAAACTTGTGAGCGTCAACGATGACGCGCCGTTAGTTGGACGCACCGTCGAGAAGGTGGAAGCTCGCGGCAAATGGTGCCTCATCTTCTTTTCTGGCGACCTGATTCTCGTCACGCACATGTTGATGAGCGGTGCGTGGCACATCTACAGAATCGGCGAGAGGTGGTGGCAGCCAAAGAACCGCATGCGCGTGGCCATTACCTGCGGCGTCTACCAGGCCGTGGCGTTCAACGTCGCGATCGCCGAGTTCCATACGGCTCGGTCACTCGAACGCGATTCGCAAGTGCGCGGACTCGGGCCGGATGTGCTGGCCGATGAGTTTTCCGTCGAGGCGGGTGTTCAGGCGCTGCGCCAACGGGCTGCGTCCCATCCTACCGACGAAATCGCCGTTGTGCTGCTCAACCAGCGCGTACTGTCTGGCCTTGGCAACGTATACAAAAGCGAAGTCGCATTTGCTGCCGGTGTAAACCCTTTTCGCCAGATGAGTTCCATCACGGAAGGCGAGATGATTGCGATGGTCGAGGCCTCCCACAAATACATGAGGGCGAACGTGCTCGATGGCGCTGGTGACGGAGTTGTCACCTACACGGGTGGGCGCCGGACGACACACTGCATGGATGCAAGCGACAGGCTTTGGGTTTACGGACGCCGGGGCAGGGAATGCCGGCGTTGCGGTGCCAGCATTCTTATGCGCAAACAGGGCGAACAGGCACGCTCTACTTACTGGTGCCCGAGTTGCCAGCCTTGGCGTGAAGCTAAGGGGCAGCCGGACGATGCCTCTATCGCATCACCGTCAGTTGCCACGAGATAGACCCGGTCACCGGGGGAGGGATAGGCTTATGCTCGAATGGCCATGGCTGGCCGCGTGACTGCGCCGCCGCTGTTCATTGCAGCATTGCCCACTAATTCTGATGGAGGTGGCTGTTACGTTGGTGAATGTGCGCAGAGTGAAACTGGTGCGGGTCAACTCGCGATCGTTCTGCGACTCACTTGTCCTGCCGGGAATCAAGCGGTGCTGCTGCAATGGCTGGAAGTGTTCACAGGTTTTCGGTCTCTTGATCCCCGCTTAAACGCCTTTTCCCTCGTGCATAAACAGCAACCTGCAGGATGGCTCAGCGGAACGACCACCCGACCGTTGAAGTGAAACCGAGGTTGTTCGACGGGGCGCCCTCAACCGGGCGATTGTCAAAGTTGTCATAGAAACTTCCTCGGAGATAGAAATCCCGATAGAACTTGAAGTAAATATCTTCATTCAACGTCATGCGGACACGGCCTGGCGTTGTAAGTCCTGGATACACCCACACTGTGGTGTCAAAACTGGTCGAATCGAAGCGGAACGTTGAGTACTGAATTGCCACGGCGGCATTGAGGCTGTTGCTTGCTGCGGTTGACGTGGTATCGGAGGCATCCTGTTGAAGTGTGTACGCAAGGCCGCCGATGAAGGCGAGGTTCGTCTTGTTGGTGAATACGGGGCGGATAGCGAGCGCGCCACCAAGTGTCGTTTGCAAATCAATCTGTTGCTCCGAGCTTGATAAGAAATTGGCAATTCCGCCTGCATACCATTTCGATTTTCTGAGGTCCCTGAAGAACCCGGTTTTCATCGTGGTTTCATTGGTGTCACTTACTTCTTTCTGGCTCGAAAACTGCGAACTTATATTCATAAATGCGATGTCTTTCTTCCCTTGATAATTCAGGTCTCCCTGCACAGTAAGATTCTTCTGCGCATTCGACTGCGCGAAGCTAAGACCGACATCGACATCTCCCTGAAGACTCCCCAAAAGGGTTTTGCCCGTCTCCTGGATGCTCACCACATCAGCGTGTGGTACCTGCTTTTCGGGCATCTCTTCGATCCTGACGATGCGGTCACTCGATGTTTCTGACAATTTCCCGCTGGCTGTATTTCCCTTCGAGTCGACGACCACAAAATGCTGGGTGCTCTCGATATGGTCGACCTGCAGCCAGTCCAGCACCACCGTGGAATTCGCATACGCTTGCTTGATGGTGAGTTGTCCCTGGCTCAGCGATCGAATTTCGCAAGTGATTCTGTCTCCGTTTTTCATGTAGACCACATCTGTTTTGAGGCGACGGGCTGCATGCAGAGGGCAAGTGAACAAAACCGCGATAAGACAGCCGAGCGCCACATGCGATAGAGATCTCCGCCTCTTACTTCCTCTGGCGGAACTATGCCTGGCGGCATTCCATGAGCGAGGGAAAGATGAATCCAAATGCGTCACTGGGCACCTCAACGGTTGGCATTTCTTGCACCCTCAAGAAATCACGGTTTTCAGCATCATTTTTAGAATTTCACTAAATGGCATGACCGTTCGTAACAATGGCGCCATCGGAATCAGACATGCAATCGTCAAGGAGATCACCGTTCGCGCATTCATTGGCAGACAATTCATCTTCGCTACGAATGAATAGCTGTTTCCCGGATCGGCAAGGGATTGGATATCGCCGGTCCCGAGATGAGGAGGAATCAGAACAAAGTCCGTTATGAAGGAATCTCGCCAGTTGAGGGCAAGTTCAACCGCAGCCTTGAACCTGAGCACATCTTCGCCAACAACCAACTTTGAATCCACAAATATAGTCAGCTGCCGTTTCGAGCCGCGGACCCGGCACGGCCTCTGCCAGGATCAGCATGGGCACCGCAAATAGAAATCTTGCATGCACGGCAAAGTCATGTAAGAACGCGACCGTAACATGATCTCCTGTTGCATTACCCTCGATTGCCGAGAGAATTAACAAGGGAAGCCATGTTACAAGTACCGAAATGACACATCTCCGCAGAATATTGGGATTGTCCGGATGCTTCAGTCGAAGCCGGACTTCCAGCCGGTGCGCCAAGCCTCCCTCGGTCAGTTGAAGTTTGTATGGCTGGCCGCGCGGGTCCTTGGGCATCGACCCTCCTTCTTAAACTTCTGCAGCACGCGCAGTTGTGAGGATCGTATTCCCGGGTCTAGTCACTCATCTACTGTAAAAACTAACAGGGTCAGCGCTACTTTCCGCGCTGTCATGGTTGGCTCGCGCAGGGCTCAGACGCCGGAGCGCCCGGAGAATAAGCCAATTCAGATTGGTGATATTTGCCTGGAGCCCGTGCGGCGTGTGGTGACGTTGGTGGGGCCAGCCAGTGCACCTTACACGTAAGGAGTACGAGATTCTGCACTTCCTGATGAAGAACGCTGGACATGCTGTGTCGTATCACAAGTTGCTCAGCTCGGTGTGCGGATGCGAGTATCGCGACGAGGCTCAGTACCTAAGAACCTTTGTGCGGCAACTGCGAGAGAAGATTGAGCCTGAACCGTCCAAGCCGAAATACCTGCTTACCGATGCCTATGTAGGCTACCGGTTTGCTGATTTTCAGGATGCATGGGAAGGCAATCGCTGCAAGGGATGCGAAACGATAGCCGCGACGCGCAATTACGGAGTGAGTAGGACGTTGGCGATCCTGATGGGAGAACCCCAGATTCAATACGACGCGAACGTGAGCAGGGCATAGGCAGTTAGCGATTGCCGGCCTCGTCGGGTTTTCAAAGGTTGGTGGCGAAGTCGGCGCAAATCCGTCCACGCCAGCGTCCCAACACATCCGTCGAATCCGTCAGATGGAACGGGTTCGTACTTCTCATATACTAAGCAGCGGGATTGGCACGGTGCGGATGGTGTAGGTAAGACGCATGTTATGCGTAAGTTAGCCGGCGAGAGTTGGACGAGTGGGCCCATTGATAACACATGTGTTGTCGATTTGAGATGGGTGAAAAAGACTAACAAGCCCGGAATACCAAATCGGTTGTACGTTTATTGTACGGTTGGTCTGTAATGGGGTGGCGACTCTGGTCGTCGTGCTGCCTTCTCCTTACTGATCCCTTGCCGGTGAGTGCTCCGACGCGCCGCGATATGAGGCGCAAAAAGGGCACAACCACACGTAGTGCCAAAAGCTCCATTTTGCTAAAGTCTACGCGCCCGGAGGACTCATGAAGAGGTCGGTCAAAATCGGTCTGGCTGTAGTCATAGCGTTACCCATACTCGCAGTCGCAGCCATTCCCCTTTTCGTGGACGCCAACACGTTTCGCCCTATGATCGAGAGCCGGCTCAGCGCGGCCCTTTCGCGTAAGGTCACCCTTGGAGATTTGAGTCTCTCTCTCATGACGGGGAGCCTGGTAGCCAACGATCTTGCAATAGCCGAAGACCCGAAGTTCGGGCAGGCGCCATTCTTCACTGCGAAACAAGTGCGCATTGGCGTTGAGATGAAGCCGCTCATCTTCGACCACCAGCTGATTGTGCGGAGTTTTGAGGTCGATGCTCCCCAGATTCAGCTGATCCGCGCCGAGGATGGCAATTGGAACTTCTCTACCTTGAGCCACGGTGCGAAATCTCCGAACGCGACGCAAGCGGCTACCTTACCGGATTTCCCCGTCGGTCTGATCACTATCCAAGATGGCACTGCCAAGGTCGAGACGCTGCCCTTGCAGAGAGCTCCGCAGGTCTATGACCACCTGAATGTGAAGGTGGAGAATTTCTCTCTGGCGAAAGGCTTTCCGTTCACGGTGAGCGCTTCGCTGCCCGGCGACGGCAAGGTAGCGGTCTCCGGTACTGTCGGGCCTATCAATCCTCAAGATGCCGCGTCCACTGCTTTTGACGCGCAACTCACTATTCAGCATCTCGACCCCGTTTTCGCCGGCTACATCGACCCCTCGGATGGAATCGCCATGATCGGCAGCCTCGACGCCCACACCGTCTCAGACGGCGTTAATGTCACCAGCAGCGGCAAAATCCACGCTGAGAACCTCGTACTCCTCAAAGGAGGCAAGGCGGCGCCCTATCCTGTCGATGTCACCTATCAGGTTGTCCACTCCCTCAAAGACAACAGTGGCCAGGTCACTGATCTCGCGCTTCAGACTGGCGCTGTCGCAATTCACATCACGGGCACCTATCAACTCGCCTCAAACGTACCGGTGTTTGATCTCAAGCTGGTGGCTCAGAGTGTTCCCATCGATGGTTTGCAGGCGCTGATGCCCGCCGTCGGCGTAAAGCTCCCAAACAACGCCACCCTCAAAGGCGGAACGCTGACGGCCAACTTCGCCATTAAGGGCTCGCCCGACGATAACGTGATTGTTGGCTCGTATGAGATCAGGAACACGAAGCTGGTGGGATACGACCTGGGGTCGAAGATTGTTGGGATCGCTGCGATGGGGGGCATCAAGACGGGGAATACGGTCGATATCACGATCTCGCGTGCGAACATGCGGGTGACCAAAGCGGGGAGCCAGACTACGAATATCTACTCGGTGCTTCCTGCCCTCGGCGAATCTACTGGCAGCGGTACTGTGTCTCCTTCGGGGCAGCTTTAATTTTCACTTGATTTCGAAGGTGACGAGCGCGAAGGGGCTCAATAAAGTGGGCGTCAATATTCTGACGAGCCTGAACAGTTCGTCGGCTGCCAACAAGCCTTCGAATGCCAAGGGAATTCCGATTAACATTACGGGCACGGCCGAGAACCCGGTGATTACGGCGGATGTGGGCAGCGTGATGAAAGGCAATGTGACGGCGATCAAAAACAAAACCAGCGGCGTGCTCAACAAACTGTTCGGCAAGAAACAGAGTTCTAGTGCAACCACTCCGAAAAAATGAGTCATCCTTCTGGCATCATCGCTGCGCCGCAGATGCGGGTGGTTATTTCTGAATGCTAGCAGGCTTCTTCTCAACGGCAGATGCCTGCCGTGAATGCCTGTGAAGACGACGATCAATTGAGGTGGAGGCGTCGGGAGTCGAACTATCCATGCCATCGAAAACAGGCAGGTTGCCGATTTGAGATGGGCGAAATGGACTGAAAGCCCAGAATGCCAAGTCGACTGTACATTTGTTGCGCGAGTGGTCTGTCGTGATCGGGGCGATTCCCGCCGCAATGCAGACTTCTTGCTACTGAGGCGTCACTGGTAAGTGCTTTGACGACCATCGAGTGATAAGAGGCGTAGGGAGGTTGAAACTACTAGTCGTTGCCGAAACGCAATAATTTTGGGAGGTCGCTTTCGCGATTTGATTTGGCGCAAAGATCATTACCTTCAGGTGAGGCGGACGTACTTGATCAACTCTCGACGAGCATGCCGTCGCTCAATGTAACTTCAACAGGGGTGGCTTAGACGCCTATCAATACGCTGGACGCTTTGATAATTGCGCTGACGTTGTCGCCATCCTTGAGGCCGAGGTCCTTGATGGCGCCCATGGTGATCGACGCGACGATGGCCGCACCACTCGGCAACTCGACGACCACCTCACCGTTGACGGCTCCGTCCTGATGGCTTGCGATCTTGCCCGAAAGTACATTTCGCGCGCTCAGCTTGTGGCTATCGATCCCTACTCCGATCATGACCTCAGAGGCCTTGATCACAGCATAGGCACGTTCGTCTGCCTTTAGCTCCAGCGAGTCGACCGCTCCATTGGTGATGATCGAGGTCATGGTTTCTCCTCCATCCAGGGTCAGAACCACTTCAGCGTTTGTAGCCCCTTTGTTGACGGATTGGATCTTCCCTGCAAGCACATTCCGTGCGCTGATTTTCATTGCTTGTCCTCTCTTTCATCCTGCTTCAAGGCTGGACTGGGTGCACTCGGATAGGGTGCTCCCGAGCAGTTCTCAACTTGCTGTGAGCCGATTAACCTCGGACAGGCTGTCTACTAGACAACCGGAAGGGAACTGCTCGGTAGTGCAAAGCATCGCATTGTAATCAAGCAGTCGCGCTGGCACGTAGCTTCGATCGCAGAGCGCAGGAGTCACGTGCATCGTGTGTCGCAATTGTAATGCTCCATGCTGCGCGCAACGAAGATTTCAAAGCATTTCATTCGTTTTCACGAGAGGTCCCAGGCAAGCCTTGGCGGCTCCAGTGAATTGTTTTCATTGACCCGACTTTGAAACTCTGTCAAACTATGGCTAATTTCCTGGATAATTTCGGTCGTAGTTGCTGGATATCTGCACCTGGTGCAGCTTGCGACCGCCTCCAGTTCTACGGCGACCCCGGAGTTCTGTTGAGGCCTGCCCGATTGCGCTGTTGAACCCGTTCCGAAGGAGTGTTTTCGCCTTTAGGGGAGAGGGGGGGCCGACGTGTCGAAGGATGACCAAGTCTCCACACCGGAGTCGATCCCACAGTCGAGCCCGGAGCCGAGCCCACAAACCATAAGTCGTGCACATTCTGCCCTTACCGGGATGTACGAGATATCGAAGGCGCTAACCCGCCCAGCACGCCTGGAGGTAGCTCTCTCTACCGTGATGGATCTTCTGGCCAGCTTTCTGGAGATGAGCACTGGCCTGATCGCTCTGTTGGATGAAGCTGGGGACGTCACCACGGTGGTCGGACCGGGGTGGAGCGAAGCCACTGCAAAGGAGTATTTCGAACAGGTTCCGGAGCAGGCGGTTGGACAGATCGTTGTCTCCGGAATGCCATTGGTGGTGCGCGATGTCGCGTTGAGTCCGCTATTTGCCGATTGGGGCACGAGCCCTGCCACGGGAGAGCCAAGGGCCTTTGTCGGCGTTCCCATCAAGGGCGAGAGTCGCACCATCGGCACGATCATGATCGAGCGCCCGGTGGGCCATTCGCCGCACACGTTGGACGAGGATGTGCGCTTTTTGAGCATGGTCGCGAACCTGGTAGGGCAGGCTGTGGCCCTGCAAACGTTGGTGGCGCGAGACCGCGAGCGGCTCATGACCGAGCACTATCGTCTGGAAAAGGAGTTGGAACAGCGCGACGATGGCAAGCATGCGGGAGTCTCGTGGATCATCGGAGAGAGCTCTGCCATTCGCGAGGTCATTGAAAAGGTCCAAAGGGTGGCGCGATGCAATCTGCCCGTGCTGCTGTGCGGTGAGTCGGGCACGGGCAAGGAGTTGTTCGCGCGGGCAATTCACGAGTACTCTACGCGGAAGACTGGGCCTTACATACGGCTGAATTGCGCGGCGCTGTCGGAGACGGTGTTGGAGTCCGAACTCTTCGGACATGAGCGTGGTGCATTTACGGGAGCCGTGGGACTTCGTAAAGGGCGCTTCGAGACCGCCGATGGAGGCACGCTGTTCCTGGATGAGATTGGAGAAATCTCTTCGGCGTTTCAAGCGAAATTGCTGCGGGTTCTGCAGGAGGGTGAGTTTGAGCGTGTGGGGGGCAGCCACACGATCAAGGTGGATGTGCGGCTGGTTGCAGCTACGAACCGTAGCCTGGAAGCAGCTGTTCTTTCCGGTACATTTCGCTCCGACCTCTACTACCGCATCAGCGTAGTACCCATCTTCCTCCCACCTTTGCGGGAGAGACCTGAAGATGTGGGGCTGCTGGCCCGTGAATTTCTACGCAGATTCAACGAAGAGCATGGAGTCTCCTTGACCATGAGCCAGCGCGCAACGGATATGCTTCGCTCCTGCGAATTTCCGGGCAATGTCCGGGAGTTGGAGAGCTGCGTACGGCGCACCGCGGCGTTAGCCAAGAGCTCAATTATCGTGGCGGAAGACTTCGCCTGCAGCAACGATAGCTGCCTTTCGATGGTGCTGGGAAAGAACCTGAACGATGGTCAAAAGCACAAGAAGGGCCACTTCGAGCTTCCGATTGTGACTTCGCCAAGGGCCCGCGCCACGCCACAGCGGGAGGCTCCAGATTTGTCACGACCTGTCCTGCCCGGACGCGCATTCGAGAGGAATGGGCTGCCCTCCCAGCAAGCGGCGGCGGCGGGCACCGGCGGCGCGGTCTCCAGTGATCCGACAGAACGGATGCGGCTGGTGGCAGCCATGGAGCAGGCCGGGTGGGTGCAAGCAAAGGCTGCGCGCCTGCTCGGGCTGACCTCGCGTCAGATGGGATACGCCCTGCGCAAGCACAGCGTTGAGATCAAGCGCTTTTAAACCTTCGCCAACTCTGGGGTGGATCAACTTCGATGGCAGCTTTATGACAATCGCGACACGCTGCAGATGGAATGTCGTGATCTGGACAGCAGCAGCTTTCGCGTAAACACTTATCTATCTTAGGTTTGCTATTTGGCTCCTCAGTTGCTCTTAGCCATGGCGTTACCCGCAGTTGGAACAAACCTGCCACGGGAGCGCCATGGAATCTGGAAAGCAAAAGACGGTCGCACTGTTGCAGGTGATGCAGCCTGCGGGACAGAAGAATGGCACCGGCTGTGCCTCTACCGGTGGCAAAGGCAAGTCCAGTTGCGGCTCCTCGGCGGGGCAGGGCGATCTCTCTCCAGAGGTTTGGGAGAAGGTAAAGAACCACCCCTGTTATAGCGAAGAGGCGCATCATCACTATGCGCGGATGCATGTGGCCGTCGCTCCGGCTTGCAATATCCAGTGCAACTACTGCAACCGCAAGTACGACTGCTCAAATGAATCGCGGCCGGGCGTGGTAAGCGAGCGGCTGACCCCTGACCAGGCAGCGAGGAAGGTGCTTGCCGTCGCCTCCACCATTCCTCAGATGACTGTGCTGGGCATTGCTGGCCCGGGCGATCCATTGGCCAACCCAGAGAAGACCTTCCGAACCTTCGAGCTGGTCGCGCAGTCGGCTCCGGACATCAAGCTCTGCCTATCGACCAACGGCCTCATGCTTCCCGACTACGTGGACAGGATTACCGCGATGAACATCGACCACGTGACGATCACGATCAACATGATCGATCCGAAGGTGGGAGCGAAGATCTATCCCTGGGTCTTCTACAACCACAAGCGCTACACCGGGGTCGAGGCCGCACAGATCCTCAGCGAGAGACAGCTACTTGGCTTGGAGATGCTGACCGCGCGAGGCATTCTGTGCAAGGTGAACTCGGTGATGATCCCAGGCATCAACGACCATCATCTGGTTGCAGTGAACAAGGCAGTCAAGTCGCGCGGAGCGTTTCTGCACAACATTATGCCGCTGATCTCGGCGCCGGAGCATGGAACCGTCTTTGGGCTTAACGGACAGCCGGGTCCAACGGCGCAGGAGTTGAAGCTGCTGCAGGACTCGTGCGAGGGCGAGATGAACATGATGCGGCATTGCCGGCAGTGCCGCGCGGATGCTGTCGGGCTGCTAGGGGAAGACCGCAGCGCAGAGTTCACCACCGAAAAGGTGATGGCCATGGAGGTGAACTACGATCTTGCGGGTCGCGAGGCCTACCAGGAAAAGGTGGAGCTGAAACGTCGGGCAGTGGTCGCAGCAAGAAACATGGAGCTTGCAACCCTGGCCGGAAAACACAGCGACATTTTCATCCTGATCGCGGTCGCAACCAAGGGTGGCGGCCGCATCAACGAACACTTCGGCCACGCAAAGGAGTTTCAGATCTACGAGGTCAGCACCGCCGGCAGCAAGTTCGTGGGGCATCGCCGAGTCGACCTCTACTGCGAGAGCGGATACGCCGAGGAGGACAGCCTGGAGATCGTGGTCCGCGCCATCAACGATTGCCAGGCAGTCTTTGTGGCGAGGATCGGCGGCTGCCCGCGCGAAGGGCTCAAGGCCGCGGGAATCGAGCCTGTCGATCGCTTTGCCCTCGAATACATCGAGCAGTCCGCCATCGCGTACTTTCGGGAGTATCTGGAACGCGTGCGCCGCGGCGAAATCCAACACAAACAGCGCGGAGATGCGGATATTCGCCAGGGCGCGCTGACTGCTTGAACAGCAGCCAGCGAAGCCATCCATTCACGAGTCTATCCACCGAGGAGAAGCAGACATGGCATACAAAATCAAGGAATCCAGCTGCGTGGGCTGCATGGCCTGTCAGGATGAATGTCCCAACCACGCGATCGTCGAGACCAACTTCGTATTGAGTATTGACCCGACGAAGTGCACCGAATGTATCGGCTTCTTCCCGGAGCCGCAGTGCCTTTCGATCTGCCCGATTCCACGTACGATCCACATCAACCCGGACACTCCACGCTTTCAGGCGGCGGTATAAATGGCCACGGCAAGCCAGGTGAATACGAAATTGACACCATCGGCTGAGTCCTTCATCCGCAGGCTTTACCGGTTTGCCACGGGACCGAAGGCTGGGTTTCAGTTCAAGGTAAGGCCCGGCGGTTGCTCCGGTTTTGCTGCGGAGTTCGATCTCGTCGGAGCTCCTCAACCGGACGCTTTTGTCTGGGAGTGCGAAGGTCTGCGGATCTTTCTCGATCCTGAGAGCCGTCGGTTGCTGGACGGAGCGACGGTGGATTTCGTCGAGACGCTCTCGAACACGGGATTCGTCATCAAGTCCCACGCGGCCACCGCTGCAGCATGTGCTCCCGCCTCCCAGCTGGTGTCGATCGAATCGATGCTGCGACATTGATTCGGCTTGGAAGGGAGAAGTGCCAATGACGCAGGAGATGGAAAGGGCTTTGGATTGGCAAGGGCGCGAGGTCTGCTGCGACGGCTGCGTTCACCATGACCTGGTTGGCGAGCAACGCTGCCTGCACAAGCACATCTGCGTACAGGACCGATCGCCCTCGAGGATCGAGCAGTTCTTCAAGACCAACCCCGGCCTCGCCAATGAGTTTCTCGCGCATCCATACTTTGAAGTGCGCGCCGCCGCCGCGAAGTTCGCTGACGTCTTCCATCTGACCGCCCTGCTGAATGATGTCGATGAGACGGTTCGCTGGCACGCTGCGCTGCGCTTGCCGCGCCGCTTTCTTCTGCGGTTGCGCATGGATCCTCACCGCGAGGTGCGTGTCCGTGTTGCCTCCCATATTGAAGGCGAAGACCTGCTGCCGATGATGGCCGACCCCGACTACTATGTCCGTTACGTCGTTGCCGAACGCATTGGCGTCCCATCGTTGAAGCATATGATCGACGACCCGGACCCTGAAGTGCGCCGGGTCGTGGCCCAACGGATCGCCGCAGAGTGGCTTCCGGAACTCATCGATGATCCGGACGGCGCCGTCGCTCTGGCAGTTGCCGAACGGCTTACGCCCACCCAGTTGCTCCCGCTGCGATCCCACCCAGACTTCCGTGTTCGCTACGAAGCTGCCGGAAGAGTGCCCCTAAGCGCGCTTGCCAAAATGCAGAAGGACGAAGACCCCGTGGTGCGAGAGCTTGTCCTCGATCGACTTTCAAAGCAACCAGCCGCGACGGCCGGAGAACATCTCTTGATCGAGATGAACCCTGCGATGCGCGAAGGGAGACGCTGAGATGCCAACCACTGCTCGCGACAGCAACGTAGTGGAGCTGGATGGACCGCCCTCCTTCGAGTACGGCGCGAAGGTCCGATCGCGCTTCATGGTGCGCAATGATGGCACCTTTCCAGGCAAGGAGATCGGCGACGTCCTGGTCAACAAAGGTGAGATCGGTTACGTGGTCTCCATCGGAACGTTTCTGCAGCAGTTCTACATCTACGGCGTCGAGTTTTTGGGAACAGGATACCGCGTCGGCATGAAGCGCAGGGAGATCGAGATCGCGGAACCAATATCGAACGGAGGTGCTGCATGAGCGCACTCGGGAATTCGCGCTTCAACTGGGGACAACAGGTGCGAACAACACAGGACCTGCATAACGACGGCTCATACCCTGAGCAGCCAGCCGATGCGCTGCTGGCGCATAAAGGAGACGCCGGCGAGGTCGTCCAGGTAGGCCAGCACGTTGCGTCTGGAGCGATCGTCTATATGGTCGCGTTTGCGTTGAACAAAGTGGTCGGATGTTTCGAGACAGAGTTGATGCCGTTGGACTCGATGGGAGCAGCTGAATGAAGGTGATGATTCGTAGAAACCAGGCCGGCGTTCTATCCGCATATATCGCCAAGAAGGACCTCGAGGAGCCGATCGTCGAGGTCGAGAAGGCGGAGATGTGGGGCGGCCTGGTGAAGCTGGCAAATGGCTGGCGGCTGGCGCTTCCTGCAATGGATTCTGCAACCGTACTGCCCATCACCGTGGAAGCACGGCGTCTTGGGGAAATGGAGGTATAACCATGCACTCAGCAGCAATCAATTCCATCTCAGAGTCGATGGCGGCAGGCAATGCGATTCCTTACCTTGGGCCGGGGGTATTGGCTTTGGGCGAAGCTGGGCGGCAGTTGCCCGGCTCCCACGGTGCCCTCGTCGGACACCTGACGGCGAAGGCCAGCGTGCCGCATAAGATCAGGACCAACCTGACGGCAACGGCGCAGTTCATCGAGAACTTCAAGCATCGCAAGACCGTAAGCAGCGCCATGACCGAAGCGTTCACCATGGAGGCGCAGCCGACTGCACTGCACACCCTGTTCATGAATATGCCACAGCTCCCGCTGGTAGTTCATGCCTGGTATGACGACCTTCCGCAGAAGGCGCTGCAATCGCGCAGCAACTGGGGCATGGTGCAAGGCGTGAGCCAGGCGGAGCGTGTGGCACCGGTAGAGTATTGCGGCAAGTGGGTGAACTACTTCCATGCCGACGGTACCCATGTGGGAGTGGACGCCGATGGGCATGAGCACTGGACGACGCTGCTCTACCAACCCTTTGGTTCCGTATGGCCGGCGCGTAATTTCCTCGTTTCTGACTCAGACTTTGTCGAGGTGCTGACCGAGATCGATATTCAGACGCCCATTCCGGAGGCGGTGCAGCAATTGCGTAAGGGAAGAAGTTTTGTGTTTCTCGGATGCCGGTTCTCAACCCAGATGGAGCGCATGTTTGCGCGCCAGATCATGAAGCGCTCGTCAGAAAAGCACTGGGCCGTGATGCCCGAGGAGCCCACTCGCAACGAGGCGAACTTCCTCGAGCAGTTCAACATCGAACGCATCGCCATGCCGTTGCGCGAGTTCGTGAGCTCCTTCCAGACCAGGCAGCTGGTCAACTGATGGAATGCGACGAAAACTTCGTCGCATTTGCTACATGGGGAGGCGCTTTGTAGGGTTCGACACAGAAAAGCGCAAGCCCACAAACGTGACATTCGCTCTATCTGCGGGATTTATTGCCATCCGAGTTTGGCACAGCGATTGCATCAGTAAGAGCAAGGCACATCGCAACGGCCGAAGGTCAGCAAGTCAGCAGAGTGCCCAGCGCCGGCAATCAAACGACGAAGGGTCAGCGCTGCACCGATCAGGATCTTAGTTCATCGCAACAGGACGAGCGAAACGAAAGAGCAATCAAGGAGGACCAAAATGGCGGCATTACGGCAGATCGCGTTTTACGGCAAGGGTGGCATCGGCAAGTCGACCACTTCGCAGAATACCCTGGCTGCGTTGGCCGAGATGGGGCAGAAGATCCTCATCGTTGGTTGCGATCCAAAGGCAGATTCAACTCGGCTCATCCTGCATGCCAAGGCGCAGGACACGATCCTCAGCATGGCGGCGGAACTTGGCAGTGTGGAAGATCTCGAACTTGATCAGGTGATGAAAACCGGCTACAAGGGCATCAATTGTGTTGAGTCAGGCGGTCCGGAGCCAGGTGTTGGTTGCGCCGGTCGCGGGGTCATCACGTCCATAAATTTTCTCGAAGAGAACGGCGCCTACGAGAACCTTGATTATGTCTCCTACGACGTGCTCGGCGACGTGGTCTGTGGCGGCTTTGCGATGCCCATTCGTGAGAACAAAGCCCAGGAGATCTACATCGTGATGTCGGGCGAGATGATGGCCATGTATGCGGCCAACAATATCTCCAAGGGCATTCTGAAGTACGCCAACTCGGGCGGCGTTCGGCTCGGCGGTCTGATCTGCAATGAGCGCCAGACAGACAAGGAGCTGGAACTGGCTGAGACCATCGCCAAGAAGCTGGGCAGCAAGCTCATCTACTTTGTGCCTCGCGCCAATATCGTTCAGCACGCGGAGCTTCGCCGCATGACGGTGATCGAGTATGCGCCGGACTCCGAGCAGGCCATGCACTATCGCACGCTTGCGGAGAAGATCCATAACAACGTCGGCCAGGGTGTGATCCCGACGCCGATCTCCATGGACGAGCTGGAGGAGATGCTGATGGAGCATGGCATCATCCCCAATGTCGATGAGGCCCTCGTGGGTAAGGCTGTAGAAGCCGTGGCGTAACAAGCATTCGTTTCAACTGGCGTCGGGGTTTGTACGGGACTGACGCCAGATTTGTCTAATCCAGTCTGAGCGAGGTGCGGCGTGAGCGACAACGTGACCGTTGAAGAGATCAAAGAGCGGAACAAACAGCTGATCGGGGAAGTCCTCGAGGCCTATCCCGAGAAGTTCGCCAAGCGTCGCGCCAAGCATCTAGGAACCTTTGAGGAAGCCAAGGGAGAGTGCGGCGTCAAGTCCAACATCAAGTCGATTCCGGGCGTGATGACGATTCGCGGATGCGCCTATGCAGGATCCAAGGGCGTTGTCTGGGGGCCCATCAAGGACATGGTTCACATCAGCCACGGGCCCGTGGGTTGTGGACAGTACTCCTGGGCGGCCCGGCGCAACTACTACATTGGAACCACCGGAGTGGACTCTTTTGTGACGATGCAGTTCACTTCAGACTTCCAGGAAAAGGACATCGTCTTCGGTGGCGACAAGAAGCTCAGCAAGATCATCGATGAGATTGAGGAGCTCTTCCCGTTGAACAAGGGAATCTCGATCCAGTCCGAATGCCCGATTGGTCTGATCGGGGACGACATCGAGGCCGTCTCCAAGGCCAAGGGTAAGGAGTACGGCAAGACCATCGTACCCGTGCGCTGCGAGGGCTTTCGCGGCGTCTCGCAATCGCTGGGTCACCACATTGCCAACGACTCCATCCGCGACTGGGTCTTCGACAAGCTGGGCGACAAGCCGGCGCTTTTCGAGAGCACGCCTTACGATGTGGCCATCATTGGCGACTACAACATCGGCGGCGATGCTTGGTCTTCGCGCATTCTTCTGGAGGAGATGGGCCTGCGCGTCATTGCCCAGTGGTCGGGCGACGGAACCCTCGCCGAGCTCGAAGCCACGCCAAGGGCCAAGCTCAATATCCTGCACTGTTACCGCTCCATGAACTACATCTCGCGCCATATGGAGGAAAAGTATGGAACTCCATGGGTGGAATACAACTTCTTCGGTCCCAGCAAAATCGCCGAATCGCTCCGAGAGATTGCCGCTCACTTCGACGACACCATCAAGGAGGGCGCCGAGCGAGTCATCGCTAAATATCAAGCGCTCACCGACGCCACCATCGCAAAGTATCGTCCCCGTCTTGAGGGGAAGAAGGTGATGCTCTTCGTTGGCGGCCTTCGCCCGCGCCATGTAATCGGAGCGTACGAGGATCTGGGCATGGAGGTGATCGGCACGGGATATGAGTTTGGACACAACGACGACTATCAGCGGACCACGCATTACATCAAGGATGGAACGCTGATCTATGACGACATAACCAGCTTTGAGTTCGAAAAGTTTGTCGAGAAGGTTCAGCCTGACCTGGTCGGCTCTGGAATCAAGGAGAAATATATCTTCCAGAAGATGGGCGTCCCCTTCCGCCAGATGCACTCCTGGGATTACTCGGGCCCTTACCACGGCTACGACGGTTTCGCCATCTTCGCGCGCGACATGGACATGGCCATCAATGCGCCAGTATGGCGGATGACGAAGACGCCCTGGTAGACAGCGCACCAAAATTCTTCGAGGAGGATGAGCGAGATGAGTCAAAATGCGGAGAAGGTGATCGACCACTTCGAATTGTTCCGTGGCCCCGAGTACACGGAGATGCTGGAGAACAAGAAATGCATGTTCGAAAATCCCGTTCTTCCCGAGGAGTTGACGCGGGTAACGGAGTGGACCAAGAGCTCCGAGTACCGCGAAAAGAACTTTGCCCGCGAGGCCCTGACCATCAACCCGGCCAAAGCCTGCCAGCCTCTAGGCGCCGTCTTTGCTGCCTTAGGATTCGAGAGCACGCTTCCGTTCGTCCATGGATCGCAGGGATGCGTCGCCTACTACCGCAGTCACTTCTCGCGCCATTTCAAGGAGCCGACCTCGGCCGTGTCTTCCTCGATGACCGAGGATGCTGCAGTGTTCGGCGGCCTGAATAACCTCATCGATGGAATGGCCAACGCCTTCACCCTCTACAAGCCAAAGATGATCGCCGTATCGACGACGTGCATGGCGGAGGTGATCGGCGACGATCTCAACGCCTATATCAAAAACGCCAAGGAGAAAGGGTCGGTGCCTCAGGACTTCGATGTTCCTTTCGCTCACACGCCTGCCTTCGTCGGCAGCCATGTGACCGGCTACGACAACGCGCTGAAGGGAATCATCGAGCACTTCTGGAATGGGAAAGCCGCTACCGCGCCCAGGCTGGAGCGCAAGGCCAATGGCAAGCTGAATTTCATCGGCGGCTTTGACGGCTACACTGTCGGCAACCTGCGAGAGATCAAGCGGCTGTTCGACCTGATGGGCGTCGAATACACGATCCTGGGCGACAACAGCGACGTTTGGGACACGCCGAGTGATGGTGAATTCCGCATGTACGACGGCGGAACTACGCTTGAAGATGCAGCGAACGCGATCCACGCGCAAGCGACCATCTCCATGCAGGAGTTCTGTACAGAGAAGACGCTCGATCTGATCGAAGCCAGCGGCCAGGAGGTCATTGCCTTCAACCATCCTGTTGGAGTAGAGGGCACCGACCGCTTTCTGATGGAGGTCTCGTGCCTTACAGGCAAGCCAATTCCGAGTGGGATCGCGAAGGAGCGCGGACGTCTGGTGGACGCGATCGCCGACTCCAACGCACATATCCACGGCAAGAAGTTTGCACTCTACGGAGATCCGGATCTGACGCTCGGACTCGCAGCGTTCCTGCTGGAACTCGGAGCGGAGCCAACGCACATCCTCTCTACCAACGGCGGCAAGGAGTGGGAGCACAAGGTTGGGGCGCTCCTGGCCAGCTCTCCCTTCGGCAAGAACTGCCACGTGTACGCCGGCAAAGATCTTTGGCACATGCGCTCACTGCTATTCACGGAGCCGGTCGACTTCCTGATCGGCAACACCTATGGAAAGTTTCTGGAGCGCGACACGAAGACGCCGTTAATCCGGATCGGTTTCCCGATCTTCGATCGCCACCACCACCATCGCTATCCGGTATGGGGCTATCAGGGCGGACTCAATGTCCTCGTAACCATGCTGGACAAAATCTTCGACCACATGGATGCGACCACCAATGACGTGGCGAAGACGGACTACAGCTTCGACATCATCCGCTAGAGCAACATAGCCATGCGTGAGACGGAGGGGTTGATGAGTGATCTCCATGTGAAGGTGCAGCAGGTCTTTGACGAACCCGGCTGTTCCACGAATCAGGCGAAGCTCACGCGCGACCGCAAGAAGGGCTGCAGTAAACTCCTTGCGCCTGGCGCCGCGGCCGGCGGTTGTGCCTTCGATGGTGCAAAGATTGCCCTTCAGCCCATCACCGATGTAGCTCACCTCATTCATGGGCCCATCGCGTGCGAAGGAAACTCGTGGGATGGCCGCGGATCGAAGTCTTCCTCTTCACAGCTCTACCGCACCAGTTTCACGACCGACATGACGGAGCAGGACATCGTCTTCGGCGGGGAGAAACATCTCTATAAGGCGATTAAGGAAGTCGCGGAGAAGTACAATCCAGCGGCGGTCTTCGTCTACCAAACCTGTGTCTCCGCCATGATTGGAGACGACCTGGAGGCCGTCTGCAAAGCCGCCGCCGGCAAACTGGGCCTGCCGGTGATTCCGGTGAATGTTCCAGGATTTGCGGGTTCGAAGAACCTGGGGGCCAAGCTCGCTGGCGAAGTCCTGCTGGATCATGTGATCGGTACGGAAGAGCCCGAGGAAACCACACCCTACGACATCAACATCATCGGCGAGTACAACCTGTCCGGCGAGTTGTGGCAGGTCAAGCCGCTGCTCGATGAACTTGGCATTCGCATCCTGGCCTGTATCTCCGGCGACGCAAAGTACCACGAGGTCGCCCGCTCGCACCGGGCTCGCGCTGCGATCATGGTTTGCTCCAAGGCGATGATCAACGTGGCGCGCAAGATGGAAGAGCGCTACGGCATTCCGTACTTCGAGGGATCGTTCTACGGCATCGGCGATATGAGCGATGCGCTTCGTAGAATCGCGCAGTTACTGGTTGCCCGCGGAGCGCCGGACGAGCTCTTAGCCCGCACCGAAGCGGTCATCGAGCGTGAAGAGCGCCGTGCCTGGGAGCGCATCGCTCCCTACCGGCAGTCGCTTGTGGGCAAGCGTGTCCTGTTGTTTACAGGCGGCGTCAAATCCTGGTCGGTGGTGGCTGCATTGCAGGAGGCGGGTCTGGTCATCTCCGGAACCAGCGTGAAGAAGTCCACCGAAGGCGACAAGGAACGGATCAAGGAGTTGATGCATGATCCGCATATGTTCGACGATTTGAAGCCGCGAGAGATGTACAAGATGCTGAAGGACGCGCAGGTCGACATCATGCTCTCCGGAGGACGCAGTCAGTTTGTCGCACTCAAGGCGAAGATGCCGTGGCTTGACATTAATCAGGAGCGGCATCAAGCCTACGCTGGATATGAAGGCATCGTGACGTTGGTGAACGAGATCCACAAAGCCCTCTCCAACCCCATCTGGGAGCAGATTCGCAAGCCAGCTCCATGGGAGCTCACGACGACGAGGGATGAGCTCGCCGTCCATATTGCATAGGGAACATAGCCATGGCCAAGGTAATTGTCAGCCACAAGCAATGCACTGTGAACCCGCTGAAGATGAGCCAGCCCATTGGCGCGGCGTTGGCCTTTATGGGGGTTGAAGGGACGATGCCTCTTCTACACGGAGCGCAGGGCTGCACCTCGTTCGGACTGGTCTTGTTTGTGCGCCACTTCCGCGAGGCGATTCCCCTGCAGACAACCGCCATGAGCGAGGTTGCCACCGTTCTGGGAGGCTTCGACAACGTGGAACAGGCCATCGTCAACATCGCCAACCGCGCTCATCCCCGATTGATCGGCATCTGCACCACGGGAGTCTCCGAGGTCAAGGGAGACGACGTTAAGGGAATTCTCAAACTCATTCGCGCCAATCATCCTGAGCTTGGACATATCGCTCTGGTCGACGTATCCACGCCGGATTTTTCTGGGTCGTTTCAGGATGGCTGGTCCGCGGCTGTCACGCGGATGGTGGAAGAACTGGCAGATGCGCCGATGGTGGAGACCAGGTTCTCGCGCCGCGTGAATGTGCTGCCTGGCTGCCATCTCGCGCCGGGCGATATCGACGAATTGCGCGACATCTTTGAGAGCTTCAGCCTTGACCCATTCTTTCTGCCCGATCTCTCTGGCTCGCTCGACGGACACATTCCGGCAGAGTTCACACCCACCACGCTGGGCGGAATCAGCCTCGAGCAAATCCAGCGGATGGGCTCCTCCTGCTGGACCGTAGCCATCGGCGAGCAGATGCGCGGCGCGGCTATCACTCTGGAACATCGCACCGGTGTGCCGTACAAACTTTTTGAGCGGCTCACCGGCCTTGCAGCCAATGATGAGCTGATGGGCTTTTTAGCGCAGATCAGCGGAGTTCCCGTTCCGCGAAAGTATAGGCGTCTGCGCAGCCAACTGGTGGATGCGATGCTGGACGGGCACTTTTACTTTGGTCAGAAAAAGGTGGCGATCGCCGCTGAGCCCGATCTGCTCTCAACGCTCGCACACTGGCTCAGTGAGATGGGTTGTGAGATTCAAGCGGCTGTGACCACGACCACCTCGCCGGTTCTGGAACGGATTCCGTGTGAGGAAGTTATGATCGGTGATCTCGAGGACCTTGAGTCGCGCGCGGCGGGGGCTGACCTCATCGTTACCCACTCGCACGGACGCCAGGCATCCGAGCGTCTTGGCATTCCGCACTTTCGTGTAGGAATTCCAGTATTCGATCGCCTGGGCGCGGGCCAGCAAGTAACGGTGGGGTATCGCGGCACACGCGATCTAATCTTCACCGTCGGAAACATCTTCCTTGCCAGCGGCCACGAACCCACGCCAGATACATGGCGACGGCCTATGGATAAGGCCAGCCTGCTAGTTCAGCTAGACGCAGTTCAATGATCACGGCTTACTGATTCCACGGATGTGGAGGAGAACGATGAAAATTGCATTTGCAACAGAAGATCTGAAGCACGTGGATGCTCACTTCGGATGGGCGAAACACATTGCAGTCTATGAGGTCACGCCCGAGACGATTCACTTTGTCACCACCCACGATTTCGAGGGCAACCTGCAAGAGGATGGCAACGAAGACAAGCTAGGTCCCAAGCTCGCCGCCATCGAGGACTGCGCCATTCTCTATGTCGCTGCCATTGGGGGATCGGGCGCCGCACGTGTGGTCGCGAAAAAGATCCACCCCATCAAGGTGCCTGAGCCCGAGGCCATTGGCGGCGTGCTGTTGCGCCTGCAAAAAGTCCTACGCGGAACGCCGCCGCCCTGGTTGCGAAAGGCGATGAACAAGGGAGCGGAGCGAACGTTGGATTTCGACGACGAGGTGGTTCATGGTTGAGACCGTAAATCAGACGCCAGCGCTTGCGGCACACGGCTTTCTCAAGGAGTTGATCAAACAGTGGCGCGCGCAGGACCTGCATGGATCCTGGGACAAGAAGACTGACCTCGATCTGCTCGAGCCCTACATCCTGACGAAGGAGAAGCGTCGCGAACTTCCGATCATGGGCGACCCCGACCCAGAGACTCTTTGGCGCATGGAACTCTTCTACAACGCAGTCGGTCTCGCCATCGAGCGAATTACAGGTGTGATGGTCTCTCCTATCTTCAGGCTGCACCACGAGGGCTTTGGGCGTCTTGTCCTGACGGCTGGGCGGCTGATCGTCCTCAATAAGAACCTGCGCGACGTTCACAGGTTCGGTTTTGAGAGCGTAGAAAAACTGGAGGCCGAAGGGGAAAAACTAGTCGCGGCCGGCGTGGAGTGGATTGAAAAATATCCGGACGTCGCCCGGTATTGAAAGAGGGAAGTAACGCAGAGAAAGTCGAAGAATCACGGAGCATAGATGGCAACGGAGACAGCACTGCACGCAGCATCGCGCGATGGAAGAGTTTGGGAGCCGTCGTATCTACTCGGCATCGATCCGGAGATCTGCATTGGCTGTGGCCGATGCTTCAAGGTCTGCGGAAGATCGGTGATGTCCCTGCACGGCATCACCGAAGACGGTGAAGTGGTGTCGCTCGATGACGACGACGAGATTGAACGCAAGATCATGGTCGTCACCGATCCCGGAGCGTGTATTGGATGTGCGGCTTGTTCCAGAGTGTGTCCAAAGAACTGCCAGACCCATGGAGCAGCCTAGGAGACGAACCATGGCCGCTATCACGCTATACACACAACTGGTTCAGTCGAAGGCGTCTTCCATGGACGACGCCTTCGATACTCATGTGCTGGCTTCGATGATTGCGGCGGCGGCGATGGAGGTCGACGATGGCGGCTCGCTCGCAGATGGGTTGGGCATCTCCGGCAGCAAGCTCCAGAGCATGATCGCAACCTACTTCCCCGATGGGGCCACTCTGCTGGACGACTTGGGGCTGGATCAAGAGACGGCGGTTGAGGACTCTGAGCAGTCGCTGCGAAGATTGCTGCAGCGTTCCCGCTCCACACCGGCCCCGCTCAGTTTCGTATTTTCCATCATCGTCGCCCGCAGAGCGACACGGCCCAACCATCTGTGGCAAGACCTCGGTCTCTCCAGTCGCGACGACTTGTCGAAGCTGATGCAACGGCACTTTGCTCCACTTGCCCTTCGCAACTCGCAGGACATGAAGTGGAAGAAGTTCTTCTATCGGCTGATATGCCAGGATGCAGATTCACGTATGTGCCTCGCTCCCTCCTGTTCGGAGTGCAGCGACTTCGACGGATGCTTCGGCGATGAATCAGGTGAGGGCATCCTGGCACGGTCCCGCTTAGCGCTGGAGAGGCCTGGCACGATCGCAGGAGGATCCTCGGCTGCTCAACCAACGGCCGCGCGCTGAAGGGAATCTGACACGTCGCAAACGCGACAAAACGGATCATCGTCTCGACGACGTGTCTCTAAGCCCTGCATTTTGACCACCCCACGTTTGGCGTACAACGTGCTCTCTTCTCTCTATATCGAGTCGGGAGGGAACGATGATTGAGTTGACGCAAACGGCAGCCGACGCCCTGAGATCCGCGATTCAAACAACCTCAACCTCCATTGCTGGTCTTCGCGTCACGGCCGAGCTGGGAGGGTGCTCTGGCTACAAATACCAAATGGCCCTGGTGGAGAGCGCCGAGCCCGATGACCTCATGTGTGAGCATCTAGGGTTCACCATCTTCGTCGCCCCGGGCAGTTCCAGTCTTCTCTCCGGAACAACGATTGATTTTCTCGATGGCCTGGAGGGGTCCGGCTTCGCCTTCGACAACCCGAATGCGAAGTCTACGTGCGGGTGCGGCAGGTCCTTTTGTTGAAGCACAAAATCTGAGGAGGCACGCCATGACGCAGATGCGCAGCGCCCAGCCAACGGCTCATCCGTGGGTCTACCTGGACAACAATGCGACTACGCGCGTCGATGCCCGCGTCCTGGATGCGATGCTGCCATTCTTCCGCGAGCAATTCGCGAACCCATCGTCAGGCCATGCCATGGGCGCCGACGTGGCTGACGCCGTGCACATTGCCCGCGGCCAGGTTCAATCGTTGATTGGCGCTGCCTCCAGTAAGGAGATCGTCTTCACCTCGGGTGGTAGCGAGTCCAATAACACGGCCATCTTCTCCGCACTTAAAACCCAGAAGGATCGAGACGAGATCATCACCTCTGCCGTCGAGCATCCTTCGATCCTGGCGGCGTGTGACCATCTGCAGCGAACCGGACGAGCAAGGATCCATCGCATTCCCGTTGACCGGGATGGCCGGCTAGTTGAGGATGCCTACAGGAACGCTCTGAGTCCCAGAACCGCCCTGGTTTCCATGCAGTGGGCCAATTCTGAGACAGGCGTAGTATTTCCAGTCCAACGGTTGTCGGCCATGGCACACACACAGGGCGCACTGTTCCACTGCGATGCTGTCCAGGCGGCTGGCAAGGTCACCGTCCAGGTGCAAGCGACGCAGATCGATCTGCTCTCGATCTCCGCGCATAAACTGCACGGACCCAAAGGTGTCGGCGCCCTCTATATTCGCAATGACGTCCGCCTCGCGCCGTTGATTCACGGCGGACGTCAAGAGCGTGGGCGGCGAGCGGGCACGGAAAATGCACCCGCGATCGTGGGCTTTGGGATGGCGGCGAAACTGGCTGAAGAGACGCTCGCCTGCGAGATGCCACGGATTGCAGCACTGCGTGATCGCCTGCAACACGAGATTCTCCGCGGCATTTCCGGGAGCATGGTCGTCGGCGACAAAAGCGATCGACTCCCGAACACATTAAATATCGCCTTCGAAGATGTAGAGGCCGATTCTCTTCTTTCGTTGCTGAACCGGGATTCCATCGCATGCTCTCAAGGATCGGCCTGCAGCTCCGGATCCATGGAGCCGTCCCATGTACTGCGCGCGATGAAGATCCCGTTTGCGTACCTGCGGGGCGCGTTGCGCTTCTCCTTCTCGCGCGAAAACTCAGATCGGGATGTCGACCGCGTGCTGGACGTCTTGCCGCAAGCTGTCAAAGACCTTCGACTCACCATGGCTCCTCAGGAGGCCGCCTATGACTATGCCTAGAAAAATCGTAATCAACGATTCCACGCTGAGAGACGGCGAGCAAGCTCCGGGCGTGTCCTTTACGCTGGAGGAGAAGCTCTCCATCGCGCTTGCGCTTGAAGCCGCAGGCGTGGAGGAAATCGAAGCGGGAACTCCCGCCATGGGCACAGCGGAGATCGAGGGCTTGGGGGAGGTAGGCCGCCGGCTGCGTACCTCCGAACCGATTGCCTGGTGCCGCATGACCCGCAAAGACGTCGATGCCGCCATGATGACCGGGTTGACGCGCGTGAATCTTTCCATCCCGCTCTCGGACATCCAGATGTCCGCCAAACTCAATGCGGATCGCGCCGAAGTTCTCCGCAGGATCCGCGATGTAATCCCCTACGCCATCGATCGCGGATTGCGTGTCGCGCTGGGCGGCGAAGACTCCAGCCGCGCAGACTTCGACTTCGTGCTCCAGGCAGTGGAGGCAGCCGCACGCGCTGGCGCGCACCGCTACCGGTTCGCCGACACGCTAGGCAGCCTGGATCCCTTCTCGGTCCGCGATACTTTTCGCAGCCTGCGCGCGAACTTCGACCTTGAGCTTGAATTCCACGGCCACGACGACCTGGGCATGGCCACTGCCAACACGCTTGCGGCCATCCGCGGAGGAGCATCCCATGCTAGCGTCTGTGTCCTCGGTCTCGGCGAACGAGCCGGCAACGCCGCGCTCGAAGAGGTTGTCGCTGGATTACAGGTGGTTCAGGGCACCACGTGCGTTGTTAACCTCTCTCATCTGCAGCGGCTTGCGGAGATCGTCGCCAATGCAGCCTGCACCCCCATTCCAGCGGGAAAATCCATCGTCGGCGCCAATGCCTTCACACACGAATCAGGTATTCATGTAGACGGCCTGATGAAAAATCCGTTGACCTATGAAGCGCTGTCGCCGGGAACCTTCGGGCGAAATCGCCGCATCGTGCTCGGAAAACACTCGGGTATGGCTTCCGTCACTGGAGCCTTGCACTCCCTTGGGCTCGCAGCCGACAAGCACCAAACGCGCATGGTGCTCGCACGCATTCAGGAGCGTTCCATCGAGGCCAAACGCGCCGTGAGCACCGAAGAGCTCGTGGAGTTCTACTCCCAGGCGAATACTCCGCTAGCGCAGCAGAGTTCGCCCGCGGAGATGACCGTATGACGGTTCTGGAACAACTATCCAAAGTATCCTCTGCGGAAGAGTTCTTTCATCTTCTTGATGTGGCGTATGATCCAGCAATTCTGAACGTGGCGCGTCTCCACATTCTGAGACGGATGGGAGAGTATCTGAAAAATGCGCCTGCCGCCGCGGAACAGGAGGCCGCACACGATTACTTTCGCGACCATCTTCTGCGCGCGTACCAGGACTTCGCACACTCCTCGCCCCTAAACGAACGCGTATTCAAGGTTCTCAAAGATGCTGTCAAGGTGAAGAGACGCCCGCTCATCTCTTTGGTGGTTCCGGCCAAAGGTCATGACCTTCGCTAGCGCTCACAGGCACTCTCGAGCCACACGCCGTTCGGATGTAATCTGAGAACGGCCCACAATGTTGGGCAAGTTCGATTCTCGTTTGTAGACAACAGGGGGGGTCCATTCATTGAGCTTGAGCCAAGCGCCAGTATCAGGCTCGCTAAGCGCCGTAGGCACGAAACTGAAATTAGGCGGCGGAGCGCTCAGTAACTAAAACCGGACTCCAAACAGAAACCCGCCCACGCCCCAAAGCATGAAACATCTTGAAATCACGCAGATAGAGCAGAGTCGGGGTCCTCGTGCGATAAGCGAAAGGTTCGCGCAGTCCAGGTGTTTCTTTGGTAAGTTGCTCGTTATGAGTAGGTTATGGTTGGTGGAGGCGGCGGGAGTCGAACCCGCGTCCGAAAAAACCGTCGACAGAGAGCTTTCATGCTTTTTCCGTTCGCATTTGTCTCGTAGTGAATGCTTGCAACGGACGAAGACGCATTCACCACCAGCCTGATTGATCTCGTCCTTGGCGTACAGGCGGAACCCCGCGGACCAGCCTACTGTGCGACGATCGGTACAAGCCCGTAGGCGAAGCCTGAGCGATCGGCTACTTAATTATTAAGCAGCAAGCGCGAATTGAGGTTCGGCACTTATAGTTTTGTGAGCGATTACGGGTGTCCACACCCCGACATGCCTCTCTGCCGCAAGCAATCCCGTCGAAGCCGTGACGCCCCCATTATTGAGGCTGGCACCAACATTGCATTGGGCACTCAAAGAACTGATACCAGTATACTCCTGAGGGCCCTCCCCCTTCTCTCTCCCTGCCTTTCGTCGCAAAGTATTCTATTCAGGTCGGTTAGAGAGAAAGTCCTAATTTTCCGCGGGGTGTATGCTGCTCATTCTTAGCGGGTTACGCAATTTTGGTCCATAGAGTATTCCACGCAGAGACTTTAGGGGCAAAGTGCTCCATTCATGCTAGTTAGCGCCGATTATGAGGGACAAGCAGGCTCCTTGCGGTCGTTGATCCTGGAGAACCAGCTAGTCAAGTCGCACGCGTTCGGGTGGGAGACTATGCCGAGTCATTTGGGTGAAAATGGCGTTTGTTAACAGATGTTTAGGAGGTTTTCGCGCGGAGGCGCTTGACACGCTGGTTTCGGGTTGTTTTTGGGGGTTGTTTGGGAGAGGTATTTCTAGCGCGGGTGGGCGGCGACCATCGCAACGAAACGGGAGCAGTCCTGCAGAGCGTAATTGCAGAAAAGAGGGGGGTGGGTTAGGGGCACAGGCGCATAAGTTCTCGATGCTACGAAAAATGAATGCGACACTACTGCTCCTATGTGATTGCGTAGAAGACGGGCTGAGGGGCTCAGGTCAGGTGGGGAGTCTGGCCGGTCGAACTGGGATGACTTTAGCGGCGGACTTCCGGGTAGAGGGATACTGCAGGCTCGGCAATACAGAGTTACTTGACGTAAACCTATTATTTGTAGCAGTTATGTGGTTCAAAGGCTGCTCCGCAGAAAAAAAAGGCGGCACGAACGGTGCTTTGTTCGTGCCGGGAGGCCAGTGACGCAACTTGCTCTCGAGGTTTGGCAGCGCTCGAGAAAACTTTCGCGAGATATGCTCTTTGGGAGAAATCTACGCTAAAAAGAATATAGCACATCTCCGACCCGGGATGTCTAGTCCTTCTGTGCGTTTTCCTAACTCTTTTTATCTAATCTCCTGCGCCAGACTAATATCGCTTTGGGTAATGCCACCGGCGTCGTGAGTTACCAGAGCCAGACGGACCTTGTTGTAGCGGATGTCGATGTCGGGGTGATGGCCAGCCTTCTCGGCCAGATCGGCGACGTGGTTCACGAATTTCATGGCCTGCAGGAAGTCACCGAAGGTAGCGGTTCGAACCAATTCGTCTCGCTCGAGTTGCCATCCGGGGAGAGTTGCCAGGGAAGCTTGGATTTGAGTCTGGTCGAGAATCTTGCTCATAAGCGCCTGCTATCTTGTTGCTGGAAAGGGATTTCGATCCGTTACTCGCATTTCTGCAGTTGGCTGCGTTTGCGTTTGGATACCCAGCCGGGCTTGGTTGTCTGGCGGCTGCGTCCGAGGGCGAGGGCGTCGGCGGGGACATCTTCTGTGATGCAGGAGGCAGCGGCGATGTAGGCCTCATCCCCAATGGTTATGGGGGCTACGAGGGTGGAGTTGGAGCCGATGAAGGCGTTGTTGCCGATTTTTGTGTGGTGTTTGTGGATGCCGTCGTAGTTGCAGGTGATGGTGCCGGCGCCGATGTTTACGCCGGAGCCGATGGTGCGTCTCCAAGATAAGTAAGGTGATTGGCCTTGGAGCCACGGCCCATTTTCATTTTTTTGGTCTCGACGAAGTTGCCGATGTGGGCATCTTCGCCGATTTCGCTTTCGGGGCGGAGATGGGCGTAGGGGCCTAGTATGGCACCATTGCCGATGGTCGACTGCGGCGAGGATGCAGCCGTTGCGGAGGAGGACGTTATCGCCAAGTGTGTGTTCTGAACCACGGTATAGGAGCAAATCGACAGTCGTAGCCGACTTGTCGTGTTGCCCGAGGATTTGAACGTAGGGCTCGATGATGGTGTCGGGGCCGACTTCGACCTCGGCGTCGATGACGCAGGTTTCGGGACGGAAGATGGTGACGCCCTGGGCCATGAGGCGGCGGGCGGTGGCGAGGCGCATGGCGGCGTCGAGGTGCATCATCTCGTCGATGGTGTTGGCGCCGAGGACCTCGTCGACGGAGTCGGCGGATTTGAGGGCGACGACGCGCTGCCTGTCGGCGACGAGGAGGGCGGCGACGTCGGTGAGGTAGAACTCGCCGTGGGCGTTGTTGGTGGAGAGGGAATCGAGGTGGGCGAAGAGGGCGGCGGTTTGGAAGCAGTAGATGCCGGAGTTGATCTCGGGGGCGCTGAGTTGGTCGGGGGTGAGGGATTTCTGCTCGACGATGGCGGTGACTTCGGGTGAGGATTCGTTGGCGCGGAGGACGCGGCCGTAGCCGGTGGGGTTGGGTGGGACGGCGGTGAGGATGGTCATGGCGGCGTGCTGGGCGAGGTGGAAGGCGCAGAGCGCGGCGAGGGTTCGGGGCTGGATGAGCGGGACGTCGCCGGAGAGGACGAGGAGATTTTCGGGAGGGGTGCGACCGGTGAGCTGCGAAGTGCGCCTTGAGCATGCTGGAGGGCGTGGCCGGTGCCGCGCTGCTCGGCCTGCAGGACGAAGTTGACGCCGGTTGCGGCGACGGCGGCGCGGACCGGTCGGCTTCGTGGCCGATGATGCAGAAGATCTGGTCGGCGGGAGCGATGGTTTTGGCGGCGGCGATGACGTGGAGCAGGAGGGCCTGGCCGCCGATTTCGTGAAGGACTTTGGGGCGGCGGGACTTGAGGCGGGTGCCTTTGCCGGCGGCCATGATGGCGATTCCGAAGGATGAAGTTTCCATACGGTGATTATCGTCTCATGGCGGCCGGGAATGGTGTCGAAGATGGCGCCTGCGGCCGGATGGTCAATCGTCTAGAAATGGTTTGGCGCCGGCGAGCGCTTACTCGTCTTTGGTAGAACCGGCACTACGTCTGCCAGATGGTTCCCAGCACTCGGGCCCAGTTGCCGCCGATCACCAGCCGGATCTGCTCGTCGGTGTAGCCTCGCCGCACGAGTGCCGCGGTGAGCTCATACATCCGCGTGGGCCCCCACATACCTTCTACAATCTCGTGGCCGCCATGGACGTGATAGCGCGGGTCCGCCTTGGTCAGCATGTTGTTAAGTACGGCCGCCGAGCCAAGATCGTTGCTTTCAATACCCGCATCCGAACCCACGCCCACATGCTCAATCCCGACAAGGTCGCGCACATGGTCAAAGTGATCGACCACATCCTCCACGGTTACCGGATCGGTTGCTTTGACCATAAACGCAATATCGCTAATCCCCATTACCCCGCCCTTGTCGGCCAGTTTCAGGATGGCTTCATCCGTCGTCGCCCGAAGGCCACCTGGAATCAGCGCGCGGCAATTGCCATGGGAAAGAATGACCGGCTTCTTCGAGATCGCCAGCGCATCGAGCTTGGTTTTGTCGGAGGCGTGGCCCAGGTCGACCGCCATGCCCAGCGTATTCATGCGTTGAATTACCTTTCCGCCGTACTCGCTTACACCGCCGTCGTAGGGCTCAAACGCCCCGTCCGCGATTTTGGAGCGGAAGTTATAGCAAAGTTGCGAGACGCGCTGGCCCAATCCATAGCATTGGTTTATGTTGTCAAGCGTCTCGAACTGGTCGCTGGTCTGCAGTCCGTAGATGACACCGAACTTGCCCTGCTGCTTAGCCTTCTGCAAGTCGGCCGCGTCGTTGATTCGCATCAGCCACTGCGGATACTGCGCCATGAAGCTGTTCCACTTGCCGAAAAAGATCTGTGCGTCGGCGAAGCTCGATGCGCCATCGCCAAAGTTGATGGCATTCACACCAGAGCTTTTGAACTTGAGAAAGTCCGTTTCGGTAAATGCCCCTGGGACGGTGAGCCACTTCTCCAGCGTATCTTTTTGGTCGCTGCGATAGAGAAACTGGTTGAGCATGTCGATCACCAGCGACTCCCGCATCAGTCGCACCACCCGCTCGGGATACTTCTGGGGGGACTGCGCAAAGACACTATAGCTATGCCGCAATACAAAGGGCGCGGCTACAGCAGCCTTGATCGAATCACCGAGGAACTTCCGCCTTGTAGTCTCTGCCAACTCGGTCTCCCAGTCCCTTTCCTATCGTGATTCTCCGCAAGACGATAATAGCGAATGGCGCGTGGCCGCCTGGAAGGCGAACACTTTAACGCAGGTCAGGGCTTGGTGACGTCGATGGTGTTGTCGTCGGGGATGCGGTCGATGAGCTTGTTGATGGGGTCGATGCCGGCGCGGGTGGGAAGCTGATCGACGACGATCTCGAAGGTGTTCTTCTCCTGGGTGATCTTTTCCTTCTTGAGGTAGAGGGCTTTTTCGTGATCCTTCTTGCCGGAGAAGACGCCGATGTCGATGTAGTCGGCTAAGGGCATGGGGGTTTCGTTGCCGGAGCCGTCGGACTTGAACTTCTTCGCCTGGACGGTGAGGGTGACTTTGTATTTCTTGTCGGGGGTTTGGACGTAGGTGGCGGAGAGGGCCTTGTTGTCGTAGAGGACGATGTTCTCGAAGGCGTCGGTGATGTAGTACTGGTACTCAGGTGGGGTTTGGGCGCGGAGGGCGGCGACGAACTGGCGGGTGTCGGGGTAGGGTTCGTCCTGGTTGTCGTTGGCGTTGGCGTAGCGATACTGCATGAGGAAGTTGTGCAGGGCGAGGTTGACTTTGTCTTCGCCGATGTAGTCGGCGAGGCCGTACATGACGAGCGAGCCCTTCTGGTACCAGACGTAGGACTCACGCTGGACGAGGACGATGGGCGGCTCTTTGCGGCTTTCGCCGGCGCGGCCGCGGAGGTATCCATCGAGCTCGTGCTTGAGGAATTTGTGCATCTGGTCGTCGCCGTACTTGTGTTCGGCGATACGAAGGGCGGAGTACTCGGCGAGTGATTCGGACATCATGTTGGAGCCGGCGACGGCGCCGCCGATGAGCTGGTGGCCCCACCATTGGTGGGCGAGTTCATGTGCGGTGACGAAGTAGGTGAAATCGATGTCTTCCGGCTTTGACGACGCGGCCGATGAAGCCTATCGCCTCGGAGTAACGGGACGGTGTTGGGGAAGGACTGGGCGAAGTCGCGGTAGCGCGGGAACTCCATGATGCGGAACTGTTTGAACTCGTAGGGGCTGTAGTTTTTCTCGTAGTAGGCGAGGCCGGCCTTGGCGGCGCCGATCATGTCGTCGACGTCGTAGGGGTGGTGCGGGTCGTAGTAGACCTCGATGTTGATGGGGCCGTTGACGCCCTGGTAGACGTCGCGTCTGACGTCGTAGCGCGCGGAGATGTAGGCGAAGAAGTCGAGGATCTTGGTGTCGCCCATGCTGTAGGCGAAGTAGTGGCGACCGTTCTGGTGCCAGTCGCGCTGGAGGTAGCCGGGCGCGATGGCGATCTGAGGCTTGCCTTCGGAGTCGTGGTCAGAGGTGCTGACGATGGTGTTGTAGGTGATCCAGTCGGAGTCCTTGGTGAAGAGGTTGGTGCGGCTGCCGAGGGGGTCGCCGCGCTGGGGGAGATCCTGTACGGGGCCGAGGTGTTCTTCGCGACGGCGGCGTGGGTCGGTGAGTTCGAAGTCAGTGGTGTAGCCGATGGTGGGGAAGTAGCCGCTGTCAAAGAAGGTGCCGGAATAGGCGAGCTCGGGGCGCTCGCCGCCATCGCGGAAGCCGCGCGAGCTGTAGCCGACGTTGAAGTTCATGTTCATTTTTTCGCCGGGAGCGAGGGGCTGATCGAGCGCGTAGATGGTGTAGAGATCGCGCTTGGTGGTGGAGACTTTGTGGAAGGGTCGGTCGAACTGGACGTTGGAGACGGACTGCTCGGTGTCGACGATGTGGATCTGCGAGATGGGGTTGGGGGTCTTGTTCTGGAGGACGAAGTGGCCGGTGCCGGAGAAGGAGCGGCGCTCGGGGAAGATGTCGATGTTGGCGTCGACGGCGATGATCTTGGGTTGCGGGAGGTATTGATACTTCTTGAAGTCGCGCTCGTACTGGGCCTTGATGTCGCGCTGTTGGGGAGCGCTGAGGAATTCGTTGAGGACGTGCGAGTTGTAGAAGTACCAGGCGCCGCTGCCGATGGCGATGAGGATGAAGAGAACGCCGGCGGGGACGAGGCGTGGGGCGCGATCGCGGAAGAGACGCAGGCGCGAGGCGAAGCCGTCGTCGGTGCCGCGGACAGCAAGGCCGATGGAGATGACGCCGAGGAGGGCTGCGATGGAGAGCCAGTAGGTGATGGACCAGAAGAGCGCGGGGACGAAGTGGCCATAGCCATTCATGTCCGAGTAGATGTAGCTGGGGGTGTTGCCGAAGAGGTAGAGGGTGTCTTCCCAGCCGTGGGCCTGGAGAACGGCGAGCAGAACGAAGCTGCCGATGACGATGGCGTGGCCGATGAACTTGTTCTTGAGGACGGTCTGGAGGAAGAGGGCGAGGAGGGTGTAGATGAGGACTTGCGGGAAGACGACGATGTAGAGCTCTTTGAAGTATTGGAGGAGCTCGTAGTGGAAGTAGCCGGCGAAGGTCTGGCTGAGGACGCCGCAGAGGAGTACGACGGTGAGGAGGATGATCTCGATGACGGCGAGGGCGGCGAGCTTGGAGAGCCAGTCGGTGGATTCGCGCATGGGGAGCGCGTCGTGGATGCCGTCGAAGTGGGTGTCGCGCTCGCGCCAGACGAGCTCGCCGGAGTAGAGGGTGGCAACGACGATGAGGAGCACGAAGGAGTTGCCGCGCACGGCGTCGAGCATGAGGAAGGTGACGGGATAGACGTTGCTGTCCTGGAAGTGACCGGCGAAGTGGCCGAGGAGGAGAGCGTACATCACCATGACGGCGAAGATGGCCCAGAAGGGGAGCTCGGTGAAGATGTTCTTGATGCGTATGCGCGTGAGGGAGACGAACTGCTCGAGGGTGGTGGTGAGGTTGAAGACCTGGTGAACGACGGGGAGGCGTTTGGCGACGAGGGAGCGGGCGGCTTTGACGTCGGCGGCATCGTTTTCGCGTTCGCGGGCGGCGCGACGGCCTTGAGAGACGGAGGTGAGGGTTTCGACCGATAGTGGGAAGAAGGTGTAGACGATGATGAGGCTGAGGATGCCAACGCTCATCCAGACAAGCCGGTTGTAAAGGAAGACACCCGAAAGGTGGAATTGCAGGGTGTTCTGCTCGACGGGCGTCCAGTAGCGGGTGACGGAGTCGAGCAGGCGGAGGCCTACTGGATCGAGGATGGCGGACCAGAAGTGCTCGAGGGAACGTGTGGCGGTGAAGATGACGTTGAGGATGAGGTAGACGACGAAGAACGCGACGCCCTGAAGGTAGACGACGAAGAGCTTGCGGGTAAGAGCGGCGATGGTGAAGAAGATGGAGCCGAGGAAGAAGATCTGTACCACGGTGATGAGGAAGAAGGCGTGCAGGTACCAGTGGAGGGCGTGGGGCGCGATGCGGGCGTGGTCGGCCCAGGGGGCTAGCGTTCCGGCAGCTTCGCCGAGGACAAGGCCAAAGAAGATGCAGACGGTGGTGACGAAGGAGCCAGCCCAGCGTCCGCCGAGATACGCGAACTTGGTGATGGGCTTGGTGAAGATGATCTGGTAGGTGTCGCGCTGGAAGTCGCGCAGGATGGAGGTGCCGAAGATGGCAGCGATGATGATGCAGCCGAAGAAGGTGAAGATGATGTAGACGAGGCTGGTGGAGAAGGGGCCGTTGAGAAGGACTTTGTCGTTGCCGGTGTTGACGAAGTCATCGACGGCGATGGACATGAAGGCGAGGGAGAAGAAGAGCGCGAAGTAGACGTAGGTGGAGACGCTCTTCGCGCGGAGTTTGAGTTCGAATGTAAAGAATTCCCAGAACTGTGCCATGTAAACCCTTCCGTTTCGCGATGCGCTGTGGTGTGTTTGCCGGTTTGTTCGGGGCTAGTTCACTGGAGCAGCGTTGGCGGCGTGGTTGGTTAGGTTGAGGAAGTAGACGTCCTCGAGGCCGGAGTCGACGGGCTTGAAGTCGGGGCCGGGATTGGAGTCGGCGTAGATGCGGACTTCGTGGAGGCCACCGACGAGGTGGGTGGAGATGACGTTGAAGGAGGCTTCGAGGGCGCGGAGCTCGTCGTCGGTGGCGACGACCTTGGAGAAGATTTTGCCGTGGAGGGCTTCGAGGGCAGCGGCGGGTGAGCCTTCGAGGAGGACTTCTCCGCTGGCGATGATGGCCATGCGCGGGCAGAGTTCGCGGACGTCGTCGACGATGTGGGTGGAGAGGATGACGGTGACGTTGGAGCCGATGGAGCTGAGGAGATTGAGGAAGCGGTTGCGCTCGGCGGGGTCGAGGCCGGCGGTGGGCTCGTCGACGATGATGAGCCTGGGATTGGCGAGCAGAGCCTGCGCGATGCCGAAGCGCTGCTTCATGCCGCCGGAGTAGGTGCTTAGAGATTTCTTGCGGACGGCCCAGAGGTTGGTCTGGTTGAGCAGGGCGTCGACCATCTGGTTGCGCTCGGTCTTGTTGGAGATGCCCTTCATGATGGCGAGGTGATGGAGCATGTCGAGTGCGGACATGCGGGGGTAGACGCCGAACTCCTGTGGCAGATAGCCGAGGACGCGGCGGACGGCGTTCTTGTCCTTGAGGACGTCGATGCCGTCGAGGGTGACGGTGCCGGAGTCGGGGTCCTGGAGGGTGGCGACGGTGCGCATGAGCGAGGACTTGCCGGCGCCGTTGGGGCCGAGGAGTCCGAACATTTCGTTGCCGATGGTGAGGGAGAGATTCTTGAGTGCTTTGACGCCGTTGGGGTAGGTCTTGGATAGGCCAGAGATGGTGAGTGCCACGCGCGGGTGCCCTCCGATGCGTATAGAAGCTGAATGCTTGCAGTAGCCGGAATATATCACGGCGGTGCGCTTGGCGGGCGGGCTCGTTTATGCCTGGCAGAGAGTGAGGATGGTGGGACCGAAGGTGTCGAGCTTTTCGGGGGCGACGCCGCGGACGTTGCTCAGGGTTTCGAGGCTGGTGGGCGCGGCGAGCGTGATATTGCGGAGGACGGTGTCGGAGAAGATGAAGAAGGAGGGAAGGCCAGCGGCTTTGGCGGCTTCGCGACGCCAGTCTTTGAGGCGGGATTCGAGGGCTAGCTGCGTGGGAGTTAGTTCGGGTGCAGGTGGAGGCGGGGTTGGGCGCTTGTTGGGATGGACGGCGGAGGTGTGTTGGGGTGAAACTGCAGGCCTCTCCGCTGCCGCTTCGCTGCGCTCGGCGTTCGGTCGAGATGACAAGGGCATTTGCTGTGGTTGGGTGGGCTGCGGGCGCGGACTTGGTTGAGGTGGCTGCGATTTTGAGGGTGATGCAGGAGGTATGAGGTTGCCGCGGCAGATGGCGATTAGGTCGGCGCCGTAGCGGTCTACTTTGGTTGGGCCCATGCCGGAGACTGCGTGGAGGGCGGTCAGGTTCTGAGGTGCGCGTTGGCGATGGCGCGGAGGACGGCGTCGCCAGAGGATCATAAAGGCAGGGGTTTTGGTGGGGCGCGCTATTTCTGTGCGCCAGTTGCGGAGCTCGGCGAAGAGTTGCTCGGCTGCGGGGAGAGAGTGCACGAGCATCGTGCGAGCGCACCTTAGTCGAGGATGATGCTCTCGATGACGATGAGGAGCCATACTTGGTGCGCGAGCGCTTCCCGGGAGCGGCAGAGAGGTTGGTGCGGAGCCAGACGGTGTCTAGCGTGGCGTCGTCTGGGGTTCGGCCTTCGTGGGTGATGGCGGCTTTGCGGTAGGTTATGTCTTTGCCTTCGGGAGTGCGGAAGGTGTCATTGGTTAAGGTGATGAGGGCCGCGCGGGCTAGGCCGTCGAGGAGCGTGTCGAAGTCCTTCCTCTCTTTCATGAGGTGGAGGTCGGTGAAGAGCTTGCCGGTGCTGGTGCTGCGGTTGTCGAGGGTGGAGAGTATCTCGCGGAGCCAGGCGCGTTCCTGCGTTGTGGGTTGATGGGCAGATTGCGCGGAGTTGACGTCGCCGGGGTTGCAGATGTCGCAGAGGCCGCAGGTTGTGGCTTTGTCGCTGGTGTCGCCGAAGTGCTGGACTAGCGCGTGCATGCGGCAGTCGGTGGATTCGGCGAAGGCGATCATGCGGTCGATCTGGGCGCGGCGGACGGCGACTTGGGTCTCGTAGGCAGTTTGCCAGCGCGGGGCAGCGGTGGGAACCCAGGTCTCAGAAGCGAGACCTGGGGCACCCGATGTCTCGTCGGCTAGACGGACGTCGCCGTTCATGTCCATTTGGGCTACGCCGGCGACGAGGAGCTTCTCGATGGTGCGGTCGAGGGTTTCGCGGTCGATGGGCGTGCGCTTCTTCAGGATTGCGTTGTGGAGGACGTCGACGGGCGTGAAGTCTGGTGGGAGACAGATGGCTACTCGCTCGAGGTCGCTGGTTGGTGGATAGTTTTTTTCTAAGAAGAACTCTTGTAAGCGACGGTCGGCGAAGCCGTGGAGGAGGATGGTGCGCGACGGTAAGCCATCGCGGCCGGCGCGGCCTATCTCCTGGTAGTAGGCTTCTACGCTTCCGGGTAAGGCTACGTGGATTACGGTGCGAACGTCGGCCTTGTCTACTCCCATGCCGAAGGCTACGGTTGCTACCACTACATCAAGTTTTCCTGACAAGAACGCGCGCTGGACGCGGTCGCGGGTTGTGGGGTCGAGGCCTGCGTGGTAGGCCGCGGTTGGGAAGTGCTTGTGCAGCGTGGTCGCGAGCTCTTCGGCTTGCTTGCGCGAGCCGGCGTAGATGATCGCGGGGCGCGCGTCTGGTTGCTTCAGGATGTTCAGGGCGAAGTCTGCGCGTTGCGGCTTGGAGAGCTCGATGGCCTGGATGGCGAGGTTGTGGCGGCGGAAGCCGGTGATGAAGATGGCTGGTTGCTGGAGGTCGAGTTGGACGGCGATGTCGCGCTGGACTGTGGGTGTTGCGGTTGCGGTTAGGGCGATGATGGGTGCTGGGCGCAGGGCTGGGAGGTACTGGCCCAGGGTTCGGTAGTCGGGGCGGAAGTCGTGGCCCCAGGCGCTGATGCAGTGGGCTTCGTCGATGGCTACGAGGACTGGCTTGCGTTTGGCGAGCATCTCGGGGAAGCCGGGGACGCGCATGCGCTCGGGGGCGATGAAGAGAAAGTCTAAATCGCCAGCGAGGTAATCGCGGCAGGCCTTGCGAGAGGCATCGCGGTCGAGGCCGGAGTGGACTCGGGCGACGCGGAGGCCGAGGGCGGAGAGCTTGGCGGCCTGGTCGTCCATGAGGGCGATGAGCGGGGAGATGACCAGCGCCGTGCCGCCGCGGGCGAGGGCGGGGAGCTGGTAGCAGAGGCTCTTGCCGGCTCCGGTGGGCATGACGAGGAGGACGTCGCGCCCGGAGGCGGCGGCTTCGCAGACCACTTGCTGGTGGGCGCGGAAGTCGCGGTGACCGAAGACGCGGTGGAGGAGCTCGGAGAGGGTCTCGGTTGGTTGGAGCGTGGGCATTGCTGAGGTTATCTTCGCATATTGTTTGCCGGGTCCTGCGCGACGGCGAGGGTTAACGAAGGTGCGTGTTCGGGAAGGTACGTCCGGGCGAGCAGGGGTACCCCCCTCCCCCCTTTTCTGGCTAATTTTGGCGTAAAGACTTCATGTCATTGCAGTTAAGGGTCAAAGTATCCCCCGGGCTGCAGGGCTCTATTTGATGTAAAGTAGTCCATTCAGGCGGGTTAGGTGGCAAAGTATCCCCCTGACGGCGCGGGCCTTTGCCCCCCTGGGTATAGGTCGGGCCGTTGGCCCTCTCCTGCGTAGGCGGCGTTGACCTGGGGCTTCGCCCCAGGCTGTGATGGGGTCGGGCCGTTGGCCCTCTCCTGCGTAGGCGGCGTTGACCTGGGGTTTCGCCCCAGGCTGTGATGGGGTCGTGCCGTTGGCCCCCTCCTGCATGGGCGGCGTTGACCTGGGGTTTCGCCCCAGGCTGGGATGGGGTCGTGCCGTTGGCCCTCTCCTGCATAGGCGGCGTTGACCTGGGGCTTCGCCCCAGGCTGTGATGGGGTCGTGCCGTTGGCCCTCTCCTGCGTGGGCGGCGTTGACCTGGGGCTTCGCCCCAGGCTGTGATGGGGTCGTGCCGTTGGCCCTCTCTCGTGCGTAGTTGACCTGGGGCTTCGCCCCAGGCTGTGATGGGGCCGGGCCGTTGGCCCTCTCCTGCGTAGGCGGCGTTGACCCTGGGGCTTCGCACCAGGCTGTGATGGGGCCGTGCCGTTGGCCCTCTCGTGCGTAGGCGGCGTTGACCTGGGGCTTCGCCCCAGGCTGTGATGGGGTCGTGCCGTTGGCCCTCTCCTGCATGGGCGGCGTTGACCTGGGGCTTCGCCCCAGGCTGTGATATGTCGGGCCTGTGGCCCCGGGTACCCCCTCCCCCCCTGCTTTCACTTTTGGCTAGCGAAGTCGTTTGGAATGTGCCGTTTAGTGGATGGAAGGAGGTTTCAAGCGGATGATTCTAAATGGGTTACGCGTATGATCTTCTCTCCGTTGGAGTTAGGGGTCTAAATGGGAAAGCTGCAGCGGCGGTTGCCGGTGCAGCTCGTTAGGATCTGGGTGCTAGTTAAAGTGTAGCAAGTTGGGTGGGGTACGTATGCCAAGATTGGTTGGAGAGAAATCGGCAGTGGGGGCGCGGGGTTTGTGGGTTTGGAGGGGTGGTGGGGGGTTGACATGCGGAATTTGGGCTGTTTTTTGGGGGTGGTTTGGGGAGATTTATTTTTGCCGTGCACGGGCGGAGATCCTGCGTGAACGGCGAGGGCGTCAACGCATGGGAATCCTGGAGATGGCGGGAGCGGTCGCGCTCTGCGCGATGCCCACATCTCAAAATCGAGATATGGGGCACCCGGTCCTGTGGTGGATGAGGCCGTGAATCATGGGGCACCGGGCTAGGGTTTGGGGGGAACGCTTCCGCAGGCTATCGAGTTGGGAGTGTGAGAACGCAATGCACTCGCGCATTCGGTCGCGGGTGGGGTGATGCTGACTTTGCGCAAGAAGCCGGGCGGACTTCATGCTTTGCGTTTGCCTTTCCAGGCTCCTACGATTGCGCCCATGAGGAGCAGGTCGATGAGGCAGTAGCCGGCGTTGATGGCGTAGAGGGAGAGAGGGCGGATTTCGAAGATGTAGTTCTTGGCGAAGGTGGTGGCGATGAAGCCTAGCCAGAGGACGGCCGCTACCTTGATTCCGCGAAAGAGGGTTTGCTCGCCGGAGGCCTGGATGCAGATGGAGAGGACCGCTGCGGTGACGAAGGAACAGAGCAGGGCGACGGCGTACTGGATCGGGGGCGTGATGTGGGGTTGGCTCATGAGCCAGGCCATGGTGCGGTCGATGCCGGCGAGCCAGGGCTTGAGGAAGAAGCTGAACCAGCCGGCTTCGAAGAGGAAGGAGGCGAGCATTGCGACGACGAGGGCCGGCCAGTGAAGGCGGATGGGACGCATAGGGACCTCCGGGTGGTTTCGGCGCCTTTGTATCATCCTGGCGGGCCGGTGGGAAGGGAAATGATTTCGGGCGGGGGGATGGGATTCGTTGCGACGGAAAGGCAAGGACAGAAGCAGATTCCCCGGGGGAAATGACGGAAAGAGAGGCAAGGGCAGAAGCAACAGCAGAAGCAACGGAAGAAGCAACGGAAGAAGCAGATCCCTGCGGGATGACAGCCAGAAAAGCAAAGGCAAAAGCAAAAGCAAGGACAGAAGCAGATTCCCCGGTGGGGAATGACGGAAAGAGAGGCAAGGGCAGAAGCAACAGCAGAAGCAACGGAAGAAGCAGATCCCTGCGGGATGACAGCCAGAAAGGCAAAGGCAAAGCAAGAAAGCAAACAAAAAGGGCAAAGGCAAAGGCAAAGGCAAAAGCAAAGGCAAGGACAGAAGCAGATTCCCAGAGGGATTGACAGAAAGAAAAGCAAGGGCAACGGCAGAAGTAACAACAGAAGCAGATCCTCCGCCGATGGCGAAGGATGACAAGGGTAGGGCGGAGGATGAAAAGGCGTGGGCTGAAGGTGGACAGTCGGAGATTATTTGTTGGGGGGAGAGACTTGGGGTGCGGGTGCGTCGTCTATGCTCTTATCACCGGGAATCAATCTATAGAAGCAAACGCTGCTGGCAGTGGTTTTGCTTTGGAGGAAGAACTTGAACGCTAGGGCAGGAAGTTTTCTCGCGGCTGGAAATTTTCGTGTTGCACGGCAATGGACGGCGGTTTCGGCGTTGATGTTGACGGTAACGATGGCACTTGGCCAGGAGACGAAGACGCCGCGGCGGCCGGGAGAGCCTGCAGCCGAGAGCACTGCGGCGGCGGAGCCGGATGCGAAGAAGGATGGCGCGCTGCCGATTCCGGCGGAGACGAAGGTTGAGACCAAGCATGACTGGACGGCCGGGTCGAGGACGGTGCACTACACGGCGACCGCGGGGACGCTGCAGATCAAGGACGCTGACGACAAGGTGATTGGCACGATGTTTTATGTGGCCTACACCGAGGATGGAGCTGCGGCGGCGACGCGGCCAGTGACGTTTTTGTATAACGGCGGGCCGGGGTCGGCGAGCTTGTGGCTGCATATGGGGTCGGTGGGGCCGGTAAGGGTGGTGACGGAGAGCCCGAAGGCAACGGGGCCGGCGCCGTTTGGCGTGGTGCCGAACCAGTACAGCTTGCTGGATAAGACGGACCTGGTGTTTATCGACGCGCCGCTGACGGGGTTTTCGCGGCTGGCGGGTAAGGGGACGGTGAAGGACTTTGCGGGCGTCGATCAGGATGTGAAGGCGTTTGAGAAGTTTATTACGCGGTATATCACGATTAATAATCGGTGGAACTCGCCGAAGTTTTTGTTTGGCGAGAGCTATGGGACGCCGCGGTCGGCGGCGCTGGTGGCGGCGCTGAATAATGATGGGATTGAGTTCAATGGGGTGGTGCTGCTGTCGTCGATATTGAACTACAACGACCTGGCGCCGGGCTATGACACGGACTCGAAGGTGTATCTGCCGAGCTATGCGGCGATTGCGTGGTACTACAACAAGGTTCCGCACACGGGAACGATGAAGGACTTTGTGGAGAAGGCGCGGCTGTTTGCGCGGGGGCCGTACGCGGAGGCGCTGGACCAGGGCGATCAGTTGCCGGCGGCGGAGTTCGATTCGATTGCGCAGCAGGTGGCCGCGTTTACGGGGCTGAGCGTGCAGTATGTGAAGGACGCGAAGCTAAGGGTGTCGGCGAGCCACTTCCGCAAGGAGCTGTTCCGGGACGATGACGAGATTCTGGGGCGGTATGATGCGCGGTTTGAGGCCTATGACGAGGATGCGGCGGGAGAGAATCCGGGGTTCGATCCTTCGGACACGGGGATCTCGGGGGTGTTTGTGGGGGCGTTCCACAACTATTTGCAGAACGAGCTGAAGTATACGGACTCGGAGCCGTATAACTTGCAGGGGCCGGGGATCAATCAGAACTGGGACTGGAAGCATCGGCCGTCGGGCGAGCGGATGGGGTTTGGGCGCGAGGAGACGATGCCGGATACGGTGATCGACCTGGGCGATGCGATGCGGAAGAATCCGCACCTGAAGGTGTTTTCGGCGAATGGATGGTTTGATCTGGCGACGCCGTTCTTCCGGACCGAGCATGATCTGTCGGAGATGCTGCTGCCGCCTTCAATTGCGTCGAATGTGTCGTTTGGGTATTACCCGGCGGGGCATATGGTGTATCTGAATGTGGATGCGCTGAAGGAGATGCATGCGGATCTGGAGCAGTGGTATCCGACGGCGGTGAAGTAGGGGCAGGGAGTAGGAAAAGCGGGGCGCTTCGTGGGCTGGGGTTGGGTCGGGCCTTCAGCCCTCGGTATCGTTGTGCGCAAGAACCTGGGCCTTCGGCCCAGGCTGTGATGGGGCGCGCCGTTGGCGCTGACGGCTGGCGATTCGACCATGGGCCCGGCGATTGGGCTGACGGCTGGCGATTAGACTGGTGGGATGAGTGATGACTTGGTGAAGCGGGGTGAGGGGTTGAATTCTTTGAGCCGGGCGGCTTCGGCTTATTTGCGGTCGGCGCGGCATCAGCCGATTGAGTGGAATGAGTGGGGGGCGGAGGCGTTTGCAAAGGCCAAGGCTGAGAATAAGCCGGTGCTGCTGGATATTGGCGCGGTGTGGTGCCACTGGTGTCATGTGATGGACCGCGAGAGCTATGAGAATCCGTCGACCGCGGAGATTATCAACGACAAGTTTGTGGCGGTGAAGGTGGATCGGGATGAGCGGCCGGATGTGGATACGCGGTACCAGTCGGCGGTGGCTGCGATTAGTGGGCAGGGGGGGTGGCCGCTGACGGCGTTCTTGACTCCGGACGGGAAGCCTTATTTTGGGGGGACATATTTTCCGCCGGATGAGCGGTATGGGCGGCCTAGCTTTCAGCGCGTGTTGTTGACGATGGCCGAGGCGTTTGCGAATCGGCGGGAGGAGGTGGAGGAGTCTGCGGGCAGTGTGATGCAGGCGATTGAGCATAACGAGAGCTTTTCGGGGAGAGCGGGAAGTCCGGGAGAACCGTTGCTCGAGAAGATGGTGGATTCGATTGTGAAGCAGTTTGATGAGCGGAATGGCGGGTTTGGGTCGCAGCCGAAGTTTCCGCATCCGGGGGCGCTGGATTTTTTGATTGATGCTGCGGGGCGTGGTGGGGACGAGGCGGCGAAGGCGAAGCATGTGGCCGTGGTGACACTGGAGAAGATGGCGGCGGGGGGGATTTATGACCAGCTGGCGGGAGGGTTCCATCGGTATTCGGTGGATGAGCGGTGGGTGGTGCCGCACTTCGAGAAGATGGCGTATGACAACAGCGAGCTGCTGAAGAATTATGCGCATGCGTTTCAGAGTTTTGTTGAGCCTGAGTTTCGGCGGGTGGCGAAGGATATTTTGCGGTGGATGGATGAGTGGCTGAGCGATCGCGAGCTGGGTGGGTTCTATGCGTCGCAGGATGCGGATGATTCGCTGGAGGATGATGGCGATTACTTCACGTGGACTCGGGATGAGGCGAAGGCGGTGTTGACGGCGGAGGAGTTTGCGGTTGCGGAGAAGTATTTTCAGCTGGGGGTGGTGGGGGATATGCATCATAATCCGGCGAAGAATGTGCTGAGGCCGTCCGGACGCAGCGGACCCCCACTCGCGAACGATGAAGCCGTTCGTGAATGGGGCACCCAGGTGGAGGCGGTGAAGCGGAAGATGTATGCGGCGCGGCTGCTGCGGAAGACTCCTTATGTGGATAGGACGGCTTATACGGGGTGGAATGGGATGTGCATCTCGGCGTATTTGGCGGCGGGAAGGGCGCTGGGGTTGAGAGAGCCGGTGGAGTTTGCGGTGCGGTCGCTGGATCGCGTGGTGGGGGCCGTGTGGGATGCGACGGGCGGGATGGCGCATGTGGTGGCTTATGGCGAGGGTGTTGCGGCGGCGCGGATTCCTGGGGTGCTGGAGGATTATGCGTTTGTGGCGGCAGCTTGTCTGGATGCGTGGGAGGCTACGGGGGAGTTCGCGTACTACGGATTGGCGAAGGCGATTGCGGATGCGATGCTGGCGCGGTTTTATGATGCTGTCGGTGGAGGGTTCTTCGATACGGAGATGAGTGCGGATGCGATTGGGGCGTTGAGTGCGCGGCGGAAGCCTCTGCAGGATTCTCCTACGCCGGCGGGGAATGCGGTGGCGGCGGCGGTGTTGTTGCGGCTGAGCGCGCTGACGGGTGAGCGGGTGTATGAGGATCGGGCGCAGGAGACGCTGGAGACGTTTGCTGGTGTCGTCGAACACTTTGGGTTGTATGCGGCTAGTTATGGGCTGGCGTTGCGGCGGGCGGTGGCTGGGTCGGTGCAGGTTTGCGTGGTTGGTGAGGATGATGTCGCGGAGGTGTTGGCCGCGACCGCAATGGCGAAATATGCGGTGAATAAGAGTGTGGTGCGGTTGCGGCGGGAGCAGCTTGGGAGTTTGCCTCCGGCGCTGGCGGAGACGTTGCCGTTTTTGCCTTCAGTCGAGGGGAGTGTTGCGGTGGTTTGCCGGGGGAATGTTTGTTTGCCGCCGGTGGGGACGGCGGGGGAGTTGTTGGCGGCGTTGGCTGGGTGAAGGGGAGCGGACATCCTGCAAACCCAGGTCTCAAAAGCGAGACCTGGGGCACCCATTCCGTGGCGGTCTTCGGCATCGAGATGACATGTTCGGGGTGGTGAGAGGAGGGGTTATCCTGCAAACCCAGGTCTCAAAAGCGAGACCTGGGGCACCCATTCCGTGGCGGTCTTCGGCATCGAGATGACATGTTCGGGGTGGTGAGAGGAGGGGTTATCCTGCAAACCCAGGTCTCAAGAGCGAGACCTGGGGCACCCATTCCGTGGCGGTCTTCGGCATCGAGATGACATGTTCGGGGTGGTGAGAGGAGGGGTTATCCTGCAAACCCAGGTCTCAAAAGCGAGACCTGGGGCACCCATTCCGTGGCGGTCTTCGGCATCGAGATGACATGTTCGGGGTGGTGAGAGGAGGGGTTATCCTGCAAACCCAGGTCTCAAAAGCGAGACCTGGGGCACCCATTCCGTGGCAGTCTTCGGCATCGAGATGACATGTTCGGGGTGGTGAGAGGAGGGGTTAGAAGGGGTGGATGCTTTGGGTGGTGCCTTGGTAGAGGTAGTCGCAGGGTTCGGTGCGTTGGGTGCCGTCGTGGACTACGAATTTCTTTTGGGTGCCGGTGCCGCGGGTGCTCCATAGAGAGACGCCGGCGTAGGCGCCGTCGCGGCGGAGGATGTAGTAGATCATGTCGAGGTAGCGGAGTCTGGTCATGTCGTTGTTGTAGTTGCGGGCGATGCGGCGAAGGGCTTCGAGGCCGGCTTCTTTGGGGGTGTAGCCCTGGCGCATGCAGTCGATGATGGTGTGGGCGCCGGCGATCTTGATGTTTTCTTCGCCGTTGCCGGTGGCGCCTGCGGAGCCGATGGCCTGGTCGGTGAAGCAGCCGGCGCCGATGATGGGGGAGTCGCCTACGCGGCCGGGGATCTTCCAGGCGAGTCCAGCGGTGGTGGTGGCTCCGGACATTTCGCCTTTGGTGTTGAGGGCGGAGACGTGGATGGTGCCGGTGGTGGGCCAGAGGACCTCAAGGGCGGCTTGGGTGCGGAGGCGAGGGGGGATGCCCATGCGGTCGGCGCGGTCGGTGAGATAGCGGAGGCGGGCTTCGACGGCTGGAAGGTGCTCGGCGGTGGGGTGGCGCGGGAGGAGGGTGCGGTTGGGATTGAGGCTGGCGCGGGGAACGTTTGGGATCTCGCCGGGTTGCAAGAGGACGGGTGGTTTGCACCCCGTCGGGGACCCCGGTTTCCATTCGGGGCTGTCGAGGCCTGGACCCCACCAGCCGATGCCGTGTTCTTTCCAGAGGAGCCAGATCTTTCGGGCGTCGTCGGTGAGGAGGTTTTCGCGGGGGAAGCCTTCGGCTACCGCGAATCTTTCTGCGCCGTTGCCGACGATCATGACGTGGGCGGTGCGTTGCATGACGGTTTCGGCGACGCGGGCGGCGTGGCGGATGTTGGTGAGGGCTGCGGTGGAGCCGGCGCGGCGGGTGGGGCCGTGCATGACGCAGGCGTCGAGCTCGACGACGCCGTCTTCGTTGGGAAGACCGCCGAGGCCGACGCTGTGGTCGTTGGGATCGTCCTCGCGAGCCTGGCAGATGTGGATGGCGGCTTCGAGGGTGTCGGTGCCTTGGGCGAGGAGGGCGTAGGCTTCGGCGATGGAGTTGTCGAAGGTCTCGCGGGTGATGATGACGGGATGCTTTGGGGGCTGGAAGGTGGGGGGCGCGTCGGAGTGCGGCAATGGAGTTTGGGCGGCGGCGTTGGTTTGGGCCGCGGCGCTTCCGGCTACGCCGGCTGCGAGCAGGGCGCTGCGCGAGATGAAAGCGCGACGACTGGTGGACATGCAGATCCTTCCGTTGCGGTTGCGGGAGACGAGGACGATGCTGCTGGACACAATGATTATCCCGCAGAGGGGCAGTGTTTGGCTGGCGGCTGGAGGTCAGCTTCGTTCAGGTTTGGTTGCGGCGGGAGTAGCGGATCGCGCTGGTCATTAGGATGGCGGCTAGTCCCAGGAAGAGAATGATGCCGCGGAGGTTGGAGACGCGGGCGGGTATCCAGTTGAGGTGGGGGAGAAGGAAGGCGGTGAGCGCGAGCCAGACGAGGATCTGCAGGGCGAAGCTGCCGTCGTCGACGAAGAGGCCGAGGAGTTCGCGAAGGATGGTGCGGAGGGCGTTCATTGGCTCACCGCTGTGGAAGAGGCGGAGTTGGTGCGGCAGAGGGGGACGGTGAGGAGTGCGATGAGGAGGTAGCCGAGGACGAGACCGAGGATGGACCAGTCGCCTGCGGGCCAGAGGAAGTGGGCTCCTTCGCCGACCCAGAAAGTTCCGAAGGCGGAGAGCAGGACTCCGACGACGAACTTGAGAGTGTTCTCGGGGACGCTCGAGAGTGGGCGGTGCAGCGCGAAGCCGAAGGCAGAGACGACGATGAGAGCGGCGATGGCGCCGAGGCTCGCGGGGAGCAACAGGCCTGCACCTCCGGCGCCGATGGCTATGACGATGAAGACGACTTCGGTGCCTTCGAGCATGACGATCTGAAAGGCAGCGGCGAAGGCGATGCGATCCCAGGTGGTAGCGGCGGGGAGGGTGCGGAGGGAGGCGGAGTTTTTGGCGAAGGCGGCCTGCTCGTCGTGGAGGGGAATCTGGCCGACAGCGCGGAGGATGGCTTTGCGCAGCCAGCGCAGACCGAAGAGGAGAAGCAGGGCTCCGACGACCAGTTGGAGGGCGTGCAGCGGGACGCGGGTGAGGGCGCGGCCGACGGCGGCGATGAGGAGCACGAGGATCGCGATGGCGGCGGCGCTGCCAAGGAGCGCGCTGCGGAAGCCGCGAACGCTGCCGACGGCTAGGACCACGGTGAGGGCTTCGACGCACTCGACGAGCGAGGCTAGGAAGCTGGCGAGGATGGATGGAGCTGCGTGTGTCCAGTTCATATTGGTTGAGTGCGGCTCAGGTGGTGGCGTTAGGGGAGGCGGCGCTCGGGGAGGGTTGGTTGGAGGCTGGGGTGGGGGCGGCTTCTTGGGTGAGGTGTGGGTCGGGGGCGGGGCTTTGGACGATCATGGTGCTGTTGGAGGAGCCGAAGGCGATGTTTTCCTTGTTGAAGGCCATCAGGACGCGGCGGCGGAGCTCGCGCATGACGCCGTCGCGCTGGTTGACCTGGACGCGGATGTTGATGGGGTAGACGACTTCGTAGCCGCTGATCTTGTCGACGCCGAGGATGTTGGGGTCGGAGATGACGATGTCTTTGAAGGCTTCGTCTTTGCGGACCTGGATGGCGAGGGCTTTGAGGACGGCCATGACGCGGTCGGGATCTTCGCGGGCGTCGACGGAGACGTTGAGGGTGCCGACGGCGAAGTCGCGGGAGAGGTTGGAGACGGTGGTGATCTGGGAGTTGGGGACGATGTAGACGGTGCCGTCGCCGTCGCGGAGCTTGGTGACGCGGAGGGTGAGGTCTTCGACGGTGCCCTGGAGGCCGGCGATCTTGATGGTGTCGCCGACGGAGTACTGGTTTTCGATGAGGATGAAGATGCCGGTGAGCATGTCTTTGAAGATGGACTGGGCGCCGAAGGAGATGCCGAGGCCGATGACGCCGGCGGAGGCGATGAACGGGCCGAGCGAGACGCCGAGGGCGGCGAGGATCTGGGTGAGGACGTAGAAGCCGACGATGCCGTACGAGGTGGCTCGGAGAATGGAGGCCATGGTGCGGAGCTGGGCGGCGCGCTGGGCGTTGGCTACTAGCTGGCCGGCACGCTTGTTGAGGCGGCGGACGAAGAAGTTGACGATGGACTGGAAGATGAAGGCGAGGATCAGGGCGAAGACGATCTTGGGGACGCCTTCCTGCACGAAGGTGGTGAGGTCGGCGCGCCAGGCCTTTTCAATGTGCTCGAGGAAACGCTCGTCGTGTGCGACGTTGGTGGTGAGGTGCGGGATCGGGTGCAAAAAACGCCATGGGGTGAGTGGTCCTTAGGAAACTGAAGCAGTCCAATACAAAGGATAACGGAGCGCTTTGGAGGTGGGATGCGGGGGAAGGTGGATATGGTGTCCGGTTTCCGGATGAAGCGGTAGGGGATGTGGAAAGTCGGGTCTACTCTGGTATGGGGCGATTATGAGTAGAATCTTTTGGGTTAGGAAAGGGAGACGAGGCCGTGGCGCAACGACAGGGATCCAATGGGAAGAGTGCGGTGCGTGCTCCTGAGATGGCGGCCGAAGACGGTGGGGACGGGCGCGGATTACGCGGGGCTTAGCCGCGAGCAGCTGATTGAGTTCTATCGGCTGATGTATCTTTCGCGGCGGACCGATGATCGCGAGATTCAGCTGAAGAAACAGCAGAAGATCTTCTTCCAGATTTCGTGCGCGGGGCATGAGGCGCTGCTGGTGGCGGCGGGCATGGCGCTGAAGCCGGGGTATGACTGGTTTTTCCCGTACTATCGCGATCGCGCGATCTGCCTGACGCTGGGGAATACGGTGGAGGAGCAGCTGCTGCAGGCTGTGGGGGCGGCCGATGATCCGGCCAGCGGGGGACGGCAGATGCCGTCGCACTGGACGAGCAAGCGGCTGAATATTGTGTCGCCGTCGTCGTCTACTGCTACGCAGTGTTTGCATGCGGTGGGGTGTGCGGAGGCTGGGCGGTACTATTCGCGGCATCCGGAGGCGGCGAAGAAGCCGGCTGCGGGGGTGGTGGATTATCGCGAATTCAAGGATGTGAAGTTTCATGCCGATGAGGTGGCGTATGTGTCGATCGGGGAGGGATCGACTAGCCAGGGAGAGTTCTGGGAGTCGCTGAATACTGCGTCGAATGGGAAGCTTCCGGTGCTGTATGTGATTGAGGATAACGGATATGCGATTTCTACGCCGGTGGAGGTGAATACGCCGGGCGGGAATATTTCGCGGTTGATTGCGAACTTTCCGAACTTCCACTTTGCCGAGGTGGATGGGACGGATGCGGTGGCGAGTTATCGGGCGATGGTCGGAGGCGGTGGCTTATTGCCGGTCGGGACAGGGGCCGGCGGTGGTGCATGGGCATGTGGTGCGGCCTTACTCGCATTCGCAGTCGGATGATGAGTCGAACTATCGGAGCGCGGAGGAGATCCAGGCGGACGCGCTGCGGGATCCGATCTCGCGGATGCAGATGTGGCTGCTGCGGGAGGGGATCCTGGATGCGGAGGGGATCAACGACTGGAGCGCACGGTGGATGAGGAGGTGCAGCGGGCTACGGATCGGGCGCTGGCGGCGGTGCTGGCGCAGCCGGAGTCGATTCTGAAGCATGTTTATTCTGAGGAGCTTAAGCCGACGAGCGCGGTGTTCGAGACGCCGGTGCAGCCTACGGCAGCGCGACCGAATACACCATGCTGGACCTGATCAACCACTGCCTGCGGGACGAGATGCGGCGGGATGAGCGGATTGTGGTGTTCGGCGAGGATGTGGCGGATGCTGACCCGGGATGAGGCGCTGATGGCCGGGAAGCTGAAGGGGAAGGGTGGGGTGTTCAAGGTTACGCATGGGCTGCAGAAGGAGTTTGGGAAGGACCGGGTGTGGAACTCTCCGCTGGCCGAGGCGAACATTACCGGGCGGGCGATTGGGATGGCTGTGCGCGGGATGAAGCCCGTGGTGGAGATTCAATTCTTTGATTATATTTGGCCTGCTATGCACCAGATGCGGAATGAGTTAGCGTTGATGCGGTGGCGGTCGAATGGGCAGTTCAGCTGCCCGCTGGTGATGCGGGTTCCGGCGGGTGGGTACCTGACGGGAGGGTCGATTTATCACTCGCAGTCGGGGGAGAGCATCTTCACGCATACGCCGGGGGTGCGGATTGTGATGCCGTCGAATGCGCTGGATGCGATTGGGCTTTTGAGGACGGCGATTCGGTGCGATGATCCGGTGCTGTTCCTGGAGCATAAGAATCTGTACCGGTCAGTGTTTGGGAGAGCGCCGTATCCTGGGCCGGAGTACATGATTCCGTTTGGGAAGGCTGCGGTGGTGAAGCCGGGGAAGGATCTTACGGTGATTACGTATGGGGCGGTGGTGCCGCGGGCGCTGGAGGCGGCGCGGCGGATGGAGCGGGAGCAGGGGGTGGATGTGGAGATCATTGATCTGAGGAGTTTGAGTCCTTATGACTGGGAGGCCATTGCTACTTCGGTCAAGAAGACGAGCAAGGTGATGGTGGCGCATGAGGACATGAAGAGCTGGGGGTACGGGGCGGAGATCGCGGCTCGGATTGGGGATGAGCTGTTCGACGAGCTGGATGCGCCGGTGCGGAGGGTGGGGGCTATGGACACGTTTGTGGGGTATCAGCCGCTGCTGGAGAACGAGATTCTGCCGCAGGTGGAGCATCTTTTTGCCGCGATGAGCGAGCTGGCGGCGTACTAGGTGGGGGTATAGCCAGCTTGGGGATGCAAATCGAGGGGGCTAGCGTGGTTTGGGGTGACGCACTGATGCACAAGGAGTTGTGCGATCATCGGTAGGGCAATCTTAAAGATATATATCGGATAGATAGGTAGAGGTATCGAAAGGATAGCTACTTTTGAGCGGCCCTGATCGGTGATTCTGTTTGGATTGAGCGATGTTTGGCGGTGGAAGGGATCGCAACTTCAGGGCGTTGGGGCGGGTTCAAGTCAGGGTCGGGCGGGACTGAGAGTCGGGGCCGGCTGAACGGAGACCTGTGATGCGTCGTATTCAGAGATTATGTTGGGTGGGTGGACCGGCTGGGGTGGTGGGGGTGCTGTGTGGGTTGATGGTGGTGGTGCCGGGGGTGGGGGCGCAGGAGGTGTCGGGGCGAGGCTTGCCGGTGGAGCGGCATGCGAAGCCGCTGACGGAACAGGAGAGGGTGTTGCATGCGCTCAACCGGTTTACGTTTGGACCGAGGCCGGGGGATGTGGCGGCGGTGGAGTCGATGGGGTTGCAGCGGTGGTTTGAGATGCAGTTGCATCCGGAGCGGATTGACGACTCGGGGTTCGTGGCGGAGATGGGGCAGTTTCCGGCGATGGGTTTGCCGGAGGAGGAGCTGAAGAAGAGGTTTCCGTCGGGGCAGATGATTCGGCAGATGGGGAGACGGGGGGAATCTGTACCGGGCGATCCGGTGGAGGGGGCGATTTATGCGGATGCTGAGGCGGTTTATCGGGAGAAGGTGGAGAACAAGGCAGTGAATGGGCCGGCTGGGGTTGGGGTGCAGGGTGTCGTCGCTGGACCCACCTTAGCCGCCAAAAGCGGCGGCGACGATGGGGCACCCGGGGGTTCTGTGGAAACCCATGTCTCAGAAGCGAGACATGGGGCACCCGGTGATGTCGTCGGGGATGTCGGCGAGCGGAGGTGGAGGCGGTGTTGCGGTTGGGGCCGGAGGAGACGGTTTGGGCGGTTGGTGGCGATGTCGCCGGAGACGATGCTGGGGTTTCGGGAGGCGGTGAAGGGGAAGGACCGGGTGCGGTTGGTGGCGGGGTTGACACCGGCGCAGAGGGAGGCGGTGGAGGCTATGGTCGAGTCGCCTGAGCGGGTGGTCGCGACCGAGGACATGCAGATGCGGCTGATGCGGGATATCGACTCCAGGCGGCAGCTGCAGGCGGTGATGACGGAGTTCTGGCTGAACCACTTCAATGTGTATCTGCGGAAGAACGAGCAGGAGCCTTACCTGCTGCCGGCGTATGAGCAGCAGACGATTCTGCCGCATGCGCTGGGGAAGTTTGAGGATTTGCTGGTGGCTACGGCGAAGAGTCCGGCGATGCTGATGTATTTGGATAACTGGGAGAGTGTTGGGCCGGACTCGTCCTACGCGGACGGCGGGAGGCTTCGCGTGGTTGGAGCACGTGCTGGGGTCGCCGGCCCCACCCGTCCGCAAAGTGCGCGTACGGATGGGGCACCCGCAGTCGGTGGAGGTGGGGCGCGGAAGACGGTCGCCGGACCCACTGCTTCCGTGGGAACCCAGGTCTCAGAATCGAGACCTGGGGCACCCAGGATGGTGGACGGGATGCAGAGAGTTGTGGCTGGACAACAGCTGAAGGTGAGGGTGCCTAAGGGGATCAATGAGAACTATGGGCGGGAGTTGATGGAGTTGCATACGCTGGGGGTGGGTGGCGGGTATACGCAGCAGGATGTGATTGAAGTGGCGAAGTGCTTTACGGGGTGGACGATTGATCGGCCGTATGCGGGGGGTGGGATGCGGGCACGGATGGGCGCTGGCGTCACACCGGATGGGGGGACGCCGGGGGAGTTTGTGTTTGATCCGAGGCGGCATGAGCCGGGATCGAAGATGGTGCTGGGGCATGTGATTGCTGAGGGTGGGATGAATGAGGGGCTGGAGGTGCTGCATATCCTGGCTACGAGTCCGGCGACCGCGCACTTTATTTCGCAGGAGCTGGCGGTGCGGTTTGTTAGCGATAACCCGCCGGCGGTGCTGGTGAATCGGATGGCGGCTACGTATCTGAAGTCGGATGGGGATATCAGCGCGGTGTTGACTGCGATGTTCCGGTCGAAGGAGTTTTGGACGCCGGGGGTTTATCGGGCCAAGGTGAAGACGCCGGTGGAGTTTTTGGCGTCGGCGGTGCGGGCGAGCGATGCTACGGTGACGAATGCGCTGCCGCTGGTGCAGGCGATGGATCGGCTGGGGATGCCGGTGTGGGGGATGCAGACGCCGAATGGGTATGGATGGACGGCGGAGGATTGGGTGTCGAGTAATGGGCTGCTGAGCCGGATGAACTTTGCGCTGGTGCTTAGCGGGAATCGGGTGCCGGGGGTGAGGACGGATTGGGCGGCGGTGCTGGGCGGGCCGGCGGTGGCGGATGCGGCGACGGAGAGGGAGTTGGAGGGGGATTTGTTGGGGCAGGCTGCGTTCGGGCGGACGAGGGCGGCGGTCATGGAGGGGTCGGCGAATCCGACGGCGCAGGCGGAGGCGGCGGCTGGGTTTGTGGGGTCGCAGGCGGCGGGTCAGGGGATCGGTGGTGGGTTGGTGCGGACGGCGGTGGTGCGGCCTGTCGCGCGGTCGGAGGCGCCGCTGGATACGATGGCGGGGTTGTTGCTGGGGTCGCCGGAGTTTCAGAGAAGGTAACGAAAGAGCTTTTAGCTTCTAGCTTTTAGCTAAAGGCAAAGACGGCGCTGGCCGGCTGGAAGAAGAAGCAGATTCCTTCGCTGCGCTGCGGAATGACAGCCAGAAAGGCAAGAGCAAAGGCAACTGCAACGGCAACTGCAAACGCAACGGCGACCGCAACCGCAACTACAGGGGTCCTTCCCGTTCGCTACGCTCGAGGGTCAGGATGACGGGGTTTGGTAGATGAGATTGCTGGACGGGGGTTTGAGGGTCTAGAGTTACTGGCATTCCCTGTTGTGATCGAGAGGCTTGCCTGTGACGAAGACTGCTGTGGTTGCGGTGGTTGTTTGTGTGGCTGCGGGGCTTGTCGGCTTCGCGGTGCCGATGGGGGCGCAAGGGGTTGGGGCGAAGTATGCGGTGGCGGCGCCGTTGAGTCAGTACATGATGGCGAGGGATGCTGAGGTGGGGATGGCTCGGAGTGCGGCGCCGGTGGGGATTTCTGGTGGGGCTGAGGTGTTGGTGTTGGGGAAGGATGGGTATCAGACGGCGGTGACGGGGGGGAATGGGTTTGTGTGTATGGTGGAGCGGTCGTTTGCGGCGGCGGTGGATTTTCCGGAGTTCTGGAATCCTAAGATTCGGGGGCCGGTATGCGTGAATCCGGAGGCGGCGCGGACGTATCTGCAGGTGGTGAAGATGGAGGCTCGGCTGGTGATGGCTGGGAAGACGCGGGAGGAGATTGCGGCGGCGTTGAAGACGGCTTGGGAGAAGAAGGAGTTGACGGAGCCGGGGGCCGGGGCGATGTCGTACATGATGTCGAAGGAGCAGTATCTGGGGGATGAGGGGCATGCGTGGCATCCGCACCTGATGTGGTTTGCTGCGGGAGATGCGGCGAAGAGTTGGGGGGCGAATGTGGAGGGGTCGCCGGTGATGGCGGCTCCGGATTTGGGGGATAAGATGACGATTTTTCTGGTGACGGTGGGGAAGTGGTCGGATGGGACGGTGGCGCCGGTGATGTAGTTCTAGCTTCTGGCTTTTAGGAAAGGCAAAGGCAAAAGCAAGTGCAACTGCCTTGACGCAAAGGGCGCGAAGGTTGCCAAGTTTCGCCACGTTGGCCGAACGGTGAGAGAAGCAGATTCCCAGCGGGAATGACAGAAAGAAAGGCAAGGGCAAAAGCAGGTGCCAAGGCCGGTTTCGGGCGTGCTTGTTTGTTGGACAACTATTCTGTGGAAGTGGAGTCTGTATCGGTAAGCACTCGTTCGGTGAGAGCGTTTCTATCTGAGGAGTTGGGCAATGGCGAAGAAGACGTTGTTTACCGATGCGAGCGATTGGGGTTGTGATTTGGGTGGGCGGGATTTGCCGCGGCGGAATTCGGTGACGCGGCGAGGGTTTCTAAGGGGTGGGGCGCTGGCGCTGGTGGGGACTAGTGTGATTCCGGCGTTTCTTACGCGGTCGGTGTATGCCGAGGTGGCGCGGGCGGCGGCGGGGAAGAAGAAGCTGGTGGTGGTGTTTCAGCGCGGGGCTTGTGATGGGCTGAATGTTGTCGTGCCGTATAAGGAGCCGAATTATTATGCGATGCGGCCGACGATTGGGATTCAGCAGAAGGACTTGTTGGATCTGGATGGGTTCTTTGGGCTGCATCCGGCGATGGCGTCGGTGAAGCCGCTGTTTGACCAGGGGCATCTGGCGATGGTGCATGCTTCGGGGTCGCCGGACCCTTCGAGGTCTCATTTCGACGCGCAGGATTATATGGAGTCGGGGACGCCGGGGGTGAAGTCTACGGTGGATGGGTGGTTGAATCGGGCGCTGCAGGTGGAGGTGGAGCGGGAGAAGCCGTCGGTGTTTCAGGGCGGTGGCGTTGGGGCCGGAGGTTCCTCGGACGCTGGCGGGGCGGGTGCCGGCGATTGCTGTAGCGAATCTTACGGACTTTTCGGTGGGGCGCGGGGCGGGGGCGGTCGGGGAGTCGACGGCGTTCCAGGCGATGTATGACGAGAGCTCGGATGCGCTGCTGCATGGGACGGGCGCGGATACGTTTGAGGCGGTGAAGATGCTGAAGGCTACGAATCCGGCGGCGTATGTGCCGGCGGCGGGGGTGGAGTATCCGAAGTCGGCGTTTGGGAATAGTTTGAAGCAGGTGGCGCAGTTGTTAAAGGCTAACCTTGGTGTGGAGGCTGCGTTTTCTGATGTGGGCGGGTGGGACACGCATCAGAACCAGGGCGGCGCGGAGGGGCAGTTGGCGGGGCGGTTGCGGGACTTTTCGGATACGATTGCGGCGTTCTGGAAAGACATGGGCGATGAGGCGGAGAACGTTACGCTGGTGACGATGAGTGAGTTTGGAAGGACGGCTCGGCAGAATGGGACGGGCGGGACCGACCATGGGCACGCGAATGTGATGTTTGTGCTGGGTGGGCAGGTGCGGGGCGGGAAGGTGTATGGGAAGTGGCCGGGGTTGACGAATGAGCAGCTGAATGAGGGAAGAGATCTGGTGGTGACTACGGACTTTCGGCGGGTGCTGGGCGAGGCGACCTGGAAGACGCTTGGGGTGCGGAAGTTGGAGGTTGTGTTTCCGGGGGCGCAGGTGGAGCCGGGGGGATTTCTGAACTTTGTGTAGGGACTAGTTCTCAGTTGTTCGTTGTCAGTTCTCAGTTGAGGGCCGGTCGCTCCTTTGGAGTTCGTGGGACGTGGGTTTTGGGGATGCGGATTACGGGGATTTGGTTACAGTTGTGGGGTTACATTTTGTTACAAAACTTTTGCACAACTGGCTCTAGAAAGGGGCGGATAGAACAAAACTAATGGGTCGGATTTGCGTCCAATACGGTGTACGACAAAGCAAGTCGGGCCAGCAGTCCCCACGGTAACCGGCATCCCCTATCTGCACGAACCCTCCCACCTATTTGTAGGCGCCCAGAGTACCGGGCGCCTCACGTCTTTAACGGCAGGGATTAGGGAACAGGGATTAGGGATTAGGGTGCGGGAGATGGGTGGTTAGGAAGAGGGATAGGGCTGGTAGGTTGGGTGGGGTGGGGAGGATTAGTTTGGGGGTGGGGAGGTGGCTCAGGGGTTCGGTTAGGGGGAAGGGCTGGTTGAAGAGCAGGTGGAAGGGGACAATTTTGGAGCGGGGGTCGTGGGCGGCGCGATCGGTGAGGTCGCCGTCGGGGGATTGGAGGATTAGCGCGGGGATGGTTGGGTTTTCCGCGCAGAGTCGGACGGCTAGTGAGGCTCCGATGCCGGTGCCGTAGATGACGATGGAGGAGGCGGGGATGTTGCGGGTGGTGGTGAGGTAGGTGAGGGCGGAGGCGGCGTCGGCTTGCATGGATTCCTGGGTGGGGTGCTGGCCCAGGGATTGGCCGTAGCCGCGGTAGTCGAATAAGAGGACGTTGAGGTGCTGGTTGTGGAGGAGTTGCGCGGCGGGGAGGGCGTCGGCGAGGTTGCCGTCGGCGGAGTGGAGGATTAGGGCGGTGTTGTTGGTGGTGGCGTCGGATGGGATCCACCAGCCGGTGAGTTGGGGGATGCCTGTGTCGTCTACGCCGAGGTGGACTTCGGTGAAGGGGAGGCTGAGCGACGCTGGCGTGGTGGTGACGGTGCGGGAGGGGTGGAGGACGAGCTGCCACTGGCTTCGCGCGAACAGGATGCAGATGGTGGCGTAGGCGCAGAGGAAGGCCGCAAGGAAGACGGCGGCCAGGGCTTTGAGGATCCAGGCGGCTTCGACGAGCGGGATCATTTCGGGGGGCGCGGAGCCGCGCTGGGGGTCGTAGCGAGCCTGGAGGCGGGGAGTGGGTTTCGGCTTGTTGCTGAGTGGACTTCGGCATCTTGCTGACGGGTTAAGAATCTCACATGCGTAGGCGAATCTCACATTCGCACGGGTGAACGCGCTACGGTAGAAGTTGTGCTGAGGAGGATGTTGTGGGCGAGTGGGTTCGGTTGTGCGCGGCGGCGGAGGCTCCGGGGGTGAATGAGGTGATGGAGGCGGAGGCTCCGCGCAGCGAGGGCAGGGCGGTGCCGATCTGCCTGGCGAATGTGGAGGGGAAGCTGTCGGCGATTGGGAATATCTGTCCGCATCGGCTGGGACCGCTGGGGGGTGGGTGGATTGAGGATGGGAAGGTGCTGTGTCCGTGGCACGCGTGGGCGTTCGACGTGGAGACGGGGGAGGCGGACGCGCCGGAGACGGGGAGGGTGAGGGTGTATCCGTTGAAGGTGGAGGGTGGGGAGGTGCTGGTGCAGATTGAGGTTGATTCGCAGGAATAGGTCGGGGGGATTTCTACAGGGGGATGCTGATAGAATCAAGTGATCCTCTCGCTGCAATGCCGTAACTCTGGCGAAGATCACATCTCACTTGCAAGGGAGAGGGTATGAAGGCTGTTCTCGCTCTCGAAGACGGGCGCTTGTTCTGGGGTAAGGCGTTCGGAGCCGGCAGCAATGCCGATGGACCTAAGGTTGAGCGCGTTGGCGAGGTGGTTTTCAATACTTCGTTGACTGGCTACCAGGAGATCTTTACTGACCCGTCGTATGCGGGGCAGATTGTGGTTCTGACGAATCCTCACATTGGGAACTATGGGACGTCGCCTAGCGATGCGGAGTCGGCGCGGCCCTATATCGAAGGGCTGGTGGTGCGGGAGTTTTCGCCGGTTAGCTCGAACTGGCGGAGCACTGAGGTTGCGGATGAATATTTGGAGCGCAGTGGCGTTCCGGTGATCTCGGAGATTGATACGCGGGCGGTGGTGCGGCATCTGCGGGCGAATGGCGTGATGCGCGGCGTGATCTCTACTGCGGTGGACGATACGGATGCGCTGGTGGCGAAGGCTCGCGCGCATAAGAAGATGGATGGGACGGATCTTGCCAGCGTCGTTACGACGAAGGCTGCGTATGGGTGGGATGCGAGCGAGCCGAAGAATGAGAGCGGCGATAAGCTGCTGCCGGGGGTTGATGCGGCGGCGAAGGATACGCTGCATGTGGTGGCTTATGACTTTGGGATCAAGCAGAATATTTTGCGGATGCTGACGCGGGAGAACTGCCGGGTGACGGTGGTGCCTGCGAAGACGAGCGCGGCGGAAGTTTTGGCGATGTCGCCGGATGGGGTTTTCTTTTCGAATGGGCCGGGTGATCCTGAGCCGCTGGAATATGCGGTGAAGAATGTGCGGGAGATGCAGGGCAAGGTGCCGATGTTTGGGATTTGTTTGGGGCACCAGATCTTTGGATTGGCGCTGGGTGGGAAGACGTACAAGCTGAAGTTCGGGCATCACGGCGGCAATCATCCGATTAAGAATCTGGAGACGGGGAAGGTCGAGATTACGGCGCAGAATCATAACTACAACGTCGATCCTGCGAGCCTGCCGGCGGATGTGGAGCGGACGCATACGAATTTGAACGATGACACGCTGGCTGGGTTGCAGCATAAGACCGATCCGATGTTCAGCGTGCAGTATCACCCGGAGGCGAGTCCGGGGCCGCATGATTCGCATTATCTGTTCAAGGACTTTCGCAAGATGATGGAGGAGTTCAAGAAGTGAATTGTGATTCCTGCTTGAGTCTCGTGAACGATGGGTTGGCGCTATGAAGCGAGCGATTCTGTTGGGCGTTGGGTGCGTTGCGCTGATGGGCTTTCCTGCGCATGCTGGGCGGCCGCGCATCATTGCTTCGGGGCTGTGCGGTGTCGTGACGGACCAGGCGGGTAAACCGGTGGAACATGCGACGGTGACGGCGATGTTTGCGAATTTCAGTACGAGCCAGGAGACAGATGCGGATGGGCACTGGTCGTTCGGGCGCGGGGCGGGGCCGCACAGGATGGAAGTCGAGGGCAGCGGCTACCAGACGTTTCAGTTTGACTATGTAGATAAAGCCGACCAGAAGAGCACGGGAGCTGACAATCCTGAGTTCCTGACGAGGCCGAAGGACGCAGCGTGTTTGACGCCGATTTATGTGCGGCTTGCGCCGCTGAATCACAAGTCCGGTATGGTGACCCTCGATCCATTGAAGGGCGTTCACAAGGAAAAGAAGAGCAAAAAAAATGCCACGTAGAAATGACATTGCGAAGATATTGGTGATCGGCTCGGGGCCGATTGTGATTGGGCAGTCGGCGGAGTTCGATTACTCGGGGACGCAGGCTTGCAAGGCGCTGAAGGCTGAGGGGTATGAGGTGGTGCTGGTGAATTCGAACCCGGCGTCGATCATGACTGATCCGGAGGTGGCGGATCGGACGTATGTTGAGCCGTTGACGCTGGCGTATGTGGAAGAGATTTTGCGCGTGGAGACGGAGATGATGCGGGGCGGCGGTGGTAGAGAAGCAGATTCCTTCGCTGCGCTGCGGAATGACAGCCAAGAAAAGCAAGGGGATCTTTGCGGTGTTGCCTACGGTGGGTGGGCAGACGGCGTTGAATCTGGCGGTGGATCTGGCCGATGCGGGGGTGCTGGACAAGTTTGGGATTGAGTTGATTGGCGCGAAGCTGGAGGCGATTAAGAAGGCTGAGGACCGGTTGCTGTTCAAGGATGCGATGAACAAGATCGGGCTGGATATGCCGAAGTCGATGCTGATTAATAATCTGCGCGACGGGTTGGAGTTTGCGGCGAAGCTTGGGTTTCCGGTGGTGATTCGGCCTAGCTTTACGCTGGGTGGATCGGGCGGCGGCATTGCGTATAACCGCGAGGAGTTGATGGAGATTCTTTCGCGCGGGTTGGACCTTTCGCCGGTGCATGAGTGCCTGCTCGAAGAGAGCGTGCTGGGGTGGAAGGAGTATGAGCTGGAGGTGGTGCGCGACTTGAAGGACAATGTCGTGATCATCTGCTCGATCGAAAACTTTGACGCGATGGGCGTGCATACGGGCGACTCGATTACGGTGGCGCCGGCGCAGACGTTGACCGATCGCGAGTATCAGCGGATGCGCGATGCGGCGATTGCGGTGATTCGCGAGATTGGGGTGGAGACGGGTGGGAGCAATGTGCAGTTCGCGGTGAATCCGCAGAACGGGCGCATGACGGTGATCGAGATGAATCCGCGGGTGTCGCGGTCGTCGGCGCTGGCGTCGAAGGCTACTGGATTTCCGATTGCGAAGATTGCGGCGCGGCTGGCGGTGGGGTATACGCTCGACGAGTTGCAGAACGATATTACGAAGGCTACGCCGGCTTGCTTTGAGCCGACGATTGATTATGTGGTGGTGAAGATTCCGAAGTGGCAGTTTGAGAAGTTTCCGGGGTCGGATGAGACATTGGGCCCGCAGATGAAGTCGGTGGGCGAGGTGATGGCGATTGGGCGCACGTTCAAAGAGGCGCTGATGAAGGCGGTGCGGTCGCTCGAGACAGGGAAGAAGAGTACGGATGATGGGATCGATCCGCGGAGGCTGCGGCAGCGGTTGGTGACGCCTTCGCCGGAGCGGCTGGCGTATCTGCGGTATGCGTTTGAGATTGGGATGAGCGTGCGCGATGCGGCTCGGTATACCGGGATGGACCCTTGGTTTCTGCACCAGATGAAGCAGATTGCCGAGGAGCTGAAGGTTGTGGAGAGCGTCGGCTTCGAGAAGATGGATGCGGGGACGCTGCTGTCTGCGAAGCGGATGGGGCTTGAGCGATTCACGGCTGGCGGTGACGCTGGGGATTGAGGATGGCGGGGCGGCGAAGGTTCGCGCGCTGCGGAAGAAGCTGGGCGTGAAGCCGGTGTACAAGCTGGTGGATACTTGCGCGGCGGAGTTTGAATCGCTGACGCCTTATATGTACTCGTGCTATGACGAGGAGGATGAGGCGGCGCCTACGGCGAAGAAGAAGGTGATCATTCTTGGGTCGGGGCCGAACCGGATTGGGCAGGGGATTGAGTTCGATTACTGCTGCTGCCATGCGGCGTTTGCGCTGCGGGACGATGGGTACGAGACGATCATGGTGAATTGCAATCCGGAGACGGTGTCGACCGATTACGACACCAGCGACCGGTTGTACTTTGAGCCGCTGACGCTGGAGGATGTGCTCGCGGTGTATGAGCATGAGGCGAGTGGTGGCGCGGAGATTGGGATGATCGTGCAGTTTGGCGGGCAGACTCCGCTGAATCTTGTCGCTGCCGTTGAAGGCTGCGGGCGTGCCGATCATTGGGACTTCGCCGGAGTCGATTGATCTGGCGGAGGATCGGAAACGATTTGGGAAGCTGATTACGGAGTTGGGGATTCCGCAGCCTGAGGGCGCGATGGCTACGTCGGTGGAAGAGGCGTTGGCTGGGCGCGAAGAAGGTGACGTATCCGGTGCTGGTGCGGCCTAGCTATGTGCTGGGTGGGCGCGCGATGGTGATTGCTTATGACGATGCCGATGTGGTGCGGTATATGTCGACGGCGATTGAGTACTCGCAGGAGCGGCCGGTGTTGATTGATCACTTCCTGGAGGATGCGCAGGAGGTGGATGTTGACGCGCTTGTGCGATGGCAAGGATGTGATTATTGCCGGGATCATGCAGCATATCGAGGAGGCGGGGGTGCACTCGGGGGATTCGAGCTGCGTGCTGCCGGCGGTGGATTTGAGCGCGGAGGTGCTGGAGACGATTCGCACGTACACGCGCAAGCTGGTGATGTCGCTGAATGTGATTGGGTTGGCGAATCTGCAGTTCGCGGTGCAGCGCGGCAAGGTGTTTGTGATTGAGGTGAATCCTCGGGCTTCACGAACGGTGCCGTATGTTTCGAAGGCTACGGGCGTGCAGCTGGCGAAGATTGCTTCGCGGTTGATGACGGGGCGGACGCTGAAGGAGTTGCTGCCGGAGCAGTTGGCGAGCGGAAAAGATTTGAGTACGGGTGAACATTTCTTTGTGAAGTCGCCGGTGTTTCCGTGGGGCAAGTTCCAGGGAGTGGATCCGGTGCTGGGGCCGGAGATGCGGTCTACCGGAGAAGTGATGGGCGTGGCTCGGACGTTTGGCGAGGCGTTTGCCAAGGCGCAGACCGCGGCGGGATTGCATCTGCCGACTGAGGGGACGGTGTTCTTCAGCGTGAATGACGCATGACAAGGAGAGCGTGGCGCCGCTGGCTCGGCGGTTTGTGGAGATGGGATTCAAGCTGGTGGCTACGCATGGGACTGCGGATGTGCTGGAAGAGGCGGGCATGCAGGTGGAGCGCGTGTTCGCGGTGAAGGAAGGCCGGCCGAATGTGGTGGACTTGATCAAGAGCGATCGGATTCAGTTGATTGTGAATACGCCGAGCGGGCAGATGAGCGTGTTCGATGAGGCGGCGATTCGGCGGGCGGCGGTGAGTGCGCGGGTGGCGACGATTACGACGCTGGCGGCTACGCGGGCGGCGGCGGATGGGATTGAGGCGCTGCAGCAGAGGGCGAGATATCACGTTGAGTCGTTGCAGGAGCTGCATGCGTCGCGGCTGGTGGCGGTAAGACTTGTAAGCGATGCTGATTGATGGGATTCATATACCGCTGACGGTGCCGTTTACTCGCGACGGCGAGAGTTATTTGCGCAAGCTGGAGTACAACGTTGGGCGCTACTCGTTGACGCCGGCGGCGGGGTTGGTGGCGCTGACGGCGGGGAGCGAGGGGGCTGCGCTTTCGGATGCGGAGATTGCGGAGACGCTGCGGGTGATTGGTGCGGCGGCTGATCCGACGAAGGTGCTGGTGGCGGCGATTGCGAAGGACAGCGTGCGGGGGGCGCTGGCGGTTGCGAACGAGGCGGCGGAGGCGGGGTTCGATGCGGTGCTGGTGGCGGCGCCTTCGCAGTGGGAGCGGCTGACGGAGGAAGAGGTGATGCTGTACTTTCGCGCGGTGGCGGATGCGTCGCCGCTGCCGGTGGTGCTGGGGAGTGAGTCGGGGTCGCAGGGGTATCGGCTGAGTGTGGATGAGATTGCGGAGCTGGCGCTGCATGGGAATGTGATTGGGTTGTATGACGAGGGGCTGACGGTGGAGCGGTATGGCGCGATTGCCGAGGCGACGCGGGGGAAGAAGCGCGAGGTGTTGGTGACGACCGTGTTTGCGCCGGTGACGCGGCGGATGCTGCGGGGACGGTGGGATGAGGGTGGGTTCGTGTCGGCGGCGTCGCTGGCGGGAGGGACTGCGGTGGTGGAGGCTACCGACGGTGAAGGCGCTGAAGACGCGGACGAAGATGGTGGGGTTCCAGGTGATGGCTGCGGGGAGTGCGGTGGGGATGGTGGAGTTGCTGGAGGCGGGCGCGGCGGGAGCGATGCTGGCGCTGTCGGCTAGCGCTCCGCAGGGATGCTATGAGGCGTATGCGGCGTTCAAGGATGGCGATCCGGCGCTGGCCGCGGAGAAGGGTGCAGCGGCTGGTGGAGGCCGATGCGGCGATTCGCGCGCTGGGGATTGCAGGCGTGAAGTATGGGTGCGATTGCAATGGGTATTTTGGTGGGGCGCCGCGGTTGCCACGGCTGCCGCTGGATGCTGAGGGGCGGGCGATGGTGGAGAGGGTGTTGGCGGGGATTCGGAATTAAGCCGGTGGTGGTGTCGCAGAGGAAGGTCGTTTGCTTTCGCAAACGATGCCCACCTTAGGCGCAAAAAGCGCGCCGAAGATGGGGCACCCGGGTATGTGCCGGCGCGAGCAAACTGCTTGCTACTGCTGGGCGCGGAGGGTGTTTAGTTTGGCGCGGGCCTGGGAGGCTTCGGGCGAGACGGGGAAGCGCTGGATGAGGGAGCGGAGCTCACGCTCGGCGGCCTCGTTCTGATGGGTTTCGATGAGGGCCTCGGCTTTGTGGAGCTGGGCGGCGGGGACCTTGGCGTTGTCTACGTAACGGATGAGGACCGCGTCGTAGTCCTTGATGGCGAGGGTGGGGTGGTGGGTGCGCATCTGCATCTCGCCGAGATAGTAGTAGCCGTTGCCGGAGAGGTTGTCGTCGGGGTAGGCCTTGATGAGGTCGGTGAACTCGGAGGAGGCGAGGGAGTAGCGGGCGGAGATGTAGTCAGCGTACGCGCCGCGGTACATGTCACCGGCTGACGGCTGAATGCTTGCTGGGTGGTGGTGCTGGTGTTTGCTGACGTGCCTGGAGGCGGGTTGTTGTCCGTGCCGCTGTCGGTTGTTCCCGGATTTGTGTTCGGGGACGTGTTCGGAGCGGCTTGTGGAGGGCCCGACGGTGCAGCTCCTGCGGGGATGTTGGCTTGAGGGAGACTGCTGAGCGTGGCGTTGGTGGTCTGTTCCTGGTTCTGAATGGCGGCGAGCGCCTTCTCCATGCGGGCCATGCGAGCCTTGAGCTCGTCGATGGAGTCGTTGAGGGACTGGACCTGGCCGGAGACCTGCTGGTTGCTGGCGCTGACGGCATCCTGCTGGTTCTGCATGCTGAGCTTCAGGCCATTGACCGTGGTGGACATGGTGTTGACGGAGTCGGCGGTCTGCTGGATGAGCTGCTTGAGCATGCCGAAGCTCTCGTCGTTGGTCTGCTGCAGTTTCGCGATGGCGTCCTGCAGCGCCTGGACCTGGGTCTGTAGCTGGATCATGTCCTTGTTCTCGGCGTAGGCGGGGAGGGAGACGAGTGGAACAAGGGCCACAAGGGCAATCAAGACAATGGTTCGGCGGAGTGAGTGAAAGCGGGTCATACGGGTTGAGCTCCTCAACGTCCCTTAGATAACGTCCCTGAGAAGGGAGTTGCAGTACAAGAATACTGGTCACATGGGGAAAGAAGAAAGTGTGGTTAGAAGGAAGCCGCGTCAAGACCTGCCGGTTGGGCGGGATGATGACGCGGCCGCGAGCGATGCGAGTTAGCGAGTTAGCAAGTTAGCGATGCGAGTTAGCGGTCGATGGAGAACTGATCGCGGCGATTCTGCTGCCAGCAGCTCTCGGTCTCTTCGGTGCAGAACTGCTTTTCCTTGCCGTAGCTGACGACGCGGATGCGGTCGCCGGAGACGCCGGCGGCTACAAGAGCGGTCTTGGCAGCGTTGGCGCGGTTCTCGCCGAGGGTGATGTTGTACTCAGCCGAGCCACGATCGTCGCAGTAGCCGCCGATGAGGATCTTGATGGCGGGATGTGCGTTGAGGTAGGCAGCGGAGGCGGAGATGGCGGTGTCGGACTGCGGCGAGAGATCGTAGCTGTCGTAGCCGAAGAAGATGTCCTGGACGTGGGCGTGGAACTCAGCGTCGGAGCCGCCGGTGCCGGTATCAGCGGGAGCCGCGGGGACTTCCGGCACGCGGACGGTCACGCGAACGTTGGCTTCGGTGGTGCCGCCGTCGTTCTTGGCGACGAGATGGAAGTTGGTGGAGCTGGAGGGCGAGACGGTCTGCGTACCGTTGACGGGGACTTCGCCGATGCCGTCGATGCTGACGCTGGTGGCGTTGGTGCTGCGCCAGTTGAGGACGACGGACTGGCCGAGGTCGATGGAGAGCGGATCGGCGGTGATCGAGGCCGTGGGGGGCGCCATGGTTGGTGCGGAGGGGGCCATGGCCGCGGGGGGTGGTGCAGCTTCCTTCTTGTGGCAGCCAACGGCGGCCAACAGGGTGACGGTCGCGACCAGTGCGGCCTTATTCCAGAACGACGTACGATGAGCCATCATGAGAGATCCTCTTAAATTCGAATGGTACGGCAAGGTTATTGGGAGGAATACTGTTACATCTTACAGAATTATATATCGTAGCGCGACAGGCGAAGGGTGTATCTCTTGGTATCTATTGTTCCATTTTGGGACGACACTGACGTGAATTATTTCCAACTCCAGTTTGGCATGTCTGCTCCCGGGCCGGTGAGGGCGCGTTTTTGGGTGCCGTCGACGAGCATGGTCATGATGCGGTTGTGGGCGTCGACGCCGTCGGGTGAGTTGGCGAAGGCGATGTGGCGGCCGTCGGGCGACCAGGTGGGGAAGTCGCAGCGGCCGATGTCGTGGGTGAGTTGAATCCAGCGCTTGCTGGCGACCTCCATGACGTAGATGTCCTGGCCGCCGGGGGCGCCGGGGCCGTATTTGCGATCCCAGGCGAAGGCGATGAACTGGCCGTTGGGAGACCAGGAGGCGGAGGTTGCATAGCCGCCGTCGGTCATGCGGGTGACGCCGGAGCCGTCGGAGTCCATGATGTAGAGCTGGGGAAGGCCGGTGCGGCCGCTGATCCAGGCGATCTGTGCGCCGGTCTTGGGGTTGTAGGTGGGAGAGACGTCAGGGCCCTTGTAGTTGGTGACGCGGTGGGCGATGGAGCCCTGGGGGTCGGAGATCCAGATCTCGGGGTCGCCGGTGCGCGAAGAGGAGAAGGCGAGCTCCTTGCCGCTGGGAGACCATGCGGGCGAGATGTTGGTTCCACCAACGTTGTTGAAGCGGACGAGGCGGCCGAGGAGGAGCGAGAACATGCGAATCTGGAAGCCGTTTTTGCCGAGGGAGGCAAAGGCGACGAGGGAGTTGTCGGGCGAGACGCGGGGCGAGATGGAGTCTTCGCCGAGGTGGGTGACGGCGTGTTGATTGGCGCCATCGTAGTCCATCATCCAGATTTCTTTTTCGCCGGGGCTGACGTGTTTGGAGTAGAAGATCTTGGATTCGGCGATGCCGGGGGTGCCACCGCTGAGGCGAAAGACGATGTCGTCGGCGAACTGGTGGGCGAGCTGGCGCGCGGTGTCGTCGCTGGCGGGGCCGGTGTACTGCTTGGCGAAGACCTGGGGGAACTGGGTGTTCTTGGCGTCGTCGAGAAAGCCGTTGGCGACGAGGTTACCGCCCTGGACGCCGATGTTGCCGAAGGCGACCATGGCGGCGCTGGCAGGGGCCTGCGACCACTGGGAGAGATTGATCTCAGCGGGGATGCCGGGCGTGGTCTGGGGTGCGAGGCTCTTCGAGACCATGTCGAAGATGCCGGAGTTGGCGAGATCGGAGTAGAGGACGGTGTCGAAGGTGTTCTTGTAGGTGAGGGTGTCGCCGGCAGTGGAGGGCTTGAAGTTGGCGGCGGCGAGGCGGATGCTGGCGGCGCCGGAGGAGGTCTCGATGTGGAAGGTGTCCTGAGCGCGAAGCGTGGACGCGGAGAGGAGAACGGAAAGAGTGGCGAGCAGCGACAGGGCGAATCGTGCGGACCAGCGTCGTACGGAAAGGTTCACTATCTTTTCTCCAATAGTTCTGATGCCGGAACTGAGGGTGAACGCAGAGACGTCTGCGTGGAAACATGTGGGCGTGGAGGAGAAAAGGTTCCAGGACTTCAGTGGGGTGCGAGGGAGTGAATCGCCGTTATTGATGTTTGTAATCAAACTTATCCTCGATGGTGATGTGATCGCCTTCGGGAAGGGGGCCGAAGGTGTCGATGCGTTGCAGGGCGCGGACGGCGGCGGTGTCGAGCGTGGGTGAGCCGCTGTGCTGCTCGATGCGGATGTTGGTGATGGAACCGTCGCGCTGGATGTCGAAGAGGACGCTCACGCTTTTACCTTCGGAGGTGCGGGGGTCGACTTCCTGGGTGAAGTAGTTTTGCGCGATGACACGGCCGACGGCTTCCACGTAGTAAGCATAACGGTTGCCGAAGCTGCGGTTTTGCACGGTGAGCGTGGCGCGTGCCGTTTTTTAGCTGCGTGATGGATTGGGGAAGCTGGGTCAGCGCTCTCGCCGGTTTGGGCTTTGGCGCTGGGAGGCGTGGGCTGCGGATGCTTGGGCGGCGCGGGTGTGGGGATGGGGCCGAGCTTCTTGGGCTGGTTCTTGGCCTTGATTTCGATGTCGGTTGGGCGTGGCGGAGGGGCTGGACGGCTTCTTTGGGCGGAGGCAGAGGCGCGGGGCTTACGGTGTCGGGCGTGAGGACGGACTTGTCTACGGGCTTGGCCTTCTCGGGGAGGGGGATGGCGGAGACCATGGAGGCCTGGATGGATCCGACGGTGGAGGCGTCTCCTCCCCAGTGGCTGGCGCGGTGGTTGAGATAGATGCCGATGGCGATGAAGGCAGCGGCGATGAGGATGTGGAGCGCGATCGCGCCGATGACGCCGCGGCGGAATTGATCGTCGGGGGAGAGCTGTGGCGAGATGGCTTGGGTGCTCATGTGTTGAAAAGCCTTGACGCAAAGGGCGCGACGTTAGCAACGTTTCGCGAAGTAGAACAGGCAACGGCAAAAACTGAAGCAGATTCCCGGAGGGAATGACAGAAAGAAATGCAAGTGCAACAGCAAGTGCAAAATAAGAAGCAGATCCCTACGGGATGACAGCCAGAAAAACAAAGGCAACGGCAAGTGCAAGAGCAACTACAGGGGTCCTTCACTGCGTTCAGGATGACGATGTCCAGTGGCAGTTACCTCTGCAGGGGTTGGGTGACGATGCTGATGTTGCTGATGCCGGCTCGTTTGACGGCATCCATGACGGAGGCGAAGGCGCCGAAGGGGACTGCTTCGTCGGCGCGGACGTAGATGACTTTCTTCTCGTTGGCGGGGTTCTGGGCGAGGACTGCGGAGAGGTTGTGGATGTTGACGGGTTTGTCCTGGAGGAAGACGTTCTGGTCCTTGTCGATGGTGACGACGAGGTGGACTTCGCTGAGCTGCGAGACCATGCGGGTGTGCGGGACGGCGACCTGGATGCCGGACTGCAGGACGGGTGCGGTGAGCATGAAGATGAGGAGCAGAACCAGTACCACGTCGACGAGCGGCGTGATGTTGATGTCGGACATGGCGGTTTGGGTTTTGCCGTTGGTGCTGAAGGCCATGGTCAGGAACTCCGGCGATCGTTAGGGAATGGCGGCAGCTGGGTGCCGGGTACCGGGGGACGGCGACGGTCTTCGCCGTAGGGCGGCTGGCCTTGCTGTTGGGGCTGGAAGAGTGCGGCGTTCTGGATGGCGTTGAGGAGCTCGCGACCGAAGTCGTCCATGCGTGCGGCGAACTCGCGCAGGCGGGCGGTGAGCTGGTTGTAGCCCATGACGGCGGGGACGGCGACGACGAGGCCGGCGGCGGTGGTGATGAGGGCTTCCGAGATGCCGGGAGCGACGGCGCGAAGGGTGGCGGCGCCTTCGGCACCGAGGCCGTGGAAGGCGTCGATGATGCCCATGACGGTGCCGAAGAGGCCGACGAAGGGGCCGACTTGCGCGATGGTGGCGAGCCAGGTCATGCGGCGTTCCATGGAGCTGAGGGCTTCGCTGGCGGCGGTCTGAGCGGCGCGCTCGAGGCCCTGGGGGTTGGGCGGTATGCCGCGGCCGCCGGACTGGCGCTGGTACTCGTCGTGGATTTCGTTGAAGACGGCGACGAGGGGGCTGGGCTTGAACTGGTCGGCGATGGCGGCGATTTCGCGAGAGGCGGCCGGACTTGCGGAAGGCGCGGATGAAGCGGCGATTCTGCGTGTCGGCTGCTTTGAAGGAGCGCCACTTGGAGATCATGACGGCCCAGGAGATGACGCTCATGATGAGCAGGAGAGCGAGCACGGTGAGCGCGGTGGGGCCGCTGTTGTGCAGCATTTCCACGAGAGCGCTGGAGGACTGGCCGGCAGGCGGGGGTCCGAGAGACGCGTCGGTTGGGGCTTGCGTGGCGGCGTCTTGCAGGAAGAGAGCAAAGGCTAGCAGGGTCATAGGCGTCGAAATTAAGTGTAACTGCGTACGGTGTGGGAGCAGGAATCCAGGTAGATGCTCGCCGCACGATAGTTTGGACGGGCCGCGAAGGGATTTGGGGCTGTTGATGGATGGAGATGGAGGGGTTGACGGCGAAGTGGCTGTGGAATGTTTCTGTGGAGAGCGGCTCCTGCTATGCTCTTGCGTGAAAGAGACCAAAGAGATGCTGCTGGAGCTGCGCGCAGAGAACTATGCTGTGATCGACCACGCGGTCGCCGAGTTTGGGCCGGGGTTGAACCTGCTGACCGGGGAGACGGGTGCGGGCAAGTCGATCTTGATTGATGCGCTGGCGCTGCTGCTGGGGGGGAAGGCGTCGAGCGACGTGGTGCGGTTTGGCGCGGAGAAGGCCGTGCTGGGGTGCGTGTTCGAGACGACGCCGGGGGCTGAGGAGATTCTGGAGGAGAACGGGATCGATCCGGAGGGGGACGAGATTCTGCTGCGGCGCGAGATTGCGGGGAGTGGCAAGGGGCGCGTGTTCGTGAATAATCAGCCGGCTACGGTGGGGGTGCTGCGGTTGCTGGCTCCGGAGCTGGCGCTGGTGCATGCGCAGTCGGAGACGCTGGTGGCGTTTGATGCGGCGCAGCAGAGGATTTTGCTGGACCGGTTTGGAGATGTGAACTCGGAGGAGGCTGGGGCGGCGTTTGGGCGGTGGAAGGAGTTGGAGGCGAAGATCCAGGAGCTGCGGAGTGTGGAGCAGGATCGGCTGCGGTTGATGGATTTGTGGAGCTTTCAGGCGAAAGAGATTGCTGCGGCTGGGATTGTGGATGCCGAAGAAGATGTGCGGCTGGAGACCGAGAAGCGGGTGCTGGCGAACTCGGAGCGGCTGTTTGCGGGAGCTACGGCGGCGCAGGAGTTGTTGTATGAGGCGGAGGTTTCGGCGGAGACGCTGCTGGGTGGGGCGCTGCGGCATGTCGAGGATTTGGCGAAGTTTGACGAGCAGTTTAAGGAGACGGCGCAGCAGTTGGCGGCGGCGAAGGCCGCGGTGGAGGATGCGGCGGCTACGTTGCGGGATTTTGCGGGGAAGGTGACGGCGTCACCGGAGAGGCTGGTGGAGATTGAGGATCGGCTGGCGGCGCTGGATCGGCTGAAGCGGAAGTATGGCGCGGGACTCGGCGAGGTGATTGCGTTTGGGGAGGAGGTGGCGGGGAAGCTGGCGGAGCTGGAGAATCGGGATGCGCGGCTGGCGGAGTTGGAGAAGGATCTGACGATAGCCGCGGCGAAGTACATGGTGGTGGCGAGGAAGTTGTCGGCGGAGAGAAGTGCGGCGGCGAAGAAGCTGGCGAAGGTGGCGGAGCGGCAGATCAATGAGCTGGCGATGCAGGCTCGGTTTGAGGTGGGAGTGACGGCACGTGAGGATGTGGAGGCGTGGACGGCGTTTGGGTGGGATCGAGTGGAGTGCCGGATTGCTACGAATCCGGGCGAGCCGCTGAAGCCGCTGACGGAGATTGCTTCGGGCGGTGAGATGAGCCGGGTGATGCTGGCGCTGAAGGTGAGCGTGGAGGAGGGTGCGAATGCGGCTCGGCTTGGATCCAAGAGGGGGCGGAAGACGGCGCTGCCTCGGACGCTGGTGTTTGATGAGATCGATATTGGCATTGGGGGGCGGGCGGCGGAGGCTGTCGGGCAGAAGCTGAAGACGCTGGCTGGGGCGCAGCAGGTGATTTGCATTACGCATCTGCCGCAGATTGCGGCCTTTGCGGATCAGCACTTTCTGATTGAGAAGGGCGAGCGTGGGGGGCGGACGCATACCGGAGTGCGGCGGATGAAACGGGAGGAGCGGGTGGAGGAGATTGCGCGGATGCTGTCGGGGGCGAATCTGACCGAGACGAGCCGGAGGCATGCGGAGCAGATGCTGAAGTCGTGCGCGGTAGCGGATGGGAGCTGCGCGGATCGGCGAGAGGTTGTAGGACGCGTTGGGCGGAAGCGGTGGGACAACCTGATGGGGCTGGGAGGCTTCTCAAGAGGCAACACCCAAGGAGGGTCTCCATATGGCTGGATCGAAGAAGTGTGCGCACGCGGCTTGTAGCTGCATGGTTGCGGACAATGAGAAGTACTGTTCGCAGATGTGCGAGGACAGCAAGGGCATGACGACGCTGAAGTGCGACTGCAAGCATCGAGGGCTGCACGGGGACCTAGGCGGACGGTTGAGGGGTTTCGGGCCAGGAGTGGCGCCCGGGGAGGCCGGGGGGCGGCTGGGCGCGCGGAAAGATTATGCACCGTTTCTGGTTCACACCAGGGGGTGTACTCCGGTGCTATCAGGGGCCGGAGAGGGTATACTTAACCTGTGAGTAACCTTACCGCCTCTCCCGCAAACGCCCAAAACAAGCCAAGGCGAAACCACCACCAAACGAGTTCTCCTGCTGAAGCCGAGAGGCTTCTGTGCGGGGGTGGTGCGTGCGATCGATATCGTGCAGATTGCGCTGGACACGTTTGGGGCGCCGATTTATGTGCGCAAAGAGATTGTCCACAACAGCTACGTGGTGAATGACCTGGCGCAGAAGGGCGCGATCTTCGTCAATGAGCTGGACGAGGTGCCGGCGGGTGCGCGGGTGATTTATTCGGCGCATGGCGTTTCGCCGGCGGTGCGGCAGGGGGCCAAGGAGCGCGGGCTGAAGGTGATTGACGCGACCTGCCCGCTGGTTACCAAGGTGCATATTGAGGCGATCAAGTTCGCCAAGCAGGGATATTCGCTGGTGCTGGTGGGGCATCGCGACCATGAAGAGGTGCAGGGGACGCAGGGCGAGGCGCCGGATGTGACGCAGGTGGTGTCGACTGTGGAAGAGGTTGACGGCGCTGGTGGTGCCCGATCCGAACAAGGTGGCGTATCTGACGCAGACGACGCTGTCGCTGGACGAGGCGCGGTACATGATTGAGGCGCTTGCGCAAGAAGTTCCCGAACATTGCCGGGCCGCATGCGCAGGATATTTGTTACGCGACGGAGAATCGCCAGACGGCGGTGAAGAATGTCGCGCATGGCGCGGATTTGGTGCTGGTGGTGGGTTCGAGGAACAGCTCGAATTCGAATCGGCTGGTTGAGGTGTCGCATAACATCGGGACGCATTCGTACCTGATCGACAAGGCGGAAGACATCAAGCCGGAGTGGCTGGAGGGCGTTGCTACGGTGGCGATTACGGCTGGCGCGTCGGCACCGGAGATCCTGGTGCAGGAGGTTGTGGCGTACCTGCAGGGCAAGGGATATGGGTCGGTTGAAGAGGTTGAAGTGATGCCGGAGAATGTGCGGTTTGGATTGCCGCCGGAGATCGTTTCGGCGATTGCGGCAGCTCCGCCGCCGCCGGCGAGCTACTAGTTTCGACAGCGGCTATTGGATTGAGTTAACCGCTGGGACGTGAGGCCTGGTAGCGCAGTGTTGCATCTGGAACTTATGAGTATAGAGACAGCTAACCCGCAGAGCAGAACGAAGCAGACGACGACGCAGCCTCGATTTGGACGGCTCGACCTCGCGATGGAGCGGGTGAGCGAGGGGATCGGCAAGGCGGCGGCGTGGCTGCTGGGTCAGCAGCACGAGCAGGGGTACTGGTGCGGCGAGCTCGAGGCCGACTGCGATGCTCGAGGCCGATTACATCTACATGCACACGCTGCTGGGAACGGGCGATAAGGGCAGGATGGAGCGCGCGGTCAACGAGATTCTGCGCCACCAGAATGAAGATGGCGGATGGAGTCTGTATCCGGGTGGGCCGAGCAATGTGAACTACGGCGTGAAGTGCTACCTGGCGCTGAAGCTGATGGGCTGGACGGCCGAGCATCCGCGTGATGGTGAAGGCGCGGAAGAAGGTGCTGGAGCTGGGCGGCGTGACCGCAGTGCAATACGTTCACCAAGATGTATCTCTGCTCGCTGGGGCAGTACGACTACGACGCGGTGCCGGCGGTTCCGCCGGAGATGCTGCTGTTTCCGAACTGGTTCTACTTCAATATTTACGAGATCAGCGCGTGGTCGCGGGCGATCCTGGTGCCGCTGTCGATTATTTATGCGAAGAAGCCGTTCAAGAAGCTGGCGCCGGAGCAGAGGATTGACGAGCTGTTTGTGGGTGGGCGCGCCAACTGCCGATCTGCACCTGCGCTGGGACCGGAAGCACATCTTCTCGTGGCGTAACTTCTTTCTGTTTACGGACCGGATGGTGCACTGGGTTCGAGCGGGTGCACATCCGGCCGCTGCGCAAGATGGCGCTGAAGAAGGCCGAGCAGTGGATGCTGGAGCACTTTGAGCGCTCGGATGGTTTGGGCGCGATCTATCCGGCCATGCTGAATGCGATTGTGGCGCTGCGTGTACCTGGGGTACTCGAAGGACGACCCGCAGGTGATTCGCGCGATGGATGAGTTTGAGAAGCTGGGGATCGATTGCCCGGATGGGACGCCGGATTATCCGACGCCGACGTTCCGGATGCAGCCGTGCTTCTCGCCGGTGTGGGATACGGCGCAGGTGCTGTCGACGCTGGGCGAGGTGGGGATGCCGAGGACGATCCGCGGCTGCTGAAGGCGGCGGACTGGCTGCTGTCGAAGGAGATCCGGTACAAGGGCGACTGGTCGCACAACGTGAAGAATGTTGAGGCGAGCTGCTGGTGCTTCTTCTTCAACAACGACCATCAGCCGGATGTGGATGATACGGGCGAGGTGCTGCTGGCGCTGAAGGCTGTGCGACAATCCTCGCGAGCGGTATCAGCATGAGGTGACGCAGCGGGCGATTGACGTGGGTCTTTGGCGATGCAGTGCAAGAACGGCGGCTGGGCTTCGTTCGATAAAGACAACACGAAGAAGATGTTCGAGTCGATTCCGTTCGCTGACCATAACGCGATGATCGATCCGCCGACGGTGGACATTACGGGACGCATCCTGGAGATGCTGGCGAGCTACGGCTACACGCGGCGGGACAAGCGCGTGGAGAAGGCTGTGCAGTTCATTCTGCGCGAGCAGGAGCCGGACGGGGCTGGTTTGGGCGCTGGGGCGTGAATTATTTGTACGGGACGTTCCTGGTGCTGCGCGGTCTGCAGGCGATGGAGTACTCGTACCTGGAGCCGGCGGTGCAGCAGGCGGCCGAGTGGATTCGCATGGTGCAGAACGCCGATGGCGGATGGGGCGAGACGTGCCGGAACGTACGACGATCCGAACCAGCGCGGGGTTGGGCCATCGACGCCTAGCCAGACGGCGTGGGCGTTGCTGGGGTTGCTGGCGGCGAATGATACGCGGTCGGATTCGGTGGCCAAGGGCATTCGGTGGCTGATTGAGAGACAGCACGAGGATGGTTCCTGGGCTGAGCTTATGCCGGGACGAAACGGCGAGAGCTACTACACTGGAACAGGGTTCCCGCGGGTGTTTTACCTGGGATATCACCTGTATAAGCAGTACTTCCCGCTGCTGGCGCTGACGACGTATCGGAAGGCCATGGAGCGCGAGGAGCTGGGCGCTTAAGGCTGGAAGCTTAGAAGCGTGCAGGTTGGCTGGGGCATCGAATGGTTAGAGCGCAGCGCGTAGGATCAGAAGGTTTTTGAAGGATAAGGAGTCGTTCAGCATGGGAATTCCCATCTCGCAGATGTTCACGGTGACCACGTACGTTCTGAAGCAGAAGCTTTCAGGGCGGAAGCGGTATCCGCTGGTGCTGATGCTGGAGCCGCTGTTTCGCTGTAACCTGGCGTGCGCCGGGTGCGGCAAGATCCAGTACCCGGCGCATATTCTGAAGGCGCAGTTGACGCCGGAGCAGTGCTTCAAGGCAGTGGAAGAGTGCGGGACGCCGATGGTATCGATTCCAGGCGGCGAGCCGCTGCTGCATCCGGAGATGCCGGAGATTGTGGCGGGATTGGTGGCGCGCAAGAAGTATGTGTACATGTGCACCAATGCGCTGCTGCTGAAGGAGAAGCTGCACCTGTTCAAGCCGTCGAAGTACTTGAGCTTCTCGGTGCATGTGGATGGGCAGAAGGAGCATCACGACATGTCGGTGTGCCGCGAGGGCGGGTACGACATTGCGATGGAGGGAGTTCGCGCGGCGGTGGCTGCGGGCTTCCGCGTGACGACGAATACGACGCTGTTTGATGGAGCGGATCCGAACTCGGTGCGCGCGCACTTTGATGAGCTGATGGCGGCGGGCGTGGAGAGCATGATGGTGTCGCCGGGCTATACGTATGACAAGGCTCCGGATCAGAATCATTTTCTTGGGAAGGCGCGGTCGCGGAAGTTGTTTCGCGCGATCTTGTCGAATCGGAAGAAGAGCTGGCAGTTCAATACGCATCCGCTGTTCTGCCGAGTACCTGATGGGCAAGCAGGACTTTGAGTGCACGCCGTGGGGCATGCCGACGTACTCGATCTTTGGCTGGCAGAAGCCTTGCTACCTGCTGCAGGATGGGTATGCGGACACGTTCCAGGAGTTGCTGGATACGGTGGAGTGGGCGAACTATGGAGCGAAGAGCGGCAATCCGCAGTGCGCGAACTGCATGGTGCACTCGGGGCATGAGGCTTCGGCGGTGGACTACAACTTCGGCTCGCTGAAGGGATTTGTGGAGACGGCGAAGCGGTACATGTTCCCGTCGATGTATGAGGACGAGGGCGCGCAGAAGCTGCTGAATGAGTGGCCGGTGGCAGGGCATGGGCCGCTGGTGCAGATTGCGCGACAGCCGACTGCGGTGGTGGTTACGACTTCGGTGAATGAGACCAGCAGCGTGGCGGGAGACTAGAGATGGCGACAGCACAGCAGGAGCACTTGAAGATTGAGCAGCTGCAGCATGACGTCTGCGGATGAGCTGGAGGTGATTGCGGGGCGCGAGCGCGAGAATCTGGAGGGATGGATTCCGGAGCTGGCGACCGAGGCCGAGGTGCGTGAGGCGCTGGAGAAGGCGTTTGACTATCGCGGCGATGTGACGATGACGCGCAAGGATGGGACGCAGGTCGAGGGCTATCTGTACGACCGGCGGAGTGAGCCTACGCTGGAGGCTTCGCTGATGCGGATTATTCCTACGCCGAAGCCGGGTGTGCCGGTGGAGCGCGTGATGATTTCGTACGCGGATATTGCGGCGCTGCAGTTTACGGGGCGCGATACCGCGGCGGGCAAGACCTTCGAGGCCTGGATCAAGAAGTACTGGGAGAAGAAGGCGGCGGGCGAGACGAATATTCAGATTGAGCCGGAGAAGCTGGACTAGGCTTTCATGCGCTTATTTCTAACGGGTGCGACCGGGTTTGTTGGGGCGCATGTGGCGCAGATGGCGGCGGCGCAGGGGGCGGAGCTGCGGCTGCTGACGCGGGCTAGCTTCGAATACTTCGCGATTGCCGAAGAGTGCGGATGTGGTGGTGGGGGATCTGCGATCAGCCGGAGGGGTTTGCTGCGGCGCTGCGTGGGTGCGATGCGCTGATGCATGTGGCGGCGGATTATCGGCTGTGGGTGCCCGATCCGGCGGAGATGTATAAGGCGAATGTTGAGGGGACGCGGGAGTTGCTGCGGCTGGCGCGCGAGGCAGGCGTGCGGCGGGTGGTGTATACGTCGAGCGTGGCGACGATGGGGTTTCAAGGGGATGGCGGTTGTCGACGAAGAGACGCCGGTGAGTGAGGCCGATATGATTGGCCACTACAAGCGGTCGAAGTGGATGGCCGAGCAGGTGGCGCTGGAGGCTGCGCGTGCGGGACAGGAGGTGATCGTGCTGAATCCGACGACGCCGATTGGGGCGCTGGATACGAAGCCGACGCCTACGGGGCGCATCGTGGTGGATTTTTTGAACGGGAATTTTCCGGCGTATGTGGATACGGGGTTGAACCTGGTGGATGTCGAGGAGATTGCGCGGATGCATCTGGTCGCGCTGGAGCGTGGGCGCGTGGGCGAGCGGTACATTCTGGGTGGAGAGAATCTGACGCTGAAGCAGATATCTGGATCGCCTGGCGGCGATTACGGGATTGACGTCGCCGACGATGAAGGTGCCGCATGCGGTGGCGATGGCGTTTGCGTATCTTCGACGAGACGGTGACGGGGAAGTGGCGGGGCAAGGAGCCTCGTGCGACGGTGGAGGCGGTGCGGATGGGAAAGAAGATGATGTTTGCTAGCTCGGCGAAGGCGGAGCGGGAACTGGGGTTGCGGGTGGGAAGCGTGGAGGGCGCGCTGCGGGCGGCTTGTGCGTGGTTCTACAAGAATGGATACGTGGATAAGACGCGGATCAGTTGCACGGGGTGTTAGGGCATTCTGTTGCGCAGCTGAATAGCAGGAACTATTCGCTGAGCGCATTGGCGATCACGTTATTTGCGGCGCGAGGGATTGCGGCGCTGATGAATTGTGGGTGGGGAATTTGGGCGCAGTTGTATTGAGCCACACCGTTTGCTAGTTTGGCGTGATGGCGCCGCCTGTGCCCGAACAAGTCAGCAGAACGATTGAGACTCTCTACCGGTCGGAATCGGGGCGGGTGCTGGCGACGCTCGTGCGGCTGCTTGGAGACCTGGATCTTGCAGAAGAGTCGATGCACGAGGCGTTCGCTGCTGCGCTGGAGAGTTGGACGCTGGGTGGGATTCCAGAGAAGCCGCGGCCTTGGCTTATTTCGACGGCACGCTTCAAGGCGATCGACGCGATGCGGCGGCGGGCGCGGTTTGATGGAGTGCAGAGAGATCTTGTTGCGCATATGGAGTCGCGCGGCAACGACACGTTCAACGATGGGGGAGCGGAGGAGATTGAGGATGATCGGCTGCGTCTGATTTTTACTTGCTGCCATCCTGCGCTTGCGGCGGAAGGGCAGATTGCGCTGACGCTGCGGGAAGTCTGCGGGCTGACAACCGAGGAGATTGCGAGGGCATTTCTGGTTACGCCGGCAACGCTTGCGCAACGCATTGTGCGCGCGAAGGCTGTGATCCGCGATAAGGCACTTCCTTACCAGGTGCCTGTATCGCAGGAGTTGTCGGCAAGGTTGGGGGCCGTGCTGCAGGTGGTGTACCTGGTGTTTAACGAGGGCTATTCTGCTGCGGTGGGAGCGGAGGTGACGCGGGGAGAGTTGACGGGCGAAGCGATTCGTCTGGGCCGGCTGCTGATGGAGCTGGTGGAGGAGCCGGGGGTGCCAGAGCCGGAGGTGATGGGGTTGCTGGCGCTGATGTTGCTGCAGGAATCGCGTCGCGCGGCGAGAACGTCTGCGAGCGGCGAGTTGATTTTGCTGGACGATCAGGACCGTGCGTTGTGGGACCGAGAGCAGATTGCGGAGGGAGTGGCGCTGGTGGAGAGAGCCTTGAAGTCCCACCGTTTCGGCTCTTACACGCTGCAGGCTGCGATTGCTGCGGTGCATGCTGAGGCTGAGTCTCCCGGTGCGACCGACTGGCGGCAGATTGTTGCGATTTACAACCAATTGGTGCGAATTCAACCTTCGCCTGTTGTGTATCTCAACCGTGCTGTGGCGATCGCGATGCGGGATGGGCCCGCGGTGGGGCTGGCGCATATCGATGCGGTGCTGGAACAGGGCGAATTGGCGAATTATGCGCTGGCACATTCCGCGCGTGCGGATATGTGTCGTCGGCTGGGGAGGGCGGATGAGGCTCGGGCTGCTTATGAGAAGGCGCTGGCGCTGACCTTGCAGGAGCCGGAGCGGCATTTCCTGCAGGAGAGGATTCGGCTGCTGAAATAAAACAATAGCCAAGTGAAATAAAAATTCGGAGAGCTGTCGATTTTTCGTCTTCGCAACGACTATAGGACAAGAGAACGAGGAACGGGCCAGCGCTAAGCTTCGCCGCCGGCTCCTACACGGAAGGAAAAGGAGAAAAATAGTGAAGTACCTCTGTTTCGGCTACTACGATAAGAGCAAATTCGACAGCATGACGGAGAGCGAGCGGAACGCCATGTTCGACGCATGCTATGACTACGACGACCATATTCGCGCCAGCGGGGCCTGGGTAAGTGGAGAAGCGATCCAGGGGCCGGAGACCGCGCTGACCTTGTATTGGAAGAACGGCAAGGTGGCAACGACCGACGGGCCCTATGCGGAGACCAAAGAACAACTTGGCGGGGTGCTAGTGCTGGAGGCCCGGGACATGAATCATGCCGTACAGCTTATCGGCCAACATCCGAGTATGAGGTATGGCAACGTCTGGGAGATTCGGCCGGTTGGGGACATGGGCGAAATTTTGAAGGCGAGTGAGCAGCGACGGAAACAGGTCGTGAGTTCCTGAAGACGGTTTGTAGTTTGTCACGGACGGAATCGACAAGCACTGGTGCGCGCGCAAGGAAACCACGGCTTACTCTGGAGCGGTCGTTCGATTCCGCTCCCGGCCACACGCGAACCCGTGGTTGCTGTTACACCGATAAATGCGGCGCGCAGATCGTGCGCAATCTCATTTCTGCGGAATTAGGGCTCAAGCTATTCTGAAGAACCTGAGGAGGGAGTTCGTATTATGGCAAAGCTTGTTTACATGTTGAACCAGTCGTTGGATGGCTACGTCGACCATATGGCAATCGGTCCTCCCGCACCGGACCTCTTTCGTCACTATATCGAGTATGTGCGGGGCTTGGCGGGCACGGTGTACGGCCGCCGTATGTATGAAGTGATGCGTTATTGGGACGAAGACCTTGCGGACTGGGACGCGGGGGAACGCGAGTTCGCGGCGGTGTGGCGGAAGATGCCGAAGTGGGTGGTGTCGCGGACGTTGAAGTCGGTCGGGCCGAACGCCACGCTGGTGGGTGGTGACGTGGAGGCAGCGATACGCGGGCTGAAGGCTCGGCTTACTGGGGAAATTACGGTTTCCGGACCAGACCTGGCAGGGAACCTAGGCAGACTTGGTCTTGTGGATGAGTACAAAATGTACCTTCACCCCGTTGTGCTGGGTGGTGGCAAACCATTTTTCTCTGGCCCGCTCCCGCGGCTCCGCCTTGCTGCCAACGATCGAATTAGCGGGGACGTGATTCGGTTGACGTACGTTCCTGCTTAGCCGCGCGACGGATTGCACTGACGTGTCGGGGACGCTTGGGTCATCCACGTGGCTGCGGCGTGGGGTTCAGGTGGAGTGGAAGCCGGCGCGCTTGCATGGCCAGGGGGACTTCGGGGTTGCGGGTGAAGGTTTCCCAGACGAAGCCGGTGCGGAGATTTTCTGCCATGAGGACGCTGATGCCGAGGTCGATGCCGAGGACGTCGGGATCGTACCAGTTGGCTTGGGGGTGGAAGGCGTCGCAGAAGCCGTAGCGGCCCTAGGCCTTGTCGCCGTAGTTGGCTTTGAGGGCGCGCTGGACGCGGAGGCAGGCTTCGGGGAGGAAGGGAAGCGAGCCGGCGGTGGCGTTGGGAACGACGGAGCCGTCGATGGGGCCGAAGCCGTGGCCGTCGGCGTTGGGGCCACCCCAGGCGGTGTAGCCGTTGATGTAGTCGGAGGCGCTGATGCCCCAGTAGTCGGGCGAGTAGGGCTTGCCGAGGGAGAGGCAGAAGGCTTCGTGGGCGCGGGTGGCGGTGATGGAGTTGGTGAAGTAGTCGGCGTAGCGGTCGCGCTTGTTGCGGAAGTCGAACCAGGCGTGGCTGTACTGGTGGGTGAAGATGGGGTCGTTGCCGCTGATGTAGGTGAGGCCGTCGTAGGTGATGGTCTGGCGGCGTCCAGGCGTTCCAGCTGGAGGGGGCGACGGGATGGGTGGGGGAGCCGATGGCGAGCAGGTAGATCATCATGAGCTCGCAGTAGTGGTCCCAGCGGGCGTTGAGGAAGCCGGACTCGGGATGCCAGCCCATGGAGAAGGTGGTGCCGCCGTTGAGCATCCAGGGCCAGTCGACGCGGTTGTAGATGAGGGAGGCGAGCTGGTAGATTTCGGGGTCGTCGTGGAAGTGGGCGCGGGCGGTGAGGACGCCGCAGAGGAGCAGCGAGGTGTCGATGGAGGAGACTTCGTTGCTTGTCGATGCGCTCGCCGGTTTCTACGTCGTTGAAGTGGTAGAAGAAGCCGTGGTTGTTGGGGAGCTTGTGGGCGTGGAAGTGGAGGGTGCGGCGAACCTGTTCGAGGAGCTGGGCGCGGGGGAGATAGTTGCGCTGGTCGGCGATGCAGAGGGCGGTGAGGCCGAAGCCGGTGGCGGCGATGGAGGCCATGCGGCGCGGGTCGAGTTTGCCGGTGGTGTTGTTGGCGGCGGCGCGGTCGAGGACCTGGCCGGTGGTGGGGCTGGCCTGCTCGACGAAGAAGAGGCAGGCGCGGCGTTCCATGTCGTCGAGGAAGGCTTCGTCGGCGGCGGTGAGGGTGTAGTGAGGGTTGGGCTCGGGTGTGAGGGGATTGGTGGAAGCCCATGTCTCAGAATCGAGACATGGGGCACCGCAGTTGTGGCGAGCGCGTGGCGCGGGAGGAGCGCAGCGCCGGCGAGGAGCTTGAGGCAATCGCGCCGTTGCATGGTGTTATTTCCCAATGAGCACAACGGCGAGGCCGTGTGCGGGTACCGTGAGTTGGAGTTTGCCGTCGTGCAGGCGGTAGTGCTCGGCGGGGGCCATGGCGCCGGCGGCGCGGAGTTGCTCGACTTGTGCGGGCATGAGATCGCCGGGAGGGCGGCCCATGGCGTCGAAGGCCTTGAGGACGTTGCCGTGGTCGGGATCTACGCGGAGGACTTCAACCGGTGCATTCGAGGGGACGTGCTGGAGGGTGAGGTGAAGGTTTTGGGTGGGCCTGCGGGGCCTTTGGGCCAGGTGTAGGTGGGGCCGGTGCCGGTGGGCGGAGCGTAGTCCCAGAGGGCGAGGACTAGCTTGCCGTCGGAGGTTTTGGTGGCGAGCGCGGAGTCGGAGTCGACGGCGATGCGCGGTCGCCTAGCTGGTGGAGGGCGAGGAAGTCGTTGAGCGCGGGCTTGGGGATGTGCTCGGCGGCGATGAGGCCGAAGCCGCCGTAGAAGGGTGTGCGGACGACGCCCTGCTCTTCGAAGACGTCGGAGAAGGACCAGTAGTCCATGCTGTCGGTGAGGCCGTCGCAGAGGCGGATGTTGTTGGCGAGCCAGGGGCCCATGTAGGTGGAGTCGGTGACGTTGGGCTCGTTGGAGTAGCTGGCGTTGTACTCGGAGAAGATGAGCGGGAGGTGCGGGTAGGGCGAGGCGAGGATCTCGTCGTGCACCTTCTTGACGGCGCGGTAGACCATGGTTTCGCGAGGGATGTCTTCGTCGGTGTGGAAGACATCCTCGGCGGTGTCGTTGGCGTAGACGTGGGTGGAGACGAAGTCGATGGGGACGTTGTCGGCGTGGACGTGGGCGAGGAAGGGCGTGACCCAGGCGGCCTGCGCGGTGGCGGGGCCACCGACCTGGAGGCGCGGGGAGACGGACTTGAGATCGCGGGCGGTGTGGTCGTAGAGCTCGAAGTAGGTTTGCTGCTTGGGATTGCCGCACCCAGAAGTCGAGGTTGGGTTCGTTCCAGACTTCGAACTTCCAGGTGGCGACTTCGTCGATGCCGTAGCGCGCGATGAGATGGGTGGCGAGGGCTTTGATCATCGCGTCCCAGAGGGCGTAGTCCTTGGGCGGCGAGTTGTTGGGATTGCCGATGAAGGTGTGGAGGAGGTTGGGGTCGGAGGCCATCTTCTCGGGCATGAAGCTGAGCTCGACGTAGGGCTTGACGTGCTCGGCGAGGAGGCCGTCGTAGATCTCGTCGACGTAGAAGAAGTTGTAGATGGAGGCGTCGTTGGCGGCCTGCGCGGCGAGGCCGGGGTTCTTGGTCTGGCGGGCGGGATCGTAGAGGCCGACTTCGTCGTCGAGGATGCCGTGGAAGCGGATGGACTGGAAGTCGGTGGCCTGCTTTACGGTGTGGAGGTCTGCGCGGTAGTCGGCGCGGAGAGCGAGGATGGCGCGGCCGGAGCCGAAGGTCTGCTCCCAGAAGTGGGGGAAGGGGGTGGTGGGGGCGTGGGCGTCGATGACCAGGTCGATCGTGCGTGGCGGCTGGGGTGCGGGGTTCTGGCGCGGGTGAGCTGTGAGCGAGCCGGCGAAGAGAGATTCCAGCGAGGGCAAAGGCAAGTGAGCGAAGGGTTCCAGTGATGCATTGTGTTCCTCGAGTGTCTTCATGGCTGGACCTTGATGAGTAGAAGTGCGTTGGGGCTCAACTCCAGGGTGAGCTTTCCGTCGTGCAGCTGGGTTTGGGCTGGAGGTCCCAGAGCTGTTTCCTGGTTGAGTTGGACTGACCTGGGCGGGCGTGGGATCGACGGGGCTGCCCATGGCGGCGTATTTGGGGAGGACGTTGCCGTGGTCGTCGTCGACGCGCTGGATGGTGACGCTGGCGTTGGCGGGGACACCGTGGAGGGTGAGGTCGAGGGTTTGCGGGGAGCCGTGGTCGCCGGGATCGACGAGGTTCCAGGCGGCGATGGTGAGGCTGCCGTCGGAGGTTTTGGTGACGATGAGGTTCTTTGCGTCGTTGGCGATGCGGCGGTCGCCGAGCTGGTGGAGGAGGCCGAAGTCGTAGTAGCTGGGCTTGTTGATGCCGCCCTTGGCGATGAGGCCGAACTGGCCGATGAAGGGCTTGTCGATGGGGCCACCTTCTTCGAAGACGTCGTCGAAGGTCCAGAAGGACATCTCGTTGACGTGGCCGTCGCACTCGCGGATGGTGTCGGCGAGCGCTGGGCCGACGTAGGTGGTGTCGCGGGCGTTGTCGGCGCCGATGACGTTCCACTCGGTCCAGAGGAGAGGGAGGTGCGGGCGTGGGTGAGGCGTCGATCTGGTCGCGGACTTTGTGCGACGGCGCGGCAGACGCGGTCGTCTTGCGGGATGTTTTCGTGTGAGCCGGGGAAGAGGTTTTCGACGGTGTCGTCGGCGTAGCCGTGGGTGGAGACGAAGTCGACGGGGACGTGGTTGGCGGCGGTGTGGGCGAGGAACTCGGGGATCCAGGAGGCGGCGGCGGTTGCGGGGCCACCTACGCGGAGGCGCGGGCTGACTGTCTTGAGGTCGCGGGCGGTGTGGTCGTAGAGCTCGAAGTAGGAGGCCTGGCGGGGGACGCCGCCCCAGAAGTCGATGTTGGGTTCATTCCAGACTTCGAAGTACCACTTGGAGACTTCGTCGATGCCGTAGCGGTCGACGAGGTGCTGGGCGAAGGCGGTCATGAGGTCGTCCCAGCGCTCCATGCTCTTGGGGGGCGAGACGTTTTGCTTGTACCAGAAGGCGTGGAGGTCGTCGGGATTGAAGGCGAGCTTCTTGGGCATGAAGCTGATCTCGACGACGGGGCGAACGCCGTTGGCGAGGAGGCCGTCGTAGATCTGGTCGACGTAGGAGAAGTTGTAGACGGGGTTGCCGTGCTCGTCTTCGTTGTAGACACCGACTTCGTCGTCGAGGATGCCGTGGAAGCGGACGTAGCGGAAGTCGGCGACTTTGTGGACGGAGCGGATGTCGTCGCGGTAGGACTCGCGGAGGGCGAGGATGGCGTGGCCGGAGCCGAAGATCTGCTCCCAGAAGTGGGGGAAGGGGGTGGTGGGGGCGTGGGCGTCGATGGTGACGCGCTCAGGTGCCTGGGCGTGGAGGGCTGGAGTGAGGGGCCACGCGCAGAGCAGAGCCGGAAGAGCGAGTCGAAGCCAAGGGTGCATCACGTACAGACTCCTGGGTTTATTGGGGAAATCCGGGCAGACCGCGTTCCGGGAACAATCGTTTTAGCTGTAATGCGCAAACGATTGTGCAACGCCTAATATCCACTTCTGTAGCGCGACTGTCAACCTGCGGAAAAGGGGCCGGAGGAGGGTGGCTCGTATGATGGAGCGATGCCGGTGACCGCGAAGATTGCCATTATTGCTGCGTTGCCGAGGGAGATTACGGGGCTGGTTCGGGGAATCGAGGCGGATGCGTTTGTTGAGGAAGGACGGGGTGTGGCTGTACCGGCTGGAGGGGGCTGTGGTGGTGGCAGCGGGGATGGGGGCGGAGCGGGCGGCGGTGGCGGTGGAGGCTGCGCTGCGGCGGTGCGGTGGAGATGCTGATCTCGACCGGGCTGGCTGGAGGATGCGCGCCGGGGGTTGCGGCGGGGTCGGTGATGGAGGCTGGGGTGGTGGTGGATGTGGCGACGGGGGAGAGATTTGTTGCGGGGTCGGGGCTCGGGCGTGACGCTGGCTACGGCGGAGACGGATTGCTAGCGTGGCGGAGAAGGCTCGGCTGGCGGAGAGGTATGGGGCGTCGCTGGTGGATATGGAGGCGGCTACGGTGGCGCGGATGGCGTTGGCGAGGGGGTTGGGGTTTCGGGCGATCAAGGGGGTGTCGGATGGGTATGACTTTGAGTTGGGTGCGCTGGGGAAGTTTGAGGGGGAGCGAGGGAGTTTTCGGACGGGGGCGTTCGCTGGGTATACGGCGGTGCGGCCGTGGACGTGGGGGAAGGCGATGGAGCTGGGGCGTGGGAGTGCGAAGGCGCTCGGCGCGCTTGAGGCGGTGTTGCGGGGAGTGCTGGCTGAGGGTTAGGTGAGGACTTCGGCTAGCAGGTGGTCGGCGACGCGGATGGCGTTGGCGATGATGGTGAGGGAGGGGTTGACGGCGCTGGCGGAGGCGAAGAAGCTGGCGTCGACTACGTAGAGGTTGTCGAGCTGGTGGGCTTTGCAGTGGATGTCGAGGACCGAGGTGGCGGGGTCGTGGCCGAAGCGGAGGGTGCCGTTCTGGTGGCCTACGCCTTCGAGGGGGATGCGTTTTTTGAAGTAGGCGTGGAAGGGGATGGAGGTGTCGGCGTGGCCGGCATACTTTGAGGACGTCGACCCAGCGGTCTTTGAGGCGCTCGAAGCTTTTGGTGTTGTTGGGGGTGTAGGAGAGCTTGATGTGGCCGGGTTGGGCGATGGTGACGTTGGCGGACTGGTTGGAGGGTGAGACGGCGGAGTCGGGATGCGGGCCGGCGGGGCCGGGCTGCGTGGCGGCGAGCTGGCTGGGCGTGGCGTTGCGGAGGGTGACGCGATTGTTGGGGTCGGGAAGGTCTTCGGTGGTGAGCCACCAGGGGACGGCGTGGCGCTTCATGCCTTCGAGGACGAAGCCGGGGGTGAGGGGCGGGGCGTCGCCCTTCATCATCTCGTGGTGGAAGCTGCCGATGGGCTGGACTTGTCCGAGGGGCCAGGGGTAGTCGGGGTCGGTGTCGCGGAAGTAGAAGTCGTTGGTGCCCCAGGTCTTGGTGTAGCTGTCGTGGTTGTCGATGGTGGAGAGGGCGAGGAGGGCGTCGGCCTGGTGGTACATGAAGTTGCGGCCGACCTGGTCGGAGCCGTTGGCGAGGCCGGTGGGGTGCTTGTCGTTGGCGGACTGGAGAAGGATGACGGCGGAGTTGATGGCTCCGGCGCAGAGAGCGACGATGTGGCCTTCGTAGGTGGCGGGGGCGGTGCTGTCGGTGTGCTGGACTTCTACGGCGGTGACGGCGGTGCCGGCGGCGTTGGTGAGGAGGCGAAGGACGCGCGCGTTGGTGAGGAGGGTGACGTTGGGGAGATCCATGATCTCGCGAATGCAGTTGATGTCGGCGTCGGATTTGGCGTGGATGAGGCAGGGGTAGCCGTCGCAGGTGTCGCAGCGGATGCACTTGCTGGCGACGGGGTCGGTGGCGTTGCGCTTGAGGCCGAGGGGGATGGGGAAGGTGTTGATGCCGAGCTTGCGGACGTCGGCTTCGATGGCGGCCATGCGGGGTTCGTTGGAGAGCGGCGGGGTAGGGGTAGGGCTTGGAGTGGAAGGGTTCGGTGGGATCGTAGGAGCTGGCGAAGCCGCCGGGGACGGCGGGCGCGGTGCCGAGGTCGCCGTGGACGTGGAAGAGCTCTTCGGCGCGGGTGTAGAAGGGCTCCATGTCGGCGTAGGTGATGGGCCAGGCGGGGGAGATGCCGCCCTGGTGCTGGATGACGCCGAAGTCTTCGGCGCGCATGCGGAAGAGAGCTGCGCCGTAGACCTTGGTCTGGCCGCCGACGTAGTAGGCCTGCTGCGGGTGGAGGGGCTTGTCGTCCTTGTCGTGCCAGGTTTCGGTGGTGTGGTAGCGGTTGTCGAGGAAGACGGCGGAGGTGTCCCAGTTGAGTTTTTCCTGGGGGAGGAAGGGGCCGCGCTCGAGGATGAGGATGCGCTTGCCGGCGCGGGCGAGATGGAGAGCGAGGGTTCCGCCGCCAGCGCCGGAGCCGATGATGATTGCGTCGTATGGATTCGCCATGGTGGTGTAGGATGCATGCTGGCCGTTGCGAGCTGGAGCTTGCTAGTGCAGGTTCTAGCTAAAGACTGATCTGGCGGTCGTCCGATAAGCTGGTAAGAGGTATGTCTGAGACGATTCCAGGTACGATGCAGGCTGCTGTTTATCGTGCGGTTGATGATGTTCGCACAGAGACGATTGCCGTGCCGGAGATTGGGCGCGGGCGAAGTGCTGGTGCGGATCGATACGTGCGGGATCTGCGGGACGGATCTGAAGAAGATTCATACGGGATCGCACGCGGCGCCGCGGGTGTTTGGGCATGAGATGGCCGGGACGATTGCGAAGGTGGGCGAGGGTGTGCGCGGGTTTGCGGTGGGGGATCGGGTGATGGCGTTTCATCATATTCCTTGCGGGCATTGCTTCTATTGCCGGAAGAAGACCTTTGCGCAGTGTGAGACGTATAAGAAGGTTGGGACGACGGCGGGGTTGGGTGAGGCTGCGGGCGGCGGGTTTGCGCAGTACATTCGCGTGATGGATTGGATTGTTGGGCGATGGGGTTACGCCGGCGGGGTTGATTCATGTGCCGGACGATATTCCGTTTGAGCAGGCGGCGTTTATTGAGCCGGTGAATACTTGCTTCAAGGCGATTCGGCTGCTGGAGCTGGAGCCGGATGATACGGTGCTGGTGATTGGGCAGGGAAGCATTGGGATTTTGCTGGCGGCGCTGGCGCGGCAGACGGGGGCGACGGTGCTGACGATCGATATGTATCCGGAGCGGCATGCGATTGCGGCGCAGTATGGGTTGGATCATCCGCTGGATGCGCGCGGCGATGTGGTGGCGGCGTGCAAGGCGTGACCGAGGGGCGCGGTGCGGATGTGGCGCTGGTGGCGGTGGGAGCGGATGCGTTGATTGCTACGGCGATGGCAGGCGATTCGTCCGGGCGGGCGGGTGATGCTGTTTGCGAGCACGCAGCATGGGACGGCGGCGTTCGATCCGGCGGCGGTGTGCATGGATGAGAAGACGCTGATGGGATCGTACTCGGCGTCGGTGGCGATTCAGCAGGAGGGGATTGACCTGGTGTTTGAGGGGTATCGGTCGGGCAAGCTGGATTTGACGAAGCTGATCTCGCATCGGTTTGCGCTGGAGGATGCGGCGAAGGCGATTGATCTGGCGTCGCATCCGGAGGCGGACTCGATGAAGATTGTGTTGAAGCCTTAGGTGCTGCGGGTCTGAGGTTGCGCGCGATATACTCCGCTGCGAGGTGATTGCATGGGAAGACGCGACGTCTTCGGCGGTGAATGGGAGACTGTGGGGATCGGCTGCCGGCGACTGGGCGGAGATTCAGGAGAAGACGTGTGCGCCGGTGTATGGCGCGGCGTTCGATCGCGTTGGATTAGCGGCGGGTGCGACGTATCTGGATGTGGGATGCGGCGCAGGGTTGGCTGCGCGCATGGCGGCGGAACGTGGAGCGGTGGTATCGGGGCTCGATGCGGCGGAGAAGCTGGTGGAGATTGCGCGGGCGCGGCTTGTGGAGGGGGACTTCCATGTAGGCGAGTTGGAGCAGCTTCCGTTTGCGGATGATGCGTTTGATGTGGTTACGGGGTTCAACTCGTTTCAATATGCGGCGCATCCTGGTGCTGCGCTTGCTGAAGCGAAGCGTGTTACAAAGCCGGGTGGGCGCGTGGTGGTGATGACCTGGGGAGAGCCTGAGGGGATGGAGGCCGCGTCGTTGGTAGCGACGTTGCGGCCGTTGTTGCCGCCGCCGCCGGCGGGGCGCCTGGACCGTTTGCGCTGTCGAACGAAGCGGCGTTGCGCGCGTTTGCGGAGGGGGCGGGGTTGGAGCCAGTTGAGATGTTCGATGTGGACTCGCCGTGGGTTTACGAGAATCTGGCGACGGCAATGCGGGGGCTGCGATCTTCGGGGGTTGCGGCGCGGGCGATTGAGCATTCGAACGTGGAGGCTGTTGATGCTGCGCATGAAAAAGCGCTGGCGCCGTTTCGACGCGAGGATGGCAGCTATGTGGTGGGGGCGCGATTTCGGTGCCTGATTACAAGGGCTTAGGGGCGGAGAGACGGATCCTTCGCGGAACTGTTCGAACCTTGTTACAGTAAGTGCAGTTTATTTCCCAACCAACCTGGTGATGAAACTTGCGGGCAGTTGCCGCGGGCGAGACCTATCTCTTTCTGAGGAGTACTGATGCGGCTTTCGAAATCGTTGTGGTGCGGATGTTTCTTTGCTTGCTTGAGCGTGGGTTTCACGAGAGCGAAGGCGCAGGTGCCGACGCCGTTGTCGGTGCTGGGGCATACGCCGGGCGATGATTTTTATCTGGCGGACTATGAAGATGCGGTGCGGTACTTTCATGCGGCGGCTGCGGCGACGGACCGGATGAAGATGTTTACGGTGGGGAAGAGTTCGGAGGGGCGCGATATTGAGGTTGCGGTGATCTCGTCGCCGGCGAATTTGGCGCGGCTGGATGAGTACAAGAAGAATGCACGGCGGCTGGCGATCGACGACAACCTGACGGATGAGCAGGCGCGGCAGCTGGCGCATGATTCCAAGGTGATTGTGCACATCGATGGCGGGTTGCACTCGGATGAGGTTGCTGGTGGGCAGCACTCGATCATGCTGGCGTACAAGCTGCTGTCGGCGAAGAACGATCCTGAGGTGGATGCGATTCTCGACAACGTGATTCTGGTGTTGTGGCCTACGTTGAATCCGGATGGGCAGGACATGGTGGTGCATTGGTATCGGCAGAATGTGGGGACGAAGTATGAGGTGGCCCCGATGCCGTGGCTGTACCAGGATTATGTGGGGCACGATAACAATCGCGACGGCTACATGCTGAATATGAAGGAGTCGCAGGTGCTGGTGAAGGCGGAGATCGATTGGAGCCCGGAGATCTTTTATTGCCAGCACCAGACGGCACCGTTTCCTGCGCGGATTTGGATTCCTCCGTTTGCCGATCCGATTTCGAGCAACATCAGCCCGTATGTGCGGAGCTGGCTGAATGTGGTGGGGACGAATATGACGGCGTACCTGGATGCGCACCAGATGCCGGGTGCGATCTCGGAGACGCGGTTTGATAACTGGTATGCGGGATTCAATGACTGGGTGCATGTGTTCCGCAACGAGATTTCTTTCTTTACGGAGACGGGGCTTTACCGCTATGCGACGCCGCGGTTCTATACGGTGAATGAGTTTCCGAAGGAGACGCAGGATCTGCGGGCGCTCTCGATGTACTCGGAGCCGTGGGAGGGTGGATGGTGGCGGTTGCGGGATGCGGTGAATTACATGATCGGCGGATCGATGTCGGTGCTGGATCTGGCGGCGAAGAATCGGGAGACGCTGCTGTACAACCGCTACCAGGCGGCTCGGGACAATATTGCGCACTACAAGAAGGAAGGACCGTTTGCGTATGTGATCAGCGACAAGCAGGCCGATACTCCGGAGGCTGGGTTGCTGGCGCAGAAGATGATCGAGAACGGCCTGAAGGTGTATGCGACGAAGGCGGGATTCGTGGCGAATGGTGTGACGTATCCGGCGGGGTCGTGGGTGATTCCGATGGACCAGCCGTTCTCGGGATTGGCGAAGGAGTTGTTTGAGCGGCAGAGGTATCCGGATGAGATTGAGCTGGGGACGTCGAAGGCGGTTGATCTGCCGTATGACGTGACGGGATGGACGCTGCCGCTGCAGATGGGCGTGGCGGTGGACACGGTGAGCGATCCGCTGACGGCGGAGCAGCGTGGGATGCTGGAGCCGATTGAGGACGGCGAAGCTGCCGGCGGCGGAGATTGCGGGGGCTGGCGATGTGTTTGTGATCAGCCGGCAGCCGAATGCGTCGTATGCGGTGGTGAACGAGGTGCTGAAGCAGGGCGGGTCGGTGGCGATGTCGAAGGATGCGATTGCTACGCCGGAGGGGAAGGAACGCGGCGCGTTTGTGATTCGTGGAGTGGGGCGCGGCGCGATGGAGAGCGTGGCGAAGAAGTATGGCGTGAGTGTCGCAGCGGTGACTGCGGAGCCGGCGAATGTGATCGCGATCAAGAAGGCGCGCGTGGGACTGTATCGGCCGTGGGCGCCCTCGATTGATGAGGGGTGGACGCGGTGGATCTTGGAGAACTATGGGTTCGAGCCGAAGAGTATCTACAACGCGGACATGCGGTCGTCGGATCTGCGGGCGCGGTACGACGTGATTGTGCTGCCGGATATGTCGCGGGACCAGTTGATGGAGGGGTTCCATGTGGGGATGGTGCCGGGCCAGTATGCGGGAGGCATTGGGCCGGACGGAATGGATAATCTGCGGGCGTTTGTACGCGATGGAGGGATGCTGGTGGCGACGAATCGGACGGCGGCGAGCTTGATTCCGCTGATGTCGTTGCCGGTGAAGGATGTGCTGGAGGGAGTGAAGAGCGATAAGTTCTTCTGCTCGGGAGCGTTGCTGCGCGTGAATGAAGAGAACGCTGAGCTGCCGGTGAACTTCGGCGTGCCGGAGGCTCCGGTGGTGATGTTCCAGCGGGGGCCGGCGTTTGTGCCGGAGGCGGGATTCCAAGGCGCGGTGCTGGCGCGGTATGCGAAGGGATCGAATCCGCTGGAGAGCGGATTGCTGCTGCATCCTGAGGCGATTGAGGATAAGGCTGCGGCCGTGGAGTTGGAGTATGGGAAAGGGCGGATCGTGCTGTATGGATTCAAGCCGGAGTTCCGTGGGCAGTCGCATGGAACGTATCGGTATCTGTTCAATGCGCTGTATGCGTTCGACCAGCCGGAGTTGCCGGTGCTGAAGGTTCCGGCGGCGGCGCGGAGCATGCGGTTGCGGCGAAGGCGCCGGTGGAGGAGCCGGACGAGTACTAGCGGTGGCGGCGGAGGAGCAGTGTTCCGGTGATGAAGAGAGTGGCGCCGGCGCTGGCGAGCAGGATGATGGCGTGGCGATAGGCGGCCTGCACGGCGGGAGGGGCCGCCTGCGTGCTGTCGAGACATTGGGCGCAGCCCTGGATGAGCGTCATTGTCTGAACTCCTTCACTGGCCGAATTCCAGGAGGAGGAAGAGGAAGATCCAGAGGGCTCCCATGACGTGCCAGTACCAGACGGTGGTGTCGACGAAGACCTGGCGGGTGGCGAGCGAGCGCGAGAATTGTAGAGCAGCAAGCGCGACGATGAGGCCGACGATGCCGAGGAAGAGATGCACGGCGTGGGTGATGGTGATGAGGTAGAAGAAGTGGCTGCTGGGGTTGGAGCGGAAGAAGACGTGCTGCGCGGCGAGCTGATCCCAGGCGACCCACTGACCGGCGAGGAAGACGATGCCGAGGAGCGAGCGTGGCTGAGAGCCAGATGGCGGCGCGGTAGGAGACGGGGCGGCCGAGGCCGAACCATTCGTCCATGGCGTCGACTTCGCGGAACATGGCGCGGCGCGCGACTTCGGCGGTGACGGAGCTGAGGAGGAGAGCGACGGTGTTGAGCCAGAGGATGGAGGGAATGGCGGTGGGAAGCCACTCGTTGATGAAGCGGTCGTAGGCGTCGAAGTGGCCGCTGGCCTTGGTGACGAAGAAGACGCTGATGAGGGCGACGAAGAACATGAGGTCGCCGCCGAGAGCGAAGAAGAGGCCGATGCGGGCCTGGGAGATACGTTCGTGGGGTCCGCGATGACCGCGCGGGCGGTTGTTCCAGTTGTCGCCATCGCCCTCGCCGTTGCCGCCGGTGCGCTTGTCGGTGGGCGGCCGACTGTCCGTTGTTGCCGTCGCTGATGCGATGGCGGTCAATCTCCGGCGGTGTGATGGTGGACGGCATGGCCTGGATGCCCCTGTCGGACGACGTTGTCAGAATACTCTACTCTGCTTCGGTGTCGAATGTGTTGACGGCGCTCCATTGGGGCAAAAACTCCGTGCCGGAGTCGCTGTAGTGGCAGGGGCCGCGGTAGACGATAGACGGCTGATCGTTTGGATGCGGATTGAGGGCGTTGGGTGCCCACTCCATGGTGGTGGCGTGCCAGGGATTGGTTTCGCGGGGGTCGTTGGCGGGTCTTCGCCATGCAAGGAAAAGATTGAGGAAGAAGGGTAACTGCGCGCAGACCAGGAAGATGGCCGAGGCGGTGATGTGGCGCTGCAGGGGGAGCGTGGATTGGAGGAGGGTTGCGCTGGGGCCTGCGATGCCGGTGAGTTGGGCGTAGTGGCGAGGTTCGGCGGCGAGGCCGGTGAAGTGCATGGGGAGGAAGGTGGAGTAGGCGCCGAGGAGGGTGACCCAGAAGTGGAGCTTGCCGAGGGGTTCGGAGAGGGTGCGGTGGAAGAGCAGCGGGGCCCAGTAGTAGGTGGCGCAGAAGAGGCCGAAGATGCCGGCCATCGCCATGATGAGGTGGAAGTGGGCGACGACGAAGAAGGTGTTGTGGAGGTACTCGTCGAGGATGGGCTGGGCGAGGATGGGGCCGGTGAGGCCTCCGGTGATGAAGAGGCGAGACGAAGCCGAGGGCGAAGAGCATGGGGGTGGTGAGGCGGGGGCGCGATCCCCAGGTGGTGGCTAGCCAGCTGAGGACTTTGGCGGAGGCGGGGATGGCGATGGCCATGGTGGAGATGCTGAAGGCGGTGCCGGCGAAGGGGTTGAGGCCGGCGACGAACATGTGGTGTCCCCAGACGAGGATGCCGAGGAAGCCGATGAGGAGGGTGGTGGCGATCATCAGGCGGTAGGCGAAGACGCGGCGGCGGCTGAAGTTGGCGATGACCATGGAGGTGAGGCCCATGCCGGGGAGGATGGCGATGTAGACCTCGGGATGGCCGAAGAACCAGAAGAGATGGAGCCAGAGGAGCGGGGCTGCCGTCGCCGCGATGCTGGAGGAGGACGCCGCTGACGAGGTCCTGGCGGGGAGGAAGAAGCCGCTGTGGAGGTGGCGGTCGCAGAAGAGGAGCAGGATGGCGGCGAGCAGGACGGAGAAGGCGAGGATGCTGAGCAGAGCGGCGGTGAACCATCCCCAGACGGTGAGCGGGAGGCGCTCCCAGGTGAGGCCTTCGCAGCGGAGCTTGATGATGGTGGTGAGGGTGTTGACGGCGCTGAGGGTGGAGGCGATGGCGAAGAGGGCGATGCTGGCCAGCCAGAGATCCATGCCGATGCCCTGGCCGGGGCCGGCGAGCGGAGTGGCGGAGAGGGGTGGGTAGGCTGTCCAGCCGCCGATGGGTGCGCCGCCGGGGACGAAGAAGGCGGCGAGGAGGGTGACGAGGGCGAGCGGCGGTGAGCCATAGGCCAGTGGCGTTGAGGCGCGGGAAGGCCATGTGGCGGTGCGCCGATTTGCGCGGGGAGGATGAGGTTGCCGAAGCCGGACTGGGGGGCGACGGTGAGGACGAAGAAGAGCATCAGGGTGCCGTGCATGGTGACGAGGGCGAGGTACTCTTCGGGGAGGATGGGGCCGTGGAGGGGTAGTTGCCAGTTGGGCCATGCGAGGTGCGTGCGCATGACGAGGGAGAGCAGGGCGCCGATGATTACGGCGATGAGCGAGATGAGGAGATAGCCGAAGCCGATGGTGCGGTGGTCGGTGAGGTGGTGGAGTCTTCTGCGAACCCACTCATGTCGCAAAAGGCGCGCCATGAATGGGGCACCCGGATTGGTGGCGGGGGTCATGGCTGCGCCTCGGCGTTGAGTTTGATTTGGTGGCTTCTTGCGCGTGAAGCCAGTTGTCGAAGGCTGCAGCGGGGAGGACGCGGAGGGTGGCGAGCATGCGGTAGTGGCCCAGGCCGCAGACCTGGGTGCAGAGGATGGCGTAGTCGCCGGGGGTTTCGGGGGTGAAGTGGATGTGGGCGGTCTGGCCGGGGACGGCGTTCTGCTTGATGCGCATCTGCGGGGATGGCGAAGCCGTGGATGACGTCCTGGGAGCGGAGGGTGAGGTCGACTTCGCGGTTGGCGGGGAGGACGAGTTGGCTGGTGACGATGTCGTCGCGGCCGTAGGGGTCGGTGGGGTCGATGCCGAGGGGATTGGCGTTCGGCGGGGTCGACGAGGGAGAGGTTGGTGCGGCCGAAGGCGGCGTCGGCGCCGGGGTAGCGGAAGTACCAGACGAACTGCATGGCCGGTGACTTCGACCTGCATGGCGGAGAGGTCGGCGCCGGTGTAGCGCTGGGCGGCCCAGAGCGCTGCGCGCGGATGGCGAGGAAGGCGAAGAGGAGGGTGAGCGCGGCGAGCGGAAGGTACTCGATGAGGAGCTGGTGGTAGGGGCGGGCGGTGCGCTTGCGGATCGCGATGCCGATGAGAAGGATGAGGTGCGCGAGGGCGAGGAGGGCGAGGGCGATCCAGAGATTGAGGAGGAGGTGGGCGTCGAGTGCGTGGCCGTGCTTGGCGGCGTCGATGGGCAGGTTCCAGAAGCCGTGGGTGGGCGGGATGGCCTGGGGTGCCTGCATGGGTTGATTGTAGTTGGGCGGGCGCAGAGATTGTGGTGCGAGAAGCAAACAGCAGATCCTTCGCTACGGCGAAGGATGACAATTTAGAACATAAACCGAGACGAAGCTGTTATTTCATTGCTTCGCGGACGATGTCGAGGAAGAGCTGGTGGACGCGGGTGTCGTCGGTTAGCTCGGGGTGGAAGGTGGCGGCGAGGAGACGGCCCTGGCGGATGAGAGTGGGGGAGTCGTCGCGGGTGGCGAGGGTTTCTACGCTGGGGCCGGTGCGCGTGATGCGGGGGGCGCGGATGAAGACCATCTCGAGCGGGCCGCCGGGGAGCGTGGTCTCGGAGGTGAGGATGGCGGAGTCGTTCTGGCGGCCGTAGGCGTTGCGCTCGACGGCGATGTCGAGGACGCCGAAGGAGGGTTGGTGCGGGTTGCTGACTTCTTTCGCGAGGAGGATGCAGCCGGCGCAGGTGCCGAAGACGGGCTTGCGAGTGAACGAAGGCGTTGAGGGTGTCGTAGAAGCCGGCGCGCTCGAGGTGCTTGAGGAAGGTGGTGGACTCGCCGCCGGGGATGACGAGGGCGTCGAGGTCGTCGAGCTGGCTGGGCTTGCGGACGAGCGTGGTGATGGCTCCGAGGGCCGCTGAGGCGGTGGGCGTGGACGTCGAATGCGCCCTGCAGAGCGAGGACGCCGATGGCTGGGGTTTTGGGATCCACAGTTTGATTTTAGTGCATTGCGCGGAGTGAGACGGAAGACGCAGATGCCCAGTGCAAGCGATAATGCTGCGATGAGCGGAATGAGCAAAGCGGCTGTGTATCCGAGCCTGGAAGACCGCGTGGTATTGGTGACGGGCGGGGCAAGTGGCATCGGCGAGGCGATCGTAGAGGCGTTTGTGCGGCAGCGGGCGCAGGTGGTGTTCCTGGATATTCAGGAGAACGCAGCGGAAGGCCTGGTGACACGGCTGGTGGACGCGGGGCTGGTTGCGCCGGTGTATGTTCGCTGCGACCTAACGGACTTTGTTGCGCTGGAATGGACGGTGGAGGAGGTCGTGCAGCGGTTTGGGCGCGTGGATGTGCTGGTGAACAATGCGGGGGACGATACGCGGCATTCGATTGAGTCGGTGACACCGGAGGCGTGGGATGTGGGGATGGCGATTAACCTGAAGCAGCAGTTTTTTATGGCGAAGGCGGTGGCGCGGTCGATGCGGGCGGCGAGGCGTGGATCGATCATCAATATGGGGTCGATCGCGTGGGTGATCCCGTCGAAGAATGTTCCGGTGTACGTGACGGCGAAGTCGGCGATCGTGGGAATGACGCGGGCGCTGGCGCACGAGTTCGGCGAAGACGAAGTGCGGGTGAATTGCGTGATGCCGGGGTCGATACTTACCGAGCGTCAGAAGCAATTGTGGCTCACCGAGGATTATGTGCGACAGGTGCTGGCACACCAATCGTTGAAACGGATGATCCTGCCGGAGGAGGTTGCGCGGCTGGTGCTATTCCTGGCGGCCGATGATAGCTCCGCGATTACCAATCAGAGTTACGTGGTGGATGGAGGATGGGTGTAGTCTGACCCGCTGAAATACGCGAGAAGGCCCGATCATTTGATGATGACCGGGCCTTCCACCTTAGGTTTGTGATGCCTTACTTGGTGCCGCGCGCTTCCGCATGGAAGAGCTCATGGACCGTATGGAGGAAGGGCAACGAGCTGGAGTGGGGCCGAACGTCGCCTGCGAGGATTTTCTGGAAGGAGACGTCGCGGCCGTAATAGGTCTGGGTGTCGTTGAGGTTCTGGTTGACGACGTCGCCGTTGAGGTCAACGCCGGCGAAGACGCCCTTGTTGCGGGAGTAGGTGAGGAAACCGGCGTTGGCTAGTTCGGTGGTGGCGGCTTGCGAGTCGCGCCCGACGGGACCGGCAGCGACGGAGACGTCGGCTCCGAGTTTGACCTTGTCATGCAGCAGGTGCTGTGCACCATCGTGAGTGACGGCTACGAGGACGAGGTCGGTGGACTGGCCGCCGATCTGGAAGCCGAAGCTGGCGCCAGTGAGCTGGATGAAGGCAGGAGCGCTCCAGCCATGGCCGGTGCGGCAGGTGACGACGCCCTGGCCATACTCGCCGCCGACGACGAAGGCGCCCTTCTTGAAGCCGGGAATGACCGCGACGCAGGTGGCGTGCATGGCGACGCTATCGGGGATGCCGCGATCGGGTGTGGCCATCAGTTCGCGAAGAACCTGGTGGGCTGCATCGATGCGGGCATCGAGTTTCGACAGGTCATGTGCGTGGACGTTGGGGCTAACGAAGGCCGTAAGCAGTACGGAGAGGGAGTAACTTTTTCATTGACAATCCTTTTCAGGCAGCGAAGTGACGACTACAACGACACATACTGCGATGCCTGTCAAAGGACGTGAGTTGTTCCGCAATCAGGTTGTCCGCTTCAGATTGAAGAAGTTACCAGCCGCGGGTTTGCATGAGGTCTTTTTCTTCGATGGCGGCGGCGGCGAGGCCCTTCATGCTGCCGATGACGGCTTCGGAGGCTTCGGCGACGATCTTGGGATCGTCGTAGTGGAGCGGTTGCGAGGACGATGGCGCGGGCGCGGGAGACGGCTTCGGCGCGCTCTTCGGGGTTGTCCTCGACGTCGAGCGGGATGGCGCCTTCCTTCATGAAGATGCCGGAGCCGACGAAGATGGTCTCGGCGCCGAGCTGCATCATGAGGGCGGCGTCGGCCGGTGTGGCGATGCCGCCGGCGGAGAAGTTGGGGACGGGAAGCTTGCCGGCCTTGGCGACCATGCGGATGAGCTCGTAGGGCGCGCCGTGGACCTTGGCGGCGTTGTAGAGCTCTTCGTCGCCGAGGACGGTGAGGGCCTTGATCTCGCGGGTGATCTGGCGCATGTGCTGGACGGCGTGGACGACGTCGCCGGTGCCGGGTTCGCCCTTGGTGCGGATCATGGCTGCGCCTTCGGCGATGCGGCGGAGGGCTTCGCCGAGGTTGCGCGCGCCGCAGACGAAGGGCGTGGTGAAGGCGTGCTTGTCGATGTGGTAGACCTCGTCGGCGGGGGTGAGGACTTCGGACTCGTCGATGAAGTCGACGCCGAGGGACTGGAGGACCTGGGCTTCGGCGAAGTGGCCGATGCGGGCCTTGGCCATGACGGGGATGGTGGACGACGGCCATGATCTCCTTGATGAGCTTGGGAGAGGCCATGCGGGCGACGCCGCCTTCGGCGCGGATCATGGCGGGGACGCGCTCGAGCGCCATGACGGCGACGGCACCGGCTTCTTCGGCGATGCGGGCCTGCGCGACGTTCATGACGTCCATGATGACGCCGCCTTTGAGCATCTCGGCGAGGCCGGTCTTGAGGCGAAGTCCTGCGCCGTTGCTGTTGTGCGTGCCGTTCGTGGTTGGTTGCCATGATGTACTCCTTTGGCGTGGGGAGTATCGGCCACGCCACTACTGTTCAAGTTTAGCAGTTTGAGGCGCATGGGACGCAGGTTAGGCCGGGCATTTGTCGGGCCGTCTCGGTTAGAGGCCGGATTGTTCCTTGGACAGGATGCTTTCCGCTTCTTCAGCCGGGGTGCTTTCGACGACGGGGGATTTGTCGCGGCCAAGTTGCTTTTCGGGAGACGCGCGAGAGTTCCATGAGGTGCTGCTGCGCGCTGAGGGCGGGAGCGGTTCTTGGGGCGCGCTCGTAGGAGCCGTCGGGGTTCATGAGGCGGGCCTTGAGGTTGTCGTGCAGGTAGGAGTCGAGGATCTCGTCGCGCAGGCGGCGTTTCAGGGCTGGGTCGACGACGGGGAAGACGACCTCGCAGCGCTCGTAGAGATTGCGGGTCATCCAGTCGGCGCTGCCGCAGAAGATTTCGGACTGGGGGCCGTCGTCGGGGCCGCCGTTGGCGAACCAGAAGATGCGGCTGTGCTCGAGGAAGCGGCCGATGATGGAGCGCACGCGGATGCGTTCGCTGAGGCCGGGAATGCCGGGGCGAAGGGCGCACATGCCGCGAACGATGAGGTCGATTTCGACGCCGGCCTGCGAGGCGGCGTAGAGGGCGTCGATGGTGGGGACGTCGAGCAGGCCGTTCATCTTGGCGATGATGCGGGCGGGCTTGCCGGCCTTGGCGTGGTCGGCTTCGCGCGCGATGAGGGCGAGGATGTCGCTGTGCCAGGGTGACGGGCGCGACGAGCAGCGGACGATAGGCGTTGGGGCCGGCTTCCCAGTCGGCGGTGAGGTAGCGGAAGACGCGGAGGACGGCTTCGGTGAGTTCGGGGCGCGCGGTGAGCAGGCTGATGTCGGTGTAGAAGCGCGCGGTGACCGGGTTGTAGTTGCCGGTGCCGAGATGCGCGTAGCTGCGAACGATGCCGTCGGAGTCGCGGCGAACGATGAGCGCGAGCTTGCAGTGGGTCTTGTAGCCGAAGATGCCGTGGAAGACCTGCACGCCGGCGTCTTCGAGCTCGCGCGCCCAGCGGATGTTGGAGGCCTCGTCGAAGCGCGCCATGAGCTCGACGACGACGGTGACGTCCTTGCTTTGCGCGGCCTCTTTGAGTGCGCTGAAGATGGGCGAGTCGGCGCTGGTGCGGTAGAGGGTTTGCTTGATGGAGATGACGTTCTCGTCGGCGGCGGCGGCGGCGATGAAGTCTTCGACGGTGCTGTAGCTGTCGAAGGGATGGTGCAGCAGGATGTCTTCCTTGCGGAGCTCGGCGAAGATGTTGGTGGGCGGCTTGGTGGATTGGTCGAGGTGGAGGCGGCGGCCGTGGAACTCGGGGAACTTGAGCGCGGGCAGCTTGACGGCGCTGTAGAGGGCCATGAGGCGCGAGAGGTTGATGGGCGCGGCGGTGCGGAAGACCTGCCAGGGTTCGAGCTCGAAGTTGGTGCGCAGGCGTTCGGCGATCTCTTCGGAGGCGAAGGCGTCGATCTCCATGCGGACGGCGTCGCCCTTGCGGCGATTGTGCAGCTCCTCGGCGACGCGTCTCGAGCAGGGAGCGCGCTCTCTTCCTCCTGCATGTAGAGGTTGCTGTTGCGGGTGACGCGGAAGGCGGTGCGGTTGAGGATGCTGTAGCCGCGAAACATCGACTCGATGTGGGCTTCGATGAGCTCTTCGAGGAGCAGGAAGTTGCGCTGGCCGTTGCGCTCGGGGAGGGCGATGAGCGATGGGCAGGGAGCGCGGAATGGTGATGACGCCGAGGATCTTGGGGCTGCTGCCGGACTTGAGCTTGCGCTTGTGGCGCAGCAGCAGCGCGAGGCAGAGGGCCTTGTTGAGCACGCGCGGAAAGGGATGCGAGGGGTCGAGCGTGACCGGAGTGAGGAGCGGGTCGACCTGCTCCTGGAAGAACTTGATGGCGAACTCGCGATCGGCTTTGCGGAGCTGCTTCCAGCTGCACGATGCAGATGCCGGCGCGCTTGAGTTCGGGGACGAGGCGGTCGTTCCAGCAGGCAGCCTGATCGTCGGTGAACTGATGGAGGCGCTCGCGGAGGCGGTCCATGCGCTCGTCCTGGGTGAGGCCGCCAGCGTCGAGCGTGTTGGGGCAGGCCGAGGCCTTCTTCGAGGCGCTGCAGGACGCCGGCGACGCGGATCTCGACGAACTCATCGAGGTTGCTGGCGGTGATGGCGAGGAACTTGACGCGCTCGAGCAGGGGATTGGAGGCGTCGTCGGCCTCTTCGAGGACGCGGCGGTTGAACTGAAGCCAGCTCTCGTCGCGATCGATGAGGCGGCCACCGGGCGGCGCTGCGGGAGCTTTGGCGGAGCGGCGAGGCGCGGTGGGAGGACGGGGTCTTTTTCGGCGCGGTTTGTTTCCGGACGGCCATGCGTCTTACGAGACTAAATCAGGGCTGCGCAGGAGGAATGTAAATTTCCCGCACAACCCTGATCTTGATGCTGGTTAGCAAGCGGTTACTGCGTGCTGGTGCATCTTCCAGCCGAGGTAGTTGGTGGCGGCCTCGTAGACGGGGCGGCGACGTGTGGAGAAGTTGGCTGCGACGTGGTGCTCGAAGCCGTTCTCGCAGATGTAGCGGAGCAGCTTCTGCATGTTCGGGATCTCGACGACGCCGGCGCCGCCGAAGGTGTTGAGCGGGTCGTCGGTGAAGGCGCCCTCGCCGACGTAGCCGGCGATCTTGCCGGTGAAGTCGTCGGTGGAGAAGCGGGCGAAGCTCATGGCGCCGGCCTTCACCGTGCCGTCGAGCGTGCCGTGCGTGTTCTCCTTGCCGACGGTGCCCGCGATGATGAGCTGGTAGTCCATCTTCACGCCCTCGCTTGAAGAAGTGCTTGGGCAGGTTGGAGCAGTGGAAGCAGACGGCCTTGTCCGGGTTGTCGCCGTAGTTGTTGTTCCAGTCGAGCAGCGCGGAGGGCGTCTCGCTGGCCAGCGTGAGGGCGTACATGGAGAGCGTGCCGAGGACGTCGACTTCGCAGGCGGAGGGGATGAGCTGCTCGCTCATCATCGACATGACGGTGCAGGGAACGATGCCGAGGATACTCCTCGATGGAGGTCCAGCACTGCACGGCGGAGACGGTGAGTTCGGAGGCTGCCATCCAGTCGTCGATGACGGCGCCGAGCTTGGCCATCTTCATCAGCGCGGCTTCGGGCGTGTCGCCGACGGGGATGTACTTCTTGATGGCGGCGAGCTTGGCCTGGACGGCGTCGTCGTTGTCCTTGCATGCTTCTCGATGCGGCCCATGACTTCGCAGAGGTCGAGGGTTTCGACGGTGATGCCGGAGCGCTCGAGCAGCTTCTCGGAGTAGCGGACGGTGTTGAACGCCGTGGGCCGCGCGCCGATGGCGCCGAAGCGCACGTTGCGCAGGCCGCGCACGATGCGGCAGACGGCGGCGAACCACTGCGAGGTCGGCCTTGAACTCGGTCGGAGTCGGGCGCCTCGGTGTGCAGCGTGGTCAGCGAGTAGGGAATGCCGTACTGCTTCAGGTTGTTGCAGATCGACATCTTGCCGCAGAAGCTGTCGCGGCGGAAGGCGATGCCCATCTTGCCGGGCGTGTCGGGCGTGGCCTGGATGAGGACGGGCACGCTGCAGGTTGGCGAGGCGGAGCGCGTCGGCGAGGCCGCGCTCTTCGCCGAAGTTCGGCAGCGTGATGATGATGCCGTCGATCTCCGCGGCGTGCTGCTTGAAGAGCGCGGCGCACTTCTTGGCGTCTTCGTAGGTTTCGACCGCGCCGTGCGCGGTCTCTTCCGGGGTGAGCACGATGGGCTTGATGCCGGCGGCTTCGAGCGCTGCAATCATCTCCAGGCGTCCGCTGGTGGCGAGGTGGCTGGGAAAGAATCCACGGTTGCCTACGATCACTCCCATTGTCATTTGACGGCCCATTACGTTCTCCTAGTTGGTTAGCAAGGCTTTGCGTCTTATGGCTAGCTTTGTTGATGTCGCCCGGCCGCGGCCGGAAGCGGATGGTGTAGAAGGCGCCGAAGAGGGTCATCAGCAGGCCCCACCAGAAGGTTGGGTGAAGGTTGTTGAGCACGGTGGGCGCTTCGTGATGACCGAACCACTCCCATGCGCCGTAGGGCAGCAGCACCAGCCCGTAGACCAGCGTCAGACCTCCGACGAAGAACCAGATGGAGAGCAGCTCGCCGCGTCCTGTTCCCTCAGCCATAATCGGTACCTCCGCGCACTCGGCGCGATGCAACTGGTTTAGAAGAAGATGATGTTCAAGATGAAGAAGACGATGATGACGACGATGGCCCAGAAGATCGGCTTCTGCCAGAGGCTGGTTGCGCCGTCGTCGGGAATGGCGTGGCTCCGTAGACGAGGCCGGCGAGTTCGGCTTCGGGCTTGGCTTGGTCATGTAGCTGACGACGACGGTGACGACGACGCAGATGATCCAGCTCCAGAGGGCGCGGTAGAGGGTCTCGGCCATGGGCTGTGCGTCGGTCGAGAGCGCGATGCGCGAGAGCGCCGCCGAGACCGCCGAAGGTGGTGTAGACGAACATGCCGATGGAGCTGGCCGTTCCGACGAGCAGGCCCCAGAAGCCGCCGGCGTTGGTGGCGCGCTTCCACAGCATGCCGAGGATGACGGTGCCGAAGAGCGGCGCGATGAAGAAGCTGAAGAGCGCCTGGACGTAGTCCATGATGGAGGCCGCGTTCAGCGACGAGGTAGGCCGTGCCGATCGAGACGATCATGCCGATCACGGTGGACCAGCGGCCCATCGAGAACGTAGTGCTGGTCGGAGGCCTTCTTGTTGATGAAGGCGCCGTAGATGTCGTAGGTCCAGACGGTGGAGAAGGCGCTGACGTTGCCGGCCATGCCGGACATGAAGCCGGCGACCAGCGCCGTGATGCCGAGCCCCAGCAGGCCCGGACCGCAGTAGCGGATCAGCATCAGCGGAAGGACTTCGTTGTAGCTGTAGGGGTTGGCGGCGCTGACGTGCGTTCTGGCCGACCAGGTGGATAGAGCGGATGCGCCGTGGCTGGTGAGGCCGAGGCAGATGAGGCCGGGCAGAATGACGATGAAGGGAACAGCCATCTTGAAGGCCGCGCCGATGACGGGAGCCATCTTGGCCGCGCGCAGGTTGTTGGCGGAGAGGACGCGCTGGACGACGAGGAAGTCGGTGGTCCAGTAGCCGAAGCTGACGACGAAGCCGAGGCCGAAGACGATGCCGGTCCAGTGGACGCCCATGGGGTTGTCGCGGAAGTGGCCGAGCGTGGACCACAGGTGGGTGTAGTCGGTGGAGCCGACGTTGTGGGCGATCTGGGCTTTGAGGTTGGTCCAGCCGCCGGCTTCGATCAGGCCGAGGATGGGGATCAGCGCCGCGCCGGCCCAGATGAGCACGAACTGCAGGACCTCGTTGATGATGGCCGAGCGCAGGCCGCCGAGCATGACGTAGATCGCGACCGTGACCGCGCCAACCCAGATGGAGAAGTTGATGTTCCAGCCGAGGACGACCTTCATCACCAGGGCCATGGCGTACATGTTGACGCCGGACATCAGGATGGTCATGAAGCCGAAGCTGACGCGCGCTGAGGCCGCGCGCGCCCTCGCCGAAGCGCAGCTGCAGATAGCCGGGCACCGAGTGGGTCTTGGAGATGTAGTAGAACGGCATCATGACGATGCCGAGGAAGAGCATCGCGGGAATCGCGCCGATCCAGTACCAGTGCGTGGCGAGGATGCCGTACTGGTAGGCGGCGCCGGCCCAGCCCATGAGTTCGAGCGATCCGAGGTTGGCGCAGACGAAGCTCAGGCCGGCGATCCAGGCGGTCATCTCGCGGCCGGCGAGGAAGAACTCTTCGCTGGTGTTGGTTGAGCCCTTCACGTAGAAGCCGATGAAGATGACCATCGCGAAGTACAGGACGAGGATGAGAACGTCCACACGGGGAGAGGTGGGTCAGTTGGGTGGTCAGGAGTGCGGCCATAAACTGCATGAGTCCATCCTAGTGCGAGGTGATAAGCGTACGGTATGCGGGTGATACGAGGCAGAATGGGTGCGCTGAGGGTCCAGACTGTCGGCGGGCAGAAATCGTTTTCTGTAAGTCGGCGTTCATCATACAGCAACGCTATAAGAATCTACCAGCAGGGAGTGATGATTGGGAAGAGCTTTGATTAAAGCGAGTTAATACTGCTTTGGGGCGATGGAGACTGTTGGGTGCGCGAGTCGTCCGGAACGGCTTACCTTTCGCTGGGTTTGGGCGCATCCTACATATGCGAAGATGCTGCAGTATAGGGAGATAGAAGGATGAAGAAGCTGCATGTTTCGAGGGATGGCACTGGCCGGGTTGCTTTCGCATGGGGATTGGCACAGGCACAAACCGTTGGCCAGGATATGAAGGACGCCGGCCATGATACGGCCCATGCCAGCAAGACCGTCGCTCATAAGACGGTTCATGGGACGAAGGTTGCGGCTCACGATACGGAACACGGAACGAAGGTGGCTGCGCACGATGGACACCGGTCCACGAGACACGAAGGTGGTAGGGCCACAAGACCGCCGACGGTGAGCAAAGAAGGGCTACCACAAGACGGCCACGGCACCAAGCACGTGGTGCACAAGATCGACGGCAAGCCGTCTACTGACGTAGCGGGAGACGGTGGGCCGCGCGCGGGCGCAAGGACGGTGGCGCAGGCGACCACCAGGGCGATCCAGTAGAGATCTGCTGCCAAGGAGGTGAAGCACCTGCATCCAGGTGGGTGCGAGCAGAAGCACGTCGGCTGCGCCGAGCAGGAGTTGCAGCGCAAACCAGGCCGACGACCAGGCGGCCGAGCTTGCTGCGAAGTTGCAGCGCGAGCCAGATGGCGCAGCTTAGCGCGATGAGAGCGGTGGCCGGGTGCAGCCAGCGCATGCGAACCAGCAGAGGCGAGTGCGCGGCGAAGTCCTGCAGGAAGGCGGCTTGCAGGGAGGTGGGGGGAAAGAGGGTGTCGGCGAGGGCGGCGACGGAGCCGGTGCCGCCGACGAAGAGAGTTGCGATGAGGGAGATCCATGCGACCGCGCGGGCTTGCGGGCCGAGGTCGGTGGAGGGCTGGGGACGGTCGCGCAGCCACCACCAGGTGAGGGTGATGGCCGCCAGCAGCAGCATGGTGTTGGTGAAGTGGATGCACTGCATGACGACGCGCATGTCGGAGGCGTTGTTCTCGACGTAGCCGCCTTTGACGAGGAGGGCTCCGAGGAGGGCTTCGGTGATGAGCAGGATGCCGCACCAGACGACGGCGCGGCGGGAGCGGTCGCCGCGAGGGCGCGCAAGGAAGGTCCAGCCGATGAGGATGGCGACGAGCGTGGTGACAGATGCCGGTCATCGAGCGGTGGGTGTACTCGATGACGGTGGCGAGGCGGGGATGGTGGGGGAAGAAGTCGCCGTTGCAGAGGGGCCAGTGGTTGCCACAGCCGGCGCCTGACCCGGTGGCTCGCACGAGCGCGCCCTCAAGGATGACCAGCACCATGAAGCCGACGACGACTGCGGCATAGAGCGGAAGCGCGCGGGAATGGCTGCTGCGGGTGCGGGTGGAGATGGGAACCACTGTGCTGCTCATGGATTGATTGTACGAGCGATCTACGTCGCTCGGATTCGCGGATGTGCGGTATACGGGCGTGGCGGCTAGCTTCTGGCGAGTTCGCGGGCACGTTCTGTCGCTCGCTTGACGGCCTTGATGAGGGTCACGCGCAGACCACCTTCTTCGAGTTCCAGGATGCCTTCGACAGTGCAGCCGGCGGGGGTGGTGACTTCGTCCTTGAGCAGGGCGGGGTGCGAGCCGGTTTCGAGCACCATCTTGGCGGCGCCGTAGGTGGTCTGGGCGGCGAGCAGGGTGGCGATGTCGCGGGGCAGACCGACGTTGACGCCGGCTTCGGCGAGGGCTTCGATGATGATGTAGAGGAAGGCGGGGCCGGAGCCGGAGAGGCCGGTGACGGCGTCCATGTGCTTCTCGTCGACGATGACGGTGCGGCCGACGGTGGCGAAGATCTGTTCGGCGAGCGCAAGTTGCTGATCGGTGACAAAGTTGCCGCGGCAGATGGCGGTGATGCCGGCGCCGACCATGGCGGGCGTGTTGGGCATGGCGCGAATGACCGAGAGATTGCAGCCGGCGGCTTCTTCGATGGCGCTGGTCTTGACCGAGGCGGCGAAGGAGATCAAGAGCTTGCCGGGGCGAAGTGCCGGAGCGATTCCGCTGACGACGTCGTGCATCTGCTGAGGCTTGACGCCCAGCAGGATAATGTCGGCTTCCTGGGCGGCCTTGAGGTTGTCTGTCGTGACCGGAGATGCCAAACTGTTTGCTGAGGGCAGTGGCGCGGGCTTCGTGGGCGACGGTGGCGGCGACGTGTTCGCGGGGAAAGAGGCCGGAGCGCAGAAATGCCTGAACCAGGATGCCGCCCATCTTGCCGGCGCCGAGGACTGCGATGCGAAGACTGGTCAGCGGACTCCGATCGTTTCTTTGGAGGTCATGCAGCAAGGCTATCAAAGCCGGGATGCGGTGGGCTTGCCAAATGTAGGTGGACACCTGCGGAAACAACAGAGATGCGCTGAAGGTCAACCCACCATGTGCAGATCGGACGAGCCGGCAGATGGGGCGTGGGCGGGGTTGGAGTCGGGTTGGGCAGGCACATCGAGCATGCGGTAGAGGGTCGAGCGGCTGATGCCGAGCACTTCAGCGGTGCGCAGCTTGTTGCCGTTACAGGCGAAGAGAACCGAGCGAATGTGCTCCTGAATGACGTCATCGAGGCGAATCATTCGGACTTCATGGGGACGGGGTGAAGCCTGCTGCGAGATGGAGCCAAGGACGGCGTCCAGGTCCGCAGCGTGCAGGATGCGCCCGTTGGCGCGCTCTATGAGCGCCTCGGCTGCTGAGTACAACTGGGGTAGATTGCCGTGCCAGGGGAGATTTCGGGCGGCATCCATCAGGTCCGGGGCCAGTTGAGGGATGGGCGCGCCGGACTTGGCGGCGATACGTTGCAGGAGGTTGGAAAGCAGTTGAGGAATGTCTTCGCGGCGGTCGCGCAACGGGGGAATCACGATGCGGAGTGACCCAAGGAAGTCTGCCAGCTCGGCGGAGAAACCATTCGCGCTCACCAGAGGTCGAAGGCCGCGCTGCTGCGAAGGCGACGATACGCGGGGCCTGTGGTCCGTATCTGCGGACCAGGCGAAGCAATGCGGTTTGTGCGGTGGGAGCGAAGCCGGTCGGGCGCGGGAGATATAGAACATGCCCATCGACGCGAGGGCATCCTCCGAGCGAGTCTGTCTTCGAAGAGCGAGAGGGCCTCAGCAGTGACTCAAGGCTGATGAAAGGGCGCTGGCTGAGGGGTGAGAGCTGGTGGAGGATGTGGGCGGCTGCTTCTTCGCCGCAGCCGGGTTCTCCAACGAATAAGGCTGTCCGGAAATAAGGGGCGACGCGTCGGATCTGACCTCGCAGCTGGGTCATTGCCGCGCTGGAGCCGGCGAGCCAGAGAGCCGGAGGGGTGGTCTTCGGGATCATCTCTGGCGCTGTAGCAAACTCTGCAGAGGAGACATCCCGAACCCGATTCAGTTCTGACATGGGTTTAATATCGGCAGCGAGAGCTGGTTTATCTAGGGGACCCGAGGCGGAATCTCCTGGTGATGGAGGAGTGCTGTCCGCAAAGAAGAGAGGATGGCAAGTGCCATCCTCTCTTGAGGTTTCCTTATTAAGTGAAGGTTAGGGTTGCAAAAGTTAGGCGACCGACTTAGCGCAGTAGGTGTCGAAGGCGCGGGTGAGTTCCTGGGCGATCGCGGGGGCGGTGGAGTTCTCGATGGCCGAGCGCTGCAGGAGATAGATCAGCTGACCGTCGCGGAGGATGGCGACGGCGGGGGAGGTGGGGGGATGGCCCTGGAAGTAGCTGCGGGCGCGCTCGGTGGCGTCGCGATCCTGGCCGGCGAAGACGGTGATGGTCTGGTCGGGCTTGGTGGTGTGCTGGAGGGCAAGACGGACGCCGGGGCGCATCTTGCCGGCAGCGCAGCCGCAGACGGAGTTCACGATCAGCATGGTGGTTCCGGGCGTTGCGAGCGCGGCATCCACCTCAGCACTGGTGCGGGCCTCGAGGACACCGGCCTTGGTCAACTCTTCGCGCATCGGAATGAGCATCAACTCTGGGTACATCGTGTTGCCTCCTGGTCGTGGTGAAACGAACTTTGCTTATTTGATTGTACGTTGAGAGGTTCGGTCGCGCCAAAGACGATTTTTGTTGCCAGCAGGCTGATGTAGTCTCGAAGCGTGCCGTCTGGGTTGCAGATTCGGAAAGAGATACCGCTGGCGCCGTTTACGACGTTCGGAATTGGGGGCGCTGCGCGTTATTTTGCCGTTGCCACTACCGAGGAAGAGGTGGTGGAGGCGGTTTTCTGGGCTAAGGAGCGCGGCGTGCCGCTGTTTGTGCTGGGCGGGCGGAAGCAATCTGCTGGTGCGGGATGCTGGCTTTGCAGGCCTGGTGTTGAAGGTCGGGGTGATGGGCATCGAGGAGTCTGAGGGGAACCAGTTCGACGCGGGTGCGGGCGAGGTGTGGGACAGGTTTGTGGAGAGGATGACGTCGCTGCGGATGGCAGGGGTGGAGTGCCTCGCGGGCATTCCAGGGTCGGTGGGGGGGACGCCAGTGCAGAATGTCGGGGCGTATGGGCAGGAGGTTGCGGAGACGATCGAGTCGGTGCGGGCGTTTGATCGCGAGACGTTGGAATGGGTGGAGTTGGATAAGGCTGCCTGTAGATTTCGGTATCGGGAGAGCTTGTTCAATACGGACGAGCCGGGACGGTACCTTGTGACGCGGGTGAGATTTCGGCTGCGGCCGAATGGGGAGCCGAATCTGCGCTATGCGGATTTGCAGCGGCGGTTTGCGGGTAAGGTCGGCGTGACGCTGATGGAGGTGGCGACGGCGGTGCGGGAGATTCGTCGGGAGAAGGGGATGCTGCTGGTGGAGGGTGATCCGGATTGTCGGAGTGCCGGATCGTTCTTCAAGAATCCGATTGTGGTGATGGAGAGGCTTGCGGGCATTGCGGCCGCGGCGGGGGTGGAGGAGAACAAGGTTCCACACTGGCCGGCGGGTGAGGGAAAGATAAAGATTCCGGCGGCGTGGTTGTTGGAGCAGGCAGGATTTGTGAAGGGGTATGGGGTGGGGCCGGCGGGGATTTCGACGCGGCATACGCTGGCGCTGACGAATCGGGGTGGGGCGACGTGCGCGGATATTGAGCGACTGCAGGATCAGATTGTGCGTGGGGTGCGGGAGCGTTTCGGGATTACGCTGGAGCGCGAGCCGGTGCTGGTGGGCTAGGTGCAGCGTTAGGGCTGCAGGATCTGCAGCATGCGGGTGCGCTCTTCGGCGAGAACCTGCGCTGCGGGACCCTGCGCGATGATGGAGCCTTGTTCGAGACGAATGACTTCGGCGTCGAGGATCAGGGCTTCCTCGATGTCGTGGGTGACCGAGAGGACGGGGATGCCTTGCTGTGCGGCGTGCTGTTGCATGCGGGGTAGCAGGATGTCGCGCAGGGAGCGATCGATGCCGGTGAAGGGTTCGTCGAGGAGGATGAGGTGCGGTGCCGGGACGGCGAAGGCGCGTGCGAGGTTGACGCGCTGGCGCTCTCCGCCGGAGAGGTCGCGGGGGAGGCGATGGGCGAGCGCGGCGAGTTGAAAGAGATCGAGGGCTGTATCGATTGCATCCGATTGCGGCTGGTGGCGGATGTCGGTGGCGAAGGAGACGTTCTTGCGGACGGTGAGGTGGGGGAAGAGAACCGTGCCTTGCGGGGCGTAGGCGAGGTTGCGGCGGTGGGGCGGAATGCGCAGGCGACCGGATTGCAGATCGCGCTGTCCGGTTGAGTGAATCTCGGCGAAGTGGACGTCGGCTGACGGGATGAGGCCGCAGGCGGCGCGCAGGATGGAGCTCTTACCGCTGCCGGAGGGGCCGAAGAGGATGGTCCACGGCGCGCAGAGCATCATCTTCGCGGAGAGGTGCAAAGGTCCTAGGAGGGCATCTACGCGCAGAAAGTGATGCGGCTCAGACAAGCTCGGACCTCCGATTACCGCGGGCGTAGACGACCAGAAGGGCAAGGAAGGAGAGTGCGACGAGTGCGGCGGCGGTCAGGTTGGCGTCGGTGTAGCGGAGCTCCTGCACCTGATCGAAGATGGAGATGGAGAGGGTGCGGGTGATGCCGGGAATGTCGCCGCCGACCATGAGCACGACGCCGAACTCGCCGACGGTGTGCGCGAAGGTGAGGACCGCTGCGGTGATGAAGGACATGCGCGAGAGCGGGAGGGTGATGCGGCGGAAGACAGTCCAGGGAGAGGCACCGAGAACGCTGGCGACCTCGAGGGTGGGGCGGTCTACAGAGGCAAAGGCGACAACCAGGGGCTGCACGGCGAAGGGCAGGCTGTAGATCATGGAGCCGATGAGCAGGCCCGAGAAGGTAAAGGCCAGAGGATGTCCGATGAGGGTGATGAGGGTGCGGCCAAGCGCGGTGGTGGGACCGAGGCCGACGAGCAGGTAGAAGCCGAGAACCGTGGGCGGAAGAACCAGGGGCAGCGCGACGGCGGCCTGCGCGATGCGGCGGGCGACGCTGTTGCCACCGGCGATCCATGCAGCGAGCGGCGTTGCCACGAGGAGCAGGCAGAGCGTCGTGAGAGCTGGCCAGGCGAAGCGTCAGGCCTAGAGCGGCGAAGTCCATGGTGGTGCCAGTCTAGCTTGTAGCGTGCGGCCGGGTGTAGGGCCGAGGCTAGCTGGCGGGGTCAAGGCCGAACTTGGTCAGGCTTTGCTGAATTTTATTGCTGGTGAGCCAGTCGAGGAACTTCTGGGCCTCTTCCTGGTTCTTCGAGGACTTCAGGATGACAGCGCATTGGCGGATCTCAGGGTAGCTCCCCGGAGGGAAGCGGACGAAGGTGCCGAGGTCGCGGAAGTGTGGGGAGCTCGCAATGGTGAGGGAGATGAGGCCAACCTGGGCATTGCCGGATTCTGCGAACTGGGCTGTCTGACCGATGTTTTCACGCTACGACAAGCTTGCCGGCGACTTTGCTGGTGAGGCCAAGGCTCTCGAGCGCTTTGTCAGCGGCAAGTCCGTAGGGGGCGTGCAGGCCGTTGGCGATGGCGATCTTCTGGACTTTCGGGCTGGTGAGGACGTTGAGAGCGAGGGGTTGCGCAGGCGAGTCTTTGCGGGCCCAGAGGACGAGGACTCCATGGGCGTAAGGGACTGGGGTGCGGCTGGAGGTGAGGTTTGCGGCTACCAGTTGCTCAGGGTGGACATAGTCGGCGGAGAGGAAGAGGTCCTGCGGGTCGCCGTTGGTGATCTGCTGGGCGAGGGTTGCCGAGGAGCCAAAGGAGGGGATGATCTTGACGCCGGTGGCCTGCTCGTATTCGGCGGCGAGGGTTGGGAGGACGGGCTGAAGGTCGGATGCGGCGGCGATGTGAAGCTCTTTGGGCGATTGCGCAAGCGCGGCTGGCGACCCTGCGAATATCGGAATAAGAATTAAGGAGGAGAGGGTGGACACAGCGCAGGCCGAGAGCGCTTTACGGTACCCTAGAGAAAAGCATGAATTCTTCATCACATGTCCTTCGATGCACCGGATGCGGCGAAAGGATCGCCGCTCGGGAAGCTAAAAGCAATTTTAGATGCCGCGCGTGCGACGACCTGTTTGAGGTGGAGTATCCGTGGAGCGAGGGTGCGCCGGAGAGTGGGGGCGTGGACGCAGCCTACTCGGCGAGCCGGCCCGTGCCGAAGAATCGACCGAATCCCAGCGCGCTTCGTTACCTCTGGCAGGAGCGGCGGACGTCGACGATGGGGATTGATCAGAGCGGGGTTTGGAGATTTCGGGACCTGCTGCCGATTGTTCCCTACGATCGTGTCGTGACGCTGCGCGAGGGCAACACGCCGCTGTACGAGATGCCGAAGTCGGCTGCGGCGCTGGGGCTGAACTGGCTGCTGGCCAAGCACCAGGGCATGAATCCGACGGGGTCGTTCAAGGACACGGGGATGACGGCGGCGCTGTCGGTTGCGGTGGCGAGCGGATTTGAGTGGGTGGCTTGCGCTTCGACCGGAAACACATCGGCGGCGATGGCGGCGTATGCGGCTCGGGCGGGGCTGCGCAGCATGGTGCTGATTCCCGAGGGACAAGATTGCGTGGGGCAAGCTGTCGCAGGCGATGGATTATGGGTCGACGACGATCCAGCTGCGGACGGACTTCGATGGCTGCGTGCGGGTGCTGAACGAGATTGTGCAGCGGGCTCCCGTGTACCTGCTGAACTCGGTGAACCCGTATCGGCTGGAGGGGCAGAAGACGCCGGCGTTCGAGATGCTGGAGCAGTGCGAGTGGCAGGTGCCGCATCACGTGATCGTGCCGGGTGGAAACCTGGCGAACTGTTCGGCGCTGGGTAAGGGCTTTGCGGAGATGAAGCATCTTGGGTTCATTCACCGGGTGCCGAAGATCAGCGTGATCCAGGCGGAGGGCGCGAATCCTCTGTACCAGAGCATGCAGGCGAATGGCGGGGCATCGCTGGAGCCGGTTACGGCGAATACGCGCGCTTCGGCGATTCAGATTGGCAATCCGGCTTCGTGGAAGAAGGCGGTGCGGGTGCTGGTGTCGACTGGCGGATGGTGCGAGCAGGTGACGTGAGCGGGAGATTGCGCTGGCCAAGGCGGAGATCGGCGCGGAGGGCATTGGGTGTGAGCCGGCGTCGGCTGTGACGCTGGCGGGGCTGAAGAAGCTGGTTGCGGATGGGCGGGTCGGGAAGGAAGAGACGGCCGTTCTGCTGCTGACGGGACACACGCTGAAGGACTCGGAGTACACGATCAAATACCACCTGGGCGAACTGTTGACGGAGGCCGAGATGGCGGGCGCGGCGCGGCAGAGACTGCGCGGCATCGCCGAGCTTGCGGCATGCGCCGATCGTGCTCGATGCGGATGCGGATGCGGTGCTGCGGGCGATTGATGCGCAGGCGAGATCGGCGATGCCAGCGTGAGTGCGGAGAAGGACGATGCGTGGGCTGCGGCTGTCGTCTGCCGGCGACGTCGGCGAATCTTGGGCCGGGATTTGACGCGGTCGGGCTGGCGCTGTCGATGCGGCTGACGATTGAGGCGCGCGTTGCTGCCAGCTTTCAGATCGAGGCTACAGGGCGTGATGCGGCGTTGTGCGGAGCGCTGGAGCACAATCTGATTCTGGATACGTATCGTGATGTCTTGCAGCGGGCGGGAGGCAGGGAACTGCCCTTGCATCTGAAGCTGCACAACGAGATTCCTCTCGGCATGGGGTGCGGATCGAGTGCGGCGGCGCTGTTGGCGGGTGTGGCGTTGGCCGATCACTTCGGTGGGCTTGCAGCTGGGCGACGAGGCAGATTGTGACCGAGGCCAGTCGACGGGAAGGACATCCGGATAATGTGGCGGCTTGCTGGTATGGAGGCTTTACGGTCTCCGCGCAGGATGGCGAGTCGGTACGAGGTTGCGAGCTTCTCGGTGTGATCGAGCAGACGGCGGCTGGGAGATGCTGCTGGCGGTTCAGCCAACGAGCCTTGCGACGACGAAGGCCAGGGCATTGCTGCCGGAGAGCTATTCGAAGGCGGACGCGATCTTCAATGTGCAGCGGGCGTCGCTGCTGGTGGCTGCGTTTGCGCAGGGGCGGCTGGATCTGCTCGAAGACGGCGATGCAGGACAGGATGCATCAGCCGTATCGGGCGGAGGCTTGTCCGCTGCTGAAGACGCTGCTTCCGCTGATGGACGAGCCGGAGATTGCTGGCGTGGCGCTGAGCGGAGCGGGACCGTCGGTGCTGGTGTTTCTGGCGCGAGGGAACGACGGTGCTGGAGGCGGAGATGCGGATTCAGGGGCTGGTGGGGTCCGAAGTGGAACTGCTTGCCGTCTGCCGGATTGGCGTGGGCGTTGAGCGAACCCTGCTGTAGACCTGTCGCATCGTTTTCCACGCTGCAGCATCTATGATGGAGTGGGTTTGACAGACGGCAAATAGTGTGGACAGCCGAAAATGCAGGGAAGCCCAAGGAGATGAGTGATATGGCAGGTCAGTTTGTGTCTGAGGTGAACGACGCGGAGTTCGAGCAGAAGGTTTTGCAGTCGGAAACACCGGTTCTGGTTGATTTCTGGGCAGCCTGGTGCGGACCCTGTCGTGCGCTTGGCCCGGTGGTCGACGAGGTTGCCACGGATTATCAAGGCAAGCTGAAGGTCATGAAGATGGACGTCGACAAGAACAACATGACACCTGGCCGTTATGGCATTCGCGGAATTCCGGCGCTGCTGGTCTTCAAGGGCGGCAAGGTCGCCGAGCAGATCGTCGGGTTTGTTCCCAGAGACACGATTGACGAGACGCTGAAGCGCGTTCTTGCCTGATAGCGTTTCGAAGGTTGCAGAGTGTACGGCCCGCTGAGCAAGTAGACTCAGCGGGCCGTTGCTGCGTCCGGTGTAGACTTTAGGCCAACCATGCTGGAGTGGAGTCTTGTTCACGGAAGCCTGATCGCCTTCTTCATCCTGGCGAACAGCTTCTTTGTGGCTGCGGAGTTTGCGCTGGTCAGCGTGCGGGAGACGCGGATCGAGCAGCTGATCGCGCAGAATCGTCCGGGAGCGCGAACGGCGCTTCGGCTCAAACAAAATCTCAATGAGTTTCTGCCGGCAGTGCAGTTTGGCGTGACGCTGTCCAGCCTGGCGCTGGGCGGTCTGGGCGAACCTGCGCTCGCGGACGCGGTGCTGCATGGATTGACGCACATCGCCTTTCTGAGCCGGCTTCCCGGAGTTGCAGGCGCATGCCTTGCTGTATGCGCATTCGGTTGCGGTGGTGCTGGCGTTCGCGATCATTACGTACTTTGAGGTGTTGCTGGGAGAGCTGGTGCCGAAGTCGCTGGCGCTGCAGCGGGCTGAGCGGATTGCGCTGGCGGTTGCGGGGCCGATGGATGTGTTCATACGGATGACGCGGCCAGCGGTGCAGCTGATGAATGTGTCGGCGGCGCTGGTGCTGCGGATGTTTCGTGCGCCGCTGAGCGCAGAGAGCTCGGCGCATTCGCCGGAAGAGCTGAAGATGCTGGCGACGGCGACGCGGCGAATGGGACTGCTGCCGCCGTTTCAGGAGCAGATGATTCATCGTGCGATCGAGCTCAACCAGGTAGTGGTGAGCGAGATCATGACGCCGCGAGGGAAGATCTTCTCGCTGCCCGCAGATATGTCGCTGGAGCAGGCGAGCGCGCGGATTGTGGATGAGCAGCACTCGCGCATTCCGGTGTATGACGCGGAGAAGGGGCGAGACCACATCATCGGTGTGGCTTACTCGAAGGATGTTGCGCGGCTGATTCACTTTCGCAGCATTGCGCAGGGGTTGGGCAATCGCGGCGCTTCGGGGATCACGCTGCGGCAGGTGATGCGCGATGTGCTGGTGGTGCCGGAGACCAAGCTGGCAGTGGAGTTGCTGCAGGAGTTCAAGGATCGGCGAAGGCAGATTGCGATTGTGGTGGATGAGTTTGGGTCGACGCTGGGGTTGATTACGGCTGAGGATGTGCTGGAGCAGGTTGTGGGCGAGTTGGAAGACGAGTTCGATACGGGACGGAATCTTGCCGTTGCCAGCCGCTGGTGGTGGGTTGCTGCTGGATGGGAGCGCGAGTTTGAGAGATCTGGTGACGCAGCTGCATTGGAAGTTTCCTCGCGAGTATGGGGTTGAGACGCTGGCTGGTTTTCTGCTGGTGCAGCTGGGACATATTCCGGTTGAGGGCGAGTCGGTGGATTTCAATTCGCGGCGATTTGAGGTGGTGAAGATGGACGGGCAACGGATCGCGCAGGTGCGCGTCGATCCGATTGAGGAGACCGAGGCGATGCGCGGAGCGGCTGCCGAGCGGGATCAGGCTTCTGCGGAGACGCGCCTATGAGCGCTGGTTCGAGTCGAGCCGCTGTGGGCAGGATTTTGCGACGCGTTGTAACAACTTTGCCCGTGTTGTGGGTTGTCGTTACAGTGGTGTTTCTGATGATTCATCTTGTGCCTGGCGATCCGATTGTGCAGATGCTGGGTGATGGCGCTACTGCTGGAGATATTGCCGGGTTGCGCCATGCGTACGGTCTGGATGTGCCGCTGGGAACGCAGTATGTGCGCTACTGGAGCGGGCTGCTGCATGGCAATCTGGGGCAGTCGCTGCGGCTGCATGATTCGGTGCTGCACCTGATTCTGCAGCGGTATCCTTACACGCTGGCGCTGACGCTTGCGGCTACGCTGATCGGCGTTGGGCTGGCGATTCCGGCGGGTGTTGCGTCGGCGCGGCGGGCGAATCATTGGCCGGATCGCACGATTGGGTTTGCTAGCTTGGTGGGACTTTCCTTTCCTAACTTTGCGCTGGGACCGATTTTGATTTTGGTGTTCGCGATCGACCTGGCGATGCTGCCGGTGTCGGGCGCGGGTGTTGGTGCGTGGTGATTTTGTGAGGCATCTGGTGCTGCCTGCGATCACGCTGGGGTCGGGGTTGGCGGCGATTCTTACGCGGATGGTAAGGACGTCGATGCTGGAAGAGCTGGGGCAGGATTACATTCGGACGGCTCGCGCGAAGGGGCTGTGCGAGAACGTGGTGGTGTATCGGCATGCGCTGCGCAATGCGCTGAACCCGGTGCTGACGGTGATTGGGTTGCAGTTTGGATCGCTGCTCGCTGGCGCGATTGTTACCGAGACGATCTTTGGCTGGCCGGGAATTGGGCGGCTGACGCTGTCGGCGATTTCCAATCGCGATTATGCGCTGGTGCAGGGCTGCATCCTGGCGATTGGGTTGTCGTATGTGCTGGTGAATCTGCTGACGGATTCGGTGTATGCGCTGGCTGATCCGCGGATGCGGCGATGAGGGCACAGAAAAGAGGTCCCGCGTCGGGGACCTCTTTTTTCTACGACCTCAGCTTACGAGCGCTTGTAGCCGACTAGAGCCCCGAGGGAGAGAAGCGCGGTCCCGAAGAGAAGCAGGGAGTTGGGTTCCGGGGTGACGGCGTTTGGGGGTTCGACGAAGTTGACGGAGCCGGTGACGGGTCCGCCGTAGGTGGCTCCATAGACCTGGCCTACATTGATCTGGGTGCAGGGTGCTCCATCGAGGGAGGTTCCGCCGCAGGTTGGGTTGGTGCCGTCGAAGTAGAGCTGTGCGTCATAGGCGCCGTCGGTGAAGATGGGGATGTCGTAGTTGGCGCCGCCGTCTTCGGTCAGGTCGAGGTACATCGTGGTTCCCGCAGCCGGCGGATTGAGGTTGAAGTAGTTCTCGTTAGCGCCACCTTCCGGATCCACCGAGATAGATGTGAGGGGTTCTCCGTTGGGGTAGGTGGTGATGAGGTCGTAGGTTCCGTCGGTAAAGCCTGGAGTGGTGCCGGTGAAGGCGCCGGAGAGCAGGCAGCTGGTGGTGGTGGCCCCCGCGGTGCAGGCTCCCTGGAGGTTGATATAGGTTCCGTACGGATTGTCGAGAGCCTGGCCGATGAGCGTGTAGTCCTGGGCGCTTACTCCGAGGTCGACCGTGACGATGGTTGTAGCGCGCGCGGCTGGGAGCGCGGCGAGGAGACCAGATAGAGCGAGAACACTTGGGCCGAGGTGCCTAAACAGCTTCATGCAGATTTCTCCTGGGGAACGTGCACCAAAATTTCTTCCATCTGGAGCCCTTGTCGCACCTGAAGGGCCAATGTACTAAGTCGTAACCCCCTTTGTATCCAATGACGATCCTTTGTTCGGGGCCGACAATGTGCAATGTTTTGCGCATGGAAGGGTAGATAGATTCTGTACAACCGGGGCACTCCCCCCCTCCCCCCCTTCATTTCGCTGTTCTCCTCGCAAGGTATGGCAAAGAGAGGGGTTAGACGGTGAAGTATGACCCCGGCCTGAGCCCCTTTTTGGCTGTAACGTCGTGCAGGGCCTGGGGTTACGCGAAAAGTACCGTGGCTATTGGACTTTTCGCTAAAGTAGCAGATCCATTGGGGTTATAGGCGTGGTGTTGGGGGGAGCGCGTTGAGATTGGGGGCTATATCTATTGTAGCCGGGTGGTGGGGGTAACTATGCCAAACGCTGGAGAGAGAAATCGGCAGTGGGGACGGGGGCTTTGTAGGTTTGGGGGGTGCATGGGGGGTTGACATGCGGATTTTGGGCGGTTTTTGAGGGTGGCTGGGAGGATTTTAATTTTGTGGGGTTGGCGAGAGGGGGTGTGGTGACTTGGGGATGGGCGGGGCGGTCGCTCTGTACGCGCGATGCCCACATCTCAGAATCGAGATGTGGGGCACCCGGGTCTGTGACGATCAGGGGAGGAGGGGGAGGATTTCGGCTTGCGGTTGGGCGTTCTGGATGCGGAGGAGGGCGCAGGTGATGGGGAGGTTGAAGCGACGGGGGCCGGCGCTGCCGGGGTTCAGGTAGAGGATTCCGTTGCGGTGTTCGATGAGGGGTTGGTGGGAGTGGCCATAGATGACTGCGGAGATGCCGGCGGCCTGGGGGCTGATGTCGAGGTCGTCGATGGAGTGGAGCATGTAGAGGAGGCAGCCGGCTAGTTCGATTGCCTCGGTGGCGGGTAGGTCGGCGCAGGGGCCGTGGGTGTCGATGTTGCCGCGGATGGCGGTGACGGGGGCGAGGCGGGAGAGCTCGGTGAGGATGTCGGGGTCGCCTACGTCGCCGGCGTGGAGGATGTGGTCGACGCCGGCGAGGGCGGGGAGGAGTTCGGGGCGGAGGAGGCCGTGGGTGTCGGAGAGTACGCCGATGAGGGTGGTGGGCATGGAGCTAGGGAAAGTGTAGCGGGTTGGGCTGCTGGAGGGTTTGGTGGGTGAGGCGCGCTGGCTTGGTGAGGTGTTTTGCCGCTACCCGCTTTATGGAGTTTCGTTGGTTGGCGACTGGCGGAAGCCGAAGTTGCTCAAAACCCCGGCGGTCTCAACGGGTCGACGCAACACTGGCATGGAGTTTACTAGCAGGGGTATCAAAGTCCAAAGTTTTTCGAGGGCGTTGGTTGAGTTGGCGAGCCACCTTGTCGAGGTCGGCCTGGGAGTAGCCGGACAGGTCGGTTTTCTTCGGGAAGTACTGGCGCAGCAGACCGTTGGTGTTCTCGTTGGAGCCGCGCTGCCAGGGGCTCTGCAGATCGCAGAAGTAGACGTTGACCTTGGTGGCGATGGTGAAGTGTTTGTGACTGGCCAGCTCTAGTCCTCGATCCCAGGTCAGTGACCGTCGCAGCGACGCGGGAAGTTTACGAACCTGCCGGCTCAACGCGGCGACAACGGTCGCGGTGTCCTTGCTGGGGACCTTGACCAGGATGACGAAACGCGAATGCCGTTCGACCAGGGTTGCGATGTGAGTGTTCCTGCTGCCTGCCAGCAGATCGCCCTCCCAGTGACCGGGGATGGCGCGATCTTCGATCTCCGCCGGCCGCTCGCGGATGGAGATGGCATCGACGATCTGACCCTGGGAGTGCCCTGTAGCTCGAGCGTGCACGGAGCGACGGATGAATCGCTTCGACCGCAGGTGCTGAATCAGCTCCTTTTTCAGCACTCCTCGAGCCTGGATAAATAAACTGCGGTAGAGGGTCTCGTGGGACACGCGCATGCTCTCGTTGCTGGGATAGCGTCGCTTCAGCCAACCGGAGATCTGCTGTGGCGACCAGTTCTGGACCAGTTTACTGGCCACGATCAAGCGCAGCTTCCTGTGCCTGGCAAGCCGGCAGGCCTTGGGTCGCAGAGCCAACGTCCACGCCTGCTGATCGGCTTCACTGGCTCGATACGCTGGCCGCCCGCCGTGGCGTGCGACTTCTCGACTTACCGTCGACGCAGCTCGACCGAGTCCTCCGGCGATCTCACGAATCGACGAACCGGACGCTATCCCTCGTGAGATCTCTTCCCGCTCGGCCAGGGTGAGCGTTCGCTGCGAACGGCGGCGGACTGCCGGAGCGATCCCGCCGTGCTGCGATAACAGAAAGTGGATCGAGCCATGATCCTTGCCGAACGCGCGTCCAATCTCATGCAACGACTCGCCCACCTTCCAACGCTGCCATATCTCGGCCTTCTGCTCCGCAGAAAGCCCATACCGTCTCCCTTGTCTCACAACACCACCTCCAAATCAGATAGTGTTGCATCGACCCGTTGAGACCGCCGGAACAAGAAGAAAACTGCGACAACCAATATCGTCGGACTCATAAATCTGATTTTCATAAATCCCATTCCTGACAGATGTGCTAAAGATCATCGTCGACCACTGAGCGGGGTTATTTCGCTGAGGGCGCCGATCGCGTCGAATCGCGGATGCGAAGCTCAGTCTTCAACACGATGTGCTGCGGGCCCTTATTGTGTCCCTTGATGCGTTCAAGCAACAGCTGAGCTGCCGCATGTCCGAGTTGATAGCTGGGCTGCACGACGCTGGTAAGTGCTGGCTCCATGAGTTCCGTGAAGGTTAGGCCGTCGAAACCAACCAGCGACAGATCGTCGGGGCAATGCAACTTACATGCCTTGATGGCGGATAGAACCCCAACGGCCATGAGATCGCTCGCGGCGAAGATAGCCGTTGGCCGAGGAATGAGGCGGAGCAGGCGCATGGCACAGTTATGTCCGCTCTCCTGATTGAATATGCCTTCCTGGATATACTCGGGTGGAACCTTGATGTCGTGCTCATGGAGCGCTTTGAGGAAGCCGCGCACCCGTTCTCCCGCGGTTGCAACATTTTTCGGCCCGCGAATGATTCCGATGGTCTGGTGTCCCAGTTGCGCGAGATGTCTCCCCGCGGAATACCCGCCTTTTGCGTTTTCAGTAGTGACGCTGTCGCCCTTCCAGTCGAGCGGACGACGATCGATGCAGACCGTGGGGTAATCGTCAGTGTGAACGATCTTATGATCGTTGGAGGGAATGAGGATGATGCCCGCCGGCATGAAGGAGCGCAGATCGTTTAGGTAGGCCAGCTCTTTTGCGGGATCGTTATCGGCGTTGCACAGCAGCAAGCGATAGGAGGAGCCAAATGCCACGTCCTCAACCCCGCGGACAACCGATGGGAAAAAGGGGTTCGTGATATCGGGAATCACCATCCCGATGAGGCTGGTGCGATTGGTGCGCAAGGCTCTGGATAGATGGTTGGGCTGGTAGCCGAGTTCGTCGATCTCTTTTTGAACACGTAAGCGCACTTCATCGCGCACCGGAACATTCCCGTTGATTACGTGAGAAACCGTGCCCAGTGATACGCCCGCACGATCTGCGATGTCGTGCATGGTGATGCGCCTACCCGTCTTGCCAGGAGAGGGAGGCTGCTGCGCCGGTTCGGGTTGTTTCTTATTTCTCAACGGAGGGACCTCTGAAAACCTAATCGACACGGTACCGTTCTTGTCGTTCTACTTTGTGTCACGAACACAACGAAAGCCAATACTTGCAGAACGATCCAGGCTCGGCGCCATCAGCAGATACTTTCCGTGCTGGGACAATTTATACGCCTGCGGAAAATACCAGCGGGAGCCTGCCGGCTGATAATGACTGCCTCCGCGCACGATGGCAGCGCGAGTATGCAGGTCCAGCCACTCATCAGTCCATTGCCAGACATTGCCGACGAGGTCCTCGACGCCGAAGGGGCTGGCGCCGGCAGGGTGCGCCCGTACATCGCTCGCGGGAGCCTCAGTCCTGCCAGTGTCCGGTGTGGGAACGTTCGCTGGTACCCATGCATTTCCCCACGGGTATTCGCGGCCGTCTGTCCCCTGTGCGGCGTATTGCCACTCCCACTCGTGGGGCAGTCGCTTTCCGGCCCATGCGGCGTAGGCGCGCGCGTCTTCGATCGAAACCCAGGTGACGGGCCGGTCGGCTGAGTCGGCAGGGAAACTTCCATTCTGCCAACCGCGGAGGAAGTTGTGACTGTCTGCGGGACGATAGTTGGTCGCATCGAGGAAGCGCTTGAATTGCGCGTTCGTCACCGGATACTTGTCTATCCAGAAGGAATCGATGTGAAGCTTGAGGTTGTGGTAGCGGCGAGCGGAGGGCTCTCCAGGATATTGCACATCGAGGCCGTCGTCATTGGTGCCCTCGATCTCAATGCCGTTGACTTTGAAGTTGAAATCGGCCGCCGGAATTTGCACCATACCCTCGGGTACGGTGCGGGCAGGTTCGGTCTTGGTTATCGGCACAAGCTCCTGCGGCAGGGTCTTCCACTGGTTGGAATAGCTCGCGAGAGGCTTCTGTGCAAGCGTCCGCATCTTCTCTAGGAGCGCCTGCAGGTCAGGTGCTGCCGATTGACTCGTTGCGAGAATGGCTGCGAAGCCATTGGCCTCGACGGGAAAACTAAGCACGTCCTCGTCGCCTTCGCGATCCGGTGTGAGCTCGCGCCCGTTCCATAGGTCGAAGTATCGGGTGCCATCGCGGTGTTGGACGCTGAGCTGGCGTCCTTCCAAGCCATACGAATTACGGTTTACCATAGTCCAGAGCGTGCGGCCGAGCCCTGGCCATTTGCTGGCAAAGAGGCCGTACGACAGCGTTGGGGTATGCGGTTCCCACGCCGGGGAGATGAGGAGATCCTTGAACGCGCGTTCGACGGTCGCTGTGCGTCTGAGCGCCTCGGCATCGCGCGGCGTGATGCCGTTCCAGATCCCCCAGATGTTTTCCCAGCTCTCGAATCCGACTCCATTGAAGAAGGCGAATTGTAGGTCATCCGTGTGATCATGGGCCCAACGATCGGAAACGTTGACCATGTGGCGCGTCTCAAGCCATTTGTAGCGGCTGACGGTCGGCACGAAACCATACTTCCAGTAGCCCCAGGTCATGTTGTTCCATTTGAGCATTTCATCAGACGCAGGACCTAACTCGGGCTCAAGGGCGAGGGGATGGCCGAGATCGTCGGATGCTTTGCGAAACGTGTACGGTATTCCCTGAAGGGTGTCGCCATTGACGCCATCGGCGCCCACTTCAGCCAGTTCTTTGGAGAGAGCATCTGCATCCGGAACTCCTTCGTCACGGGTTCCTCGATCCCACATCATGACGGGAAAGAACACGCGAACGCCATGCTGATGAAACTCGTCGACAAAGCTTTTGATGCCCGCAACGCCTCCGGGCAGATCGTGGAACAGGTCAAACTGATTTCGGTCGTCGACGCCGATGTTCGGATAAGTCTCCCACACTAGAACGCTATCGATGCCGCCATAGCGCTGCACGGTGTCCTGAAGATAGCGATCGACGGTGTAGTGGAGATTGACGGGATCGTAAAAAAAGCGATCATGCACCATCATCTGCGGTTGCACAAAGCTTGACTGGGTCCACAGGAGTTGCGGGCGTGCGTACTCGGAGCCGTCATATCCAATGCGGGAGAGGTGTTCTGCGCGCCAGTTGCGCACATCGCCCAGCCACGCCTTCACCTCGGCGGACTGGCAGGGACGAGCGGGAGAGCGGAGGAACCACTCCTGAAGGCCGGCACAGGGGGGACCATCAATCTGCTCGCCTTCCATTTTGACCGAAGTATCCTGGGCAGTTGCGGGCAGCCAGGCCATTCCCAAAAGGAGCCAGATCAAGGCGAAGAGACGTTGCGAGCGATGCATGATGGAATTTCCTCTCAGAGGGGAATACAACCCGCCACACTATAAAAGCTTTCAAACACCCTTCGCAACTGCAGATCTAAAGAAGCATAAAGCCGCGATGCCATCACCCGAACGGAAACCCTTTGCAGGATGACTGTGCAGCCTCTTTGGATCAACGGCCCAGTATATACGGGGCGTTGACGGAGGGCATCCAATGGTCCCCTCAAAATTGATGCTTGACAAATGATGCTTTGACTTCTTAAGATCGCTTCGTTTTTGAATTGAAACGTTTCAATAAATCTAACACTAATAGCCAAAAGTCTGGATCGATCGTTCTTGGAGGTTCTTCGCGTGCGCTTTTCTCGTCAACACAGGACGCTGATGGTCGTCATGGTTTTCTTCTACTTGTGGGCCGCACGGCCTGCCATTGCTCAGTATGAAAGTGGTGTCGAGGCAACCGTTGTCGATCCATCGGGCGCGGTCATTCCGGGCGCGACATTGCTGCTGACAAATCAGGCGACCCATGTTCAGCAGACGGCCGTGGCGAACTCCGAGGGCGTCGTACGTGTACTGCATCTGCCGATCGGTACGTACAGTGCGGAGGTCCGGGCGTCGGGTTTCAAGACCTGGCTTCTGAAGGACATCAACGTCGAGGGTCGTGACGTCCGGACCATCTATCCCAAGCTCGAACTCGGTGAACAGCAAGTGACGGTCACCGTGGTCGCCGATACCCAACAGGTCGAAACCACGAAGGGAAACATTGGGCGAACGCTCGAGTCCGCGACGATCAACGAGTCCCCAATGCTGGGACAGAACATCTATGCGGGTGTCGCGACTCTGGCGCCCGGCGTCACAGGCCTGGGTGACTCCTCAGGAAATATCTCCGCGGCCGGCTCCGTCGGAACCTCGAGCTTCAATGCCGAATCCGGATATCAGATCAACGCCGCGGGCCAGCGGCAGGAGGCCAATGAATTCCAGGTCGACGGGACCGTCGTCGACAGCGACTCCCGCGACGGTGTTGTGAATATCACCCCGGAGCCGTCTACTGTGCAGGAGATGAAGGTGACAGCCTCGACGTTCTCCGCTGAGAAGGGGCGGCAGAGCGGAGCGCTGATCGAGATCTTTACGAAATCCGGCACAAACCGATTCCACGGAATGGTGTCAGAGTTTCACACGGATAATGCGTTGCAGGCTCGCACTGAATTCGAGAATGTAGTGCCCAAGACCGTTCGCAACGATTTTGGTGGGACGTTCGGCGGTCCGCTCTGGAAGAATCGTACGTTTTTCTTCGGCTCACTCTTCTGGGAACGGTCCGTTCAAGGAGAGACGTTGGTTGAGAACGTTGAAACTCCCGAATTCGCACAGTACGTGCAGCAGAACTATCCCAACAATATCGGCACCCAATTCTTGACCCAGGCGCCCCCCGGAGTCGCACCCACGTACAATTTTCTGAATGTGTCGCAGGTACTTGCGAGCTATGGTGCATTGACGGCAGATTCGTTTGCTGGATTTACGGGACCCGTTGTGGGCACCGCGATCGTTCCCGAATCCCCGCTAGCGAATGGATTTCAGGGGCACTTGCGGCTCGACCACAACATGCGCGGGGGCAACGACAAGCTCTTCTTCAGCTTCTTCCGCAACACGACCGACGGTACAACTGCGGACGGGCGCCCGAAATACTCCTACACAAATCCGAACGCCACGCTCTATGCAAAGATCGACTACATACACACATTCTCTCCACACCTCGTGAACGAGGTCGGCGTAAGCTATATTCGCAACGTGGGTTCGCAGTCGGATGTGATTCCCTCGTTGCCGAATATTTACTATATCGGTGGAATTTCGGACACCTTTTCGCAGTGGGGACCGTCGAGCTGGGCTCAGAATAACTACATCTACTCGGACGACTTGAACTGGACTCATGGACGGCACTCGGTGCACGTCGGCCTGGATGTTGACCGGCAGCAGGACATGGATAACTTCGAGAATGGGCTCGTTCGTCCGTACTTTTACTTCCTCAGTCCGCTCGACTTGGCGACCGACCTGCCGTTTTTCCAGAGCGGACCGATTGTCGACCTGAGCACGAAGCAGGTTGCGCTTAATCTGTATCAACGCATCCTCATGCTGTATGTCGCTCCGTTTGTGCAGGATGATTGGAAGGTCACTTCGCGGCTGACGATTAATGCTGGCCTGCGTTTCGACTACTACGGGCATCTCGTAACCCTGCAAAATGGGCACGAGAACGTCGCGTTCTTTACTCCTGGAACGGGGTCGGACTTTGACACGCAGATCGCGAACGGATCCATGCAGGTGCGAGGATCGAATGGCGCAGCCACGACCAACGCGCAGTATCGTCTGGCACCGCGTATAGGCTTCGCCTGGGACGTATTCGGTACAGGCAAGATGTCCGTTCACGGCGGCTACGGAATCTACAACAACAAGATTGGTGAATATTCGTACATCAACGACATGCGCACCAATCCTCCGGGCTATGCCGATCCGCAGATCGATATCTTCACCGGCTCGACCCGTGCGAACTTTTCCTATGCAACCAGCTCCAGCGGGGCCGAGGGTTTCCCACTACCGCCGGGAATCAGCTATGAACTCGACCCCAACGGTGGCCTTGTAGGCACACGTACATCGGTCGGCGGAGTCGACCCCCATCTGCGGCCGCCCCTGGTCCACAGTTGGGCGTTGGGTATCCAAAAGACCCTGCCTTGGGGATGGGTTGCTGAGGCCGATTACCTCGGAACAGCCAGCCGCGACCTCTACCTGCAGACCGACGTCAATCGCTTCGCAGGTGACGGTGTCATCAACGACGGTAATTTCGCCTATCTGAACCAGAGCTTCGGTACGGTTGAGTACGGCCGCAACGACAACATCGGGAACTCGAACGTAGGAGCCTTTGGCCTATCGCATACTCTTTCGCATGGCTTCACGGCTCACGTTACGTATACGATAAGCAAGTCGCTGGACTACCTCAGCTCCAACGACAACGGTGTGGGCGGTGGAGAAGCCGTCTTCGACGCAGCCCATCCGGAACGACAATACGCTCGTTCTGATTACGACTCGCGGCATCGTCTTTCCGCGGATGCCGTTTGGTACATCCCAGGCGTCAAAGACCCTGGCTGGGCACACGCGTTGACGGAAGGCTTTATGTTCGCGCCGATTGTCATTCTTCAATCCGGCCAGCCCTTTACCGTATACACATCAGCCCAGTTCAGCGCAGGCGGTGATTACAACGCGGACGGCTACAACTACGACATGCCGGATGTGCCTGCCTTTGGTAGGACAATCGGATCGAATCGGTCGAGCTTCTCGCCTTATGGTCCCGGGATCTTCCAGGCATCCGACTTCCCAACCCCACCCCCAGGCACGGAAGGGGACCTCGGCCGGAACACCTACAACGGCCCCGGATTTGCGCAGGTGAACTTTGCGATTCAGAGGAAGTTTCCATTGCGCTTCCTGGGTAGCGCCGGACAATTTGACTTGCGCGGCGAGTTTCTCAATGCGTTCAATCGCGTGAACTTTGAGCAGCCCGTGAGTGATCTCAGCAATACTCAGTTCGGCCACTCGGAAGGCCAATACATGCCTCGGCAGATCCAACTGCAAGCCCGCATCTCGTTCTGATGAAACCACGGCGGAACATGCGTGACCTGCGTGTTCCGCCCGTTATCCTTCAGAATCGGGTACAACGGTATCTCTGCTCTCTTTAGAAACGCGAGGTTCTCGGGGTGTATCAACCGCAAGCCTATTCTCTTGTCCTCCTATTCATGATCACGAGCATGCTTTGCTGGGGGTCGTGGGCGAATACGCGCAAACTCACCGCCGGATATGCGTTCTCACTCTTTTACTGGGACTACGTCATTGGCATTCTCATCGGATCCTTGCTGTGGGGATTCACGCTGGGGTCCATGGGCGACGCACCACTTTCATTCACTGCGAATCTTCGAGCAGCGGACGCGACGCATCTCTTGTTTGCGATTGCTGGCGGTGCTGTGTTCAACGTCGCAAATCTACTTCTCGTGGCGGCGATTGATGTAGCGGGGATGGCAGTTGCGTTTCCAGTCGGAATTGGATTGGCACTGATAGTCGGCGTCGTTCTCAATTACTTCGTCAATCCGGCGGGGAATCCGCTTCTGATTTTTGGCGGAGTCGCTCTTGTGGCGATCGCCATTGTGCTGGATGCATTGGCATACAAACGTCGTGAGGCTTTGGGCACGATCTCAGCACGCGGCGTTGTGCTGAGCGTTATCAGTGGTCTTCTTATGGGAACATTTTTCCCGCTGGTTGCCAAGTCGACCTTAGGTGCCCATGCGCTTGGTCCGTATGCGGTAGCATTCGTATTCGCGATTGGAGTCATCCTGTGTTCGCTGCCATTGAATGCCTACCTCATGAGGTATTCCCTCACCGGGGAGCCGAGCACGACCTTCGGGCAATACGCTGCCGTGCGTGGTTCGTGGCATTTCTGGGGCATGGTCGGTGGCGTCATCTGGTGTACCGGGGCCGTCGCGAGTTTTGTGGCTTCCAAGGCTAATCTCGTAGGGCCCGCAGTGTCCTACGCAATTGGCCAAGGCGCGACGATGGTTTCGGCGCTGTGGGGTGTGCTTATCTGGCGGGAATTTGCGAACGCACCGCGGAGCTCTCGTAAATTGATTCCATGGATGTTCCTGTTCTTTATCGGGGGACTTGCTGCCATCGCGCTCGCACCTCTTATCCACTCGTCACATTAGTAAAGTTGAGGGACCATGTTGAAAAAAATTGTTGTTATTGGAAGCCTGAATCTTGATCTTGTTGCGAAAGTACCGCGTATGCCAATGGAAGGCGAAACCCTCACTGGCCTAGGATTTGCCACATATCCGGGTGGAAAGGGGGCAAACCAGGCCGTTGCAGCCGCTTTACTGGGCGGCGACGTCGTGATGGTGGGACGGATAGGAACCGACACTTTTGGAGCACAACTGCGCGAGGCGCTCGACCGCGCTGGCGTGGATAGCTCCCACGTGCGCGAGACGCCGGGCTCGTCTGGCACCGCTGTCATACTGGTTACGCCGGTTGGGGCCAACTCCATCGTGGTGATCCCCGGGGCCAATGGCGCGATCTCGCCGCAAGAGCTCGATTCGCATGCCGGGGTGATCGAGGGTGCCAGTATCGTCCTCGCTCAACTCGAGCTGCCGATCGAAACAGTGATGCATGCAGCGGAACTCGCAACAGCGCACGGCGTGCCATTCGTTTTGGACCCAGCGCCGGCGCAGGGGTTGCCACTGGAGTTTCTCAAGCACGTTACCTGGTTGACGCCCAACGAAACTGAAACGATGATCCTCCTTCAGTCGCTCGGACATCAGTGGAACGGTGACCTGGAAGATGGCGCAGGGATTGCTGAAGCGGCGGAGAAGCTGCTGGCAACCGGCGTCCAGAACGTCATCCTCAAACTATCCAGCCGTGGAGTGTATCTTCGCGGCAGGGACGTCGCCGGACGTTTTGTAGATGCGGCCAAAGTTCAGGTCGTCGATACCACCGCGGCAGGCGATACGTTCAATGGCGCGTTTGCGTATGCTCTTACACAAAAAGCCGATCCTGCCGATGCGGCACGCTTTGCCTGCTTTGCCGCTGCCATCTCTGTAACGCGCCGGGGCGCGCAGCCCTCTATGCCCGACTTGGACGAGGTCAGAGCTCTCATCCAGGAGACGAGCCCTCCCAATGGATCATGATTATGCGGTTTCGACCCGCGAATATCAGATTGATCAATCGTCGCTAAAAACTGCTCCGACTGCTGCTCGCTCTGTCTTCGGGAAAAGACAAATGCAACGACAACGACAAAACAACCCCATAGTTTTCGCCGTGTTGACACGGTCATTCCATATCAGGCCGAGTCACTCATCGATCGTGACTGCCGAAAAACGGGGTTTTGGGAAACTACGGAAGAAGGGAGGCAACTGCAATCGTTAGAGGCCTTGGCGGAGGCGGGTGCGGGGGTCGAGGTAGTCGCGGAGGCCGTCGCCGATTAGGTTGAAGGAGAAGACGCAGAGGGCGAGGGCGATGGCGGGGAAGAACATGAGGTAGGGGGATTCGAACATGTGGGAGCGGGCGTCGTTGAGCATGGCTCCCCAGGTGGGGGTCGGGGGTTGGACGCCGAGGCCGAGGAAGCTGAGGGTGGCTTCGGAGAGGACTGCGGCGGCCATGCCGATGGCGGCCTGGACGAGCAGGGGTTGAAGGATGTTGGGGAGGATATGGCGGACCATGAGGTGGAGGTCGGTGGCGCCCATGGAGCGGGCGGCCTGGACGTATTCTCGCTGCTTGACGGTGAGGACCTGGGCTCGGACGAGGCGGGCGTAGTTGACCCAGCCGGCGAGGGCGAGCGCGAGGATGAGGTTGGCGAGCGAGGGGCCAAGGAAGGCTACGATTGCGACGGCCAGAAGGATGCCGGGGAGAGAGAGGAAGGCGTTGGTGAGGTAGATGTTGACGACGGTGTCGGTGAAGCCGCCGTAGAAGCCGGCGAGCATGCCGAGGATGGAGCCGAGTGCGAGCGAGATGCCGACTACGGCGACTGCGACGAGGAGAGAGACGCGGGCTCCGTAGAGGGTGCGGGAGAGGACGTCGCGGCCGAGCTCGTCGGTGCCAAACCAGTGGGCGGCGGAGGGGGGAAGGAGACGGGCGGAGAGGTTGAGCTGGGTGGGGTCGTGGGGTGCGAGCCAAGGGGCGAATATCGCGCAGATGAGGAAGAGGGTTAGGACGAGGCAGCCGGCGAAGGCGAGACGTTGATGTGGCTGCGTGATGCAGCAGGGAGCTGAGGGGTGATGGAGGATTACGTGGTTCTTCCATGCTGTTGGATAGATGATAGCTCGGAAGAGAGAGTTGAGGGGCTTGGATGAGGAGCCAGCGTTGAGTCGGCGGGAATCTTGACTTCCTTGTGCCCTGACATAAACTTGACGCAGAGACCTTACAACGCAAATAGCGTTAAATGGTTCCAAGAGATGAAACAAACGAGCGGCGCCACCCAGGGCAACCGCCATGAATGTTAGCCAAGATTAGATCGGAGTTGTTTTGATGAATCTTAAGGGAGAGACCGCGGTCGTTTGCGGTGCGGGGGGCTTTATTGGCGGACATCTTGTCAAAGGCCTGATAGCGAATGGGGTTAACGTGGTTCGGGCCGTGGATGTAAAGCCGCTGGAGGATTGGTACCAGATAACCGATGGCGTTGAGAGCCTGTCGCTGGACTTGAAGGACAAAGAGAGTTGCATGGTGGCGGCCGATGGGGTTTCGCTGGTGTACCAGCTGGCGGCCGATATGGGCGGCATGGGGTTCATCGAGAACAATAAGGCGCTTTGCATGCTGAGCGTGCTGACCAATACACACATGTTGATGGCGGCGCAGGCGAAGGGAGTGAAGCGGTTCTTCTACTCGTCGTCGGCGTGCGTTTATAACGGGGAGAAGCAGACGAACCCGGATGTGGTGGCGCTGAAGGAATCGGATGCATATCCGGCGCTGCCGGAAGATGGCTATGGCTGGGAGAAGTTGTTTTCCGAGCGGATGTGCCGGCACTTCGAGGAAGATTACGGGCTGGTGTGCAGGGTGGCTCGGTACCACAATGTTTATGGGCCGCAGGGGACGTGGAACGGCGGGCGCGAGAAGGCGCCGGCGGCGATCTGCCGCAAGGTGATCGAGGCCAGGAACTCGGGCGTGCATGAGATCAATATCTGGGGCGATGGCAAGCAGACGCGCAGCTTTATGTATATCGACGATTGCGTGAAGGGTACCGAGATGATTATGGAGAGCGAGATTGACGAACCGATCAATCTGGGCTCGAGCGAGCTCGTGACGATTAATCAGCTGGTGGATATTGTCGAGGATATTGCCGGGATCAAGCTGAAGCGGACGTACGATCTGAATGCGCCCAAGGGTGTGAATGGCCGCAACAGCGACAACACGCTGATCCAGGAGAAGCTGGGCTGGGAGCCGTCGATCCGGTTGCGCGACGGCATGGAGCGGACGTATCGGTGGATTGAAGAGGAGATCGCAACCGGGGCGAAGGGGAAATAAGCGATGCCGTCCGCTGAGGGCGATCAACGAACGATTCTCGGCATTCCTTTCTTCATCGGAACGGCCGCGCAGGCTGTGCGAGCGAATGACGGGTGGGGGACTGCTGGTGGTTCCAGCAGCGCCTGCGCTGAAGGATCTCGAGGTGAAGGCGTCGTATCGAGAGGCGTTGATGAATGCGGATATGGCGATTGCCGATTCGGCCTACATGGTGCTGGTGTGGAACTGGCTGCAGCACGATTCGATCCGGCGGCTGTCGGGGCTGGAGTATCTGCGAGAGCTTTTGAAGCAGCCGGATGTGCGGCAATCGGGCAACGTGCTTTGGATTATGGCGAGCCAGGCGAGCGCGGAGCGGAATCTCGCGTGGCTCGCTGAGCAGGGTATTGACGGTGCCGGAGGACTGCGTGTACCTGGCGCCGATGTATACCGACCAGGAGATCTGCGACCCAGAGCTGCTGGAGCGGATCGAGCGAATCCGGCCGCAGCATGTGATCCTGACCCTGGGGGGTGGTACGCAGGAACGGGTGGGACTTTACCTCAAGCGAAACTTGAGCTATCGGCCTGCAATTCATTGTATTGGAGCGGCTATCGCGTTCTTAAGCGGAGACCAGGTGCGGATCCCGATGTGGGCGGATCGAAGCTATCTGGGGTGGCTTTATCGATCGATCTCGGAGCCGGGGCGGTATGTTCCGCGTTACTGGAATGCGCGGAAGTTATTGTATTTGTTGATTCGCTATCGAGAACGCTTGCCAGCACCACCGGTTTAGGTCCAATATAGTAACCACTGAAGGTAACTTTTTTATGGGTTACTTGATTTGGATAGTAACTTCTGTCCGGTTACTGGGTTTCCGGATGGTGCTCGTATGAACGTTCGTCTCATTTCGGTCGCCTGTTCCTGGCGTGCGGGGTGGCTTGGGCGGCGTCTATGCCGAGGCTCGTGAGCGGCCCGACGGTTGCCGAGCAGTATCTTCTGTCGGCTGCAAATGCGGAACGGGCACAGCGGGGATTGCAACCATTGCATTGGGATCGCGCACTCTACGATGCAGCGAGCTATCACGCGGAACAGATGGCGCGAGCGCGAGTCGATTTCGCACCAGTACGAGGGTGAGCCGGAGTTGATGGTGCGGGGCCAGGCAGCGGGCGCGCGGTTCAGCGTGATCTCGGAGAATGTGGCTGAGGCTCCGAGCGCGCTGATGATTCAGGACGCGTGGATGAACTCGCCGAAGCATCGAGAGAATCTGCTGGATCCGCGGGTGGATTCGATTGGGATTCGCGTGATTGCGAGAGGGGACCGCTTGTATGCGGTCGAAGACTTTGGATCGGTCGGTGACGAATCTTTCGCTGGAGCAACAGGAGGTTGCTGTAGCGCAGCTTCTGCAGTCGAAGTCTTCCGTGGCGATATTGCCGACGACTGAGGATGCTCGGCGGACCTGCTCGATGGAGTCGGGTTATGCGGGTGATCGGCAGGCCGTGGTTTGTGATGCGGTATACGGCCGATGATCTGATCGAAGATTCCTACGATGCTGGAGCAACGGCTGGCGACGGGTAGCTATAACGCGGCGGTGGTGGGAGCGTGTCCGGCTGAGGGCACGCATAGCTTCAGCGCCTACAGTATCGCGGTGCTGTTGTACCGATAACGAACTATTCTGCGATGTTGCGTGCGAGCTGTTCGATGACAGCGATGTTGGGTAGCAGCTCGTCTGGAATGGCGTGGCGCTGCTGCAGGTACGACGGCGCGTTGTAGGTGATCCAGACTTTGCCGTCCTTATCTTCAGAGATCAGGATCTTGAGCGGGAGATCGAGGGCCGCGGTGGGTGCGGCGAGCATGATGGGCGTGCCGGCGCGAGGACTTCCGAAGATTAAGAGCTTGGTGGTCGGCATGGTCATGCCGACCTTTGCGGCTTCGCCGCTGTGGTCGACGAGGGCGAAGAGGGTGATGCTTTTGGCGGCAAGAATTTTGATGAGCGCTTCCACGGTTTGATCTACGGAGTGGTGGCTGGGGATGGTGCGATGCCGTGGTCCTGGTCGCTTGTCATGGTCATCCTTCATTGTCTGAGTTGGAAGAGACTCTTCAGACTGTGATGCTGCGGAGCTGGCTATGTAGTCAAAGCGAATGTGCGGTATGGGAGCGTGCCCACAGTTGATGAATAGGATAACGCTGCTTTGACCCACCCTCGCGCATTTGCTATAAAGGTAGAGGAGCAACCGCCCGGTTGCCTGCGTTCTCCACGCGATCCTGAGTAGCTCAATGGCAGAGCATTCGGCTGTTAACCGAAGGGTTGTAGGTTCGAGTCCTACCTGAGGAGCCAATCAAATCAACAACTTAGCAAGCTGAAGACGAGCAGAAATCCCCTCAAAAGTGCCAACTGTGAAGACTTTTGTGCACCTGCTCCTTCAAAATCGAGTGCTAACCCATAGCAATCGAGCTTAGTTGTTGCTCCCCTCCTCAGCCGACTCCCAGCCTCCAATCTGAAGCCGCTCGACCAGCTTCCTCTGTGGCCTCCCGGCGACCTGAATTTGATCGAATTTCGTCCGCGCCTGAATCTTCAGTCGCGCTCCGGTGCACCGGCGCGCCAAACCGAGAGACAGGAGTGGAATATGTCGCTTTTCAAACGAGGAAATGTCTGGTGGTACAGTTTCTTCTTTGCCGGCCAACTGGTCCGGGAGTCGTCCAAGTCAACATCCAAAACCATCGCCAAGAGCGCAGAGCAGGAGCGCAGGCGGGAACTCGAAGCCGGATACAACAACGTCAAGGAAGTCCGTCAGAATCGCATTCGGACTGTTGCCGAGATCATCGTCGAATATCTGGTCGGTTACAGGCTGCGGTATCGGTCGGCGAGCTTTGCCGAATATGCGCTCGGTCACGTCTCGCGCCTGCTTGGTTCAAAACTGGTCGTCGATATCAACGAAGCTGCGGTCCTCGGCTATCAGGAAGACCGACTGCGCGAGAAGGCCGCGCCCAAGTCGATCAACGAAGAGGTGCGCTTTCTCCTCAAGATGCTCGGCGACCCCGGAGACGTGGTTCGCGCCCATCTCAAAAAGAAGAAGCAGCTCAAGCTGGCGGTGCATAAACAGATTGGCAAAGCCTTCGATGCCGCAGAGAGTCACTCTCTGGAAACGACGGCGAGGAAGTCACACAGCCCCCATATGTATCCGGCATACATGCTGGCCCGCAACCGCCTCAATCCGACGCTAGACATACGGCAAGTTGTTCTGACCTCGCAAATTCTCCTGTGAAGAACACCAACCGTGGTCAAGCATCGACTGACGAAGCCGTGACGAATGCTCAACACTGACAGATGTTGGTCGCGATCCTCACAGCGGTTTATGACGCCTACTCCACCTTCTTCGCAAAGAACGCGCTGGGGAGGCCGACGAACAAAGCGTGGCCCATGACACCGTTGATCAACACCGCAGTTGTGATTGGGCTGTGAGTAACTGCGGTAAGCGGCAACAAGACCAGGTTCATCACGGCCCACACGGCTGCGCCATACAGCAGTCCCAGGAGCACCCACTGCGTACGCAGCACCGCGATGCGTCGACTCGCAAGGATATAGATCGTTGCGACGACCAGCGAGACGGCGAAGTGCACGACGAGACCAAGTCCTGCGGTTGCAAGGCCGCTCGAGTAGGACCGTGCACCCAGCAGACTGCTCGCGATGTATTGCAGCACTTGGATCGGGTTCTGGCCGTGCAGGCCGAGGAAGACGACGCCATCGGTTGCATCCAGCACTCCAACCACCAGCGTGGCATAGAGGATGGCGCGAGAGACGGGCAACGTGTGCGCAGCCGGCCGCGGCTCACTCCCATAGGTCGAGTTCAGGGCAGAGGTGGTCATTTGCCCGCCTCCGTCTTCTTCCCTTTTCCCAGAAAGCAGATGATCTTGCCTGCGACGAGCTCGCTGTGCTCTTCCAGCAGAAAGTGGCCACCGTCGATCAGGTGCAGTTCCGCTTTGGGCAGGTCACGCAGGAACGCCTGGGCTCCCGGCACGATAAAGAAGGGATCGTTCTGCCCCCACACGATGAGCGTGCGCGGCTGGTGCATGCGGAAGTATTCGTGCCACGCGTCGTAGAGCGCCAGGTTCGAGGTGTAGTTGTGAAGGAGGTCGAGTTGAATAGCGTCATTGCCGGGTCGGTCCAGCAGCGCCTGGTCGAAGGTGTAGCTGTCCGGGCTGACGGCCGCCACGTTTTTTGCACCATGCGTGTATTCAAAGATCGTCGTTTCCTTGGTAAGCAGCGTGCGCGGCGCTTTTTCCGTCTCCTCGTTACGATTCGCCCAGAAAGGCTTCATCGGCTCGAAGGCGGCGCTGATGCCTTCCACGTAGGCATTGCCGTTCTGCACGACGATGCCTTCTATCGCTTCCGGATGACGCGAGGCAATGCGGAAACCGACAGGCGCGCCGTAATCCTGCACGTAGATGCTGAACTTCTTCAGGCCCAATGTTGTAAACAGCAGCTCCTCGATCTGCGCGGTGATGTTGTCGAAGTTGTATTGAAAATGGGTCGCCGCAGGAGCATCGCTGTAGCCGAAGCCGAGATAGTCCGGCGCGACAACGTGGAAGTGGCTGGCGAGCTGCGGGATCAGATCCCGGAACATGTGCGACGACGACGGAAAGCCATGAAGCAGAACGATCGTCGGATTCGTGGTCGAGCCGGCCTCGCGATAGAAGATCTTGTGGCCTTCGATAGTGGCATGCTGGTACGTAGTCATGTGGTTCTCCTTATTGTCAATCTGATTTTTTGTACGCGAGAGCAGCGCACTGGCCGCTTCCAGCACGAACTCTACGACGGTTGTGGGCGACGAGATCTGAGGAGCATGATCTACGTCGTATGAACGGACCTGTGCGCCCATGCGGTCGGCCACAAATCGTTGTGTCTTCGGGCTGAACATACGATCGTCTTCAGCCAGCAGATACCACGACGGTATCGTCCTCCATGCCGGCGTCTGTATCGCTTCGCCAAGACACTTCATCGCTATCGGGCGTTGCGCTGCTGTCCTGATTTCGTTTTGCTCCGCAGTGGCCCGGTGGCCGACCGCTTTCTTCATTCCTTCCTCCGACATCCATAAGAGACCATGACCGTCGGGTTCCAGATGGGGAGCTTTTTCGTGCGGAGGCTCTCGAAAGAACACTTCCCTCACTGTTTCTCCCTGGTCTGGGGGCATGGCTGCCACATAGGCTAGGCCTCGGACACGGTCATCGTCTTCGAGGGCGGTGATCACGGCGCCGGAGTACGAGTGAGAAACAAGGAGGATTGGCCCCGTGCCCGCCCTTTCCAGAGCTACTTTTAAAGCAGCCACATCGTCGAACAGCGAAGTCATTGGAATCTGGGGAGCGATCACCTTGATGCCAGCCTTGAGCAGTGGGCCGATCACGGCGGACCACGAGGATGCGTCCGCCCATGCGGCATGCACCAGAACGATCGTTGCATTAGAAGGAATGTTTTTCATAATTAACCTTTCGCCGACCTGACACGCACGTGGTAAGCCGCTGTTGCGTAGTTGAAAAGATCGGCGCTCGAAATGCATCGCTTATCAGCGGTCAAATCGCAATACAACCGCGAACTGCGTTACCATGAAGCATACGGATGACGGAGGCTCACTAAAAGCGAGAAGTTCTAACACTATCGGTGAGAATATCTAAACTATGCTTCTGAACAACCTCAGCCTGGACAGTCTTCGAACATTAGTGGCCACCCAAGACCTGGGTGGTTTTGGCCGCGCTTCGGAACGCCTTTTGCGGACTCCCTCCGCAATCAGTTTGCAGATGAAGCGACTTCAAGAGGAGATAGGAGTGCCGCTCTTTCGGAAGCAAGGCCGCAAGACGCTTCTCACCGAACAGGGAGAGATCGCTCTCCAGTATGCTCGGAGAGTGCTGGAGCTCAATGATGAGATGATCGACACTCTGCGCGGCTCGTCTCTTGCAGGTGTCATTCGAATCGGATTCGCGCAAGATTTTACGAGTAATGTTTTGCCTCTGGTCATCGAGCGCTTTAATGCGCTCTACCCGCTTGTAAAGCTCGAGGTGACGGTAGACGTCGGCCAGGTGCTCCTTCAGGCGATCGACTCCGGCGACCTCGATGTTGCATTGACGTTAGGTGGCGCACAGAAAAAGACGGCCAGTCTATTGAGCGAGCTGCCGTTGCACTGGATCGCAAGCCCATCTTTCAGGGATCGCGTACGGCAGCCGTTACCGCTTGCTCTTTTCAACCCCCCGTGCGGATGTCAGACACCGGGACTGGAGGCACTGGAAAGAGCTGGACGCCCCTGGCGCGTTGCAATGACGAGCCCCAGCCTGACGGGCTTGTGGGCCGCTGTCAGTGCGGGACTGGGACTGACCACACGAGCTGAACTTGGTCTGCCGGCAGACGTGCAGACCATCGACCTGGGCCTCCCGCCACTGGGAAATATCCCCATCGCGCTTCATCGCAGACGCGGTCTTCGGGCTCCGAACGCGACGCGGTTCGCTGAAATCACAGAGGAGTCGGTCGGCACTTACCTACGTTCTCGTCCAGCCCGAGCACTCATCTAGAACCGTCGATCCTTAAGCCCAGGTAGTGAGTCGACGGCTCGTCAGCAGACGTCATGGTAGCGTGGCGATCAGCCGCCTCCGCCCATGTGAACGAGACTTCATCCTGAGACTCTATCGGCGCATTGTTGCCATCGAACTGAACGTCTCGAAACTGCGCCTCCAAACCCCATTTCAGCTCAGATGATTCATTTCTCGTGAAGGTACCGTTGCCTAAGTCGGATTGCCACACTGCAGTTGCGACCCTAGAAACTTCTCTACATCGGAAAAACGCTCCCGCACCTTAGGGAAGCTCAAAGGATGCCATTCCTGTACAATCTTCCCCCCGGCGTCTTTCAGCGCGATAATCAGATTTCCGCCGTCCTGCGTATAGATCTCGTACCATGCGACAAGCTCCGCCAGATCTTCTTGTCGTGATGCCGTCGCGTACAAACTCACAAATGGGGTTTGCGCTAAAGCGTCATACACGTCTGAGGCCTTTGCGATTGGAAGCTGATCAGCACCGCGGAAGTATGTCTTTGGTGTAATCGCTGCGATCGATGGAGCCAGAGTTGAGTGGCCTGTCCAAATGCCCTGAACAAACTTGCTACGCGGATTGGTGGTGACACCGCAACTAACATCAACGACATGCGTCGACTCATGCAACAAGACATAGCTGAGAGCATTTGTGCCCGTACCCGTAACGGAGATGGTCAGTCCCGAGCCGTCTGGTTTGTAAACACGACGCTCCTTGTTGGTCAAAAACGTTGTAAGCGACTCGTTGATAACACTCGCGCGCAGCGTTATGTTGGAGAGGCCTTTTTTAGCACTGGGAGAAGTGAGTCCAGTACCTTCTCCTGGAATGCCGTCAACGAAGGCAAGTTTATGCAGGTGTTGCTTCAGAATACGCTTGTTAAGCGCAGGTAACGAAGCTAATGCAGCCTCCACCGCCATGCGTTCTTCGGCCGTAAGAATGTGCAGCGTGACGTCTTGCATCCCTGCCTTCTTGAAAGTTTCGATATCGTCTTGAGCCGGTTCACCCACTCTTTCAATTAGGGTTGTGGTCGTTTCGTCCACTTTTAGCTGTGGGCCGCTCTGTTGTTGCGCCTGCAGCATTCCTGGCGACCATTTCACTGGGCTGACGATCACGCCTGATGCCGCTAAGGGAGTGCCAACAAAGTACGAAACAGTTGCAAGTAATATTGCGCCTCGAAATGCCATCTGGTGTTTCCAACCTTCCTCGCGGATCAACCGCGAACCTTCTAATCGCCGCGCTCGACAGCCTACGTAACAGAACTGAACGGAGCAACCGACTTCTGATTTCCTCGCGAACGTGTGACACACTCGTCGGGCCGTCAGCATCATATCCAAGTGCTCCAACCCGCTTAACTAAAGTCCCGGGAGCAACCGACGGGATTAGGCTGGGGGTTGAGTTAGGGCTGAGTTGGCGTCTTTAACAGCATGGGACGCAAAGTGTAGGGTAGCTGCTGTGAGAATTGCCAGTGCCATCGTCTCAAAGGTGAACTGCGCGTAGCTGAGTACAGCCGTGAGAGGAGCCGTGTTCGCATAATGGATGTTTATGAGCGGAGCAAACACTGGACCTTTCAGTGCGAGGATGAGGGTCGCCGTGATGCCGAATCGGGTGAGAGACTCTGGAGGAAGGCCATCACGGATCGCTCGGCCGATTACAAGAACAGCGAGGAACGGCTCCAAGAAGGTGAGGTAGGCGGGCAGAAGAATGTGCCAGTCGTAGGGAAGACCATACCGTTGATGGCCTTCCCGCGCTTCTGTGAAGTGCATGACTCCCGCAAACGCGTAGTTGGCGAATGGCCTCACGAGGAGGCCGGCGACTATGGCGAGCAGAACGGCGGCTGTGAGGTTAGCCCTGAAGCTAGGCTCGTGGCTGGTCCAGCTTTCCACGCCTATCGCGATGACGGCCAACGGAATCAGCTTTGGTATGTTGTCGAGGAAGGGGTAAAGCGTGAAGTTGCTGAGATTGATGAACTCCATGAATGGGGCACGAAAGAACGTCTCATGAATGGTCGCAAGTAAAGCGAACACGAGCGCGCAGCGAAGGGCTAAGCTCTGTTTCCGAATGCTTTGCGGAAGATGCGTGGAGAGATAGATGGCTCCAAATGCGGAGAGAATTCCATCCGGCACTCTCGCCCAGCCTGAGTGGGGAAAGTTGTACGGGTATGGAACATGTAACCCCTGGAGCATTACGGCATGCACGCTCAGCGACAGAAGCACGGTGACGATCGCTCCGACAATGAAGATCGGCCATGAAATCCATTCCGAGAGTCTGTTCATAAGAAACTTTTTCAAGGTATATCCGTGGAACTGCGGGTGCTACATTGGGCCGAGCGGCATAGCCTTTTTCGGTCGAAGTGAGTGCCTTTCATGGGCAACGCGGTTAGGCACCTCCGAACCGGGGCACAGCAGAACCGATTGCGTTGCCGGTGCAAGGGCACGTGCTCGGCCATGGTACATATCTCCCGTCTCCGTCTCGGGTAATACCCATTGACGCTTGCTCACTCAGTACGCACTGGCGTAAGTCATGGCCTTCCCGCCGCCAGCTCAGTGGTCAAGCTCTGTGCCCCGTATACGCGAACTAATGCCTCGTTTACGGCAGCTGCGGACACAGCAAGCGCGCGGTTATGCTTCGGGTCATACCCGTAGTCTCCGGCCGACGCGTAGCTGTTCCCCCCATAAAAAACACCTATCACCTCTCCTTGAGCGTTGAGAAGCGCTGAGCCGGAATTGCCGTTGATTCCGTCGTTTGTGGTGAACATGTTCAACACGGTTGCGCCGTTCAGTCGGCTCCTCGCAGCGGCCCATCGCGAGTCGATCTGATGAGTGTCTGCACCTGCGACGTTCTTGAAGAGAGAGCTGATCGTTGTAAAGGGTTCTATGTATCTTCCGCCCTGACGAAATCCATCGATTTTTCCAAAACTCAGACGAAGTGTCCGGTTGGCATCCGGATAAATATTTGCCTGATCCATCCTCAAGCGGGCTGTCGCGATCGCGGCAGCCGCTTGATCTTCCGGCTCTACGACGTTCGCCTGCCATTTGGCTTGCAGCATCTGTGCTGCCGGTTCAGTTCGGAGAACGTATCGGATCATCGGGTCATCTGAATTCTGAACTGATGAAAGTCCACCCTCCCAAAGCCGCTTCCGGAAGGCAACGTCACCCAGCCTAGACTCCGAGAGACTCCGCGCAACATCCTGTGCTGTTCGTCCGTCCAGCAGGAGCTTCAACGTGGAATCGTTGCTGGGCAGCAAGCGCTGCGCCTCATCCACCCAAAAATTCAGTATCAGACGTTCGAGCGGCGCATACACGCTCTGCTTAGCGAAGAGTTCCTGCTCTTTTTCGCGAAGGTCGGCATCGGTGTATCCCGGCATCCGCTCAGAAGCAGGCTTCGCCCTTTCAAGAGCACCTCGTACAAGGGTACGTGCATAACTAAATAGTCGGGACGATGCGCCGTCATAGAAGGGGCCGCTAACCAAAAACTGACGAGGCAAAGCCTGCACGCGCCGGGCCTTCTCAGCATCCACGATCACCGCCAACTGCGTCTGCAGCGCAGGGTACTCAACACAGAAGCCGGCCTCTTCTTTCAACTTTTGATCAACAAAGCCGTCGTTTTGGAGTGCCCTCTCCAGTACCTTAATGTATTGAGTATGATTCAACGAATCAGAAAGGGCGTACTCTCCGGCATCTCTGTTTTCTCTGCTTTTCTGATCGAATTGCGCCAGTCGTTTATTGAGTTCATCACGTTGCCCGATCTCTACTGGCAACGAGAAATCTCGTTCTGTCTGAAGCTGACTGGCGGTAAGCTGTCGTTCGCTGATGCGTGGAAATCCCATAACGAACACAACCTCTCCGGCCGAGGGTGCCGAGCTGTTCCATTTCAGGTGCTCCTGAGTCACCGCCGGCTCGTTGTTGTTGTAAAGGCGGAGCAGGGCTACGTCCAATTTTCGAGGCACATCCTCGCCATCACCGAACATCGACATCGTGGTACCCGGTGAAAATGTAAGGCGTACATCCTCGAACTTGCGATACCTGAACAGCTGATACTGTGCGCCGCTATAGAACTTTGTTACTCGGCAGAGTGTGTGAGAATCACCGGCGCAAGCACTCGCCTCAATCTCCTTGCTTACGCTTGCTTGTGCTTGTAACCGATGGGCCGCATCTAGGCCCTTACCTGCCTGAATCATTCTTTGTGTGACATCCGAGGTAGAAAGAATTACCAGGGCACTGAGGTTGCTACACCGTTTCTCCTCGCGCCAGTCATCGGCTATGAAGCCGCTCGTGAAATGGTCACTGCCTGTATTGGAGATCTCTTGGGTGCACTCAGTCACGCAATGGTTGTTAGTCAGAACAAGACCGGCTGCACTCACGATAGAGGCCGAACAGCCGTTGGATAAATAAACTGCCGAACGCATGACGTGGCCAAGCCAGGCCTGATCAACGGTCGCACCGTAAAGCGCTTTGACTCGGGCCGAAGGGAAATGGTCGAAGGTCCATAGTCCCTCATCGGCCCGACCGGGAACCACGCATGTGCACACGACTGCAATGACAATGAAGCAAGCGAGCCATTTCCTCAGCATATTTGTCCGGTCTCCACGTCGCCAGCAAGGGCCTGCGATCGCCTGCTGACTTGGCACGGAAGGTCTGCGTCATCAGCAGTGGAACGAAGATCGCCCCGAACAGGGCTGTGACACCATACAGGATGAAAGCACTGCACTGATTTGTACACTTTCGTTCTTTCTCAATGGCTTCGCATTCTGGCGTTATGAACAGAGTAATAGTGTTCACGTGTTAATAAATGTGAGTAATTCTGGAGTAACCAATGAGATTGGTTTAACTGTGATTCTGAGCAACATCAGCCTCGACAGTCTCCGTACCCTGGTGATCTCACAGGACCCGGGAGGATTCGGTCGTGCATCCCAACAGCTGAGCCTCACGCCGTCCGCTATAAGCCTGCAGATGAAACGACTACAGGAAGTTTGACAAGCGGATAGAGGGCGCTGAACCGTTGGATTGCAAGTGTCAGGACATTGTCCGTGAAATCCTGAACAAAGCCCACGCGTGCCTCGCCGGACGTCGATGAGCCTCGCAGCGTGTCCACCATCTCAACTGTCAACGCGAGCACCCTGCGGGCGTACCGCCAAACAATCAGCTTCCCTGACCAGGCGTATTGTTAGCCAGAAACGTCATTACAAAAACTCATCTATTCGTTC